>CALRUD020000009.1:0-30463 GCA_943371225.1 Rhizobium sp. Q54 | reverse complement strand
CCAGAAGGCAAAGAGATGGTGATGCCAGGCGACAACGTGTCGATCACCGTGAAGCTGATCAACCCGATCGCCATGGAAGAAGGCCTGCGCTTTGCCATCCGCGAAGGCGGCAAGACCGTCGGCGCCGGTGTCGTGGCCAAGATCATTGCGTAAAAAAGATTTGTAAGGGTTTGATGGAGGGGTATAGCTCAATTGGCAGAGCGTCGGTCTCCAAAACCGAAGGTTGTAGGTTCGATTCCTACTGCCCCTGCCACCCGGTGAACAAGCGCTGATCACGCTTTGCAGTCAGGGTGGTTTGACAAGTAACAAGCAAGCCCGCCGGGAGTGAAAACCTCTGGTGGGCTTAAGCGTCTGGGGTATCCGGGAGTGATGCAGTGACATGCGTACTCCGGGGTGCATGAAGATTGAACAGGAAATCCGGCAGCATGGCCTCTTCTCAAGTTGAAACCGTCAGCACCAATGCAGACAAGGCGAAGCTGGCCTTGGCCATCGCTTTGGTGGTGGGCTCGCTGGTCGGGTTCTACCTCCTTGGCAAGCAGGGCCAGATTGCCCAGTGGGGCGCGCTGATTGCCGGTCTGGTGGCGGCGGTCGTGGTATTCGTGACGTCGGAGACGGGGCGCCAGTTTGTGGCTTTCGGCCGTGATTCCGTGCGTGAAGTGCGCAAGGTGGTCTGGCCGGCCCGCAAAGAGGCCATCCAGATGACGGTCTATGTGTTCGGGTTTGTGGTGGTCATGGCGCTGTTCTTGTGGCTGACCGACAAAACACTCGAGTGGGTGTTTTATGACCTGATCCTGGGATGGAAAAAATAATGAGCGATCTGAACGGTGCGGTAATCAGCGAAGTGGCAGCAGGGGCGTCCCTGACGCCCATGCCCGGCATGCAGTGGTATGTCGTTCATGCCTATTCGGGTATGGAAAAAGCCGTGGAGCGCAACATTGTCGAGCGCATCAACCGCGCCGGCATGCAGTCCAAATTCGGCCGGTTCCTGGTGCCCACCGAAGAGGTGGTCGAGATCAAGAACGGCCAGAAGAAGACGACCGAGCGCCGTTTCTTCCCCGGCTACGTGCTGGTGGAAATGGTCATGGACGACGAGACCTGGCACCTGGTGAAGCACACCAACAAGGTGACGGGTTTTGTGGGTGGTGCCAAGAACCGCCCAGCCCCGATTTCCGAAGAAGACGTGCAGAAGATCGTCAGCCAGATGCAGGTCGGTACCGAGAAGCCCCGCCACAAGGTGGAGTTCGAGACCGGCGAATATGTGCGCGTCAAGGATGGCCCGTTCACCGACTTCAACGGCACGGTCGAGGAAGTCAATTACGACAAGAACAAGGTCCGTGTGTCGGTCACGATTTTCGGTCGTGCCACGCCGGTCGAGCTGGAATTCAGCCAGATCGAAAAAACCTGACCGGTTTCGCTGGTGCGTCCCCTTGGGGCGCGTTGGCACAGTTCCGCGCTTTGCAACTCGGCGCGGCAGGTTCGCAAGAGCCGATTGAGTTGTGTAACCCCCGGGGAGCCCGGACCTGTCTTTTGACAGCGTTCAGGCGTTATGACCCGCAAGGAGAAAAGTATGGCGAAAAAAATCGTCGGCTTCGTCAAGCTGCAAGTACCAGCTGGCAAAGCCAACCCGTCCCCCCCGATTGGCCCGGCACTGGGTCAGCGCGGCCTGAACATCATGGAGTTCTGCAAGGCATTCAATGCGCAGACCCAGGGTGTTGAGCCCGGTTTGCCACTGCCTGTGGTGATCACGGCCTATGCCGACAAGAGCTTCACCTTCATCATCAAGACGCCCCCGGCCGTCACGCTGATCAAGAAAGCCATCAAGCTCGACAAGGGCTCTTCCACACCGCACACGGTCAAGGTCGGCAAGATCACCCGTGCCCAGCTGGAAGAAATCGCAAAAACCAAAATGAAGGACATGACGGCCGCCGATCTCGACGCCGCAGTCCGCACGATTGCCGGTTCCGCCCGTTCCATGGGTGTGACGGTGGAGGGTGTTGTATGAGCAAGCTGACCAAACGCCAGAAAACCATTGGCGACAAGATCGACAGCAACAAGCTGTACGCTCTGCCTGAGGCGCTGGGCCTCGTGAAGGAATTCGCTGTCGCCAAATTCGATGAATCCATCGACGTGGCAGTGCAGCTTGGCATCGATGCAAAGAAATCCGACCAGGTCGTTCGCGGCGCTGTCGTGCTGCCCAACGGCACCGGCAAGACCAAGCGTGTGGCTGTGTTCGCCCAAGGTGCCAAGGCTGAAGAAGCCAAGGCTGCTGGTGCAGACATCGTCGGCATGGATGATCTGGCGGCCGAAATCAAGGGCGGCAAGATGGACTTCGACGTCGTGATCGCCTCCCCTGATGCAATGCGCATCGTGGGTACGCTCGGTCAGGTGCTCGGCCCCCGCGGTCTGATGCCTAACCCCAAGGTCGGTACCGTCACGCCTGACGTGGCACAGGCTGTGCGCAATGCCAAGGCTGGTCAGGTTCAGTTCCGCGTGGACAAGGCCGGTATCGTGCACGGCACGATTGGCCGCCGTTCCTTCGACACCGACAAGCTGCAGGGTAACCTGGCAGCACTGATCGATGCCCTGCAGAAAGCCAAGCCGGCTTCCAGCAAAGGCGTGTACCTGAAGAAAGTCGCGGTTTCGTCGACGATGGGTGTGGGCGTTCGCGTCGACACGCAAACCATCGCAGCGTAATCGCAAAAATTCGGGCCACCCGCAAGGGCGGCCTGATGTGGTGGGCTGCTGGCGCCTTAGTGCACCGGCAGGTCATCCAAGACCGTTGGCGTACCGGCAGAAAACTTCGGTTTTCCTCTGGTACTTAATCGAAAGACAGCCAACGCAGATGGCGGTCCCGCTGCAGATGGTTTGAAAAGAATCTGAAACAGTTGGTCGCTGAACATGAGCGTGTTGAAGGGGCCCGGTGCAAACCGGATCACCCTGACAGCACATTTTTAAGGAGTAGACCTTGAGTCTCAACCGCAGTGAGAAACAAGCCGTCATTGATGAAGTGACTGGCCTCGCCGCTAAAGCTCAAACGCTCGTGATGGCGGAATACCGTGGCATCACGGTCGCTGACATGACCCGTCTGCGCAGCCAAGCCCGCGACAAAGGCGTGAACCTGAGTGTTCTGAAGAACACTCTGGCTCGCCGTGCCGTGGCCGGCAGTGCATTCGAAGTCGTCGCCGACCAGATGACCGGTCCGCTGATCTATGGCTTTTCCACAGATGCCGTCGCCGCCGCCAAGGTGGTGTCCGACTTCGCCAAAACCAACGACAAGCTGGTGATTCGCGGTGGTGCATTTGCAGGCAAATCCCTGGACGTGAACGGCGTGAAGCAACTGGCCAACATTCCTTCCAAGGAAGTGTTGCTGGCCCAGTTGTGTGGCTTGCTGATGTCGCCCATGTCGCGTACGGCCGTTGTGCTGGGCGCGCTGGCCGCGAAAAAGGGTGGCGGCGCAGCCGATGCCCCCGCAGCAGCTGAAGCTGTAGCAGCGTAATTAGTACCCAACTTTTTTAGGAAATTCAAAATGGCATTCGATAAAGACGCATTTTTGACCGCGCTGGATAGCATGACGGTCCTCGAACTCAACGACCTGGTGAAAGCCATCGAAGAGAAATTTGGTGTGAGCGCAGCCGCCATGGCCGCTCCCGCTGCTGGCGGTGGTGGTGGCGGTGCCGCTGCAGCTGCTGAAGAGAAGACCGACTTCAACGTCGTGCTGCTCGAAGCTGGCGCCAACAAGGTGTCGGTCATCAAGGCCGTGCGCGAAATCACCGGTCTGGGCCTGAAAGAAGCCAAGGACCTGGTGGACGGCGCTCCGAAGAACGTCAAGGAAGCCGCTCCAAAGGCCGACGCCGAAGCTGCCAAGAAAAAGCTCGAAGAAGCCGGCGCGAAAGTCGAACTCAAGTAATCCTCGGGTTTCAAAAAGGCTGGAAGACCCGATTCGGGCTTCCAGCCTTTCGTGCTTCAAGGCAGGCACTGAAAAGAAGGCGCAAACCGCCCTTTTCACAGTGCTCCGACGAAACACCGGAAAGCGGATTGACTTTTCATTAGTCTGCTTTCCAGTGTTTTCTGCCCCCGACTGCAGAGAACGCCTTGGTTCGGGTGACGTGCAACGCGTCACCGTCCGCCATGGTTGGTAGTGGCCAACCACCAAGTCTGCCTGGATACGCGGTGTATCCGGGCACGAGAGTCGCCAGAGCCCATAAAGCGGAGAACTCATGGCCCAAACTTCCAGTTACAGCTACACCGAACGCAAACGCATTCGCAAAAGCTTCGGCAATCGCGAAAGCGTGTTGACGGTTCCATATTTGTTGCAGATGCAGAAAGACGCGTACACCGCGTTCCTGCAAGCCGACCGTGCGCCACAGAAGCGTACCAATGAAGGTCTGCAGGCTGCCTTCGAGAACGCCTTCCCCATCGTCTCGCACAACGGTTTTGTCGAGATGAAGTTCATCGAGTACAACCTGGCCAAGCCCGCTTTTGACGTGCGCGAGTGCCAGACCCGTGGCCTGACCTTTGCATCGGCCGTGCGTGCCAAAGTCCAGCTGATCATCTATGACCGTGAATCGTCGACGCCGCAGTCGAAGGTGGTCAAGGAAGTGAAAGAGCAGGAAGTCTACATGGGCGAAGTGCCGCTCATGACCGACAAGGGCTCGTTCGTCATCAACGGCACCGAGCGCGTGATCGTGTCCCAGCTGCACCGCTCGCCCGGTGTGTTCTTCGAACACGACAAGGGTAAAACCCACAGCTCGGGCAAGCTGCTGTTCTCGGCCCGCATCATCCCTTACCGCGGTTCGTGGCTGGACTTCGAGTTCGATCCGAAAGACATCCTGTACTTCCGCGTCGACCGCCGCCGCAAGATGCCGGTGACGATTCTGCTCAAGGCCATCGGCCTGAACCCGGAATCCATCCTCGCCAACTTCTTCGTGTTCGACCACTTCCGCCTGATGGACAGTGGCGCGCAGATGGAATTCGTTGCCGAGCGCATGCGCGGTGAAGTCGCCCGTTTCGACATCACCGACAAGTCCGGCAAGGTCGTCGTGGCCAAGGACAAGCGCATCACCGTGCGCCACACCCGCGAGCTGGAGCAAAGCGGTACCACCACCATTTCCGTGCCGGAAGACTTCCTGATCGGCCGCGTGGTTGCCAAGAACATCGTCGATGCCGACACCGGCGAGATCATCGCCAAGGCCAACGATGAGCTGACCGACGTGCTGCTCAAGAAGCTGCGCCTGGCTGGCGTGCAGGACCTGCAGGTGCTCTACACCAACGAACTCGACCAGGGTTCGTACATTTCGCAGACGCTGCGTTCCGATGAAACCGCCGACGAATTCGCCGCGCGCGTGGCCATCTACCGCATGATGCGCCCCGGCGAGCCGCCGACTGAAGACGCGGTGCAGGCCCTGTTCCAGCGCCTCTTCTACAACCCGGACACCTACGACCTGTCGCGCGTCGGCCGCATGAAGTTCAACGCCCGTGTGGGCCGTGATTCGTCCACCGGCCCCATGGTCATGACCAACGAGGACATCCTCGCCGTGGTCAAGATTCTGGTGGACCTGCGCAACGGCAACGGCGAAGTCGATGACATCGACCACCTCGGCAACCGCCGTGTGCGCTGCGTTGGCGAGCTGGCCGAGAACCAGTACCGCACAGGTCTGGCCCGTATCGAGAAGGCCGTGAAAGAGCGTCTGGGTCAGGCTGAGCAAGAGCCGCTGATGCCGCACGACCTGATCAACAGCAAGCCGATCTCCGCCGCCCTGAAGGAGTTCTTCGGCGCCTCGCAGCTGTCGCAGTTCATGGACCAGACCAACCCGCTGGCCGAGATCACCCACAAGCGCCGTGTATCGGCCCTTGGCCCCGGTGGTCTGACGCGCGAACGTGCCGGCTTTGAAGTGCGTGACGTGCACGTGACCCACTACGGTCGCGTCTGCCCTATTGAAACGCCTGAAGGTCCGAACATTGGTCTGATCAACTCGCTGGCCCTGTACGCCCGCCTCAACGAGTACGGCTTCATCGAGACGCCATACCGCCGCGTGGTGGACGGCAAGATCACCGACCAGATCGACTACCTCTCCGCCATCGAAGAAGGCAAGTACGTGATCGCCCAGGCCAATGCGGCTCTGGACGCCGCGGGCAAGCTGACCGGCGACCTGGTCTCCGCCCGTGAAAACGGCGAGTCGGTGCTGGTGGGTGCCGAGCGCGTGCAGTACATGGACGTTTCGCCTGCGCAGATCGTTTCTGTGGCGGCTTCGCTGGTTCCGTTCCTCGAGCACGACGACGCCAACCGCGCGCTGATGGGCGCCAACATGTCGCGTCAGGCGGTGCCTGTGCTGCGGCCCGAGAAGCCGCTGGTCGGCACCGGAATCGAGCGCGTGGCAGCAGTGGACTCCGGTACGGTGGTCACGGCCAACCGCGGCGGCGTGGTCGACTATGTCGACGCCACCCGCATCGTGGTGCGTGTGAACGACGCGGAAGCACTGGCCGGCGAAGTGGGTGTGGACATCTACAACCTCATCAAGTACCAGCGTTCCAACCAGAACACCAACATCCACCAGCGTCCGATCGTCAAGATTGGCGACAAGCTGGCCAAGGGTGACGTGATTGCCGACGGCGCATCGACCGACCTGGGCGAGATCGCCATCGGTCAGAACATGCTGATCGCGTTCATGCCCTGGAACGGCTACAACTTCGAAGACTCGATTTTGATCTCCGAGCGCGTGGTGGCCGAAGACCGCTACACCTCGATTCACATCGAAGAACTCGTGGTCATGGCGCGTGACACCAAGCTGGGTGCTGAAGAGATCACCCGCGACATCCCCAACCTGTCCGAGCAGCAGCTCAACCGTCTGGACGAATCCGGCATCATCTACGTCGGCGCTGAAGTCCAGCCGGGCGACACGCTGGTGGGCAAGGTCACGCCGAAGGGTGAGACCACGCTGACGCCGGAAGAAAAACTGCTGCGCGCCATCTTCGGCGAAAAAGCCAGCGACGTGAAAGACACCTCGCTGCGCGTGAGCCAGGGCTCGCAGGGCACCGTGATCGACGTGCAGGTCTTCACCCGGGAAGGCATCACGCGCGACAAGCGCGCCCAGCAGATCATCGACGACGAACTCAAGCGTTTCCGCCTCGACCTGAACGACCAGCTCCGCATCGTCGAAGCCGACGCGTTCGACCGTATCGAGAAGCTGCTGACCGGCAAGGTCGCCAACGGCGGCCCGAAGAAACTGGCCAAGGGCACCAAGATCGACAAGGCCTATCTGGCCGATGTCGAGAAGTACCACTGGTTTGACATCCGCCCGGCGGACGACGAAGTGGCTTCGCAGCTGGAAAGCATCAAGAACGCCATGGAGCAGACGCGCCACAGCTTCGACCTCGCGTTCGAAGAAAAGCGCAAGAAGCTCACGCAGGGCGACGAGCTGCCAGCCGGCGTGCTGAAAATGGTCAAGGTCTACCTGGCCGTCAAGCGCCGCCTGCAGCCTGGCGACAAGATGGCTGGCCGTCACGGTAATAAGGGTGTGGTGTCCAAGATCGTTCCGGTCGAAGACATGCCTTACATGGCCGACGGCACACCGTGTGACATCGTGCTGAACCCGCTGGGCGTGCCATCGCGCATGAACGTCGGTCAGGTGCTGGAAGTTCACCTGGGCTGGGCTGCCAAAGGCCTGGGTCAGCGCATCGGCGACATGCTGCAGGCTGAAACCAAGGTGGCCGAGTTGCGCAAGTTCATGGACACGCTGTACAACAAATCGGGTCGCACCGAAGAGCTGAACAAGCTGTCGGATGCCGACGTGCTGGAGATGGCACAGAACCTGACCACCGGTGTGCCATTCGCCACCCCGGTGTTCGATGGTGCTTCGGAAGAAGACATCATGACCATGCTCAAGCTGGCCTACCCGGACGACATCGCCAAGGCCAAGGGCCTGACGGCGACGCGCACCCAGGCGCAGCTTTACGACGGCCGCACCGGCGACCAGTTCGAGCGCACCACCACCGTGGGCTACATGCACTTCCTGAAACTTCATCACCTGGTGGACGACAAGATGCACGCCCGCTCGACCGGCCCGTACTCCCTCGTCACGCAGCAGCCGCTGGGCGGCAAGGCGCAGTTCGGTGGACAGCGTTTCGGCGAGATGGAGGTCTGGGCGCTGGAAGCCTATGGCGCCTCCTACACGCTGCAGGAAATGCTCACCGTCAAGTCCGACGACGTGCAGGGCCGTACCAAGGTGTACGAGAGCATCGTCAAGGGCGAGCACGCCATCACGGCCGGCATGCCGGAATCGTTCAACGTACTGGTCAAAGAGATTCGTTCGCTCGGTATCGACATCGAGCTGGAACGCAGCTAATCAACAGGAAAGAAAAGGATTTAACACATGAAATCATTACTCGACCTGTTCAAGCAATTCACGCCGGATGAGCATTTCGATGCCATCAAGATCGGCATGGCCTCCCCCGAGAAGATCCGTTCGTGGTCTTTCGGCGAAGTCAAGAAGCCTGAAACCATCAACTACCGCACCTTCAAGCCCGAGCGTGACGGCCTGTTCTGCGCCAAGATCTTTGGCCCGATCAAGGACTACGAATGCCTGTGCGGCAAGTACAAGCGCCTCAAGCACCGCGGTGTGATCTGCGAGAAGTGCGGCGTTGAAGTCACGCAGACCAAGGTCCGCCGCGAGCGCATGGGTCACATCGACCTGGCTGCACCGTGCGCGCACATCTGGTTCCTGAAGTCGCTGCCGTCGCGTCTGGGCCTGGTGCTCGACATGACGCTGCGCGACATCGAGCGCGTGCTGTACTTTGAAGCGTACGTCGTCACCGACCCCGGCATGACCCCGCTGAAGAAGTTCAGCATCATGTCGGAAGACGACTTTGACGCCAAGCGCAAGGAATACGGCGACGAGTTCGTGGCCAAGATGGGCGCTGAAGGCATCAAGGACCTGCTCGAAGGGCTGGACCTCGACGTTGAAATCGAGAAGCTGCGCAACGACCTGACCGGTTCCGAAATCAAGATCAAGAAGAACGCCAAGCGTCTGAAATTGATGGAGGCGTTCAAGAAGTCCGGCATCAAGCCCGAGTGGATGGTGCTGGATGTGCTGCCCGTGCTGCCACCGGACCTGCGTCCGCTGGTGCCACTGGACGGTGGCCGCTTCGCGACCTCCGACCTGAACGACCTGTACCGCCGCGTCATCAACCGCAACAGCCGTCTGCGCCGCCTGCTGGAACTGAAAGCGCCCGAGATCATTGCCCGCAACGAAAAGCGCATGCTGCAGGAAGCTGTGGACTCGCTGCTCGACAACGGCCGCCGTGGCAAGGCCATGACGGGCGCCAACAAGCGCGCCCTCAAGTCGCTGGCCGACATGATCAAAGGCAAGTCAGGCCGTTTCCGCCAGAACTTGCTGGGCAAGCGCGTCGACTACTCGGGTCGTTCGGTCATTACCGTGGGTCCGACCCTCAAGCTGCACCAGTGCGGCCTGCCCAAGCTGATGGCGCTGGAATTATTCAAGCCTTTCATCTTCGCGCAGCTCGAATCGCGCGGCATTGCCACCACCATCAAGGCGGCGAAGAAGGAAGTCGAATCCGGCACGCCCGTGGTGTGGGACATCCTGGAAGAGGTGATCAAAGAGCACCCCGTGATGCTGAACCGTGCGCCTACGCTGCACCGCCTCGGCATCCAGGCCTTTGAGCCCATCCTGATCGAAGGCAAGGCCATCCAGCTGCACCCGCTCGTCTGCTCGGCCTTCAACGCCGACTTCGACGGTGACCAGATGGCTGTCCACGTGCCGCTCTCGGTCGAGGCGCAGATGGAAGCCCGCACGCTGATGCTGGCTTCGAACAACATCCTGTTCCCCGCCAACGGCGAGCCGTCCATCGTTCCTTCGCAGGACGTGGTGCTGGGCCTGTACTACACGACGCGCGACCGCACCAACGGCAAGGGCGAAGGTCTTGTATTTGCCGATACCGGCGAAGTCCGCCGCGCCTTTGACGCGGGCGAGCTCGACCTGAACGCCCGCATCAGCGTACGCCTGACCGAGTACACCAAGGACAAGGCCACCGGCGAGTTCGTGCCATCGACCAAGCTGTGGGAAACCACTGGCGGCCGTGCACTGCTGTCGGAAATCCTGCCCAAGGGCCTGCCTTTCTCCAACATCAACAAGGCGTTGAAGAAGAAGGAAATCTCCAAGCTCATCAACGTCTCGTTCCGCAAGTGTGGTCTGAAAGAGACCGTGGTGTTTGCCGACAAGCTGTTGCAGTCGGGTTTTCGCCTGGCGACCAAGGCCGGCATCTCCATCTGTATCGATGACATGCTGATCCCGAAAGAGAAGCCCGCCATCATTTCGCGCGCCCAGAAGGAAGTCAAAGAGATCGAGCAGCAGTATGTCTCAGGCCTCGTGACCTCCGGCGAGCGTTACAACAAGGTGGTGGACATCTGGGGCAAGTCTGGCGACGAAGTCTCCAAGGTGATGATGGCCCAGCTTTCGAAAGAGAAGGTGCTGGACCGCCATGGCAAGGAAGTCGAGCAGGAATCCTTCAACTCCATCTACATGATGGCCGACTCCGGTGCCCGCGGTTCTGCCGCGCAGATCCGTCAGGTGGCCGGCATGCGGGGTCTGATGGCCAAGCCGGACGGCTCCATCATCGAGACACCGATCACCGCGAACTTCCGAGAAGGCCTGAACGTGCTGGAGTACTTCATCTCCACGCACGGTGCCCGTAAGGGTCTGGCCGACACGGCGCTGAAGACGGCCAACTCCGGTTACCTGACCCGCCGCCTCTGCGACGTGGTGCAGGACCTGGTGATCACGCAGGAAGACTGCGGCACCACCGAAGGCTCCGTGATGCGCGCCATCGTCGAAGGCGGTGAGGTCATCGAATCGCTGCGCGACCGTGTCCTCGGCCGCACCACGGTTGAAGACGTGCTGCACCCCGAGAACCGTGCGGTGCTGGCCAAAGCCGGCGTCATGCTGGACGAAGACCTGATCGAAGACCTCGAAGCAGCCGGCGTGGACGAAGTGAAGGTGCGTACCGCCCTGAACTGCGAGACCCGTTTCGGCCTGTGCGCCAAGTGCTACGGCCGCGACCTGGGTCGTGGTGGCCTGATCAACGTCGGCGAGGCGGTCGGTATCATCGCCGCCCAGTCGATCGGTGAGCCCGGCACGCAGCTGACGATGCGGACTTTCCACATCGGTGGCGCGGCATCGCGTGCAGCGATCGCCTCCAGCGTGGAAGCCAAGTCCAACGGCGTGATCGGTTTCAATGCACCGATGCGCTATGTGACCAACAGCAAGGGCGACCTGGTGGTGATTGCCCGTTCCGGCGAGATCATCATTCATGATGAGCATGGCCGCGAGCGCGAGCGCCACAAGGTGCCATACGGTGCGACTCTGGCCGTCAAGGCCGACCAGACCATCAAGGCCGGTACTGTGCTGGCCAACTGGGATCCGCTGACCCGACCCATCATCACCGAATTCGCCGGCAAGGTGCTGTTCGAGAATGTGGAAGAGGGCGTCACGGTTGCCAAGCAGGTTGACGAGGTGACGGGTCTCTCCACTCTGGTGGTGATCGATCCGAAGCGCCGCGGCGCGACCAAGGTCATCCGTCCGCAGGTCAAGCTGATCGATGCGTCCGGCAATGAAGTCAAGATCCCTGGCACCGATCACTCGGTGACCATCGGCTTCCAGATCGGCGCGCTGGTCCAGGTGCGTGACGGTCAGGACGTGGGCCCCGGCGAAGTGCTGGCCCGTATCCCGATTGAAGGCCAGAAGACCCGCGACATCACCGGCGGTCTGCCGCGTGTGGCCGAGTTGTTCGAAGCCCGTACGCCGAAAGACAAGGGTACGCTGGCCGAGATGACCGGTACCGTGTCCTTCGGCAAAGAGACCAAGGGCAAGGTTCGCCTGCAGATCACTGATCCCGAAGGCAAGGTCTGGGAAGACCTCGTGCCGAAGGAAAAGAACATCCTGGTGCACGAAGGCCAGGTGGTCAACAAGGGCGAGAGCATTGTGGACGGCCCGGCCGACCCGCAAGACATCCTGCGCCTGCTGGGTATGGAAGAGCTGGCCCGCTACATCGTCGACGAAGTGCAGGACGTCTACCGTCTGCAGGGCGTGAAGATCAACGACAAGCACATCGAAGTGATTGTTCGCCAGATGCTGCGCCGTGTGGTCGTCGAGAACGTGGGCGACTCCAGCTACATCGCTGGTGAGCAGGTCGAGCGTTCTGCCATGCTGGATGCCAACGACGCCCTGCGCGCCGAAGGCAAGATTCCGGCGACCTTCAGCAACCTGCTCTTGGGTATCACCAAGGCGTCGCTGTCGACCGATTCGTTCATCTCTGCGGCTTCCTTCCAGGAAACCACCCGCGTACTCACCGAGGCTGCCATCATGGGCAAGCGCGACGAACTGCGTGGCCTGAAAGAGAACGTGATCGTTGGCCGCCTGATCCCTGCCGGTACCGGCATGGCCTACCACGAGGCACGCAAGGCCAAGGACCAGATGGACGACGCCGAGCGCCGTGCCATTGCGGAAGCCGAAGCCGCTGAACTCGAAGCCATGCCTGCGTCTGCCGATGCAGGCGGTGAAGGTTCGACTGCCGAGTAAGCAGCCTCGCGTCTTCGTGCCCTGACAGGCACCCTAACCCCACGCCTTCACCGGGCGTGGGGTTTTTTCATGTCGGTTCCACAGTCAGCGCTCGTGGTCCGAGGGCCTGAAAAACAGGTAACCTCGACATTTGGCATTCAACCTTGGGAGAGGAAATCCGCATGTCATTCAACTCCATCGCTTGGATTGTGTTCGGTGCACTGCTGGTGTTCTGGGCGGTCGGCGCCTACAACCGGCTGGTGCGTCTGAAAAACACGATTGCCAACGCCTTCGGGCAGATCGATGTGCAGCTCAAGCGCCGCTACGATCTGATTCCGAATCTGGTCGAGGCCGCCAAGAAATACCTTCAGCATGAACAGACCACGCTGGAGGCAGTCACTGCGGCCCGCAATCAGGCACGCACGGCCAGCGAGGCGGTACGCAGCCGGCCCGCCAATGCGGCCGCCGTCACGGCCCTGTCGGTGGCCGAACAGGCGCTGGATGGCAGTCTGGGCCACTTCTTTGCGGTGGCCGAAGCCTATCCGGAGCTCAAGGCGGACCAGACCATCCGCGACCTGAGCGAGGAACTCACCAGCACCGAGAACAAGGTCGGCTTTGCGCGCCAGGCCTACAACGACGCGGTGCTCGACTACAACAACGCGCAGGGCCAGTTCCCGGCGGTGCTGATTGCCCGCTTGTTTGGCTTCGCGCCTTCGGCAATGCTTAGGGTCACCGAGAGCCCGGCAGAGCGCGAGGCGGTTCGCATCCAGCTGTGAAGATGGCAGGGACGTTTTTCGCGTGATGGCCGATGCGTTTTTTTGAGCATCAGCACGAGGCCCGGTCGCAAACGCTGCGGCTGTTGCTGCTGTTTACCGTGACCATCGTGGCGCTGGTTCTGGCCATGAATGCCGCGCTGGCCGTGGTCTGGCAGATCTCATGGGGTGCACTCACGGGTTTTGGTGGATGGAGCGCTTACCCACAACATTTTTTTGCCGTCAATACAAGCGTGATCCTGCTGTTCGTATTGGGCGGCTGGTGGCTGGAAACCTCGAATCTGCGGGGCGGCGGCGAGAAACTGGCGCGCCGGGTCGGTGCCCGCGAGGCCTGGCCCGACAGCCGGGACGACGAGCAGCGCCTGTGCAACATCATCGATGAACTGGCCATTGCCGCCAGCATGAAGCCGCCGATGGCCATGGTCCTGCCCCGTATCGACGCCATCAACGCTTTTGCGGCCGGCTGGGACGATTCTGATGCCGTAGTCGCCGTCACGAAGGGTGCGCTGGACCGGCTCACGCGTGACGAACTGATGGGCCTGGTGGCGCATGAATTCAGCCACATCCGTGAGGGCGACATTCGTCTGAACATGCGCCTGGCCGGCATGGTCTTCGGGCTGGAGATGCTGTTCAACCTCGGTCGAACCCTCTGCGAGCCGAACGATGCAGGGCGCCGCACGGTATTGGCCATCCCCGGTTTTGCCATCGAGATCATTGGCTCGCTCGGCTGGCTGGCCGGGCGCATTCTCAAGGCGGCGGTGTCGCGGCAGCGCGAATTTCTCGCCGATGCCCGCGCGGTGCAGTTCACCCGCAGCAGGCAGGGGCTGGCGGGTGTGCTGCGGAAAATTGCACAAGAAGTGGCGCAGGAACTGGACGCGTCGGGCGGGCCAGCGCGTGCCGGCAGATCTGCAGAGATTGTGGATCCAGCGGTTCAGCACATGCTGGTGGTGAGCGCGGCAGACCATCGCTGGTTCGCCAGTCACCCGCCGCTGGCTGAACGCATACGCCGCATCGAGGGGTTGCGCCCAGGCGCGCGCACGCTGCCCTTCGACACGCCCGCCCTGTAGCCGCCAGGGTGCTGCGCCTCATTCGCATGGGTTATCAGCACATTGCGAATGATTGGAAGGAAACCCGCTCGCGAGGGGCTGAACTACTGGATACTCCCTAGCGGGCACCCCGAGCCCCAAGTTAAATTACGGCTTGAGGTGGCATACACACCGGCGACGCATATTCCGGCGAGCCCAATCCCACGGTGCCGAATGGCCCTTGACTGAACACTGCAGGAGAACCCATGAGAATCCCGACCCTTCCCTCCTCGAAGACTTCGCTGGCATCGCTGCTGTTGATGGCGTGCCTGTCCACCGCTCACGCCCAGAGCGATGGGACCAAGGAGGCGCTGTATGTCAGAAGCCTTGCCGCCACCTGCGCCAACTGCCATGGAACCAACGGCAACGCGGTGGCCGGCTCTAGCGTGACCTCGCTGGCGGGCCTGCAGCCGGCGTATTTTGTTGCGCAGATGAATGCGTTCAAGAACGGTACCCGCCCCGCGACGGTGATGCACCAGATCAGCAAGGGCTACAACGACGCGCAAATCGCCACGCTGGCCACTTACTTTGCAGCGCAAAAGAAGTGAAGAGAAGTGACGAAGTGACCACACCGAACGCAAGGAATCCATCATGACCCATCACTCCACTCTCAAAGCCGGCCTTCAGCGCCGCTCCGTCCTGCAATCTGCCGCCGCGCTCAGCCTGCTCGGTCTGGCCGGCTGCGCCAGCACCCGTGTGCCTGCCAAAGCGCAGGTGGTGGTGATCGGCGGCGGCTATGGTGGTGCCACCGCAGCCAAGTATGTGCGCATGCTGTCCAACTACCGCATGGACGTGGTGCTGATCGAGCCGCAAGAGGCCTTTGTCTCCTGCCCGATTTCGAACCTGGTGCTCAGCGGCGTGAAGCAAGTCGGCGACCTCACCACCTCGTATGCGGGTCTGTCGAAGAACCACGGGGTGACCGTGGTCAAGGATTACGCCAGCGCCATTGATACCGCGAAGAAAACCGTCACCCTCGGGCGTGGCGGCACCATCGCCTACGACAAGCTGGTGGTGAGCCCCGGCGTGGAATTGATGCTGGGCAGCATCGAGGGACTGAAAGAGGCTAACGCATCGGGTCAGATCCTGCAGGCCTGGAAGGCCGGGCCGGAAACCGTGGCCTTGCGCCGTCAGCTCGAAGCCATGCCTGACGGCGGCGTGTACGCCATCACGATTCCGGAGGCGCCTTACCGCTGCCCACCCGGCCCTTACGAGCGGGCTTCGGTGATTGCCGGTTACTTCAAGGCGAACAAGCCCCGCAGCAAGGTGCTGATTCTTGACGCCAACCCCGATGTGACCTCCAAGGGCCCGTTGTTCAAGAAGGTGTGGGCCGAGCAGTACAAGGGCATCATCGAGTACCGCGGTGACCACAAGGTCATGGCGGTGGACGCGAAGGCCGGCACCATCAAGTTCGATGTGCAGGACAACGTGAAGGCCAATGTGCTCAACGTGTTGCCCGCCATGCGCGCCGGGACCATCGCCGTGCAAACAGGGCTCAACAACCAGGCCAACAACCGCTGGTGCGGCGTCAATTACCTGACCTTTGAGTCGACGGTCGCCAAGGACGTGCATGTGCTGGGCGATTCGATCCAGGCCGCCCCGGCCATGCCCAAGAGCGGCCACATGGCCAACAACCAGGGCAAGGTGGCGGCGGCAGCCATCGTCGCGCAGCTGTCGGGCTGGGACGTGAACCCGGCGCCCATGCTGGCCAACACCTGCTACAGCTTCATCGATCCGAAGAATGTCATTCACGTCGCCAGCGTGCACGAATATGTTGCGGCTGAAAGAACCTTCAAGACCGTTGCCGGGTCGGGTGGCGTGAGCGCCGCCCCGAGCGAGCTCGAAGGTGTCTATGCGATGAACTGGGCCAGCAATATCTGGGCTGATACTCTGATCTAGCCTCCACGGCTGGATTGAACCCCACGGGCGACCGTGGCGGCTGGTTTAATACGGGGCTGCCTTTCGGGGCAGCCCTATCCATGTCAGACCACTCTTCCTCAATTCCCCTCTGGCGCCAGCTTCAAGGCGCTGCTTCCTTGCTGCTGGCTGTGCGTGCCGGCCGGTCCATGACGGCTGCACTAGAGGCGGTCGACACCACGCTTCGCCCCGGCGTTCAGGCGCTGAGCTTTCACACCCTGCGCTGGCTCGGGCGGGCCGAAGCGGTGCGGCAGCAACTGGCCAAGCGCCCGCCGCCCGAAGATGCCGATGCCTTGTTATGTGTCGCACTGGGTCTGCTGGTGAACACGGCGGGAGCCGAAGAGACACCGCTCTACACCGACTTCACGCTGGTCGATCAGGCGGTGGAAGCGGCCAAGCGTGGTGAGGCGACGCGGCATCAGGCGAGCTTCATCAATGGCTGCTTGCGGGCTTTTCTGCGCGACAGGGATGCCGTGATGGCGCGCGCGCACAAGCACCCGCAGGCGGTCTGGAACCATCCGCAGTGGTGGATTGACCGCCTGCGCAAGGATCACCCGGACCAATGGCAGGACATCCTGCGTGCCAACAACGCCCAGGCGCCCTTGATCCTGCGGGTGAACATGCGCAAGACCACGCAGGTGGCCTACCTGCAAGCGCTGGCAGTGCAGGGCATTGAGGCCACAGCCACCGGGCCTTACGGCGTGGTGCTGCCGGTCGCACATGCAGTCACCACGCTGCCCGGGTTCGCTGAGGGGCATTTCTCCGTGCAGGACGCCGCCGCGCAGCAGGCGGCTCCTTTGTTGCTCCATGGCTTGAAGGCGCCCGCAGGTCGCCCCCTGAGGATTCTCGACGCCTGCGCTGCCCCCGGCGGCAAAACGGCACACCTGCTGGAACTGGCCGACGCCGAGGTGACCGCCCTGGACATCGACGGTCACCGTTGTGAACGGATTCGGCAGAACCTTGCCCGCCTGGGCCTGCAGGCCCGCATCACGGTGGCTGACGCCGCCCGGCCCGACGATTGGTGGGACGGCGAGCTGTATGACGGCATCCTGCTGGATGCGCCTTGCACCGCGTCGGGCATCGTGCGCCGCCACCCTGATGTGCGCTGGCTGCGCCGCCCCACCGACATTGCGCAGCTCGCCGCCATTCAGGCCCGGCTGCTGGCCACGCTGTGGCCGCTGGTCCGGCCAGGCGGGCGTTTGCTCTACTGCACCTGTTCGGTTTTTCGCCAAGAGGGCGACCAGCAGACGCAAACGTTTGTTGCGCACCACACCGATGCCGTATTCATGCCATCGCCCGGGCATTTGCTGCCTCAAAGTGGCGTGGATGCGACGGTATTCCCGGACAATTTGAGTCGTGATCACGACGGTTTCTATTACGCGCTGCTTGAAAAACAAGGTTCCTGAAGGCGTCCGGCGCACTGCGTCGGCATGGACACGGCTTTTTCGTGGTGTGGTGATGGGTGTGGTGCTGGCCTGGGGCGCTGGTGGCGCCCTTGCCACCGAGATCTCGCAGCTGCGGGTAGAGCGGGGTGACGACGGGGTTTACTTATCGGCGCAGGCCCGGTTTGAGCTGCCGCCGGTGGTCGAAGATGCCCTGCTCCGGGGCATTCCGCTGTTTTTTGTGGTCGAGGCCGACATTTACCGCGACCGCTGGTACTGGACGGACCCGCGCGTGGCGAGCGCCGCCCGCACGCTGCGGCTGGCCTACCAGCCACTGACCCGGCGCTGGCGCCTGAACATCGCGGCGGGGGTCATCAGCAATTCGGCGGGTCTGCGCGCCACGCTGAACCAGAACTACGAATCGCTGCCCGAAGCACTGGCTGCCATCCAGCGGATCGCGCGCTGGCGGATTGCCGAGCCGGCCGATGTGAACCCGAACGCGACTCATCGGCTGGAGTTCAGTTTCCGGCTCGATTTGTCGCAGCTTCCGCGCCCCTTCCAGATTGGCGTGGCCGGCCAGCGTGACTGGAACATCTCGGCGCAGGTCAAGGAGCGATTGAAGCTCGAACCGCTGTCGCCGCCCACCAATCTGGGCACCGAGGTTTCGCAGTGAGTCTGCCGGCCCAACTGGCCAGTCTCAAGAGCAGCCGGGCGTTCCGCTGGACGGTGGGCGTGGGCGTGGCCACCATGGTCGCGCTCGGGCTGGTGCTGCTGTTCCTGCTGACGCAGGCTACTGGCAACCGCGAGCTGTATGAGCGCAATTACGCGCTGCTGCTGGGGCTCAATGTGGCCGTGGCGGGTTTGCTGCTGCTGGTCATTGGCTGGATCGTCGTTCGCCTCGGGCTGCGGCTGCGGCGTGGCCGCTTCGGCAGCCGCCTGCTGGTCAAGCTTGCGGCGATTTTTGCACTGGTCGGCCTGATGCCGGGGTTGATGATTTATGTCGTGTCCTACCAGTTTGTGTCGCGCTCGATTGAGAGCTGGTTTGATGTGGAGGTCGAGGGCGCACTTGCCGCCGGCCTGAACCTCGGCAGGGCGACGCTGGACACCCTGGCGGTGGACCTGGGTAACAAGACGCGCCAGGCCGCCGCACAGGTGGCCGAGACGCCAGACGCGATTGCTGGTTTGACGCTTGAGCGGCTGCGGGAGCAGCTGGCCGCCAGCGACGTGGTGCTGTGGAGTGCATCGGGCCAGGTGATCGCCAGTGCCGGTGAATCGCGCTTTCTCTTCAAGCCCGAGCGGCCCTCGTCATCGCAACTGCGCAACGCCCGCGCGCAGCGGGTGGTCACACAGGTTGAAGGGCTGGACGAGGTGGTCACTGCCGGCAACGGCGAGCTGGCCGCCGGCGGGGCGCCGCCAGGGACCGGGCAGGCAGCGAGCACGTCAGCGCCGCGCATCAAGGCGATTGCGGTGGTCAACAACTCCAACGTCAGTGTGCTGGGCGATGCTCGCTTCCTGCAGGTCACGCAGCTGCTGCCCAGCGGGCTGGTGGAGAACGCCATTGCGGTCCAGGAGGCCAACCGCGAGTACCAGGAGCGCGCCTTGGCCCGTGGCGGTCTGCGTCGTATGTACATCGGTACGCTCACCCTGAGTCTTTTTCTGGCGGTGTTCGGCGCGGTGCTACTGGCGGTGGTGCTGGGCAACCAGCTTGCCAAACCGCTGCTGGTGCTGGCCGAAGGCGTGAAGCAGGTGGCGCAGGGCGACCTCACGCCCAAGGCGGCCTTGCGTGGCAACGACGAACTGGGTGGCCTCACGCGGTCGTTTGCCGACATGACCCAGCAGCTCGCAGATGCCCGCACCGCCGTGCAGCAGAGCATGAGCCAGGTCGATGCCGCGCGCGCCAACCTGCAGACCATTCTGGACAACCTCACCGCCGGCGTGATCGTGCTTGACGTGCACGGGCAGATCCAGTCGAGTAACCCGGGTGCCACCCGCATCCTGCGCGCACCGTTGGCGGCCCACCACGGCCGGTCGCTGGCCGAGGTGCCGGGGCTGGAAGCCTTCGCCCGCGACGTGCAGGCGCAGTTTGCCGATTACCTGAGTACCAACCTTGGGGACGGGGCACCCCACGGCATGGAGCACTGGCAACAGTCGTTTGAGCTCAACCCGAGCGTGCCCGGTGCGCCAGACAACGCCACCACCATCATTGCGCGCGGCGCCAAGATGCCAGGCACAGAAGAGTTTCTGCTGGTATTTGATGACGTGTCTGAAATGGTCTCGGCGCAGCGCGCGCAGGCCTGGGGCGAGGTGGCCCGCCGGTTGGCGCATGAGATCAAGAACCCGCTGACACCGATCCAGCTGTCTGCCGAGCGGCTGGAGATGAAACTGAACGGAAAAATCGGCGAGCCTGAGCAGCTGCTGCTCACCAAGTCGGTGAAGACCATCGTCGATCAGGTCGATGCGATGAAGCGGCTGGTCAATGAGTTCCGCGACTACGCACGCCTGCCGGCGGCAGAGCTCAAGCCGGTGGACCTCAATGCGCTGGTGACCGATGTGATGCAGCTCTACGCCAGCGAAAACGCCGTGGTGCCGGTCTTCACCGAACTGGACCCGAAAGCGCCACGAATTCAGGGCGATGACCAGCAATTGCGGCAGGTGATCCACAACCTGCTGCAGAACGCACAGGACGCGCAGGAGGGGCGACCGGGCGGGCGCGTGGTGCTGAAGACCGAGTTTTCCGAAACCTCGAAGCGCGTTCGCCTGAGCGTGCGCGACAACGGCACCGGCTTTCCGGAGCACATCCTCAAGCGGGCGTTCGAGCCCTACGTCACCACCAAGGTCAAGGGCACCGGTCTGGGTCTGGCCGTGGTGAAAAAAATCGCCGACGAACACGGCGCGCGCATCGATATTTCCAACCGCGTCACCGACGGCGTGGTGCAGGGCGCGCAAGTGTCGTTATCATTTGCAGTTGTGGCATAACAACACATTCAGTAACACATCGGTGCGGTGGCCTGGCAAGTCTCTTCTCCGGCGGACGGCTGAAAAGACATACATAAAACATTGGGCATAACAGGCAGGGCAACATTCAATCATGGCAAACATTCTGGTCGTTGACGATGAACTGGGCATACGCGACCTGCTCTCCGAAATTCTCAATGACGAAGGTCATCAGGTCGAGCTTGCCGAGAATGCCGCCCAGGCCCGCGCCGCCCGTGGCCGTGTGCGCCCCGACCTGGTGTTGCTTGATATCTGGATGCCCGATACCGATGGCGTGACGCTGCTCAAGGAGTGGTCGTCCAGCGGCCTGCTCACCATGCCAGTCATCATGATGAGCGGCCACGCGACCATCGACACTGCCGTCGAGGCGACCAAGATCGGCGCGATGGCCTTCCTCGAAAAACCCATCACCCTGCAAAAGCTGCTGAAAGCGGTGGAGCAGGGGCTGACCAAAAGCATGTCGCGCAAGCCGGCAGTCACCGGGCCCGGTGCGGTCCAGAGCACCACCGACTTCGTAGTTGATGCCGTCATGACCGGTGTACTCGCAGTGCCCATCGACGCGGGCCCGCAGGCACTGCAGAGCTTCCAGCTTGAAAAACCCCTGCGCGATGCGCGCGACGAGTTCGAGAAAGCCTATTTTGAATTTCACCTCGCCAAGGAAGGCGGCTCGATGACGCGCGTGGCTGAAAAGACCGGCCTGGAGCGAACCCACCTCTATCGCAAGCTCAAGCAGCTGGGCGTGGACCTGACCCGCGGCAAGCGCGGAAATTGAGGCCCACATCCCCGGCTTGGCCGGCCGGTGCCATCGGCTGATATATAATCAGAGGCTCTGGCCCGGTAGCTCAGTCGGTAGAGCAGAGGATTGAAAATCCTTGTGTCGGTGGTTCGATTCCGCCCCAGGCCACCAGTCTCCATGCGCCCCAGCGCCCTTTTCGGGTTCTGGGGCGTTTCTGTTTTTGGCATGGTGTTCTGCGACCCCGCGGCTGGTGCCGTCAGGAACCCTGAGGTCGGTTTTGCCGCCAGCGCCCTGGCCGCGTGCGGGAATCACGCAGGTGCTTGGCGGGGCCGGTCCAGCGGCCGGGTAAACTCCGGAATGGGTGGCATGCCGCGTCGGGCGTTCCAGGAGTTGCGAAGGTCGGGCCGCCTCGCGGCACTCTCACGACCGGGAATTCCATGTCCGACAGCCTGATCCAGTGGATCGCCGCCGCCATTTTTGCCATCGCTCTGCTTCATACTTTCACGGCCAAGCAATTCGAGCGTTTGTCGCACCGTTATCCGCGCCATGCCGGCCTGTTTCACCTTCTCGGTGAAGTGGAGGTCGTATTTGGTTTCTGGGCCATCGTCCTGGTGGTGGTGATGGCGGTGGTGGGTAATGGCGCTGCCGCACTCGACTACGCGGAGTCGCGCAACTACACCGAACCGCTGTTTGTCTTCGTTGTGATGGTGATTGCGGCCTCGCGACCGGTGTTGCGCACGGTCATGTCGCTGGTTGATACCGTGGCTCGTATTGCGCCCGTCCGCACCCCGTTGGCGACTGCCTGGCTGGGTCTGGCTGCAGTGCCTTTGTTGGGTTCTCTCATCACCGAGCCCGCAGCCATGACGATTGCTGCGCTGATGCTTGCACCCCAGATATTCAGGCCGCAGGTGCCCGAAGGCATGAAGTATCTGGCGCTGGGCGTGTTGTTCGTCAATGTTTCCATTGGCGGAACGATGACGTCTTATGCCGCACCGCCGGTGCTGATGGTGGCGAGCACCTGGCAATGGGACAGTGCCTTCATGTTTGCTAACTTTGGCTGGAAGGCCGCCGTGGCAGTCATCCTGAATGCCACCGTTGCGACGTACGCTCTGCGAAACCATCTGCGGCCCGATCCGGCCATCGGCAGCGAGCAACCCGCTGAACCTGCCGTGCCAGTGTCGGTGGTGATGGTGCACATGGGGTTGCTGGCTGGCGTGGTGCTGTTCGCCCACCACCCCGTGGTGTTTTTGAGCCTGTTTCTGATGTTTCTCGGCTTTGCGCAGGCTTACGAGCGTCACCAGAGTCCTCTCATCCTCAAGGAGGCATTGCTGGTCGGATTCTTTCTGGCTGGCCTGGTGGTTCTGGGTGGAATGCAGCAGTGGTGGCTCCAGCCCGTTGTTTCCGGGCTCACACCCGTCGCGCTGTTTTTCGGCGCTTTGGGCCTCACGGCCGTGACGGATAACGCCGCTTTGACCTATCTCGGCTCGCTGATCGTCGGTATTTCTGACCAGTCCAAGTACATGCTGGTGGCCGGTGCTGTGGCCGGAGGCGGGCTGACCGTGATTGCCAATGCGCCCAATCCGGCCGGCGTGGCGCTGCTCAAACGGGGCTTTGCCGATGAGACGGTCGGCGCCGGGGGCTTGCTGCTCGGTGCCCTGGGCCCAACGGTGGTTGCGGCGGCGGCATTCATGTTCCTGTGAGCCGTTGATGGGCATCCAATTCGCCGATTTGGCGAATCTGCCGGCACTTTTGTGGCGTATCTTCGAAGGTGAAAGTGTTTTCGGACGGGGCAGGTGTAGCCAGTCAAGACCTCCAAGAGTGGCAAGGTTACGTCTATGACGGTTTTCCCTCTGGGCTCGCGCTCGGGTGTGTCGGATAATTAGAGATGTATTAAAAATGCGGCGCGAAAGGCCGTGTTAACAGAACAGACGTAATTCTTTGGTAGTAATGCCTTACATTACGTTTCGGCCTGCGGCTTGAAGCCTGCGAGCCATTCTTCTCTTTTATGCAACGTTGCTGTGTCAAGTAGTTCACGGCCGCTGACGCAATTCCGGCGCAGGTCCGTCAGACCATTGGGATGAGTACTAACATTACAAATTATTACAAACCGTCGGGGAAGAAAGTCGTGGGAGACGACGCGAACAGATGAGCGATAACAACTTGCCGTCGCAGGCAGGCCGTGTTGTCCCCAAGCACTTGGGGCAAGGCCTGCGCGAGGATTTGCTGCACCATGATCCGCTGCTCGACTGTCTTGTCGAGTTGACCCGGATCCATGGGCGCCCGAGCACGCGCGCAGCGCTGTCGGCAGGCTTGCCTTTGCCCAAGGAAGGCCTGACGCCTTCGCTGTTCGCGCGCGCGGCTGCGCGTGCCGGTTTGTCCTGCAAGGTGGTGCGGCGTCCGCTCCGGGGCATTGATACCGCGCTGTTGCCAGTGATCCTGCTGCTCGAGGGCGAGTCGGCTTGTCTGCTTCTTGGCTGGGATGAGACGGGTGAAGAGGCCAACGTGCTGTTTCCCGAAACAGGGCAGGGAGCCGTGGTACTTCCGCGTGCCGAGCTGGAAAAGCGTTACGTCGGCATTTCCATCTTTTCCCGCCCGCATTTCCGGTTTGACCAGCGCACGCCTCTGGTCACTGGCACCTCGAAAAAGCACTGGTTCTGGGGCGCGTTCAGTGATCAGTTCCCGCTGTACCGGGACATCCTGACGTCCGCACTGCTGATCAACCTGTTTGCCTTGGCGGTGCCGCTGTTCTCGATGAATGTGTACGACCGCGTGGTGCCCAACTTCGCGATTGAGACGCTCTGGATACTGGCCATCGGCATGGCGCTGGTGCTGGGCTTCGACTATTTCCTGCGGCTCATGCGCGGTTACTTTGTCGATCTGGCAGGCTCGCGCATCGACCTCAAGTTGTCGACGCTCATCATGGAGCGCGTGCTGGGCATGAAGCTCTCGGAGCGCCCGGCCTCTGTGGGCTCCTATGCGGCCACGCTGCGCTCTTTTGAGTCGGTCCGGGATTTCATCGCCTCTGCGACGGTGACCGCCATCATCGACCTGCCGTTCGCCATCCTGTTCTTCATCGTGCTGGCGTGGATTTCGTGGCCACTGGTCTTCGCTCCCATCGTGGGTGTGTTTGTGGTGATCATCTACAGCTATGTCGTGCAGCACAAGATGCATGAGTTGTCAGAGACCACCTTCCGCGCTGCAGCCATGCGCAACGCGACGTTGGTCGAGACGCTGACCGCCATGGAGGCGATCAAGTCCCACGGCGCCGAGAGCCAGATGCAGTCCAAGCTGGAAGACACCGCGGCCTTCCTCGCACGGGTCAGTGCCCAGTTGCGTCTGCTGTCCTCTTCCGTGGTCAATGGTGTGACCACGTTGCAGCAACTGATCAACATGGCCATGATCGTTGGCGGCGTGTACCTGATCAACGCGGGCATGCTCACCATGGGCGGCCTGATTGCCTGCACCATGCTCGCCACCCGTGCCATGGCGCCGCTGGGCCAGATCGTCGCCTTGCTGATGCAGTACCACAATGCGCGTACGGCCCTTGCTTCGCTGGAAGTGACGATGAACAAGCCGGGCGAACGCACCGCCGAGGCCAATTTTGTCCATCGCCCTGATCTGCAGGGTGAAATCGTCTTTGACAACGTCCATTTCAGCTACCCGGGCCGCACGCAGGAAGCACTGCGCGGAATTTCTTTCCGCATCAAGCCGGGCGAGAACGTGGTGGTGATTGGCCGCGTGGGCTCGGGCAAGACCACCATCCAGCGGATGATTCTGGGCCTCTATGTGCCGACCCAGGGCAGCGTTTCCATTGACGGCATTGACCTGCGCCAGCTGGACCCGGCCGACCTGCGGCGCAACATCGGCTACGTGGAGCAGGACGCCATGCTGTTTTACGGCACGCTGCGTGACAACATTGCGATTGCGGCACCGTACGCTGACGACGGCGCCATTCTCGCGGCGGCCGAAGTCGGCGGGCTGATCGAGTTTGCGAATGCCCACCCCCAGGGTTTTGACATGATCATCGGCGAGCGCGGCGAGTCGCTGTCTGGCGGTCAGCGTCAAGGGGTGGCGATTGCCCGCGCGGCACTGCTGGAGCCGCCCATCCTGCTGCTGGACGAGCCCACCGGCTCGATGGACTTCTCGTCCGAGGCCCAGTTCAAAGAGCGTCTGCGGGTGTTCGGCAGACACAAGACCACGATTGTGGTGACACACCGTAACACCCTTCTTGACCTCGCAGACCGCATCATCGTGATCGACGAAGGCCGGGTGGTGGCGGATGGTCCGCACGATCAGGTCATGGAAGCACTCAAGGCAGGAAGAGTAGGTAAAGCGTCATGAAGCCACGTTGGATCGGTTGGGCCCGTCCGGTGGTCAGGTTGCTGGAAGCCATCAGGGGCAAGGTGCAACCCACGGTGGATCGCACACTGGTGTCGTGGGATCAGGACCCGGGCAAGCTCGATGCGGGCTTCAGCAGCGATGCCGACCGCGTCATGCTGGACCAGGAGCCGCTGCGCGCGCGCATGCTGCTGAATGCCTTCGGCATCATCCTGATACTGGCCGTTGCGTGGGCCTCGCTGGCTGAAATCGATGAAATCACCAAAGGCGAGGGCAAGGTCATCCCGTCCAAGCAGCTGCAGGTGCTGCAGAGCCTGGACGGCGGCGCCGTGTCTGAAATTCTGGTCAATGAAGGCCAGGTGGTGGAAGCCGGGCAGGTGCTTCTGAACATCGACACCACACGGTTTGACTCGTCCCTCAAGGAAAACCGCGTCGGTTACCTCGCGCTGCTGGGCAAGACAGCCCGCCTGCGCGCACTGGCTGAGGGCGTGCCGTTCGTGCCCCCGCCAGAAGCCGTGACCGAAGCACCCAAGGTGGTGGAAGAGGAGCGGCGCGCTTACGAAGCAAGCGTGTCAACCCTCAACGCCCAACTGTCAATTGCCCAGCAGCAGCTGGCTCAGCGTCAGCAGGAGCTGCTGGAGGTCAAGGCACGGCGGGAGCAGGCGGCCCAGGCCTATCAGCTGACCACGCGTGAACTGGGTTACACCCGCCCGCTTCTGAAAGACGGCGCGGTGTCCGAAGTGGAACTGTTGCGGCTTGAGCGCGATGCAGGGCGTTATCTGGGCGACCGGGAAATGGCGTCTGCCCAGATCGCCCGGACGCAGTCGGCAATTGCCGAGGCCTCGCGCAAGGTGCAGGAGCTGGAGCTCAACTTCAGGAGCGAGGCCCGCAAAGAGCTGTCTGAAACGCTGGCCAAGCTCAATGTCAGCTCGGCGGGTGGCGTGGGTCTGGCAGACAAGGTTGAAAAATCGTCGCTCAAGTCCCCGGTCCGCGGGACGGTCAAGCGCCTGCTGGTCAACACGGTGGGCGGTGTGGTGCAGCCCGGCCGCGACATCATCGAGATCGTTCCACTGGAAGAGAACCTGCTGGTAGAAGCCAAGGTCATGCCCAAAGACATTGCCTTCCTGCGCCCAGGTGACCGCGCCATCGTGAAGTTCACCGCGTATGACTTTTCGATCTACGGCGGCCTGGAAGCGCGGCTGGAAGTGATCGGCGCCGACTCCGTCACGGACGAGCGTGGCAACACCTTCTACAACGTGCGGGTGCGCACCGAGAAATCGAAACTGGGCGAAGGTCTGCCCATCATCCCGGGCATGGTGGCGGAAGTCGACATCGTGACGGGCAAGAAGAGCATCCTCTCCTATCTCCTGAAACCCGTGCTCAGAGCCAAGCAGGCCGCGTTCACCGAGCGCTAGGGAACGGCCTCATGGTGAGTGAAGGGTCGTCGCACCTGTTCCTGTGCCGTGATGGTCAGATGCTGCCCCGCTGGAGCGAGGCGTTTGAAGGCGCCAAGGCGTCGAAACCGGGGACGCTGCGCTCCAAAAAAGGAAAAAGCACGGTTGGGCTGCTCTGGTTGCGTCTTGAGCAGGATGTATCAGCGGCCGAGCAGGTGGCCGGTGTGGCACTCCGGTTCGGGGTGCTGCCCTGCATCGTCATGAGCGACATCCCGCAGGACGAGGAGGCGATGGCTGTTTTTTCCGCCGGCGCGCGCGGCTATTGCAACACCCATGCAGATCCGAAGCTGCTCAGGCAGATTGCTGGCGTGGTGCTGCAAGGCGGGCTCTGGATCGGTGAATCGCTGATGCATCGGCTGATTGGCGCAACCGCCCGGCTGGCCCGTGTCGCACCTTTGACCGATTCCAGCCCTTCGACGGGACTGTCTGGCGACCTCTCCCCCGCGGCCGCTGCCCCAGCTGCCGCTCCTGTGTGGCAGGAGAAACTCACCGACCGCGAACGGGAGGTGGCCCAGACGCTCGCCTCCGGGGCCAGCAACAAGGAAATAGCCCGCCTGTTGGGTATCACGGACCGGACGGTCAAGGCGCATGTGGGCGCCATCCTGGAAAAGCTCCAGGTTCGCGACCGGCTGCAGCTGTCATTGGTCATCAACGGCGGCGCCAGAGCGGCCGACCGGTCAGACGGTTGAGCATCGAAGGTTTAAGGGTTTACCCTGATTTTCTCATGACTCTTCCGCGGCGTCTTTAGGCGGCTGAGCCGGGTCAGGCAGGGCCGTTCTAGTACCTCGGTACAGTGTCGCGACAGACCCCAAGGGGGTAGGATGTTTCCATATGTAATCGTTACGTCTGGAAGCTGTCATGGCCACGTCCGTCCCTGTTGTTGGTAGCGTCACCCGGGTAGAGGGTTTTGTTTTTGCGTTGGGCAGCGACGGGCAGCGGCGTCAACTCAAGAGCGGAGATCCGGTTCTCGAGGGCGAAGTCATTGTCACCGGCCCCGGCGGGCGTGCCGGACTGACCTTCGAGCAGGGGGGCAACGTCGTTCTCGGCCCTGGCGAGACGGTTACTCTGGATGCGTCTGTGACAGGCAGCGTTCTTGCCGACACGACAGATGCCGCCCTGGCCCCTGAAGCCGGTGAGTTCGCAGCACTGCTGCAGGCCCTCGCCCGAGGCAGCAGCCTTGACAGCCTGTTCGCCGCGCCCGCTGCGGGGACCAGTGCAGACGGTGGCATCCTGGTGTCGTCGCCGGTTGTTGCCCTTGATGGCAACACCCTGGTTGAAATCATCCGCACCCTGGAGACCGTAGCACCGCTGAGTTACCAGTACCGGGATCCGTTCACGTCAGTCGACACGCTGTTCAATGCCGCCACAGTTGGACCCACGACCCAGAGCGGACTGGTGGCCGCTGACTCGGAGGAGTTCGGTCAGCTGCAGGATGACTTTTCCCGACTCACTAACCTCGCTTCTACCAGTACGGTAACCGTCACAGCGGCACCTGCACTTGCACCTGCACCTGCACCTGCACCTGCACCTGCACCTGCGCCAGATACGACCGCTCCGACGATCACCAGTTCTGGTACTGCCGCCGCCATCAGCGAGAACGCTGGGGCTGGTCTGGCTGTGTATACCGTTACTTCTACAGACGCAGTTGGTTACGTCAGCGGCAGCACCAGCTACAGCCTCACCGGCACCGACGCCGGTCTCTTCAGCATCAACGCCTCCACCGGCGTGGTGACCCTGACCGCCGCCGCCGACTACGAAGGCAAGAGCGCCTACAGCTTCAGCGTGGTGGCCACCGATGCGGCCAGCAACGCCAGCACCCAGGGCGTGACCCTGGCCATCGTCAACCGCGACGAGGTCGCCCCGACCATCACCAGCGCGGCGACGGCCGCGGCTATCAATGAAAATTCAGGCGCTGGCCAGGTGGTGTACACGGCGACGTCTACTGATGTGACCGATTACATCTCCGGCACGACCAGCTACAGCCTCACCGGCACCGACGCCGGCCTCTTCAGCATCAACGCCAGCACGGGCGCTGTGACACTGACTGCCAATCCGGACTACGAGACCAAGAGTAGCTACAGCTTCAGCGTGGTGGCCACCGATGCGGCTGGGAACGTCTCCAACCGCGCGGTGACACTGGCCATCAATGACGTGGGCGAGACCATCACTGGTACCGCCGGTTCCGATACCGTGACGGGCGGCTCCGCCAATGACACCCTGATCGGTGGCGCTGGTGCTGACACCATCGCTGGTGGAGGAGGTACAGACACCATCAATCTTGCCAACGGTGATTTCGTGGCCGGCGAGTCGATCGACGGCGGCACTGAAACTGACAGCATTGTGCTGACCAACCCCACCACGGTTGATTTCTCCGTAGGTACCTTGAGCAATATTGAGGTATTGACGGGTAGCAGTGGCAACGACACGGTGACTTTGACCGCAGCACAGCTCCTGAATTTCACGAGCATTGACCTCGGTGCAGGCACAAACGTTCTGAACGTGGTTTTGACCGGCGATATCACATCGCTGACGATACCCACATTGGCCAACATCAGCACGATCAATCTGATTGGAACGACAGGGACCGACACCATCACGCTGACCGGCGCGCAACTCGATGCGATTCTGGTGGGCGGCAGCACCATCAACATGGGCGCGGGTGCAGGGGACACCCTCAACCTGACCTCCACCTCGGGTGATCTCAACACGCTGGGCGCGACGGATACCTCCATCCAGGGCGTCGAGGCGATCTCTGCTGCCACGGCAGCAGCAGGCGTGACCATCAACCTGAGCGGCCAAACCGAAGCCTTCACAGTCACAGGTTCTGGCAGCGCCGACACCATCACCGGCGGCACGGGTGCAGATAGCATCAGCGCGGGTGCGGGCGATGACACGATTGTGGGCGCAGACAATGACACCTTGCTGGATGGTGGCTTGGGCACAGACACCCTGAACGTAGGCGCGAACTTCACCAGCAGCAGCGATGCCCAGATTGCTGGTATTGAGAACATCACGCTGACGGCAGCTGGCACCACGCTCAGCCTGGCCAACCAGACAGAATCCTTCACGGTGACCGGCTCGACAGGCACCGACATCATCACGGGTGGTGCAGGCGCTGACACGATCAATGCAGGCGACGGCGCAGACACCATCACCGGTGGAGCGGGCGCAGACATCATCACCGGCGGAGCCGGAACAGACACCATCAACCTCGCCAG
>CALRUD020000008.1:0-77793 GCA_943371225.1 Rhizobium sp. Q54 | reverse complement strand
GGCGACCCTGGTGCCTGCGTCCCTTCGCTTCGCTACGGGCAACCTGCGGTGCTCGGTCCAGGCGGGGTCTGGCTAAACTCGCCTTCGGCTCAGACAACGCCAGCCCTGATCCGCCTGAACCTCCGCTCCTCGGCGCATTCACAAGGGATGGATGCAGGAAGGCAGAAGACAAACACCCAATACAACAAGGACACGCTATGCGTGTCCTTGTTGTATTGGTTCCCGTTTGCGCTTGCCCCGTGTGGCTGGGCCGAGCAGCGCAGATGGAGGCGGAGGTTCAGGCCGCACTTGTTTGAGCCGAAGGCGAGTTGTGCGGACTGCCGCCGTAATCGAGCAGCACAGGTTGCCCGAAGCGAAGCGAAGGGACCCAGACTTCGGGTCGCCTTCTCTTTGCTTACTTTCTCTTGGCGAAGCAAGAGAAAGTGAGGCGCCCGCCGGGGCGAGTCCCGGCCTCCACCCTCAGCAAAGTCCCCAACCCCTAGCCACCCACTTGCAGCCGGAAAGCCGACCGCCTCTCCCCCACCAACACCCCCCGCGCATTCACAATCGTCGCCGCCCGCCAGGGCTTGAGCTCCTCACGCTGTGCGTCGTCCAGCCAGCCGAGCTGGTCCAGCACCTCGACCGTGGCGGCGTGCAGTGCCACCTTGTTGGCGTCGAGAATCTTCAGGGCCACCGCTTCGCCACGGCTCTTGCTGCCGACCACCTGCACGCCGTCGGCGCCGATCTTGGTGACCCAGTCGCCGCGTCCGGCGCGCATGAAGGCGAGGTCGTTGCGGCCGGTGCCGGACACCAGGTCGGGGTGCTCGGTCATCGCGTTGCCGAGTGCGGAAAAGCTTTCGCCGAATTCGGCGTCGCGACTGCCGCTGGCCAGGCGTGCGTAGCCGTAAGCCAGCTTGGACAGCGGCATGGCGTAGTTGGGTGCCGAGCAGCCGTCGATGCCCATGGTCAGGTCGTTGGCGTTCATACCGACGGCGCGTGCCACGTCGCGGCGGATGGCTTGCTGCAGCGGGTGTTCGGGTGCGATGTAGTCTTCAAGGTCCAGTCCGTGCTGCACGCAGTAGGCGACGAAGCCGGCGTGCTTGCCGCTGCAGTTGTTGTGGCGCTCATCGAACACGGCGCCGGGTGGTGGTGCGGTTTCAGTCTGCGAAAAAACCATCGGCACATGGCAGCCGCAGCGCAGGGCCTTGTAGGTCAGGCCGGCTTTCTCCAGCATGCCCTGGGTTTCGGTGACGTGCATGTCTTCGCCGTTGTGGCTGGCGCACAGCATCGCGAGCTGGCGGGTGCTGAAGCCGAACTGCTGGTGGCCACCGGCCTGGATGAAGGGCAGGGCCTGCAGGGCTTTGAGTGTGGAGCGGGTGAACGACAGCCAGTGGGGGTTGCCCGCATGCGCCACCATCTGGCCGCGGGTGTTGACCACGGCGACGGAGCCCAGATGCTGGCATTCGAGCGTGCCGCCGCGCGTCAGTTCAATCAGGGGAATGTGTTGCATGCCGCGATTGTGGCGCAAGCCTGCGGCCAGTGGTGCAGCGCTCTTTCAGGGTGGGGCGGCGGGCAGGCTCTGCATGAAGACTTCCAGCTCCTCGATGGGCAGCGCCTTGGAGAACAGGAAGCCCTGATAACACTCGCAGCCGTAGCGGGCCAGCAGGTCGCGCTGCGCTTCGGTCTCCACGCCCTCGGCCATCACGCCCAGCCCCAGGCTCTGGGCCAGGCCGATGATGGTGCGGGCAATCGCGGCATCGTTCGGGTCGGTGAGGATGTCTTTCACAAAGGCGCGGTCAATCTTCAGCTGGTCCAGCGGCAAATGCTTCAGGTACGACAGGGCCGAGTAGCCCATGCCAAAGTCATCGATGGCCAGCGTCAGCCCCGCCTCTTTGAGCGCCCCCATCTTGGCAATCGTCACTTCGATGTTGGTGGCCAGCAGGCTTTCGGTGAGCTCCAGTTTCAGCTGGTGCGCATTGATGCCGGCGTTCTTGATACTGGCCATCACCAGCTCCACGAACTCTGGGTGGCGAAATTGCCGCACGCTGACATTGACCGAGATGCGCAGCTTGGCGGTGGCCGGTCGCAGTGCCCACTCGGCCAGCTGCGCGCAAGCGGTTTCCAGCACCCATTTGCCCAGCGGCAGGATCAGGCCGCTGTCTTCTGCCTGCGCGATGAACTCGTCGGGAAACACCAGACCCCGCTGGGGATGGCGCCAGCGCAGCAGCGCCTCGACGGCAAACATCCGGCCTTCCTTGCCCACCTGGGGCTGGTAGTGCAGCTCGAATGCGCCATCGCGCAGACCCTGGCGCAACTCCAGATTGAGCGCCGCGCCTGCCGTGGCAGCGGCTTGCATGCGCGGGTCGAAGAAGCACAGGCCGTTGCGGCCGGCGGCCTTGGCCTCGTACATGGCCAGGTCGGCCTGCTTGAGCAGCTCGCCAATGCTTTCGCCCTGCCGCGCAAAGGTCGTGATGCCGATGCTGCAGGTGGCATGGTGGTCGGTACCGGCCAGGTCGTAGGGCTCGCTCAGGGCCGACAGGATTTTCTCGCCCACCACGCGGGTGCGACCAGCGGCCTGACTGATGTCGTCACCCTGGTCGTCGAGCATCACAACAAACTCATCGCCGCCAAGACGCGCCACAGTATCAGTGTGGCGCACGCAGGCACTCAGACGCGCGGCGACCTTCTGCAGCAGCAGGTCACCCTTGGCATGCCCTTGCGTGTCGTTGATTACTTTGAAGTGGTCAAGGTCGATGAACATCAGCGCGCCAATGCGGGGTGGCAGCGCGCTTTGCGACAGTGTCACCTCCAGCCGCTCCATCAACAGCTGTCGGTTGGGCAACTGCGTCAGCGCGTCGTAGAAGGCCAGTTTTTCTACATCTTCCTTGGCCACACGGCGCTCGGTGATATCGCGGAAGTACACCGCCAGGCCTTCTTCAAAGGGGTAGGCGCGCAGCTCCAGCCACTTGCCGACACTGCCGTAGAACTCTTCAAACTCCACCGGGTGGCCGTTGGTGAGCGCCATGCGCAGCTCGCGGCGCAGCCTGCCACCCGACATGCCACTGAGCGTGTGCCACAGGGTCTTGCCGAACAGCTCGGCACTGGCGCGGCCGAGCAGCCGTTCGCTCTCGGCGTTGAGGTAGGTGAAGCGGCCATCGGTGTCCAGCGTCACAAAAGCCTCGCTGATGCTGGCCAGTGTGGTGCTCAACCGCATGTTCAGGCGCACCGAAGCCGCTTCGGCCTGCTTGCGTTCGGTGAGGTCCTGCACCACGCCGTGAAGGCCGATTACCTCACCGCGCGCATCGCGCACCGCCTCGGCGACCGCGCGCACCCAGATGCGCTGGCCGCCGGGCGATTCCACTTGCACCTCTTCGTCAAAGGCGTCGCCGTAGACCAGGCAGTCCTGCAGCAGCAGGCGCATGGTGTCCCGTGCTTCCGGCACGTAGAGTGTGAAGAGCTCGCTGAAAGGCGGTGGTGCTGTGCCGGGCACACCAAACAGTTCCGCGAGGCGCGGTGTCCAGGTCAGCGTCTGGCTGGGCAGGTGCAACGCCCAGGCCCCGGCGCTGGCGGTGCGTTCCAGCAGCCCTTGCAGTGGATGCGACATGCCCGCGCTCACGGGAGCGGCAGCATGGACGACAGACACGGGCGCCGGCGACACTAGGACTGACGTAGAAGGCTGCGCTCGTGGTGCAGTGCGCGATGCAGCTTCTGCAGCGCGTCCACGCTGTCCAGCACATGCGCGCGAATCGTGTCGGACGCATTTTCCATGTCGAACTGTCCGGTCAGCTTGTTTTCGTGGCCGTCGATGGTGGCGCAGAGATACCACTGGATTGCCTCGAACAGCAGGTCCCAGTCTTTCACGTCAATTTGCAGGCGGGTTTCCTGAGTCGCCCCGGTTGCCAGTGGGACAACCATCGGCCCATGGCCGTCCATCGCGGTGTTGCCGTAAGCGGGAAATTGGCGAGGTGGGAGAGCCATGTAGAGCCCCTCACTGGTTCTGTTGAGCTGAAAACCCTCGATGGAGGGGATGTGCCTAGTCTTGTTTATAGGTGTGCCCCCGGCTTGCGTCGGTGCGGTATCGCACGGGAGGGGGCCACCCGGCTCAGTGAAGCTGTTCTGAATACGTCCTCCGGTCTGTCGCATAGCAGCTGCAGGCGGCTGTTTCCAGCCCCTTGCGGTCAAGCACCGTCACCTCGCCCCGGTGATAGCCAATCAGGCCGTCGCGTTGCAGCGCCTTGGCGGCGGTGGTGATGCCCACGCGGCGCATGCCCAGCATGTAGGCCAGAAACTCATGCGTCACATGAAACTGGCTGGAGTGTGCGCGGTCCTGGCTCATCAGCAGCCAGCGGGCCAGGCGTTGACCGGTGAGGTGAAAGCGCAGGCAGGCCGCCGCCGTTGACTGCTGTGCCATCAGCACATACAGGTAGCGGTTCAGTGCTTGCTGCATCGGCGGGCTGTGCTTGAGTTCGCGCCGGAAGGCGGCCGCGCTCATGCGCCAGGCGCTGCCGGCACCTTGCACCAATGCATGCAGCGGCGCCCGCGTAATGCCCAGCGCCAGATGGGCGCCCAGCATGCCCTCGCGCCCGACCATGCCGACTTCGACGCCAGGCTTGCCTTCCACTTGCGCCACCAGCGAAATGAAGCCGTTGACGGGGAAGTACACATGGCGGGTGGCATCACCGGGCTCGCTCAGGATCTGCGCGAGCTCCAGTTGGACCGGCTCGCACGCCGCTTGCACCCGCAGGCGCACTGCTGGCGGCAGAAGTTCAATGAGGTGGTTGTCGACAGAAGCCAAGGAGGCACTCCGGTGGCTGGCGAGCCCCTCCAGCGTAAAGGGGCGAAATTTCGGCCGCGCTACTGTCGATGTCAGTTCAATTCGGTGAAGACAGTATGCCCCACGGGGTGACTGACACCTGTTCGCTGCCGAACACGAATGCATGGACCGTGCGCTGCAAAGAGCGCACCTTGCAAACCGTTACGCCGCCACGGGGGCAGGCAGAAGCCGGTCGTATTCCTTTTTCACCACCGCATAGCATTCGCAGGTGCGCTTCTCAAGCCCCGGTCGGTCGACCACCTGAATGCGCCCTCGGGTGTAGGTGATGAGTCCGGCCTTCTGCAGCTTCAGTGCGCCTTCGGTCACGCCTTCGCGGCGCACGCCGAGCATGTTGGCGATCAGCTCCTGCGTCATGACCAGCTCGTTGCCATGCAGGCGATCCAGGCTCAGCAGCAGCCAGCGGCACAGCTGCTGGTCGAGTGAATGGTGGCGGTTGCACACGGCGGTTTGCGACATCTGCGTGATCAGCGCCTGTGTATAGCGCAGCAGCAGGTGAAGAATCGCCGGGCGATCAAAGTCTTCCTTCAGAAAGCGCGCCGGTAGCCGGTAGCCCGCACCCGCACTTTGCACGATGGCCCGGCTGGGCGTGGACTCGCCGCCCATGAACAGTGACACGCCCACCAGCCCTTCAAAGCCGGCCACCGCAATTTCGGCCGAGGCGCCGTTTTCCATCACGTACAGCAGCGAGACGATGCAGTTGGTCGGGAAGTACACATGTCCCAGCGTACCGCCGGACTCGTACAGCACCTTGCCCAGCGGCATGTCGACGGCTTCGAGGTGCGGCAGCCAGCGTTGGTATTCAGCGTCAGGCAGAGCGGCCAGCAGCTGGTTCCGCTTCGGATTGTTGGTGAGGGTCATGGCAAAACTCCAGTGCAATATGGCTCTGAGTTAGGCCTCTGACAGAGGGCTCGCACCGATAAGTCAGTATAGGCAGTCAGGCGTGTCGTGTATGTCTGATACCGAACAAACCGACGAGCGGTTGTTGGAGTGTTCGTTAGCGAACAGACAGAGGTCGTCCCCGCCGTCTTAGGCGGTGACCGGGTTCCGGTTCGGACTCCGGTTCGAGCCGGGTTCAGATGACGATTCAGAACAAGAGTCAGATGGGACTCAGGTCAGGGGGCAGGGCCTGGCTGTGGCGCACCTGCGCCTCGCGTTCGGCTTCTTTTCCTGGCGCCGTCTGAAGATAGCGGGTGTGCTCCTGGCAATAGGCAAACAGCAGCTCCAGCTCGCTCGATTTGTCGAATACCGCGTCGGCACCCAGATCAGTAGCCCGCTCGCGGATGTCGTCGGTCGCATAGTTGGTGAGCAACACCACCTTCTGGTAGCTCTCGCGATGGCGGCAGCCGGCCAGGATGCCGAGCCCGCTGCCTTCCTTGAGGAACAGGTCGACGATGGCCAGATGCCAGTCGCCGTTGTGCAGTGTCAGCCAGTGACTGGCTTCGGCCTGTGTAGCAGAGTGCGCGAGCACCTTCACGTCGGTGATCTCCTGCAAGGCCTCCACCAGATTTTCCAGAACGGTCTGGTTGTCCTCTGCGAGGTAGGTGATCAACGGCATGGGGTATCCCTTGTTTTCATGGTCAAAGTGATGGCTGAACGGCTGTTTCTTGTCGGTCGGCCACGGCGTGATGCCTCTGCCTTCCACTAGACCACGACCGCCCCCCCGACCCTGACAGCCGATGGCGCCGGTGGGGGTAGGACGTTGTTCTGCCTCGGCCCCGTCTGGCGGTGGCTCACGGGCACTGACTGGCAGTCGCAGGAGCGGTTTGTCCTTCGGCAAATGCTGCTATCGAGGGGGGCGAACGGGTCTGCACAGTGGGGCGCGGCCCGGACTCGGTTCGATAGCGCACAGACCTGAAGACCCATCGGCCGCATTCTTGGCGTCTACCGAACCGGCGCTACCCGGCGAAAGAGGGGTAACAAAGGGTTTGACGAAGTCCTGTCCGGGACGATGCAGGCGGTGCTGCAGGGGCTGCGACCTCTGCGTGCGGCGTTGCCCAGGCAGTCTCATGGTCGCTGGAGATGAAACACATGCCCGCCACGATGTCTGTCCCTTTGAACTGTTGGCGTGCGTCGATTGGCTTGACCCGCAATCACACGCGTTTCGAGGCACTGTGTGTGCGGCCGTACACAGTGGCAGGAGAACTTATTGCCGCTTTGAAGGTAGTGCGTAAACGTCCTACGACCGACCACGGCTTTGCCTCAGGTGCCGCCGTTGAAGTGACTCCTACATTGGGTCTCCCGTTCACGCGCCTGCTGTTGCGTTTCATCGCCATGACAGTGACCCGTGTTCTTCCAACCCCTCCTTTCAACAAAGCGATGGTGCTCATGAGACTCCTGCTTGAATCACTGAAAAACTCGGCCGACATCCATGCCTTGCGGCAGGCCCTGCTCATCCTGTGCGGCTCCTACGGGGCCATGGCCCGGCTGGACATCGTGTCAGCCAGCCAGTCTGGCAAGCGCCAGGCGCTGTGCTTTCTGCGCATGGACTCCGAAGCCCAGGAACTGCGCATGATGCGCGAGCTTGGCATGGGGCGTTTCGGCGGCGATCTGGTGCTGGTGGTGGACCTGCAGCCGTCAAGTACTGCTGCACAGCCTGCTGCTTCCTCACGAGGCCCTTCACATTCCGCTTCCGATTCCGTCTCACTTTCTGCCTCCCCTGCGGAGGCTGTCATTCACTACCAAGGGCACAGAACAAGCCATGCACCCCATCCTCATCGTCTCGGGAACGCGTCCTGAAATCATCAAGCTCGCCCCGGTCTACCACGCGCTGTGCGAGGCCGACTGGGCGCGGGTGCGCTGGCTGCATACCGGCCAGCACGATGAAATGGCCCAGCAGATCCTGGCCTGCTTTGACATCGCACCGGACATCACGCTCAAACGCATCGGCACCAGCCTGATCGAGTTCAGCACCGGCTGCCGCCAGCAACTCGATGTGGTGCTCAAGCAGCAGCCGTGGTCGCTGGTGATGGTGCAGGGCGATACCGAGAGCGCGTTCCAGGGCGCGCTTGCGGCGTTCTACAACGGCATTCCGGTGGCGCATGTGGAGGCAGGACTTCGCACCTACAACCTCAACCGCCCGTTCCCCGAGGAAGGCCTGCGGCAGATGATCAGCCGGCTGACGCAGTTTCACTTCCCGCCCACCGTACGCTCGCAGGTGGCGCTGGCCGACGAAGGCATTGCCGACGAGAAGGTGAGCCTGACAGGCAACACCGTGATCGATGCGCAGCAGTGGACCTGCAAGCACCGTGGTGTCAAACGCAACGTTGAAGGGCGTGGCCATCTGCTGGTGACGGTGCATCGCCGCGAGAACTGGGGCCATGACGTGGCCGAGATCTGCCATGCCATCGCCGAGATTGCCGCGCTGCAGCCCGACTTGCAGGTGCTTTTTCCGGTGCACCTCAACCCGGTGGTGCGCGGGCCGGTCAATGATATTTTGGGAAATATTACCAATGTCCGCCTGACGGCACCGCTCGACTACACCGAGATGCAGCAGGCTCTGGCCGATGCCTGGCTGGTCCTGACGGACTCTGGTGGGCTGCAGGAAGAAGCGCCTACCTTTGGCGTGCCCGTGCTGGTGCTGCGCGAAGAAACGGAGCGGCCCGAGGCGGTCGATGCCGGTTGTGCCCTGCTGATTGGCCCCACGCGCGTGGCAATTGTGCGGGAGGTCACGCGCCTGTCGGCCGACGAAGAAGCCTATCAGCGCATGGCACAGGCAGGAAACCCCTTCGGTGACGGCACCGCCTCACAGCGCATCGTCGATGTGCTGGCTCACCGATTCGCCACAGAGCCTACCCCCATGGCGGCTGCCGCCTGAGCCGCTTCATCCAGACATCCGAAGGCCTTTTATGCTGCCAGTTGCCCCCACCCCCCGGCCTCAGTCTCCTCAGTCACCTCAGTCTCGTCACCTTTTACGGCGAGCGGCATCGCACGCTGCCCACTTCAGCGGGTGGCTGGCTGCTGTGCTGGTTTCCGCGCTGGCCGTCACCCTTCCCGCCGTCGCCCAACCCGAGGTGACGCTGGCACCGGGCGCGCTGGTGCCCTCGTTCAAGGACTACCCCGCGGCGTCGGTGATGGCGGTGATGCTGTTCATCATCGTCGGCATCATGATGCTCTATGGCGTGCGGCATTTTGTCTTCACGATGAACCGCCTCACCGCGCGGCAACGCCATCCGTACATTGACATCGTGGTGGCCAACTGGCCGATGATCACGGTGTTCATCGCCGCCCATAACGAAGAGAAGGTGATTGCCGGCTGCATCGAGGCACTGCTCAACACCGACTACCCGGCCGACCGGCTGAAGATCATTCCGGTCAATGACCGCTCCAAGGACGGCACCGGTGCCATCATCGACAGCTATGTGGCGCGCTTTCCGTCGCGCATGTCGCCGTTTCACCGCACCACCGGCAAGGCCGGCAAATCGGCTGCCCTGAAGGACGCACTGGCGTTTGCCGAAGGCGATATCGCCATCATCTTTGATGCCGACTACGTGCCCGGGCGCGGCCTGCTCAAGCAACTGGTGGCACCATTTTTTGACCCCGAGGTGGGTGCCGTGATGGGCCGCGTGGTGCCCATGAACAGCGGCGCCAATCTGCTGACGCGGCTGCTCGACCTGGAGCGCTCAGGCGGCTATCAGGTGGACCAGCAGGCCCGCATGAACATGAACCTGCTGCCGCAATACGGTGGCACCGTGGGCGGTGTGCGCCTGTCGGCGGTGACGGCAGTCGGCGGCTGGCATGACGACACGCTGGCAGAAGACACCGACATCACCTTCCGCCTGATGTTCAACGGCTGGAAGACGGTCTACACCAACCGCTCGGAGTGCTACGAGGAGGTGCCCGAGGACTGGAGCGTGCGCATCAAGCAGGTGACGCGCTGGGCCAAAGGGCATAACCAGGTGATGGCGCGCTATGGCTGGAAGTTCGCCACCAGCCCCTACCTCAACTTCGCGCAGCGCCTTGATGGCCTGCTGTTGCTGTTTGTGTTCGTGATTCCGCTGGTCATGCTGTTTGGCTGGTTTCTCGCACTGGGCCTGTACTTCCTCAATGCCGGCTCGCTGCTGGCCAAGCTGATCCCGATTTTTGCCCTGATGGCTTACGGCACGCTGGGCAACTTTGCGGCCTTCTTTGAGATCGTGATTGCGGTGCTGATCGACGGCAACCGCCGGCGTCTGCGCCTGCTGCCTTTCAACCTGCTGGGTTTTCTGGTCAGCCTGTTTGCCATCTCGGGCGCCGTCTGGAGCCTGTTCCTCGACCGCGTTCTCGGCCGCGAGATGGTTTGGGACAAAACCATTCGCTACCGTGGAGAAACCGCCAAATGAACAGCGCCAACTACCTGACCTACCTCGCCTTCTTCGGCGTGTGTCTGCTGATCCTGACGCTCCCTTTCATTCCGGCCTTCCGCGAATGGATGTGGCCGACCGACATCGACCCGCTGCCGGTGTCGGCCAACTACGCCGCCGACATCGACCACTTTGCGCGGCGCCTGCGTGGCGACGCCATGGCCAAGCAGGGCCAGGGCCCGGCCACCGGGCACGAAGACTTCCAGATGCTGGGCAGCCAGATCACTGCGAAAGAATGGAGCGAGGCCAGCCGGCGCCTGATGACCACCGGCAGCATCGACACGCCAGATGCAGTACGGACCAGCCAGCCGGTGTATGTCGACGGTGACTTTGTGGCGGGGGCTGATTCTGCAGTGCTGGCGCTCTACGCCACTGGCGACATTGCGCTTGGCCCCGGCAGTCGCATCACCGACTGGGCGCACGCCGACGGCGTGCTGCGTGTCGGAAAAAGCGGCATCGCCTTGCGGCGCATTTCGGCAGGCCAGTCGATCGAGCTGGACCTCGATGCATGGTTTGAGCGCCTGAGCGCACCGCTGCTGCGCTTCGGCCAGCGGGCCAGCAAGGTGCTGCCGCCCACGCCGATTGAGCAGACACCGGAAAGCTATGCCGACCTGCCGGGCGCCATCGCGCAGACACCGACCCTTTACCTGATCCGCGGCGACTGCGTGCTGCCCGCCGCACGGGTGTACCGGGGCTCGCTGGTGGTCACGGGTTTTCTGACCATCGGTGCGGCCACCACCGTGCATGGCGACATCAAGGCGCGTGACGGCGTGAGCCTGGGCCACCGCTCGGCGGTGCTGGGCGCCATCACCTGCGAAAAGCGGATCTACATGTTCCCCGATGCCAAGGCCTGGGGGCCGGTGATTTCCGAGAGCGACATCCTGATCGGTGCCAGCGCCATCGTGGGCCTGCCGGACGCGCCCACCACGGTGAGCGGCCTGAACGTGATTGTTGAAGACGGTGTGCAGGTCCATGGTGCCATCTGGGCACACGAGATCGGCATGGTCAAGCCCGCATGAAGTGGCAGCGTCTTGTGTCTGCGGGTGCATTGACCGCGCTGGTGGCCTTCACCGTACTGGCCAACACCCAGCCCAAGCTGGATCTGAGCGGCTACCAGGACAGCGGTGGCGCCATCACCGTGCTGCGAAACGGTGATTCCACCGACCCCTACTTTGCCATGCAGGCGCTGCTGCTGGCGCACGAGAACGGCATGGACGTTTCCGTGCCCGCCAGCAAGTTTGCCGACTGGCTGGTGCCCCATCAAAAGCCTGATGGCACCTTCGACCGCTTCTGCCGCACTGCAGGCACTGCTGCAGGCGCCCCCAGCTGGCGGGCCTGCAAGACCGCCGACGCCGATGATTCGCTGCTGGCCATCTGGATCAAGATGCTGGAAACCATGCCGACCCAGCTGCGCAACAAGCCGGTCTGGGCCAAAAGCCATCAGATCGCCACCGCCTCACTGAACCACTTGCTGCAACCGTCGCGCGGCATCTACATGGTCTCGCCCGTGTACCTGCATGGCCTCTTCATGGACAACCTCGAGGTCTGGTCGCTGAAAGCGCATCAGAAGGGCGCGGGCAGTTCCGCTGAAGCGGCGAAGCTTTCCAAGGCGATTCACGACACCTTCTGGGACCCGGTCAACAAACGCTTTCTGGTTTCCACCCAGCTGGAGCAGCGCACCCAGAAGCCTGCGTTTTATCCGGACCATGTGGCGCAGATCTTTCCGCTGCTGGTGGGCTATCCCGTGCTGCCGGAGCCCGCAGCAGCTTACTACCGCCGCTGGATGGGAGCGCACCGCGCCGAGTGGCTCAAGCACAGCGAGGCCGATTACCCCTGGGGTCTGCTGGCCGTGCTGGCCCTGAACCAGAAGGACACCACCAGTGCCCGTTGTTGGCTGCGCGATGCATCGCCCCTGCGGCATTCAGCGCGCTGGGCCGTGACCGATGAGGCAGCGCACCAGATTCTGACGGCTCGGGGTCTCAAGCCCGCGTCCGCGGGGACGGCCTGCAGCTGAGCGCCTGGCCGATAACAGTCATTTCAAGAGGAGCTTTCATGTCCAAACCACCTTGCCGGGTCCACCCGGCCGTCATCTCAGCCATCGCCGTAATGGTGCTGGCCACCCTGTCACCTGCTGCCGTGGCACAAGCCGCGCCCGAACCCACGGCAGAGGCTCTGGAAGAACCGATGGTTCAGACAGTGGCACAAGTCATGCCGTCATCCACAGTGCGCGCGCCCGACACGGTGGCCGTTGCCCCCCCCGTCTCGCCGGGCGATGGCGAAGTCCGCAGCCTTGAGTTGACTGTGGGTGCACAGCGACTCACAGCGGGCCTCGGCAACTGGCGCGAGGTTGCCTTGCGCGGTGCCTACGGCATCGGGCCGCACCTTCTGCAAGGCGAGGTGTCGCAGCACAACCGGTTCAACAAAGTCGGGACTTTTTTGGGTCTGAGCGATACCTATACCTTTAACGAAGACTGGTTTGGCTCGGTGGCCATCGGTGTTGGCGATGGGGCGTTCTTTCTGCCGCGCTTTCGTGCCGATGCCACGCTGTACCGCAAGCTACTGGCCGACCGGCGACTGGTCACGTCGGTGGGTATCGGTTATTACGATTCACCAGACGGCTACACCGATAGAAGTCTGTCGATTGGCGCGGCTTATTACTTTGAGGCACCCTGGGTGGCCGAGGTGGGTGTGCGCGTGAACAGCAGCAACCCGGGGGCGGTACGCACCCAGCAGCAGTTTGTTGCGTTGACCTATGGCCGCGACAAGCAGGATCTGGTGACGGCGCGCTATGGCTGGGGCAGCGAGGGCTATCTGGCGATTGCGGCCAACACACAACTGGTGAACTTCAAAAGCCAGGAGGCCAGTCTGTCGTGGCGCCATTGGCTCAACCAGAGTACCGGCGTGCTGGTAGCCCTCAACCGCTACACCAACCCGTCGTACCGCCGCAGCGGCATCACCGTTGGCGTGTTCCACGCGTTCTGAGGCTCACCATGCCCACCCCCGACAACTCTGTTTCGGCACAGGCCCGCGAGCATGATCGCGTGTTCCACGTGGCGTTCTCTGCCGCCCGCAAGGCACGCACCGGCCTGGTGACGGTGCGCCCCCACCGCTCAATCACGCCGCTGAACGTCACACCTTTCCTGCTCGCGCAGGCGATTGTGTTGCCGTTGGTGCTGTGTGGCCTGCTGCTGTGGGGCAAGCCGCTGATCCTCGACTTCTGGCGGGACTGCATCCTGTTCTGGGCCAGTGGCCTCGACCTGTCGTTCAGCCTCGCGACGCAGATCAACGAGTCGGGCGAGTACGGCCTGGATCTCGCTGCCGCCAATGGCGCCAATCTGATCCCCGGGCAGACCACGCTGGCGGTGACTGCACTGGTGATGCTGCTCGCGCTGGGGGCCTCGCTGCGCATGAAGGGCGCGCAGCTGCCGCTGAAGTACCCGGTGCGCATCGTGGCCATCATCCAGCTCATCACGGTTGCTTATTTCTGGCTGTCGCCAGCGGCCTTCCCGTACAGCATTGGGCGGCACAGCGAGGAGCTGATGACCATCGGCTACGTCGTCATGCTGTCCACACCGGTGATGCTGGGCGTGGGTTACTACATCCTCCGGCAGAGCCTGGCCATCAAGCTGTTCCATACGGCGCTGATCCTCGGCTTCTTCCTGCTGATGGTTCCGCATCAGGTGCTCGCGCAGGCTTTCATCATGCAGCACCTCTCGGTGCTGTTCATGCCGGTTCTCTACATCTGTTTTGGCGCGGTGTTTGACGCGCTGGTGTTTGTGGCGCTGTATTCGTGGGCGGTGAGTGACGCGCCAATGGACGCCACGACCTGACCCGTGGGGGCGAATGTAAGAATTAATTTCGTTACCTCTCTTGCATCGAGGCCATGCTTTTAATTTTCCCCGCCCGTACCATGCGTTCTTTTTTGAAGGAAGTCACATGGCAACACCGTTTTTTGGCAAGCGTGAGAACGAGACCCCGACCGCACTGCGAACCGGCACCACGGGTGCGACCACCGGAGCTTATGGCAGCGTGAATTCTTCTGGCAGCGCAGCGCAGACGGCAGCCAAGGCGCCGGTCGATGCGGCTGCCAATTCAACCGCCACGCCGGCCCGTGAAGGTGGCAGCAAACTCACCGTCGGTCCCAACATCAAGCTCAAGGGTGTGGAGATCACCGATTGCGATACGCTGGTGGTTGAAGGCCTGGTCGAGGCAACCATGGACTCCCGCGTGATCCAGATCGCCGAGCAGGGCGCGTTCAAGGGCTCTGCCGAGATCGATGTGGCGGAAATCCGTGGCGAGTTCAACGGCAACCTCACGGTGCGTCAGAAGCTGGTGATCTACTCCACCGGCAAGGTCACCGGTGTGATCCGTTACGGCAAGCTGGTGATTGAAGAGGGCGGCCAGCTCTCCGGCGAGATTTTGTTTGGCGCACTCGGCGCTGTCATCAAACCCGTCGTGCCCGCCAAGCCTGGACTGCAGGCCGTGTAATGGTGAGCTGCTCTGCGTGAGTCAGAGCAGCTTGAACACCAGCGGCATCAGCACCGAAGCCAGCACTACCTGCAGGCCCAGTGCCAGTCCGGCGTAGGCGCCGGCATCGGCATTGACCTGCAGCGCGCGCGCGGCACCAATGCCGTGCGCGGCGGTGCCCAGTGCGAACCCGCGCGCCGCCCATCCTTCCGCGTCGGTGGGAATGCGCAGCGCGTCAAACAGGTACTTGCCGCACAGCGCGCCGACCAGACCGGTCGTGACGGCAAACACGGCGGCCAGCGCCGGAATGCCGCCAATCTGCTCTGCAATGCCCATCGCCACCGGGGCAGTGACCGACTTGGGCGCCAGCGAGAGCGTGATTTCCTGCGGGAGCCCAAACGCCCATCCAAGCAGCAGCGCGCTGCCCCCGGCGCTGATGCCACCCGCCAGCGCGGCAATCAGTAAGCGCCCCCAGCGTTCGCGCAACTCTGCGCGCCGTTGCCACAGCGGCCAGCCCAGTGCCACCACGGCCGGGCCCAGCAGAAAGTGAATGAACTGCGCGCCGGAGAAGTAGGTGGGGTACGGCACGCCAGTGAGCAGCAGCGTGCCCGCCAGAACGATCACCGTCCACAGCACCGGGTTGGCCCACGGCGCCTGGTTGACGCGTGCATAGGCGGCTTGCGCCAGCACATAGACCACCAGGGTGGCGGTGAGGCCGAACAGCGGTGTGGCGGAGAGATAGACCCACAGCTCGACAAACTTAGGCATGCGGGTCTCCGCCTGAAGCGTCCTGTTTTGCTGCGGGAGGCCTGCGTTGAAGGCCGTGCAGCGTCAGCACGGTGACCAACAAACCCGCGAGCGTGGAGAGCACCACCACCGCCAGCATCTCGAAACCGTAGCGCGTGACCAGCGACAAGTGGGTCATCACACCCACGCCAACCGGCACAAAGAGTAACGAAAGGTGCGACAGCAAAAAGTTGGCGGCCACAGAAACCGGCTCCTGCACCGCACGCCAGCGCAGCGCGACGAGCAGCAGGATCATGCCGATCACCGGCCCCGGCAGCGGAAGGTGCAGACCGCGCGCCAGCAGCTCACCGGCCGATTGCAGTGCCAGCAGCCAGGCGAGGCCACGCAGTGCCTGCATGGTTCAGGCGGGCCGGTGTTGAGCGATGAGCGTCAAGGTCATTGACTAAAAGCGGGGGAGGTCCGGGTGTGAGATTTTGCCGCCCCGCACCAGCATCTTGCCGTACTCGGCGCAGCGGTTCAGTGTCGGAATCACCTTGCCGGGGTTCAGCAGGCCCTTGCTGTCGAAGGCGCGTTTCACGCCGAACATCTGTTCATTCTCTTCGGCCGAAAACTGCACGCACATGGAGTTGAGCTTTTCCACGCCCACGCCGTGCTCGCCGGTCACGGTGCCACCCATGGCCACGCTGGTTTCCAGAATGTCAGCGCCAAACAGTTCGCAGCGGTGCAGTTGGTCGGAGTCGTTCGCATCGAACAGGATCAGCGGGTGCAGATTGCCGTCACCCGCGTGGAACACATTGGCGCAGCGCAGGTTGTACTTTTTCTCCATCTCGGCAATCGCCAGCAGGATGTCGGCCAGGCGCTTGCGCGGAATCGTGGAGTCCATGCACATGTAGTCGGGGCTGATGCGGCCCGAGGCGGGGAAGGCGTTCTTGCGGCCGCTCCAGAAGCGCAGGCGTTCGGCTTCGCTCTGGCTCACCGCAATCGCGGTGGCGCCGCAGCGCGTCAGCACCTCGCTCATGCGGCCGATTTCTTCTTCCACCTCCTCCGGCGTGCCGTCGCTCTCGCACAGCAAAATCGCTGCGGCGTTGAGGTCATAGCCGGCGTGCACGAAGTCTTCTACCGCGGCGGTCATCGGCTTGTCCATCATCTCCAGCCCGGCCGGGATGATGCCTGCCGCAATCACTGCCGCCACTGCGTCACCCGCCTTGCGCAGGTCGTCGAAACTGGCCATGATGCAGCGCGCCAACTGCGGCTTGGGCACCAGCTTCACGGTGACCTCGGTGGTCACGGCCAGCATGCCTTCGCTGCCGATGACGATGCTCAGCAGGTCGTAGCCTGCCGCGTCCAGCGCTTCACTGCCAAACTCGACCGCCTCGCCTTCAATCGTGAAGCCCTTGACCTTGAGCACGTTGTGCACCGTCAGGCCGTACTTCAGGCAGTGCACACCGCCCGAGTTCTCAGCGACGTTGCCGCCTATGGTGCAGGCGATCTGGCTGGATGGGTCGGGCGCGTAATACAGGCCGTGCGGTGCGGCGGCTTCCGAGATGGCGAGGTTGCGCACGCCGCCCTGCACGACCGCCGTACGGCTGACCGGGTCCACCTTCAGGATCTTGTTGAACTTGGCCAGCGACAGCGTCACGCCCAGCTGGTGCGGCATCGCGCCGCCGCTCAGACCCGTACCGGCACCGCGTGCCACCACCGGTACATCCAGCGCATGGCAGGTCTTGAGCACGGCCTGCACCTGCTCATAGGTTTCGGGCAGCGCCACGGCCAATGGGCGCTGGCGGTAGGCGGTCAGGCCATCGCATTCGTAAGGCGTGGTGTCTTCCTTCTGCCAGAGCAGGGCGTGGGCGGGCAGCACGGCCAGCAGGGCCTGGGTGACCTGGGCCAGGCGCGCGGCCCGCTCCTGCTGGGCCAGTGCTTCTTGCTGAAGGGGGGAGACGGGTGCGTTCATGGGGTGTTCTGCGGTGAAGTCAAACTGTAGTCCAAGCCGGCCGCCCCCGGTTGAAGAAATTTAATGCCCAGCGTGAAATGCCGGGGCCACGCCCCACAAGGGAGGGTCAGGTTTTTGATTTGGCGGTGCTGGCCAGCGGGTTTTCGTACCAGGTCACCTTGCCGGTCTGGATGTTGTACATCGCGCCGACGATCATGATCTCGCCCTTTTGCTCCATCTCGCGAAGGATGGGGCTCTTGTCGCGGATGGTCTGTACCGTCAGATGGACATTGTTCTCGGCCACCATTTCGACAAAGGCCGCGTTTTTGGAGCTGCGCTCCAGCACCTCGGCGGGCACTTTGGCCACGGCGGGTTTGATCTTGCCGAGCAGACCGGTCAGGTTGCCCAGTTCCACGCTGTCGCAGGCGCCCTTGATGGCACCGCAGCTGGTGTGGCCCATCACCACCAGCAGCTTTGCGCCCGCCACCTTGTGGGCGAACTCCAGGCTGCCGAGGATGTCTTCGTTGACGATGTTGCCCGCCACCCGGGCATTGAAGAGGTCGCCAATGCCTTGGTCCAGCACGATCTCGGCCGGGGCGCGCGAGTCAATGCACGACACCACGCTGGCCAGCGGGTACTGGCCGGCTGCCGTGGCCCTGACTTCTTGAAGGTGTTTCTGCTGCAGCGGTTTGCCGGCGACAAAGCGCGCATTGCCAGCCTTGAAACGCTGCAGCACCTGCTGCGCACTCACCTCGCTCTGGCATGGCTTGGCGTTCTGGATGGTGCAGAAGCTGCCCGCCTGTGTGGCCTTGCCGGATTTGCCAGTTGCTGCAGCGGCTGGCGCATCCGCAGCGTGAACTGCAGACAGCAAAGCGGCCGCAATCAGCAGGCTGTGGCCGATCAGGCGTGTGGGTGTGAATGGCATGGTGTTGACTCCCTTTTCAGCGGGAGTCTAAGCAAACCCATGCAGCCTGTACAGCCATTGCCGCAAGTTGCGGCCAGCTTCAACCCAGGCTGTTGCGCAGCCAGTCGGCAAAGGCGGCGCATTCCCAGCGGTCCATGGTGCCGGTGCGCCAGCAAAGGTAATGGGCATGCGGGCTGGGTACATGGCCGCCGAACACGGCGTTGTTGCCGAGGCGCACCAGTGAGCCGTTTTCCAGCCAGGGTGCGCCCAGCTTCAGGCGAATCAGCGCAATGCCCATGCCGGCCGCCGCGGCATCGCACATCAGGCCGATGTCGTTGAACTGCGAGCCATCCACCGGTTCCGGCCAGTCGAGCTGGTGCGCGGCAAACCAGGTGCGCCAGGGTTCCAACGGGGAACGCAGCAGGCTTTCACCTTCCAGGTCTTCGGCAGATTCGAACGGCCCGCGCTCCCTTACAAACGCCGGCGATGCCAGCGGCGTGACATCGTCGCGGCTGAGGCAGACATGCTCCACATCGGCGTAGCGGCCGGTGCCGAAGCGCACCATCAGGTCCGCGTCTTCGGCCACCACGTCGAGCAGCGGGATGGACACCTGCAGCGTGAGATCAATCTCGGGGTAAGCCTCGGTGAACTGCCGCAGGCGCGGAATCAGCAGGGAGCGCGCAAAGGTCGGCGTGACGGCCAGGCGCAGCTTGCGCTTGCCCGGCGTGCCGCTCTGGCCCGCCGCCCCCGGGAATTTCTGCAGCGTGGCCAGCCCCTCACGCACATGCGCCAGGTACTCGCTGCCTTCTGTGGTGAGGGAAAAATCGGCCCGGCCAAACAGCTTGGTGCCGATGATCTGTTCGAGCTGCTTGACGCGGTGGCTCACCGCGCTGGGCGTGACGCACAGTTCCTCGGCAGCCTGCGTCACGCTGCGCAAACGGGCGAGCGCTTCGAAGGTCAGCAGGCACTGGATGGGGGGGATGCGGGCGGTCATGGGGTGCCGAGGGCTAGGCCCTGGTTACGCAACCATTCGTCCATCATGGGCACCTCCCTCAAATACTGGCCGTGGCCCAGCCGGGAGATCAGTCCCTTGTTCTCCAGCCGTACCAGCGCTTTCTGCGCCGTGGCCCGCGAGAAACCGCCGTCTTCATAGACCTTCAGCGAGCCTTCCGAGAACGGCTCCTGGTCATGCAGCAACTGCAGGTACACCGTCTGGTCGGAGCTTCCCAATGCGTTCCATTGCTGCTCGCACCAGCCATCGGGGCCGATCATGCTTTCTGAAATCTCGGCCCACATGGCCTTGACATCGGTGGTCCTGAAGATGATGAGCCGTTGCGTCAGGCCGGTCAGCAGATGGGCGTTGCGCCCGGTCAACTCAAACAGGCGACCCAGATCGCCAGCAGGCAGCCGCAGCCCGGTGATCTGGTGAAAGATGCCTTCGAGATGCGCCACAAAGTCGTGGCTCATCGGCTGGAACTGCAGGATGTCGGCGAACTGGAAAAAAGGCGCCTTGTTGCTGGTGAAGAGGCGCTGCAGGTCAGCGTGCGAGGAGCCGGTAAACACCACATGCACGCGGGGCGGCGCCATGTCCAGCAGGGTACGCAAGGTGGCCGCAAAAGTGGCAAAGCGGGCCGAGGTGGCGAGGTGCTGTATTTCGTCAAACACCACCAGCGCGGGCTGGTTCTTCCTGAGCGTCTGCAGCCAGTTGCGCCAGGCGGCCGTGAGCTGTGCCAGCTCCTCCGGCGAGGCGGCTTGCGGCTTGGCCGCCCGTTCCACTTCGATCTCTGCCTCGGCGATGTTGGGCAAACTCAGTTGAAGACGCCCCTTGAGGGTGGAGCCGCCCGAGCCCGGCGTGGCCCGGGCCAGCGCCTGGGTGATGCTCAGGTGCGGCTTGTCCTTGAACTCCCACAGCGAGGCATACAAGGTGACCGCGCCGCGTGCGGTGGCGGCCGGGAGCAGGTCGCGCAGTAGGAACTCGGTCTTGCCGATGCGCCGCCGACCGAAAAAAGCCAGCCGGCGCACCCCTTGCACCAGCAGGGTGTCGAGGTACGTGGCGGCCAGCGACGAGCGGGCAAAGTGCCAGTCAATGGTGGACGGTGGGCGTGACTTCATTGAATACACCTTAACGGTATATAGCTGATTATATGCCCTAGAGGTATAAATTCAAGAGGCCTACTTTTCACCTCTGTGGCCGCCTACTTGAAGATCACCGTCTTGTGCCCGTTGAGCAGCACCCGGTGCTCGCTGTGCCACTTCACGGCACGCGCCAGCACCTGGCTTTCGGTGTCGCGGCCCATGGCGGTCAGGTCTTCCACTGTCTTGCTGTGATCGGCGCGGGCCACGTCCTGCTCGATGATCGGGCCTTCGTCGAGGTCGGCCGTCACGTAGTGTGCGGTGGCGCCGATCAGCTTCACGCCACGGTCATGCGCCTGGTAGTAGGGCTTGGCGCCCTTGAAGCTGGGCAGGAAGGAGTGGTGGATGTTGATGGCACGGCCGGCCAGCTTGCCGCACATGTCGTTCGACAGAATCTGCATGTAGCGGGCCAGCACCACCAGCTCGGCGCCTTCGGCCTCGATGATTTCGAGCTGCCGGGCTTCGACCTGCGCCTTGGTCGCGGGCGTGACGGGCAGGTGATGGAACGGGATGTTGTAGCTGGCCGCCAGCTGGTAGAACTCGCGGTGGTTGGAGACGATGGCGCGGATGTCCAGCGGCAACAGACCCGACTTGCAGCGAAACAGCAGGTCGTTGAGGCAATGGCCTTCCTTGCTGACCAGGATGACGGTGCGCATCGGCTGGGTGGTGGCGTGCAGCTTCCAGCTCATCTGGAAGGGTGCTGCAAAGGTGGCCAGCTGGGTCTGCAGTTCGCTGTGGCTGAGCTGGTCGCAGGCAAAGCGCACCCGCATGAAAAAGAGGCCTGTGTCCGGGTCGTTGTACTGCGCGGCTTCTTCGATGTTGCCGCCGTTGTCGAACAAAAAACCCGACACGGCGTGCACGATGCCCCGTCGGTCCGGGCAGAACAGGGTGAGGATATAAGCGTGATTCATAAGGGGTGAATTGTCGCAGGAGGCGTACCGGGTGACGCCTGCCGGGGTGGTAGCGGGGTGCACAGGAGGGGCAAGAGTGCCAGAATGCAGGAACGACGGGCCAAAGCATCCTGGCCCCACCGACACCACCCCGCCCATCCCCCCGTTTTCGACCGAGGAGTCCGTCATGGCCTATCAGGATTTCAACATGGAGCACCAGTGGCTCCCCTTCACCCCGAACCGCAGCTTCAAGAAAGACCCGCGCGTCTTTGTCGCCGCAGACGGCATGCACTTCACCACCCACGATGGGCGTCAGGTGCTCGATGGCATTTCCAGCCTGTGGTGCGTGGGGGCTGGCCACAACCGCAAGCCGATCAACGAGGCGATCAAGCAGCAGCTCGACACGCTGGACTACGCCACCGCCTTCCAGGCCAGCAATGACAAGGCCTTCATCGCCGCCGACATGATTGCCGCGATGGCGCCGGGCGACTTGAACAAGGTGCTGTTCTGCAACTCGGGCTCAGAGGCGGCCGACACCTCGCTGAAGGTAGCGCTGGCCTACCACCGCGCGCGCGGCGAAGGGCACCGCAATGTGTTCATCGGCCGCGAGCGCGGCTACCACGGCGTGGGTTTTGGCGGCATGAGCGTGGGCGGCATTCCGGCCAACCGCAAGGTCTACGGCACGGCGCTGTTGCCGCGCGTAGACCACATGCGCTTCATCCACGACCCGGTCAACCACGCCTACATCCACAATCAGGAGCCGGTGTGGCAGGAAGACATCCTGCTGGAGCTGGAAAACCGCATCCTGCCGCTGCACGACCCAAGCAATATCGCTGCCGTCATCGTGGAGCCGGTGGCCGGCAGCGCGGGCTGGTACCTTCCGCCCAAGGGTTATCTGAAGCGGCTGCGCGAGATCTGCGACAAGCACGGCATTTTGCTGATTTTTGACGAGGTTATCACCGGCTTTGGCCGCCTGGGCACCAACTTCGGCGCTGACTACTACGGTGTCGTGCCCGACATGCTGAATTTCGCCAAGTGCGTGACCAATGGCGTGATTCCGCTGGGTGGCGTGATCTGCTCGGACCGCATCTACGACAGCATGATGAACGCACATGCCGCAAGCCCCGAGCATGCGGTCGAGTTCTTCCACGGCTACACCTACTCTGGCCACCCGGTGGCCTGCGCGGCAGCGATTGCCACGCTCACGCTGTTCCAGCAGGACAAGCTGTTCGAGCGCGCTGGCGCCATGGGCACGGTGCTGGGCGATGCGATGCACAGCAGCTTCAAGGGCCTGCCCAATGTGGTCGGTATCCGCAGTCTGGGCCTGGCCGGCGCGGTGGAACTGGCGCCGATTGCCGGCGCACCGGGCAAGCGCGCCTACGACATCTTCATGGACTGCTTCCACCACGGCGTGCTGGTGCGACCTGCCGCTGAGAACATCGTGATCTGCCCACCTTACATTGTGGAAAAAGAACACATCGAGCGTATCGTCAGCGTGGTGGCCGACTCGATTCGCAAGAACGCCTGATCATTCACGCCTGCCGGTCCACGACGGACCGTCCACGCCAAGCTGCCCTCAGGACGCTGGCCGTGGCGCCATCTGCTTCTTGAACTGCGCGCAGTAGTCCACCGGCGGCACTGCCGGGGTTTGCCACACCGCGTCGAACGCATCGGCCTTTTCGTCCGGGCGGGCGTCCCCGGCGCGCAGGTGGATGGCCCTGACTTTCAGATCGATGGGCAAGTGCTGCGGCACGCCGAGCTGCCGGTCCACATGACCGTTGCCGGCGAGCAGCAGCACGGTCTTGCCGGCAACCGCAGCTTGGTGCACCGTGTGCGCCATGGTGATGTCTCTGGAGATCTGGATGCGCGTCATCGGTGCGATCTGGCTTTCGGGCAGCAGGTTGCAGTGGCCGATGCGGATGCCCTGCTGCTGGGCCTTCAGGGCCGGGCCGGACAGCTTGGCGTCGAGTTGGGAGTCCGACATGCTGCTGCGCATCTGCTCGCGTGGCAGGTTGGCGCCCACCACCGGCACTTCGGCGCGCACGGCGGTCATGATGGCCGGGCCGTAGTCGGCCCAGGGCCAGGCCTTGTCAGACCACTTCAGCGCGTTGCGCACCTGTTGCTCGGTGGCGCTGGGCTTGAGGCTGGCTGTGCTCACACCGGAGTCCGCCATTTCGAGGGCCACGGCGGCCAGCACCCCGCGCGCTGCCAGCAAGGCCACCACCTGCTGCTTGATTTCGTGATGGGCCGGCACATCGTGCTGCTCGCCCAGCAAAATCACATCGGCCGGCAGCACCGCCTCCAGCCGCGCGGCGGTCTGGCCAGCCGTGCTGCCCACCGGCGGCTCGATGATGGGGGCTTCGGGCCGACCCGCGCAGCCGCTCACCCACACTGCCAGCGCGAGGGCGCAGGCAGTGAACACACGGGTAGCGGGATTGGTGGGGCAGTACACCGGCGGCAATGGCGGGGTCAGTGGCATGGGTGGATACTAAGCCTTTGGAAGTGACCGCGTCCCGGCCTTGGTTTCCGGCGGGTGCGGCTTCCGGTTTGTACGCACTTCTCGCCCATTTCCCGTGCCGCCCCCCTTTCTTTTCCCCAGGTCTTACCGCTGGTTCGTGCAGCCCGTGGCGCGCGTGGTCTTCACCCTGCTGCTGGCCTGGGCGGCAGCGTTGCTGTGCGTGGCGCTGCGCACACCCTTGCCATGGATGATTGGCCCGCTACTGGCCACCGCCGTGGTGTCGATGTGGGGCGGCCCGACGGCCAGCTGGACGCCGCTGCGCAACATCGGGCAATGGACGATTGGCTGCGCACTGGGCCTGTATTTCACGCCCCAGGTGGTCGCGCTGGTCGCCGGTTTGTGGTGGGCTGTGGTGCTGAACATCGTCTGGGCCCTGCTGCTGGGGCTGCTGTTTGGCGCGTGGCTGTACCGCGTGCACCATGGTCCTGGGTCTCTGCACGTCAAGGGTTTGACGCGGGTGACCACTTACTTTGCCTCCCCGATTGGCGCCGCCTCTGAAATGACGCTGATGGGTGAACGCCACGGCGCGCAGCCCGATCTGGTGGCGTCGGCGCACAGTCTGCGTGTGCTGCTGGTGACGCTGATCATTCCCTTTGGCTTCCAGTGGGCCGGGCTCAGCGGGCTGGACGCCACGCTGCCCGGTGCCCGCGTGGTGGAGTGGCCGGGGCTGGCCCTGCTGGCATTGCTGACTGGTCTGGGTGGCGCGCTGATGGTGGCTCTGAAACGCACCAACCCGTGGTTTATCGGCGCACTGGTGGTGGCGCTGGCGCTCACTGCGTCGGGCGTCACGCTCTCGGCAATTCCGCAGCGGCTGAGCGATGCGGCCCAGTTGGTGATCGGCATCAGCCTGGGCGTGCGCTTCACGCCGGGCTTTGCCCGCATGGCGCCGCGCTGGCTGGCGTCGGTGGCGGTGGCCACAGTCGCCATGATCGTGCTGTGCGCGGGGTTCGCGGTGGCTGTCGGGCGGTTTGCCGATCTGCACTGGGCCACACTGCTACTCGGCACCTCACCCGGCGGCATCGCCGAAATGGCGATCACCGCCAAGGTGCTGCAGCTGGGTGTGCCGGTGGTGACCGCATTCCATGTCACGCGGCTGGCAGCGGTGCTGCTGCTGGTAGAGCCGGCTTACCGGTGGTTGTATGGAAAAGAAGCGGGTCAGAAGCCGCCTCAAGTGGGCTGAATTGAACGGCGCTTGGGATCAGTCACCGTTCGCCCTGAGCTTGTCGAGGGGCTCTTCGTCGAACTCAGGACAGGCGTCGACAGGCTCAGCCCGAACGGAACTCACCAAGCGACCTTTGTGTTCGTTTTCTTTACCAGCATGAGCCGTGGAACCGGCTTTGCCGGGCCACAGGCGGGCGGCCCCCTCGGGGGGCAGGGAGCTACACGCAGTGAGCGACCGTGGGGGCTCTTTCAGTGCAGGGAGACGGGTGTATTGGCCAGCCCGCTGTAGCCCTCCAGCGTGTCCTCGATCTCCTGCTGGGTTGGCGTGTTCTGCGCCCACGCGCTCAGGCGCTGCTGGAACATCTCTGCCCAGGAGCCATCGAGGTAGACCTCTTTGCCGGAGCGTTTGTCGACAATCTCGAAGCCGTAAAGCGCCAGCTGCGGCGCAGCCGGAACCGGCGCGGACTCTTCAGCCGCGTTGGCGTGGATTTGTACAACCACAAAGGAGTCCGAGTCGTAAAGCATGTGCATGGTGTTGTCCGTTGAATGACTGTCCATCAGATAGCAACGTGGGTGCCCGCTTTCAAGAGGACCGGGTGGAGCGTAAGCACAATGTAAAGGCACTGGCCCGGTCAAAACGAGGCGAATGTCACGCCGCCCGGCGACGCGCAGCATTTCCTCAGTTTTTTAAGGTCTTTGGGCGCAATTCAGGGCGCCGTCACGCTTCTCAGCTGCTGATCGATGAAATCGCCATTGGCCTGGGTGATCCGGTTGCGCACCGGCAGATAGCCGAGCGATGGGGCATACCAGATCTCCACCTTCTGGTCGAACTCGCGCCGTGGCTGACGGCTGAGCTTGAGTGTGGACAGCTCGCCATACGGCAGCTGCAGGGTTTCAGTTGCCTCGACGGCAAACGTCCAGGTTTCAGCGTCGCGCGGCCCCACGGTGTAAACCGAAATCGTGCTGCCCTGGGGGAAGGCGGCCGGGTCGCCGGCCAGCATGCCGCCCAGTTGCATGAACACGCTCACGCGGTCCTGTGCGCCTTGGGTCCACGGCATGCTCGGCGTGTTGGCGCTGAAGGTGATCTGCCCCTTCTCAGGCTCGAAGTGCGCCGCGACTTCGGTGCGTGACTTGTCCGAAAAGCGCGTCGGCGCCAGACCGTCTGCCCCCACCTGTCCGGTGCTGGTCATGCTGCGCGAGCCCAGAAACAGCGCGCTCACCGTCATGCGGGCGTCGTACTGGCTACCGGCGTTGTTCCAGACCAGCGTGGCGTTGGCGTGGTAGGTCAGGCCCTTGGCATTGCCGGTCATGGTGTAGGCCAGTTGCGTACTGGGCGGCAGGCTCATCGCGGTGACAGGCATGTGTACCGGTCCGGTGGGCGTAGCGGGGGCACTGGCTGTACTGGCTGGAGGCTCGGGTGTCTGTGGGATGGGCCCTGCAGCGGACTGCGCCGCCGTTTCTGCGCCTTCAGGCACTGCCGGGGGTGACACTTCTGCAACGCTGGGCGCCAGCGTCTCGGCGGCGGGCGGGGGCGCTTCAGAAGCCCTGGCCGGTGGTTTTTTGCGCACGGCGGGTTTGGCTGCTGGTGGGGCGACGGTGGGCGCGGCCACCTGGACCGGTGGCGGCGTGATCTGGCGCGTCACAAAGGGCCTGGCACGCGGTGCGGGTGGCTCTGCCGACGGGCTAATCAACGAGGGGTCGGTCTGCAGCACCATCACGTGCGCCAGCAGCACCGCACTGCCCAGCCAGGCCAACGTCCGCCAGGGCGGGCCGGACATGGCAGCGCCGTGATGCGGTGTGGGCAGGGACAGCGTGGCGCTCATGGGAGGGGGTGAACAGGCGTGACTAGAATTTCAGGAAAATTTTCAGGAATGGCGCCCTTGTGGCGTCGGCAATCATCGTAACCCGCCGCCCCTGATTGACACTGAACGGGCGCGGCACAATGGGCACCCAGCCTAAAGCTGGTCGTAAAGCCCTCTCCTCAGGACCCCCATGAAACTCGCAACCTACAAAGACTCCTCACGCGACGGCCAGTTGGTGGTGGTGTCGCGCGACCTGTCTACCGCCCACTACGCCACCGGCATCGCCACCAGACTGCAGCAGGTGCTGGACGACTGGAACTTCCTGTCGCCGCAATTGCAGGACCTGTATGAAACACTGAACCAGGGCAAGGCCCGGCACGCCTTCCCCTTCGAGCCGGCGCAATGCATGGCGCCGCTACCGCGCGCCTACCAGTGGGCCGATGGCTCGGCCTTCATCAACCATGTGGAGCTGGTACGCAAGGCGCGCAATGCCGAAGTGCCCGAGAGCTTCTACACCGACCCGCTGATGTACCAAGGCGGCAGCGACGATTTCATGGGGCCTTGCGATGACATCGTCGCCGCCGACGAAGCCTGGGGCATTGATTTCGAATCCGAAGTGGCCGTGATCACCAGCGACGTGCCCATGGGCGCAAGCCCCGAGCAGGCGATCGATGGCATTCGCCTGCTGATGCTGGCCAATGACGTATCGCTGCGCAACCTGATTCCGGGCGAACTGGCCAAGGGCTTTGGCTTTGTGCAGAGCAAGCCGGCCACTGCCTTCAGCCCGGTCGCGGTCACGCCTGACGAAGCGGGCGACGCGTGGACGGGCGGGCGCCTTCACCTCACGCTGCAAAGCACCTGGAACGGCCGCAAGGTCGGGATGTGCGAGGCCGGCCCCGAGATGACGTTCTCGTTCGGCCAGCTGATTGCCCACCTGTGCAAGACACGCAATGTGCGTGCCGGCAGCGTCATCGGCTCAGGCACGGTGAGCAACAAGGACTGGAGCCATGGCTACAGCTGCATTGCCGAAAAACGCGCGATTGAAACCATCGAGGACGGCGCGCCCAAGACCGCCTTCATGAAGTTTGGCGACACCATCCGCATCGAGGTCAAGGGCAAAGACGGCCAGTCGCTGTTTGGTGCGATTGAGCAGAAGGTGGCTGCGGCTCGCTGAGCGTGGGGGCGGCAGGTTTCAGGCCACCCAAGCGATGACCTAACCGATCTGCCCGATGAACACCTTGATGCCGCGAAGCAGCATCTCGACCGCTACCGCCACAAGGATCAGGCCCATCAGCCGCTCGATGGCAACCACAACGCGGCTGCCGAGTACCCGCTGAATACGCTCAGCCAGCAGCAAGACCACCGCGCCGACCAGCATGGTCACCGTGAGTGCGGCCACCCATTCGAGACGTCGCTCGGGCTGTTGGCTGACCAGCAGCATCACCGTCGCCATGGCGGATGGTCCTGCAATGGCTGGAATGGCCAGCGGCACGATCAGCGGTTCACCTGTCATTTCCTGAACGTCGCCTGCAGCGGGCGGGAAAATCATCCGCAAGGCAATCAGAAAAAGCACCACGCTACCCGCAATCTGCAGCGACAGATCGCTGAGATTCATGATGCGCAGAAAACGATCACCCACAAACATGAAGGCCAGGAGCACGGCAAAGGCGATCAGGATTTCTCGCAGGATGACGCGGGTGCGGCGCGCTGGTGCCACATTCTTGAGCGCATTGGCAAAAATCGGGATGTTGCCGAACGGATCGGTGATCAGCAGCAGCAAAATGGTCGCCGAAGCGAAGGTGTAGGTCATGGCGGAACGGGTGCGTCTGGTTCAGTCGGGCATCGAGCTTATCAGGGGTGTCAGAACGGCAGAACCAGCGGCCCCGGCGAAAATAGCGGTTGACGCGCCCGCGAGGCACTGCACAATGAACGGACAACAACACAAGGCCCACGCCAGGAGACTCCCATGAGCGACGCTGACAATTCTTCATTTGCAGGTTTCGGCAAGCTGGTTCCCGGCTTTGATTTCCTGCAGAACCTGGCCAAGCAGGCGGCGGGCAATGCCAGCCAGAGCATTCCGCAGCTGCCCAACCTCGGCAACTGGGTGGCGCCCACGCTGAATGTCGAAGATCTCGAAAAGCGCATCGATGAGTTGAAAGCCGTGCAGTTCTGGCTGGACCAGAACGCCACCGCGCTCAAGGCCACCATCCAGGCGCTGGAGGTTCAGAAGATGACACTGGCCACGCTCAAGGGCATGAACTTCAACATGGGCGATGTGGCCAATGCCTTCAAGCTCAAGGTGGCCGACAGCGTGGCCGGTGGCGTGCAGAAGGTCGCCGACAAGGCGCGCACCTTCTCCGGGCTGGAGATTCCCCCTTCGGCCTTTGACGCCGCCCGGGCTGAAGCAGAAAGCGCCCCGCCAGCGGCCAAGCCGCGTGCGCCGCGTGCCAAACCGAAGGCACAGCCCAAGGCCAGCGCAGCAGCCCCAGCGGCCGGTGGCGTGGTCGACCCGATGCAGTGGTGGGGCGCGCTGACGCAGCAGTTCCAGACCATTGCCGCCGACGCCATGAAAGACGCCGCCAAGAAAACGGCGATGGACACCACCAAGACCCTGGCCACCGGTCTGGCCAAGGACGCGATGAAAAGCGCGACGGGCATGGCCACCGGCATGGCGAAAAACATGGCCGAGACGGCGGGCAAAACCATGGCGGGTGGCGCCCGCGCCGCGATGAACACCGCGCTGCGCACCAGCCAGGCGTGGCCCACGCCCGGCAAGGCAATAGCTTCGGCCAGATCGAAGGTGGCGAAGGTGGCGGCCAAGACGCCTGCCCGCAAAGCGCCCGCCAAGCGTGCACGCACGACGACCCGAAAATAACCGCGCGGCCGGCGCCCCACCGCACTGATTTCGGCTGCGCAAGCAGGCTGAAATCATTAACATGGGGGCATGAAACTCTTCCCCTACGGCCACGCCACGCATCCGCAATGGCAGATGGCGGCTGGCCTGGTGCTGGCCCAGCTGCGGGCCTATCTGCCACTGCCCGATTACGCCCAGTCGCCCACGCTGGCGCTTCTCTACATCACCGACCATTACGCGGGCGATGCACAGGAAATCCTTGACCACCTGAGCGCCGAGCTGCCCGACATCACTGACTGGAGCGGCACGGTCGGCGTCGGCATTGCGTCGAACAACGTTGAGTATTTCGACGAGCCCGCGATGGCAGTGATGTTGTGCGAGCTGCCGCATGACCAGTACCGGGTGTTTTCTGGCGTGTCGCCGCTGCCTGCGGCGAGCGCTGGCCGTTTCAAGGCGCATACCGCGTTGGTGCATGCCGATGCCGGCACGCCCGACGTGGCAGAGCTGATTGATGAGATGGCGCAGCGCACCGACAGCGGCTATGTGTTTGGCGGCCTCGCTTCCAGTCGCTCGCGCACGGTGCAGTTTGCACTCAGCGGCCATGGCAATGTGAAGGGCCAGGGAGCGGCCAGCGGCGTGTTCAGCGGCGGCCTGAGCGGCGTGGCGTTTGCGCGCGATGCCTCGGGCAAGACCGGGCTGATGTCGCGCGTCACCCAGGGCTGCCGGCCGGTATCGGCAGACCATGTCATCACCGCCTGCGACGCCAATGTGGTCACCGAGCTCGATGGCCAGCCTGCGCTGGAGGTGCTGCTGGCTGACCTGAATGTCTCGCTCGACCAGCCGCGTGAAGCGCTGGCCAAAGTGCGCACCACGCTGGTGGGGCTGAGCCGCCCCGGTGATGGTCTCAACGATGCATCTCACAAGCGCGCCGGGCAGTTTGGCGCCGATGTGTTCGTGCGCCACCTGATCGGATTGGATCCATCTCGCAAAGGCATCGCGATTGCCGACGTGCCCGCCGTCGGCATGACGCTGGCCTTCTGCGAGCGCCACCGCGAAGCCGCCCGCGCCGACCTGATTCGGGTCTGTGCCGAGATCCGTGAAGAGCTGGAACCTGAAGAAGTCACGCTGGAAGTGGCTGGAGCGCTGAATGCGCCCGAGGCGGAGTCTCGCCCCCACGCCGCGCGGCGCATTGCCGGTGCGATTTACGTCAGCTGCTCCGGCCGTGGCGGTCCGCATTTCGGTGCACCCAGTGCCGAGTTGCAGATCGTGCGACGCGCTCTGGGTGATGTGCCGCTGGTTGGTTTTTTTGCCGGTGGCGAGATCGCGCGCCACCACCTGTACGGCTACACCGGCGTGCTGACGGTTTTCACAGCACAGGAAGAAGTGGGGGCATGACGTTCATAAGATCTCTCGCCGGTGCTTTGTTGGCGCTGTGCATCATGGCGGTGCTTGCCACCGTGCCCGGCGTCAGCCATGCCCAGTCGAGCGAATGCGTGGTCGACCGTTACAACAACACCGTCTGCCCACCGGCCAAAACACTCTGCCTGCTCGACAGCACCAATCGTCAGGTGAAGTGCTCGCCTGTCGATGGTGGCATCGTCAGCGACCGTTACGGTGGCCTTCAATGCGGCCCCGGCCGCTGCGTGCTCGACATCCGCGGCGACCCGTTCTGCAGCAAGGAGCCAGGTGGTGCAGCGGCGAGGGGCCAGTACGGGGATGCGGTGTGCACCGGTGGTTGCGTGAAGGCGCAGGCCTCACTGTGCTCCACGCTGACGCGCTGATGTCCATCCGGTCTGCGCAGATCAGCGTCTGAGCGCTGCGAAGGCTGCAAACTCCCAGCTGCGCATGGCCAGCAGCAGCGTGTAGCCCTCGCGGTCTTTCGCCGCCAGCTTCTGGTCGGTCTGGTGCTGCTGCGCAAAGTCCTGCGCCACCCGCTGCATGCGTTCCATGAATGACGGCGCCAGGCTCCGGCTGATCGAGCCATGCACCAGCAGCAGGCCTTCGCCTTCACCGTCGAAGCCGCCGGAAAAATAGTCCAGCAGCGCGTTTTCGCGGAAGTAATCCATCACCGGTCCATGCGGCCGCCAGCGGAAGGTCTTGGCCAGCTTCAGCCGGTAGCGGTTGAGCGGCCTGAGCTCGATGATGCCGATGCGGTCCAGTTGGGCCAGGTATTTGATGCACTCGGCTTCGGTCAGGCGGTACTGGCTGGTCATCTGCTCCAGCGTCCACTGCGAGAGCACGCAGATCGCGGCGAGCAGCAGCTTCTTGTCGGCCATCACGGCCTTTTCCTGCGCTTCGGTCAGCTCGGCCAGCAGCGGCTGGGCGTCGGCCACGCGGCGGGCCAGTTCGGCAAAGTCGAGCTTTAGCGCGCGGCAGATGGTATCGACCCGTGACAGCGGCATGTCGCCCTTGGCCAGCATGCGCTTGACGCTGGACTCGGCCATGCCCATGGACCGCGCCAGATCGGCGTAGGTCATGTGGGCGGTCTTTAGTTCTTTCTTCAATGCGGTGACGAGGTCGGCGCTGGTGCTCACGGCGGGATTCCTTTCGAATTGCCTCGCAGGTATCGGATGCTGATACTAACAAGCCGTGAATATGCACCCCGGTGCATCAAGCGATTCGGCGCCACATAAATCCGGCAGAATCCGCACACCGGGCAAAGACCCACCCATAGGCCGCCGCCAGAGCGCTTGCCATCCTGTATCACGGAGAGGATTCATTCATGAGTGTTGATTCAGCCCCATCGGCTGCCACCACAAGCCCTGCATCTTCGGTGGCTGCATCAGCCATGCCGGCCCCCCATTCAGAGCACCCCAACCAGTTCGCCCTGCTGAAGCAGCGCCGCTTTGCGCCTTTCTTCTGGACGCAGTTTTCGGGCGCTGCCAATGACAACCTGTTCAAGTTTGCCTTCACCGTGATGGTGACCTACCAGCTCAGTGTGAGCTGGTTGCCACCAGCGCTGGCCGGGCTGGCGATTGGTGCGCTGTTCATCCTGCCCTTTTTGCTGTTCTCGGCCACCAGTGGCCAGCTGACCGACAAGTTTGAAAAGACCCGTGTTATCCGCTTCGTGAAGAACCTGGAAATCGCCATCATGGGCGTAGCGGCGTTTGGCTTCATGGCGCCTGATGTGAACCTGCAGGCGATCGTTTTGCTGGCCTGTACCTTCCTGATGGGGTTGCACTCCACGCTGTTTGGCCCGGTCAAGTTTGCCTACCTGCCGCAGGCGCTGAACGAGCGCGAGCTGACCGGTGGCAATGGCATGGTCGAGATGGGCACCTTCGTCGCCATCCTGATGGGCAATGTGGTGGGTGGCCTGATCGTGGCCATCCCCGGTGTCGGGCCGCACTATGTGGCGCTGGCCTGCGTGCTGGTGGCGCTCGCGGGGCGTGTGGCGGCGCAATTCATTCCGCTGGCTCCGGCCACCGATCCGGGGCTGAAGATCAACTGGAACCCGTTCACCGAGACGGTGCGAAATCTCCAGCTCGCGCACGACAACATCGTGGTGTTCCGCTCCATGCTGGGCATCAGCTGGATGTGGTTCTTCGGCGCGGTGTTTCTCAGCCAGTTCCCCAGCTTTGCCAAGGAGGTGCTGCACGGCAACGAGCAGGTCGCCTCGCTGCTGCTGGTGGTGTTTTCCATCGGCATCGCCACCGGCTCTTTGCTGTGCGAAGTGCTCAGCCGCCGCCATGTCGAAATCGGCTTGGTGCCGCTGGGCGCGATCGGCATGAGCGTGTTCGCTGTGGACTTGTATTTCTCGTCGCGCGGCCTGCCGCCTGCAGAAGTGATGAACGCCGCCACTTTTCTGGCCCAGCCCGCCCACTGGCGTGTGATGGCCGACCTGGCACTGCTCAGCCTGTTTGCGGGGCTTTACAGCGTACCCATGTACGCCCTGATCCAGCTGCGCAGCCAGCCCACACACCGCGCTCGCATCATCGCTGCCAACAACATCCTCAACGCGCTGTTCATGATTGTCAGCGCCGTGCTGGCCGGTGCGCTGCTCAAGGCTGAGTTCAGCATTCCGCAGATCTTCCTTTTCGTGGGTCTCGCCAACGCGGTGGTGGCCTTCTACATCTTCATGCTGGTGCCCGAATACCTGATCCGCTTCGTTGCGCTGATGGCTTCGCGCTGTGTGTACCGCTTCAAGGTGAGTGGTGACGAACACATTCCCACCGCAGGCCCGGCCGTGCTGGCCTGCAACCATGTGAGTTTTGTCGATGCCGTGCTACTGATGGCGGCCAGCCCGCGCCCGATTTACTTTGTGATGGACCACCGCATCTTCAAACTGCCCGTGCTCGGTTGGCTGTTCCGGCTGGCCAAAGCCATTCCGGTGGCACCGCAGAAAGAAGACCCGGCGGTGTACGAAGCCGCCTTCGAGCGCGCAGCGCAGGTGCTGCGTGAAGGGGATCTGCTCGCCATCTTCCCCGAAGGCGGCATCACCAAAGACGGCGAGCTGCAACCCTTCAAAGCCGGCATCATGAAGATTCTGGAGCGCGCCAAAGCCGATGGCGTCAACGCGCCGGTCATTCCCATGGCACTGACCAACCTGTGGGGCAGCTACTTCAGTCGTGTTGAAAAAGGCAACGCCATGGTGCGCCCGTTCCGGCGTGGCATCTTCAGCCGGGTGGGGCTGAATGTGGGCGAGGCGGTGCCTGCCGAGCGGGTGGAGGTGGAAGGGCTTCGTGCGCGCGTGGCGGGGCTGCTTCAGGCGGGTTGATTGCAGGAGCTGAACGGGCAAGCTGATCGGGCGCGACTCCTCTCCATCGGCTTTTGCTCTCTGCCCCCCCTTTCCCGTTTCTTTTCCGATCTGCCGGCGCTGGCGCTGCCCCATGCGCCAGTCAGCACGCATGACTATTTGGTATCGAAAAAAGATACCTAAAGTCTAAAAATATCGAACAAGCACATCCATACGCCCTGAATCTGAATCCGTTCACGCACACTTCGCCGCATGTTCAACCACCTCCAAGAGGACAACATGCAAGTGCTGATTCAACGTGATTCCAAAGCCTGGCAACTCCAGGTCTGGGTGTCTTTTGCCTTGGCCGCATTTCTGTGCGGCGTCGGTCTGGCTTACCTGCCGGGCAAGGACCTGGACCGCGCGTTCATGGTCATGGGTTATTTCTTCTGCCTCTCGGCAGCCTTTGTGCTGGCCAAGTTTGTGCGGGACAACGAGCGGGCGCGTGCCGAACGCCGCGTGGCGGACACGTCGATGTTCAAGTTCGTGGTGTGGGGCGGTTTTTTCCTCGCCATGGGCTTGACGGGCTGGGGCTTGCTGCGCATGGAGATCAACGAGACCTACAAGGCTTTCCTCGGTGTGAGTTGGCTCTACCTGATCACTGGCACCTTCACGCTGGCCAAAACCTTGCGCGATGGCCACGAAGCCGATCTGGCGGAAGCGCGCCTGCACGCCAGCGCCCACAACCGTTCGGAATAAGGAGCCCGCAATGAAAAAAATCATCCTGCAGATGGTGGCTGTTCTTCTGGCCCTAAGTGCCGCGTTCAGCGGCCTGGCACGTGCGCAGAGCGAGGCTTCGGCTGCACTCTCGATGCTGCCAGTGGCGTCGGTGGTGGGTGGTGCGTCAGTGCTGGGTGCAGGTGCAGCAGCAGTCAGCGCGGCACCGGTGGTGCTGAGTGCAGCCGGTGCGGTGTTCACCCTCAAGGCGGTGGAAGCATCGGCGCGTGGCACGGTCTATGTGCTGGAGCGCGCGTCGGACGGGGTGCGCGTGAGCGTTGAAGTGCTGGGTCGGGGTGTGGGCACTGCATCGCTGGTGGCGGGCACAGTGGTCACGGTGAGCGTGATCGGTGCGGGTGTGCTGCTCAGTGCGGCGGGTGAGGCGATCGCCTTCATTCCCAACGCCGTCGGCCGCGCCTTGCTGCACAACGAGCAGCTCACTTACTGATGGGAGGCACAGCGATGAAAACACTGCTGATAACGCTGGCGCTGGCTGCCGCCCTGTTCGCTGCACCTGCGGCGCAGGCCGGTCGCTCATGCGACGGCAAGGGGCCCACCATGCAATCGATGGCTTCAGGTCTGGCGATGGCCGAGCGCACGCTGGCGTCGCTGGAGTCGGATCACCAGCGCATCGGTACGCAGGTGGTGCTGCTGGCCCGCGCCGGTCAGGATCTGAGCAGGTACGGCGTGCGCTACTCGCACCTGGGGCTGGCGTATCGCACCACCAACGCGCAGGGCGAGGCGGTATGGCGGGTTCTGCACAAGCTCAACGAATGCGGCACCCGTGTGTCGGCCATTTACCGCCAAGGGCTGGGCGAGTTTTTTCTCGACGACCCGTGGCGCTATGAAGCCGTGTGGCTGGCACCGGCGCCAGAGGTGCAGGCGCGTCTGCTGACGCTGCTTGAGGACCCGGCGCGCGCCACCCGACTGCACCACAAGCCCTACAACATGGTGAGCTATGCATGGGGCAGGCAGTACCAGCAGTCAAACCAGTGGGTGATTGAGACACTGGCCGCGGCCGTGGCACCGCAGATCACCACGCGCGACCAGGCCCAGGCCTGGCTGCAGTTCAAGGGCTACGAGCCGGCTACGCTGAAGCTCGGCCCGCTCACACGGCTGGGTGGTCGCGTCGGGTCGGCCAATATTGCATTCGACGATCACCCCAGCGACAAACGTTTCTCAGACCGCATCGAGACCGTGACGGTGGACTCGGTCCTCAGCTGGCTGCCGCGTACCGATCTGGGGGCGCCTGGTCGCATGCCGGTGTTGGTGCGTTGACAGGCGTTAAAGGCGTTCAATAAGCTGAGTACGCTGGCATCATGTCGGCGACAGATTCAACACAGGGAGAAACACATGAGCAAAACCTTGCGACTGACAGAACAATGGATGCGCCGCGGCCTGTGGCTGGTGGCGGTGGTGTTTGCGAGTTTCCTGATCGGCCTGGGCGGCACGGTGGTGGGCGATTTGCCCAAGGTCGAAACCGCGCTTTCGCTCGACGACTTCATGGACCGCACCGCTGCCAATGCCTTGCGAGCCAGCATCCGGAACGCCGAGCGGGCCGAGCAGGACGCCAACGCCGCCCTGCAGCAGGCGCAGCTCAAGCAGCGCGCGGCGCGTGCCGATTCCGCTGCAGCGCGTGAGACCTTCAACAACTGGCTATCGACCCGTCGCGCCACCCAGCAGGCAGACCAGGACCCGGAGCTCATCGAGCGCACCCGCGCGCTGGACGCGCTGAAGGACAAGGAGCGTGCGGCCGGCGTCGCTGTCGAGGCACAGCAGCAGGCGGCGCTCGATGCGCGGCAGGGCGCAGACCGCGAGCGGCGCAAGCTCGGCGAGATGGAGCAGGCCGCGCAGGAAAAGCTCAGCGCCGAGCAGCGCCGTGTGGAGTTGCGCGTGTTCCTCTATCGCCTCGCGCTCACACTGCCCCTGCTGGTGGCGGCGGGCTGGCTGTTCGCCAAAAAGCGCCAGGGGACTTGGTGGCCGTTTGTGTGGGGTTTCATCTTCTTTGCGCTGTTTGCGTTTTTTGTGGAGCTGGTGCCCTACCTGCCGAGCTACGGCGGCTATGTGCGCTACATCGTCGGCATTGTGGTGACAGCGCTGGTCGGTCGCCAGGCCATCATCTCGCTGAACCGTTATCTGGAGCGGCAAAAGCTCGCCGAGCAGTTGCCCGATGCGCAGCGGCGCGATGAACTCAGCTACGACACGGCACTGGCCCGGCTGGCCAAGGGGGTGTGCCCGGGCTGCGAACGTGCGGTAGACCTGAAGAACCCCGAGATCGATTTCTGCCCGCATTGCGGCATGGGTCTTTTTGACCATTGCGGCCGGTGCAGCACGCGCAAGGGTGCGTTTGCCCGGTTCTGCCATGCCTGCGGTGCCCCCGGGAACAGCAGCAACGGTACCGCCGCGAGCAAGCACACATCGCCCGCTGCGTCTGCGCCCTGAACCGCGCCGGCCCGCCCAGATCGGCCGGACCCCTGAAGCCTTACCCTGCTTCGCCCTGTCCGCCTACAGACGGGTTCGGGGGGCAGGCGCACATTTGGAGACTTCACTTACAAGTCAAAGGTCTCCATCATGAAATCATTTCTTCGTCAGCGCGTGGCGGCCCTGTCCTTGTCCACGGCCTGGGTTGCTTCGGCCCCCGCTTTTGTTCTCTTGCCCATCGCGGCCGTGATGCTGGCGTCGCCCGTCAGCGTGCAGGCCCAGCAGGCCGGTCCCGAGCTGCGCTCGCTGCAGGTCTCCTCGGATGGCGGTTTGACTGCTGGTGCCGATCTGCAGTTCACTGTTGAGGCTACCCCGCGTGCGCAGGTGACTGTGCGCGTCCAGGGCATCCAGCGCAACATTGTGCTGAGGGAAACCGCGCGCGGTGTTTACACCGGCGAATACACGCTCAAGCGCCAGGACCGTGTGACCGACACCAGCCAGATCCGCGCGGTAGCCCGGGCGCGCAATCGCAATGTGGCTGGCGTTTACAGCTTTCCCGCGGGCTTTTCTGGCGCGCCAGTGGCAGTTGCACCCGCGCCTGCCGTTCTGAAGATTGACCGCTTCGCGGTGGCCCCGGTGGACCGGATTGAACCGGGTGCCGAGTTGCGCTTCATGCTCAATGGCATGCCTGGCGCGGTGGCCAGCTTCGGTATTCCGGGTGTGGTGGACAACGTGCCGATGCGCGAAGTCCGCCCTGGTGTCTATGAAGGCAGCTACACCATTCGCCGGCTCGACGTGCTGGCGCCATCACGACCCATCGTCGCCACGCTGCGCATGGGCGACAAGGCCGTGGCGTCCAACCTGAGCCAGCCACTGACCACCGACGCGAAGCCACCGGTGCTGCGCAACCTCAGCCCGCGTGAGGGCGAGTTGATGGCGGGCAATGCGATGACATCGGTGTCCGCCTCGTTCGACGACGTCGGGGGTGTGGGCGTGGACCCCAAAAGCGTTCGCATTCTGCTGGGTGGCCGTAACGTTACAGCTGAGAGCAACATCACCGCACAGTTCTTCAGCTACCGGGCCAACCTGCCTGCTGGCCGTTACACCGTGGACGTGTCAGCCAAAGACATGGTGGGCAACAGCGTGAACAGGGTCTGGAACTTCGAGGTGGCCAGTGCGGTCGCAGCGCTGCCCGCCACCTTGCCTTTGGAAACCACCAGCCATGCCAACAACGCCATCGTGGAAGGCAATGCCACCACGGTACGTGGCCGCACCTCGCCGGGTGCGACGGTGGACGTGAAGGTTCAGGCGATCGCACCGATTGCCGGTTTCTTTGGTGTCACACAGGAAGTGCTGAACGAGCGCGTGCAGGCCGACGGTGCGGGCAACTTCAACTTCACGTTCTCGCCACGGTTCCCTATGCCCGGCACGCGCTACGAGATTGACATGGTGTCCAACAAGGCGCCGCTCAAGACCGAATCGCGCCTGGTGCTGTTCCAGAAGCAGGGTTAAAGCGGGAGAGCTTGGACGGCGGGGCGTTGGTTCACAACGCCCCTGTTCAGACCGGGCGACCGAAGAACGGATAGGCCGGGTCGTTGTAGCCGGCACTTGATGAATGCCCTGGCACCACCAGCGCGTTGATGAAGGCTTCGTCTTCAGCGTCCAGCGTGAGGTCGGTCGCACCGTACACATCTTCCAGATGTGACAGCGTGCGCGGCCCGACGATGACCGAGCTGATCAGCGGATTGGCCAGCACCCACGCGGCAGCAAACTGCCCGGGCACCCAGCCTTTGGCTTCGCAGCGGGCCTTGATCTTCTGCGCAATCACCAATGATTCTTCGCGAAACTCGGTTTCCAGAATGCGCTTGTCGCCGCTGCCGGCGCGTGTGCCTTCAGCCGGCGGCTGGCCCGGCGGGTACTTGCCGGTGAGCACGCCGCGCGCCAGCGGGCTGTAAGGCACCACGCCCAGACCATAGTGGCCGCAGGCCGGCAGGATGTCGGTCTCGGGTTCGCGGTTGAGCAGGTTGTAGTAGGGCTGGCACACCACGGGCTGCGGCACGCCGGCCTTCTCGCACAGGCGCACGACCTCGGCAATGCGCCAGCCGCGAAAGTTCGACAGGCCAAAGCTGCGGATCTTGCCGGCGCGGATCAGGTCGCCGACCGCTCGCACGGCTTCGTCGAGATTGGCCTCGTGGTAATCGCGGTGCAGGTAGAGGATGTCGAGGTAATCGGTCTGCAGCCGCCCCAGGATGGCGTCGGTCTCCTGCATCAGCCAGCGCCGCGAGTAGTGGCCTTCGTTCAGTGCATCGCTCACCGGGTTGCCCAGCTTGCTGGCCAGCACCCAGTGGTCGCGCTGGCCTTTCAGGATGTTGCCCAGATCAATCTCGGACTGGCCCTTGTTGTACACATCGGCGGTGTCGACAAAGTTGATGCCGTGTTCGCGCGCCGACGCGACGATGCGCGCTGCGTCGTCGAACGGCGTCTGCTTGCCAAACATCATGGTGCCCAGGCACAGGGCAGAGACTTTGAGATTGCTGCTGCCCAATCGGCGGTACTGCATGTGAAATCCTTCCAGAAAAACGGTGAGTGTGATGTGCTCGTCAGGGCGCTACGCGCTCGACGAGGTACTCTTTGGCAAACCAGTAGGTCTCTGGCGAGCGGAACGCGCCCAGCGTGCCTTCTTTCTGGTCTTGTCGTGAGCGCAAGTCCCAGCGCTCGTCAATGATGCGGCAGGCCTCGCAGGGCTTCTGGCCGACGCGGCGCTGCACCAGCGCGTAGCGGGTGTTCTTGAAGAGCGCGTCCACATCGGTGTAATCCACCGGCTGCGCGGCAAAGTAGGGAACCACTTTGGCGCCGGTGATGATGAACTCGTAACGCTCGAAGTGGCCGTTGAAGTTGCTCGGCACCGAGACTTCCTGCCCCTTCAGCAACTGCAGCGTCGATGGCTTGAACTCGCCCATGCTGCCGTTGAAAGGCTGCGTCACCCAGGCCAGCGAGAACAGCACCGCAAAGCTGGCCAGTGTGCCCACGGGTTTCGTCAGCCCCTTGCGGAAGATGCCGGCAACACAGGCCACGGCCGTGCCCGCGACAAAAATCCAGAACAGCGGCGAGTACAGCCACGGGTCTTGCGTGGCACGGATCGCGCCGTAGGCAATCAGCACCATGGCCAGTGTGCCGATCAGGCAGAACACCAGCGTGATGCCGAACCAGATGCGCCCGATGTGGTGCCAGTACAGCGCAATCAGGATGCCGAGCGCAGGCATCGCGGGAATCAGGTAGCGGGTGGAGCGCTGGTTGGGTAGCATGAACACCAGCGCAAGCGCCAGCATCCACAGCCACAGCACCTTCTCGGCCGGGCTGACCGCTGCGCCCTGCCGGTAGCTGCGCCATGCCGCCCAGAAGCAGCCAATGGACACCGGCAGCAGCAGGCCCGCGTTGGAAAAGTAGCCGGTGAGAATCACCAGAAAACCGCTGTTGCCGCTGAAAGCCACATTGAAGTAACCGGGCGATGATTTGAACTTGCCTGCATTCTCGCCAACCACAAACTCGCGCCACACCTCGCCCGGCTGCGGGTCCACCGCGAACCACAGGCCGAACACGGCGAGGGCTAGCATGCAGATGGCCGCCACCTTGATGCCGTCGCCCACCACGCCGCGCCGGAAAATCTGCCACGGCGCCTTGCGTGCGCCCACCGTCTGGTAGCACAGCGCCAGGCCCAGGCCCACTGGTACCACCATGGCAAACGACTTGTACAGGCAGCCGATGCCGACTGCCACGCCCGCCAGCAGCGGGAACTTCCAGCGCGAGGCGAGCAGCCTGGCCGGTGACCAGGCGATGGCAAAGAACACGCCGAAGAGCCAGAAGGTTTCAGGCGCGCTGGTCAGGTAGGGCCGGCCGTAGCGGTAGCTGCTGAAGAAGGACAGGTAGGCAATCGCGGCCACAGCGCCGAGCATGACGGCCTGGTGGGCGTGGTTGGCCGCAGCCGCACCATGGAATGCCGAGCGGGTCGATTGCGAATCGCTTTCGCGCACCGTCTTCCAGGTGAGCAGGCCCACCATCAGCGCGATGCCCCAGGAGTAAACAAGACTCGGCAAGCGCAGGTTGAGCAGCGTCCACTGCTCGCCCCAGCCGCCCGCCACCATCGCCTGCCAGAACAGCACCGGTGGCTTGGTGTTGCGCATGAAGTCGTAGGAGCTGACCAGCGGAAGCCACTGGTCGGTGGCGGCTGTCAGCCGGGCGATGTGGGCATACACCAGTTCGTCGCCATTGCGCGGAATATGGTCGCCCCCGAGCCCAAACAGATAGCCCAGCGCCACCAGCACGGCAGCGGCGAGCCAGAACAGGTGAACCGGGTAGCGGGATGAAATGGAATCGGCTTGCGGAGTGGACATCGTCGGGTTTCAGGGAGCGTCGTCCCGGGCTGCGGGCTTGGATGTGGGCACGGGGGTCGGCACCGGACTGGAGGCTATTTTCGCGCGCCGCCTGCGAAATGTCAGGCGGTCATTGGCCACAAAGTTGCACACGCTGGCCAGCACGATGGACAGCAGGTTGGCCAGGATGTAGTGCATGTGCAGCGCCAGCCATTTGGTCAGCAGCGACTGCACGGCAATCGACAGGCCGGCCGCCATCACGTACTTGGCGAACAGGTACAGCGTGGAGTGGTGCACCTCGTGCCGCCGGTCGCGCCAGGTCAGACGCCGGTTCCAGTAGAAGTTGTTGATGGTGGCCAGCGTGATGGCAATCGCAATCGAGTAATTGAGCCGCACATGAAAGTCTTCAATGCCCTTGAGCAGGAACTCCTGCATCAGGTAGAGCACTGCGATGTTGACCACGGTGCCGCTGGCGCCCACCACGCCGAACTTGATGAAGCGCCAGCGCACCATGGGCTGCAGGCGTTCGGGCAGGCGGCGAATCACCGCCTCGGCAAAGCCGCGCAAAGTGGGCATCAGGCGCTTTCCGGCGCCGCAAGGCACTCGCGTGCCTTGGCCAGCACGGTGTCGGGTGCGATGACTTTCAGGCACTGGTTGTCACCGTCGCAGAACGAGGCGCGGTGGTTGTAGGCCGTGAGGCAGGGCGAGCATGGCCACTGGCTGTAGAACGAGTGGCAGCGCGGTGTGAGTGGTGCGTAAAGGCTCGGTGTTTCGGGACCGAACAGCATCAGTGTCCAGATCGGTGTGAGCGCTGCAAACTGGCCGGGGCCGCCGTCGTTCGTCACCAGCAGGCGTGCCACATGGAAGAGCGCGAGCAGTTCCGAAATGGAGCGAGTGTAGCCCGTCAAGTCAATTACCGGTCCTGCCGGGAAACTGCGATTCACATTGGCCACCAGTTGCTGGGCCAGCTCGCGGTCGTCCTTCAGACCGATCACCGCCACTGCACAGCCGTCGGCCACCAGGCCTTCGCACAGCGCGGTGTACGAGGCCAGCGGCCAGGCGCGAATCGGCAAAATGCCACCGCCCGGATAGACCAGCACCAGCGGCTTGCCGGCAATCGCGGGGAAGTCCTGCGCCAAGCGCTGCTGGATGCCTGCCTTCAGGGCCGGATCAAGCTGCACATGTGGCGGCGGCTTCACGGTGGACATCACCGGTGGCGTGGATGCGGGCAGTTTCGACTTGGGCACTGCCGTGGAATCAATCGCCCGCGCCAGCGTGAGGAACTGCGCGCTGATGTGGTGATAGGGGTTGTAGGGCACCGGCCGGTTGATGTGCGAGCCGCGGTACAGCCCCTCCTGCGTGTGCCGGTGAAAGCCCACGCGCACCGAGGCGCCACTGGCATACGACAGCAAACTGCTGATGCGCGAGAACAGTTCGCAGTCAATCGCCACGTCAACCTTGGCGCGCCGCAACTCGCCCACCGCGCGCCACAGGCTGCTGAGCAGGCCGGAGAGCGATTTATCGTCCACCGTGTGCACATGGGCCGGGTCCATCACCTGCATCAGGTCGAGGATTTCACGGTTCTTGCCAAACAGAAGGGCGTGCAGCTCGGCCTGCGGGTAGCGTTGTTTCAGGCGCGCAAACATGTCGTGCGCCAGCACCAGGCTGCCCATTTCCGACAACAGGATCACGACGATGGCGCGCGGCGTCTGGTCGGCTGGCGCCTTGGGGCTGAGGGTGCGCACCACGGCATCGAAGGCCGACACTGCCGCGCACAGCGGAATGCCCGCCCAGCGGTCAATCCAGCGTTGGAGGTTGATGTTCATGGCTCAGATGCCCCGCTGCCGGTCAGCGCGGAACTGCGCGGCGAATTCCCCGAAGCGGCCGGCGTCGAGCGCATCGCGGATTTCCTGCATCAGGTTCAGGTAGTAGTGCAGGTTGTGGATGCTGGCCAGCATGGGGCCCAGCATCTCGCCACAGCGGTCGAGGTGGTGCATGTAGGCGCGGCTGAAACCGCCCGTGGTGCTGCCATCGGCCTGCGCGCGCCCACGGCAGGTGTAGCAGGTGCAGGTCGGGTCCACCGGCAGTTCATCCGTCTTGTAGCGGGCGTTGCGGATCTTCAGGTCGCCAAAGCGGGTGAACATGTGGCCGTTGCGCGCGTTGCGGGTCGGCATCACGCAATCAAACATGTCCACGCCCGAGGCCACGCCTTCCACCAGGTCTTCCGGCGTGCCGACACCCATCAGGTAGCGTGGCTTGTTGGCGGGCAGGCGATGCGGCGTGTGCGCCATGATGCGCTGCATTTCTTCCTTGGGCTCGCCCACACTGACACCGCCGACGGCATAGCCGGGCAGATCAAGCGCCACCAGCGCGTCGAGCGATTCCTGGCGCAGGTTTTCAAACATGCCGCCCTGCACGATGCCAAAAAGTGCGTTGGGGTTCTGGAGTTTGGTGAACTCGTCGATACAGCGTTTGGCCCAGCGCAGGCTCAGTTCCATCGAGCTGCGCGCTTCGCTTTCGGTGGTGATATGGCCCTTGGTGTCGTAGGGTGTGCACTCATCGAACTGCATCACGATGTCGCTGTTCAGCACGGTCTGGATCTGCATCGAGATTTCGGGCGTCAAAAACAGCTTGTCGCCATTGACCGGTGAAGCGAACTTCACGCCTTCTTCCGAAATCTTGCGCATCTCGCCGAGCGACCAGACCTGGAAGCCACCGCTGTCGGTGAGGATGGGCTTGTACCAGTTCTCGAAACCATGCAGGCCACCGAACTGCTGCATCACGTCGAGGCCGGGCCGCATCCACAGGTGAAAGGTGTTGCCGAGGATGATCTGCGCTCCCATGTCGTGCAGCGACTGCGGCATCACGCCCTTGACGGTGCCATAGGTACCCACCGGCATGAAGATGGGTGTCTGCACCACGCCGTGGTTCAGTGTCAGCCGGCCGCGCCGGGCGTGGCTTCCGGTCCCGCTGCCCACCGGCGCGTCGGTCTTCAAAACTTCAAATTCGAGCATCCCGTGATTGTCGCAGGTGCGCCTCTCAGGCCGGCGTGGGCTGGCGCGCCAGCAGCATCGCATCGCCATAGCTGAAAAAGCGGTAACGCTGGGCAATCGCGTGCCTGTACAGCGCCATGATGTGCTCGTAGCCCGAGAAGGCGCTCACCAGCATCATCAGCGTGCTTTTCGGCAGGTGGAAGTTGGTCAGCAGCACATCGACCACCTCAAACTGGAAGCCGGGCGTGATGAAGATGTTGGTGTCGTTGCAGCCCGGGCCGAACTTGGCGCTCGACTCCAGCGCCCGCACGGTGGTGGTGCCCACAGCCACCACCCGGCCGCCCCGGGCCTTGCAGGCAGCAATGGCGGCGTGGGTGGCTTGTGGCACCTCGAAGCGCTCGAAGTGCATGGTGTGCTCGCTGATGCGTTCGGTCTTGACTGGCTGGAAGGTGCCGGCGCCGACATGCAGCGTGACGCTGGCGGTGGCAATCCCGCGCGCAGCCAGGTCGTTCAGCACCGTTTCATCAAAATGCAGTGCGGCCGTGGGGGCAGCCACCGCGCCTGGGTGTTTGGCAAACACAGTCTGGTAGCGCTGCTCGTCGTCGGCCGAGTCGGTGTGGGTGATGTAGGGCGGCAGCGGCACATGGCCGTATTGCGCCATCAGCGCATAGGGGTCGCTGCTGAGCCTGAAGTGGTAGAGCGGCCCGTCTTCGGCGGGCCAGCGGCCCAGCAGGGTGGCGGTGAAGCCGCCGTCCATCTGCAGCACCGCGCCTGGCAGCGGCTTCTTGCTGACTTTCATGTGGGCCGCAACCTCATGGCCTGCATCGGCATGCGGCGACAGCACCCGCTCGATCAACAGTTCCAGTTGCCCGCCGCTGGCCTTCTTGCCAAGCAGGCGCGCCTTCACCACCTTGGTGTCGTTGAACACCAGCAGGTCGCCGGGGTTGAGCAGGGCGGGCAGTTCGGCAAAGCGCCGGTCAAAGGCCTGGCCGGCGGTACGGCCGTCCAGCAGGCGCGAGGCGCTGCGCTGCGTTGCGGGGTGTTGGGCGATGAGCTCTTCGGGGAGCTCAAAGTCAAAATCGCTGAGGGTGAAAGACGTCTTCATAAGCACTGGGTTAACGGCACAATTGTCCCATGCCCCCTTCCGGCACTTCCCCCCGAAAAAAAGTGGCACCCGCCGCCGGGGCGCAGCTTTCTTCGGCTGCGGAATCCGCGGCCAGTTCGCCCGCTGTGAAGGCCGAGCCCAAGACACCCGCGCAGAAAGCACTGGAAAAGCTTGGCCTGCGCCGCGACATTGATCTGGCCCTGCACCTGCCGCTGCGCTACGAAGACGAAACCCGCATCGTGCGCCTGGCCGATGCGCGCGACGGTGATCTGGTACAGATCGAAGCCCGGGTAACCCACAGCGAGGTCACCTTTCGCCCGCGCCGGCAATTGCGCGTCACGGTGGACGACGGCAGCGACACCTGTGTGCTGCGCTTCATCAACTTCTACCCGTCGCATCAGAAGACCCTGAGCGTCGGGGCCCATGTGCGGGTGCGCGGCGAGATTCGCGGCGGCTTCATCAGCCGCGAGATGGTGCACCCCAGTTTCAAGCTGGCCGGTGGCGAACTCCCCGGCGCGCTGACGCCGGTGTACCCGACCGTCGCAGGTCTTCCGCAGGCCTATCTGCGCAAGGCGGTGCTGGGCGGCCTGGCCCGCGCTGATCTGAGTGAGACCATTCCCTCGACCGCGTCTTTGCAACAACCCCTCTGGAGCCTGCGTGATGCGCTGCAGTTTCTGCACCACCCCACGCCCGATGTGTCGCTCGCCACGCTGGAAGACCGCAGCCACCCGGCCTGGCAGCGCCTGAAGGCCGAGGAGTTGCTGGCCCAGCAGCTGTCGCAACTGCAGGCGCGGCGTATTCGCGCGGCCATGCGGGCACCTGCGCTGGCAGGTCCGGCCCTGCGTGGCACCCAGTGCACGCTGCATGACCAGTTGCTCGAACGCCTGCCGGTCCGGCTCACGGCGGCGCAGCAGCGGGTGTGTGCCGAGATCGAGGCTGATCTGAAGAAAAACGTGCCCATGCACCGATTGCTGCAGGGCGATGTGGGCGCGGGCAAGACCGTGGTCGCGGCGCTGGCGGCAGCGCGCTGTATTGACGCGGGCTGGCAGTGCGCACTGATGGCGCCCACCGAGATCCTGGCCGAGCAGCATTTCCGCAAGCTCATCAGCTGGCTGGAACCGCTGGGCATCACCACCGCCTGGCTCACCGGCAGCCAGAAGACCAAGGAGCGGCGCGAGGCGCTGGCCCTGATTGAAAGCGGTGCGGCTGCGCTGGTGGTGGGCACGCATGCCGTGATCCAGGACAAGGTGGTGTTCAAAAACCTCGCGCTGGCCATCATCGACGAGCAGCACCGCTTCGGCGTGGCCCAGCGTCTGGCACTGCGCAGCAAGATGACAGAAGTAGCTGGTGGGGAAGCATTCGACCAAGGACACCGCGGAACCGGCTCCGCCGGGCCGCAGGGTGTCGCTCCCTTGAGGGGGGAGGCGGCTACACGAAGTGAGCCCGCAACGGGGGTGGAGCCCCATCTTCTGATGATGACCGCCACGCCGATTCCGCGCACGCTGGCTATGAGCTATTACGCCGATCTGGATGTTTCCACCATCGACGAATTACCACCCGGGCGCACGCCTATCGTGACCAAGGTGGTCAACGACGCGCGGCGCGATGAGGTGGTCGAACGCATCCGCAGGCAACTCGCCGAAGGGCGGCAGATTTACTGGGTCTGTCCGCTGATTGAGGAAAGCGAATCGATCGATCTCGTCAATGCCACACAAACTCATGAAGCCCTAAGTGCAGCGCTGCCGAGCGTGGCGGTGGGCTTGCTGCATTCGCGCATGCCGGTGGCCGAAAAGAAGGCGGTGATGGCCGAATTCACCAGCGGAAAAATGGGTGTGCTGGTCAGCACCACGGTGATCGAGGTCGGGGTGGATGTGCCCAATGCATCCCTGATGGTGATCGAGCATGCCGAGCGATTTGGTCTCAGCCAGCTGCATCAGCTGCGCGGCCGGGTCGGGCGCGGTGCGGCGGCGTCGGCCTGCGTGCTGCTGTATTCCACCGGTGATGCCCCGAGGCTGGGCGAGATGGCCCGCGAGCGCCTCAAGGCCATGGCCCAGACCAACGACGGCTTCGAGATTGCGCGGCGCGATCTGGAGATCCGCGGCCCGGGTGAATTTCTCGGCGCCCGCCAGTCGGGTGCGCCATTGTTGCGCTTTGCCGATCTGGCGACAGACACCGAACTGCTGGCCTGGGCGCGTGCGCTGGCGCCGGTGATGCTGGATCAACGATTGGATCTGGCGCAGAGGCATATTTCGCGGTGGTTGGGGGGCAAGGCGGAGTTTTTGAAGGCCTAGTAGTTGGTTTTTTTGAAAGTTTGGTGTTTGCTGGGTTTCGGTGCCGGGGGTTGCCCGGCGGCAACTCACTTTTCTTTTGCGTCGCCAAAAGAAAAGTAAGCAAAAGAAAAGGCGACCCTGGTGCCTGCGTCCCCTGCGCTGCGCTACGGGGCAACCTGCGGTGCTAGGTTCATGCGGGGTCTGGCTAAACTCGCCTTTGGCTCATACAACGCCAGCCCTGATCCGCCTGAACCTCCGCTCCTCGGCGCATTCACAAGGGTTGGGAATTCAAAGACAAATACCGAAGTCCCCAAGGACACGCCAAGGCGTGTCCTTGTTGTATTGGTCTCCGTTCCCGCTTGTCCCGTGTGGCTGGGCCGAGCAGCGCAGATGGAGGCGGGATCAGGGCTGCAGTTGTTTGAGCGAAGTGCAACGAAGCGAGTTCTGCGGACCCCCGCCGAAGTCGAGCAGCGCAGGTTGCCCGTAGCGCAAGCGGAGGGACCCAGACTTCGGGTCGCCTTCTCTTTGCTTACTTTCTCTTGGCGAAGCAAGAGAAAGTGAGTCGCCCGCCGGGGCGAGTCCCGGCCTCAGGCCTCAGCAAGCAACCCAAAATCAGTTCAAAGCCAACGACCGCCCCCACGTACCGGCAAATCCCCTCATCTGCCTATCCTGCCACTTCGCCAACAAAACCATCCCCACTACCGCCCCAATCAACGCAAGAAACATGTCTGACTGCGTATCCCACGGATCACCTTGTGTCCCCAGAAACGCATCAGCCCCCTGGCCGATGGCCAGAGCCGTCCACCACTCCAGCAGTTCATAGACCGCGCTGATCGCCATCGCCACACAGACCGAGAGGAAAGCGGTCATGCCACGGTGGCTCAGGTCGCCGCGTTGCAGCAGCACCTCGCGCGCCACCATCGCGGGCACCAGCCCTTGCATGAAGTGGCCGATCTTGTCGTAGGGGTTGCGGCTCAGGTGAAACAGGTCCTGAAGCCAGAACCCCAGCGGGACGCGCGCATAGGTGTAAGTGCCGCCAAGAATCAGCACCAGCATGTGGGCTGCGATCAGCAGGTACAGCAACGTGGTGAGGGGGTAGCGATTGCCAGTCATCCACAGGATCGGAGCGGCGATCACGGCCGGGGCCACCTCCAGCACCCAGGTGCCGCGGTCGTATGGTGAGATACCTGAGCACACCAGCCCCACCAGTACCGACAGGCTCAACCCAAGTTGCAGATGCCAGCGGTTCATGCGGTTGCGCTCATGGGGGTCAGATCATGCGGTGCGAATCATCGGCTCACAGCGCACTTCTGTCTTGACGGAACTGGCGATGAAGCATGCCTCATGCGCTTCGTGGTGCATGGCTTCGAGCTCCTCGCGCGTTGGCACGCGGCTGCCGGAGAAGGTGGCTTCTGGGTACAGGGTGACGACGGTCATCGCAACCTTGCCGTCGGCGTTTTTCTCCATCACTCCGACAGCGGTATCGGTGTAGTGCTCCACGCAGAAACGGTGCTTGGCGGCAATCGACAGGAACCACAGCATGTGGCAGCTCGACAGCGAGGCGACGAAAGCTTCTTCCGGGTCCAATGCCGACGCATCAGACATCGGCAGCGGCACCACCTGCGGCGATGACGAGCCGGGAATTTCCAGGCCGCCGTCAAAACGCAGCAGGTGCTTGCGGCTGTAGCGGTTGCCAAGAAAGTCGCCGCCTTCACGGCTCCAGGTGACTTCTGCGGTGTAGCGGGACATCAAGGGCTCCAGGGTTGCAATGATTCAGCTCAGTTGAAGAAATGGCGCAGGGCTTTCGCCGTGGCCTCGGGCAGTTCTTCCGGGATGAAATGCCCGGCAGGCATCGCGTGACCAGAGACCTCGCCGCTGCACTGGGCGACCCACAGCGCCAGTGGGTCAAACAACCGGTGCACCACGCCGCGCTCTCCCCACAGCACCAGCATGTCGCAGGCCACCTTGGCGTGGCGGGCGCGGCTGTCCCTGTCGTGCTCCAGGTCAATGCCGCCGCTGGCGCGGTAGTCTTCGCAGGCCGAGTGCAGGGCCTCGGCGTTGCAAAAGCAGCGCTCGTACTCGGCCAGCGCCTGCAGCTCGATGTAGCCCAAGCCCGCACTGCCCCAGCCGCCCAGCTTGGCGTGCAGGTAGGCGCGCGCGGTTTCGGGGTGGTTGGCGCCCATCATGATCTCCGGCAGCGGCGCCGGCTGCAGCATGTGAAACCAGTGGTAGTAGGCCTTCGCAAATGCCATGTAGGGTTCGGTCATGCTGCGGCCTTCGTACATGTCCAGCGTGGGAGCGATGTCGATCACGCAGAGTTTTTGCACACGTGTGGGGTGGTCCAGCGCCAGCCGGTGGGCGACCCGCCCGCCGCGGTCGTGGGCGCCGAGAAAGAAGGTACTCACGCCCAGCGCGTCCATCACGCTCACCATGTCATGCGCCATGTTGCGCTTGCTGTAGTTGCTGTGGTCGGGCAGTCCCGCCGTCTTGGACGAATCGCCATAGCCGCGCAGGTCGGGCATGACCAGAAAATAGTGCGGCGCCAGCTGCTGCGCCACGCGGTGCCACATCACGTGCGACTGCGGGAAGCCGTGCAGCAGCAGCAACGGCGGGCGCAGCGGCTCGCCCAGAACTGTCCTGGAGACCCGTGCGTTGATGGTCGTGCCGTTGACCTCGAAACTGCGCTGATCGAAACCGTCAAACCATGTCATGGATGCTCTCCCGGGTTGGGGCTCAACGTCGGCGTTGGGCCAGGTACTTCTGCAAGTTCGCTGCCGCCTGCGCTTTGACCTTGCCGCGCAGCCAGGGTGTCCACCCCAGCAGCAGGCCGGGCAGGCCCAGTGCCTGGCGGCTCCAGGCCCAGAAATCAAAACGGTCGCGGTGGCGGCAAATCAGGCCCTGCTCGTTGAACTCGAACTGCGCGTCAATGCGGTTGTGCACCAGCCGCCCGGTGGCGCCGAAGCGGTACCACGCCTCCCAGTGTGCCTTGCCGGTGCGCTCGTCGGATTCGATGCCGCCAAAGCTGAGCCTCCATGCGTCCATGCCGCGGGCTTTGGTGGCATCGCACAGCATGTGCCACATGCCGGTCACCTGCTCATGGCCACGCAGCGAGAACGCTTCATCGTCGAACACCGTATCCGGTGCATAGCAGGCGGCCATGGCCTGTGAGTCGAGCCGGGCAAAGGCAGTGTAGAAATTTTCCAGTGTGATCTTGTTTGGATACATGGCGAATTCTTCTTCAGCGTGCAACCATGGACTCTAGATGGGGGGTGAAGCGCCAGCGTCGCTCAGGCGTCACGGCTCTGTTCGAGCAGAGTCAGAAGGCGCTGCAGCGCGTGATGTACGGTGGCCCTGCGCACCGCTGCGCGGTCACCATCAAACCGCTGCATCTCGGTCAGTACCTGACCGGGCAGCGAGAAACCGAACCAGACGGTACCCACCGGCTTCTCCACACTGCCGCCAGTCGGGCCGGCCACGCCGGTGACGGCGACTGCGACTCGTGCCCGTGACCGCATGATCGCGCCCTGCACCATGGCGCGGGCGACTGGCTCGCTGACCGCACCGTGCTGGCGGATCAAGGCCGCATCGACGCCCAGCAGATCGGTCTTGGCCTCGTTGGAATACGTCACAAAGCCGCGCTCAAACCAGGCGCTGGAGCCGGCCAGATCGGTGCAGGCGGCGGCGATCATGCCGCCGGTGCAGCTTTCGGCCGTGGCCAGCAGGTCCTGGCGCTGCAGCAGCAGGGCGGCGAGTTGCTCCACCAAGGGCAACACAGGGCTGTTCACCAGAACCTCCACGCGGCGATCACCAGCAGCGTGCAAAAGGCGGCTACGAAATCATCAAACAGAATGCCAAAGCCGCCGCGCCAGCCAAAGCCCTTGAAGGTGGCGTCGGCCCAGGCCACCGGCCCTGGCTTGACCGCATCAAAAAACCGGAACAGCACAAAGGCCACCACCTGGGCACCGAAACCTGCGGGCATCACCAGCCACAGCACCAGCCAGAAGGTGACCACTTCGTCCCACACGATGCTGCCCGGATCCTGCACGCCCATGTGACGGGCGGTCAGTGTGCAGGCCCACCAGCCGACCAGCGTGGACGCCGCAATCAACACGCCCATCTCGGCAGGCGACAGCCAGTTCTGCAGCACCAGAAACGAGAGCCACGCCCACAGCGTGCCAGCCGTTCCCGGCGCTACCGGGCTGAGGCCGGCACCAAAGCCCAGCGCGATGGCGTGCGCGGGGTGCGCCAGCATGAAGCGGGACGTGGGCTTGAGCGGCGCACCGGGAGTTGGCGCACCGGCAGGAGGGGCACTGGAGGCGCCGGACAGCGGCAGGGGCATGGGAGTCATCAGAAAGAAGCAGGCAGTGGTGAGGAGCAGGAGCTCTGATTATCGACACGTCCCGAGGGCTACTCATGGCCTGCGGACGACTGCCTTCTTACGCGGTTTTGGATTAGCCGGTGCCGGTTGTGCGTCTGCAGCAGCTGCGAACCACGTCGCCCAGTGGTCAATGCAGGCCTTGATCTTGGGCAGGCGGTGCCGTGCGGTGAGCGTGACCGCATGGATGGGGCTGGGCTGTTCGTCGACGAATTCCGGCAGCACCGGCACCAGCAGGCCCTGACGCACCAGCGGCTCAGCCACCATCGTGGCCAGCCGAGCGATGCCCAGCCCGCTCAATGCCAGCCGTGCGGTGATGCCGGTGTTACCGGAGCGCCACTGCCCTTCGGCGATCACGACGGACGGTTGCCCCTCCACCACAAACGGCCAGTGGTTGAGCACAGGCACAGCGCTGTTGCTGATCAGCCGGTGCTGCCGCAAATCGTCCGGATGCCGCGGCATGCCCTGCGCCTTCAGACAGGCGGGCGTGGCGTACAGCCTGCGGCCCAGCAGCCCGAGCGGGCGCGCAACCACGGTATCGGTGCTCGGCGTGCCGGTGCGAATGGCCACGTCGATGCCGTCATGGACCATGTCCACCAGTCGGTCATCGACCTGCAGGTCGACGCACAGGTGGGGATGCTTCCGGTACAGGCTGTCCAGGCTCGGAATAAGCAGGTATTCCGCGACCACCGTGCTGCAGGCCACGCGCACCCAGCCACGGGCCTCGCTGGCCTGGGCCGAGAACTCGCCTTCCAGCTCGTCCAGTGTGCCGATCAGGCGGCGGCAATAGGTTTCCAGCGTCCGGCCTTCAGCGGTCAGGTTCAGGCCATGCGTGCTGCGGTGGACCAGCCGGGCGCCACAGGCTTTCTCGATGCGTGACAGCGCCCGCGAGATCTGGCTGACCGGCACATCACGCTCCCGCGCGACGGCCGACAGCGAGCCGAGGCTGGCCACGCGGGCAAACAGGTGCATGTCGTCAAAGCTCAGGTCGCGCATGGGGCGATGGTAGCGGCAACCGGTGTTCGCGGCAGGCGCTGTTTTGCAGCCGCCGCAAAACCCAATTGCGGGCCATGCGGTTTCGCCGATGCAGGGCACTGCCTACAGTCACATTCACCAGCAACCGCTGGATGCACCCATGAAAGGACAGGCCATGAACAGGCAACACCAGCTTCTCGAATACCAGCGTATTCACGACGCCGCACGGCGCCGTGCCCATGCGCTTCGCCATCAGGCCGTCGCTGATGTGTGGTCGTACGCGGCATTCCAGGTCTTGCGTCTGGTGGATGCCATCAGGCATCCACTGCGCCATACCAACGCGCCAGGCATCGCAGGGGAGAAACCATGCCAGTGCTGACACTCAAGCTTTCCCCTCCGGCCAGCGCCCAGGTCCATGCGCGCCTCGCTGAGGCGTTGACCGCCATCACCGCCAGCCTTTTGGGCAAGCGGCCCGAGGTGACGGCGGTGGTGATCGACGCTGTGCCAGCTGACAGTTGGTACATTCATTCGCAGGCGGCGGCGCCAACCGCCTTGCTGGAGATCAGCATCACCGCCGGTACCAACACGCCAGCGGAGAAGGAAGCATTCATCCGCGCTGCGTTTGACGAGCTGCAGCGTCAGCTCGGCGGCGGGGGGCCGCTGGCAGAAGCGAGCTATGTGGTGGTGCGCGAGCTGCCTGCGTCGGACTGGGGTTATGGTGGCCGCACGCAGTGGGCCCGCAAGCTGGCTACCGGTGCGCCAACGGTGGCGAGTCAACCGAAGTGATTGAAGGAGGCGTAGCGCCCGGTTAGAAGCTGGCCATCGGCGCCGCGCACTCGCAAGCCCGGTTGCGCCTCGATCACTCCAATCCGGGTGACCGGGGTGCCACATTGCCGGGCCGCAGCGGCCACCGCCCCGCGCGCCGCAGGTGGTGCGGTGAAGGCCAGCTCGTAGTCGTCGCCGCCGGCCAGCACGTACTCCTGCAGAGTGGTGGACGGCAGCAGTTGGCTGGACCACTCTGGATGGCGTGTGGCCGCCATGAGGCCCGCCACAACCGACGCCTCGACCGATGCACCGACCTTCGACAAGCGCAGCACATGGCCCAGGTCGCCCAGTAGACCGTCACTCACATCAATGGCAGCAGACGCCACACCGCGCAGCGCCTGACCCAGAGCCACCCGTGGCGTGGGTTGCTCCAGCCGGCTCCTTGCGTCCGAAAGCAGTGCAGGTGGCAGGGCGATGTGGCCGCGCAGCGCCTCCAGTGCCAGCCGGGCGTCGCCCAGCGTGCCGCTGACGTAGATGTCGTCGCCAGCCCGCGCGCCCGAGCGCAGCAACGCCTGGCTTTGGCCAGCCACGACCGGCACTTCGCCGAATACCGTGATGCAGATGTTCAGGGGTCCCTGTGTGGTGTCGCCGCCGACCAGCTCGCAGCCATGGGCATCGGCCAGTACCAGCAGGCCGCGCGAGAACGAAGCGAGCCAGGTTTCGTCAATACGCGGCAGTGACAGCGCGAGCGTGAAGGCCAGCGGCTTCGCGCCGCACGCGGCCAGGTCGCTGAGGTTCACCGCGAGCGCCTTGTGGCCCAGCGTGAAGGGATCGACATCCGGGAAAAAATGCCGACCGTCCACCAGCATGTCACTGGAGATGGCCAGTTGCGTGCCCGGCGCAGGTTGCAGCAGTGCGCAGTCGTCACCCACACCCAGCGCGGCCATCGGCGTGGGGCGTGTGAAATAGCGTGCAATCAGGTCAAACTCACCCATGCGGCAAGCATACAGGCAGCCTTGCCGGCGGCTTACCCGTGGCTCCAGTCCTGGGCAGTCCTTATCAAGCCTGATGGTGCGTGATACCGCCGCGAAAGCGGTCTGCCGCCTGGCGGATGACTTCGGCCAGCAGTTGCTCTTCGCCCTGGCGCTCGCGCAGCCAGCGGGCATCGTTGTCGGCCCGGTCCACGCTGGTGCGCAGCATGTGCAGCGCGGCACTGGCGCCCACGCTGTTGGCGTGGCGGTCGATCTGGCTCATGGTCATCAGGATGTGCTCGCGCAGCGGCATGTGCTGGCCGGTGGCTGGGTCCACATAGACGGCATCCAGCCCGAAGCGGCAGGCCTGGAAGCGGTTGTAGGTGTAGACGAGGTAGTCGTCCTCGGTTGGCATGAAGGGCTGCTCGTTCATGAACCACGAGGCCAGCGACTGCACATAGCCCGCCAGTGCGGTGGCCCGCTCCACCGTCAGCGGCGTGTCGAACACGCGGATCTCGATGGTGCCGAACTCCGGCTTGGGGCGGATGTCCCAGTAGAAGTCCTTCATGCTCTTTACCACGCCGGTGCGCGTCATCTTGTCGAAGTACACCGTGAAGTCGTCCCAGGTCAGCGCGAAAGGCGCGCGCCCGGACAGCGGAAAGGCAAACACCGAGTTGAGGCGGGCCGAGTCAAATGCGGTGTCCTGCCCTTGCACATAAGGCGATGATGCCGACAGCGCAATGAAGTGCGGGATGTAGCGCGACATGCGGTGCAGCGTCAGCAGGGCGGTGTCTGCGTCGGGGCAGCCCACGTGCACGTGCTGGCCAAAAATGGTGAACTGCTTGGAGAGGTAGCCATACAGCTCTGACAGTTCGCGAAAGCGCGGCTTGTCGTAAATGCGGCGCTCGTGCCACTGCTGGAACGGGTGCGTGCCGCCGCCGACCACCGCGATGTTGAGCTTGTCCGCGCTCTTGACCAATGCATCGCGAATCTGCGAGAGCTGGCCCAGTACTTCAGACGACGACTGGCACACGCCGGTGGACACCTCGATCATGCTGGAGGTCATCTCCGGCACCACCGAGCCGGGCAGCGGAATCTTCTTCATCAGGCGCAGCATGTCCTCGGCATACGGCGCGAGGTCGTAGTCGTGCGTGTTCACCAGCTGCAGCTCCAGCTCGACGCCGAGTGACAGCGCTGCCGATTTCTGGAAAGGTTCAAGACTCATGCGCGACTCCGGTCCGGGGGGCGGGTGTGGTGGTGGGCGGCACAGCTGGCGCCACCGCCGGTGTGGGGGTGCGGGACAGCCACACCCAGGGCTTGGAGCTTTCACCGGCCCGGTAAATGGCCAGCGTGGCCAGCACGGCGCCGAGCAGTTCCATCAACAGAATGGCGGGCAAGGCTACGCCGGCGATCTGACGGCCCACAGAACTGGGGGCCGATGCGACAAACTGCGACACCAGCAACAGCGCCACTGACGACATGGGCGTCATCGCACACCCGACCCACAGGGCCTGCGTCCAGCTGGCACCCGTGCCCACATTGCCAATGGCCACGCCGCCAATCTTGGCAACGAAGCGCGCCAGCACCAGCACGATCACCAGGCCCACCACGGGCAGGCTCCAGTCAGCCTGTGCGGCCACCACCGAGACCAGCACAAACATCAGCATGGTCAGCATGGACGAGGCGGTGCCCATCTGACGCGGCCACGACCACGGCCTCGGGTTCAGCTGCTTGAGCAGCATGCCGCCCAACAGGGCCGCCAGCGGGGCTGATCCACCAAAGTGGGCGGCCAAGGCCGCGCCGGCGGCAATCATGGCCAGCAGCAGAATGGCGGTGTTCTCGCTGGTCGGGCTCATCACGCGCAGTGCGGTGCGCAGCGTGAGGGCGAGCACGGCACCGACCACCACCGACAGCCCGAGGACCACCAGCACCGGGTAGAGCGTGCTGGTCAGTCCGGATTCACCACGCGGCATCATGCCGGCGCGCGCACTGCAGAGCGTCAGCGCATACAGCGTGCTCAAGGTGGAGAGCACCAGAGCGCGGTCAGTCACCGGGCCGGCAGCGCGGGTGTCGATGGCCACACGCGCCAGCACCGCAGGCGAGGCGGCCATGGCCAGCAACGCCAGCGACTCCGACACCACCTCACGCACACCCATGAAGCGGAGCGCGGCATAGACCAGCACCAGGGTCAGCACCGACTCCGTCAGGCTCTGCACCAGCACCATGGGGTTGTGCCGGAACCAGCGCAGCGGAATACGGCCACCGGCCTCAAACAGCACCACGGCCACCGCAAGCTCCAGCAGGAAGAGGCCGGTGCCCTGCAAGGGCCAGGCCGCCCCCGTGAAGCCAGCGAGGCCGGCAACGCCGCCCACCAGGGAATAGCCGACCACTTTGGGCAGGCCGCTGTAGCGATTGAAGAGGTGGCCCGCCGCTGCGGCAACGGCCAGCAGGATGGACCATTGAACCGTCGGCAAGCCTGCGGAAGGCTTGATCCATTCGGCCCAGATGGCCAGGATTTCATTCATGGGCGATCTCCATGTCAGCGGGCCGCAGGGGGCCTGCTCTGATTGAGGTCGTGGCACTCCGGCGCGAGCGGCGGGCAGTCAGAAGACTGTCACCAAGCCTGTAGAGGCCTGTGCGCTGGAGGCTGTCAGCGAAAAGAACAATGTTTCAAGAATTTACAGCCCTGAGACAGAACGGGCTGTAGGACAAGGCCGACGATGCTGCCTCTGGCTGGCATCCTCTGCGCGAAGGGGTCATTTCACTGTCAATCGGGCACAAAGAAGCTGCGCGGCCGCTGGCGCCAACGTGCCCAGATGGCGCTGCGAATCAGGGCGCGGTCCACACCGCTCACGTTGTGTGCCTGCAGCGCCAAACGAAACGCAAGGTAAAAACTCACACCAAGATTGAGCGCGCCGATCAGGGGGATGGACGCGATGCACCACCAGATCAGGCTGTGCCGGAAGGCCTCCAGCCCGAGCGATGCCGCCGCTGCGGCCAGCTGCCCGGTGGAGAGCGTGACATGGCGCGCCTCCAGCTCCAGTCCGAAGAAACCGGTGATGGGCGGAATCAGGCCGAGCATGAAGCCCAGCGCGATGTTGGATGCAAAGCCGGAGATGTTGCGGCGCATGAAGCGGGCCCAGCGATCCGCGCGAGCGGCGCCCAGTACCGAGGTGAAGCGCGGGTTGTGCCGCAAGGCCGAGTCAAGACGGTGCAGTACAAACCAGTTTTCAGTCCAGCCCGCAATCAGGCTGGCGGCAAAAAGAATACAACCGGTGAACCCGGCCCACAGCAGCGTGGGGCCCAGCAAGGTCAGCGTTCCCAGCACGTACTGGGCTTCCTTGGCGCTGATCATCGGTCTGCCCAGAAGCAGCACGATCAACACGTTCACCAGCAGCACCGCCGGAATGACCATGAACACATTGCCGAACACTGCTGCAACCTGTGAACGCACCAGGTGGGTGACTTCGTCAACGAACGACTCCACGGTGTTGGGGCTGTCGGTGGCGCCCAGGTCCTTGAGCTTCGCCGCCATCGCCGGCGCCGTCATGGCCGGCTGCTTGGTGGCCAGCGTGAAATGCAGCAGCTGGATCACGATGAAGCTGATGGCGTAAAACACGCCGGCCCAGAAGCCGCTCCAGAAGGCCGACAGGCCCACCGCGACCACGGCAAACTTCAGCAGTGTGGTCAGCGCGGTGATGGCACCACCGCCCATCGCCTTGCCCAGCATCTCGCGGTATTCTGTGCGGTTGCGGGTGATGTAGGTCTCGCCGGCTTCTGCACTGCGCTCGGCCATCTTGGCCGACAGCAGCGTGGAGTTGGCGCTGATCAGCGCGCCCACGCTTTTGCCTTCCTGCGCGGTGATGACACGCCGCGCCAGCAGCTTGATGGCTGCGGCCGCCGGGTGCGGCGAGGTCAGGCTGTCGAGCAGCTCGCGCACCCGCAGCATGCGCTCGCGCAACTGGCGCAGCCGGAACACCATGCCCACCGAAATGCCGTTGTCTTCCAGGTGCGCATAGATGCTGTTGACTGCCTGGCGGCAGGCGTCCAGCCGTTCCCGGTACTGGGCCAGAGCCGCGTTGAGCAGGACCTCATCGCGCTCGGTGCGAAAGAAAGCGTTGCGCAGCCCGTCCACGTCGCTGGGCAGTGCATGGAAAGCCCGGGCATGCGGGGAGTCACGGTTCATGCGTAGCCGGAGCTCCGGCGCAAAGCCGGTGGCACGGATCTGCGCGGTGCAGTAAGTCAGCGCGTCCACCAGGCTGTACTGCCATTGCAGGGTGTCGCGTGCCTGATCGGCTGACAGCAGTGCGGCCAGCTGGTTGGCTTGTGCATCGCTGATGGCCGCCAGCCATTGGGCGTCAAAGCGGGTCGGGGCCACCAGCGGAAACAGTTCGGCAGCGTCGGTGGTCTCGGGCGTGCCGGGCAGCAGCTTGCGGCGCAGGCGCTCGGCGAGCTCGCTGACGAACGCGGTCCTGGGAGCGAAGCCGAAGTCGGCCAGCAGTGTGGTGATGTCCACCGTGCGCACCAGCGTCTGCCACCAAGCCTGCAGTCGCGCCTGCAGCTCGGGCTGTGCGGCCACGGCGTCCATCAGGGCCTGAAGTCGGGCGGCTGCAGCCGGCGCCGAAGTGGCGTCACCGCGAATCCACTTGAAAGCCTGTATCAGCCAGACGTGCCGTGCCGGGATGTCCGCCTCCGGGTCCAGTGCCTTGAGCAGTTCAGCCAGGTCTTTCATGCCGTTCGTGAGGTGCAGGTCGTGAAGACAGGATGAGGGTGAGGATGTGGCAAGGCGCGTCAGTGCAGCACACGGCCGGAGGCGCTGCCGCCGGTTTGTGCTTCCAGCACGAACATCGCAATCGGAACCTCGAACCGAGCGCCGTCCTCGGCCACGCAAAAGTAGCTGCCATGCATGGTGCCGGTGGGTGTGCGCAGCCGGGATCCACTGGTGTACTGAAAGGACTCGCCGGGCTTGAGCAGCGGCTGGTGCCCGACCACGCCCAGCCCCTTGACTTCTTCGGTGTGGCCGTTGGCGTCGCTGATGACCCAGTGCCGTGAAATCAGCTGGGCCGCCACATCGCCGGTGTTGGTCAGGGTGACGGTGTAGGCAAATCCGTAGACGTGCTCGTCCGGCGCCGACTGGTCGGGCAGGTACTGGGGGAGGACATCACATGAAAACTGGTATTTGGGCATGGCGGAAGGAAACGTTGGCCTGCATGTTAACCGTGTGGAATCGGCGCCCGGTGACACTCGGTCACAGTCTGGTGACGATTGGTGCGCTTGCTGCCACAATCGTGCCATGAGTCAAAAAACCGCGCCCGCATACCGTATCGCCCCCTCCATTTTGTCTGCCGATTTCGCCCGTCTTGGCGATGAACTCAAGGCGGTGATTGCCGCCGGTGCCGACTGGATTCATTTTGACGTGATGGACAACCATTACGTGCCCAACCTGACCTTCGGTCCGATGATCTGCCAGGCGCTCAAGCCCCATGCGAAGAGAGCTGATGGCACCGCGGTTCCGATCGATGTGCACTTGATGGTGCAACCGGTCGATGCGCTGGCTGCCGCCTTCGCCGATGCGGGCGCCGACCTGATCAGCTTTCATCCCGATGCCTCGGGCCATGTGCACCGCAGCATCCAGGCCATCAAGTCCAAAGGCTGCAAAGCCGGTTTGGTGTTCAACCCGGCAGCGTCCATGGACGTGCTCGATTGGGTGATTGACGACATCGACCTCATCCTCATCATGAGCGTCAATCCCGGCTTCGGCGGTCAGAGCTTCATCGACTCGGCACTGCGCAAGATCGAGCAGGCCCGCGCCCGTATCGACGCGTCGGGAAAAGACATCCGGCTCGAAGTGGACGGTGGCATCAAGACCGACAACATCGCACGTGTGGCCGCTGCAGGCGCCGATACCTTTGTGGCCGGCAGTGCCATTTTTGGCAAGCCGGATTACAAGGCGGTGGTCGACGCCATGCGTTCCGCTCTGGCGGGTTGAACCAGCAAGGTCTGCCGCAAGGTTCTTTTTTGTTCGCCTGCATGACCCTTCACCGGACCTGACCTTGAACGCGCCATCCGCCAGCGCCGCGACCCGGCCGCGCATCTTGCTGATCGAGGATTCCGACGACATTCGGTTCTTCTTGACCAGCCTGCTCGCTGATGCGCACGAGGTCATGGCCGCCGCCTCGGGCCAGCAGGGCCTGGAGATGGGGCTGTCCACCGAGCGGCCTGACCTGATCCTGCTCGACGTCGTGATGCCCGACATGAACGGCTACGAGGTGATGGAGAAGCTGCGTCATCAGGCCCGCAGCGCAGACATTCCGGTGATCTTCCTCACCGCCCTGAGCAGCGTGGAGGAAGAGCAGCGCGGTCTGGACATGGGTGCTACCGACTACATCTTCAAACCCATCAGCCCGCCCATCCTGCTGGCGCGTGTGAAGTTGCATCTGGAGCGTAGCGCCAATGCGCAGCGGCTCAAGGCGCTGTCCGAGCAGCTGTCGCGCTACCTGGCGCCGCAGGTTTACCAGTCGCTGTTTGACGGATCGAGGCAGGCCGAAATCCAGACCCAGCGCAAGCGCCTGACGGTGTTCTTTTCAGACATCAAGAACTTCACCGCCTCCACTGCCCAGTGGCAGCCCGAGGAAGTAACTTTTTTGCTCAACAGCTACCTCGAAGAAATGTCGCTGGTGGCGGCCGACTTCGGCGGGACACTGGACAAATTCATCGGTGATGCCATCGTCATTTTCTTTGGCGATCCGCACACGCTTGGCCCGCGCGAGGACGCCCTGCAGTGCGTGCGCATGGCAGTGGCCATGCAGCAGCGCCTGAAAGAGTTGCAGGTACGCTGGCGTGCGATGGGCATTCACAAGATCTTTGAGATTCGCATCGGCATCAACTCCGGTTACTGTGACGTCGGCAACTTCGGCAGCAAGCTGCGCATGGACTACACCATCATCGGGCGCGAGGTGAATCTCGCCGCGCGCCTGGAGCAGGCCGCCGAGCCTGGCGAAATACTGATTTCGGCAGAGACCCACGCACTGGTCCGGGACGACATCGAATCCGACCCACGGCCCCCGGTGGTGGCCAAGGGGTTTGCGGAACCGATCACCGTGCATGCCGTGCGACAGCCACGCCTTGCCACTGGCGCGCCCGACGTCATCCGCTGCAACCGGCCGGGCCTGCGACTGGACATGGATGTGGGCCAGCTGACCGGAACGGCGCGCACGGAAGCGGCGGCCGAACTGCGTGCGGCTCTCGCCCGGCTGGAGGCAACAACCGGCGCGGCCGCAGGGCCGACCGCGGTGGCGGGCCTGGCAGCCGTGCAGGCAACCCACGAGTCAGCCCCCCAATCGGCCACGTCGGATCTGGCCGACCAGCTGCTGGCCGCACCGATTGCCGGACTGGACACCGCGCTGGGTCTGACCCGCGCCATGGGCATGAAGGCGCTGTATGCCTCCATGCTCCAGCGTTATCGCGATGGCCGACGCCAGACCGTCCAGCAGATACGTGACGCGATTGCTGCCGGTGATCTGGCCGGGGCCGAAGGCATGGCCCACTCGCTTCGCGGTGTGTCGGCCCAGATTGGTGCCACGGCCGTGGCTGATGGCGCGACGTCACTGGAGCACGGGATTTCCGCCGGGCAGCCTGTGGACCAGCTGGTGGGGCTGCTCGACCAGATGCAGCCCGCGCTGAGCGGTCTGCTGGCGGCGCTCGATGCCGCGTTCGAGCGGGTGCGCCGGCCGAAGTGATCCCGCGCTGGCACAGGGATTGTGAGCGCATTCGGGTGGCCGGCGATACGTTAAGCTTCAGGAATGCGGCGGGCACCTGCCGACCATTCCAGCCCCCCTCCAGCACAGGAGCTGAGCCTTGCAGAACAATGACATTTACACAGTGACCTCCAAGGGCAGGGAAGAGCTTCGCGGCGCCGTCACGACCCTGACCTCCGAAGAGCTGGACCTGTTGGTACGGATTGACGGCAAGCTGAAGGTGAGCCAGATCCAGCTCGGCATGCATGAGACTGCCGTGGCGCAGTTCTACCGCGTTCTCGATTCGCTCCTCCGCCAGAAGTTGATCGAACCGGCCGAACTGGACCCGTTTGCCGACTCGCTGCAAATGCACGTCAGCCAGTTCGCATTGATGGAAGACGACTCCGAGGCAGAGGCCTGCGCCGCCTCCCTGGCCAGCAACAATTACTACGTCCGCATTGCACGCACCCGCCCGCCAGTCCGCCGGCTTGCACCCGGGGAGAAGTACTCGGCCATCCTGGTGGATGACGAAGCCCCCTTGGCCAAGTTCCTCAGTCATTACCTGATTTACGAGGGGTTTGACGTCCGCATTGCCGGCAACCGCGATGAGGTGGTGGCCGAGTTCCGCAAACCGCCAGTCCCCGACCTGGTCCTGCTCGACGTGGTGCTGCCCGATGCGGACGGTTTTGACATCCTGTCCAAGATTCGCGCCCATCCCCGGCTCAAGGACGTACCGGTCATCATGCTGACGGGCAAGTCCAGCCGGGAGGCGGTACTCAAGGGTCTGTCGCGCGGTGCCGACGGCTACATCACCAAGCCTGTCGAGACCGATTCTCTCCTGCAAGCGGTGCGGACTGTGATGGGTCTTCATTAGCCCCGCCAGCCGTCAGCGGCCAGCCTGCAGCTCCCCGATCATGATGGTCCTGATGACTTCGCAACAACAGCTGCAGCCCAGCGGGCGGGGAAGGCTGTCATGAAAGGGCCTTTCCGCATCTCCACCCACGTCATGCTGGCGCTGGGACTGGCCTTGCTGGTCATCAGCGTCACCATTTCGTATTTGACGATCGGCACGCTCGTCGAGGACGCGCGCGAGGAGGCGAAAAACCAGGAAAGCACCATCATGCTCAAACGCATGGTGGCTCAGTTCAGGTCCGCCGAGGCGTTGCTGCGGCGGTATGTGCTGACGGCGCAGCCGGGGGATCTTGTGGCTTACCAGAAGTCACGCGACCTGCTGGCCGACCAGCTCAAGGTGCTCATCGGCACGGACGTGCTGCCGACCCAGAGCCAGGACGACATCCGTCCGCTGCGCGACCTGATTGCGCAGCGTGTCCAGTCCATGGACCTGACGGCAAAAATGCGCGGGGAGTTGGGGTTGGAGGCCGCTGCCGCCAGGGCGGGCAGCCCGGTCAATAGGCAGCTTGATGACGACATTGACAAGCTCGTTGGCCAGATCATGAACGCCAGCAGTCTGTCGGTTGCCAAATCCAAGGTTGATACCGAGCGCTCGTCGGAAATGGCCAAGCGGCTGATTCTGGTCACTGGTCTGCTGTCGCTGTTGATATTCTGGTGGGCCATCAGCCGGCTGGAACGCGCACAGCGCCGGCAAAGCCTGGTGGAAGCCCAGCTCACCGACAGCGAGGCAATGAGCCGCGCCATCACCGACAGCATGGCGGAGGGGCTGGTCACAGCCTCGGCCGATGGCGTGGTGGTGAGCGCCAACACGGCGGTGCGGCACATGTTCGGGTACCGCGCCGATGAACTGCTGGGCCAGAAAGTCACCCGCTTGTTGCCAGAGCGTTACCGCATGGGCTTTGAGGCGTTTTTCTCCACGCTGCCCAAGCGCGAGGTGGGTTTCCGCGAGTGGGATACCAAGACGCTCGCGCTTCGCCGCGATGGCGTGGAGTTTCCAGTCAGTGTGTCCTTTGGTGATGTCAATGTCGGCGGGCGGCGCCTGTTCACGGCCATCATCCACGACATCACCGAAAGCCAGCGCATCACCGAGGCCCTGCGCAACAGCGAGGCCCAGCTGCGCCAGCTGACGGATACCGTGCCGGCACTGATTGCCTATGTGGATGCCGACGAGCGATACCAGTTCCACAACAAAACCTTCCAGGAGATGATGGGCCTTACACAGGCGCAGATTGAGGGCCGCCACATGGCCGACGTACTCGGCCCCGAGCTGTATGCCGTGGTCGAACCGCATGTGCGCGAGGTGCTGTCGGGCTATTCGGTGCGCTACGAGCGCCGTCAGATGACCGCCTCAGGCGAGTGGCGCGAATACGTGATGAACTATTTCCCGCGCTATGGCGAGGACGCGGCCGAAGACCAGGTGATCGGGTTCTTCGCGCTTGGCAACGATGTGACAGAACTCAAGCGGATAGATCGCATGAAGAGCGAATTCGTTTCGACCGTCAGCCACGAATTGCGCACGCCGCTGACCTCCATTCGCGGCTCGCTCGGTCTGGTGATGGGTGGTGTAGCCGGTCAGTTGCCCGACAAGGCCAGAGCGCTGGTGGACATCGCACGGACCAATTGCGAGCGGCTGATTCGCCTCATCAACGACATCCTTGACAGCGAGAAAATCGAATCCGGCAAGGTGACTTTTGACCTGCGGCCGCTGGACATGCAGGAGTTGCTGGAGCAGGCCATTTCAGCCAATGAAGGCTTTGCCATGCAGCACAACGTCAAGGTCGCCCTGAAGGCCGAGAAGTTTGCCGTGATGGTGCACGCCGACAGCGACCGCCTGGTGCAGGTGGTGACCAACCTGCTGTCCAACGCTATCAAGTTCTCGCCCGTCAATGAAACCGTGACGGTCCGCCTGCGCTGGAAGGCGGGCATCGCACGAGTCGAGGTGTCCGACAAGGGGCCGGGCATTCCGGAGGAGTTCCGTCAGCGTATCTTCCAGAAGTTTTCGCAGGCCGACTCATCCGACACGCGCCAGAAGGGCGGTACCGGCCTGGGGCTCAGCATCTCCCGCGCCATCGTGGAGCGCATGGAGGGCACCATGGGCTTCACCACCGAAATCGGCGTGGGCACCACGTTTTACTTCGAGTTGCCCGAATGGCGCGAGGCGCCGGCGGTCAGTGCACCCATGAGCCTTTTCGGCGGCGAGCGGCCGCGCATCCTGGTCTGCGAAGACGACCAGGACGTGGCCAAACTACTCGCGCTGATGCTGGACGGAGACGGCTTTGATGCCGACATCGCCCACAGCCCGGCGCAGGCGCGGGAGTACCTGCAAATGACGGCTTATGCCGCCATGACCATGGACATCAAGCTGCCGTCACAAAACGGGCTGGATTTCCTGCGCGAGCTGCGCAGCAGCCCCAGGACACGCCAGCTGCCGGTGGTGGTTTTGTCGGTGACGGCGGCTGAGGCGCGGATGCAGCCGCAATACCAGTCGCTGGACGTCACCGACTGGCTCGACAAGCCCATCAACGAGGCCATGCTGCGCAAGACCATCCGGCGCGCCGTTGCAAAATCGCGCGCGGCCTGACGCGTTTGACCTTTTCTCACGTTCCCACTCTGAATTGCAGATGCCCCTGACCCTGACTGCGCTGGACCGTGCGGCCTTCGATGCCGTGATCATTGACCTCGACGGCACGCTGATCGACACCATGGGCGACTTTGTTGCGGCCATCAACCGCATGATTGCGGCGCTCACGCCCCCAGGGCAGTCGCCCTTTCTGATGGATGCGCCTGCCGTCCACACCATGGTGGGCAAGGGCTCCGAGCACCTGATCCGCTCGGTGATGACACACCTTCAGCGCTGTGGTGTCCGGGACTTCACCGATTACGAGGCGGCTTTTGCCAGCTACCAGCAGCACTATGCGGCGGTCAACGGCCGTCACGCCGAGGTTTATCCGGGCGTGCTACACGGGTTGCAGCAGATGCAGGCGGCGGGTCTGCGCCTGCTGTGTCTGACCAACAAGCCGCTTGGGTTTGCGCGCGAACTGCTGGCGCTGAGAGGTCTCGACAGGTTTTTCAGCCAGGTGTTCGGCGGTGACTCGTTCGAGCGCAAGAAGCCTGACCCGCTGCCCCTGCTCAAGTCCTGTGAGTTTCTCGGGTCAGCGCCGGCACGTACATTGATGCTGGGCGATTCCAGCAACGATGCGCAGGCGGCCAGGGCCGCCGGCTGCCCCGTGGTGTTGGTGACTTACGGCTACAACCACGGCCAGCCGGTGAAAGCCATCGACGCCGATGGCTTTGTCGATTCACTGGTGGAGTTGCGCTGGAAGGCCCTGGCTTGAAGCGTTGACCCGCTCTGGGTGCCAGAGCGGTCAGGCGGGCTTGCCGAGCAGGGCGTCCTTGAGTTTCCAGTCAGCAGGCTGCGGACCTACCCAAATGCGCATGAGCGCGTTGAAGAACTCGACCTCCTTGAACGGCTCGCCCTGTGGCTTGCCCTTGACGGTGATCACTGCGCCCGTGCCCGGAATCCAGTCGATGGTGAAGTTCTCGCCAGCCAGCAGCTTTTTCTGGTCAGCGAAGATCTGTCCCATCCGCACCAGGCCCGGAATCATCTTGGCCATTTCCGACTTGGGTGAGTTCTCTTCAAAGGCTTTGGTGAACCCCTTGCCCAGTTCGTTGGAGTCGATCTCACGCAGCAGTGTGATGCTGATGCGCTTGGGGCCAGGCGCCGCATACAGCTCTTCAGGCGTGGCGATCTTTTTGCCTGTGTAAAGTGCCGCGACGTAGACCTTGAACACTGCCTTGTAACGGATGCCCGCGCCGTTGAGTTGCAGCTTGCTGCCCTGTAGTTCAACCGGGTCTGCGATTTTGACGCCCGAGATTTCGACAGGTGCCGCCCAGGCGCCGATGCACAGAAGCAGGCCAGTCAGGCTGGCCAGGCCGCGTTGAATGATGGTCATGAAAATGTCTCCAGAATCGTTGAAATAGAACGACCGTTCGTTTTGTGCTGCCATTGTGGCGGGCAGTCGAGTGGTGCCGCAACAGGGTTTGCCATGTCAGGGTTTAGTACGCACGCTCTAGGGCTTTACGGAATGAAACACGGCGTCGGTGGGCGTGCGCGGGCCGCATTCGCTGGTTTGATACACTTTGCAGCTCATGTTCATTCACCGCATCTTTCGAACAGGTTGTGCAGACCGGGGAGCCTGGCCCTGGCGTACCTGTCATTTCTCGCGCGCCTGAGGCGTCTGCGGGCGGGCTGTCATGCCTTTCCCCGCGCACCGTCCGCAGGACCTGCGACACCCCCTCTGAATTTGATGCGCTTTTGCCGCCTTGCAAAAGCACCTCCGGCCCCCGTTCCGGGAGCCAGCCGAATGACCCGCGGCACGCCTCAGCCTAATGAGCGCGCGGCCCCCGCATGAAGGATTGACCGTGATCTCAGAACTTGAATTCAAAAGCCTGGCCAGCCAGGGCTTCAACCGCATCCCGCTGATGGCCGAGGCCTTTGCCGACCTCGAAACCCCGCTGTCGCTTTACCTCAAACTGGCCAATGCCAAAGACGGCGGGCGCTTCAGCTTTTTGCTGGAGTCGGTGGTGGGCGGCGAGCGCTTTGGCCGCTACAGCTTCATCGGCTTGCCGGCGCGCACGCTGGTGCGTTCGTCTGGTTTTGGCGCTGATGTGCTGACCGAGGTAGTAACCGACGGCCGCGTGGTCGAGACCTCCCGCATCAATCCGCTGGACTTCATCAGTGAGTACCAGAAGCGCTTCAAGGTTGCGTTGCGCCCGGGGCTGCCACGCTTTTGCGGTGGACTGGCCGGTTACTTCGGTTATGACACCGTGCGCTACATCGAGAAAAAGCTCGAAGCCTCGTGCCCGCCCGACACGTTGGGCTGCCCGGACATCCTGCTGCTGCAGTGCGAGGAACTCGCGGTCATTGACAACCTTTCGGGCAAGCTTTACCTCATCGTCTACGCCGACCCGGCGCTGCCGGAAGCTTTTGCCAACGCGAAGAAGCGCCTGCGTGAATTGAAGGAGCAACTGAAGTATTCAGTGAGCGCGCCGGTCGTGAAGCCATCGCAGTCGCACCCCGCCGAGCGTGACTTTGCCAAGGCCGACTACCTCGCCGCCGTGGAGCGCGCCAAGCGACTGATCGAGGCGGGCGACTTCATGCAGGTGCAGGTCGGCCAGCGCATCAAGAAGCGCTACACCGAGTCGCCGCTCAGCCTGTACCGCGCACTGCGCGCGCTCAATCCGTCGCCCTATATGTATTACTACCACTTCGGGGATTTCCATGTGGTGGGGGCCTCGCCGGAGATTCTGGTACGGCAGGAGAAAGTCGGCGAGGAGCAGAAGATCACGATTCGACCGCTCGCCGGTACACGTCCCCGCGCGTCATCACCCGAGGCCGACAAGGCCGTCGAACAGGAACTGGTGAACGACCCGAAAGAGCGCGCCGAGCATGTGATGCTGATCGACCTGGCCCGCAACGACATTGGCCGTATCGCCAAAACCGGCTCCGTGAAGGTGACCGAGGCTTTCTCGGTGGAACGCTACAGCCACGTCATGCACATCGTGAGCAATGTCGAGGGCACCTTGCTGGATGGCATGTCAAGCATGGACGTGCTGAAGGCCACCTTTCCTGCCGGTACGCTGACGGGCGCGCCCAAGGTGCATGCGATGGAACTGATCGACCAGCTCGAACCCACCAAGCGCGGCCTTTATGGCGGCGCCTGCGGTTACCTGAGTTACGCCGGCGACATGGACGTGGCGATTGCGATCCGCACCGGCATCATCAAGGACCAGACCCTTTATGTGCAGGCGGCTGCGGGCGTGGTGGCCGACTCGGTGGCCGAACTGGAGTGGAAGGAAACCGAAGCCAAGGCCCGGGCGCTTCTGCGCGCCAGCGAGCTGGTCGAGGAAGGACTGGAGTGAGCGCCATGACTGCAACCCCCACTCCCACCATTGAGCACTGCCACACCATGGCCGATGTGCGCCGACACATTGATGCGATTGACGACCGGATGGTGCCGCTGGTTGCCGAACGCAGCGCCTACGTGGCGCAGGCCGCCCGCATCAAGCAGAGTGCGCACCAGATCGTGGACCCGGCCCGCATTGAGTTCATCATCGACCGCGTGTGTGCACACGCCCGCGAGCTGGGCGCACCCGAGGCGATTCTGGAGGCGACCTACCGCGCCATGATTGCCGCGTCCATCGAGTTTGAGCGCGGTGAATTCGCCAACCTGCATGTGGAGGCCTGACCATGACGCGCACCAGACTCCTGATGATCGACAACTACGACAGCTTCACTTACAACATCGTCCAGTATTTCGGTGAGCTGGGCGCAGAGGTCGAGGTGTTCCGCAACGACGAGATCAGCGTGGCCGATATCGCCGAGCGTGCACCGGATCTGCTGGTCGTCTCGCCCGGCCCCTGCTCACCGGCAGAAGCCGGTATCTCTGTGGAAGCAATCCGGCATTTCGCTGGCAAGCTGCCCATTCTCGGCGTGTGTCTGGGGCACCAGGCGATAGGTGCCGCTTTCGGCGGCAACATCGTTAGGGCCCAGCAGCTGATGCATGGCAAGACCAGCGTGATCACCACCACGCAGCAGGGCGTGTTCGCCAACCTGCCAGAGCAGTTTGTCGTGAACCGTTATCACTCGCTGGCCATAGAGCGGTCATCATGCCCTGATGAACTGGCGGTCACAGCGTGGACGGATGATGGCGAGATCATGGGTGTGCGCCACAAGACGCTGCCCATTCAGGGCGTGCAGTTCCATCCGGAATCCATCCTCACCGAGCATGGCCACGCCATGCTGAACAACTTTCTGGAGCAGACGGTATGAGCCAGCCAACAGTTGATTTGCGCAGTGATACCGTGACCCAGCCGACGCCAGCCATGCGTGCGGCCATGGCGGCAGCGCCGTTGGGAGATGATGTGTTCGGCGGTGACCCGAGCGTCAATTCACTGCAGGAAAAGATTGCCAGCATGCTGGGCTTTGAAGCGGCGCTGTTTGTGCCGACAGGCACGCAAAGCAACCTCTGCGCAATCTTGAGCCACTGCCAGCGCGGTGATGAATACATCGTTGGCCAGATGTCGCATTGCTACCGCTGGGAAGGCGGCGGTGCAGCGGTGTTCGGCAGTGTGCAGCCGCAGCCGCTGAACCACCAGGCCGATGGCACGCTGGCGCTGGCCGATATTGAGGCAGCCATCAAGCCGGACGACGCACACTTTGCCCGCACCCGTCTGCTGGCGCTGGAAAATACCCTGGGCGGCAAGCTGCTGCCCTTTGAGTATGTGCAGCAGGCCACGGCGCTGGCGAAGAAGCATGGCCTGAATCGCCACCTGGATGGCGCGCGGCTGTTCAATGCGGCTGTGGCGCAGGCCGCGCAAAACGGCAGCGACGCACGCACGGAAGCAAAGCGCATTGCGCAGAACTTCGACAGCGTGTCGGTCTGCTTCAGCAAGGGCCTGGGCGCACCGGTGGGCTCGGCGCTCTGCGGCTCGCGTGAGTTCATCGCCCGGGCGCACCGCATTCGCAAGATGGCGGGCGGCGGCATGCGCCAGGCCGGGTTGCTGGCGGCCGCTGCGTCTTACGCGCTGGACCACCACATCGAGCGACTCGCGCAGGACCACGCGCTGGCCAGGCGCCTCGCTGATGGGCTGGCCGGTATTCCGCAGCTGCAGGTGGTGGCGCCCGATACCAATATCGTCTTCGCCGATGTCGTAGGCGGCACGCGAGAGCGCATGAAGGCGCTGCTGGCCAGTCTGGCTGGTCAAGGCATAGAGGCCAATACAGGCATGTACCGCCTGCGATTTGTCACCCATCTGGATGTGGACGCCGCAGGCGTCGACCGGGCGATTTCAGCGATCCGCAGTTTCTTTGAGCGTGAGGCTGCTCATGCCTGATCTTCAGCACCTGTTGCTCTTCATCGCAGCTGGCTGGCTGCTCAATCTGACGCCCGGTCCCGATGTGCTGTACATCGTCACGAACTCGCTGCGCTCTGGCGCGCGTGCCGGCATCGTGGCGGGCCTGGGCATCACTGCGGGCTGCTTTGTGCATATTTTTGCTGCAGCACTGGGTGTGAGCGCGCTACTCGCCACGTCGGCCACGGCCTTCACCGTACTGAAGTGGATCGGCGCGGCTTATCTGCTGTGGATCGGCGTGAAGATCCTGTTTGCCAGAAGTCCAAAAACCACCGATCTCGCTGCAGTGGCGGCCAGTGCGCCGCAGCTCGCGCTCAGGGAGGTGTTCATAGGCGGCTTCTGGACCAATGTGCTCAACCCCAAGGTGGCGATCTTCTTTCTGGCCTTCGTGCCGCAGTTCATCGCACCCGGCACTGAAAACAAGGCGCTGGCCTTTGTGCTGCTCGGCGCACTGTTCAACCTCAATGCGATTCCCGTCAATTCGGGCTGGGCACTGGCTGCCGACTGGATGGCTCGCCGCGAGGCGGTGCAGCGCGGCATGCACTGGCTGGACCGCGCGGCCGGCGTGATGTTCATCGCGTTCGGCATCAAGCTGGCGCTTAGCGACAATCCTTCAAAATAAGCCAGAAAGTCACCAACTCATCCACTGCTTCAGGATCAGGAAGCGACACACAAAACGAGACAGGCCATGCCGAACACCCACCAGATCACCCCGCAGGAAGCCCTGCAGCGCACCATCGAGCACCGCGAGATTTTCCACGATGAGATGCTGCACATCATGCGACTCATCATGAGCGGCGAGATGTCGCCAGTAATGATGGCCGCGCTCATTACCGGCTTGCGCGTGAAAAAGGAAACGATTGGCGAGATCACCGCCGCCGCCCAGGTGATGCGCGAGTTCTCGACCAAGGTGAACGTGGCCGACAAGACGCATCTGGTCGACATCGTGGGCACCGGCGGCGATGGCTCGCACACCTTCAATATTTCGACCTGCGCCATGTTTGTGGCCGCCGCTGCAGGCGCCAAGGTCAGCAAGCACGGTGGCCGCAGCGTCAGCAGCAAGTCCGGCAGTGCCGATGTGATCGAGTCGCTGGGCATTCACATCCAGCTTTCCCCGGAAGCGATTGCGAAGTGCATCGAACAGGTCGGCGTGGGCTTCATGTTTGCGCCCAATCACCATCCGGCGATGAAGAACGTTGCGCCCATCCGCAAGGAACTGGGCGTGCGCACCATCTTCAACATCCTGGGCCCGCTCACCAACCCGGCCAATGCGCCCAACATCCTGATGGGGGTGTTCCATCCCGATCTGGTGGGTATCCAGATCCGCGCGCTGCAGCGGCTGGGTGCCGAGCATGCGCTGGTGGTCTACGGCAAGGACGGCATGGACGAAGTCAGCCTCGGGGCTGCCACCGTGGTGGGCGAGCTGAAAAACGGGGAGTTGAGCGAGTACGAAATCCATCCGGAAGACTTCAAGATGCCGATGGCCAGCTCGCGTGCTCTGCGCGTCGAGACGCCCGAGCAGTCCAGGGCCATGCTGCTGGGCGTGCTCGACAACCAGCCGGGCGCCCCGCGCGACATCGTGATCCTCAACGCCGGTGCGGCGCTGTATGCCGCCAATGTGGCGGAGTCGATTCAGGCCGGCATCGATCTGGCACGGGCGGCCTTGGCCTCCGGCGCAGCCAAGGCGCGGCTGCAGCAGTTGATTGCCACCACCCAACAACTGGCGGGCTGAACCATGTCTGACATTCTCGACAAGATCGTGGCCGTCAAGCACGAGGAAGTGGCTGCGGCCATCAAACGCAAACCCCTGGCTGTGATGCGTGAGGACGCCGAATCCCGCGTGCTGACGCGCGACTTCGTGGGCGCCCTGCGCGCCAAGATGGCTAAAGGCCAGCCAGCGGTGATCGCTGAAGTTAAAAAGGCCAGCCCTTCCAAGGGCGTGCTGCGGGCCGACTTCATCCCCGCCGACATTGCGCAGAGCTATGCCGAGGGCGACGGTACGCTCAGCGCCGCCTGCCTCTCAGTGTTGACCGACCGCCAGTTCTTCCAGGGCAGCGTGGATTACCTCAAGCAGGCCCGCGCGTCGTGCAGCCTGCCTGTGCTGCGCAAGGATTTCATGGTGGACCCGTACCAGGTGTACGAGGCGCGCGTGATCGGTGCCGACTGCATTTTGCTGATCGCGGCATGCCTCGACGACGCGCAGATGCAGGCCCTGGAAGCACTGGCCATGTCGCTCGACATGGCGGTGCTGGTTGAAGTGCATGACGAGGCGGAGTTGAACCGGGCGCTCAAGCTCAAGACGCCGCTGATCGGCATCAACAACCGCAACCTCAAGACCTTCGAGGTGTCGCTGGACACCACGCTGGGCATGCTGGCCAAGGTGCCAGCAGACCGGCTGCTGATCACCGAGTCCGGCATTGCCACGCCCGCCGATGTGAAGCGCCTGCGCGATGCGGGCGTGAACGCCTTTCTGGTCGGCGAAGCCTTCATGCGCGCCGAAGAGCCGGGGCTGGCCCTGGCGGCGCTTTTCGGAAAACCCTGATTCGCTTCCGGCGCGCGAGATGGCCGCAGCAGAGACTCCCGACCGTTTGGTGGCCGCCGAGCCCGGCGCCTGGCCGGTGGCGCCCGGATGGAAGCCGCTGACTGACGATTTTTTTGCGAGCGACATCGGCCGCCGCCTGCTGGCATTTCTGCAGGAGCGGCTGGCGCAACAGGCGGTGGTGTTTCCACCGCAGCCCCTGCGGGCGTTAGCGCTCACGCCGCCGGAAGAAGTGCGCGTTGTGATCCTCGGGCAGGACCCGTACCACGGCCTCGGCCAGGCCGAGGGTCTGGCCTTCTCGGTGGCGCCCGGGGTGCCGCTGCCGCCATCGCTGCGCAACATCTTCAAGGAACTGCAGCGCGATCTGGGCACGCCGCCGCCGAGCTTTCCGGTGCCGGGCGGCAGTCTGGTGAAATGGGCCAGGCACGGCGTGCTGCTGCTCAACACCTGCCTGACGGTGGAAGAGAGCCAGCCGGCCAGCCACGCGGGCAAAGGCTGGGAGGTGCTTACCGATGCGGTCATCCGCCATGTCTCTGACGGGGCGCACCCGGTGGTGTTCATGCTGTGGGGCGCGCATGCCCAGAGCAAGCGTGCGCTGATCGACGCCAGTCGCCACAAGGTGCTGGTGGCCAATCACCCCTCGCCGCTGTCGGCGCTGCGCCCCCCGCTGCCCTTCATCGGGTGTGGACATTTCTCGCAGGCGCGCGCATGGCGGGAGCAGCATCCGCGGCCGTCGGCGGGCTCGCAGGCCTGAGGCCGCCCCGCTCTGGCCTTAAAACTCCGGCGGCGTACTGCCGACGTAGTCGCGCCGGATATTGACAGTGCTTTGCTGGCCCAGCGCTTCGAAATGGCGGCGCAGCCAGCGCCGTGCCGCGCCCTGGCCCATGGCAAACAGTTTGTCGATCATGGCGCCGTCGGCCGACAGCTTGCTGGACGACGGGAACTCTTCCAGCGCCTCGCCGCCGTCGATTCGGTGCAACAGCAGGCTTTTGTAACGATCACCTTCCTGCAGCCGCCCATCGGCCAGCAGGCGGTTGATGAAGTCGATGGTTCGCATCTGCGAGAGCAGGCTGGCGTTGAAGGTCAGCTCATTGACCCTGTCAACGATTGCATGCGAGGTTTGCGGTGCGCTGTCGCGCCGCAGCGGGTTGATCTGCACCACGATGATGTCGCGGCTGCTGCATTCGTTGATCAGCGGGAGCAGGGAGGGGTTGCTTGAAAAGCCGCCATCCCAGTAGGGTTGCCCGTCGATTTCCACCGCCCGGAACAGAGTGGGCAGGCAGGTGGACGCCATCACCGCCTGCAGTGTCAGTTTCTTGCCATGAAAGATTTCGGCCTTGCCGGTGGGGATATGGGTGGCAGATACAAATACCTTGGGTTGCTGATGCCGGGCGATGGCCTCGAAATCAATCTCGTCCTGCAGCAACCGGCGCAAGGGGTTGATGTCCAGCGGGTTGGACTGGTAGGGCGACATCCATTGGCTCAGAGACTTTCCCAGAAAGTTTGCACCCACTTTTTCGCTGGACCAGTAGCCCATCATCATCTTGCTGATGCCTTCGGCCATGGAGCCCAGGCTGCCCATGGCGGCGACGCGCTGCCACAGGGTGCTCAGCGTGGCACGGGCCGCTTCGCGCGCGGCCATGGTGTCCTGGCCGTCGCGGGCGGCCGCTGCAAACCCGTGGGCCAGAGCCACCGCATTGACGGCGCCAGCGCTGGCGCCGCTCACGCCGTCGATCTCGATGCGTTCGTCCTTCAGCAGCTCGTCCAGCACGCCCCAGGTGAAGGCGCCATGCGAGCCACCGCCCTGCAAGGCGAGATTGACCCGGCGAACCGGGCTGGAGGGCTGGGGAGTGGTGGCTGGCAATTCAGCGGGCTGGGGGTTCATGGTGGTTCCGGGAGGCTGTGGTGGACCTGAAACAGTCGGAATGCGAGTCCAGTGCTCACTTTAAATGGGCCTTGAACAGGTCTTGTCAACGGCAAGTTTCATGCCCCGGCGGGCTCACCACTGGCGCAGGGCGTGCCGCTGGAGCCCCCGCTGGGCTCACATCGCGCATTCTTGCGCTGCGGGGCTCTACCAGTTGCCATAAAACCGTGGCATAATCCGAGGTTCGCTTGAAGGATGGGTGCCCGAGTGGCTAAAGGGGGCAGACTGTAAATCTGTTGGCTTACGCCTACGCTGGTTCGAATCCAGCCTCATCCACCAGATTTTTGGGTCTTTTCTGTTCGATGTTGCTCCGGTCCGATGGACGGGAGTGCAGGTGCAGAAGTCGGGCGGCCAGTGCCGGTGCCGAAAGGCCCTGATGCATTGGGTGATGTTTGTGATGTCTGGTCAGTGCGAGTTGATTTGGCAGAGCTGCGCGGGAGTAGTTCAATGGTAGAACCCTAGCCTTCCAAGCTAATGACGCGGGTTCGATTCCCGTCTCCCGCTCCACCTTGTGTGGGTGTGGTGTGCAGGTTTTGCCGGTGGCTTGCCTTGTCCGGGTTCGCAATGAGTGTTCAATGAGTATTGTTGGGGAGTCCTGGTGACTTCCTGATCAGGCCCTTTTGGCTCAGTGGTAGAGCACTCCCTTGGTAAGGGAGAGGTCGCGGGTCCGATTCCCGCAAAGGGCACCATATTTGAGAGCTGCTGCGGCGCAAAGGCGCTGCAGGCGGCGAGAGTAGTGAACTGGTTTTGTAACTCTTCATCAATTTCTGGAGTTTGAAATGGCAAAAGGCAAATTTGAGCGGACCAAACCGCACGTCAACGTTGGCACGATTGGCCACGTCGACCACGGCAAGACCACGCTGACGGCGGCGATCACCACGGTGCTGGCAGCCAAGTTCGGCGGCGAAGCCAAGGGTTACGACCAGATTGACGCGGCACCTGAAGAGAAGGCCCGCGGCATCACCATCAACACCGCCCACGTCGAGTACGAGACCGCCACCCGTCACTACGCCCACGTCGACTGCCCGGGCCACGCCGACTATGTGAAAAACATGATCACCGGCGCTGCCCAGATGGACGGCGCCATCTTGGTGTGCTCGGCCGCTGACGGCCCCATGCCCCAGACCCGCGAGCACATCCTGCTGGCCCGTCAGGTCGGCGTGCCTTACATCATCGTGTTCCTCAACAAGTGCGACATGGTCGACGACGCCGAACTGCTCGAGCTCGTTGAAATGGAAGTGCGCGAGCTCCTCGACAAATACGACTTCCCCGGCGACAAGACCCCCATCGTTCACGGCTCCGCCAAGCTCGCCATGGAAGGCGACAAGGGTCCCCTGGGCGAGCAGGCCATCATGAAGCTGGCTGACGCCCTCGACACCTACATCCCCCTGCCAGAGCGCGCAGTCGATGGCGCCTTCCTGATGCCCGTGGAAGACGTGTTCTCCATCTCCGGCCGCGGCACCGTGGTGACCGGTCGTGTCGAGCGCGGCATCATCAAGGTCGGCGAAGAGAT
>CALRUD020000007.1:0-120185 GCA_943371225.1 Rhizobium sp. Q54 | reverse complement strand
CCTCCCACCTATCCTACACAGATCTGTTCAAAGTCCAATACAAAGCTACAGTAAAGGTTCATGGGGTCTTTCCGTCTTTCCGCGGGGAGATTGCATCATCACAAACATTTCAACTTCGCTGAGTCTCAGGAGGAGACAGTGTGGCCATCATTACGCCATTCGTGCAGGTCGGAACTTACCCGACAAGGAATTTCGCTACCTTAGGACCGTTATAGTTACGGCCGCCGTTTACTGGGACTTCAATCAAGAGCTTGCACCCCATCATTTAATCTTCCAGCACCGGGCAGGCGTCACACCCTATACGTCGACTTTCGTCTTAGCAGAGTGCTGTGTTTTTAATAAACAGTTGCAGCCACCGATTTTTTGCAGCCTCATTGGGCTCCCCAAGTAAATGGTTCACCTACTAAAGGCACACCTTCTTCCGAAGTTACGGTGTCAATTTGCCGAGTTCCTTCTCCTGAGTTCTCTCAAGCGCCTTAGAATACTCATCTCGCGCACCAGTGTCGGTTTGCGGTACGGTCGTGTGTAGCTGAAGCTTAGTGGCTTTTCCTGGAAGCAGGGTATCACTCACTTCGTCTGCAAGCAGACTCGTTATCACTCCTCATCTAAGCCCGGCGGATTTACCTACCAGGCACGACTACAAGCTTGAACCAACATATCCAACAGTTGGCTGAGTTAACCTTCTCCGTCCCCACATCGCACTACACATCGGTACAGGAATATTGACCTGTTTCCCATCAGCTACGCATCTCTGCCTCGCCTTAGGGGCCGACTCACTCTACGCCGATGAACGTTGCGTAGAAAACCTTGCGCTTACGGCGAGGGGGCTTTTCACCCCCTTTAACGCTACTCATGTCAGCATTCGCACTTCTGATACCTCCAGCAGGGTTTACACCACCACCTTCACAGGCTTACAGAACGCTCTCCTACCACTTGCAATAAATTGCAAATCCGCAGCTTCGGTAACTGGCTTAGCCCCGTTACATCTTCCGCGCAGGACGACTCGATCAGTGAGCTATTACGCTTTCTTTAAATGATGGCTGCTTCTAAGCCAACATCCTGACTGTTATAGCCTTCCCACTTCGTTTCCCACTTAGCCAATTTTAGGGACCTTAGCTGGCGGTCTGGGTTGTTTCCCTCTTGAGTCCGGACGTTAGCACCCGGTGCTCTGTCTCCCAAGCTGTACTCATCGGTATTCGGAGTTTGCATTGGTTTGGTAAGTCGCCATGACCCCCTAGCCAAAACAGTGCTCTACCCCCGATGGTAATACTTGAGGCACTACCTAAATAGTTTTCGGAGAGAACCAGCTATTTCCAAGTTTGTTTAGCCTTTCACCCCTATCCACAGCTCATCCGCTAGTTTTGCAACACTAGTCGGTTCGGACCTCCAGTGCGTGTTACCGCACCTTCATCCTGGCCATGGATAGCTCACTTGGTTTCGGGTCTACACCCAGCGACTGATCGCCCTATTCGGACTCGATTTCTCTACGGCTACCCTATTCGGTTAACCTTGCCACTGAATGTAAGTCGCTGACCCATTATACAAAAGGTACGCAGTCACCCCTTGCGAGGCTCCTACTTTTTGTAAGCACACGGTTTCAGGATCTATTTCACTCCCCTCCCGGGGTTCTTTTCGCCTTTCCCTCACGGTACTAGTTCACTATCGGTCAATGATGAGTATTTAGCCTTGGAGGATGGTCCCCCCATATTCAGACAGGATTTCTCGTGTCCCGCCCTACTTTTCGTTAGCTCAGTACCACAAGTCTCTTTTTGCATACGGGGCTATCACCCGCTATGGCCAGCCTTTCCAGGCTGTTCTGCTAAGAGTCTTGCTATCACTAACAGGCTTCTCCGATTTCGCTCGCCACTACTTTCGGAATCTCGGTTGATGTATTTTCCTCGAGCTACTGAGATGTTTCAGTTCACCCGGTTCGCCTCGCATACCTATGTATTCAGTATGCGATACCCCGAAGGGTGGGTTTCCCCATTCAGAAATCTCCGGATCAAAGCTAATTTGCCAGCTCCCCGAAGCTTATCGCAGGCTATCACGTCTTTCGTCGCCTATCATTGCCAAGGCATCCACCATGTGCTCTTATTCACTTGACCCTATAACTTTGATTTCTCAAGTTATCTTCAAGGAATGATGTCTGGTCTTTCACCAGACGCGTTATGCCGCATCTTTCAATTCGATTTAATTTGCATTAAGCCGAAATCAAAAGTTTATTTTGACGCAATCAAAAATCTCTAAATGTTGCTGGCGGCACGGTCTGCACTAAACCTTTACGAATGTGCAGTTTCCACCAGCAACGCTGATTTAACTCTATGAATTTTTAAAGAACAGCCAATAATTGAAATGAATCAATTAACACAAAGCATCCTCAAAGAAGATGCTTTGCACTAACGATTTCCGTCGGGACATCAAGATAAGTGGTGGAGGATGACGGGATCGAACCGACGACCCCCTGCTTGCAAAGCAGGTGCTCTCCCAGCTGAGCTAATCCCCCAGGATTCAAACGACTTCAAACCTGATTTGGTGGGTCTGGTTGGGCTCGAACCAACGACCCCCGCCTTATCAAGACGGTGCTCTAACCAGCTGAGCTACAGACCCTCTCGATTCAGCGTTGAACTCTGAAGGTGGCACCAATTAGATTAAAAAATCAAACTGAAAGCCAATGCTGTTGTGAAGACAACAGCCGATAAGAATGGGCGTAAGAATTTGATTGCATATTTCCAGAAAGGAGGTGATCCAGCCGCACCTTCCGATACGGCTACCTTGTTACGACTTCACCCCAGTCACGAACCCTGCCGTGGTAATCGCCCTCCTTGCGGTTAGGCTAACTACTTCTGGCAGAACCCGCTCCCATGGTGTGACGGGCGGTGTGTACAAGACCCGGGAACGTATTCACCGCGACATTCTGATCCGCGATTACTAGCGATTCCGACTTCACGTAGTCGAGTTGCAGACTACGATCCGGACTACGACTGGTTTTATGGGATTAGCTCCCCCTCGCGGGTTGGCAACCCTCTGTACCAGCCATTGTATGACGTGTGTAGCCCTACCTATAAGGGCCATGAGGACTTGACGTCATCCCCACCTTCCTCCGGTTTGTCACCGGCAGTCTCATTAGAGTGCCCAACTAAATGTAGCAACTAATGACAAGGGTTGCGCTCGTTGCGGGACTTAACCCAACATCTCACGACACGAGCTGACGACAGCCATGCAGCACCTGTGTTACGGTTCTCTTTCGAGCACTAAGCCATCTCTGGCGAATTCCGTACATGTCAAAGGTAGGTAAGGTTTTTCGCGTTGCATCGAATTAAACCACATCATCCACCGCTTGTGCGGGTCCCCGTCAATTCCTTTGAGTTTCAACCTTGCGGCCGTACTCCCCAGGCGGTCAACTTCACGCGTTAGCTTCGTTACTGAGTACTAATGCACCCAACAACCAGTTGACATCGTTTAGGGCGTGGACTACCAGGGTATCTAATCCTGTTTGCTCCCCACGCTTTCGTGCATGAGCGTCAGTACAGGTCCAGGGGATTGCCTTCGCCATCGGTGTTCCTCCGCATATCTACGCATTTCACTGCTACACGCGGAATTCCATCCCCCTCTACCGTACTCTAGCTATACAGTCACAGATGCAATTCCCAGGTTGAGCCCGGGGATTTCACAACTGTCTTATATAACCGCCTGCGCACGCTTTACGCCCAGTAATTCCGATTAACGCTCGCACCCTACGTATTACCGCGGCTGCTGGCACGTAGTTAGCCGGTGCTTATTCTTACGGTACCGTCATTAGCCCACTGTATTAAAGCGGACCGTTTCGTTCCGTACAAAAGCAGTTTACAACCCGAAGGCCTTCTTCCTGCACGCGGCATTGCTGGATCAGGCTTTCGCCCATTGTCCAAAATTCCCCACTGCTGCCTCCCGTAGGAGTCTGGGCCGTGTCTCAGTCCCAGTGTGGCTGGTCGTTCTCTCAAACCAGCTACAGATCGTCGGCTTGGTGAGCTTTTACCTCACCAACAACCTAATCTGATATCAGCCGCTCCAATCGCGCGAGGTCTTGCGATCCCCCGCTTTCATCCTTAGATCGTATGCGGTATTAGCGTAAATTTCTCTACGTTATCCCCCACGATTGGGCACGTTCCGATATATTACTCACCCGTTCGCCACTCTCGAGTATTGCTACTCTACCGTTCGACTTGCATGTGTAAGGCATGCCGCCAGCGTTCAATCTGAGCCAGGATCAAACTCTATAGTTTAATCACTGCAATATTTCAACTCCCCGCATTTGACTGCGAGAAGAAAACTCATAAAAAACGGAATTGATGAGAAATCTTGACGATTTCACATGTTCTATCTCTATGAGCGTTTAAGGTCAGAAGACCTGACTCGTCAACTTGCGTTGAGTTGTCTGGCAATCGCCTTCAAACGCCCATACTTATCGGCTGTAAATTTTTAATGATCCTGACTACTTGCTAGCAGCTTGGCCGCTTGCTTTTATCGTTTGCTGTAATCAGCAGAGCCTCAAATTATATACCGATTTTTTAATCCCGGTCAACCTGAAGGTTATTTGTCTCGTCTGACTGAGCGCTCAGTTTCATCAACTTTGCGACTTTCGTCAAATTTGGCAGAGCCTTAAATTCTATACCGGATTTTGAAGCCCAGTCAAATTTTTTAACTCTTTTTTCTGCCACTTTTCCGTTTCCGGAAAGTACTTGCGTTTTCAGCAGAGCCTTGAATTCTATACCGGAAATTTCGTCCCAGTCAACTTCGAATCCAATTTTTTTATCTGCTGCCGCTGCGATTGCTCTTTAGGAGCGCTGCGCTGCGTTATCAGCAGAGCCATAGACTGTAACACGGAATTTCTGCACTTTGAAGAGTGCGCCCAAAAGTTTTGCATCTGGCCGCTCAAGCCCTTTCAGGCCCGCAATGGCAGCTGCCGCTGACGGCGCCCGGAAAGAGCAAACAGGGCGTTCGCCAACGCAGGCGCCAGTGGGGGCACGCCAGGCTCCCCCACGCCTGCGGGGGGCCGTCCACTCGGCACAAGATACGTCTCGACCTGCGGCGCGTCCCTCAGCGAGACGAGCGGATGTCCGGGGAAGTTCTTCTGCCGGACCACGCCTTCGGCAATATCGATCTGGCCATGCAGGGCAGCACTGAGCGCAAACACCACCGAACCCTCCATCTGCTGGGCCACCACACCTGGATTGACCACCGTGCCACAGTCCAGCGCGCACACCACGCGGTGAACCCGCGGGCCATCCGCTGCGAGGGAAGCCTCAACCACCTGCGCGACGATGGTACCGAACGACTCATGCAGCGCCACACCACGTGCCCGACCTGCTGGCAGAGGCTTACCCCAAGCGGCTTTTGCCGCGGCCAGCGCCAGCACCGCCCGGTGGCGCGGGGCGTCCTGCAGCAGCGACAGGCGAAAAGCCACAGGATCCATGCCCGCGTGGAGCGCCAACTCATCCATGAAGCTCTCAATAAAGAACGCGTTGTGAGAGTGCCCCACGGAACGCCAGTAGCCCACCGGCACGTGGGAACGGGTGGCGACATGGGACATGTGCTGGTGCGCAAATCGGTAGGGCACATCAAACAGGCCCTCTGCCGCGCTCTTGTCCGGGGTATCCACGGGGCCGGCAAGCCCGGGGGCGTTGCGCTCCAGCCAGCGCGGCGTGATGGAATCGCCCGCCGACCGCAGGCTCGCCCCGCTGACCTGTCCGTCCGGCCCGAACCAGGCGCGCAACCGGGCGACCTGCATGGGCCGGTAGAAGTCGTGAGTGGTGTCCTCTTCGCGCGACCACATCAGCTGCACCGGCCGGCCGCCGCATTCCATCGCGACCCGCACCGCCTGCGCCACCACGTCAACCTCCAGCCGGCGGCCAAAGCCGCCACCGAGCAGGGTGACCGTGACCGACACATCCTCCAGGGCAACGCCTGCCACCTGCGCGGCCTGGGCCACCGCCATCTGCGGCACCTGGGTCGGCACCCACAGCCGCACCTTGCCGTCAGCCACCTGTGCGGTGCAATTCATCGGCTCCAGCGTGGCGTGCGCCAGATAGGGTGCGCGGTAGACCGATTCCACTGTCCTCGTGGCGCTGGACCGTGCCAGAGTCACATCGCCACGCGTGTAGAAGGTGTGGGCAGGACCGGTGTCCAGTGCCGCCAGCAGATCGCGCTCGATCCGTGCGGAGTCCAGCGCACCCGCCGGGCGCTGCTGCCAGTCCACCTTCACCGCCAGCGCACCTTGCTGCGCATGCCACCAGGTGGCGCCCACCACCGCGAAGCCGGGGGTCGATCCGGCGAAGCCCTGCAAGCGCACGAGACGCTCCACACCGGGCATCGCCAGCGCCGCGGCCGGGTCTACCGCCCCGGGCGACCCGCCCAGCATCGGGCACATGCGTACAGCGGCATACAGCATGCCGGGCAGGCGCACGTCCACACCAAACACCGCCTGCCCATTGGTTTTGGCCGGGATATCGAGGCGAGGCGCAGGGCGGCCAATCAGCTTCCAGTCCTGCCGGCTCTTGAGCCTCACCTGGCCCGGCGGCGTGGCGACCGCGAACCGGGCCAGCTCGCCATAGTGTGCTGACGGACCAGAAGGGTGCGACATCACGCCGTCGGTGACCATCAGCTCAGCGACGGGCAGCTTCCAGTCGAGCGAAGCGGCACCCAGCAGCGAACCGCGGGCCGTGGCAGCTGCCGTGCGAACCACCTCCCATGCATCCGCCACGCTGGAAGATCCGCCCGTCGCATTGATGCCCAGCTCGCGGGCCAATTTGCGCATCATCCACTCGCCCAGCCGAACCGTGGTGGGCCGCACCCTGGGGGAGCCCTCCTCAGCGGAGTCGTCCAGCTCCAGTGGATGAAAGGGCAGACTGCCCACCAGCATGGCGACATTGCCGTAAATCGCGTCGCTGCCAGCCTGCTCCACGCTGACGCGCGCCAGCGGCAGGTCCATCTCTTCAGCCACCAGCATGGCCAGCGCGGTGTGCACGCCCTGCCCCATCTCGCTGCGCGGCATGGCCAGCACCACCGAGCCGTCGGCCTTGACCTTGATCCAGCCGTTGAGCACCACGCCTTCAGCGCGGCCATTTTCGACATCGATTCCGTCCAGAGCGGGCCACGGGTGGCTGGCGCTGCCCAGCCGCGACCGGGGCGGCAACAGGCTCCAGCCGATCACCAGCGCCCCTGCGGCGCCGGTGGCGCTCAACAACCAGGAGCGGCGCTTCATGACCTGGCTTGCAACGCGCCAGCTGGCCCGACTGGCCCGACTGGCCCGGCTGGCACGGCCGGCCCGTTGGCCGCGCGGCGAATGGCCAGCCGGATGCGCTGGTAGGTGCCGCAGCGACACAGGTTGGTGATAGCCGCATCGATGTCGGCATCGGTGGGGCGCGGTTTTTTGTCCAGCAGCGCCGCGGCCGCCATCAGCATGCCGGACTGGCAATAGCCGCATTGCGGCACCTGCTCGGCAATCCAGGCGCGCTGCAGCGCATGGGGCTTGTCGGGGGAGCCGAGGCCCTCAATCGTCTGGATGCGTTTGCCGATCACGCCAGAAACCGGTGTCATGCAGGCGCGAACCGCTGCACCATCAACCCGGACCGTGCAGGCCCCACAGGCCCCCACGCCGCAGCCGTATTTGGTGCCCGTGAGGTTGAGCACATCGCGAAGCAGCCACAGCAGGGGCATGGTCGGGTCCGCCTGGGCGGCCAGGCTGCGGCCATTGATGTCCAGCCGGATGGGTGTCTCCACGTGCGCTCCTTCATTGCCTGAAAACCGGAAAGTCACTATAGCGATTCCGGCTGTGGCAAAAGGTAACAACGGATTGCCATCTTGGCCCCGAACGGGCCCCGAACCGGCCCAGAAGCCAGCCCCGGGATAATCCCTCATATATATGGCACTTATCACCTTACTTGACGCCCAGCTGGCTTTCGGCCACGTGGCCCTGCTGGACCACGCTGATTTTTCCCTTGAAACCAACCAGCGCATCGGCCTGATCGGCCGCAATGGCACGGGCAAATCCTCGCTGCTGAAAATCCTTGCCGGGCTCGAAAAGCCCGATGACGGCACGCTGCAGCTGCAGCAAAACCTGCGCATTGCCTATGTGCCACAAGAGCCCAGCCTGGACCCGCACGCCACGGTATTCATCGCTGCCAGTGCAGGACTGGCCCGGACCCGGCAGGTGGTGGAGCAATACCTGGCGGCTGATGAGCACACTGACCTCGACGCACTGCAGTCCGAAATTGAAGCGCTGGACGGCTGGAACTGGGAGCAGCGCGTGGAGGAAACCCTGCACCGCCTGCACCTGGACAAGGACGCCATCGTCGGCTCGCTCTCCGGCGGCACCAAAAAGCGTGTGGCGCTGGCACAGGCGCTGGTTGCCAAGCCCGACGTGCTGCTGCTCGACGAGCCCACCAACCACCTGGACCTGGATTCCATCGCCTGGCTGGAAGAACTGCTCGTCAATTTCAACGGCAGCATCATCACCATCACCCACGACCGCGCCTTTCTGGACCAGGTCGCCACGGCCATCGTCGAGTTGGACCGCGGCAAGCTGAACAGCTACCCCGGCAACTTTGCGCAGTACCTGATCCAGAAGGAAGAACAGATGGCGCAGGAGGCGGTGATCAACGCCAAGGCCGACAAGCTGCTGGCGCAGGAAGAAATCTGGATCCGCAAGGGCGTCGAAGCGCGCCGTACGCGCAGCGTGGCCCGCATCGGGCGGCTCGAGGCCTTGCGCCAAACCCGCGCGGCGCGGCGCGATGCCGTGGGACGCGTCAACCTGGATGTCTCCAGCGGCGAGAAGAGCGGCAAGATCGTCGCCGAGCTGATTGATGTATCGAAAAGCTTCGGCCACCCGGGCTCTGAAAAGATCATCGTCAACAAATTCACCGGCACCCTGCTGCGCGGCGACAAGGTGGGCCTGCTGGGCCCCAATGGCGCGGGCAAGACCACGCTGCTCAAGCTGATCCTGGGCGAGCTGCAGCCCGATGCAACCAAGCCACCCGGCCGGATCCGCCAAGGGGCGAACCTGCAGGTGGCCTACTTCGACCAGATGCGCGACAGCCTCGACCTTGACGCCACGCTGGAAGACTTCATCAGCCCCGGCAGCGAGTGGGTGGAGATCAATGGACAGAAAAAGCACGTCAAGAGCTATCTGACCGACTTTTTGTTTTCGCCGGCACGCGCCAATTCGCCGGTGCGCACGCTGTCGGGTGGCGAGCGCAACCGTCTGCTGCTGGCGCGCCTGTTCGCACGGCCCGCCAACGTGCTGGTGCTGGACGAACCCACCAACGATCTGGATATCGACACGCTGGAGCTGCTGGAAGACCTGCTCCAGAACTACGAAGGCACGGTGTTTCTGGTCAGCCACGACAGGCGCTTCCTCGACAACGTGGTGACCAGCACGATCGCTTATGAGGGCACGCCCGAGAACCCGGGCTTCTGGCGCGAATACGAAGGCGGTGTGACGGACTGGCTCACGCAATCGAAGCGCGCGGCGCAGATCACCGGCAGCGGCAAGGGCCCTGCGGGTGCGGCCAAACCTGGCAACAAAGCGGGCGGTAAATCCGACGGCAAGGGCACGGCAGACGCAAGCAAAGAAGGCGCTGCAGCCCCGAAAAAGAAGCTCAGCTACAAGGAGCAGCGGGAACTCGACGGACTGCCTGCACTGATTCAACAGCTGGAGTCGCAGCAAAAGGCGATTGAGCAGGAGCTGTTCGATGGGACGCTGTACGCCCGCGATCCCAAACGCGCGGCTGAGCTCAACGCACGCAACAGCAAGATCGAGGAAGATCTGATGGCGGCGCTGCAGCGCTGGGAGCAACTGTCGTAACGGTGGTCCTCAGGCTTTTCGTCGCCTGGAAACTCCAGCGCCAGCGGTCCCGTTGCGCCGTGCGCCTACAGCAACTGGCGGCTTGGTCCGTATGTAACAAGCCGCACCTGGAGGCGCGCAGGCTTAAAGTCGGGGAACCATGCCTGCCCTTGTCCGACTCTCCACCACCTGCTCTGGATTCGCGTCCGTTCGGCAGCCCACATCCGCCCTTGTATTGAACGCTTTCCGATGTGCCAGCGTAGTAATGGGCTTGTGGCTCACCGGCTGCGCCTCGTTGCCCACAGAAGTCAGCCGCCCCACGTCGACAGCGCTGGCCGACCCGACTGAAACCCGGCTGGGCACACTGGTCAATGCCCGTGCAGCACGCGCCGGCACGCGCAACGATTCCGGCTTTGCACTGGTGGGCAGTGCCGAGCTGGCCTTTACCAGCCGCATGACGCTGATCAAGGCGGCCGAGAAAACGCTGGACCTGCAGTACTACGCCATCCATGCCGATGAAACCACCGACAGGATGATGGACGCACTGCGTGAAGCGGCCGGGCGGGGCGTGCGCGTGCGCATTCTGCTCGACGACTTCAACACCACCGGCAAGAACGCCCAGGTGCTGAAGCTGGCCTTCGAGCGTGGCATCGAGGTCAGGCTGTTCAATCCTCTGCCGGGAGGGCGCGGCTCGCTGGTGATGCGGGTTCTCAGCAATCTCCAGGACACAGCCCGCATGCAGCGGCGCATGCACAACAAGATCTTTGTGGCAGACAACGCAGTGGCCATCGCCGGTGGCCGCAATCTGGGTGAGACCTACTTTGGCCAGAGCGAAGGCACCAACTTCATCGACATCGACATCCTCGCAGCCGGTCGCATTGCGAGGGACCTGTCCAGAAGCTTCGACCAGTACTGGAACGACCCGCTGGCCTACCCGGTGCAGTCGCTGATGAGCCAGGCCGATATCGACGCGATCAAGCCTGCACCGCCCGGCGCCACGCAGACACCCGGCAACTCCGATGCTGGCCTGGCCCCGGCGATAGTGAAGCCGACCGCCGCAAGCGTCAGCACCGTACCCGTTCTCGGCGACTCGACAGACCTCCGGCTCCTCACCTGGACCTGGGCACCATCGGCGCTGCTGGCGGACAAGCCTTCGAAGATTGCCGCTGATGCCGACACCACCAAAGAAGCCCAGGACACCGCCGTGGACGGCCTGCTGCAACTGATGGCCGAGGCGCGCAGCGATGTGCTGGTGGTGTCGCCCTATTTCGTGCCGGGCGAGCGCATGATGAAGCAGTTTGCCGACATCCGTCAGCGCGGTGTACGGGTCCGGGTGTTGACCAACTCGCTGGCGTCGAACGACGCTCCGGCAGCGCATGTGGGCTACGCCCGCTACCGCAGGGCGCTGCTCGCGATGGGTGTGGAGCTGTATGAGATGCATGCCGAGCAACAGGGCACGGTGCGTGGACTGCGGTCGGGCGGAGGGTCGCTCGGCGCCTCGACTGGTGGCTCGCGTTCCAGCCTGCATGCCAAGGCGGCAGTGATTGACAACAGCCTGCTGGTGGTGGGCTCGATGAACCTCGACCTGCGGTCCAAGTTACAGAACAGCGAGGTCGGTCTGGTCATCAGCAACCAGGCCTTGTCTGAAGAAGCCCGTGCGCTGATCGAGCCTGCGATGGCGCAAGGTGCCTGGCGCGTGGAACTGGTGGACGACCAGCTGCTGTGGCGCGCGCCCCAGGGTTCGACCCTGAAAGACACGCGCACAGAGCCTGACGCCAGTCTCGGCCTCCAGCTGCTGCTGATGCTGATCTCGCCGTTCGCACCTGAAGAGATGCTCTGACGCCGGGCGGCGAAAGGGCAGGAGGCGAGCCTTAGCCGGTCTTCTTCGCGTAGGCGCTGCACCAGGCCTGGGCAGACACCTGCTTGCCGGCAAACAGCGGACAGCCACCTTGCGCGGAACCTGCGGCGCCCTGATACAAGGCGCAATTGCTGCAGTTCTGACCAGCGGCGTAATTGGCGTACTTCGCTTTGTCGGCCTTGGTGGCATCACTCACATAACCCAACGCAGTAGCCTGCGCGTCTTTTTCATCCACCAATGGGCCGGTAGCGGCCACGGGTGCCGGCGCTGCAGGTGCTGCAGCGGGCGCCTCTGCTGGAGCCGGCGCGGGGGCAGGCGACGCAGAGGGGACGGCGGTGGTGGTGGCCTTCTCGCCACAGGCACTGAGCAGGCCGGCGGTGGCAGACAGGCCAGCCAGTGGCAGCAGCCTGGAAAGCGTGGTCGCGGGAATCAGTTGTATCAGCTGTCGGCGGGTTTTCATCGGCATGTCCTTATGAATGGAAGCGTTGCAATGGAGCCTGGGCCAGGCGGCCGGGCGCAGGCCAGAAGACCTGTCCTTGGACCTTACTTTGTCAGGTCTATGTCGCGCAAGAGGCAAACGCCTCCTGAACATGTCATCTAAGGCCCTAGCTTGTAAGCATCTATTTCATGCCTTCACTTCACGCCGTCGCGCAGTCGCGCAAACACCTTCCAGAACGCTGCCTCCTGCGTAGTCGCGAAATTGATGCGCATCAAGGGGCTGGGCGTACGCACCGCATGAAACAGCGCGCCGGGTGCGATCAGGTAGCCCTCGTCCAGCATGCGCTGCGACAGGGCGTCGGTGTCCACACCGGTATCGACCCAGCCAAACAGACCGGCCGGCTCCGCCGCAAACGTGCAGCCGTGCGCCAGCGCCAGCTTCACGCTGCGGGCCCGCGCCTGGTCGAGCCGTGTGCGCACCCGCTCGGCATGCCGGCGCAACTGGCCCTGGTCGATGCACCAGGCCAGCGCCTTTTCCAGCAGGGCGGGCGTGGTGAGGGTGGCGAGCAGCTTGGTGTCGAGCAGGCGCTCCACCAGCTCCGGCGGGGCGGCCAGGAAGCCGACACGCCAGCCCGGCGCCAGAATCTTGGCGAAGCCGCTGACGTAAATCGTGCGCTGCAGGCCGTCCAGCGCACAGAGCCGGGTGGCGTGCTCGGGCGCCAGGTGGCTGTAGGTGTCGTCTTCAACGATGTGGAAGTTGTGCTGGTTGGCCAGCTGCAGCACGCGGTGGGCACTGCCGGGGGTGAGGCAGTAACCGGTTGGGTTGTGGAACACGCTGACGCTGACAAACAGCTTGGGACTGTGCGCCTCGCAGTACTTCGCCATCACCTCCAGATCGGGCCCGTCGGCGCGTCGCGGCACCGGCAGGATGCGCATGCCCAGCGCGTCGAGTCGCGCAAACTCCACCGCCCAGCCGGGTTCCTCGACCATCACGCAGTCGCCGGCGCGCAGCAGCGTACGGCTCACGATGTCGAGCGCGTGCGTGGCACCGACCGTGGTGATGATCTGCGCCGGTGTGGCTGGCACATTGATGGCGCCAAGCTTTTGCGACAGCGCCCGGCGCAGGCCGCTGTCGCCCATCGGTTCGCCGTACTGGAGTGAAAAATCGCGCAGCGCGTTGACGCTGGACACCTTGCGCACCGCGGCTGGCATGAAGGTGGTTTCCAGCCAGTCCGGCGGGAACACGCCCATGCCAGGCTGCGGTTTGTGGCTGATCTTGTGGAACATGCCGCGAATCAGGGCCGTGGCGTCCACCGGCGCCTGGCGCGTGGCCATCCAGGAGGCAGTGCTCCAGCTGTCCATGGGCGCGGATGCCGCGGTCTCCGGCTGCGGTTTGACGGGCACAGACTTGTCCGCGCGCGGCGCAGCGGGCAGCGCCGTGCGGGACGCCTCACGCACAAAAAACCCCCGGTTCTTCTGCGCCACCACCAGGCCCTGCGCCAACAACTGGTCGTAAGCCGCGACCACAGTGGCCACACTCACGCCCTGCTGCTGCGCGCACAGCCGTACCGACGGCAGGCGCGCGCCCGGCGCGAGCAGGCGGCTGCGAATGCGCTCGGCAAAACGCGCGCTAAGCTGCGCGGTGAGCGACTGGGAAGATGTTTTCATCAACATGGCGGGGCCTGCGGTCTGAATGATTGCCAATGATTCCCGGTGATTTCGGGATCGCTTCAGCTTGGTGTGCTGACTATTTGACCAATACAGTTCCGGAGTTTGTCGCAACAACTGTACTGGTCGTGTACTGGTAGCAACTATAAAGTGGCAAACATGAACTGGCAAGAATTCACCGCGCTGCTGGTGCTGGCCACGGCGATGAGTTTTTCGCCCGGACCCAACACCACGCTGTCGACCGCACTGGCCGCCAATGGCGGCTTGCGGCGCAGCCTGCCGTTTGTGTTGTCGGTGCCGGTGGGCTGGGGCGTGCTGCTGCTGGTGTGCGCCTTCGGTGTCGGTGCGCTGCTCCTCGCGCTGCCCATGCTGGCCCTCGCCGTGAAGGTGGTGGGTGTGGCCTACCTGCTGTGGCTGGCCTGGAAGATCGCCCGTTCGCACCAGTTGAGCAACGCTGACGCGGCGCGCCTGAACGTCGGCTTCTGGCAGGGCGCGGCGTTGCAGTTTGTGAATATCAAGGCCTGGATGCTGGCGCTGAGCATCGTGAGCGGCTGGATCGCAGGGCATGCCGATGCAGGCACGCGCCTGTCCATCGTGCTGCCGGTCATGCTGGCTTATGCGCTGGTCAGCAACCTCACCTATGCGCTGGTCGGCTCCCTGCTGCGGCACTGGCTCACCGGGCCCGACGGCACTGGCCGCCGTCTGAAAGTCTTCAACCTCGTCATGGCCGGTGTGCTGGTGGTGACGGCCTTCTGGATGCTGGCCTCATGACCACCACCGTCATGACCAGCGACGCACGCGCCCGGCTCCACAAGGGCCTGTGGCTGGGCCTGCTCGGCATCGTGATCTTTTCCGTCACGCTGCCGATGACGCGGCTGGCGGTGGGCACGCCCGATGCACCGCAGATGTCGGGCGTCTTCATCGCCGTCGGCCGTGCGGTGGTGGCGGCGCTGCTGTCGGGTGTGTTCCTGCTGGTCACCCGCGCGCCGCTGCCGAAGCGTGGCGACTGGGGGCCGCTCGTGCTGATTTCTGGGGGTGTGGTGTTCGGGTTTCCGCTGCTCACCTCAGTGGCCATGCGGCATGTGGAGGCCATGCATGCCAGCGTGATCGTCGGTGTGCTGCCATTGGCCACTGCAGCGGTGGGCGCGCTGCTGCACCGCCAGCGCCCGTCGCTCGGCTTCTGGGCCTGCGCGGCCCTGGGCTCTGCGCTGGTGGTGGTGTTTGCGGTACTGCGCTCCGGCCAGGGCGCCACAGGCCTGTCGATCAGCCTGGCCGACACCCTGCTGCTGGCCGCCATGGCGTGCGCGGCCGTGGGCTACGGCTACGGCGCCCAGCTGTCGCAACGCATGCAGGCCGAGCATGTGATCTGCTGGGCGTTGGTGCTTGCCCTGCCGCTGACGCTGCCGCTGGCCGTCATCACCTGGCCGGCCACGCCCGTCTCGGCGGCGGCGTGGGGTGGCTTTGCCTATCTGGCGGTGTTCTCGATGTGGCTGGGTTTCTTTGCTTGGTACCGCGGTCTGGCGCTTGGCGGCACGGTGCGCGTGAGCCAGGTGCAGCTGGTGCAACCGTTTCTGTCGATGCTGTTTGCCATGCCGCTGTTGGGTGAGCGCATGGACGCCGTCACCTTGGGCTTCAGCCTGGCCGTGATCGCTACCGTGTTCATTGGCAAGAAAATGCCGGTTCACTCTGCCCAGTCTTCCATCTCCCCTCTGTTACCTGCTTCACGACCATGACTGCTTCTGCCTGGCTGCTTTTCATCACCATCTCGCTGGTCACCGCGCTCAGCCCCGGGCCGGGTATATTGCTGGCCGTGTCCAACGCAGTCGCCTGGGGGCCACGCAAGACGCTGTGGAGCTCGTCGGGCAATGTGCTGGGCGTGTTTGCCGTGTCGGCTGCGGCCATGGCGGGCCTGGGCACCCTGCTGCACACCTCGGCATGGTTGTTCGCGGTGCTCAAGATGCTGGGCGCGATGTATCTGGTGTATTTGGGCTGGCGCCAATGGACCAGCAAGACATCAATGTTTGACACGCCTTTGACTGCCGGCGCACCCTCTGGCAAAAGCAATGCCGCGCTGTTCAGGCAAGGCCTGCTGGTGGCGCTGACCAACCCGAAAAGCATTCTGTTTTTCACCGCACTCTTCCCGCAGTTCATCCAGCCCGAAGCGTCGATGCTGCCGCAGTTCTTCGCGCTGACCAGCGCCTTCGCGGCCTGCGTGCTGACCTCGCACCTGGCCTATGTGCTGCTGGCGCGCCACACCCACCGCTGGTTTGGCACACCCGGGCGGGTGCGGGTCTTCAATCGGCTGTCGGGTGGCGCTTTTGCGCTGCTCGGGCTGAGCCTGCTGCGGCTCAGAAGCCCGAGTGCCCCCTGATACCCGCGTACACACCTACGGACGCCCTGTCATGAACATCGCCCACATTCCCTTCGGCACCACCGACTGGTCCAGCGTGCCGCGCACCGAGCACTCTGCACTGGAAGGTAAGGCCTTCTGGCGCACCCGCCAGTTTGGTGATGTGCGTGTGCGAGTGGTGGAATACACGCCCGGCTATGTGTCCGACCACTGGTGCCGCAAGGGCCATATCCTGCTGTGCCTGGAAGGCGAGTTGCACACCGAACTGGACGACGGCCGTGTGCATGTGCTGTTGCCCGGCATGAGTTACCAGGTGGCTGATGGCGCCGAAGCGCACCGCTCCAGCGCACCGGGTGGCGCCAAACTGTTCATCGTGGACTGAGCCCCTCAAGCGCATGAAAGCATCTCTTCATCAGGCACTGCGGCAACTGCCCGGCGCCCCCACTGCCGAGTACCCGGAGGGTGTGCCCTTCGCCACGCTGATGGCGGGCGGCAGCATGAGCGTAGAAGTGTTTGCGCCTGGCAGCAATGCCGACGGCAAAGACAGGCAACAGCCGCACACGCAGGACGAACTTTATTTTGTGCAGGCCGGGCAGGGTGAGATCATCATCCATGACCAGCGTTTCGACGCCCGCCCCGGCGACGCGTTTTTTGTCGCAGCGGGTACCGAACACCGCTTCGAGAATTTCAGTACCGATTTTGTGACCTGGGTCGTGTTTTACGGCCCGCAAGGAGGAGAGTGACATGAACGAGAAGCCAGCCATGCAGTGGACGCAGGCGCAGCGCGCGCACAAGATGAACCCGTCGGTGATCCGCGAGATCCTGAAGGTGACCGAGAAGCCCGGCATCATCAGCTTCGCCGGTGGCCTGCCCTCGCCCAAAACCTTTCCGGTCAGCGCCTTCCGCGAGGCCTGCGACAAGGTGCTGCGCGAAGACGGCAATGCCGCGTTGCAATACGCTGCCAGTGAGGGCTACGCACCGCTGCGCGAAGCCGTGGCCGCGATGCTGCCGTGGGATGCGGACCCGGCCCAGGTGCTGATCACCACCGGTTCCCAGCAGGGCCTGGACCTGATCGCCAAAATCCTGATCGACGCGGGCAGCCGCATTCTGGTGGAAACACCCACCTACCTCGGCGCGCTGCAGGCCTTCACGCCGATGGAGCCCGAAGTGGTGGGCGTGGCGAATGACGCGGAAGGCGTGGACCTTGATGATCTGGCCGGCAAAGCGACCGGCGCCCGCTTTCTGTATGTGCTGCCCAACTTCCAGAACCCGACCGGCCGCACCATGACCGAAGCGCGCCGCACTGCGCTCAGCGCCGAAGCCGCGCGCCTGGGCCTGCCGATGGTGGAAGACAACCCCTATGGCGACCTGTGGTTTGACACCCCGCCACCGCTGCCACTGACGGCGCGCAACCCGGAAGGCTGCGTGTACCTCGGCTCGTTTTCCAAGGTGCTGGCACCGGGCCTGCGGCTGGGCTTCATGGTCGCGCCCAAGGCGCTTTATCCCAAGCTGCTGCAGGCCAAGCAGGCGGCCGATCTGCACAGCCCCGGCTTCAACCAGCGCATGGTGGCCGAGGTGATGAAAGGCGGCTTTCTGGACCGCCACGTGCCGACCATCCGCGCGCTGTACAAGTCGCAGCGCGACGCCATGCTGGCCGCCATGCAGCGCGAGATGCCCGAGGGCGTGAGCTGGAACACGCCCGACGGCGGCATGTTCCTGTGGGCCCGCCTGCCGGAAGGCATGAACGCGATTGACCTGCTGCCCAAGGCGGTGGAGCGCAATGTGGCCTTTGTGCCGGGCTGGGCGTTTTATGCGGCCACGCCCGACCCGCGTGCGCTTCGCTTGTCGTTTGTGACCTCGAGCGTGGAGCAGATCAACATCGGCATTGCGGCACTGGCTGCAGCGATCAGGGACATGCAGGGCCAGTCTGTTCCGGCGGCACAGCTCGCAGAAGCTGGCGTCTGAACGCGCTACACGGAGAACACACATGCTGCATATCTGGGGACGCCTCAGTTCCATCAACGTGCGTAAAGTCGTCTGGGCTGCGCAAGAGCTGGGTCTGGACTTCCAGCGCACAGAAGCGGGCGGCCTGTTCGGCCTGGTCAAGGAGCCGGCATACATCGCCCTGAACCCCAACTCGCTGGTGCCCGTCATTCAGGACGAGGACTTCGTGCTGTGGGAGTCCAACGTGATCGTGCGCTACCTGTGCGCCAAACATTCACCAGACGAGCTGTATCCGGCCGATCTTCGCGAGCGCTTCGATGCCGAGCGGTGGATGGACTGGCAGCAAACCACGCTGAACCCGGCCAGTCGCCCCGGCTTCATCCAGCTGGTGCGTACGCCTGCCAGCCAGCGCGATGACGCCGTGCTGAGCGAATCCAACGCGGCAGTCGAGAAGCTGATGGAAAGGATTGATTCGCACCTGGCCCACCGCAGCTTCATGGTCGGCGAACGCTTTTCCATGGCCGATATTCCCGTGGCCTGCGAAGTCCATCGCTGGTTTGGGTTGCCGCAGACACGGACGCCACGCCCCCATGTGGAGCGCTGGTACCAGACCCTGCTGGCTCGCCCCGCCTCACGCGGTGTGCTGGACCAAGCCCTGTCATGACATGTGAAATGAATCTTTGAAACCAATCATGAAGCAACGCAATTTCAAGCAGGTGGACGTGTTCACGCCCACCCCCTACCTGGGCAACCCCCTGGCCGTGGTGCTGGATGGCAGCGGTCTGGACGACGAGGCCATGCAGCGCTTTGCCCGCTGGACCAACCTGTCGGAAACCACCTTCCTGCTGGCACCCACGCAGCCGGGTGCCGACTACCGCGTGCGCATCTTCACGCCCGGCGGTGAACTGCCTTTTGCTGGCCACCCCACTTTAGGCACCTGCCACAGCTGGTTGCAGGCCGGCGGGCAGCCACGTGACGCGGGCTTCATCGTGCAGGAGTGCAAGGTCGGTCTGGTGAAAATCCGGCGCGAGACGGGCACGCAGCGCCTCGCCTTTGCAGCACCCGCCTTGAAGCGCTCGGCGCCCAGCCCCGCGCTGCTGGCCCAGGTGGCCGGCGCCATGGGTCTGGCGCCGCAGCAGATTCGCGCCGCGCAGCTGCTGGACAACGGCCCGGTCTGGCTGGGTCTGCTGCTCGACACGCCTGAGACCGTACTTCAGCTCACGCCCGACCACAAAACGCTGGCCCGGCTCGACGCCAAGGTGGGCGTCGCCGCCCTGTATCCGACCGATGCAGCGCCTGCGCTCATCGGCCGCGCCAACCGGGAGGCACGCGCGTTCAGTGCCAGTGCAGCCACCAGCACTGCGTCACGCGACTTCACCCCTGACATGGAAGTCCGCGGCTTCGTGGCACCTGTCGGCATTGACGAGGACCCGGTCACTGGCAGCCTGAACGCCAGCCTCGCGCAGTGGCTGATCGCCGAGGGCCACGCGCCAGCGAAGTACGTGGCGTCGCAAGGCGTGTGTCTGGGTCGTGCGGGGCAGATTCACATAGAGCAGGATGCAGCAGGCCACGTGTGGGTGGGCGGTGAGTCCGTCACCTGCGTGGATGGGCAGGTCACGCTTTGACCGCTGCACGATGACGGCCCTGCACTCACAGCTCGATCATCTGGTGGTGCTGGCCGCCACGCTGGACGACGGCGTGGCCTGGTGCGAACGCACGCTGGGCATCACGCCCGGCCCGGGTGGCGAGCACCCGCTGATGGGCACGCACAACCGGCTGCTGTCCATCGCCTGCGAGTCCTGGCCGCTGGCCTATCTCGAAGTCATCGCCATCCAGACCGGCGCGCCCTGCGCTCGCCCCGCTGGTCACCGCCGCTGGTTCGATCTGGATGACGCCGCCCTGCAGCAGCAACTGAAAACGGCCGGGCCGCAGCTCGCGCACTTCGTTGCCCGTACGTCTGATGCTGATGCGGTGGTACGTGCGCTGGCAGCGTACGGGCTGGACCGCGGCGAAGTGCTGCAGGCCTCGCGCATGACGCCGCAAGGCTTGCTGAGCTGGAAGATCACGGTGCGCGCGGATGGCCAGCGACTGATGAACGGCACACTGCCCACACTCATCCAGTGGGGCAATGTCCACCCGGCGCAGGGCATGGCGCCCTCGGGCATCACGCTGCAATCGGTGGAGGCCAGCCACCCGCAGGCTGATTTGCTGCAAGCCAGCTACAACGCCATCGGGCTGAGCGGCGTCGCCACGGTGCAAGGCGCAGCGAAGCTCACAGCCACGCTGCACACGCCGCGCGGTCTGGTCACGCTGCAATCCACAGGGCTCTGAGCTCCTACTGCCGGAACTTGCCCCCGTCACCCACGGGACAAAAAGCCGGAGCCGAGTTCGCCACAATCAATACATGGGAACGCTTTATCTGGTGCGCCACGGCCAGGCCTCTTTTGGCGCCGACAACTACGACGAGCTGAGTGAACTGGGTCGTCGGCAGAGCGTGCGGCTGGGCGACTACTTCCGGCACAAGGGCATCAGCTTTGAAGCTGCGTTCACTGGCACGCTGCAGCGGCAGCAGCAAACCCTGCAGGGCATCTGCACCGGCCTCGGCACCGCGCTGCCAGCCAGCCAACGGGCGGGGCTCAATGAATACGACAGCCACGCCGTGATTGCCACCGTGCACCCACAGCCGCTGGCCAAGCCCGATTCTCCGGAGCAGTACCGCCACCACTTCCGCCTGCTCAAGGATGGCCTCGCGCAGTGGATGGCCGGTGTGGTCAGCCCACGCGGCATGCCCAGCTACCCTGAGTTTGTGGCGGGCGTCACGGCAGCGCTCGACCATGTGCGCGCCTCTCACAGCGGCAACGTGCTGATGGTCTCCAGCGGCGGGCCGATTGCCACAGCCGTGGGCCATGTGCTGGGCACCAGCGCCGAGACCACCATCGAGCTGAACCTGCGCATTCGCAATTCGTCAGTCACCGAGTTCGCCTTCACGCCGAAGCGCCACATGCTGGTGACCTACAACACCCTGCCCCACCTCGATTCGCCCGAGCACGCGGACTGGATCACCTACGCCTGACCGTTTCGCGCGGGTGGGCTCTACGGCCGCGCTGTCAGGGAGCAGTCAGAAGGCGTGCGCCGCGTGTTTTTGCTATTGCCGAACCCGCGTGGAGCCCACATACTGTCGCGCACCATGAACGAGGCCACTACACCACGCCTTCGCACTGCAGGCGTGCACTTCATCACCGGATCACCCACCGCACGCGCCACTGCAGAGACCGCCTTTCAGACGCTGCTGGCACGTCTGGGCCTGGGCGATGCCGTGTGCCATTCGTCTGCGCCAGATGATGAGCTCGCCGCCGGCTTCTGCCTGCGCCCCGAACTGGCCGCCGCCTGGCTGCCCGACCACGACACCACCGGCTTGGCCGATCGCCTGAAGCTGGACACCACCGCCAGCACCGACGACCTGGAACGCGAGATTCTGATTGCCATGCTGGCCAGCCCGGTGGCCTTCCCCTTCCCCGGCTTCGATGAGCTGGTCGCCCATGTGCACATTCGCCGCAACATCGTGCAGGCCGGCCGCAAGACAGCGCTGGCCTTTCATACCACCGAGGTCGACAGGCCCGAAGACTGCTGGAGCTATTCAGAGGACGACGGCTTCACCGTGCGGCCCGGCCATGCGCTGATTCCGGCGCTGCAGAAAGCCACGCAGCCCGATGCGTCGGGGCGGCTGTATTCCTTCTCCTGCTATCGCGCCACCGAATACGTGATCCTGCTGGCGATTGCCGAGGAGCTGCAGCAGTGCAACCCGCAACTGCTGGCCGCGCTGCAGCAGCGCTGGGAGCGCAGCGCCATCATGTCGGGCAAGTTCCACGACGTGTTCCTGCGCGAGTACGGCACCATGGAAGACCCGCTGCCACCGCGCTACTATGTGCCCGGCGACCGGCTGTGGTTCCGCAACCCGGACGAGCATTCGTCCGATGTCTCGGGCTACGAGGGCTCGTGGGTGTTCTATCTGGGCGGTGGCCTGTTCACCAACTTCTGGAAACGCGAAAAGCCGTTCACGCTGACGGCCAAGTGCGTCGAGATCTACCACTGGCGCGACGCCACCTACACCGACGCGCACGGCCACCTGCGGATTGACGAAGACATCGTTGAAGCGGGCGTGAAGGCGTCGCTCGCGGACCCGCAGGAGACTGCGCGCATCCTCTCGCTGATGATGCGCATGCGTGACCCCAAGGGCGTGTATGTGGCCGGCGGCTGCATCGACACCTCGCGCGAGTGCCCACGCTGGGTGTGCACCGGCACTGCCGACATGGTGCTGCCCGAGCTTTGACGGCCTGCGCCGCACGCGGGTCACGCACTCGGGTGATCAACCCGGCAGCAGCGGCAGGTCAGCCTTCTTGAGGGTGCGCAGCACAAAGCTCGATTTGCTGTGGCGAATGCCCTTGATCTTGTAGAGCCGCTCGCGCAGCAGCCGCTCGTAGTCCTTGGTGTCTTTCACGGCAATGCGCAGCAGGTAGTCGTATTCGCCAGACACCAGCCAGGCCTCAATCACCTCGGGGATGGCGGCCAGGGTTTCACCGAACTTTTCCAGCGTGTTGTCTGAATGGCTGTCGAGCGTGACCTGCACCAGCACCGTGTCGCCCAGCCCGAGTGCCTGCGCATTGAGACGCACGGTGTAACCCTCGATCACACCGGCCTCTTCCATCTTCTTGATGCGCCCCCAGCAGGGCGAGGGGCTCAGGCCCACGGCGTGGCCGATCTCCTGCAGGCTGGTGCGCGCATCGGCCTGCAAGACCTGAAGGATTTTCCGGTCCAGATTGTCCATGCAGACAATTTATCTGAATTAACTGATTCAGTGGAATATTTATCTGAAATATGTCTGAAAAACAGGAAATCAGGCAAATTATTCGACGAAAGCTGGGCGATACTTTGGTCATGACAGCGGACTTACCGGCCCGACTGACAAGACAAAGCCCCCAACAGGTTACCGCTTGTTGGGGGCTTGGTTTTTGGGTTGCGTTACGCGGGCATCCTGTTAGCGATTGCTTTTATTCCGCCATACAGCGTTTTATCCCCAGCCGACCCGCTCCAGCCCTCTGCCTGATACAGACTCAGAGAGTGCCGCCTTACACCTTCCCCGCGATCAACTAGAAAGTGGGCAAGTCCAAGCATCTAGGTCAATCTAGGCAAAAATTCCCAGAAAGAAAGACCGGTCATTCGCTAGCATGCTGCGAGGTTCAGCGCGGCTTTTTATAGATCAACCAGTTCAATCGGGTCGAAACCGAAGGCGATTTTCTACAGTTTTACCAGCTGATACCGTAACTTTTTGCGGCGTACATTACGTTAGGAGGCATGGGATTCATATGACGCGCGACAACTTCATCAACGCAACCAAGATCGCTTTGGCCAAACGGGCGGGGTACCGTTGCGCCTATCCCGGCTGTAAAGCGATAACGGTTGGACCGAGTGACGAAAGCGCAGAAGCAACAGCCAACACTGGCGAAGCCGCGCACATTTCTGCCGCCTCCGGAGGTCTAGGCGCGCGCCGCTGGATTTCAGTGCTGTCGCCAGAGTATCGGTCGTCTATCGACAACGGAATTTGGTGTTGTGAGACGCATGCCAAATTAATTGACACTGACGAGGTTACTTACACCATTCCGATGCTCAGGCAATGGAGGAGATTGGCCGAGCAACGCGCACAACTACGTCAGGCGTACGGAGACATCGACTTTACGTATCACAGCGAGTTAGTCGCAATTGGACTCGCCCCAGAATCAGTCACCCTTGTCCCTGGCCAGGAATTAAACTCGAAAGTAGGCTTGGCCGTTCGCCACGCATGGCTGCCTGAAATTTGCGGTAAGGACGCCGCTGACGCGGTTCGCGATTTCTTAATCGAGTACACAAGGAACGCCTTTTCCCACGGCAGAGCGACTTCAGTCGAAGTTGCGTTCACCGCCACGGCCATCGAGGTCTCTGATGATGGAGCTCCATTTGCGGTCGCGAAGCTAGCTGGTTCGAATACGCGTGGTGGAGGCATGGCGTACCGGGCGCTGCTTGAGGCTAAACACCTCGGCCATGCGTCGTCCCAACGCACAGACAACAAGAACCACGTACACATTCCGTTTGTGCTCGACGTCAACGACCTTCCGAGCGTGAACCCCTGTGCCATCGCTCTCGATCACGGAGATATTCGCGCTGGCACTTTAAATTTTGGGCAGTTAGTTGGCTGTGACCGCGTCTTTTTCGTCGCGCCAGACTTTGCAGTGTTTAGTGACGGCCCGATGTACGAAAGTGTTCTTCGGCAAGTCCTGCTCGATCACCCGAATGTCGTTCTTATATTCCCTCATGTGTCATCGAGAGTCATTGAGCACTACACGAGGCTTTTCCCAACCGCTAGGGTGGAGACGTGGTAACGCCTGTTAACAGGTCGTTCGACGCGGATATACAACGTCCCCTTCTCATCGAACATCCGGCGCTCTCGCCGTTGATTCCTCATCTCCAAAGCTCTGGTACGAAGGGCCTCGCGGCGCTTCTGGCGGGAGACACGTCATTCGCTGGAACAGCGTCGGAGATCTATGCAGGAAAGGTCGCCGAACGAGTAAGCGAGTTAGACGGTTCGCTTGCTTCTCTCCGTCTGGCGCTGCGCTACATCATGGAGCTTGCAACTGGTCCAGCCCCGTCTCCCGCAGAGTATCGATATCACTACGAGAATTTCATCTTCCGCGCTGTCGGCCTTATCGATCGTGCCCATCGCTTTGTCGGCGCATCCTTGTTGCTTGAGCCTACGAAGTACGAGTGCGTCTCTGGTAATGGCTACGTGATGTCACATATTAAAGTCAGCTATCCGGAGGTTTATGCGGCACTTGGGAACATTGTGAGCAGAATGAGCGGGCACAAGTCACTGCGAAATGAGGTGGTTCACTCTTCGGCGTTCTCTAGCCGCGAGTTGGGCTTATTCGGTGCTTTCGAGACATTAGAGCTACCAACACCTGAAGGCTATGATTTACAGGGCTTGATGAGAGAGCACTTCTCTCTCAGCGCAGGGGACGTTGCCGTTCTCATCGCTGAATCGGAGGGCCTACTCATCGCACTCATCGAATCACTTGCACCCGTCTACGAAGTTTTCCGCGCAGACACCTAAGTCCTCGTATGTGGACTGCCCCACAGCGGCAGAAGACTGACCGATAGATTGACTGCTGGGGAAGCGCCTGCAGTCGTGCATCCAACATCTGAGTTGGGATCGTATTTGTCCTCTTTCGAGATGTGATCTGCGTCACCGCCGCACCCATCGCTGCAAGCCATAGGCAAGCTGCCGGAAAACGACAAACTTGTAGCCCCATCCAATAGGTCAAAGAACCAGTGTGTCCGCAGGCAACTCATCCATCTCAGCTAACAAGCGCGCCAAACTGCGGCCCGCAGCCGACAGCACCGCACGGCCCTTGTCTGCAGTGGCGGCGGCCGCATTGCCCACTGCCCCCTGCGGGTTGTAGTCCTGCATCTGCCAGCCCAGCTTGGCGCTGCGGCCATCACCCAAGATGCTGAATTTTTTGGAACGATCTTCGGACGATGAATGAAAGTTCTGCGCCTGATCCATGTCCACCTGCTCGGGTTTGAGCGCCAGCATCATTGAGGTTTCGATCTCGCCGGCGTGGATGCCGAAGCGGTGCTCGTGGTCGCTGAACAGGCTGCTCAGTGATTTACCGTTTTCATCAAGCAGCGGCAGATTGAACGAACTGGCGCTGTAGACCAGCATGCCGAGCCGGGCGCGCAAGTCGCGCGCCACCACATCGAGCAGGCCGACTTGGCCACCGTGCGAATTGAGCAGCAGCAGCTTTTTCACACCACTGGCCGCCACCGACTCGGCAAGCTCAGTCCACAGGCGGATCACGGTTTCAGTCTTCAGCGTGAGCGTGCCGGCAAAGCGCGTGTGCTCGGGGCTCAGGCCGACCGATTGGGTGGGCAGGAACAGCACCGGCTGATCGGCAGGCAGATGCGGCAGCGCGGCGGCGATCACGCCGTCGACCAGCGTGGCATCGACATTGAGTGGCAGGTGTGGGCCATGCTGTTCAATCGCCGCCACCGGGAGCACAGCGATGCAGCGGGCCAGATCGAGTTGGGCGAAGTCGGTGGTTTTGAGGTCGGACCAGAAGCGGGATGAGGTCATAGGTCTATTTTGATGCCGTTTTTCGATTTTGGGCGTTGATGTTGGGCTGAGTCTTGAGGCCGGGACTCGCCCCGGCGAGCGACTCACTTTCTCTTGCTTCGCCAAGAGAAAGTAAGCAAAGAGAAGGCGACCCGAAGTCTGGGTCCCTCCGCTGCGCTGCGGGCAACCTGCGCTGCTCGATTACGGCGGCAGTCCGCACAACTCGCCTTCGGCTCAGACAAGTGCGGCCTGACCCTCCGCCTCCATCTGCGCTGCTCGGCCCAGCCACACGGGGCAAGCGGGAGCGGACATCCGAAACCCAATACAAACGAGGACACGCCGCAGCGTGTCCTCGTGGAGCCCGATTCTGGTTTTCTGCCTGCCAATCCCTTGTGAATGCGCCGAGGAGCGCAGGTTCAGGCGGATCAGGGCTGGCGTTGTCTGAGCGAAGCGAGTTTAGCCAGACCCCGCCTGGACCGAGCACCGCAGGTTGCCCCGCAGCGAAGCGAAGGGGACGCAGGCACCAGGGTCGCCTTTTCTTTGGTTACTTTCTTTTGGCGAAGCAAAAGAAAGTGACTGGCAAGCCGGGCCACCCCCGGCTCCGAATCTCAGCAACTCAACAAAAGCCAGAAACCCAAAGAATCAAATCTCAATCTTGCTACCCAACTCCACCACAGAGTTGTTAGGCAAATTCAGGAAATCCGCCGCCCCACTTGCGTTGTGGTGCATCTGCGCAAACAGCTTCTCCCGCCACGCCGCCATGCCGCTGCCGATGGTCGGAATCACGGTGTCGCGTGACAGGAAGTAGCTGGTGGTCATCGGCTCCAGTTCGCAGCCGCGTCCGCGCAGCTCGCGCAGCGCCTTGGGCAGGTCGGGGTCGTTCTTGAAGCCGTAGTGCACGATCACCTGCCAGCAGTCGTGGCCCAGTGATTCAATCTCAAGACGCTTGGTCAGGCCAATCCATGGCACCTCGTGGTTGCGCACGGTGACGAACAGGTTCTGCTCGTGCAGCACTTTGTTGTGCTTCAGGTTGTGCAGCATCGCGTTCGGCACCGTGCCAGGCTCGGCCGTCAGGAACACCGCTGTGCCCTCCACACGGGCGGGCGGGCTGACAAACACCGCGTCAAGAAAACCGGGCAGGTCAATCGAGTCGGCGCGCAGCTTCTGGGAAAGGATGTGCCGGCCTTCTTTCCAGGTCATCATCAGTGTGAAGACCACGCCGCCAATCACCAGCGGGAACCAGCCGCCGGCAAACAGCTTCATCATGTTGGAGGCGAAGAAGGCGAAGTCGACCACGAAGAACACGCCCGTGGCAGCGATGCACAGGCTGAGCGGGTACTTCCAGCCGTAGCGGATCACGAAGAAGGTGAGGATCGTGGTGATCAGCATGTCGGCGCACACCGCAATTCCGTAGGCCGCCGCCAGATTGCTGGACGATCGGAACAGCACGACCGCCAGCACGATGGTGATGAACAGGCCCCAGTTGACGAAAGGCATGTAGATCTGCCCGGTGTCGCGCACGCTGGTGTGCTGGATGTTCAGGCGCGGCAGGTAGCCCATCTGGATGGCCTGCTTGGTGACACTGAAGGCGCCGGTGATCAGCGCCTGCGATGCGATCACCGTGGCGGCCGTGGCCAAGCCGACCAGCGGCAACAGGGCCCAGTCGGGCGCCATGAGGTAGAAGGGGTTCTTCACGGCCTCGGGGTTGCCGAGCAGCAGCGCGCCCTGGCCGAAGTAGTTCAGCACCAGCGCGGGCATGACCACGGTGAACCACGCCACGCGAATCGGCTTCTTGCCGAAATGCCCAAGGTCGGCGTACAGCGCTTCGGCGCCGGTCACGCACAGCACGATGGCGCCCAGAATGATGAAGGTGGTGCCCGGGTTGGCCCACATGAACATCACGGCATAGTGTGGGCTGACCGCGCCCAGGATTTCAGGGTGGTGAATGATCTGCGAGACGCCCAGCAGGGCCAGCACCGCAAACCAGACCAACGTGATCGGGCCGAAGAACTTGCCGATGCCGGCCGTACCTTTTTTCTGCACCGCGAACAGGCAGAACAGGATGATCAGGGTGATTGGAATCACGCCTTGCTTGAACGTGGGTGACACCACCTCCAGGCCCTCCACCGCCGACAGCACGGAGATGGCCGGGGTGATGACGCCGTCGCCATAAAAAAGCGAGGTACCGAAAATGCCGATGATCAGCAGGATGCGCCGCAGGCGGGGCTTGTCCTTGACCGCTGTGGAGGCCAGCGCCAGCATGGCGATCAAACCGCCCTCGCCGTTGTTGTCGGCCCGCAGCACCAGCGCCACGTACTTGATCGAGACGATGACGGTCAGCGTCCAGAAGAAGATGGACAGGATGCCGTAGATGTTGTCGGGGGTGAACGGGACGTGCCCGGAACCGAAAACTTCCTTGACGGCATACAGGACACTGGTGCCGATGTCGCCGTAAACGACACCGATGGCGCCCAGGGTGAGCGCCGCAAGAGATGATTTTTGGTTTGACACAGAAACTTCCCGACGCCAATACCCAAGAAACCCGTTCAGAGCGGGCGCCTCGGGCCAGACCGGGAACGGTTGCCTTTGGGACCGCTATTTTGCGCCCTCGAACGGCGCAGGCAAGCGGGCTAGCACCCCTAAAGTGCACAAATCCAGCGATTGTTGCAGCGCAGCAACTTGCGCACGCCAGATGCGAAGCGGCTCTGTGCCCCAGGTTTTGCCAACTCGCCCGGCTTCCCAAGCGGCTGCGGGCAGTCCGGCTTTGCCGGATGCCTCGCAGCGTCCCCTGCAAGGGGAAAAGGCACTACACGAAGCGAAGCGGAGTGAGAACGATAGGGGTGTTCAGTCGTAAACCTCGGCCGCAGGATCGGTGGCCTCAAGTTCGTAGCTGGCCGACAGCATGGCCAGGCGGGCGATCACGCCATACATATAGAAGCGGTTCGGGCTGCTGGAGCCCGGCTTTTCGCCCGGCTGAGGTAAGCGCCCGCTATCAGCAAAAGCCAATGGAACAAAGCTGGCACCCGGTGCATTGAGGTTTTCATCGACGCCGCGCTCGGCATGGACGCGGTAAAAACCGCCGACCACATAGCGGTCCATCATGTAGACCACTGGCTCGGCCACGGCTTCGTTGACGCGTTCGTTGGTCAGCACGCCTTCCTGGATGATGACCTCGGACAGCGCCTGACCATCCTTGGTGGTGCTCATCTTGTTCTTGGTCTTGCGGTTGATCTGCTCCAGGTCCTTCACGTCGCGCACCGTCATGATGCCCATGCCGTAGGTGCCGTTGTCGGCCTTGACCACGACGAACGGCTTTTCGTTGATGCCGTATTCCTTGTACTTGCGCTTGATCTTGGTCAGCAGCGCATCGACGTTGGTGGTGAGGCACTCCATGCCGGTTTCTTCGGCAAAGTTGACTTCACCGCACTGCGCGAACATCGGGTTGATGAGCCACGGGTCCACGCCCAGCAGCTTACCGAAGCGCTTGGAGACTTCCTCATAGGCCTTGAAGTGACGCGACTTCCGGCGCACCGACCAGCCGGCATGCAGCGGCGGCAGCAGGTACTGCTCGTGCAGGTCTTCCAGAATGCCGGGTACACCGGCCGACAGGTCGTTGTTCAGCAGGATGGTGCAGGGGTCGAAGTCTTTCAGGCCCAGTCGCCGGTCGGTGCGGATCAGTGGCTCCAGCGTGATGCTTTCGCCGGTGGGCAGGTTCACTTCCGTGGGTTGCTTGATCTCGCTGCTGAGCGAGCCAAAACGCACATTCAACCCCGCCTGATGGAAGATGCGGCGCAGCTGCAGCAGGTTGGAGAGATAAAAGGTGTTGCGCGTGTGGCTCTCGGGCACCACCAGCAGGTTGCGCGCCTCGGGGCAAATCTTTTCAATCGCGGCCATCGCGGCCTGCACGGCCAGCGGCAGCATCTCGGGCGTGAGGTTGTTCCAGCCGCCGGGGTAGAGGTTGGTGTCGACCGGTGCCAGCTTGAAGCCGGCGTTGCGGATGTCGACCGAGCAGTAAAACGGCGGCGTGTGCTCCATCCATTCCAGCCGGAACCAGCGTTCGATGGCGGGGGTGGAGTCCAGGACGCGCTGCTCCAGTTCGTTGATGGGCCCGTTCAGGGCGGTGATGAGGTGCGGAACCATGGCGTCCTATTCAGAGATCAAAAGGGTGCAGCAAAGTGGCTGATGGATGGCGGCAGTTGGAGCCACAACCAGGGAAAATGGGAAACAGGGAGAGCAGGACATGGGTCTGAAAAGATTCCGCTTCAAGTGACTTTGATGTGCGCAGAAGCGGGATCGTCGGCATGAATGGCCACCAGATTGATGCCGATCTGGTGATGGCGGTAGCCCTGCTGCTCCAGCAGGCGCCGCACGGCTGCGGCATCGGTCTTGATGATTTCGATCAGCATCAGCGGCTTGTGGGCTTCGATGGTCTGGGCCGCACCGGCCAGCGCTTCGAGCTCCATGCCTTCGATGTCGAGCTTGAGGAAATCCAGCCGGGGCAGCTTCAGGTCATCGACCGCGATCATTTTCACCGCCTGGCCGCCGGCGGCCGAGTAATCAATGGCCTGGCCAATGAACTCGTTGCGCTGGCTCTGGCGCAGCTCCAGCGAACCGAAGCTGGCGGGCTTGAGGTAATTGGGCCGCGGAATGGTGATGCTGCCGGCCTGCGCGCCCAGCGCCGCATGGTGGGCCGACGCGTTGAAGCAGTTGTTGATGGCGATGTTGCCGGCCAGCGCGTAAAACACCCGCTCCTGCGCCTCGACCGCAATCACCTCGCCCCAGCCGTGCATGTGGCGCGCCCATTCGATGCTGTGCACGCCAATGTTGGCGCCGCCGTCAATCGCGACCACGCCATCGCCAGCCGTCTGCCGGCGCACCGTGAGCAGGCCCAGCACCAGTTCGACCTCCTGCGGGTCGAAATACGAGGTCTCGAAAATCTGCAGCCCGACGCCATAGCCGCGCGTGGCATCGACCATGTGGAAGTCGTTGCGGTTGACGATGAGCGAGCCGTGGCCAGACGACACCAGCACAAATGGCAAGGGGCGGGGAATGACCTTCATCGCAAACTCTGTGTGGTGGCGGACAAAGGGGCCGAAGGGCGGTTCAAACCCGTACCTCGCCCTGGCCCAGCACCACGTACTTGAGCGAGGTCAGGCCCTCGATACCCACCGGGCCGCGGGCGTGGAACTTGTCGGTGCTGATGCCGATTTCAGCGCCCAGCCCGAACTCGAAGCCATCGGCGAAGCGGGTGCTTGCATTCACCATCACGCTGGCGGAATCCACCTCGCGCAGAAAACGCTGCGCATGCATGTGGTCGCGGGTGAGGATGGCGTCGGTGTGGTGGCTGGAGTAGTGGTTGATGTGTGCAATCGCTTCGTCCACACCAGCCACCACCTTGATGCTGATGATGGGCGCGAGGTATTCCTCGAACCAGTCCTGCTCAGTTGCCGCACGCAGCGTGGCACCGGCGAGGCCCGAGAGCAGCGCGAGCGACTCAGCATCGCAACGCATCTCCACACCCTTGGCCGCATAGATGGCGCCGATCTTCGGCAGAAAGTCAGCGGCCACACCGCGCGCGACCAGCAGGCCTTCGCTGGCGTTGCAGGGGCTGTACTTCTGCGTCTTGGCGTTGTCGGCCACCTTGACGGCCATATCGATGTCGCAGGGATCATCGACATACACATGGCAGTTGCCATCGAGGTGCTTGATGACGGGCACCTTGGCGTCGCGGCTGATGCGCTCGATCAGGCCCTTGCCGCCGCGCGGGATGATGACATCGACAAACTGCGGCATGGCGATCAGGTGGCCCACGGCCTCGCGGTCGGTGGTGGGCACCAGTTGCACCGCATCGGCCGGCAGCCCGGCCTGCACCAGTGCCTGCTGCACCAGCGCGGCAAGCGCCTTGTTGGAATCAATCGCCTCGGAGCCGCCGCGCAGAATGCAGGCGTTACCGCTCTTGATGGCCAGCGACGCGGCTTCAATCGTCACGTTCGGCCGGCTTTCGTAAATCATGCCGAACACGCCAATCGGCACCCGCATCTGCCCCACGCGGATGCCGCTGGGCTGCTCCTTCATGCCGATGATGTCGCCGATCACATCGGGCATGGCGGCCAGCTGCTCGCAGCCCACGGCCACGGTGTCGATGATTTTCGGGGTCAGCTTCAGCCGGTCCAGCATGGGGCCGGCGAGACCCGCGGCCTGCGCGCGCTGAAGGTCGCGCTGGTTAGCCGCGCTCAGTGCGTCGGCGCTTTGCCGCAGCAGGGCCGCCAGCCCGACCAGCGCACGGCTTTTGACCGCTGCGGGTGCGCGCGCCATCTGAGTGGAAGCGGCTTTGGCCTGCGCGCCCAGCGTGGCCATGAGCTGCGCCACGTCCGCGTTGGCGTCGGGCCCTGGAGCCAGGGTGTGAAGGGAGTCGGGCGCGTTCATCCCGCTATTTTCGCCGATTCGTGGCCGGATCGGCTTTTCGACCCGATCCCCTACGGAGCGCCCGTCAACGTGCCCGGGCGCCTCCGGTGCACTGCTCACACACCATTCCGGCCAGCCGGTGCAGCGCCTGCCAGCCATCGGCGGGCCAGTCGGGTTGCTTCAGGCCTTTCACGATGCCATCGACCTTGTGTGCCGCGTGCAGCAGATTGGCCAATGTGGTGTCACCCATCTGCGGCAGCACGCGCTCGAAGAGTTTTTCCTTCACGCCCCAGACGCGGTTCTCACGCAGCGCCATCGGCATGGGCCGGCCAGCCTGGATGGCGTCTTTCACCCGCTTCATGCTGCGAATGTCTTCACTCAGCGCCCAGTGCACCAGCACCTCGGATTCGCCTTCAGACTGCAGACCGTCGAGCATGCGGGCCACGCGCAGCGTCTGGCCGCCCAGCACCGCTTCGGACAGCTTGAACACGTCGTAACGCGCCACATTGAGCACGGCGTTTTCGACCTGGTCAAAGCTGAGTACACCATCGCCCTGCCCGGGCGGGTACAGCAGGCCCAGCTTCTGGATTTCCTGGTGGGCGGCCAGCAGATTGCCTTCCACCCGGTCGGCAAAAAACTGCAGGGTGCGCTGGCCTTCCTCCCCGGCCGCCACGCGCTGGCCCTGTTGCTGCAGGCGCTGCGCAATCCACTGCGGCAGGTTGCGACGATCAATGGGGTCGAACTTGACGGTGACACCATAGCTTTCGAGCGCGCCGAACCATGCACCCTTGGTGGTCATGCTGTCGAGCCGGGGCAGCAGCACCAGCGTGAGGGTGGAATCGTCACCCTGCGAGCGCTCGGCGAGTTGCTGCAGCGCCACCGATCCGTCCTTGCCGGGCTTGCCACTGGGGATGCGGATTTCAATGATCTGCTTGTCAGCAAACAAACTGAGCGAGCCGCCACTGGCCAGCACCTCGCTCCAGTCGAAGTGCGCGCCGGCCACGGTGTGCACGGTCCGTTCGGTGTAGCACTGCTCGCGAGCGGCGGCGCGCAGCGCGTCGGCAAACTCCTGCACCAGCAGGGGCTCGTCGCCGTGCAGGGTGTAGAGGCTGCGCAAACCCCGTTTGAGGTGTTCCTGCAGTTGCGTTGGCGCCAGGTTCATGGAAAGAGTTTAGCTTTGGAGCGTTTGTTGGAATCTTGTTGTTGATCGTACGGTACTGATTTTGCTGAGTCTTGAGGCCGGGACTCGCCCCGGCGGGCGACTCACTTTCTCTTGCTTCGCCAAGAGAAAGTAAGCAAAGAGAAGGCGACCCGAAGTCTGGGTCCCTGCGCTTGCGCTACGGGCAACCTGTGCTGCTCCATTACGGCGGCAGTCCGCACAACTCGCCTTCGGCTCAAACAAGTGCGGCCTGACCCTCCGCCTCCATCTGCGCTGCTCGGCCCAGCCACACGGGTAAGTCGGGAACGGGCACCAATACGACAAGGACACGCCATGGCGTGTCCTTGTCGGGTCGGTATTTGGGTGTTTGTCTTCTGACTTCCTGCATCCACCCCTTGTGAATGCGCCGAGGAGCACAGGGCCAGGCGGATCAGGGCTGGCGTTGTTTGAGCCGAAGGCGAGTTTAGCCAGACCCCGCCTGGACCGAGCACCGCAGGTTGCCCGTAGCGAAGCGAAGGGACGCAGGCACCAGGGTCACCTTTTCTTTTGCTTACTTTTCTTTTGGCGACGCAAAGAAAAGTACCTCGCCCGCCGGGGCGAGTCCCGGCCTCAGTCCTCAGCCAATAAAAAATCAAAGCTTGCTGGTCGATAGCAGCAGGCTGGTTTCGGTGTTGGCAATGCCTTCCAGCAGGCGAATGCGGCTGAGCACGCGGTCAAACGCCTCCAGGCTTTCGGCGCGCAGTTCGGCCACGATGTCCCAGCGGCCATTGGTGGTGTGCAGCGCCGTCACCGCCGGGTCGCCGCGCAGGGCGGCCAGCACGCGGTCGATGCGGTTGCCGTCGACGGCCACCGTCATCAGCGCGCGAATCTGGTGGCCCTCGACCTGCGGCTTCAGGCGCGTGGTGTAGCCGACGATGGTGCCGTCGGCCTCCAGCCGATTGAGCCGGTTCTGCACCGTGCCGCGCGACACCCGCAGCACCTTGGCCAGCGAGGCCACCGATGCCCGGGCGTTGTCGCGCAGCAGCGAGATGAGTTGGCGGTCGGTGTCGTCCATGGCCTGATTTTATGGACAAAACGGCAGTTAATGCTGACGTTTTGCGCTATTTATCTGATGAATTGATCAGTTTTCTGGCTTTTATTTGACTGGAAGGGTCTGGACAATCGTTTTCACGGCGGCGATTGCCTGTCGGCATCACCCGCACGCCAGAGACAAACCACCAGGATTCAGGGAACAACACAATGGTCGAATACATCGGCATCGAAGGCATCCAGCGCATCGTCGCGCGTACCGGGCCCGCCGCCTTCATTGAAGGGCTCGCCACTGAAATCGAGGCGGATTACCGGCGCTGGGGCGACTTCGACAAGTCGGCCCGCCACGCCATCCACTCGCCCGTCGGCGTGATCGAGTTGATGCCCACCAGCGACGGGCAGATGTACTCGTTCAAATACGTCAACGGCCACCCCAAGAACACGGCACGGGGCCTGCTGACCGTGACAGCGTTTGGCGTGCTCGCCGATGTGGAAACCGGCTACCCCCTGCTGCTGTCGGAGCTGACGGTGACCACCGCATTGCGCACCGCCGCGATGTCGGCACTGGCCGCGCGCTGGATGGCCCGACCCGACAGCCGCGTGATGGCGCTGATTGGCAACGGCGCGCAGAGCGAGTTCCAGGCGATTGCCTTCCAGCACATGCTGGGCATCCGGGAGTTCCGTCTGTACGACGTGGACCCGGCCGCCACCGACAAGCTGCTGCGCAACCTGCGCGCCCAGGCTTGGCAGGGCGTGACTTTCACCGTGTGCCGCTCTGCGACCGAGGCGGTCACTGGCGCCGACATCGTGACCACGGTGACGGCAGACAAGCGCAACGCGACCATCCTCACGCCCGACATGATTGCGCCCGGCATGCACCTGAACGCGGTGGGCGGCGACTGCCCGGGCAATACCGAGCTGCACGCCGACATCCTGCGCCGCGCCGATGCCCGCGTGGTGGTGGAATACGAGCCTCAGTCGCGCATCGAGGGCGAGATCCAGCAGATGCCTGCCGACTTCGCGGTGACCGAGTTCGCCGCCATCCTGAGCGAAGCCGCCACCGGCCGCGCCTCGCCCGCCGAAGTCACGGTGTTCGACTCGGTCGGCTTTGCGCTGGAAGACTACTCGGCGCTGCGCTATTTGTATAAACTGCAGCGGCAACACCACCAGCCCGAGGAGATTGATTTGATCCCGCATCTGGACAATCCCAAAAACCTCTTCTCGCTGCTGGCTGGCAACATGGCCGCCGCACCACAGCGCCAACTGTCCCCCCGGCAGCCACTGGCCGCACGCGCGCCCGCCGAGCTGGCCGCTCCATGACGCAACGCATTCGCCTGATCGGCGCACCCACCGACATCGGCGCCGGCGCGCGCGGCTCATCGATGGGCCCGGAAGCGATGCGCGTGGCCGGGCTGCAAACCACGCTGGAAGGCCACGGCCTGGCCGTCACCGACGCCGGCAATGTGAGCGGCCCGGCCAACCCCTGGCTACCCCCGGTCAACGGCTACCGCCATCTCGCCGAAGTGGCGGCCTGGAACCGCGGCGTGCACGAAGCGGTGTACAGCGCACTCAGCGAAGACGAGATGCCACTCCTGATGGGCGGCGACCATTGCCTGGCCATCGGCTCCATCAGCGCGGTGGCGCGCCACTGCCGGCAGGTCGGCAAGAAGCTGCGCGTGCTGTGGCTCGACGCGCATGCCGACTTCAACACCAACGCGCTCACGCCCACCGGCAACACCCACGGCATGCCGGTGGCCGTGCTGTGCGGCCACGGGCCGGCCGAGCTGACGGGTATTGGCGGCGTGTTCCCGGCCATCCAGCCCTCGGTGCTGCGGCAAATTGGTATTCGCAGCGTGGACGAAGGTGAAAAGCGCTTTGTGCGCCAGTCCGGCCTGGAAGTGTTCGACATGCGCTACATCGACGAGATGGGCATGCGCCACACCATGGAAGCCGCGCTTGCCGGGCTGGATGCCGACACCCATCTGCATGTGAGCTTTGATGTGGACTTTCTCGACGCCAGCATCGCGCCCGGCGTGGGCACCGCCGTGAAGGGCGGTCCGACCTACCGTGAAGCGCAGCTGTGCATGGAAATGATTGCCGACACCGGACAGATGGGCTCGCTCGACGTGATGGAGCTGAACCCGGCGCTGGATGTCCGCAATGGCACGGCCGAGGTGGCGCTGGAACTGATCGAGAGCCTGTTTGGCAAGAGCACGCTGATCCGCAAATAGCGCACTGGCCGCAACGACAAGCGCCCGCCGCACCGTGAAGTGCCCGGGCGCTTTTTCACGCCATAGAGCGGCGCCGGCGCGCCGGCCACCGCTTACTTGAGGCTGTTGGAGAGAAAGGCCTGCAGACGGGCGGTACCTGGGTTCACCAGCACCTCGCGCGGATTGCCCTGCTCTTCAATCTGCCCCTTGTGCAGAAACACCACGTGGTTGCTGACCTCGCGGGCAAAGCTCATCTCGTGCGTGACCACGATCATGGTCCGTCCCTCTTCGGCTACAGAACGCATCACGCGCAGCACCTCGCCCACCAGCTCGGGATCGAGCGCCGACGTCGGCTCGTCAAACAGCATGACCTTGGGCTCCATGGCTAGGGCACGGGCAATTGCCACGCGCTGCTGCTCACCGCCTGAGAGGTGGGCCGGGTAGGCGTCCTTGCGGTGGTACACGCCGACCTTGTTCAGGTAGCGCTCGGCGCGCTCCAGCGCCTCGGCCTTGGCCAGCCCCAGCACCTGGATCGGTGCTTCCATCACGTTGTCGAGCGCCGTCATGTGCGCCCACAGATTGAAGTGCTGGAACACCATCGCCACGCGGGTGCGCAGCTGCTGCAGCTGGCGGGCGTCACGCGCACGCAGGCTGCCAGAGGCCTTGTCACGCAGGTCAGGCACCAGCGCCAGCTCTTCGCCATCGACCACGATGCGGCCGCTATTGGGCTGCTCCAGCAAATTCAGGCAGCGCAGAAAGGTGCTTTTGCCGGAGCCGCTGGAGCCGATCATGGAGATCACGTCGCCGGCACGCGCCTCGACGCTCACGCCCTTGAGGACTTCGTTGTTGCCAAAGCGCTTGTGAATGTCCAGCGCCTGCAGGATTTTGGGTTCGGTGGATGCAGTGGAATCAGTGGGTTCGGCCACGGGCTTGTTCCTTTGTCTTCAAATCATGGCTCATGCAAAAGGCAGGTGCGGCTCAGGGACTGAGCAGCTTGCCGGTGCGAATCAGTGCCGTGCCCGCAATCTTGCCAAGCCGTTTTCCGGGGGCGGCCCAGCGTCCGCCGTTGCGGGCGTAGAGCACACCCGACGACACGCAATGCACCGGCTGCACGACACCGGTCTCGGGGTTCACCAGGTCGGCAATCAGGTCGCCACTTTTCACGCGCTCGCCGGGCTCGCGGTGGAACACCACCACACCGGCAGATGGTGCGGTGAGCGGCTCGGAGCCGGCCAGCGGGGTGGGCTCGCACAGCAATTGCGGGAGCGAGGCCGCCGGGCCACGCAGCACGTTGCGGCGGATCAGGAACTGCACGATGGCGGCCGCGTCGCGCTCCGCCAGTTCGTGGCTTGTATTGGTCTCGCCACGCAGTTCGACCGTCACACTGAAGCAACCCAGTGGCAGCGGGTGACCGGGGAACTCGCGCTGTACCGTGTACCACGGGCGACTGCAGGCTTCATCGAACGGCGAGTCGCCAGACTCGGTGGCCAGCAGGATGGCCTGCGCGCCAAGCAGCGCACCCAGCTCGGCGGCCTGTTCGGCCTGCGGCGTGAGCGCGTAGAGGTGCATCACTGCCTCGTGGTCGCAATGCAGGTCGAGCACGATGTCGCTGTCCACGGCCAGACGCAGCAGCTGGTTCTTGAGGTCCTGTACCGGGTGGGCGGCGGGCAGCGACCTCACGGCCTGACGCAAGGCATCGCGGAACAGGCGCACATTGCGCTGCGGGTCATCGCCCAAGCTGTCTTTCACCAGACGAATGGCTTCGGGTGTGATATCAGCGTAATTGCGGTTGAAGTTGCCGCCATCGCGCAGATCAAAGCGGCCCTGATGAATGCCCAGCAACTGCTGCGACAGGCCAATCGGGTTGGCAAACGGCACCAGCACCACCTCGCCGCGGATCAGTCCTTTTTCCTCGAGCGCCTGTAGCTGGCGCTTGAGCGCGTGCGCGACCAGAATGGCGGGCACTTCATCGGCATGCAGTGCCGCCTGGATGTAGGCCTTGGGGCCGACGCCCTGCGCCCCAAAGCGCAGCACCTGCAGGCTGTGGTGGACGCCCGGCACGCCGGGCATGAGATCGATGGTGTGTGTTTGCATGTCAGGCAGTGGCGTTGGCCGGGGCGGCGCTGATGAGCTCGGCCCGTGCTTCGGGGCGAAGGTGGCGCAGGAAGCGCCGCTCCAGCAGCTTGAAGACGCCGACCAGGGTGAAGGTCAGCACGAAGTAGATGACCGCAGCCATGCCGAAAGATTCAGACACCAGCAGGTGGTTGGCGTAGACGTCACGCGCCACACGGGTGATGTCCACCAGCGTCACGGTGCTGGCAATCGCAGTGGCGTGCATCAGGCCGACCACTTCGTTGCTGTACTGCGGCAGCGCCCGGCGCAGCGCACTTGGCAACAGCACGCGGCGATACAGCGTGAAGCCGCTCAGGCCATAACTGCGGGCCGCCTCGATCTCGCCGTGCGGCGTGGCGCGCAGCGCACCAGCAAAAATCTCGGTGGTGTAGGCCGTGGAGTTGAGCGTGAAAGCCAGCCAGGCGCAGAACCAGGCGTTCTTCAGTGCGACCCAGGCAAAGCTCTCGCGCACTGCTTCGAACTGAGCGAGGCCGTGGTAGATGATGAACAGTTGCACCAGCAACGGTGTGCCGCGCAGCACATAGGTGAACAGCCACACCGGCTTGGCAAGCCACAGGCGATCAGACACCCGCGCCATGGCCAGCGGAATGGCCAGCACAAAGGAGCTGGCCAGGCTGATGGCCAGCAACACCAGCGTGGTGCGGATGCCCTCCACATAAAGAGGCAGGCTGTTGGTGATGATTTGCCAGTCCATGTCAGAACTGCACTTTCTTGACGCCCAGGCTGTAGCGGGCTTCGAGCCGCGACAGGGCGAATATCGACACACTGGTGAGCGCCAGATAAATCAGCGCCACCGCCATGTAGAAGGTGAAGGGCGCGCGCGTGCTGGCCGCTGCGAGCCCGGCGCGGTGCACCATGTCGTCGAGCCCGATGATGGACACCAGCGCAGACGCCTTGATCATGATGAGCCAGTTGTTGGCAAAGCCGGGGATTGCATGGCGCACCATCTGCGGCAACACGATGCGCCACAGCACCCGCGCGGGCGACATGCCGAACGACTGCGCCGCCTCGGCCTGCCCCTTGGGCACGGCCAGAATCGCGCCGCGAAAGGTTTCGGTGAGGTAGGCACCAAAGATGAAACCGATGGTGAGCACACCGGCTACAAAGGGCGGTATCTCGATGTACTCCCAGCCCTGCGATTCCACCAGCCGGTTCAGACCGATCTGGCCGCCGTAGAAGATCAGCAGCATCAGCACCAGTTCTGGCATGCCGCGGATCAGCGTGGTGTAGACGTCGGCCGTCCAGCGCGCCGCACGCGAACGCGACAGCTTGGCGCTGGCGCCAATCAGGCCGAACACGCAGGCAATCGCCAGCGACAGCGCAGACACCCGCAGGGTGAGGGACAAGCCCTCCAGAATGGCGGGCAGGTAGCCGTACAGCACGATGGAATCCGGAATGAAAAAAGGGAAATGAACATCCGGCCCGAAGCGGCACTGCCGCTTCAGACCTCCGACCGACTCAGAACTTACTCGCCGCGGATGTTGACGTCAAAGTACTTGTCGTTGATGGTCTTGTAAACGCCGTTGGCCGTGATGGCTTTGAGCGCTGCATTGACCTTGGTTTTCAGGGCGTCCTCGCCCTTGCGCATGGCGATGCCGACGCCACCGCCATCCTTGGCGCCACCGATGGTGACGGGCGCGCCGACCTTGCTGTAGCCCTTACCCTCTGGCGATTTGAGGAAAGCTGCGGTTGCGGCCAGCGAGGAGCCGAAGCCGATGTCGCCCCGGCCCGCGGCCAGCTCCATGGTCACTTCGGCTTCCTTGGCGACCAGCAGGACATCGCTCTCCTTGAAGTTGGCCTGCACATAGGCGGCGCGCGGCGTGTTGCGCGTGACGATGATCTTCTTGCCCTTGAGCGCAGCCGGCGTGACTTCCTTGTAGCTGCCGGTCTTGGCAATCCATGCCGAAGGAATGTCGTAGTAGGAGTCGCTGAAGTCAGCAGCCTTCTTGCGCTCTTCGGTGATCGACATGGAGGCGACGATCATGTCGAACTTCTTGGCGTTGAGCGCCGGCATCATGCCGTCCCACTCCTGCGCCACCATCGTGCATTCGGCCTTCATCTGGGCACACAGGGCGTTGGCGATGTCGATGTCAAAGCCCGAAAACTTGCCGTCGGTTCCCATCTGGGAAAACGGCGGGTAGTTGGCTTCCACACCAATGCGTATCTTGGCCCAACCGGGAGCCTGGGCATGAGCGGCCGTTTGCAGGGCCATGGAGGCCAGGAGCAAAGCGGCGAGGGTTAATTTGCGAACCATGAAACTCTCCATCAACAGCGCCCCTGAGCGGCCACAATCAGGACTTCGGTGTGTCCATCATGACCTGAGGGCAGGTTAAAAAACGGGGCTTTTTGACATCGGTTGCCGGCTGGCAGGCACGCCAACTTCCGTCCGATGCGAGTTTGTATCATAATTTTCATACAATTTAAACATGAAAAAAAGCATTCAAGTACAAACCCCTAGAAAGCTGTCGCCGGCCGCCCCACCGGAGCTGGCTTTTGCCCAATCTCCGCTGGGCGCCAAGCTGCGCGCGGTACTGTCAGACAAAGCGGCCAGCCCCGGAAACCGTGCCACGGCCGACTTCCTGCTGCGCAACCCGGTGCGCGCCACCGCCTGGGGCATCGAGGAGCTGGCAGCCAACGCACAGACCTCCACCGCGACCCTCAGCCGCTTTGCCCGCACGCTGGGCATGAGCAGTTTCAGCGCGCTGCGCGCCGAGATGGCCGAGGTGTTGCAGACCGTGTTGCAACCAGTGGAAAAACTGCGCGGCGCGGTGCAGCGGCCGGACGGCGCACATGCCGTGGTTTCAGAGAGCCTGGAACTGGCGCTGGCCAACGCACGCATCACGGCCGAAGGTCTGCAGCCGGAGCGGCTGGCGCAACTGGCAGGGCAACTCGGCCAGGCCTCGGTGGTGTATGTCATGGGCTTTGGCCTCAGCGCCCATCTGGCTGGCATGCTGGCGCTGGACCTGCAGCCTTTTTGCAAACAGGTGATCACCGTGGTGGAGTTCGGCGGTACCGAGGTCGCCGCCGGCCGGCTGATGAGCGTGGGCCCGGGCGACGTGCTGCTGGCGCTGTCGTTCCCGCGCTATGCCGACGACGCGATCCGCCTGACCCAGTACGCGCGGGACCGCGGCGCCTTCACGCTGGCGATCACCGACTCGCTGGCATCGCCGCTGGCGGCAGCGGCACACGAGACCCTGGTGGCGTCCAGCACGCACCCGGTGCTGTCGAGCAGTTCGGTGTCGGCCCTGCTGGTGGTCGAGGCGCTGGTGACCAGCCTGATGGTCAGCAACGATGACCATGTGCAACAGGCCGGCCGCCTGACGGAAGCCATCTCGGCCTATCTGCACAGCCCGCCGAAGGGGCGCAGCTCACGGGGTCTGTGACAACCCGCGGTCGGGCGCCCTGCCCGACCAATTCGGCGATTAATTCAACAACTACTTCAACGCCTACTCCAACGCCTACTTCAGCCAGCCGCGCTTTCTGAAGTACCACATCGGCACCACCGCGCTGGCAACCATCAGCGCGATCGCGTAGGGGTAGCCCAGCGCCCAGTTCAGCTCGGGCATCAACGTGAAGTTCATGCCGTACACGCTGGCAATCAGCGTCGGCGGCAGCAGCGCGACGCTGGCCACCGAGAAGATCTTGATGATCTTGTTCTGGTTGATGTTGATGAAACCGACCGTGGCGTCCATCAAGAAGTTGATCTTGTCGAACAGGAAGGCGGTGTGCGAATCGAGCGAATCGATGTCGCGCAGAATCTGCCGCGCCTCCTCGAACTGCTCGGCGTTGAGCATCTTGCTGCGCATCATGAAGCTGACGGCGCGGCGGGTGTCCATCATGTTGCGGCGGATGCGGCCGTTCAGGTCTTCGTGGCGGGCAATCGCGCCCAGCACCTCGCCGGCCAGTGCGTCGGTCACATCGCCTGACAGCACCTGGGCGCTGACTTTTTCCAGCTCGACATAAATGCCTTCGAGCGTGTCGGCCGAATACTCGGCGTCGGCGTCGAACAGCTTGAGCAGCACTTCCTTGGCGTCTTCGATCAGGCCGGGGGCGCGGCGGGCGCGCATGCGCAGCAGCCGGAACACCGGTACGTCTTCATCGTGAATGGAAAACAGCACGCCCTTGCTGCGCAGGTCGTCGTTGACGAGGTTCAGGATGAAGGCCACCCTCACGGTGCGAGGCTCGGCGTCATCGGCGATCAGGAAGTCGGAGCGGATGTGCAGCTCGCCGTTGTCTTCTTCATAGAAGCGCGCAGATTCCTCGATGTCCTCGTCCATCGCGTCTTCCGGGATGGACAGGCCGTAGTACTGCTTGACCCAGCGCTTTTCCTCGACCGTGGGCGATTCGAGGTCCACCCAGATCGGCTGGAATTTGGAGAGTTCTTCCAGGGATTCGATTTCCTCCTGGAAGAGGCGCCCGTTGGCGAGCGTGAAGATGTTCAGCATGAGGGGCTGCCTGTGAATTCAAGCTCCGGCACAAGGCAGCCAGAGCCGCCTCGCACAGGAATAAAGGGGGAAGGATGGTGGCATCGCTTTCAACCCCTTCTGGCAGCCGCCGGTGGTCAGCCTGCGTCAGTGCACGGGATTGAAAGCGGCCGACTGGGGCTGCTTTCCAAGGATTTCTCCGTCGTTGAGTTGCCCGCGATTATGGCACTGCGAGCGCATTCCATCCACCCTGGCGCGGCTTCAAATAGAGGCCGGGCCTTCGTTGAAAAAAGCCAGCAACTCGTCCTTGCGGGCATAGGCGTCCTGCTCGCCGAGCGCCATCAGGGCCTTCACGAAACCGGGCTCGAACAGCAGGTAGCTGGCCAGCGCCGCGCCGCCCGGGCTGCCCTTGGCGCCCAGTGCACCGAGGCCAGCCAGCGCGTTGTGGATGCCGGGTGGCAGCTCGCCCGCGTGCGCCTGCGCCAGCGCGTCGAGCGACTGCGAGGGCGCCATCGCCAGCACATCGACCGGGCGGTAGGGCATGATCGCGGCGATCTCGCGCGGCATCTGGCGCACCGTGCGGCTCACACGCTGGGCCTGCTCGACGTCGGCCTGCAGCGTGTCCTGGAACACGCTGGCCATCGCGTGCCCTGCAATCGCGCCCAGCGTGGGCTGGCCGCTGATGCTGGCATCGGCCGGATTGACCAGACCGGCACGCTCGGGCTGGCCGACCCCGATCACCAGCACCTTGCTGGCGCCCAGATGCAGCGCTGGCGACAGCGGCGAGCTCTGGCGCATCGAGCCATCACCGAAAAACTCGCGGTGCCCGTCCACCCACAGCGGCGTGGCCGGGAACAGAAAGGGAATGGCGGCGGACGCCATCAGGTGCTCGATGGTGATGGGCTGGAACTCGGCGCGCCGCCCCGGGCGGCTCCACAGGTCGGACGGTTTTTGCCTGGCCATCTGGCAGAAAGTCCAGTGCACGCCGCTGGTGTAGCTCGACCCCGTCACCGCCAGCGCCCGCAGCGTGCCGTCCTGCAGGGCGCGCTCGATGCGCTCCAGCGAAATCGCGCGATGCAGGGTGTCAACCAGCGGCGTGCTGTCGAGCAGTGACTGCTGCGCCCGCACCTGCTGCGACAGGAACAGCGCGGCAGCGATTCGGCTGGAGCGAATCCACGCAGGCACCTTCAGGCGGTACACCTGCGAAGAGCGCAAATGGGTCCAGAAGCTGGCCAGGTCGGCGAAGGCCTGCAGCCCCTCGCTGGACCGGCTGGCCAGAAAGCTTGCATTGAGAGCGCCTGCCGACGTTCCCACCAAAATCCTGAACGGAAAACCGCGACTGCCGGCCAGGCTGAGCATGCTGGCCAGCGCATGCAGCACGCCGGCCTGGTAGGCGGTGCGGGCACCGCCGCCCATCAGCACCAGCGCGGGGCTCTCGTCGTCCGGGCGGGTGAGGGCGGAAGAAATGATGGTTTCAAGGGACATGAATCGATGATTTGTGAAGCCTGGCAGGTCGCCCGCCTGTCACCTTGCCGAAAAACCTGTGAAAAATCAATAGCTTGGATGAACCGGCAGCCGGTTGCCTGCGCCAGCCCTGGCGAATCGCGCGCCCGGCGACGGCAAAGACCCTATCGCCTTTTTCAGAAGGTTTCATTTTTATTGCGCTGCAAGGTTGCATTCAACAGGCTTCGGGCGCATAGTGAATCCAAGAGAGTGTCCCGCCTGCCGTACCGCCTTGCACCGGGGTGCGGCATTTTCAACCCCGTTCCAACCCATGGAAAAGGAGTCTCTTTATGAACTTGACGATCAGCGGCCACCACCTTGAAGTCACCCCCGCACTGCGCGGCTATGTGACCACGAAGCTGGACCGGATTACCCGGCATTTTGATCAGGTGGTGGATGTGAAAGTCCTTCTGACAGTGGACAACATGAAGGAAAAGGAGCGACGTCAGCGAGCCGAGTGCAATGTGCATGTCAAGGGTTGTGACCTGTTTGCCGAGAGCTCCCATGCTGACCTGTATGCCGCCGTCGATGAACTGACCGACAAGCTGGACCGCCAGGTGGGCCGCTACAAGACCAAGAAGCAGGACCACCACCACGCGACGGCCAAGCGCGAACTCTGAGCCACCCGCGCCGTGCACTGAACCGCACACTGAGCGCACCAAAAGCCGCTTGTCCTGTCAAGCGGCTTTTTTGCGCGCTTTTTTTGTCATCTTCCCAGCAAAGTGCATAATCCGGCGACCAAAGTCATGAACCGTCTTTCGCAAATTTTGCCCCCCTCCCAGGTGCTGGTCAGCGTGGAAGCGACCAGCAAGAAGCGTGCTTTTGAAGAGGCCGGCCTGCTGTTCGAGAACCAGCACGGTCTGAACCGTGCGCTGATCACCGACAGCCTGTTTGCCCGCGAACGCCTGGGCTCCACCGGCCTGGGTCATGGCGTGGCGATCCCGCACGGTCGCATCAAGGGTCTGAAGGCGCCAATGGCAGCCGTGTTCCTGCTGCAGGCCCCGATCGGATTTGACGCCCCCGACGAGCAGGCCGTGGCCCTGCTGATTTTTCTGCTGGTGCCCGAAGCGGCGACGCAAAAACACCTGGAAATCCTGTCGGAAATTGCCGAGTTGCTGAGTGACGCTGGCCTGCGCGAGCAGCTAAAAAACAGTACCGATGCAGCCGCGCTGCACGGGCTGATTGCGGGCTGGCATTCCGCCCACGCTGTCCATCCCTAGGCTTTCAGGGCCTCCCCACCCCACAGGTCGGCATGAAACCCACCGTTGTCAGTGCTGATGTCCTGTTTGAAGACCACCGCGGCTCGCTGAAATGGCAGTGGGTGGCCGGCCTCGGTGCCTCCGAGCGCCGGTTTGACGAAGTCGCCGTGCGCGCGGCCAGGTCCGGGGCCGACCTGGTGGGTTACCTCAATTACATCCACCCCTACCGGGTGCAGATTCTGGGTGAGCGCGAAGTCGCCTACCTCACCAACGCCAGCCCGGAAGACTGCGCCCGGCGCATCTCCCGCATCATCACGCTGGAGCCGCCGGTGCTCGTGGTGGCCGACGGACAGACCGCGCCCGACACGCTGATCTCATTGTGCGAGCGGGCCCAGCTGCCGATGTTCTCGACGCCAGAATCGGCTGCATTTGTCATCGACGTGCTGCGGGCCTACCTGTCGAAGCACTTTGCCGACCGCACGTCGATGCACGGCGTGTTCATGGACATTCTGGGCTTGGGCGTGATGATCACCGGCGAGTCGGGCCTCGGCAAGAGCGAGCTCGGGCTGGAGCTGATTTCACGCGGTCACGGCCTCGTGGCCGACGACGCGGTCGATCTGTACCGCATCAATCAGACCACCATCGAGGGGCGTTGCCCCGAACTGCTGCAGAACCTGCTGGAAGTGCGCGGCATTGGTCTGCTGGACATCAAGGCGATCTTTGGCGAAACCGCAGTGCGCCGCAAGATGCGGCTCAAGATGATCGTGCATCTGGTCCGGCGCGAAACGCTGGAGCGCGATTACGAACGCATTCCGTACGAGCCGCTCACCCAGGACGTGCTGGGTGTGGCGGTCCGCAAGGTCATCATCCAGGTGGAAGCAGGCCGCAACATCGCCGTGCTGGTGGAAGCGGCAGTGCGCAATGCCATCCTGCAGCTGCGCGGCATCAACACCTATCAGGAGTTCGTGGAGCGGCACAAGCGGGCGATGGAACAGGATGATTAGCCCCCACGCTTTTCACTGCGTGTAGCCCCTGTACGTGCCCATGCCTGAGGCATGGGCCCTTCCTCCCGTCCAAACCTGCGCAGGCAGGTTCGGAGCCGCGGTCGTCAGCCCCTCGGGGTCGTCCGCCTGTGGCCCGGCGAAGCCGGTTCCACGGCTCCGATGGTGAAGACCCAGCCCCACCGCCGCTCACTGGTTTCCGCTCGCCCTGAGGTATCGAAGGGCCACCGCTCACCGCCGTTCAGGCGTGATGGTGCCGCACCGGGGTGCCGTTGCGGTTGGGGCACTTGTCCTTGGTGCAGTTGGCGTAGATTGACAGCGAGTGGTCGGTGATCGCAAAGCCTTTGGACTTGGCCACTGCGTGCTGGCGTTTCTCGATTTCGGCGTCGTAGAACTCCTCGACCTTGCCGCAATCGAGGCACACCAGGTGGTCGTGGTGCTGCCCTTCGTTGATTTCGTACACCGCCTTGCCGGACTCGAAATTGCTGCGGTTCAGCAGCCCCGCCTGTTCGAACTGGGTGAGCACGCGGTAAACGGTGGCCAGGCCAATGTCGGAGCGCTCTTCCAGCAACACGCGGAACACATCCTCGGCGGTCATGTGGCGCTGTTTGCCGGTCTGGAAGATCTCCAGAATCTTGAGCCGCGGCAAAGTTGCCTTGAGGCCGGTGTTTTTCAGTTCGTCGATGTTGTTCATGGAAAACTCTCTGCGGTAAAACCAGCCATGAAGGGGCTCGCCAACAGCCGTCAGCCCAAGGCGCCCGGATACCGGCGGGAAACCCTCAACCGCTACAATGATCGATCATATCGCCACACCTCCCACTATGTCAGCCATGCCTGAAAATCATCGTTACAGCGTCAAAACCGCACTTGTCGTCCTGACCTGTACCGCGCTGTCTGCCTGCAGCAGCCTGCGCGACATGACCAGTGGCATGAGCGCCAGTTCCCTCAACCCGATCAACTGGGTCAGCCCTTACAAGGTCGACGTGATTCAGGGCAACTTCGTGTCCAGCGAGCAAGTGGAGCTGCTGCGCCCCGGCATGACGCGTGAGCAGGTCAAGGCCATCCTCGGTACCCCGCTGCTGAGCAGCCTCTTCCATGCCGACCGTTGGGATTACGTCTTCACGCTCAAGCGCCAGGGCGTGGAGCCCCAGTCGTACAAGTACACCGTGTTCTTCAAGGGCAACCAGCTGGAGCGCTTCGCCGGCGACACCATGCCGAACGAGTCGGAGTTCATTTCCAGACTGGCAAGCAAGCGCACCCTGGGCGAAGTGCCTGTGCTCGAGGCCACCGAAGACCAGCTGGCCAAGGCCGCCAGCAAGCCGTCGGCAGCGCAACCGGCGGCCACGGCAACGCCTGCAGCAGGGGCTTCAGCGCCTGCCACGGCCTACCCACCGCTCGAGAGCCCGAAGCAGTGAGCGGGGTCGGCCAGGAGACACGCCCGCACCGCATCGCCATCGCAGGCGCCAGCGGCCGGATGGGCCAGATGCTGATGGAAGCCGTCAGCGCCAGCGATGACTGCGTGCTCACCGGCGCGCTCGATATCCCTTCCAGCCCCGCCATCGGGCTCGATGCGACCGCCTTTGCCGGCCGCACCAGCGGCGTGCTGATCCAGTCGGACATCACCAGCGGCCTAGAGCACTCCGGCGTGCTGATCGACTTCACCCGCCCCGAGGGCACGCTGGCCCATCTGGCCGCCTGCCGCGCGCTGGGCGTCAAGCTGGTGATCGGCACCACCGGGTTTTCCGATGCGCAGAAGGCAGAGATTGCGGCCGCTGCCAAAGACATCTCCATCGTCATGGCCCCCAACATGAGCGTGGGCGTCAATGTCACGCTCAAGCTGCTGGACATGGCGGCGCGCGCACTGGCCACCGGCTACGACATCGAAGTCATTGAAGCCCACCACCGCCACAAGGTAGACGCGCCTTCGGGCACCGCCCTGAAGATGGGTGAGGTCATCGCCAGCGCGCTGGGCCGCGACCTGAAAGACTGCGCCGTCTATGCCCGCGAAGGCGTGACTGGCGAGCGCGATCCGTCCAGCATCGGCTTTGCCACCATCCGCGGCGGCGACATTGTGGGCGACCACACCGTGCTGTTTGCCGGCACCGGCGAGCGCATCGAGATCACGCACAAATCGTCCAGCCGCGCCACCTACGCGCAGGGCAGCCTGCGGGCGGCGCGCTTTTTGGCAACACAGCCCACCGGACTGTTCGACATGTTCGATGTGCTGGGGCTGAAATGAGCGTCTGGCCTCTGCCTGCCTGGCACCGGGCGCCTGCGGTTGATCGATGAACTTCATGGCCCTTATCGCCCAGGGCGGCCCGGTCAGCCAGGGCGTGGCACTGCTGCTGCTCGGCATGTCGGTGGCCAGCTGGGTGGTGATTGTCTGGAAGGCATGGTTGCTGCACCGTGCCTTTGAAGATGTGGCCCGCAGCATCGCGGCCTTCTGGCAATCCAGCTCGATCACGCAGGCCAGCGAGAAACTGGCCGCGTTTGACCGCGAAGCGCTGGTGCTGCCGCTGGTCGCTGCGACACAACTGCAAACCGGCAATACACTGGCATCCGCGGGAGACCTCTCGCAACAACTGACTCGCGTGCTGCGTGACGCACTGCATGGCGTGCTGCACAAGCTGCAGTACGGCCAGGTCCTGCTGGCCACGGTGGGCTCCACCGCGCCCTTTGTGGGGCTACTCGGCACCGTCTGGGGCATTTACCACGCGCTGATCGGCATTGCGACGGCGGGGCAGATCACCATCGACAAGGTTTCCGGCCCGGTCGGTGAAGCCCTCATCATGACCGCCGCCGGTCTGGCCGTGGCGATTCCGGCCGTGCTGGCCTACAACGTCTTCGTTCGCCAGATAGGCCGCATCGAAGCCGACCTTGAAGGCTTTGCCCGCGATTTAAGAGAACTGGTGGCTTCGGCCAGCACCTCCAAGCGAGCAAGCCAGCCGTGATTACGGTAGCCATGCATTTTTCCGACGGGCCGCCCCTAGGAAAAATAGACCCCTCGGGGGGCAGCGAAGTACGCGCAGCGACAAGCGTGGGGGCACCATGAGTTTCGGGAGGCTTGAACGTACGCAGGGCCCACAGCCCATGAGCGAGATCAACGTCACACCGCTGGTCGATGTAATGCTGGTTTTGCTGGTGATCTTCATCCTGACGGCGCCCCTGCTGGCCAGTGCCATCCGGCTGGACCTGCCCAAGACCGACGCCGCGAAATCCGCCGAAGTCCCCGAGTTCATTGCACTGGTGATTGACAAGTCTGGCGAAGTTTTCCTGGACGACAAACCCGCAACACTGGAGGCGCTGACCCTGCGCCTGGCAGAAGCGGCCCGCGCGAACCCCGACACCGAAGTGCAGCTGCGCGCCGATGAGGCCGTGCCTTATGGCCGCGTGGTGCAGGTGATGGGCATGGCGCAACAGGCCGGGCTGAGCCGGATCGGCTTCGTGGCAGATCGGCTCACTGCACCAGCCCCCGGCCGCTAGCTCAATCGCGCCCCGCGCCAGACTTGACACCGCTGCCCCGCCATCTGGCGGCGAGCCTCTAAAATCAAAGTTTCGCCGCGCTGGCGCCACGTGGGGCCGGCAAGCGGCATCGACTTGCCGGGACATCTTCTGAACGTCCCCGCGCACTCCAGATTTCGCAGGTTTCCAGGCTTTTCATGCAAGACAAATACAACCATCTCGACGTCGAGCGCCACGCGCATACCCACTGGACGGCGGCCGACGCCTACCGGGTGACGGAAGACCCGAAGCGCAAGAAGTACTACGCCTGCTCGATGCTGCCCTACCCCAGCGGCAAGCTGCACATGGGCCATGTGCGCAACTACACCATCAACGACATGCTCACGCGCCAGCTGCGTATGAAGGGCTACAACGTGCTCATGCCCATGGGCTGGGACGCCTTCGGCCTGCCGGCCGAGAACGCTGCGCTGAAAAACAAGGTGCCGCCCGCCCAGTGGACCTACGACAACATCGCCTACATGAAGAAGCAGATGCAGGCGATGGGACTGGCCATCGACTGGAGCCGCGAGGTCGCCACCTGCGATGCGAGCTACTACAAGTGGAACCAGTGGCTGTTTCTGAAAATGCTGGAAAAAGGCATCGCCTACCGCAAGACCCAGGTCGTGAACTGGGACCCGGTGGACCAGACCGTGCTGGCCAACGAGCAGGTGATCGACGGCAAGGGCTGGCGCACCGGTGCGGTGGTGGAGAAACGCGAGATTCCAGGCTATTACCTGAAGATCACCGACTATGCCGAAGAGCTGCTCGACTGCGTGAGCCACAAACTGCCCGGCTGGCCCGAGCGCGTGAAGCTGATGCAGGAAAACTGGATCGGCAAGAGCGAAGGCGTGCGCTTTGCGTTCACCCACAGCATCCAGGACGCTTCAGGCGCACTGATTGGCGACGGGAAGATGTATGTCTTCACCACACGCGCCGACACCATCATGGGCGTGACCTTCTGCGCCGTGGCGCCCGAGCACCCGCTGGCACTGCATGCGGCAGCATCGAACCCCCAGGTCGCTGCATTCATCGAAGAGTGCAAGGCCGGCGGCACCACCGAAGCCGAGATGGCGACTCAGGAGAAAAAGGGCATCGCCACCGGTCTCTTCGTCACACACCCGCTGACCGGCGAGCAGGTCGAGGTGTGGGTGGGCAACTATGTGCTGATGAGCTATGGCGACGGCGCCGTGATGGGCGTGCCTGCGCATGACGAACGGGACTTCGAGTTCGCCAAGAAGTACGGTCTGCGCATCCAGCAGGTCACCGACGTGAAAGGCGAGACCTACAGCACCGACGCATGGGCTGACTGGTACGGCGACAAGCAGCAGGGCGTGGCCATCCATTCCGGCAAGTACGACGGCCTGACCTACAAGGCCGCAGTAGATGCTGTGGCCAGCGACCTCGCGGCCAAGGGCCTGGGCGAGAAGAAAACCACCTGGCGCCTGCGTGACTGGGGCGTGAGCCGCCAGCGCTACTGGGGCACGCCGATTCCCATCATCCATTGCGACGAGCATGGCGCGGTACCGGTGCCTGAGAAAGACCTGCCCGTGGTCCTGCCGCAGGACTGCGTGCCCGACGGCTCGGGCAACCCGCTGGTGAAGCACGAAGGTTTTCATGCGGGCGTCGTCTGCCCGATCTGCGGCAAAGCCGCCCGCCGCGAAACCGACACCATGGACACCTTTGTCGATTCGTCCTGGTACTACATGCGCTACTGCGACCCCACCAACGACCAGGCCATGGTCGCGGAAGGCGCAGCCTACTGGATGCCGATGGACCAGTACATCGGTGGCATCGAGCACGCCATCCTGCACCTGCTGTATGCGCGCTTCTGGACCAAGGTGATGCGCGATCTGGGTCTGGTGAAGGTCGACGAACCCTTCACCAAGCTGCTGACGCAGGGCATGGTGCTCAACCATATTTACTCGCGCAAAGGCGACAAGGGCGGCATCGAATACTTCTGGCCGCATGAGGTGGATGACATCCACGACGCTTCGGGCAAGGTGACAGGCGCCAAACGCAAGAGCGACGGCCTGCTGGTGAACTACGAAGGCGTGGGCACCATGAGCAAGAGCAAGAACAACGGCGTGGACCCGCAGGACCTGATCGAGCGCTACGGCGCCGACACCGCGCGTCTGTACACCATGTTCACCGCGCCGCCGGAGGCCACGCTGGAGTGGAACGATGCGGCAGTCGAGGGCAGCTATCGCTTCCTGCGCCGGGTGTGGAACTTCGGCTTCAAGCTCAAGGCGCTGGATTCATCAGGAAACGCCGGGCCCATGGACAAGGACACCAAAGCCCTGCGCCTGGAAATCCACACCGTGCTCAAGCAGGTGGACTACGACTACCAGCGCATGCAGTACAACACCGTGGTGTCGGGCTGCATGAAGCTGCTCAACGCGCTTGAAGACTTCAAAGGGGCAGCCAGCCCCGCATCCGCAGCCGCGCTGCGCGAAGGCTTCGGCATCCTGCTGCGCTGCCTGTACCCCGCGACACCGCACATCACCCACGCCCTCTGGACGGAGCTCGGGTATGCCGCAAGCGCTGGCGACCTGCTCGATGCCCCCTGGCCCGAGGTCGATGCCAGCGCCTTGCAGCAAGACGAGATCGAGCTGGTGCTGCAGATCAACGGCAAGCTGCGCGGTGCAGTCACCGTCCCGGCAGGCGCCGACAAGGCGACCATCGAAGCCGCAGCGCTGGCCTCGGAGACCTTCATCAAGCAGGCCGCCGGTGCACCTGCGAAGAAGGTCATCGTCGTGCCGGGCCGGCTGGTCAACATCGTCATCTGACCCACAGCGCCCGCACCACACCCACCAAGGTACCACCCATGCAAACCCCGCAACGCCGCAACCTGCTGATCCTGATGGCCTCGACTGCCGGTGTGGCTGCGGCCAGTCTGTCGGGCTGCGGCTTTGCGCTGCGCAAGGCGCCCAACTTTGCATTCACCACGCTCTACAGCGGCATCGCAGAGTCGTCACCGCTGGGTGTGGAGCTCAGGCGCTCGCTGCAGTCCACCGGCAAGGTGCGCGTCATCACCGACGCGCGACTGATCAGCCAGGCGCAGGTGGTGCTCGACGTACTGCAGGACCAGCGCGAGAAGGTGGTGCTCAGCACCAACGCGTCTGGCCAGGTGCGTGAGTTCCAGCTCAAGCTGCGCTTTCGCTTCCGGCTGCGCACGCTGGCCGGCAAGATGCTGATTCCCGACGCGGAAATCCTGCAGCAGCGCGACATCAGCTTCAACGAATCGGCTGTGCTGGCCAAAGAGGCGGAGGAAGGCCTGCTCTACCGCGACATGCAGTCCGATGTGGTTCAGCAGGTGCTGCGCCGGCTGGCCGCCGTGACGGAGCTTTAGACCCACATTCAGGACGTATCAAACGCGCCCTGTACCCACTCGATGCGCGCTGGCTCGCCGGCGCGCAGTGAGCCTTCCACCAGCACCACATCAAACCGGCAAGGCGGCAGGCTGGCAAAACGCATCAGGTAGTGGCGTGCGGCGAAGATGATGCGCTGCTGCTTCACCGCACCGATGCTGGCCGCAGCACCACCATGGGACTGGCTGGCGCGCTGCCGCACCTCGACAAACACCAGTGTGCCGTCGCGCGCGCGCAGGATGAGATCAATCTCGCCACCACCCCGGCCAGGCGTCCGATAATTGGTCTCGACCAGCGTCAGTCCAGCCTGCTGCAGATGGCGCAGAGCGGCTGCTTCGGCTGCATCGCCGCGTGACTTGGTGGTAATCTGCCCAGTCACGGATTTCCCCGACACCACCTCAGCGGCAGTCGCTGACCGGACCCCCTGTTTTCTGGAAAACCACATTGAACGCTTCTTTCGATCTCGCACGGGACGCGGCACATGCCGCAGCCGGCATGCAGCATTATCCGGAAGCGGCACTCTATGTGGTCGCCACACCGATTGGCAATCTGGCCGACATCAGCCTGCGTGCGCTGCAGGTGCTGCAGATCGTCAACGCGATTGCCTGCGAAGACAAGCGCCACTCCCAGCCGCTGCTGCGCCAGTACGGCGTGGAGACCGGCGCCGACAAGGCGCTGCTCGCCATCCATCAGCACAACGAGGCCGAAGCCGCGGCTGGGGTGATCGAGCGCCTGCAGCGCGGTGAACGCGTGGCCTATGTCAGCGATGCGGGCACACCGGCTGTGAGCGACCCAGGCGCGCGGCTGGTGGCAGCAGTCAGGGCAGCCGGCTTTCGCGTGGTGCCACTGCCCGGCGCCAGCAGCGTGACCACCCTGCTCAGCGCCGCTGGCGTGACGCGCGCCGAGGGCAGCGCCGACAGCCACAGCGGTTTTGTCTTCGCGGGCTTTCTCTCCAGCAAGGCCGGCGAGCGCGATCACGCGATTGAGCAGTTGCGAGCCGACCCGCGTGCCACCGTGCTGCTCGAAGCGCCCCACCGCATCGAGGCGCTGGCCAGGGCGCTGGCTGCGCTGCAGGAACGACCCCTCACCGTGGGGCGCGAGCTGACCAAACAGTTTGAGGAAATCGCCACGATGCCGGCGCAGGACTTTGCCGCCTGGCTGGCTACCAGCCCGCAACGCATCCGCGGCGAATTCGCACTGGTTGTGCACGGTGCAGCGCCTCTGGCACCGCTGGACGACGGCCTGCGGGTGCTGCGCCTGTTGCTGGCCGAGCTGCCGCTGAAAACCGCCGTCCGCATCGCCGCGGAGATCACTGGCGCAGCGCGCAACGAGCTGTACGAAGCCGCATTGAAGTTGAAGCAGGAATGAACCCGAACGCCGATCAGCTCTGGCGCGCACCCCGCTGGACACTGGCCGCCCTGCTGGCCGTACTGGGCATGCTGGGGCCGTTTTCCATCGACACCTACATCCCTGCGTTCGCTGGCATCGCTACGTCCTTGGGCGCCACGCCGGTGGAAATGCAGCAGACGCTGTCGGCCTACCTGTTCGGTTTTGCCTTCATGAACCTGTTCCACGGCGCGCTGGCCGACAGCTTCGGGCGCAGGCCGGTGGTGCTGTGTGGCGTCGCCATGTTCACCATCGCTTCGGCAGGTTGTGCGTTATCGGAAAGCATCGGCCAGCTGGTGTTCTTCCGTGCGCTGCAGGGTCTTTCAACTGGCGCTGGCATTGTGGTGTCGCGCGCGGTGATCCGCGACATGTATCCGCCCTCGCAAGCCCAGCAAGTGATGAGCCAGGTCACCATTTACTTTGGCGTGGCGCCCGTCATTGCGCCCCTGTTTGGGGGCTGGCTGTTTGTACATCTCGGCTGGCAAAGTGTGTTCTGGTTCCTCACCGGGATTGGTGCAGCGCTGTGGCTGGTGAATCTCCGGTTTCTTCCTGAAACCCTGCCCACCAGCGACCGCCAGTCTTTCCGAGTGCCCAACCTGATGCGGGGCTACTGGCAACTCGGTGCCAGTCCGCGCTTTCTCCTGCTGGCGCTGGCCAGTGGGGTGCCTTTCAACGGCATGTTCCTTTATGTGCTGTCAGCCCCGGTGTTTCTGGGTGAACATCTGGCGCTGGCACCGACGCAGTATTTCTGGCTGTTCATTCTCATCATCACCGGCATCATGTCGGGCGCGTGGCTGAGCGGACGGCTCGCTGGCAAGATCGCGCCCAAGCAGCAAATACGACACGGCTTTGTGATCATGCTGCTGACATCACTGCTGAACGTGGTGGCCAACTTCGTCTTTGTGCCGAACGCCTGGTGGGCCATGGTTCCGATTGCGGTGTTTTCGTTCGGCTGGGCCCTGATGGTGCCAGTCGTCACACTGCTCGTGCTTGATTTGCATCCGGATCGCCGCGGCATGGCGTCGTCACTGCAGACCTTTGTGGGCTCGACAGCCAACGGCCTGGTGGCTGGTGTGGTGGCGCCACTGGTGATGCATTCCACGCACGCGCTGGCGCTGGTTTCGCTCGGCATGATGTGCATCGGGCTGGTCGCCTGGATTTACCTGCACCAGCGCTGGCCGGAGATTGGTCGCGCGCCCACATCACCGAACTGAATGGCCCGGTGGGCTCGCTAGTTGGGCTCGGGCGCTTCCATCGAGTAATCCTGCCCCTGACCGGTTCGTTGCACCACGTTGTTCGAATCGAGGTAGACCCAGAACAGCATGTTCTCGCTGCCATCGCGCCAGCGGTAGGTCATGATGTCGCCCGGCCACGACCGCACGCGGTCCACCAGCGCGGGTGGACCGAAGGCCAATTCAACGTCCGGCCGCGTCCACTTGCCAATGCCAATCTTGTAGAACTCGGATGACTTGAGCGCTTCCTGGGCAGCTACCACCTTGCCGGTGTTGTCCAGGTCCACCATGACGGCGTTTTGCCCTGATGGCTGCGTTGAGTACTGCAGCCGCGTGCCTCCATTGAAGGGCACGACACGGGTGGGCTTGCCGTAACTGGCCAGCACCTCTTCACGCGACATGCCCGGAACAACCGTTTTGAAGGCGCAGCCCGCCAGGAGCACCAGACCCGACAAAGCGAGCGTTACGGTCTTGAATGCATGCATGGGAATCTCCGTTGAGCAATGAACATCACTATTGAACCTTAACGAATTCTGCACTCGCTTGTCAGCAGCATGGCTTTATTCCCGTGACCGACACCACGGTTTCCCGCAAAGACCGGGTGGGCATCAGAGAGAATCACGGTGACAGGAGCCACCCTTGGGCAAGCAACGCCGATCGCTTGCCCCGGGCATGACTCCTTCGCGAGTCATCAGCAATCAATTGCGTGCATCCATCTACAGCCATCGCAGGAAAGTATCCATGACCACCTTTTCAGTGTTGTTTGTGTGTATGGGCAACATCTGCCGCAGCCCCACCGCGCACGGCGTGTTCCGCCACAAGCTGATCGCAGCCGGTCTGGCCGACCGCATCCGCGTCGATTCCGCCGGCACCCACAACTACCACCCAGGCAGTCCACCCGATGAACGCTCGGCCCACCACGCTGCCCGGCGCGGCTATGACCTGTCCGATCTTCGGGCGCGCCAGATCACCGAGGACGACCTCGCCCGGCACGATCTGATTCTGGTGATGGACTGGGACAACCTGGCGCTGGTGCAGGACATCTGCCCCAAAGCCCATCAGCGCAAGGTCCGCCGACTGACCGAGTTCTGCCTGCAACACGACAGCCCGGTGGTACCCGACCCCTACTACGGCGGCGCGGGCGGGTTTGATCAGGTGCTTGATCTGGTGGAGGACGCTTGCGAAGGTTTGCTTCGCCATGTGCAGCGCGTGGCTTGAGTTCGACCCCAACCACACTTGTTGGCGGGGAATGCGCTGAAATGACTGTGCTTACTCAGTCTTGCCGTGGTTGGCCTGCCACCAGGCCACACAGGCCCGCGCCAGCGCGGCGGTGCTGTCTACACACTTAGCGCGCAGAGGGGACTGCACGGCGTCCAGCGCCAGGGGCGTTTCAGTACAAGCCAGAACCACCGCGCCAGCGCCCTGATTCAGCAGGGCCTGAACCGCTTGCGCAATCAATTGCCCACCTTGCGTGGCCTGACCTGCTTTGACGAGATCTATCCCCGGCAAAACCAGCGCGTCCATCACATCACCGTCAGGCAGCAGCGGGGTGTAGCCTGCCTGCATCAGAGGTGCATCAAAAATTCTGGCGGCCAGCGTGGCCCGGGTGGCGATGATGCCGATGGATGCGTCTGTATCGGCCAACGGTGCGAGCTCAGCAACAGACGTATCCACAATGTTGATGAACGGAACACAACACCCTTTGACCAGATCGGCATACCAGAAGTGTGCCGTGTTGCAGGGCATGGCCAGCGCTGTCGCGCCAGCAGCGATCAGGCGGTCGCGCCCCGCCAACAGCTCCGGCAACGGGGAGCGCCCATTCCCCAGGATGGCGGGGGGGCGTGATGGGATGCGGGGATCGGACTGGATCAGCAGTGGCACGTGGTCGGCATCGCCCTGAACTGGCGTGGCCGCCAGCACTTTGCTGAAAAAATCAAGCGTGGCCAACGGCCCCATACCGCCCAGAACACCAATCATTTTCACGCCCCGGTAGTTGACATCAACTCGTGGCCATCAGGTAGCCGCCAGACAGGAAAGCAAGGCCGAGCGTGACCAAAAAAATCATCGCCACAGGTCGCCATCCGAGCTGGCTGACATCTTGCAACGACGTTTTCAAGCCTACGCCTGCAATGGCCAGCACCAGAAATGCCTGGGACATGTTCGACGCGCCAGATTGCACCGCACTCGACACCCAGCCCGTACTATTGATGAGCATCAGCGCAACAAAAGCGACTGTAAACCACGGCAGTAGCGGCGCCTTGACGGCGCCGCCCGCACCCGCCGAACGGTGACGAACGACCAGTGAGACAAGCACCAGCACGGGCATCAACAACGCCACCCGCATCAGTTTGGTGATGGTCGCCGCATCACCGGCTTCGGGCGACAGGCTGTAGCCTGCACCGACGACCTGAGCCACATCGTGGATCGTCGCACCAATGAACTTGCCCGCCATCACCGCGTCAAAACCCAGCCACTGCGTGACAAGTGGGTACACCACCATCGCTGCCGTTGAAAGGGTGGTCACGCCTACAACCGTCAAGGTGGTGTCGCGCTCCAGGCTGGGGCTTTTGGGCAGCACGCTGGAGATGGCAAGTGCTGCCGACGCGCCGCAGATTGCGGTGGCGCCGCCGATCAGCACGCCCAGGCTGCTTTCGACCTTGAACAGTCGTGCCAGCAGCACGCCGAATGCAATCGTCAAAGCGACAGCCACCAGCAGCGCGGCCGCCGTTCGCCAGCCCACTGCCATCACATGCTCAATGGTCAGTCGCAGGCCCAGCAGCGCGACGCCAAGGCGCAACACCGTGCTGGACGCGAACTGAATACCCGCTGCGCAGCGCCTGTCGTCACTGATGAAGTGAAGGGCCAGCCCGAGCAGCAGTGCAAAAAGCAGCATGGAGCCTTTGTAGTGGCTGCCGAGAAAGGCTGCGGCCATGGCCACCAGTGCTGTCACCAGCAGGCCAGGGATCAGCGTTTTGGCGTGCTCGAAAGCCGCCACACGCGCCAGCGTTGTCATCGCAACGGGATCAGACCGGCTTCAAGCCACTGAAGGCGTCCATGTAGCCATACAGCGCCACAGAGCCACCGGTATGCAGGAACACCACGTTCTCGCCCTTCTTGAAATGCCCTTTGCGGCACAGGTCAATCAGGCCGGCCATGCCTTTGCCCGAATACACCGGGTCAAGCAGAATGCCTTCGAGGCGCGCCATCATGGTGACTGCCTCGACCATGCCGGGTGTCGGCACACCATAGCCGCCGCCCACGTAGTCGCAGTTGGCCATGACGCTCTCGCGCTTGACGCTGCCGGGAACACCCAGCAGTTCAGCGGTTTTGACGGCCAGGTTGTAAACGTTGGTTTCCTGCGCCTCCTTGGGCGCGCGGACACCGATACCCAGAACCGGAATCTGGCTGCGCGTGCCCTCCAGACCCACCACCAGGCCCGCCTGCGTGCCGGCGCTGCCGGTGGCGTGGACGACGCAGTCGATGCGCAGATCCTGCGTGTTGAACTGGTTGACCATTTCCAGCGCGCAAGTGACATAGCCCAACGCGCCAATCGGATTGGACCCACCACCAGGGATGACGTAGGGCTTCTGCCCCTTGGCGCGCAGCTCGTCGGCCAGCTTGGCCATTGCCGCGTTCATGTCGGTACCGCCGGGTACCTCCTGCACTCTCGCGCCGTACAGATGGTCAAGAAAGACGTTGCCCGACTTCTTGTAGTTCTCAACTGTTGAGCCGGTTCTGTCCTCCAGCAGGATCTCGCACTTCATGCCCATCTTGACAGCAATCGCCACTGTCTGGCGTGCGTGGTTCGACTGGGTTGCTCCCTGCGTGATGATGGTGTCCGCGCCATGTTTGACGGCATCAGCCATCAGGAACTCCAGTTTGCGGGTTTTGTTGCCGCCTGAGCCCAGACCCGTGCAGTCGTCTCGCTTGATATACAGGTTGGGGCCGCCCAGCGCTTCGGTCAGACGCGGCAGGAATTCAAGCGGCGTCGGTCCGTGGGTGATGCGGACGCGGGGGAAGTTGGTGAGTTTCATGGTTGCCTTCTTTTTGTGGTTGAAAGTTGATGGGTGGATGGTTTCAGCTGGCTGCGGCCAGTGCGCAGGCCACAGCGACGATCCGGCCAATCAGCACGCAGTCGTCGTCAGTCAATGAAAGAGGGGTGCGCAGATCGAACAGCTGGTTCAGCACGGCCTTGGAGTTCGGAATGTCCGGCTTGCCCTTCACGTAATGCCAGTGCTCGTAATTGCTGGTGAATGCCACGGGGGCAGGGGTGCCGAACCACTTGACGTAAAGGCCGCGCGCATTGCACTCATTCAGAAAGCGCTCGATCTGCGCTGGCGTCAGATCAAGCGTGAACTGAATGGAGCTGGCCACAAACTCTTCTTGGGGTGGGCGTGCCGGAACCGACAGATGCTCGACCTTGCCCAGCTCGCGCGCGAGTGTTGCATAGATGTGGTTCCAGCGCCGTCCCCGGTCTGCCAGCTGGCTGATCTGCGGGCGTAACAGGCTGGCCGCCAGATTGGACATGCGCATGCTGAAGTTGGGGGTCAGGTACTTCCAGCGCTCAAATACTTCGGCTGGAGGCTTCAGGATGTGCTGGTCGTACATCATGTAGCAGCCAGACATCAGGATGGCCTGCGCGGCCACATCGTCGTCATCGGTCACCAGCAAGCCACCTTCGCCGGCGTTGATATGCTTGTAGGTCTGCGCGCTGTAGCAGCCCACCTTGCCCCAGGTGCCGGTGTGCCTTCCGTCCCACTTGGCGCCCATGGTGTGGGCGCAGTCCTCTACCATGGCGATGCCATGGCAGTCACAGATGGCACGCACGGCCTGCAGGTCTGCGATGTGTCCGCGCATGTGTGAGAGCAGGAACACCTTGGCGCCGCTGGTGGCGGCCTTGCGCTCAAGGTCGGCCAGGTCGGTCAGGTAGTCGGCCGTGGTTTCGACCAGGACGGCTTCAGCGCCTGCGTGGGCAATGGCTCCGGGCACCGGTGCCAGGGTAAAGGTGCAAGTCAACACCTTGTCACCCGGCTTGACGCCCAACGCTTTGAGCGCAATGAACATGGCCGCGCCGCATGAGCTGACCGCCACGCAGTACTTGCTGCCCACGTAGGCGGCATAGTCCTGTTCCAGCAGGGAAGGCTCCGGGTAGCCCGAGCCTTGCTCGCCATAACGGTGGAGCCGGCCGGAGCGCATGAGCGCAACAGCACGTTCAATCGCGTCTTCCGGAATCGGCTCGGGGGTGCTCAGGTCCTTGCCAAACCACAAGCCATCTGGCGTGGCGGGTCTGGCGGATACAGGCAGCGATACAGGCGTCGATACAGCCATGGTCACGTCAGTGTTGATGGCCAGCCAGCGTGCCCAGTTCAAACGAGTCCTGCGGGAAGTACTTTCGCAGCCGGATGTCACCTGTGCGTGCATGGCCTTCCATGCCTTCCAGCCGGGAGATTCTGGCGGCCACCTGCCCGACCTCGCGACTTGCACCGCGGGTCAGCCGCTGGTAGGTGACGGTCTTGATGAACTTGCCCACACTCAAACCGCCGGAGTAACGCGCAGCGCCCCGGGTTGGCAGGATGTGGTTGGGGCCCGAGCACTTGTCACCGTAGGCCACCGTGGTTTCCTCACCCAGAAACAGCGATCCGTAGTTGGTCAGCCTGGCCAGCCACCAGTCGAGGTCTTTGGCAAACACCTGCAGGTGCTCGGGCGCGTACTTGTCGCTGACCTCGACCATCTCTTCGCGGCTGCCCACCAGAACCACCTCGCCATAGTCACGCCAGGCGGCGGTGGCCGCATTGCGCGCCAGCTCAGGCAAAGCGGCGATGACCGAGGGCATGATCTCGATGACCTTCATGCCGAGCTCGCGGGATGAGGTGAACAGCCACACCGGGGAGTCGGGGCCATGCTCGGCTTGGCCGGCCAGGTCGGCCGCCACGATGTCCGCGTCCGCCGTCTCATCCGCGATGATCGCGGACTCGGTCGGGCCAGCCACCACATCAATGCCGATGCGGCCAAACAGCGTGCGCTTGGCCTCAGCCACGAAGCGGTTGCCCGGCCCCACGATCACGTCGGCAGGCTTGGCGGAATACAGACCAAAGGCCATGGCCGCAATGCCCTGCACACCACCGAGGGCCAGAACGGTGTCTGCGCCGCACAGCCTCATGGTGTGCAGGATGGCAGGGTTGACGCCTGCTTCCTTGTGGCCGGGCGATGTCGCCACAATGTTCGGCACACCCGCCACCTTGGCGGTGCACACGCTCATGATGGCCGATGCCGCATGGGCATAGCGGCCCCCGGGCACATAGCAGCCCGCGGTATTGACGGGAATCAGCTTTTGCCCGGCAATCAGTCCATCGATCAGTTCAACTTCAAACTCATGCAACGACTCGCGCTGACGCACTGCAAAGTCCTTAATGCGGGAATACGCAAACGCAATATCGTCCTTGACGCCCTGGGACAATGATCTGGTGGCTTTTGAGAAGTCATCATCGCTCACCACAATCGGGCCATGCCAGCCATCGAAGTCACGCGCGTATCGCTCAACCGCGTCGCGCCCTTTCTTCTGGATGTCCGCGAGCAGGCGCTCAACGGTCTCGGAAGTGACGTTGTCAATCGCCTCTTGTCGTGGCGGCGCTTTCTTCAGATACTCAATCGTCATGGAATGATTTCTTTCAGGGGTTGAACTTAACCGCGACCCTTCCAGGGCACAACGCGTCGCTCCACAAAGCGGACCAGGTGGTCAAAGGCGTAGGCAATCGCAGCAATCACCACGATGCCCATGATGACGACCGGTGTCTGCAAAAACCGTGATGCAGACAACACCATGTAGCCGAGGCCGGAGGTAGCAGCCACCATTTCAGCGGCCACCAGCGTGGTCCAGCCAAAGCCGATGCCAACACGCATGGCCGTGAAAATCTCGGGCATGGCCGACGGCAGCACGACCATGCGAATCACTTGCCAACGGGTGGCGCCAAACGAATAGGCTGCGTGAATCTGCTCAATCGCTGCCGACTTCACTCCTGCCCGGGCACCCAGCACCATCGGCGCGAGCACCGACGAGAAGATCAGCAAGACCTTGGACAACTCATCAATACCAAACCAGATGATCATCAGCGGCAGATAGGCCAGCGGCGGGATCGGACGATAGAACTCGATGGGGGGATCAAAAATGCCGCGTGCGACCGGACTCATGCCCATCGCAATGCCCAGTGGAATGCCGATCACGCAGGCCAGCAGGAACGCTCCGAAGACGCGCAAGGTGCTCACCCAGATGTGCTCCCAGAAACTGGCACCGGTGAAGCCCTCTCTGATAACTTCAAACAAGGCGTCAACCACCCCCATGGGCGAGGGCAGGAACAGCGGCTTGATGTAGCCTGCATACGTGACAAAGGCCCAGAAGGAAATCAGCAGCACGATCACCACCGCGCTGATCCTGAAGCTTTCCCCCTGACCAGGGACGCCGTAGATTTCGCCAGGCTTGGCGGGCTTGGCCTTCATCAGGCCACCCAGCATGCCGTTGCCGCTGGTCGGACGGTTGTCATTCATTGTGGGCCTCTGCTTCGTCGGTAAAGATGATCCGCAAGATGGTTTCCCGCAGGGCAATGAACTCTGCGGAGGCCTTGATCTCGCGGGCGTTGCCGGTTTCGAAATAGCGCCGGCTGAATGGCAAGTCGAACACATGCGAAATGCGGCCAGGACGAGGCGACATCACGATCAGCTTGGTGCCCATGAACAGCGCCTCTTCAACGCTGTGCGTGATGAAGAACACCATCTTTCCGGTGTCGCGCCAGACTTTCAGGATCAGCTCCTGCGCCCGCTCGCGCGTCAGCGCATCAAGCGCGCCCAGCGGTTCGTCCATCAACAAAATATCGGGGTCGCTGGTCAGCGCGCGCGCAATGCCCACCCGTTGCTGCATGCCACCCGAAAGCTCGTAGGTGGCTGATTGCTCAAACTGCTCCAGCCCCAGCAGCCGGATGAAATCCCTGGCGATTTTTTCGCGCTTGTCTTTGTCGTGCCCCTGAATCTTCAGTCCGAACGCCACGTTGTCCAGCACATTCAGCCAGGGCAGCAGCGCGTGCTTCTGGAAAACGACGGAGCGGTCCGCACCAGGGCCGACCACGCCTCTACCCTTGAGGGAAATTTCACCCTCACTGGGCGCCATGAACCCGGCGATCAGATTGAGCAGCGTGGATTTGCCGCAACCCGATGCGCCCAGCGCCACCACGAAGTCCTTCTCATGAATCTCGAGGTTGATGTTCTGGAGCGCGTGTACGGGCGGTTTACCGGCGACCGGATAGAAAACCGACACATTTCGGATGGCAAGTGCAGTCATGGGAAGCCTCAAGGTGGAGGTGTGCAGTGCTGACCTGACCGATGCAGGTCAGCACTTGCGGGACAGCCGTGGGCTTATTTGCCCGCAGCAGCCTTGGCGAACTCAGGGTTGACGAACTGGCCGTAGTCGTCTGCAGTTTTGTTGACCCGACCTGCGCTCTTGAGAAATTCAGCGGTGCCCTTGATGGTTTTGGCTGCGCCGCCACCCATCCAGTTGGCGGACATGGTCAGATCAGCATCGGGGTAAATCGTGCCTTCAAGCATCGGCACGACTGCAGCCGGTGACACACCCACGCTCGCGGCGACGGCTTTGACTTTTGGCGAATCTGCGTTCCATGCGGCCTTGTTCTTGTGGTAGTCCGCATTGATCTCGAACATGGCCTTCAAGAACTTGACCAGGCCATCGCGGTTTTCAGCGGCGAACTTGTTGTTCGCAACCCATGCGTTGAAAGTATGAAAGCCAGCCGCTTTTGCCACGTCGCCCGCGGTGTACATCACCTTGCCGTTCTCACGCAACTTCGTCTGAACGGGAACCCATACAAAAGCAGCATCAATGGCGTTCTGTGCCCAGGCGGCAGCGATCTCGGCGGGCGACATGCCCAGCACGGTGACGTCTTTTTCAGTAAGTCCATTCATCTTTAGTGCGCCCATGAGCGAGTAGTGGGCTGTGGAGCCGATCGGCACCGCAATGCGCTTGCCTTTGAGGTCGGCAGGCTTCTCGATACCCGATCCGTTTCGTGTGACCAGGGCCTCGGAGCTGTCAATGACCTTGCCTGCAGAGACCATCTGATACGGCAATCCAGAGCTCAAGCCGGCGGACAAAGGAGAAGACCCAATTTCAGAAATCTGAATGCCGCCGGAAGCCATGGCCGCGTTGACTTCAGCGCCAGAAGCAAACTGCCGCCATTCAATTTTCCAGCCGGTTGCTTTGTCAAGGCTTCCATCAGCGATGAGTGCCTTGTAGGGAAGCGGATCACCAAAGTGCCCGATCACCACCTTGGTTTGCGCCATGGTTTGCGAAACCATCGTAAGGGTGAAGGCCGTGCCGATGAGCAGTGTTTTAAGCAGGTGTTTCATGTTGTCCATCCATTAAAAGAAGGTGCAGGCGTTATTCGGTTTGAACGAGGCTCACTTGCAAACAAGCATGTGACCTGTGCGGATACTAGGCAAAAGCAGTTTTTCAAAATAGTGCCAGACTGATTTTGTTTTAGTGCCAAAATGAAAACCCCTAGGAAGTTTCATCGTGTCATTGAAGAATGCACCTGTAAGCTGCCCAAGAACTTCTGTTCATTCCCTTTGTTGGTGCGGCGCGGTAAAAGAGTGCACACAACGGATGCGTTGACAGGATCAAAGCATGAGACAGAAGCAGGAGATAACGGGGATATGGGCTAAGCTGTTTCCCCAGTTCTCGGGGAGCAGCACCACCCTGCAAGGCCGGGTCAAGGAAATGATGGTGCATTCCATCCTGATGGGTCTGGTGCCTGCAGGCGCCAAGGTGCCTACCAGCCGCGCGCTGGCCAGCGCCCTCGGGTTGTCGCGCAACACCGTGTCACTGGCACTGCAGGTGCTGGTGGACAAAGGCTTCCTGATCGCCGCCCCCCGCAGTGGTCTGGTGGTCAATGGCGACATCCTGCTGGGGCAGGCGGTGCAGTCGTCGCCCCAAGAGCCCACACCCAGCGGCCTGCAGTGGAACACCCGGCTGGTTTCCCGTGTGGGCCATCAGCGCAACATCGTCAAGCCCGCCAACTGGCAGGAGTTCACTTATCCGTTTGTCTATGGGCAGTTTGACCCTGGGCTGGTTCCGCTGAGAGACTGGCGCGCCTGTGCGCACCAGGCGCTGTTTGTTCCTGCCGTCAGAAAGTGGGCGCAAGACCACATCAACCGCGACTCTGAGGCCTTGCTGGACCAGATTCAACATCGGCTTCTGCCCGCGCGCGGCATCATGGCCAAGCGTGATGAGATCTTGGTGACGGCGGGCGCGCAAATGGCCTGCTACCTGCTGGCCAATGTGCTGCTGGACCGCAACACGGTGGTAGGCATCGAAGACCCTGGTTACCCGGATGCGCGCAACAATTTTTTACTGCGCACTGATCACGTCAAGGCGCTGCCGATTGACGCGGATGGCCTGCTCCCGTCGCGCGCCATGGGCCAATGCGCCTATGTCTACGTCACGCCCAGCCACCAGTGCCCGACCACCGTCACCATGCCGCTGGCACGCCGGCAGGAAATCCTGGCGCTGGCCAAGAAGCGTGACGTGGTGCTGTTTGAAGATGACCATGAGAGCGAGCTGAACTTTTCCGGTCGGCCGCTGCCCGCACTGAAAAGCCTGGATACCGACGGGCGCGTGATCTACCTGGGCAGCCTGTCGAAAACCCTGGCGCATGGTCTGCGCATCGGCTACATCGTGGCCCCGGCTGAACTGATACGCGAGCTGCGCGCCTTGAGGCGCCTCATCATCCGGCACACGCCGGCCAACAACTCCCATACGGCCAGCCTGTTCATCGCGCAAGGTCATCACGATGCGTTTATCCGCAAACTGAACGTGACCTACCGGGAGCGACGTGAGCTGTTGAATAATGCGTTTGCCAAACACCTGCCCGAGTTCCACATCATGCCGTCACAAGGCGGCTCAGGTGCGTGGATCAAGGGGCCCGACGGATTGAACGCACAGACACTGGCCGAGAAGTGCGCGTCGCGCGGTGTCTTGATTGAGCCGGGCGATATCTTCTTCAGAAAATCGTCACCGGCAAGTCAGGCGCATCTGCGTTTGGGCTATGCCGCCATACCCGGCAACCTGATTGAAGCAGGTGTGCAAGAGCTGGCAAAGGCCTACCACTCGACGTAGCTTCAAGCGGCCTTCGCAATCGACTGCGCCAACCTCACCAATCCCATGTCACTGCCCGCCGGGCCCAGCAACGACATGCCCAGCGGCGCGCCGAGGCGTTGACCCAGCGGCAGCGATATCTGCGGAAAGCCCGACAGGCCTGCCAGGCACAGCATTTGAATCGAGCGGTTGCGATAGCTTTCCAGCCTGTCGCCGCTGTCGCTGATCAACGGTGCAATGTCAGCGACGGTGGGCATGATCAGCACGCCATCGCTTCCCAGCAAGTCGGTCAGATGCTTTTTGAACCGCTCCCGGTAAGAAGTCGCTGCAGCAAGTTGTGCGTCGGTCACCGTTTTTGACCACGCAAAGCGCTCTGCAATGCCGGGGCCCAGCGGCGGGCAATAGCGCTCGATGAACGGGCCGTTGACCACCCACGCCTCATGTCCCTGTATGTAGCGAAAGCTCCAATAGGCGGTGTCGGGGTCGTCGAGGATGACCCGTGTTTCTGCCGCCTTTCCGAGCGCCGCCTCGACACGAGCCAAGGGGGCGGCTTGCGCTGTGAGCACTTCGTCGTCCAGCATGGCCCAGATGTCGAGCGGCTTGAGCAACCGGAAGCTGGTTGGCAGGGGGGCTGTGTCTTCGCCCAGCAAAACAGCCGAGACGCGGGTGAACGTGTCGACATCACGCGCAAAGTAACCGCAGGTGTCCAGGCTTGGCGACAAGTCCAGCACACCGTCCAGGCTGATGCGCCCATGCGTGGGGCGAATCCCGTACAAGCCGCAGTGGTTGGCCGGGGCGCGGACGGAGCCCCCCGTATCGCTGCCCAAGGCAAAGTCACACAAGTTGTTTGATACCGCCGAGGCCGAGCCCGACGACGACCCGCCCGCTATGCGGCCAGCCGCTGCGCCGTTGATCGGTGCGCCAAAGTGCGCGTTGTTGCCGTTCATCGAGAACGCAAGCTCGTCAGTCACGGTTTTACCGACAAACCTTGCGCCGGCATCCAGTAATTTCTGGACAGCGGGTGCGGTTTTGGTCTTGATACCGGACATGGCTAGGACCAGCGGCTGACCGCCACCGGTGGGGTAACCGGCGACGTCGAACAGATCTTTGACACCAAAGCCAAGCCCCGCCAGAGTTCCGACAGGTGAGTGCGGCACAGGCGCATCGGGGTAGGGCAAAAAGGCGTGCGCAGTATCGTCAATGAACGGCATGGTTGCTCTCCGAGGGTGTCTGCACAGTCTACGCGTTAGGGCAATTACAGGCATTGGCGATCACCAATTCTGACCCTGTGCTTTCCCGGCCGGTGTGGCAGTCTGCCGATGAGTTGCTGTCGTTACAGAGCCGTCGCTGGGGGGGGAAGACTTCAGGGTGCCCGCCGACTGCGGCACAGACCTGATCGCCAATGGCAGGGGCTCAACTGAAAGCTGGTGCGGCTGGCGGGGATCGAACCCACGACCCTTGGCTTCGGAGGCCAATACTCTATCCACTGAGCTACAGCCGCAACGCTGGGAGCATGACGCACCTGGCAGGGCGCCGTGGTGGCGTTGCAGGTGCTGTCAGGGTACGCAGGCAGAGCTGCTGCGCACCCTGCGATTCTATCAGCCGACCGGGCGAGAGCCGGTTTTTTCCGGGGCCAAGTTATAATGTGAGGCTGTTGACAGGCTGCCTCGCGGCGCGGCGAATGCACTCGCCGCCGCTGGCAACAAGCCCTGCATAGCCCTGATTCCAGTTTTTTGAGGACGCCATGAGCGCAAACGACCACACCACGGCCCACGAAGAAGCCCACACCGGCCCCATCAAGACCCCCAAGCAACTGCTGGCTGCGGTGTTTTTCTCTTTTGTGGTGCCGGTTTTCGGAATCATTGGTCTGGTGTACTACGTGGCCTCCGCCAACAAGACCGCTCCCGGCGCAGTGGACACCGAGAAGTCTGTGGCACAGCGCCTGCAGAAGGTCGGCAGCGTGGAAATTCGCGATGCCAACCGCCCCCTCAAATCGGGTGAAGAGGTGTACAAGGCCCAGTGTCTGGCCTGCCACAGCGTTGGTGCTGCCGGCGCGCCCAAGTTCGGCGATGTGGCTGCATGGGCTCCGCGCCTGAAAACCGGTTTTGATGCCCTGTGGAACTCGGCCCTCAAGGGCAAGGGTGCCATGGCAGCGCAGGCGGGTGGTGATTTCAACGACATCGAAATTGGCCGCGCCGTTGCTTACATGACGACAGCTGTGGGCGCCAAGTTTGCCGAGCCTGCTGCGCCTGCCGCCGCTGCGGCGTCAGCTGCAGCAGCAGCCCCGGCCGCAGCCGCCCCCTCCGCTGATGTGGTCGCAGCACTCGCCAGCGCCAACAAGCCTGCAGCGGCCATTCCCGCTGCGGCCGGTGGCGCTGCGCCTGCGGTCTACGGCCAGGTGTGTTCGGCCTGTCACGCTGCTGGCGTGGCCGGTGCGCCGAAGTTTGGCGACAAGGCCGCATGGGCACCTCGCCTGAGCGCAGGTGTGGACGCACTGACGGCCAGCACCATCAAGGGCAAGAACGCGATGCCCGCACGCGGTGGCTCAACCGCCTCGGATGCAGAAATCAAGGCCGCCGTGCAGTACATGGTGAACGCGGTCAAGTAAGCCGCAAGCCGGCCTCAAGCGATCAGCAAGAACTGCTGCCAACCCCAATAAAAAGCCGGTCACTGACCGGCTTTTTGCATGGCGCTCAGCCTGCAGCTTGAGGCGGCGCGGCGGTCATCTGCAAAGCCTGCGGACTTCGTACATAACCGAAGCGCGCAGGCAAATCGGACGCCTGCACCACCTGGGGAACCCACAGGCCCTGCTCCACCGCTTCGGCGGCGCTGGCCACATCCAGCGTATGGACGAGGCCGAACCCGAGGTCGGTATCGAGATACACCCGGCCCAGTTCGTCAACCACGCAGCGCTGTGCGCGTACGGCTTCGCCCGTGTGCGCCGTGACTGCAAAGTCAGGCGCGGGTCCCACACGCAGCACCAGTGGCGTGGCCTGCAGTTCCACATACACGCGCTGTGGCCCGTTCTGGAAAAACCAGCGGCCCTGCGCGTCGCTTTCGTAGTTGCGCTGGATGAAGTCGATCAGTTTGTCGTGCTGCAGGCGGGAGCCCTTGCTGGCGCGCTGGCGGGCTTCGTCGGGCGGGTCGCTACTGGTCGCATCGCCCGCGAAGGGGCCGGCGGCCTGCGCGCGGTCGTCACGCATGTACCAGTTGCCGCGAGCGTCGAGTCCAAGCCAGCCGTAGCAGTCGGGCACGTTGGGCCATTTGGCAATCGCTTGCCGAACAATGTCATCCATGGGTGTATTGTGCGCCGCTGCCGCCGCAGGCGTAGCCCGGTTGGGCAGAGCCCGTCAAGGCGGCAGGTGTTGTGCGAGAAACGCGGCCACGGCTTCAGGCATGGCACGCACATGCCCCGGGAACGGCGCCGAAGGAAACCCGACGTGCCCGCCTTGCGCAGGCTGCCACAAGGTGACCTGCGCGCTCACATCGGCTCTGGTGGGCAGGCTGAAGGCGGGCACGAAGGGGTCGTTCACTGCATTGAGCGCTAGCGCCGGCAACTGCACGCGATGCAGATGCGGCTTAGCCGATGCGCGGGCCCAGTAGTCGTCGGTGTCCTTGAAGCCGTGCAGCGGCGCGGTGAAAATGTTGTCGAACTCGTAGAGATCACGCGCGGCCAGCAGGCGGTCGCGGTCGAAGAGACCCGGGTGCTGCGCGAGTTTTTTCAGCGCCTTGGGCACCATACTCGCCAGAAACATGCGGGTGTACACCAGCCGGTTGAAGCCGCGCCCGATGGCCCAGCCACTGGCCGCCAGGTCGAGCGGCGAACACACCGACGCAACAGCTGCCACGCGCTGGCGTGCCGAGCCTTCCATTTCGGCCGCCCAGCGCATCAATGCATTGCCGCCCAGTGAAATACCCACCGCCACGATGGGACCTTGATGGCGCTGCGCAAAGGTGGACAGCATCCAGTCAATCTCTGCAAAGTCGCCCGAATGGTAGGCACGCGGCGCCAGATTCAGCTCACCCGAACAGCCCCGGAAATGCGGAATCGCGCAGGCCCAACCCCGCGAGCGCGCGACGTCGGCAAAGGCCTCGGCGTAATGGCTTTCCGATGAGCCCTCCAGCCCGTGAAACACCACCAAAAGGGGCTGTACCCCCACGCTTTTCACTACGTGTAATGCGCTGCCCCCCAAGGGGGCTAATTTTCCTTGGGGCGGCCCGGCGGAAAATTGCAGCTGGTCGTCGAACAAGAAATCGACGTCGACGAAGTCGCTGTCTGGCGTGGTCCACCGCTCGCGCCTGAACTGTGGCGCGGGCCCCAGGTAGCGACGCGAACGGAGCGCCGCCCAGATGGTCTGCAGATTGCCGCCTGGAAGCCACCAGGGCGCCGAATAGTCCATCGTGCTGAGCACCCGGTGTCAGTGCAAAACGGGCGGCGTCTCCGACACCTCCTGCATCTCACTCGGGGTTCCAGGGCTGGCATGGTGGGCCACCAGCCGCCAGCCTTGCGCAGTCTTGTGATACACGTTGGTCGCGATCACATACGCATGGCGCGGGCCTTCCTCGGTGAGCACGTCCACACGTTCGAGCACGCTGTGCACGCTAGCCCCCATCACCTCCACACGGCGGACTTTCTCCGGTCGCGCCTGGATCGTGCCGTTGGCAAACATCGCGTCGAAGGTAGCGCGGATGGCGCCCAGTCCGATCAGACGCCCGCCACCTGGGTGCACGCAGACCACGTCGTCCTCATCGGCCCAACAGGCCATGAGTTTTTCAATGTCGCCACTTTGCAAGGCCTCGTAAAACGCCGCCTCGGTGTCGTCGGCATTGCCGGTGCTGGCAGGGGAGACTTTGGGTTTTCGCATCGGTCGGTCCATCGGTCTGGTCTCGGCGTGACGGACAGGATGGCCCTCCACACCCAGGTGAGCCCTAGCGGGCACCTTCAGCCCGTATTGTTTCATGGACAGTGGCGCTCGTGCGAGCAGAAAACCGGGCCACAGGGCGTGGACTTTTGACTATGTTAGTGTTGCAGCCTGCCCTGAAGGAGGACTCCGCATGACTTCCCGTCCCATGAATTCCCGTTTTTCCCGCTGGACCGCACTGCTCGCAGCATCCACCATGGCCCTGCTACTCACCGGCTGCGGTTACAACGACTTCCAGCGCCTCGACGAGCAGACCAAATCGGCCTGGTCCGAGGTGCTGAACCAGTACCAGCGCCGTGCCGACCTGGTACCCAACATCGTCGCCACCGTTAAGGGCGAAGCAGCCTTTGAACAGGACACGCTGACCAAGGTGATCGAGGCGCGCGCCAAGGCCACGTCGATCCAGGTCACTCCAGAGACTCTCAACGACCCCGCCGCCTTCAGCAAGTTCCAGGCAGCGCAGGGTGAACTGGGCAGCGCACTGAGCCGACTGATGGTGGTCAGCGAACGTTACCCCGACCTGAAAGCCAACCAGGGCTTTCGCGACCTGCGCGTGCAGCTTGAAGGCACAGAGAACCGCATCACCGTGGCTCGCAACCGCTACATCCAGACGGTGCAGGAGTACAACGTGCTGGCGCGCAGCTTCCCGAGCAACCTGACGGCGATGGTCTTCAGCTACAGCGTCAAGCCCAACTTCGCGGTGCAGAACGAGGCGCAAATCTCGGCGCCACCCGTGGTGGACTTCAACAAGAAATAAGCAGCGTCTGGTCCTACGGTTGAGCGGTAAGCCAATGGCACATCTGACCGGCTGCCTGCTTCGCCTGTGGAGCGGCGCGGTCGTTGCATGGGCACTGGCGCTTGCGATGGCGCTGACGGGCACTGCCGCCATGGCGCAGTCCGTGCTGCCAGTGCCCGCCCTCACCGCCCGCGTGATGGACAGCACAGGCACACTGGATGCTGCACGCCTTCAGACGCTGGAAGCCAAACTGGCTGGGTTTGAGCAAAGTCGTGGCGCACAGGTGGTGGTGCTCATGGTGCCGACCACACAGCCTGAGGACATTGCCGCCTATGCGCAGCGCGTCGGCGACACATGGAAGATAGGCCGCAAGGACAACGGCGACGGCTTGCTGCTGGTGGTGGCCAAGAACGACCGCAAGGTCCGCATCGAGACCACCAAGGCGCTGGAAGGCGCCATCCCCGATCTGGCCGCGAAGCAGATCATTGACGAAGCCATCACGCCGCGTTTCAGGCAGGGTGACTTCGCTGGCGGACTGGATGCTGCCACCGACCAGATCATCGCGCGTATCAGCGGGGAGAACCTGCCTGAGCCAACGGCACCCACCGGCAACGCACTGGTCGACGGCTTCGACTGGACTGACCTGGCGGTGTTCCTGTTTTTTGCGGTACCCATCGGCGGCCGGCTTCTGGCAAGCGTGTTCGGACGTAAGCTGGGCTCGGTCGCCACCGGTGGCGCTGTCGGCGTGCTGGCCTGGGTCTTCACCAGCAGCCTGCTGGTGGCTGGTGTGGCTGCAGTGGCGGGCATGGTGTTTGCGCTGGTGACCAGTCTGGGTTCGCTGGCGCGCGGCGTCTCGTCCAGCCGCGGTCATGGCGGAGGGTTCTATGGCGGATCGAGCAGCGGTGGCTGGAGCAGTGGCTCTGGCAGTGGCGGATTCAGTTCGGGCGGTGGTGGCGACTTCGGTGGCGGTGGCGCCTCCGGGGACTGGTAGCCGGGGACACGACATGGGCATCATCAAGCTGATCAAGACGTGGCTGAAACATGTGTGGCTAGACACTTCGGACACCCGCAACGCCATTCCCGCCGACATGCTGGAACGGCTGGCGCGCCGCGTGAAAGCCAGTGAACACCGGCACAGCGGCGAAATCCGCATCTGCGTGGAAGCCTCGTTACCTGTCAGCTACCTTTGGCGGCTGGGCCAGCGCACCCCGATGAGCACCGTCATACGGCAGCGTGCGGTGACGATGTTCGGCAAGCTGCGCGTGTGGGACACCGAGCACAACAACGGCGTGCTGATTTACCTGCTGCTGGCCGAGCACGCGATTGAAATCGTCGCCGACCGCGGGCTGTCGCGCCATGTGAGCACAGCGCAGTGGCAAGCCATGGTGGCACGCATGTCGGCCGCTTTCCGCGAGGGGCGCTACGAAGACGGGCTGACGCAGGCGCTTGAGGAAACCTCTGCCGTGCTGATGGCCCACTTCGAGACGGCATCCGGGGGCTTGCCAGAAGGCAACCCCAACGACTTGCCGGACGCACCGGTGCTGCAGTAGATCACCCACATCGACTGCGTTCAGCGCAAACCGGTCGGCCCTGCGTGACTGGCCGACAAGGACCACACCGCCCCACCGCCTGCAGGGTACAGCTGCCGCCCCGGCGCCGCATCGACACGCCAGCCACCAGTGAATTCGCCGAAGGCGGGCAGCACGATCTGGCCCTGCTCCACACTGAAGCACGGCAGCCGCAAGCGGTCGCGGCCAGGTCCGCGCAGACTCAGTACGGGGTGCAGATGCCCCGCCAGCACCGTGTGCCCGGGTTGGGACTGCGGGTGGTGGCACGCGAGGAAGGTCTTCGCACCCGCCACAGGCCAGGGCTCGTTCACCACTGCAATGCCCAGCACCGCTGGCGGATCACCGGCGCGGCTGTCGTGGTTACCGCGCACCAGAGTGCAATTCACCCCCGAATGGGCCTCGCGCCACAGCGTCAAGGCCTGCAGCACCGACGGTGTGCGCGCCTGCGCGGCATGCAGGAAGTCACCCAGAAACACCAGTTGGGTCGCCGGGTAAGCGGCGAGCAAACCGGTAAGGCGAGCGAGATTTTCGTCGGTGGTCCCTGCTGGAACCGGTTGGCCCAGGGCGCGGTAGGTGGCGGCTTTTCCCAGATGCAGATCGGCCACAAACAGCGTGCACAGGCGCGGCCACCACAGCGCGCGCTCGGGCAGCAGCCACAGCGTCTCGCCGGCCTGCGTGATGGCCAGCGGCTGGCCGACGGGTTTTGGATTGGGCGAAGACATCACAACGGCGGCAAAGGTCGTGAAGGCTTGCGGCGCGAGGCACGCGGGGGATTGGTCGGACTGGCCAGCGTGTCCTGACCGAAGGCCAGCGACTGCCGGACCTTCTGCACGGCCTGTTCACAATCGTTCAGAGGGGCATCGGCGTTTGCCCCGTCACCCGCTGCCGTTTCGAGCTGCTGCACCATGCGGGCAATCCGGTCGGCCAGGCTTTCGCTGGAGAGCTGCTCGCGCAGCCGTTCAATCATCAGTGGAAACGAAAACGGCGTCGGCCGGGCCAGCGCCTTGACCACCAAGCGCTGCGTGTGGATGCGCTGCAGGCTGGCCTGCAGACGGCCAATCTCCAGCTCCTGAGCCAGCAGCTCTTCATCGGCCTGCAGCAGCAAGCGGTTGGCCGGGTCGTACTTGCGAAACACCTCGTAGAACAATGACGACGAGGCCTGCAGCTGCTTGTTGCTGCGCTTCTCGCCCGGAAAGCCCTGGAACACCAGCCCCGACACCCGCGCGATTTCACGAAAGCGCCGCTGCGCCAGCTCACCCGCATTCAGGCTGTCCAGCACCTCCTGCAGCAACGCCGCTTCACCGCCCGCAGGCACAGCCAGCACCTGCGGCAGCAGCACGGGCCAGTCGACCGGGCTGGCACTGAGCAGCTCAAAGCCGTAGTCGTTGACCGCGATGGAAAACGTGAGCGGCGCCAGTCGCGCTGCGCGCCAGGCGATCAGGTTGGCCAACCCGAGATGCACATGACGGCCCGCGAAGGGATACAGAAAGAGATGATGACCTTCACGACTGCTGAGCAACTCGGCCAGCAATGTCTGCCGCGTGGGAAGAGCCGACCAGCGTTGCTGCAACTCCAGCAGCGGACGCAGGCTGACCAGCTCCGGCGAATCGAGTCGGGCTTCTCCGGCACTCTCTAGCTGCTGCACCACCGCGTCGGCGAGCGTGGTGGAGAGCGGCATGCGGCCGCCGCTCCAGCGCGGCACCGCAGGGCGCTTGCCACTGGCCCGCTTGACCCAGGCCGTCATCTCGCGAATGCGCACCAGCTCCAGCAGACGACCGCCGAAAAGGAAGCAGTCACCCGGCTTGATGCGCGCCGCAAAGCTTTCTTCGACCGTCCCAATCTTTCCGCCACCCAGGTACTGAACCACCATGCTCGCATCACTGACGATGGTGCCGATGTTCATGCGGTGCCGGCGCGCCAGACGCGCATCGGGCACGCGCCAGACGCCCTGCGCGTCGGGCACGGCACGACGGTAGTCGGGATAGGCCGCAAGCGATGGTCCGCCCTGCTGCACAAACGACAGGCACCAGGCCCAGCTCTCGGGCGTGAGCTCACGGTAGGCCGCCGTGCTGCGCACTTCGGCGTACAGCTCGTCGGCCACAAAACCGCCACCGAGCGCCACGGTGACCAGGTGCTGTACCAGCACATCGAGTGGCTGGCGCGGTGACTCCCGCGCTTCGATCTGCCCGGCAGCCACGGCAGCGCGCGCTGCGGCGCCCTCAATGATTTCAATGCTGTGCGTTGGTACCAGCGTGATGCGCGACGGCCGCCCCGGCGCATGGCCCGAACGACCGGCGCGCTGCAGCAGCCGCGCCACGCCTTTGGGCGAGCCAATTTGCAGCACCCGCTCAACCGGCAGGAAATCCACACCGAGGTCCAGACTGGAGGTGCACACCACCGCACGCAGCTCGCCTTTCTTCAGGCCCAGCTCCACCCACTCACGCACCTCGCGGTCCAGCGAGCCGTGGTGCAGCGCGATCAGACCAGCCCACTCAGGCCGCGCATCGAGCACGGCGTGGTACCAGATCTCGGCCTGCGAACGGGTGTTGGTGAATACCAGCGTGGCTGGGCTGCGCGCCAGCTCGTCCACCACCTGCGGCAGCATGCTCAGGCCCAGATGGCCACCCCACGGAAAGCGTTCGGCCTGTGCAGGGAGCAAGGTGTCGACGACAAGCTTCTTCGGCACCGCGCCCTCGACAAGCGTGCCGCCATCGTGCCCAAGCAGCGTGTGCATGGCTTCACCCAAGTTTCCGAGCGTGGCCGACATGCCCCAAATCACGGGGCCGGTGATCGCTCCTCCAGTGACCCCGCCTGTCGCGCAGGTCCACTGTCTCAACCGGGCCAATGCAAGTTGAACCTGCACACCGCGCTTGTTGCCCAGCAACTCGTGCCACTCGTCGACCACCACCATGTTCACAGTGCCCAGCGTTTGCTGTGCGTCGGCACGGGCGAGCAGCAGCGACAGGCTTTCGGGCGTGGTCACCAGCACGGTGGGCAGCCGCTGGTTCTGCGCGCTGCGTTCGCCGGATGTCGTATCGCCGCTGCGCGCACCGATGCTCCACCGGCTGAAGACTGTCGAGCCGTCGTCAAGTTGCGCCGCGTTGAGAACATCTAGCGCTTGTTGCAGGGCGCGCAAGGTGTCTGCGGCGAGCGCACGCATCGGCGTGATCCACAACACCGTGAGTGGCGCAGCGACGGGCTTTCGGGTGGACGCCGCCGCCTTCCTCGGCCGATCCGCGGGAGTCATGAACGCCATCAAGGCACCCAGCCACACCGCATAGGTCTTGCCAGCACCCGTGGTGGCATGCAGCAGGCCAGACTGTCCTGCGGCCAAGGCCTTCCATACCTCGCATTGGAAGGTGAAAGGCTTCCAGCCCTGCGCGGCGAACCAAGCGTCCAGCGCGCGCTTGACTGCGGCTTGCGGCGTCCTGCTCATGCGGAGGCCCCTGGCAACAGGGCTGCGAGGGTCTGCAGCGTGTCGGCTTCTTCCACCGGCTTGTCTTCGCGCCAGCGCAGCATGCGCGGAAAGCGCACGGCGATGCCGCTCTTATGGCGGCTGCTGCGCGCAATGCCCTCAAAGCCGAGCTCGAACACCAGCGTGGGCTGCACGCTGCGCACCGGGCCAAAGCTTTCAACCGTGGTCTTGCGGATCACCGCATCGACCTTGGCCATCTCGGCATCGGTGAGCCCTGAATAGGCCTTGGCAAAAGGCACCAGCTTGCGCCCGTCCTGCCCGGGTGGGCCGTCCCACACGGCAAAGGTGTAATCGCTGTAGAGGCTGGCGCGCCGGCCGTGGCCACGCTGCGCGTAGATGAGTACCGCATCAATGCTGAGCGGATCAATCTTCCACTTCCACCAGGTGCCAACGTCCTTGGTGCGGCCCACGCCGTAATGCGACTGCCGATGCTTGAGCATCATGCCTTCCACACCCAGGCTGCGCGCCGCCTCCCGCTGACGTGCGAGGTCGGTCCAGCTGTCGCCCTGCAGCTGCGCGCTGGCCGCCAGCTGCGGGTGCTGCAGCTGCGTCACCAGTGCGTCGAGCACGGCACGCCGCTCGGCGAGGGACTGTGCACGCAAGTCGCGTCCTTCCCACTCCAGCAGGTCGTAGGCCAGCAACACCACCGGAATATCGCGCAGAAGTTTTGCACCCAGTGTTTTCCGCCCGATGCGCTTCTGCAATTCCGCAAAGGGCTGCGCCCTGCCCTCACGCCAGACGACGACCTCGCCGTCCAGCACCGTGCCGTCGGGCAGGGCTTCGCCCAGCGTCGCCAGCTCGGGAAAGCGCTCAGTCACCAGTTCCTCACCACGCGACCACAGCCACACCTGACCGGCACGCCGCACCAGCTGCGCGCGAATGCCGTCCCACTTCCATTCCACGACCCACTGCTCGGGCGAACCCAGCAGGGCGTCAAATTGCGCCAGCGGCTGGTTGAACGGATGCGCCAGAAAAAAGGGGTAGGGCTGGCCACTGGTTTGCTGGTTCAGCTCACCACTGCTTTCGGGCGCGATCAAAGCCCCGTAGGCGGTGGCTGTGGGCAAGGCGCTGATGTGGGTGTAGCCCATCAGCCGCTGGGCGATTCGCTTGGCGTCCACGCCCGCCACGGCCGCAAGCGCCTGCGTGACCTGCAGCCGTGAGACGCCCACGCGAAAGCCACCGGTGATCAGCTTGAAATACACAAGGCGTTCATCAAGCGCCAGTTGTTGCCACTGCGCACGCAGCGCAGCGGCCAGTGCATCGGGCTCGCCTTTGGCCAGCGGGCGCAGCGGCAGCAGGTGCTGCTCCATCCAGGCTGCAAGGCCCATCGCCTGCGTGCTGGAGGGCGGCGGGATCAGCAGCGAAATGGTTTCGGCCAGGTCCCCCACCGCCTCGTAGCTTTCATCGAACAGCCACTCGGGCAGGCCGGACGCCTCGCGGGCCAGGTCGCGCAGCAGGCGCGTGGGTACCAGCTGGCGCGGCTTGCCGCCGGCCAGAAAATACACGGCCCACGCCGCATCTGCAGCGGGTACGGTCTGCAAATAGCGTTGTAGCGCGGCCTGCTTGGCGAGGCTGGAGGTGGTGGCGTCCAGCTCGCGGTAGAGGGTGGCAAATGACTTCATGCGTCGCCCTCGGGAGCGCCCTCAACAGCTGGCACTGGCGTGGCGACATCGGCTGCATCGTCGCCGCCATATTCGGTCTTGAAGCCCTGCGCCTGCAGGCCCTGCTCGGTCAGCCAGCGCACCAGCACGGCCACACTGCCGTGCGTCACCATCACACGCTCGGCGCTCGTGCCACCAATCGCTTTTTGCAGACCGGGCCAATCGGCGTGGTCAGACATGACAAAGCCGCGGTCCACCCCGCGGCGGCGGCGTGTGCCGCGCAGTTGCATCCAGCCGCTGGCAAAGGCATCGGCGTAGGCGCCAAAGCGTTTCATCCACGGCGTGCCTTGTGCGGAAGGCGGCGCGAGCACCAGTGCGCGCCGCAGCGAGGTGGCATCAAGCGCCGGATCGCTGACGCGCAGTGTGGTCGGCAACGGGACGCCGGCTTCGCGGTACACCGCGTTGAGCGGCTCCACCGCGCCGTGAACCACGATGGGGCCAATGTTGGCGTCGACACCATGCAGGATGCGCTGCGCCTTGCCGAACGCATAGCAAAAAAGCACCGAGCTGTGGCCCTCGTCGGCGTTGCGCCGCCACCAAGTGTTGATGTCATCAAACAGCGCGGCCTGCGCTGGCCAGCGGTACACCGGCAGGCCGAAGGTGGACTCGGTGATGAAGGTGTGGCAGCGCACCGCCTCAAACGGCGTGCAGGTGCCATCAGCCTCGGTCTTGTAGTCGCCCGATGCGACCCACACCTCGCCCCGGTGCTCGACACGCACCTGCGCCGACCCGAGCACATGACCGGCTGGATGCAGCGACACACGCACCCCGTGGTGCTCGACTACCTCGCCATAGGGTACGGTTTGCAGCGTGATACGGCCCAGCCGGGCGCGCAGAATGCCAGCGCTGTCGGTGTGCGCGAGGTAATGCTGATGACCGGTGCGAGCGTGGTCAGAGTGGGCATGGGTGATCACGGCGCGGTCCACCGGCCGCCACGGGTCGATATAAAAATCGCCCGCAGGACAGTACAGGCCTTCCGGCCGGGCGACGATCAGGTCCATGCGTGGTGTGTGGAGAGCGGCATCGATCGGCAGGGTGCCAACAACGCTCCATCGTACTGGCAGCGGCAACCCTTCGCAGGTCCGCCATGGCAGCGCCCACGCTGCGCAGGGACTCTGGTGCACGGCCAAAGAAAAAGCCCCTGGCTTGCGCTCAAGGGCTTTGTCGTGAAGACCGGAAAGGTCTTATTTTTTCTGGCGGTATTTGCGCAAAGCGGCAATCTGTGCGGCCATGACAGCCAGCTCGGACTGGGCCATGGCGATGTCGATATCGCTCTTGGCGTTCTTCAGGGCTTCTTCGGCCTGGGCCTTGGCAGCGGTTGCCTTGGCTTCGTCGAGGTCCTTGCCACGAATGGCGGTGTCGCTCAACACGGTCACGCAATCGGGCTGCACTTCCAACAGGCCACCGGCCACGAAGACGAACTCTTCAGAACCGTCCGCCTTCTCGATGCGCACAGCGCCCGGCCGGATGCGGGTGATCAGCGGCGTGTGGCGCGGGTAGATACCCAGCTCGCCCGCCTCGCCCGGCAAGGCCACGAATTTGGCTTCGCCGGAGAAGATGGACTCTTCCGCGGATACGACGTCGACGTGAATGGTGCTCATCTGTATTACTCCTTGAAAAAGTCTGACTAAAGCAAGTAAGCGGCTGTCTGGCTAGGCGGTGCGCGGAAATGTGCAAGCGCACATTGAGCACACCAACAACGCCAGGCGGCCGGCTACGCCGCTTTAGGCAACTTTTTTGGCCTTTTCGAAGGCTTCGTCGATGGTTCCTACCATGTAGAACGCCTGCTCCGGCAGGTGATCGCACTCACCGGACACAATCATCTTGAAGCCGCGAATGGTTTCGGCGAGGCTCACGTACTTGCCGGGGGAACCGGTGAACACCTCGGCCACATGGAAAGGCTGCGACAGGAAACGCTGGATCTTCCGGGCGCGAGCCACGGCCAGCTTGTCTTCCGGGGCCAGCTCGTCCATGCCCAGAATCGCAATGATGTCGCGCAGTTCCTTGTAGCGCTGCAGCGTACCCTGCACAGCACGGGCGGTGGCGTAGTGGTCTTCGCCCACAACGTTCGGGTCCAGCTGGCGGCTGGTGGAGTCCAGCGGGTCCACGGCGGGGTAGATACCCAGCGAGGCAATATCACGCGACAGCACCACGGTGGAATCCAGGTGGGCAAAGGTGGTGGCAGGCGATGGGTCGGTCAAGTCATCGGCAGGCACGTACACGGCCTGGATGGAGGTGATCGAGCCGACCTTGGTGGAGGTAATACGCTCTTGCAGGCGGCCCATTTCCTCGGCCAGCGTCGGCTGGTAACCCACGGCGGAAGGCATACGGCCCAGCAGTGCGGACACTTCGGTACCGGCCAGCGTATAGCGGTAGATGTTGTCCACGAAGAACAGCACGTCACGGCCTTCGTCACGGAAAGATTCGGCAATCGTCAGGCCGGTCAGGGCCACGCGCAGACGGTTTCCTGGTGGCTCGTTCATCTGGCCGTAGACCATGGCTACTTTGGATTCGCCGAGGTTCTCGAGATTCACGACGCCGGAGTCGGCCATCTCGTGATAGAAGTCGTTGCCCTCACGGGTACGTTCACCCACACCGGCGAACACCGATAGACCCGAGTGCGCCTTGGCGATATTGTTGATGAGTTCCATCATGTTCACGGTCTTGCCCACACCGGCACCGCCGAACAGACCGACCTTGCCGCCCTTGGCGAACGGGCACACGAGGTCAATCACCTTGATGCCGGTTTCCAGCAGTTCCTGCGATGGCGACAGTTCGTCGTACGCTGGGGCCTTGCGGTGGATCGGGGCGGTCAGGGTCTGGTCAACCGGGCCGCGCTCGTCGATCGGCGCGCCCAGCACGTCCATGATGCGGCCCAGCGTGGCCTTGCCCACGGGCACCGTGATGTTGGCGCCGGTGTTGTAGACCATGTTGCCGCGGCGCAGGCCGTCCGACGTGCCCAGCGCGATGGTACGCACCACGCCGTCGCCCAGCTGCTGCTGGACTTCCAGCGTCAGCGCGGAGCCTTCCATCTTGAGGGCGTCATAAATTTTCGGCATCTGGTCGCGCGCGAATTCCACGTCCACCACCGCACCAATACACTGAACAATCTTGCCTTGAGCTTGAGCCATGATTGAATCCTCTTTCGTTTCTAACGTTTCTTTAAATCTGGAATCGGGTGTGGCGGTTTAACCCGCTATCAAACCGCTGCCGCACCGGCGACGATTTCCGACAGTTCTTTCGTGATCGCGGCCTGGCGGGTCTTGTTGTAGACCAGTTTCAGCTCGCCAATCACGCTGCCTGCGTTGTCGGTGGCGGCCTTCATGGCCACCATGCGCGCCGACTGCTCGGACGCCATGTTTTCAGCAACGGCCTGGTACACCAGCGCTTCCACGTAACGGATCAACAGGTCATCAATCACGGTCTGTGCGTCAGGCTCGTAGATGTAGTCCCAGCCGTGCTGGTCCTTGTCGGCCGTCAGCCGGTCTGCCGTGAGGGGCAGCAACTGCTCGACCACAGGCTCCTGCCGCATCGTATTGACGAACTTGGTGTAGCACAGGTACACCGCATTGATCTTGCCGGCACTGTAGGCGTCGAGCAGGACCTTCACGGGGCCGATGAGCTTGTCCAGATGTGGCTTATCGCCCAGCTGCGTCACATGCGACACCACTTTGGCACCGATCCGATTCAGGAAGCCGAAGCCCTTGTTGCCGATGGCAACCGCCTGCGTGTCATGGCCGGCCGCCTGGCTTTCTTTCAGCTTGGTGGTCACCACGCGCAGCAGGTTGGTGTTCAAGCCGCCGCACAGACCCTTGTCGGTCGTCACCACGATCATGCCCACGCTCTTGGCGTCGTTGGACTCCATGAACACATGCGTGTACTCGGGGTTTGCCTGACTCAGATTGGCCGTGATGTTGCGGATCTTGTCGCTGTAAGGGCGGGCAGCGCGCATCCGGTCCTGCGCCTTGCGCATCTTGGAGGCGGCCACCATTTCCATGGCCTTGGTGATCTTCTTGGTGTTCTCCACCGATTTGATCTTGCCGCGAATCTCTTTTCCTGCCGCCATGCTCAGCTCCTAACTGTGTTCGCGCGGCCGCCGCGGAACCGGCTTTGCCGGGCCGCTAGCGGCGCCCCCTTGAGGGGGAGGCGGCCGCAGGCCGCTTCGGGGGTGTGCGTCATTTTCAGGCGAATGATTTCTTGAACTCGGCCACAGCCGCGTTCAATTCCGCCTCGGCGTCCTTGTCCATGGCCTTGTTGGCTTCCAGCTTGGCCATCAGCGCTGCATTCTTGTCCTTGAGGAAAGCGTGCAGACCGTGTTCAAACGCCAGAACCTTCTTGACTTCGACGTCGTCCATGAAGCCCTTGTTCACGGCGTACAGCGTGGCAGCCATGTTGGAGATGGACAACGGGGAGTACTGCGCCTGCTTGAGCAGTTCGGTCACGCGGGCACCGCGGTCGAGCTGCTTGCGGGTGGCCTCGTCCAGATCAGAAGCAAACTGCGCGAACGCAGCCAGTTCACGGTACTGGGCCAGGTCGGTACGAATACCGCCGGAGAGGTTCTTGATCAGCTTGGTCTGGGCAGCACCACCGACGCGCGACACCGAGATACCAGCGTTGATGGCGGGGCGGATACCGGCGTTGAACAGGCTGGTTTCCAGGAAGATCTGGCCGTCGGTAATCGAGATCACGTTGGTCGGCACGAAGGCAGACACGTCGCCGGCCTGCGTTTCGATGATCGGCAGCGCGGTCAGCGAGCCGGTCTTGCCTTTGACAGCACCCTTGGTGAAGTCTTCAACGTACTTTTCGCTCACGCGGGCAGCACGCTCGAGCAGACGGCTGTGCAAATAGAACACGTCGCCGGGGTAGGCTTCGCGTCCGGGTGGACGGCGCAAAAGCAGCGACACCTGACGGTAGGCCACAGCCTGTTTGGACAGGTCGTCATACACGATCAGCGCGTCTTCGCCGCGGTCGCGGAAGTACTCGCCCATGGTGCAGCCAGAGTAGGCGCTCACGTACTGCATGGCAGCCGACTCGGAAGCGGATGCGGCCACAACGATGGTGTACTCCATCGCGCCGGCCTGCTCCAGCGAGCGCACCACGTTCTTGATCGACGAGGCTTTCTGGCCAATCGCGACATAAACGCAGGAAACGCCTTTGCCCTTTTGGTTGATGATGGCGTCAATGGCCACGGCAGTCTTGCCGGTCTGGCGGTCGCCAATGATCAGTTCGCGCTGGCCACGGCCCACAGGCACCATGGAGTCGATGGACTTCAGGCCGGTTTGCAGCGGCTGGTCCACAGATTTACGGGCGATCACACCGGGCGCAACCTTCTCGATCACGTCGGTCATCTTGGCGTTGATCGGGCCTTTGCCATCGATCGGCTGACCCAGGGCGTTGACCACGCGGCCAAGCAGTTCGGGACCCACAGGCACTTCCAGGATACGGCCAGTGCACTTGACGGTGTCGCCTTCGGCGATGTGCTCGTACTCACCCAGAATCACCGAACCCACGGAGTCGCGCTCGAGGTTCAGCGCCAGACCATAGGTGGGCGTGCCGTCGGCGGTCGCGGGGAATTCCAGCATCTCACCCTGCATCACGTCGGACAGGCCGTGGATGCGGACGATACCGTCGGTCACGGACACCACGGTGCCCTGGTTGCGAACGTCGCTGCTGGCTGTCAGGCCTTCAATACGGCTCTTGATCAGTTCAGAAATTTCTGCGGGATTGAGTTGCATGACTCTTTCCTTCTTTCTATGTTGTTGGCTAAAAACCTGAGGGCACGCCTGGGCGCTGCCGCTCAGGCGATCAGCGCCACTTTCATTTGCTCTAAACGGGCCTTGACCGAGGTGTCCAGCACCTCGTCGCCCACCACGACACGAACGCCACCGATCAGCGCCGGCTCCAGCTCCACCGTCAGGTTGAGCTTGCGGCCAAACCGCTTTTCCAGAGTCGACGCCAGATCCGCCAGCGCCGCGCCGTCCAGCGCAAAGGCGCTGTACACGGTGGCATCGGAAGAGCCGCTCTTCTCGTTTTTCAGCGTGCGGAACTGCGCTGCGATTTCGGGCAGCACGCTGATGCGGCCGTTATCGATCACCGCGCGCAGGAAGTTCTTTGCGGCCTCGGGCAGGGCCGTTTTGGCCACACCCGTGATCACGTCGAACGTCTGGCTTGCCGTCACGCTCGGGTTGCCCGCGAAGCTCTGAAGCTGCTCATTGGCCGCGATGGCGGCCAGCTCGTCGAGCCAGACAGCAGTAGCGCCCAGGTCTGCCGAAGACGCCTTGAAGAGCGCCTCGGCATACGGACGGGCAATGGTGGCTAATTCGGCCATGTTAGTGCTCGCTCAATGACGTTCAAAGTTCTGTCTTCAGGCGACCCAGCAAGTCGGCATGCACGGAGGCATTGACTTCCTTGCGCAGGATCTGCTCAGCACCCTTGACGGCCAGTACAGCCACCTGCTCGCGCAGGGTCTCGCGGGCCTTGATGGTCTGCTGTTCGGCTTCCACCTTGGCGGCAGCGATGATCTTGTTGCCTTCTTCGGTGGCACGGGCCTTGGCTTCTTCGATCAGGGTCTGGCCGCGGCGCTCGGCCTCGGCCAGGCGCACGGCGGCTTCGTTGCGGGACTTGGCCAGTTCGTCCTCGACACGCTTGTTGGCGATGGAGAGTTCAGACTTAGCCTTGTCGGCAGCAGCGAGGCCATCCGCTATTTTTTGTGCCCGCTCGTCCAGTGCTTTTGTGATGGGCGGCCACACGAACTTCATCGTGAACCACACCAGGATCGCAAAAACAACGGCCTGCAGGAACAGGGTTGCGTTGATGTTCACAGCTTATTACCTTTCAAGCGTGAAAGCGTTGCGAAAATCAGATGGCGAAAGGCTTGGCAAACGCGAACAGCAGGGCAATGGCCACACCGATCAGGAACGCGGCGTCGATCAGACCGGCCAGAATGAACATCTTGGTCTGCAGTTCATTCATGAGTTCCGGCTGGCGAGCCGAAGCCTCAAGGAACTTGCCGCCCATCAGCGCGATGCCGATCGATGCGCCGAGTGCGCCCAAACCAACGATCAAACCGCAAGCCAGTGCGACGAGGCCGAGAATATTTTCCATGATTGCTCCTAAGTAATGGCGGAAAAGAAAAAACGAAAGAAAAGATCAGTGCAAAAGATCAGTGAGAGTCGTGGGCCTGCCCCACGTAAATCAACGTCAACATCATGAAGATGAAGGCTTGCAGCGTGATCACCAGAATGTGGAAGATGCTCCACGCAGCTCCGGCGATCACATGCCCGATACCCAGCCAGAACCCGCCAGCCAGCGGGTTGAATTGCCAGGCCCATGCGCCACCCATCAGGGCGATCAGCATGAAAATAAGTTCGCCGGCAAACATGTTGCCGAACAACCGCATGCCGTGTGACACGGTCTTGGCGGCGAATTCGATCATCTGCATCAGGAAGTTGACGGGGTAGAGGAATACCTTGTCGCCGAAGGGCGCGGCCACCAGTTCGTGCGTCCAGCCGCCCAGACCCTTGATCTTGACGCTGTAGAACAGGCACACCAGCAACACACTGCTCGACAGGCCCAGGGTGGTCGACAGGTCGGCGGTAGGCACCACGCGCATGTAGTCGGGCTGGCCAATGGCCGGACCGGCCACGTGCCACAGCGCGGGCAGCGCATCGACGGGCAGCATGTCCATGGCGTTCATCGCAAAAATCCAGACGAACACCGTCAGTGCCAGCGGAGCGACGAGCTTGCGGCTGGTCGCGTTGTGAATCACGCCCTTGGCCTGGTTCTCCACCATCTCCGACAGGATTTCCACCGCCGCCTGGAAGCGCCCGGGCACACCCGAAGTCGCCTGGCGCGCCGCACGCCACAGCACGTAGCAGCCGATGACGCCCAGCAGGACCGAATAGACCAGCGAATCGACATTGAAAATGCTGAAGTCGACCAGGCTCTTCTGCTTGGCGCTCTCAAAGGAGAAATTCATCTGCAGGTGCTGCAGATGGTGCTGGATGTACTCACCAGCAGACGGTGCGGCGGAGGGTACGCTTGTTCCTGTTTGTTCAGCAGTAGCCATAAATCACCAGTTCATTCCATTTTTTTGAGCCGACTCGCGCGTCCGAGGTTCAGCCACATGGCCACCCAGTACACCTTCATCGTCACGACAAAACCCGCCAGCAACGCCAGCCAGTCCAACTGCACAATCATTCGCGGCGCCGCAAACAGCATCGCCACCGTCAAGGCCACCTTGACCATTTCCCACACGAAGAATCCGACCACCGCAGTGCCCGCATTCAGGGACCACAACTTGCTGGCGACCCCGCGCGCGAACAGCGCCGCCGGGACCACCACAGCCAGAGCACCATACAGCGCCGACCATCCTGCACCGGCCCTGCCGGTCAGACCCCAGACGACACATGCCGTAAGGACCCCAACCGCCAGCTGACCTGCCAACACGGCCCACGGGGAAACGGGGGGATTCGCGTCGCGCAGCTTTTGCGCTTCTTCCCGCGTCAGGACCTTGAAGTCCTGATCTTCCGCCTCAACTCCGTCTTCTGCAGCGCCTGTCATTCCTGAGGCAACTCCGACGGTCGAACCATTGATTTTCGACATTCCAAATTACCGCAGAGTTACAGGGCGCTCTTGAGCAAAGCCCCTGATTATACGTAGAAACCCGGCCCGTCCGATAGATTCCCCGTCGAGTTTTTGGTTACTTGATACACACCCCGGAATCCGGGGGTTTCGGAGGCTCCGCCGTCGGAACAACGCGCGTTTCTTGCCACAATGGAGGACGCCCACGGCGCGGGGTCCGAAGAGTTTCACCTTTTTCGGGCGTAGTCCGCTGATCGACCCAGCCCCTGCCCACAGCCCCCTCTTGCCACCACCAGACAGCCCCGCCCCATGACGCCTTCTGCGCACATCCCCCCTCCGCTGCCCGACACCCTGTGTTACCTGAACGGCGAGTTCACGCCCCTGAAAGACGCCAAGATCAGCGTGCTCGACCGCGGATTCATCTTCGGGGACGGCATTTACGAGGTGGTGCCGGTCTATGGCGGGCGCCCGTTCCGCTTCGAGCAGCACATGGCGCGGCTGGACCGCAGCCTGCGCGAGCTGCGGATTGCCAACCCCATGACCCACGCTGAGTGGCGTGCCCTGGTCGACCGGCTGGTCACGGAGCATGCACGCAGCACCGGCACAGCCCCCGCAGACGGCAACCAGCTCATCTACATACAGCTCAGCCGCGGCGTCGCGATGCGCGACCACCCCATGCTGCCCGGCCTGGTACCGACGGTTTTCGCCATGTGCAACACCATGAAGCTGCCGAGCGTCCAGCAACGCGCAGAGGGTGTGGCTTGCGTGACGGCGGACGATTTCCGCTGGGAAAAAGCCCATATCAAGAGCACCAGCCTGCTGGGCGCGGTGATGTCGCGCCAGATCAGCGTGGACGCCGGCGCCGTTGAGACCGTGATGTTCAGGGACGGTTACCTCAGCGAGGCCGCGTCGAGCAATGTCTGGGTGGTCAAAGATGGCAAGGTCATGGGACCGCCGAAGGATCATCTTGTGCTCGAAGGCATACGCTACGGACTGATTGAGGAAATCTGCCGCGCCGCCGGCATCCCGTTCGAGCTGCGCGCCATCAGCCGCGCCGAAGTGCAGTCGGCGGACGAGCTGCTGCTGTCTTCCGCCACCAAGGAAGTGCTGGCCATCACCCGGCTGGACGGACGGGCGGTGGGGCATGGCGCGGCCGCAGGACGACCCGGCCCGGTTTACGAGCGACTTCACGCCGCCTACCGGGAGGCCACCCAATCCGCTGAGGAGGCCGCCGCATGAGCCAGAAACCACCCGCACCCACCGGCAGCGGTCCCATCACCGACGTGCCAGCAGCACGGCAGGAGTCGCTGATTGAATACCCGTCGCTGTTCCCCATCAAGGTCATGGGTGAGAAGGTCGATGGACTTGTTCACGCCATCACCCTGATTGCGCACCAGTTCGACCCGGCCTTTGACGCCAGCACCATCGAGCTGCGGGAAAGCAAGGGCGGCAAATACCTGGGCGTGACCATCACCGTCACCGCCACCAGCCGCGAACAGCTCGATGAGCTGTACCGCACGCTGTCCACGCATCCGATGGTCAAGGTGGTCTTATGAACCACCCCCGAGGCACCTTCGGCGCCGCCCCCTCGAGGGGGCGCCACCAGCGGCCCGGCGAAGCCGGTTCCGCGGTGGCACTGGCATGACGGGACCCTTCAGGTGCTTTTGAAAGTACTGGGTCGCGCGGACTACCTGCCCACTGTGGAGGCGATGCAGGACTTCACCGCCTCCCGCACGGCCGACACGCCGGACGCGCTGTGGCTGTGCGAGCACCCGCCGGTTTACACGCAGGGGCTGGCGGGCAAGGCCGACCATGTGCTGAACCCGGGCAGCATCCCGGTGGTGCAGACCAATCGCGGCGGGCAGGTCACTTACCACGGGCCCGGTCAGGTGGTGGGCTACCCGCTGATGGACCTGAAGCGGGCTGGCTACTACGTCAAGGAATACGTCTACCGCATCGAGGAAGCCGTGATCCGCACGCTGCTTCATTTCGGCGTGACGGGCCACCGCGTGGCCGGCTCACCCGGCATTTATGTGCGGCTGGACGACCCGTATTCGCATGCGGCGCTGACGGGGCCGGCCCATCCGGCTGACCCGTTCCGGGGCCTCGGCAAGATCGCCGCCCTGGGCATCAAGGTCAGCCGGCATTGCACCTACCACGGCGTGGCGCTGAATGTGGCGATGGACCTGGAGCCATTTGCGCGCATCAACCCGTGTGGCTATGCGGGCCTGAAAACCATCGACCTTCGTACAATCGGGGTATCTGTCGCGTGGCCCGAGGCCGCCGACCTGCTGGGGCAGAAGCTCGCACGCTATCTCGCACCCTGATTTTTTCCGTTCGGGCTGAGTCTGTCGAAGCCCCCGTGTCAGCAGTGACCCACGGACCAGAACGGCTCACCCAGTCCTTCGACAGACTCAGGACGAACGGTATGGACCCAAGCATGAGCACCCAAGACGTCGTCCGCGAAGCGCAAAGTCAGGAAACCTACAACCCGCTGGCCAAGCAGAAGGCGGCGGCCAAGCTGTCGCGCATTCCGGTCAAGGTCGAGCAGGCCGAGGTGCTGAAAAAGCCCGACTGGATCCGCGTGAAGGCCGGCAGCCCGACCACGCGCTTCTACGAGATCAAGCAGATCCTGCGCGAGAACAAGCTCAATACCGTGTGCGAGGAAGCCAGCTGCCCCAACATCGGCGAATGCTTCGGCAAGGGCACGGCCACCTTCATGATCATGGGCGACAAGTGCACGCGCCGCTGCCCCTTCTGCGACGTGGGCCACGGCCGGCCCGACCCGCTGGACGTGAACGAGCCGCTGAACCTGGCCAAAACCATCGCGGCGCTCAAGCTCAAGTACGTGGTGATCACCAGCGTGGACCGTGATGACTTGCGCGACGGCGGCAGCGGGCATTTTGTGGAATGCATCCAGAAAATCCGCGAGCTCTCGCCCGCCACCACCATCGAGATTCTGGTGCCCGACTTCCGCGGCCGCGACGACCGCGCGCTCGAAATCCTGAAAGCCGCGCCGCCCGATGTGATGAACCACAACCTGGAAACCGCGCCGCGCCTCTATAAGGAAGCGCGTCCGGGCAGCGACTACGCCTTCAGCCTCAACCTGCTGAAGAAATTCAAGGCGCTGCACCCCGACGTGCCAACCAAGAGCGGCATCATGGTGGGCCTGGGCGAGACCGACGAGGAAATCCTGCAGGTCATGCGCGACATGCGGGCGCACAACATCGACATGCTGACCATCGGCCAGTACCTCGCGCCCTCGACCAGCCACCTGCCGGTGCGGCGCTATGTGCACCCCGACACCTTCAAGATGTTTGAAGCGGAAGCCTACAAGATGGGCTTCACCCACGCCGCTGTGGGAGCCATGGTGCGCTCGAGCTACCACGCGGACCAGCAGGCGCATGCCGCCGGTGTGGCCGACAAGGCAGACGCCGCCGCGCTCTGACATGAACATGGCGCCGGGCCTGCTGTCGCTGCGCCACTACGGCGCCGCGCACGGCAGCCATGCCCACGGCCACTTTCAGGTGCTGCTGGGGCTGGAAGGCCTGCTGGAGCTGGAGGTTGAAGGCCGGGGCCAACGGATCGCCGCAGGCGACGGCTGTGTGATTCCACACGGTGAGCGACACGATTTTGAATCCCGTTCCGGTAGCCGCTGCCTGGTGCTCGACACCACCGACGCCGCCTGGCAGCAGCACGCCCATCGCCCCATGCACCGCGCACAGGTGTCAGCCCTGGCGCTCTACCTCGATCTGGCGCTGCAACGCGGCAGCCCCGCCGCGCAGCAGTGGGGTGCGCCCCTGTTGCTGGAGGCCTGGAGCGCTGAAGCGAACCAGCGCTTGCCGCACCCACCCAAACGCCCTCAGCGGCCCATCGACTGGCCGCAGCTGACCGCCTGGGCACGGCAGCATCTGCATGAGCCGATCACAGTGGCGCAACTGGCGCAGCAGGTGTTTCTCAGCCCCACGCAGTTCGCCACCCGCTGCCGCAGTGAAACCGGGCTCAGCGTGATGCAATGGGTTCGCGCGCAGCGGCTGTCGCTGGCAGCGCAATTGCGCCAGCGCGGCCACAGCGTCGCTGACACCGCATTGCAATGCGGCTACCTGTCGCCTTCTGCGCTGACGGCGGCGATGCGGAAGCAGCGGAACGCCGTCACGCCCTCCAAGAACGCTTCGTAAGAACGTTCAAGAAGCACATTCAATAGCGGTACGGGTTGTTGGGCTGACGGTCGTAGCGGTTGCGTACGCCATCGCCATCCCGGTCGCGGCGATGGGCCGGATACACCGCCTGGTTCTCACCGTAGCCGTGGCCCTGACCCTGGTATTGCACATGGCCCGCCACATGACCCACGGGGTACACCGCGCAGCCTGACAGGCCGATCACGCCGACAAGCGCGATCAACAGAAGGGGACGTTTGTTCATCCCGGGTTTGTTTGTCCGAGGTTTATTCATCTTGATCATCAGAGTCTCCAATCCCGCGTGTTGGCAGAACAGGCCGACAGGCCTTCGCACCCAGACGCATCACTGGCTGCTTGCAATGGATTGGGCGCTGCACGCGTCGCGCTCCCGTGTCGGCCATGTAGCCAGACGGTGAAGCTGGTCGCAAGTTGTGTTTCTGCCTCTGTTTCTGCCTCTGTTTCTGTAATTAACGCCAGCCCTTTTCCAACACACCGTCGTTGCGCGACGATGCGCCGTGCGTGGCCGACGACGGGGCCACGCGGCGGCGCGTATGCTCTGCGCTCATGTCTGCCAACCCCTCCGCCAATTTCTCGGCCAATCTTCATGCCCTTGGAGCCATCGTCCTGTGGGCCAGCCTGGCGGCGCTTGGCGTGGCACTGCAGCATGTGCCGCCGTTTCTGCTGACGGGTGTTGCACTGCTGATCGGCAGCCTGCTGGCGCTGCCCGCCGTGCTGCGCAACCCGCAGGTGTGGAAGATTCCCGCCAGCACCCTGCTGATGGGCGTGTACGGCCTGTTTGGCTTTCACTTTCTGCTCTTCATTGCGCTGCGGCACGCACCGGCGGTGGAGGCCAATCTGGTCAACTACCTGTGGCCACTGCTGATCGTGGTGATGGCGCCGCTGTTCCTGCCAGGCCTTCGCCTGCGCGCAGTGCATGTGGTGGCGGCGCTGCTGGGGTTTGGCGGTGCGGCCGTCGCCATTCTGGGTTCTCGCAGCGGTGACAGCGCAGCCGGCGGCTGGTACTGGGGCTATCTGCCCGCGATGGCCTCGGCCTTCATCTGGTCCAGCTACTCGCTGATGACCCGGCGCGTCGCCGCATTTCCCACCGCCGCCATCGGCCTGTTCGGACTGGTGTCGGGCCTGCTGTCACTGCTGTGCCACGCGCTGATGGAGCCCGCCACCGCACTGTCAGCCCAGGACATGGGGCTTCTCGCGGTGATGGGCTTGGGCCCGCTCGGCGCGGCGTTCTTCCTGTGGGACAAGGCACTCAAGCTCGGCGATGCGCGGCAGATCGGCATCCTGAGCTACCTCACGCCGCTGGGCTCCACGGCCTTGCTGATGGTGGTCAGCGGCCGCAGCTTCAGCTGGAGCATCGGGCTGGCCGCGCTGATGATTGTGGGCGCTGCGGTGCTGGGCACCCTGTCGAAAGCGCACGACTAGGGACGGGCCAACCCCGCCTCGCTCAATGCTGCAGCAGCAGCGCAGCCGGATCCTCGCTGGCCAGCACCTCGGCGGCCCATGGCGCGAGCTTGGAGGCATCGGCCCGCAGGATCTGCTGCTTCACGGTCAGGATCTGCGAGGGATGCATGGAGAAACTGCGCAAGCCCAGCCCCAGCAGCAGGCGCGTCATGGTCACATCCCCCGCCATCTCGCCGCACACGCTGACACCCTTGCCCTGCGCATTGCACTCGGCGATGGTGTCGGCAATCAAACGTAGCACCGCTGGGTGGCACGGGTTGTAGAGGTGCGAAACCGACTCGTCGGCCCGGTCAATCGCCAGTGTGTACTGGATCAGGTCGTTGGTGCCGATGGACAGGAAATCGAAATAGCGCAGGAAGAGCTTGAGCGTGAGCGCCGCCGCTGGAATCTCGATCATCGCGCCCAGTTTCACCGGCCCGTACGCAATGCCCTTGTTGTCGAGCAGCGCGCGGGCGCGGTCAATCAATGCCATGGTCTGGCGAATCTCGGTGCCGTGCGCCAGCATGGGCACCAGCAGATTCACCGGGCCGTGCACTGCGGCGCGCAGGATGGCGCGCAACTGCGTGAGGAACATCGGCGGGTCCGCCAGGCTCCATCGGATGGCGCGCAGGCCCAGCGCCGGGTTGAGGTGGGTTTCCTGCGACTTGCTGGCGTGCCGGTCCAGCGGCTTGTCGGCGCCGATATCGACGGTGCGAATGGTGACCGGCAGGCCATGCATGCCCTCGATGGCCTGGCGGTAGGCGAGGTACTGCTCTTCTTCGTCGGGCAACTTGCCACTGCGTCCCATGAACAGGAACTCGCTGCGAAACAGCCCCACGCCGACAGCCCCGGCGCGGACTGCCCCTGCCGTGTCGTCGGGCATCTCGATATTGGCCAGCAAGTCCACACGCGCGCCGTCGATGGTGACGGCCGGTGTGTTCCTGAGCCGGTTCAGCCGCTCCCGCTCCAGCTCGCCCTGCCGCTGCTTGAATCCGTACTCGGCCAGGATGATGGGCGACGGATCGACGATCAGCACGCCGGCATCGCCGTCGATGATGACCCAGTCGTCCTGCTGGATCAGCTGGCTCGCGCTGCGCGCGCCGACGACCGCAGGAATGTCCATGCTGCGCGCCACGATGGCCGTGTGCGAGGTGCGCCCGCCCACGTCAGTGGCAAAGCCGGCAAACAGACTCTGCTTGAACTGCATCATGTCGGCGGGCGAGATGTCGTGGGCGATCAATACCAGCGGCACGTCGGTGGTGTCGTCGAGCAGCAGGTCCTGCTGCGACGCCTTGCGGCCGGCGCCCGCCTGCTCCACCGGCTGCACCGGCGAGGCCATGCCCTTCATGTGGCGAAGAATGCGCTCGACCACCTGCTCCAGATCCGCCTTGCGTTCGCGCAGGTACTCGTCTTCCATGTCGTCGAACTGCCGCGCGATGACCTCGTACTGGGTGGTCAGCGCCCATTCGGCGTTGTAGTGCCGCTCGGTGATCCAGTGCTTCACGCCGGTGATGAGCTGCTCGTCCTGCAGCAGCATCAGGTGCACATCGAGCAGCGCGGCCAGCTCGTGCGGCGCATCCTTGGGCAGGTCCTGCTGAACCCGCGTGATCTCGTCAAACACCGCATTGCGCGCCGAACGCACCCGGGCGATTTCCTCGTCGGTCTTGTCTGCCTCGACAAAGTAGTGCGCCACATCGGCCCGGCTCGACGCCACCAGCACCGCCCGCCCAATCGCAATGCCCCGCGAAACCGCCAGGCCGTGGACCGAGAAGGTCATGCACCCCCCACGATCGTATCGACGGTTCCGAAGCAAGCACGAGCCGCAGGACCGGCTTTGCCGGACTGCAGGCGGGCGGCCCCCTCGGGGGGCAGGGAGCTACGCGCAGCGAGCGACCGTGGGGGCTCCATCACTCGCCTTCACCAAACTTGTCATTAATCAACGCCAGGATGGCATCCATCGCCGCCTGCTCGTCGGCGCCATTGGTCTCGACTTCAACCACGCTGCCCATGCCGGCGGCCAGCATCATCACGCCCATGATGCTCTTGGCATTGACACGGCGCTCGCCCTTGCTCATCCACACCTCGCACTGAAAGCTGCCGGCGAGTTTGGTGAGCTTGGCCGAGGCCCGTGCGTGCAGGCCCAGCTTATTGCTGATGTTGGTGGTGGTCTTGATCATGGGTTCGACGTATCTGGTTCTGGGGTGCCGTGATGGCCACCTGGATCACGCCCTGGGTCGCGCCGATCAATGCGCGCGCCACCAGCGCGTCAAGGGACTCATGCCGGTAAGACACGGTGCGCAGCAGCATGGGCAGGTTGATCCCGGTGATCAGTTTGGAATTGACGCCATCGACCAGCTTCTGCGCCACATTGCAGGGTGTGGCGCCAAACACGTCCACCAGCACCAGCACCTTGGAGGTGCCCAGCTGCGACATGATGATGCGGGCCTGCGCCAGGGTTTCCTCCGGCGGCATGTTGGGCTGCACATCGAGCGCGGCGATGCCGGGCGCATTGTCCGGAAACACATGCAGCACGCACTGGCGAAGCGCCGATGCCAGAGGCGCATGGGCGATGATGAAAATGCCGTTCATTGCGACTGATTATCCTTGCCGCCGCACAGGAAGTACCCGTATGAGGCGAGACAACAACACAAAAACACACCCATGGCAGCCTGGAACGACGCCACGGTACCCAGGCCTGCCGCGGCGAAGGCATCAATGAGCAGGCCTATGCCCCATTGCACGACGAAGATGCCGCCGAAGATCATCAGGTTGTAGCCCGACAGGGCCCGACCGGCCAGTGCCGGCGGAAAGGCCATGCCCACCGCCGGTTGCGCCAACCCGAGCACACTGCACGCCACGCAGAACAACGCCCAACCCAGCCAGCCGGTGGACGCGCCGCCGGCAATGTTGACCGCCAGCGCCACCAGACTGAGCGGCACACCCCAGGTCATCAACCGGTTGGCCGTCCAGCCCCGGGCGGCGAGCGAGGGGTTGGCCATGCCCCAGGCCCAGAAGGTCACCAGCATGAAGGCATTGATATAGAACAGGCCGGTGGCAGCTTCGAGCGGGGTGTAGCCGCTCACCTTCACCATCCACGGGCCGGCCCAAAGCGTCTGGATGGCGACCAGCCCGCCATAGTTGAAGAACGCCAGCGGCGACATGCGGCGAAAGTAAGGGCTGCGCCATATAGCCGCATACCCCGCGGGCTCGGCAGGCTGTTGGTCAACAGCGGCGTCATCCGCCGCCGCATCGGGCCGCCACGTCGGCACCCACACCGCCAGTGCCACCATGGCCAGCAGGATCATGGCCGCGAGAATCCAGAACAGGGGCCGCCAGCCGGTCAACGGCATCAGCCACTGCACCGGCAGTGTCGAGGCCAGCATGCCCAGCGAGCCGGTCATCAGCATCCACGAGTTGGCACGCAGCACCGCGCCGGGCTCATACCAGCGGCGAAATCCGGTCAGCGGCGCCATCAGGCAGGCACTGACGCCCATGCCGACCAGCACACGCGACGCCAGCAGGCCGCTAAACCCGGTCGACACAGAAAACGCCAGACACCCGATCACCGACACCGACAGAAAGCACAAAATCACCCGCTTCGGCCCGTAGCGGTCCAGCCAGGTGCCCAGCGGCAACTGCATGGCCGCAAAGCCGAGGAAGTAGCCACCAGCCAGCAGGCCGAGGTCGCGGGCCTGCAGCGAAAACTCCTGCGTCAGGACCGGTGACAGCGTGGCGGTGATGGCGCGCACCAGCGCCGAGCAGAAATAAGCCGCCGCAAAGGCGGCAAACACCGCCACTGCCGCGCGGGTATCGAGCCGGCCCGGTTCGGTCATGGGGGTTGCGTCACCGCTCACGGTCAGACCCCCTATTCAAAGCGGAGGCTGGAGAAGAAAGTCTCTGCAGCTTCTGCATTCACCTTGTCGGCGTACATCACCACCTGAAACACCTGGGCGCCATCGGCAAAATACGCCGCCTGGCCTTGCACCGCCGCGCCATCCGGCCGCTTGCCCTGCGCGCTGACGAACACGGCCTGCGCCGGCGCATTGACACCCGACACGCGCAAGGCGGTCGTGCGGCTGGAGCCGGGCGCGGCCTTCATGTTAGCCAGTGTGGCCGCCTGCCACTGCGTCAGCACATCAGCTGCACCTGCGGCGTCGGGCAGCGTAGCCACGGCGACGGCAAATGTGGCGTCGCCAGCATCACAACCCTGCATCGACAGCGTGGTGGCCTGTCCGCCCAGCGGCACCTGTTTTTGCGCCTTGTCGGGTTTGCAGGGAAGCAGCAGCGCAAGCCGGGTGGCGTCAGGGCGCACCTCGCGCCAGTTGAAGGCCGGGCTGCAGCCACCCACTGCCAGCAGCAGGCAGAGGACGGCCGGCAGGGACGGATTGCGGTAACTCATCAGCATGCCTATGACTTTACAGGCAATCGTGCGCCGCTTTGGGGCTGTGCCGGTGAGGGCCTCTGCATCGATGCACTGTTTTAATGCACTCAAATTCGCCAGGGTTGCACCAATCTGGGCACGATGCTTGCTAAACCAGAGCATGTTTGAGGACATCGCCCTTCCCGAGCCCCCCGCGCCGCACCCCCAGCGTGCATCGCCGGCGATGCGCGGGAATCCGGTCCACCTGCCGGGCGCCGGGCAGATCGTCTGGCGCGACCGGCTGTCGCAGTTGCTGGAATCCACCGGCGAGGGGATTTTCGGCATCGACATGGATGGCTGCTGCACTTTCATCAACCGTGCGGGCGCCGAACAGCTGGGCTTTGCACCCGACGAAGTGCTGGGCCGCAACATGCACGAGCTGGCGCACCACAGCCATGCCGACGGCGCGCATTACCCCGAGAACCTGTGCCCGATCTTCAACGCCTTTCGCATGGCCCTGCCCTGCCGCATTGACACCGAGCTGTTCTGGCGCCGCGACGGCACCTCGTTCGCGGTGGAGTATTCGTCCTACCCCATCGTGGAAGACGGCATCGTGCAGGGCGCGGTGGTCACCTTTGTCGACATCTCCGCCCGGCGCCGCGCCGAAGAGGCCCTGCGCCAGGCGCATGCGGTGCTGGAGCAGCGCGTCAGCGAGCGCACCCAGGCCTTGTCGGAAGCGCTGCAGCAGCTGCGCGAACTCTCGGCCTACACCCACACCGTGCGCGAGGAAGAGCGCACCCGCATCGCCCGCGAGGTGCACGACGAGCTCGGCAGCCTGCTGGTGGCACTGAAGATGGACGTCGGCTGGCTCGACAAACGCCTCAGCGAGCAACCGCAGCGCGAGCCCGACGACGCACAGGCCATGCGCGACCGCATGCGCGGCAAATGCCAGAACATGGGCCGCCTGATTGAAGCGGCTGTCGACAACGTGGGCCGCATCATCACCGACCTGCGGCCCAGCATTCTTGACCACCAAGGCCTGTGGGCGGCGCTGGAATGGCAGGCCCACGAGTTTGTGCAGTCGGCCGAGCTGGCGCTCGACTGGCAGATGGACGTGGCCCATGCCGCACCGCTGCCCGAGGCCTCGGCGATTGCCATCTTCCGCATCTTTCAGGAGATGCTCAGCAACATCGGCCGCCACGCCGAAGCCAGCGCGGTGGAAATTGCGATCCGCGCCACGGCAGACGCCATCAGCATCACAGTGAAGGACAACGGCAAGGGCGCCGAGCCGAGCGCCTTTGAAGCCGCCAACGCCTACGGCGTCATGGGCATGCGCGAGCGGGCGCGCCACCTGGGCGGCAGTCTGGCGATTTCCAGCGAAGTGGGTCGCGGCGCGACCTTCCACTTGCGCATTGAGCTGCCAGCTGATCCAGTCACACGGGCCACGAACACACCATGAGCACTGTCCGCATCCTGATTGGCGACGACCACCGCATCGTGCGCGAGGGCCTGAAGCAGGTGCTGGCCGACGCGCCGGAAATCGACGTTGTGGCCGAGGCTGAAACCGGCCCCGAGATTCTGGAGAAAGTCGAGGCGCTGGGCGGCAACACTGGCCCCACCGCACTGAACGCCGTGCTGCTCGACATCGCCCTGCCCGACCGCGACGGCCTTGATGTGCTGCAGGCGCTGAAGGCGCGCTGGCCCGACCTGCCAGTGCTGATGCTCAGCACCTACCCGGAGAAACAGTACGCGGTGCGCTGCATCAAGCTGGGCGCCGCCGGTTACCTGAACAAAAGCGCCAACCCGGACGACATGATTGCGGCCGTGCGCAAGGTTGCGGCCGGCGGGCGCTATGTGTCGGCCGTGGCAGCCGAAGCGCTGGCCAGCGCCGTTGGTAACAGCGCGGCCCGCAGCGGCACCGAGGCGCTGTCGCACCGCGAACACCAGGTCTTCCGCCTGCTGACGGCCGGAAAGTCGGTGGGCGAAATTGGTGCACAGCTGAATCTGGCGGCCAACACCGTCAGCACCTACCGCGCCCGCATCCTGGAAAAAACCGGCACCCGCAACGACGTGGAACTGGCCCTGTATGCCGAACGCCACGGCCAAACGGGCGGCTAACCGGCAGCTGAGCAGCTTTACGGCTCCGATTTGTAGGGCCAGCACTACACGCGCTCAAAAACCGCACCGCGTTCTTGCGAAAGCGCGGCTGAAGCCGGCATTCAGGCCCGCCCCTTGCATAGAGACTGGCATCCGTTTGTCAATTTGCCTGAAAAGGGGAACCGCGATGTCCAACCGTTTTGATGCCTACGATGCCGACCGTCCATTGATGCTGCGCTGCGCCTGCGGTGAAAACCACGCGCCCGAACAGCACGATGCCGCCATGTCCAGCGCACAGGACATGTCAGACAACTTCATGGAAGCGGCGATGATCAAGGCGCTGTTTCCGGTCGACGCGGTGCGCCGCGGTTTCCTGAAGGCCGTCGGCGCCAACACCGCCCGCGCGGCGATTGCGTCGGTGCTGCCTCTGGGTGCGCTGCAGGCCATGGCCCAAGACAAGGGCCCGCTGGAAAAGAAAGACCTCAAGCTCGGCTTCATCGCCATCACCTGCGCCAGCCCGCTGATCATGGCCGACCCGCTGGGTCTCTACAAGAAAGAGGGTCTGAACGTCCAGCTCAACAAAACTGCCGGCTGGGCGCTGATCCGCGACAAGATGATCAACAAGGAGCATGACGCGTCGCACTTCCTGTCGCCGATGCCGCTGGCCATGACCATGGGTCTGGGCAGCAACCAGGTGAACATGAATGTGGCCAGCATCCAGAACACCAACGGCCAGGCCATCACGCTGCATGTGAAGCACAAGAACAACCGCGATCCGAAGAACTGGAAAGGCTTCAAGTTCGCGATTCCGTTCGAGTACAGCATGCACAACTTCCTGCTGCGCTACTACCTGGCTGAAAACGGCATCAACCCCGACACCGATGTGCAGCTGCGCGTGGTGCCGCCGCCAGAGATGGTGGCCAACCTGCGTGCCGGCAACATCGACGGCTTCCTTGGCCCCGATCCCTTCAACCAGCGCGCGGTGTACGACGAGGTAGGCTTCATCCACATCCTGTCCAAGGAAATCTGGGACGGCCATCCCTGCTGCGCTTTCGGTGTGAGCGACGATTTCATCAAGCAGAACCCGAACAGCTTCGCTGCGCTGTACCGCGCGGTGTTGAGTGCCTCCTTCATCGCCAGCCAACCGAAAGACCGCGAGCTGATCGCCAAGCTGATTGCACCGACGCAGTACCTGAACCAGCCCGAAGCGGTGCTGCAGCAGGTGCTGACCGGCAAGTTTGCCGACGGCCTGGGCAACATCAAGAACGTGCCCGACCGCGCCAACTTCGACCCGGTGCCATGGCAGAGCATGGCGGTGTGGATGCTGACGCAGATGAAGCGCTGGGGCTACATCAAGGGCGATGTGAACTACCGGCAGATCGCCGAGAAGGTGTTCCTGCTGACCGACGCCAAGAAGCAGATGTCCATCGCTGGGTTCCGTCCACCTGAGGGCGCTTACAAGAAGTACTTCATTATGGGCAAGGAGTTTGACCCCGCCAAGGCGGACCAGTACGCCAAGAGCTTCGCCATCAACAAGATCGCCTGAGCGGTCGGAAATGCACTGACATGCTGAAGTCCCTGAACCTCAAGGCGGGCCTGGTCTCGCTGCTGATCTTTTTCACCTTTCTGGGCATCTGGTACGCCGCCACGGTGACGCCTGCGGGCACACCTGCAGCGTCTGTGGCCGGCATGACCGCCGAGCAGATCGAATACCAGAAGATGATGGGCAAAGACCCCGGCAGCACCAAGACCACGGGCTTCCCGACCCTGGGGCAGATGGGCGAGGCGATCTGGAAACAGGTCTCAAACCCGGTGTATGACAACGGGCCGAACGACAAGGGCATCCTGATCCAGCTCAGCCACTCGCTGGCACGTGTGGGCCTGGGCTTTTTGCTGGCTGCGCTGGTGGCGATTCCACTGGGCTTTGTGATCGGCATGTCGCCGCTGCTGCGGCGCGCGTTTGACCCCTTCATCCAGGTGCTCAAGCCGATCTCGCCGCTGGCCTGGATGCCGCTGGCGCTCTACACCATCAAGGACTCGTCGATCTCCGGCATCTTCGTGATCTTCATCTGCTCGGTCTGGCCCATGCTGATCAACACCGCCTTTGGCGTGGCCTCGGTCAAGCGCGAATGGCTCAACGTGGCCAGCACGCTGGAAGTGAACCCGCTGCGCCGCGCGTTTCTGGTGATCCTGCCGGCAGCCGCACCGACCATCCTGACGGGCATGCGCATCTCCATGGGCATTGCCTGGCTGGTGATCGTGGCGGCCGAGATGCTGGTCGGCGGCACGGGCATCGGCTACTTTGTCTGGAACGAGTGGAACAACCTCTCGCTCACCAACGTGATCTTCGCCATCCTGGTGATCGGCATCGTCGGCATGCTGCTTGACCTCGCGTTCGCCCAGTTCCAGAAATGGGTGACCTATGTGGAGTGACGCTTCTGTCCGCAGCGAGCAGCCGGTGATGCCGCTGGCCCCACTGCTTGAAACCCCCTCCCCCACGAAAGAACGAAGCATGCAGGGATTCCTCAAGATCGAAGCGCTGAGCAAGGCCTTTGTCGCCGACAAGCCGGTGTTTGCCAATGTGTCTTTCACCATCGACAAGGGCGAGTTCGTCTGCATCATCGGCCACTCGGGCTGCGGCAAGACCACCATCCTGAACGTACTGGCCGGGCTGGACACCGCCAGCAGCGGCCATGTGTTCATGGACAACCGCGAGATCGCCGGCCCCAGTCTGGAGCGCGGTGTGGTGTTCCAGAGCCACGCGCTGATGCCCTGGCTCACCGTGCGCAAGAACATCGCCTTTGCCGTCAACTCGCGCTGGCCCGACTGGAAAGCGCCCGAAGTCAACGCGCATGTCGAGAAGTTTGTGGCGATGGTCGGCCTGAGCGCCGCCATCGACAAGAAGCCTTCGCAGCTGTCAGGCGGCATGAAGCAGCGCGTGGGCATTGCCCGTGCGTTTGCCATCCAGCCCAAGATGCTGCTGCTGGACGAGCCCTTCGGTGCGCTCGACGCTCTCACCCGCGGCACCATCCAGGACGAGCTGATGAGTATCGTGCGCGAGACGCACCAGACCGTCTTCATGATCACGCACGACGTGGACGAAGCCATCCTGCTGGCTGACCGCATTCTGCTGATGAGCAATGGCACCGAGAACGCCAACGGCTACGCGCCCGGCGGCATCGCCGAAGAAGTGGTCAACCCGCTGCCGCGCGAACGCACCCGCGCCGCGCTGCACCACCTGCCCGGCTATTACGACCTGCGCAATCACATCGTCGATTTCCTCGTGACACGTGCCCGTGCGCACTGAAGTCACTTTCTTCTTCCTTCCTTTTTTCTTTCCCCATACCTACACAGGAGCACCCACGCCATGAACCGCAACGACGTCACCGAAAAAATCATCACTGTCAAAGTTTCCAAAGGCCTGACCTGGGACTCCGTGGCCAAGAAAGTGGGCCTGAGCAAGGAGTGGGTCACCGCCGGCTGCCTGGGTCAGATGACGTTTGACGACAAGCAGGCCAAGATCATCGGCAAGATTTTTGGCCTCACCGCCGAAGAGCAGAAGTGGCTGCAGGTTGTGCCGTACAAGGGCTCGCTGCCCACGCAGGTGCCGACCGATCCGCTGATCTACCGCTGGTACGAGATCGTCAGCGTGTACGGCACCACTATCAAGGAACTGATCCACGAAGAGTTCGGCGACGGCATCATGAGCGCCATCGACTTCAGCATGGACATCGTTCGCCAGCCCGACCCGAAGGGCGACCGCGTGAACGTGGTGCTGTCTGGCAAGTTCCTGCCGTACAAGACTTACTGATTCCCCACGCGGCGCTTCATCCCGCTGGCACGGCCTGTCGTCCCAAGCGGCTCCGTCAAGGGGCCAGCGGTGCAAAATGGCGGGATGAACTCTCTAGCCGGCATTCGCGTTCTCGACCTGTCCCGCGTTCTCGCGGGCCCCTGGTGCACCCAGACCCTGGCGGACCTGGGCGCCGATGTGATCAAGGTCGAGCGGCCCGGCAGCGGTGACGACACCCGCACCTGGGGCCCGCCCTTCCTGAAAGACGCCGCCGGCGCAGACACCGAGGCGGCTTACTACCTCGGCACCAACCGCAACAAGCGCTCGCTCACCTGCGACATCGCCCAGCCTGCCGGCCAGGCGCTGATGCGTGAGCTGGTGAAGCACTGCGATGTGTTTGTCGAGAACTTCAAGGTTGGCGACATGGCTCGCTATGGGCTGGACTACGCGTCGCTCAAAGCCATCAACCCGCGCCTGGTGTACTGCTCGGTGACAGGCTTCGGCCAGAACGGGCCGTACGCCGAGCGCGCCGGGTACGACTACGCCATTCAGGGCATGGGCGGACTGATGAGCGTGACCGGGGAGCGCGACGACCTCGGCGGCGGACCACAAAAGGTGGGTGTCGCAGTGGCCGATCTGATGACCGGCATGTACGCCACCGTCGGCATTCTGGCCGCGCTGCGCCATGCCGAGAAAACCGGCGAGGGCCAGCAGGTTGACATGGCACTGCTCGACACCCAGGTGGCGATGCTGGCCAATCTGGGTGCCAACTATCTTGTGAGCGGCAAGGCACCGGGTCGCGCCGGCAACGCGCACCAGAACATCGTGCCGTATCAGGTGTTCGAAGTCGCCCCCGCGCCGGATGGCAGCAAGGACCACCTCATCCTCGCGGTGGGCAATGACTCGCAGTACCTCAAGTTCTGCCAGGTGGCCAACATTCCGGAGCTGGGCGTGAACCCGCTGTTCGCGAAGAACCGCGACCGCGTGCTCAACCGGGCACAGCTGGTGCCGATTCTTGAAGCGGTGATGAAGACACGGACCAAAAGCGACTGGCTGGCGGCACTCGAGGCGGCCAAGGTGCCGTGCGGCGCCATCAACAACCTGGCCGAGGTGTTCGCAAACCCACAAGTTCAGGCGCGGCAGATGGTCACGGAATGGCAGCACCCCGTGAAAGCGGATTTGCGGCTGGTGTCCAGCCCCATCAAGCTCAGTGCCACGCCAGTGCGCACCGACCTGCCGCCACCCCTGCTCGGCCAGCATACCGACGAGGTGTTGCGCAGCGTGCTCAACTACACCGATGTGCAACTGGCTGACCTGAAGCAGAAAGCGGTGATCTGATGGCCAATTTTGTTCTGGTCCACGGCGCGTGGCATGGGGCGTGGTGCTGGCAGCGCGTCACCGCCACCCTGCAGCAGGCGGGCCACCGTGTGCATGCAGTCACGCTGACGGGCGTGGGCGAACGCGCGCATTTGCTGTCACCCAGCATCACGGTGGACACGCACATCTGTGATGTCGTCAATCTGATTGAAGCCGAGGAGCTGCAGGACGTGGTGCTGGCTCTGCACTCGTATGGTGGCTTGCTGGGCACAGCCGTCGCTGATCGTGTACCGCAACGAATCAAGCACCTGGTCTATGTCGATGCCATCCTGCCCGAGCCCGGTGAGAGCTGGAGCAGCACGCAGTCCCCCGCCACCCAGCAGGAGCGCATGGCCGCCGCACAGGCCTCGCCCCACTTCAGCCTGCCCCCGCCCGACCCTGCGAAGTTCGGCCTGCAGGGCGCCGACCGCGACTGGGTCATGCGTCGCCAGACGCCGCACCCTGGCAACACCTACCAGGCACCGATCCAGTTTGATGTGCAGCGGGTCGCCGCCATCGCGCGCACCTATGTCAGCTGCACACAGCCGGCGCTGGCCAGCATCGACCCGAGCCGCCTGCGCGCCCGCGATGCGACTTGCTGGAGTGGCGCCTGGCTGCCGGGTTCGCGCTTTGTCGAACTGGCAACCGGTCACGATCCAATGGTGAGCGCTGCACCGGCCTTGTCGCAGGTCTTGCTGGAAAGCGCGGGGTGACTCTTCCAGACCGTCGCCGCCTGTGCGCGGCACTGGCCACCGGGCTGGCACTGCCGCTGATCGGTGCGCACAGCACGGCGTGGTCACGGGAAACCGCCCTGCCCGTACCCACGTCGCTGCCCGAGGCGGCACGCGCTGCTGCGGCCAAAGGCGAACCCTTGATCCTTCTGATCAGCCTGCCCGGTTGCCCCTATTGCGAACTGGTGCGGCGTAACTACCTGCTGCCCGGTCAGCGTGACGCGGGCTGGCACACCTGGCAGCTGAACGTGAGCGACCGCAGCGCCCGCTTGATCGGGTTTGACGAACGGCCCACCACCGCAGCACTGCAAACCGACGCCTGGCGCGCCAAGTTCACACCCACGGTGCTGTTCTTTGGTTCGCGCGGACAGGAGGTGGCCGAACGGCTGGTCGGCATTGCGGTGCCTGGCTTTTATGGCGCTTACCTCGATGAGCGGCTGACGACGGCGCGCAAGGCCCTGGTCCTCAGGCGCTAGGCGAGTGTTAAACTGGAAGCGTTCAAGCAGGAGAGCGCTGCCCTCGCCCCAAAGCACAGGCAGCCACCGAAGGCGCAAACTTCCATAATCGCTCAGGTCCCGTACTGCCCGGAACACACAGCCGTCTGGAGAGACGCCGCATGCAATGTGCGGCGCACCGAAGGAGCAAAGCCCGCCACATGCCGCCGTGCATCACGGGTTGAATCTCTCAGGTAACAGGGACAGTGGAAGCGGCCGCAAGCACTCGATGGCTTGGCGGTTGCCATGATTCTCACGATTCACTCAGCACCTGCCGCTTCGCGTGCCCGCGCTTGCGTCATGTTCACTGTTTGAAAAGGATTCACCATGAAAGTCATGGTTCTGGGCGCCGGCGTCACTGGCATCACCACCGCCTGGTATTTGTCTCAGCAAGGTCACGAAGTCACCGTCATCGACCGCCGCCCCGGCGCGGCCATGGAAACCAGTTTTGCCAATGGCGGTCAGATCTCCGTCAGCCACGCCGAGCCCTGGGCCAACCCGGGCGCTCCACTGAAGGTGTTGAAGTGGCTGGCCCGCGAAGACGCGCCACTGCTGTTCCGCCTGCGCGCCGATATGCAGCAGTGGCTGTGGGGTCTGGAGTTTCTGCGCAACTGCACGCCCGCGCGCACCGCGTGGAACATCCGGCAGATCGTCAACCTCGGCATGTACAGCCGCAGCACGCTGCAAAAGCTGCGCGCCGAACTCGGCCTGCAGTACGACGCACAAACGCGCGGCATCCTGCACTTCTACACCAGCCAGGCCGAATACGACGCGGCGCAGGAACCGGCACGCATCATGCGCGAGCAGGGCTGCGAGCTCGACATGAAGACTGCCGACGAGTGCGTGGCCATTGAACCCGCCCTGGCGCAATGCCGCAGCCGCATTGTGGGCGGCAGCTTCACGCCCAGCGATGAATCAGGTGACGCCCACGCCTTCACGCAGGCACTGGCTGCACGTTGTGCGGCGGCTGGCGTCCAGTTCAAGTACCACACCACCGTGGTCGGGCTGGACCACAGCGGCGGCACGCTTAACGGCGTGCAGACCGTCACCGGCAGCGGTGAAGCCGGCGGGCGGGTGGAGCGACTCACCGCCGACGCGTACGTGATATGCATGGGCTCCTTCAGCGCACAGTGGTCACGGCTACTGGGCCAGACGCTGCGCATCTACCCGGCCAAAGGCTATTCGGTCACGCTGCCAGTCATCGACGAGGCCGCGTCGTACACCGTGAGCCTGACCGACGACGAGTACAAGCTGGTGTTCTCGCGCCTGGGCAAGCGCCTGCGGATTGCCGGCACCGCCGAGCTCAATGGCTACAACACCGACCTGAACCTGGTGCGCTGCGAGGCCATCGTGCGGCGGGTGAAGCAGCTCTTCCCTGGCATGACCGACGGCCAGGGCGCGCAGTACTGGACTGGCTTACGGCCCGCCACGCCCAGCAACGTGCCCTACATCGGCCGCAGCAAGGCATCGAATGTGTTTCTCAACACCGGTCACGGCACGTTGGGCTGGACGCACGCTTGTGGATCGGCAGCAGCGATTGCCGACATCGTGGGTGGTCGCCAACCCGAGGTGGACTTTGCCTTCACGGGCTTATCGGCGATCAACTCAGTTGCGCCAAGGCGAGCACTGGCCAGCGCCTGAGCCTGGGTCAGCACGGGGAAACGAGAGCGGCACCCGTCAGGCGGCGGTCAGCCACTGTTGCCGACACTGGGCACGCTCTTCGGGCTGCGGGATCACAGCGGGCAGGGACTGAGGCAGGGACCCGTTGCCTTCAACAGCTGCAAGAGCGTGCGCCCGCCACAACAAGGGGGGCCAGCGACCGACGACGTCTTGTCGTCAGTCACAGGGATACATTGATCAACCACAACCACAAAGAAACCATGAAAAGAGCCGTTCTCGCCATTTCCGCAGTATTTGCCTTGCTCGCCCTCACCGGGTGTGCACTGACTCCAGACACCATTGACCTTCGCTACAAGCAGCCACAGGGCGTTGCCCAGATTGCCGGCGCTGGAGACATCTCTGTGAAAGTCACCGTCGCAGACCAGCGGACGGACAAAACCAAGGTCAGCAGCAAGAAAAACGGCTACGGCATGGAGATGGCACCGATTCTGGCCTCTGAGGACGTGGCCATCACGGTTCGCAAAGCGATTGAGAGCGAACTTCAGGCCCGGGGATTTGCACTGGGCTCCGACGCGGCGCTGGTGTTGATCTCGGCTGACTTGAGCCGCTTCTACAACGACTACAAGACCGGCTTCTTTTCCGGCGATGCGGTCGCCGACCTCAACATGCTCGTGTCCTTGAAGTCGAAAAGCGGGAGCGTGCTGTACACGCGAATGATCGTTGCCCAGGGCATTGAGCCGAAAATCCAGCTCGCATCGGGAGACAACGCGAAGCTTGCCCTTGACCGTGCGCTGGAGAACGCGATGAAAACGCTGTTTGAAGACAAGGCGTTTATTTCCGCCATGACGTCGGCCAACGCGCAGAAGACTGCGGCCAAATAAAAGCACGCTCGCCGGCTGGCGTGACCCTTCACCGGGGTCACTGCCACCCGCCCCCGAACGAGATGGCCGCGCTTTTCGGCAGTTGAGGCCTACTTCATCGCGCCAAACACCTTCTGCAGGATGGCGCTGCCGGTGCCGACCGGGTCCTGACGGATTTTCTTTTCTTCCTCGCCGATGATGAGGTAAAGCCCGTCGAGCGATTTGCCGGTGACGTACTGCTGGATGTTGGCGTCTTCCTTCTTCACCAGCCCGAAGCCGGCGGCCTTGCCGGCGAATTCGTTGTACTTGTTGGCCAACCCCACCCTCTCGGTGGCCCGGGTCACCACTGGCAGAAACTTCACACCCAGTGGCGCGCGGGTTTTCTCGGCGAAGAAATTGGTGACCGAGGTTTCGCCGCCCTGCAGGATGTTCTTGGCGTCGGTCACCGTCATGGAGCGCACGGCGCCCACCAGCAAATCCTTGCCCAGGGGTACAGCTGCTTCGGCGGCGCGGTTGATGGAGGTGACCAGTTCATCGATGCGCTTGCCCTGGCCGAAGTTTTTCAGCAGCTGGGACGCGTCTTCCAGGTAGCCGGGCAGTGGAATGCGAACTTTCGGGTTGCCAAGGAATCCATCTGTCTTGCCCAGCAGGGCGACGGCCGCCAGTGCGCCTTTTTCCAGCGCGGTCTTCAAGCCGCTGCTGGCTTCCTGGTTGGTCAGGCTGCCGAAGGACACGGCCCAGGCCTGCAAGTAAGTGGTTCCTATCAACGCACCCAAGGTGCCTACACCTGCCCGATTAAAATGACGACGTCGCATGATGAGGTCCTTTCGATGAAATTCACTTCCCGGCTGGCAGTATGCCGCATGGCACTGGCCACCGCACTGGCTGCGGCGGCGCTGATAAGCCTGCCGGGCTGCACTGGCGCACAGGCGGCTCCGGAGTCGACCTTCGTACTGCTCGACGGCAGCAAGCAAACCACAGCCGACCTCAAGGGCAAGGTGACGCTGGTCAATTTCTGGGCGACCAGCTGCGTGACCTGCGTGGCCGAGATGCCGCAGATCATCTCGACCTACAACAAGTACCAGAGCAAGGGCTATGAGACGGTCGCGGTCGCCATGCGCTACGACCCACCGAGCTATGTCGTCAACTTCTCGCAGACCCGCCAGCTGCCCTTCAAGGTCGCCATCGACAACACCGGCGCAGTGGCCAAAGCCTGGGGCGACGTGCAACTCACACCGACAAGTTATCTGGTCAACAAACGCGGCGAGATCGTCAAACAATACGTCGGCATGCCCGACTTCGTAGCCCTGCACGCACTGATTGAAAAGCTGCTCGCCGAGACCTGAACGTCGCATGGCCATCCACACGAGACTGGCTCGCGCCTTTCACTTCGCCAGCTCGATGGTTCTGAGCCTTATGGTCCCTCTGCTGCTTCCGGCCCCTGCCCATGCTAGTTCGCAACTCGCGCTGGACAAGGGCTGCTACACCTGCCATGGCAATCCACCCAGGAAGAGTGCCCCGACCTTCGCTCAGCTGGCGTCGCGCTATGAGAAGCACCGCGGCAACACCAGTGCCGAGAATGTTGTGGCTGAGAAGCTCCGCCAGGGAAGCTTTCTGGGCCACATCGATGCCCATGAGCGCTTGAGCCAGGACGATGCCCGACGGCTGATCCGCTGGATCATCGAAGGCGCACACTGAAGCTGCTGGCTGAGACATGATCGACGTCACCACCGGCATCAAGAAAAAAGGCCGGCTCCGCAAGGAGTCGGCCTTTTTTTGCGCTTGCTGACGTCGTCCCGAACTGCCGTCTTTAAACCAGCAGGGGCCGCGGGACTGGCTTTGCCAGTCCGCAGGCCCCGCCCCCTTGAGGGGGAACAGGCTACACGCAGTGAGCCTGGGCGGGAGGTTACTGACTCCTGTAGGCGTCGTGACAAGCCTTGCAAGTGCCTGCCGTGGCAGCGAAGGCGGTCTTGACCGCATCCAGATTGCCGGTTTTTGCGGCTGCAGCCAGCTTGGCGGACTCGGCGACCAGCTTGTCCGCGCCTTCCTTGTATTTCGCCTGCTCGGTCCAGATTTCTGCCTTTGCACGGGTGTTGCCACCCTTGTCGGTGCCGGGGCCGAAAGCCACCCACGGGAGCTTCGCCATGTCGGCGGCGATCTCTGCGTTCTCGGCAGCCACCTTGGCATCGAACGGAACACGGCCGTTGACCATGGCACCGACACGTCCGAAGTGCTGGCCCATCACAAACAGCGCGCTCTGGCGGTATTTGATGGCGTCTTCCGGTTTGGCAAACTGCGCGGAGGCGGGTGCCGCTGCCGCCAGCAGGGTGGCGGCAGCAATAAAGGCGAAAGCTTTCATGGGTTTCCTCTCGGGTTGATGGTCATGGGGCAGCGAGCGGCACTGGGCTGGGTACATGTCCTTCGTTCCCGACCTGCGTATGCGCGCTGTGAACTGGAGTTTATCGAAGCATGGTAAGTTCCGCAGGAACTCGCGAACCGCGGGAAAGTACCAGTCAGCGGTCGGCCTCAAAACCTGCCAGAACCTGACCGGTTTCGACAGTTACCGACCCGACAGCACAACACACAAAGAAGGAGCACGCATGCCAGCCAGTCACATCAAACACACCGTCCGAGTCTGGGACCTGCCCACGCGTCTGTTTCATTGGGCGCTCGCCTCGTGTGTGCTGTTCCTTGCCGTCTCGGGCTCCATCGGCGGCAGCGCCATGGTGTGGCATTTCAGGTTTGGCTATGCGGTGCTGGCACTGTTGGTATTTCGCCTCGTGTGGGGCCTGATCGGCGGGCGCTGGTCGCGCTTCGCAGCTTTCATTTACGGGCCCCGCAGCGTGCTGGACTATCTGCGCGGGCGCGGCAAACCCGAACACTCAGTGGGCCACACGCCGCTGGGTGCCGCATCGGTTTTTGCGATTCTTGGGATTCTGATTGCCCAAGTCGCGACCGGCCTGATGAGCGACGACGAAATCTCCTTTGCCGGGCCGCTCACCAGCATGGTGTCGAACGCCACCGTGGGCATGGCCACCAATTACCACACCAACATCGGCAAATGGCTGTTGCTGGCGCTGGTGGCCATGCACATCGTGGCGATCGGGGTTTACCTCTTTCGCAGCCACAACCTGATCGGCCCGATGATGGACGGCGACAAGACCGTGGAAGCACCGGTTCCGCCCTCGCGCGACGACGGCGTTTCGCGGGCCTGGGCGGCGGTCGTGCTGGCGGCGAGCTCGGCGCTGGCCTGGTGGGTGTCAACCCTGGCAGCGCCGGCCTTTTGAATGGCGGCGGCTCGCGGCCGGTCAGAAGGCCGCCATCGCACCGACTAAACTGGCAGGCCGACCAGCATCATGACCCAGTTACAACGCCCGACATTCCAGCTCATCACGCCTGAAACTCCCGCACAGCTGGACGCCACCCGCGCCATCTTCATGGAGTATGCGGAGCAACTGGGTGTGGACCTGTGTTTCCAGAATTTCCGGGCCGAGCTTGACGGATTGCCCGGCGAGTACCGGGCGCCGCAGGGGCGGCTGCTGCTGGCCCTGCTGGACGGCGAGGTCGCTGGCTGCTGCGCGCTGCGTGCGCTGGATTCCGTGGACTATCCCAACGCCAGTGAAATGAAGCGCCTGTTCGTCCGCAAGGCCTTCCGGCGTTTCGGGTTGGGGCGGGAGCTGGCCGAGGCGACGCTCGATGCAGCGCGCATGGCCGGCTACCGCTGCGTGCTGCTGGACACACTGGACGACATGGAAGCCGCCCGCGCGCTCTATGCCGATCTGGGCTTTGAGCCGATCCCGCCCTACTATCACAACCCGATTGCCGGGGCGCACTACCTGAAGGCGGAGCTCTGAAGCTTGGGTCTGCCCGCAGCGATCAGTGCCACGCAGCCATCTGAAAACAGAAAAGCCGCAGCACCGAGCTGCTGTGGCTTTTTATTGAACGTCAGCAGATCAATTCAGCAAGTGAGCGCGAACATCACTGCCGTGGCGCCTGGTTTCAGGCCTTGGCCTGAGCCAGCAGGGTGGCGGCATCACTCACTTCGAACTTGCCAGGTGCTTCCACGTTCAGTGCAGCGACCTTGCCGTCCTTGACCAGCATGGAGTAGCGGTTGCTGCGCAGGCCCATGCCGCGTGCGGCGAGGTCCAGCGTGAGACCAGTTGCCTTGGCGAAGTCGGCACTGCCGTCGCCCAGCATGCGGACCTTGCCGTCGGTCTTCTGGTCGCGCGCCCAGGCTCCCATCACGAACGCATCGTTCACGCTCAGGCACCAGATCTCGTCAACGCCAGCGGCCTTGAACTCAGAGAACTTCTCGACATAGCCGGGCACATGCTTGGCCGAGCAGGTGGGCGTGAACGCACCGGGCAAGGCAAACAGCGCGATGGTCTTGCCAGCCGTGGCTTTGGCCACATCGACTGGATTGGGGCCAATGCTGCAGCCATTGCCTTCAACTTCCGAATATTCCATCAGGGTGGTGGCCGGAAGGGTGTCGCCTACTTTGATCATGGGGTGCTCCTCATTCTTGAAAGGGAAGGGGTTGAAAATCCAGCCCTGCAGTGTAGTGCGAAGGCTGCGAGCGTGCGCTCACTGCATGAGTACCGGACGCGCTGGCAGGATGAATGCCTTGGCGAGCAGTCTCTGGGTACGGGTTCAGGCAGAAACAGGAAACGAAAAAGGCCCACCGAAGTGAGCCTTTTGGACTGATGGGCCTTGCGGCTGGATCAGAATCAGACCGCGGCGGCCTTCTCGACCAGACGGGTCACCACCCAGTTCTTGGTCTTGGAGATCGGACGGCTTTCGGTGATCTCGATCGTGTCGCCCATCTTGTACTCGCCCTTTTCATCATGGGCGTGGTACTTGCTGGACAGCGAGACGATCTTGCCGTAGAGCTCGTGCTTCACACGACGCTCGACCAGCACGGTCACGGTCTTGGCGCGCTTGTCGCTCACCACCTTGCCGATCAAGGTGCGCTTGAGGGATTTTTTAGCTTCCGTCATTTTTTGGCTCCTTGCTTGACGATGGTTTCGGCCAGGATGGTCTTGGCACGAGCGATGCTGCGACGCGTGGAACGCAGCGTGGCGGTGTTGGTCAGTTGTTGCGTGGCTTTTTGCATGCGAAGGCCAAAGTGGGCTTTTTGCAGCTCTTTGACTTCGGTTTTCAGGCCGGCAACGTCTTTTTGGCGGAGTTCAGCGGATTTGGTCATGTTCATTTCCCCTTACTGGCCAATCATGCGGCTGACGAAGGTGGTGCGCAGCGGCAGCTTGGCAGATGCCAGGCGGAACGCTTCGCGGGCCAGTTCTTCAGGAACGCCGACGATTTCAAAAACAATCTTGCCGGGCTGGATCTCAGCCACGTAGTACTCTGGGTTGCCCTTACCGTTACCCATACGCACTTCAGCAGGCTTTTGGGAAATCGGCTTGTCCGGGAAGACACGGATCCAGATGCGGCCGCCACGTTTGACGTGACGGGAAATCGCACGACGTGCGGCTTCAATTTGACGAGCAGTCAGGCGACCACGGTCGGTGCATTTGAGACCGAAGTCACCAAACGCAACCGAACTTCCACGGGTGGCGACACCCGTGTTACGGCCTTTTTGCTCTTTGCGGTATTTTCTGCGAGCGGGTTGCAGCATTTTTATTCTCCGTTAATAGACCGATTACTCGGTCTTGGCACCGTCAGCTGCTGCAGCTGGCGCGGCTTTGCGGACGCGCTTAACGGTGGTTTTCGGGGCTTCGCTACCAGGGGTAGCTTCGGCCGGCTTGTCGCTGCCATCGGCGGGCGCGGTGTTGGTGCCACCGGCAGCGCCGCGGGGTGCGCGTGCACCACGGGGAGCTGGACGGTCGGTGCCAGGACGTGCGTCACGACGCGGGCCGCGTGGTTTGCGCTCTTCTTCGGAAGGAGCGGCATCCAGCTTGGCGCCTGGAGAGTCACCACGGCCGAGCGTGTCGCCTTTATAGACCCAGACCTTGACGCCGATCACACCGTAGGTGGTCTTGGCTTCAGAGGTGCCGTAGTCGATGTCGGCGCGCAGGGTGTGGAGGGGCACGCGACCTTCGCGGTACCACTCGCAGCGGGCAATCTCGATGCCGTTGAGGCGACCAGACGACATGATCTTGATGCCGAGGGCACCCAGACGCATGGCGTTTTGCATGGCGCGCTTCATCGCACGACGGAACATGATGCGCTTCTCAAGCTGCTGGGTGATGCTGTCTGCGATCAGCTTGGCATCAATTTCAGGCTTGCGAACTTCTTCGATGTTCACGGCGACCGGCACGCCCAGCTGGCGGCTCAGTTCTTTCTTGAGGTTCTCGATGTCCTCGCCCTTCTTGCCGATCACCACGCCCGGACGTGCCGAGAAGATCGTGATGCGGGCGTTCTTGGCGGGGCGCTCGATCAGGACGCGCGACACCGCGGCGTTCTTGAGCTTGGCCTTCAGGTATTCGCGAACCTTGATGTCTTCGGCCAGCATGCCGGCGAAGTCACGGTTGCTCGCGTACCAGCGGCTCGACCAGTTGCGGCTGACGGAAAGGCGAAAGCCTGTTGGGTTGATTTTCTGTCCCATGGTCCTGCCTTTAGTTGCCAACCACCACGTACACATGGCACGTGGGTTTGCTGATGCTGTTGCCGCGGCCTTTGGCGCGCGCGGAGAAACGCTTGAGCGTAGCGCCCTGCTCGACGTAGATGGTTTTCACCTTCAGCTCGTCGATGTCGGCACCGTCGTTGTGCTCGGCGTTGGCGATGGCGGACTCAACCACCTTCTTGATGATTCCAGCAGCTTTTTTCTGCGTGAAATTCAGGATGTTGAGTGCTTGATCCACTTTCTTGCCGCGGATCAGGTCAGCGACCAGACGGCCCTTGTCGACCGACAGACGAACGCCCCGGAGGGTTGCACGTGTTTCCATGGTCTTTCCTTATTTCTTCACAACTTTTTTGTCAGCTGGATGACCTTTGAAAGTCCGGGTGAGTGCGAACTCGCCCAACTTGTGGCCCACCATCTGATCGGTGATGTAGACAGGCACGTGCTGCTTGCCGTTGTGCACGGCGATGGTCAGGCCGATGAACTCGGGCAGGATCATCGAGCGACGCGACCAGGTCTTGATCGGCTTTTTGTCCTTGGTGGTCACGGCCTTGTCGGCCTTGGCTACCAGATGATGGTCGACAAACGGACCTTTTTTGAGTGAACGGGTCATTGCCTATCCCTTACTTCTTGCGACGCGACACGATCATGACCTGCGTGCGCTTGTTGTTACGGGTACGGTAACCTTTGGTCAGATTGCCCCATGGGTCGACAGGATGGCGACCTTCACCGGTCTTGCCTTCACCGCCACCGTGCGGGTGGTCAACCGGGTTCATCACCACACCGCGAACGGTCGGGCGAATACCCATCCAGCGCTTCACACCGGCTTTGCCGAGGCGGCGCAGGCTGTGCTCTTCGTTGGCAACTTCACCGATGGTGGCGCGGCACTCGATGTGGATCTTGCGAACCTCACCGGAGCGCATGCGGACCTGGGCGTAGGTGCCTTCACGGGCCAGCAGCGTGGCAGAGGTGCCTGCGGAACGGGCGATTTGTGCACCCTTGCCGATTTGCATCTCGATGCAGTGGATGGTGGAACCCACGGGAATGTTGCGGATAGGCAGGGCGTTGCCGACGCGAATCGGCGCTTCCGAACCGCTGATCAGCGTGGCACCGACTTCAAGGCCACGGGGGGCGATGATGTAGGCGCGCTCGCCGTCGGCGTAGCACAGCAGGGCAATGTGGGCCGTACGGTTCGGGTCGTATTCGATGCGTTCGACCTTGGCCGGAATGGCGTCCTTGTTGCGCTTGAAGTCCACCACGCGGTAGTGGTGCTTGTGACCACCGCCCTTGTGGCGCGTCGTGATGTGACCGTTGTTGTTACGGCCGGCCTTCTGGAATTGTGGCTCCAGCAGCGGCGCATAAGGCTCACCCTTGTGCAGGTGATCCCGGGAAATCTTCACCATCCCGCGCATGCCGGGGGAGGTGGGTTTCATTTTGATGACAGCCATTACGCAGTCTCCCCGCCGAGGTTCAGCTCTTGACCAGGCTTGAGCGTCACATAGGCCTTGCGGATGTTGTCCCGACGACCGATGGATTTGCCAAAGCGCTTGGTTTTGCCTTTGATATTGAGAACGGCAACTGACTGCACGTCTACCTTGAACATCAGCTGCACGGCAGCCTTGATTTCATATTTGGTAGCGTCCTGCAGCACCTTGAAGGTCACTGCATTGGTCTTGTCGGCAATCATCGTGGCTTTCTCAGACACGATGGGAGCGACCAACACCTGCATCAGACGACCTTCGTCGAATTTGGATGTTTTGTTCACGGCGCTCATGCGAACATCTCCTTGAGTTGGTCCATGGCGGCCTTGGTCACCAGAACCTTCTTGTAGTGCACCAGCGACAGCGGGTCGGCGTAGCGAGGCTCCACCACCAGAATGTTCACCAGATTGCGGGATGCGAGATACAGGTTCTCGTCGACTTGATCGGCAATCACCAGCACGGAATTGAGATTCATGGCCTTGAACTTGTCGGCCAGGACTTTCGTCTTGGGCGAGTCGACCGTCAGCGAATCCACCACAGCCAGACGGCCTTCACGGGCCAGCTGGGAGAAGATGGAGGCCATGCCGGCCCGGTACATCTTCTTGTTGATTTTCTGGGTGAAGTTCTCGTCGGGCATGTTCGGGAAGATACGTCCGCCTCCGCGCCACAGCGGGGAAGAGGTCATACCAGCACGTGCACGGCCAGTACCTTTCTGCTTGAAAGGCTTCTTGGTCGAGTGACGGACCTGCTCACGGTCTTTCTGGGCCCGGGTTCCCTGGCGGGCATTGGCCTGGAAGGCCACAACCACCTGGTGAATCAGGCTTTCGTTGTATTCGCGACCAAACACGGTATCAGGCACGTCCACTTTGGACGAAGCCAGACCCTGGTCATTCAGGAGTTCGACCTGCATCAGTTCGCTCCTTTGGCAGCGTTGGTGGACTTGGCCTTGATCGCGGCGCGAACCGTGACAAAACCGCCCTTGGAACCAGGCACAGCGCCGCGGATCATCAGCAGTTGACGGGCTTCGTCAATGCGCACGATGTCGAGGTTTTGCGTGGTGACAGTGACGTCGCCCATGTGGCCGGTCATGCGCTTGCCCGGGAACACGCGTCCGGGGTCTTGCGCCATACCGATGGAGCCGGGTACGTTGTGCGAACGGCTGTTACCGTGCGAGGCGCGCTGCGAGCTCATGTTGTGGCGCTTGATGGTGCCAGCGTAGCCTTTACCGATGGAGGTGCCCTGCACGTCCACCAGCTGGCCCACTGCAAACACGTCGGCTGCAGGCACCACGGCACCAGCGGCATACTTGCCTGCGACGTCAGGCGTCACGCGGAATTCTTTCAGGATTTCACCAGCTTCAACGCCTGCTTTCGCAAGGTGGCCAGCTGCCGGCTTGGTGACGCGCGATGCTTTGCGCGACCCAAATGCCACTTGAAGGGCATCGTAGCCGTCATTTGCTTCGGTTTTAACCTGGGTCACGCGGTTGTTGGACACATCCACCACCGTGACAGGAACAGTGTCCCCATCATCAGTGAACAGACGCATCATGCCCACCTTGCGGCCCAGCAACCCGAGGGAGTTGCTCAGACTCATTGTTTTCTCCGTTACTTCCACCGCTGCGACTTCAATTGGCCACAGACGTTTTGATGTGAAAGAGGGTTAATAAAACTGACCCGGAATCATGAGAAATACCCATGGCAAATCCGGGACAGCCAAAAAGTATAGCGCAGACTGCCAAAAATGGCAAGTCTGCGCCAGTACTCAAAGGTTGGCGGCCACTGCAACCGGAATTTCATCCGGCTGTTGAGGCCAACCTGCCGCTTACTGCAGCTTGATTTCGACGTCCACGCCCGCTGGCAGGTCGAGCTTCATCAGGGCGTCAACGGTCTTGTCCGTCGGGTCCACGATGTCCATCAGACGCTGGTGCGTGCGGATTTCCAGCTGGTCGCGGCTGGTCTTGTTGACGTGCGGCGAACGCAGGATGTCGAAACGCTTCATGCGGGTCGGCAGGGGCACGGGGCCCTTGACGATCGCGCCGGTGCGCTTGGCGGTGTCCACGATCTCGGCGGCCGACTGGTCAATCAGCTTGTAGTCGAACGCTTTGAGGCGGATGCGGATTTTTTGCTTGGTGGCCATGCTAATTCCTTCGCTGTGTTCAGAAATTAGGCAATGATCTTGGCCACGACACCGGCGCCGACGGTCTTGCCGCCTTCGCGGATGGCAAAGCGCAGGCCTTCTTCCATGGCGATCGGGTTGATCAGCTTCACGGTGATCGACACGTTGTCGCCTGGCATCACCATCTCTTTGCCTTCTGG
>CALRUD020000006.1:0-162066 GCA_943371225.1 Rhizobium sp. Q54 | reverse complement strand
CCTTGTGAATGCGCCGAGGAGCGGAGGTTCAGGCGGATCAGGGCTGGCGTTGTCTGAGCCGAAGGCGAGTTTAGCCAGACCCCGCCTGGACCGAGCACCGCAGGTTGCCCGTAGCGAAGCGAAGGGACGCAGGCACCAGGGTCGCCTTTCTTTTGCTTACTTTTCTTTGGCGAAGCAAAGAAAAGTGAGTTGCCGCCGGGCAACCCCCGGCCTCAGGTCTTAGCGCACCCTGAAACGTAAACCTCAGTTAGCCCCATGACACTTCTTGTACTTCTTCCCACTCCCACAATGACAAAGCTCATTGCGCCCCGGCGTCGCCTCCACCCGCACCGTCTCCACCTTCGGCCCCATCGTCTTCCACAGTTCGCGCAGGTCATACACCGCCCAGATCGCCTCGCCAAAAGCGTTGAGGCGGGCAATGCTGGTGCTGGGTGCGCCGTCTTCACTGAGCGGTGAGACTTCGGGCGGCGCGCTGTCATCTTCCGTCATGGCCACCACGGCCTGCAGTGCGCCGTCGAGCCACTTGGCGGCGTCCTTGTCGCGGGGCGGGGTCCATTCGTCGGGCCAGCTTTCCACCGCAAACATGAAGCCCAGCGCCCAGACCTGGGCGAAGGCGGGCAGCTCCTCAGCGGCAAAGCGTGCCCGCTCTTCGGGTGACATTTCGGCCACGGCGCCACGGATGTCCATGACTTCGGGGTGGTAGCAGCGCTCGTCTTCGAGCGAATCGACTTCGGCATCGAGCGCGGTGGCAACTTCGTTCCAGCGCTGCTGCCACAGCGCGAGAAAGCGCTCACGCTGGGCCTCGCTGGCGAAGGAGCCGCCCTCCGGGTCGGCCGGCTCGCCTTCTGCGGGCGTGGCGAGCAGCACTGGCAGGTATTCGGCGGGTGCAATCAGGCGGCGTGAGCAGATCACGGCGGCCATGAAGCCTTCGCAGAACTCCCACTGGGGTGTTTCGTCGTAGCGGGTGCGCAGGTCGTCGAGGATGGCGTCCAGCTCGTCGAACTCGGCGGTGTCGAGCACAGCCATGGGGGTGGGGGTGTAAGAAGGCGTGGTCATGGGGGACAAACGAAGGGTAAAGACAAAGGCGCCGGAACAAGGTACGGGAACAGGGTGCACGACATAGGCACCAAGCGGCGCTCTTATGATGCAAAGTGTATCTGCCGCCCCCCCCCGGCCTGAACAGGAACAAGGAAGCGACCCATCATGCTCCAGCAACTGGATTCCCGATTTCCGCTCCGCTACAGCTTCATGGGCCTGTGTGCGTTCGGAGCCCTGCTGGCCCTGTTCAGTGTGGTGGCCTTTGGTGTGGGCTGGCTGGTGCTGCTGGCATGCCTGTTTCTCGTGGGTGTGGGCGTGCATGACCTGCGCCAGACCCGCCACGCTGTGCTGCGCAACTACCCGGTGATCGGCCACATGCGCTTTCTGTTCGAGTACATCCGGCCGGAAATGCGGCAGTACTTCATTGAAAGCGACAGTGAGGCACTGCCCTTCTCGCGGGCGCAGCGCTCGCTGGTCTACCAGCGCGCCAAAGGCGAACCGGACAACCGGCCGTTTGGCACGCAGCTGGATGTCGGGCAACAGGGCTATGAGTGGGTCAACCATTCGATGGCGCCGACCAGGCTGACAACACATGACTTCCGCGTCTGGATTGGCGGCACGCCGGAGCAGCCCTCGCCCTCGGTCGAGCCCTGTACCCAGCCCTACCACGCGAGCGTGTTCAACATCTCGGCGCTGAGCTTCGGCTCGCTGTCGGCCAACGCCATCATGGCACTGAACAAAGGCGCCATGATGGGCGGCTTTGCGCACGACACCGGCGAGGGCTCGATCTCGCAGCACCACCGGGTGCATGGCGGCGACCTGATCTGGGAAATCGGCTCCGGCTATTTCGGTTGCCGGCATGAAGACGGCAGCTTCAACGAGGAGCGCTTTGCGGCCAACGCCAGCGACCCGCAGGTCAAGCTGATTGAGCTCAAGCTCAGCCAGGGCGCCAAGCCGGGCCACGGCGGCATTCTGCCGGGGCCCAAGGTCACTGAAGAAATCGCCGCCGCGCGCGGCGTGCCGGTGGGACAGGACTGCATTTCGCCCTCCAGCCACAGCGCGTTTTCAACACCGGTGGAGATGATGCATTTCATCGCCAGACTGCGGCGCCTGTCGGGCGGCAAGCCGACCGGCTTCAAGCTCTGCATCGGTCACCCGTGGGAATGGTTTGCGATTGTCAAGGCCATGCTGGAAACCGGTATCACGCCCGACTTCATTGTGGTCGATGGTGCCGAGGGCGGCACGGGCGCGGCGCCGGTGGAGTTCACCGACCATGTGGGCGCGCCCTTGCAGGAAGGCCTGCTGCTGGTACACAACACCCTGTTGGGTGTGAACCTGCGCAGCCGTGTGTCGATTGGTGCTGCAGGCAAGGTGGTGAGCGCCTTCGATATGGTGCGGCTGATGGCGCTGGGCGCTGACTGGTGCAATGCGGGGCGCGGCTTCATGATGGCGCTGGGCTGCATTCAGGCGCAGAGCTGTCACACCGGCAAATGCCCGACGGGGGTGACCACCCAAGACCCGGTTCGCCAGCAGGCGCTGGTGGTGCCCGACAAGGCCGAGCGCGTGCGCAACTTTCACCGCAGCACGCTGCATGCGCTCAAGGAACTGGTGCAGGCGGCGGGCCTCAACCACCCGCAGGAAGTCAGCGCGCACCACATCGTGCGAAGGCTGACCGACACCGAAGTGCGGCTACTCAGCAACCTCATCATGCAGGTGGCGCCGGGGGCGCTGCTCGATTCGCTGGACAAGCTGCCCACCGTGTTCCGCTACTACTGGCCGCTGGCGAGCGCGCACAGCTTCAGGGCCAACGGGGCGGTGGGTGCCGCCATTGGTGCGGCCAACGATGCAGCGACCGCCCGCAGCGTGGACATCCCACTGCCGGTTTAATGCGCCTGCAGGTCTGCGGCGGCAGTGCTGCCCATGGCCGATTGCACCACCACGCCCAGCGCAAGCAGGCGCTTTTTCATGCACAGCACTGCGCGGTCCTTGCTCAGCAAGGGCACGCGATACGCGACAGCGAGGTCGATGAACTTCTGGTCGTCGGCATCACGGCAGGTCACCTGGGCCTTGGCCGCCACCGGTACCACCCGGGCATGGCGGTCAAACGCTGCCACCACATCACCCGCCGCCAAACCATAGAAGGCCAGACGCGGCACGATCTGCGGATAGGCGAGCACCCGCGCCAGCTCGTCGCGCATGGCGGCGGTGGCCAGCCAGTCGAGTTCGCCTGCGACCAATGAGGCCTTTAGCGGCTGGGCTGCCGAGTCGTTGAAGACAAGCACATCGAGAACGATGTTGGTGTCCAAAACGATGGCTTTGACGCCTGTCACCCCTGACCTTTCCCGCCAGCAGAGGGAGCAACAGCCTGCGCAGGCTTGCTGCGCGCCGAGCCGGCCACCATGTCGAAGCGGAACAGCCGGCATTCGATGGGGCCGTTCCACATCGGCACGCGGCGCGACTCTTTGAGGCGCATCTTGCCGGGCAGTTTCAGATCGGGCGTGAGCACATGAGCGGTCCAGCCAGCGTAATGCTTCTTCCAGTGGGTGGCCAGTTGCGGAAAGAAGTCCGAGGCCTCTTCGCCCCAGGCGTTCTGGGCCTGCTCGCGCCCGGGGTTGGCAGAGCGGTCGCGCGAGGTTTCAAACGCAGCTTCTTCACGGGTGTCGCCGTTTTGGCGAACGTCCTGCGGGTCACGTAACAGCGGCTGGCCGAATTCATCAATGGGCTGGTTGCGGTGATCCGTCATGGCGGTGCGGGCAGCGGGCATCTGCTGCCGCCGCTGGTCACGCCCCTGCACACCGGTGATGCCGGCCACACCCGCCACATCGATCCGCTCGCCGTAGGGCGGGTTGACCAGCATCACGCCAGCGGGCGCCGGTGGCATGCGCTGCAACGCGTCGCCACCGCGTAGTTCCACCGCGTGGGCCACGCCGGCACGCTCGGCGTTGCGCTCGGCAAAGTCCACCATCCGGAACGACACATCGCTGCCAAAAACAGGCGCCGTAGGTTCGGTGATGGCCGCCTCGGCCTGGCCGAGCAGGCCGTCCCACACATGGGCCTGGAAGGGCAGGTATTTCTGGAACGCAAAGCGGCGGTTGATGCCCGGCGCGATGTGGCAAGCGATCTGCGCCGCTTCAATCACGATGGTGCCGGAGCCGCAGCAGGGGTCATACAAGGGCACACCCTGGCGGCAGAGCTCGTCCCAGCCGCTGGCGGCGATCATGGCGGCGGCGAGCGTCTCCTTCAGCGGCGCATCGCCTTTGTCTTCGCGCCAGCCGCGCTTGAAGAGCGGCTCGCCCGAGGTGTCGATGTAGATGGTGACGGTATCGGTGGTCAGGTGCACATACACCCGCACATCGGGCCAGCGCGTGTCGACATCGGGGCGCACGTCGTACTTGGCGCGAAAGCGGTCGGCAATCGCATCCTTGATCTTGAGCGCTGCGAAATTGAGGCTGGTGAGCGGGCTGTGCTGCGCAGTGATCTCGACCTTGAAGGTCTGCTTCGGCGTGAACCAGATCTCCCACGCCACATTGGCGGCCGCGTTGTAGAGGTCCTGCTCGCTGCGGTACTGGTTGTGCTGCAGCTCGATCAGCACGCGCTGGGCCAGCCGGCTGTGCAGGTTGAGCTGCAGCGCATCGCGCCAAGAAGCCTGCAGCCCCACACCAGCGCGCCAGGCCTTGCCGGTCACACCTGTAATGCGCTGCACCTCAGTGGCCAGCAGGTTTTCAACGCCGGCGGCGCAAGGCAAAAAAAGTTGTAGTTGGTTCATAAGTCCATGACTGCGCCGTCAAGGCAAGGGCTGTGAGCGACGCAAAGTGCGGGAGCGTAGAGCCATCTCTATAAGGATTTACGCAAATTGGCCGGTGCCAGGCGCAAGGCCTCACGGTACTTGGCCACGGTGCGGCGCGCGCATTCAATGCCCTGCTCCTTGAGCATTTCGGAAATCTGGTTGTCGCTCAGCGGCTTCCTGGCGCTTTCCGACGACACAAACTGCTTGATGAGCGCACGCACGGCGGTGCTCGATGCGTTGCCACCCGTCTCGGTGCCCAGCGCGGAGCCGAAGAAATACTTCAACTCGAAAGTACCGAAGGGCGTGCTCATGTACTTGGCAGTGGTCACGCGCGAGATGGTGGACTCGTGCAGACCCAGCTCGTCGGCAATCTCGCGCAGCACCAGCGGCCGCATCGCCAGCTCGCCATGGGTGAAGAAATTCTTCTGACGCTCGACGATGGCACTGCTGACGCGCAGGATGGTGTCAAAGCGCTGCTGGATGTTCTTGATGAACCAGCGCGCCTCCTGCAACCGCTGCTGCAGCGCCGCACCGCCCTGCCCTGCGCCCTTGCCGCTTTGCTTGAGCGCGTTGGCATAGATGTCGTGCACCCGCAGGCGGGGCATCACGTCACTGTTGAGCGACACCTTGAAGCCACGACCGACCTTGACGACGATGACATCGGGCACGATGACATTGCGCTCGACATTCGCAAAACGCCTGCCGGGCTTCGGGTCCAACCGGCCGATGACTGCAATCGCACCTCTGACCACCGCCTCGGGGCATCCGCACAACTGCGCCAACCGCTTCACGTCGCGCTTGGCCAGCAGCTCCATCGGCTGCTTGCAGATGGCCATGGCGGCGCGGGTTTCCTCCGAGTTCTTGCAGTCCAGCAACTGCAGCTCAAGGCATTCGGCCAGATTGCGCGCGCCGACACCGGCCGGCTCCATGTGGTGCAGCAGCTTGAGGGCCACCGCAAAGTGCTGCTCCAGTTCTTCGGTCTGCTCGAGGTCGCCACCGGCCAGTCCAGCCGCGAGTGAGGCCAGGCTGTCCTCGAGATAACCGTCGTCGTTCAGCGACTCGATCAGGAAATGGAGCGCGGCCTTGTCTTCGGGCGACAGGCGCAACCCGAGCGACTGGCGGTGCAGGTGGTCCTGCAGCGATTCATGCGCACCGACCAGATCGGATGCCTCGGTGTCGCTGTCATCCACGTTGTTCTTGCGCGCTGGCGCGTCGCTGCCCCACTCGCTGTCGTCAGGCGCGGTCTCGACGCTGCCGTCGCCTTCCCAGCTGTCTTCCAGCTTGGGCTCGGCACTGGGTTCTGCGTCGCTGGCCGTCGTGGTGCCAACATCATCGGCCCCGGACGCAGGGGCTTCGGCCACCGCGGCTTCAAACTCGCGGCTGTCCTGGCTGACCGGCGTGTTGACATGCTCCAGCCCGAACTCCTCGCGCGCCGCGGTTTCCTCGGCCACTTCCAGAAACGGGTTCTCGTCGAGCATCTGCTCGACCTCCTGGCTCAGTTCCAGCGTCGACAACTGCAGCAGGCGAATCGACTGCTGCAGCTGCGGCGTGAGCGCCAGATGCTGCGAGACACGTAAAGACAGCCCTTGTTTCATGGCGGGCTCACGACGCCAGAAAGAAGACGGGGTGGGTCTTCAGTCGGCAGGTCGCGTAGATTGACTCGCCCGATTCACCAGCATGTGCCGCGGAACCGGCTTTGCCGGGCCGCAGGCGCAGCCCCCTGAGGGGGGAGGGAGCTACACGAAGTGAGCGACAACGGGGGGGGGCCTTATGCGCCGCGAAGGGCCGCCCCGAGCAAGCGGCGGCCCCCTCGGGGGGCAGGGAGTTACACGAAGTGAATGACCGTGGGGGCACCATGATCACATCTTGAAGTGCTCACCGAGATAGACACGGCGCACATCGGCGTTATTGACAATCTCGGACGGCGTGCCGTTGGCCAGCACATGACCGTCGCTGATGATGTAGGCGTGGTCGCAGATGCCCAGCGTCTCGCGCACGTTGTGATCGGTGATCAGCACGCCGATGCCGCGCTGTTTGAGGAAGCCGATGATGCGCTGGATCTCGATCACGGCAATCGGGTCGATGCCGGCGAAGGGCTCGTCCAGCAGGATGAAGCGCGGCTGTGTGGCCAGCGCCCGCGCGATTTCAACCCGGCGCCGTTCACCACCCGACAGCGACAGTGCCGACGAATCCCGCAGGTGGTCGACCCGCAGGTCCTTGAGCAGGGTGTCGAGGCGGCGTTCGAGTTCGGCAGAGCTCAGTGGCTTGCCGGCCTCGTCGACCTGCAACTCCAGCACGGCACGCACGTTTTCATCGACGGTGAGCTTGCGGAAAATCGAGGCTTCCTGCGGCAGATAGCTCAGACCCAGCCGCGCCCGCAGATGGATGGGCATGTGCTCGACCGACTGGCCGTCGATGGAAATCTGCCCCGCATCGGCACGCACCAGCCCGACGATCATGTAGAACGAGGTGGTCTTGCCGGCGCCATTGGGGCCGAGCAGACCGACCACTTCGCCTTTCTCGACAGACACCGACACATCGCGCACCACCATGCGGCTGCCGTAGGATTTTTGCAGGCCTTCGGCCACCAGCCGGCTCACAGGCCCGGCACCCTCACCAGTCAGCGCACCAGTCATGGCGCTTGATGAGTCAGTCACCACATCGGTCATCGGCAGAGGTTCTTTCGTTGAGGGCCTGTTAACGCTATGGTTGCAAATGCGAATGGGGTAAAAACATCGCCAATCAAGGCGCGCGACGAAACCCAGACCCGGGCGTCTGGGCAAGGAGCGCAACGCCGAGTGGCGCTGTTTTTGCCCCATTCCCTGCGGGTTGCGATCAAAAAGGCCCTGCGCGGCGTTGCAAAGCCTTGACGGGGTTGACCCCGCCTGCGTTTTGCGCCTTGCCCATGGCCTTTTTGACTCGCAACGCATCTTGCAAACATAGTGTTAACAGGCCCTGGGTCACTGTCCGAGCGCATTGCTGGGACGAAGCGCGGGGGCCGGTCCGGCCACCGGTGGCGCGGCAGGGGCAGACACTGCACTGCGCGGCGTCAGCATGGCGCGGATGCGGCCCGTGGGGTTGGACGCGGTGCGGTTCTCGGCGCCGCCGTCGACGGTGAACACATCGGTGTTGTTGTTGTAGACGATCAGCGAGCCGGTGGTTTCGTCGACCAGGGTGGCGCCGTTGTAGCGGCGCACCACGGCACGCTTGATGAATTTCACCAGGTCGGCGCGGCTGTCGTACTCGATGCGCTCGCCCTCGCCTTCGATGTATTCATCGACACCGTCGCGCTTCTTGCGGTAGAAGGCCAGCTTGCCAGGCGCGGCGATGGATACGGCCTGCTGGTAGCCCTCCGGGTCCTGTGCCACGTCGACCCGGTCGCCGCGCACAATCGTGGTGCCCTTGGTGATCACCACATTGCCGGTGAACACGCTGGTTTGTTTCAAATCGTCATAGCGCAGCGCGTCGGCCTCTGCGTTCATGGGTTTGTCCCGGTCGGCTTTTTCAGCAAAAACCGGAAACGCGGCCCCCAGGGCCAGCGCCGTCGCCAGCAAGAGGTGCGCGAGAGGGTGTGGCAGGGGATATTTCGTGAGGCACGAATCTTGCTGTCGGGTCATGCGTCCCATTGTAGCGAGGCCACATGGCTGTGGCACCGCGCAGCCAGCCAGCGGTGGGGTATTTATGTGGTCTGGCCCGCTCCAGTGGCCCAGATTTCAGCTGCCCAGATAGGTACCGCCGTTGACGTGCAGCACCTGCCCGGTCACAAAGCGGGCGTCCATTCCGGCCAGCCAGGCCACCGAGGCAGCCACTTCGTCAGCGGTGCCACGCCGTCCCAGCAGGGGCTGGTGTTTGGCGTGGTGTGCAGGCACAGCGTGCGAGCTGCTGCTGCGCCGCACTGTGTCGATCATGCCTGGCGATACGCAATTGACCGTCACGCCGCGCGGCGACAGGTCGTGCGCCAGCGCCCGTGTCAGCCCGACCAACCCGGCCTTGGCCGTGACCACATGGACCCGGTCGGCCGCGCCGGTGTGTGCGGTCAAGCCACCCACATTGATGATGGCGCCTGCTGGCGACTCGACCAGCAGGGGGAGCGCAGCCTGCGAACAGAAGAAGGCGCCGTCCAGCACCACCGCAAGCGTGGTGTGCCAGTCGGATTCGGTCACGTCGGCCAGCGGGGCCTCGTGCCGGATGGCGGCGTTGTTGACCAGCACATCCAGTCGGCCCCAATGGGCCTTGACCTGCTCCACCATGGCCTGCACTGCGGTGCGGCTGGTGACATCGGCCATGCACAGCATCGCGGGCACACCAAGGGCGGTCAGCTCATCGACCACCGCCTGGCCTTCGGCCTGCGAGCTGCGCACATTCACGGCCACCGCGAGACCCGCGCGGCCGAGGTGCAGCGCAATCGCGCGGCCAATGTTACGGCCGGCCCCTGTGACCAGCGCGACGCGTCTTTCCTGCATGAGATTCTCTTTTTTTGCGCCGTTTCAGGCGGTGGCAGCGGGCAAGGCCAGCAGTGACAGATCGACCCGGGGCGCATCGAAGGTCTGGCGCAGTATGGCCAGCATGGCCTGAGCCTGCGGTGCGTCCACGCCGCCGTGGCGGCAGTTGGCAAAAAACTTCTGTTCCAGATCCGCGTCGCTCAGCGGATGATCGGCACCGCCCTTGAAGAAGCCCTGGCGAGCCTCCTTCACCTGACCATCCTGCAGGGTCACGCGGACGTGGCCGGTGAACTGTTTCGGGTACGGGTTGTTCGGGTCCACCACGTAGCTGATCTTGCCGGCGAGTGCGCTCAGGTCAGCACGCTGAACCATGGCCTCGGTGTATTCGCTCAGCCCCGCGTCGTCGAGCAACAGACCGGCCGCAATCGCATACGGAATGCTGAACTTGGCCGCATACGCGTTCGGTGGCGACTGCTTGAGGGCCAGCGGTTCCCACAGCCGGTGCACGATGCCTTCGGCGGTTTCGCACTCGATCTTCACGATCTGGGACAGATCGAGCCCGTCACGGCGCAGCGCGCGCGCGCAGTCAATGTAGGGGTGGGCCATGGTGCCGCAGGCATAGGGCTTGAAGGCAATCGTGGTCCAGATCCAGTTCTTGCCGAAGCCGTCCAGCATGGCCTCGAAGTTGCCATCGGTGGTGTTGGCAAAGCCATGGAAGAGGCCGTGCGAACCTTCAAACACCGTGGCCGGCCCCTTGAAGCCGGCCTGCGCCAGACGCACCGCTCGGTAACCCGACTGCGCTGCCCAGCCCGGGTGCATGCGCTTGGTCCAGGCGCCGTCGGCCAGGTATTCGATGACGCCAGAGGCCATGCTGCCCGCGATGCCGAAGGCGTTGACCAGTTGCTCCTCGGTGAGGCGCAACGCGGCGCCCACACCGGCCACAGCGCCCATCACGCCAAAAATCGCGGTCGGATGAAAGCCGGCCTTGTGCACCTTGGTCGGCGCGACTGCGCAAAGGCGGCACATCACCTCGACACCGATGGCCAGACCACGCAAGGTGTCGGCACCGCTGAGCTGGTGGCGCTGCGCGGCAGCCAGCATGGCCGGCACCATCACCACACCGGCGTGCACCGGGCCGCCCTCGTAGGTGTCGTCAAAGTCCTCGCCGTGGGCGGCGATGCCGTTGACGAAAGAAGCCGCCTCGACGCCAAAGCCCTGGTTGAATCCGATGACGGTGCACGGCCCATCCTGTTCGACCGAGGCCAATGCGGCCTGCACATAAGACTCCGAACGTGCGGCCAGGCAGATGCCGGCAATGTCCATCAGCAGCCGGTCGCCGGTGGCGCGCGCTGCGGCGCCGGATTGGGGTTCGGCGCTGCAGATGCCTTTGGCCAAGCGCTGCGAGACGGTGAGGGAATCAACTTGCGGGCCACTCATGGCTTCTTGCCTTTCGACGCTGAAAACTCTTTCCAGCCGGTGTAAGCGGTCAGAGCAAATGCCGCGATCAACAGACCCAGCGAGACCTTGTCGGTCAGGAAAATGCTGTGCTCGCCACCCGAGATCAGCAGGCTGCGGCGGTAGTTGGACTCCACCAGATAACCCAACACCAGGCCCAGCACCAGCGGCAGCACCGGCAGGCGGAGCAGCCGCATGCCATAGCCCAGCACACCCACCGCGAGGACGATGCCCACCTCAAAAATGCTCTGGTGAATCGCGTAGACGCCAGACATCACCAGCGCCAAGATGAAAGCAATCAGATAGGGCTTGGGCCGGTTCACCAGCCAGATGCAGGGCGAGAGGATCACCAGCCCGATCAGCAGCATCGCGATGTTGGCAAACAGCAGCCCGCCGTACAGGCCCCACACCACCTCGGGTGCTTTTTCAAACAGCATGGGCCCGGGTTGCAGACCGTGAATCAGGAAACCGCCGAGCAAAATGGCTGCGGAGTTGGAGCCGGGAATGCCCAGGCTGAGCAGTGGCACCAGTGCAGTGGCAGTGACCACGTTATTCGCAGACTCGGGCGCAGCAATGCCTTCGGGCGAGCCATGACCGAACTCCTCGGGTTTTTTTGACCAGCGCTTGGCCTCCGAGTACGCCATGAAGGCTGCCACCGTACCACCCGCGCCGGGCGTCACACCTTCAAAGGTACCAATTGCGGCACCAATCGCCTGCGGCTTGAACAGGCGCTTGCTCATGGCCCAGTTCGGCAGCTTCAGCCTGGCTTCGGATTTACTCGCCTTGGCCCAGGCGGGCTCGCCAATCTGCACCAGCATTTCAGTCACGGCGAACAGGCCGACCATGATCAGGATGGGCTTGATGCCGCCCAGCAGATCGGCGGACCCAAAGGTGAAGCGGGGTACGCCCGACACCGGGTCGCTGCCGATGAAGGCAATCATCAGACCGATGCAGGCGGTGATCAATCCGCGCAGCAAAGAACCCCCCGACAAGCCGGCAATCACCGACAGGCCGAGGATGCCCAGAGAGAAATAGGCAGCAGGTGTGAATGCCAGCGCGACTTTTGCGAGGCTCTCCGTTGCCAGCACCAGTACCAGCAGACCAAACAACCCGCCCCACATGCCCGACATCAAGGAAATACCCAGCGCCTCGCCAGCCCGGCCCTGACGCGCCATTTCGTAGCCGTCGATCACCGTGGCCGAGGCCGAATTGGTGCCCGGCGTTCGAATCAGGATGGCCGGTATGGAGCCGCCGTATTCAGCGCCCACATACACGCTGGCCAGCAGCACGATGGCAATCGTCGGGTCCATGCCGACGGTGAAAGGCAGCAACAATGCCATCGCAATCGATGGAGAGATGCCAGGAAGTGCGCCTCCGAGAATGCCCCACAGCACACCGGCGAAAGCCGCCACCACCACCCACAGCGAAGCCAGGTTGGTGAGAGAGTCGATAAAGCCAGTCATTGTTCAGAATCCCAACCAGGCGAGCCACACGCCGGTGGGCATGCCAACCTTCAGCGCAAACGAAAACAGGAACCACAGCACCAGCGCACCGCCGACTGCCGTCAACCACAAGGTACGGGCGCCGCGGGCACCGCCCAGCCAAGCCGCAGACACCAGCAACAGGATCACCGCCGGAAGGTAACCCCCGAAGGGCAGGAACACCATGTAAGCCACCAGAATCAGCAACAGGCCAGCCGCAAGCAAATGGGCCTTGCGCCTGGATTCCGCTGGTTCGCTGGCTGGGTCATTGGGCGCTTCAGGCGCATCAGACGCCTTGTCGGCAGCGACCGCTGCCGGCTTGCGCTGGATGAAGGTTTTCACCATCAGCGCCAGCGAGGCCAGAAACATCAGGGCGCCGACGCCAACCGGCACACCAGAGGCACCAACCGCGTCTGCCAGCATGCTGTCTTCAATGGTCCGCGCCTGCCAGATGTACAAGGTCGACACGACCATCCCGAGCGCACCAGCAATGCGCTCGCCTGAACTTTCGGTCATTTGATGATGCCGAGTTCTTTGAAGGACAAGGTGGTTTCAGCGGCCACATCGGCAGTGAAGCGGCGTGCGGCTTCGCGGCCCAGCACCATTGGCGTCAGGTGCTCTTTGGTGTATTCGGCCTTGTAGGCTGGCAGGGCCAGCACTTTCTTGACGGCATCTTCCCAGGCCTTGGCCACGTTGTCAGGCATGCCCTTGGGCGCTGCGAGGCCACGGAATTTGCGCACCACCACATTCAGACCCTGCTCCTTGGCGGTAGGCAACTGCGGCAGGCTTTCGATGCGGGTTTCAGACAGCGTAGCCAGCAGGCGGATCTTGCCGGCTTCGAGCTGGCCTTGAATCTCCTGCATCTCGCCGACACCGATGTCGTAGGTGCCATTGAGCACGCCGATCATCTGGTCACCACCGCCTTCGTGACTGATGATGGGCACCTTCACGCCACCGGCTCGCGCCAGCTTTTCCATCGCGATGCGCTCCAGCGACGCCGGGTTGGATGCGCCCCAGCGCGATTTGCCCGGGTTGGCCTTGGCATGCGCCACCACATCGGCGAGCGTCTTGAACGGCGAATCAGCGCGGGTGAAGATGACTTCGGGGTCGATGAAGATGATCACGACCGGGTCCAGACCGTCATAGCCGACCTGCGGCTTGGACAGCAGCGTGGTCTGGATGTAGGTCGGCGTGGTGCCGTAAAGGATGGAGCCATCGGCAAGCCCTTTGGCCACATGCGCCACCGCCGTCGCACCGCTGCCGCCGCGGATGTTCTCGACGGCAAAGCTGGTCTTCATCACGCCACCCAGATGCTTGGTCAAGGCACGCAGGAACACGTCCGTTCCGCCGCCCGGGCTGGAATGCGTGACCAGGGTCACACGGTTGACCGGGTAGTCGGCTTGCGCCAATGCGGTGGTACTGGCGCACAGGGCGAGCAGGCCGGACGCCAGCAGCGTTTTGATCATCATGGGTTTGTCTCCGTCTTGGTTGTATCGTTTCACGCAGCCTCGCCGGACGATCCCGGTGACTGCAGGCCATTGCACACCCTCAGGGGTTTCGCGTCAACGGCGGAACTGCCCGGCTTCGTCAGCACCAGAACGCCTGTTCCACCAGCCAGATTGGCGCTGGAACAGAGCCGCCGGGGGTGCGAAGGCGCCCAAAAAATTATAACGACGACCCCTCAACTGTCAACAGTTTACTTTTCACTGACACGTGAGCGATTTCGCGTCCGGCCCTGGGCCGCAATCAACAGATCAGTGGGTTTCGACCGAGCTCGCCAGCCGCGTCCAACCGCGCGCCACATGCAGCGACAGCAGCCGCTCGGCCTCAGCCGCATCGCGGCGCTCCAGCGCGTCAAGGATCTGGCGGTGTTCCTGGTTGGAGGTCTTCAGGCTGCCCTGATGCACCAGCCCCCGGCGGCGGAACAAGTGGGTGCGGTTGACGATGGACAGGTAAAGATCGGCGAGCGTCTGGTTGCTGGCAATCTTCACGAGCAGATCATGGAACTCGAGGTTGAGCGCGTAATAGCGCGACATGTCTTCGGCCTGAGCGGCATCCTCCATGGCGGACACCAGCGCGCGCACATCGGCAAGCGCCGCATCTGTCGCCCGTTCTGCTGCGAGGCGACCGATCAGGCCCGACAGGGCGCCACGCACTTCATACAGTTCGCGCGCGTCATCCAGCGTGATCTCGCGCACAAACACGCCTTGGTTCACCACGCTGACCAGCAAACCCGCTTCTTCGAGGCTGCGGCACGCCTCGCGCACCGGACCCCGGCTCACGCCGAGGCGGATGGCCAATTCGCTCTCGTTGATGCGGACACCCGCCGACAGCTCACCCGAGGCAATCAGGGTGGCGATTTCCTCGCGCACGATGGTCGTCAGCGTGCGCGAACGCCGCTGCTGGATCTGCTCCAACGCGGACGACGAGGTGGGGGTGGGCGGGGATTTGCTCATGCGGGCGGCGATTCTACGCCCAGGCGTTCCGCGCCCTCGCGGCAAACCGATGGAACGGTCAGGAGGTCTTGCCGCGGGACTGACCGATCAGATAGTCGGTCACCTGCAAGGCGCGACCCATGTGCTGCGCCAGATTGCCCGAGGTGAAGTAGCGGCCGGCCACACCGATCGAGGGCACGCCATCGACCTGGTAAAAATCCTGCAGCTGGGTGGCTTTGCGCACCTTGCTGCTGACCGAGAACGAGTTATAGAGCTCGGTGAACTGGGCCCGGGCAATGCCCTGCTTTTCGGCCCAGCCGGCGATCAGGTCAAAGGTGTTGAGCGGCTGCTTCTCGACATGGATCGCGTAGAACACTTTCTTTTGCAACTCGTCCACCTTGCCCAGGCTCTCCAGCACATAGTAAAGGCGCTGCTGGGGCTCGAAGTCGGGGCGGAAAGACACGGGTGCGCGACGGAACGACACATCCTTGGGCAGTCGTTTGACCCAGACCTCCAGCTGTGGCTCGAACGCGTTGCAGTGCGGGCAGCTGTACCAGAAGAACTCCACCACCTCGATCTGCCCGGCGGCGGCTTCGGTCGGTGCCCGCTTGTCCAGCGCCAGAAAATCCTTGCCTTCCTTGAAGGCCGTTTGTGCCAGCGCCGTCTGCGGTACGGCAGCGCCCAGAGCCACAGCGGCGGCCGAAGCGGCCGAAAGCGAAAACGCACGTCGTTGCATTGAATCTCTCTCCTGAAAATACGGAAATCACTGCGGCAGGTTTGCCACCATGCCCTGTTGGTGCCGCAGCACCGGCAAAAGTTCAGTTCACCGGGTGCCCGCTCACAAAGGTCGCGTCAACGCTGCACTCGCACCAGGGCGGTCTCGATGGAGTTGTTGTCCAGCCGCTCCTTGGCCTTGTCGGCGTCTTCCTTGCGGTCAAACGGCCCCAGCCGGACCCGGTACACCGTGCGCCCGGACTGCTCACGTTCAGTCACCTTGGCCTGCATGCCCAGCAGCGACAGCTTGACACGTTGGGCTTCGGCGTCCTCCGGTGTGCGGAAAGCACCGGCCTGAACAAAATAGCTGAAGGGGTCCGCGGTGGCGCTGCCAGCCGGCGCGCCGCCCGGGCCCACCGCTTCCGACTTGGCCTTGGCCAGATCGCCCAGAGGATCGTTCGAGGCCGGCGGTTTGGCCGTCTTGGCCGGCGCCTCGACCGTGGCCGGAGGCCCCGGCGGCACCACTGGCGCATTGGCATCGGTCACCTCGCCGGAGGCGGAAGGCGTGGACGGCTTGGCCGGAGTCTTGCCCGCCAGCGGCGCGTTGGGGTTCCAGTCCTTGTTCTTGCGTGCCTCGGCGGCATCGCTGTCAGGGCTGCGCGACTGGCTCTTGTTCATGAAGGGCACCGGCACCTTGGTGATGTACACCGCCACGGCCAGCGCCGCGCCGAGCCCGATCAGCGCCCCAATAATCAAACCCAGCAGGGTTCCGCCTCGTTGTTTTTTCATACCACGCCCAAGTTCCTTGCCATCTCCGGAATGCCTGAATGCTATCGCCGCCATCATGTGGCCATCACATCTTGCGCGGGGCGCTCACGCCCAGCACTGCCAGACCATTGTGCAACACCTGCGCGGTCGCGGCGACCAGCGCCAGCCGCGCCAACTTCACCTCTTCCTCATCGACCAGAATGCGCTCGGCGTCGTAGTAGCTGTGATAGCAGGCTGCCAGCTCGCGCAGGTAAAACGCCACGTCGTGCGGCGCAAAGCCCTGCGCGGCGCCAGTCAGCATCTCGGGGTATTTGGCCAACAGCAGCATCAGCGCCTGCGCCTGCGGGCTGGTCAGCGGCGACAGGTCGGCCGACTTCAGGCTGGCTTCATCACCGCCCTGCGAGGCCCAGGTGGTCAGGATGGAGCAGATGCGTGCATGGGCGTACTGCACGTAGTACACCGGGTTCTCGTTGTTCTTGGCCAGCGCCAGATCAATGTCAAAGATATATTCGGTGTCCGGTTTGCGGCTGAGCAGGAAAAAGCGCACTGCATCCGCACTGGTCCACTCAATCAGGTCGCGCAGCGTGACGTAGCTGCCGGCGCGCTTGGAAATCTTGACCTCTTCACCATTGCGCACCACGCGCACCATGGTGTGCAGCACATAGTCGGGGTAGCCAGCGGGCACGCCTTCGCCAGCGGCTTGCAGGCCGGCACGCACGCGGGCAATCGTGCCATGGTGGTCCATGCCCTGAATGTTGACGGCCTTGGCAAAGCCGCGCTCCCACTTGGCGAGGTGGTAGGCTACATCGGGCACAAAGTAGGTAAAGCTGCCGTCGCTTTTTTTCATCACGCGGTCTTTGTCGTCACCGTAGTCGGTGGACTTGAGCCACAGCGCGCCGTCCTGCGCGTAAGTCTTGCCCGCCTCCTTCAGTTTGGCCACAGCAGCGTCAACGCGACCGGAGCTGTAGAGGCTGGATTCGAGATAGTAGTTGTCAAAGCGCACCGAGAAGGCCTTGAGGTCCAGATCCTGTTCATGGCGCAGATAGGCCACCGCGAACTGGCGGATGCTGTCGATGTCTTCCACATCACCCGATGCGGTGAACTCGCGGTCATCCGACTTGACGGTTTTTTTGGCGAGAAAGTCCGCCGCGATATCAGCGATGTAATCGCCGTTATAGGCCGGCTCGGGCCAGCCGGCGTCACCCGGTTTCAGGCCCCTCGCCCGCGCCTGGGTGCTGGTGGCCAGCGTCTGGATCTGCACACCCGCATCGTTGTAATAGAACTCACGCCAGACCTTCGCACCCTGGGTGGCAAACAGATTACAGATGGCGTCGCCCAGCGCGGCCTGCCGGCCATGGCCCACATGCAGCGGCCCGGTCGGGTTGGCCGAGACGAACTCGACAATCATCTTGCGGTCGCCGTCGGCGGGCTGCTCGCCGTAGCGCGGCCCGGCAGCCAGCACCTCACGCACCGTTTCCTGTTTGGCGGCGGGCTTGAGGCGGATGTTGATGAAACCGGGACCGGCAATTTCCACCGCGTCCACCCAGCGCTCAAATGCGGGGGCCTGGCGCAGCAGCGCGCACAGCGCTTCGGCCGTCTGCCGAGGGTTCTGCTTTAGCGGCTTGGCCAGCTGCATCGCGGCCGTGCAGGCCAAATCACCATGGGCGGCGACTTTCGGAGATTCAAAGGCAGCACGGGCGCCAGCACCCGGTGAGAGTTCTTCCAGTGCCGCCGCGAGCGCGGTCAACAGGTCTTTTTTGATCGAGAGCATCGTCTGATTTTACGGTTAAGCCACCGGAGACCCGCACCTGGCAGCCAGTTGATGCAAGCCCAGCCCGTCATCGAATTTGCCGCGCGGGGCGTTATGTGCTGGAATCCCGAGTGGAATTCAATTCCGAACCACAACCCCGAGGAGCCCCCATGAAAAAGCCGCTTTCACTGATCGCCATTGGTTTTGCCGTGTCCATGACCTTCGCTCCACTGACGCACGCGGCAGACGCGCCCGCCAAGACGGCACAGCAGAACAAGATGACCACCTGCAACAAGAGCGCCGAGGGCAAGAAAGGTGACGAGCGCAAAGCCTTCATGAAGGAGTGCCTGAGCGCCAAGGACGACACCCCGACCACCCAGCAAGGCAAGATGAAAGTCTGCGCCGCTGAAGGCAAAGGCAAGAAGGGTGACGAGTACAAGGCCTTCATGAAAGAGTGCCTCAGCAAGAAGGCCTGACTCCACACGGCCAAGCCTGAGCAGCCCGGAGCCATCCGCTGGCTGCTTTTTTTCTTGACGTCCCTGACCTAAGGGCGACTCAGCCGCGCATGCTGGCCAGGTCGTCCACCAGCGCCTGCGCCGAGTGGTAGCGCCGCTCCGGGTCTTTGGCCATCAGTTTGTTGACGATGGGCTGCAACGTCGCGTGGGCCGGCGGCAACGCGGGCGTGTCGGCATGCAGGTGCCGCGCCAGCAGCAGTTCCAGCGACTCGGCCACAAACGGCCGACGGTTGGCCAGCATCTCGAAGAACATCACGCCGAGGCTGTACAAGTCTGACTGCGCCGTGACGTCCTTGCCGGTGACCTGCTCCGGACTCATGTAATAGGGCGTTCCCACCACATCGCCATGGCGGGTCTGGGTGAAGCCAAGGTTCTGCGTCTGCAGCATCGATTTGGCAATACCGAAGTCGGCCAGCGCCGCACTGCCGTCGGCACGCAACATCACGTTTTCCGGCTTCACGTCGCGGTGCACGATGCCGTTCTCGTGAATCGCCGAGAGCGCCTGTGCGATCTCGCTCACCAGTGTCACGGCCTGCGCCTGCGTCATGTCCGGGCCGAACAGGTTGCGCAGGTCACCCCGCTCGAAATACTCCATCGCGATGTAGGCGTGCTCGTCGGTGAAGCCCTGGTCATAAATGCGGATGACGTGCGGGTGGTCGATCTTGCTGAGCAGCGCGTACTCCTGAATGAAGCGCACCAGGTGCTCGGAGGCCTCCTTGCCGCGCGAGTCCAGCACCTTGAGCACCACCGGCAGGCCATCGGATTCGCGCTCGCTCAGGTACACCTCGGTCATGCCGCCAGCGCCGATCTTGCGCGTGATGCGGTAGCCCTTGAGGCGAACCGGCTCATCGTTGGCGTCAAAGCGAATGGCCTTGAGCGCGGAGAGCTTGGCGTCCAGCGCGCCCTTCACCGCACGCGCGGTGATGTCGGAGTTGGCGCGTACCGCCTCGCTGATGTCGTCGGCGCGCTCGGTCAGGCTGGCCATGCCGTGGATCTTGTCGTCCATGCTGGTGACCAGTCCGGTGACTTCAGCCACCTCCACCGCCAGGTTCTTGCCCGGCACCACCAGTGAGGTACGCACCCCTGTCTGGATGCCTTCGCCCGCGCGGTCCAGCGTCTCGGTGCTGGCCATCACGGTCCAGCCGGTTTCTTCGGTGGCGCTTTCCAGCCGTGACGCGAGGGTCACGGTTTCGCCCACTGGCGTGAGCTCCTTGCTCTGGTGCGTGCCCAACCGGCACAGCGTGACCGGCCCGCTATGGATGCCCACGCCGACCGCAAAGGGCGGCAGGCCCCGCGTGCCATAACGCTGGTCAAGCCAGTGCCGGAACTCATGGGTGGCCAGCACCATCGCCAGCGCCGCCGACACGGCGCGGCGCGAGGCCTGCAGTGGCGAACCGGTAGCGGTGTCGGAGAACACCGCCATCAGCCCGTCACCAATGAATTTCAGGTGGCTGCCGCTGTTCTTCAGCACTGGCTCAGACACCCGCTCGAAATACTCGGTCAGCAGTTCAGATACTTCGCTGCCATTAAGCTTCTCGGCCAGCGACGTGAAATTGCGGATGCTGGCCACCAGCACCGTGGCGTCCGCCAGGGTTTCGGTTTCGGCCGAGGTCGGTATATCCACCTGCACCTTGGTCGGCCTGCCGCCGCTGATGCTGGTGGCAAAGGCGGCGCGTAGCCGCTGCTCGCCGGCCGCCAGCTCCGAATCGATGGCGCCACGCACCCGCGCCTGTTTTTTCAGTTGCGCATGCACCGCATCAAGCAACTCGGCACGGCTGAACGGTTTGGACAGGTAGTCGTCTGCGCCCGAAGTCATGCCGCGGCGCATGCTCTCGCGATCGTCCAGCGCCGTGAGCAGCATGAAGGGAATGTTGGCAATCGCCGGATCGGCGCGCAGCGCTGCCAGCAGTTCAAAGCCGTTCAGCCCGGGCATGCCGACATCGGAGATTACGAGGTCCGGCTGCAGCGCCAGCACCTGCTCCAGCCCCGTGCTGCCGTCGGGCGCAGCGGCGGTGTCGAAACCCTCCAGCTTCAGCAAGCGGACGATGTTGCTGCGGATAGCGTCGTCGTCTTCAACGATCAGGATCAGGGCCATGGCGCAGTCTGCTCCTTGCTTCGCTTGTTTGTCTGGCGTGCCGGCTCAGCCGCCGTGCTCCAGCGTGAAGCCGGCGTTGCGGTCTTGCCCGAGCAAGGTCACCATCTGCGGCAGCGCGGCCTGCAGTTCGCCCTTCAGCGTGTGCGGCGGATTGATCACGAACATGCCACTGGCCGGCAGGCCGGGCCGCACGACTTCGCCGGTCTCATCCGTCGTCAGTTTGCTGGATTTCACGGTCAGCGCCGCATTGAGCCAGGCCCGCCCGGCTTTCACAGCCAGGGTCTTCAGCTTGCGCGGCAGGTCGTGCGCTTCGGGGCGCGGGATGATGGGGTACCAGACCACGTAGGTGCCGGTGGCAAAACGCTTGAGCGCATCGGCCATGCAGGCCGCCACACGGGCATAGTCGCTCTTGATTTCGTAACTCGGGTCGCACAGCACCATGGCCCGGCGGGCGGGCGGCGGCAAAAAGGTCTTGAGCATTTCAAACCCGTCTTCCCGGGCCACGGCCACCTGCCGGCCCACACCCAGTTGCTCGATATTGCCGGCGAGCGATTTGAAGTCGGTAGGGTGCAGTTCGAACAGCTTGAGCTTGTCGCGGCCGCTCAGGAACTGCTGCTCGATGAAAGGGGACCCGGGGTAAATCTTCAGATGGGCCAGCAGACCGGTGTCAGCGAACTGCGGATTGAGCTTGCGCAATACTTCAGCGTAGTCCTGCAGGGCCGGCGCCCAGTGGCTGGTGTCGACGGGTTGCGGCACAGCCTCCGCTACTGGCGCTGCTTTTTTTACCGCAGTGGAGGCTTTACCCGGCTTGGCGGGTGGCGTCAGCGGGGCCGAAAAAAGCCGGAAAACGCCTTCCTGGGCCTCGCCGCTGGTTTCCGTGTAATCGCCGTCCAGCCGATACAGCCCCGCACCGGCGTGAGTGTCAATCACCGTCAGCGCCGTGTCTTTCAGGGTCAGGTATTTCATCAACGCAATCAGCGTCGTGTGCTTGAGCACGTCGGCATGGTTGCCGGCGTGGAAGGCATGGCGGTAGGAAAACATGGGGCTATCCTACCTGCTTGCCATTGACAAAATGCCTTCGGGCACCGCCATATTGACGCAAGTCCTTGATTTTTCATATAATCTAGGGCTCTGCAGCGCCAAGTGGTTCCGCGGCAGAGGAAGGTGTGCGCATCAAAGCACTCGCCGGATTGACTGCCTAAGAGGTTCTCAACAGAAGAACACCGACCGCAGAAAAGAACCCGACAAACCATTTTTCGGAAGAAAACTCATGAAAACGTTCAGCGCCAAACCCGCTGACGTGACGCACGAGTGGTTTGTGATTGACGCGACCGACAAGGTCCTCGGACGAGTAGCCAGCGAAGTTGCTCTCCGTTTGCGCGGCAAACACAAGGCCATTTACACGCCTCACGTCGATACCGGTGACTTCATCGTCATCATCAATGCAGCCCAGTTGCGTGTCACCGGCGCCAAGTCGCTGGACAAGATGTACTACCGCCACTCCGGTTACCCCGGCGGTATCACAGCCACCAACTTCCGCGACATGCAAGCCAAGCACCCAGGCCGCGCTTTGGAAAAAGCCGTCAAGGGCATGCTGCCCAAGGGCCCGCTCGGCTACGCCATGATCAAGAAACTCAAGGTGTACGGTGGTGCAGAGCACCCGCATACCGCCCAACAGCCCAAAGTGCTGGACATCTAAGGAGCTATTGATGATTGGTGAATGGAACAATGGCACCGGCCGTCGCAAATCAAGCGTCGCCCGCGTGTTCATCAAAAAAGGCACTGGCAAGATCACGATCAATGACCGTGACATCCAGGTGTTCTTCGGTCGCGAGACCTCGATCATGATCTGCCGCCAGCCCCTGTTTCTCACGAACCACGTCGAGACGTTTGACATCATGGTCAACGTCCACGGCGGCGGCGAGTCCGGCCAGGCTGGTGCAGTGCGCCACGGCATCACCCGTGCGCTGATCGACTACGACGCAAGCCTCAAGCCGGCCCTGAGCCAGGCTGGCTTCGTGACCCGTGACGCCCGTGAAGTCGAACGTAAAAAAGTCGGCTTCCGTTCAGCACGCCGTCGCAAGCAGTTCAGCAAGCGTTAACCAACGCCTGCAGCCCTGCTGCAAAAAGCCGCCACGGTTTGCGCCTGGCGGCTTTTTTCATGGACGGACGCCGTTTGGCCCTGGCCATGACGGGCCATCGGTGCGGTACCGCACTTACCTGTTTTTACCGCTCAGGCCCGGGCGGGGGCGGTTTGGCCGTGCACAATGCATCTCCAGACCCCAGCCACTCACGGCCCGGAGGGCTCCCCACCGTCACTTGTCGCAGGACCTGATTTGAAATTCCGCCTGTTCCGCCGCCGCCTGACCATCAGTTCCCCGCGCATGGCGGTGCGCAGTTCGCTGCCATGGCCGCTGCGCTGGATGGCTGGCGCGCTGATGCTCGGTTTCTCAGCCGCCCTGGCGCTGTGGGCCTTTGAGTTCGGCAAAGGCATCGCCGGGCTGGACACCGGCGCCAAGGAGGAGCTCCGGGTGCTCAGACAGGAAGTGCAGGCGCTCAGGGAAGACCGCGACAAGGCGCAATCCATCGCCAACACGTCTGGCAGCCTTCTGACGGCGGAGAAGGCGGCTCAGGAGAAGATGCAGAGCCAGATGCGGCAACTAGAGATGGAAAATCGCAGCCTGAGGGACGACCTGGGCTTTTTCGAGAAACTGCTGCCCGCCAGCAGCACGGAAGTGGCCACCATTCGCAGCCTACAGGCCGAGGCGTTGTCGGCCACCCAGCTCAAATGGCAGGTGCTGGTTCTGCAACCTGTCAAGAATGCGCCAGTCTTCAACGGCCAGTTAGAGCTCACTCTCGGGGGCACGCTGGCTGGCAAGCCCTGGGCGATGACCCTTCCCGGTGGCGCCCAGGCACTGCAGTTCAAACAGTACCGGCGTGTGGAAGGCGTACTCGACTTGCCCCCCCAAGCCGTGGTAAAAACAGTCACGGCCAAGCTGATGGAGGGTGCTACGGTGCGCTCCATCCAGACCTTCAAGATGTAAGGTCCACAGCCCACGACTGCGCTCGTCCTCCCTTTCCCATCCACAGCCCTGTCATCAGGGGCTGTGGCAGCCTTTTCTCCAGGAGCCCCTCATGTTCGGCAAGAAGAAGCAACCGCCCATCAAGAGCCTGATTGCCCACGGCAGCTGCATCGAGGGCAACCTGAAGTTCTCTGACGGGCTGCGCATCGACGGCGACGTGGTGGGCGACATCCGGGCCAACGACGGCAGCGCCAGCATTCTGGTCATCAGCGAATCGGCGACCGTCACGGGCCATATCCATGCCGACCACGTGATCATCAACGGCCGCGTGCTCGGCCCGGTGCACGCGTCCGAGCTGCTGGAGCTGCAGCCCAAGGCCAAGATTGAAGGCGATGTGTCTTACAAGGCGCTTGAAATGCACCAGGGGGCTGTCATCTTCGGACAGCTGCGTCCCACGGCCTTGCCCCAGCTCGAAGAAAAACCCACGCTCAAACTGGCAGCCAACAACCCGTGACATCGACCCAGATGTGAGCGCCCGCTGACGATGGAACAGAAGTCCTGCTTGTTGTGTTGAGATAACACCCGCATGCGTTATGGTTGATTGATTTGCTGTAGTATCAACCAATTGATTGTCGACCAGTCCGGACCCGACAAGGTATTTCCTTCACGGAGTTTCCCCATGAGTGCAGTTGCTGAAGTTGTTCCTACCGAAATGCCCTCCCCCTTTGTCTTCACCGACAGTGCGGCCTCCAAGGTGGCGGAGCTGATTGCTGAAGAAGGCAATCCGGACCTGAAACTGCGCGTGTTTGTGCAGGGCGGCGGTTGCTCCGGCTTCCAGTACGGCTTCACCTTTGACGAGATCACCAACGAAGACGACACCACCATGACCAAAAATGGCGTGTCACTGCTGATCGATGCGATGAGCTATCAGTACTTGGTCGGCGCAGAGATTGATTACAAAGACGACCTCGAAGGCGCCCAGTTCGTCATCAAGAACCCGAACGCTACCAGCACCTGCGGCTGCGGCTCCAGCTTCTCAGCCTGAGCAACCCGCGCGCGATTCATTGAAAAGCCGCCCTCGGGCGGCTTTTTTGCGTCTACCGGCTGGCGTCAGGCCGGGTAGATGGCGCCCAGCACACGCAGCCCGGCGGCGCCGGTCACACTGGGCAGGTTGCCCGGGCGCCGCAGCACGGTCTGGCGCGCCAGCCACGCAAAGGCAGCCGCCTCCACCTGCAGTGGTGGCAGCCCATGCTGGTCCGACGACGACACCTGCAGCCACGGCAAGCCGGCTTGCAGACGCTGCATCAGATGGCTGTTGAAAGCCCCGCCGCCGCACACAATCAGCGCCGCGCAATCCCGGGCATGCCGTTCGATGTCTGCGATGCAGGCCGCTGCCGTGAATTCCGCGAGAGTGCATTGGACATCCTGCGGCCGCGCTGCCGTGAAGGGCGCCAGCTGGTGCTTCAGCCAGGCCAGACTGAAGAGGTCGCGGCCAGTGCTTTTGGGTGGTGGCAGTTGCAGATAGGGCTCGGCCATCAGACGGTCGAGCAAGGCGGGTAGCAGCTGACCACTGGCCGCCCACGCACCGCCAGCATCAAAGGCCTGGCCGGTGTGCTGCTGGCACCAGGCGTCCATCAGCGCATTGCCCGGTCCGCAGTCAAAGCCGAGCACCGGCCCCTGACCTCCCGCCGGCAGGATGCTGAGATTGGCGATGCCGCCCAGGTTCAGCGCCACCACCGACGCATCGAGTCGGCCGAACACCCCCTGGTGAAACGCCGGAACCAGAGGCGCACCTTGGCCACCAGCCGCCACATCGCGGCTTCGAAAGTCGGCCACCACATCCAGACCGGTGAGTTCGGCCAGCCGCGACGGATTGTTCAATTGCAGGGTGTAGGCCTGCTCGACCGGGCTCACAGCGCTGGCAGGCTGATGCCGCACGGTTTGCCCATGTGCGCCGACGGCCCGCACCTGCGCCTTGTCAATGCCCTGCGACGCGGCGGCATCGAGCAACGACTGCACCACGCGGGCATAAACAGCCGCCACCTGATTGCCCGCCAACGCGGCGCGGTGCAGCTCGTTGGCACCCGGGCTGTTGAGCGCCAGCAACTCCTGCCGGAAGCCCGCTTCGAAAGGCTCCGTCGCAGACGCCACCACACGCGGCGCGGTGCCAGAGAAATCGACGAGCACGCCGTCAGCACCATCCAGCGAGGTGCCCGACATCAGACCAATGTAGAAATCAGACATGGGGCTATTTTGCCGCCTGCAGCAAAGATCCTTCGACAGGACAAAAGGGAAGTCTTCAAGCCAGCAGAGCCGCGGAGCTGGCTTTGCCAGGCCGCAGGCGAAACGGCCCCCTCGGGGGGCAGCGACCCACACGAAGTGGGGGAGCGTGGGGGCTTCAGTTACTCAGTACGCGTCTGCGTGATGCTCGCCGCCGCCTGTAGCTGCATGCGCACGTCACCCGCCGCCTGGCGGAACACAGGCAAAGCGGCTGCAGGAACCGGAACGGCTTCGCTCTGCTTGGCGATCAGCATCGGGTCCTGGTGCTGCCCGTTGACGCGGAACTCGAAGTGAAGGTGCGGGCCGGTGGCCCAGCCCGTCGCGCCGACCAGACCGATGGTCTGACCCTGGGTCACAGCCTGACCACGCTGAACCATGATCTTGCTGAGGTGGGCATACACCGTCTCATGGCCGTTGCGGTGCTTGATGAACACCACATTGCCGTAGCCGTTTTGCACACCGGCAAACTCGACCACACCGTCCCCCACAGTCCGTGCTGGCGTGCCGGTCGGTGCTGCGAAGTCCGTGCCGAGGTGAGCGCGCCATTTCTGCAGGATGGGGTGAAAGCGCATCGAGAATCCGCTGCTGACGCGCGAAAACTCCACGGGCGAACTGAGGTAGGCACGGCGCAGGCTCTGGCCATCCAGCGTGTAGTAAGCGCCCTTGTGGGCGATGCCCGAGGCATCCTTGCCGGGCGGCTGGAACCACATGGCCTGGAAGGCCTTGCCAGCATTGACAAACTCGGCAGACAAGACACGGCCGGTGCGCAGCGGCTCGCCGTCGGCTTCCAGCGTTTCGTAGACCACATTGAAGCGGTCACCCTTGCGCAGCGCGCGGCGGAAGTCGATGTCGCCCGAGAAAATCTCAGCCACCTGCACGGCTACGGCATCCGGGATGCGGGCTTCGTCGGTGGCGGCAAACAGCGAACTCTGGATCACGCCGCTGGACAGGCGTGTCGAGCTGACATAAGGCACGGCCTCAATGCGGGACGTGAAACCCGCGCCGGTGCGCTCGACCACCAGTCGCTTGAACAACGCGTCGTCTTCGCTAGGCCAGCGCATGCTGAGCTTTTGCAGCTGCTGGCTGTCGCTGGCCTCTGCCGTCACGTTCTTGCCGGGGCGGCCGGCGAGCAGGAAGCGGGCATTCGCGTCAGAGCGCAGGAAAGCCGCAGCGGCGCTGTCATCGATGTTCAGGCGCCGGAGCAAGGCGTCGACCGTGTCGCTGCTACGGGTGCTCTCGGTGCGGAACAGGTTGAAACGGAAGTCACCCAGCACCTCGGTTTGCGGTGCGGTGGCCAGAGGCTGCACCTCTTCGAGAATCTGGCGGACCGGCAAATCGGCGGCGTCGGGCGCCAGAGGAGCCACGCCGAACGCGGTCACCCCGGTTCCCAGCAGCAGGGCAGCCAGTGTGGTGGTGACTCGTCGGGGGTGACGGCGGAGGCTTTCGGCGACAGGGCGCAGAATCCGCGAAGGCTTTGGCAGAGGCAAATCAGAATCCCGACTCAAGTGCACCAGTCGCGCGTTGCACGACCGACTGCGTTAAAAGGGGTTGCCCGATGCCCGCCTGCCGGTGGCCGGGAGCGGGATCGTCAGGCTGCAAATCTTCTGGTCCGACTTCAGCAAGTTACAGGCCAACTAAAATGGCCAGCCGAAGCAGGAAAACCCTCATTCTATCCGCCGGACACGTCCTCGGCATGTGAAAAACCCTTATGAATCAAGCAGTTGTTACAAATCATCCGGTCACGGACCGCGTCCGGGAGGCCCTCGCCGTGTCCCTGCGGGGCTGCGAGGAACTGATTCCGCAAGACGAATGGGTCAAAAAACTGGCCCGCTCCGAAGCCACCGGCATGCCGCTGCGCATCAAATTGGGGCTGGACCCGACGGCGCCTGACATTCATGTCGGCCACACCGTGGTCCTGAACAAAATGCGGCAGTTGCAGGACCTGGGCCACACCGTGATCTTTCTGATCGGGGACTTCACCAGCCTGATTGGCGACCCGTCTGGCCGCAACGCCACCCGCCCACCGCTGACGGCCGACCAGATCAAGGTCAACGCCGAAACCTACTACCGCCAGGCCAGCCTGGTGCTGGACCCGGCCAAAACCGAGATCCGCTACAACAGCGAGTGGAGCGAACCGCTGGGGGCCACCGGCATGATCCAGCTCGCGTCGCGCTACACCGTGGCCCGCATGATGGAGCGCAACGACTTCAATGACCGCTTCAAGGCCGGCACACCGATCAGCGTGCATGAGTTTCTTTACCCGCTGATGCAGGGCTATGACTCGGTGGCGCTCAAAAGCGACCTGGAACTGGGCGGCACCGACCAGAAGTTCAACCTGCTGATGGGTCGCCACCTGCAGGCCGAATACGGCCAGGAGCCGCAGTGCATCCTGACCATGCCGCTGCTCGAAGGCCTGGACGGCATCGAGAAGATGTCCAAGAGCAAGAATAACTACATCGGCATTTCCGAAGACGCCAACACCATGTTTGCCAAGGTGCTGAGCATCTCCGATGTGCTGATGTGGCGGTGGTACACGCTGCTGAGCTTCAGGAGCGAAGCAGAGATTGCCGCCCTCAAGGCCGAAGTAGACGGTGGCCGCAACCCCAAGGACGCCAAGGTCGCGCTGGCCAAGGAAATCACTGCGCGCTTTCATTCCGCCGCCGCTGCGGATGTGGCCGAGCAGGACTTCATCAACCGCAGCAAGGGCGGCGTGCCCGATGAAATTCCCGAGGTGTCGCTGTCCGGCGCCCCGATGGGCATCGGTGCACTGCTCAAGGCCGCGGGCTTGGCACCCTCCGGCAGCGAAGCCAACCGTCTGATCGACGGGGGCGGTGTGCGAATCGACTCCAGCGTGGTCAGCGACAAGGCGCTGAAACTTGATGCCGGCACTTATGTGTTGCAGGTCGGCAAGCGCAAGTTTGCGCGCGTGACCCTCGCCTGAGGACAGCCCGTCCTTTTTGAATCACACTTCCCCATCGACAACCTCTGCCCGAAGGAATTCCATGAAGCCGGTCTCCCGCCTGACGCGTGTTCTCACCTGGACGGCCCTGCTACTCATGGTCGCACGCGCTGGGGCGGCGGAGTTGGCCGTGCTCAGCGCCGGTGCCATTGAACCTGGCCTGCGCGCTGCCGCGGCTGCCTTCCAGCAGCAGACCGGCCACACCGTCAAGATCACCTTCAACACGGCCCCGCAGCTCCGCCAGCGCATGGAGGGCAATCCAGCCTTTGATGTGGTGATTGCACCGCCTGCCGTGATTGGCGAGTTCGCCCAGGCCAGCAAGCTGGCTGAAACGCGGGCCAACGTGGGCCGGGTCGGCATGGGCGTGACGGTCCGCGATGGCGCACCGGTGCCGGACATTTCCAGCGCAGAAGCCGTCAAGCAAGCCGTGCTGGCCGCCGATTCGCTGGTCTTCAACCGCGCATCAACCGGGCTCTACTTTGAGGGCCTTCTGCGCAAGATGGACATCTACACCCAGGTGGAAGGCAAAACCACCCGCTACCCCGACGGCGCCTCCGTGATGGAGCACGTGATCAAGGCCGCCAAGCCCGGTGCCGTGCGAGAGATCGGCTTCGCGCCGATCACCGAGATCCTGCTGTACCAGCGCAAGGGACTGAAGTTTGTCGGCCCTTTCCCGGCAGAGGTGCAGAACTACACGTCTTACACGGCGGCACCCCTGGCCCTAGGCGGGCAACAGGCGCTGGCGCAACAGTTCGTGAGCTTTCTGTCGGGTCCGGTGGGCAAGCCGCTGTTCGTAGCGGCCGGCATCACCGACTGACAAGCCCAGAGCGGGATGAGGGCAATCCTTCAGCGCGTGGCCGAGGCGCGCGTCGTCATTGACGGCTCGGTGTCTGGCGCCATCGGCCCGGGTCTTCTGGTGCTGCTGTGTGCCGAGCATGGCGACACCGATGACCACGCCTACCGCATGCTGGCCAAAATACTCAAGCTGCGGATTTTTTCAGACGATGCCGGCAAGATGAACCGCAGCGTGCAGGACCTTGACGGACAGGGCCTGCGCGGCGGCCTGCTGGTGGTGAGCCAGTTCACGCTGGCGGCCGATGTGTCGGGCGGCAACCGGCCGAGCTTCACGGGCGCCGCACTGCCAGCAGAAGGCCGCAGACTGTACGACCACTTTGTCGCGCAGGCCCGCATCGCGCACGCTCCGGTGGAAACCGGGCAATTTGGGGCCGACATGAAAGTGCATCTGGTCAATGACGGCCCGGTGACGATTCCGCTACAGATGTAGCCCGTTCTGGCGCGCAGAGACTACGCGTCAATACGGATTCGCAAAGCCCAGCGAGCCCATCAGCAGAATCTCCAGCGCTTCCATCTCCAGCGCATCGCGCTCGCTGGTTTCATGGTCATATCCCTGGGCATGCAGCGTGGCGTGCACCAGCAGGTGCGCGTAGTGGGCCTCAAGCGTCTTGCCCTGCTCGGCGGCTTCACGCGCCACCACCGGCCCGCACAGCACCAGATCGGCCGTCACCAGCGGCTCGCGGGTGTAATCGAAAGTGAGCACGTTGGTGGCGTAGTCCTTGCCGCGGTAGTCGCGGTTCAATGCCTGCGCTTCGGCTTCGCCAACGATGCGTACCGTCAGTTCTGCATCGCTGGCCAATGCATGGCGAATCCACTGCAGCACATCGCTGCGCGGCAGCGTGGCCTTGTGCTGCGCCAGATCAGGAAAACCGCCGAACTGCAGCGACAGCTCAAGTGCTTTCAATGACGGGTCACGAGCCATTGCGGCTCCGCGTCCGGCTGCGGGCCAGCGGCACAGCCGCGTCCAGCACATCAGCCGACGGCTCGATGGGCGCACGCTGCTTGTCGTAGGCATCCACGATGCGGGCCACCAGCGGGTGGCGCACCACATCGGCGCTGGTCAGGCGGGTGATGGCAATTCCCTTCACGCGTTTGAGTACCCGCTCGGCATCGACGAGCCCGCTGAGCTGGGTGCGGGGCAAATCCACCTGGCTCACGTCACCGGTGACCACCGCCTTGGCACCAAAGCCGATACGGGTGAGGAACATCTTCATCTGCTCGGGCGTGGTGTTTTGCGCTTCGTCCAGAATCACAAATGCATGGTTGAGCGTGCGCCCGCGCATGAAGGCCAGCGGAGCAATCTCGATTTGCTGGCGCTCGAACGCTTTCTGCACGCGCTCAAAGCCCATCAGCTCATACAACGCGTCGTAGAGCGGGCGCAGATACGGATCCACCTTCTGGCTCAGGTCGCCGGGCAGAAAACCAAGGCGTTCGCCGGCTTCCACGGCGGGGCGCGTCAGCACGATGCGCTGCACCGTGCTGCGCTCCAGCGCGTCGACCGCGCAGGCCACGGCCAGATAGGTCTTGCCGGTGCCGGCTGGCCCGATGCCAAAGGTGATGTCGTGGGTGGCGATGTTGTCGAGGTAAGTGCCCTGGTTCACGGTGCGGGCGCGCAGGTCGGCACGCCGTGTGGACAGTACCGGCACGCCATCGGTGCTGGTCGCGGTGCTGATGGCCGGGTCGCCGGCCAGCATCAGCTGCACCATGTCCTCGGCAATCGGCCGCTGGGCGAGCTCATACAGCGCCTGCAGAACCTCCAGCGCCTGCTGCGCCTTGACCTTGGGGCCGTCGATCTTGAACTGCTCGAAGCGGTGCGCGATCGTGACCTGCAGCGCCGCCTCGATGGTGCGAATGTGCGAATCCATGGGCCCGCACAAATGACCCATGCGGGTGTTGTTGGGCGGCGTGAAGGTGTGGCGAAGAATCAAAGCGGGGTTTCCGGAAAAGGGCGCCAAATCGGCGGTGGAACGGGCTGGAATGCAATTGTCCGCCCAAATCTCCCCAGCCACCTGACTGCTAAGATTCACCAATGATAGGAAGACTCTCCGGCCAGCTGGCCGAAAAAAACCCGCCAGAAATTCTGGTGGATTGCCAGGGCGTCGGCTACGAGGTGCTGGTGCCCATGAGCACCTTCTATAACCTGCCCGCGCTGGGCGAAAAAGTCACCCTGCTCACCCACTTTGTGGTGCGGGAAGACGCGCAAATTCTCTACGGCTTCGGCAGCGCCACCGAGCGCGCCGCCTTCCGCCAGCTGATCAAGATTTCCGGTGTCGGCCCCCGCACCGCGCTCAGCGTGCTCAGTGGCATGAGCGTCGACGAACTGGCCCAGGCCGTGACGCAGCAGGAAGCCGGCCGCATCATCAAGGTACCCGGCATCGGCAAGAAAACCGCCGAGCGCCTGCTGCTGGAACTCAAGGGCAAGTTGGGCGCCGACATGGGCGTGCAGGTCAGCGTGGCCAACGATGCGCAGTCCGACATCCTGCAAGCGCTGGTGGCGCTGGGCTACAGCGACCGCGATGCTGCGCTGGCGCTCAAGGCCCTGCCGAAAGATATCGGGGTGAGTGATGGCATCAAGCTGGCGTTGAAGGCCTTGGCCAAGTGAAACCAAGTAACGGTAAAAGACGCGCCGCGAAGGGCCGCCCCGAGCAAGCGACGGCCCCCTCGGGGGGCAGCGCAGTACACGAAGTGACAAGCGTGGGGGCCCAATGACCATTCAGACCGACGATTTTTCCGCGGGCGATTTTCCACCGGCCAAACGGGTCATGTCGGCCGTGCCCGCCTCTCCGGGCGAAGAAGCTATTGAGCGCGCCCTGCGGCCCAAGCTGTTTGACGAGTATGTCGGTCAGACCAAGGTGCGGGACCAGCTGGAGATTTTCATCGGTGCAGCCAAGAAACGCAGCGAGGCGCTGGACCATGTGCTGCTGTTCGGGCCGCCCGGGCTGGGCAAGACCACGCTCTCCCACATCATTGCGCACGAGCTGGGTGTGAACCTGCGCCAGACCTCGGGGCCGGTGCTGGAAAAGCCCAAGGACCTGGCCGCGCTGCTGACGAATCTGGAGAAGAACGACGTGCTGTTCATCGACGAGATTCACCGCCTGAGCCCTGTCGTCGAGGAGATTCTGTATCCCGCGCTAGAGGACTATCAGATCGACATCATGATCGGCGAGGGGCCTGCGGCGCGCAGCATCAAGCTCGACCTGCAACCCTTCACACTGGTGGGCGCTACCACCCGCGCCGGCATGCTGACCAACCCGCTGCGGGACCGCTTTGGCATCGTCGCGCGGCTGGAGTTTTACACACCGGACGAGCTGGCGCGCATTGTGAAGCGCAGTGCGAAGCTGCTCAACGCGCCAATTGATGACGCGGGCGGCTTCGAGATTGCCCGCCGCTCACGCGGCACACCGCGGATTGCCAACCGCCTGCTGCGCCGGGTGCGAGACTATGCGGACGTGAAGGGCACAGGCCACATCAACCTCGATATTGCGAACAAGGCGCTGGCCATGCTCGACGTGGACCCGCAGGGCTTTGACGTGATGGACCGCAAACTGCTGGAAGCCGTGATTCACCGTTTCGACGGCGGCCCGGTCGGGCTGGACAACATTGCGGCCAGCATCGGCGAAGAACGCGACACGATTGAAGACGTGATCGAGCCCTACCTGATCCAGCAGGGCTACCTGCAACGCACACCTCGCGGACGGGTGGCCACACTCGCGGCCTACCGCCACTTGGGTGTGACGCCACCGACCACTGGCAACGACATGTTCGGCTGAACGCCGGGCGAGCCGATGGGCCCTCAGGTCAGCGCGCCGCGCGCATCGACGCGGTAGATGCGCTGCACCGTGCCCTGTGCCAGCCCGCCGGTCACACCAATCATGGCGTTGTGCAGATTGACCGTCGGGTCGCAGTGACCAGGAATCAGCCACAGCGTTTGCCCCAGCCCCGGCAAAGCCGACTGCCGCATGGTCACCGGGCTGTTCTGGGCCAGACGCAGGATGCCATGTTCGTCGCCACCGTTGAAATACTCAAGCCCGCTCTCACCGTCAGGCGAGTAAACCATAGGCAGCCCGGAGTCGATGGCATGGCTCTTGTGGCCCGCGTCGCACACCGCATGCGCGGCATGCGTGCTGATGACCTGGGTCTTGACAAACAGGGCGTGCTCGAACGGCACCTGAGCCGGGTCCCGTTCATTGCGGGCGTAGTCGGCATCCATGAACAGGAATGAGCCCGCCTGCAACTCGCCGTAAACACCACTGACGGCTTCCAGCAGAAAGCTGCCCGTGCCTGCGCCGGTGACCAGTTCTACCGCCATGCCCTGGGCTTCAATCATCTGACGCGTCATCACCACCGACTGCACCGCTTTGGCGATGGCATCGCGGCGCTCCTGCGCGCTGCGGATGTGCTGGGCCTTGCCGTGGTAGGCCTGCAGCCCGGCAAAGTGCAGCGCGGGGTGTTTTCGGATTTCGAGCGCCAGCGTGACCACCGCCGCCCCTGGCTCCACGCCGCAGCGCCCCTGGCCAACGTCCATTTCCACAAACACATCGATCACCGTGGCCACGCCGGAGGCGGTGCGCGCGTCGGTCATGGCCTGCGCCAGCCGGATCACGCCTTCGGTGCTGTCCACCGCAATCGCCAGCTTGCCGCCTTCGGCCGCGAGGTGCCGCGCCAGTGCCGCCACACGCGCCAGCTTGGAAGGTGCAATGACCTCGTTGCTGATGTAGATGTTGTGCACGCCACCGGCGGCCAGCGCCTCGGCCTCAGCCGTTTTCTGCACGCAGACCCCCACGGCACCTGCGCGCATCTGCGCCTTGGCCAGACTTGCGCATTTGTGCATCTTGGCGTGGGGCCGCCAGCGGATGTCGTGCTTCTTCGCAAACTCCGCCATGCGCGCCAGGTTGCGCTTCATGGCGTCCAGATCGATGACCAGCGATGGCGTGTCGATGTCGTTGACGGATTTACCCACGAGGGCAGCGAGATGGGAAGGCAGGGTACTCATGCGTTGCGGAATCCGGTGGCGTGGCGTCGAGTCAGTTTGGGGTCAGTGCCCTGTCAGTTTACCGGTTCGGGCCCTGCCACCCGCTATCCGCGGCCCGTGCCGTCCGAGAAATGGTCATCGCCTGAGTCATCGTCCTCCAGATGCCGCGCGTCTGCCCAGCCCACCAGGGTGAAGCCCTCGGGCGTCCAAAGCAGCCGGTTGATGGCGGTGTTGCCCAGCGCCCAGGTGCGCGGTGCCTGCAGGTCGAGCCGGGTGGCGGCGCGGTAAAGCACGTCCATCACGCCGCCATGGCCTACCAGGGCGATCAGCTCACCCGTGTGCCGGGCCGCCAGCCGCTCAGCGGTTTCCACCACCCGCCGCTGCAAATCAAGCAGTGATTCACCGCCGTCCGGCGTGAACGCCGGGTCGCGCTGACGCCAGCGCCGGGCCTGCTCGGGCAGGAGCCCTTCAATCTCCACAAAGGTCTTGCCCTCGAAGCTGCCAAAGTGGCGCTCGCGCAGGCCCTGCTCCTGCTGAACGTCCAGACCGAGCGGCTGTGCCAGATGCCGGGCGGTTTCCAGTGCCCGCGACAAATCGCTGGCATACACCGCCGTGATGGGCTCGTCCTGCAGCGCGCGCGCCATGCGCTGGGCCTGAAGACGGCCAGTGTCATTGAGCGGAATGTCCAGATGCCCCTGGATGCGGGTGTCGACGTTCCACGCGGTTTCGCCATGGCGGATGGCAATGATGCGGGTCGCTTCGGTCATGCCATGCCGTGCGACAAGTCAGCGCGGAATTTCAATATTGATGCGCCGTGTGCCCGGTGGCGGCTGCGGAAAGCCGGTGAGCGCGGCATCCAGCATGGCGGGCAGCACCGCGAGCGTGTCGGACCACACACCGTCATGCAGCGCCCGGGTTTCGTACATCACCTGCCCGGTGACGAGGTCACGCATCAGGATGGTCAGCTCGCGCTTGAACCAGGGCGATTCGGGAAAGCGCATCGGAAACGACAGGCCAAAGCCCACGCCGCGATTGCCTCCCCCCACAAACACACCGGGTGTACCAAAGCCGCCATAGCCGCTGTCATAAGGGTAGCGGTCAACGATCTGGGTGTTGATGACCACCTGCACGCTGAGGCGCGCGGCCGTCGGGTTGAGCACCAGTCCGACCTTGGCCAAGGCCTTGCTCGACAGCCCTTCAACGAAGTCCTGTTGCTGGCCCAAGGCTTGCTGCGATGGCAGGCGCTCAAAACGGTAAGTCGTACCGGGCAACGGGGGTGAAGTTTTCCACGACGAGAAAGCAGTGACATCGCTGTCGACCAGCCGCACGCTGGAGCAGCCGGTCAGAACCAGCAACGCGGCGCAGCAAACGATGAGGGCAAAAAAACGATTCATGGGGTGCTCCGGTGCGACAGGCGTTTCTCGGTGGCCAGTAATCACCTCGAGGGTCCGTACCGCCAGTTGACGTGGGGTTGCGACCCCTTCGCCTTGGTGACCATGGATGCGCGGTACTCCCACGGCCTAGACGGCCTCGCTACCGTATAAGTGATTGTGCTTCAGGTGGCAGCGATTTGTCAGCGCATGCTGGCATTTTTGACAAACTGCAAACCCCCGGGCGGATCGAAAGCCCGTCCATCGATCGACCTGTAACCGATCGTGGGGTCCTGCGTCAATGGGGCGTGGACGCTCATGAACATTGCTTGACTTAACGCAAGCTGCGCCCGCCACCTACCCCTAAAGTAGGGCGAAGGTCTCCGGAGCGCTTCACGCCTCCGCTGAAAACTGTGATCTGCCTGCTGGGCTTCCTGCTGGTCTGGGCGGCTGTTCAGGGGGCGGTCACCTACGGTGAAACGGCCATCGCGGCGCCTTGCGGGCGTGGCCACTGCCGCTGGGCCGGGCTGGCGCCTGTTGGCGCCAAGGCCCTTCGACAAAGGACGCTGCCATGAACATGCTCGATATCTGCCAGCGCGATGTGGTGTCGGTCAGCGGCCGAGCCAGTGTCAAAGAGGCTGCGAAGGTGATGCGCGATCGCCATGTAGGCTGCCTCGTCGTGACGGATCCGGACCATCCGGAAGAAGTGGCGGGCCTGCTCACCGACCGCGACCTCGTGGTAGGTCTGCTGGCACAGGGCATTCCCGCCAAGGGGCAGTCGGTCGGGCCACTGTCCCATAGGGAGCTGGCCGGCGTCGGCGGCAGCGCGTCCCTTCAGGAGGCCGTGGAGGCCATGCACACAGCCGGGGTTCGCCGCCTGCTGGTGCGCGACGCGCAAGGCAGCATCGCCGGGATCGTCTCAATGGACGACATCCTTGACGCACTGTTGCTGCAAGTCGAGGCGCTGGCTGGCGCCTTGCACAGTGAAATTGCCCGTGAGACCGCGAGCCCCTCGCCATTTCCTCCGCAAGTACCGGCGATACCTGGCTCCGAAGCAAGCTATCTGGCGCGCAACGAGCCATGATCCGCGGCGGAGCGCTCGGGCCCGGCGCGCCATTGCCCATCACACAAGGCGCAAGACTTCTCAGGCGGCAATGGACGCCGTGTACGGAATGCGCGCGTGCACCCGCGTGCCATTTCCCGGGCTGCTCTCGACTGTCGCCTCTCCGCCCAACAGTCGGGCTCTTTCGCGCAGGCCCGCCAGGCCCATTGAATCCGGACCGTGCGGGTCGTCCGGATTGAATCCGTTCCCGTTGTCAGCAACATCCACAAGAATGAAGCCATCGCGGAAGTGGATGAAGGCTTCCACCTTGGACGCATGGGCATGTTTGGCGGTGTTGGCCAGCGACTCCTGCAGGATGCGAAAAACAGCGGAAGCATGCGGCTCACCAACCCCCGGTTGCGGCAGCTCGACAGAAATGGCGCATGGAACGCCCGTGCGTTGCGCGAAGTTCTCAGCCAGCCACTCAATGGCAGGATCCAGCCCGAGGTCGTCCAGTATCAGGGGGCGCAGGTCAGCGGCGATGCGCCGTGTGGAGACAATTGCACGGGTCACCGACGTCTGCATGCGCTCGAGGTCAAGGCGCAAGGGGACATTGCCTTGCACGTCCCGCTTGACATGGTCCATGTCGATGCTCAGCGCCGCGAGGTCCTGGGCCACATCGTCGTGCAGCTCACGCGCCACGCGACGTCGCTCCTGCTCGCGCGCCTTGCAAGCCAGCAAGGCCAGCTCGTGCATCTTGTCTGACGCCTGCCTCAAGGCCTCACGGTCCCGGACACTTGCCGTCACGTCGCGCAGGATCACCGTGAAGAATGACTTGTCACCCTCCTGTACATGGGAGATAGAGGCCTCGATCGGAAACTCCTCGCCATTGACTCGCCGCCCGGTCACAAGGCGATGTGCACCCATGCGACGCGACCCCACCGGGGAGCGGCTGAACTGCCTGATATGGTCCGCATGCCCAGAGCGGAACCGCTCGGGAATGAACTGGTCAAGAGGCTCCCCGATGGCCTCGTCCTGCTGGCAGCCAAACACCCGGACTGCTGCCTCGTTAAAAAGCACTACGTGCTGGCTTTCGTCCACCGTGATGATGGCGTCCATCGCCGAGTGCAGGATATTGCGATAGCGTGCATCGCTGGCGAGCAGCAACGAGCGGGTCGACTGGCTATCCATTCGTTCCCGCTGCAGGCCGTGCTTGCCGCCCAGCATTTCACTTGCAGCCGTTGCGGCATGCCCTTGGGTGCCCGTCGGCAGGACATTGCGCTCCTCTGGCGTGCCCGTGGGATCCGCGGTCCTCGGACCCGGCTGCTCTTCGGTGTGCCTGAGTGCGGTCACCTCCCGGGTCTGTTTTATGTAACCGCGTACAACGGTGGCGGGGCCGTACAAGGCAGTGATGTGCACCTCCGCCCGGAAGCAGCTGCCGTCCTTGCGCCTGCGCCAGCCCTCGGTACGCAGTTGACTGTCTCTGGCGGCAATCAGCAAATCCTTTTGCGGTCTGCCCTGCTTTGCGTCCTCTGCGCTGTAGAGGCGGAGAACATGCTGACCAATCATGTCCCTGGGGCGATACCCGTATAGGCCTTCAGCTGCTGGATTCCAAGCGGACACACTGCCCGCGGGATCCAGTGTGATCATGCACCCGTCGCCGGAACTGTCAGTCGTCAGATCGACGTGCCCATCACTGAGCCGCCAGCTTCGTTCAGCCAGCAATTGCCGGCGTTGGGTGCCATACCACCCGGCGACGAGCCCCGCCCCAATGGCAGCAATCGTCGTCACGCCCTGGCGAAAACTCTCCGTTTCCAGACGAGGCGGCATGGGCCCACCAGCGCTTGCCCAAAAATAAACGCCAAACAACGCCGCCAACAGGAAAGCCAGAGCAAAGCCTGGCCGCCCCAGCCGCTTTGGTTTGCCGTGCGCTTCCCTGTGCGTGCTCAGGTGTGGTGACACAAGCTTTCCTCCAGCCGCCGTCCAAACTACCCCCCCGCGAAGGCCCTGCTCATGCAGGGGGATTGGATTGGGAAATCAGCGCGCCGAAACCGCAATGTACGCACACAGCTCAGCACGTCAACAAATAACCAACATCACTTTGAGCGTGATTTTTTAGTATCAATATATGAATCGAAATTGATGGCACTTCTGCATGTGACGGTGCATCATTGACCTGTGACCACTACATTCAAGCATCTCACCAAACTCCGGGCCTTCGAGCGAAGATATCTGCCCTATCTTTTGACCATCGAGGATTTCGACATCGTGCGCAGCGTGGGCGCGAAACAGGAGCTTGGCGTGCCGTTTCTGCTAAAGCACCTCTATGTAGAGGGCATAGGCTCTGTGGCGACCGTGACACGCCGCCTGAACAAGTTACGCACGCAGGGGACCTTGATGGCATCCGTTCACGGCGACGACAGGCGCAACATCTCGCTGACGCTGGCCCCCTCCGTCCTCAAAACCTATGCGCGATATGGCATCCTGCTTAGCGCCATCGCCCAAACCACTCAGCCATAGATTGGCAATGGAGGCTCCTCAGCCGTCGGATTGCCTCATCCCCTCAGAGTTGTGCGCCGGGGCTGTCGCGGACCAAGAAGCACTCTGACGGTTGCGACCAGGCCTCAAGCCTCGTCACTCATGCCCATGTTGTGGGCCATCCGCATCCTGACTCTCGACAGCCACTCGCCGGCGCGATGGCGGGCACGGCTGCTCTCCTCTTCCAGCTGCACCTCCAGGGCATTGAAGGCGGCCAGCAGTGCGCCAAATGGCTCGGCGCCCCAACCCTCGGCGGCCACAGTGCTGCCGTTACCGCTCGACGCACAGACATGTGCCTCAAACGCACCGCTCGCAGCCGGTGATGCAATCTCTGCGGCGGGAGAAAGGCAGACACACCATTCATGCACGGACGGATAGGCGCGCTCCAGGTGGCGAATCCGCCGGCGTGACGCCGCCTCTGTCTTCACAGGCGGCAGCGCTGGGTGAAAAACAAAATGGACCGGGTGGTTCGGCATGGGAGCCTCTCATAACAGTCAAGGTCAGGCTAGAACCATATCCAGCAAGGATGCTGCGCCCTTGCGACAGGTCAATGAAACGCCATTGGACCGCAGAGCGCTCGCAGAACTGTGGGGCCGCATCAGGACTCGTTCTGCAGAAAATCCCATGACCTGCCTCGCACTTGATCTGGATCAAGACGCCAGCGCCTCAAAGGACTACAGTAAAAGCGTGCCCAGGGAACTCAAAAGCCCGAAAGCACGGCACCGGTTCGGAGCAATCCAGCAGGTGCGACGATCCTGATGTCCTGGAACATCAGGGTGGATGGAGACGATTTCAGTCCGGAACGGATTCGTTCCACCGGGGTCTCCATCGGGCCCGCCGCCTGCGCAAGCAGCCGGCGGGTTTTCACTTCTGGCGCGAGGCATATCGCTGACGGTCACCTCGCAATCAGTCCCATGGTGCGGGCTGGGTGATACCGGCGGCAGAAGCCGGTTTTGGGTTAGGTAGCGCGAGGATGAACCGTCCGGAAAGGCACTGCGGCTCCAACGGAATAAGCACCGCTGCTGGATGATCTTTCACAGGGAGGCAATGATGAACAACCCGCTGCAGCATGTCTCTGAGGTACCTCTTTCAACCTTGCAACAACTCGCCGAGATCTGTCGCGTCGATATGGACTGGCTACTGGTCCACCAGCGGGACGATTTGCTGGGAGACATCACGACCGGTACCGGCTCTGGCGTGTCGTCAGACCGGTTGCGAGCCCGGATCAGCCGGATGTATGAGCTGGAGCGCGACTTTGAGGCTGTGCCTGAGTTGGCGGCTCTTGTTGCCGATTTTCTAGAGGAGTTGGACACGCTGCGGGCAGACGCCGCCAGACAGGCGGAAAAAGTGTCTGCGTCGCAGCCCGTGGGCCGTCAGGTTTAGTGGCCGAACAGCTGGTTCACCCGGAACGCTCTGGGACATCGCGCAGTGCCCGTTGGCAGACGTTTCCCGGTTCAATGCCGTGCGCAGCATCCCGGCGGCGACACGGGCATCACTGAGCCTGGATGCCAATCACGGTTCGCGCCGGCAGGCCCGGTTCGCTGAAGGTTTCGGCATCAAAGGCCTTGTCGCCTTCCGGATCAGGCACGCCGGTAGCGCGAATCGCCTTGAAGTCGTGGCGCTGGTTATCCATCAGGTGCGAAGGCACGATGTTCTGCAGGGACGAGAACATGTTTTCCAGCCGGCCCGGGAATTTCTTCTCCCACTCGCGCAGCATGTTGCCGACCTGCTTGCGCTGCAGGTTCTCCTGGCTACCGCACAGCGTGCAGGGAATGATGGGGAACTGCCGCACCTCGGCCCAACGGGTGAGATCTTTCTCGGTCACGTAGGCCATGGGGCGGATCACCACGTTCTTGCCGTCGTCGCTCACCAGCTTGGGCGGCATGCCCTTGAGCTTGGCCGCAAAGAACATGTTGAGGAAGAAGGTCTGCAGCATGTCGTCGCGGTGGTGGCCCAGCGCGACCTTGGTGCAGCCCAGCTCGCCCGCCACGCGGTAGAGGATGCCGCGGCGCAGGCGGGAGCACAGCGAGCACAGCGTCTTGCCCTCCGGAATCACGCGCTTGACGATGCTGTAGGTGTCCTGGTTCTCGATGTGGAAGGGCACGCCCAGCTTGCCCAGGTACTCGGGCAGCACATGCTCGGGAAAGCCGGGTTGCTTCTGGTCGAGGTTGACCGCCACCAGGTCAAAGTGGATGGGCGCACGCTTCTGCAGCTTGAGCAGGATATCGAGCATGGCGTAGCTGTCTTTCCCGCCCGAGACGCACACCATCACCTTGTCGCCTTCTTCAATCATGTTGAAGTCAACGATGGCGCGACCCACCTCGCGGCACAGGCGCTTTTCGAGCTTGTGGTCTTCCCGTTCGATCTTCTGAGCCCCCACGCTCGTCACTGCGTGTACTTCGCTGCCCCCCGAGGGGGCGCATTTTTCCTCGGGGCGGCCCTTCGGAAAAACATGAGTTCCTTCGTTAATCGCTACGTGAGCTCCGAGGCTGACAGGGTCAAGTATTGCGTTCATTTCTTCAGTATGCATGCGGTTCACCACTGTCCTGTCTCGACACGAATCGCCACTTCGCAGTCGTCAAAAATTTCCAGCTTGGCGATCTTCACCCGTACGCCGACCACGCCGGGCAGCAGCATCAGCCGGTGTGCCAGCTTGCCGATCAGGCTCTCCAGCAGGTTCACATGCTCGGCGGTGCATTCGTTGATGATGATCTGGCGCACCTTGCGGTAGTCCAGAACGTGGTTGATGTCGTCGTCGTGCGGCAGCAGCGGCTGGGTGCCCTGGTTCAGCTCGGCGTCCACCTGAATCGGCTGCGGCGCGGCCTTCTCGTGCTCCAGAATGCCGAGGTTGGCGTCAAAACGCAAGCCGGTGAGCGTGAGGATTTGTGTGCCTCGGGAATTGAACATGGTCTCAGCCTGTCAGTGGATGTTTCGGTGGATGACCGGGGCTTGCGATCCGGGCTTACATCAGCGAGAAGTCGCGCTCGAACTTCATCAGGTGCTGGCCACCGTCAACCAGCAACGTGGTGCCGGTGATCGACTGGTTCTCCAGCGCGAACTTCACCGTGGCCGCCACATCGGCGGGCGTGGAAGATCGGCCCAGCGGCGAAAGGGTGTGCAGGGCTTCGAACTTTTCGTCACTGAGCATGTGGCTGGTCAGCGTGAGCCCCGGGGCCACGCCCACCACCCGCACCGCCGGCGCCAGCGCCAGCGCCAGCATGGTGCCGGCGGCATCCAGCGCGGCCTTGGAGAGGGTGTAGCTGAAAAAATCGGGGTTCTGGTTCCAGAGCTTCTGGTCCAGCAGGTTCACCACCGCACCCGTCGCGCCGCGCGCAGCGACGTGGGCATGCAGGGCCTGCGCCAGCAGCACGGCCGCGCCGGTGTTGCTGTGCAGGTGCTTGTCGAGTGCGGCAAAGCTGAAGCTGGCCGCGCTGTCGTGCTCAAAGGTGGAGGCGCTGTTGACCACCGCATCAAGCCGGCCGCAGCGCGCCACCACCGACGGCATCAGCGCGCGCACGGCGCCTTCATCGGCCAGATCGGCTTCGAACACCAGCGGCTCGACTGCCACGCCGGCTTTGGCGGAGGCAATACGCGCGCAGTCTGCAGCAGTCACCAGCGCGTCGTCGCGCGAGCTGCGGTAGTGCACCGCCACCTGCCAGCCGCCAGAGGCCAGCGCGAGCGCGATCTCGCGGCCAAGCCGTTTGGCGGCACCGGTGACGAGAACAACAGGCAGTGAGGAAGGCACGGTCATTGGAATGTGGCGGTAATGCGGAGAGCGCAGAGAATGCGGGGAATCAGGGGCTTGGTGGATGGCCGACAATTGGAGCACCGCATCACGGCAAGGCGTGAGGCACTGCAAACCCGGCCTCCGCTCCGACGATCACTCCGACAACACGACCCAGCCCCCAACGGATGAGCCCAGCCAGCCAAAGCCCCATTTTACCGGCCGACCCCGATCAGCGCCTTACCGAGGTGATTGCCGATGCCATCACCGCTGCAGGTGGCTGGCTCGGCTTTGACCGCTTCATGGCGCTGGCGCTTTACAGCCCTGGTCTTGGCTACTACGCCAACGACTCCCGCAAGTTCGGCCTGATGCCCACGGGCGGCAGCGATTTTGTGACCGCCCCCGAGCTGTCGCCCCGCTTCGGCCAGACGCTGGCCCGCCAGGTCGGCCAGGCGCTGAAGGCCACCGGGACGGCCGAGGTCTGGGAGTTTGGTGCCGGCTCCGGCGCCCTGGCGCAGCAGGTGCTGGCGGCCTTGGGCGAGCAGGTGCAGCGCTACACCATCGTTGATCTCTCGGGCAGTCTGCAGGCCCGCCAGCGCGAACGTCTGTCCGCTTACGGCGACCGGGTGCAGTGGGCGAGCGAGTTGCCCGCGCAGATGCGTGGCGTGGTGCTGGGCAATGAGGTGCTCGATGCGATGCCGGTCAAGCTGCTGGTGCGGCTGGGTGGCAAATGGCACGAGCGCGGCGTGGCCATGCACGACGACCGCTTTACCTGGGCCGACCAGCCCACCCCCCTGCGGCCGCCGGTGGAGATCGACAGCGACCACGATTACCTGACCGAAATCCACCCCGAGGCAGAAGGCTTTGTGCGCACGCTGGCCGACCGTCTGGCGCAAGGCGCCGCCCTGTTCATCGACTATGGATTCCCTGAAGCCGAGTACTACCACCCCCAGCGCCACATGGGCACCGTGATGTGCCACCGCGCCCACCAGTCCGATGGCGACCCGCTGGCCGATGTGGGCCTGAAAGACATCACCGCCCACGTCAACTTCACCGGCATCGCGCTGGCAGGACAAGAAGCTGGCATGCCTGTGCTGGGCTACGCCAGCCAGGGGCGGTTTTTGCTCAACTGCGGTGTGGTTGATGGCATGGAAGGCGCCAGCCTTGCCGAGCGCAGCATGGTGCAAAAGCTGATCAACGAGCACGAAATGGGTGAGCTGTTCAAGGTCATCGCATTTGGAGCCAAGGACAGCCTTGCCTGGGAACCCCTGGGGTTTTGCGCCGGCGACCGCACGCATACCCTGTAACAGGCCCGTCCAAGCTCACTGCGGATAGTGCCCAAAGAACTCCCCCAACCCAGCGGAGCCGCAGGACCGGCTTTGCCGGACTGCAGGCGGACGGCCCCCTCGGGGGGCAGCGACCCACACGCAGTGGGGGAGCGTGGGGGCTAAACTCCTCTGATGATCCGCTGGTTCATCGTCATCTTCCTCGCCCTGGTCTTCATCAGCTGGTTCACGCCGCTGCTGCAGAAGCTGGGCTTTGGCAAACTGCCGGGGGACTTGCGCTTCCGGCTGTTCGGGCGCGAATGGTTTCTGCCGGTGACCACCACCATCCTGCTGAGCTTTGTGGCCAGCGCGATTGCCCAGTTCATCTGACGCCCTCCTGCCACGCCAGCGATTCGCCGGAGCTTCGCCATGTCGTTTTTCAAAGACCTGAATCTCGCCGCGTTCACTGCCGGCTTCGTGGCGGTGCTGGTGGGCTTCACCAGCTCGGTGGCCATCGTGTTCCAGGCGGCACAGGCCTTCAATGCCACGCCGGAGCAGATCTCGTCGTGGATGTGGGCACTTGGCATCGGCATGGGGCTGTGCTCTCTGGTGCCTTCGCTCTGGCTGAAAAAACCGGTGATGGTGGCCTGGTCCACACCCGGCGCGGCGGTGCTTGCGACAGCCGGGCTGGCAGGCGGTTTCTCGATGGGCGAGGCAGTGGCCGCCTTCATGGTCAGCGCGCTGCTGATCACGCTGTTCGGCATCACCGGCTGGTTCGAGAAAGTCATGAACCGCATCCCCGTGGCGATTGCCTCAGCCTTGCTGGCCGGTGTGCTGGCACGCTTCGGCCTGCAGGCTTTTGCCGCAGCGCAGACCGCTCTGCCGCTCGTGCTGCTGATGCTGGCGATTTATCTGGCCGGCAAGCGCCTGATGCCGCGCTACGCGGTGGTGCTCACACTCCTCGGCGCCATCGTGTTCGCCGCAGCGCGCGGGCAGTTGGCCTGGTCCGAGGTGAATTTCTCGCTCGCCATGCCGGTGTTTGTGATGCCGCAGTTCAGCATGGCCGCGGTGGTGAGTCTGGCGATTCCGCTGTTCGTGGTGACCATGGCCTCGCAGAACCTGCCCGGCGTGGCGGCCATTCGCGCGGCAGGCTATGGGCCGGATGCAGCGGACGGCGGTATCCCGATTTCCAAAGTCATCACGCTCACCGGCCTGGCCACACTGGTGCTGGCACCCTTTGGCGCCTTCGCGCTGAACCTGAGCGCCATCACCGCTGCCATCTGCATGGGCGAGGAAGCGCATGAAGACCCGCGCAAGCGCTACACCGCAGCGGCGGTGTGCGGCCTGATCTACATCGTCATCGGCATCCTGGGGGCCGCCGTGACCGGCCTGCTCACCGCCTTTCCGAAAGAGCTGGTGGTGGCGATTGCGGGCCTGGCCCTGCTGGGCACGATTGGCGGCGGGCTGGCGGCAGCGGTCAGGGATGAAGACCACCGCGAGGCGGCGCTGATCACCTTTCTGGTTACGCTCTCGGGCGTGGTGATTGCCGGTGTGGGCTCGGCTTTCTGGGGCGTAGTCGCCGGCGCGATTGCGCTGTTTGTACAACAATACGGGAAGACCTCGTCCGCCGCGCCTCGCTGACGTTCGCGCTCTGTATGTTGCTGCGCGACTGCGCTTCCTCTTTCAACCCGCTGCGGCCCGTGCTGCAGCTTCCACCCTACCGCCATGCACATCCTGTTTGTCGCCGATCCGCTGGAGTCTTTCAAGATCTACAAGGACACCACTTTTGCCATGATGCGGGAGGCGCAGCGGCGCGGCCACCGCATCAGCGCCTGTGAAGTCAAAGACATCACCTGGCAGCGCGGCGGCGTGGTCACCGCCTTTGTGCGCGACATCACGCTCACGGGCGATTCAGATGTCTGGTTCACCGCCGCGCAACACCACCCCGACGAACGGCCGCAGGCTCTGAAGGATTTCGGCTGCGTGATCATGCGCAAGGACCCGCCCTTTGACAGCGAGTACTTCTACAGCACCCACCTGCTGGAGCAGGCCGAACGCGAAGGCGCCCGCGTCTTCAACAAGCCGCGGGCCCTGCGCGACCACCCGGAAAAGCTGGCGATCATGGAGTTTCCGCAGTTCATCGGCCCGACGCTGGTGACGCGCGACGCGAGCGACATCAAGCGCTTTCACGCCGAACACAAGGACATCATCCTCAAGCCGCTCGATGGCATGGGCGGCATGGGCATCTTCCGGGTGAAGGAAGACGGCCTCAACCTCGGCAGCATCATCGAGACGCTGAACAAGGACGGCGCGCAGAGCGTGATGGTGCAGAAGTTTCTGCCCGAGATCGCCCAGGGCGACAAGCGCGTGCTGGTGATCGGCGGCAAGCCGGTGCCGCAGTGTCTGGCGCGCATTCCGCAAGGCGGCGAGGTGCGTGGCAATCTGGCGGCTGGTGGCAAGGGTGTGGCGCAGCCGCTGTCGGCGCGCGACCGCGAGATCGCCGAAGCCATCGGCCCGGTGCTGGCGGCGCGCGGCCTGCTGCTGGCCGGCATTGACGTGATCGGTGACTGCGTAACCGAGATCAACGTGACCAGCCCGACCTGCTTTCAGGAAATCTTCGACCAGACGGGTTGCGACGTGGCGGCGCTGTTCATCAACGCGCTGGAAGAAGCGCTGAGCATTTAGCCTGCTGGGATCGTCTATGCCTCTGCCAGCGCACCGTCCACAAACACTTTGAGCTCGCCGGGCGCGAACGAGGTCCACGCCTCGTTGGTGGTCAGCGGCGCCGTCACCACCACTGCCACGCGGTCCGTCGGATCAGTGTGTTCGGCAAAGTTCACGCTCACGTCCTCGTCGCTCAGCGTGGCATGCGCGAACGGGTGACGCCGCTCCACATAGCAGAGGTGGGTGGACGCATGGGCCCACAAGGCCTGGCCGTTGCTGAGCAGAAAGTTGAAGGTGCCGTGGCGCGCAACCTGCGGTGCCAGCTCGCGCAACGTGATGCTGAGCTCTTCCACGCTGGGCACATCGGCATGCGACTTGGCCAGCTCCTGCATGATCCAGCAAAAGGCGCGCTCGCTGTCGGTGTTGCCCACCGGGCGGAAGCTGCCGTGCAGCCGCGGCGCGAAGTCTTTCAGGTCGCCGTTGTGCGCGAACACCCAGTAGCGGCCCCACAGCTCGCGCACAAAGGGGTGGCAGTTCTCCAGCGCCACACTGCCCTGGGTCGCCTTGCGAATGTGGGCGATCACATGCCGGCTCTTGATCGGGTAGCGGCGGATCAACTCGGCCACCGGTGACTCGCAGGCTGGCTGGTGGTCGACGAAATGGCGCAGTCCGCGATCTCCACCGCCGCCTGCGTCCGAGCCGGCCGCATTCTCGAAAAACGCAATGCCCCAGCCATCGCTGTGATGGTCGGTGCGACCGCCGCGCTGCGCGAAGCCGCTGAAACTGAAAGTCACATCGGTCGGCGTGTTACAGCTCATGCCCAGCAGCTGGCACATGTCAGGCGGCCTTTTTCTGCATGGCCGTCAGCGGGGGTAGCGTCATAAACCGCTCAGTCCCGTGGCTCGGACCAGAGCTTGCCGCCGGTGGCCCAGTTCTCGCGCTTGATGTCGGTGATCAGAATGTCGACCGACTCCGGCTGGCCGCCCAGAATCTCGACGCTGACGCGGGTGATGGCCTCAACGAGCTTTTTCTTCTGCTCGATGGTGCGGCCTTCCATCATTTCGACATGGTAAGTGGGCATGGGGACTCCTCGGTAAGTGATTGACGAACGGGGTGATCAACAGAGTGACAAGAGTGACAAGAGGGCTGGCAGACGGGCTGACAGATCAACCGATGATAAAAGCTGCGGAGCCGCACGCGACCGGTCAGACAGAAAAGACCACGCATGGCCTGTCGGTCTGCACTGACAGCACGACAGGGCAGCTTCGCAGCAGCCCACCACCACCGGGCGTGCGACACTGCTGCGACGAGTTCCCTCCCGGGTGTCTGCCGTGTTGGCACGGCGCCCGCGCTGTCACCCGCCGCCAGACACACCACCGTGCGCTGCGGCCCCGCCACAGGCTCCAATTTGTCTTTTCTGCTCCAACCCGCCCTGTCCAGCCCTGTTGACAGACCCCTGCCGCTTCTGGCCGGGCGCAATTACCACTGCCAGTGCGGTCAACCTGTGTTCTTCCGCAACAGCAAGTGCCTGGCCTGCAACACGCCGCTGGGTTATGACTGCGAGCGCGGTACCCTGCTGCCCTTGATGCCGGGGGCACAACCCGCTACCTGGCAAGCCTGGCGCGCGAGCGACACGCCCCGTGAGCCACCACCCGACGATCCAAACCCGCCACCGCTGGAGCAGATTCCGGGTCAGGAATTTGCGCCCGCACAGCCCCACGCCGCGGACGGAGCCGCTCAAGAAGCAGCCTCCGCAGGAGATGCTGCTCACACGGACAACGCCAGCGGGCAGGCCGGTATGGCGCCTTCTGCATGGCAGTCGCAGGGGCTGTCCGCACCGGGCACGGAACCAGCAGCACCGCTGTACCGGCGCTGCCTGAACCTCTCGACACCCGCCTCATGCAACTGGCTGATTGCGCAGGACGATGCCCATGACATGTGCCGAGCCTGCCGCCTGAACCGCATCATTCCCGATCTCACCGATCCGTCGGAGCCAGACAACGGCTACCTGTGGGGGCTGGTGGAGCTGGCCAAGCGACGACTGGTCTCGTCGCTGATCCTGCTCGGACTGCCCGTGGCGTCGCGCCTGAGCGAAGACCCGCAGCGCGGCCTGATGTTTGACTTCCTGCGCTCGCCGGTGAACGGTCCGCACGTGATGACCGGGCACGACACCGGCCTCATCACGCTGAACGTGGACGAAGCCGACGATGCCAAGCGCGAGGCCGTGCGCATGGCGATGCGTGAGCCTTACCGCACACTGCTTGGTCACTTCCGCCACGAGGTGGGCCACTACTACTGGGACCGGCTGATTGCAGGCACCCATTGGCTGAACGGCTTTCGGCAACTGTTCGGCGATGAAAGCATTCACTACGCCAGCAGCCTGCAGCGCAACTATGACGAAGGCCCCCAGCCCGACTGGCCGCAGCACTTTGTCAGCGCCTACGCCAGCGCCCACCCATGGGAAGACTGGGCCGAATGCTGGGCGCACTACCTGCACATGCGCGACGCTATCGACACCGCGCTGAGCTTCGGGCTGAGTGTGGACCGCTTCGACCTCGAATTCACGCCCTTCACGCTGGATGCGCTGTACCAGCCAGACCACGCCACAGCGCTACCCTTTCTGGACTTCCTCAACCACTGGACCCGCCTCACGACCATGCTCAACGAGATGTCGCGCAGCATGGGGCAGCCCGACTTTTACCCGTTTGTGCTGCCACGGGACGTGATCGCGAAGCTGCATTTCATCCACCTCGTGGTCAGCTCGGTCCCTGCGCGCTGACCGCCTGCCCCCCCCCCGCGTGTTGAGCCCGGCTTGATCGGGCCCGCACCAGCTTATTACATCTGCTCTGCAGGGCCCGCGGATACCTTGCAGGCCTCAGGGCGGCCAGCCATGCCACTGCGGTAGATGTGACGGTCGGTCTGGTAGCAATCGCAGGACATGCCTTGCAGGGCCAGCACATCCAACACGGTGACATAGCCGCGTCCGTAGCTGATCACCCCGTGGTTCTGCAGGTCGCTGGCGGCCCGTGTCACGCTCGCGCGGGTGGCACCCAGCATGGAGGCAAGCATGGCATGCGTCAGAAAGAGTTCACTGGTTTCGCTGCGGTCACGCATCATCAGCAGCCAGCGCGACACGCGCTGTGCAACCGTGTGATAACGCATGCAGACGACCTGCAGCGACGCCTGGTTGAGGCAAACCGCCGCATACCTGTAAAGAACATCGCGCAGACACACCTGGCTGCGCAGCTGATCCTGCAGCGCATGCCGCTCCATATGCCAGGCGCGCCCTGCGCCCTGCACCACACCCGTGAAGGCAGCTGCGCCCACCTCCAGAATCTGCGGGCTGCTGAACATGCCCTCACCGCCGACCAGTGCAATGGCCACCGACGGCGCCTGAGTGGCCTGCAGCATCAGGGAGACCACGCAATCGACCGGAAAGTACACAGTCGCACTGGCCTCGCCCGCTTCTGCCAGAACGTCGCCACGGTACAGCTCGACCAGTTTGCACTGTGCAAGCACGCTGCTCCTTTCCAGCGGGGGCAACTGAGCAATCAGCGCGTTGACGTGCAAGACGTTTTCATGAAACAGCACGACTACCTCACGTCGATGGCGGGCTGAATGGCGTTGCAGCCAGCCCGCCGATTCAGGGGCGGGCGGGGGGACCGGATGAGGTCAGGTCAAATGTGCGTCCGTCGGCGCTCTGGCACGTGCCTTGCAAGTCTGGCAGCGCCCGGTTCAGCTGGCACCGCATCACCTGGGCGCTGCTCGCGAAGAGAAAGGCATGGCCCCACGCACCGCTCTCCGCGCCCACGTTTGGCAAGGGCTCTGTCGAGGCGGCATGTGGTTGGTAGTGCCCCCTGTACTTGAAGCCGTCAATCTCGACCGACAGCGCCCGGTCACCGGCGGCATGCTGACCCGGATAAGCGCGCCCATCCGCCGTGAAGGTGAGGCGTCCTGCATCGGTCGACGCGGGCTGGGCGATGGCTGGCAGCGACAGTGCCAGCAAGGCGGCGGCGCAGCTTGTCAGCAAAGCAGCTGCCAAGGCTGTCGTCCCCGGTCGGGATAGCCGAGAGGGCCTGAATGGGAAGGTTGTCATGCGGTGTCCTGTGAGTCGTGGTGGGGTGAGCGGCAAGGGCGTGTTCGCAGATGCTGCGGCCAGGTTCCGCCCATGTTCCGCCCATGTTCCGTATTTCCCGCCGCCGTGGACAGCGGCCGAAGGGCTGCAGCGCCGTCGGTGCGCACCTACATTCCCCAGCGCCTTGCCATGGCTACAGCAAATACACCGCGCCGCGAGCCGCTGTCCATCGGTCAGTGCACACAAGCTGCTGCAATAAGGTAAGTGTCTGTGAGTCGAGGGCGACGGAAAGTTACGAAAAACACCGGGGCGGGCGCCCCGTGGCAGGCCAATCAGGCACTTTCACCCCTCCATTGGCCACCCAATTTTTGGCCCGGTCGGGAAAACGGGCACCGGTCCGTCTCAAAAAAACGGCGCGTGGTGCCGATCGGACCCCGTGCAGTTCAAGCGCAAGGAGGGGTTTGCGCGACCACCTCTTCGCTTTTCCGCCCTGCACTTTCTGTCTGCTGAATGTAGGCAAACGCCTACGGTAAACGTCAGCCAGAGGCTTGTTCCGGGCGGTTGGACGAGGCACTTTACGTCGCCTCCAACACGGTGTCGAACCTGCGCTTTGCCTCGTGCCGTGTTCGTTCCTTATGTGTGCCACGGGACAAAACGGAAGGGCAGGCAATAGCCGGCTGGCAGAACAGAAAAAGCCCAACACCTTTTTTCCCAGACTGCGTCATATGTGTGCTGGAACACATAGCGCAGGCCCACGGCGTCACGGCTTCACAGTCCGTTCATGGATTGACGGCGGCTGTTTTCGCCAGCCGCCAGATCGCTGCATGCCAACCCCGGCGCCTCCGAACGAGCGCCTGCCGTGCTCCTGAAGCACGGTGGTCCTGGCGTTCGAAGGATACGTGTCCTTACTCTTTCAGAAATGGAATCACCATGCTTCGTCGTAAATTCTTTGCCAACACCTTGGCGCTGACCATGACCACCTCGCTACTGGGCGCACAAACTGCGTTTGCTCAAACCTGCCCTGCACCCACCCCTACACCCACGCCCACGCCCACGCCAGTTGCTGGTACCGGGATCAATGTGCTTGAGCAGATCAAATTGCTGCGCATTCCGACGGGGCCTTACACCGGCGCGTACGAGCTGGCTCCCAACGGTGTGATGAACTGGTACTTCGCCAACCTGGGGTTGATCAGCATCGTCCAGTACCTCGATGGTCCCGGGCTGGAGACCTATATTCGCAGCTACATGGACCTGTACCTCAGCAAGCTGGAGGCCAACAAGTCGATCCAGGATGTGCAATTTCCTTTTGGCCGCGCCAACACCAGTACGTTCACCCTCGTACTGGCTGATTCGGACGACTCCTACGCCGCCACCCTGCTCACCCTGGCAGCCCGCTACCTGCGCGCCAGCCAGAACTGGGCGTGGTGGGACCAGAACAAGACCAAGCTCAAGGACATCGCTTACCGCAACATTGCGCTTTCCGTGAAGGCCAACGGGCTGACCAGCGTGTTCCAGGCGCCACGCAGCGCCACCAACAATGCTGGCTACCTGATGGACAACGCCGAGGTCTACCGAGGGCTGCGCGATTTCTCGACCGTGCTGCGCGAGCGTGGCGACGTGGCCGATGCCAACTACTACGACTCGTTCGCCAAAAACATTGCCACCGCCATGGCAACGCTGTTCAGCCCGACCACCAATGCTTTCCGTATGGCCGACCTGTCTGCACAAACCGACACCTCGTTCTATCCAGGAACCAGTTGCCAGGTGTTTCCACAGGTCTTCGGCGTAACGGAACTGGCTGGGTACTACGACCGGGCCTGGAGCTTCTTCGCCACCAACACGCCAGGCTGGGAAACCGGCAAGCTCGACCCGTATCCGTGGGCGGTGCTGGGCCTTGCCGCTGCCAAGCGTGGGCAGACGACTCTGGCCAAGGCGCAACTCGCGTCGATGGAAGCCACCTTTGCCAGCAACCGGCCCCTGATGACCATCAACGAACTGGGCTTCTACCAGCGCATCCAGAGTGTGCTCGCGGGGCGTGCGGATGTGTGACGCCGCCTGAAAGGGTACCCGGCCTCACCGGACCAACTGGTTGAGCTGGATGATGGGCAGCAGTACGGCGAGCACGATCAGCATGACGACGACGCCCATCGCCACAATCAGCAGCGGCTCCAGCACGGTGGCCAACAGCAGCGCACGGCGCTGCACGTCGGCACTGAGCTGGACCGCTGCGCGTTGCAGCATCACGGCCAGCGTGCCGGTCTGCTCACCCAGTCGCGCGAACATCGACAGCAAACCCGGGAAGCGCTTTTTGGACGCCAGCGCCGACGCCAGCGGAACACCTTCGCGCACCATCACCAGGGCGTCCAGTGCGTCGGCACGCATGGCGCGGTTGTTCAGGGTCTGTGCCGCCGCCCGCAAGGCTTTGAGAATGGGCACGCCAGCGCCGGCGAGCATGGCTAGCGTGGACGCAAAGCGCGTCGTGTTGTAGCCGCGTGCCAGCTTGCCGATGATGGGCACGTTGAGCCACGCCGCATCGAAACCCATGCGAACGGATGGCAAACGCAGTGCATACGCGGTGCTCACAGTCAGCCCGACAAGCACCAGCAGCCCTGCAAGGCCGAAGTTCCTGACCGCCCCGCTCAGCGCCAGCATGGCCACTGTCAGCCATGGCAGCGCACGCTTGCTGCCGGCAAAGACATTGGCCACCTGCGGAATCACGTAGCCCATCAGAAACAGCACGATCACCAGGGCCACCACACTCACAATCGCCGGGTAAAGCGCGGCCCCGATCAGTTTCGACTTCAGCGCCAGCCGGTCTTCGAGGTCATCGGCCAGCCGCTCCAGCACCAGCCCCAGCTTGCCGCTCTGCTCGCCGGCACCGACCACCGCGATGTAGACGCCCGAAAACTCGCGCGGATAGTGGGACAGCGCGCCAGCAAAAGACGCGCCACTGTTGACCTCTGCACGGAGCGCAGCCAGCAAGCCGCGCTGGCGCTCGCCCTCGGCCTCTTCGGCCAGCGCGCTGAGTGCACGTTCCAGCGGCAGACCTGCACCCACCAGCCCCGCCACCTGTCGGGTCCAGATGGTCAGCCCTGTCGCGCTGAAGGTACGGGTACGCCACAGCTCCCGGTGAATGCCGGTGCGCGCCTTGCCGCGGCCATCGTTCACCGGATGCACCGCCAGCGGAATCCGGTCCTGTGCGCGCAGCAGGCCGCGCGCAGCGCGCGCGCTGTCGGCCTCCATCACCCCCTGGGTGATACGCCCATCGGCATTCAGGGCTTCAAATGAGAACGCGGGCATGCTCAGTCATCGCGGGTGATACGCAACAGCTCTTCGGCAGACGTCACCCCCTCGTTGACCAGCCGTTCGCCGTCACTGCGCATCAACACCATGCCGTTGGCCACTGCGGCGGCGCGGATGTCGGCCTCGCTGGCGCGGTCATGAATCAGCGCGCGCAGTACGTCGCTGGTGGTGAGCAGCTCGAAGATGCCCGTGCGACCGCTGTAGCCCGTGCTGCCGCACTGCGCGCAGCCCACACCGCGGCAATGCACGCAGAGCTTGCGCAGCAGGCGCTGGGCCAGCACGCCCAGCAGCGACGAGCTGAGCAGAAAAGGCTCCACGCCCATGTCGGTGAGTCGTGTCACAGCGCTGACTGCGTCGTTGGTGTGCAGTGTGGCCAGCACCAGATGACCGGTGAGCGAGGCCTGAATGGCGATCTGGGCGGTTTCGAAATCGCGGATCTCGCCGATCATGATGATGTCCGGGTCCTGCCGCAGGATAGCGCGCAGGGCCCTCGCAAAATCCAGATCGATACGCGGGTTGACCTGCGTCTGGCCAACCCCGGGCAGTTCGTACTCAATCGGGTCTTCCACCGTCATGATGTTGGCGCTGGCCGGATCGAGCTTTCCGAGCGCTGCATACAGCGTGGTGGTCTTGCCAGAGCCTGTCGGTCCGGTGACGAGGATGATGCCATGCGGCTGCGTAATCAGCCGCTCAAAGCGCGCCAGCGAATCGCCTTGCAGGCCGAGCGCTGACAGACTGAGCTTGTTCTCGGATTTGTCGAGCAGCCGAAGCACGGCGCGCTCGCCATGGGCGTTGGGCAGGGTCGAAACACGAATGTCCACCGAGCGCGTGCCGATCCGCAGGCTGATGCGCCCGTCCTGCGGCAAGCGCTTTTCCGAGATGTCGAGGTCCGCCATGATCTTGAGCCGCGAGATCAGCGCGGCATGCAGGGCGCGGTTCGGCTGCACCACCTCGCGCAGCGTGCCATCGATGCGAAAGCGCACCGCCGAGAGTCGCTCATAGGGCTCAATATGAATGTCGCTCGCGCCATCGCGCGCGGCCTGGGTGAGCAGCGCATTGAGCATGCGGATGATGGGTGCGTCGTCGCTGGTGGCCAGCAGGTCTTCGACGGCGGGCAGCGCCTGCATCATGCGGGCGAGGTCCACATCGGACTCCAGCTCGCTCACCACCATCGCGGCACTCGATTCGCCGTTGGCATAGGCGCTGCTGATGCGCTGTGCCAGCTCTGCGGCCTCGACCGTCTCCACCTTCAGCGCGTCGGCAGCACCGCCCTGCCAGCGAATCACTTCACTCAAGGCCTGCCGGTCGCTGGCTGCGTGCATCCACAACGTCAACATCTGCCCGTCCTCAGCCAACAGCAGCTGCGCGCTGCGTGCAAAAGCGTAGGGCAGCGGGTAGCGCATGGCTGCTGTTGCCTTGCTATTGCAGCGGCGGCAAGGGGGTGGGTCCCGGCGACATGGGCTCGGGCGGCAGCGATGACGGCGGCAGTGGAGGCAATGGCGAAGGGGGTTGGGGCGGGGACTGGAGTGGCAAGGGTGGCATCACTGGGGCCTCGTTAACGGGTACCAGCACATTCGGCACGGGCTGGGCGTTTCTTTGCGCGCCACGCATCAGCTCATACCGGTCTATCGACAGGCTCTCGGTGGACGGCGCATCGCGCACCACCACAGGCCTCAAAAAAACCATCAGGTTGGTCCGGCGGCGCGAGCGGGTCTCAGCACGGAACAGATTGCCCAGCACCGGAATGTCGCCGAGGATCGGAACCTGTTCACGGTTGCCGGCGTACTCGTCCTGCAGCAGCCCACCCAGCACCACGATGGCGCCGTCGTTGACCAGCACATTCGATTCAATCGAACGCTTGTTGGTGATCAAGCCCGTGGCGGAGTTGATCGACGAGGCCTGCACGCTGCTGCTTTCCTGGAAGATCTGCATCTTCACCGTGCCGTCTTCACTGATCTGCGGCTTGACGCGCAGCGTGAGACCCACATCCTTGCGCTCCACCGTCTGGAAAGGATTGACAGCGCCGGTGCTGGTATTGTTGTTGGTGTACGAGCCGGTAACGAAAGGCACGTTCTGGCCGATCACGATGCGCGCCTCCTCGTTGTCCAGTGTCAGCAGGTTGGGCGTCGACAGGATGTTGCCGTTGCCGCTGGACTCCAGAAAGCGCGCCAGAAACGTCAGCACACCCGTCCCGCCAGCCAGCCCCAGATTGAAGCCGGTCGAAGGCACCACCCCGCCGGAGCGCGCTTGAGTGGCCAGCGTGATGATGTTGGTACCCCCGACGCTGAAGTTGCTGCCGATGGCGGCATTGCGCCCCAGCAGGTTCTGGAACTGGATGCCGAACTCGGCGGCCTTGTCGACGTTGACCTCGGCGATCAGGCTTTCGATGAACACCTGTGCACGGCGGGTGTCGAGCCGGTCAATCACTGCGCGCAGCTGCCGGTATTGCGGCGCGGGTGCGGTAATGATGAGCGAGTTCGTTGAGGGGTCGGCCTGAATCTGCCCGCCGGTGGAAGGCTGGGCGCTGACGAGGCTGGCCGTGAGGCTGGAATTGCCTCCTGCACCACCGAAACCACCGGCCCCGCCCGACCCACTGCCGCCACTGAAAACACTCCCGCCGCCGGGGCTGCTGGTGACGCTGGTCGCACTGCCTGCAGCCAGATTGGCGGAGCTAGCCGTGTTCGCCAGCAGCGCCGCGCGCAGGGTGGCCGCCATTCGGGTGGCATCGGCGTTCTTCAGGTACACCACGTAGATGTTGCCGGTCTCGCCCTCTTTGCCCGCGGTGCCTGCAGCAGCCTGATCCAGCTTGTCGACCAGCGTTCGAACCAGTGCCAGCCGTGCCGGGTTGGCGGCGCGCAGGATCAGCGAGTTGCTGCGCGGCTCGGCCAGCAGCGTGGTCCTGAACGCGTTGTCGGGCTGCCCCTGACCGGTCGCGCCAGCCCCTCCGATCCCACCCGCGCCAGAGTCGATCAGGCGCGTCACCAGCGGCGCCAGATCGGTGGCAATGGCGTGTTGCAGGCGGATGATCTCCACACCGGTTGCGTTGGGAATATCAAGCGCAGCAATGATGGTGGCCAGCCGCCGCAGGTTGTCGGTGTAGTCGGTGATGATCAGCGAGTTGTTGCCCGGGTTCACGTTGATGGTGTTGTTCGGGTTGATCAGCGGGCGCAGCACCGGCACCAGATTGCTGGCGGTCTCGTAATTGAGGCGGAAGATTTCGGTGGCAATCTGGTTGCCCGGACCTGCGGAAACTCCGCTGCCCTGCGTGCGGCCACCCGCCCGTACGCTGCCCGCCTGCAGCTTGGCGTCGGCTTCGGGCACCACCTTGTAGAGGCCCGCCGCTTCCACCATGGTGAAGCCCTGCACGCGCAGGGTGGCCAGAAACAGGTCATAAGCGGTGGCCCGCAGGACCGGCCCGTTGGTGGTGAGCGTCATGGTGCCGCGAACGCGCGGATCGACCACCACGCTGCGCCCGATGATGATCCCGATGGTGCGCGCCACCTCGGCAATCTCGGCATTGTCAAAACTCAGCGTCACCCGTTCGTCGGCGCGCAGGGCTGTCGTGGTTTGCGCCACCACAGGCACACTGAAAAAACCCGCCACGGCGCACAACAGCGGCACGACGTACCAACTGCGCTTCATGGGGGTTGCAGCGCCAGTACCACGATGCCCTCCCACGCCGTGCGCCCTGCATTGAGACTCAGGTGCGCGCTGAGCGGAAACGCATGAGCAGCTTCGCGCGACTGGATCAACCATCGCGCCAGTGCATCACCGGGCACATTCCTGAAGCTGGCCGTGGCGCGCTCATTGGCCACACTGAGCTGTGCAGTGCTGCCCAGGTGTTGCCGAAGACCGAGCTCCAGCGCCTGGCGTCGGCTGTCTGCGCCCGGCTGCGGCAGCGGCGGCATTTTTTGCAGCACCGCTTCCTCGACGGCCAGTGCCTGCACTGTTTGCAGCTGGGTCTGTAGCAGGCTGCGCTGCGCGTCTGCGGTGCGCAGCGTGGTCAGTGCAGCACTGAGACCGATGCTCCACCACAGCAACAGGCTCAGAACAGCCGCGGCCCACAGCACCCATCTAAGGTTCTGACCGGAACGCGCCTGCCGCGCCTGCCATTGGCTGTGCCAGCGCTGCAGAAAAGACGGGGCAGCAGAGAGTGTCATGCCACTCACGGTGGCGCCCGCCGACTGAGGGCCGCGGTGCCCGCGGCGCTGGAGCGCACCACGAGCGATTCGACCTTGCCCTCGCCCTGGCTCTCCATCTGGCGGCTGTAACCGGCGGAGGTCAAAGCGACGGCCAGCGCTTCTGCCTCAGGCGGCGCGAGCGTAAGCCCCTGAAGGGTCAACACACCGGGTGAATACTGGAGGGCAGAAGGCACCCGCGCCACCGGAAGATTGCTCGCCACCACGGCCAGCATGGCCTCCAGGTCTTGGCCAGACAGCGTGCCAGTGGCCTGGCGCAGCGCCGCGACTTCCCGCGTCATCTGGACCGGCGCATCGATCACCGTGGTGACTTTGGGGAAGGTGCGAGTCAGCAGGTTGCGAATCTCGCCCTGTGTGGTCTGCTGGGCCCGGCGTTCCTGCCAGGCCCACGCCTGCAGACCCGCCAACTGGCTCAGCAGCACAGCCAGCAAGCCCCAACGCGCGGGTCGCCATGCGGCGCTGCCCGAGTACGCGAACCATACCGACGTGGCTGCTCTGGCCATGCGCGTGCGGGCGCTGGATGTCAACTCAAACTGCGCCAGGTTCCAGCGCGACTGCGCGGCTTGCACCAAACGCTGGGCAGGGTCCACGGTATCAGGCTGCGCTGCGAGTTGCGCATCGGTGCCATCGGTGTCTTTGGCAAGGGCACCCCATGCCGGCGTGTAGGGCAGCGTTTGCACGCCGTCATCTGCGCAGCGAACCAGCCACGGGTCGTCAACACTGCCTGCGACATACCATGTGGCAGGCAGGCCAGCGGCCAGCGGTTCGTGTTCCGGGACGATGCGCTCGACGCGCTGGCCAGCGGATTCGAAGTCGGCCACTTCGGCGGCAAGCCAGGCATGATCGCAGACAGCCACCCAGATCGGCATGCCCGGCGCGCTGTCGGGCGCCAGAGCGAAGTGCAGGTTCTGCAGGTCGTCGAGCAGGCGTTCTTCAAGAAGGCCGTCGAGCGCGGAACGCAGGCGCGAGCGGCTCACACGGGGAAGCACCACCTGTTGCCAGGACAGGCGCCGCGAGGGCACCACCAGGGTCAGGTGCGCCGCGCGGGGTAGCGACTCCAGAGGCATAAAGCCGGTCTCGACCCCTGTGCCATCCACGCCCTGCATGCCTTGCATTCCCTGTGGTGACAGGACGAAGCGATAGGCACTCCCCTCGTCGTGAGGCGCGGGCAACGCAACGATCAGCGACGCCATGCGCTGCCATGCAGAGGGCGGAGACATGGGGCCAGCGTACAGCGCCAAAGAGGAAGAGAGCGCATGGCCTGAGCTTGCGCTGCGGCCAGCGATTGATCTGTTCGGCAGCATACGCAGGCGTCAAACTCAACCCTGTGCTCACTTTGTGTCGCTCTCACCTGGCTATCACCTTGTGGCACCCTCGGGGCTCAGGGGCATGGGTTCGCGCCACAGGGTCTTGACCTCGAGGCCATCGCGCTGCAACAGCGAACGCTCCTGCAGCGGCAAATCAGTCAGCCGCAGTCGTACATGCACCTCAAAAAATCGGCTGCCTACGCTGTGCCGGCCTTCGCTGACCTGCGCCGGGGTTCCGGTGGTCAGGCGCATCACGTCTTCCAGGTTGGTGAAGGGCTGCACTGCGCGTGCCACCACCAGTTGCCGGGCTTGCGCCAGCGCCAGCCCCGGCGCGCTGGCATGCATCACCTCGGCCCGCGCGGTGTTGAGATTCACTGCGGTGCGCGCCGGCAGCAGGCTGACATGGGGTTGCAGTCGCACCAGGGTGGTTTGCGAAAGCCCCAGCCCGCGCAGCTGCTCAACGCGCTGGGGCATCAGCCGTCGCGGGCCGGTGGTCGCGGCGGCTGCATCGGTGCGGTCGCTGGCGGCCGCCTGCAGGTTTTGCGTCAGCGTCAGCAGCTCTGCAACAGGAAGGTCGAGCACGGTGAAGAGTCGGGTGAAGGCCAGCACATCTGGTGCTGAGATGTCGCTGGCGTCCAGCAGGTTCATCACATTGAGGCGCGACTGCATGTCCTCGATGTCTGCTGACAACACCGCTTCCAGCTGCGACCCGGCATCCGCACCAGCAGGTATCGGGTTGCCCGCTGCTAGAAAGCCGGACAGGCGGCTTTCCTGCCGCACCACAGCCCAGGACTCCAGCAAATGATCAACGCCTTCCGTGCGCGCGTCTTCGCGCAGCACCACGCGGGCCCAGTCGAGTGCGCCCGTGAACAGCCACGCGGCCTGGGCCCGGGCCCGCTCTGCCCTTTCCACCTCGACAACCTGCCACTGCTGCCAGAGCACCGTGGCCGAAAGGCTGGCGACCAGCGCCACTGTCAGCATGGCCATCAACAGCGCAGCGCCACGCTGGTTGCGGAGAGACCGACGCCGGCACATCACGACCGGGCCCGGTTGACCACCGGACGTATCCAGTCCCGGGTGAGCAAGCCTGTGACCGGCTGACCCGCAGAAAGATCGAGAACCAGCCGGATGCCTTCGGGCACAGGCGCCATGCCCACCACGGCGTCAGCCGACGACAGGGGGTGACTCCACGCGTTGTTGCGAAAGTAAAAAATCTGCCAGCCCGCCAGCAGCACCACGGCGACTTCGCCGGGTTGTGGCTGGGCACCTGCGTTCTGTGCCCACTGCTGGGCCCGCGCCCATGCGGACTGCAGCTCCTCCCGGGTTTCGATCGGCGGCGACTGCCACCGGGTCCAGCGGCCCTGTGCGCCGGCCTCGCCCTCAACCGCCACGACGCGACGCGTCCAGCCCACCACGCGCAGCGGGCTGCCTTCAGTGCCTGTGTCGTAGCGCGTCAGGCGCAGCACCCGGCCGTCATAGCTCACCCCTTCAACCACGCCGGTTTCCATCACCGCATTGAGGTCGGCCGACCATTGCCTCAAACCGACCTGCAGGCTGGCCACACCGTCCACGCGCTCACGCAGCAGGGTCTGCGCACTCACCATGCCGGCAACGCCACGCCAGCTCATCAGCGCCAGCAGCGCCATGACGGCAAGCGACACCAGCAGCTCGATCAGCGTGAAGCCCTGTGCAGTGCTGCGGGTACGGCACATCAGAACCGTCCCACGATGGAGACGACGGTCAGTACCGGATAGGCCGACGGGCTGCTGTCGCTCCGCACCTGTGCCTCGACGCGCCGGAACTCGGCATGCGGTGTGGCAAACACCGACAGGGTGCCGCCCATCAGCAGACCGGCCTGCGGACAGCTGAACTCACTTTGACCCAGCGCAGGCATCTGACGCGACAGGTGCACCTCGATGAGTGCGTTCTCCGCACAGAGCTGGGCCAGCAGTGCGCTGCTCTGGCGCTGCGCGCTGTTCTGCAGTGCACCCATGGCCTGCACGCCAGCCGCCAGTGCAATCGCAACGATGGCCAGCGACACCATCACCTCAATCAGCGTGAAGCCCTGCACGCGGCGCCAGTGACGTCGGCGGCCAGTCATGGCTCAGGGGCTGCCTGCTGTGGCGGGCAGAGCGGCGAAGGGGCGCAACCCGTCGGTGCTGATGCGCAAGCGGTGCCCGCCTTGCACCAGCGTGATGCTGCGCGCCTCGATGATGGGCTCCGGACCCAGCGTCAACGCAGGTATGCGGGCTTCCCCATCCCACTGCACCTGCGTGGGCGGATGCAGCCATGGGTGGGTCAGCATGGGGCCACGACTGCTTTCAAAGCGGAAACCTTCAGGCATGTTGCGCCAGCGGATGGTCTGGCCGGTGCTGCGCGACTGCCCCCGCGCCGCCTCCAGCAGCGCTACCAGGCGGTCGCCCTCACGCGCCAGCGCCGTCTGCCCGCTGTCACGAAACGCCAGTGACACCCCGGCAGACGCGATGGCGATGATGCTGATCACCAACAGCAGTTCAAGCAGGGTGAAGCCTGCAGATTGATCGCGTCGCAGACCCGCAGTGCAACGCTCGGGAGCTCCTGTCTTTCCGAAGGGTCGCCCCAAAGAAAAGCGCATCCCATTCGTCACCAAAGGGGTAGCGCGCCGCAGGCTCGGAGTGAGAAGCGTGGGGGCTACCGCGCGCAGCGCCGGGCCGCCCAAAGCAAGCGCAGCCCCCTCGGGGGGCAGCGAAGTACACGCAGTGACGAGCGTGGGGGCCCTGATGCTATTGCCAAGAGCCAATGTCCGCATCCTTCCCCTCCCCGCCCGGCTGCCCATCGGCACCCAGCGACATCACATCCACTTCGCCCTGCACACCCGGATTGATGAAGCGGTAAGGCCGACCCCACGGGTCGTTGGGCAGTCGCTCCACGTAGGGGCGCCAGTTGGCGGGCGGTGTACCCGCTGTGGGTTTGGCGACCAGTGCGCTCAGGCCCTGTTCGGTGCTGGGGTAGCGCTGGTTGTCGAGCCGATAGAGCTTGAGTGCCTGCATCAGGTTGTTGACGTCAGTCCGTGCCGCGGTCACGCGTGCGTCGTCCGCGCGATCCAGCACATTCGGAACAATCAGCGCGGCCAGCGTGCCGATGATGACCAGCACCACCATCAACTCGATCAGCGTGAAGCCGCGCTGCCCGCAGCCCTGCCCGCTTTCAGGGCGGTGATACATCTGCACGCAAAGGTCTTGCCGACGTGGTGCGCTGGCCAGCAGATGCCGTGCCCATAATGAACAGATGCCAACCCACCTGATCCCACGCGGCGTGGCCCTGATGCTCTGGGGCCTGGCCGCCGCCAGCGCGGTGTATTGGGGCATGCGCCTGGGCCAGCCGCCGTCGGTTGCTTCGCCATCCAGCACGCCAGTGGTGCGAAACGAAGGCGGCGCTGCCCACCAGACGGTGTTGTCGCAGTTCCTCGGCACCGTGCCATTGATGGCTGCAGAGCCACAGGCAGAACGCTCGCAGCGCTTTGTGCTCACGGGTGTGGTGGCGAGCGCGGGCGGCAAGGGCGCGGCGCTGATTGCGGTGGACGGCAAGCCGGCCCGGCCGTTCGCGGTAGGGGCGCAGATTGCAGCGGGGTATGTGCTCCAGTCGGTGAGCCAGCGCGGCGCCGTGCTGGCTGCTGGTGCCGACTCGCCTGCTGCGGTGGTGCTGGCGATGCCGGTGTTTCGTGCAGCAAATACGGCCAGCTCGCCGCTCGCTGGTGCATCCACCGCCGCGCCACCTGCATCGCCTGCAACACCAACCACGCCAGCCCCAGCAGCCACGGCAGCTGCAATCACACAGTCAACTCCACCACCCGGCGCGGAGGCCGTCACCCGCACAGAGCCGCCCCCACGCACGGACTCGCGCCGTGAGCGGCCTTCACCCGCGACCCGCAGCAAGCCAGCGGCGTTTTGAACAGCGCTCCAGTGCGTGCCGGTCGTCACTGGCAGGGCAGACATGGCCCTTGTAGCCGTTCGGGTCGGGATCGTCGAGATCGTCACTGTGGCCGGACGGCTACCGCCAGATGATGCTGCCTTCATGCGGGTTCCTCTGGCCGCACTGAACGCGTGGGGCGTACGGGCCGATGTGAAGCCAAGTGTGGCTGTGCTGCAATCCAGCTTATCGGCGCATGCGGCGGAACGCACCGAGCATCGGCTCAAGGCTCTGTCAGGGAATTCCGACACGCGGTAATCCCTGTGTCGAATGGTTTCTGGCCGCAGAGGGTTCAACTACCGCTGAAGAACCTGAGGAGCCCCGGGACGCTTGGTCCTCATGACCTCAACAGACCCGACATGAGGTCGGGCCGCTGCAGACCTCAGGCTGTTTCAGCGGCGTCGTGCGATGACGCGCGGCCGCGCGACGCATAGCTGTCGTGACCGCGTGGCGCATCGCCCTCGCTGCCAACAGCCAGCGCGGACACCACCGCATCGAGTGCCTGCTCGACCACGCCATGGCTGTCCACAGGCCGCAGCAGGCGCTCGCGGATCAGGCGCTCGCAGCTGCGCTTGGTCATCGAATGCGGTTGCCCGCCATGGCTCAGGAACATGAACAGCGTGCCCTTGCTACCGACCCAGATCAGCTGCGCCCGCAGCCACTGCCGGCGGGAATGCAGGTCCACCCAGTCGCCGGTGCGCAGGCCCCTGAGCAGCTGCTCGGCCTGCTCTGGTGTCAGCTCAGGCTCATCGTCGGACGGCAGCGCGGACGCGGTGACTCCTGTTGCAGGCCGAGCAGGCTGGCTGGCCATCGGGTCCTGCGTCTCGGCATAGAGTTCGCCATGCAGTTCGCCGTAGTCGGTCTGCACCGTGTCTTCAAATCCGGCGGCGTGCAACTCGTCGCGCCCCATCCAGGGCAGGCCCTCGGCGTCTTCCACCAGCAGCTGGCGGGAGTCGACATAGTCTTCCTGCCCGGTGTCGTCCGATTCATCGTCGGGGTCGTACAACTGTTCGCCGTCGAGGTAATCGTAGGAGTCGTCCTGATCGCCGGAACCCGCGTCGCCTTCCAGCGGCGTCAGGCCCGAGGCCTCGGCATCGCGCCGGGTCTTGAGGCGGCGCAGCTTGAGCACTGGCCGGTGCAGTTTCATTAGGGCCTCGAAAAAGGCGTCGCTTTCGCGCGGGTCCTGGCCGATCAGTGTCAGGCCTTCATTGATCCGAGCCAGCAGGCCGGGAATCATGGCGAACAGTTTGGAGGGCCGGCGCAGCGTGACCTCGCGCTTGACGCTCCACACCAGATCGGGCACCACCGAGCCGAAGCCCCTGGGATCAATCTGGTTGCGCGTGTCAGTGAGCCGGGCATGGGCCATCACCAGCGCCCACGGGCCGAGGATGAACTCCAGCACCAGCCGGTGCACCTTCTCGAGATCAGAGCGCTCGCTCAGCCCCTTGGCGATGCGGTCGGCCAGCAACTGCCGGTCCTCGGCAAAGCGCATGGTCTTGACGATGTGGTCGCGCTGCTGCGAGTCGCGCTTGTCGAGCTCGGTCCAGTGCTGCTCCAGCTCGGTCATGGCATCGACAAAGGGCACGAAGTCCTCGATGTCCTGCTCGTTGAGCGTCTTGAACGACTGCGTGACCTGCGCGAGGAAGACGCGGAACTCGGCGTTCGACGTGTCGTTGTACTTGAAGCTGCGCTGCGCCACGCGTTCCAGCAGGCGCCGGCCGGCATGCCGCTCGTCGCTGAAAAAGCGCGGGTCCACCATGGCCAGGCGCAGCAGCGAAGGCTCCAGCGCCACAATCGCCTCGCGCACTGGCACCAGCAGGCGCGGGTCTTGCGCCACCTGGCCCACCACCTTGCGCACCACCTCCAGCCCCAGCACCTGATCGACGTGCTGCGCTTCCTTTTTCAGCTGCGTGCGCACCATCGCGCGTTCGCGGGCCCGGCCATAGGGGCCCCAGACCTGCTGGTTGAGCTGGGTGCGCTCGTCCACGCGGGCGCGGGGGGCGCTGCCAGGCAAGGCTGCGTCCTGGCGCACCGTGGGTGCTGGCAAGTCCATCAGCGGTGCGGGCGCAGAATCCGGCGCAGCCTTGAGGTTCTTCAGCTCTTCCTCGACGTTGTCGTAATAGGTGGGCGCCAAAGGACGGGCCGCCGCCTGCTTGCCGCCGTTGAAAAGAAACTCCTGGAACAGCTCCTCGCGGATTTCGAAGTTGGACAGGTCGGCATACTGCACCGGCTGTGGCGTCGCTTCCAGCGGTGCGGGGCCAGACGAAAACGAGCCCTCCTCGTGCCAGCCACTGGGCTGTGCATCCACTGGGGCCGGCTGCCGGTTCACGGCCGACGTAGCGGCCTGCACGGAAGGCGCCTTTGACGTCACTCGGTAGCTGGCCCCGCGCACATTGGACATCTCCAGCAGATTGATGAGTTGCTCGTACACCAGCCCCAGCTCGCGCCCGAACGGATCGCCCAGATGCCGCACCCACAGCGCCACCAGCGCGGGATCGGCACCCGCCTCGCCCATCAGCTCCTGCAGGGCGCGCACAAACACCTCGGGCTGCAGCGGGTTCATGTCGGGGCGTACGCTCGACAACCCGCGCACCGAACTCATCAGTTTGTCGAGCTCGGCCAGCAGTGACTCCACAGCGGGACGCACCTGTTGGGCCAGGCGCGAAGATTCGATGGCACGGGACACGTCAGCATCGTCCACCAGCGAAAGTGAGGCCGGCCGCGCAGGGCGCCACTCGCCGTAGGGGGACATCTCGCCGCTGACCATGGCATCGCCGTCCATGCCATCCACAGGCACGCAAGCGGCAAAGAGGGCCTGCAGGCGCTCGGGGTAGCGTGCGCACCATGCCGGCTGATGGGTCATCAGGCCGCGCCACGCCAGACCGAGTTGCTCGCGCTCGGCGCCCTGCGGGCTCATCGACTCGGCGAACTGGATGGCCGCCACCGCATCATCCAGACTGCGCTGCATGGCCGGGCCAGCCGCCGTTGCGGCCTGCTGCAGGCATTTGACAAATACTTCAGGTCGCGCGGCCATCGGGGCTCCGTCAGGTTTGTGGCATCACGGCCGCACCTGCAGGCCCAACCCGGCAGCGGGGTGGAAAGCAGAATGATCCGGACACAGTGAAAAGTTACGGGGCATCACGCGCATACGTTGGCAGTCAACTCAGAAGGCAGGGCGCATGACCCACGGAAAGACCTCAGTCTCTACACGTAACGCCCGGACTGCTAGGGTAAGGCGGTGCAGACAAAGCACAGCCGATACTTTCAAAGTGTTGCAGTTGGTTGCGTGTTCATACATCTCGGCAAGCGTCGCGACAATTCGGTGTACGGCAGTCACCGGCACCTTGCGGGCATAAAAAAACGGCACCCGAAGGTGCCGTTTTTTCGTTATTGATTTCAGCGCAATACCGATGAATCAGCCCGCAGCCTTCACCTTCAAACGCCATGCATGCAACAGCGGCTCGGTGTAGCCGCTCGGCTGCTCCAGGCCCTTGAGCACCAGGTCCAGTGCGGCCTTGTAGGCGGCCGATGTCGTGAAGTTGCCAGCCATCGGCTTGTAGAGCTTGTCGCCTGCGTTCTGCTTGTCGACCACGGCGGCCATGCGTTCGAAGGTTTCGATCACCTGGGCCTTGGTCACCACACCGTGGTGCAGCCAGTTGGCGATGTGCTGGCTGCTGATGCGCAGCGTGGCGCGGTCTTCCATCAGGCCGACGTTGTGGATGTCGGGCACCTTGGAGCAGCCCACGCCCTGGTCGATCCAGCGCACCACGTAGCCGAGGATGCCCTGCGCGTTGTTGTCCAGCTCCTGCTGTTTCTCGGCGGCGCTCCAGTTGGGTGTGCTGGTCACCGGGATCTGCAGCAGGCCATTGAGCAGGTTGTCGCGCTCCTTGTCGGCCTTGGTTTTCTCCAGCTGCTTTTGCACGTCGCTCACCTTGACCTGGTGGTAGTGCAGCGCATGCAGCACGGCGGCGGTGGGGCTGGGCACCCAGGCGGTGTTGGCGCCGGCCATCGGGTGGGCGATCTTCTGCGTGCGCATGGCGGCCATCAGGTCGGGCATGGCCCACATGCCCTTGCCGATTTGCGCCTTGCCGCGCAGGCCGCAGTCCAGGCCCACCAGCACGTTGTTTTTCTCGTAGGCGTTGATCCAGGCGGTGGTCTTCATGTCGCCCTTGCGGATCATCGGGCCGGCCTGCATGGCGGTGTGCATCTCGTCGCCGGTGCGGTCGAGGAAGCCGGTGTTGATGAAGGCCACGCGTGCAGAAGCCTGGCCGATGCAGGCCTTCAGGTTCACGCTGGTGCGGCGCTCTTCGTCCATGATGCCGAGCTTGACGGTGTTCTCTTTCAGGCCCAGCACCGCTTCAACGCGGCCAAAAAGCTCACTGGCAAAGGCCACTTCGGCCGGGCCATGCATCTTGGGCTTGACGATGTAGACGCTGCCCTTGCGGGAGTTGCGGATGCCGTCCTTGCCCTTACGCTGCAGGTCGTGCAGGGCGATGGTGGTGGTGACCACCGCGTCCATGATGCCTTCGGGGATTTCCTTGGTGCTGCCGTCGGCAGCCTTGTACAGGATGGCCGGGTTGGTCATCAGGTGGCCCACATTGCGCAGGAACATCAGCGAGCGGCCATGCAGCGTGACGGGCTTCTTGCCCTTGGGCGCGGTGTACACGCGGTCAGCGTTCAGGCCGCGGGTGAAGGTCTTGCCGCCCTTGGCGACTTCTTCGGTCAGCGTGCCCTTGAGGATGCCGAGCCAGTTGCTGTAGGCCAGCACTTTGTCGTCGGCATCGACCACGGCCACCGAGTCTTCGAGGTCAAGGATAGTCGACAGTGCGGCCTCAATCACCAGATCAGCCATGCCCGCCGCGTCGCTCGCGCCAATGGCCGTCTTGCGGTTGATGCGGATGTCGAGGTGCAGGCCGTTGTGCTCCAGCAGGATGGACGACGGCGATTTCGCCTCACCCTGGTAACCGACGAACTGGTCGTTGTCGGCCAGGCCTGTGCTGCTGCCGTCTTTGAGTTTCACGCGCAGCTTGCCGTCCTGCACGCTGTAGCCGGTGCTGCCGACATGCGAGCCCTTCTTCAGCGGTGCCGTGCGGTCCAGCACGTGGCGTGCGTATTCAATCACTTTGGCGCCGCGCTTGGGGTTGTAGCCCGAGCCGCCGGGGCCGGCCTTGCCGCAGCCGCCCTCTTCAGAAATCGCGTCGGTGCCGTACAGCGCGTCGTAGAGCGAGCCCCAGCGGGCGTTGGCCGCGTTCAGCGCGTAGCGTGCGTTGAGGATGGGCACCACCAGCTGCGGGCCGGCCTGGCGGGCGAGCTCAGCGTCGACGTTGGAGGTGGTGGCCTTCACTTTTTTCGGCTGCGGCACCAAGTAGCCGATCTTCTCCAGAAACGCGCGGTAGGCCCGCATGTCGGTGATGGGGCCGGGGTGGGCCTTGTGCCAGTGGTCCAGCTCGATCTGCAGGCGATCACGCTCGGCCAGCAGGGCGATGTTTTTCGGTGCCAGGTCGGCCACGATGGCATCAAAACCCTTCCAGAACTTCTCGCTGCTCAAGCCAGTGCCGGGCAACACCGCGTCTTCAATGAAACGGTACAGATTGGTCGCCACTTCGAGGCGGTGGCAGGTGGTGCGTGGCGTGCTGTTCTTGTTCGCGGTCGTGGCGTTGGCGCTTGTCATGGTGTCCCTTGTTGGCGATGAAATTGAAACTGACTACAGATAAAAACGATGCGATGAAAATTCAGCGGACGAGGTGCGTGGGGCGTAATGACTGAAGAATCAGCGGGTCGGCTCCCAACAACCCTCTATTGTCGCGAACCTGCCAGACCGGGCAAGGTCAGCACGTCGCGCAGGTTGCTCCCGGTGAACACCGGTTGGGTGTCCAGCTCCTCAAAGGGCAGCTGGTAGCGGTTGATCCACAGCGTCTGGTAGCCAAACCAGGTGGCGGCCAGCGCGTCCCAGGCGTTGCAGCTGACGAAGGCAATCTGCTGCGCCGGCAGGCCGGTGGCGGCCAGGCCCAGTTCATAGGCTTCGGGCGCGGTCTTGTACTGGCGGATGGTGTCGACACTGATCACGTGGTCGAGCAGGCCGTCCAGCCCCGCAGAGCGCACCGCCACGTCGAGCATGGCCGGGTCGCCATTGGACAGAATGCCGGTCACCACGCGGCGCGCCTTCAACGCCTGCAGCACTTCCTTGTTCTCGGGGAAGGCCGACAAGTGGCGGTACTGGTTCATCAGGCGCTCTTCGCGCTCGGGCGTGAGGTCAAGCGCCAGGCGCTTGCAGGCATAGCGCAAGCCGGCGCGCGTCAGCTCCCAGAACGGCCGGTACACCGACTCGCGCTGCGGCCCGCGCCTGCTGGTGGTCACCAGGCGCGTGTATTCAATCTGCTTGTCACGCCAGAGCACGCCCAGCGCCTGCCCCTGCCCGGGGAACAGCTGTTCGGCCAACAGGCCGACGCTGTACACATCGAACAGCGTGCCATAGGCGTCAAACAGCACCGCCTGCAGGGGGCCTGCGCCAGAAGTGGGCCGTGTTTTCATCCTCTCAACTGTATTTGATACGCGCCCGGCGATTAACACCCGTCGAATTGTTTTATTGATGACTTTATCGTAAGTAATTTTTCTGACTTGCACTGATGTGGAGAAAGACAGCGAACGCAGCGGCAGTCCATTCGCCCCCCCCCTCCGACCCAGGCGGGCCGCACCGGCACGCCAATAGATCAACCGGGTCACCTGGCGGTCCATGCAGGCACGGGGAGGTGCATGGAGGTGTATGGAGGTGTACGGAGGTGCACGGCAGCACCCGGCAACAGCTGGCATATGTCTTGCTGATGCACTTGTACACAAGCATGGATGCTTCAAATTGGTGCTTCGCACCGACTGCCGGCACCCGCTTCCACCGGTTCCATCACCAACCCGACAGGAGTTCCGCATGACCCCATCCGCCAAGACCGCCACCGCCCTGACCGGCGCCACACGCCGCAAGATCCTGCAGACCTCCGTTGCCGGCGCCGCGCTGGGCATGCTGGGCGCACCCGCGCTGGTGCGTGCGCAAACGGCCACCAAGGTGCGTCTGGGTTACTGGCCGATTGCCGCCGGTCTGCCTTTTTACGCCGCGGTGGAACTGGGGTATTTCAAGGAAGCCGGCCTCGACGTGGAGCCACAGAAGTTCTCCAGCGCACAGCAGGTGATGGAAGCCGTACTTTCGGGTCGCTCTGACGGCACCGCCAACGGCACCGGCTCGGCCAACGTGGCCATCGGTGAGCTGGCCCAGCCCGGCACCTTCAAGATCTTCTGCGCCAACCCCAGCAACGTGAAGAACGTGCTCGACGAAGTCATCGTGCCGGTGGCCAGCCCCGCCAAGGTGATGGCCGATCTCAAAGGCAAGCGCGTGGGTTCCGGCCCGGGCATCCAGAACGTGACACTGGCCAAAACCATCCTGGAGCGCGGCGGTGCCACCGGCGCCACCGTGGTCGAGCTGCCCATCGGCCAGCACGTGGCCGCTCTCGCCGCCGGCCAGATTGACGGCGCCTACACGCTGGAGCCCACCGGCACCATCGGCCGCCTGAATGGCACCAGCCGCGTTCTGGAGGCCGGCGTGATCTCGCGCTACGTGCTGGGCGACAACATGGCGCCGTGGTTCGGCGGCTCGGCATCGCTGTCGTCTGACTTCATCAAGAAGAACCCCGATGCGGCCAAGAAATTCATCGCCGCTTACGCCAAGGGCGTGGCCAACGTGCGCAGCAAGCCGGTGGAGGCGCGCAAGTACCTCACCGGCTACACGCCCATCGAAGGCCCGCTGGCCAGCGAAGTGCCGCTGGCCGCATACACCATGTACAACGAATTCACGCCTGCAGACATCGGCCACTTCCAGAAGTTCTTCGACCTGTTCTCGGAGAAGGGCATCTTCAGCTCGCGGCTGATGGTGAACACCATGATTTACAAGGGTTGAGCGAATCCCTTTCGCCATGCCTCCAGTCGAAATCGGACAACTGACTGTTTCATGCCCTTGCGGCAAGGAGTCCTGTGATGCCTGACCTCACCCCGCCCACAGCGGCCTTGCCCGCCACCGCGTGGGCGCCACCGCAGACGGCGCCCGCTGCCGTCAGCACGCCCCGGGCACCGATGAACTTCAGCAAGGCCCTGCCCTTCATCGGCCCGGTCGTGCTGTTTGTGCTGTGGGACCTGGTGGTGCGCCTGGGCTTCATCAAGCCCATCCTGCTGCCGCCACCCATCGATGCGATTGGGGCGCTGGTCAAAGGGCTGGCCGGTGGGCCGCTGCTCAACGACTTCATCGTCACCGTCTGGCGCACCGTGCAGGCGTTTTTGATCGCCTCGCTGGTCGGCATGCCGCTGGGTATCTTGCTCGGCAGTTCCGAGAAGGCCTACCGCAGCGTCGAATTCCTGATCGACTTTTTCCGCTCCACGCCGTCGTCGGCGCTGATCCCGCTGTTCCTGATGATCTTCGGCGTGTCGGACATCAACAAGGTGGCGATTGCCGCTTTTGGCTCAATGCTGATCGTCATCTTCAACAGCGCTTATGGCGTGATCAATGCGCGCAAGCAGCGCGTCATGGCGGCCCGCGTGATGGGCGCCTCGCGCTGGCAGATCTTCCGCGACGTGCTGGTGTGGGAAAGCCTGCAGCCCAGCTTTGTCGGCCTGCGCTCGGCAGTGTCGATGGCACTGGTCATCGTGATCGTGGCCGAAATGTTCATTGGCGCCGACAGCGGCCTCGGCAACCGCATCATCAACTCGCAGCAGGTGATGAATGTGCGTGACATGTATGCGTCGATTCTGGCGGCGGGTGCGCTGGGTTATGCGCTGAACATTTCCTTCCTCCTCGCAGAGCGCCGCATTGTTCACTGGAGCGGAAGATGAGTACCGTCCTCAACGCACCGGTGTTCGCCGATGTGCCTGCGCCAGCATTCAAACCCGGCCCGGCCGGCACGCACATCACCATCCGTGGTCTGACCAAGTACTTCGCCGGCTGGCCGCTGTACGAGAACTTTGACCTCGACATCCCCAAGCACAAGATCGTTTCGGTGTTCGGGCCCAACGGCTGTGGCAAGTCCACACTGATCAACATGATTGCCGGGCTGATTCCGGTTGATTCGGGCGAGATTCTGTTTGACGGCAAGTCGCTCAAGGACACCAAGATCGGCTACGTGTTCCAGAACTACCGCGAAGCGATGTTCCCGTGGATGCGCACCATCGACAACATCGCCTACCCGCTCAAGCTGGAAGGCAAAAGCAAGGCCGAGGTGGACCGCCGCATGGCCGAGCTGGTCGCTTCGTTCGACGTGAAGTTCGACCTGAACCGCTACCCCTACGAGCTGTCGGGTGGCCAGCAGCAGACGGCCTCGATCATGCGGGCGCTGGCGCCCAACCCCGAGGTGCTGTTCCTCGATGAGCCGTTCTCGGCGCTTGATTTCGAGATGACGCTGTTCATCCGCGAGAAGCTGCAGGAAGTCTTCATGAAAACCGGCACCACCATGCTGCTGGTGTCGCACGATCTGGAAGAAGCGGTGTACCTGGCCGACCAGGTGCTGCTGCTCACCAAGCGCCCGACGCGTGTGGCGGAAATCCTTCCCTATAACGACCCGCGGCCACGTACCGTCGAGACGCTTTCCGAGGCCAGCTTTGTGGCGACCAAGAAACGCAGCCTGGAAATCTTCCAGCGCGAAGTCCGGCGCTAATGTGTTGTTGATGACTGGGACGGCCCTTGATGACAGACATTGAACTCGCGGCCGTCACGGCCTATGTGAAAAGCACCGCGGCCCTGCTCGCAATGCCGATGGACGACGCACGCGCCGAGCGGGTTTCCATCCACCTGCAACGCACGGCGGGTATGGCGGCGGCGCTGGCTACTGCGCCACTGCAGGCCCACGACGAGCTGGTGGAGATCTTCTGCCCGGCCCCTTTCCCGTCTGACTTTTCCGTCTGAATGAGCCTGGCATGAGCACAACCACAGGACTCGCCATCGACGCCCCCGCGATGGCCCGTGCCGTGGTGGCAGGTGATGTCAGCGCCCGCGAGCTGCTGGACGACTGCCTCGCGCGAATCGACGCCACCGACGACCGGGTCAACGCCTTCACCGAGCGCACCGTCGCCCGCGCCCGCAGTGAAGCCGCCGCGGTGGACGCCGCGCGCGCAGCCGGCCAGCCCCTCGGCCCGCTGGCGGGTGTGCCCTATGCGGTGAAGAACCTGTTTGATATTGAGGGCGTGGTCACGCTGGCCGGCTCGCGTATCAACCGCAGCCACGCCCCGGCTACCGCCGACGCGGTGCTGGTGAGCCAGATGAAGGCCGCCGGCGCGGTGCTGGTGGGTGGCCTGAACATGGACGAGTACGCCTACGGCTTCACCACCGAGAACACGCACTACGGCCCCTGCCACAACCCGCACGACCTGACGCGCATTGCCGGTGGCTCGTCGGGCGGCTCGGGCGCCTCAGTGGCCGCGCAGCAGGTGCCGCTGTCGCTGGGCTCCGACACCAATGGCTCCATCCGCGTGCCGGCCTCGGTGTGCGGTGTGTGGGGGCTCAAGCCCACCTTCGGCCGGCTCTCGCGGCGCGGCACTTACCCGTTTGTTTACAGCATCGACCACCTGGGCCCCATGGCCAGCAGCTTGGACGGGCTGGCACTGGCTTACGACGCACTGCAGATGCCCGACCCGCTGGACCCGGGCTGCCACGCGCTGCGCGTACAGCCGGTGCTGCCGTTACCCGATGCGGGCGTATCGGGCTTGCGCATCGGCGTGCTGGGGGGCTACTTCAACGACCACGCCACGGCCGAGGCCCGCGCCGTGGCGGCGCTGGCCGCCCGCACGCTGGGCGCCGCCGAAGAAGTGATATGGCCCGACGCCGCCCTGGCCCGCGCAGCCGCCTTCATCATCACCGCCAGCGAAGGCGGCAGCCTGCACCTGGACGACCTGAGGCAACGCCCTGAAGATTTTGAGCCGCTGTCGGTCGACCGCTTCACCGCCGGTGCCCTGCAACCGGTGGACTGGTACCTGCGCGCCCAGCGCTTTCGCCGCAGCTACCGCGACAAGGTCAACGCGCTGTTCCAGCATTGGGATGTACTGGTCACCGCCGCCACGCCGGTGAGCGCACCCGTCATCGGCACCGAGTGGCTGGACCTCAATGGCACCCGTCAGCCCTGCCGCGCCGCCATGGGCTTGCTGACGCAACCGATTTCTTTTGCCGGCTGCCCTGTCGTCACCGCGCCGATGTGGCCCGAGGGCACTGGCGGCATGCCAATAGGCGTGCAACTGATTGCCGCACCGTGGCGAGAAGACCTGGCGTTCCGAGCAGCGAAAGCGCTGAGCGATGCCGGTGTGGCCACCGTGCGAACACCTCAAGGATTGACATGACATCGCCAGACTTCACCCCACTTGCCATCAACCTGCCCGATGTGTTGGCAGAGGTCACCGTGCAGTTTGCGCGCTACGAAAAGGCGCTGACCAGCAACGACGTGGCGGTGCTCGACGAACTGTTCTGGAACAGCCCGCACACGCTGCGCTACGGTGCCACAGAGAACCTGTACGGCTACGACGAGATTCAGGCCTTCCGCGCTGGCCGGCCCGCGCAGGGACTGGATCGTACCCTGCTCAAAACCGTCGTCACCACCTACGGCCGCGACATGGCCACGGCGAATGTCGAATTCCAGCGCACCGGCAGCGCCAAGACCGGCCGCCAGAGCCAGACCTGGGTGCGCATGCCCGAAGGCTGGCGCGTGGTGGCAGCCCATGTGAGTTTGCTGGGCTGAGACCACACCGCTCAGCAGCAAACCGCGCCACAACTTTGCCGATCACCGCCAGCACTTGCCACGGAGCCCACACCATGACCACCACACGCCGCCACGCCTTGCGCCACCTGCTCCAGTTCACCGCACTTGCGCCGCTGGCCAGTGCCACAGGCTGGAGCTACGCCCAAACGGCCACCTACCCGGCCAAGGCGGTGAAGATGGTGATTCCCTTCCCCGCCGGCGGTGCCACCGATTACGCGGGTCGCGCCATTGGTCAGGCGCTGTCTGAAGTGTGGCGCCAGCCCATGGTGTCCGAGAACCGTGTGGGTGCCGGCTCCACCATCGGCACCGAGATCGGCGCCAAAAGCCCGCCCGACGGCTACACGCTGGTGATGGGCATACCGGCCGGTGTGACGATTGCGCCGCACATTTACCCCAAGCTGGGTTACGACCCGGTCACAGACCTGCTGCCGGTAGCCGGCTTTGCCACTTCGCCGCTGGTTGTGGTGGTGCCTGTGGATTCGCCGTTCAAGACCTTTGCCGAGCTGGTGTCGTACGCCCGCGCCAACCCGGGCAAGCTGAGCTATGCCTCCAACGGCAACGGCTCACTGCCGCACCTCACCACCGAGTGGTTCTTGTCGCTCGCCAAGATCAACATGACGCACGTGCCCTACCGCGGCAGTGCGCTGGCGCTGCCCGACCTGATTGCCGGCCGCACGCAGGTGATGATCGACATCATCGTGTCGGCGCTGCCCCTGATTGAAGGCGGCAAGCTGCGCGTGCTGGCCGTCACGGGCGCCAAGCCCACCTCGCGCCTGCCTGGCGTGCCTACTGTGGCCAGCATGGGCTACCCCGGGTTTGCGTCGGACCAGTGGTACGGCCTCTTTGTACCGGCAGGCACGCCCGATGCCGTCGTGCGCAAGATTGAAGCCGACGTACAGACCGTCACACAAGACGCCCGCCTGCGCGGCCAGATGTGGCAGCGCGGCGCAGAGATTTCCTACCTGCCCGCAAAGACATTGAAGGACATGGTGCAGGCCGACTCCAAACGCTGGGCCGTGATCGCCAAGGCCACCGGCGCGCGCGCCGAGTAGTCACGCCGCAGAAAAGTCCGCTGCGCCCAAGCGTTTATCCTCTGCAGGTCATGCCAACCTCCGCCACCACAGCCACCGCTGCGCTCGACGCCCGGGAAACGCCCGCGCGTCGCTCGCGCGCCGAAGAGGTGTACCAGCAGCTCAAGCGCGATGTGGCCGCCTTCAAGCTGGTGCCGGGCGACCGCTTCACTGAAACCGAAATCAGCGAACGTCTGGGCGTGTCACGCACGCCGGTGCGGCAGGCGCTGTTTCGCATGCAGCAAGAGGGCTTTGTCGAGGTGATGTTCCGCAGCGGCTGGCGCGTGCTGCCGTTCGACTTTCAGCAGTTCGAAGCGCTGTACGACCTGCGCATGGTGCTGGAGACCACCGCCGTCCGCCGGCTCAGCGACGACGGGCGCCGCATCAACACCGCCTTGCTGGACAGCCTCAATGCGACCTGGCTGATCCCCCCGGAATCACGCAGCCGCGACGCCGTGCAGGTGGCCGAGTGGGACGAAGCCTTTCACTGCGCGCTGGTTGAAGCGGCAGGCAACGCCGAAATGGCTAGAGTGCACCGCGAAGTGACCGACCGCATCCGCGTGATTCGCCGGCTCGACTTCACCCAGCAGCCCCGCATCGACGCCACCTACGACGAACACGCCAAGATTCTGAAAGCCATCCAGCGCCGACGCGGCGACGAAGCCGCCATGCTTTTGCGCGCCCACATCGAGACAAGCCAGTCCGAGGTGCGCAAGATCACGCTGCATCAGTTGCATATGGCGAGGGAGCGGGAGTAGGCGCTTTCGCTAGGTCCACGCACAAGATCGTGGCGCCGGTCAGTCATCGCGCAGATACACCGCCTCCCAGAGTGACTTGGACTTCAGATACTTGCGGGTGGTGAAATGCGCCAGCGAGCGTTCTTTCCAACCGTCAGCAAACAGTGCACGGACGGATGGCTCGTCGAAAAACCGCTTGGGCGATCCGTCAACCATGTAGAAGTTGGACTCAATTTCAGGGTGGCCCTGCGCTCCGAAATGCGTGTCTTCCGTCGAGTTGAGCCTGCACACGAGCAGCCCACCCGGCACAAGCGTGTTTCGAATGCGCTTGACGATCTCCAGCGTCTCGGCCCAGGCAAAGTAGTGCAGCGACAAACTCGCAACGACCACGCCAGCATCGCCCGCAAGCGGAGGGAAAGGGTCGCGAATGTCCTGACAGGAAACCACAGCCGACGGCACGCGCAGCCGCGTCATCTGGACTGCGGCCGGCGAGAGGTCAAAAGCGACCACTTGCAAGCCAGCACTGGCGAGAGTCTGTGTGTCTGCACCTTGGCCACAACCGATCTCGAGCACCGGCTTGTCACGCGCATGGGTGATGATCAGAGAAAGCCAGCGGTCGAGCCAGGGGTCATGAAGCATTGCAGTGGGATTGAAAATCTGACAAAGAAGCGCTCTGGCAGAGCGGTGGCTATCCTACCCGCAGCCATTGACATCACTAAGACGGTCTTTTCGCTGGATGGACCGGGCGGCACACTTCACCGGCCGGCCATGAAGCTGCACACAAGCTCAACGCCAAAATATCAGGCGCGCAAGTTGCGCGATAAGGCTCAAAGCCTGCGCAACCCCGGGGCGATTCACCATTCCGTCACGGCTCCTCATTGCGGTGCGATTTAACGAAAGCAATCCACTTCTGCAAGCGTCGCTTCGGATCGGGCTCGCTGTGCACATGCCGCCAGCGCTCAGACACATCTGCGGAGTATCTGTTGCGATCCTGAAATATGCCCGGCACCTTCTCTGGAAAGTCTCGCAGCCAGATCAAAACCAGAGGCCCGACAACCGGAATCACAGCGAGCGCGGAAAGGCTGATCTTGAAGAAGAGATGATCGCTTGACCGCCAGAGACGCCAGACTAACCAGAGCGCCACCAGCTCAGAAACCGCAACCACGATCACTTTAAAAGTCACAGTGTCCATCGCGATCTAACGTTCGCTTTGCCCGGCGCACACAACGCGAGTGAGCAACTGGAACGGGGACAATAGTGCGTCCGTTTCAAAGTACTGGTTAGACCTGCTTGGTTTAGAGCCCATAACGCTGGACTCTACGGTACGCAGATACATTTGGAAGGTCCAGAAAAACCTCCGAACTTTGATAGCTGGCTAGTTGATAAGGCGGCAAGCGACGGCTTTTTCCCCGCCGGTATGCAACGCTGCTCGCAAGCACTGAGTTCGACTTCACGCTTCAGAGTCTCCCGGTATATATACAAAGCGGACGCCACACCGATCACGACAACGATGGCCAGAAGTAGGAGCTTGTCTCGGTTGCGCAGCATACGGTCTAACTTTTGACTTGACCGGCGCGCAGGGAGTCACAGCGCGACGCGTGCGACTGCACCGCAGCGTCCCGGTCGAAAAAGCTGTTGGACCGGAGACTCACTTCAGGACCCCCCACGCAAACCAGACGATGATTCCGGACACGAGAACCCAGTTACCGCGGCGACAGATTCGCTTTCCTTCTTCCGAGAACTCATCACCGTTCCCCATAGACCAGCCAAGGCCCGCATGCATCAACCGCTCACCAAGTGACTCCCGCTTCTCGCGGTCTTTGAGATGGCCTCCAGCCACGATGCCCAAGTACCAGTAATACAGCCCGCACACTGTGCCGACACTAAAAAGGAATGTAGAGATCGCCACGCTCTGCCCTACTGTCTAACGCCGCCGCTCAGCCGACGCCGAAGACGCTTTGATGGAGCGGCCTGTTAAAGCGAAGACGAGGAATGACATGCGCTATTCCTTTCGCACGCTAAAGACAAATTGCCAAACAAGCCCTGCCACCCCGCCCACCCCTATAAACCACGCGCCCGCGGAGACGGTATCCACATCCACCGGCGCAAGGTGATGGAAGCCAACTGCTACCAAGAGGCCGAGCAACACCCCAACCACAAATGCAGGGGAGATTGCTAGTGCGAGTAGGTCCCACATGGCTGCGGTTTAACGTATTAATGCCGGGCCACCAACATGAGCGGCGACGCCGCCTCCTGCAGTTGCGGAGCCGCGTTGGCCGACCAGTTAACTGTCATTCCTCGAAGCCCGTATCTCTGCAAGCAAACCAGTCATTCGATAAAAGGTCGCCACTTGAACTGTCACGGCCGCCGAAAAAGACAAGAAGTCGAACATATTGGCACCAAGACGAGACAGATTCAACGCAAACTGCATATGACTTTCGGAAATCGCGATCAGCGCTTCGCTGAAGCCCAGGGTCAGGGCCCAGTACAGCGACCAAACCACGAGCAGCGTGCTGATCGTAATGGGAACATACAAGCATGTGAATTGAGCGATGAAATCATCTGCATCCTCTCCGCCTGCGGCGTCAAATGCTTTCACCACACCGATACACGTAATGGCTGCAATCGCCAGACCTTCCAAGATGGACGGCAAGGTCCAAACAATGTTTGCACTCACAAACCCGCTGTAGTAAGCGACCGTGAACATGAGAAAGCTCGCAAGCAAATAGTGCGCTTTCTCCGTTGTAGAAACTTGGTCATTCGCAAGCTTGGCCACGAGAGGGCGCGTTCGTAAAAAATACATATCGTTGGGGAATGCTAACGTTAGAGGCTAGGCGCAGCCGAAGGCTGTCGCCGCTGGGCCGACATGTTAAGTCGGGCGCTCAAGCTAGCGTCCGTCACGCTTTTCTGCCTTTGGTTCAACTAGTGATCCGTCAAGAAGAACTACCGCAACGAAGTGCCCTCCGTGCAGCCGCTGGCCAGCCACTACTGGCCTGAACTCGACTCGGTAGAACCAACGCTCGTCCGAAGGGACGCAGCAGCCTGCGCGGACGAGGCTCACGGACGAAACATCGAACTTCTTCACTTCCGGATGGCGCTTCTTTATCCATTCCTCACTCGTGCGAACTGCGTCAGCAATTGAAAACGGCACCGCGTTGGAGCGCGGCGCCCATTTCGGCAACGCTTCGTACTGCTTCCGCGGCACGTCCCACCGGTGCATCGTGGCCATATCCCCTTCGCCGAGGAGAAACACTTGCCCAGACCCTTGCGCGCTCGCAAGGTGCACACCCATCAGTAATGGGGCAAGACTCAGTAGTTGGTTGATTCGCATAAAGGGCTTAACGTTGGCGCTACCCGGCACGCAAAATTTGCAGCGAAGCGGCAGCTTGATGTCGCGTTTCCGTGCCGAGCAACCAGTTAAACGGCTTTGACATGAAGGCACTCCTCGTTCAGTTCTTTCAAGTGCAGCAGCCCGAAGACCTCTGTGTCCTGCAACAGTACACCACGCTCCAGGTACTTCCATTGGCTTGCATCGAAACCTTCAGCCGCCTCTGACGTAGGGATGATCACCACGACACGCATGTGTTGCCCGGACCCCGCACCGACGGCCACGAAGTCGCCCAGGTGCACGAGTTCGCCGGAAGCATAGGCAGGGCGCTGAAACATGCGGTTTAACGTTGGAGTTCAGACACCGCTGGAGGCGGTCGGCTGGGACGAGAGGTTAGACGCTGCGAGCAATTTTTTAAGCATGTTCTTCTTGGCGGTATCGGGCTTGTACGGCACATACTCCTCCAAGCGGACCAACAACTCGAGCCAGTTCTTCAGAAAAGCGCCGTCGTGCTGAAGTTCCTTCTTGGAAGCCGCCCATGACGATGCACAGTCATTTAGCAGCCCACGAATTTGATTCGACTCAGCCCAGCAGGAACCACACAGAATACGTCGCTGGTCAACGCTAGCCTTCTTTACTTCAAAGGTGCGCTTCTGATCTTGCGCCGAGAAGACACTGGGAGCCTTGCACCGCCAGCAGTCGTAATGAATGTCGGTGTACTCGCGCGTGTAGTGGTATGAGATCGACTGTTTGCTCTTCTCTGCCCATTGCTCAGGATCAGCAGGAATCGACGAGTCGGGAGTCACTCTCTTCATGGTGCTCTGTCTAACGTTGGCCGTGAGTGGACCGCAACGGCGCGCTCAGCATCAAAGAATGACGACCACGGTGGCCGCCGTTGTGGGTCCATTCGACGAACATGTTAGGCCGATGTTTCACCGCGAATGGTCCTCATGATCAACGGCAAGAGCAATGCCATGCCGACACCGAAACCAAGAATCGAGTTTGCATCACGTACCGGACGGGTGTCCCCGATGACTAAAGCGATTGCAAACACTGCACCACCGAAGATCGAAAACGCTAATACGCGCAAAAACCCCTGAACGATTAATGACGGAAACGCGGCGCAGATGGCACGCACTGCAACAGTTCCGGCAACCAAGCAGGCCGCGCTGGCCACACCCAGGCCGGCGCAGACTGCGAAGTCGATGTATGGAGAAGTTCCTAGCTGCATGGTCAATTGTTGCGAATGCTTGAGGTCTAACGTTGGAAGCAACCGGGCCACACCCTTTTCGGCGAAGCCGCCTTGTGCAGGTGTGGATCCGCGTTGGCTGACCTGTTAGGCGGCACTTCTATCGCCACAACCGCCCTCCTGCATGAAGTGCACCAATGAAGCCAGCCACCGCAACGACGCTGAACAAGAGCCGGCCAGTGGTCCAGACCTGGCCGTCTGGCCACATTAAATATGCGGTGAGAGATCCGAAGACGACGATCATGACCACAGCCGCGTAACGCGCGACCAAGAGTAGCTGGGTGTCACCACTGAACCGTTGAGCCATCGAACGCTCTTTTACGGACATGAGCCCTTTCATCACGAGCCCGATCACTCCGATGACGCTTAGGAAAATGGAGAACGCAAGAAAGAACACAGGTGCAAATCCATCGCCTATGCCAGTAAGCGACTGCTTGATGTAGAAGGACGCGTACATGGTCGCAGGCGAAATTACCATCGATATGAATACCGCGGACGATCGAGACGCCTTCAGGCTCTTGAATGCCCTCAGAAGGAGGTAAACGCCGATGCATCCGACAGCGAATAGGAGAAGGAACACGGTGCTGCCTAACGCAATGTAGAGAGCAAAACCTGCTCGATAAACTGGCCCGCGCTCGATATTCTGGACATGAAACCTCCCTGAAAATGGCTTACAGCTTGGGCCTCCCACAGAAATACTGTACAAATAAACAGTTATAAATTTCTGGTGAAACCCGGCATCCGACCGTCCAACGGTCTTTCAGCTGGCGGGGCATCTTGCGCCCGGCTATTTTTTCTGCGACTTTAACTGGGCACACCTCGCAGCCGGGCTGCCGACGTCAAAAATTCGGCATAACCCGTTGGAAATTCCCCAAAAACAGCCCAATGATGTAATTCCACGCATTGATTTTTGCCTTTTCAGCGGGTAATTTGTCTGTATGGACAAATTGAAACAATTAGAGTCATTCGTGTCGGTGGTCGCCCGGGGCAGTTTGACGGCGGCCGCCAAGGCCGAAGGGGTGGCGCCTGCCATCATGGGGCGGCGGCTGGATGCGCTGGAAGAGCGCCTGGGCGTCAAGCTGCTGGTGCGCACCACGCGCCGCATTGCGCTCACGCATGAGGGCAGCGCTTTTCTGGAAGACTGCCAGCGCCTGCTGTCGGACCTGGCCAACGCCGAGGCCAGCGTATCGGCCGGTGGCGTGAAGGCGAGTGGCCACTTGCGCATCACCGCGCCGGCCGGTTTTGGCCGCCGCCATGTGGCGCCGCTGGTGACCAAGTTCCGGGAGCAGCATGCCGACGTGAGCATTTCGCTGAACCTGAGCGACCGCGTGGTGGACCTGGCCGGCGAGGGCTTTGACTGCGCGGTGCGGGTCGGCGACCTGCCCGATTCGTCGCTGGTCAGTGTGCGCATGGCCGACAACCGGCGCCTGTGCGTGGCCACGCCGCAATACCTCAAGAGCCACGGCACGCCGCAGCACCCGAGCGAACTGGCGCGGTTTGACTGCCTCACGCTGTCGAGCGATGCCTCGCAGACGCGCGGCTGGGCTTTTTTGATTGGCGGCGAGGTGGTGCACCTCAAGCCGGGCGGTCCACTCGACTGCTCTGACGGGCAGGTTCTGCACGACTGGTGTGTGGATGGCTACGGCATCGCCTGGCGCAGCACCTGGGAGGTGGAGGCAGACATCGCCAGCGGTCGCCTGGTGACGGTGCTCGATGATTTCGCTGCGCCGCCCAACGGCATCTACGCCGTGTTTCCGCAGCGCAAGCACATGCCACTGCGGGTGCGCTTGTGGATTGACTTCCTCAAGCACCACTACAGCCAGCCGGCGTTCTGGCGGGCGGGCTGATGGCAGCGTCGGGCATGTTCTAAAACAGCCCGGCCAGCAGCCACAGGGCCGTGCCCCACATCATCAGCGCCACCAGTCCGTCGAGCGCACGCCAGAACACGTGTGAATCCATGCGGCGGCCCAGCACCGCCATGGCCAGCCCGAGGCTGGCGAACCACAACGTCGAGCCCACAGCAGCGCCCAAGCCAAACACGGCGTTCTGCGGTTGTGCATACGCCAGCGAGGCGGTGCCAATGACCACGGCCGTGTCGAGCCACGCGTGCGGGTTCAGCCATGACAGCGTGAGCGCCAGCACCACCGCCTGCCGGCGCGTCACAGCGCGCGCCGCGCTGCTGGCATGCGCGCCATCAGCCACGGCCAGCGGCGCTGGATTCAGAAACCGGCGCATGGCCTGCGCGCCGTAAATCAGCAGCACTACCGCGCCGCCGCCGGTCATGGCGCCCACCAGCCGGTCTGACAGACCACCCAGCTGCGCCAGCCCGGCCACGCCGACGGCGATCAGCGCCACATCGGTCGCCACACACACCGCAACGGTCAGCCACAGGTGCTGGCGCGTGAGGCCCATGCGCATGACGTGGGCGTTCTGCGGACCAATGGCCATGATCAGCGACAGGCTGAGCACCAGCCCCGGAATAAAGGCGGCAAAGAAGGCGGGGGCGGTGAAGGAAGGCATGGGGTGAAGTCTGCCACCCTCAGCACGCAAGTTAAACCAAAGTAATTAGAATTTAATTCATTCAATTTTTTATTGACTGAACATGCTGGACGCCCGCCAACTGGAAGCACTGGCCGCCGTGATTGAACAGGGCAGCTTTGGCGCGGCTGCCAAGGCGCTGCACCTCACGCTGGCCGCCGTGTCGCTGCGCATCAAATCGCTGGAAGAGGCGCTGGGCCAGCGCCTGCTGGTGCGGGGCAAGCAGGTGCGCGCCACACCGGCGGGGCAGGCGCTGCTGGCCCACGCGCGTCAGCTCAAGTTGATGGAAGCCGACCTGCTGGCCAGCCTGCCGGGCCGCTCAGCCAGCACCGCTGGCACCGAGCGCTGGCAGACGGTGAGCGTGGCCGTCAACGCCGATTCACTGGCCAGCTGGTTCCTGCCCGGCGTGGCGCCGGCATTGCAGCAACATGGGCTCTTGCTGGAGGTGCTGGTGGACGACCAGGACCACACCCACGACGCGCTGAAGAACGGCGATGTGACCGGCTGCGTGACCACCCTGGCCACCGCCATGCGCGGCTGCGTGGCAGAGCCGCTGGGCATCATGCGCTACCGCTGCATGGCTGCACCTTCGCTGCTGGAGGCATGGCCCACCTCCGCAGCAGCAAGGGCCAGCGGGCTGGCACACCGGCTGCTGCAAACCCCGGCGGTGATCTTCAACCGCAAGGATGCGCTGCAAGACGCGTTTCTGGCGCAGCACTTCAACCTGCGTGATGCACCCTACCCCCGCCACTTTGTGCCGGCAGCCGATGCCTTCGAGCGCGCACTGGAACTCGGCATGGGCTGGGGCATGCTGCCCGAGCTGCTGCTGGCCGCACGCGGCAAACGCGAAGGCCTGCAGGAAGTCTGGCCCGGCCGCACGGTGGATGTGGTGCTGTACTGGCAGCACTGGGCGCGCGAACCGCTGGCCGCGCAGCGGCTGACACATGCGGTGCGGGAGGCGGCGCGCAAGCACTTGCTGCAGGTTTAACGGCGGGCGAGTTCGTAGAAGCCCTTCGACAGGCTCAGGGCGAACGGAGTTGGGAAAGTCCTTCGACAAGCTCAGGACGAACGGAACTCAACCAGCCGGAGATCGAGGCAAAGGGGTATTCAGACCAGCGGAGCCGTGGAACCGGCTTAGCCGGGCCACAGGCGGACGGCCCCCTGAGGGGGCAGCGACCCACACGCAGTGGGGGAGCGTGGGGGCTAGTATTTCAACGCTACGCTCTTGCCCCAGAACACCCGATAAGCAAAGATCGTGTAACCAACGATCATCGGCAACACCACCAGCGCGCCGACCAGAATCACCTTCATGGCTTCGGGCGATGTTGCGGCTTTCCAGATGCTCACCTCATCGATCACCAGCCACGGGAAAAGGCTGTAGGCGAGACCATAAAAAGCCAGCAGAAACACGCCGACCGTGGCGCCGAAGGGCACCCAGGCGCCGTATTCGTTGCCTTGCGCCAGCCGCACTGGCAGCCGCTGCAGGCTGCGCCAGATCACGGCGAACAGCACCGCAGTGGCGATGGGGATAGGCATCAGCAGCACGATGTTAGGGAAGGCAAACCACTTGGCAAAAATGCTGCTGCTGACCAGCGGCGTGGCCAGCGAGATGGCCGCCACACCCGCCATGGTGAAGAACAGGCTGGCCTTGGCCCAGCGCACCGCCTGCAGTTGCAGCTCGCCAACCGACTTCATGATGAGCCAGCCCGCGCCGATCAGGCAGTAAGCCGCCACCAGCGCAAACCCAATCACCGAGTTGAAGGCAATCGTCCACAGGTCAGACGAGAAACCGGTGATCAGCGAGCCCAGCATGTAGCCCTGCGACCAGCTGGCCAGCAGCGAGCCGGCGTAAAACATGGTGTTCCACAGCGGCTTGTGCGAGGCGGTGGCTTTCACGCGGAAGTCAAACGCCACGCCGCGCAGCGTGAGGCCGATCAGCATCAGCGCCACCGGCAGATACAGCGCACCAAGGATCATGCCGTGGGCCATGGGGAATACGGTGAGCAGAATGCCCACGCCCAGCACCAGCCAGGTTTCATTGGCGTCCCAGAAGGGGCCAATGCTGGCGATCATGCTGTCCTTGTCGTCTTCGCTGGCGCGGCGCATCAGCACACCCACACCCAGGTCGTAGCCGTCAAGAATCACATAGGCCAGCATCGCCAGCCCCATCACCACCAGAAAGACGATGGGCATCCAGCCCGCGGCCTGGGTCAGGTCGGGCGCCATATCAAGCATGGGATGCTCCCTGTTTTTCGGGGTAGTTGATGACGTTGGGCTGCTGCTCGATGCTGTCGCCGAACGGCTTGTCGGCATGCTTCTTGTGCCGCGCCAGGTAGAACACCACCGAAATGTAGGCCACGATCAGCGCCGCATAGAGCGTGAGGTACATGGCCAACGTCAGCGCGATGCGCGGTGCGGGCACTTGCGATGCAGCCTGCGCCGTCGTGAGGACGCCGTGCACCAACCAGGGCTGGCGACCGATCTCGGTGACGTACCAGCCTGCCACCAACGCCACCCAGCCGGCAAACGTCATGGCCACCAGCACCCGCGCCTGCCATGGCTTGATCGTGCGAGACGGGTCTTTCTTCCACGGCGCGAGCTGGAAGGTGCACATCCAGCTCACCAGCAGCATCAACATGCCGACACCGACCATGATGCGGAAGGCCCAGAACACTGGCGCCACCGGCGGGTGCTTGCCTTCAAACTGGTCCAGCCCCTTGACCTCGCCGTTCCAGTCGTGGGTGAGGTAGAACGAGGCCAGCTTGGGAATGGCCACTTCGTATTTGTTCTCGCGCGCCTTTTCGTCGGGGATGCCGAACAACACGGCGCCCACACCCTTCTCGGTTTTCCAGATGCCTTCCATCGCCGCCAGCTTGGCCGGCTGGTGTTCCATGGTGTTGAGGCCGTGCAGGTCCCCCGCGATGATCTGCAGGGGAATCAGCACCGCAGCCAGGTACACGCCGGTTTTCAGGCCGGTCAGCACCTCGGCCCCGCGATCGTTGCGCAGCCAGCGGTAGGCCGAAATACCCGCCACGATGAACGCCACCGTCAGGCCCGAGGCCAGCATCATGTGGGTGAAGCGGTAAGGGAAGGAGGGGTTGAAGATCACCTCCAGCCAGCTGGTGACATGCGCCTTGCCGTCGATCATCTCGAAGCCGGCAGGCGTGTGCATCCAGGAGTTGAGCGCCAGAATCCAGAAAGCAGACATCGTGGTGCCACCCGCCACCAGGAAGGTGGCAAAGGTGTGCATGCGCTCGCTCACGCGCTGGCGACCGAACAGCATCACGCCCAGCATGGTGGCTTCAAGGAAGAAGGCGGTGAGCACTTCATACGCGAGCAGCGGGCCGGCGATGTTGCCGACCTTTTCCATGTAGCCCGGCCAGTTGGTGCCGAACTGGAAGCTCATCGTGATACCGCTGACCACGCCCAGCGCAAAGGTCAGCGCGAAAATCTTGACCCAGAACTGGTAGGCGTCCATCCAGTGCTGCTGCCCGGTCTTGACAAAGCGCAGCTTGAAGTACAGCAGCACCCAGCCCAGCGAGATGCTGATGGTCGGGAACAGGATGTGGAAGGTGATATTGGCGGCGAACTGAATGCGCGCCAGAAGAAGAGCGTCGAGATTGTCCATCGTCAGGCCTTGGTTGCTGAACTGTCGGTTGTATGGTCGTCCCTGCTGCCATACTCATTCTGCACGGGCTTGGCACGCCCTGCAAAACCTGAGCGCACGGTGTTTGCCACCTTGTCTTTGGCTTCCAGAAGGCGTTGCACCTTGGCGCCCATCTTCATCAGGCTGACCAGCGTGGCCGAATCCATCTTCTGCACATCAGCGAGCCAGCCAGTCATCAGCTCGATCAGGTCGTGCATCTGCTTCATGCGCGCCTGGGCGTGGATGTCATCGCCGACGGAGGGCTGCTCCATCAGCGCGTCGCGCAGCATCGAGAGCGTGGGATCGATTTCGCGCTTGCGGCGCTCTTCGGCCAGCGTCCGGAAGATGGCCCACACATCGTCGGGCGCCTGGAAGTACTCGCGGCGGTCGCCGGGCAGGTGCTGCAGGCGCACCAGGTTCCACGACTCCAGCTCTTTCAGGCCCATGCTGACGTTGGAGCGGGAAAACGACAGCGCCTCGCCGATTTCGTCAGCATTCAGCGCGCGGGGAGAGACATACAGCAAGGCATAAATCTGCCCCACGGTGCGGTTGATGCCCCAGCGGCTGCCCATTTCACCAAAGTGCAGGACAAACCGCTGGGTGAGCGGGGCAAGATTCATATGCTGGCTTTTGAATTTTCAGTAATTCCTGAAATTATAGGAAGTTTCACATGTTTCTGCAGGCGATGGCCCCGCCATCGCGAGGGGCTCTGAGACCCGTGCGACCGGGCCTGAACCGACCAGCCTCAGGCCGTCGGCAGTGGAGCGCCGAGCAGCTCGGCCAGTTGCGCGGTGGCCTGGCCCCAGCCTTCGTGGAAGCCCATCTTTTCATGCGCCTCGCGGTCGGCCACCGACCAGTGACGCACCCGCGCGGTGTAGCGCGTCTTGCCGCCTTCGTCGGCAAACGTCAGGATGCCCGTCATGAACGGCTTGTCGGAAGGTTTCCAGGCATCGGTGTAGGCATCAGTGAACACCAACTTCTCATTGGGCACCACCTCCAGGTACACGCCGCGGTTGGGAAACTCGGTACCGTCCGGGCCACGCATCACGATCAGGCTGGCGCCGCCCGGCCGCACATCGAGTTCGGCGCTCACCGTCTGCCAGGGCTTGGGCGTGAACCACTGCACCAGAAGCGCGGGTGTGGTCCAGGCCTGATAGACCTTCTCGCGCGGGGCGTCGATCAGCCGGGTGATGACCAGCTCGCGTGCGTCGGCATCGCCGGGTGTTGGGGGGATGGTTTCAGCCATGGGGCCTCCTTCGAAGATATTTCGGCAACACGGTCTGAAGTGTCTGCTGCGGACCGACCTGAAGGAGGATGCTAGCGCGTGAGTGCGCAAAGGCAATGCACGGCAAGGAGCGATGGCGCGCAGGCTGACATCTGCTTGCAGCTGATACAGCACCGCCCTGCTGCCGCCTTTGCTCGCCCTTGTTTCCCTGCCCGTCTTTCTGATTACCGGGAAGGTTTGCGCCTGACGGGTGCGCGCCGCACCGGCGCCGGTGGTGGCTGGGGCGACACCATGGGCGTCGATTCCGGCACCATCAGCACCACCTCCTTGAAGCCCAGCCCCAGCATGTCGAGCGCCTGCGCGGCAGAGCGGCTCAGGTCGATGATGCGGCCATGGCTGTAGGGCCCACGGTCGGTGATGCGCACCTCCACCTCGCGGCCATTGACCAGGCTGTGCACCCGCACCAACGTGCCAAACGGCAGCGTGCGGTGGGCAGCTGTGAGTGCGTGCATGTTGTAGCGCTCACCGCTGGCGGTGCGACGACCGTGAAAGCCCGGGCCGTACCAGGAAGCACCGCCGCGCTGGAACTCACGCGCCGACTCGCCGCCAAGCAAAGCGGGCCTTGGTCCGATGGGTGGTGTGTCAGCGATCGGCAGATCGCCGGGCGTTGCTGAATCGCCCTGCGCCGCAGCAGGAGAAGGCGTTACCGCGGGAGCAGCCGCCGGTATGGTGGTAACCGGTGTGCGAACTGGCGCTGTGCCGCAGGCCACCAGACCGAACAGCACCACAGCGGCCAAAAGTGCCCTGGGCGCTCTGCACAGGATGACTTGCATGGTGAATCGTTGCTTCAGCATGCAGGTCCTCGCCCGCTTCAGCGCTGCTGCAGTCGCTGGATGATTTCTGTCGTCGCGCCGGCCTGGTTCATGGTGTAGAAATGAATGCCGGGCACACCGGCTGTGCGCAGCTGGTCGCACAAATCGGTGATGACATCAAGGCCAAAGCTCTTGATGGACGCTGCGTCATCGCCATAGCCCTGCAGGCGCAGGCGGATCCAGCGCGGAATCTCGGCGCCGCAGGCATCGGAAAAACGCATCAGCTGCGTCGAGCTGGTGATCGGCATGATGCCGGGCACCACTGGCACCTCAACGCCTAACGCGAGGGCGTCATCGACAAAACGGAAGTAAGCGTCGGAGTTGAAGAAGTACTGGGTGATGGCCGAGTCGGCGCCGGCCTTCACCTTCGCGGCAAAGGCTTTGAGGTCAGCCTCGGCCGACTTGGCCTGCGGATGGATTTCGGGGTAGGCGGCCACTTCAATATAAAAGGCGTCGCCGGTCTCTTCACGGATAAAGGCCACCAGATCGCTGGCGTAGTGGAACTCTCCGCCCGCGCCGTAGCCGCTGGGCAAATCACCGCGCAGTGCGACCAGACGCTTGACGCCCATGGCGCGCAGGGTCGCCAGTTGCGCACGCACCGTGGCCTTGGTCGCGCCAACGCAGGAGAAATGAGAAGCCGCAGAAACGCCTTCACCCAGGATTTCCTTGACGGTGCCGAAGGTGCCCTCTTGCGTGGAGCCGCCGGCGCCAAACGTGACCGAGCAGAACTCGGGCTGGAACGCATACAGGGCCTGGCGCGTGGCGCGCAGCTTCTCGGCGCCTTCGGGCGTCTTGGGCGGGAAGAATTCAAAACTGAGGGGAAGATTCATCGCAGGTCTCTTCAGGATTCGGTTGGCTTGATACGGCGCTTGCTGCGGGCCGGGCCGGGCTGGCCCGCGTGGGCTGCTTCCGGGTCTTCATGCGGCTCGCGCCGTTCGGCACGCGGCTGGCGCTTGGGCGCCTTGCGCTGCGGTGCTGCGGGCAGTGGCAGGCTTTCGCCCGCGTTGTCATGGCCCTTGAGGGCGTGGATGAAAAACTCGCGGTTGCCGTCGCCACCTTCAATCGGGGAATCGAGCCAGGCCTTCACGTCCATGCCGAGCGCCGTGCATGCGTCGCGCAGGCGCTGCTCGACAAACGCAAAGTGGGCCGCGTCGCGCACGATGCCGCCCTTGCCGATCTGGCCGGGCTGCAGTTCAAACTGAGGCTTGACCAACATCAGCAGGTCACCGCCCGGCTTGAGCAGGCGCACCACGGCAGGCAGCACCAGCGTGAGCGAGATGAAAGACAGGTCACCAGTGAGCAGATCAAAGTCGGCGGCGATGGGTTCACCCCCTTCAACATCGCCCTCGGCCGTGTCGTCCGCCAGTTCACCTTCTTCATGCGAATGAACCACAGGCGTCACCAGATCTGCCGCCACGATGGCGCGCGCATTGATGCCTTCCAGGCACACCACGCGCGGGTCACTGCGCAGACTCGGGTGCAACTGGCCATGGCCGACATCGACGCCCACCACCTGCGCCGCGCCGTGCTGCAGCAGGCAGTCGGTGAAGCCGCCGGTGGACTGGCCGATGTCGAGGCAGCGCATACCCTTGACCTTGAGGCCCGTGCTCTGCAGCGCCCCTTCCAGCTTGAGGCCGCCGCGCGAGATGTATTTCGCCTCGGTGGTGTCGAGCAGTTGCAGCTCGGCCGCCTCGGGAATCTCGTCGCCGTTCTTGGCGATCTTCTTCCAGGGCTTGTCCGACTCCACGCGCCACTGCACGCCAGACGCAATCAGGCGCTGGGCCTGCGAGCGGGTGGCGGCATGGCCGTGTTCGACGAGGAATAAGTCAGCGCGCATGGGGCGTTACCAGGAGTCGTGCGCGTAGCGAGCGGCCGTCAGGCGAGGTGCGGGAGGCCCCATGAACCGGAGCGTACACAGGTACGTGAGGATTCATGGGAGGACCCGCAACGACGCATCACGGTCGCGCAGTAGCGCAGATCAATAACGATACGTATCGGCTTTGTACGGGCCGGCTTTGGACACGCCGATGTAAGCAGCCTGCTCGTCGCTCAGTTCGGTCAGCATGGCGCCGACTTTCTTCAGGTGCAGACGGGCGACTTTTTCATCGAGGTGCTTGGGCAGCACGTAAACCTTGCCCACTTCGTAGTCGGCCTTCTTGGTGAAGAGCTCGATCTGCGCGATGGTCTGGTTGGCAAAGCTGGAAGACATCACAAAGCTGGGGTGGCCGGTGCCGCAACCCAGATTCACCAGACGGCCCTTGGCCAGCAGGATGATGCGCTTGCCGTCTGGGAAAATCACGTGGTCGACTTGCGGCTTGATCTCTTCCCAGGTGCACTTCTCGAGCGCTGCGACATCGATCTCGTTGTCGAAGTGGCCGATGTTGCAGACGATGGCCTGATCTTTCATGGCGGCCATGTGTTCGTAGGTGATGACGTTCTTGTTGCCGGTGGCAGACACGAAGATGTCGGCCTTGTCGGCAGCGTATTCCATGGTCACGACCTTGTAGCCTTCCATCGCGGCCTGCAGGGCGTTGATGGGGTCGATCTCGGTGACCCACACCTGGGCGCTCAGTGCGCGCAGGGCCTGGGCCGAGCCCTTGCCCACGTCACCGTAACCAGCGACCACAGCGACCTTGCCGGCGATCATGACGTCGGTGGCGCGCTTGACGGCATCGACCAGCGATTCGCGGCAGCCGTACAGGTTGTCGAACTTGCTCTTGGTGACAGAGTCGTTCACGTTGATGGCGCGCAGGGCCAGCGTGCCCTTGGCCGACATCTCATTGAGGCGCAGCACGCCGGTGGTGGTCTCTTCGGTCACGCCGATGATGTTCTTCAGGCGGCGGCTGTACCAGGTCGGGTCTTTTGCCAGCTTGGCCTTGATGGAGTTGAACAGGCAGATTTCTTCTTCGCTGCCGGGGTTGGCCAGCAGGCTGGGGTCAGTCTCGGCCTTGGTGCCCAGGTGCATCAGCAGCGTGGCATCGCCGCCGTCGTCCAGGATCATGTTGGGGCCTTCTTCGGGCGTGCCCTTGGCGCCGTTGAATTCGAAGATGCGGTGGGTGTAGTCCCAGTAGTCGGCCAGCGTCTCGCCCTTGATGGCGAACACTGGGGTGCCGGCGGCCACGATGGCGGCGGCGGCGTGGTCTTGCGTCGAGAAGATGTTGCATGATGCCCAGCGCACGTCAGCGCCCAGGGCCTGCAGCGTCTCGATCAGCACGCCGGTCTGGATGGTCATGTGCAGCGAGCCGGTGATGCGCGCGCCCTTCAGCGGCTGGGCCTTGGCGAATTCTTCGCGGATGGCCATCAGGCCAGGCATTTCGGTCTCGGCGATCTTCAGTTCCTTGCGGCCCCAAGCAGCGAGGGACAGGTCGGCGATTTCATAGTCGTTCACGGGCACGGGTTTGAGAATGGCGTTCATTTGGTTATCTCCAAAATCGAGGGTCAAGGTCGGCAAAATAGCCACGACCGCACAGCAGCGAAGCAATCAGAAACGGGGGAGTTTGTGTTGACTCACCCGGCTTGACTGTCCATCAGAGGCACATGCGGGTGAGCGTGGTTGCAAATGAAAGTCCTGAGCCTAGACCACATGCCGTGGGTTGCAACGCTCCTCAGGAAGCCGCTATTGTATCGAAGCCGCCAGAAGTCCGCCAGCCGCCGCCCTGCAATTCCCTGCCACATGAGAAAATTTCACGATGCAAGAACTCACCCGCTGGCCACTGGCCGAGCGCCGCGCCATCCGGGGCGTGTTCACCGACATCGACGACACGCTCACCACTGAAGGGGCGATCACACCTGATGCCCTGCAGGCGCTGCACGACCTGAAGGCCGCCGGGCTGCCGGTGGTGGCCATCACTGGAAGGCCGGTCGGCTGGAGCGAGCCCTTTGCCGCGCAATGGCCAGTGGATGCCATCGTGGCAGAGAACGGCGCCGTGGCGCTGGTGCCTGATTCGATCAATGGCCAACCAGCGCTGAGAAAAATCCATCAGCAGGACGAAACCACGCGCACCGCCAACTTCGCCCGTATGCAGGCGGTGCTGGTGCGCATCGAAGCGACTGTGCCCGGAGCGCAGCGCGCCACCGACTCGCCAGGCCGCGAGACCGACATCGCGATTGACCACAGCGAGTTCACGCATCTGGACGAACAGACCATCGCCCAGGTGGTGGCGCTGATGCGCGGCGAAGGCATGCACGCCACGGTGAGCAGCATCCACATCAATGGCTGGTATGGGTCGCACAACAAGCTCGAAGGCGCACGCTGGATCGTGCAGCGGCTGTGGCAGCGCCAGCTTGACCACGAGATGGCGCAGTGGGTTTATGTGGGCGACTCGACCAACGACCAGCTGATGTTTGAAGCCTTCCCGCACAGCGTGGGTGTAGCCAACATCGCGCGCTTTGTGCCGCAGCTCGCGCACCTGCCGCGTTATGTGACGCGCGGTGAGCGCGGCGCGGGTTTCGTCGAGCTGGCGGCCGCGCTGCTCAGCGCGCGCTGATCACGAGGCTTTCAGAAGGCCCAATTTCTCAACCAGCGCCTTTTCACGGGCAAAGGTTTCCTGGGCAAACTTGCTGTAAGCCGCCGAGCTCATGTACATCGGCACCATGTCGTATTTGGCGAGTGCGGTGCGGTAACTCGGCTGCTCCATCGCCTGCTTGAAGGCGTCGTGCAGGCGCTTGACCACTGCGGGCGGCGTGTCGCGCGGCGCGGCAATGCCAAACGGCGAGTTCTGCACCATGTCCAGACCCAGCTCCTTGAGCGTGGGCGCATCGGGGAACTTGGCCAGGCGTTCGCTGCCCCAGGTGTTGAGCACGCGCAGCTTGCCCGCCTCGACCTGTGGCGCAAAGCCGGTGGAGTCGGCCGCTGCCATGATGTTGCCGCCGAGGATGGACTGCATCAGGTCGGCACTGCCCTTGTAGGGTACATGCAGCAGTTCAATGCCCAGCTTCTGCGCGATCAGCTCCATCGTCAGGTGCGGGCTGGTCAGCGTACCGGTGGAGCCATAGCTCAGCTTGCCCGGGTTGGCCTTGGCCCAGCCGACGAAGTGCGTCCAGGTCTTGAGTGGCGAATCGGCGGGCACCACCAGGCCAAAGGCGTAGCCAGTGACATTGAGCACATAGGCCAGGTCCTTGACCGGGTCCCAATTGATCTTGGTGGTGTAGGGCAGGCGAAACACGCCCAGCGGAATCTGCGCCAGCGTATAGCCATCGGCCGGTGTGCTCTGCAGTTGCTGCGCTGGCAGCGTGCCACCCGCGCCAGGCTTGTTTTCGACGATGACCGTCTGGCCCAGAATCTTGGAGGCGTTGTCGGCCAGCGCCCGCATAGTGATGTCGGTGGGCCCGCCCGCCGGGAAGGCAATCACCAACTTGATCGGCTTGGCAGGAAAAGTCTGGGCGCGGGCGCCCGTGGCCGCGGTGGCGGCGATGACGGCAGCAGATTGAAGCAGTTGACGGCGTTGCATGGGGTCTCCGGTCTTGAATGCCAAAGACTCATCATGTGGGCAGCGCGCCTGAAGCGCATCAGGGCAACACCTGAAGCGGTGTCGCCCGGGTGTCAACGCGTGATCAGCGGGCCGCCACCGTCACGGCCACGGGCTTGGCGGCACTTTGCACCTTGGCGCCGGGTGCGTTGCTGACCAGTTCCAGCTTCAGGTTGTAGTCACCCGGTGGCGGGCTGAACCACGCTTCAGTCTGACCTCCGGTGAAACTCAACAGCTCAGGCTTCTGGCCTTTGCGCTCCATCACCAGACGGAAGTGACCGGTGTCTGGCGCCTGCGCACCCACGTGGGAGATGTTGAGTCCGCTGGCGTGGAACTGCAGGCGAAACGGTGGGCGCAGGGCAGTGCCATCGGCCACGTTCAGGAGTTCAATGCGCGGTGCGCCCTGCACGGTCGCAGGCACGGCGGCCTTGTTCTGACGGGTGACGGTGAACTTGAGCGGCTTGCTGTAAACGAAGTACGGAATGTGCCCCGCATCGGCCAGCAGCAGGCGCACTTCGTAGGTGCCGGGTGGAAGATTGATCACCGACTCCATCTGGCCCTTGCCAAAGTGGATGTATTGCTCTGTGAAGGGCAGCGGCTTTTTGAAGTCCATCGGCAAGCCCTGATTGACCAGCAGATGGTGGTGGCCCGCACGGCCCGCCGATTTGCCCGCTGGCACCAGGCCGCGCATGGAGAGGCCAAAGCGCGCCACAAAAGGCGTTTCGACCTTGTCACCGTCCTTGAGGTTGGTGAAATAGGTTTCCGGCTCGCGCGAAGGGGCAGCGGCCAGCCAGGGGTGCTCCACCGCGTCGGTCTCTGGCAGCGCAGTGCCGGGGGCCTGAGCCTGAGCCTGCGCCGTGGCGACAAACACCAAAGCAGACAATGCCGAAAAAACGACCGAAACGGCCCACAAAAATCCGCCCTTCAGGGCGCTCGTCGAGTTGTTACGGACCGTCATCGTCAAAGTGTCTTCGTCTGTTTGCGGCTCACTGGATGGTGAATTACGCAATAAGTTACCAATCGGTCATTTTAGTTACTGATTAGTAACATTTCAGAGCAAAGGTCTTTGAACTGTGTTCCCCCCCCTGCGCCTGACCTGCCGGCCACCCGCTCAGCGGTCCAACACGGCCGTCAGTGCCTTGCCGGTGTGGGTGCCCAGCTTGACCACCGCTTCCGGCGGCGCCGAGGCGACCACCTGGCCGCCGGCGTTGCCGCCGTCCGGGCCGAGGTCGATCACCCAGTCGGCTTCGGCGATCACATCCAGGTCGTGCTCGATCACCACCACGCTGTGACCACCATCGACCAGCCGGTGCAGCACATGGATCAGCTTTTCCACATCGGCCATATGCAGGCCCACCGTGGGCTCATCGAGCACATAAAGGGTGTGTGGCGCCTTCTGGCCGCGGCGCGTGATGTCGTCGCGCACCTTGGAGAGTTCGGTCACCAGCTTGATGCGCTGCGCCTCGCCGCCCGAGAGTGTCGGTGAGGGCTGGCCCAGCGTGAGGTAACCCAGGCCCACGTCTTTCAGCAACTGCAACGGGTGGCCGATGCTGGGCATGGAGGCAAAGAAGTCCACCGCCTCATCGACTTCCATCTTCAGCACATCGCCAATGCTCTTGCCGCGCCAGGTGACGGCCAGTGTCTCGGGGTTGAAGCGCGCGCCGTGGCAGGTTTCGCACAGCACCTTCACATCGGGCAGAAAGCTCATGCCGATGGTACGCACGCCCGCGCCTTCGCAGGTCGGGCAGCGGCCCTCGCCGGTGTTGAAGCTGAAGCGCCCGGCCGTGTAGCCGCGTGCCCGTGCTTCCAGCGTGTCGGCAAACAGCTTGCGGATGGTGTCCCAGAAGCCGATGTAGGTGGCCGGGCAGGAGCGCGGCGTCTTGCCGATGGGTGTCTGGTCGACTTCGAGCACGCGGTCGACCACGGCGTAGCCTTCCACGCGTTCGCAGCCGGTCCATGCGGGGGTCTTGCCCTTGTCATCGGCTTCGCGGCCGGCCTTGGTTGAGCGCTGCATCACGCCGGCCTGCACATTGGCCAGCAATACATCGCGCGCCAGTGTCGATTTGCCGGAGCCCGATACGCCCGTCACCGCCACCAAGCGGTACAGCGGCACCTTCACCGTGACCTGCTTCAGATTGTGAAGATCCGCGTTGACCACGGTAAGCCACGAGGTGAACGGGCTCGCCGCCACCGGGGCGGCATTGTGCAGCGCGCTGGCGTTGGCTGCGGCATCTTTCAGCGCCTGCGCCTTGAGGGCGGCGGCCTTCTGCTTGCTTAGCGGTTTAGCCGGCACCGCTGCGGGGTCGATGGCAACGACGGGCGCTGCACCCGCACGGGTTTCCCGGCGAATCTTCAAGGGATGCACCAGCGGGTTCGCCAGATAGCGGCCTGTCAGCGATGCCGGCACCGCTGACAAATCAGCCGCCGTGCCTTGCGCCACCAAGGTGCCGCCGCGCTTGCCCGCGCCGGGTCCGATGTCGATGATGTTGTCGGCGCGGCGTATGGTGTCTTCGTCATGCTCCACCACCACCAGCGTGTTGCCGCGCTCGCTAAGCTTGCCCAGCGCGCTGAGCAGAATGCGGTTGTCGCGCGGGTGCAGGCCGATGGTTGGCTCGTCGAGCACATAGCAGACACCCTGCAGGTTGGAACCGAGTTGCGCGGCGAGACGAATGCGCTGTGCTTCACCGCCCGACAGCGTGGGCGCGCCACGGTCCAGCGTGAGGTAGCCGAGGCCCACGTCTTCCAGAAATTCAAGACGGCTCTTGATTTCGGGAATCAGGTCGCGGCCGATGCCGGCTTCGCGGCCTGTCATACCACCGGCCACCGTCAGCGTGTCAACCCAGCGCCGCACGTCGGTGACCGACAGCGCGGCAATGTCAGCGATGCCCACGCCGGCAAACTTCACCGCGCGGGCCTTGGCATTGAGGCGCGTGCCTTCGCAGGTCGGGCACACGGTACCGGCCAGGTCTTCCACATCAGGCTCGGCAAAGCTCTGCTCGCGGCCCTTGTTGTCGTCGTCCATCACCGAGTCGTCAAAGACCTTGCGCTGTTCCTTGCTGAGCTTGACGCCGGTGCCCACACAATCGGGGCACCAGCCGTGCTTGCTGTTGTAGCTGAAGAGGCGCGGGTCCAGTTCGGCATATGACGTGGCACACACCGGGCAGGCGCGCCGGGTGGAGAAAGCTTCGAGCCGGCCAATGTGTCGGGTGCTGGTGCCAGCCAGCATGGCGCCCTTCAAACCATCCAGCGGTGCCAGCACATGCACCACGCCCTTGCCATGCTCCAGCGCGGTGGCCAGCGCCGCGCGCAGCGCCGCCTCGTTGTCGGGCGACACATGGACGTCGGCAATCGGCAGCTCGACGGTGTGCTCCTTGAAGCGGTCGATGCGCGGGAAGCCGGTGGTCGGCAAAAACTCGCCGTCGATGCGCAGGTGGGTGTAGCCGCGCGGCCGCGCCCAGTCGGCCAGCTCGGTGTAGACGCCCTTGCGCGCAATCACCAGCGGCGCCAGCAGGCCGATGTGCTGGCCACGATAGGTCTTGAGCAGCTGCGCGGCAATGCTCTCGGGGCTTTGCGGCATCACCGCCGCGCCGTCCTTGGTGCAGTGCTGCACGCCCAGCTTCACATACAAGAGGCGCAGGAAGTGCCAGACCTCGGTGGTGGTGCCCACGGTGGACTTGCGCCCGCCGCGCGACAGGCGCTGCTCGATCGCCACCGTCGGCGGAATGCCATACACCGCGTCGACCTCGGGCCGCCCCGCCGGCTGCACGATGCTGCGCGCGTAAGCGTTGAGCGACTCAAGATAGCGACGCTGCCCTTCGTTGAACAGGATGTCGAAAGCCAGTGTGGACTTGCCCGAGCCCGACACACCGGTCACCACATTGAACTTGCCGCGCGGAATGTTGACCGACAGGCTCTTGAGGTTGTTCTCCTTGGCGTTGACGATCTGGATCAGGTTGGAGAACGCGGGCCGCGTGGTCCACGCTTTCGGCTTGCGTTCTTCCACACCGTGTACCTGGCCCATGGCCTGCTCATACTCGCGCAGCGCCAGCGCGGTGTGTGAGGTCGGGTGCTGGCGCACCGCCTCGGGTGTGCCCTCAGCCACCAGCAGGCCACCGCCTTCGCCGCCTTCCGGACCCAAATCAATCAGCCAATCGGCCGAGCGAATCACGTCGAGGTTGTGCTCGATCACGATCAGCGAGTTGCCGGCATCGAGCAGCTTGCGCATCGCACGCATCAGCTTGGCGATGTCGTCAAAGTGCAGGCCGGTGGTCGGCTCGTCAAACAGGAACAGGGTGCCGCGCTGCGGGTGGCGCAGGGCCAGTGCCTGCTTGCTGGCGCTGCCGGTCTTGCTGGCGTCGGCAAGGAAGCCGGCCAGCTTCAGGCGCTGGGCTTCACCGCCCGAAAGCGTGGGCACCGGCTGGCCCAGCTTCACGTATTCCAGCCCCACATCGACGATGGGCTGCAGCGCCCGCACCACCTCGCGGTCTTGCGCGAACAGGCGCACCGCCTCGCTCACCGTCAGCTCCAGTACATCTGACACATTCAGCAGGCGCGGCGTGACATCGCCGATCGCCTTGCGCTCAATCGTCACTTCCAGAATCTCGGCGCGGTAGCGCTTGCCGTCGCAATCGGGGCAGCGCAGGTACACATCGCTCAGGAACTGCATCTCGACATGCTCGAAGCCCGAGCCGCCGCAGGTCGGGCAGCGCCCGTCGCCGTTGTTGAAGCTGAACTTCGACGAGGTGTAGCTGCGCTGCTTGGCCAGCGGCGCCAGCGCAAACAGCTCGCGCACCGCGTCCCACGCACCCACATAGCTGGCCGGGTTGGAGCGCGCCGTCTTGCCAATCGGGGACTGGTCTACAAACACCACATCGTTGAGGTGGTCCGCCCCCATCAGCCGGTCGTGCAGGCCTGGCGTTTCAGTGGCCTTGCCGAACTGCCTCAGCAGCGCTGGCGCCAGGATGTCCTGCATCAGCGTGGACTTGCCCGAGCCGCTGACGCCCGTCACGCACACCAGCCGTTGCAACGGGAATTCGACCGTGAGGTTCTTCAAGTTGTGGTCGCGTGCGCCTTCGAGAATCAGGCGCGGCGTGTTGTCGGTCACCGCGCGCTTGAAGCCCATGCCGACCTGCTTGCGCGCGCCGAGGTAGGCACCCGTCAGGGTGTCGGCGTGCTTGAGGTCTTCGGGCGTGCCGTCAAACACAATCTGCCCGCCCTTCTCGCCCGGGCCGGGGCCCATGTCGATCATGCGGTCGGCGGCCAGCATCACGGCCGGATCGTGCTCCACCACCACCAGCGTGTTGCCCGCATCGCGCAGGCGGTGCATGGCCTGCGTGATGCGGTTCATGTCGCGCGGGTGCAGGCCAATCGACGGCTCGTCCAGTACGAACAACGTGTTAACCAGCGACGTACCCAGTGCGGTAGTCAGGTTGATACGCTGCACCTCGCCGCCCGACAGCGTGCGGCTTTGCCGGTCCAGTGTGAGGTAGCCAATGCCCACATCGCACAGGTACTTCACGCGGGTCTGGATTTCCTCGAAGAGTGACTTGAGCGCCTTCTGCTCCGCATCGTTGCCCGGTGCCGCCAGCGACAGGCTGTCAAAGAAGCGGCGCAGCCGGTCGATGGGCAGGCGCATCAGGTCGTGCAGACAGAGGCCCGGCAGCGCTTCCAGCTGCGCGCGCGTCCACTGCACACCCACGGGCATGAAACGCTCGCCCGGCGGCAGCACTGCATCGGCAGCCTCTTTGGTGCCCAGCCGCCAGAGCAGGGGCTCCAGCTTGAGGCGCGCGCCGCCGCAGACCTCGCACGGCGTGTAGCTGCGGTACTTGGACAGCAGCACGCGGATGTGCATCTTGTAGGCCTTGCTCTCCAGGTACTCGAAGAAGCGCTTGATGCCAAACCAGTGCTGGTTCCATTTGCCGTTCCAGTTCGGCGAGCCGTTGATGACCCAGGCCTGCTGCTCGGCGGTCAGCTTGTACCAGGGCGTGTCGCGCGGAATGCCTGCGGCTTCGGCGTGGCGCATCAGGTCGTCCTGCGCTTCTTTCCAGGCCGGCGTCTGCATCGGCTTGATGGCGCCGGCGCGCAGCGTGAGCTTGTCGTTGGGAATCACCAGGCCGTAGTCGACCCCGATGACGCGGCCAAAGCCACGGCAGGTTTCGCAGGCGCCCATCGCGGAGTTGAACGAGAACAGCGAGGGCGTGGGCTCGGTGTAGCGCAGATCGCTGTCGGGGCAATGCAGGCCCGTCGAAAAGCGCCACATCTGTTCCGGTGAATCGTCGCTTGATTGCACATACACATTCAACCTGCCACCCCCGCGCTTGAGCGCAGTTTCAATCGCCTCCATAGCGCGCACTTTTTCGGCGGTGTGCAAACGGAAGCGGTCCGCCACCACATCCAGCAGCTTGTGGGGGCCGGCAGGCGTCGCAATGTCGCGCTGCGCGTGCACGCGGGTGAAGCCGCTCGCGGCCAGCCACTGCTCCAGTTGCTCGGGGCTGGTGTTGCCGGGAAGCTCTACTGGAAATGTGACGACTGTTCTGGGATCGCTGCCAGCTGTGCGCGCCATCAGCTCTGCGTAAATCGACTCCGGCGAATCGTGCCGCACGGCCTGCGCCGTCTGCTTGTCAAATAACTGCGCCGCGCGGGCGTAGAGCAGCTTGAGGTGATCGTTCAGCTCCGTCATCGTGCCGACAGTGGAGCGCGACGAGCGCACCGGGTTGGTCTGGTCGATGGCGATGGCGGGCGGCACACCTTCGACCTTGTCCACCGCCGGCTTGTCCATGCGGTCGAGGAACTGCCGCGCATAGGCCGAAAAGGTTTCGACGTAGCGGCGTTGACCCTCGGCAAACAGGGTATCGAACACCAGCGAGGACTTGCCCGAACCGCTGGGGCCGGTCACCACCGTCATCTCGCCAGTGCGGATGTCCAGGTCCAGATTCTTGAGGTTGTGCTGACGTGCGCCGCGAATGCGGATGAGGCCCTGGGACATGGAGTGAGTGCTTTCCTGAAGAGGTCAAATATTCTAGGCACCGCACGGAGCCCACTGCCGCGTAGGGTTAAGGTGCCGTCTCGACTTTCCCGGTACATAAAAGCCGAGCTAGTAGCAAGAAGAAGCCGCGCTAGGTAGGTTTTGCTGACAACTGTTGCGTATCCAGATGCCCAAGCGAGGCATGTACACAGGTCCGTTGGGAAGTGCGCCAGTTTCATTCAATGAATGAAGAGCTTTCCCTATTCTTACGACGCGAGGTCATGCATGCAATCTGTACGTAAGAAAACTTCGCAACACTCCTGCCTGACACAAATAGAACCGCGTCAAGCCGGTCGTCGCATCATTTTTTCTCCATGTCTGTAGCCAGATCATAAGAAGAGAGCTGCAGCGCCCCTCTGCGGCAAAGCAACGTCTGGCCGAAAGACCAGACACACATGGAGCGACTCAAAGTGGCAGCTGTAATGACAACAAACGTGCGGGAGCGATCCCGCCCCATGACCCGCGAAGAGAAGAAGGTCATCATGGCCTCCTCTGCGGGTACCATTTTTGAGTGGTACGACTTTTACCTTTACGGTGCGCTGGCCGCGATCATCGGCGCGCAGTTCTTTACCGCTTTTCCAGAGAACACGCGCAACGTGTTTGCCTTGCTGGCCTTCGCCGCCGGCTTCATCGTGCGCCCCTTTGGCGCGCTGGTGTTCGGCATGCTGGGCGACATGATCGGCCGCAAGTACACCTTCTTGATGACCATCGTCATCATGGGCATCTCGACCTTTCTGGTGGGCGTGCTGCCGAACTATGAAAGCATCGGCACGGCCGCGCCAATCATCCTGATCCTGCTGCGCATGGCGCAAGGTCTGGCTTTGGGTGGCGAATATGGCGGTGCGGCCATCTACGTGGCCGAACACGCGCCAGCCAACCAGCGCGGCTACTTCACGGCTTTCATTCAGACCACAGCAACGCTGGGTCTGTTGTTGTCGCTGATCGTGATTCTTTCCGTGCAAGGCTATGTCAACGGCGCCTACCCGGATGTCGCCCTGATGAAGGATGGCGTTGCTGTTCTGATGGCTGACGGCAACCCGACCATGGTCAAGGCGTTCAACGCCTGGGGCTGGCGTATCCCGTTCATCGGCTCGATCTTCCTGCTGGCGATTTCGCTTTACATCCGCTTGCAGATGAACGAGAGCCCGGCCTTTAAGAAAATGAAGGAAGAAGGCCGTACTTCCAAGGCGCCTTTGAGCGAAGCCTTCGGCAACTGGAAGAACGGCAAGATCGCCCTGATCGCATTGCTCGGCCTGGTCGCAGGGCAAGCGGTGGTTTGGTACACCGGCCAGTTCTATGCGCTGTTCTTCATGCAGAACGTCATCAAGGTCGACAGTTTTACGGCCAACGTGATGGTGGCGTGGTCGCTGATTCTTGGCACCGGCGGCTTCCTGGTTTTCGGCGCGCTGTCTGATCGCATCGGCCGCAAGCCCATCATCCTGACGGGCTGCCTGCTGGCCGCCATCACATTTCTGCCCGTGTTTGGTCACTTGACCAAGACGGCCAACCCCGCCCTCTACGCCGCACACCAGACACCTGTCACTGTGACGGTCTCGCCGGATGACTGCTCGTTCCAGTTCAACCCTACAGGAACGGTGAAGTTCTCATCGTCCTGCGATATCGCCAAGGCACAGCTGGCCCGCACGTCGGTGAACTACGAAACCGTGGTTGGCGCTCCTGGCACACCAGCGACCGTCAAAGTCGGCGAGACATCAATCCAGTCCTACGACGCAGGCAAGTTGACCGGCGACGAGCTGAAGAAGGCCAAGGCCACTTTTGACTCCGGCTTGAACAATGCGCTCAAAAGCGCGGGCTACCCACTGGTTCCTGCTGACAACAAAACCATTGCCAAGGCAAACCACTTCTTTGATATTTTTTCTGCGCAAAAACTGACGATCATTCTTATCCTGGCGTACCTCGTCATTCTGGTGACGATGGTTTATGGTCCGATCGCAGCGATGCTGGTTGAGATGTTCCCCACTCGTATTCGCTACTCCGGCCTGTCACTGCCATACCACATCGGTAACGGATGGTTCGGTGGCCTGATGCCGGCGACAGCCTTCGCGATCTCGGCCCAGACTGGCAATATCTACTCAGGTCTGTGGTATGCGATCGTGATCGCGATCATGACGGTGGTGATTGGTGCGCTCTTCGTGCCAGGTGGCACCCACAAGAAGGACATCTTCGCCGGCGACTCTGCCCGATAAATCCCGACACTGACAGACCCGGCCTCTGACTTCTTGGGAAGGCAGGCCGGGTTTTTTCGTTGACAGGGCTGTCTGCCTGCGGATCCATCGGTCGCGCTTCTTTGCGCACATGCAATCAAGCGCACTGGATGGTTCTGCAACCTTCAGAGCTGCGGGATCTGAAAATTTGTCGATGCTGCTGCGACGGCCGTCACCGTCATCAACAGCGGTTTGGTGCTTCATATATTGAGACAGGAAATGGCTACTTTGATTGACCTTTTTTTCTCGCAGTTGACCGATGTGTTTCGCATCGGCCTGATGGTTGCCCTTGTGATCACCATGCGCAGGACTTCCGCAGTGACCGGATCGGTTTTGCCTTTGGCCTTGGGCGTCGTGTTTGTTGCCGTGATCCTGCCCACCACCATGCCCAGTGGCTCGGCAAGCCTCACCGAAGCCATTCTTACAGGGCTGCTATCGAACCTCACCATCTTGGTCATAGTTCTCATCGTCGTGCGGGTGATCGCACGACTGCGGCGTTGAACCAACTCCCCTGTGACGACGTCCTGGCTTTGGGGATCACACTCGCAGCCGTCATCTCGCCGGTGCAGATATCCAGATTCCTGAGCTTGTGCTGGCGTGAACTGCGAATGTGGATGAGGCCTGGTGACATGGCGTGGATGCTTTCCTGAAGAGGCAAGGCATTCCAGGCAGCGTGCTGCGCCCCGGATGTGTAGGGTTAAAGTTTTAGATTGCGCCTTCCGATAGGGTTCCGCATGTCGCGCACGAGCTGCAGAGGGGTTGAATTTCAACCTTCCGTTGCGGTTTCCCCTCTCATGATCGGAACTGTTTTCGTGATCTACTCAACCACCCAAATTGCATTCGACGGAGACAAGACATGAACAAAACAACAGGGTGGCTCGCAGCCATCGCACTTGCCGCACTGTCACACGCCAGTCACGCACAGTTGCTGATTGGCCAGACGGCCGGCTTTACCGGCCCGGTGGGCGCTGGCGTGAAGGAAACCACCGAAGGCGCCAAGCTCTACATCGACGCCATCAATGCCAAAGGCGGCGTTGGCGGCCAGAAGATCGAGCTGGTGTCGCTGGACGACAAGTTCGACCCCAAGCTGGCCGCAGAAAACGCGCGCAAGCTGATTGAAGAGCAGGACGTGCTGGCCATGTTCCTGACACGCGGTACGCCGCACACCGAGGCCATCATCCCGCTGCTCGACAAGAACAGCGTGGCGCTGATCGGCCCCTCGACCGGCGCGATGGTGCTGCATCAGCCGGTGAAGAAACGCATCTTCAATGTGCGCGCCACCTACCAGCGTGAAGCGGAGAAGGCCATCACGCACCTGAACTCCATGGGCATCACCCGCATCGGCATCGTATATGCCGACGACAGCTTCGGGGCCGATGGTGTGGCCGGTGCGCAGAAAGGCCTGACAACCGCCAAGCTCAATGCCGCTGTGCTGGAAAAGTTTGACCGCAGCAAACCTGACTTCGGCCCGATCGCGCCCAAGCTGGTGCAGGCGAATGTGCAGGCGGTGATGATGGTCGCCTCGGGCCAGGCGGTGGCCGATGGCATCAAGGCCTTCCGGGCGGCCGGCTCGGGCGCGCAGATCGTCACGCTGTCGAACAACGCGTCGGGCGGCTTTGTGAAAAGCCTGGGCGACAACGCGCGCGGCGTGATCGTCACGCAGGTGTTCCCGTACGAGCGCTCCATCGCCTACCCGATGGTGAAAGAGGCGCAGGATCTGGCCAAGGCCAAAGGGCAGAACGACGTGAGCCCCGCCATGCTGGAAGGCTTTGCCGCCGCCAAGGTGCTCGTGGAAGCACTGCGCCGCGCCGGCCCCAAACCGACGCGCGACAAGATCCAGACCGCGCTGGAAGGCATGCGCAAGATCGACATCGGTGGCCTTGAAGTGAACTACTCCGCCGAGGACCACACCGGCCTCGACTTCGCCGACCTGTCCATCATCGGAACAGACGGCAAATTCAAACGCTGACCTGAAAGTAAGGGCAAACACTTGCTGGGGATTTCCCTAGTAAATCCAGGCAAACGGCGCTTTTCCAGCGCTTTTGGCGCCGACTTTCAGGGTTAGCCCTTAGCGTTTCGATTTCACTGATTTTTACGTCAGTTAGCGGTCAGTATCTTCTTTGACATTACCGACACCTGTACTCATCAGGGTGGAGCCCGGAGTGTCATGCTGCTACTGATCATTGTGTTGAAAAGCCTTATCGAACTGTCGCTGATGTTCATCGTCGGGCGGTTTCTGCTGGGGCTGCTCGCCGGCGCCAAACGCAACACCAATGTGTTCTGGCAACTGCTGGACGTTGCCGCCAAGCCTGCGCTGTGGATCACGCGGCGCATCAGCCCCCGTTTCATCCTCGACCAGCACATCCCGCTGGCCGCAGCCAGCTGGCTGGTCATGGCCTGGGTGTTGGTGGTCAAGCTCAAGATTGACCTGTGCCTGCAAGGAGGTGCCGTGGTATGTCAGTGACCCACAACCCAACACCCCCGCTCGGTTTCTGGGACGGCTTCACCCGCCGCTGGACCGCCAAGGTCTATCTGCTGCTGGGCATGCGTGCACGCGCCATGGAGGTGTTCCAGGACATCCTCTCACTGGCGCCAGATGATGTGCAGGCCCTCAACAGCCTGGGCTATGACGCGCTGAACACCGGCCACCCCGCGCAAGCCCTTCCCTATTTCGAAAAAGTGGCGCAGCTCGCGGAATCGTCCAACGCCCACTTCAACGTGGCCTTCACATGCGAAATACTCGGCCGCCTCGATGAGGCCGAGCGCCGGTTCCGCGCCGCCATCGCACTGGAAGAAAAAATGGACCGGGCCTGGTACGGACTGGGCCTGGTGCTCGTGCGGCAGCACCGCATGGAAGAGGCGGTGGTGGCGCTGAAGAAGAACACCCAGCTCCAGCCCATGAGTCCGTTCGGCTGGTACCAGCTGGCGCGGGTTCATGTGGAGCTCAATGAGCCAGAGAAAGCAACCACAGTCATTCGGCACCTTCAGGGCTTTGAGCCCAAGGTGGCCGCGCAGCTGCGGCGTGAAACCGGCCTGGGTGGGCCGGTCTAGAAACAGCATCGAAACAGGATCGCCCCGTTTCGGGTTGGCAAGGTCAATCACGAGGTCACTCGTGATTCAGTTGGTTAGGTAGGCGGTTGGATCGGGAAAGGCGCATTTGATGTTGAAAGAACCCACAAGGTTTTTTCAAGGCGCTGTTGGGCAGAAGGCCATGGCCTGAAGCAGCAACAACACAGAATGCATTTCATTCATTAGAAAATACTGGAGCAAAGCAATGCAACTTACTGCAAAGCATCATGAGTATTGGCGCAAAACGCTAAATATCACCGGCATCTTGCTGGCGGTCTGGTTTGTCGTCACTTTCGTACTGGCGTATTACGCCAAATCACTGACGTTCAGCTTTTTTGGCTGGCCATTTTCGTTCTGGGTCGCAGCACAGGGTGCACTGGTGGTTTACTGCCTGATCATCTGGTTCTATGCGCGCTACATGAACAATCTGGACAATGAATACGGCGTGGCCGAAGGAGACGAATAATGTTCGGCACCGGTGCACAGTCGCAAAAAGACTTTAAAAAGGGCCTGAACAAGGTCTATACCTTCTACACCGGCGGCTTCCTGGCCTTCGTGTTGATATTGGCAGTCCTTGAACAGATGGGCCTGCCCCGCGCCTGGATCGGCTACCTGTTCCTCGCCGGCACCGTATTCCTGTACGCAGGTATCGGTGTGATGAGCCGGACCAACGATGCGGCCGAATACTACGTGGCCGGCCGGCGCGTGCCTGCGATCTACAACGGCATGGCAACTGGCGCGGACTGGATGTCGGCTGCCTCGTTCATCGGCCTGGCGGGAACGCTCTACCTGACCGGCTTCGGCGGTCTGGCCTTCATTCTGGGCTGGACCGGCGGTTACTGCCTGGTGGCCCTGTTCCTTGCGCCCTACCTGCGCAAGTTCGGCCAGTTCACCATCCCGGACTTTCTGGGTGAACGCTTTGAAGGCAACCTGCCGCGCCTGATTGGTGTGGTTGGCGCCATCCTGTGCTCCTTCACCTATGTGGTGGCACAGATTTACGGCGTGGGCCTGATCACGGCACGTCTGACGGGTCTGGCTTTCGAAGTGGGTATTTTTGCGGGCCTGGCCGGTATTCTGGTTTGCTCGTTCCTCGGCGGCATGCGCGCGGTGACGTGGACCCAGGTGGCCCAGTACATCATCCTGATCGTGGCTTACCTGATTCCTGTGGTGTGGTTGTCGGTCAAGCACACCGGCGTGCCAGTTCCCCAGGCTGTGTACGGCTACACCCTCGAGAAGGTAACAGCCAAAGAAGAGCAGCTGCTGAAGGACCCGAAAGAGCTGGAAGTCCGTGGCATCTTCAAGGCACGCGCCGATGAAGCAGCGGCGAAGCTCAAGGACGTCCCCGCATCTCTGGCCGCCGACAAGGCTGCTGCCCAGAAGAAGGTCGACGACCTGAAAGCAGCCAATGCACCCGTGGCAGACATCCGCGCAGCAGAAACGGCTCTCGCCGCACTGCCGAAAGACGAAGCCGCCGCAACTGCTGCCTACAACGCGGCCCGCGTGAGCAACACCGCCCGCTCCGCACCGCCGCTGCGCCACGCCGAACCTTACCCAGGCAGCACTGAGGCAGCGCAGAACATTGCACGCAAGAACTTCCTGGCGCTGGTGTTCTGTCTGATGATTGGTACCGCTGCCCTGCCGCACATCCTGATGCGCTACTACACCACCCCGTCGGTGAAAGAAGCGCGTGAGTCTGTCAGCTGGTCGCTGTTCTTCATCTTCCTGCTCTACTTCACGGCACCCGCGCTGGCGGTGCTGGCCAAGTTCGAGGTCTACACGATCCTGGTCAACACACCGTTCGACAAATTGCCGGAATGGATTGCACGTTGGAGCGCGGTGGACAAATCGCTGCTGTCGGTGGTCGACGTCAACAAGGACGGCATCCTGCAGCTGGCTGAAATGTCGATCGGTGGCGACATCATCGTGCTGGCAACGCCTGAAATCGGCGGCCTGCCCTATGTGGTGTCCGGTCTGGTGGCCGCCGGTGGTCTGGCTGCTGCGCTGTCAACGGCCGACGGCCTGTTGCTGACGATTGCCAATGCCCTGTCGCACGACGTGTACTACAAAGTGCTGGACCCCAATGCATCGACCGCGCGCCGCGTGCTGGTGTCCAAGGTCCTGCTGCTGGTGGTGGCCTTGGCCGCTGCCTACGTGGCGGCACAGAAACCAGCGGACATCCTGTTCCTGGTGTCTGCGGCGTTCTCGTTCGCTGCTGCGACCTTCTTCCCGCCGCTGGTGCTCGGTATCTTCTGGAAGCGAGCCAACAAATGGGGCGCCTCCTTGGGCATGGTGGCAGGTCTGGGTGTGACCTTCTACTACATGATCACGACCCAGCCCTGGCTGTATCGCCTGACCCATGGCAGCCCGCTGACGCCTGAAATCCTGAAGGCCAACACGTGGTGGGATATTGCACCCATCTCTGCAGGTCTGTTCGGTGTGCCGATCGGCTTCGCGGTGATCATCATCGTGTCGCTGCTGACCAAGGCACCGGGCAAGAAAATCCAGGAGCTGGTGGAGCATGTGCGCTTCCCGAGCCTGGACGGTGGCAAGCCCTCTGCCGGCAGCGCTGCACACTGAGTGAACTGCTGAGTCAACGGCCCTCCCGGGGGTCGTTCATAACCCAAAGCCTCGTTGCTCACGCAACGGGGCTTTTTTCATGGCTTCGGGAAAAGTGACGCCCGACTGGTGGGCATGGCGTGCGCCGCGCTTGAAGGAGCGTCAGGAGACGTCAGGAGATGATTGAGGTGCGATCAAGGTGCCAGCGCAGCCTGAACGAAGGCCTCGGCTTTTTGCGGTGATCGCATCGAGGCCACTACCGGCTGGATGGCGTAGATCCGCGCGACCAGCTCATCCATGGTTTTGCACCGTTCAATCTGAAGGCACAAAGGGTCTGCCGAAGGGCCCAGCAAATCCTGCAAGGCCCGCGACGCTTTCATTGCGGTGGTTTTGAGATCACGGGGCGGCATCGGCGCGCCTGCTGACGCAGGCGCTGCGGCGGCCTGCAAGGGGGCCGGCGCAGACACAGGTGCTGCAGGCTTGACCGAACGGGCTTGATCCACCCCGACAAGGCCAGCGCTCAGCAGGGAATTCGCCATCTCCACCAGAGCCACCGGGTCAGGGGCCAGTGGTGACAAGTCCTTCAGCGACTTGGCTCCGTCCACCATGATGAGCAGCGTTCTGACCTTGGGTGACAAGCTGCGGTCATGGAGTTTGATCGCCGCCTGACCGGCGGCCGTCTTGTGCAGGACGGAATCAATGGTGATTTCATCCAAGGAACACCTCCTGCTTGTTGATGCTCTGCTTGTTGATGCATTCGCCCGCAGTGGATGGGCTGTTGAAACCAGCAGGCGAGATCATCAAATGATTATGAAGATTGCACAATCACCTGTCCAGCGCATGAGACTGGGGAATACCCAGCCTTGAACTGCAGCGCTCTTGAAGAGCAACGCTTTCTACTTACAACGTGCGTCACGCACCGGAACGGGATCGCTGTATGCCCACCGGCAATTGGGCAGCATCGGTCCATGCGGCAGATTCAAACCACGCATCGCCCAGCAGATACGCGCGCAACATCGGCAAGGCATCAAGGCCCCAGAACAATTTGCCGTCCACTTCAAACGTCGGCACGCCAAATGCGCCCCTCGCAATCGCCGCCTCGGTATTGGCTTTGAGCTGTGCCTTCACGGCCTCGCACTGCGGGTCTTGCGCCGGTGCAAGTTGCGCAGTCAGCGCCTCCAGTCGAACAGCGTCCGCCGCTTCGGCGCCACCGCGCCACACATGGCGAAAAATGGTTTCGCACACATAGCGGCTGGGTTGACCCGGCAGGCCTTCGGGGCTGCACGCCACCGCCAGCCGCAGCAGCGGCAGCGGGTTGAACGGATGACTGCACGGCATGTCGCACGAAATACCCAACTGGTGGGCTTGCCACAGCACATGACGGTAAGTCCACTCGCGCTTGGGTGCGATTTCTGCCGGGCCGAGCTGGCCATGATGGTGGAGCATGGCCGCAAACAGCACGGGCCGGTAGGTCATGCTGTAGCTGATGCCGCGCAGCGATTCGGGCAGGTGCTCGAAGGCGAGATACGCATAGGGCGAAATGAAATCGAGGTGGCAGGTGATCTGTGCCACGCGCACCGCCGCCTGTACTTTGACAGTGCCGCCTGATGAATCGCTCATGCCGGCCGCCGCACTGCGTGCGCCCGTTCGACCAGCGTGCGCCAGATGCCGCGTTTGCCGGTGTCGTCCATCTGGCTCCAGTTGGCAATCTCCTCGCGCAGGCGAAAGCAGCCTTCGCACAGGCCTGTCACCGCATTCATGCGGCACACCGAATTGCAGGGCGATGGCACATCGGGCGTGGCGTCCAGCGTGGCCGCGCGTGCCAGCACCTGACCAGCAGAGCGCTGCAGCAACCGCAGCTCTTGTGCGGTGTCCACCGCCACATCGACCACCGGTGCCCCCGTGAGCTGCTGCAACTGCTGCGGCGACAGCTTGAACACCGCATGCGGGTGGCCAGCCGCGGCCCAGATTTCTTGAAAGCGAAACAGCGACTGATCGACCAGCATCACCGGCGGCGTGGCATGGCCGAGCGGCGAGACACCACCAATCGAGAACCCGGTGCGCGCCTTCACAAACTCGGCATCGGCGCGGCCCATGCGCTTGCCGTCGGGGCACAGCAGCGCTTCAACCTTTCTTTCATCCACACGCTGGTCACCCGAGGTCACGACCAGCACTGCGGCATCGTCCGAGCGGCGGCGGAACACGATGCTCTTGGCGATCTGGCCGATGGAGACACCCAGTGCATCAGCAGCCTGCTGCGCGGTGCGCGCCGCGTCGTCCAGCATCAGTGGGGCGTGGGGATGGCCACTCGACTGCAGCAAGGCGGCCACGCGCTGTACGCCCTCGGGTAGAGCAATGAGTTCCGCACCACACATCACGCCGCCATCCTTTTGTTGAGCAGGGCAGTTGCAGCGCGCGAGTTGGGCTTGCGCTGCAGGAAGTCGCTGATGTAGGTGCCAGCGTCAATCAGTTTGTCGAGATCGATGCCGGTCTCAATGCCCATGCCGTGCAGCATGTACACCACGTCCTCCGTGGCCACATTGCCGGTGGCGCCTTTGGCGAACGGGCAGCCGCCCAGCCCGGCCGACGAGGTGTCGTACTGCCAAACGCCCAGCTCCAGACTGGCCAGCGTGTTGCCAAGCGCCTGGCCATAGGTGTCGTGGAAGTGGCCTGAAACGTCGTTGATGTCGTAGTGCTGCAGCGCCGCCTCCAGCGCCGCCTGCACCTTGCGCGGCGTGCCCACGCCAATGGTGTCGGCCACGCCAATGTGCTGCACACCGATGCCCTTCATCAGCCGGGCCACCATGGCCACGCGTTCGGGCGCAATCTCGCCCTCATACGGGCAGCCCACCGCACACGAGATGGCCCCGCGCGCGACGATGCCGTGCGCCTTGGCGGCTTCCACCACCGGCCGGAAGCGCTCAATGCTTTCTTCGATCGAGCAGTTGATGTTGCGCTGGCTGAAAGCCTCGCTGGCGGCCGCAAACACCACGATCTCATCGGGTCGGGTCGGCAGGGCCGCCTCGAAACCCTTCATGTTGGGCGTCAGCACCGAGTAGCGCACGCCCGGCTTGCGGTGGATGCCCGCCATCACCTCCACGTTGTCGGCCATCTGCGGCACCCACTTAGGTGACACAAAACTGGTGACTTCGATCTCGGTGAGGCCGGCGTCCTGGAGGCGATGCACCAGGCCGATCTTGATTTCGGCAGGCACTGGCGATTTTTCGTTCTGCAGACCGTCGCGCGGGCCGACATCCACGAGTTTGACTTTCGATGGCAATTTCATCACTCTAGTATCCCTTCTGAGGGTCAACCACACCGGCGAGAGCGGTAATCGGCGCTCCATTTTGCAGCGCGCGAATCTTGCCTGCAATCTGCGCAATACTCTCGTCGCGCAAGGTGCGGGCCGAGGTGTGCGGCGTCACGGTGACTTTGGGGTGCGCCCAGAACGGGTGCACGGCCGGCAAGGGCTCGGTGCGGAACACATCCAGCATGGCGCCGGCCAGATGGCCGCTGTCGATCAGTGCCAGCAGGTCCTCATCCACCAGATGACCGCCGCGTGCCACATTGATCACATAGCCACCGGGGCGCAGCTGCGCCAGCGTGTCACGGTTCAATATGTTCTGCGTCTCGGGTGTCAGCGGCAGCAGGCACACCAGCATACGGCTGGCAGCCAGAAAGTCCTTGAAGCCCGCACTGCCGATGTCACCAGAAAAACACTCGACGCCTTCGACGGCTTTGGGCGAACGGCTCCAGCCCTTCACCGGAAACTCAAACTGCGCCAGCGCGCGGCTGACGCGCTCACCCAGCACGCCAAGGCCCATCACGCCCACCGGCCAGTCGCTCCGCAGTCGGGGCTTGCGGAAAGACCAGCGGCCCTCAGCCACATCGGCTTCGTAAGCGTCGAACTCCCGGAAATGGCGGATCACGGCATGGCACACGTATTCGGCCATCTGCACCGACATGCCGGCGTCGTCGAGTCGCACGATGGGCACGCCTTCGGGCAGGCGCAGCTTCAGCAGGGCATCGACACCGGCGCCGGTGTTGAAGGCCGCCTTCAGCGCCACCTGCTCGTCAAAAAACTGCTGGGGTGGCGCCCACACCACGGCGTAATCGGCCTGCGGTGCGCCGGGCGCCCATAGCTCCACAGTGGCATCGGGCAAGGCGCGGGACAAACCCTCCAGCCAGGGCTGGGGTCTGGAATCGGTACAGCAAAAGGTAATGCGCATTGGGGCTCGCAAAAACGATCTCCAGCGATCTCCACTCTGGAGATCAAACAGTGAGAGTCAACAACTCCGCACCCTCGGCCACCTGGTCGCCCGGTGCGTAGAGCAGCTCTTTCACCACGCCGTCAGCCGGCGCGGCAATCGTGTGCTCCATTTTCATCGCTTCCATCACCGCCAGCGCCTGACCCTTGGTGACCGTCTCACCGGCCTTAACGGCAAACGACACCACCTTACCCGGCATGGGCGCGGTGAGGCGGCCGCCTTCGGCATGGGCTTCACCCGCGTGGGCCAGCAGATCAACCACGGTGATCTGTGTCGCGCCGCGCGCGGTGAACACATGCGCCAGCTCACCGCTGCGGTAGATCGCTGCGGTGGCGCGCTCACCTGCAAACTGCACATCCACCTCGGCGCCGGCCTTTGAAAACACCAGCGGGCCGGATTGCTCCCCCACTTTCAGCTGCAGCGCGCGGTCATGCAGGTAAGTCAGCTCAGCCACCGCCGCCTCGCCATGAAACTCGAACTCAAAACGGCGCTGCACCACGCCATGCGAACGCCAGCCGTCGCGCCGGCTGAAGGGGTCATTGCCTTCCAGCGCCTTTTCGTCGAGCAGGGTTTGTGCGACCACGCATGCAGCAGCCAGCGGCAGACCCACCGGCTCTTGCCTGAAGAGCCTTGCCTCCTCGCGCTGGATCAGCGCGGTGTCGAGGTTGGCATCGGCAAACGACGGGCTGCGCACCACATGGCGCAGGAACTGCACATTGGTGCTAAGGCCGACGATGCGGATCTGCGCCAGCGCGTCGTCCAGCCGGGCCAGCGCTTCGGCACGCGTCTGCCCGTGCACGATCAGCTTGGCCACCATGGAATCGTAATACGGCGAGATCACATCGCCCTGCCGCACGCCGTCGTCCACCCGCACGGCCAGGCCGGTGTCGCCTAGGCTCGCGCGCTCGAAGGCGGTGTGCGCCGGCTTGTCATACACATGCAGCGTGCCGGTGGCTGGCAGGAAGTTGTTGTCAGGCGTTTCGGCGCAGATGCGTGCCTCAATCGCATGGCCATGAATCTTCAGATCGCCTTGCTTCAGCGGCAGTGGCTCGCCATAGGCCACGCGCAGTTGCCACTCCACCAGGTCCAGCCATGTGATGGCTTCAGTCACCGGATGCTCCACCTGCAGCCGCGTATTCATTTCCATAAAGAAGAAATTCATCGTGCCATCCGCACGCTGCTCGACGATGAACTCCACCGTGCCGGCGCCGACATAGTTCACCGCACGTGCCGCCGCCACAGCGGCCTCGCCCATCTGCTGCCGCATCGCGGGCGTCATGCCGGGGGCAGGCGCTTCTTCCAGCACCTTCTGATGGCGGCGCTGCACCGAGCAGTCGCGCTCAAACAGGTAAACATAGTTTCCCTGCGTGTCGCCAAACACCTGAATCTCGATATGGCGCGGGCGCTGGGCGTATTTCTCGACCAGCACCGCGTCGTCGCCAAAGCTGTTGATCGCCTCGCGCTGGCACGACGCGAGCGCGGCGGCGAAGTCTTCTGACTTTTCCACTGCCCGCATGCCCTTGCCACCGCCGCCCGCGCTGGCCTTGATCAGCACCGGGTAACCGATGCGGTCGGCTTCGCGCTGCAGCAGCGCAGGGCCCTGGTCACTGCCGTGGTAGCCGGGCACCAGCGGCACACCGGCCTTTTCCATCAACTGCTTGGACTCGGCCTTCAGTCCCATGGCCTTGATCGCCGAGGCAGGTGGGCCGATGAAGACCAAGCCGGCGTCGGCACAGGCCTGCGCAAACTCTTCGTTCTCGCTCAGGAAACCATAGCCGGGGTGAATGGCCTCGGCCCCGGTGGCCTTGGCTGCCGCGATGATGCGCTCCCAGCGCAGGTAGCTGTCTTTGGGCGCGCTGCCGCCGATGTGCACCGACTCATCGCAGAACGCCACATGCTTGGCCGTGGCATCGGCATCGGAATACACCGCCACGGTCTTGATGGCCATGCGGCGTGCAGTGGCGGCCACCCTGCAGGCGATTTCACCGCGATTGGCGATCAGAATTTTTTTAAACATGGTGAACTTTCGCGGTGAAATCCCCTGCGCACGCTTTGCGTGCCAGGCAATGTAGCTTCGCTGCTGCGCGGCCTTGCCGCTGGTCACCGCGATTGGCGATCAGGATTTTCTTAAACATGGTCATTCTTCGCAAAAGGAGATTTCAGCTGGAACGCTGCAGTCGGCCCGGGGTCAGCCTTGCCGCTAAAGATGCGGGCCACGCGGGTGAACAGCAGGCGCAGAAAGCGCCAGCACAGTCGGATCAGCCACACGCTGAGCACCAGCACCACCGCCAGCGCCACTGCAAACACCAGCGGATGGGCAATCGCCAGCCACAGGCCCAGCGGCACCAGGCCGTCTTCCAACAGCGATGCGCCGATATTGGTGAAGGGCTCGGGCGAGGTGTTGATGGCCGCGCGGGTGGTGGCCTTGGCGGTGAAGCTGGTGGCGGCGAGCGTTCCACCCATCAGTGCCGCGACCAGACCCATCACCGCGCTGTCAGCGCCAAACACACTGGCTGCCAGTGCGGCGCCAGCTGGAATACGGATCACGCCATGCACCGCGTCCCACAGGGAATCGACACCCGGAATCTTGTCCGCAAAAAACTCAACAAACACCAGAAACCCGCTCACGCCCAGCACCACCGGGTGGGCCAGCAACTGCAGGCCGGGCGGCAGAGCGATCCAGCCCATGAAGCCAGCCAGCCCGGTAAGCAGCACGGCCAGATACAGGCGCACGCCACTGGCCCAGCCGAGCGCGCCGGCCAGGGCAATCAGCTGGGCGGTGTCGAGTGTGTTCATGTCGGCGGTGCCAGAAGCCAATTAGGCTTTCGTTTCTGCAGGAAGGACTGCACACCCTCACGCCCTTCGGGGCTCACGCGTACATCGGCGATGGCGGCCACCGTCATCTGCACCAGCGCGGGCGTGATCTCTTGCTCGGCCACATCCTGCACCAGCTTCTTGCACAGGCGCACGGCTTCGGGCCCGGCGCTGACCAGCGTTTGCGCCAGCTCGGCCACGCGGTTGTTCAAGGCTTCAGGGTGCACCACCTCGTGCACAAAGCCGATGCGTAGGGCCTCTGCGGCGCCGAAGCGCTCGGCCGTCAAAAAGTAGCGGTGCGCGGCGCGCGCCCCCATGGCGCGAATCACATAGGCGCTGATGGTGGCGGGAATCAAGCCCAGCTTGACCTCGCTCAGGCAGTAGTGCGCGGTATCGACCGAGACCGCAATGTCGCAGGCGGCCACCAACCCGGTGCCACCGGCATACACATCGCCCTGAATCTTCGCAATCGTTGGCTTCTGGCAGGCATAAATGGTCTGCATCATGGTCGCCAGGCGACCCGCGTCGGCCAGGTTCTGCGCGTAGGTGTAGTCGGCCATGCTGCGCATCCAGTTCAGGTCAGCGCCAGCGCAAAACGCTGTGCCATTGGCCGCCAGCACGATGCAGCGCACGTCGTCGCGCGCCTGCAGTTCATGGAAGGCCTGTGTCAGCTCAAGGATGACTTCATCATTGAAGGCATTGCGCACATCGGGGCGGTTCAGCGTGACGGTGGCAACACCGTTCGCGGCGTGAATGAGCAGGTGGTTCATGGGCATTCCTTTCAAAGCTGGTCTCAACGGTAGCGCTTCGCCACCTCTTCCAGCATCACTTCGGTGGCGCCGCCGCCGATGCCGAGCACGCGGGCGTCGCGCCACAGGCGTTCAATCGCCGTCTCGCGGATAAAGCCCATGCCGCCATGGAACTGCTGGCAGGTCTGCAGTACCTCGTTGACCAGTTCACCCGTCAGCGCCTTGAGCATGGAGACCTCCTGAACAATGTCTTTCTGCTGCGTCACCGCCCAGGCGCAGTGGTACATGAACTGCCGCGCTGCGCGGGTCTTGGCGTCCAGCATGGCGATGCGGTGGCGAATGGTCTGCTTGTCCCAGAGCGTGGAGCCAAAGGCCTCGCGGTTGCGCACGTGGTCCAGTGTCATCTGCAGCGCCTGCGTGCAGTGCCCAACGGCCATGGCGCCGAGTGCAATGCGCTCGGTCTGGAAGTTCTTCATCACCGAGTAAAAGCCCTTGCCCTCTTCGCCCAGCAGGTTGCTGGCGGGAATGCGCACGTTGTCAAAAATCAGCTCGGCCGTGTCGGAAGACAGCCAGCCGGTTTTCTTCAGCGCGCGCCCCACGGTGAAGCCAGGCGTGCCCTTCTCCACGATGAACATCGACATGTCGTGTCGCGCGGTGCCCGTCTTGGCCGCCACAAAGTACAGGTTCGCGTGTACGCCGTTGGTGATGAACATCTTGGTGCCATTGAGCACCCAGTGGTCGCCATCCCGCCGGGCCGTGGTGCGCATGCCGGCCACGTCAGAGCCGGCGCCCGGCTCAGTAATACCCACCGCAGTGATGGTCTCACCAGAGATCACACCGGGCATGTAGCGCGCCTTCTGCTCGGCCGTGCCGGCATGAAAGAGGTGCGGGCTGGCCATGTCGGTGTGCACCAGCACCGTGATGATGAAGCCGCCAAAGGTCGAATGCGACAGCGCCTCGGCAAACACCAGATTGGTCAGCGCATCGGCCTCGCCGCCGCCGTACTCGGCGTCATACATCAGCCCCAGCAGGCCAGCCTGGCCCATCTTGCGCAGCACCTCGCGCGGCACGCAGCCGTCTTCTTCCCACTTGGCGGCGTAGGGCTCGACCTCGCGGGCGATGAAGCGGGCCACCTGTTCACGCAGTTGCTCATGCTCGGGAGTGAGGTAAATGTTGTCCATGGTGTGTCCTGAAGTTCCTGAAATATTCCCGAACCGCTAGGTGGCACTGCGTGACTGCAGCAAGCGCACCCAGTCGAGCTCAGGGCTGGCGTAGCCCATGGCCGTCAAGACAGCGGTGATCTGCCCGCGGTGATGCGTGGCATGGTTGAAGACGTGGCCCAAGGTCTGAACAAACGGCAAGCTGAGCGGCTGCCCGTTCGCGCGGCGGTAATGCAGTGCGTCGTTCATCGCCTCCAGATCAATGGTGCCCAGCCAGGTACCCCATCGCGAAGACGCCGCCAGCAACGACGCCAACAGCACCTTGCGATTCGCTTCGAGCTCTGCGTCCAGTGCAATCGCTGGAGATTGGCTGTCGATAAAGCGGGCTTGCCACACAGTTTCGGCCACCAGCAGATGGTTGAGCGTACCGTGTACCGAGCCAAAAAACAGCCCTGCTTCGCGGCGATAGTCTGCGTCTGGTATCGCAGCCACATGGTCCTGCAACAGGCGCTGCGTGGCCCACTCATGATAGGTGGTCAGTTGCTTGAAGTAGTCGTGCAGATTCATACGGCACTCACATCCGGAACACACCAAACTTCGTCTCGGGAATCGGCTGGTTCAACGTGGCCGACAGGCCCAGAGCCAGCACGCGGCGCGTGTCGGCAGGGTCGATTACGCCGTCGTCCCACAGGCGGGCGCTGGAGTAATAGGGGTGCGACTGGTGGCCGAACTGGTCCAGCACCGGCTGCTTGAAGGTGGCCTCTTCCTCAGCGCTCCACGTGCCGCCGCGTGCCTCAATCGCATCGCGCTTCACCGTCGCCAGCACACCAGCGGCCTGCTCGCCACCCATCACGCAGATGCGCGCGTTCGGCCACATCCACAGAAAGCGCGGCGAGAACGCCCGGCCGCACATGCCGTAGTTGCCGGCGCCGTAGCTGCCGCCGATGATGACGGTGAACTTGGGCACCTGAGCGGTGGCCACGGCTGTGACCATCTTGGCGCCGTGGCGGGCAATGCCTTCGCTTTCATACTTGCGGCCGACCATGAAGCCGGTGATGTTCTGCAAAAACACCAGCGGAATCTTGCGCTGGCAGCACAGCTCGATGAAGTGCGTGCCCTTTTGTGCCGATTCGGAAAACAGCACGCCGTTGTTGGCGATGATGCCGACCGGCATGCCTTCAATGTGCGCAAAACCGCAGACCAGCGTGCTGCCAAAGCGCGCCTTGAATTCATGAAACTCACTGCCGTCGACGATGCGGGCAATCACCTCGCGCACGTCGTACGGTTTTTTGGTGTCGACCGGAATCACGCCGTGCAGCTCTTGCGGGCTATAGATAGGCGGCACCGGCGTGCGCAGCACTTGCGCAGGCGTCTTCTGGCGATTCAGGTTGGCCACCGCGCGGCGCGCCAGCGCCAGCGCGTGCGCATCGTTCTGCGCCAGATGGTCGGCCACGCCCGACAGGCGGGTGTGCACATCGCCACCGCCCAGGTCTTCAGCGCTGACGATTTCGCCAATCGCCGCCTTTACCAGTGGCGGGCCGCCCAGAAAAATCGTGCCCTGATTCTTGACGATGATGGTCTCGTCGCTCATGGCCGGCACATAGGCACCGCCCGCGGTGCAGCTGCCCATGACCACCGCAATCTGCGAGATGCCCTGCGCGCTCATGTTGGCCTGGTTGAAGAAGATGCGGCCGAAGTGCTCGCGGTCAGGAAACACGTCGTCCTGGTTCGGCAGGTTGGCGCCGCCGGAGTCCACCAGATAGATGCAGGGCAGGTTGTTCTGCATGGCCACTTCCTGCGCGCGCAGGTGCTTCTTCACCGTCATCGGGTAGTAGGTGCCGCCCTTCACGGTGGCGTCGTTGCAGACGATCATGCAGTCCACGCCGCTGACACGGCCAATGCCGGTGATCACGCCGGCGCCCGGTGCGTCGCCGTTGTACATCCCGTGGGCAGCGAGCGGGGCCAGCTCCAGAAACGGCGTGCCCGGGTCCAGCAGCATCTGCACCCGGTCGCGCGGCAGCAGCTTGCCACGGGCCAGATGCTTTTCACGCGCCTTGTCGCCACCGCCGGCAGCGGCCCTGGCTACCTGCAGGTGCAGGTCGTCCACCACCGCACGCATGGCAGCAGCGTTGGCCTGGAAGTCGGCCGAGCGAGCGTTGAGTTGTGTCTCCAGAACTGACATGTGATTCCTCGTTGCAATGCGGTGCAGGCACACCTTACCGCCAATCCACAAGCTTAAGGAAAACCCGACCCGCGCAGGCTGTCATTGAGGTTGCAAATACTGCCAACTTCTCACACACTCGGACACATGTCCTCAGCCACTCCTGCCACTCGGGCCAAGCCGCCTCTGGCAGCCACGCCCATGGCCTTTGCCAGAAGCATTGCCGCCGCCTGCGAACGCGGTGGCGTGCCACCGGCAGACCTGTTGAAGCTGGCACAGATCACGCCAACCCAGCTGCAGCGCCCGGGCGGGCGAATCACGGCCCGCCAGATGGAAGTGCTTTCAGGCACCGCCATGCAGGCGCTCGACGACGAAGGCCTGGGCGCTTTCAACCGCCGCCTGCCCTGGGGCAGCTACGGCATGCTGGCCCGCGCATCGCTCAGCTCGCCCAGCTTGGGCGTGGCCCTGAAGCGCTGGTGCCGCCACCACTGGCTGCTGACAGACGACCTGCGCCTGAAGCTGACTACCGGCGGCGACACCGCCATCATCACGCTGGAAGAGCGCAGCGACCTGGGCAGGCACGGCGCCGAAAGCCGCGAGTTCTGCATCGTGCATGTGCTGCGCAACCTGCATGGCCTGGCGTGCTGGTATGTGGACTCGCGCATTCCGCTGCAGGGTGCGCGCTTTCCTTTTGCTGCGCCACCGCATGCCGATGCGTACCAGCACATGTTCCCCGGCCCGCTGCGCTTTGAGGCAGCCCAAGCCGAGCTGCGCTTTGACGCCCGCTACCTCGCCCTGCCGCTGCGCCGGGACGAGAAAGCCCTGCAGCAAATGCTGCAACGCGCCCTGCCACTCACCGTACTGCAATACCGCCGCGACCGCCTGCTGGTGCAGCAGGTCCGCCAGGCACTGGCCGCCCACCCCGATGCCACACACAGCGCAGACGGCATTGCGCGGCTGTTGAACATGTCTGCCCGCACACTGCACCGGCAGCTGAAGGAAGAAGGCGCTTCGCTGCAGGTGCTGAAAGACGAGGTGCGTTTTGAACTAGCGAAAGAGATGCTGAACCGCAGCGACAAGCCGATCAAGCAGATTGCGCTGGAATCAGGCTTTCAGAACGAGAAGAGTTTTGGGCGGGCGTTCAAGACGCGGGAGGGAGTGCCGCCGCATGCTTTTCGGGAAAGCAAGGGGTAATAGCCAACGGTTACTGATCAAGGCAATGTGTCAGCTGCGTGCACTGTGGACACACCTTGCGCAATGGCTGCAGCTTCCTGCGCCTGCATCGCACGGACATAGGCCGCGCGCTTCTGAAGGCGCTGCCAGTAGTTCTGGACTTCTGGTGTGAACTTCGACGAGAGCCCCAGGTGTTGCGCCAGCAGCAGCGCGTAGCCAACAGAAACATCTGCAGCCGTGAAACGGCCTGCGCAGAGGTAAGGCGACTCTGCAAGAACGGGCTCCAGTGTGCGTAGCCGCGCCAGAAACCACCTGGAGTAGTCCTCGACAACCGTGGGCTGCCGTCTATGCTCCGGCTCAAAGCGCCCATAGCGCAATGCAAGGGTCTGCGGAAACGTAAGCGTCGCTTCGCCGAAGTGAAGGAAGTTGAGGTAAGCGCCGTAATCACCTTCCGCCGGCTCCACCTGCAGCTCTGTCGGCTGGCTCAAACTGCAAAGGTACTGACAAATGGCTACCGACTCCGTCATGCGGGTGCCACCGTTGATCATCAACGGAATGGTGCCCAGTGGATTGATGTCCAGATACCAACGCGCTGCCGCACGCGGTGGAAATGGCAGCATTTTCAATTCGTAGGGAAGACCGAGTTCCTCCAGCATCCAGAGTGGTCGGAAAGAACGCGCACTCATGCAGTGATAGAGGGTGATCATGATCGGTAGTTTAAGCAGTCATGACCATCCGGAAGAGCTGGCCTCAGCGCGACCATATCAGCGTCACGCACCCGCGAGTGAACGTTATGCCATGCTCCGCAGGCGACGACTGCCTCTCTCGGCAGTCATTGCCGGGAAAGGCGGCGGCGTAGCGCCTTGACCACTGGAATCAGGATCGCTCCGCCGATCAGTGCGAGCAGGGCAATGGAGATCGGCCGCTCGATGAAGATGGACAGACTGCCGAAAGAGAGCAGCAGCGCCTGCCGGATGGATGTCTCCATCAACTGGGCCAGGACAAGTGCCAGCACCAGCGGCGGCCGCGGTATGTCGAACTTGATCATCAGCCAACCGAGCACGCCGAAGAAAAGGCACATCCATACCGTACCCATGTCAAGCGTAGACGCGTACGCCCCGACCAGCGACAGCATCAGGATCCCCGGCGCCAGGAAGACGTATGGAATGCGCAGCAGCATGGCGCTGAGTGGAGCCAGTGGCAGGTTGATCACCAGCAGGAAAACGTTGCCCACAAACATGCTCGCAATCAAGCCCCAGACCAGCGTGGCCTCCTGCTGCATCAGCATCGGCCCCGGCTTGACACCGTGCAGCACGAGGGCGGCCAGCAACACGGCGGTGCTCGCCGATCCTGGAATTCCGAGCGCAAGCATCGGGATCGTTGCACCGTGTGCGGCGGAGTTGTTCGCCGCCTCAGCGGCCGCCACCGCGTCGATGGCGCCCTTGCCAAAGCGCTCGGGGTGTCGGCTGAACCGGCGTTCGGTGACGTACGCGAGCATGGAGGCGACCGAGGCCCCTGCGCCCGGCATCATTCCGACGACCAAACCGACGAGCCCGCCGCGCACGATCGCGACACGGCTTTGCGCCCATTCAGCAGCGGTGAGCCACATGTCCTTGAAGCGGGTGCGTATCGGCTCCATGCTGTGGACGCGTTCGAGCGAAGACAAAACTTCAGCGATCCCGAACACCCCGATGGCAACTGGAATGAAGTCGATACCTTCAAACAGCCCAGGCTGGTCAAAGGTGAGGCGCGGTGCACCGGTTACCGGGTCTGAACCGACCAGCGCAACAATGAGTCCAAGTGCAGCAGCCATCAGGGCGCGCACTGGCGACCCACCGAGGCTTGCCGCTGCGGTGATGCCGAGGACGGCCAGCAAGAAGTATTCTGGCGCGTTGAAGCTCAGCGCCAAACTGCTGAGCGCCGGCGTGATGAACGCCACCGCCGTGACGGCGCCGATGCCGGCAAGAAAAGAGCCAATCGCCGCGATGCTGAGTGCAGCGCCAGCGCGTCCTGCCTTCGCCATCTGGTGGCCGTCGACAGCCGTCATCACGCCCGACGCCTCGCCCGGCACGTTGATCAACACCGATGTGAGCGTGCCGCCATACTGACCGCCGTACATGATGCCCGCCAGCATCATGATCGCGGTGGCCGGGTCGAGTCCGAAGGTCAGCGGCAACAGCAGCGCCATGCCCGCTGACGGGCCAATACCGGGTAACGCGCCAATGATCTGACCAATCAGAACGCCCAGGAAAATAAAGGCGAGGCTCTTGAACGTAAAAACAGCGGCAAAGCCTTGCGCCAGCAGGTCAATCGTGCTCATGGGGTGGCAGGGCTTTCAGAGGAACGGCGTCGGAGGCAGGGCGATTTTCAGTGTTCGCACAAAGACAAGCTCAATCGCGACCGCGATGATGGCGACAGCGATTGCGCTCGACAGCACACGCTGCCGGAGCACGCCAACAAGAATGAACAGCATGAACGCAACGACTGCGGCGACCATGCCGACAAGCGGTGCGGCTAATGCGAAAACCACCATCGCCGCGACGGTCAACGCGATTCGCACGAACGCGCTTCGGTCCGGCAATTCCGTGGTGCCGGTATCGGTGCCCCGGCGGAGCTGAACGAGCAGCGCGACCGAGAGAGCGATCGAGATGCCGGCAATCCACACCGGGAAGAAGCGGGGGCCAGGTGTGATGTCCGCCCAGTAGGTCAGACTCGACGTACCAACCAGCACGAGCGCTGAAACGATGATCAGAAACACGGCAGGGAGAGCCTCGACTAAACGCATGAGTGAATACCTGGCTAACGGATCGCGTGACTTATCGGGTCGTCTTACTGCTGCTTGGCCAGGCCAACGCTGGTCAGCAGACGGCGGAAGGTGTCCTGCTCGCGCTTGAAGTAGGCATCAGCCTCGGCCAGGCCGTAGAAACGACCCAGTTGCATCTTGTCCTTGAGTCCATCCTGCCAGGCTTTGGTCTGGGTGGCTTTGCGGAACTTGTCGGCCCACCACGCGGCGACGGCCGGGTCCATCCCCGGGGTACCGGCAACGCCCCAGAACTGCGAATAGACCACATTCACGCCTTGCTCGCGGGCCGTCGGCACGTTCTTGTAGCCATCATCGGTGCGGCGGTTTTCCGAGAGAATCGCCAAAGCGCGGGCTTTGCCTGCCTGCATGTGCGGCAGGCCTTCAGACAAGGTGCCAAAGTAACCCTCGACGTTGTTGCCCAGGAAGGTGGCGAGTGCCGCCGAGCCGCTCTCGTGCGGAATGTAAGTCAACTTCACGCCCGCGGCCTGCTCGATCAGCGCCATCGCCAGATGGTCGTTACCGCCTGAGGCACCGCCTGCAATGCGCACGCGACCCGGCCGCTCTTTCGCCGCCGCAACGAACTCCTGCAACGATTTGAACTGACTGTTGGCTGGCACCAGAAGTACCAATTCGGACTGGACGAATCCCGCAATCGGCGTGACCCGGTCAATCACCGATGGTGTGCCCTGAACGATGGGAGTGGTAAAGACGGGTGAGGCCAGCGTCAGCAGGGTGTTCTCGTCTCCGCGCTTTCCGATCACGTGGTTGTAGGCGTTGGCATGGCCTCCACCGGTGCGGTTCTGCACAACGATGGGGATGTCAACGAGCTTCTCATCGACCATGATTTTTGCGATCGTGCGCATGATCACGTCGGGTGATCCGCCAGCGCCGGCGCCGACGGTGATTTCGACAGGGCCTTTTGGAGCGCGCATCTGCTGCGCTTCGGCCGGCGATACACCGAACACAAGGCTCAGGCCAATCGCAGCAAAAAAAGACAGGGCTCCGAGCGAGGGGGGCTTAGTCAGAATCATCTATGTCTCCGTTGTAAAACTATCGGGTGCTAAAACAGAAAAATACTTTATCTTGGGTTCTTCACAATCACACTGGTGATTACCCACCGGTGATCGAGAGCGAGGCCAGCACAGCCAATTCGCAACCATTTCCAAATAGTGAACTGATCATGCTCATGCCATGGGCGTCGAAATCCCAATGAGGAATGCGATTAAGCTTGCATTCGTCGATCAACTTAACAAAGCAAAGGAATGTCCGTGATTTGGAGTCAGGAATATTTTGTCAACCGTGAAGACGTCCGTCTTTATGTGTACCGCAAGCGCGCTACGGCCCCTGTGGCAGGAGAGACTGCCAAGCCAGTGTTGTTGCTGGTTCATGGCTCAACCGTTTCGGGCAGGAACACCTACGACCTGCAAGTGCCCGGCGGAAAAGACTATTCAGTCATGGATTATTTTGCAGAGCGTGGCTACGACGTCTGGACCGTCGACCATGAGGGCTACGGCCGCTCCAGTTGGTCGGGCCGTGGCAACAGCGATGTGCGCACAGGAGCCAGGGATCTGGCGGCGTTGGTGCCATTTATCTTGAATGAGACCAAGGTTGAAAAGATCAACATTTTTGGTTCGTCGTCAGGCGCACTGCGTGCGTGTCTTTACACAGAAGCGCATCCTGAAACCGTGTCCCGCCTGGGCCTTTCGGCGCTGGTTTACACCGGTGCGGGTTCTCCCACACTGGAACAGCGCCGCAAGAAACTGCCCGAGTACAGCGCCAGTCCTCGCCGCAAGGTGGACCTGGCCTTTTACGAGGGCATGTTCAACCGCGACAAGCCCGGCTCCAGTGAAGACAGCGTACCCAAGGCCATTGCAGCAGCCGAGTTGCCTCTGGTCAGCGAAGTACCCACTGGCACTTATGTGGACATGTGCGCCAATTTGCCGCTGGCCAAACCCGAAGCCATCCCCTGCCCCACTCTGGTGATCCGTGGCGAGTTTGATGGCATTGCAGCCGAACCCGATCTACTGGACTTCTTCGCACGCCTGCCCACCAAGGACAAACAGTTTGTGGTCTTGTCCGGTATTGCGCACAACCCCATGATGGGTGTGGTGCGACACAAATTCCACTTTGCTTTGGAGAGCTTTCTCAAAGCGCCTGTTTGAGTTCATCTTTTACCCAGCTGCAAAAGTGTTTTGAGCTGAGCATGGTTTGATCGGGTTTGTCAGCGCAACAGTTGCAGGGATCCGAAGATTCCAGCTGTCCTGATGTCTTCAGGAAAATCTCCCAGCGGTTTCCAACCTCGGGGAGATTTTTTCTTTGCAGAGGCAGTTCGTTCCTGACGCAGCCTCACAGCATTTTCTTGCGCAGCATGGAGCTCATTCGCTCAACCAGAACCACCAGCGCAAAGATGGCCAGGATGATGGTTGCCGCTTCGTCGTAGTTGAACAGGTCCATGGCGACCTTCAGCTCGATGCCGATGCCTCCAGCGCCCACCAGGCCCAGAATGACAGACGAGCGCGTGGCTTTTTCCAGGCTGAACAGTGAGGTGTTGATGAATGACGGCATGGCTGCCGGGAATACCGAGCACATGATCAGGGAGAAGCGCCCCGACCCCATGGCAGACAGCGCTTCCTGGGGCCCCCGGTCCGTCTCTTCCATCGCTTCGGCGAAGAAGCGGCCGCAAAAGCCGATCTTGTCGATGACGATGGCCAACGTCCCTGCAAACGGCCCGAGACCCACCGACACGACAAAGAGCAGCGCCCACACCAGGTCTGGCACGGTACGAAAGAAGGCAATCAGGTTGCGCGCCATGTGATACAGCACCGGGTGCGGAGACAGATGGGGCGTCGCCAGCACCGCGATGGGCACACTCAAGAGCACGCCCACCACCGTGCCCACAAAGGCCATCTGGAATGTCTCCAGCAATGCCCAGCCGACCGCCTCCAGCCGCGCGGTGGAGGGTGGAAGCATTTCACCGATCAGCCGGCCCATCTGCGGGAAGCCGCCGACCAGATCGGTGAGGGAGACGCCTGTGTTGTTCACCGACCAGATGAAGAAGGCCAGCACCACCAGATAGGCCATGAACGCACCTGCACCGATGCGATCAAACCGGTCGGGCAAGCTGCTGCGGCCGGGCGCGTCAATCGCGTTACTCATAAAGTGCCCTCAATGTCGTCACATCCAGTTCACTGCATGGCGCATCAAGCACCACAGCGCCCCCCCGAATGGCCACGATGCGGTCTGCGTAGTTGAGGGCGTGCGTCAGGTCATGCGAGGTGAAAATCATGGTCAGCCCCTCTGCCCGCACCAGCTGCGAGAACAGCGACATCACTTCATCCCCCGCGACCGGGTCCAGGCTGGCCGCCGGTTCATCGGCAACGATCAGCCGGGGCCTTTGCATCAACGCACGGGCAATGGCGATGCGCTGTGACTGTCCGCCCGATAGCTTGTCCGCCCGCCGAAGCGCCACGTGCGTCAGCCCCACGCGCTCCAGACAGTGCATGGCTTCACTTCGCAGCGCCTCTGGAGCAAGGCCCTGAAACCACGCACGGCCGAGACTGGTACGGGGGATTGCGCCGTGCAACACATTCGTCAGAGCCGACAACCGTGGTACGAGGTTGTGTTTCTGGAATACAAAGCCGACCTGGGAGCGGAGCGCGCGAAGCCGGCTCGCGCTCAGACCCTCAAGCCGGACTCCACACAAATCCACCTCACCCGCATCAGGGCGTATGAGGTGCATGCAGCAGCGCAGCAGTGTGGACTTGCCTGCACCGTTGGAGCCAATCAGGGCGACGCGCTGACCGGCAGCCACTGCGAAGTCGATCCCGCGGAGCACGGGGGTGTGTCCGTCGTAGCTTTTGGTCAGCCCGCGCACCACGAGATCTGCCGGGGCAATTTCCCGTGTGCGCGGCACCGGCCCGGCAAGTGGCGGCGCAGCGACAAACGGCGCTGCCGGACTGAACTGGCTTGACATGGTGACCCCTGAAAGCTGCGATTGAAACGGACTCTCAATCACCGACAAACGCGGCGTACTGCGGCTGGCCAATGGTCACGTACATCCTGCGGATGTAGTCGTAATCTTTGTCCGCAATGCTTGGGATGAACTTCATGCCCTGGAACTTTTGGTTCTCGTCGGGGCCGAGCAGAATCGCGGCGATGAGTGCGTCCGAGTTGTCACTGAACACTTTTTTCATCTTTGTGGTGACGTCATCAGGCACATGCTTTCCGGCCAGCAACACGTCGTTGGGCAGGTCACGGCCGCGCGCGATCACCTTGAACGCCACATCAGGGTAGCGCTTGGCAAGACCGGGCAGATCAGTGCGGTTGATGCCGATCGCAGCCACATCGCCGCGCTTCATGGCTTCGACGGCGACATTGCGGTTGATGTGCATGATCTGCATGTCCTTGCCTGGCTTGAGCCCGAGGTCAGCGAGAACCTGGATGGGTGACAGGTGACGTGAGGTGGAGCCGACGTCTCCCAATGCAACCTTCTTGCCCTTGAGGTCCTGAACGCCATCGATACCGGAGCCGACCATGGTCACAACCGAGCCGTAATACTCAGGGCGGCTGAAGCCAACGACCAGCTTCGCGTCGGTGCGTTTCTTGAACACCACGTATTCGGCGGGCCCGGTCAAGACGAGATCAACCTTCTTTGCGTTGAGTGCTTCGACTGCTGCGGTGCGGTTAGGCACTGGAAACAGCTCGACGGCCATGCCGGATTTTTCGGAGAGGATTTTCTGAAACCCCGCGTACTCGCGCTGAAGGTTTTCCAGGCCGACGATGTCGGTCACCGCCAGGCGCAGCGTCTGGGTCTGGGCGTAGGCAGAGATGGAGGGCAGTGCGGTCAGGCTTGCTACGGCGGCGATGGACGCGATGGACGCGACGGAGAAAAGGCGACGGGTTCGGTTCATGGCTAAGACTGCGCAGGCAGTGTTGGTTAAAAGCCGAAGATTGGTACCGCAACATGACGAAATGATGAAAATTGTGACGGTGCCCCAGCAAACCGCGTCGCGAAAGGCGTGTCGCGAGGTTGTCACATTGAGCGCCTACCTTGGGGGCTTTTTATTCGAAGGTTGTTCATTCATGGCAAACGCAGACCGCTTTTCCATTTGCGGAGGCAATGTTCTGTTGCCCCAAGGCCTTCGCCAGACAGAGCTGTGTGTTGAAGACGGCCTGATCTCGCACACAGGCAGTGCGCCCGGACGCGGCCATGTCATTGACGCGACGGGGCTGTATGTGTTGCCCGGGATCATCGACCTGCACGGTGACGCGTTCGAGCGCCAGATCATGCCGCGCCCGGGCGTGCACTTCGATCTGCAGCTGGCCTTGGCAGACACTGACCGGCAACTGGTGAGCAACGGTATTTCTACCGCCTACCACGGGGTCACTTATTCATGGGAGCCTGGCCTGCGCAGCAGGGATACCCTGCTACGCATGATGGATGCCATGGCCAGCGCGGCCCGGTATCTGGCGTGCGACACACGGCTGCACCTGCGCCATGAGACCTTTAACCTGGATGCGGAGGCCGAAATACTGGAGTGGCTCGCCGCAGGGAAAATTGATCTGCTCGCATTCAATGACCACACGCCGGACATCTTGCGCAAGCTCTCGCACCCCAAGGAGTCGATGACCGTGCTGCAACGCTGCGGGCTGGAACTCAGCGCGCTGCGCGAGCTGGCGGAGCGTGTGAGCGCGCGCGCGGCAGAGGTGGCCCCGTCCATTACCCGGCTGGCCGCAGCGGCGGTGGCTGCGGGTGTTCCGCAGGCCTCGCACGACGACCCCTCGCCTGAGACGAGGCAGTGGTACCAGGCCATCGGTTGCGGTATCTCGGAGTTTCCAAAGACGCGCGAGACTGCTGCACTGGCGCGAAAACTGGGCAACCATGTGGTCTTTGGCGCGCCCAACGTCGTTCGGGGTAGCAGCCACCAGCCCAACAATGTTTCTGCCGCAGCGATGGCCCATGATGGCTTGTGCACGGTTCTCACGTCGGACTACTACTATCCCGCCATGCTTCCCGCCGCATTCCGCCTGAGCGACGATGGCGTGTGCACCTTGCCAGAGGCTTGGGCGATGGTTTCATCCAACCCTGCAGAGGCTGCGGGGCTCCACGACCGCGGGACGCTGGAGCCCGGCAAGCGCGCCGATGTCTTGCTGGTACAGGCGCCTCCAGGCAGGGCGCCGTCGGTAGTCGCCCACTTGATCGACGGACGGGTTGCGTATGCGGCTTCCGGTTCAAGGGCATCCCTGTTTTCCATGGACCGGCAGGAGTCGGCTGGCTTGGACGCAGTGCGGGCTGCCGTTGCGGCATAGGCCCGGGAGCCTGCCTTCTCCCCCATCTGGCGACGGCGCCCGTTGAAAATCAGGTGGCTGGCGCGTGCTTCACGCGCTACTGTGTCCAATAATTGCCACCATGCCCACAACCCCCACCTGGCTGGAATCCGCCCGCGCACACTGGAACTGGCGCGGCCAGTCGCGCCCGCCGTTCGCCGTCACGCCCGCACCGGGCCAGGTGTCGGTGTGGGACTTTCCCAGGCCGCCCAGGCTGGTGGCCGACTCACGCGAAGTGGTGATTGCCTGGAACGGCGTGGAAATGGCGCGCACCCGCAGCGCGGTGATGGTGCTGGAGACGGCGCACCCGCCGAGCTTTTACCTGCCGTGGCGTGATGTGAACCGGGCCTTGTTACAGCCGGCGCGTGGCAGTTCGTTCTGTGAATGGAAGGGGCCGGCAAGCTACTGGTCGCTGGTGAATGGCGGGCAGAGCCTGCCCAATGTGGCGTGGAGTTACCCGCAGCCTTTGCCGGGCGCAGAGGCCCTGGCCGACTGCGTGGCGTTTTACCCGACGCATCTGGATTGCACGGTGAATGGCGAGAAGGTGCTCGCGCAGCCGGGCGGGTTTTACGGCGGGTGGATCACGCCGGAGCTGGTGGGCCCGTTCAAGGGCGAGCCCGGCACAGAAGGCTGGTGAGCTTCAGCCGCCCTGCTGCGCGCGTAAATAGCGCCGGCTGTCAAAAGCTCACTGGCAGCGGCAAGCCTTGCGCTTTTAAAAACGACAGCTTGTCCCAATAGCCGCGCTGAAAGACGATCCGCCCTCCGACGACATGGAAGAAGCCGCAACCCCGAAGGCCCAGAGGGTCCTTCCACTCCAGAATGGCCCATTCACCGTCTTCAAAAACATTCTCAATCTGGCAGACCATAGTGGCTGACGCAAAGGCCGCCACAAACATCTGCCGGATCGCGGTGCGGCCCTCAACAGGCGCTTCAGCAACCTGGTGGTTGATGGCGTCTTCAGCGTAGAAGCAAGCCAGTGCTTCTGCGTCGCCACGATTAAATGCCTGTACCCAGGCCATGACCAATTGACGGGGTTGCATGATGTTCATACTTGGCGCCTCATCGCCATCACGGACGGTTGAATGTGGTGTCAGCTTGATGCCGGCAGGCGAAGCTGCATGAAGACGCTATAAGGATCCTCTTTGTAGCTGCCGAAGGGGCCGCAATGTTCAAAGCCACGGCTTTCGTAGAGCTTGCGCGCGGGCTCAAAGCCGGGTTGGCTGCCCGTCTCCAGGCTGAGCAACTGGTACCCGCGCTGCGTTGCCACCTGAACCACATGCTCCAGCATTTTTCGGCCAGCGCCCCGCCCTCGTCGTGCCGAGGGGGTCCTCATGGATTTGATCTCGCCATGAACCGGGCTGAGTTCCTTCAGGGCGCCGCACCCCATCAGCGCGCCGTCTTGCCAGATGGTCCAGAAGGTGATTTCAGGCGCCTTGAGTGCTTCGAGGTCCAGCGCAAACACGCATTCAGGCGGAGACCACTGGTACATGTTTTGGAGGTGCTCCTCCAGCAGTTCAGCGATCTCCAGGCCGGACAGGTCATCTTGCTTGATGTGCATGGCTGGATGGTGCCAAAAAACGATGGCAAAAAACGATCAATAAGGAAGTGGCGTTCAGGCAAGCAGATCCGTCAGATCATGCATCGCCGTGAACACGCACACCGCACCGGTCTTGAGCAGGGCCTGCGGCGCATCGTGCCCGGCCTCGGGAGGGCTGTAGCCAAACACCGTACAGCCAGCCGCCACACCTGCGGTGACGCCGGTCACCGTATCTTCGACCACGGCGCAGCGCTTCGGGTCCACGCCCAGTGCGGCCGCCGCCGCCAGGTACACATCGGGGGCGGGCTTGGAGCGGGGCAGCTCGTGGCCGCTGAAGATGTGGCCCTTGAAGTAGGGCATGAGGCCGCACTTGTCCATCTGCAGCTCCACCTTGAAGCGGTCTGCACCCGAGGCACAGGCGATGCGCCCGCCATAGAGAACGTGAATCTTCGCCACCGCCTGCACCGCGCCGGCAATCGGCTGCACGTCGCTGATGAGGCGCTGGTTACGCCGCTCGCGGAACTGCACCATCCACTCTTCGGTGAGTGGCTTGCCGGTGTGGGCCTCAATCAGCGCGGCCTCGTCTTTCACGGCCTTGCCGAGGAAGAGGCGCATGCAGTCGGCAGAACTGAGCGTCCAGCCGCGCTCTTCGAGCATGTCGCGCAGCACGCCGTTGGTGATGGGTTCGCTGTCGACGAGCACGCCGTCGCAGTCAAACAGCACAGCGTCATATTTCAACAAGAGTGGCCTCTTTTCAGAATGCGGTCGGTTGGCCGCGGGTGGCTGTCGTCAAGTGTCACGAGCAAGGTGTGCGGTGGATGTTATCCCCGCGCGGGTGGCACGGGCAGGGTGTTGTCGGGTGCGGGTCGGGGCATTTCGCCGTAGCGACGCACGGGAATCGTCACGCCAGCGCTCGGTGGATTCAGGAAACGGATGGCGCGGCGGCTGCCGTCGTCGGCATGCACCAGCGCCTGCAGTGCGGCATCGAGCTTGCTGAAGTCACCCGTGAACTGGCGGCGGCTGCCCACCGCCACAGTGAAGTTCAGCGGGATCGCCAGCGGTTCGTCGGTGTTGTGCATCAGCCCGAGCGCGATCAGACGCGACAGCCGCGCTGTCAGTGCGTCGCCGGGCTGCAGGTCTTCCATCACGAGGCCCAGCATGTTGCGGTCCATCCGGCCCACCAGGTCAAACTGCCGCGTGATGGTTCGCACCAGCCGAACGCTGCGCGCCAGCATGGCCTCGGCCTCGATGGTGTCGCTGTGGTGCTGGTCGGCCGGCTCGACAGTGACGTAGACCAGCACCACATCGCTGCCCTGACGCTCGGCAGCGTGCCAGATGCGGGTGGCGCGTTCGCGGAAGGTCTTCTGGTTGAGGAAGCCGGTCAGCGGGTCGTGCTCGTTGGCGGCCTGGGCGCGCACCGTTTCGGCATGGCGCAGGCGGGCATAGGCGTTGAGGCACAGCATCATGGCGACCGCCTCGACCATGGCGGCGGCCACCGGGGTGGCGCTGGGCAGCCAGGGCAGCGTGAGCAGCGCGCCGCTTTCGACCATTGTCAACGCAACGCAACCGAGGTAAGGCACATACACCAGCAGCCAATAACCACCAAAGGCCACGCCGCGCCGCCATGCACGGAAGGCGCAGGCAATCGTGAATACAAAGATGCCGAGTATCAGCAAATAGAAAGCCGGCACCAGCTGGTCGTACTGGACCACAAAGGGGCTGATGCCGATGTACAGCACGGTGGCGGCGATCAGGCCGCGGGCGACCCAATGAAAGCCGCGCCCCTGCAGACCGCCAAAAATGGACCGGGTGAACTGCAGGTTGAACACCAGCGAGCACAGCACCGTCAGGATGGTGGCATGGCTGGCAAAGGTGGTGGCCTGCGGCCACAGGTAGCGCTGGGCTACGCCGGTGTAGCAGAGCGTGGCCAGCCCGGTGAACCAGAGGTAGCCGGCATACCAGGCGTAGCTGCGGTCGCGGTAGGCCAGGGCCATCTGTGCACAAAACAGCACCAGCACGGCGATCACGCCCACCTGCAGGCCCGCCCAGAGCATCTGGGCCACATCGCGGCGGGTGGCCTCGGCCGCCTGCACCAGCAGCGGGCTCAGGTTGGCGGGCAGCCGGTGCACCACGCGCACATAAACATCGCCGGCCGGCGCACCTGCCGCAGAGGCCGCGAGCGGGAAGCGGGGCCGCAGTGAATCGGCGGGCCATTGGCTGTGGGCGATGAAGTCGCCAGCCATGAGCCTGCGCCACGCGCCGCCTGCGTCGCGCTGATAAAACTCGTAGCGGTCAACGATGACCGTCGGGAACTCCAGCAACCACGGGGCGCCATCTGCTGTGGCCGCCGGTGCGGCCATGCGCAACCAAAGCGGCGTGGTCACGCTGATGGAATAGCGTTTGCTGGTGACCAGAGGCTTGAACAGGGCTGCGTCGAGCGCCGCCACTTGCTCGATGGTGGTCTCGGCGGACAGCCCTTCCAGCACCTGCATGGCTGCGGGATAGGCGGTCACCGGGTCAGCGCCCGGCGGCGCGCTGGAAGACGCGCGGGCGGCGCCCGTCCCCATCGTGAGTGACATCGCCAACACACACAGGAGGCCAGACAGCAGACGGGCGAGGTCATGCCGTATCAGGGGCATGAAGAGGCTGTCAATTCCAGAGCGGTTGGTATGCATACATACTGACAGTGGCGGGCCAGTCATCTTAACCAGAGCCTGTTCGCGCGATTTCTGCAAATGCCAACGGCATAAAAAAGTGTCCCTCCAGACGCAGAACGCCGCCCGGACCGCTATTGGAACTGCTCACCTTCTGTGTAATACCAGCGGCCCGACTCGCGCACGAAGCGGCTACGCTCGTGCAACCGCACCGCAGGGCCACCCATCGGCTTTTGGCGCGCAACAAATTCGACCTCGGCATGCGTGTCGTCAATCTGCCGGTGGCTACGCACCTCCAGCCCCAGCCACTTCACACCCGGCTCAAACTCAACGGAGGCCAGGCGGTGGCTGGCGTGCCAGGTGGCGAGCAGGTAGTCGGCGCGCTCCCTCACGAAGGCGGTGTAACGCGAGCGCATCAGCGATTCGGCGTCGGGTGCAGGTGCGGTGGCGAAGTGCTCGACGTACTGGCCGCAGCAGCTGGCAAAAGACAGCGGCTGCCGCGCAGCGCCCAGCCGCCCGCAGGGACAAGGTTTTGGAGTCTGGTTCTGGGGCATTTGCAGGATCAGCCTTTTCTCGCGGTTGCTGGGACGTGGGCAGCGGGCACTTTTCTCATCACCCAGCAGATGCCGCGGGACCGGCTTCGCCGGACCGCAGGCGCCGCCCCCTGCACGGGGGGGAGGAGGCTACACGCAGTGAGACTCAACGGGGGTGTGCTTACAGCGCACGCTGGATGATGATTTTTTGAACGTCCGACGTGCCTTCGTAAATCTGGCACACACGCACATCACGGTAAATGCGCTCGACCGGAAAGTCGCTCACATAGCCGTAGCCGCCCAGCGTCTGGATGGCGGCACTGCAGACCTGCTCGGCCATCTCGCTGGCAAAGAGCTTGGCCATGGCGGCTTCTTTCAGACACGGCAGGCCGGCGTCGCGCAGGCTGGCGGCGTGCCAGATCAGCTGGCGTGCCGCTTCGAGCTGCGTGGCGCAATCGGCCAGCCGGAAACCCACCGCCTGGTGGTTGATGATGGCGGTGCCAAAGCTCTGCCGCTCTTTGGCGTAGGCCAGTGCGCTTTCAAACGCGGCGCGGGCCATGCCCACGCTCTGCGCGGCGATGCCGATGCGGCCACCTTCGAGGGCACTGAGCGCGATGCGGTAGCCCTCGCCTTCGGCGCCGATCAGGTTCTCTGCGGGGATGCGGCAGTTGTCAAAGTTGATCTGCGCCGTGTCGCTGGAATGCTGGCCGAGCTTGTCTTCCAGCCGCGCCACCACATAGCCGGGTGTGCTGGTGGGCACGATGAAGGCGCTCATGCCTTTCTTGCCAGCGCCCTTGTCAGTCACGGCGATGACGATGGCCACCTGCCCGTTTTTGCCGCTGGTGATGAACTGCTTGACGCCGTTCACCACGTAATGATCGCCGTCTTTGACTGCAGTGCTTCGCAGTGCTGATGCATCGCTGCCCACGTGGGGTTCGGTCAGGCAAAAGGCGCCCAGCATCTGGCCCTGCGCCAGCGGCGTGAGCCACTGCTTCTTCTGCTGGGCGTTGCCATAACGCATGAGGATGGCATTGACCGGGCAGTTGGTCACGCTGATGGCGGTGCTGGTGCCACCGTCGCCGGCGGCGATTTCTTCCAGCACCAGTGCGAGGGTGAGGTAGTCGAGGTTGGCGCCACCGAATTCCTCCGGCACGCAGATGCCGTAGGCGCCCAGGGCAGCCAGGCCCTTGTGGGCCTCGACCGGGAAGTGGTGTTCCTTGTCCCAGCGGGCAGCGTGGGGCCACAGCTCCTGCTGGGCAAAGTCGCGCACTGCGTCGCGGATCATGGTCTGGTCTTGTGTCAGCAGCATGGGGTTACCAGGTGTCGAACGGGCGCCCGTCGTAATTCAGGAACGCGCCCTTGTGAATCGGTTGAATGGAAGCGATGGTCTTGCGCATGGCGGCCACGCTGGCCTGCACCGTGAGTGGTGCGCCCTCGCCGCCCATGTCGGTCTTGACCCAGCCGGGTGAGATGGCGACCAGCGTGGCGCCGGGGTAATCCGGTTGCGCGGCAGCCACCGCCATGTTGAGCGCGGCCTTGCTGGTGCGGTAGACCCAACCGTAGCTGGACTCGACGCCGCCGATCTGGCCCATGGCGCTGCTGATGAAGGCGAAGGTACCACCCGCCGCTTCAACCAGCGGCGCCACCTGCGGAATGGTCTGCATGGCGCCCAGCACGTTGGTGTGCATCACGCGGTCAAAGTCGGGCTGGGTCGGTGGTGTGGTGGCGCCGGCGCGGTCCATCACGCCCGCCACATACCAGGCGATATCAATCTTCTCTCCATCGAGTTGCCAGGCCAGACCACTGACGCTGGTCGGGTTGGCCACATCGAGGGTGAGCGTCTCGGCGCCCAGCGCGCGAAGGCGCTGCAGGCCTGCCTCGTCCCGCGCCGTGGCGATGACGCGCGCACCCGCCTCGCGGTACTGGCGCACCAGCTCCTGCCCGATGCCACGGGAGGCGCCGATGACGAGGACGGTTCTGCGCATGTGAAGCGGACGCCGTGTGGTTACAGCAGTTCCACGGCCAGGGCAGTGCCTTCACCGCCACCAATACAGAGGGTCGCAACACCCTTCTTCAACCCACGCGCCTTCAGCGCATGCAGCAGTGTGACGATGATGCGGGCACCACTGGCGCCGATGGGGTGGCCCAGCGCGCAGGCGCCGCCGTTGACGTTGACGATGTCGTGGCTGATGCCGAGCTCGGTCATCGCGGCCATGGGCACCACGGCGAAGGCTTCGTTGACTTCCCACAGGTCCACGTCTTTCACTGTCCAGCCGATCTTCTTGAGCAGCTTGTTCACAGCACCCACCGGGGCGGTGGTGAACCACTCGGGCTGCTGTGCAAAGGTGGCGTGGCCGAGGATGCGGGCGATGGGCTTGGCGCCCAGCTCTTTGGCAGTAGAGGCTCGGGTGAGCACCAGCGCGGCCGCGCCGTCGTTGATGGATGAGCTGGAGGCGGCGGTGATGGTGCCGTCTTTCTTGAACGCCGGCTTGAGCGTGGCGATCTTGTCGAGCTTGACCTTGCCAGGGCCTTCGTCGATGGAGATCACCGTGTCACCCGCACGGCCCTTGACGGTGACCGGCGTGATCTCGGCCTTGAAGGCGCCGGACTCGGTGGCGGCCTTGGCGCGGTTCACGCTGGTAGTGGCGAAGGCGTCTTGTGCCTCGCGAGTGAACTTGTATTTATCGGCGCACTGCTCGCCAAAGGTGCCCATGGCACGGCCGGGTTCGTAGGCGTCTTCCAAGCCGTCGAGCATCATGTGGTCATAGATGCGGTCGTGGCCAATGCGGATGCCGCTGCGGCCCTTGAGCAGCAGGTGCGGTGCGTTGGTCATGCTTTCCATGCCGCCAGCGACCATCACATCGCGGCTGCCGGCAATCAGCTGGTCGTGCGCGAGCATGGTCGCTTCCATACCGGAGCCGCACATCTTCGACAGCGTGACGGCGCCCGCGCTGGCGGGCAGCCCGCCCTTGAAACCGGCCTGCCGTGCGGGCGCCTGGCCCTGACCGGCCATCAGGCAGTTGCCGAACAGCACTTCATCGACCTTGTCGGCGGGAATGCCGGCGCGCTCCACCGCGGCCTTGATGGCGGCGCCGCCCAGGTCGTGCGCCGACAGGCTGGCGAAGTCGCCCTGGAAGCTGCCCATGGGCGTGCGTGCGGCGCCGAGGATGACGATGGAATCAGAAGTGGGGGTTGTAGACATGGTGAGCTCCTTGAAAGAGGGGTTGGATTGAATGGGTGTTGTGGATGAATATGGCGTGGGCTACTGCAGGGTCTCGCCCGCATGCTGCGCGGCAAAGCGCCGGCTGCGCTCGTAGGGAAACACGTCGTACACATGGCCGGCGCGGATGCGCTCCTGGTGGCTCTTCCAGAAACCGGCGTCCAGCAGATCGGCGTGGTGCTTCATGAACACTTCGCGCACCGCGCGGTTGCCCAGCAGAAAGGGGCCGAAGGTTTCGGGGAAGACGTCCTTGGGGCCAACGGAATACCAGATCTCGCCGCTCATTTCGTCTTCCTCGTTGCGCGCTGCGGGCACGGTGCGGAAGTTGCAGTCGGTGATGTACTCGATCTCGTCGTAGTCGTAGAACACCACCTTGCCGTGGCGGGTGATGCCGAAGTTCTTCCACAACATGTCGCCGGGAAAGATGTTGGCGGCCACCATGTCCTTGATGGCGTTGCCGTACTCGACCACGGCGCGCTCGATCTGCTCACGGGCTGCAGGCGTGTCCACACCGGCGTCGAAGGCTTCCTGCAGGTAGATGTTGAGCGGGATCATGCGCCGCTCGATGTACACATGCTTGATGATGACCTCGGTGTGGCCATCACCGTCGCGGTCGCTGATCTCCAGCTGGCTGGGCGCGAACTTTTCGATCTCGGCAATCAGCTCGTCGTCAAAGCGCTCGCGAGGAAAGGCGACCTCGCTGTACTCCTGCGTGTCGGCCATGCGGCCAACGCGGTCGTGTTGCTTGACCAGCAGGTACTTGCCCTTGATCTGCTCGCGCGTGGTGTCCTTGGGTGGCGGGTAGTAGTCCTTGATGACCTTGAACACATAGGGAAATGAGGGCAGGTCGAACACCAGCATCACCATGCCCTTGATGCCGGGTGCGATGCGGAATTGGTCGGTGCTGTGGCGCAGGTGATGCAGGAACTCGCGGTAGAACAGCGTCTTGCCCTGCTTGGCCAGACCCAGCGCGTTGTAGATTTCGGCACGTGGCTTGCGCGGCATCAGGCTGCGCAAAAACTGCACATAGGCCGACGGAATGCCCATGTCCACCATGAAGTAGGCACGCGCAAAACTGAACAGCATGAGCAGGTCGTCCTCGCCGAACAGGGCAGCATCAATCACCAGCTTGCCATGTTTGCCGTGCAGTATGGGCAGCGCAAACGGCACTTCATTGAAGCCGTTGATGATCTTGCCGACCACATACGCGCCCTTGTTGCGGAAGAACAGGCTGGAGAGCACGTGAATCTGGAAGTTGGCGCGCAGCTTCACGTCGTCAAAGCGACCGCGCATCGCATCGACCACGTAGCGGGCATCTCGCGGCAGGTCTTCAAACGCCACCCGCAAGTCAAAGCCCTGCACAACATCCACCACGGTGTCGAGCAGGTTGTCGCGGTTGGGGTAATAGGCGCGGTAGGTGGGCTGGGCCGTGGGTTCGTCGTTTTCGATGAACTCGGTACTGACGGCCGGGCGAACGAAGATGAAGTCGTTCTGGAAATAGCTGCGGTGCAGGATTTTGGTGGTGACTGAATTGAAGAAGGTCTCAGCCAGCTCGGGTTGCTGGTGGTTGACCAGCAGGCCGATGTAATGCAGCTTGACCTGTTGCCACACGTCCATGGGTTGCTCGCCGGCCTTGAACTCGCGCTCCAGCCGGGTGAAGGCCTCGCGTACCCGCAGGTCATAGAACTCGATGCGTTCGCGCTGGGCGCGCTGCTGGCCATGCCAGTCGGCGGTTTCAAAGCGGTGCTTGGCGCGTGCCGACTCGGTGCGAAACAGCTGGTAGTGGCGGTTGAAGCCGTCCATCATCGCTTTGGCTATGTCGTAAGCCTGGGGCGCGTCAAGACGGGTTGGGAACATGATCGCTTACATGACGGGTTAGATAACCGGATGCTAGCGCCGCGCCGCCACCACGCTGGCGACAGCGGCGCGGTACAGCGGCTCGATGGTGTCGGTGCTGGCCACTGTCATCTGCAGGTCCTGCAGCAGGCCGTCGTGCACGCCAAAGGCCCAGCCGTGCACGCGCACTTTCTGGCCCTTGGCCCAGGCGTCCACCATCACGGTGCTGACGCACACATTGACCACCTGCTCAATCACGTTCAGGTCCACCAGCGCGTCGGCGCGCTTTTCGGGAGCCATGTTGTCCAGCAGGGGGCGGTGCCGGTCACGCACGTCCTGAATGTGGCGAATCCAGTTGTCGGCGAGGCCAATGCGCGCGCCATGCAGCGCCGCCATCACACCGCCGCAGCCGTAGTGGCCGACCACCATGATGTCTTCGACCTTGAGCATTTCCACCGCGTACTGGATGGCCGACAGCGCATTGAGGTCGGAGTGAACCACCACGTTCGCCACGTTCCGGTGCACGAACACCTCGCCCGGCTCCAGTCCGGTGATCTGGTTGGCGGGCACGCGGCTGTCGGAGCAACCGATCCACATGTACTTGGGCGTTTGCTGCTTGATGAGGCCGGTGAAGAAGCCAGGCCGCTCGCGCTCCATCTGGGCAGCCCAGGCGCGGTTGTGAGTGAAGAGGTCTTGGATGGATGAGGTCATGGCGCTATTTTCACTTGTGTCGATTTCATAGCCCTGACTACATCGTCTCGGCAAACAGCTCGCGGCCAATCAGCATGCGGCGGATTTCGCTGGTGCCGGCGCCAATTTCATACAGCTTGGCATCGCGCCACAGGCGGCCCAGCGGGTATTCATTGATGTAGCCATTGCCGCCGAAGATCTGTACGCCCTCGCCAGCCATCCAGGTGGCTTTTTCGGCGCACCAGAGGATCACGCTGGCGCAGTCCTTGCGCACCTGGCGCACGTGCTCGGTGCCCAGCATGTCGAGGTTCTTGCCCACCGTGTAGCAGAAGGCGCGGCCAGCCTGCAGCACGGTGTACATGTCGGCCACCTTGCCCTGGATCAGCTGGAACTCGCCGATGCTCTGGCCGAACTGCTTGCGGTCGTGGATGTAGGGCACCACGTTGTCCATCACCGACTGCATGATGCCAATCGGCCCGGCGGCCAGCACGGCGCGCTCGTAGTCGAGGCCGCTCATCAGCACCTTGGCGCCGCCGTTGAGCCCGCCCAGAATGTTCTGCGCCGGCACCTCGACGTTGTGGAACACCAGCTCGCCGGTGTGGCTGCCGCGCATGCCCAGCTTGTCGAGCTTCTGCGCAACTGAAAAGCCCTTCATGCCTTTTTCGATCAGGAACGCGGTGACGCCACGGGCGCCGAGCTCGGGTTCGGTCTTGGCATAGACCACCAGTGTGTCGGCGTCAGGCCCGTTGGTGATCCACATCTTGCTGCCGTTGAGCAGGTAGTAGCCGCCCTTGTCTTCAGCTTTCAGCTTCATGCTGATGACATCGCTCCCCGCGCCCGGCTCGCTCATGGCGAGCGCGCCCACGTGTTCGCCGCTGATCAGCTTGGGGAGGTATTTGGCGCGCTGCGCGTCGGTGCCGTTGCGCTTGATCTGGTTCACGCACAGGTTGCTGTGCGCGCCGTAGCTCAGGCCCACACTGGCCGATGCGCGGCTGATCTCTTCCATCGCGATCATGTGCGCGAGGTAGCCCATGCCGGCGCCGCCGTATTCGTCGCTCACGGTGATGCCGAGCACGCCGAGGCTGCCCATCTTCTGCCACAGGTCCATCGGGAACTGGTCGTTGCGGTCGATTTCGGCAGCGCGCGGCGCGATCTCGGCCTGGGCGAAGTCGCGCACTGCATCGCGCAGCGCGTCGATGTCTTCACCGAGCTGGAAGTTGAGGCCTGGCAGGTTGGTCATAAGAGGTCCTTGTCTGTCTCAGTAGGTTTTGGGTACGGGCACCAGGGTCTGCTGCATCAGCGCGCAGGCGCTTTCCTTGCCGTCGGCGCTGACGTGGCGCACATCGGCCGTCGTCACGATGATGCGCTTGCCAGCCTTGGCCACGCGGCCGATGGCACGCAGCTCGCCGCCCTGGAAAGCAGCCATGAAGTTGATCTTGTATTCGACGGTGGTGACTTCCGAATCAGCCGGCGCCACCGTGAGGGCCGCATAGCCACCGGCAATGTCGGCCAGCGCCCCCATGGCACCGCCGTGGAAGCCGCCCTGCTGCTGCGTCACGCGCTCCGAGTACGGCAGGGCGATTTCGCACAGGCCGGGCTCCACGCGCAGCAGCCGGGCGCCGAGGTGCTGCATCAGCCCCTGGCGCACAAAGCTGGCTTCAATGCGTTGATACAGCGCGGTGGCGGCGGGCATAGCAGAGGAGGCAGTGTCCATGTCGGGCTTCTCGGGTCATGCGCAAAACGATGGGAGCGGGAGGGCTCGGAGGTGGCATACCCGCCGGCCCCGAGAGTTGACGTTTACGTAAACGTCAAGTCCGGATTATGGCCTACTTTGACTTTTCCGTCCGGGCCAGCAGGGCCCTGGCTTCCTTCTCGTGGGTGCGGATTTCATCGAGGTTGGCCTGCAGGTCCAGCATCTGCGCTTCGAGCTTCTTGCGGTGGTCGGTCAGGATGGCGAGAAACTTCTTGAGCTGCGGCGCGGTGTCGCGCGGGCTGTCGTAGGAGTCGATGATTTCCTTGGCCTCGACCAGCGACAGCCCCAGCCGCTTGGCGCGCAGCGTGAGCTTGAGCCGGGTGCGGTCGCGCGCGGTGTACACACGGTTGCGGCCGCCCGGGCCTTCGCGCTTGGGCTGCAGCAGGCCCATGTCTTCATAGAACCGCATGGCGCGCGTGGTGAGATCAAACTCTTTTGCCAGATCGCTGATGGTGTAGGTGGTGGCCATGGTGGAGGTCAGGAACAGGGAAATGGTCAGGAACGCAGGAGTGACGGGATGGCGACAGCAGTGAGTGCATACCGTCCCTACAATCGGTCAACATGACGTTTACGTAAACGTCAAATATACCGTGAATATGCCATGAACCTGCTTGAGCAACAACTCCACTACCCGCTGGGCGATGTGCTGCCCGAACCCGGTGCATCCATCGAAGTCGCGCCCGGCGTGAAGTGGATCCGCATGGCGCTGCCGTTTGCGCTGGACCACATCAACCTCTGGCTGCTGCGCGACGAGATGCCCAGCCAGACCACCCCGGGCGAGATGCTGCAGGGCTGGACGGTGGTGGACTGCTGCATCACGCGCGACGAGGCCAAGGCGCAATGGGAACAGGTGTTTGCCCGCGAGCTGGAAGGCCTGCCCATCCTGCGCGTGGTGGTGACCCACATGCACCCGGACCACATCGGTCTGGCGCACTGGCTGTGCGAGCGCTGGACCACCGCCACCCATGTGTGCCGGCTCTGGGCGAGTGCGACCGATTACCTGTCGGCACGCCTCGGCTCGCAAAGCACCACCGGTTTTGGCGGTGATGCGGCGGCGCGGTTTTTTGCGATGCATGGCCTGACCGACCCGGACTCGGTGGAAAAAATCCGCGCACGCACCGGCTACTACGCCGGCATGGTGCCTGAGGTGCCCGCCAGCTACTGCCGCATCATGGACGGCTCGGTCATCGCCATCGGCGGGCGGGCCTGGCGCTGCATCAGCGGCCACGGCCATGCACCGGAACACATCGCGCTGCATTCCGAGGATGCGGGTGTGCTGATCAGCGGCGACATGGTCCTGCCGCGCATTTCCACCAACGTGAGCGTGTATGAGCAGGAGCCGGAGGCCAACTCGCTGGCGTTATTCCTCGACTCCATCGACAAGTTCATGCGGCTGCCGGAGGGCACGCTGGTGCTGCCCTCGCACGGCAAACCGTTCATCGGGCTGCACACTCGCATCCGGCAGCTGCACGACCACCACCGGGACCGGCTGGCCGAGGTGATGCAGGCCTGCACCGCCCAGCCCTGCAGCGCGGCAGACATCCTGCCGGTGATGTTCCGGCGCCCGCTGGATCTGCACCAGACCACGTTTGCGATGGGTGAGGCGATTGCCCACCTGCACCTGCTGTGGTTCGATGGCCGGCTGCAACGCCGCGTGGGTGGGGACGGCATTTACCGGTTCAGCCCCACAGGCGACTGATCACATCGCTGAAGCTCCACGGGCAGGCCCAGCGCTACCCCTCATTCACTGAGCGGCGCGGGCTGGGTACGCTCCGGGTCATCGTCGTCGAGCGTGATGACTTTCCGTGCAGGCTCGTCGGCTGGCGTGACCACCTTGTCGGGCAGGGCCACGAAGAAACGGGTACCCGCCTGCGCCGAGGTCTCAGCCCACACGCGGCCGCCATGGCGCTCGGCCACCCGCTTGACGATGGCCAGCCCCAGGCCATTGCCCGGAAATTCGGCCGAGGAATGCAGGCGCTGGAAGGGCTGGAACAGGCGGTCGGCATAGGCGGCATCAAAGCCGGCGCCGTTGTCCGAAACGCAAAGCACCGTCTCACCCGGTGTCTGGCCGGGTTGCACGCCGACCTTGATCCACGCTTCATCGCGGCGGGCGGTGAACTTCCACGCGTTGCGCATCAGGCAGGTCAGTACCAGTGAGAGCAGGCGCTTGTCGCCATACACCTGCAGCGCGGTGTCGATCTCGAAAGTCACGCCGCGCGCCGGGTCCTGCTTGCGGAAGTCGTTGGCCATGCTGTTGCACAGCGGCCCGAGCTCCAGCATCTCGGGGTGCATGCTCTGCTGCGGAATCTGGATGAAGATGCGCAGGTCTTCCACCATCACGGCCACCTGGCGCGTGCTGGCCTGGATACGGCCGACATAGCGGCGGCCCTGTGCATCCAGCACAGGCGCGTATTTTTCAGCCAGCGTGGCGGCGAAGCCGTTGGCCACGTGCAATGAGCCGAGCAGATCGTTGGAGACAGCTTCGGTGAACGCCGCCAGATCGCGCATGGCGCCTTTCAGTTGCTCGTCGCGCTCGGCCAGCGCCTGCTCCAGGTAATCATTGGTGCGCCGCAGCGACACCTCGGCCAGGTGGCGCTCTGACACATCGGCCAGGCTCACCAGAATCGCCTGATGGCCGTTCCAGTCGATGCGGCCCCAGGCCAGCTCGGCCAGCGCCACCTCGCCATTGGCCTTGCGCTGCTTGCACAGCCGCAGGTGCGGCGGCACGTCGCCACCGGGCTGACCGAGATGCAGCGACTGGTAAACCGCAGCCCCCTCGCCATCGGGGAACAGCGCGCCCATGTCGAGGGTGATGAACTTGCGGCGCGGGATGTCATAAAAATCAATCGCAGCCTGGTTCACTGCCAGCACGGCGCGGGACTCGGCGTCGAAAATCCACATCGGGGTGGGGTTGGCGTCGAACAGCATGTCGTTGAACCGCTCGCTGCTCTTGAGCATCAACAGCAGGGTCTGGGTCGAGGCGACATCGCGGAGGGTGACGCTGTAGCCGCCATGATGGCGCCTGACGGTGTACTGCACCCAGCTGTCGGCCAGTGCGTCGTTGGCGACGAAGGAGTGGCGCGGGGATTTTTCCAGCGCCTTGTTGGTGGCGAACTGAAACTGGTCGGCAATGGTTTCCGGAACAATCTGCCAGAAGTCGCGCCCGACCACATCGGACACCGGGCAGTGCAGCAGCCGCATGGCCATGGCATTGGCCTCGGTGATCCGGCCTTCGGCGTCGAGCTGCACCTCGCCATCACGGTCCGACGCCATGGGCCACCAGCGGTGGCCGCCTTCCGTCGACTCCCGGCTCAGGCCCTGCAGGTCGCCGCTGTGCAGTTCACCACCCAGAGCCAGCGGCGAGCGCTTGCGCTGAAGCTCCGTCCATAGCTTTCTGGTGAACTTGTTCATGGGTAAACCGGGGGACGGCGCGGCGCGATCAGGGTGTCAGCGCCACTTCACCTTCGCGTTGACCAGTGCCGTGACATAGCCGTGCAGCCAGTCGAAGTTGACTGGTTTGGGCACATGCTGTGCATGGGGCGGCAGGCCGCCGCGCTCCTCAATAGCCTCTATGGACAGCCCGCTGACCACCATGATCTGCATGTCGGCCAGTTGCTGGTTGCGCTTGAGCGCCTTGAGCATCTCGATGCCGTCCAGCCCCGGCATGGACAGGTCAGTCACCAACAGGTCGGGGGACAGTGTTGCAATGTCCATCAACGCGTCCATGGCCGATGGCATCCAGGTGCAGTCCAGCGGAAGATCCCATGAGTCAAACTGGAGCCGATACAGCTCAATCGCGTCCTCCTCGTCTTCGACAATCAGTACACGCAAGCGTTTTTTGGGGTCCAGCCCGCTGCGGGTTGACTGTGGACCGTTCCTGCTCAAGTAGGCATTGATCGACTTCAGTGAAATACGGCGGTGGCCACCCAGCGTCTTCCAGGCCTCGATTTCGCCCTTTTCGACCAGCGTCTGCACGGTCGCAACCGACAGGCCCATGAGCTTGGCGGCGTAGGTAGTTCCGCAATAGTCGGTGCCCGAGAAGTCGTCTGGCGGTGCCGACGCGTCCGGGGATTTGGAGTCAATGACCATGAAGCAGCTCCCAAGTAGTCGATTTTTCCAGTTTCATCACTTTTTGCAATATAGCCGTACCGACTGCGGGCGTAAAGCGGGCCGATGCCCATAACGCCCTTGCTAGCAAGCACCGCAGCGCGCTTGCGGCTCGTTGCGTCATGCGATGCCAGCCAGCGCAGTATTGGGCAGTGTGAAGTAAAAACATGCGCCTGCGCCGGGTTTTGATTCCGCCCACACGGCGCCCGCGTGGCGCTCGATCACACGGCTCACCGTCGCCAGGCCGATGCCGGTGCCCGGGAAGTCGGTGGCGGCGTGCAGGCGCTGGAAGGGTTTGAACAGTTTGTTCACATAGGTCTGGTCAAAGCCGGCGCCGTTGTCGCGGACAAAAAACACCTGCTGCCCTGCCGCATCGCGCATCTGCCCGAAATGGATGTGCGCCTCCTCCATCTGAGAGGTGAACTTCCAGGCGTTACCCAGCAGGTTCTCCAGCACGACACGGATCAGCCGGATATCGCCGAAGGCCTCCAGCCTGTCTTCAATGTGCTCCACCACCCGGCGCTCCGGCTGGTGGATGCGGCGGCCTTCGACGATGTGGTGAGCCAGCACCGTCATGTTCACCATCTCGGGACGCAGGTCGATGCGGTTCACCTGCGCCAGCGCCAGCAGGTCGTCGATCAGCTGGCCCATTTGCGCGGCGCCGCTCTGGATGCGGTCGAGGTAATGGCGCACCTTGGGGTTCTCCAGGCTCTCCACCTGCTTGCCCAGCAGCCGACTGAAGCCGTCGATGGTGTTGAGCGGCGCCCGCAGATCGTGCGACACCGAATAAGAGAAGGCCTCCAGCTCCTGGTTGGACACGCGCAGTGCGGTCTCGATGGCCTTGATCTCGGAAATGTCCGCGTCAATGCCGACCCAGAAAGCGATGTCGCCCTGCTCGTCCAGCACCGGCGAGGCACTGTAGGACATGGTGTGGTAACTGCCATCGGCCGCCAGCACGCGCCGGGTGCCGACGAACTGCGACTTGCTGGCCACCGATGCACGCCAGTTGTCGCCGATGGCGGTGCGGTCATCCGGGTGAATCACGGCCAGCCATCGGTAGCCCAGCCAGTCGGCCGGTTGACCACCGACCACGCTGGACCACGCCGGGTTGACATAGGTGAGTGCGCCTTCGGTGTCGGCCGTCCACACCGTCTGCGGCGCCTGCTCGGCCAGTGCACGGAACAGCGCCTCCTGGCGCGATAGCGCGGCGGTGCGCTCAGCGACTTTTTTCTCCAGCCCCACGTTGAGCTGACTGATTTCCTGTAACAAGCGCGCGTTCTCGATGGCGCTGGCGGCCAGCAAGGCAAGCTCCACGGCCACATACTGGTCTTGCAGCGTGAAGTCGCCCTCGTACTTATCGGTCATCTGCAGCATGCCGCGGATTTCGCCGTCGGAGCCAAACAGCGGCACCGACAGCCAGCCGCGCAGGCCGGTCACCTTGTCGCCCATGCCGCGCCAGCGGGGGTGTTTTTCCAGCTCGGCCTCGGTCAGCAGCACTGGGCGCAGCTGGTCGCCCAGGCCGGCGTCAAAGCCCTCGATCACGCTGCTGCCCGGCGGGTACTGGGCGGCGTATTTCTCGGACAGCGACACGGCATTGATGGACTGCGAATGGGTGTCGCTGCCGGGCACCGTCACCACCGCCTTGTGCACCCCGATCACGCCGCGCGCCTGTTCGGCCACCTCCTGCATGGCGCCCGCCAGCGTGCGGTGCGAGGTGATGACCTGCGCCGCATCGGCCGCCCGCTGCAGCATGAAGAGGTGCTCCTGCGCGGCCTGCTCGGCGCGCTTGCGTGGCGTGATGTCGCGCTCCACCGCCACCCAGTGGGTGAACCAGCCGGTCGGGTCGGCAATCGGAACAATGTCCAGCTCCAGCCAGAACTCCTGGCCGCTCTTGGTGTAGTTGATGAGTTCGGCACGCACCGGCTCCCACTTGCGCAGTGCCGCGCCGATGCGGGCCAGTTCGTCGCGCTGGGTTTTCGGGCCCTGCAGGATGCGCGGCGTCTTGCCAATCACTTCCTCGCGGCTGAAGCCGGTGCGGCGCTCGAAAGCATCGTTGACGTACACGATGCGCGGACCATCGGGGCCATCGAGTGGCTCTGCTTCCGTGATCAGTACGATGTCGTTGAGCCGCGAGACGGCATGCTCCAGCAGGCGCATGCGGTCTCGCGATTCGTATTCATCGGTGATGTCCTGCACGGCACCGACCAGCTTGACGGTCTTGCCGTCCTCCTGCACCGCACAGCCCTGACTGCGCACCCAGATGGAGCGCTTGCTGGCGGTCAGCATCGGCAGGTCAATGTCCCACGGTGTACCGTCCTTGATGGCCGCGCGCACTGCGATGCGGATGATGGTCTGCGCGTTGGGTGTGTAGAAATCGATGCCCTGCTTGAAGTCCATCTCGGTGTCGGCGGGCATCTCGAAAATCACGCGCAGCTCCTCCGACCAGTACGCGCGTTGGTCCTGCAGGGTGTATTCCCAACCCCCCACCTTGGCCAGTGCGCCGGTGCGGCGCAGCAACTCGGTGCTTCGGGCGATCAGCAGCTCCGACTGCTTGCGCTGCGTGATTTCCTGCACGATGCCGGTGCGGTACTGCGGCTGGCCCTGGTCATCAAGCTTGAGGCGGTCGAACTGGTGAATCCAGCGGACCTGCCCGTCGGGCGTGGTGATGCGGTACTCGAAGTCCAGCGACTGGCCTTTGGCGAAGGCCACGTCACGCAAGGCCAGGTAGCGCACCCGGTCCTCCGGCGCCATGAAGTCGCGGTAGGTCTGCACGCTGGCTTCAAAAGTGCCGGGCGCCACGCCGAACAGTTCATTGACTTCGTCAGATACCCAGAACTTGTCGGCACGGATGTCGTACTCCCACATGCCCAGGCGCGCCAGTCGCTGGGCATCGAGCAGTTTGCGCTGGGTTTCGCGCAGGCGGTTGAAACTCTCGTTCTGCTCGCGCTGCAGACGGTCCATGTCGCTGATGTCGGTGAATACTGTCAGCACGCCGACGATCTCGTCGTCATGACGCATCGGACTGAAGTAGCAGCTGAGCAGACGGCCTTCCGGCTGTCGCTCGTTGCGGATCAGGACCAGCTCAGGGCCTCCGCTTTCACCGCGCAGTGCGCGCGCCAGAGGCAGGTCAACAGGGCGGAACGGGGTGTCAGTACCCGGGATGAAAAAGCCCTGCGCGTCGGCCCATTGGGGCGAGAGCACCTTGGCGTCCGGTTCCACGGTAAATATCTTGCGGGCGGCGTCATTGACGGTCAACAGCTCACCCGAGGTACTGACCGCGAATACGCCCTCCTGCATGCTGTTGACGGTGAGGTTCAGCGTGGCGAAGGCCTGCCGGTTTTTCTCCAGCTCGCGGTCGAGCTCCTGCGCGCGCTGCTCGAGCGACTGCGCCATGCGGTTGATACCGCCGGCAATCTCGCCGAACTCATGGGGCAGTTCGGCAACCTCTGGCACCACGCGGCGATCCAGATGCCCGGCCTCCAGTTGCTGCGCAGTCCGCACAATCTCGCGTGCAGGCCGCACGATGGCACGCCCGCCGACAAACCATGCCAGCACGCCGCCCAGCAGCGACATCAGCGCCAGCGCCAGCAACTCCATCCCCAACTGCTTGCGGACAGGCGTGACCACCTTGTCCCGTTCCACACTCAACACCACAAAGAAGGGCGAGTTCTCAATGCGGCCACTCGGCGCATGGGCATAGATGCGGGCCACGCCACGCGGATCGTTGGTCTCCACCACACCCGACTGCATGCCGCGCACGCGCTGGCGCAGCGCCTCCACCGGCAACACCTCGCCCACCACACTTGCGGCCCCTTCAGGCGATACAAGGACCCGACCCTGGCGGTCGGTGATCAGCAGGTGAGCGCCGTCTGGCACTTTCACGGCTGCAGCCATCTTTGCCAGAACGGCAAGGTCCAGCGCGGCAAAGGCCACTGCGCGCGGCTCGCGGTTCGGCGTGAGCACAGGCAAAGCGAAGGTGACGTTGGGCTTGCCGGTGGCGCGGCCAATGAAGTAGCCGTCAGAGACAAATTCGAGATCGCTCAGCGCGCGCTTGAAGAAGCTGCGGTCACCGGCATTCGGAATGTCGAGCCCGCCCAGGCCGTGGCAACGGAAGTTGCCATCCAGCCCGATCAGGCCGAGGTTGGCAAACAGCGGGATGTCTTCGGTCAGCGCCTTCAGGTAGCGCTGGCACTCGCCGGGAGCGCCTTCCAGCAGGCCCGGCGCCTTGGCGATGGCCAGCAGAATCTGGTGGGCGGTTTGTGTGACCTGGTCTTCCCTCGCCGCGACCAGCGACACGGCGAACTGCAGATTGTCGGCTTCGCGCTGGATGGCCGACTGGGAGTTGAGCCAGGCCTTGACAATCGCCAGCCCGAAAAGGGGCACCAGAGCGGCGATGACCAGTGCTACCAATCGTGCACGGAGGTTGCCCTTGAAGCTCATTCGCTTACACCGTCGATGTGCAGCTCAGGGCCCCGGGCCGGCCGACTTGCAACAAGTGGCCAGAGGTCAAGCCGTGGCCAGGGACTCGTTGACATCCAGCCAGAAGGCCTGCAGACGGCTGAGTTTTTCCGTGAAGTCACCGAAGTCGACCGGCTTGCGGACAAAGCCGTTGGCGCCGCTCTTGTAGCAGGCCGTCATGTCGGAGAGTTCGCTCGAAGAGGTGAGCATGACCACCGGCACCAACGCAGTCAGCGGGTTGGCGCGCACACTGCGCAGCACATCGAGACCCGAAAGCTTGGGCAGCTTCATGTCGAGAAGAATCAGTGACGGCTGCTTGTGCGTGTCACGCCCGGCGTGCGCACCTTGCCCGAACAAGTAGTCCAGCGCCTCGGCGCCATCGCGTGCCACGGCGATTTCCGCCTCCATGCCCTGTTCTTCCAATGTGAGTACCGTCAGTTCAAGGTGGTCGGGGTTGTCTTCGACGACCAATATCAGCTTGTCATTCATCAGGCGTCCTTTTGAGCACGATTGTCACAGTTTGTAATTTTAGTAACTTGTCGCCGATTTGGGGGGGGTTTGTGCAGTCGGGCAAGTCACGGATGGACGATCACTCCCAAAAACTCACTTTGTCTCCTCTTGCCTCCATGATGACCCCTCAGGGCCTGTCGTGCAAGGGGGCGGAATTTATACCCATCCGGTGCTTTTTTCTGCTTGGTACTTTTGCCGTACACCCTCGCCGTGTGTTTTCCGCCACGCGGCAATCCCCCTTCACCAGCGCGGGATTCCCTCGTCCTTGAGCTGGCCCCGTAGCTCGGCGTAATCAGGCACCACGGCACGTACCGTGTCCCAGAAGCGGGGGCTGTGGTCCATCACGCGCAGGTGGCTCAGCTCGTGGACCACCACGTAATCAATCACCGACATGCGGAAGTGCACCAGGCGCCAGTTCAGTCGGATGGAGCCGTCGGCACTGGCGCTGCCCCAGCGGGTGCCGGCACTCGACAGGCTGAGCTTGCGCCACTGCACACCCAGCTGCGGCGCGAAGTGGTTCAGCCGCTCGGTGAAGATACGCTTGGCCTGCCGCATCAGCCAGGCCTGCACCGCATCGCGCATCTGGTCGGGCGTGGCGTGGTGCGGCAGGCCGACATGCAGGGTACGGTGCGCCACGCCGGGCAGCGCGGCCATGTCGTCAGCCGGCTCGGACAGCTTGAGCTCGGCCCCTACGCCGCCAAACGCATGGCGCGGGTCGATCACCAGCACGACGGGCTCGCCAAGGAAGGGCAGCGTGGCGCCGTCTTTCCAATCGATGCGGCCCGACTCCAGACGCTCATGGCGGGCCCGGGTTTCCTGCAGCTTGTCCAGAATCCAGCGGGATTTTTCAGCCACCGCCTTGTCGATCTCGTAGAGCGGCACCCACTTGGGCGCGCTCACCGTCAGGCCATCGGCGCCGACGGAGAAACCGATAGTGCGGCGCTTGCTGCGGCGGAATTCGTAGGCCACGGCCACCCGGTCGAGCAGCGCCTCGCGCGTGGCGCGGGGGTGGCGAAAGGTGGCGGGATCAAGTGCTTCCTGAAGGGTTTGCAGGGGCAGCGCCGGTGCGGGGGCAGAAGCACTTGCGGCTGGCGCTGGAGCTGGATCAGGCTGCCGGCGTGGCTCCGGCACGGCGGTTGTCGGCTCGGGACCGAACATGTCCAGGGTGAGCTGAAGGAGCCGCTGCATCACGCCAGTTTAGCGGGCTGCGCTCACACCGGGGCTGCAGGGGCAGCGGGTTCCGGGTAGGCCTCCGGGTCCAGCCGGCGCATCTCGGCTTCGATCCAGGTTTCAACCTCGCGCATCAGCTCATCGGGCTTGCGGCCAGTGCTGTCAATCGGCTTGCCGATGGAGATGTCCACAATGCCCGGCTTCTTGATAAAGGCCTTGCGCGGCCAGCATTTGGCTGACGTGACGGCAATCGGGATCACCGGCGCGCCGGTTTCAATCGCCAGCCGTGCGCCGCCGGATTTGTAGGTGCCCTTCTGCCCGCGCGGAATGCGTGTGCCCTCGGGGAACATGATGACCCAGGTGCCCTGCGCCATCAGACGCTTGCCCTGGGCCACCACCTTGTTGAAGGCCTGCGCGCGCTGGCTGCGGTCGATGTGGATCATGTCCATGCGCGCCATGGCCCAGCCGAAGAAGGGCACATAGAGCAGTTCCTTCTTGAACACATAGGCCAGTGGATGCGGCATCAGCGTGGGCATGCTGAAGGTTTCCCAGGTGCTCTGGTGCTTGAGCAGCAGCACTGCCGCGCTGGTCTCGCCGGTGGGCAGGTTTTCCATGCCGGTGACGCGGTTCTGGATACCCAGGATCACGGTGCCGCCGGTGACCGCCAGCCGCAGCCAGCCCGCGCACATCCAGTACATGGTGGTGCTGCTGACAAACAGCGAGGCAATGATGACAAAGATGGCCCACGGAATCACCGTGACGGCCATCCACAGCAGGTGCACAACAGATCGGATGAAAGGCATGGGCGGTGCTGACTCTTGAATCTTCAGGAGGCCTTGGGCTCAGCCTGCAGCGCGGCACTGCGCTCAATCAGGAATTCGGCAAATGCCGCGAGGTCGTGGTGCAGCACGGTGCCGGCTGGCAAACCTTCTGGCGGCGGGCCGTTGCGGTGGCGTGCCGACTTGCCGGTCAGCACCAGATGCGGTTCACACCCCGCCGCCGCGCCGGCCTGCAGGTCGCGCAAGGTGTCGCCTGCTGTCGGAACACCCTTGAGCGGCACACCGAATCGGGCGCTGATCTGCTCGAACAGCCCTGGCAACGGCTTGCGGCAGCTGCAGCTTTCCTCAGGGCCATGCGGGCAGTAAAAAATCGCGTCAACACGCCCGCCAACGGCCGCCAGCAGCTTGTGCATCTTGGCGTGCATGGCATTGAGGGCCGCCACATCGAACAGGCCCCGCCCCAAACCAGACTGGTTGGATGCAATCACCACACGCCAGCCCGCGTGGTTGAGACGAGCAATCGCCTCCAGCGCGCCGGGCAGGGGCAACCATTCTTCGGGCGACTTGACGTAGTCGTCGCTGTCGATATTGATGGTGCCGTCGCGGTCGAGGATGACGAGTTTCATGGGTTGCCTTGATCAGCTGGCGAGCTTGGACAGATCGGCGACGCGGTTCATCGCCTGGTGCAAAGTCGCCAGCAGGCCCAGCCGGTTGGCGCGCAGTGCCGGGTCTTCGGCATTGACCATCACACCTTCAAAGAAGGCATCGACCGGCGCTTTCAGGGAGGCCAGTGCTTGCAATGACGCGGTGTAGTCGCCGGCGGCGAACGCAGCGTCGGCCTTGGGCGCAACCACGGCCAACGCTTCAGCGAGAGACTTCTCGGCCGCTTCCTGCAGCAGCGCCGGCTGGATGCGCGCCTCGACGGCGCCTTCGGCCTTTTTCAGGATGTTGCCAACGCGCTTGTTGGCCGCAGCCAGCGCAGGAGCTTCGGGCAGTGCGGCAAAAGCGCGCACGGCAGCGAGGCGTTTGGCCACATCGCCAAGGCGCTGCGGGCGCAATGCCAGCACGGCATCGACTTCCTGCGCGCTGTAGCCTCGTTCGCGGAGGGATCCGGCAAAGCGGTCAAAAATGAAGTCTTCAACAAGTCTCGGCGTTTCTACTGCAAAGTAAGTCACAGGACCGGCAGCTTGGCCACGATCTGCTAGTTCTCTGGACACCGCCGCGAGTTCAAAGCTGCCAAACGCGATTTCAAGGAGTTCGTTGAGTTTCTGCTCAGGGGCTCGCTCCACCAACATCCGAATCACACCCAACGCATGGCGTCGCAGCGCAAACGGATCTTTGTCGCCCGTCGGTAAATTGCCAATGCCAAACATGCCAACCAGCGTTTCCAGCTTGTCAGCCAGAGCAACCACCAATCCGACCTCGTTACGCGGCAGCTCATCGCCTGAAAAGCGCGGCTTGTAGTGGTCCTCAATAGCATCCGCTACATCCCGCTCAAGGCCGTCATTGAGCGCGTAATAACGACCCATAATGCCCTGCAACTCCGGAAACTCGCCCACCATGTCGGTCAGCAAATCGGCCTTGGCCAGACGCGCGGCCACACCAGCCTGATGCGCAAGGTGGTCGCTGCCCAGCTGCGCACCAATCACCTTGGCGATGGCGCAGACGCGCTCGGTGCGCTCACCCTGCGTGCCCAGCTTGTTGTGATAGACCACCTTGTCCAGCCCGGCCACGCGCGAGGCCAGCGTCTTCTTGCGGTCCTGGTCAAAAAAGAACTTGGCATCGGCCAAGCGCGGGCGCACCACGCGCTCGTTGCCGCCGATCACGGCGCTGGAGTCGTCGGGCGTGATGTTGCTGACCACCAGGAATTTGTTCGTCAACTTGCCTGCGGCATCGAGCAGCGGGAAGTACTTCTGGTTGGCCTTCATCGTGAGAATCAGGCACTCCTGCGGCACATCGAGGAACTGCTTGTCGAACTCGCAGATGAGCACATTGGGCCGCTCGACCAGCGCGGTCACTTCATCGAGCAGGGCATCGTCTTCGATAGCCGTCGCACCGCCACCCACCTTCGTTGCAGCGACAACCAACTGGCGCGCGATCTCGGCCTTGCGGTCTGCAAAGCTGGCGATCACCGCACCGTCTTTTTGCAGTGTGGCAGCGTAGCTGTCGGCCTCTTTCAGCACCACCGGGTCCACCGCCGCTTCAAAGCGGTGGCCGTGCGTGATGTTGCCCGCCTTCAGACCCAGAGCTTCGACCGGCACCACCGTGCTGCCATGCAGGGCCACCAGGCCGTGCGCGGGCCGCACAAAGCTCACGCTGCTCCAGCCCGGCAGATCGCAACCGCTTTCGAGCTGGTAGGTCATGACCTTCGGGATCGGCAGTTTGGCAATCGCTTCCAGCAGCGCTTTTTGCAAGCCATCGGCCAGCGTCACGCCAGTGACCATGCTGTCGTAGAACAGCGCGTCGGCCTTACCGTCAGGTGCGCGCTTGAGGCCCGCCACTGCCGAGGCGTCGGCGCCCAGCGCCTGCAGCTTTTTCAGCAGCGCCGGTGTGGCATTGCCCGCAGCATCGAGGCCCACACTGACCGGCATCAGTTTTTGCGACACCGCCTTGTCGGCGGCTTGTGCGGCCACCGCCGTCACGTGCGCGGCCAGACGGCGCGGGGAGGCAAACGCGGTGAGCGCGGCGCCTTCCGCCGTGAGCCCCTGGGCTTTCAGTTGTTCAAACAGCACGCTTGCAAATGCATCGCCGAGCTTTTTGAGCGCCTTGGGTGGCAGCTCTTCCACAAACAGCTCAACCAGAAGGTTATTCGTTGTCATATTTTTATGCAGCCTTCTTTGTCATCTGCGCCACCCATTCGCGCGGTGCCAGCGGGAAGCCGAGGCGTTCACGGCTGTCGAAATAGCTTTGTGCCACGGCGCGCGCCAGGTTGCGGATGCGGCCGATGTAGGCGGCACGCTCGGTCACGCTGATGGCGCCGCGCGCGTCCAGCAGATTGAAGCTGTGCGCCGCCTTGAGCACCTGCTCGTAGGCCGGCAGAGCCAGTTGCGCCTCGATCAGGTGTTTGGCCTGCTTCTCATGCGCGGTGAAAGCGGTGAACAGGAAATTGGCGTCGCTGTGCTCGAAGTTATAGGTGGACTGCTCCACCTCGTTCTGCTTGTAGACATCGCCATAGCTGAGACCGTCGGTCCAGGTCAGGTTGTAGACGTTGTCTACGCCCTGCAGGTACATGGCCAGCCGCTCCAGCCCGTACGTGATTTCGCCGGTCGCGGGTTTGCAGTCGATGCCACCCACCTGCTGGAAGTAGGTGAACTGCGTGACTTCCATGCCATTGAGCCAGACCTCCCAGCCCAGGCCCCAGGCGCCGAGCGTGGGGTTCTCCCAGTCGTCTTCGACAAAGCGGATGTCGTTCTTCTTCAGGTCAAAGCCCAGCGCTTCGAGCGAGCCCAGGTACAGCTCCAGAATGTTGGCCGGCGCGGGCTTGAGCACCACTTGATACTGGTAGTAGTGCTGCAGGCGGTTGGGGTTCTCGCCATAGCGGCCGTCTTTCGGGCGGCGGCTGGGCTGCACATACGCGGCCTTCCACGGCTCGGGGCCCAGCGCGCGCAGGAAAGTCGCGGTGTGTGAAGTGCCTGCGCCGACTTCCATGTCGTAGGGTTGCAGCAGCGCGCAGCCCTGGTCGGCCCAATAGGACTGCAGCTTGAGAATGATTTGCTGGAAGGTGAGCATAAGGAGTCAGGGTAAGGCGCAAGAGTAAGGCGGGGGCCGGGTTTCCGCGACGCACCAGATGCGTCACAGGCGCCTTTCGGCGGGCCAAACCCTTGATTTTACGCGGCAGGAGCGGGTTCGGCGCTGGTCCAGTGCCGATCCGGTGCCATGTCAACGCCTGCGGAACACCAGCGCCAGCACGACCAGCGCCAGACAGAGCCCCCACAGCGGCCACAAGCCGTAGCGCGACACCCACTGCGCATACGGCGTGATGCCGGTCCGTCCCACCACCTCGCCCACCAGCGCGCCACGGGTGTGCGACGGCAGCGAATGGGTGACCTGCCCCCGGTGGTTGATGATGACGGTGGCCCCGGTGTTGGTGGCGCGGATCATGGGGCGGTCAAACTCCAGGGCGCGCATGCGGGAGATGTGCAGGTGCTGGTCAATCGCCACCGTGTTGCCGAACCAGGCGATGTTGCTCACATTGACAAACACCGTCGGTGCCCGCGCCGGGTCGGTGAAGCGCGCACCCAGCTCCTCGCCAAACAGGTCTTCGTAGCAGATGTTGGGCGCCAGACGCTGGCCCTGCCATTCAAACGACGCCTGCCCGACCGCACCACGGCTGAAGTCACCCAGCGGAATGTTCATCATGTCGATGAACCAGCGAAAGCCAGGCGGCACAAACTCGCCAAACGGCACCAGATGGTGCTTGTCGTAGCGGTACGGTTCGTTGCGCGCTGCGCCCGGCGCGGCGGGCTTGAGGCCAATCACCGAATTGGCGTAACCCGAGGCGGTGTTGCCCAGCGGCAGGCCGATCAACGCCGCCTGCTGGCCACTGGCAAACCGGTCTGTCAGGGCCGCCCAGTACGGTGCGGGCAACTGCTGGGGCAACAGGGGAATGGCCGTCTCAGGCGCCACCACCAGCGGCGTGCGAGCCGCCTGCAACTGCTCGCCGTACCAGCGCAGCGCGGTCGCAATGCCGGTGCCACTCTCGAATTTCTGGTCCTGCGGAATATTGCCTTGCAGCAGGGTGACGCCCATCGCTTCGGTGGAGCGACCCTGGCCCGGTACCCCCACGCCATCGGCCGGCCAGCGAGCCAGCACGACCGAGGCGGCCACAGTCGCTGTGGCCATCACCCAAGCGGTGCGTTGTGCGCGCAGCGCCATGGCCAGCCAGGCGGCGGCAAACGCAGCCAGATAAGTGAGCCCATGCACACCCACCCATTCGGCCAGCAGGCGGGCCCAGCCATCCACATGCGCGTAGCCGCCTTCGCCCCACGGAAAGCCGGTGAAGATCTGCACGCGGGCCAGTTCGGCCATCAACCAGAGCGCGGCAAACACCAGGGCCCGCGGCACGCGAAGGCGCGGCGCGACCAGAACAAACAGCCCTGCGGCCACCGCGTAATAAATCGCCAGCGCGGCCGCCAGCAAAAACACGGCCAGCACGGTGAGCGGCGCCGCCAGCCCGCCGTAGTCGTGCATCGAGATGTAAAGCCACCAGAAGGTGCTGCACAGCATGGCCGTGCCAAACAATTCACCCAGCCACGCTGCGCGCTTGAACGTGCGGCAGCCATCGAGCTGGGCCACCAACATCATCATGGCCAGAAGCTGCAGCCACCACACGGGCTGCCCTGCCGGCAGGCCGAACGACCAGGGCCACGCCATCGACACCGCATGGGCACAGCCGGCGAAGACCACCAGAAACCCCTGGAGCCAATGAAACCCGCGCGATGGTGGCGCCGTGTTCGCGTGCTCCAGCAATGCCGGCAAGGTCGGCAGCGCGGAAATCATGCTGTGGATCGGCTGCCGGGCCATGAACGTGCTGCTGCGGCGTCAGTTGGCAGCGTTGCCGGGCGCCGGCAGCGGCGACACCTTGAACCACTTCACCGCACCGCCCTTGGTGTGCAGCACGGTGAACTGCAAACCGGCCAGCACATGCTGCTCGCCTTTTTTCGGCACGTGACCCATCTCGTGCGCGACCAGGCCACCGATGGTTTCAAAGTCGGTCTCTGGCAGGGTCACGCCGAAGGCCTCATTGACACGTTCGATCGAGGTGTCGCCACTGACGCGGTAGGTGTGATCGGCCAGGCCAAAGATGTCGCCTTCGTCTTCGGCAATGTCGAACTCGTCTTCGATCTCACCAACGATCTGCTCCAGCACGTCTTCGATGGTGATGAGCCCGGCCACGCGACCAAACTCGTCAATGACGATGGCCAGATGGTTGCGGTTGCCACGGAACTCACGCAGCAGGTCATTGAGGCCCTTGCTCTCGGGCACAAACACGGCGGGGCGCAGCAGCGCGCGGATGTTGAGCTCAGGCGCGCGCTGCAGTTTCAGCAGGTCCTTGGCCATCAGGATGCCGAGGATGTTTTCCTTGTCGCCTTCATAGACCGGAAAACGCGAGTGGGCGGTGTCGATGACCAGGTGCAGCAACTCGTCAAAAGGCGAGTCGATGTTGATCACATCCATGCGTGGTGCGGCCACCATGACATCACCAGCGGTCATGTCCGCCATGCGGATCACGCCCTCCAGCATTTCGCGGCTCTGGGCGCCAATGACTTCGTTGTCCTGTGCCTCCACCAGCGTTTCAATCAACTCGTCTTTCGAGTCAGGGCCGGGATGGAGCATTTCAGCGAGCTTCTGCAAAAAGCCGCGTTTGTCTTCTGTTTTGGAAGACCGACTGGGGGGAACGTCGGACACGTGTGGGCGGTCGGGAGTTGTGAAGCCTTCTAGGATAGCTGAAATTGTTGACAGGGCTTGGGGCTTGGGGCTTGGGGCTTGGGGCTTGGGGCTTGGGGCTTGGGGCTTGGGGCTTGGGGCTTGGGGCTTGGGGCTTGGGGCTTGGGGCTTGGGGCTTGGGGCTTGGGGCTT
>CALRUD020000005.1:0-324062 GCA_943371225.1 Rhizobium sp. Q54 | reverse complement strand
GTGACCGGCTCGACAGGCACCGACATCATCACGGGTGGTGCAGGCGCTGACACGATCAATGCAGGCGACGGCGCAGACACCATCACCGGTGGAGCGGGCGCAGACATCATCACCGGCGGAGCCGGAACAGACACCATCAACCTCGCCAGCGGCAACTTTGCGGCCGGCGAGTCGATTGACGGCGGGACCGAAGCCGACAGCATCGTGCTGACCAACGCCACGACAGTGGACTTCACGACTGGCACGATCAGCAACGTCGAGACGCTGACGGGCAGCACCGGCAACGACACGGTGACCCTGAGCTCAGCGCAACTGACCGGCTTCACCACAGCGGTGAACCTGGGCACAGGCACCAACGTGCTCAACGTGGTGGCCAGCGGTGACATCTCGGCAGCAACACTGCCGACCCTGACCAACATCACCACCGGCAACCTGACCGGGACGGTGGGTGCTGACACCATCACGCTGACCGGCGCCCAGCTCGACGCAATCCTCGTGGGTGCGGGCACCATCAACCTGGGCGCAGGCACAGGCGACACCCTCAACCTGACTTCAACCTCGGCCGATCTCAATACGCTGGGCGCGACGGACGCCTCGATTCAGGGCGTTGAGGCCATCTCGGCTGCCACGGCAGCAGCGGGCGTGACGATCACCCTGACGAACCAGACAGAATCCTTCACGGTGACCGGCTCAGCCGGAGCTGACACCATCACCGGCGGCAGCGGCGCAGACAGCATCAGCGCCGGCGCAGGCACCGACACCATCGTCGGCGCCCAGAACGACACCTTGCTCGACGGCGGAGCCGATACCGACACCCTGAACATCGGCGCCAACTTCACCGCCAGCGGCGATGCCCAGATTGCCAACATCGAGAACATCACCCTGACCGCAGCGGCGGCGCTGAACCTGGCCAACCAGACCGAGGCCTTCACCATCACCGGCTCTGGCGGCGCAGACACCATCACTGGCGGCACAGGTGCCGACAGCATCAGTGCCGGTGTTGGCAACGACACGATTGTGGGCGCAGCCAACGACACGCTGCTCGATGGTGGCGCTGATGTCGACACGCTGAACATTGGGGCCAACTTCACAGCCAGCGGTGATGCGCAAATCGCCAACATCGAGAACATCACCCTGACCGCAGCGGCGGCGCTGAACCTGGCCAACCAGACCGAAGCCTTCACGGTGACCGGCTCAGCCGGAGCTGACACCATCACCGGCGGCAGCGGCGCAGACAGCATCAGCGCCGGTGCAGGCATCGACACCATCGTCGGCGCCCAGAACGACACCTTGCTCGACGGCGGAGCCGATACCGACACCCTGAACATTGGCGCCAACTTCACCGCCACCGGCGATGCCCAGATCGCCAACATCGAGAACATCACCCTGACCGCAGCGGCCACGGTGAACCTGGCCAACCAGACCGAGGCCTTCACGGTCACAGGCTCTGCCAGCGCAGACACCATCACTGGCGGCACGGGTGCAGACAGCATCAGTGCCGGTGCCGGCAACGACACGATCGTGGGCGCAGTCAACGATACATTGCTCGATGGTGGCGCTGATGTCGATACGCTGAACATTGGTGCCAACTTCACCGCCACCGGTGATGCACAGATCGCTAATGTGGAGAACATCCTGCTGACCGCAGCGGCCACAGTGAACCTGGCGAATCAGACCGAGGCCTTCACGGTCACCGGCTCTGGTGGCGCAGACACGATCACCGGCGGTGCGGGTGCAGACACCATTGACGGTGGTGCTGGCAACGACACGATTGTGGGTGCAGCCAACGACACCCTGCTCGACGGCGGAGTCGATGTCGACACCCTGAACATTGGTGCCAACTTCACCGCCAGCGGTGATGCGCAGATCGCCAACATCGAGAACATCACCCTGACCGCAGCAGCCACGGTGAATCTGGCCAACCAGACCGAGGCCTTCACGGTCACCGGCTCTGGTGGCGCAGACACCATCACTGGCGGCGCAGGTGCCGACAGCATCAGCGCCGGTGCCGGCAACGACACGATTGTGGGCGCAGTTGAAGACACGCTGCTCGACGGTGGTGCCGATGTCGACACGCTGAACATTGGCGCCAACTTCGTTGCCACCAGCGACGCACAGATCGCCAACATCGAGAACATCTTCCTCACGGCGGCAGCAACGGTAGATCTGAGCAACCAGACCGAAGCTTTCACCGTGACCGGCTCGACCGGTGTTGACAAGATACTCGGTGGTTCGGGCGCAGACACCCTCTCGGGTGGCGATGGCGCCGATATTCTGGCGGGCGGCGCAGGGAATGACACCCTGACGGGTGGCGCGGGCGCTGACCAGTTCCGCATGACCGACCTGAGCGGTGACGACACGATTGTTGACTATGTCGACGGCACCGACAAGATTGCCTTCCTCGACAACGGGGGTACCACGCTGGGCAGCGTGAACTTTGCGAACACCACGGGCAGTCTGGCCGGTACCGCGCTGGCTGCGGCAGACTTTACAACGGCGACCAGCATTGGGACCATCGCTGCGACTGCTGACAACATGGTGGTGAGGATCACTGCGGCTCAGACAACGGCTCAAATCACTGGCACGACCATCGGCAGCGGTAATGCACGGTCGAACGACTACGTGATCGTCTTCAATTCCACCACCGGAAAAGGCGAGATATGGTTTGACATCGACTGGAAAACCGCCGCAGATCGCGTACAGATCGCTACGCTGGACAACATCACCTCGCTGGCCCAGTTGACGGCCATCACTGCTGCCGACATCGTGGTGTACAACAACCCCACCGACCCGATCATCCTCGACCTGGGCGAGACCGGCTTCAGTTTCAATCCGATTGGCAATGGTGTCAGTTTTGACCTGAATGCCGACGGTATTCAGGATCAGACCGCCTGGACGACCGGAACCGACGGCATTCTGGTCTTTGACCTGGATGGCTCGGGCATCATCGAAGACGGCAGCGAGATGTTCACGCCATGGTACGCAAACGGCAACTACGCCAGCGGTGTGGCGGCGATGGCCACGCTGGACAGCAATGCCGACGGCGTTTTGAGCAGCGAGGATGACAATTTCCACAAGCTGCAGGTGTGGCTGGATGCCGACCAGGACGGCGTCAGCGACATGGGCGAGCTGGTCAGCCTGACCGATGTGGGCATCGCGTCCCTCAACCTGCACACCATCGTGAGCGGCGGCGAGATCGACGGACAGGTGGTCATGTCCGAGGGAGCGTTCACCTACATCGACGGTGGCACAGGCATGTTTGCCGAGATCGGATTTGATGCCACCCTCAGCACCACGGACACCGCCGAGGCCGACGACAGCAACGCCATCGTGGTGGAGCCAGGTGGCAACACCTACATCGGCACCACGGCGGCTGACGTGTTTGAGTGGCACCTCAACGATGGCAGCACGGCAGGTTCACCAGTGGTCGATACGCTGCTGGACTTCGGTATCGCAGCGCGCTCCGAGGGCGGCGATGTACTGGACCTGCGCGATCTGCTGCTCGGTGAGAGCGCTGCAGTGGACCAGGACAACCTGGCCAACTTCCTGCACTTCGAGAAGTCGGGCAGCGACACGATTGTTCACATCAGCAGCACCGGCGGTTTTGCCAGCGACTCGCACGAGGTGGGCGCGCCGTCCGCAGCCGTGCTGGGCGCTGCAGACCAGCGCATCGTGCTGGCCGGCGTGGACATGATCGGCATGAATACCACCGACCAGCAGGTGATTCAGGACATGCTCACCAAGGGCAAGCTCAACACCGACTGATCTTCAGCGGGCGGGCAGGGCGCTGAGCCGCAAGCAAGGCCCAGCGGCCCACCGCTTCAATGTGCTGGGCTGCTGTTCAAAGCTCGCGCGCCGCTGGCCCTGCTGCGCCGTTCAGGCCGAGGGCTGCCAGTTCGGCCAGCTCCAGCGGGTCGACCACGCCTTCGGCATAGACATCGGTGCCGATATGGTGAGCAATGCTGGTCAGGCCGCGCAGGAAGTTCTGGTTGCCTGTGTTGTAGTGCAGGCCCCGGATGAAGCTGGAATCGACCTTGAGATAGCTGAGACCCAGATCGTGCAATTGCCCGATGTCGCCCAGCTGTCGCCCCACGTGCTGCAGGCCAACGCTGCAGCCGGTTTTCTTCACCGCCACGCAGAAGGCGCGGAAGGCTGGCAGCTGTTCGGTGGCATCGGCTTCGGGCAGCTGCAGGGACAGGCGGGAGGTCAGCGCGACATCGCGTGCCAGCTCGCCCAGCAGCTCCTTCACGAACCGGGCCTCGCGACAGGAAATGGCCGAGATGGTGACGGCGAGTGAAATGCCGGGAACCTCCTTGAGCTGGGCCAGACCGAGCTGCACGGCTTTCATGTCAAGTGTGCTCGTCAGGCCGAGCTGCTCGGCGATCTGCGACAAGCGGGCCATCGGTTGCCAGCCATCTTGGTCTCGGAGCAAAACTTCCAGCACGCACTCGCGATGAATCAGTCGGCCGCTCAAATTCACGACGGGTGTACTTGACAACCTGACCCGTCTGGCCTCCAGTGCCTGCTGGAAAACCGGCAGCCACTGTGATGCGGCCGGCGATTCGTTGACCATGTCAGCCGAGGCATGGTGTACCGCGCTGCCACCGCCAGCTGCTGCACTGCCAGCCGCCTGGGCCAGGGCCGAAGTGGCCTCTGCCATCAGACCAGCCAGGTCCTGACCAGGTTGCAGACGGGCCAGGCCGATGGCGACTTGCAGGTCGTCCACTTTGGCTTGCCTGCCCGCCGCCTGGAGTTCCTGAATGAGCGTGTCTGCCAGTGCGCGGGTGTCGGCGGTGCGGTGCATCAGCATGGCAAAGTCGGCGTCCTTGAAGCGGGCGGCCAGGGCATTGGCGCCGCTGGTGTGGTTGGCCAGTATCCTGGCGCAGGCCTTGAGCAGCTGTTGGGTGGCAGGGGTGCCCAGTCTGGCCTCGATACCCGACATGTCGAGCAGGCGCACCAGCAGCAGGGTGTGGTCGATCTTGTCCTCGCTGTCGAGAGATTCGAGCAGCTGCACCACAAAGAAGGTCTGGTTGGCCAAGCCGGTGAGCGGGTCGGCATTGGCCTTCAGGCGCACCTCCTTGAGCTTGCCGGCTTCCTCTTCAAACATGGTCTTGATGCGCAGCACCATGCTGTTCATCGCGGCGGCGAGCTGGCGCAGCTCGGGCACCGAAGGCTCATCGATGGTGACAAAGTTGCGCTGGCTCACGGCCTGGGCCTGGCCGATCACTCGATCGAGCGGGCCCTGCAGGCGCCGCAGGATCCGGGTGCCGAGATAGCCACCTAGCAGCCCGGTAACCGTCAGCGCGCCCATCAGCTGCCAGATGCTGTTCCAGAGGCTGCGATACGCGACGCCGCTGTTGCTGACCACCGTGATGTTGCCTATCAGCTGCCAGCCGTTGCTGATGCTGGCGCTACCGGGTTCGCCGCGCAGAGGCAGCAGGCGTACAAACCAGTCGGGGACACCATACTGGCCTGCCGGTGCGGTGCGCTCCGACAGGGTTTTGCCAGCAGCATCGACGACGCGGATTAACTCGTAGTGACCGCTGTCGAAAAGCGAGGCGACGGTCAGGTCCACCATCACCGGGTCGGGATTCTGCCTGCTCAAGGAAAGCGCCAGCGCGGAAGCGTTGTCAACATTCTTGGAGGTCAGTTGCTGAGAGAGGTATTGTTGTGCGTTGTATGTGGAGGCCAGCAGCGCGCCCAGCAGCGCAAGCAGCGTGCTGACAATCATGGCTAGCCACAGTTGGCGGTACATCGACATAGGAATCCTCTCGGTACTATCTCTTGATAGCGGATGCAAAACAAGTCAAATTGCAAGTCGGGGTGCTAAAAGCCATCCAGTCCCTCGGCTTTCACTCGAGCCAGCAGCTCCTGCCAGCGCGACAGGCTGGCAGCGCCACCCGGGCCGCGTGGGCCCTGCACGCCCTGCCACAACCCCTGGCGGTTGAAACTGAAAACTGGGAGTAAATCGGTACGGCGTGAAGCGAGTTGCAGGTCGCCCACGAGGTTGTCGAGAATCAAGGGTTCGGCATTGGGCGCCGGGTAGTACGCCAGCACCATGTGGGCCTGTGTGAAGGTGCTGCCGCGGCCGCCCATTCGGGCCTGGACATAGATCAGCCGCATCTGCTCGTCGGGAACTCCGAGGAGCAGCAGGCTGAAGTATTTTCCGATCGCGTAGTCCTCGCAATCACCGGCACCGCGGCCCAGTGTTTCCAGTGGGGTGGCCCAGTAGTCGCCTTGATTCCATATCACCGTGTCGTCGCTGAAGCGGGTCCGGCGATTGAAGAAATCGTTGACCCGTCTGACCTTGGCGGAGTCGGTCTCTCCCGCTCGCGGCTGAACCATCGCTTCCCAGTCCTGCAGCGAGGCCAAGCCCGGCTGCCCAAAGCGCTGCGCCATCACGCTGCGCATGCGCTCGTAATCGACGGCGGCCACCCGGAAGGTGGCCAGCAGCAGCGCCAGAAGCACCGAAAAAACAGCAACGACGGTTCTGACGCGGCTCAAGTGTGTGGTTTCCGCTTAAAAACGGAGCTTCCGTGGTTTATTTGTTTGCAGTCGACAAAAACCTAAGTTACCATGAAAAAAGTCATATAAAACAGTCACTAAGCGGGTTTTATTAAAGCGTTTTCAAATTCATCAAAAATGCCTTTTGAGCTCGCCAGATTCGCTAAAAAGCCCCCTAGCTGCCTTCAACACAAGCCGCCCACTGCCATTCCATGCCACATTCATTTTCCGGCCAAGTGCCGCAAGTTCTGGCCTGCACAGCCCAGCGTAGCTGAATATGACCGTACCGCCTAGTCGATTCAACGCTGACCCACTGGCCGCGAGCCGGCTGCGTCGAGCCAGTTCGTCGGCCGACCTGCCTGTGAACAGTCGCCTGACCGCCGTCTGGCTGGGCGTGGCAGGGCTGGTCCTGTCGATGGCTGCTGCGGCGCAGCCCGCGTCAGCGCCTGTACCTGCGCCTGCGGTACTGACACTGCGCGATGCCGCCCAGAGCGCGGTACTGAACAACCCCGACGTACTGGCCAAATGGCATTCCATTCGCGCGGCGGATGGTGAGCGTTCGGCGGCTGCCGGCGCACTGTTGCCACGGGTGGACGTGGGCCTTTCAGGCGGGCGCGAACGCCGCGACGACACCACCTTCCGTGGCAACCTGAACCGTTCCTCCACCACGATCTCGATCAGCCAGTTGCTGTACGACGGCTTTGCCACACGCAACGAAGTCCGGCGCCTGGACCACGCGCGGCTGGTGCGGCTTTATGAGTTCCTCGACACTTCCGAAGCCGTAGCCTTTGAGGCGGCGCGCGCCTACATCGACGTCTTGCGTTTTCGGGAAATGGTGCGGCTGGCCGAAGACAACTACGTGGAGCACCGCGCGGTCTATGCGCAGATGCAGCGCCGAGTCCAGGCCAAGGTGGCCCGCGGTGTGGATCTGGAGCAGACGTCTGCCCGACTGGCGTCTGCCGAAGCCAATCTGCTGACGGAAACCGCCAATCTGCATGATGCCGCCGCGCGCTTTCAGCGTGTGGTGGGCATACAGCCTGGTGCCGATATGCCAGTGCCAGCGCAGCTGACCGTGAACATGCCGGCCGACCCCGTGGCTGCCGTGAAGCAGGCCCAACAGCGCAATGGTGCCTTGCTCGCTGCGGTGGAAAACGTGCGTGCCGCCAGCTCTGCGCTGGACAGCCGCAGGGGTGCCTTTGGTCCCCGGGTGGATTTGCGCCTGCGCCGCGAAAGCGGCAAAAACATGGGCGGCAGCACCGGCACGCTGGACAGCAATGTGGCCGAGGTGGTGCTGAACTGGAACCTGTTTGCCGGCGGCGCCGACCGTGCCCGCAACCAGCAGTTCGCCAGCCAGCTCAACGCCGCCAAGGACCAGCGCGACAAGACCTGCCGCGACATCCGCCAGACCCTGCTGATCGCCTTCAACGACATCCGCAAGATCAGGGAGCAATTGGACTTTCTGGACCAGAACAAGGTGTCGCTGGAAAAGTCACGCAATGCCTATCGCCAGCAGTTCGATATCGGCCAGCGCACCCTGCTGGACCTGCTGGACACCGAAAACGAGCTCTACCAGTCGCGCCGCACGGTGGCCAACGCCGAGCAGGACCTGAGCCTGGCCTACATCCGGGCCCATGCCGCACTCGGCACGCTGCTGACCTCGCTGGAACTGACCCGCATGGACGTGGGGGCCATTCCCGCTCTGGACAGTGGCGATGGTGCTGAAGATGTGTCGCGCCAGTGCCCGGCCGATGCTGTGGCGGTGTACACAGTGAACAAGGGCGTTCTCGACGAGCGCGCCAACGAGCAGATCAAACAGACGGCGATTCTCAATGCCCGCGAGAGAGCTATGCAGGAGGCTGCCCAGGAGACCTTGCGCCAGCGGGAAAGCGAGGTTGGTGCCACGCCGCCGCCCCCCGCCCCGCCAGGTCGACAACGGGCCAGGCCGCCGGCGTCAACGCCTTCAGCACCCACAACGCCGCCCACGCCGCCAGCGCCTTCGCCGTCCTCGTCGGTGATTCCGTCGCTGCCGCCCACCGGCAATGCACAGCCTCTGGCGCGCGAGGCCGGGGTGGCCACCGAAAGCAGCCCACAGCCCTCAGCGCGCGCCGAGTTGCTGCGTGCTTTGCAAACCTGGCGGGCCGCGTGGGTGAACCGGGATATCGACACCTACCTCGCCGCCTACTCCGCGAGCTATGCGCCGCTGGCACCTGCAGGCAGCAGCCGCAGTGCGTGGGAGCAGGGCTTGCGCAGTTCGTTCCGCCGTGTTGCCGAGGTCGAGGTCAAACTTTCCGACGTGACGGCAACGCCGAGCGATGACCAGAGCGCGACGACGGTGTTCACGCAAAGCTATCGGTCGCCGAAGTATCAGGATGTGGTCACCAAGACCTTGCGCTGGGAGCGACAAAACGGCCGCTGGGTGATCGTGCGCGAGGTGTCGGCGCCCCAGCTGGCCACGGCAAGTGCCCCACCCGCGCAGAACAGCGCCAGTGATGCGAGTGCCGCCCGTGCGGTGACTGCGCCTGTGGCTGAGGTTCAACCGGCCGTGGCTGCACCCGCAGCGCCGTCGGTCGAAACCGCAAAAGCAGTCGCAGCGCCGTCAGTCCAGACCGTTGCGTCCAGCCCCTCGGTTCAGCCCTCATCGTCAGCCGTTCCCCCGGCACTGGCTGAAGCGCTGGAAGCGTGGCGTTCTGCGTGGGTCCAGCGGGATGTTGACCGCTACCTCGCCATCTACGCACCCGACAAGGCGCCTTCTGGCAGCGGCGACCGAAAGGTGTGGGAAGAAAACCGCCGGGCGTTGATCAGCCGCGCCTCGCAGGTGTGGATTGATGTGTCGGGCGTTGAGGTGACACAGAACGAGCCGACACGCGCCACCACGGTGTTCAAGCAGTCTTACCGCTCTGCGACCTACCAGGACGTGGTCAGCAAGACCTTGCGTTGGGAACTGGTCGATGGCCGCTGGCTGATCGTGCGCGAGATTTCTGCCAAGTGGACCGGTCAGGACGACACGGTGGCCTCAAACTATCGTTGATTAGAACGCTTGGGTTGCTCCTCGGGGCAACTCATTCACCTTGCCTGTTCAAGCGGGCAGTACAGCCGTGACTTCAATCTCCACCCGAGCCCTGGCCTCCACCAGGCCCGCCACCTGCACGCAGGTCATTGCTGGAAAGTGCTTGCCCATCACCTCGCGGTAGGCGCCGCCCAGCGCCTTCAGGCTGGCGATGTACTCCTCGCGGTCCACCACATACCAGGTCATGCGGGCCATGTGCTCCGGGCCGCCGCCGGCTGCCTCCAGCACCGCACGGATGTTGAGCAGCGTCTGCCGTGTCTGGGCCACGAAGTCATCGCTTTCAAATTCCTGCCGAGCGTTCCAGCCGATCTGCCCGCCAACGAACAGCAGGCGCCCCTGCGCGAGGATGCCGTTGGCATAGCCTTTGGGTTCGGCCCAGTCGGGTGGCTGGATTTTCTGGAGTGTCATGGTGTCTCGCTCAATTGTTATTGTTGAAGGTAGGGTAGCAGTGCGTCGCGCAGCGGCTGCGGAATGCGCACCGGTTTGCCATCCGGCACTTCGGAGTAAACGACCACGCCATGCGCCCTGAGCTTGAGGGTGTCCGCGGTGTCACTTGCACCATGGATCTCGTAGTGCATGCCGATGCTGCTGTTGCCAACCTTGGTCAGCGCCAGCGTGAGGGTCAGCACATCGCCGTTGCGGCACATGCCGAGGAATTCGGTTTTCAGGTCAACGATGGGCACGCCGATGCCGCTGGCAATGAGCGTGTGTTCGGGAAAGCCGATGTGCGCGAGAAAGTCCTCCTGCACCTCATGCAGCAGGTAGAAGAACTGCGGATAAAACACAATGCCCGCCGGGTCGCAGTGGTGAAAGCGCACCTGCTTCTGCACAGAAAACGTCAGTGCTGCCATCATGACAACTGCCTCAGCTTGAAGCGCTGCAACTTGCCGGTTTCAGTACGCGGCAGCTTGGGCACAAACTCGATCTGGCGTGGATACTTGAACGGCGCCAGCGTGGCCTTGACGTGCTCCTGCAGCGCCTTGACCTGCGCCGCATCGCCCGCAGCGCCGGGCTTGAGCACCACAAAGGCTTTGACGATCATGCCCCGCTCTTCATCCGGCATGCCGACCACGCCGCACTCGGCCACTGCCGGGTGCTTGAGCAGCGCGTCTTCGACCTCCGGGCCGGCCACGTTGTAGCCGGCGGTGATGATCATGTCGTCGGCGCGGGCCTGGTAAAAAAAGTAGCCGTCGGCGTCCTGCAGGAAGGCGTCGCCGGGGTAGTTCCAGCCGTCCTTCACGTAGCGGGTCTGGCGTTCGTCTGCGAGGTAGCGGCAGCCAGTCGGTCCGCGCACTGCCAGCTTGCCGACGCTGCCGCGCGGCAGCTCGGCGCCGTTGTCATCGACCACTTTGGCTTCGTAGCCGGGCACCACCTTACCAATCGCGCCGCGGCGCACATCAGCACCTGCGGCAGAAATGAAGATATGAAACATTTCGGTGGCGCCGATACCGTCGATCATCTCGATGCCGGTGGCGTCTTTCCAGAGCTGGCGGGTGGCGTCTGGCAGACCCTCACCGGCGCTCACACACAAGCGCAGTTTCGGCAGGCCTTGTTTGGCAAAAGGTGCCATCTGCCGGTAGAAGGTCGGCGCGGTGTAGCAGATGGTCGCGCCCTTCTGGCCGATCAGCTGCACCATGGCCTCGGGCGTGTAGGGAATCGACGGGTAGTACACCGACGCGCCCGCCCACATCGGAAAGATCAGCATGCCGCCCAGACCGAAGGTGAAGGCGAGCGGCGGCGAACCCATCACGATGTCGTCTGGCGTGGCCTTGATCACATGGCGCGGCCAGGCCTCGCAGGCCGCGAGGATGTCGCGGTGCGTGTGCACAGCCGCCTTGGGTTGGCCGGTGGTGCCCGACGTGAAGGCCATCATGGCGATGTCGTCTGCTGCAACCGGGCAGGGTTTGTAGTGCCCGTCTTTCTGCGACGACAACACCGCCAGCGAGCCCGGCTCGTTCATCAGGTTGAAGGGCACGATGGTCTGCAGGATATCGTCCTGAGCCTTCGCGGTCTGCAGTTCTTCCAGCAGCGTGGCATCGCACAGTGCCAGCGCGGGACGTGCCTTGTCGATGATTTCGCCGAGTTCCTTGGCGCGCAGCAGCGGCATCGTAGCCACCGCCACCAGCCCGGCCTGCACCACGCCCAGCCAGGCCAGCGCCATGCCGATGGAGTTGCCGCCGCGCAGCAGCACGCGGTTGCCGGGTACCAGCGCGAAGTCTTCCACCAGCACCTGCGAGATGCGGTTCACCCGCTCCAGTGCGTCGCGGTAACTGAGGGTGATGCGGTCCGAGCGCAGAAAGGGCCTGTCGGCGTGGCCGTTGGCAAAAGCCTTGTCAAACAGCGTCTGCACCAGATTGGCCTGATCGGGAATCTGCAGCTCGGGCCGGTTGTAGACGAGTACTGGCCACTGTTCGCGCGGCGGCAGGCGGTCGTGCACAAAGCGGTCGGTCTGTGCAGATGGCACGGTGACGCTCATGATTGCAACACCGCCTTCCCGATGATGAGCTGTTGCACTTCGGTGGCGCCCTCGTAGATGCGCAGTGAGCGGATGTCGCGGTACAGGCTCTCCACCTTGGTTCCGACCTTCACACCCATGCCGCCGTGCATCTGCAGCGCCATGTCGATCACCTTTTGCGCGTTCTCGGTGGCCGTCATCTTGGCCATGGCAGCGGCCACGGTGCGCTGCTGGCGGGCTGTAGCGCTCGATGCGCCGGGTTGGCTTTCGCTGCTGTCGCGCAGCCACGCCGCGCGGTAGGTCAGCAGCGCGCCGGCATCCACCAGCGCTGCCATCTCGCCGAGTTTGGCTTGCGTTAACTGGAAATCAGCCAGCGTGTGGCCGAACATCCTGCGTTGCTGCGCATGCGCAATGGCTTCGGCCAGCGCACGGCGCGCCATGCCCAGTGCTGCGCCAGCCACCGAGGCGCGAAAAATATCCAGCGTCTGCATGGCCAGCTTGAAGCCGCCGTTCAGCTCACCCAGTTGCGCCGAAGCGGGCAAGTGGCAGTTGTTGAACCGCAGCGTCGCCAGCGGGTGCGGCGCCATCACAGTGATGTGCTCACTGCTGTCGAGGCCTTGTGTGTTCGCATCGACGATGAAGGCGGTGATGCCGCGTGCACCGGCATTGGCGTCGGCCTTGGCAAACACCACATAGAAGTCGGCGATGCCCCCGTTGCTGATCCAGGTCTTGGTGCCGTTCAGCGTCCAGCCGTTGGCCGTCTTTACGGCAGTGGTGGCCATCGCGGCCACGTCCGAGCCGGCATCGGGTTCGCTCAGTGCAAAGGCGGCGATCTTGTCGCCCGCAGCCACCTGTGGCAGATAAGCCGATTGCTGTGCTGCTGTGCCCGCCAGCGTGATGGCACCGCTGCCCAGCCCCTGCATGGCAAAGGAAAAATCTGCGAGTGGCGACTGAAAAGCCAACGCCTCGCGCAGGATCACCAGCGCGCGTGAGTCGAGCGCGGGCAGCGCGCCGCCCAGCGATCCGCCGTGGCCGGCCGGCACGCAGTAGCGCAGCCAGCCCTGCGCACCCAGCAGCTTCACCCATTCGCGGCAGGCACGCCGGTCGTCGCGTTCGTCCAGCTGTTGCTGCGCCACCCAGGGCGACAGGCGCGCTGCCAGTGCCCGGTGCACATCGTCGAAGAAGGGCAGCGCAAGATGCTCGGTGGTGGGCGTCATGGCTCAGTCCCCCGCAAACACCGGCTTCTGCTTGGCTGCAAAGGCTTCGTAGGCGCGGACGAAGTCCTGCGTCTGCATGCAGATGGCCTGTGCGTGGGCTTCGGCCTCGATGGCCTGGTCCAGCGTCATGGCCCATTCCTGGTGCAGCATGGTCTTGGTCATCGCGTGGGCAAAGGTTGGGCCGCTGGCCAGCTCGTGCGCGAGCTTCTGTGCTTGCGCCAGCACGTCATGCGGCTCGTGCAGCGCATTGAAAAAGCCCCAGTTCAAACCTTCCTGCGCCGTCATCGCACGGCCGGTGAACAGCAGTTCGGAGGCGCGGCCCTGGCCGATCAGGCGCGGCAGCAGCGCGCAGGCTCCCATGTCGGCGCCAGCCAGTCCCACGCGGGTGAACAGGAACGCGGTCTTGGCCTGTGCGGTGCCCAGCCGCATGTCAGCGGCCAGCGCCATCATCGCGCCCGCACCGGCGCAGATACCGTCAATCGCGGCGATGACCGGCTGCGGGCACAGGCGCATGGCCTTGATTAAGTCGCCCGTCATGCGCGTGAACTCCAGCATCTCGGGCATGGTCATTTTCGTGAGTGGGCCAATGATCTCGTGTACATCGCCGCCTGAGCAGAAATTGCCGCCGGCCCCGGTGATCACCACCGCCTTGATGTCGGTGGCGCGGTTCAGTGCGTGGAACAGGTCGCGCAGCTCGGCATACGAGTCAAACGTGAGCGGGTTCTTGCGCTCGGGCCGGTTCAGCGTGAGTGTGGCTACGCCGCCTTCCACCGCGTAGGCAAAGTGCTTCGCCTGATGACTGGCCATCGCGTCAAACTGGGCGCGCATCGGGTTGTGGGGGGTGATGTAGTGCTTCATGCGGTTTCCAGTTTGCTGGCGCCGAGTTGATCGGTGTGGTGTTGTTTGACCTTGCCCAGCAGGCGGTGCAGCGATTCGACCTCGCGCGCCGACAGGCCTTCGAACGCGGCGACGATCCAGGCCTCGTGCTGGCGCGCCATCTCGTCGAACTGCTTGCGCCCGCGGGTGGTGAGCCTGACGCGGTAGGCGCGGCGGTCGCCTGCCACCTCGACACGCTCCACCAGCCCCTCATTGACCAGCTGGTCGGTGATGCCGGTGACATTGCCGCCGGTGACCATCATGCGGCGCGAGAGCTCGTTCATCTTCAGGCCTTCGGGGCTGCGTTCGAGCTGTGCCATCAGGTCAAAGCGGGGCAGGGTGGTGTCGAACTGCTCGCGCAGCTGGGTGCGCACCTGTTTCTCGACCAGCTGGGTGCAGGTCAGCAGCCGCAGCCACAGGCGCAGGGCCTCCGGATGTTCGCTGTGGCCTCGGGCTTCCAGGTCCATGGGTGTCTCCATTCCGTTCTGTGGGCTGTTCTTATTTCAGGGCGGGTCCGGTGGCTGCGGTCTGCTTCTGCAGCTCGCGGTATAGCTGGTCGCGGCCGCTCAGGTAGGGCTGTGGCCAATCGACATGACGGCTCTGCAGCTTCGCTGCCTCATGCAGCGTCCAGGCCGGGTCGGCCAGATGCGGCCGTGCAATCGCGCAGAGGTCGGCACGGCCGGCCGCGATGATGCTGTTGACGTGGTCAGCTTCCGAGATGGCGCCGACGGCAATCGTCTGGATACCCGCTTCGTTGCGAATGCGGTCGGCAAACGGCGTCTGGTACATGCGGCCATAGACCGGTTTGGCCGCGCGCGTGGTCTGGCCGGAAGACACGTCGATGAAATCGCAACCGGCAGCCTTGAACAGGCGGGCGATGTGGATGGCATCATCGGCGGTGTTGCCGCCCGGTGCCCAGTCGTGCGCGGAGATGCGGACGCTCATCGGCAGATGGGCCGGCCACACCGTGCGCATGGCGGCGAACACCTCCAGCGGGTAGCGGCAGCGGTTGTCGAGGCTGCCGCCGTAGTCGTCGGTGCGCCGGTTGGTCAGCGGGGTGATGAAGCTCGACAGCAGATAGCCGTGCGCGCAGTGCAGTTCCAGCCAGTCAAATCCGGCCTCCACCGCGTAACGGGTGGACTGCACGAATTCGGCTTTGACGCGGTCCATATCGGCGCGCGTCATGGCTTGCGGTATCTGGTTGTTGGGGCCGTAGGCCACAGCGCTGGCGGCAAGCAGCGGCCAGTTGCCGGTCGGCAGGGGTTCGTCGGCGGCTTCCCAACCCACTTGCGTCGAGCCCTTGGGGCCGCTGTGGCCGAGCTGCAAGCCGATCTTCGCGCCCTGGCCCGAGGCATGGACGAAATCAACGATGCGTTTGAAGCCCTGCATCTGCACCGCGTTCCACAAGCCGGGGCAGCCCGGGGTGATGCGACCTTCGGCGCAGGGGGCCGTCATTTCCACAAACACCAGCCCCGCACCGCCGAGAGCGCGCGCACCCAAGTGCACCAGATGGAAGTCCTGCACCAAACCATCGACAGCGCTGTAGGTGGCCATGGGCGAGACGACGATGCGGTTCTTGAGCTGCAGCTCGCGCGCCTTTAGTGGTGTGAGCATCGGAAGCACCGGCTTGCCGCCGGCCAGCCACTGCTCGTAGCCTTGCAGCCATTTGGCATCGCGTACACGCAGATTCTCGTGGCTGATGCGCTGTGAGCGGGTGAGCAGCGAGTAGAAGAACTGCTCGGCTTCCAGTCCGCTGTAGCGGTCCACATTCTCGAACCACTCGGTGCTGTTGCGCGCTGCATTCTGGATCTTCAGCACCTCGACGGACCGCAACGCTTCGTAGGTTTGCAGTGCCGCTTCTGCACTGCTGTGCTGCGCAAAGCAGTTGGTGAGCTCAATCGCGTCTTCCAGCGCGAGCTTGGTGCCGCTGCCAATCGAGAAGTGCGCGGTGTGCGCGGCGTCGCCCATGAGCACGATGGGCACTTGCTTGTTGCCTATGTCTTCTCGGTGCACCCAGCGCTCGCACACCACACGCGGAAAGCGGATCCAGATCGCCGAGCCGCGCACATGGGTGGCGTTGTTCATCAAGGGGTTGCCGTCGAGGTACTTCGCGAACAGCCGTTCGCAGAAGGCAATGCCATCCTCCTGGCTCATCTGGTCGAGGCCATGGGCTTTCCATGCCGCTTCCGGCGTTTCGACGATGAAGGTCGAGGTGTCGGCGTCAAACTTGTAGGCGTGTGCGGCAAACCAGCCGTGTTCGGTGCGCTCGAAGGCAAAGGTGAAGGCATCAAACGTCTTGCGCGTCCCCAGCCAGACAAAGCGGCAGGCGCGCAGCTCGACGTCTGGCTTGAAGGTGTCGGCGTAGCGGTTGCGGATGCGGCTGTTGAGGCCGTCGCTGGCCACCACCAGATCGGCCTGATAGCGGGCGGCGATGGCCTGGTCGTCCTGCACATCGGTTTCAAACACCAGGTCGACGCCCAGTGCCATGCAGCGGTCCTGCAGGATGTTGAGCAGCCGCTTGCGGCCAATGCCGCAAAAACCGTGGCCGCCCGAGCGCACGCTGCGGCCCTTGAAAAACACCTCGATGTCGTCCCAGTGGTTGAAGGCGTCACCGATCAGCTGAGCGCTCACCGGGTCGGCCGCCCGCAGGTTGCCCAGCGTCTGGTCAGACAGCACCACGCCCCAGCCGAAGGTGTCAAACGGGCGGTTGCGTTCCACCACGGTGATCTGGTGGGTCGGGTTCTGCAGCTTCATCAGCAGTGCGAAGTACAGGCCGGCAGGGCCGCCGCCGAGGCAAAGGATGTGCATGGATGCCGCTTCCCGAAATTGGTTTGACCTTAATTGTTTAGGTTTAAACTAAAGTCGTCAAGTGGGTTTTCCGAGTCATGCACCCGGTGCCCTTCGACAGGCTCGGGACGAACGGAATTCAATCAGCCAGAGATTGAGGTCGCCAGGTCTTCAACCCAGCGGAGCCGCGGGACTGGCTTCGCCAGACCGCAGGCGGATGGCCCCCTCGAGGGGCAGGGAGCTACACGCAGTGAGTGACCGTGGGGGCTAAATCTTCACCAGCGGAGCCGCAGGACTGGCTTCGCCAGACTGCAGGCGGACGGCCCCCTGAGGGGGCAGGGAGTTACGCGAAGCGAACGACCGTGGGGGCTCCATTCACTTCGCCTGAAAACCGCCAGCCCGGTAAGTGAGCACCAACGTGTCGCGGAAGCCACCACCGGTCCGATCATCGGCGGGCAGGATGGGTGTGGTCTCGTGGATCACGCGGGCATCGTCCAGCAGCAGGGCAGTCAGTGGCTCCTGCATCACGAAGCGCACCCCGTGCGGGCCGTGGGCATCGAAGACGCGGGTCTCGCCGCCCTTCACGCCCTGGCGGGCCACCATCATCACCACCACGAAGTTCACGCCATCGCGGTGCGCGCCTTCGGGGGTGGGGCGACCGACGCCGCCAGCGGTGTCGATGCGGAACTGGTGCGCCTCGATGTACCAGTGCGGCACCGGGGTGACCGCGGCAAACAGCTGGCCAAAGCCGGCCAGCAGGGCCGTCCATTCGGGGGCTTGCGCCACGGCGGTTTCGACCGGGTCAAACCAGCGCTCAAAGCCGCCATGCAGGGCGTTGTAGTCAGTCGGCTGCCAGTGGGCGCGGTGCGGCGTGGACGCCAGCGCACCGGTGGCCAGGGTCTGCACATAGCAGGCGTGCCGGCGCCGGCGGTAATGCCCGCCGTCTTTCAGATGGGCGTCGGGAGGGAGATGGTCCCATGAGCGTGCGATGGTTTTCCAGCCCTCAGCCCAGCCAGGGGTGGGCAGTTGCAGGGTGGCGGTCAGTTCCGTGGGCATCAGCAGGCTGATGCCGTCCTGCCGCAGGCCCTGGGCGGCCGGTTTTTGAACAGTGGCGATATTGAACATGTCCGCTATTTTGCGTGAGCTTGATCAAGTGGTCGCTGCGGGGCAGGCTTGGCCTACAGACATGCGGCTTGCAGGTGTCCATAATGAAAGTGGACATGGCGTCTCCAGGAGGTATGCATGCTTTACAAATTCAGATCCAAAGACACGGGCGACGTGATCATGCTCGAGGCCAACGGCCGGCGTGTGCTGGAAATCATCGGCAAAGACGCAGGTCCCAAGGGCGTCATCCTGCCCGAGCAAATGCCTGCGGCCATTGCGGCGCTGGAGCAGGCGATTACGCTCGAACATGCCCGCAACCTGGAGAAAGGCGAGGAGGATGAAGGTGTGCCCGGCGATACCGTGAGCCTGCATCAGCGGGCGATGCCTTTCATCGGCATGCTGCGCCGCTGCCACGCGGCAGGGCATGAGGTGGTGTGGGGCGTTTGATTTTCTGGTGTAGCCACCCTGTATCAGCGCGGGTGGCTGAAATCAAAAAGGCCCGCAATCGCGGGCCTTTATCGTTTTCTGAGGGCTCAGTCTGCTGAGCCAGCGCAGAGCGCCATCAGTCCACCTTGGCCCCTGAGGCCTTGACCACCTGCGCCCACTTCTTGTGCTCAGCGTCGATGAAGGCGGTGAACTGCTGCGGCGTATTGCCGCCGGGAATCGCGCCCTGGGCCAGCAGCTTTTCCTTGATGGCTGGCGTGCTAAGTGATTTGCTCACTTCCTGCTGGATACGGCTCACGATATCGGCAGGTGTGCCAGCGGGGGCGAGCAGGCCAAACCACGAGCTGGCCTCAAAGCCTTTGAGCGTCGGGCCACCGGCCTGCTCGACGGTAGGAATGTCGGGCACGGCGCCTGAACGCTCGGCGCTGGTCACGGCCAGTGCCTTGAGCTTGCCCGATTTGATGAGCTGCATCGACGACGGCAGGTTGTCGAACATCACATCCATGTCGCCGCTGACCAGGGCCAGCAAGGCTGGGCCGGAGCCGCTGTACGGAAAGTGCGTCATGTAGGTGCCGCTCATGGTCTTGAACAGCTCGCCCGCCAGGTGGATGGAGGTGCCGTTGCCGCTCGATGCCATGTTGAACTGCCCTGGCTTGGACTTGGCCACGCGAATGAAATCCTGCACGCTGTTGATGCCCGCTGCTTTGGCCTTCTCGGCATTGACCACCATCACGTTGGGCACACCGGCCACCAGCGTGATAGGCGCGAAGTCTTTCTGCGCGTCGTAGGCGAGCTTGGTGTACAGGCTCTTGTTGATGCCGTGCGTGCCGACAGTGCCCATCAGCAGCGTGTAGCCATCTGGCGCCGACTTGGCCACCACATCGGCGCCGATGTTGCCGCCTGCACCCGCGCGGTTCTCGACCACAAACTGCTGACCGAAGGCCTTGGACAGCTCAGGCGCCATGGCGCGGGCCAGGATGTCGGTGGTGCCGCCGGGGGCGAAAGGCACGACGATTTTGACCGGCTTGTTGGGCCAGGTGCTTTGCGCCAGCGCGGGCCATGCGCCAACCGTCAGCGCGGCCAGCACGCAACTGGCCACGAGGTGCCGGCGATTCTTTTGGTGAAAAGGGTTCATCACGTGTGTCTCCATCATTATGGTGTGTTACGGGGTAACGATATCGTTCGCGGCATGCGGCTTCAAGAGGGTTACACCTGACAGAAGCGCATGCGAAGGCCCATGAAAAAAGCCGCCAGGGTTGCCCCGGGCGGCTTGGGTCCAGAAGCAGGCTCGGCCTGCCCTGCTGTGTTGCTGCGTATCAGTCCGCGAACTTGCCTGCGGCTTCCACCACGGGCTTGATCTTGGCGATCTCTGCGGCCACGAAGGCCTTGTGGGCCGCAGGCTCAACGCGCTTGTCGTTCACCACCACGGCGCCCAGGCCTTCCTGCTTCTTGATGAAGTCAGGGTCTTTCAGGGCCACCTTCAGCGCGTTGTTGAGCTGGGTCAGCACGGCAGGGGGCGTGCCCTTCGGTGCGTAGAGACCGTGCCAGATGGTGAGATCAAAGCCTTTCAGGCCCATTTCCTGCAGCGTCGGGTAGTCCTTGAGCAGCTTGTTGCCGCTCAGGGGCTTGGCGGTGGTGACGGCAAAGGCCTTCACGCGACCGGCTTCGATCTGACCGACCGTGTTGGTGGTCTGGTCGCACATCAGGTCGACCTGACCGCCGACCAGTGCATTCATGGCTGGTGCGGTGCCGCCGAACGGAATCGTCGTCATGGCTTCGCTCGCCTTCACGGCCGATTGCCACATCAGGCCGCACAGGTGCGAGGCTGATCCCAGACCGGCGTGGGCAATGTTCAGCTTGCCGGCGTTGGCGCGGATGTAGTTCTCGAAGTCGCGGTAGTTGTTGGCTGGCAGCTGTGGCTTGCCAATCAGCGTCATCGGCACTTCATTGATCATGCCGAGGAACTCGAAGTCTTCGAGCGGCTTGTACTGCAGCTTGCGGTACAGCGCTGGCGTGGCGGCCATGCCGATGTGGAACAGCAGCAGGGTGTGGCCGTCCGGAGCCGCCTTGGCGACCTTGGTGGCGCCGATGGTGCCGCCAGCGCCGTTGACGTTTTCCACCACAAAGTTGGCACCGCCACCCATGGACTTGCGCATGGCTTCAGCCAGGTCGCGTGCCACGCGGTCGGTCGGGCCGCCTGCTGCAAACGGCACCACGAAGGTGACGGCGCGGGAGCCAGGGAATGTTTGGGCCTGGGCGTTGGCGAACATCGCCGTTGCGGCTGCGGCAAGAACTAAAAGACGTTTCATGGAAGTCTCCTTGATTGTGTGAAGATGGGCGCAGTTTACGGCTCGCTTACGACCCGCGCATCGCGGGAACTACGTAAGTGCTATCCCATGTAGGGACAATCCTGTCGGATCTTTACTGAGCCTTTACTGGGCCTTCTTTGAGCCCTTCCGGAACCCCAGGCCGTGCGCAACAAGGTGCTTGCCTTACTTGTAACTGCGCGCGTCTTCAATCACCTTGCCGTCGTTGGGCAGAGTGCCCGGCGCCAGCAGTTCCACATCGCCGCGCAGCTTGGTGATGTCGCGAATGGCTTCGCCGATGCGCGACTCCAGCCCCTGGGGATGCGACTCGGCCTCGACTTTCAGCGTCATGCTGTCACTGGCCATCTCGCCGGTGACGACCAGGCGCGCCTTGAGCACTTCCGGAAAGCGCCGTGCAATGTCGGCCACCTGACTGGGGTGCACAAACATGCCGCGGATCTTGGTGGTCTGGTCGGCGCGTCCCATCCAGCCCTTGATGCGGGTGTTGGTGCGGCCGGTGGGGCAGTGCCCCGGCAACACGGCCGACAGGTCGCCAGTGCCAAAGCGGATCAGCGGGTAGTCGGGGTTGAGTGTGGTGACCACCATCTCGCCGACCTCGCCCGCAGGCACCGGGTCGCCGGTGCCGGGCCGCACGATTTCAACCATCACGCCTTCGTCGAGCACCAAGCCTTCGCGGGCCGGGGTCTCGTAGGCGATCAGGCCCAGATCTGCGGTGGCGTAGCTCTGGTAGACGGCCAGACCCCGCTCCGCGAACCAGTCGCGCAGGCTGGGTGGCAGCGCCTCGCCACCGGTCAGGCCCTTGCGCAGGCTGGAGATATCGCTCCCGGTTTCCTGCGCTTTCTCGACGAGGATGCGCAGAAAACTCGGTGTGCCCATGTAGGCGTCGGGCCGCAGTTCGGCGATTGCCTGCAGTTGCTGCTCCGTCTGGCCCACACCGGCAGGGAACACGGTGCAGCCGACGGCGTGCGCGCCAGATTCCATGATGAAGGCGCCGGGTGTCATGTGGTAGCTGAACGAGTTGTGCACCAGTTCACCGGCGCGGAAGCCAGCGGCAAACGCGGCCCGTCCGGCACGCCAATAGTCTTTCGCCGTACCCTCGGGTTCATAGACTGGCCCCGGCGAGGAGAAGAGCCGCGGCATGCGCGGGCCACGCACCAGCGCAGAAAAGCCCCCAAAGGAATCGGCGGGCCGGCTGGCCTTCTGGCGGTCAAACAGGTCGTGCTTGCGCGTCACCGGCAACCGCGCCAGCGCCTCGCGCGAGGTCACACCGGCGGCATCCACGCCGGCCAGAATTTCTGCCAGCGCGGTGGTGGCCTTTTGCGCATGGGCCACCTGCCGCGGCAGTGCCGCCATCAACGCAGCTTCGCGCTGCGCCGGATCGCGGGTCTCAAGCGCGTCGAAAAAATCGCTCATGTGAAATTCCGAAGGTGTTCGAAAGGGTTACCACCAAGACGCTGGCCCCTCGATACCTCAGGGCGAACGGGAAATAATTGCGCTAATACAAGTGGAGCCGCGGAACCGGCTTCGCCGGGCCGCAGGCGGACGGCCCCCCCGGGGGGCAGCGAGGACACGAAGTGCCGAGCGTGGGGGCTCATCAAGCCAACCACCGCTTGCGCCTCTTGTAGCTCTTCACATCCTTGAAGCTCTTGCGCTCGCCACCGCCCACGCCCAGATAGAACTCTTTCACGTCCTCGTTGTTGGCCAGGTCGCTGGCAGCGCCGTCCATCACCACACGGCCGCTTTCCATGATGTAGCCGTAGTCGGCAAACTTCAGCGCCATGTTGGTGTTCTGCTCGGCCAGCAGGAAGGTGACCTTTTCGCGCTCGTTCAGGTCTTTCACGATGGTGAACACCTCTTCAACGATCTGCGGTGCCAGGCCCATCGAGGGCTCGTCGAGCAACACCATTGAGGGATTGGCCATCAGCGCGCGGCCAATCGCGCACATCTGCTGCTCACCACCCGAGGTGTAGGCCGCCTGCGAGGTGCGCCGTGTTTTCAGACGCGGGAAGTAGTTGTAGACCTTATCCAGATTCGCGGCGATCTCGCCCTTGTCCTTGCGGGTGTAGGAGCCGGTCATCAGGTTTTCCTCGATGGTCAGGTGGGCAAAACAGTGCCGGCCTTCCATTACCTGCACCACGCCGCGCTGCACCAGGTCGGCGGGCGAGAGGTTCTCGATGCGCTCGCCCCGCAGTTCGATAGAGCCCTTGGTCACCTCGCCACGTTCCCCCTTGAGCAGGTTGGAAACAGCCCGCAGCGTGGTGGTCTTGCCGGCGCCATTGCCGCCCAGCAGCGCGACGATGCGGCCCTGCGGCACCTGCAGCGACACACCCTTGAGCACCAGGATGACGTGGTTGTAGATGACCTCGATGCCGTTGACGTTGAGAACGATGTCGTTAGAGTTCATAGCTTCGTTTTCTGTACCAATCGACAGGCCTGCCTGCAAGCCTGTCGATTGGCGGCTCGTGAGAGCCGCGGTTGGCAAATCACGCCCGTGACTTCAGCGTCACCAAGTGCGCGAAACCACGGGAGTGCCCCCGGTCTTCGCTAACCAAGTGCCTTCACCAGCAGGCGCCGTGGACTGGCTTTGCCAGTCCACAGGCGCCGCCCCCTGCAAGGGGGGGAGGGTGAAGCGACACGAAGTGCGCGAGACCACGGGGGTGTGCAATCAAGACTGGCAGTCTGCCGGCGTGCGGCGTGTCAGCTTCTTCTCGGCGGCGTACTTGTCGGCAGCGGCCTTGACCATTGGCTTGATGATCTGCTCGTCACCCTGCAGCCAGTCGGAAGTCCACTGAAACTTGGTGCCATCCCAGGTGTGCACGCGGGCCCACGAGGCGCCCATGTGGTCCTGGCAGCTGGTGGAGATCGGGCGCATCACGCCCTTGAAGCCCAGCGCATCCAGCTTGGCCTGCGTCAGGTTCAGGTTCTCATAGCCCCAGCGTGCCTGCTCGGCCGTCACGACTTTTCCCTTGCCGAAGCGTTCCTGCGCAGCGCGCACGCCTTCCACCGCGAGCATGGCCGCCTGCAGGCCGCGCATGTACAGCACCTGGCCGACTTCTTCCTTCGGTCCAGTGCCCTGGCCCTTGGCGTGCACCTTCTCCAGCATTTCCTTGACGACAGCCGAATTGGGCTCGGCACCGTGCTGCATCATGACGGCGTTGTAGCCCTTGGCGCCCTGGCCGACGTCCTTGACGTCCGGCTCGGCACCGGCCCACCACACGCCGTACATCTTCTCGCGCGGGTAGCCGGTGGCCTGGGCTTCCTTCAGGGCGGTGGAGTTCATCACACCCCAGCCCCAGTTCAGCACATAGTCAGGACGGTTCTGGCGAATCTGCAGCCAGGTGGCCTTCTGCTCGACACCGGGGTGAGTCACGGGCAGCAGGCTCAGCTGGAAGCCGTGCATTTTTGCGCGCTCTTCGAGCAGCGGAATCGGCTCTTTGCCGAACGGGCTGTCGTGGTAAATCAGCGTGATCTTCTTGCCCTTGAGCTTGTCGTAGCCGCCTTCCTTCTTGGCGATGTGCTGGATCAGTGTGTCAGCCGCAACCCAGTAGGTGCCCGAGATCGGGAAGTTCCATTTGAAGACGCCGCCGTCAGCCGACTCACTGCGGCCATAGCCGGCGGTGATCAGCGGAATCTTGTCGCCGGGCGCCTTTTCGGTCAGCGCAAAGGTGATGCCGGTGGACAGAGGCTGGAACACGGTGGCGCCGCCGTTCTTGCCCTTCAGGCGCTCATAGCATTCCACGCCGCGGTCGGTGGCATAGCCGGTCTCGCATTCCTCGAAAGACACCTTCACGCCGTTGATGCCACCGCGCGCATTGACCAGCTTGAGGTAGTCGACATAGCCGTTGGCGAACGGCACGCCATTGGGTGCGTAGGCGCCGGTGCGGTACACCAGCACCGGGAAGAATTGCTCCTTGGCTTGGGCAAATGCGCCAGTCGTCACCATTGACGAGGCGCCAGCAGCCACCATGGCTGCTGCCAGAACGAGATTGCGAACCTTCATACCTGTCTCCTTGTTGAAAATGGAAGCACTGTCAGTGAACGAAAAAACACATTGAAAAACCATCGGGACTTGCGAGCAATGACGCCAGTGGGGTTAATGGGGGAAGGGCCACAGCCGCAGCTTCTGCTTGCCGATGGACCACAGCCGTGCCAGCCCGTGCGGCTCGACGATCAGGAACCAGACAATCAGGGCGCCGAACACCATGAACTCGGTGTGCGAGATACCCGCCGTTGAAATTTCAACACCGACCAATGAGCCTAGCGCTGGCAGCAACTGGTTCAGAACGATGGGCAACACCACGATGAAGGCGGCGCCGAAGAAGCTGCCCATGATGGAGCCCATGCCGCCGATGATGACCATGAAGAGCAGCTGGAAGGAGCGGTCCACCGAGAAGGCTGCCGGCTCCCATGATCCCAGGTGCACAAAGCCCCACAGGCCGCCGGCCACACCGATGATGAAGGAGCTGACAGCGAACGCGCTGAGCTTGGCGTACATCGGCCGGATGCCAATGACAGCGGCGGCCACGTCCATGTCGCGAATGGCCATCCACTCGCGGCCAATGGCGCTGCGCACCAGGTTCTTGGCCAGCAGCCCGAACACCGCGAGAAAGCCGAGGCAGAACAGGTATTTGTCGAGCGGCGAGTCAATCGACCAGCCCAATACGTTGAGGTTGGACACCGACACAGAGCCGGAGGCCGTGTAGTTGGTGAACCACTTGATGCGCAGGAAGGCCCAGTCGCAGAAGAACTGCGCGGCCAGCGTGGCAATCGCCAGATACAGCCCGCGCACCCGCAGGCTGGGAATGCCGAACAGCACACCGACCACCGTGGCAAAGAAGCCGCCCAGCAACAGCGCGATGATGAGCGGCATGCCGTCGACACGCACGATGCAGTTGTAGGCGGCATAGGCACCCACTGCCATGAAGGCGCCAGAGCCCAGCGAGATCTGGCCGCAGTAACCCACCAGCACATTCACGCCCAATGCCGCCATGGCGAGAATCAGGAAGGGCACCAGGATGGCGCGCAGCATGTACTCGGAGGCGAGCATGGGTACGACCAGAAACGCAAACGCCAGCAACAGGCCGATGGCGATGCGGTCCTGCAGGATCGGGAAGATCTGCTGGTCTGCGCGGTAGGAGGTCTTGAACTGGCCGTTTTCTCTGTAGAACATGTTTTCTCTTTGCCGATCTATTAGCTACGACCCGCTGCACCTGACGCGACATGCGTTCCTGGCGTACCCATCCCAGCAGGCACCGCGGAACCGGCTTTGCCGGGCCGCAGGCGCAGCGCCCCCTCGGGGGGCAGCGCATTACACGAAGTGAAAAGCGTGGGGGCTGTCATGTTCACACGCGGTCAATAATTTTTTCGCCAAACAACCCCTGCGGCCTGAACAGCAGGAACACCAGCGCCAGCACATACGCAAACCAGATCTCGATGCCACCGCCCACGTAGGGGCCCAGATACACCTCGGACAGCTTCTCGCCGACGCCGATGATCAGCCCGCCGATGATGGCGCCCGGTACCGAAGTGAGGCCGCCCAGGATCACCACCGGCAGCGCCCGCAGTGCCACCGTGGCCAGCGAGAACTGCACGCCCAGCTTGCTGCCCCAGATCACGCCCGCCACCAGGGCCACAATGCCGGCCACACACCAGACGATGACCCAGATGCGGTTGAGCGGAATGCCAATCGATTGCGCGGCCTGGTGGTCGTCGGCCACCGCGCGCAGCGCACGGCCGGTCGAGGTCTTCTGGAAGAACAGGCTGAGCAGTGCCACCAGCGTGGCGGCGATGGCAGCGGCGATCAGGTCTTCCTTGTTGATCAGGATGCCGCCCTGGAACACGTTCTCGAACGCGATCACCGGCTCTTTCGGCATGCCAACGTCAATCTTGTAGATGTCGCTGCCGAAAATGGTTTGACCCAGGCCGTCGATGAAGTAGGCAATGCCCAGCGTGGCCATCAGCAGCGTGGCGCCTTCCTGGTTGACCAGGTGGCGCAGCACCAGGCGCTCCACCAGCCAGGCCATGATGAACATCACCACGCCCGCCAGGACAAAGGCCAGCACGTTGGCCAGAATCAGGCTGTCGGTGCCCAGCCATTTCGGCAGCCACTCGGCGAACCGCGCCATCGCCAGTGCGGCAAACAACACCATCGCGCCCTGCGCAAAGTTGAAGACGCCCGAGGCCTTGAAGATCAGCACGAAGCCGAGCGCCACCAGCGAATACAGCATGCCGGCCATCAGGCCGCCCAGTAAAGTCTCAAGAAAGAAACCCATAGATCAGATACTCCAATTCCAAGCAGCCACCGCAGAACCGGCTTTGCCGGGCTGCTGGCAGCGTCCCCAGCAAGGGGAGAGGCGGCTACGCGCAGCGAGTCCGCAACAGGGGTGTGCCAAGGCTTTCATTAGTGTTCGACACCGAGGTAGGCTTTGATCACGTCCGGGTTGTTGCGCACCTCTTCCGGGGTGCCGTCGCCGATCTTGCGGCCGTAGTCGAGCACCACCACCCGGTCGGAGATGTCCATCACCACGCCCATGTCGTGTTCGATCAGCACCACGGTGGTTCCGAACTCGTCGTTGATGTCGAGCACGAAGCGGCACATGTCCTGCTTTTCCTCGACGTTCATGCCGGCCATCGGTTCGTCGAGCAGCAGCACCTGCGGCTCCATCGCAAGAGCCCGGCCCAGGTCCACACGCTTTTGCAAGCCGTAGGGCAGCTGGCCCACGGGGGTCTTGCGGTAGGCCTGGATTTCAAGGAAGTCGATGATGTGCTCGACAAACTCGCGGTGCTGCTCTTCCTCGCGCTGCGCCGGGCCGATGCGCAGCGCCTGCAGGAAGATGTTGCTCTTGATGCGCAGGTTACGGCCGGTCATGATGTTGTCGATCACGCTCATGCCCTTGAACAGCGCCAGGTTCTGGAAGGTGCGGGCCACGCCCATCTCTGCCACCTGCCGCGAATTCATGTGGCTGAACTTCTGGCCACGGAAGGTGATGCTGCCCTCCTGCGGCGTGTACACGCCGTTGATGCAGTTGAGCATGGAGCTCTTGCCGGCACCGTTGGGGCCGATGATGGCGCGTATCTCGTGCTCGCGGACATTGAATGAGATGTCCGACAGCGCCTTCACGCCGCCAAAGCGCAGGCTGATGTTGTTGACGTCGAGAATGACGTCGCCGATTTTTTTCTGACTCATGCGGCTGCCTTCACGGGGGCATAGGTGGTCGCATCAGACACTCGCAGCGTGGCGCTGACGCTGCCGGTGCGGCCGTCCTCGAACTTCACCGTGGTTTCGATGTACTGCTCGGTCTTGCCGCTGTAGAGGGCATCGACCAGCGGCTGGTATTTCTCGCCGATGAAGCCGCGCCGGACCTTGTTGGTGCGGGTCAGCTCGCCATCGTCGGCGTCCAGTTCCTTGTGCAGCACCAGGAAGCGGCTGATCTGCGAGCCGGCCAGCAGCGCGTCCACGCTCAGGTCGGCGTTGACCTTCTCCACGCATTCGCGGATGAGCTGGTACACCTCGGGTTTTTGCGCCAGATCGGTGTAGCCGGCATAGGGCAGGTTGCGGCGCTCGGCCCAGTTGCCCACCGCGTCGAAGTCGATGTTCAGCATCACGCACACCTTCTCGCGGCCGTCGCCGTAGGCCACCACTTCCTTGATGTGCGGGAAGAACTTGAGCTTGTTCTCGACATACTTGGGCGCAAACATGGCGCCGTCATTGGCGCCGCCCTTGAGGCGGCCCACGTCTTTCACGCGGTCGATGATCTTCAGGTGCCCCTGGGCGTCGATGAAGCCGGCGTCGCTGGTGTGGTACCAGCCGTCGGCGGTCAGCACCTCGGCGGTGGCGGCCGGGTTCTTGTAGTACTCCTTCAGCAAACCGGCCGAGCGCACGAGGATTTCGCCGTTGTCGGTCACCTTGATTTCCACGCCATCGATGGGAATACCCACGGTGTCGGCGCGCGCTTGATTGTCGGGTTGCAGGCAGACGAACACGGCCGTTTCGGTAGAACCGTACAGCTGCTTGATGTTGATGCCGATGGAGCGGTAGAAGGTGAACAGATCCGGGCCGATGGCCTCGCCAGCGGTGTAGGCCACCCGCACGCGGCTCATGCCGAGGTTGTTGCGCAGCGGGCCATAAACCAGCAGGTTGCCCAGGGCGTACATCAGGCGCTGCGGCGCTGCCACGGGTTTGCCGTCCATCAGGTCGGGCCCCACGCGCCGCGCCAGGTCCATGAAGTAATGGAACATGCCGCGCTTGATGCGGCTGGCATCTTCCATGCGGATCATCACCGTGGTCAGCAGGCCTTCAAACACCCGGGGCGGGGCGAAGTAGTAGGTTGGGCCGACCTCCTTGAGGTCAATCGTCACCGTGCTGGCGTTCTCGGGGCAGTTGACGACATAGCCGCAGGCCAGCCACTGCGCGTAGCTGAAGATGTTCTGGCCAATCCACGCGGGCGGGAGGTAAGCCAGCACTTCCTCGGAGGAAGTCAGGCGGTCAAAGGCCGCGCCGGCGCGTGCGCGGTCCAGCAGCGTGTTGTGGGTGTGCACCACGCCCTTGGGGTTGCCGGTGGTGCCCGAGGTGAAGAACATCGCCGCCACATCATCGGGTTGCGCCTTTTCCACTTCAGCTTTGAAAAAGGCGGGCTGTGCCTTGGCGAAGTCCTGACCAGCGGCAATCAGCTGATCCAGTGCCGACAGGCCGGCTTCTTGGTAGTTGCGCAGGCCACGTGGGTCGTCGTAGTAAATAAAGGCCAGGCTCGGGCAGCGGTCGCGGATCTCCAGCAGTTTGTCGACCTGCTCCTGGTCTTCGACCATCGCGAAGCGGATGTCAGCGTTGTCGATGGGGAAAACACACTCGGCGCCCACCGCGTCCTGGTACAGCGGCACCGGAATCGCGCCCAGCGACTGTGCAGCCAGCATGGTGGCGTAAAGGCGCGGGCGGTTGGCGCCGATCACCGCCATGTGCTCGCCGCGGCGCAGCCCGGCCTGGTGCAGGCCGCAGGCGATGTGTTCCACAAGGGCAGCCATGCCGCCCCAGCTGTGTGACTGCCAGATGCCGTATTCCTTCTCCCGCATGGCGGCCGCGCCCGGGCGCTCGGCGGCGTGCTTGAGCAGCAAGCGGGGAAACGTCGTCTTGACCGTGCTGGTTGATGCGCTCTGCATTCCGGTTCCTTGTCTCCAATGGGTGCCGCCTTGATGGGCTGACGGCAGCTTGTATGACCCGGATACTAGGACCGCGTTTGACGCTGCCTTGTCATTGCGACGACAATTTCCGGGTAAGTCCTACTGGGGTGTGCCCGGGTGTGTCAGCCCCGGTCAGCCGAATTCAGTCGGCTTGTGCTTTGGTTTTGCCGTGTTTTCTTTTGAGGTTTCCCGTCCGCATGTCCAGCGACCTCTCCCTTCACCAGCGCCGCAGGGCGCCTACGCCAGACGAGCTGCAGGGCATCCCGTGGCTGCGTCTGCTGCGCCCCGACGAGCGTGCCTATGCGGTGGCCGAGCTGCAGGTGGGTGATGCAGCGCCGGGTGACTATGTGGCGCGTGTCGGCAAACCCGTGACCTACTGGTTCGGCGTGATCGAGGGCCTGCTCAAGATGAGCGCAGACAACGCCCAGGGCCTGACGATGACCTTCACCGGCGTACCGCCCGGCGGCTGGTTTGGAGAGGGCACGGTGCTCAAGCGCGAGCCCTACCGCTACAACATCCAGGCCCTGCGCAAAAGCGTGGTGGCCGGTTTGCCGGTGGCCAGCTTCCACTGGCTGCTGGACCACTCCATCGGCTTCAACCGCTTTGTGATGAACCAGCTCAATGAACGCCTGGGCCAGTTCATCGCAGCCCGCGAGATTGACCGCATCAACAACCCTGACCTGCGTGTGGCGCGCAGCCTGGCCGCTTTGTTCAACCCGGTGCTTTACCCGGGCGTGGGCGAGGTGCTGCGCATCACCCAGCAGGAGCTGGCCTATCTGGTGGGACTGTCGCGCCAGCGCGTCAATGAGTCGCTGGCCAGCCTTGAAGCGCAGGGCGCCATCCGGGTCGAGTACGGCGGTCTGCGGGTGCTGGATCTGGCGGCGCTGCGCTCCAGCGTGATGCCGGCAGACCGGGCCTGAGCGTTTCCCTGCCTCCGCGCGGCGGCTTCGGGGACAATCCATCGACGATTCCGCTGGCCACCTCACCTCATTTGTTCTCATGACCGACCCCCTTCGTCCGCCTCAACCTCCGCGCAGCCCGGCCAGTGGCGCTGTGCGCGTGGTCAAAGCCGCCGCTGCGGCAGCGGCGCCGGCTGCCACCGTGCGACTGAACAAGCGCATGGCCGAACTGGGGCTGTGCTCGCGCCGCGAGGCCGACGACTGGATCGCCCGGGGCTGGGTGCGAGTGAACGGCGCGCCGGCGGTGATGGGCCAGCCCGTGGCCGCCGATGCCCGCATCGAGATCGACCGCCAGGCCGAGCAGCAGCAGCGCCAGCAGGTCACCATCCTCATCAACAAGCCGGTCGGCTATGTCAGTGGCCAGGCGGAAGACGGCCACGAGCCGGCAGTGGCGCTGGTGCAGCCGCAGAACCGCTGGCGCGAATGCAACAGCCGCATGCGCTGGGGCCATGAGCAGTTGCGCGGGCTGGCGCCGGCGGGCCGGCTGGACATCGACTCCATCGGCCTGCTGGTGCTGACACAGGACGGCCGCGTGGCGCGCCAGCTGATCGGCGAAGACTCCGATGTGGAAAAGGAATACCTGGTGCGCGTGAGCTACGGTGCCGAGTCGGTGAATGTGCAGGCGCTGTTCCCGCCGGAAAAGCTGGCGCTGCTGCGCCACGGCCTCAGCCTTGACGGGCAGGCGCTGCGCCCGGCCCGCGTCGAGTGGCAGAACCCCGAGCAGCTGCGCTTTGTGCTGAAAGAGGGCAAGAAGCGCCAGATCCGCCGCATGTGCGAGCAGGTGGGCCTGTTCGTGACAGGTCTCAAGCGCGTGCGCATTGGCGGTGTGAACCTGGGCCACCTGCCGGTGGGGCAGTGGCGCTACCTCGCGCCGCACGAGCGGTTCTAGCGCAGTGCTGAAAACGCTCAGCCCGGCACCCGGGTGAGTGTGTGCTGTATCCCCTGCGGGTTCACCGCTGTCGCGCGGTGGCCCTTGCCATCGGCACCCCGTTCGAATTGCAGCTGGTACATCGGCGTGAAGCCTTCATCCACCAGCTCCTTGAAACGCCCTTCTGCCATCACCTCGGCCGAGAACTGCCCGGCGCCCGTGGGCACCAGTCGCAGGCGCGCACCGATGGTGTCCAGACGCATCATCAGCTCGCCGTCCTGTCGCACCATGGTGACGGGCCCCAGCGTGTCGGACTGATAGCGGCCCTCCAGTGCAGTGGTCTCGGCGTTGACGGGCGCGGTGGAGCCCGCCAGCGGGGCCGGCGTGTTGTCGCGCTTGAAGCCGGCGCGGTAATCCTTCACTGGCAGGCCCGTGAGGCGGTCAGCAATCCACTGCGACACAGCGAAGGGCAAGCCCTCCTGCTGATGGTTGGTCAGCACCGCGATGCCAATGCCCGCCTCGGGCAGCACCATGGCGTTGGAGCCGTACGAGGCCGTGCCCCCATCGTGCGTGATGCGCCGGCCCTGCGGCGTGAAGATCACCCCCCAGCCCAGCGCACCGCCGGTAGTGGGCGTGACCATGGTGCGCGGCCGCCAGGTTTCATCCATGTTGGCTTCCGAGACGATGCGCTGCCCGTCGACGGCGCCGCGGCCCAGTTGCAGGCGCAGCCACTGGCCCATGTCCTGTGCACTGGAGTTGATGGAACCGGCAGGTCCGGCGACCGGACCCGACCAGTAATTGCCCACAGAGCCCACCACCTGCAGCCTGCCCCCGATGTGCTGGTGCGGGCGGGCGTGGTCGGGAGCAGCCAGCAGTGCATCGCGTGTGGTGGAGCTGTCGTTCATCTTCAGGGGCGCAAAGATGCGTCTGGCCACCAGCGTGTCCCAGTCGGCTTCGCCCACGGCCTGCGCGGCCACTGCGCCCACCACCGGGTGCAGCAGGTTCACATACTGGGGGCGCTGCCGGAAGGGTGCCGTCAACGGGGCGTGCGCCACGGCCCGCAGGCGGTCTGCCAGCGGGTAGCCCAGAAAAATCATGTCGTCGAACACATAGCTCTGCAAGCCCACCACGTGCGCCAGTACATCGGCGGACGAGACCTGTTGTGTGAGCCACGGGTCCTTCAGCGCAAAGCCGGGGTAGCGTTGCGACAGCGGCGTGTCCCAGGCGAGCTTGCCGCTGTCCACCGCGATGGCGGTGGTGGTGGCCAGAAAGCCCTTGGTCACCGAGCCGATCTGGAACACCGTGCGCGGCGTCACCGGCTGGGCCTTGCCGGCTTCGCGCACCCCGAATCCTTTGGCGTACAGCACCCGGTCGCGGTCGGCAATCACCACCGCGATGCCCGGGATGTCCTCGCGGCGCATCAGGCTCGCCACGTAGCGCTCCATCGACGGAACCAGGCGCGCGACGGTACGTGCGGTATTGCTTTTCCCCGGCGCTTCGGGCGCTGCGTGGGCATTCATGCTCATGGTGGTGAAGGTGGTTGCCGCCATCAGGGTGATGCTGGCAATTCGTTGGCGTATACGGCGGTGTGTGGGCATGTCGGAGGTCATGAAAGAGGTGGGGGTGTCATTCACAGCGCAGCTCCGGGCTGGCCTGCAGGTCGGTGGGGCGGGTGCCGGGGCTGTGCACGGCCGTGCATTGCCTGAGGCCAGCGGGGAGCCGCTGGCTGAGCTGCGCAGCCGTCTGCCGGTAGCTGCAGGCCAGCCAGTGCTGGTCGCTGTCATTGTTGAAGCGCCAGATCGACTGCAGCTGTTTTCCTTTGCGGCGCTGCGTGTCCGGCACCAGGCTAGCCATTTCCTGCGGCGGGCCGGAGTACATGCCCAGCCCGGCAAATGGGCGCGGCTCGGCGCTGGGCACCAGCTGCCAGCCCGCAGGTGGCTGCGCCGACTCGCTGAGCTGCAGGTTGGCCGGGCAGGTCAGCACCAGCGGCGTAGCGGCCTGCACCGGCAGCGGGGTGTGCAGCGTGGTGAACAGGGCGATGGCCGCCGATGCCAGCAGCCGGGCACGGTGGTGGTACTTGAAAGTCAGTCTGGGGGCGTGGGTCATGTCTGTACGAAGTCGATGAAAGGGATGAAAGCGACGACGGCCGTATTTGAAACCACCCGCAGCCATTTGGGTAGGGCTGGCGCGGCTGGGCTGTGTTGCATTTGAAATCTTCGCGGGCGTGGTTTGAAACAGGCATGCAACCGGGCTTTTCAACAATCCGTTCAGAGCAGACCAAGTACCCCGCAACCCCACCATCCACCCACTTTCAGGAGACCGCGACATGACCACCTTGACCGCCCGCCCCGTGACCACCAGCGCCACCCGTTTCGCCAGGTTGACCCGTCTGGCCATCGTCGCCACTGTGGCGGTGGTGGGACTGGCCTCGCTCTCCGGTTGCGCTGGCATGATGGAGCAGGCGCGCCAGCAGCAGATCGCGCAGAACGAACGCGAGTGCAACCCCGGCTCCAGCTGCTACAACAGCCTGACGCCCGAGCAGAAGCTGCGGCTGGTCGCCATCAAGCAGGAGGCTGCCCAGCGCGACAAGGACCGCCAGATGCAGCGCGACGTGCTGAACCTGCTGCAAACCAGAATGCAAAAAAAGCAGGCACCGGTCAATATGCCGTTCTGACAGCGTGACGTCCCATCAAGGAGTTGTTCATGAAATATTCCCCCTCCCGCCGCTTTCGTCGCCTCCGCCGAACCTGCGTGATCCTGCTCAGTGTGTTTGCCGCCGCTTTTCAGGTCACCGGGGTATCGGCTGCACCGCTGACCGACGCGCAGAAAACGCAGATCGATGCCATGGTCGCCGAGTACGTACCCTCCGTGCTGCCGGGCCTGCAACTGGCGGTGGGCAAAGGCGGCGAGGTGCAGTACGAACGTGGCTATGGCGCGGCCAATGTCCGCACCGGTGTGCCCATGACGCCCGCCACACCGGTCCGCATCGGTTCGGTGACCAAGCAGCTCACGGTGGCCGCCTTGCTGGTGCTGAGCGAGCAGAAAAAGCTCTCGCTGCAGGACCCGATCTCACGCTGGCTGCCCGAGGTGACGCTGCAGCCCTCGCCCACCATCATGCAGGTGATGCAGAACGTCGGGGGTATTCCGGGCGCTGACCAGGACCCCGAGTCCGCGCTGTTTGGCACGGTGCTCGAATCGCTCGCCAACCCGCCACCGCCGCGCGCCAACTTCATTGCCCGGCTCAATGCCCGTGGGCTGTTCGCGCCGCCCGGTGCGGTGTATGACTATTCCAATGCCGGCTACACCCTGCTCGGCATGGTGGCCGAGCGCGTGACCGGCCAGCCGCTGGAGACCGTGCTGCAGCAACTGCTTTTCCAGCCCGCTGGCATGACCCGCTCGGAGTTGCCCGGCGGGCGCGCTGTGCCCGGTGCGGCAACTGGCCATTACCGTGTGAGAACCACCGATACCTGGCGCCTGTGCCCCGACCTGAACGCCGGCTTTGATGCCGCCGGTGGGGTGGTGTCCACCGCGTCCGATCAGGTGCGCTGGAACGGGGCGCTATACGGCGGCAAGCTGCTGCCCGCATCCACCGTGGCGCTGATGCAAAAGCCGGCCGTGCAAGCCAACGGCCAGCCTGCGCCGGCTGGTATGGGCGTGGTCTCTTTAGGCGGCCCCGGCAGCTACGGCGCCGCCGGCCAGACCGTCAACTTTGCCGCTGTGAACACCCACTTCGGCAGTGGCCACGATGTGGTGTTGCTGGCCAACGGATCGAATGCACAGGCTGACTCGGTGTACCCCCGCTTTGCGCTGGCCATCCGCATTCACAACCTGCTCAACCCCGCATCGCTAATGCCGGTGCCGCCGACCCCGCCCGCACCGGATGCCGATGCGCTGGCCCAGCCCGGCGAGGTGATGCAGATGTGTCAGTGAGCTTCGGCGGGTGAGGCCACAATCGGCCCATGACCGAACGCGCAGCCACCGACCCCGTTGCTTCCGGCGGCCTTGCGGCGAAGCGGCGCCGACCCTCCTGGGTCCGCGAACTGCATCTCTCCGATTTGCAGGGGCTGGCGCAATTGACCACGCAAGCCACACTGGGCGTGGCGGGGCTGGCTGAAAGCGTCCAGGGCAATGTCTATAAAGCCGTGGCCGCCGCCTTTGGCCCGCTTGGCGCGCGCTGGGTTGATCGTGCCGAAGGCGCGACCGGCGTGCGGCGCGGCGGCATCACCGGTCTGGTCTATGGCAGTGTGCGCGGCGTCACGCGGCTGGCGGGTGGCACGGCGAATGCGGTACTCGGCGGTCTGGCCCCTGCCCAGCGCGACAGGGCCTCGTCGCCCCAACGCGAGGCCATGTTGTCGGCGCTCAATGGCGTGCTGGGCGACCGCCTGGTCGACACCGCCAACCCGCTGGCCATCACCATGCGCTGGCGCACCGCGCGGGCCGACGGCGCCGCCCTGGTTCTGACCAAACCGGCCCTGACTGAACAACTGCCTCAGGCCACCGGCAAGCTGCTGGTGTTGATGCATGGCCTGTGCATGAACGACTTGCAATGGGTGCCCACCTCCGCCGATGGCACTGCCGCCACACCCGGCCACGCACCGGCTCTGGCCGAGGCGCTGGGCTGCACGCCGGTTTACCTGCACTACAACACCGGCCTGCCCGTCGCGACCAATGGCCGGCAGCTGTGTGAATGGCTGGCGCAACTGGTTCAGGCCTGGCCGGTACCGGTCGAGGAAATCACTTTGCTGTGCCACAGCATGGGCGGCCTGGTGGCGCGCAGCGCCGTGGCTGTTGCTGACGCAGGCCCTGCACCCGTCTGGCGCGCCCGTCTGAAGAACATGGTGTTTCTCGGCACCCCGCACCACGGGGCACCGCTGGAACGGCTGGGCAGCTGGGTCGATGCACTGCTGGACGGCAACCCGCTGACGCGGCCGTTTGCCCGCCTCACGCAGTTGCGCAGCCAGGGCATCACCGATTTGCGGCATGGCCGGGTGTCTGACGGGGGTGAGGACGGCGCGGCGCCCTTCGTGCCCCTGCCGGACGGCGTGGCCTGTTTTGCAGTGGCGGCCATCACCACCGCCCAGCCGGGCGAGCTGACCGGTCAGCTGTGGGGCGATGGCCTGGTACCGGTGCCCAGCGCGCTCGGCCAGCACAGCGATGCCGCGCGCTGCCTGGCCTTTGCGCCCGAGCGGCAGTGGCTGGCGAGCGGCATGGGGCACATGGCGTTGCTGCACCACCCGGACGTCACGGCGCAGCTGGTGCGCTGGCTCCGGCCACGCCGTGCCGGTTTGTAGAATCCCGGCTGTTCCCGGCGCTTGAAAAAACCGGCGCTGCCTCCAGTTGTTGGGGCGCAGGGCGCCGCCTCATGGGCGGAGCGTTTTTTCAAACCGACCTCCTCATTCAAGACCATGTCAACAGAGACCATGTCCAAAACAGCCCAACCGTCCAAAACGCTCGCCTTCCAGGCGGAAGTCGCCCAGCTGCTCAAGCTGGTCACCCATTCGCTGTATTCCAACCCGGAGATCTTCCTGCGCGAGCTGATCTCCAACGCCTCGGACGCCTGCGACAAGCTGCGCTTTGAAGCGCTCAACGACGCGGCCCTCTACGAAAGCGACCCCGAGCTCAAGGTGCGCGTGAGCTTCGACAAGACCGCCAAAACGCTGACCATCACCGACAACGGCATCGGTCTGTCGCAGCAGGAAGCGATTGACAACCTGGGTACCATCGCCAAGAGCGGCACGCGCGACTTCATGGCCAAGCTTTCCGGCGACCAGAAGAACGACGCACAACTGATCGGCCAGTTCGGCGTGGGCTTTTATTCCGGCTTCATCGTGGCGGACAAGATCACCGTGGAAAGCCGCCGGGCCGGCACCACCGCCGACCAGGGCGTGCGCTGGGTCAGTGACGGCACCGGCGAGTTTGAGGTCAGCGAAATCGAGCGTGCCGAGCGCGGCACCAGCATCATCCTGCACATGAAGGAGGATTCGCTCGACTACCTGAACAACTGGAAGCTCAAGGGCATCATCAGCAAGTACTCCGACCACATCTCGCTGCCCATCCTGATGCAGAAGGAAGAGTGGAAGGAAGGTGAGAATGACCAGCCCGGCCAGATGGTGACCACCGGCGAATGGGAAACCGTGAACCAGGCCGCAGCCCTGTGGACGCGCGCCAAGAAAGACATCACGCAAGAGCAGTACGACGAGTTCTACAAGCAGCTCAGCTACGACAGCAACGTGCCACTGGCCACCACCCATAACCGGGTCGAAGGCTCGACCGAATACACGCAGCTGCTGTTCATCCCGTCCAAGGCGCCGATGGACCTGTTCAACCGCGACAAGGCCGCCGGTGTGAAGCTGTACGTCAAGCGCGTCTTCATCATGGACGACGCCCAGGCGCTGATGCCTACTTACCTGCGCTTCGTCAAGGGCGTGGTCGACTCGGCCGATCTGCCGCTGAATGTGTCGCGCGAATTGCTTCAGGAAAGCCGCGCCGTCAAGGCCATCCGCGAAGGCTGCACCAAGCGCGTGCTGTCGATGATTGAAGACCTGGCCACCAACGACGTCGAGAAGTTCAAGACCTTCTACACCGAGTTTGGCGCTGTGCTGAAGGAAGGCCTGGGTGAAGACTTCGCCAACCGCGACCGCCTCGCCAAGCTGCTGCGCTTTGCCAGCTCGACCACCGACACCGTGAGCGTCGGTTTTGCCGACTACAAGGCCCGCATGAAGGAGGGCCAGGAAGCGATTTACTACATCACCGCCGACACGCTGGCTGCTGCGAAGAACAGCCCGCAGCTGGAGATCTTCCGCAAGAAGGGCATTGAAGTGCTGCTGATGGCCGACCGTGTGGACGAGTGGGCGCTGAACTACCTGCACGAGTTCGACGGGACGCCCCTGCAGTCGGTCGCCAAAGGTGCGGTCGATCTGGGCAAGCTGCAGGACGAGGAAGAAAAGAAGGCCGCGGAAGAAGCGCAGACCCAGTTCAAGCCGGTGCTCGACAAGCTGAAAGAAGCACTGAAAGACAAGGCCAAGGACGTGCGCGCCTCGACTCGTCTGGTCGATTCACCGGCGTGTCTGGTGGTACAGGACGGCGACATGTCCACCCAGCTCGCCCGCATGCTCAAGCAGGCCGGTCAGCCGGTGCCCGAGGTCAAGCCGATTCTGGAGGTCAACGCCCAGCACCCGCTGGTGAAAAAGCTCGAAGCTGGTGCGGAAGGTGCGCAGTTCGACGACCTGGCCCACATCCTGTTCGACCAGGCTCTGCTGGCCGAAGGCGGCATGCCAGAAGACCCGGCTGCCTATGTGCGACGCGTGAACGCGTTGCTTGTCTGAGACTTGCGACGCGCTCAGTCGCTGAACGCTCCACGGGTGAAGCACTCACCTGCTGATTGATGTGCTGAAATCGGTGCCATGGGGTCAAATCCTCCATCTTTTTGAATAAAAAGAAAATTTCTGACCTCATGGCATCAAAATTTGCCTAAATGGCAGCTTTCTGCTTAAATTGACCTTTTGAGGTCAAAAAATGCAGATACATACCCGACTCTTGAATGGATTGGCGTTGCACCTTCAAAGGGAGCGGCAGGTTCAAGGGCTCTCGCGCGAGCAACTCGCAGCAGTTTGCAATGTGAGCCCTTCTTTTATTCGGGATGCCGAGACGAGCCCGGGCCGTTGTTCGGTGCAGCTCCTGTTGCAGCTGATTCAGGGTTTGGGCCTGAAGGTTGAAATCAGCGGCTGGGCATCCGAAATCAATTCAAGTGCACAAAGCCCCAGTGGCACTGAAGGGCCAACCGCATGATCCGCTTGCGGGTGTGGGCCAATGTGAGGCCCATGGGGTGGTTTGGTCACACTGCGGGCGACTACTTTTTTGAGTACGACGCGCAGTGGATAGCACAACCCGGTGCCTATGTGCTGGCGCCCCAGTTTCCGTTGCAGGCCGGGCAGTTCAATGGACACCTTGTTCGCGCCTTTTTTGAGAACCTGCTGCCAGAAGGCACCGCTCTGGATGATGTGGTCCATGCGCTGGCTCTGCGACACCCTACGGCGTTCGAGCTTCTCGGGCATCTGGGTAAGGAGCTGCCGGGCGTGTTGGCACTGCTTCCTGACGGCACGCCGCCTGCTTTGCTGCAACAGTACCAGCCCCTTCCGTTTGAGGTTCTCAGCGAACGGCTCCGCAGCGCGCAACCCTTGCTGGTATCCAACCAGCATGCCACCATGTCCTTGGCCGGTGCCCAAGAAAAGATGGGCTTGCGATTTGACGCTCGTCGCAGATCACTGGTGGAAAGTGTGGGCACCTCACCCACCACCCATATCCTGAAGCCCGACACCCGGCAAAAGCGCTACCAGCCCAGCGCCATCAACGAATTTGCCTGCATGAAACTCGCGCACGCGCTCAAGCTGCCCGTGCCCGATACATGGCTGCTGCGCGTACCAGAAGCTGCGTACGTGGTGGTGCGCTATGACCGGGTGGAGCTGGCTGGCAACATTGTCGGACTGCACCAGTTCGATGGCTGTCAGTTGCTGGGTCATGGCAGCGACTGGAAGTACCAGCGGCAGGGCGGGTTGGTGAGCATCCCCAAGCTGGTGGAGGCCTTGCGTGCCTTGCCGGTGCGGGGAGTCGATTTGCTGCAGTTCCAGCGCTGGGTCATGTTCAACTATCTCATCGGCAATGCCGACGCGCACGTTAAGAACATCTCCGTGCTGGTCGATGAGGGGGGCTATCGCCTGGCCCCGTTCTATGACCTGCTGTGCGTCAGGGCCTACGGAGATACGGGGTTGGCCTTGTATATCGGCGACGAGGACACTTTTGATTCTGTTGGCCTTCACTCGTGGGAGGCGCTCTGCAAGGATTGCGGTTTTCGCCCGCCAGAAACGATCAGGCTATTTCGAAAAATGGCGCAGGGCCTGTTGCCTGCCTGGCACAAAATTCATCAGCAGATCATGGCTCACGAGACGCCGACGCAAGCCGAGCGGGATGTACTGCAACGCATGAGTGAGGTGTTTGAGCTGCACGCAGCCCACGCACTCTCCATGACAGAGGGTGCGTGACCCCGTCAGGGGATTGACTGGAAGGCCCGCTTACTCAAACCCGCAGTCGCGCCGAATCCCGGCTGCGTCTGCGCTGGTGAGCAAGTCGATCAGGGCCTGTGCCGCCTCTGGCGCCTGCGCGCGGGTGCAGACGGCTGCCGTGTAGGTGGTGGCCAGCTCAAACGCTTTGGGCAGCGGTGCCACCAGGTCCACACCGGCGGTGTAGATGATCTCGGTAATCTGCGTGCTGCCGATCAGACTGGCCTCGCTCGACTCGGCCATCGCACGCATCGCAGTGGCGCCGTTGGGGTACACGCGCAGGCGGTCGGCCAGTTCCACGTCCAGCCCGAGTTGCTTGAGCATGCCCATCACGTGGATGCCAGCTGTCGCCTTGACCGGGTCCGGAAAGTAAATGCCGCGTGCGGCGCGGAAGGCTGCTTTCAGCGCCTCGGGGCTGTCCACGACAGGCATCGTTTCACCGCTTTTCACGGCCACGCCAGTCTTGACCTGACCCAGGGGTTTGGCAGTGCCGGCGTGCAATTCACCGCTGGCAATCAGCTGCGAGATCAATGCTTCGGTGAGGATCAGCACATCGCAGGCCGCACCGGCCAGCAGGTTGTCCTTCATCATGCCGACGGCACCAAAACAGGCGTTGATACCGATCTTCTGGTCGGCCTGGAAGCGTTCTTCCAGCTGGGCGACAAGGCCCTGTGCGGCGCCGCCGCTGAGCAGGTGAATCATGGTCATGAAGTGATTGGGTGAGTTGAGAAGGGCCGGTTCTGCATTGTGTGGATCAATCCACCTTGATGTTGGCGCTCTTGATCACGCGCGCCCATTTGTTGATGTCTTCACGGGCGTATTTCTCAAACGCATCCGGCGTCATCACCATGGGCGTGGCGCCCTGCTTGCCCCAAGCCTGCTTCACTTCCGGCTGGCTGGCAATCTTCGAGACGGCGTCGTTGAGTTTGTCCACCACGGCTTTGGGTGTGCCGGTGGGTGCCATCAGGCCGAGCCAGATGGTGGCTTCGTAGCCGGGCAGGCCGGCTTCGTTGGCGGTCGGCACATTCGGCAGCACTTCCGAGCGCTGCCGGCCGGTGGTGGCCAGTGCCTTCACCTTGCCGGCTTTCACCTGCTCGGCCATGGTGGTCACGGCGTCGAACATCACATCGACCTGACCACCGATCACGTCGGTGCGAGCGCCCGTGCTGCCCCGGTAGGGAATGTGCACCAGGTAAATGCCAGCCATGCTTTTGAACAACTCACCGGCCATGTGGTACGGGGTGCCGGGGCCGGACGAGGCGTAGTTGAGCTTGCCCGGACGCGCCTTGGCGTCGTCAATCAGGGCCTTGAGGGTGGAAGACGCCACCGCCGGATTGGCCACCAGCACCAGGTCGGAGTAGTTGATCGGTGCGATGCCGACGAAGTCGCGCATCAGCTGGAAGGGCTTGTTCGGGATCAGCGTCTCATTCACTGTGTGGGCATTCGACATCAGCAGCAGCGTGTAACCGTCAGCCGGTGACTTGGCTGCTACGTCGGTGCCGATCACCGAGCCCGCACCAGGGCGGTTGTCCACCACGAAGGATTGGCCGAGTGAATCCTGCAAACGCTGGGCGATGAAACGCGCATACACATCGGCCGGGCCGCCGGCGGCAAACGGCACGATGATGCGCACCGACTTATTGGGATAGGCCTGCGCCATGGCGGGCTTGGCTGCGACAAAAGTCAGACCCAGTGCGAGGCCGAGCATGGCGGGCAGTGTGGTCAGTGAACGAATGAAACGAATGGACATGGTGTTTCCTGAAGAGGGCGTGACTGAAAGTGGGTGGCCGCTTATTCGTCCGTTTACTCGACCTTGCCGATGCGCTTGACCACGTCAGCCATGCGTTTGGCATCGGCCTGCACGTATTTGTCGAAGTCGGGGCTGTCCTGGTAGAGCACCGGGCTCCCCGCGCCGAGGATCACGTCCTTGACCTTGGCATCCTGGGCGGCGAATTTGGCGGCGGCGCGCAGGCGCTGGGCCACCGGCTCGGGCGTGCCCTGGGGAATGAAGAGGCCAGACCACTGGGCGTACTCGGCGTTGAAGCCGGCGTCTTTCAGGCTGCCAACTTCGGGCAGGGCTCCGAGCGGGGCGGTTCCCCAATGCGCCAGCACGCGCAGCTTGCCGGCCTTGACCTGCTGCAGCACGGTGGCCGGGCCAGACGACACAGCGTCGATCTGCCCGCCCAGCAGCGCCACCACGGCTGGCCCCGCGCCGGTGAATGGAATGTGTGTGAGCTTGATGCCAGCGTTCTGCGCCAGGATTTCCATCGGCACATGCATGGTGCCGTAGTTGCCCGATGAACCGTAGTTGATGGCGCCGGGGCGCTTTTTGGCGTCTTCCACAAACTGCTGCACGGTCTTCCACGGCGAATCGGCACGCACGGCCAGCACGGTCGGGTCGGCGGTGAAGCGGGCAATCGGCCGCAGGTCGGGCAGCGTGAACATCGCAGGCCGCCCGAGCAACACGTCGGCTTCGGGAATCACCGTCAGCGACGACAGCGCCATCAGGATGGTGTAGCCGTCGGGTTTGGACTTGGCCGCAGCCGCCATGCCAATGCCACCACCGGCACCGGCCTTGTTCTCAATCACCACTGGCTGGCCCAGGTCGCGCGCCATCGCTTCGGCTACCGGCCGTGCCACCAGATCGGCCAAGCCGCCGGGTGGGAAGGGAACAATCATGGTGATGGGCTTGGCGGGCCAGGCACCCTGCGCAGCGGCGAGTGTGGTGGCGCCTGCAAGAAGGCTGCCGGCAAGCAATGAAAGCCATGAGCGACGATGCATGTGTGTCTCCAGATGTGTCTCTATCCCGCCGTGCATCAGGCGTGCCGGCTGGTGTTGTGGGTGATGGCTTTCGTCAAGATACAAAGGCGCCTGATGACGCTCTGTCACTTGCCTGCAGCCACCAAAAGATAAGTACGCTTAGCGTATCTTTTTTCGCATCACCCTGCCGTCATCGCTATCCCTAGCCCGCATGTACGTAGTTGTCGCAGGTGCCGCATCGCAACGGGCATCGCCGCCAGCGATTGGTTGCGATTGGGTGGTAAAACTCACACGATCAGCGGTGCGGCCTGCATGGCCTCGGTCTGCTCTTCCAGCATGTCGACCTGGCCTTTCCAATAGTCGCTTGAGCCGAACCACGGAAAATTGATTGGAAAAATCGGGTCGTGCCAGCGCTGCGCCAGCCACGCGCTGTAATGCACCAAGCGCAGCGTGCGCAGCGGTTCGATCAAGGTCAGCTCGCGCCGGTCGAACTCGCGGAACTCTTCGTAGCCATCGACCAGCGCACCCAGCTGGCGTGTGCACTGGGCACGGTCACCCGATACCAGCATCCACAGGTCCTGCACCGCCGGGCCGCTGCGGGCGTCGTCCAGGTCCACAAAGTGCGGGCCGGCCAGCGGTAGCCCTTCGGGGGTCCACAAAATATTGCCGGGGTGGCAGTCACCGTGCAGGCGCAGCGTGGGAATGTCGCCGGCACTTTCAAACACGGCTTGCGTCACCTGCATGGCCTCCTCAAAGGCCTTGCGCCAGCGCGACTCCATGTCCAGCGGCAGGTAGCCACCGCTGAGCAACAGCTCGCCCGAGGCCAGGCCGAAAGTCTGCAGATTGAGCGCCGGGCGATGCGTGAAGGACTTGGCGCAGCCCACGGTGTGGATGCGGGCGAGGAAGCGGCCGATCCATTCCAGCACCTCCATGTTGTCCAGCTCGGGCCGGCGCCCGCCGCGGCTGGGCGACACGCTGAAGGTGAAGCCGCCAAAGTGGTGAATCGTGGAACCGTTCAGCGTGAGCGCGCCCACCACCGGAATCTCGGCGGCCATCAGCTCGGCGGCGAAGGCGTGCTCTTCGGTGATCTGGGCGTCGGTCCAGCGGTTGGGGCGGTAGAACTTCACCACCACCACATCGCCGGCCAGGTCGGCCTCGCCCACCGGGCTTTCCAGGTGCGCCTGATAGACCCGGTTCTCGTAGCTGGAAAGCGCCGTCATGCGGCCATCGCCGAACAGGCCCACGCTGGCCAGCGCGTCCAGCACCACCACCGGGGTCAGGGCCTCGTAGGCATGGGTGGTCGGCGTCGCGTGCTTGTTTTCGGTCATGGTTGATTGTCGTTGCAGTCCACCTGCTGCTTCAAGCGATCTGCGGTGGCCCTGCCGCAGAGGTGGTGATGCAAGCCGGCTATGAAAAAGCCCGCCGGCAAGCTGCGAGGGCAGTGTGCAGGCGGGCAATGCAAGGGCAGATTGGGCGCCATATGGCGCCTCGTTGCGGTGGCTTACTTCAGCGTGATGGTCACGTCGATGTTGCCGCGCGTGGCGTTGGAGTAGGGGCACACCTGGTGGGCGGCGTCGATCAGGGCCTGCGCGGCGGCGCGGTCCATCCCGGGCAGGGTCACATCCAGGCGCACGGCAATGCCGTAGGCGTTGGGGATCTTGCCCAGATCGACGCTAGCGTCGATGGACACATCGTCAGGTAATGCGATTTTCTGCATGCCGCCCACCGCTTTCATCGCGCCGATGAAGCAGGCCGAGTAACCCGCCGCAAACAGCTGCTCGGGGTTGGTGCCGGTGCCCGCGGTGCCGGGTGAGCTGAGCGTGACTTCCAGCCGGCCGTCGTCGGTTTTGGATTTGCCGTCACGGCCGCCGGTGGTGTGGGCATGGGCGGTGTAGAGAACTTTTTCGAGCTTGGTCATGGTTTTTCCTTTGAAAAATACCCCGGTCAGAGGTGGTTGGGATGGGTCGATGAAATCGGTGTGTATCGCTTGAATATCAGGCCACCAGCCGCTGGCGCAGGGCCTGCACCTGCTGCGTGAGGCTGATGAGTTCGGGAACGGAACACTGCGCGGCGCTCATGATGCAGCCAGGAATCTCTGCCGCTTTCGCCTTGAGCTTGCGGCCGGCAGCGGTGAGGGTGATGTGCACGCGGCGCTCGTCTTCGGCGGCGCGGATGCGCGAGATCAACCCCGCCACCTCCAGTCGCTTGAGCAGCGGGGTCAGCGTGCCGGAGTCGAGATAAAGCTTCTCGCCCAGCGCGGAAACGGTGAGGCCATCGCGCTCCCACAGCACCAGCATGACAAGGTACTGCGGGTAGGTGAGCCCGAGGTCCTCAAGCAGTGGCTTGTAGAGCTTGGTCATTGCCAGCGAGGTCGAATACAGCGCAAAGCAGAGCTGGTTGTCCAGTTTCAGCATGGCGGAGGTCTTGTCGGGTGATGTACTTTTCGATGACATAGCTGAATTATAGCGGGCAATTAAATTGTGTGCAATGTAATTGTTTCGGAAAGTATCAGATCCCTGCCGAGGCCCTAAACTGCGGGGGCCATGAAACAGTTCCCCAAAAGCAAAGCGGCAGCCGGCAAGACCAGCCCCAAGCCTGCTGCGAAACCCGAGCAGGCGATTGAAGAAATCCGCCCCGGCCAGTCGATCGAGCTGCTCAAGGAGCTGCATATCCTGACTCGCGACGGGCGCCTCAACCAGGATACGCGGCGCAAGCTCAAGCAGGTGTATCACCTGTATCACTTCATCGAGCCCTTGCTGAACGAGGTGTTCGTGGCCAGTGCAGGCGGCGGCCATGTGCCGGCGCTGGCCGATCACGGGGCCGGAAAGTCTTACCTCGGTTTCATTTTGTATGACCTGTTTTTCAACGTTGCCCACCCTGACCAGGCTGGTGAAGCGGGCGTAAAAAGGACCGGCCACATCTTCGGTATCGAGACCCGCGCCGAGCTGGTGGAGAAATCGCGTGCGCTGGCCGAGCGGCTGGGCTTTGCGCACATGTCCTTTCTCAACCTCACCGTGCAGGAGGCCACCGCGTCCCAGGCGCTGCCGCCCGTGGTGGACATCGTCACCGCGCTGCATGCCTGCGACACCGCGACCGACGACGCGATTGCCTTCGGGCTCGCCAAGCATGCGCGCCACATGGTGCTCGTGCCGTGCTGCCAGGCCGAGGTGGCCAGCGTGCTGAAGAAGACCCGGGCGCTGTCGCTCGCCAAAACGCCGCTTGCCGAGCTGTGGCGCCACCCGCTGCACACGCGCGAGTTCGGCAGCCAGATCACCAATGTGTTGCGCTGCCTGCAGCTTGAAGCGCATGGCTACCAGGTCACTGTGACCGAACTGGTGGGCTGGGAGCATTCGATGAAGAATGAGCTCATTCTCGCCAGCCGGCCGGCACAGCCCAACCCCGCCAAGACCCGCGCGGCGCAGCAACGCCTGCGTGAGGTGCTGGACCAACTGGGGCTGGGCGAACTCACCGCCCGCTTTGCGGTGCCCGAGGTGCTGGAGACCGCCGACGCCTGAACGCGCGAGTCAGCGCAAGGCCGCGACTTGGCGAATCAGCGCCATCAGGGCGGCTTCTGCGGTGGTGGGCACCCGGTCGGCCTGCAGCGTCAAGCCCACCCGTTCCTCGGTGCCTGCCATGTTGACGGGCAGGGGCAGCAGCAGGCCGTTGTCGATGTCTGGCCTGGCCGCACCCCAAGGTGACACCCACACCGCATCACTTTGAAGAGCGTAGCCACGCGCGACGGACACTGACAGCGTTTCAATTGTCCGCTCCGGCGCGCTGATTCCACGACTGAGAAAGAAGCCATCTGCCGCATGGCGAATGGCCGTACCCGCCAGCGGCAGGATCACCGGAAAGCGGCCCACTTGCGCCAGCAGCTCGAGCGCGGGCGCGGTAAGCAACGGATGGCCTGGGCGCACCGCCAGCACCAGCGGGTCGGCATAGAGGTGTTCAAAGCTCAGGCCCAGCATCTGCGCGGGCTCGGCAAATCGGCCAATCACCAGATCCAGCTCGCGCTGGCGCAAGCGCGTGAGCAGATCGGGGTTGGAGCCGGTCACGATGCGCAGGCTGGCCGGGCGTGTGCCGCCTCCCACCTGCGCGTCTTGCGCCTTGAGCACTTGGGGCACCAGCCACGGCGCTACGGTGGGCAGCACCCCCACCGCGATCACGGTGCGGCCCACGGTCTGCGCCACGCTGGCCACCGCTTCGCGCAGCGCGCCCACACTGGCGCCCGCGTGCCGCATGAAGGCCTCGCCGCTGTGCGTCAGCACCGCGCCCTTGCGCCCGCGCTCGAAAAGACGAACCGCCAGCAGGCCCTCCAGCTCCTTCAGTGTTTTCGACACCGCCGGCTGCGTGATCGCCAGCACGTCGGCCGCTTTTTGCAGGCTGCCGTGCTGGGCCACCGCCAGAAAGCACTGCAGGTGGCGGAATTTGATGTGCTCACCAATCATCAGTTGATTATCGTTTTGGTTATGGATAAATCGATAAAAACTCAATATACATAACCAATCGATGTGGATAAAGTGCTGCATCCACCTCACCCAGCGGAGCCACCGATGAAACCCGACCTGCACGACAGCTACCTCGCCCCGCGCGACTGGGCTTGCCACCCCGACCATATTTACAGCGGCTACAAGTCCACTGCCTTGCGCGGGCCCACGCAGCCGCTGGTGCCGATCAAGCAGGCACTGTCGCAGCTCAACGCACCGGTCTACGGCACCGATCAACTGGGCCCGCTCGACAACGACCTGACCAGGAATGCGGTGAAGAATGGCGAGCCACTGGGCGAGCGCATCATCGTCACCGGCCGTGTGAGCGACGAAGACGGGCGCCCCGTGCGCAACACGCTGGTCGAGGTGTGGCAGGCCAACGCGGCCGGCCGCTATGTGCACAAGGCCGACCAGCACGATGCGCCGCTGGACCCGAACTTCCTCGGCGCGGGCCGCTGCATGACGGACGACCAGGGCCGCTACCTGTTCAAGAGCATCAAGCCCGGCGCCTACCCGTGGGGCAACCACCCCAATGCCTGGCGACCCAACCACATTCACTTCTCGCTGTTCGGCGAGTACTTCGCCAGCCGCCTGATCACGCAGATGTACTTCCCCGGTGACCCGCTGCTGCCTTACGACCCGATGTACATGGGCGTGCCCGAGCATGCGCGCGAGCTGATGGTGTCGAAGTTCAGCCTCGACGTGACCCAGCCTGACTACGCGCTGGGGTATGTGTTCGACATCGTGCTGCGCGGCCCTAAAGCCACACGATTTGAATGAATGGACCCAAAGAGAAGTACACCATGAGCCAACTCCAACAGACCCCTTCGCAAACCGTCGGCCCCTTCTTCGCCTACGGCCTCACGCCCAGCCAGTACGGCTACGACCTCAAAAGCCTGTTCACGCCGGTGCTCACCGAGCCGCATGCCGACGGCGAGCACATCCGCATCACCGGTCAGGTGATTGACGGCGCCGGCCAGCCGGTGCTCGACGCGATTGTCGAAATCAGCCAGGTCGATGCCCACGGCCACCCGGTGAATTCGGTCGCCGACGCCAAGGCTAAAGGCTTCACCGGTTTCGGCCGCTGCGGCACCGGTACGCTGCCTGACAACCACTACCTGTTTGAAACCGTCAAACCCGGCGCTGCCGCGCCCGGGCAAGCGCCTTATGTGCAGGTCTGCATCACCATGCGCGGCCTGCTGGTGCACACGTTCACCCGCATCTATTTCAGCGACGAAGCCGCCGCCAACAGTGCCGACGCGGTGCTCGGCAGCGTGCCGGCAGAGCGCCGCGCCACGCTGGTGGCCCAGCGCGCCATGACGGGGGCCGGGCCACTGTACCGTTTTGACATCCGCATGCAGGACAGCGCTGCGGGGCAGGAGACGGTCTTTTTTGATCTGTGAGCACCGGTTGGCGATTCCGGCAATATTCACCCTCTGTTCCCGGGCGTTCGGATGCCAATTAAGGTTTCTTTAGGATTGCCGTAAGCAATTTTTAGCAAGCCCCTGCGCCTTTTCTTTCTAAACTTCTTTCCGGGTTCCAGTCCGGCCTGCATCACCCGTTGCAGAGCGAACCGGTTCCCTTCCCCGCTGAGCATCCAACAGCGGCTACCGCCCAAGAAAGAAGAGAACCATGAACATTGATTCCCAGGAAATGATCCAGGTCACTGCCGCCGGAGAAGGCGCCGCCACCCCGCGCTTTGACATGTACGCCACCATCCACAAGGCGCTGCGTGCACTGATGGCCGACACCCTGCTGGCTGTGGGTCGCGCCGATACCGACGACGCACTCGAGCTGGCCCAAACCTGCCAACGCGTGATGGAACTGCTGGATATCTGCGCCTCTCACCTGAAGCACGAGAACGACTTCGTTCACCCCGCCCTCGAGATGGGCCGGCCGGGCTCCAGCGGACAGATCGCTGGTGAGCATGAAGAACATTTCCGGCATATCGCCGCGCTGCGCGACCAGACCGCTGCACTGCTCAAGGCCCCGGAATCCGCGCGGGCACCTGCCACCCTGTCCCTGTACCGCGCACTCTCGCGATTCATGGCCGAGAACTTCGAGCACATGCTTTACGAGGAAACGACGCACAACGCGTTGCTGTGGGCCGCTTACAGCGACACCGAGTTGTTGGCCATCAATGATGCGCTGGTCGCGTCCATTCCGCCCGAAGAGATGATGGCCATCGTGCGCTGGATGGTGCCCTTCATGAACCCGGCCGAGCGCCTGGCCATGATGGGAGGCATGAAGGCCCACGCGCCAGCGCCTGCCTTTGCCGCCGTGCTCGACACCGTGCGCCCGCACCTCAGCGATGTGGAATGGGGCAAGCTGACCCGGGGGCTGGGTGTGCCCGCGGTGCCGGGGCTGGTGCATGCCTGAGCTTCTGCAAGTCGCGCTCAGGCCAGTGCCTGCAGCGCCAGCGGGCGCGTCAGCACCAGCCTGAAGCGCCCGCGACCGGTTTTCTCGATGCGCACATCCGGCCCGTGCTCGGCCAGACGGCGCTGCAGCAGCAGAAGGCGCGCTTCCAGGTTGTCGGTCACGTCCGGCAGGCGAATGGCCGCATCCAGCCGCAGCTCGCGGTTGGAAAACTCGGTGCGCCCGTGCTGCTGGCAGTCATTGACCAGCTTCCAGAAAATCGCGCCCGCCACCCCCTTGATCAGGTAGACATCGCCGATGAAGACGCTGCTGCTGGCCGCAAAGTAGCGCACCTGCAGGGCGCTGCCCCTGTTGGCCGCACCCGCCTTGCCGTCGGCCGCCAGCTCGGGCGCATCGGCAGGCTCGGTGCCGGCCTGCAGACTCTCCATCGCGGCGGCGACATGGTGCGCCAGCGCCACCATCAGGTCTTCCGCCTCGAAGTCGAAGTGCAGGTCTTCCGGACTTTCGGCAAACAGCACGCCGATCAATTGCCCTGCCGACACCATGGGCACCGCCAGCTGGCTGTGCGGGGCCCGCAGACCGGGGTAAGGAATGTCGGTTTCCGTTGCAGGACCACCGGTTTCCTTGCTGCCCGCCAGTCTTTGGCGAATCGCCTGGTGGTAGCTGTAGGCGCTGGTCACGTGCATGATGCGCACCGGTACCCGCTCCCGTGCGGCCACGCCAATCACTCCGTCGCCCACGGCAATTTCCGAGCCCACGCCCGAAGCGGCATAGCCGGTGCTGGCCACGGTGTAGAGCCGCCGGTTCGCGGCGTCGAGCAGCAGCACCATGGCATGCCGGGTGTCCAGCAGGCTGGTCATGGCATTCAGCGTGGTGTTGAGCAATTCATCCAGTGCGGTGCAGCGTGCCACCTGCTCACTGGCGCGGCGCAGGCGGGTCGCACGGCTGGCCCGTGCCGGTGGCAGTGGCAAGGCATCGCCCGACACACATTCAATGGCCTCGACCTCGTAAATGTCAGAGCCCAGCAGTTTGAATACCGCGGCCATGCCGGTGTGCGAGGCAATACCTGCCAGCTGCGCCTTCATCGCCTCGAACACCGGGCCCTCGGTCTCGGTCCGCAGGTAGCGGATGTGAAGGCGGAAGAACGCTGCCGTCAGCGGGTGCATCACCAGTACGTTGGCCACCGGATTCGCCAGGATATTCTGCCGCGTCTTGTTGAAGAACTGGAACGACAGCGCCACATGCCGGTCGTCGACATGGAACACCTGCGAGATGTAGGTCACATTCGGCATGCCACCGGTGCTGCAGGTGGCCATCACGGCGGGCACCGCGCCTTCAAGGCATGGACGAATGTCCGCCAAGCGTGGCGATGGGGTGTCTGGCAGGGCGCTCATGGGCTCTCCTGCGGTCCCGCGCACAAGCGGGCGCCGGCCTGCGGCCCGGGGGTCTGGTCGAACGCCTCTGCCGGCACAAAGCTGATGGCCACCACGTCGTCGAGTTGCTGGTTCAGCATGGCGCGCGTGAACCGGCTGGAATGCCCGACCAGGCTGATCTCGTGGATCATCGACTCAAGGTAGCGCGCCAGCGCTGGCTCATCAGACGGCTCCGCGCAGCGGATCTGCGCCTGGCGTGCCTTGATCTGCACCGTGCGATGGGTGCTGGGTTCGCAGAAAACGACGGCCAGGCGGCCTGTGCTGGCAATGTCCTGCAGCAGCTGCGCCGACTGCTGGCGCGAGACATACACCGTGATCTGCCCGCCACCCGCCTCGATGCGGCTGCCCACAGCCCGCATCACGCTGGGCCGCAGGTCCAGGCCCGCGCTGCCCACAATCACCGATACCCCCCGGTCCATCATGGCCAGAAAGTCGGCGGGCAGGGTCACGGCAGCGGCGGTCATATCGCGCGAATTGTAAAAGTCTTGCCCGGGCTGTGGGTCGACTTTGCCATGCGACTGGAGCGCCAGCCTGACCCCGTCCCACTCCATCCCCGTGGGCGAGGGATTGCCATAAAACTAGCTCCGGAAGCGCTTTCGCGTGAGCGCCAGCGCGATCCAGAACCCCGCCACGGCGTAGAACACCAGCAGCGCCGCGTGTGGCAGCCAGTTACTTGGCCATTGGCCCATGAAGAGCGGGCGAATCAGTTCCACCGCCGCAGTCAGCGGCAGCCAATCGGAGATGGTGCGCATTACGCCGGGCAACTGGTCGCGCGGGAAGAACACGCCACTCAGGAACATGGTCGGCGTGAGGAACAGCGTGAAATAGTAGGTGAAGAAGTCATAGCCCTTGGCCAGTGCGTTGAAGATCAGCGCAACACTGGCAAAGGTGATGCCCACCAGCCCGAGCAGTGGCAGCGCCGCCAGCAGCAGCGGGCTGTGGCTGATGCCCAGCGCCAGCATCACCAGCAGGATCACCGCCGCGGTGAAGAGCGACTTGAAGGCGGCCCACAGCATTTCGGCAAACACCACGTCGTCCAGCCGCACCGGTGCGTTCATGATGCCGTCCCAGGTGCGCTGCACGTGCATGCGTGAGAACGCCGAGTAAAGCGCCTCGAACGACGCGGCCTGCATCGCGCTCATGCAGATCGAGCCGCTGGCCAGAAACAGGATGTAGGGCACCGCCGTGCCGTTCAGCTGCACCTGCCCGACCAGCGCGCCCAGGCCATAGCCAAAGGCCACCAGCGTGATCAGCGGCTCTGCAATGTTGCCGACCAGACTGGGGATGGCCAGTTTTTGCCACACCAGAAAGTTGCGGCGGAACACCGGCCACCAGCGCAGGCTGATGCGCGGCGGGGCGAACAGGCTGGGTGGGCTTTGTGGGATGGATGTGCGGGACATCATGCGTCCTCCCGGATCTGGCGGCCGGTCATTTTCAGGAACAGGTCTTCCAGATTGGCGGGCCGGTGCAGCGTGCGCAGCTGCGGGTGGTCGGCCATTGCGGCCAGCAGGGCCTTGGAATCCTGCGTGTAGAAAAACACCGTCTCGCCACTCACTTCTGTGCGTGAGGCCAGCGCCTTCAGCGGTGAATCGATCAGCGCCAGCGCGCCGTTGCCATATACCTCGACCACATCGGGTTCGAGGTTCTGCGCGATCAGGTCGCGCGGCGTGCCTTCGGTCATTTTCTTGCCGTGGTCCAGCACCAGCAGGCGGTTGCACAGGCGCTCGGCCTCGTCCATGAAGTGCGTGGTCAGCAGGATCGACTTGCCTTGCTGCACCAGCCGCTGCAGCCGCTCCCACATCAGATGGCGCGCCTGTGGGTCCAGGCCGGTGGTGGGTTCGTCGAGCAGCAGCAGTTGCGGGTCGTTCACCAGCGCGCGGGCCAGGCTCAGGCGTCGCTTCATGCCTCCCGACAGCTCGCTCAATTTGGCATTGGCCTTGTGGGTGAGGGCGGCAAACTCCAGCAGCCGGGGAATGCGTTCGCGGATCACCGCGTCCTTAAGGCCAAAGTAGCGGCCAAACACCAGCAGGTTTTCGGCACAGCTGAAGTCCGGGTCCAGGCTGTCGAACTGGCTCACAATGCCCAGCCGCTCCTTGATGGCCAGCGCGTCCTGCGGCATGTGCAGGGCCGGCAAGCCGCCCGGCGGGTGAAACGCCACGCGCCCCGCATCAGGCGCGGTGAGCCCCAGGCACATGCGGATGGTGGTGGTCTTGCCCGCACCGTTGGGGCCGATCACGCCCAGGCATTCACCCGGGGCGATGTGGAACGACAGGTCGTTGACGACAGTGGTGTCGCCATAGCGCTTGCTGAGGCCTTGGACAGAAAAGATCGGGGAAACGGTGGCCGGGCTCATCCGTTCATTGTGCCTTCGCAGGCCGCTGGGTGATGCGCGGCCATGGCTTCGCCCTCAGTTGGCGCCAGCCTTCTCCAGCAGCGCGATCATGGCGCTGTAGCCCCGGGCTCTCGCCAAAGTCAGCGGCGTGTTGCCCTGCCGGTCCGTCAGGCGGGTGCTGGCACCGGCTGCCAGCAGTGCCTGCAGCGTGCGCTGGTGCCGCGGCCCTCCATCGCCCAGCACGATGGACTCAATGACAGCAGTCCAGTGCAGGTTGTTGACATGGTCCAGCGGTGCGCCAGCCGCAATGAGTTGCCTCACCACCCCGTCATGCCCGAGGTGCGCAGCGGCAATCAGTGCGGTGCCGTCATACCGGCTGGTGGTGAGCCTGGCACTGGCGCCCAGTGCGAGCAGCACTCGCAGCGTTTCTTCGTCGTCGGCCACGGCGGCAATCGTCACTGCGTCATAGCGGTCGTTTTCCAGCAGCTCCAGATTGGCGCCTGCCTGTGCCAGCGCACGAAGCACCTCGCGCTGCTTCGCAAACGTGGCGACATGCACCGCTGTCCGGCCGTACGGGTCGCGGGTATTGGCATTGACGCCTGAAGCCAGCAGTTTCTTGAGTTGCTGCGTATCGCCCTTGTGCGCGGCGGTGTGCAGGCCGCTGTAGCGCCCCACCTCTGCCGCACTGGGCGCTACCTGGGCCTGCGCGGTACCTGCCATCACGCTCATGGCAATCAGCACCGCGGTGGGCCACGCCAAAATCTGTGTCCTGTGTGCCATGAGTTTTCCTTCAGTGGTGTGTTGCTTGGCTTACTTGAGCAGGTCCTGCACGCTGGCAATGCCAGCCAGTGCGCATTTCTCGTCCAGATGACCGCCGGGTGCGCCACCAACGCCCACGGCGCCAATCACCTCGTCGCCGACCTTGACAGGCACCCCGCCACCGAGCAGCAGGTAGCCGGGAATCATGGCCACATTGGCAGCAGCCGGGTTTTTCTGCACGCCTTCCCACATCGCCGATGTGCTGTTCTTGCCCGAAGCCGAGGTGAAGGCCTTGGCCTGGCTGGCCGCCAGCGTGTGCGGGCCGGCGTTGTCGGCGCGCTGGACGGCGCGCACGGTGCCCGCTCGGTCCACCACGGTGGCCGTCACATTGAACTTGTCTGCGCTGCAGGCCGCCACGGTGGATGCCGCAATCCTGTTGGCAAGGTCAAGCGACATGTTTTTCTCGACGCGTACGGATTGGGCGCTGGCGCCCCATGCGGCAAATGACAGGATGATTGCGGTCGCAAGGGGTTTGGTGAGGTGGTGGGTGAGGTATTGGGACTGCATGGTGTTCTCCAGATAAATGGGTGATGAAGCAACTGTTCAACCCCTGGAGGTACTGTAGGGATGCGGTGCCTCGCCGACCATTCGTGCGGTTACGCGCCGGACTCCGTAGAACTACGGAACGCACTGCTCCGCGGGGGGGGGGCTCAGCCCCGGGTCTGCACCGCCAGCGTGGCGTAGTGGCGGATCAGGTGCGCGAGGGAATCGGCCTGCAGCTTGGCAAACAGGTTAGCGCGGTGGGTTTCCACCGTACGCGGCGACAGACCCAGCGCACGGCCGATTTCCTTGTTGGTCAGGCCTTCGACGATCAGGCCCAGCACCTCTCGTTCGCGCTCCGACAAGTGGGCGTAGAGCTCGCGCGCCTGCCGGTTGGCCTGGTGCCGTTCGCGGGAGCGCACATGCAGGCGCACCGCGTTCTGCAGCGCCTCCAGCAACGCCTCGTCATCCACCGGCTTTTCAAGGAATTCGGCCGCGCCTGCCTTGAACGCTCGCCGGCACAGCTCTACCGTGCCGTGGCCGGTGAGCATGATCACGGGCTGATCCACCCCTTGGGCAATCAGGCTGTCGAGCACAGTCAGGCCGCTGATGCCCGGCATGCGCACATCGAGCACGATGGCGCCTATGCCCTCGCGATCAAAGCTGCTCATGAAGGCCTGCGGGTCTGACCAGGTTTGCACCCGCAGTCCCACCGTGCCGATCAGCAGCGCCAGGCTGGCGCGCACGGCCTCGTCGTCGTCAATCAGGTGGATCAGCGGTGACAAGGGGGCATTCATGAGCGGGTTGCCAGTGGCAGTGTCAGCACGAATGCAGCGCCGCGCGGTGCGTGGGCCTCTGCGCGCAGTTGCCCGCCCATGGCGCCGGCCAGTGTTTCACACAGGCTCAGTCCCAGGCCCAGCCCGCCTTCGCGGGTGGTGAAAAACGGCTCGAAGACACGGGGCAGGGTGTCGGCTGCAATGCCGGGGCCGGTGTCCACCACGCGGAGTACCCCCATGCCCTGCGCTGTGCCAATGTGGATGGTGAGCCCGCGTTCGCCAGCGGGCACCGACGCCAGGGCCTGCAGCGCATTGGTCAGCAGGTTGTGAATGATCTGCTCCAGCGCAATGCGCTCGGCCAGTACCTCGGCGGCTTGTGCGATGTTCACCGAGGTGTTCACCGCCAGCAGCCGGCATTCGGGTTCCAGCAGGTCCAGTGCATTGCGCGCAGCCTGTGCCAGGTCCACTGTTTGGTCCGGTTGTATGGCGAGTGGTTGCCCTACCGTGCGACGCAGGCGGCCCAGCACGTCGGCAGCGCGGCGTGCCTGTGCCACCGCCTGGTCCATGGCCTGCAGCGCCGTGGGCAGCTCGCCAGGATCTTCCTGAAGCAGGCGCTTGGCGGCCTGCGTGTTGGCGAGGATGGCCGTCAGCGGCTGGTTCAGCTCATGGGCCATACCGGCTGCCAGCTCGCCCAGGGCATTGAGGCGTGCCACCTGCCCGACGCGCAGCAGGGCCTCCGCACGGCGGCGCGCACTGCGCTGGCCCTGCCAGGCCGACCACGCCGCCAGCGCGGCGGCCACCGCCACGCTCCACAGCGCCATGGCGCCCCATGGCAATTCTCTCCAACCAACCTGACGAACCGCCACCACGTCGAAAGGCTGACTGACGCTGGCCAGCTGTTTGTGGAATTCAAAACGCCAGCCCGCATCGGTGACGCGTCCCGGCTGAATCACAAACGCCTGACCCCCATGCTCCAGCGTCACCCGCACCGGGCTGCTTTGCACCGGCATGCTCCATTCGCTCCAGGGCACGGTGCCACGCACATCAATCAGCAGTGCATAGCTGGCCGGTTGCGCCGCCAGCACCAGCTGGTAGCGGCCACGTGCGGCGGTGAGGTCGGGGTTGGCGAGCACGGCACTGCGGCTCTGGCGGGACGCCTTTTCTGCGTTGTCCAGACCGGTGCCCAGCCATGGTGTGCCGGGGTCGCGCCGCTGTACGCCCAGGATTTGCGGGTACACCGACGACAGGCGCTTTTCCTGGACCTCAGCATCACCCGGCGCGGCGGTGGGCTGCAGCAGGGCCAGAGTGGCCAGCACCGCTTCGTGCTGCACTGCCTGCTGGCTGAGCAGCCGGTGGCTGATGCGGGCGTCTGTCTCAAAGGCCGCTTGCAGTTGCAGGAGCTCCATGCGGGCCAGCAACACAAACCCTGCGGCCGAGAGCACCAGCCACACCAGCAGGCGCGGTCCATGTGCTTTGAGTATCTGGGGCATGGCTGATTTTTGCATACCGTGCCCGTGCGGCATCACCCGCCGGCCGGGCGTCGCAGGGTGAGCGGCTTCACGAAATCCCGCCTTCCAGTAACATCGTCCGAAGTCCTGCGCCTTCCGTGCGGGACGCTTATGGAGAAAAAAAATGTTCAGTCATGTGATGTTGGGTGTGAAGGACCTGGAAGCCTCGCACAAGTTTTACGACGCCCTGCTCGGCACGCTCGGTATCGCCCCCGGTGCCGCCAACAAAAACCGCTATTTTTACCGCAGCCCCACCGGATCGTTCGCGATCACCACGCCCATCAATGGCGAGCCAGCCACCGCCGGCAACGGCTGCACCGTCGGCTTCCTGGCGAAGTCGCAGGAGCAGGTTGATGCCTTCCACGCCACGGGCATCAGCCACGGCGGCACCACCTGCGAAGACCCGCCTGGCTTGCGCGAAGACAGCAAGCTGTACCTCGCCTACCTGCGCGACCCGGACGGCAACAAGCTCTGCGCGCTGTACCGCCCTGCGAAGTAAATCAACAAGCTGGTCGTGATTGCCACGACCCCATCATTTCCATTCTGAAAAGAGACAACTCATGCCCAAAGCCTATTGGATTTCCATCTACCACGCCATTCATGACCCCGCTGCCATGGCCGAATACGCCAAGCTCGCCGGCCCGTCGCTGACGGCAGCAGGCGGCCGCTTTCTGGCACGCGGCATGCCGTCGGTGGTCTATGAAGCCGGTGTGAAAGAGCGTGCGGTGCTGATCGAGTTCGACAGTGTCGAGCAGGCCACTGCGGCGCACGACAGCCTGGGCTATCAGGAGGCGCTGCGGGCGCTGGGGAATGGGGCGAAGCGGGATATTCGGATCATTGAGGCGGTGGGTTGATCTGGCGCTTACGTTGATTGGATGTGACCGGTAACGTCACCCGCAAGGGCCTGCTGGGTTGTTCGTGCAGGCCTTATTTTTGGGGCTGCAGCCTTGCCCCGTCGCAACGGACGCCCAGCGATAATTGAGCCCTTGCCTCCTCCCCCACTTACTACCCAATCCCATGACCACACTCGGCACCCCTCTCTCCCCCCACGCCACCAAAGTCATGCTGCTCGGCTCCGGCGAGCTGGGCAAGGAGGTGTTGATTGCCTTGCAGCGGCTGGGCGTGGAAACCATCGCCACCGACCGTTATGAGAACGCACCCGGCCAGCAGGTCGCGCACCATGCGCGCACCATCACGATGAGCGATCCGGCGCAGCTGAAAGCCCTGATTGAAAAAGAGCGCCCGCATCTGGTGGTGCCCGAGATTGAGGCGATTGCCACCCCCATGCTGGAAGAGCTGGAAGCCGCCGGTGTGGTGCGCGTGATCCCGACGGCCCGCGCTGCGCGCCTGACGATGGACCGCGAAGGCATTCGCCGCCTTGCTGCGGAGACGCTGGGCCTGCCGACCAGTCCTTACGTATTCTGCGACTCGTTGGCCGAGTTGCAGACGGCGATTGACAGCAAGATCGGCTACCCCTGCATCGTCAAACCAGTGATGAGTTCATCCGGCAAGGGCCAGAGCAAGATCGCCGGGCCAGACGACGTGAAGAAGGCCTGGGATTACGCCATGGCCGGTGGCCGCGTGAGCCACGGCCGCATCATCGTCGAAGGCTTCATTGATTTTGATTACGAGATCACCCAGCTCACCGTGCGTGCGCTGGGCGAGGGTGGCCAGGTGGAGACGCACTTCTGCGACCCGATCGGTCACATCCAGGTGAGTGGTGATTATGTGGAAAGCTGGCAGCCGCACCCGATGCGCGCTGCTGCCCTGCAAAAGAGCCGCGACATCGCCAAGGCGGTGACCGACAACCTCGGCGGCCAGGGCTTGTTTGGCGTGGAGCTGTTTGTCAAAGGCGACGACGTCTGGTTCAGCGAAGTCAGCCCGCGCCCGCACGACACCGGCATGGTGACGATGTGCACCCAGTGGCAGAACGAATTTGAACTGCACGCCCGCGCCATTCTTGGCCTGCCAGTGAACACCGCGCTCAAAAGCCCCGGCGCCAGCGCCGTGATTTACGGTGGTGTTGATGCGCAGGGCATTGTGTTTGATGGCGTGGCCGATGCGCTGCGCGTGCCCAACAGCGACATTCGCCTGTTCGGCAAGCCCGAGAGCTTTGTCAAACGCCGCATGGGCGTGGCACTGGCTTTTGACGCCGATGTGGAAGTGGCGCGCACCAACGCCAAGCTGGCGGCTTCGCGCGTGAAGCCGCGTGTGGCTGGGGCCTGATCGCGGGAAGAAGCCTATCCGTGCGGTGAAACATGCAGCGCCTGAGCCTCGGCGCTCTGGCTGTCGATCAGCGGAAAGCGCTGCGCATTGGGCAGCTGGTAATGCCACCACTCCTTGGGGTGGTGCACAAAGCCGGCCTCCAGCATCACCGTGAGCAGCAGCATGCGGTTGACCTGCACCTGAGCCGGGTGATCCACATGAAAGTGGTGTGAAGCGGGGTGCATGGTATCCACCGGCGTGCCCATGTCCAGCGCCCGCCCGTCGGAGCCGATCAGTGTCAGGTCCACTGCCACGCCACGCGTGTGGTTGGAGCCATTGGCCGGATCGGCAATGTAGTCGGGGTTGGGCGCTACCGCCCAGAGGGCTTCTTGCGCCTCCTGCGGGCGGAAGGCGTCCAGTACCCGCATGCCGTAACCGAGCTGTCGCGCTGCCGCAATCGCCTTGCGCAAACACACCTCCGCCTCGCGGTGCAGGTAGCACAGCGCGTGGTCGTAAATCACCTGGCTGGTGAAGTTGTTTGGGCTGGCGTAAATCAGGTCGATCTCGACGCCGTGGGTTTCGGGCGTGATCTGGATCAGTGTGGACGGCATGGGCTCGACGAAAAATTCACTGGAACGCCACTTCAGAAAAGCTGCGCAGCTTGCGGCTGTGCAACTGGCTCAGGCCCTCAGCACGCAGCAGTTCAATGGCGCGAATGCCGATGCGCAGGTGCTGGTCGACCCGCTCGCGGTAGAAGTGGTTGGCCATGCCGGGCAGCTTGATTTCGCCGTGCAGCGGCTTGTCGCTCACGCACAGCAGGGTGCCGTAGGGCACGCGGAAGCGGAAGCCGTTGGCGGCAATCGTCGCGCTTTCCATGTCGAGCGCCACCGCACGGCTCTGGCTGAAGCGGCGCTGCGGCGTGTTGTTGGGCAGCAGCTCCCAGTTGCGGTTGTCAGTGCTGGCCACTGTGCCGGTGCGCATGATGCGTTTCAGGTCGGTGCCGGTGGCTTCGGTGACGTCCTGAACCGCCTGCTCCAGCGCCTTCTGGATTTCGGCCAGCGCCGGAATCGGCACCCACAACGGCAGCTCTTCGTCGAGCACATGGTCTTCGCGCACATAGCCGTGGGCCAGCACATAGTCGCCCAGCTGCTGGCTGTTGCGCAGGCCAGCGCAGTGGCCCAGCATGATCCACGCATGCGGCCGCAGTACGGCGATGTGGTCGGTGATGTTCTTGGCGTTCGCCGGCCCCACGCCGATGTTGACCATGGTGATACCGGTGCGGTCGGCGCGCAGCAGGTGATAGGCCGGCATCTGCGGCAGACGGGGCGGTTGCACGCCCAAGTCATCACCCGCCTCAAGCAGCAAGCCGGTACGCCGCGTCACCACGTTGCCGGGCTCGATGAAGGCCACATACTCGCTGTCTGGATTGGCCATCGCTTCGTGGCCGAGGCGCACAAACTCGTCGATATAGAACTGGTAGTTGGTGAATAGCACGAAGTTCTGAAACCAGTGCGGCGAGGTGCCGGTGTAGTGGCGCAGCCGCTGCAGTGAATAGTCGACCCGCGCGGCGGTGAAGAGTGACAGGGGTTGCGGCTCACCGGCGCGTGGCTCGTAGGTGCCGTTGGCGATGCCGTCGTCCATCGCTGCCAGATCGGGCAGATCGAACACGTCACGCATCAGCGTGCGGCGCTCGGCGCTCATGCTGCCTTCAATGTGGTCGTTCTCGGCAAACGAAAAGTGAATTGGTATCGGCTGCGTGCTGGTGCCTATCTCCAACTCCACGTCGTGGTTCTTCATCAGCAGCCGGAACTGCTCCAGATAGTAGTTGCCGTACAGGTCAGGCCGAGTCAGCGTGGTTTCGAAGCGGCCAGGTCCGGCCACAAAGCCGTAGCTGAGCTGGTCAATGTCAGGTGTTTCCAGAATCGCACGGGCCACCGTGTCGGTGTGAATGCGCACAAAGGGGTAGCAGGCCCGCACATGGCCGGGCAGGGTTTCGCCCGCCACATAGCGCTGCATCGCGTCGCGCAGGTGCGCGATCTGCTGGTCGTAAATGGTGCGCACCTGCGCCAGTGCGGCAGCCGGGTCGCGGTAGCGGGTTGGGGCAATGAAGGGCGGCAGATAAGGCATTGGGCCATTGTGCACGGACCTGCCACCGGCGGGAACCCGATGAAACGGGTTGGAACTGGCTGGAATCAAGTGGAAATGCACCGAAAAGTGGCGGTGCTGCGTGCCAGGCCAGGCGTTGGGGGCCTGACACGAAATCGACACATTGCGAACCTAGATTCTCGGCAACCCTTCCCACCGGAGCGACCATGACCCACGCATCCCACGCAGCCATCGAAATCAGCCGACTCGACAAGACCTTTGGCAATGGACGCCGCGCCCTGCAGCAGATTGACCTGACCATTGCTCCCGGCGAAATGGTGGCGCTGATTGGCGCCTCTGGCTCCGGTAAATCAACGCTGCTGCGCCACATGGCCGGGTTGATGGCCGGCGATGCGTCGGGTCAGGGCTCCATCGTGATCCATGGCCGCACAGTGCAGAGCGGCGGGAAGATCGCCTCCAACATCCGCTCTGTGCGTTCCGGCATCGGCTTTGTGTTTCAGCAGTTCAATCTGGTCGGGCGCTTGCCGGTGCTCGTGAATGTGCTGGTGGGTACGCTGCACCAGGTGCCAATGTGGCGCAGCCTGTTGCGCTGGTTCACGCCAGAAGAAAAAGCCCGCGGCATCGAGGCACTGCGCCGCGTGGGTATTGCCGAGTGCTATGCGCAGCGGGCCTCCACACTGTCGGGCGGCCAGCAGCAGCGCGCCGCGATTGCCCGCGCCATGGTGCAGGGCGCGAAGGTGGTCCTGGCCGATGAGCCGATTGCCTCGCTGGACCCGGAGTCCTCGCGCAAGGTCATGGACATCCTCGCCAAACTGAACCGTGAGGACGGCTGTACTGTGGTGGTGTCGCTGCATCAGGTCAATGTGGCCATCAAGTACTGCGCCCGCACCGTGGCGCTGCACCAGGGCAAGGTGGTGTACGACGGGCCTTCGGTGGGTCTCACACCCGCCGTGCTGCGCGACCTGTATGGCGCCGAGGCCGACGACATCCTCTCGCTGGGCGACCACATTTCCAGTCTGGAAGACAAGGTGCGGCCAGCTCCGCAGGTGCCTCATCTGGCCTGGCCAACGCCGCTGGCGCAGGCTGCCTGATTGCTTTCCGTCATACGTCGTCCGAGCCTTTCATCTCACACCCACTGTTCGCATCAACCCCAAGGAACTTCTCATGATCAAGAAACTGCTGGCTGGCCTTGCCACCACCGCGCTGGTCGCGCTCACACCTGCCCAGGCGCAGGACCTCAAGGAAATCAACTTCGGCATCATCTCGACCGAGTCGTCGCAGAACCTGAAGTCCGACTGGCAGCCCCTGCTGGACGACATGGCCAAAAAGACCGGCTACAAGGTCAACGCCTTTTTTGCGCCCGACTACGCGGGCATCATCGAAGGCATGCGTTTTGGCAAGGTGCACCTGGCCTGGTACGGCAACAAGTCGGCCATGGAAGCGGTGGACCGCGCCGGTGGCGAGGTGTTTGCCCAGATGGTCAACGCCGATGGTACCCAGGGCTATTACTCGCACCTGATCGTCCACAAGGACAGCCCGTACAAGACGCTGGACGATGTGCTGAAGAACGCCAAGAACCTATCGTTTGGCAATGGCGACCCGAACTCGACCTCGGGCTTTCTGGTGCCTGGCTACTACGTGTTTGCACAGAACAAGATTGACGCGAAGACCGCGTTCAAGGTGTCCCGCAGCGGTAACCACGAAAGCAATGCCCTCGCCGTGGCCAACAAACAGGTGGATGTGGCCACAAACAACAGCGAAAACCTCGACAAGATCAAGGACCGCCTGCCAGAGAAGTTCAACGATCTGCGCATCGTCTGGACCTCGCCGCTGATCCCGCTGGATCCGCTGGTGATTCGCAAGGACCTGCCCGAGGTCTCCAAGCAGAAGCTGAAAGACTTCTTCTACAACTACGGCAAGGCGGGTCAGCAGGAAAAAGATGTGCTGATGAAAATTTCCAAGCTGTCGGCATTCAAACCGTCCACCAACGCGCAGCTGGTTCCCATCCGTCAGCTGGAGCTGTTCCGTGAGCGCAACAAGTTTGAAGCGGATGCCGCCCTGCCGGTCGCCGAGAAGCAGGCCAAGGTCGCCGAGATCGACCGTAAGCTGAGCGAACTCGCGAAGAACTGAGCTCGCCCGTGACGACCTCTGCCTCCCTTCCTGCGCGGGTACCGGCGTCGCTGCCGCAGGCACCCAAGGCCAGCCTGACCGGCCTGATGGCCTGGGGCGTGCTGATCGCGTTGCTGGCTGCGTCATGGAAAGGCGCAGACATGCGCCCGCTCGACCTGGTGCGCGACTCTGGCAACATGACCGAGTACGCTGCGAGCTTTTTTCCGCCCAACTTCAGCCAGTGGCGCAACTACCTGAACGAGATGATCATCACGGTGCAGATCGCGCTGTGGGGCACGGTGCTGGCGGTGGTGTGTGCGGTACCGCTGGGGCTGCTGTCCTCAGCGAATATCGCCCCGGTGTGGATACGGCAGCCTGTGCGCCGGCTGATGGATGCGGCGCGCGCCATCAACGAAATGGTGTTTGCCATGCTGTTCATCGTGGCGGTGGGGCTGGGGCCGTTTGCCGGGGTACTGGCGCTGTTCATCCACACCACAGGCATTCTGGCCAAGCTGTTTTCCGAGGCCGTGGAGTCGATTGATCCGCAGCCAGTGGAAGGCATTCGCGCCACTGGCGCCAATGTGCTGGAAGAAATCCTTTACGGTGTGATCCCGCAGGTGCTGCCCCTGTGGATTTCGTACACGTTGTACCGCTTTGAATCCAACGTGCGTTCCGCCTCGGTGGTTGGCATGGTGGGCGCGGGTGGCATTGGCGTGGTGCTGTGGGAAATCATCCGCGGCTTCCAGTACGCCGAAACCTGCGCGGTGATGATCATCATCGTGGCCACGGTGAGCGTGATCGATCTGATCTCGGCGCGCATCCGCAAAGCACTGGTCTGAGGCTGGGCATGGGTTTGTCCATTGACGCCATCGCATCCCTATATGCCACCCGTGGCGCAGTGCAGTACGGCATGGAGGCCGTGAACCAGTGCCAGCACGCTCTGCAGTGCGCGCACCTGGCCGAGCGCGCTGGCGCCAGGCCGGCGCTGGTTGCGGCGGCGCTGCTGCATGACCTGGGGCATCTGGTGACTGCTAGCGGTGTGGGTGTGTGCGAGGCAGCAGTTCCGGCCACCCAGGATCGGCGCCATGAGTACCTCGCCTTGCCACTGTTGAAGCCCCTGTTTTCACCCGCCGTGCTTGAGCCGATTCGCCTGCATGTGGACGCCAAGCGCTACTTGTGCCATGTGGATGATGGCTACTGGGCCACGCTGTCACCGGCATCGCAACGCAGCCTGGCGCTGCAGGGCGGCCCCTTCGATGCGCAGCAGGCGAAAGCGTTCATCATGCAGCCCTTTGCGGCGGATGCCGTGGCGCTGCGCCGGTGGGACGATAGCGCCAAGAACCCGACCGCCGTGACGCCCGACTGGACGCACTACGAGGCGCTGCTCGAAAAAGTACGTTTTGCTGTCACTGGGGCCATGCCCGTTTCCGTTCCCGCTTCTGCTGCTGCGCTGATGAGGTAATCAGCCAGCTGCCGGCCTGCGTGTGCCAGGCCGGTGTCGTTCGTGATCAACAGGTCACAGGCCATATCGTGAAACTCCGCATTCCGCTGGAGCCGATGCGCCACGGCCTCTGCGCTGTCGCGCCCGCGCGCCCGCAGCCGCTGTGCCAGCGCCGTGCTGTCGGCAGTGATCTGCACCACCCGCAGGCCGGGTGAGCCCATCAGCGCCTGCACGTGCTCGCGCGAGCCATTCACCACCACCCGCTTGCCTGCGGCGATGTCGCGCTCGTAATGTTGCGGGATGCCGTAGCCAAAGCCGTGCGCCGTCCAGTGCCACCGCAACGCACCGGACTGCACCATCGCCTCAAATTCGGGCCCGGTGACTGGGTCGTGGTCTGAGCCGGTATGCACCGGGCGGGTGATGTAGCGGCGGGCAAACACAATGTCGGCACGATCCTGCAAGGCCTGCTGCGCCCAGCGGATCACGCTGTCCTTGCCGGAGCCGGAGGGGCCGCAGACAAAGACCCAGGCGCCGGCTGCCGGGGGAGTGGTTGCTGAGCGGGTCATGACGGCAGCCTCACATCCAGCAGGCGCTGGAAGTTGGCGCCCGGCTGGCGCTCGACAAACAGGCACAGCCTGTCGAGCACCAACGGATCGGTTTGGTTCAGCCGGTTCACCTCGGGCGCCAGTGCGGCAATGACGGCATTGGCGGTGCCGGTATCCACAGGGTCGGTCAGCGTCATGTGCAGGCGAAAGCGGTCCAGCACATGCGGATAGCCGTAGCGGGCCAGCAGTTCAGCTTCATGGGCGTCGAGCTGGTCGGGGTTGCGGCGAGCCAGTTCGGCAGGCGTGAGCGGTGCACGCAGGTCGTCAAGCTGCGTCACACAGGCGGCTTCGATAGCGCTCACGGCACTGGTTTGCGCCACGGGTGCCAGCGCTACAAAGCTGTCCAGCCGCGTGACTTTCATCGAGCCCAGCGGCGAAGGTGCAAGGATGCGTGCGAGCTGACCCAGCCGCGCGATCAGGTCCTGCTCCTGATGACCTGCAGACAAACGGAAGGGTGCTTTCAGGGTGGCGTGAAAGCCGTAGCGACGCGGGTGGGAGGTGATACTGGCCAGCGAGGGCGTGGGGATGCCGGGCATACCTGGGATATCGGGGATACCTGGGAAGTCGGGCTGCGGTAGCGGCGCGTTGTCATGCTCGTCCCGGCCCAGCCAGTGCGCGCCCAGCCGCCACCAGGGCGAGGGCTTGTCGGGGGCGAAGTAGATGGCGTAGCGTGTGCTCATGCGGGGACTCCGGGGTTCACGACCAGCTGTACGCGGTCACCACAGAAAACCGTTTCACCGTATTTGATGGGCCGGCCGGTCATATCCACGTCCAGCGACTCGACGCACAGCACCGGCCGGGTGGTGGGCTGCTTGAGCAATCGGGCGGTTTCTTCGGATGGCATCTGCGTGGTGATGCGGTTCTCGGCGCGCACATAGTCCTCAATACCGAAGTGCCTGAGGATATCGGTGGTGCCAGTGCCATTGCCGAGATTGCCCAGCATGTCGAGCAGACCCGAAAAGCGCGCTGCCGGGTAGTAGGCGGTGGCCAGCGCGATCGGCTGCTGGTTGGCTTCGTCGAGCAGTTCGACCATCAGCACGGTGGCTGAGCGGTCGACCCGAAGCTCCTGCGCGACACGCTCCGAGGCCGGCAACTCGCGCGCCGTGAGCAACTGCTTGCTTGGCAGCAAGCCCTGCCGCTGCAGGTTCTCATTGAAGCGGGTGCGGCGTGACAGCACGTAGTCCAGCAGTTCGTGCTGCACAAAGGTGCCGCGGCCTGGCTCGATGCGCACCAGGCCGTCGACCTGCAGCGCCGCCACCGCCTGCCGCAATGTGTGCCGGTTCACGCCAAAGCGCGCCGACAGCTCGCTTTCGCTGGGCAGGCGGCCGGTGGCGTTGAAGGCGCGGTTGCGGATTTCGTTGCCCAGTGTGTCGGCGATCTGCTTCCACACGGATACACCGCTGCGCCGCCCGGGCGCACTGCAAATTGTTCGTTCGCTTGTCATGATTTCGACATGTTGTCCGGTTGAACTACGTCCCAAGAAGCCGTAGTTGAGGAGCCGTCGCCGAAAGGCTGTGGCTGGTGCAGACGAATCTATCCACTGATTTAGACATCCATATGACAACAGACCCTGTAAGCGCGACCCACACCGCCCGAAAGCGCTGGCTCGCCGTGCTGGCCCGCGCCAGCCGTGCTGAACTGGAGGCGGCGCACAGCCGCCTTCCCGAACTGCCTGCCATGCAGCAGGTGCGCCCCGCCGAATCCGGCATGGTGATGCTGCGCGGCCGGGTGGGCGGCACGGGCGATGCATTCAATCTGGGCGAAGCGAGCGTGACACGCTGTGCGCTGCGCTTTGGCGCCGGGGCGCTGGGTGTGGGCTACGCCTTGGGCCGCGACAAGCGCAAGGCCGAACTCATCGCCGCCTTGGATGCCGTGTTGCAGGACGATGCGCATCGCGAGCGACTGATGCGCGAAGTCGTTGAACCCCTGGCGCAGCAGCAGGCCGCACAGCGCGAAACGAAGAGCCGCGCCAGTGCGTCGTCGGCGGTCGAGTTCTTCACCTTTGTGCGGGGTGCAGCATGACGCAGCCCATGCTCAGTGTCGGGTTGACCGACCCGGTTCATCAATCGCAAGCGGCCTTTCGCAGTGCACTCGATGCCCTGGCGCGGCCGGGTCGACGCATGACCCTTGGTGCGCCAGTGGACGGTCTGGCGCTGTATGCCGCCATGGCGCATCTGCTGCTCACGCTGACCGACGACGACACCCCGGTATGGTGGCAGCAGGGTGATGCAGCACCGGCCGACTGGTTGCGTTTTCACACTGGTGCGCCGCGCGCTGCTGAACCGGGTGACGCTGCTTTCGCGGTGGTGGTTGATGCAGCAAAGATGCCGGCGTTGAACCACTTTGCGGCCGGCTCGGCTGAATGCCCGGAGCATTCAGCCACGCTGCTGGTGGCGCTGCCGTCGCTCGACGACGGCCCCGCCGTCGAGTGGCGCGGGCCGGGCATCGCCGATGTTCATACCGTGCGGCTGGCCGGCTTGCCCGACGACTTCTGGTCCCAATGGCAGCTCAACCACGCAGCTTTCCCGCAGGGCGTGGACATGATTTTCATCTGTGGCGATCAGGCCATTGGTCTTCCGCGCACCACCCGTGTTCGCCGGCTGGAGGGCGTGGCATGAATCCCGGTGCTCACATTGATTTGCTGCCCCTTGAGGCGGCCCGGCAGGAGGCCTGACCATGTACGTTGCTGTGAAGGGCGGAACCACCGCCATCGAAAATTCCTGGCGCCTGCTGGCTGCGCAGCGCCGGGGCGATACCACCCTGCCTGCGCTGTCAGTGGCGCAGATCCGCAGCCAGATGTCGCTGGCGGTGGATCGCGTGATGTCCGAGGGCTCGCTTTATGACCCTGAACTGGCTGCGCTGGCCATCAAGCAGGCCAGCGGCGACCTGATCGAAGCGGTCTTTCTGCTGCGTGCCTACCGCACCACGCTGCCGCGCTTTGGCTACAGCCTGCCGCTGGACACTGCGCACATGCAGATCACGCGCCGCGTGTCAGCCACCTTCAAGGATGTGCCCGGCGGGCAGGTGCTGGGCGCCACCTACGACTATACGCAGCGACTGCTGGACTTTGCACTCCTTGCTGATGGCCATGTGCAGGGCGATACCACTGATATCGCCGATCCAGCAGCTGCTCCACACGCGGGCCAGCCGCTGGCTTCGCACATGCCACGCGTCAACGACCTGATGGCGCGCGAGGGTCTGATCGAGACCCCGCAGCCCACAACCACCGATGAGCCGCGTGACCTGACGCGCGAGCCGCTGATGTTCCCGGCCGACCGCACGCTGCGGCTGCAGGCACTGGCCCGTGGTGACGAGGGCTGGTTGCTGGGCCTGGGCTACTCGACGCAGCGCGGTTATGCCAACGCCCATCCGTTTGCTGGCGAGATTCGCCGCGGGCAGGTGGCGGTGGAGATCGTGCCCGACGAGCTGGGCTTTGCCATCGACATCGGCGACATCGACGTGACCGAGTGCCAGATGATCAACCAGTTCGCCGGTAACCGCGACGTGCCGCCGCAGTTCACTCAGGGCTATGGCCTGGCGTTTGGCGGCGCCGAACGCAAGAGCATGGCGATGGCGCTGGTGGACAGGGCGCTGCGCGCCCGCGAACTCGGCGAGGTAGCGGTGGCCCCGGCGCAGGACGAAGAGTTCGTGCTGTCGCACAGCGACAACCTCGAATCCTCCGGCTTTGTGCAGCACCTGAAGCTGCCGCATTACGTGGACTTTCAGTCCGAACTGGAGCTGGTGCGCAAGCTGCGCGCGGCCCACGCCCGCGACGCAGAGTCCAGTGCATCCACAGCACCGTCTGACCACGAGACACCTAAAGCATCCCTGCAGAAAGCCGCATGATGGACCCGCATTACAACTTCGGATTCCTCGACGAGCGCACCAAGAAAATGATCCGCCGCGCCATGCTCAAGGCGGTGGCGATTCCGGGCTACCAGGTCCCGTTCGGCTCGCGCGAAATGCCGTTTGCCTACGGCTGGGGCACTGGCGGTGTGCAGGTCACCGCCAGCCTGATCGGCCGCAGCGATGTGCTGAAAGTCATCGACCAGGGCGCTGACGATACGACCAATGCGGTCAACATACGCCGTTTTTTTTCTCGCACAACCGGCGTTCCCACCACCGAGAAGACGGCAGAGGCCACGGTCATCCAGACGCGCCACCGCATTCCCGAGCAGCCGCTCACCGAGGCGCAGACCATCGTCTATCAGGTGCCGATGCCCGAGCCGCTGTTCAGGCTGGAGCCGCGGCGCATGCAGACCATCACCATGCATTCGCTGGGTGAGTACGGACTGATGAACGTCAAGCTGTATGAAGACATCGCCCAGCTCGGTGCGATTTCCCGAACCTACGACTACCCGGTGCTGGTGAATGGCCGCTACCTTACATCGCCTTCGCCGATACCCAAGTTCGACAACCCCAAGATGCACATGAACCCGGCTCTGCAACTGTTTGGCGCGGGCCGCGAGAAGCGCATCTACGCCATACCGCCCTACACCGAGGTGCGCAGCCTCGACTTTGAAGACCACCCGTTCGAGGTGCAGCGCTGGGCGCATGCCTGCGCGCTGTGCGGCAGCGCCAGCAGCTTTCTGGACGAGATGATTGTGGACAACGAAGGCAGCCGCCTGTTTGTCTGCTCCGACAGCGACTTCTGCAGCACCCGCCGCGAAGCTGGCCATGTGGGCACTCAGAAGGCGGTGCGCATGACGGATGCGCTGGCGACCACTGGGGAGGCCGCGTGATGAAGGGTGATATGCAAGGCGATTTGCAAGACGACCTTCTGCTCTCGGTGCGCGGTGCTGGCAAGCAGTTCATGCAGGGCAGCCGCATGCGCTGGGCCTGCCGCGATGTGAGTTTTGACCTTTACCCCGGCGAGGTGCTGGCAGTGGTGGGTGAGTCCGGTTCGGGCAAGTCCACCCTGCTGCGCCTGCTGGCCGCACGGCTGGCTTGCGATGAGGGCTCGGTGCACTATGACGTGCGCAGCGAAGCCGGCAGTGCGATGCAGTCGGCCACCGGCGGCCTGATGGATCTGGCGCAACTGTCGCAGGCGCGGCTTCGCTGGCTGGCACGCACCGACTGGGGCTTTGTCGAGCAGCATGCCCGCGACGGGCTGCGGATGAATGTTTCCGGTGGCGCCAACATCGGCGAACGCATGATGGCACTCGGCGCGCGCCACTATGGCAAGTTGCGTAGCCAGGCGCTCGACTGGATGGAACGCGTCGAGCTTGACCTGGAGCGGATTGACGATCTTCCGGGTTCATATTCCGGCGGCATGCAGCAGCGGCTGCAGATTGCCCGCAACCTGGTGACGCACCCGCGCCTGGTGTTCATGGACGAGCCGACCACCGGCCTTGATGTGTCGGTGCAGGCGCGCCTGCTCGACTTGCTACGCGAGCTGGTGGACGAGCTGAACCTTGCGGCCGTTATCGTCACGCACGACCTGGCAGTCGCCCGCCTGCTGGCTCACCGCATGCTGGTCATGAAAGACGGCTGTGTGGTCGAACAGGGCCTGACCGACCGCGTGCTCGACGACCCGCAACACCCCTACACCCAGTTGCTGGTGTCGTCGGTGCTGACGCCCTGACTTTCAGCTCGTAATCTTCCATCCTCACCACAGCGATGCCATGACCGCAGTCCTTGAAACCTCCGACCTTTCCAAAACCTTCACGTTGCACGCGCGCGGCGGCGTGGCGCTGCCGGTGTTTTCCGGCATTTCAATGAGCGTGAAGCCGGGCGAATGCCTGGCGCTCACTGGTCACTCCGGCAGCGGCAAGAGCTCGCTGCTGCGCTGCCTCTATGGCAACTACGGCGCCAGCGGCGGCGAGGTGCGCATTCGCCACCAGCAGCGCTGGGTCAGCCTGTCCACCGCTGCCCCGCGTGAAGTGCTGGACGTGCGGCGCCGCACGCTGGGTTATGTGTCGCAGTTCCTGCGCGTGATTCCGCGGGTCTCGGCGCTCGACATCGTGGCCGAGCCCTTGCGGCGCAAAGGCGTTACCGCTGATGCGGCGCGCGAACAGGCGTCGCACTGGCTAGCGCGGCTGAACCTGCCCGAGCGGCTGTGGCATTTGCCGCCCGCCACGTTTTCAGGCGGTGAGCAGCAGCGCGTGAACATCGCACACGGCCTGATCGCCAACCACCCGGTGCTGCTGCTCGATGAGCCAACCGCTTCGCTGGACGCCGACAACCGCCGCGTGGTGGTCGAGCTGATCCATGCCGCCCGCGCCCGTGGTGCGGCGCTGGTCGGCATCTTCCATGACGACGAGGTGCGCGAGGCAGTGGCCAGCCGCTGCCTGGACGTGGAGTCTTACCGCCAGACCACTGCTGAATCCGCCCCTGAACCCATGAACGCCTGAAGACCCCACAGCCATGAACACCATGATCATCAAGAACGCACGCATCGTCACGGCCACCGAAGAGTTCATTGGCTCCATGGTGGTGGAGGGCGGCATCATCTGCCAGATGGACCGGGGCGAGACCAGCGCGCTGGGCGCAGAAGACTGGCAGGGCGACTGGCTGCTGCCCGGTCTGGTGGAGCTGCACACCGACAACCTTGAGAAGCACCTGGTGCCGCGCCCCGGCGTGCTGTGGAATGCGCATTCCGCCACCGTGATGCACGACGCGCTGTGTGCAGCAGCGGGCATCACCACGGTACTTGACTCGGTGGTGATTGGCGACATGGACCAGGGAGGCACGCGCAGCCAGACTCAGCATGTCTCCATCGAGGCGCTGCACGAATGTCGCGACGAGGGCCTGCTTCGCGTCGAGCATTTGCTGCACCTGCGCTGCGAGGTTTCGGCGCCAGACATCGTGGAGGTCTTCGAGCAGTACGCCGACGACTCTCTGCTGGAACTGGTCAGCGTGATGGACCATACCCCCGGCCAGCGCCAGTGGCGCGACCTGAGCAAATACCGCCGCTATGCCGAGCGCTATGGCAGCTTTAACGAGGCCGAATACGAAGCCATGATCGCGGAGCGCCGCACCCATCAGGAACAGTACGCGACTCCGAACCGTGCTGCAGTCATTGCTGGCAGCCTGGCCCGCGATCTGCCAGTCGCCAGCCACGACGACACCGAGATCGAACACGTTGAGCAGGCCACCGCTGAGGGCATTGCGATTTCAGAGTTCCCCACCACGGTGGCCGCAGCCAAAGCGGCGCGCGCGGCAGGCATGGGCATCGTGATGGGTAGCCCGAACCTGGTCAAAGGCGGTTCACACTCCGGCAATGTGTCGGCGGCCGAGCTGGCGCAGCTGGATTTGCTGGATATCTTTTCGTCCGACTATGTACCTGCCAGCCTGCTGCAGTCGGCCTTTCTGCTGCGCACCGTGGCCGGCTGGAGCCTGCCCAAAGCCGTGGCGACGGTGACCCGCAACCCGGCACACGCCATTGGCCTCATGGACCGCGGCGAGCTGGCACCCGGTCTGCGCGCCGATCTGATCCGGGTGCGCATGAGTGGCGGCATGCCCATCGTGCGGGCCGCGTGGCACAAGGGCGAACGCGCGTTTTGATCTGCCTCAGGGGCGCTGTGCTGCAGCGGGCTTGCTGACGCGAAGCTGGTCAGCTGGCGTGACGCTGGCCTCGCGTCTCTTGCGGTCAAACAGGCAAAGCACGCTGGCGCGTTGGTTCTTCATGTGCGGCTGCGGGTAGAGGCCAGCCACCACCAGCGCTGTCATGCCGACGCTATCGTCAAACGCCATCGGCGTTCCTGCCACTCTGGCACCCTTCAATCCGCTGGCTTTTGTACAAGCCTCAGCGACTTCCTTTTCGTGGACTGACCACGCTGCGGGAGAGGACGCCATGGCGGCACTGCTGAGTAGCGCAGCACCGAACCACAGGGCGACGCGATGAACCTTCATGGATCTACCTCTTCACCGGTTCGCGCATGGTGACGAATTCTTCTGCCGCAGTGGGATGGATGCCGATGGTGCTGTCAAAAATCGCCTTGGTGGCTCCGGCCTTCATCGCGACGGCAAAGCCCTGCACCACTTCACCGGCGTCCGGCCCCACCATGTGCAGACCGACCACGCGGTCGGTGGCGTCTTCGACCACCAGCTTCATCAGCGTGCGCTCGGTGCTGCCGCTCAGCGTGTGCTTGAGTGCCTTGAAGTCCGAGCGGAACACGGTGACCTTGCCGAACTTCTCGCGCGCGGCGGTTTCCGAATAACCCACCGTGCCGATGTTGGGGTGGGTGAAGACGGCCGTGGGAATGAAGTCGTAACTCATCTGCCGCGCCGCCTTGCCGGCAGCAGGGCCAAACAGCGCATCGACCACCACCATCGCCTCGCCCAGGGCGACCGGCGTGAGCTGCACCCGTGCGGTGACATCACCCACGGCATAAATGTGCGGCACCGAGGTTTGGTACTGGCTGTTCACCTCAATGGCGCCCGCCTTGCCAAGTGCCACGCCGGCCGCTTCCAGCCCCAGACCGGAGGTGTTGGGTGAGCGGCCCGTAGCGTAGAGCACGGTGTCCACGACAAAGCTGGCGTCGCTTCCCTGGCCAGCGTTTTTCAGGCGCACCAGCAGCCCGTCAGCCGTCTTGTCGATGCCGGCCACTTCCTGCCCCAGCTGCAGGTTGACGCCAGTCTTGGCCATCTCGCTGGCGATGAAGCTGCGCACGTCTTCGTCAAAACCCGTCAGCAGCTTGTCGCGGCGGTGGATCAGCGTGACCTGCGAACCCAGACCATTGAAGATCGACGCGAACTCGCAGGCAATGTAGCCGCCGCCCACCACCAGCAGCCGTTTTGGAAAGGGATCGAGATCGAACATCTCGTTGGAGGTGACCACATGTTCGCGGCCGGGAATGTCGGGCACGACGGGCTTGCCGCCAGTGGCGATCAGTATGTTCTTCGCGGTGAAGGTCTGGTTGTCGACCTCGATGGTGTGCGCGTCCTTCAGGCGCGCCCAGCCGCGCACGATGGTCACGCCGGGGGTTTCCAGCAGCTGCACATAGATGCCGTTGAGCCGGCTGATTTCGCGTGCGCGGTTAGTCTTGAGCAGCTCCCAGTCGAGTGTGGGCGCCTCGCCCTTCCAGCCAAAGCCGTGCGATTCCTCAAAGCTCTCGGCAAAGTGGGCGGCGTAGCTGTAAAGCTTTTTCGGGATGCAGCCGACGTTTACGCAGGTACCGCCCATGGCTGACACCTCGGCCACCGCGACTTTGGCACCGCGCTGCGCCGCCATGCGGGCGGCGCGCACGCCGCCGCTGCCACCACCGATCACAAAAAGGTCAAAGTCGAAGTTCGTCATCGCATCCCCTCCAGTCCAAACAAGGGCATGACCTTACCACCGGGTCATGGCCTTTGCAGGCCGGGTTATTTGCGCCGTGCGAGCGCGGGTGCTGCATGCTCCAGCTGGCGCAGCTCGTCCTTCATCCAGTCAATGAACATGCGGGTGCGCACCGGCAGCAGCCTCGCGTGCGGGTACACCACACTCACTGGCCGGCGTGGCGGCTCGAACTCCTCCAGCACCACCACCAGCTTTTTGCTCGCGATGTAGGGAGCGGCCTGGTAGGAAATGAACATGCCGTAGCCCATGCCCTCGGCGCAGGCCTCCACCGCCGGGGCGGCGTTGTTGAATTCGAGGTTGCCCGAAACAGGCACGGTGAAGCTCTTGCCCTTTTCATGGAAGGTCCACCAGGGCCCGCTCGGCGGTGCAAAGCGGATGCAGTTGGCCTGCAGCAGGTCACGCGGGTGTTTGGGTTTGCCGTGGCGCTTGAGGTAGGCGGGGCTGACCACCACCACGCGGCGGATATGGAACACGGTCTGCGCCACCAGCGTGGAATCGTCCAGCGCGCCGATGCGAATGCCCACGTCCACGCCTTCTTCCAGCAGGTTGACCACCCGGTCGTACAGCATCAGGCTGCAGCGCACTTCGGGGTGACGCTGCACAAAGCGCGTGACGGCAGGCGCCACATACATCTGCCCGAACAGCACCGGCGCGGTGATCACCAGCGGGCCGCGTGGCTCGCCCACCTGGGGGCTGATGGATTCCTCGGCCTCCTGCACCGAGGCCAGTACCTGCCGGCACTGGTCGAGGTAACGCCGTCCCTCGTCGGTCAGCGAGATGCGGCGCGTGCTGCGGTTGAAGAGGCGCACACCCAGATGCGCCTCCAGCGCGGCCAGCGTGCGCACCATGGCGGGCAGGGAAGAGGCCATCACGCGCGCAGCGGCGGTGAGACTGCCTTCTTCGGCGATGTGGATGAAGGCCTGCATGGCGCGGAGTTTGTCCATCACCGCAGATTACTCCATTAATCGGAGCAGTCAAATACGATTTCGGGTATTTATTGATGGGATCGGTTCAACCAGAATTCAGCTCATCACACCCCAATCCCGTTTCACGAAAGATCAACATGACCCATCCCGCCACTGCCTTCGCCACCCGTTCCCTGCCCGCCCAGCCGATCCAGCTGCACCGCGTGGCCATTTCCGGCCACTCGCACCGGGTCGAGCTGTTTCTGTCGCTGCTCGGTTTGCCCTACCAGCTGGTGAATGTGGACCTGGCCGCGAAGGCGCACAAGTCGCCTGAATTTCTCGCCATGAATCCCTTTGGCCAGGTGCCGGTGATTCAGGATGGCGAGGTCACGTTGGCCGACTCCACCGCCATCCTGGTCTATCTCACGCTGCGCTATGCGGCCGACGCCAATACCTGGCTGCCGCGCGACCCGCTGCAGGCCGCGCAGGTGCAGCGCTGGCTGTCGGCGGCTTCCGGGCCGCTGGCCTTTGGCCCGGCATCCGCCCGGGTGATCAACCTGTTCAAGCTGCCCACCCCGCCCGATGAGGCGATTGCCCGCGCGCATGGTTTGCTGAAGGTGATGGAGCAGCAGCTGGCGAGCACGCCGTACCTGGTGGGTGCCGCGCCCACGCTGGCCGACGTGGCCCACTACAGCTATGTGGCCCATGCGCCAGAAGGCAATGTCTCGCTGGCGGTTTACCCCTACGTTCAGGCCTGGCTGGCGCGTATCGAGGCACTGCCGCGCTTTGTGCCCATGGTACGCACACCCATCGGGCTGGCAGCATGACCTCCACACCGCCTGTGGCCGATACCTTTCACGAAGGCGAGCGTGCCGTGCAGGCACGTGTCGGCGCTGTGGTGCGCGAGCGGCTGGCGCAGATGGGGCCGCGTGTGATCCGCGACTTCATGCCCGACCAGCACCGCGAGTTTTTCCAGCAGTTGCCTTTCGTGCTGGCGGGCACAGTGGATGCCGATGGTCAGCCTTGGGCCTCGGTGCTGGCGGCGCCGCCCGGCTTCATCCACTCGCCGGACGCGCATCACCTGAAGGTGCGTGCGCTGCCCTTGCCCGGTGATCCGCTGCAACACACCCTGGTCGACGGCGCCGACATCGGCCTGCTGGGCATCGAGCCGCACACCCGCAGGCGCAACCGCATGAACGGCGTGGTGCAGAACCTGGGCGCTTCGGGTTTTGACGTGGTGCTCAGTCAGAGCTTTGGCAACTGCCCCAAATACATTCAGGCGCGGGAGCCGGTGTATCTGGATGTACAAGCGGCCAGCGCACCAGTGGTGCATGAATCCACTGGGCTGGACGCTGCTGCCCGCCGCATGGTCAGCCAGGCCGACACCTTTTTCATTGCGACCGCTTATGCCGGGGAAGGCGTGGGCGCTGCTGGTGGTGTGGATGTTTCGCATCGCGGCGGCAAACCCGGCTTTGTACGGATCGATGCCGATGGCACGCTCACCGTCCCAGATTTTCTGGGCAACTTTTTCTTCAACACGCTGGGCAATCTCACCGTCAACCCCCGCGCAGGTCTGCTCTTCATCGACTTTGATTCCGGCGACCTGCTTTACCTGGCGGTCACCGCCGAGATTGTGTGGGAGGGCGCCGAGCTGCAGGCCTTCGAGGGTGCGCAGCGCCTGTTGAAACTGAAGGTGGTCTCGTCCCGCCGGGTGGAAGCGGCCTTGCCGCTGCGCTGGGGTGCGGCGGAGCTGTCGCCAGTGCTGGCCAGTACAGGGCAGTGGGCTTGAGGCCCTGAATAGCAGCGCAGAACCAGCGCAGAGGGTGCCCCGCCGATAATCGGGGGATGACTTCTTTCGTTGACACCACTGACGACACCGCCGCCGACTTCAGTCGCCTGCCACTGAACCCGGCGATGCTCGCCAACCTGGCGCTGCTGGGCTACACCCGCATGACGCCCATCCAGGCGGCCAGTCTGCCGGTGGCGCTGCTGGGCAAGGACCTGATCGCGCAGGCCAAGACGGGCAGCGGCAAGACCGCTGCCTTCGCGCTGGCGCTGCTGGCCAACCTCAATGCGCGCCGCTTTGCAGTGCAGGCCATGGTGCTGTGTCCCACGCGCGAGCTGGCCGATCAGGTGACTACCGAAATCCGCCGCCTCGCGCGGGCCGAAGAAAACATCAAGGTCGTCACGCTCTGCGGCGGCGTGGCGCTGCGCGGCCAGACGGCCAGCCTGGAACACGGCGCACACATCGTGGTCGGCACCCCGGGCCGCATCATGGACCACCTTGAGCGCGGTAACCTGAATCTGGAGGCACTCAACACGCTGGTGCTTGATGAAGCCGACCGCATGCTGGACATGGGCTTTTTCGACGACATTGCCACGGTGGCACGGCAGTGCCCGCCCGAGCGGCAGACGCTGCTGTTCTCGGCCACCTACCCAGAGGGCATTGCCAAGCTGAGCCAGCAGTTCATGAAGGCGCCGCAGACCATCAGCGTGCAGGCGCAGCACGAGAGAAGCAAAATCCGCCAGCGCTGGTACGAGGTGAAGGAAAGCGAGCGCCTGCACGCTGTGTCGCTGGTGCTGAACCACTACCGGCCGGTGAGCACGCTGGCGTTTTGCAACACCAAGGTGCAGTGCCGCGACCTGGTGGCGGTGCTGCGCGCGCAGGGCTTCAGCGCACTGGCGCTCTATGGTGAGCTGGAGCAGCGTGAGCGCGACCAGGTGCTGGTGCAGTTTGCCAACCGCAGCTGTTCGGTGCTGGTGGCCACCGACGTGGCAGCGCGTGGACTCGACATCACGCAACTCGAAATGGTCATCAACGTCGATGTGACGCCTGATCCCGAGGTACATATCCACCGCATCGGCCGCACCGGCCGTGCCGACGAAGAGGGCTGGGCCATCAGTCTGGCGAGCATGAACGAGATGGGCTCGGTCGGCAAGATCGAGCAGTTGCAGAAAGCCGAGTCGGACTGGCACAAGCTCACCGAGCTGACACCCGCCAGCAAGGAGCCGCTTGCGCCACCGATGCGCACGCTGCAGATCGTCGGTGGCCGCAAGGAAAAAATCCGCGCGGGCGACGTACTGGGCGCACTCACGGGCGAGGCGGGCTTCACGCGCGAGCAGGTCGGCAAGATCAATGTCAATGAGTTCTCCACCTATGTGGCGGTGGACAGCCGCATTGCCAATGAAGCGCTGCACAAGCTCTCGACCGGGCGCGTCAAGGGCAAGAGCGTGAAGGTGCGCCTGCTGGATGAAGAGGCCTGATGGTCATGGCTGATTCGCAGACAGCGCCGGGTTCCGTAGCCCTTGTGGTGGGTGCCGGCGGGGGCCTGGGCGCGGCGCTGGTGGCTGAGCTTTCGCAGAGCCACGGCACGGTGCTGGCACTGGGCCGTACCACCCAGCCTGCGATTGATTTTTCTGACGAGGCCAGCATCGCCAGCGCAGCGGCCTGGGTGGTCGCCGAGTGCCAGGGGGTGCAAGGTGAGCTGCGGTTGATCGTTGTGGCCAGCGGCTTTCTGCACGGCGCGGCCGGCCAGCCCGAACGCAGCTGGTCGCAGCTGAGCCCTGACTACCTGCAGCAGGTGTTTCTGGTCAACACCATAGGCCCGGCATTGCTGATGAAGCACCTGCTGCCGCTGCTGCCCAAGCAGGGGCGCTGCGTGGCAGCTTTCATCTCGGCCAAGGTTGGCAGCATCGGCGACAACGCGCTGGGCGGTTGGTACGGCTACCGGGCTTCCAAAGCGGCGCTCAACCAGCTGGTCAAGACGGCATCCATCGAGCTGGCGCGGCGCAACCGGCAGGCGCTGTGTGTGGCGGTGCACCCGGGCACGGTGGACACGGCCCTGAGCCAGCCGTTTTCCAAAACCGGCCTGAATGTGCGGCCGCCCGCGCAGGCCGCGCGCGAGATTCTGGCGGTGCTGCAGCAACTGCCGCTAGAGGCCACCGGCCAGCTGGTGGATTACCAGGGGCAGACGCTGCCGTTCTGAGACTGCAGAAGTGCCAAGGCAGCCAGCCTGCCTGATCCAGTTCGCCGGGCGCTGTGACGGTGGGCAGAGTGCGTTTGCCGTCGGCTGCGCTTCCTGTAGTCCTTCACGCCACGCCGGTGCCAGACACTGCAGGCGCAGTGCCCGGGCCAAGTGCGCGACCACTCACTCTGGCAGCTGGTGGCGCCCACAATCGCTGTTCAATGCCCATGGCCACGCCGTGCGGCGACGCCTGCCTCAGGGCATTCCTCGAACATCCTCCCGAAAGCACCCATGGTCCGGCTCCAGTTTTCCATTGACCTGCATTACGACATCGCGCCGCCCGGCGCCGATTTCATCTTCAACATCCACGCCGCCCACACGGCGCAGCAGACCGTGCTGAGCGAAGACCTGCAGGTCAGCCAGAACGTGCCGTACACCATCGATACCGATCCGGCGAGTCGCAACCGCTATCTGCGCATGCAGGCCGGCGGCGGTCCGCTGCAGGTGCGCTATGCGGCGACGGTGGACATTGCCCATCACGAGGCCATGCCGCTGGAACTGGGCGAAGTGCCGGTCTGCCAGATTCCCGGCGCGGTGCTGCCCTATGTGTATCCCAGCCGCTATTGCCAGTCTGACCGGCTGCAGAAGCTGGCCTTCAACGAGTTTGGTCATCTGCCGCAGGGCTACAGCCGGGCCGAGGCGATCTGCCAGTGGGTACAGCAGCGGGTGAGTTTCCAGTCCAACAGCACGCACGGCAGCACGTCTGCGGTGGACACGGTGATCGAGCGCGTCGGCGTGTGCCGCGACTTTGCTCATTTGATGATTGCGCTGTGCCGCGCGATCAACCTGCCAGCACGTTTTGCCACCGGCATTGATTTCGGCGCCGACCCGTCGCTGGGCCCGACGGACTTTCACGCCTATGTGGAGGTGTACCTCGGACACCGCTGGTACCTGTTCGATCCCTCAGGCACGGCGATTCCGATGGGTTTTGTGCGCTTTGCCACCGGGCGGGATGCAGCCGATGCGGCGTTTGCCATGATGTTTGGCGCCGTCAGCTCCGGTGCGCCGGTGATACAGATTCAGCCGGTTGCCAATGCGCACGGCGAGGTGGTGATGCCGCGGCGGGTGAACAGCGCGCTGTCGACCGACAGCGCCTGAGCTCCCTGCGTCGTCGCTGCTCTGCGTACTTCAGGCCTCGGCGGCGGCACGCCGGCGCCGCTCGCGCCAGGCCTGCAACTCGCCAACCACACCTTTGCGGAAAGCCAGCACGCACAGCACGAAGATCACGCCGATGATGACGTTGACCCAGGCACCCACCTTGTCGGCCAGCAGGTTCTGCAGCGAAATCACAATCGTCGAGCCCATGACGGGTCCGAAAAAGGTCCCCACGCCGCCGAGCAGACCCATCAGGATCACCTCGCCCGACATCGACCAGTGCACGTCGGTCAGCGAGGCGAACCCCATGACGATGGTCTTGAGTCCGCCAGCCAGGCCTGACAGTGCGGCGGACAGCACAAAGGCCAGCAGCTTGTAGCGGTCCACCGCATAGCCCAGCGACGTGGCGCGGGGCTCGTTCTCGCGGATCATTTTCAGCACCTGTCCGAAGGGGGAGGTGACGACACGCATGATTCCGAGGAAGCAGGCCACGAAGATCGCCAGCACGACGTAGTACATGGTGATGTCCGAGGCCAACGGCAGCAGGCCAAACAGGCTGCCGCGCGGCACACCCTGAAGGCCGTCCTCGCCGCCGGTGAACGGTGCCTGCAGGCAGACAAAAAACACCATTTGCGCCAGGGCCAGGGTGATCATGGCGAAATAAATGCCTTGGCGGCGAATGGCCACCACCCCGAACAGCAGACCGAGACCGGCGCCGGTCAGGGCGCCCGCCAGCAGGCCCAGCTCAGGCGTGAAGCCCAGAGCCTTCACGACCCAACCTGTGACATAGGCGGCCATGCCAAAGAAGGCGGCGTGGCCGAAGGACAGCAGGCCGGTGAAGCCGAGGAGCAGGTTGAAGGCGCAGGCAAACAGCGCGAAGCACAGCAGCTTCATCACGAAGACCGGATACAGGCCGATCAGCGGCGCCGCCAGCGCCAGCGCCAGCAACCCAAGGTAGGTGATGCCCGTCAATTTTTTGGCATTGTTCATCGAAGATCCATCGCACCAGGAAGCATGATTACAGCGGGGGTTGCAGATCCGGCGCTACCAGTCTGCAGGCGCGGCGTCCCGTCAAGGGGCAGCGCATGACACCAAGCCAGGGGTGAAGTAGAAGGCGTGGGAAAAGGCGTTGGCGTCAACATCTCTACGCTTCTTTTCCGAAGAGGCCGGCAGGCCGCACCATCAGCACGATGGCCATGATCACGAACACCACCACGCTGGAGGCTTCGGGATAGAACACGCGGGTGAAGCCCTCAACGATGCCAAGCATCATGCCGGTGATCACGGAGCCCAGGATGGATCCCATGCCGCCAATCACGACCACGGCGAACACGACGATGATGATGTTGGAGCCCATCAGGGGCTGCACCTGGTAGATGGGCGCAGCGAGCACGCCAGCCAGCGCGGCCAGTGCGGCGCCGGCCCCGTAGGTCAGCATGACCATCACGGGGACATTCACGCCGAAGGCTTGCACCAGTTTCGAGTTTTCTGTTGCGGCGCGCAGGTAGGCGCCCAGCCGGGTGCGTTCAATGAGGAACCAGGTTCCCAGGCAGATCACGAGCGAGGCGAGCACCACCCATGCGCGGTAATTGGGCAGGACCATGAAGCCCAGGTTGGTGGCACCCTGCAGGGCTTCTGGCACCGGGTAGGACTGTCCGGAGACGCCGTACTGGTCGCGGAAAATGCCCTCCAGGATCAGCGCCAGGCCAAAGGTGAGCAGCAGGCCGTAGAGCGGGTCGAGCCCGTAAAGCCGCTTGAGCATGGTGCGTTCGATGACAACGCCCAGGGCGCCGACCAGCAGCGGCACGATCACCAGGGCCAACCAGTAGTTCACCCCCCATTGGTCCATCAGGATCCAGGCGACGAATGCGCCGACCATGTACAGCGCACCATGGGCAAAATTCACGATGTCCAGGAGACCGAAAATCACAGCCAGGCCGAGACTGAGCATGGCATAAAAAGCGCCGTTCACCAGTCCCAGCATCAGCTGCCCGAGAAAAGCCTGGATCGGTATCCCGAAGATCTCTGTCATAAGGTGTCTCTGTTGGTGAACCGGCCCTCCAGGGGCCGGTTCTGCTCTGTCTTTATCCCAAGCTTTCGCTTACTTCCAGAGCGGGCACTTGCTTTCGGCTTTGGTGGTCCAGGCTTCCTCGCCCTTGAACACCTGCACGACCTTGTAGTAGTCCCATGGCTCGGTGGATTCCGAAGGCTTCTTCACCTGCATCAGGTACATGTCGTGAATCACGCGGCCATCGCCACGCACGTAGCCGTTCTTCATGAAGACGTCGTTGAACTTGGCCTTCTTCATGTGGCCCAGCACCTTCTCGGTGTCGTCGCTGCCCACGGCTTTCACCGCCGCAAGGTACTGCAGCGAAGCGGAGTAGTCACCGGCCTGGATGGACGACGGCATGCGCTTCATCTTGTCGAAGAACTTACGGCTCCAGTCACGCGTTTCCTTGCTCTGGTTCCAGTACCAGCTGTCCGTCAGGTACATGTCCTGCGTAGTCTTCAGGCCCAGCGAGTGGATGTCGTTGATGAACACCAGCAGACCAGCCAGCTTCATGGTCTTGGTGATGCCGAACTCGTTGGCGGCCTTGATGGAGTTGATCGTGTCGCCGCCGGCGTTGGCCAGTCCGAGGATGTCAGCCTTGCTGCCCTGCGCCTGCAGCAGGAAGGAAGAAAAATCGCTGGCGTTCAGCGGTGCGCGCACCGAGCCGACGATCTTGCCACCGTTGGCTTCGACCACTTTGGTGGTATCGGCTTGCAGCTGGTGACCGAACGCGTAGTCGGCGGTCAGGAAGTACCAGCTCTTGCCGCCCTGCTTGACCACGGCGGCACCCGTGCCCTTGGCCAGTGCGGTCGTGTCATACGCCCAGTGCAGGGTGTAGGGGGTGCACTGGTCGTTGGTCAGGGCCGAGGTGGCGGCGCCGATGGCGATGAAAGGCTTTTTCTTCTCGGCCGCGACCTTGGCCATGGCCAGATTCGTGCCGGAGTTGGTGCCGCCGATGAGCATGTCAACACCCTGGGTGTCAAACCACTCGCGCGCCTTGCTGGCGGCAACGTCAGGCTTGTTCTGGTGGTCGGCGGAAAGAACTTCAATTTTCTTGCCGTTGATGTTGCCGCCAGCGTCCTGGATGGCCATGCGGATGGCTTCGACGCTGCCCTGGCCGCCGATGTCCGCGTAAACGCTGGACATGTCGGTGATGACGCCGATGCGGATGACGTCCCCGGATATCTGGGCGGACGCCGGCGCGGCAGCGCCGAACAGGGCCGAGGCAGCGAGTGCACCGGCGGTGAATAACTTATTGAACTTCATATATGTCTCCTTGTAAAAATCAGTTTCGATGCGAACGGGAAAGTGGCTTTAGCAGGCCCTAGACGCCCAGGAACTCCTGGAGCATCGCGGTATTGGCCTTGAGTTCGCTCTGTGCGAACTCGCGCACGATCTTGCCGTGCTCCATGATGTAGAAGCGGTCAGCCAGCGGCGCGGCAAAGCGGAAGTTCTGCTCCACCAGCACGATGGTGTAGCCCTTGGCCTTGAGGGTACGGATCATCTCGGCCAGCTTTTGCACGATGACGGGAGCCAAGCCTTCGGAAATCTCGTCCAGCAGCAGCAGGCGCGCACCGGTTCGCAGGATGCGGGCCACTGCCAGCATCTGCTGCTCACCGCCGGACAGGCGCGTGCCGGGGCTGGAGGCGCGCTCCTTCAGGTTCGGGAACATGTCGTAGATATCGGCCACCGACATGCCGCCTTCGCCAAGCGTTGGCGGAAGCATCAGGTTTTCTTCTGCCGTGAGGCTGGCGAAAATACCGCGTTCTTCAGGGCAGTAGCCCACGCCGAGGCGGGCCACGCGGTGCGGCGGCATTTTGACCGCTTCCTGGCCGCGGATGCGGATGGACCCTTTGCGTGAGCTGGTCAGGCCCAGTATGGCGCGCATGGTGGTGGTGCGTCCGGCGCCATTGCGTCCGAGCAGCGCCACCACTTCGCCTTCGTTGACGGACAGGTTCACGCCGTGCAGCACATGCGATTCGCCATACCAGGCGTGCAGTTCGTCGATCCGGAGGGCTTCAGTAGACATTCTGGACTCCGCCGTGTTGCCCCAGGGACGCAAGGGTGCCCCCAGTGGGACGCGCATAGCAACCGATGAGAAGCATGGGGGCCATTGTTTTTCCGAAGGGCCGCCCCAAGGAAAAACGCGCCCCCTCGGGGGGCAGCGCATTACACGGAGTGAAAAGCGTGGGGGCCATATTCAATGCGCCCCCTGCAGTTCGGTGTCGGTGGCACCCATGTAGGCTTCGATCACCTGCGGGTTCTTGGATACCTCAGCATACGGACCGTCTGCAATGATGGCACCGCGTTGCAGCACGGTGATGCGGTCGGCAATCGATGACACCACGTTCATGTTGTGTTCCACCATCAGGATGGTGCGGCCGGCCGAGACCTTCTTGATCAGTTGCGTTACCCGGTCCACGTCTTCGTGGCCCATGCCCTGCGTGGGTTCATCGAGCAGCATCAGCTCGGGCTCCAGCGCCAGGGTGGTGGCCAGCTCCAGCGCGCGCTTGCGGCCGTAGGGCAGGTTGACGGTGAGTTCGTCGGCAAACTGCGTCAGGTCCACTTCGGCGAGCAAATGGTGGGCCCGCTCGTGCAGGTGAAACAGGGTGGACTCCGGCTTCCAGAAATGGAAAGAGGTGCCCAGATTGCGCTGCAGCGCGGCGCGCACGTTTTCCAGCACGGTCATGTGCGGAAACACGGCGGAAATCTGGAACGACCGGACGATGCCGCGGCGTGCCGTTTGCGCCGGCTTTTCGTGCGTGATGTCCTGGCCGTTGAAGGTGATGGTGCCGCGCGTGGGCGTGAGGAATTTGGTCAGCAGGTTGAAGAAGGTGGTCTTGCCCGCACCGTTGGGGCCGATCAGCGCATGGATGTGCCCGCGCTGGACCTTGAGGTCCACGTCGTTCACGGCGACGAAGCCCTTGAACTCCTTCGCCAGACCCCGCGTTTCAAGAATGAACTCCACTGACAAATTGACTCTCCGGCAATAAGAACAACGCAGTCGCCGGGCGGCGGACACGCCAGACACCGTCTGCAGTGCCCCTGAAATTGATTTGTGATCGTATCAATCGCTCCTGTATGGGGCTACCGGGTCAGACCCTTAAGTAGTTTTGCGTGCCGCTGGCCGGCCACCTGACCGTGTTTGCCACGGCGCGTTCACCGGGCTGCGACTGTCAGAAATGCGTCAACTGAGAGCTCATGAAAACATCACGGCACTGCCAATGAAAAGGTCTTTTGCACAAACAGGGGCATGCGATGTGCGAGGATGACGGCCATGCAAAATTTCTGGCCCACCAGCGGACTGGCCCAGCTGCAGCGCGACGCGCGCGGCTGGCTGCGGCCCACTGACGACTACTTCCGCCTCTTTCTCGCCCGGCCCGAGCTGGCACCCGTGCCAGAGTCCTGTAAGGCCGAGCGTGCCCTGCACGCGGCACTGGTGGCGGCGCCGTCGCGTCCTGTCACGCCTGCGGAAATCAAAGCCATGAAGGACGCCGACGCCCGCGAGAGCTACGCGCTGTTCCTGCGCTTTCGAGACGGCCTGCTGGCGGCTGGCACGCTAGAAGCCTACTACCTCAGCCTGTTTCCGCGCCAGGGGGGAGGGCACATCAACATCCCGCCGCTCTTTATCGACCTGATGGTCGAGGCGGTGGTGCACAGCCTGCTGGAATCGTCTGAAGACGCCTACGCGGTGCGCGCCGGCGAAATGCTGTTCCGCCCGCAGCGCATCAGCAACCAGGAGGGGCAGGTGCTCAGCGGTGACCGCGAGGTGATCGACCTCTTCAAGGACACCGGTGGCGTGGGCGACTTTGGTCGCTTTCTGGCCGAAGCGGGTGCGCCACTGCGCACCATCGAGCTGCAGGTGCTCACTGACGACAACGCCGCCAATTACTGGCAGTCTGCCCAGCGCCACCGCCACCTGCTGGATCTGACGCACGAGGTGACCAACGACCTCAGCCACGGACTCGTGTTCACCATGACGCGCGCGCGCTCTGGCCTCAAGGCGCTGGCCAGTGTGCTGCAGTTGTGGGTGCAGCACTTTCTGGGCGTGGCGGTCACCATCCGCCCGCTGCAGAAGGTGGACGATGAGGCCTGGCGCTGGCATGTCGGGCTGGACGTGGAGGCCACCGCCCTGCTCAACGACCTGTACGAAGACCGTGAGGTGGCGCCCGAGCGCATGCAGCGCCTGGTGAGCCTGTTTCGCCTTGACTTTGCCAACCCGCAGGAGATGCGCGCCGATGTGGCGGGCAAGCCGGTGTATCTGGGCCTGATGATGAACGCTGACAGCGTGGTGCGGCTCAAGCCGCAGAACCTGCTGGTGAACTTGCCGCTGGCGGCGACAGTCTGATGGGCGTTGACGCGCTGGCTCAAACGCTGCCTTCGGCCTCTACCACCAGCACCCGCGCCACGCCCAGCGGCACGGCCAGGTGTTCGCAGCCCTCGTCGGCAAAGAAGATATCGCCAGCCTCTAGCAAGGTGCTGCAACGTCCGCCGCCATCGCGGTAATGCATTTCCACGCGTCCATCCAGTACAGCGAACACTTCTTCGCCGTCGTTCACATGCCATTTGTAGGGCTGGTCCGTCCAGTGCAGGCGGGTGGTGATGCCGCGCATGTTGGCCACGGGCAATGCGCCCCAGGCCCGGCTGGCGGTGAAGTCCTTGCTGCGGATGATGTTCATGTGCGTGGTGCGGCCCGGGCCGTCGAGTGGAACTGGACGGGATGCTACGCGGCTGCCGGTCGGCAATCATGATTTCGGCGCGGCGATTCATTCCGGTTGCGCATCGATGGCAGCGCCTGCAGCCTGCCATCGCCTGGCGTCGCGGGCGAAGATGGTCAGCCGAGCCACCCAGCAAGCATCGAACAGGACACTCGTAGTGAGGGGTGTTCCAGGCCTTGCTGGCCGGCCGGCCCGACTGGCTTAAAATCCAAGGCTACGCCTTTTTTATACGGAGTCTTCCATGCCCAAGAAAATCAGAGTCGAGGCCGACATCTGCGCCCCGAAACCCATCCCCCCCAAGGGCTACACCATCACCTCCGGCCGTGGCCAGAAGGTCAGCCTGGAGCGCGGCACATCCACCCGCAGCAAGAAGAACCCCGGCAAGCGCCCCAAAAAGGGCGGTTGATCACCCACCGGTTTGCGGCCCGTATCGCACCCGGATCAAAAAGCGAAAAGCGCCCCGAGGGGCGCTTTTTTCATGAGCGTGGCCTGTCTCATCAAAGGTTGTTGCGAACTAGCACGGCGTCAACCCGATTCACGACGGATCAGCACCCAACACAGATCTCAAGGTCTGTTCAAGCGTCAGTCCACCGTCACGCCAGATTCCCTGACCACCTTGCCCAGGCGCACCGTCTCGGTCCGGATCAATCCGCCGAACTGCTCTGCCGAACCACCCACCACCGGTGTGCCCAGCGCTTCCCATTTCTTGCGGAACTCGGGTGTCTTGAAGATGGCGTTCAGGGTGCTGTTGAGTTTCTCGATGATGGCGGGTGGCGTACCGGCGCGCACTGCAATGCCGTGCCAGCCGGTGAACTCGTAGCCCGGCACGCCGGCTTCGGCCATGGTGGGCACATTCGGCAGCAGGGGGCTGCGTTTGGTGGAGGTCACGGCCAGCGGCGTCAGCTTGTTGCTCTGGATGTAGGGCAGTGAGCTGCCGAGGATGTCGAACATCACGTTGACCTGTCCGCCCAGCAGGTCGTTCAGTGCCGGGCCTGCGCCGCGGTAGGGGATGTGGGCCATCTTCACGCCCATCTGCGTGTTGAACAATTCACCGGCCAGATGCTGCGGTGTTCCGTTGCCTGCGGAGGCGAAGCTCAGTTCAGGCTTTTTCGCCTTGGCCATCGCCACCAGTTCCTTCACCGTTTTCACGCCGACCGAGGGATTGACTTCCAGCACCAGCGGAAAGGACGAAATCTGGATCACCGGTGCCAGATCGGTGAGGGGGTTGAAGGGCATGCTGCGAAACAGGTTGGTGTTCACAGCCATCGGGCCGCTGGCGGCGAGCAGCAGGGTGTAGCCATCGGCAGGCGCGATTTTCGCGACTTCGTTGCTGCCCACATTGCCCCCCGCACCGGCGCGGTTGTCGATCACCACGGTCTGGCCCAGGCGGGTTTGCAGCTCTGTCTGCAGCAGACGTGCCATCAGGTCAGTCGGACCGCCCGGTGGGTAGGGCACGATGAAGCGGATTGGCTTGCTGGGGTAGTTGTCCTGTGCAAACGAGGGTGCAGCGGCAACGCTGGCCACACCCAGTGCGACGGCGGTGAGCTGTTTCAGGAAGGTAGATCGGTTCATGGGGTCTCCGTATGGTTATCAGTAGAAAGCGAATGGTTGAATCTGGCGGCGTGCCTGATCAGGCGACCTGATACATGGCGCGGATGTCGTCGGGGGTGGCCAGTGGCCGGCCCAGGCTGGCGGCGGCGCGAGCGGCCTGGGCGACCAGCGCGGCGTTGTCGGGTGCCTTGTCGCCGTTGTACAGGTACAGGTTGTTTTCAAAGCCCACGCGCACATGACCACCCATGGCCGCAGCGGCGGTGACACAGGCGTGCTCTGACGCGCCAAACGCACACACCGACCACGGCTCCGGGCCCTGATGGGCAGCAAGAAAGGGCACCAGATCGCGCGGGTCCGAGACCTGGCCGACGCTGTAACGGCCCAGCACATAGAGCAGTGCCCAGGCGTTGTCGGGGATGACGCCTCTTCCCCGCAAGTCTTGCCAGCGCTTCACGTCTTTCACGTCGTACAGGATCACCTGGGTCATGATGCGGCTGGCGGCGAGCCAGCTGAAGAACTCAGCGAGACCCGCCTCGCCAATCTCGGGCTGATCCAGTTCGCGCAGGCCCACCGACACCGCTTCGGGCCGCAGATCACGCACCATGGCGATTTGCGCCGGGGCCTGATAGACCTTGGCGGCTTCGCTGGTGACCTGCAGCACCATGTGTTTGCCGACGGCGGTGCGCACCACGGCCAGCGCCTCGCGGTAGCCTTCCACATCCAGGCTGTGACGCCCCTGGCTGTCGCGGATGTGAAGGTGCAGCATGGCCGCGCCAGCGTCGAGGCATTGCTTGGCGGTGCGTGCCAGGGCCTCGGCGGTGACCGGCAGTGCCGGGTGGTCGGTGGTCTGCTTGTAGGCGCCGTTGGGCGCTGCCATCAGGATCAGGGGAGTTGTGCTCATGATTTGTCTTGTGTCTCTTTGTCTTCAGTTCTCGTCGTCATCAGCGGTGTCGAGCGTGGGCAGCTCACTGGCCAGCAAGGCCAGGCCCTGCTGCAGCAGGCGGTTGTAGCGGGCCTGCTCGGCCCTGCGCTTGTCTTCGGGCCAGTCGTAGAAACCGGCGCCGGTTTTCATGCCCAGACGGCCAGCGGCCACGCGCTCGCGCAGGGCCAGCGCGGGCTGGTCGGTGTTGCTGAGGCTGGGGTACATGGTGGCTGCGGCGGCGCAGTGCACGTCCAGACCCGCGTGGTCGCGCTGCATAACCGGGCCCGCAGCGAGGAAGCGAAAACCGAAACCGAAGCGAACCGCCGCGTCCACGTCTTCGGCGGTGGCCACGCCTTCGTCAATCATCGCGAAAGCCTCGCGGGCCAGCGCGTGCTGCAGGCGGTTGGCCAGAAAGCCCGGCTTGTCCTTGCGCACCAGCACCGGCACATTGCCGCAGCCGCGCATGTAGGTGCACAGGCGCTCGGCCTGGGCCATGTCGCTTTGCGGGCCGAGCACCACTTCCACCAGCGGCACCAGATGGGCCGGCATGAAGAAGTGCAGGCCCAGCATGCGCGCCTGGGTTGGCAGGCCTTCAGCGATGGCGCTGATCGGAAAGCTGGAGCTGTTGCTGGCCAGCACGGTGCCCGCCGGCGCTAGTTTCACGAGCTCGGCAAACAGCGCCTGCTTGAGCGCGAGTTTTTCTGGAATGCATTCAATCACCAGTGCCACATCAGCCCACGCCACATCGCTCAGCAGCGCGACGGCGGTGACGCGGTCGGTGCGGCGTGCAAGGCCCAGGGGTTCGAGCCCGGCGCGGACATGGTCGCGCAGACCGGCGCGCTTGGCTTCGTGGGTGTCCACCACCGTCACGCGGCAGCCACCACGGGCCAGAACGACGGCGACATCGGCACCCATGGTGCCGGCGCCGATGACCACGGCATGGGTGTTTTTGGGATGGGCGGGCAACAGGTTCACGGTGAGGGGCGGGCTCTGCGGGCAGGGCGGGGAAGTGAAAGTAGGCGGAGTGTAGAAAGCGGGTATTGAGCTGTCCAACCGTTTTTATCGATAAACTGATTCGTCATGCAAATCAATTGGTCGGTCCGCGAGCTGGACGTGTTTTTGTCGCTGTCGCAGACGCTGAGCTTTCGGCGCACTGCCGCGCAGGTCAACCTGTCGCAGTCGGCGGTGTCCGGCGTCATCACCCGGCTGGAAGAGGCGCTGGGTGTGCGCCTGTTTGACCGGACCACGCGCAGCGTGCAGCTCACCGGTGCCGGCCAAGTGTTTGCCGATCAGGCCCTGCTGATGCGCACCCAGACCGACGAAGCCGTGCGCGCGGTGCGGGATGTGGCCGAACTGCAGGTGGGCAATGTCCGGCTGGCGGCCATGCCGTCACTGGCAGCCACGGTGGTGCCGATGGCCTGTGCGCGTTATCGCCTGCGCTTTCCCGGCGTGCAGTTCCAGATTTTTGACAGCCTGTCAGGGCCCGCCTTCGATCTGGTGCGTGCCGGGCAGGTGGACTTTGCCCTCACTGCCGCCAACCCGGCCTACACCGACCTTGACTACACGCCGCTGGCAGAAGATGGCTTCGTGCTGCTGATTCCGCCCGGGCATCCGCTGGCGGCCGCGCGCGGCCCGCTGCGCTGGGTGGACATTGCCAACCTCACGCACATCTCGATGCCGCTGCCGACCAGCGTGCGCCAGTACGCCGACGCCGCACTGTTGCAGCACCGCGTGCGTTTTGCGCCGGTCTATGAACTGGAGCACCTGGCCAGCATCACCGCCATGGTGGCCAGCGGGCTGGGTGTGGCGGCCTTGCCCGAACTCGCAGCGGCAGTGGCGCCCATGCCCGGCGTGGTGCGGCGGCGCATTGTGGAGCCCGATATATCCCGGCCCATCGGGCTGGTCACGCGCCGCTTTCGCAGCCTGTCGCCAGCGGCGACCGCGCTGGTGGCCATGCTGCGCGAGGAAATGGCGCGGCTTGCACCGGCCACTGCTCGCCCTGTGGCAAGCGGTGAGGCCCGGAAACCGGTCAAATCAAGGGTTAACCCTTGATGCTGCTAGTGGCCGGGCTCTAGAAAAATAAGGCGCCACTGCAATACGCGCCAGGGGAAAGTGCTGCAGAATAGAACGACCGTTCGTTTTATTCCTCAGCACCATGACACTAGCTCCACCTGTTGCCCTCTCGACGCGCCGCCCGGCCAAGGGGGCAGCCTCAGGTGTGACCGCGGGCGCGCTTCTGAAAAGCCAGCAAAAAGGCCAGCAGACCAAAGCCGCCATCGTGGACGCGGCGCTGGGGCTGGCCACACAGATCGGGCTGGAAGGCCTGAGCATAGGCGCACTGGCCGAAGTGATGCAGATGAGCAAGTCCGGCGTGTTCGCGCACTTCGGCTCGCGTGAGGAGCTGCAGATTTCGGTGATCCGTGAATACCATGCACGCTTTGAGGAAGAGGTGTTCTTCCCCGCGCTGCGTGAAGCGCGCGGCCTGCCCCGTTTGTGCGCGCTTTTCCAGAACTGGATGAACCGCACCTCGGTCGAAATCGACTCGGGTTGCCTTTACATCAGCGGCGCGGTGGAGTTCGACGACCGCCCGGGCCCGGTGCGCGATGCGCTGGCCGGTTCTGTTCGCACCTGGCTTGCCGCCATGTACCGCGCCGTGGTGCAGGCCAAGGAAGCCGGCCACCTGAGCGCCGACGCCGATGAACACCAGATGGCGTTCGAAATCCACGGCCTGATTCTGGCCCTGCACTACGAAGCCCGTTTCCTGAAGACCCCCGGCTCCATTGACAGGGCCAAGGCGGGCTTCACCAACATCCTCATGCGCTATGGCAGTGCCGCTGCCAGCGACCAGACAACGAATTCCTCCAAAAAATCTTCCGGTAAAGCGTCTGTGAAATCTCCCATCAAAGCGCCCGGTTCTCCCACTCGTTAATTTCCAAGGACATTCCATGCCCCAGTACAACCCGCCCCTGCGCGACATGCAGTTCGTTATGCACGAAGTGCTCAAGGTCACCGACGAACTGAAACTGATTCCGCGCCATGCCGACATCGATGCCGACACCATCAACGCCGTGCTTGAAGAGGGCGGCAAGTTCGCCGCCGAGGTGACCTTTCCGCTGAACATCAGCGGCGATGAAGAGGGCTGCACGCTCGACAAGACCACCCACGAGGTCACCGCGCCCAAGGGTTTCAAGGAAGCCTATGCCAAGTATGTGGAAGGCGGCTGGCCGGCGCTGAGCTGCGACCCGGAGTACGGCGGCCAGGGGCTGCCCTTTGTGGTCAATCAGTGCTTCTACGAAATGCTCAACTCGGCCAACCAAGCCTGGACCATGTACCCCGGCCTCTCGCATGGCGCTTACGAGGCTCTGCACGCGCACGGCACCGAAGAGCAGAAAAAGCTCTACCTGCCCAAGCTGGTCAGCGGCGAGTGGACTGGCACCATGTGCCTGACCGAGCCGCATTGCGGCACCGACCTCGGCATGCTGCGCACCAAGGCCGAGCCACAGCCCGACGGAACTTACCGCCTCACGGGCACCAAGATTTTCATCAGCGCCGGCGAGCATGACCTCGCCCCCAACATACTTCACCTGGTGCTGGCCCGCCTGCCGGACGCGCCACAGGGCAGCAAGGGCATCAGCCTGTTCGCGGTGCCCAAGTACAACGTGAATGCCGACGGTAGCCTCGGTGCGCGCAACGGCATTTATTGCGGTGGCCTTGAGCACAAGATGGGCATCCACGGCAACGCCACCGCGCAGATGGTGCTGGACAACGCGGCCGGCACACTGGTCGGCGCGCCCAACAAGGGTCTGGCTGCGATGTTCGTGATGATGAACGCGGCCCGCCTGGGCGTGGGCAACCAGTCGCTGGGCCTGACGGAAGTGGCTTACCAGAACGCGCTGGCCTATGCCAAAGACCGCATCCAGATGCGCTCGCTCTCCGGCGTGAAAGCCAAGGACAAGCCGGCCGACCCGATCATCGTGCACCCCGACGTGCGCAAGATGCTGCTGACCGCCAAGGCCTACGCCGAAGGTGGCCGCGCACTGGCAATTTACTGCACGCTGCTGCTCGACAAGGAGCTCTACCACCCCGATGAAAAGGTGCGCAAGGACGCGGGCGAGGTGGTGGCCCTGCTCACCCCCATCGTCAAGGCTTTCCTCACTGACAACGGCCACATCGCCACCAACGCCTGCATGCAGGTCTTCGGCGGCCATGGCTTCATCAAGGAATGGGGTATGGAGCAGCTGGTGCGCGACAACCGCATCAACATGATCTATGAGGGCACCAACACCATCCAGTCGCTGGACCTGCTGGGCCGCAAGATTCTGGGCAACAACGGCGCCACACTCAAAAAATTCGGCAAGCTGATCGCCGCCCTGATCGAGGAAGAGGGCGTCAACGAGAAGATGGCCGAGTTCATCAACCCGCTGGCGTATCTGGCCGACCAGATGACCAAGTTCACGACCGAGTTGGGCTTCAAGGGCTTCCAGAACCCTGATGAAGTGGGTGCCGCCGCGGTGGACTACCTGCGCGTGGCCGGGCATCTGGTGTTTGGCTACTTCTGGGCCCGCATGGCGCAGGTGGCGCTGCGCGAAGTGGCTGCCGGCAATGCCGACCCCTTCTATCAGGGCAAGCTGCAGACGGCGCGCTTTTACTTCGCCAAGCTGTTCCCCGAAACGGCGACGCTGATGCGCACCGCCCGCTCCGGCAGCAAGGCGCTGATGGACACCGATGCTGCCCTTGCATGACGCCAGCCGTTTTCGTTGCCGCAGTGAAGTGCATGGCTCTGGCACGGCGCTCTGGCGCGCAACCTGACCTGGACGTGGGCGCGATGAAACTCGTCAAGGCGTATTCCCATGGGTGAAAGCATCCGCACTTCTCTGGCGATTGGCCAGCCCAACGGGCCGGCCGCGCCGCGGTGGTTCTGGCACCACCAGCTCAAGCGACCGTTTTTCGGCCGCTTCATGAAGGAGTGGCGGTGGCCGGCCGATGTGCCGCAAGCGGGATGGGAACATCTGCGCATCAGCAGCCGCAGCCACAGCCGATTGGCGGCGGTGCTGCGACTCGCACCCGTTGCGCGCGGCGTTGTGGTCTGCGCCCATCCGATGGGGCTGGCCGCCAAGGGCTTCTGGCTGCGCTATGGCCATGCCCAAGCACTGCATGAGGCGGGATTCCACGTGCTGGCTTTCGACTTCAACGGCTTCGGCGAAAGCCCATCCACCAACTTCGACTACCCCCAAGATGTGATGGCCGCGGGCCACTGGGCGCGCCAGCGTTTTCCCGGCTTGCCAGTTCATGCGCTTGCCGCCTCGTTCGGCGCGATGAAGACGCTGGACGCGATCGATGATCCGTCCTTCCCGTTCGACAGCGTTGTCGCCGAAGGTTGCGCCCCCTCCTTGCACCAGTTCTGGAAGTCCTACCCGTTCGCTCATGGCGTGCTCCAACTCGCCCAGCGAATTGCGCCGGCCAGCGAACGCCGCTTGCGGCCCTCGGCGCACCTTCCACACGCCAAGCCTGGCGTGCCGGTGCTGCTGATCCACAGCCATGGCGATCGATGGACGCCTGTGGCCTTCGGCGACGAACTTGAACGGGCTGCCCCAGCCACTACGCCACTGTCGCGCCTGGTACTTGAGCGGGCTGACCACACCCACGGCCTGCGGGATGAGCCGGGGCGCTGGTTGCCGGTCGTGCTCGGCTTTTTTAATGACGCTCAGGAGAGACTCCTTGGACAGAGAACATGAGGACGGCGCCGCCGACACCAGCAACAATGAAAGTACTCACATGAATAGCCGCTTCCAAGTCAAAAAAGTCGCCGTGCTCGGTGCCGGTGTGATGGGTGCGCAGATCGCCGCCCACCTCGTCAACGTCAAGGTGCCGGTGGTGCTGTTCGACTTGCCTGCCAGGGAAGGCCCGAAGAATGGCATCGTCATCAAGGCGATCGAAGGGCTGAAGAAGCTCAAGCCGGCGCCACTGGGCGTGCCGGAAGACGCGGGCCTGATTCAGCAGGCCAACTACGAAGAGCACATGGAGCTGCTGCGCGAATGCGACCTCGTCATCGAGGCGATTGCCGAGCGCATGGACTGGAAGACCGACCTGTATCACAAGATCGCGCCCTTTATTGCCGAAGGCGCCATCGTGGCCAGCAACACCTCGGGCCTGTCGATCACCAAGCTGAGCGAGGCGCTGCCCGAATCCATCAAACCGCGCTTTTGCGGCATTCACTTCTTCAACCCGCCGCGCTACATGACGCTGGTGGAGCTGATCAACACACCGACCACCGAACCTCGCGTGCTGGACGACCTCGAAGCCTTCGCCGTCAGCGCGCTGGGCAAGGGTGTGATCCGCGCGCACGACACGCCCAACTTCATCGCCAACCGGGTGGGTATCGCCGGCATGCTGGCCACCATCAAGGAAGCGGAAACCTTCGGCCTGACCTACGACGTGGTTGACGACCTCACCGGCAAGAAGCTGGGCCGGGCCAGCTCGGGCACCTTCCGCACCGCCGATGTGGTGGGTCTGGACACCATGGCGCATGTCATCAAGACGCTGCAGGACAACCTCGGCCCCGGCAAGGTCGACGACCCGTTTGCAGGCACCTACGGCACGCCGCCGGTGCTGGCCAAACTGCTCGAATCCAAAAGTCTGGGCCAGAAGACCGGCGCTGGTTTTTACAAGAAGGTCGGGCGCGACATCCTGCGTCTGGACCCTGAAACCATGGAATACGTGGCGGGCGGCGCCAAGGCCGATGAGGTGGTCGGCCGCATGCTGAAGAAGCCTGCTGGCGAGCGCCTCAAGCTGCTGCGCGAAGCCGAGGGCGCCGAGGCGCGTTTCCTCTGGGCCATCCTGCGCGACCAGTTCCATTACGCCGCAGTGCACCTGGAAAGCATTGCCGAAACCGCACGTGACATCGACTTCGCCATGCGCTGGGGCTTCGGCTCTAAACAGGGCCCCTTCGAGCTGTGGCAGCAGGCTGGCTGGAAGCAGGTCGCGACCTGGATTCAGGAAGACATCGACGCCGGCAAGGCCCTGTGCAAGGCGCCGCTGCCCGCCTGGGTGTTCAAGGGCCCGGTCGCGGACGCAGGCGGTGTGCACACGCCGGAAGGTTCGTGGAGCGCCTCTGCCAATAAGTTCATCCCCCGTCGTCAGTTGCCAGTGTATGAACGGCAGCATTTTCCTGAAGACGTGCTGGGCGCCAAGGCTCCCGCGTTCCAGACCGCCGGCACCACGCTGCATGAAGACGACGCGATCCGCCTCTGGACGCTGGCAGGTAGCGACAGCGACGTGCTGATCGCCAGCATCAAGACCAAGATGCATGCCATCAGCCCGGACGTGGCCGAAGGCCTGGCGATGGGCGTGGAGCTGGCAGAGAAAAGCCACAAGGGCATGGTCATCTGGTCGAACGACGAGATGTTCTCTGCCGGTGCCGACCTGCAGGCCATGCTGCCCGCCTTCATGATGGGCGGCGCCAAAGCCATTGAAGGCGCGGAAGCCGAGTTGCAGAACGTGATGCTCAAGCTGCGCTACGCCGCCGTTCCGGTGGTGTCGGCGATTCGCGGTCTGGCGCTGGGCGGTGGCTGCGAGATGGCGGTGTATTCGGCCAAACGTGTGGCCGCGATGGAGAGCTACATCGGTCTGGTGGAGGTCGGTGTGGGTCTGGTGCCGGGTGCCGGCGGTCTGGCCTACATCGCACGTCGCGCCGCAGAAAACGCAGCTGCCTCCACCAACAAGGACATCCTGCCCTTTCTGACCGAGGGCTTCACCGCCGCTGCAATGGCCAAGGTCGGTACCAGTGCCATCGAAAGCCGCAAGATCGGTTATCTGCTGGACAGCGACGTGATCGTGCCGAACAAGGACGAGCTGTTGTTTGTTGCGATCAACGAAGCCCGCGCGATGTTCAATTCGGGCTACCGCGCGCCGCACCGCCGGCCCTTCCCGGTGGTGGGCCGCAACGGCCTGGCCACCATCAAGGGTCAGCTGGTCAACATGCGCGACGGCGGCTTCATCAGCGCGCATGACTTCCACATCGCCAGCCTGATTGCCAACGTGGTGTGCGGCGGTGACGTCGATGCCGGCACGCTGGTGACCGAGGAGTACCTGATGACGCTGGAGCGCCAGGCCTTCTGTTCGTTGCTTGAGCATCCCAAGACCCAGGAACGGATCATGGGAATGATGAGCACCGGCAAACCTGTTCGGAATTGATGAACACCCCCGTCGGACGCCTACTCTGTGTAGCGCCTTCCCCCCTTGCACGGGGCGGCGCCTGCGGCCCGGCTGAGCCGGTTCCGCGGTGCCTGCTTGCCTGGGATCGTTCAGGGACCTCCTCATGAGCAGTCAATCGCCCAACCGCCTCGAACGCCAGCTGGAACGCCTGACCGACGTGCCGGCCTTTGCCCGTCCGTGGTTCCGCAACGTGGTGCTGCGTCGTGCCGTGCCTTTTATCGGTACGGCAGGCATTGAGTTTGTGCACATGGGCCGCGAGCAGGTGGAGGTCGTGCTGAAGAACGAGAAGAAAGTGCAGAACCACATCGGCGGCATTCACGCCTCGGCCATGAACCTGCTGGCTGAAACCGCCACTGGCATGGTGGTGGGCATGAATGTGCGCGACGACTGCGTGCCGCTGGCCAAGGAACTGAAGATGGCGTTCAAGAAGCGCGCCACGGGGGCCCTGCATGCGGTGGCCACGCTGACGGACGAGCAGCGCGCAGCCATGCAGGCCAGCGACAAGGGTGAAGTCAACGTCGCGGTCACGGTGACCGATGAAGCCGGTGTGAATCCGGTGGAATGCGAATTTGTCTGGGCGTGGATTCCCGCTGGCCCACGTAAAAGTTAACCGAGAAATCGAAGGAAATCATCATGGCCAAACAAGTCCAGGAAGCCTATATCGTTGCCGCCACGCGCACGCCCATCGGGCGATCGCACCGCGGTTTTTTCCGCAACACGCGACCCGATGACCTGCTGGTCAAGGCGCTGCAGGCGGCGCTGGCCCAGGTGCCGTCGCTGGACCCGAAGGCGATTGAAGACATCATCTGCGGCTGCGCCATTCCGGAAGGCCCGCAAGGCCTGAACATCGCGCGCATCGGCGCGGTGCTGGCCGGCCTGCCAACCAGCGTGGGCGGCATCACGGTGAACCGCTTCTGCGCATCGGGCCTGTCGGCCGTGCAGATGGCTGCCGACCGCATCCGCGTCGGTGAGGCCGATGTGATGATCGCCGCTGGCACCGAGAGCATGAGCATGGTGCCGATGTCGGGCAACTCGCCGTCGCTGTCGCCCCAGATGTTTGCCAACGACGAGAACGTCGGCATCGCCTACGGCATGGGCCTGACTGCCGAGAAGGTGGCGCAGCAGTGGAAGGTGTCGCGCGATGCGCAGGACCAGTTCGCGCTGGCGTCGCACCAGAAGGCCATCAAGGCCCAGCAGGCGGGCGAGTTTGCGAACGAGATCACGCCAGTCGAGGTAACCGACCGCAGCGCCAATCTGGTGACCGGCGAATTGGTCACCAGCACCCGCACCGTGAGCCTCGACGAGGGCCCGCGCCCGGATACCTCGCTTGAAGGTCTTGCCAAACTCAAGACGGTGTTCGCGGCGCGCGGCTCGGTCACTGCCGGCAACAGCTCGCAGACTTCCGACGGTGCGGGGGCGCTGATCCTTGCCAGTGAAAAGGCGGTGAAGAACTTCGGCCTCAAGCCGCTGGCACGGTTTGTCAGCTACGCCTCCAAGGGTGTGCCGCCGCACATCATGGGCATCGGTCCGATCGAGGCGATTCCTGCCGCACTGCGCTATGCCGGCCTCAAGCAGGACGACATCGACTGGTTCGAACTGAACGAAGCCTTTGCGGCCCAGTCGCTGGCAGTGATGCAGACGCTGGGGCTGAACCCGGCCAAGGTCAACCCGATGGGCGGCGCCATTGCGCTGGGCCATCCGCTGGGTGCCACTGGTGCGATTCGCGCGGCGACCGTCATTCACGCCTTGCATCGCCACCAGCTCAAGCGCGGCATGGTGACGATGTGTGTGGGGATGGGGCAGGGCGCCGCCGGCATCTTCGAGCGCGTGTGACGGCTGCTGCGCGGGCGCATTGCGTCGTTGCAGCCCCAAGAAAATCCTCACGACCCTCAAGGTCGCTCCGGTTTTCTTCGGGCACCTGCGCCTCGCACTGCATACCGCTCGCTACGCCGTGAAGGCCGAGGTCTTTGAGTCAGTTGTTCGGAGGTAATCATGCAGACACAAACGCTCAACACAGGAACAGCGCAGATTTCCCTGCGGGTGTATGACGCCACGTCAGCGCCCCACACCAGCGTGGTGATTGGCGGCGCGATGGGCGTGAAGCAGTCCTACTACACGCCGTTCGCCGAATGGCTGTCAGGGCAGGGTTTTCGCGTTACCACTTTTGATTACCGTGGTTCGGGCGATTCGCCAACGGATACACCGAACGGCGGTCTGCGCGGCTTCAAGGCGGACCTGTTGGACTGGGCGCGCGATTACGAGGCGGTGGTTGATGCGGCGAAGGCCGCGTTGCCGGATGCGCCGCTCTATCTGCTGGGCCACAGCCTCGGCGCGCAGCTTCCGGGCTTTCTGCGCAACCAGCACAAGGTGAGCGGGCTGGTCAGCATCGCCGCAGGCAGCGGCTACTGGCGTGACAACGCGCCGCAATTGCGCCGCATGGTGCTGTATTTCTGGTACGTGCTGGTGCCTGTGGCCACCCGGCTGTGGGGCTATTTTCCGGGCCGCAAACTGCGCAAGGTGGGTGACCTGCCTGCCGGCGTGATGTTGCAGTGGCGGCGCTGGTGCCTGAACCCGCACTACAGCGTGGGCGCCGAAGGCGAGAGCGCACGGAAAAGTTATGAGCAGGTGACGTTTCCGGTTCAAGCGCTGTCCATCACCGACGACGAACTGATGACGTTACGTGGTACGCAGAACCTGATCAATCTGTATACCAACGCGCCGTGCAGTGTGGAGCGCATCGCACCGGCCGATGTGAAAGTGCGACGTATCGGGCACTTCGGATTTTTCCGGGAGCAGTTCAGCCAGACGCTCTGGCCGCACGCCCGGCAGATGTTCGAGCGCATGGGCACCGTCGCAAAGACGACTGTTTGACCTCGTACTGAGCCACACGCTACCGCACAATTGAGACCATGCCGACACATCCGTTCGACCGCGCCATCGGCCTGACTCCAGCAGTCGACCAGCCGAACACCTGGCACGGGCACAGCAGCCCGGATTACTGGAACATGGTGGGGCCGTTTGGCGGCACCACAGCCGCCACCGCGTTGCAGGCTGTGTTGCAGCACCCGGCGCTTCTGGGCGAGCCGATTGCATTGACGGTGAATTACGCAGCCGCCATGGGTGAAGGCCCATTTACCGTGGTTGCGGAGCCGGCACGTACCAATCGCTCGACGCAGCACTGGCGCATCAGCCTCACACAGGACACCTCGCCTGAGGCCATCATGACGGCAACAGCTGTCACCGCGGCGCGCCGCGACACCTGGGGCGCGAGCGACATACCGATGCCGCAGGTCAGCCCGCCTGCAGGCCTGCCGCGTTTGCAGTTCTCGACTTCTGCGTGGACCCAGCGCTACGACATGCGCGCCGTGCGCGGCATGATTCCGCACGACTGGAACGGCGCCTGCCAGGGTGGTGACCGGCCTGAAGAGGCCAGCCTCACGCAGCTGTGGCTGCGCGACGACCCGCCGCGCCCGCTCGACTTCTGTGCACTGACGGCCATGTCCGATGCTTTCTATCCCCGTGTTTGGCTGCGCCGCGCCGTGCGCGTGCCGGCGGGCACGGTGTCCATCACCACTTACTTCCATGCCAGCAGCCAGCAGCTGGCCGCCTGCGGCGACGGCTACCTGCTGGCGCAGGCACGCGGACAGGCTTTCAGCAACGGATTTTTTGACCAGACTGCGCTGATCTGGAGCGCGGCTGGCACACTGCTGGCCACGAGCAGCCAGATGGTCTACTACAAGGAATGACGCGCCAGCCACCGCTGCTTTCGACGCCTGTCCACTGACTGCCAATCACTCTCCCTCCACGGATCCACCATGACCACTACCTCCAGCATCCCCGAAATCCTCAGCCACATCGACAGCGGCGTGCTCACCCTCACGCTGCACCGCGTGGACAAGAAAAACTCCATCACCGCAGCCATGTATGCGGCGATGGCCGATGTGCTGGAAGGCGCACGCGCTGACGAGTCGGTGCGCGTGCTGGTGATTCAGGGGCACGAGACCATCTTCTCGGCTGGCAACGACATTGGTGACTTTCTGAACAACCCGCCGTCCACGCCCGAGTCGCCGGTGTTCCGCTTCCTGCGGGCGATCAGCACCTTCCCCAAGCCACTGGTGGCTGCGGTCTGCGGGCCAGCCGTTGGCATTGGCACCACGCTGCTGCTGCATTGCGACCTGATCTACGCCGGCGACAACGCGGCGTTTGCGATGCCCTTCGTCAATCTGGGGCTGTGCCCCGAGGCGGCCTCCAGCCTGCTGGTACCGCAATTGATGGGCTACCCGCGTGCGGCCGAGGCCTTGCTGCTGGGCGAACCCATCACGGCTGAGACCGCGCTGGAGATCGGCATGATCAACCGCATCGTGCCGCCCACCGAGGCCAACGCACTGGCGCAGGCGCAGGCCCGCAAGCTCGCGGCCAAGCCCTTGACCTCGCTGATGGAAACCAAGCGCCTGATGAAGAAGGGCAACACGGCCCTGGTGGCTGAACGCATGGCGGAAGAGGGTGCCAGCTTCGGCCGCATGCTCAAGGAGCCCGCCGCCCGCGAAGCCTTCACTGCCTTCATGGAAAAGCGCCGGCCCGACTTCAGCAAGGTCTGAAGTCGGTGCACCCGGAGGGTGCTCGCGAAGCGGGCTGGCGGTTTCGCCAAAAGCGCCGGCCCGACTTCAGCAAGGTCTGAAGTCGGCCCCGGCAGGTCTGCGCGACTGGGGCCTTTCCCGGTGGTCGGCACCAGGGGCATGGGCCACAATCAGAACATGACCAAAACGACCGCGAAAAGCGCTCACACGGGGCCGCTGGCCCCTGTGGAATTTGAAGAAGATTTCATTGCCGGGCTTCGCCAGTTGTTTGAAGAAAAGATCGCCTTCAACCACCTGCTGGGCCTGCGAATCACCTCCCTGACCGCTGAACGTGCCACAGCGCGTATCGACATGCGCCCCGATCTGGTGGGGCACTACGCGCACAACCGCATTCACGGCGGCGTCATCGCGGCAGGGCTGGATGCCATGGGCGGGCTGGCCGTGATGGCTGCCATCGGCGCACGGCACATGGACGAGGCGCCAGCGCAGCGCCTGCACCGCTTCGCCAAACTCGGCACCATCGACCTGCGCATCGACTACCTGCGCCCGGGCATCAGCGACCACTTCGAACTGCGTGCCGAGGTGCTGCGTCTGGGCTCACGCGTGGCCAGCACGCGCATGGAATTTCTGGGCGCCGACGGCAAGCTGTTCTCAACCGGCGCAGCGGCTTACATCGTGTCCTGAACGCCGGGGCACAAAGCCTCAAGCCGAGGCTTGGGTCAGTGCCTGAACTCTAGCCATGTGAATCTGCTCCCCGATTTGCCGGCCATCCTGCCCTGCGGCCTGTGCGGTTGCTGCCACCTGGTTTGTGGGCACCGACTGGGCGACGGTGAGCGCATCGAGCAGCTTTTGGCGCTGTGGATAAGAGGATTCTTCGAGTCCGAGCCTTCCGCGTGCATCGCATTCGCAAGCCAGCAAAATATCGGCGAATCGCTGCGGCTTGCGGAAGGCGTCGCAGCGCTCCAGCAGCCGCACCAGCGCAGCGGGTGAGAAGTCGAGGCAGCGGTGGATATTGCCGTGCTCCCGCGCCACCACGTCGGCGATCTCGCGGCATTCCACCGGTACACGCAGGCGGTTGCACACATCCTTGAGCAGGCGTGCACTGCGCTCTTCGTGGCCGATGTGCCGTGGCAATACATCGGCGGGCGTGGTGCCCTTGCCCAGGTCGTGGCACAGGCAGGCAAAACGCACCGGCAACGGTGCGCCGAGGCGGGCGGCCATGTCCAGCACCATCATCAGGTGAATGCCAGTGTCCACCTCGGGGTGGTAGTCGGCACGCTGCGGCACCCCCCACAGCCGCTGCACTTCCGGCAGCAGGCGTTGCAGGGCGCCGCAGTCGCGCAGCACCTCGAACATGCGGGAAGGTTTGTCTGCCATCAACCCGCGTGAGAGCTCCTGCCACACCCGCTCGGGCACCAGTGCATCGACCTCGCCATCGGCCACCATGTGCTGCATCAGGTCCTGGGTTTCAGGTGCGACGGAAAAATCCGGAAAGCGCGCGGCAAATCTGGCTAACCGCAGGATGCGCACCGGGTCTTCGCGGAAGGCGTCGGTCACGTGGCGCAACACCTTCGCGGCGAGGTCCTGCTGGCCACTGTAGGGGTCAATCAACGCCGTGAGGTCTGCGGTGGATGGTGCGGTGCCGGCGGGCGCGGCAATCGCATTGATGGTCAGGTCACGCCGCGCCAAGTCCTGCTCCAATGTGACGCCGGGCTCGGCGTGCACCGCAAAGCCACGGTAACCCCGGGCGGTCTTTCGTTCGGTGCGGGCGAGGGCGTATTCCTCGCGCGTGTCGGGGTGCAGGAACACCGGGAAATCCTTACCCACCGGCACGTAGCCCTGCGCTGCCATGGCTTCGGGCGTAGCGCCCACCACCACCCAGTCGCGGTCTTGGACCGGCAAGCCGAGCAAGGCATCGCGCACCGCGCCACCGACCATGTAAATCTGCATCGGGTCAGTTTAGCGGCTCACGGTACTTGCCGAGGGCGATGTCTTAGGGGCAATCGCCTAGTACGGGATCACTGAAACACCGGGCGGAAGAAACTGCGCTCGTAGCTGAGGATGCAGCGGGTCTCTTCGGCGTACTTGAAGGCAGCCTGGCAGTCCGGGTCGGCGAATGAGCGCTGGCGGTAGCTCTCGTAGGTGGCGAGACTCTCGAAGGTGAAAAGCGCCAGGGCGATGTTGTTGGCACCTTCGGAGGGCATGAAGTAGCCGTGGTGCTTGCCGCCGAACTTTTCAACCAGCGGAATCCACAGCTTGCCGTAGTGTTCAAACTCTTTCAGACGGGTGGGGTCCAGCACGTAGCGCAGGTAAATGGTGACCATCGGTACGAGTCCCCTCAAGGCTTCAGGCGATAGGGTTCTTCGAAATCGCGGAAGTCGTTCTCCGCGAGCGCATCGTCGATCCACGCCTTCACACCGGGCAGAGCGGCCACGCGGGAAGCGTAGGCGGAAATGTCGGCATCCACGGGCAACGCATAGGTGCGAAGCCGCATGCAAACCGGCGCAAAGAAGGCGTCGGCAATCGTGAAGCCGCCAAACAGCAGCGGCCCGCCGTGTTCGGCCAGTAACTCGCGCCACATGGTGGTGAGCCGCGCCACATCAGCGCGTACCGCCGGCTTGTCGCGCCAGATCAGTTGGCCGGTGGCGGCCAGATCGGCCTCAATGTTCATCGGGCAGGCCGAGCGCAGCGCGCCAAAACCGCTGTGCATCTCGGCGCAGATGCTACGTGCCCGCGCCCGTGCTTTCGCATCGGCAGGCCACAGGTGTTTTTCAGGGAACTGCTCGGCCAGGTACTCGGCAATCGCCAGCGTGTCCCACACCCTGAAACCGTCGTGCTCCAGCACCGGCACCTTGCCGACCGGGCTAACGCTGGCAATCTTTTGCTTGAAAGTCGATGTGGGGTCAAAGGAGTCAAAGCGCAGCTTGACCTCTTCAAAAGGAATACCAGCCTGCTTGAGCACCACCCACGGGCGCATGGACCAGGACGAATAGTTCTTGTTGCCGATGTAGAGCTTGAGCATGGAATCTCCGGTGAGCAGTGTGTGACAGCGAAATCAGAATCGCCTGCCATGCTAACGCGCTGCCATCAGCGCATTGATGCCAAAAACCCCGGGAATTAATGAAAGCACTTCGTTCAGCGTATGGCCGTAGAGACTTTGTCTTGACCAGCTGAGCCGCGGAACCGGCTTAGCCGGGCCGCAGGCGGGTGGCCCCCTCGGGGGGCAGGGAGCTACGCGAAGCGAGCGACCGTGGGGGCTTTTTAGAACCGCCCAGCTGTTTTACGTTTGGCCATCAACCCGCTGCGCAGACCCTGGTCGCCCAGGTAAGAGGGCCCAATCGCTTCCAGCGAAGACGGCACAATGCCCAGCGCCTGCAGGCCGGGCAACTGGTTGGAGGCCACGTTGTCGGTCTGCATGGCATCGAGGTTGTCGCGGCTCATCAGCGGGTCGCCCGGGGCCAGCTCCATCAGCCTGGCCTGAATGCGCGCCAGTGCATCGGGCAGCGGCAGCACTGGCCGGCCCTTGCCGCCGTTGATGCCAGCGTACTGGCCAGCCAGCTCGACCAGTTGCTTGAGTGTGTAGACATCGGGTCCGCACACCTCGAAGGTCTGGCCAATGGTGTCGGCGTCCTGCAGGCAGCTCACCACGGCGCCGGCCACGTCTTCGACCCACACTGGCTGAAAGCGTGCGCCCGCCGAGGCCAGCGGAACCACCGGGAAAATCTGCTGAAGGCTGGCGAAGGTGTTGAGAAATTTGTCCTCGGCGCCAAAAATCACGCTGGGGCGCAGGAAGGTCACATCGAGGCCCGCCTCTTTGAGGATGGCTTCACCGCGGGCTTTGCTGCGCTGGTACATCGAGGCTGAACTGGCCGAGGCGCCCAGCGCGCTCACGTGCACCAGGCGGCGCGTTCCCGCCGCCTCACAGGCCTTGGCAATCGCCAGTGGCAGCTGTACATGTGCTTTCTCGAAAGCCGCCTCATTGCCGTGCAGGATGGCCACCAGATTCACCACCGCGTCGTGGCCTGCGACCAGGGCGGTCAGCGCGGCTGCGTCGTGGACGTTGACCTCCACCACATTCACCAGCGGCAGCATCAGGAGATGGTTGGCCCGCTCGCGGCGGCGGGTGGCCACCGTCACGCGGCATTGCAGCCGGGCGAGTTTTTCACACACATGGCGCCCGACAAAGCCGGTGCCGCCCAGAAGAAGTACGTTGTTCATAAAGCCCCATCCGGCCTCTCGGCCGGACTTCCAATGTCAATTTCAGTTGCGGACAATTTTCCGTGGCTTGCCGTCGTCGTCAATCGCCACATAAGTCAGGCTGGCTTCAGTGACTTTCACATACCGTCCCTGTGCGCGGAAGCGTTCGGCATACACCTCGACCTGCACCGTGATGGAGGTGTTGCCGATGCGCGTGACACTCGCAAAAAACGACAGGATGTCGCCCACACGCACCGGCTGCTTGAAGATGAACTGGTTCACCGCCACGGTAGCCAGGCGCCCGTCAACATGGCGCGCGGGTACCACGGAGCCGGCCAGGTCGACCTGCGCCATGACCCAGCCGCCGAAGATGTCGCCGTTGGCGTTGCAGTCGGCCGGCATGGGAATGACCTTGAGCACCAGCTCCTTGTCGGTCGGCAACTCCACGGAGCCGGTCGCGGCGCGGGTGTCGTGCGGAATGCTTGTTTCAGGGGACATAGGCACAATCTGTGGAAATTGAGTAAAACACCAATAGAAATGATTGTCGCCCATGCGCTCCCGTGCTTCCACTGTTGAATTCACCCCGCCCGTGCCGGCGAATGGCGCGCCCGCCGCGCCGCAGCGCACCCGCTCCGATGCGGACACACTGAAGAAGCTGTTTCCTTACCTGTGGGAGTACAAATGGCGCGTGCTGGCGGCGCTGAGCTTCATGGTCGGCGCCAAGCTGGCCAATGTGGGCGTGCCGCTGCTGCTGAAAAACCTTGTGGACACCATGAACGTCAAGGCCACAGACGTTCAGGCGGTGCTGGTGGTGCCAGTGGCGCTGCTTCTCGGTTACGGGCTGCTGCGCCTGTCGACCACGCTGTTTGCCGAGCTGCGCGAGCTGGTCTTTGCCAAGGCCACTGAAGGCGCGGCGCGGCGCATCTCGCTGGAGGTGTTCCGCCACTTGCATGCGCTCAGCCTGCGCTTTCACCTGGAGCGGCAGACCGGCGGCATGACGCGCGACATCGAGCGCGGCACACGCGGCGTGCACTCACTGATCTCGTATTCCCTCTACAGCATTGTTCCCACGCTGATCGAAGTGACCCTGGTGCTGGTGCTGCTGGCGGTGAAGTTCGACGCCTGGTTTGCCGGCATCACCGGCATTGCGCTGGTGTTCTACATCTTCTTCACCGTCACGGTGACCGAGTGGCGCACCCAGTTCCGCAAGACCATGAACGAGCTCGACTCCTCGGCCCACAGCCGGGCGATCGATTCGCTGCTGAACTATGAAACCGTCAAGTACTTCAACAACGAGGAATTCGAGGCGCAGCGCTACGACGAAAACCTCAAGCGCTACCGCAAGGCTGCCATCAAGAGCCAGAACACGCTGAGCCTGCTCAACACCGGGCAGCAGCTCATCATTGCGATTGGCCTTGTGGCCATGTTGTGGCGTGCGACTCAGGGTGTTGTCGACGGGCGCATGACCCTGGGCGACCTGGTGATGGTCAATGCCTTCATGATCCAGCTGTATATTCCGCTCGGGTTTCTGGGCGTGATTTACCGCGAGATCAAGCAGAGCCTGACCGATCTCGACAAGATGTTTCTGCTGATGGAGCGCGAGCGCGAAATTGCCGACATGCCCGGTGCGCAGCCACTGCGTATTGAGTCCACGCCTGCCGTGCGCTTTGAGAATGTGAGCTTCGCGTATGACCCGGCACGGCCCATCCTGCATGGTGTGAGTTTCGAGATCCCGCCGGGCAAGACGGTGGCGGTGGTGGGGTCGTCAGGGGCCGGCAAGTCCACGCTGGCGCGCTTGCTGTACCGCTTTTATGACATCCAACAGGGGCAGATCACGATTGCCGGGCAGGACATCAAGCAGGTGACCCAGGCCAGCGTGCGCCAGGCGATTGGCATCGTGCCGCAGGACACCGTGCTCTTCAACGACACGGTGGAGTACAACATCGCATACGGCAAACCGGGCGCGACCCATGCAGAAGTGGAAGAGGCCGCCCGCTCTGCGCGCATCCATGACTTCATTGCTTCCACACCGCAGGGCTACCAGACCATGGTGGGTGAACGAGGGCTGAAGCTCTCCGGCGGCGAGAAGCAGCGCGTGGCGATTGCCCGCACCCTGCTGAAGAACCCGCCGGTGGTGATTTTTGACGAGGCCACGTCTGCGCTGGACTCGGCCAACGAGCGTGCGATTCAGGCCGAGCTGCGCACCGCTGCCCAGAACAAGACCACGCTGGTGATTGCGCATCGTCTCTCCACCGTGGTGGATGCCCACGAGATCCTGGTCATGGACGCCGGCCGCATTGTGGAGCGCGGCACGCACACGCAGTTGCTCGCGATGGAGGGCGCTTACGCCCGCATGTGGGCGCTGCAGCAAAGCTCGCCCGACGCCTGACCCCTTTCTCCCGATCTGTACTGAACGCTTGGGGCGACCCATGGAATCCCCGTAGGTGGGGGCTGGCACGGTAATCGCATAATCCGCCCATGGAAACCAAATGGCTGGAAGATTTCGTCAGTTTGGCTGAAACCCGCAGTTTCAGCCGCTCTGCCCAGTTGCGGCATGTCACGCAACCCGCGTTTTCAAGGCGCATTCAGGCGCTGGAGGCGTGGGCAGGCACTGATCTGGTGGACCGCAGCTCCTACCCCACGCGGCTTACGCCCGCCGGTGAAACGCTGTACAGCCAGTCTCTTGAAATGCTGCAAGGCCTGCAGTCCACGCGTGCCATGCTGCGTGGTCACACCTCCGCGGCGCAGGATGTGATTGAGTTTGCGGTACCCCACACACTGGCTTTCACGTTTTTTCCGGCCTGGGTGAGCAGTCTGCGCGAGAAATTCGGTCCCATCAAAAGCCGCCTGATTGCCCTGAATGTGCACGACGCGGTGCTGCGCCTGGTCGAGGGTAGCTGCGATCTGCTGATTGCCTACCATCACGACTCACAGCCTTTCCAGCTGGATCCCGACCGTTACGAGATGGTGTCGCTGGGCCAGGAGCTGCTGGCCCCCTTTGTCCGGGCCAATGCGGCGGGCGAGCCCGAGTTCAGCCTGCCGGGCAAACCCGGTCAGCCCTTGCCCTACCTGGGCTACGCCCCCGGCGCCTACCTGGGCCGCATGGTGGACATGATCCTCAAACAATCGAGCACCGCCATTCACCTAGACCGCGTGTACGAGACCGACATGGCCGAAGGCCTGAAGGCGATGGCTCTGGAAGGGCACGGGATTGCCTTCCTGCCGCTGAGTGCGGTCAAGAAGGAGCTGCGGGCCAAAAAACTCGTCAGCGCCGGTTCCAATCTGGAAATGACCATGGACGTGCGGGTTTACCGGGAGCGGCCCACATCCAAGGAAGGTGCCAAAAGCCATGCCCAGGCCTTGTGGGCCTACCTTCAGGCCCAGAGCAACAGCAAGGAAAAAGTACCCGGCCGCAGCAGCATTCTGGGCACCGCCCGCTGACCTTGCGGCACACGGCGAGGCGGGAGCGCTCTCGGCGCATTAGTAGTAACCCTTGCTGGTTATAAGCAAAATGCATCAAAGCTCGCTGAAATGGCATTGGTGTTTTGACATTCGCAAACTTACAGTTCGTCACGTTCTCAATTTGATGGCTTTTCGTAGCCCTCGTGACCCCTGTGACCCCTGTTTCCTCCCTTCCTGCTCGTTCCCCCTTGGCTGAAGCCCCCGCGACAACCCGTACAGAACACGACTTTCTGGGCGAAAAGCTCATCCCGGCGCACGCGTACTGGGGTGTGCACACCGCACGGGCCGTCGAGAACTTCCCGATTTCCGGCACGCTGGTTTCGGCCATGCCAGACATGGTGCGCGCCTTTGGCTTCGTGAAAAAGGCCGTCGCCCGCGCCAATTCCGAGCTGGGTGTGCTTGACCACAAGCGAGCCAGCGCCATCATGAGCGCCTGCGACAAGCTGGTCGGCGGCCAGTACCACGACCAGTTCGTGGTGGATGTGATCCAGGGCGGCGCCGGCACCTCCACCAACATGAACGCCAACGAGGTGATTGCCAACCTCGCGCTCGAAAAGCTTGGCTACGAAAAGGGCCGCTACGACATCCTGCACCCCAACGACCATGTGAATGCGTCGCAGAGCACCAACGACGTCTACCCGACCGCCATGCGCGTCGCGCTGTGGTCGGCCATTGACCGCCTGCTCGCCTCCATGGCCACCTTGCGTCGCGGGTTCGAAGTCAAAGCCACCGAGTTTCAGGATGTGCTCAAGATTGGCCGTACCCAGCTGCAGGACGCGGTGCCCATGACCCTGGGGCAGGAATTCCTGACCTATGCCGTGATGATCGGGGAAGACGAGGCCCGTCTTCAGGAAGCCCGCGCCCTGATTCAGGAAATCAACCTCGGCGCCACTGCCATTGGCACCGGCATCAACGCGCCAGCAGGCTATGCCGAACTCGCCTGCAAATACCTGGCGGAAGAAAGCCGGATTCCGGTGGTCAAAGCCGCCAACCTGATCGAGGCGACGCAGGACACCGGTGCATTTGTGCAGCTGTCCGGTGTGCTCAAACGCATCGCCACCAAGCTCAGCAAGATCTGCAACGACCTGCGCCTGCTCTCCAGCGGCCCGCAGGCCGGTTTTGGCGACATTCGCCTGCCACCGCGCCAGGCAGGCTCGTCCATCATGCCGGGCAAGGTCAATCCGGTGATTCCGGAAGTCATGAACCAGGTGGCTTTTGAGGTGATTGGCAACGACATGACCGTCACCATGGCCTCCGAGGCCGGGCAACTGCAGCTCAACGCCTTCGAACCCATCATGGGCTGGAGCCTGTTCAAGAGCATTGAGCACCTCAGCCAGGCCTGTCTCACGCTGCAAACCCACTGCGTCGCCGGTATTGAGGCCAACCACGAACTGCTGGCCAAACGGGTGCGCGAGTCCGTCACGCTGGTGACCGCCCTCAACCCCATCATTGGGTATGAAAAGGCGGCCCTGATTGCCAAGACCGCTATTGCCAGCGGCGCGCCGATTGCCGAGATTGCCGAGTCGCTCGGCATCATGACGCAGGCCGAGGTCGAGGCACTGCTGGTGCCCGACAAGCTGACGCAGCCCTTGCGGCTCGTCGCCTGAGTCAGCGCTTGGCACAAAGACTGCTAAAAGGATTGATTGTGATGTTCTGCCCCGCCGATTGCGCCCTGCGCGCACCAGAAGCGAGACCCGCTCGCGGTATCGCCCGGCGTGTTGAAGTCATGCCGAGTTTCCCGCCAGGTGATACCGGTGGTTGTCTGACACGGGTAAACCTGCGTCCTGCACCATTGGCAAATCCCTAAAATATTTCGTCAACCGTTTCATTCATCAAAGGAAGTTCCATGAAACTCAAGCTAGTCGCTCTGTCCATCGCCCTGCTCGCCACCGGCGGCGCTTTTGCCGACACCCTCGCCAAGGTCAAGGCATCTGGCGTGGTCACCATGGGCGTGCGTGATTCGTCCGGTGCCCTGTCCTACACCCTGGGTGATGGCAAGTACACCGGCTACCACGTCGAGATCTGCCAGCGCATCCTGGCCAATCTGGAGAAGGCAGCCGAGCGCAAGCTGGAAATCAAATACCAGCCCGTGACCTCGCAGAACCGTATTCCCCTCGTGCAGAACGGCACTGTGGACATCGAGTGCGGCTCCACCACCAACAACGCCACCCGTCAGAAAGACGTGGCTTTCGTCGTGACCACCTTCGTTGAAGAAGTGCGTATTGCAGTCAAGGCCAACTCGGGTATCACGTCCATCGCCCAGCTGAACGGCAAGAACGTCGCCACCACCACCGGCACCACCTCTGTGCAGACCCTGCGCAAGAACGAGCGCGCCACCGGTATCGACTTCAAGGAAGTCTTCGGCAAAGACCACTCTGACAGCTTCCTGCTGCTCGAGTCGGGCCGCGCTGATGCTTTCGTGATGGACGGCTCCATCCTGGCTGGCAACATCGCCACCGCCAAGAACCCGGCTGACTTCCGCATCGTTGGCGAAGTGCTGAGCGTGGAACCCATCGCCATCATGATCCGCAAGGACGACCCGCTGCTCAAGCGCCTGGCTGACGACACCGTCAAGGCCATGATCAAGTCTGGCGACATGAATAAGCTGTGGAACAAGTGGTTCCTGGAGCCGATTCCTCCGAAGAACACACGCGTGGGCCTGGCCCTGAGCGCCAGCACCAAAGCCGCCTGGGACAATCCAAACGACAATCCGATGGAAGCCTACGCCAAGAAGTAAACCGGCATTGAGTCAATAACCCCGCCAGGCTGATTGCCCTGGCGGGGTTTCTCGTTTACTGTCGCTTAAAACAACAACAGACAACACAACCCTTTGCTGGAGCCGAAATGACGTGGGATTGGCAGGTATTTCTAACTGACGATGGTGGAGGGCGCACCTACCTCCAGTGGATGTTTGACGCGTGGGGCTGGACCCTGGCTGTTGCCGGCGCCTCATGGGTTGTGGCCATGGTGATGGGTGCACTGGTCGGCACCGTTCGCACTCTGCCCAACAGCCCTGTGCTGGTTCGCCTCGGAAATATATGGGTGGAGCTGTTCCGCAACATCCCTCTGCTGGTCCAGATCTTCATCTGGTATTTCGTCATTCCCAAAATCATTCCGGCCATGAAGGACCTGCCCAGCTTCGTGCTGGTGGTTTTCGCTCTTGGATTTTTCACGTCTGCACGGATCGCCGAGCAGGTGAGGGCGGGTGTGCAGGCGCTGCCGCGTGGCCAGCGCTACGCCGGCATGGCCATGGGTTTCACGACCCTGCAAACCTACCGCTACGTCATCCTGCCGATGGCTTTCCGGATCATCATTCCGCCGCTCACCAGCGAGTCGATGAACCTGCTCAAGAATTCTTCGGTGGCTTTTGCGGTATCCATCGCGGAGCTGACCATGTTTGCCATGCAGGCCCAGGAAGAGACCTCGCGCGGTATCGAGATTTATCTGGCCGTGACAGCGGCCTATGCGCTGTCCGCGTTCATCGTGAACCGCGTGATGGCTTTTGTCGAGAAGCGCGTGCGCATTCCGGGTTTTGTGGTTGCAGGCGCCACGGGCGGAGGGCACTGACATGTTCGGACTCGACCTGAGCTTCGTGAACTGGGAGATCATCTCCAAGTTCGTCATCAAGGGCTTCATCTTCAGCGTGCAGCTCACCGTGATTGCCACCATTGGCGGCATCATTTTCGGCACCATCCTCGCGTTGATGCGCTTGTCGGGCAAGGCCTTCCTGGCCGTGCCAGCCACCATCTATGTCAATGGCATGCGCTCGGTGCCGCTGGTCATGGTGATCCTGTGGTTCTTCCTGCTGGTGCCAGCCAGCTTCTACAACATGATTCCCGGTGGCAGCAACTACCGCGCGGAAATCTCGGCCATCATCACCTTCATTGCGTTCGAGGCGGCCTACTTCAGCGAAATCATGCGTGCCGGTATCCAGTCCATCTCGCGCGGGCAGGTCAATGCCGGTCGCGCGCTGGGCATGACCTACTCGCAGAACATGCGGCTGATCATCCTGCCACAGGCCTTCCGGAACATGGTGCCCATCCTGCTCACGCAGACCATCATCCTGTTCCAGGACACCTCGTTGGTCTATGCGATTGGCGCCTATGACCTCCTCAAGGGGTTCAGCACCGCAGGCAAGATCTACGGGCGTCCTGAAGAGGCCTACCTGCTGGCCGCCGTTGTCTATTTCGTGATTTGCTACAGCCTGTCCTACATGGTCAAGCGCCTGAACAGCAAGATCGCCATCATTCGTTAAGACCGCCCCCACTGCGTACAGGTCATCAGGGCACACTGGAGAAGAACATGATTGAGTTGCAAGAAGTTTCCAAATGGTACGGCGAGGTGCAGGTGCTCAACGACTGCACCACCAGCATCAAAAAGGGCGAAGTGGTCGTGGTGTGCGGACCTTCCGGTTCCGGCAAGTCCACCCTCATCAAGACCATCAATGCGCTGGAGCCCTTCCAGAAAGGCAAGATCTTCGTCGACGGCCAGGCCGTTCACGACCCGAAAACCGATCTGCCCAAGCTGCGTTCACGCGTGGGCATGGTGTTCCAGAACTTCGAGCTGTTTCCCCATCTCAGCGTTACCGAGAACCTCACCCTGGCCCAGGTCAAGGTGCTCGGCCGCAGCATCGACGAAGCCAAGACCCACGGCCTCAAGTACCTCGACCGCGTGGGCCTCATGGCGCACAAGGACAAGTTCCCCGGCCAGCTCTCAGGCGGCCAGCAGCAACGTGTGGCCATTGCCCGCGCCCTGAGCATGGACCCGATTGCCATGCTGTTCGACGAACCCACCTCCGCACTCGACCCCGAGATGGTTGGCGAGGTGCTCGACTGCATGATGGGACTGGCTGTTGAAGGCATGACCATGATGGTGGTCACGCACGAGATGGGCTTTGCGCGCAAGGTCGGCAGCCGCGTGATTTTCATGGACGTGGGCGGCCGCATTCTGGAAGACTGCTCCAAGGACGAGTTTTTCAGCCATCCCGAGAACCGTCAGGCGCGTACCAAGGACTTCCTCAACAAGATCCTGCAGCACTGAGAGTACCGGTCGCTGAATCTTTTCAGCATCGTGAAAAAGCCCTCTTTCGAGGGCTTTTTTTATGGGTCGGTGGTTACTTCTTGCCAGCTGGTGGATGGTCTGCCCAGCAAACACCTTCTCGCGGATGTCCTTGATTCAGAGCACGGAGACCGGTGATGACTGCGGTCGCATGAACGCCGGCGGTGCGTCCCGCATGTGGGCGGAGGCATGAATCCACAGCCCTGCAAAGTGGGCCTGCCTACCCTGATCGAGTGCCTGAATGTCCTTGCGGATGCGGTCGTCAATCAGGGGCAGGTTGAGCAGAAGGATGGGCGTCACCTGTGGCATCCAGCGCATGATCTTGATGAAGCCTGAGTAGCAGGGCAGCCCCTTGGGCAGGTAGCCGGTGACCCTGATTTCAATTGCGACACTGTCTTCGGCGATCCCCAGACGTTCCAGACTGCGCTCAATGATGCGGGCCCAGTCGTAGGTGATCAGGTCTTCGTCGACCAGGGGTGGGAACTCGGTGGAGTCGAAGCCGCGGGAGCTGGTCAGCCAACTGAAGAGTTGTTTCACTCGTGATTTCCCTGAGCATGAATCGTTGTTGTGGTCGTTGCAGCCACCCCTTTGGGCTTGTGCCGACTCCACCGGTCACCATCAGTTCGGGAATGTAGCGTTCACTGGTCCGCCTGACCAATGCCAAATCGTGTGAAGGTTATTACCGCAGCGCATGCGCCACGATGGTGAACGACGGGCAAATCCAGAGCGGGCCTGCCAGTGGGCCATGCCAGTTCGGAAAGGCACCGATGCGGATCAAACCCGCAACGGCGCCCTTTACATGTTCCGCCGGTATTGCCCACCCACCTCAAACAGCGCGGTGGTTATCTGGCCGAGCGAGCAGACGCGCACTGCGTCCATCAGAACCTCGAAGACGTTGTGGTTCTCGATCACGGCCTGTTGCAGGCGTTTGAGCATCGCGGGTGACTCGCTGGCATGGCGGGCGTGGAAGTCGGCCAGGCGCTGCAGCTGGCTCTGCTTTTCCTCTTCAGTGGAGCGGGCCAGCTCCAGCTTGTCCTGCACCGCGTCGCCATGCGGGTTGCGGAAGGTGTTGACACCGATGATGGGCAGCTCGCCGGTGTGCTTGAGCATCTCGTAGTGCATCGACTCGTCCTGGATGCGCCCGCGCTGATAGCCTGTCTCCATCGCGCCCAGCACGCCACCGCGCTCGGCGATGCGCTCGAATTCGCTGAGCACCGCTTCTTCCAGCAGCTCGGTCAGCTCTTCAATGATGAAGGCACCCTGTGACGGGTTCTCGTTCTTGGCCAGGCCCCATTCGCGGTTGATGATCAGCTGGATCGCCATGGCGCGGCGCACCGATTCTTCGGTGGGCGTGGTGATGGCTTCGTCAAATGCGTTGGTGTGCAGGCTGTTGCAGTTGTCGTAAATCGCGATCAGCGCCTGCAGCGTGGTGCGAATGTCGTTGAACTGGATCTCCTGCGCGTGCAGGCTGCGGCCACTGGTCTGGATGTGGTACTTGAGCTTCTGGCTGCGTTCGTTGGCGCCGTACTTCTCTTTCATCGCCACGGCCCAGATGCGGCGCGCCACGCGGCCCATCACGGTGTATTCCGGGTCCATGCCGTTGCTGAAGAAGAAGCTCAGGTTGGGCGCGAAGTCGTCAATGTGCATGCCGCGCGCCAGATACGCCTCGACAAAGGTGAAGCCGTTGCTGAGCGTGAAGGCCAGCTGGCTGATCGGGTTCGCACCCGCCTCGGCGATGTGATAGCCGCTGATGGAGACGCTGTAGAAATTGCGCACGTTGTGGTGCACGAAGTACTGCGCGATGTCGCCCATCACCTTCAGGCTGAACTCTGTGCTGAAGATGCATGTGTTCTGGCCCTGGTCTTCCTTCAGGATGTCGGCCTGCACCGTGCCGCGCACATTGGCCAGCACCCATTCGCGGATCTTGGCGGCTTCTGTGTCGGTGGGTTCGCGCCCGTTGTCCGCCTTGAACTTCTCCAGGTTCTGGTCGATGGCGGTGTTCATGAACATCGCCAGGATGCTGGGCGCCGGGCCGTTGATGGTCATCGATACCGAGGTGCTCGGGTTGCACAGGTCAAAGCCGTCGTACAGCACCTTCATGTCGTCGAGCGTGGCAATGCTCACGCCGCTGTTGCCGACCTTGCCGTAGATGTCGGGCCGCACCGCCGGGTCGTTGCCGTAGAGCGTGACCGAGTCGAAGGCGGTGGACAGGCGCTTGGCCGCCATGCCCTCGCTGAGCAGCTTGAAGCGGCGGTTGGTGCGGAAGGGATCGCCTTCCCCGGCAAACATGCGCGTCGGGTCTTCGCCCTCGCGCTTGAAGGCGAAGGTGCCAGCGGTGTAGGGGTAGCTGCCGGGCACGTTGTCCAGCATCAACCACTTGAGAATCTCGCCATGGTCTTCATAAGTCGGCAGACTGACTTTGCGGATTGGCGTGCCTGACAGTGATTTGGTGACCAGTGCAGTGCGGATTTCCTTGTCGCGGATTCTCACCACGTACTCTTCGCCGCTGTAAGCCTGCTGCATCTCCGGCCACTGGCCCAGCAGCTTGCGTGCGTCGGCATCGAGCAGGGCCTTGCGCTGGCCCGCCAGGTCGAGCACCGCCTCGGCAGCAGGCGCGCGCTGGGGCTTGCCGATCTTCAGCATGGCGGCCGAGGCCTGCAGCTGCTGGATTTCGCGGGCCAGTTGCGCCTGCGCGCGTGCCCGCTTTTTGTAGGCGCGCACGGTGTCCGAGATTTCGGCCAGGTAGCGGGCGCGGGCCGGTGGCACCACCGGGGTCTGGTTGGTGCTGTGACGCACCGCCACGGCCGGTAAAACGCCATCTGACAGCTTCAGGCCCAGTGCGGCCAGCCTTGGCTTGAGCGCCTGGTAGAGCGCCGTCACGCCGTCGTCGTTGAAGCGGGCGGCCATGGTGCCGAACACCGGCATCTGGTCGGCGGGGGTGCTCCACGCTTCCTTGTTACGCTGCACCTGCTTGGAGACATCGCGCAGCGCGTCGAGCGAGCCCTTGCGGTCGAACTTGTTGATGGCGATGAACTCGGCGAAGTCCAGCATGTCGATTTTCTCGAGCTGGCTGGCGGCGCCGAACTCCGGCGTCATCACATACAGCGGCACATCGACATGCGGCACGATGGCGGCGTCGCCCTGGCCGATGCCGGAGGTCTCGACGACGATGAGGTCAAAGCCTGCGATCTTGCAGGCGGCGATCACGTCAGGCAAAGCCTGGCTGATCTCGGAGCCGAAATCACGGGTGGCAAGCGAGCGCATGAAAACGCGAGCCCCTGTGTCTGGCGCAGCGCTTCCTGCCCACGGGCTGATGGCATTCATGCGAATACGGTCCCCGAGCAGCGCACCGCCGCTTTTCCGGCGCGACGGATCAATGCTGATCACCGCGATGCGCAACTGGTCATTCTGGTCCAGCCGCAAGCGGCGAATGAGCTCATCGGTGAGTGACGATTTGCCCGCACCGCCCGTGCCGGTGATGCCCAGTACCGGTGTCTTGTGGCTGGTGGCGGCTGCGCGCAGGGCCTCCACGGTGTTGGCGTCCGCTTTTCCGTTCTCAAGTGCGCTGATGAGCTGCGCCAGCGCACGCCACGCCGCTTCGCTGTGGCCTTCGATCGCGTTGATGCTTTTGGGCGCGTAGCCGGTGAGGTCCTTGTCGCAGCGCATCACCATCTCGCCGATCATGCCGGCCAGGCCCATCTTCTGGCCGTCTTCCGGGCTGTAGATACGGGTCACGCCGTAGGCATGCAGTTCGCGGATTTCAGGGGGCACGATCACGCCACCGCCACCGCCAAAGACCTGGATGTGCTCACCGCCACGGGCCTTGAGCAGGTCGACCATGTACTTGAAGTACTCCACATGCCCGCCCTGGTAGGAGCTGATCGCAATGCCCTGCACGTCTTCCTGCAGCGCGGCGGTGACCACTTCGTCCACGCTGCGGTTGTGGCCCAGGTGAATGACCTCGGCGCCCATGCCCTGCAGGATGCGCCGCATGATGTTGATGGCTGCATCGTGGCCGTCAAACAGGCTGGCGGCGGTGACAAAGCGCACCTTGTGCTTGGGCCGGTAGTTGGCGAGGGCTTGGTACTCTGCGGACAGGTCGGTCATGGTGTCTCCGGGTCACTGGTGCGGGCGGCAGGCAGGTTGACCGTGCTTGGCTGGGGGCAGGTCGCCCACGGTCTGCGGTTGCCGCCATTCAAACGGGATGCGGGTGGATGTCAGTCTTTACGTTTACGTAAACGTCAATTCTATCCGTCCCCCGTGTTTTGGCAAGAAAAAAGGGCGCCGAAGCGCCCTTTGCTGATCGGGCCATGCCCGTTGTGCCGTTGCTTACTTGTAAAGCACTTCCGGCAGCCACAAACCGATGGCCGGGAACATGTACAGCAGGATGATCGCCACCACCTGAATGGCCATGAAAGGCAGCATGCCGGTGAAGATCTGGTTCAGCGTGACGTGCGGCGGGCTCACGCCCTTCAGGTAGAACGCCGCCATGGCCACTGGCGGGCTCAGGAAGGCGGTCTGAAGGTTGAGTGCCACGAGCAGGCCGAAGAACAGTGGATCGATGTTGAAGTGCGGCAGCAGCGGGATGAAGATGGGCATGAAGATCACGATGATCTCGGTCCACTCCAGCGGCCAGCCCAGCAGGAAAATGATCACCTGGGCCATGATCATGAACTGCAGCGGTGTCAGGTCCATGGACAGCACCCACTGGTTGATCAGTTCCTGGCCGCCCAGCAGGGCAAATGCCGCCGAGAAGATGCTGGAACCGACAAACAGCCAGCACACCATGGCGCTGGTTTTGGCGGTCAGGTAGACCGACTCTTTCATCACCGTCATGTTCAGGCGCCGGTACGCGGCTGCGAGCAGCAAGCCGCCCATCGAGCCCATCGCGGCCGCCTCTGTGGGCGTGGCAATGCCAAACACAATGGTGCCCAGCACCGCCAGAATCATGATGGCCAGCGGGAAGAATGACCCCAGCAGCATCTTGAAGATTTCCAGCCTGACGAAGTTGAAGTAGGCGTAGAACACCGACAACGCCACCGCGCAACTGGCCAGCGCAATCCAGAAGGTCATCGGCGCAGGCAGGCGCTCTGCAGGTGCTGGCGTTGCTGGTGCCGCAGGCTCTGCAACGGCTGCGGCCGGTGCGGGTGCTGCAGCCACAGCTTCAGGGGCTGCGGCAGGCGGGTCGGCTGCTGCGCCAGCTTCTGCCGGTGGAGGCTGCAGTCCGCCTTCTTCTTCCGGCTCGGCCAGGCTGCTGCTTTCTTCAACCATTTCGACGGACGTGCCGCCCATGGCCACCACGCCGTCGAGCTGTTCTTCAACCACGGGCGCCGTCACCTTGAGGTAGACGAAGCCCATGATCAGGATCACGGCCAGCGCTGGCAGCAAGGCCAGCACCAGGTGGTTGATCAGGTCGCGCATCGGCACATCGGCGTTGCGCTTGCCCTTGATGGCGCCGATCAGTCCGGGCAACACCTTGTTGCTGATGTTGGCAGAAACCACATCGGCAAACGGAGGCAGCGGAACCTTGCGGTCCTCGGCGGACATGGGAGGTGCCAGGTGCGGCTTCCACTTGGCCAGTACGATCACGTACAGGATGTAAAGCGTGGCCAGCATGATGCCGGGGAAGAAAGCACCAGCGTAGAGCTTGACGACAGAGACGCCCGCAGTGGCGCCATAAACAATCAGCATCACCGAAGGCGGGATCAGAATGCCCAGGCAACCACCCGCGGTGATGGCACCGGCAGACAACTGCACGCTGTAACCGGCGCGCAGCATGGCGGGCAGCGCCAGCAGACCCATCAGCGTGACCACTGCGCCGACGATGCCGGTGGCGGTTGCGAAGATGGCGCAGGTGACGATGGTGGCCACTGCCAGCGAACCGGGCAGCCGGGCCGAAGCGAGGTGCATGCTCTTGAAGAGCTTTTCGATCAGGTTGGCGCGTTCAATCAGGTAGCCCATGAACACGAACAGCGGAATGGATATCAGCACGTCGTTGGACATCACTGAATAGGTTCGCTGCACCATCAGGTCCAGCGTCTGCTGTACCGCCAGCCCCGGGTTCTGACTTCGGTAGGCGATCCAGGCGAAGACCATGCCCATGCCCATCAGGGTGAAGGCGGTGGGGAAACCCAGCATGATGGCCACGACCACCAGTGCCAGCATCAGCAGGCCGAGGTGGCCATTGGTCATTTCGGAAGGTGAGGGCAGCAGAATGAACGCCGCCAGCACCACGCCTGCCATGATGGTCAGGCCAAACCAGACTTCTTTTCTCATTTGTGGGCCTCTTTCGGCTTGACCACGAGGGCGTCCAGCTTCGCAATATCTTCGTCTTTCACGTGAACCATTTCCTTGAGTTTTTCGACATCGACCTCTTCCACGTCGTCGCCTCTGGAGGGCCATTCACCCTGCTTCAGGCAGACGATGCAACGCACGATTTCCACCAGACCCTGGGCCAGCAAAATGGCGCCAGCAATCGGGATGATGGTCTTGAACGGGTACACCGGCGGGCCGTCGGCCGTGATGTTGGAGTGTTCGTTGATGGCCCAGGACTCGGCCGCAAAGTTGTAGCCTGCCCATGCCAGCGCCACGATGCCCGGAATGAAGAACAGGATGTACAGCGTCAGGTCGAGGCCGGCCTGCAGACGCGGCGGAAAGAAGCCGTAGAGCACGTCACCGCGCACATGGCCGTTTTTGGACAGCGTGTAGGCGCCCGCCATCATGAAGAGGGTGCCGTAAAGCATGCTCATCACGTCGAAGGCCCAGGGGTGCGGGTTGTCGAGGATGTAGCGCGAGAAAACTTCCCACGAAATCAGGAGTGTGAGTGCCACGATGAGCCAGGCGAAGACCTGGCCGACCCATGTGCTTATTTTGTCGATGGTGAGAAGGAGCTGTTGCATTTTTCGCTTACATAAAAGAAATCAGCCACCCGGACAAAATCCGGGTGGCTGATTATTATCTACCTAAGAATCAGGCTTTCTTGGGTGCAGCCTTTTTCGCGCCGAAGAAATGACCAACAGCCATACGGCGGCTCACGTTGGTGTCCTGATCCCACTTGACGGCACGCTCGGCAAATGCGCGCTGCGAGGCGACGATTTCCTTGAACAGCGGGTTCTCTGCGGATTTCTTGACCAGGATGTCGTCCCAGATCTTGAGCTGGTCCTGCAGGATCGCGTCAGGGGTCTTGTAGAAACGGACCTTGTCCTTGGTCTGCAGCTCGATGTAGTCCTTGGAGTAGCGGTCGATGGCTTTCCAGGACATGTCGGCCGATGCAGCCTCGGTGGCACCAGCGATCACGGCCTTCATCTTGGCTGGCAGCGCGTCGTACTTGGTCTTGTTGAACATGATCTCGAAGGTCTCGGCGCACTGGTGGTAGCTCTGCAGCATGCAGACCTTGGACACATCAGGGAAGCCGAGGATACGGTCAGAGGTGGCGTTGTTGAACTCGGCGCCATCCAGCAGGCCGCGGTCCATGGCCGGAACAATCTCGCCACCGGGCAGCGCATTCACGGCTGCGCCCATGGCGGTGAACAGGTCAATGGCCAGACCATTGGTACGGAATTTCAGACCCTTGAAGTCAGACGACTTGGTGATGGGCTTCTTGAACCAACCCAGTGGCTGGGTGGACATCGGGCCGTACAGGAAAGACTGTACGTTGCCGCCGATGGAGGCGTACAGCTTGGACAGCAGCTCAGCGCCACCGCCGTACTTATGCCATGCCAGCACCATGTTGGCGTCCATGCCGAAGGCAGGGCCTGAGTTCCACAGGGCCAGCGCGTTCTGCTTGCCGTAGTGGTAGCCCAGCACGCCGTGGCCGCCGTCGAGCGTGCCTTTGGACACCGCTTCGAACAGGCCAAAGGCAGGCACCACTGCGCCAGCTGGCAGCACTTCGATCTTCAGGTCGCCGCCGGTCATGTCATTGACCTTCTTGGCGTAGTCGGTGGCGTACTCGTGGAAGATGTCCTTGGCGGGCCAGGTGCTCTGCCAGCGCATCGTGATCGGGCCGGCCTGGGCCTTGGCGACCATCGGTGCCGTCATGGCGCCAGCGGCAACAGCTGCACCCTTCAAAAGGCTGCGTCTACGGGTATTTTTGCTCTCGGTCATCACCAGTCTCCTGTGTAAAAAAACAACCTCCAGATCATTTGGCAAGGCGCTCTAATGACCAAGAGGGTTTCCACCAACAAAGCCACTGTGCATTACGTGGGAATCGGTTGAAAGTGATGCATGCCTCCAGTGGGTAATCTGCAATGGTACGGCGCGCAATGTTGCCGCACGCAGGCGGTGCGCTCAGGTCACCTGCAAGCCCTGCAAGGCGCTGTCTCCGGGCGGGTAGCGCAGCGGCAACGCCTTGAGCGTGTCGCGCACCAAAGTGGCGATCATCAGGTTGCGGTGGGTTTTGGAGTCGGCAGGCACCACTGTCCACGGCGCCCAGGGCGTGCTGGTGGCGTTGAGCAGGTTTTCATAGGCCTTCTGGTAGTCGGACCACTGCTTGCGCACCTCCAGGTCACCGAGGCTGAATTTCCAGTGCTTGGTGGGGTCGTCCAGCCGCTCCTGCAGGCGCTGGCGCTGCTCCTCAAAGCTGATGTGCAGCATGAACTTGAGGATGATGGTGCCGGTGTCCGTCAGCATGCGCTCGAAGTCGTTGATGTGCGCGAATCGCTGCGCCGTTTGTGCCCGCGTGATCCAGCCATTGACGGCCGGCACCAGCACGTCTTCGTAATGGCTGCGGTTGAACAGCATCAGTTCGCCAGCGCCCGGCATCTGGTGGTGAATGCGCCAGAGGAAATCGTGGGCGCGCTCATTCTCGGTGGGCGCTTTCCACGCCGCCGTGTGCACACCGAGCGGACTGATGCGACTGAACACGCCGCGCAGCGTGCCGTCCTTGCCCGAGGTGTCGGTGCCCTGCAAGACCACCAGCAGCTTGAAGCGCCTGTCGGCATAAAAGAGGTTCTGCAGCTCGTCGAGTTCTGCCGCCAGTACGTCAATGGCCACTTTGTCAGCGGCTTTGTCGCCACTTGAAAATGGTTTGGCAGCCGGGTCGAGACTCGCGAGTTTGCAGGGCTTCTGGATGGTGGGCTGCCAGGGTGCGAGCTGTTTGGCAGTGACGTTGTTGGCCGCCTTGCGTGGCGTTGCGGAGCCCTTGACTGGCGCCTTGGCAGCTGTTTTCTTGAGAGCTTTTGTGGGGGATTTCGCGGAGGATTTTCCTGAAGTCCTGGCGGATCGGGCGGCGGGAGACGATGGCATGGGCTGACCTCGTGGGGTAGTGTTCGGCAGGCTTGGCAGTCGAGGATGACTGCCCGGACGCGAGCAACCATTCTGCATGGCTGGCTGTGATCGCGCTATCGCGGGTTTACAGTACCGACAGGCCATGGTCAGGACTACACTGTGCGGCCCTGAACTTCGCCTGGCCCGACACCGGCCCGGCACCAGCAACCCACGACCAGAGAGGCCCTGCGATGAACAGCCCCATGTCCAACCCCCCTGCGGCGTCGCCCAATGCGATGGCGGTTCAGCCTGCAGTCGGTTATGCCGGCGACATTCCGCCCGCGCTGGCCCACCAGTGGATGAGCTCCGGCGATGCGGTGCTGGTCGATGTGCGCACCGATGCCGAACGCGAATGGGTGGGCTTTGTACCCGGCGCGGTGTCGGTGGCGTGGAAGCAGTGGCCCGGCATGGCGATGAACCCCTCGTTCGACGCTGCGCTGAAGGCGGCGGTGCCCGCGGGCAAGAAAGTCGTGCTGCTGTGCCGCAGCGGGGTGCGCTCGGTGGCTGCCGCAAAGCGCGCGACCGAACTGGGGCTGGAGGCCTACAACATCCTCGAAGGCTTCGAGGGCGACCCGGACGCCGAAGGCCATCGCGGGCAGCTCGGCGGCTGGCGCCGCGCAGGCCTGCCGTGGCGGCAGGGCTGATGCAAAGTCGTTCGTGCCTGCGTACTGGAAAACCTTGAGAAATCCTGACGCAGCGGGCGGCAGACCCTGCTGCAAATCTGCTCATAATCCACCGCAATGACTTTTTTGGCACTTGACGTGGGGAACACGCGCCTGAAGTGGGCGCAGTACGAGGCGCCCGCGCCGGGTGCGCGACTGCTGGCGCACGGCGCCGTGTTCCTCGAGAACATCGACAAACTGGCCGAAGAGAACTGGCGCGAGATTCCCGCGCCTTCGCGCATCCTGGGCTGCATCGTGGCAGGCGACGCCATCAAGCGCCGTGTGGCCGAGCAGATGGAGATGTGGGAAGTCGCGCCGCGCTGGGTGGTTTCCAGTGCGCAGGAGGCGGGGCTCACCAATGGCTACGACCATCCGGCACGGCTGGGTGCTGACCGCTGGGTGGCCATGATCGGTGCCCGGCACCGCTTGCTGGCACGCGGCGTGGTCAAACCCTGCGTGGTGGTGATGGTCGGCACGGCGGTGACCGTAGAGGCCATTGACGCGTCCGGCAAGTTTCTCGGCGGTATCATCCTGCCCGGCCACGGCATCATGCTGCGTGCACTCGAATCAGGCACGGCAGGTTTGCATGTACCCACCGGCGAGGTCTGCGACTTTCCTACCAACACCAGCGATGCGCTGACCAGCGGCGGTACCTTCGCGATTGCCGGAGCGGTGCAGCGCATGGTGGAAAACGTTACCCGCCATTGCGGCGAAGCGCCCGAATGCATCATGACTGGCGGCGCTGGCTGGAAGATGGCGCCCAGCATGTCGGTGAAGTTCGAACTGGTGGACAGCCTGATCTTTGACGGCCTGCTGGAGATCGCGTCTCGCCGGTTTACGGTGTGAGCGCCCGGCTTTTTATTTTTCGTTTTCCATTCGCACCAGCAGATTTACCACGTCCCTTTTCTGGAATTCATTAAGTTTTGCGTCGCTCAGTATGCTTTCCAGTTCCGTTTTAGCTGGCCGGATTGCTGCGATAGGCATCAGGTTCAATGCTGCCGCCGCCAAGTACACGTTGTCCCTCGTTTTCAGGTACTGAATAAGTGCTGGTGCAGCCACTTCCGCACGCGCGCCCAGCAGTCTCAGGGAGTTGGCCGCTGCCGTACGGCTGGCTTTGTCGGTATCGTTCAGGGCCTTTGCCAGGGTCTCTGCTGCTTTATCAGGTGCCGATGTGCCTGCGAAGGCCAGGCCGATGATGCCCAGCAGACGTGAGGCACGCGAGGCGTCGGTCGCGGCAGCCTGGAGGTCAGGTACTACCTCGGCTGACCGGATTTTCCCCAGTCGAGCGAGCTGAACGAGTTTATTGGCCCCTGACTCAGACCGATACTTGGCAATAACATCATTGACTGTGGCTGGGGCATCATTTTCCTGAACCGTCATTTCGAACAGTATCCATGCCAGGTCGTATTGGTTCTGTTCAGTTTTGAGCAGCAACTCCGCAATACGAGGCGCCAGTGGAAAAGCCTTGGGCCCCAGTTGTCTCAATTGCGCACGCGTGGCGCTGAAGTCCATCGCCGCGATCGCCATGCTGGATGCCGCCGGCATGCCGGGGAAGCCTGACACCTGCGTGGGACGTTCGCGTTGCTCAACCTGCTTGTAAAGATGCTCGAGTAACTGTGGGCTGGCTGGCTCTACCGGGACTGGTGCCTGTCCCCAGGAGGGCAGGGCAAACATAGCGACCAAGGCAAAAAAAGCCAAACTGAAGCTGCGACTCCACGAACTCATGTACTTCTCCCTAAGTGTTATTGAATTGAAAAACGCTGGCGCACTGCGAATCGGAGCCAAAAGGGGTCTGTCCGCTGATAGACGGTGGGTGTTACTGGATACAACACCAGTCTTTGTGGCGCCTTGAATATGTTACCCGCCCGGACGCAGTATTAAGTTCACAGCAGAGAGCTTGGCGAACTTTGGTACGAACTCATCAATGATGCGCTGTGACTCCGGGCACAAGGCCGCGTCGGCGATGACGCCAAACCGCGCGCCGCCGCCATCGCTGAGGATTGAAACGCCCAGACCCATGTCACCTCTGACTGTGACACCCGGAACAGGCGCTGCTCCAGCTGGCGCCGCAGAACTGGGGCTTCTCGCGCGGGCTTGGCACGGCGGTTATTACGGCCATGGTCTTCTTGCCAAACAAGGTGAGCATCATGCCCCGCGTGCTCGAATCAGGCACGGCAGGTTTGCATGTGCCCACCGGCGAAGTCTGCGATTTCCCGACTAACACCAGCGATGCGCTGACCAGTGGAGGCACCTTCGCGATTGCCGGCGCTGTGCAGCGCATGGTGGAAAACGTCACCCGCCATTGCGGCGAAGCGCCCGAATGCATCATGACTGGCGGCGCTGGCTGGAAGATGGCGCCCAGCATGTCGGTGAAGTTCGAACTGGTGGACAGCCTGATCTTTGACGGCCTGCTCGAGATCGGGTTTCGGCGCTTCGCCGGGTGAATGCGCTGCCACTGCCTGCGCCGGCGTGACTGAAGCAGTCCGCAGCAGTCAATGGACCCAAGGACCCTGAATGCGGTTCGGTAGCGAACAGACGCATCACGAGGGTGCATCAACAATCGTTTTCACAGATTGCAGATGGCTCCCCTCAACCCCCGGTTCTTGTACCGACCAGTCCACAGGATCACACCATGGGTCGACTTGCTTCTCCGCCAACGTTATCGGCCCAGCCGCTGGTGCAGGGCATGGTGACACTGCTCACCGCTGAATGCATCATCCGGCAACTGGCCAGCAGCGAGATGCCGGACCACACTGGCGCGATGGAGGAGGCCGTTGATGCGGACGCGACGGAGAAAAACCTCACCACCCCCGCAGCACAGACTGCAACGCCCGCATCGCCAGTGGCTTCCGGATGGAGCACCGCCGGCGTGCGGTTGACGCGCGGTCTCGACATGCCGGCCCGCGACTGGGATGCCCTGTTCCGCGCCGTTCAAGTGCGGCTGAGTGGAGCCATCGCGGACCCGGTTGAGCCGTGCTCAGAGGAGTTGCAGCAGGAGATTGCAGCCACCACCCAGCGCATCGTGATCGAATGCATGGCGGCGCTCGACAATCTGCACTCGTCATTGACACATGAGCGCGATCTGCAGGAGCATTTCGAGGTCGCGGTGTTCAATGCACAAAGTGATCTGGCCAAGGCACTGGGCGCGATTGCCAAATCGCAGAAGAGTCAGCACCGTGCAGGTGCCCGCCGCGCTGCCACGCCAACGGCTTCAGCAGCCTCGCCAACACCTGCGCATCGCCCGCCCCTGATGCCGTATGCGCCGGTTTACGGCGCGCTGGTCAACGCCCGGACCCAGCGCGAAGCGCAGCGGTCACACACCCGGGCGCAGGCCGTCCGCTCTGCTGAGTAGTGCGGACGGACGCAGCCCACGGGGCTCTACGTTATTGAATCGGTAACCCGTCAGCACAGGCAGCCACAACCCGCAGGCGGCTCAGTCGCTCCCGCAACATGAATTCACGTTTTCGGCCCTGGTGGATCGCTGCTCTCACCGGTATCGCCGCCATTACATTCGTGCTGCTGGCCTTGAACTTCTCGGTGGGCGAGAACAAGTTCCGGCAGCCGCTGGCCAGGCTCTATGCCAGCACCGAGCCTCAGTTCCAGCGGGCCATGGGCAGCCTGCTGACGCCGGGCATCGTTGAGGGCAACAAAGTCTCTGAGCTGCTCAATGGCGAGCAGATATTTCCGTCCATGCTCGAAGCGATCCGGTCTGCAAGAAAGACCATCACTTTCGAGACCTACATCTACTGGTCCGGAGACATCGGCAAACAGTTCGCCGACGCGCTGGCCGAGCGTTCTGGTGCCGGCGTGAAGGTGCACATCCTGATCGACTGGGTCGGCAGCGCGAGGATGGACGACAGCTTGCTCGACAGCATGAAGCGCGCCGGCATCGACATCCGCAAGTTCCGTCGGCCCGCGTGGTACGACTTCGCCAAACTCAACAACCGGACCCACCGCAAGCTGTTGGTGGTCGACGGTGCGGTGGGCTTCACCGGCGGCGTGGGCGTCGCCGAGAAGTGGACAGGCGCAGGGCAGGACACCGAGCACTGGCGCGACTCGCACTTCCGCATCGAGGGCCCTGTGGTCGCTCAGCTGCAGTCCACCTTCCTGGAAAACTGGCTCAAGGTGAGCGGGCAGGTGCTGCATGGCGAACCCTACTTTCCCGAGATGCAGGCCGCCGGGTCCAGTCGGGCGCAGATGTTTTCGAGCTCACCCACCAGCGGCAGCGAGAACATGGAACTGATGTACCACATGGCGATCACGGCGGCGTCCAGGACGATTGACCTGTCGATGGCCTACTTCGTGCCGGACGAATTGAGCAGCCAGGTTCTGCTGGACGCGATGCGCCGCGGCGTGAAGTTCCGGCTGGTGACACCAGGGCTGATCATTGACACGGAGACGGTGCGTGCCGCCTCGCGGGCCACCTGGGGCCGGTTTTTGGAGGCCGGCGCGGAGATTTATGAGTTCCAGCCCAGCATGTACCACTGCAAGGTCATGATTGTGGACGGCCTCATGGTGTCCGTGGGCTCCACCAACTTTGACAGCCGCTCCTTCAAGCTCAACGACGAGGCCAACCTGAATGTCTATGACGGCGACTTTGCGGCCCGGCAAACCCGGGTATTCGAAGACGATATCAAGGCGTCGCGTCGGGTGAGCCTGGCGCAGTGGGAAGCCCGTCCGCTGTCGGAAAAAGTCAAGGAACAGATTGCTTCGCTTTTGAGTCCTCAGCTTTGAGGGCCGCTCCGCATCTGTAGCGATGCGGCGCCAAACCATCAGCCAACCATCAGGCGCGCTGCGACCGGTTCAATGCGGTGACGGATTCCGGGTCGCGCCTGGCGGCATCGGCCTGTGCCGACAGGATGCCGCGCAATGGCGGGCCGTAGCGCCCCACCGATTCAGACAACTCCTGTTCCAGCCAGATCACCCGCCGCGCATACATCGCCGCCAGCGCGGCATGGTGGTCGGCAGCGGTCTGGTGCTCAATGCGTGCCACGTTGGCCTGTTGCAGGTACTCCTGAGCCTTTCGGATGTGGGCATCGACGCGGGTGTGAAAGATATCGAATCGCATGGGAACCTCCTCTCAAGAGTCGATGAACACAGAAGCCGGGTTGAAGGATTAAGCCGGGCTGACCCGGATGGCGGCGGGTGTGGGCAACAGGCGCTCGTATTCATCTTTCACAACGCGGTAGCACTCGCATACCCGCGCTTCGAGACCCTGACGGTCGAGCACGGTGATGCAGCCCTTGGCGTAGTGAATCAGCCCTGCTTTTTGCAGCTTTCGTGCACCTTCCCGCATGTGCTCGCCGTCGGTTCCCAGCATGTTGGCGATCAGCTGTTTGGTCATCACGAACTGATTGCTGTCGTAACGGTCCAGCGTCAGCAGCAACCAGCGGCACAGTTGCTGGTCCAGGCTGTGGTGTTTGTTGCAGGCGGCGCTTTGTGTCATCTGTGTGATCAGCGCCTGCGTGTAGCGCAAGAACACATGAAACACAGCCGGGATGGTTTCAAATTCCTTCTGAACCAGTTCAGCCAGCATGCGATAGCCCGCCCCGCCGTTCTGGACCAGAGCCCGGCTCGGCGTGGAACCACCACCCATGATCAACGCAATACCGATCAAGCCGTCGTTTCCCACCAGTGCAATCTCGGCCGACTCGCCGGTTTCCATCACGTACAGCAAAGAAGCGATTGCGGTGGTCGGAAAGTACACATGCCGCAGAACGGTACCTGCCTCATAAAGCACCTGACCGAGCGGCATGTCCACCGCTTCAAGGTGAGGCAGCCAGCGCTTCAGGTCTTTCGCTGGCAGTACGGCCAGGAGCTGGTTTTTCCTGACGCTTTGAAGTTTGTCCATGCGTCCTTATACGGACGGCACACTGTGCGCGTCTGTTCGGTGAGGAACAATGCCGCCGCTGTCGCAGCGTGCCGGACGGCGCTTGGTGGTTTGCTTGGCTTTACTGACCGTGAAGGGCCTTTGCCGCGTCGTGCAACGCCAGCTCCAGCGTGCGGGCCGGTTGTACACCGGGCAGCCAGTGCGGCCCGATGCGAAAGGCGGGAACGCCACTCACGCCCTGCGCCCGGGCAAGCGCCAGTGCCTGCTCATGGGCTTCACGGTAGCGCCCATCCCGCAGAGCAGCTTCGAACGCCACGGAATCGAGACCCACCTCGCGCGCGATGTCCGCCAGCACGTCCACGCGCCCGATGTCCCGGTCTTCCTGAAAAAACGCACGCAGCACCGCGTCGTTGTAGACATGTCCCTTGCCCTCGGCGCGGGCGAACTGGTAGCCCTGCCAGGCCTTGGCCGTGTAGGGCTGCGGTGACACGCTGGGCAGACGCAACCGAACCCCGAACCGTTCCGCGACGGGGTAGACCGACTGTGGCCACACCGTTTGCAGGTAGCTGTCTTCCGGTCGCAAGGTCGGCGTCGGGTAGGGCCGCAGTTCAAAGGGCATCCACTCGATGTCCACCGGCTGGCCGAATGCCTCCACGGCCTCCAGCAATGGTTGCTCGGCAATCATGCAGAACGGACACACAAAATCAGACCAGATCTGGACCTTGACCACTTGAACGCTTTCTCGCTTTCTTGACGGGAACAGGCCGTTCACTCGCCCCAGGGCAGCATCAGCGTGACGATGGAGAGCTTGGCAAACTCGGGCACAAACTCGTCAATGATGCGCTGCGGCTCCGGGCACAGCGCCGCGTCAGTGATGACGCCAAACTGCACGCCGCCGCCGTAGCTGAGGATGGACACACCCAGCCCCACATCGCCCGACTGCGGCACCCAGAACAGGCTTTGCTCCAGGGTGGAGCCGCAGAACTTGAGCTTCTCGCGCGGCCCTGGCACATTGGTCATCACGGCCGTGGTTTTTTTCGCAAACAGGTTGAGCATCATGTCCTGCGCCGGCTTGATCAACAGACCCGCCACCGCCAGCAGGCTGAAGGCCAGCAGCGGCTGGTAGCTGCCCTTGAGCGCCATCATGCGGCGCCGCACTTCGTACACCCGCTCGATCGGATTCGCCACACCAATCGGCAGCACCAGCGGCACCAGACCGAAGCGGTTGCCGAGCTTGTGGGCTTGGTCGAGTGGCCGCAGGTTCACCGGCACCATGGCGCGGATTTCCTGACCGGTAACGTCGTCGCCCATGGACTGCAGGTATTCGCCCAGCGCACCGGCCACGCAGCTCAGCAGCACATCGTTGACCGAGCAGTTCAGGGCCTTGCCGACGGCCTTGACTTCATCGAGCGGAATCGGCTGGCACCAGGCCACTTTCTTGACGCCGGCAGGCTGGCCCTTGAGGCGGGTTTTCGAATCGTCGGGCATCAGCGCCAGCGCGGCGGAATCTGACAGCAATTGCAGCAGCACTTTGGTCGCATCGACCGAATGGCCCCAGCCCTTTTCCATGCCGCGCTGCAGGCGCTCCGGGTCGCCCAGCATGCCCAGCGAGCGCGCCGCGCTTTCGCCCACGGCGCCGAGCGCCTTGACGGTGATGTCGGTGAACGGCTTGAGCAGCGTGTCGGTGATCCAGTCTTCTGGCGCTTCGGTGACGGCGGCCTTGCGGCGCCGCTCGGGCGGAGGCGTGCCGCCATCGACCAGCGACATGGTGACCGAGATCAGCGCAATACCGTCTGCAATGCAGTGGTGAATGCGCACGATCAGCGCGCTGCCCTTCACGCCATCGGGGCCGGTGTAGTCTTCAATCAGGTGGATTTGCCAGAGCGGCCGCCTGCGGTCCAGCGGCTGCATGGCCAGCTCGGCCACGCGGGCCTGCAGCGCGGGCTCTTGGTTGTCGGCGCGTGGCAGCGTGATGGGCACGATGTGGTGCGCCAGATCGAACTTGCGGTCGGTGACCCAGGTGGCGCCTGCGGCGTCTTCCATCACGCGCTGGCGAAAGCGCTCGTACTTGAGCAGGCTGCCCTCAATGCGCTCGCACACCGCGGCGTGGCTGACGCCGGGGGCGAGCTGCCACACGCCGACGATCATCATCAGGTTGGCGGCGCTGTCCATGCGCAGCCAAGCGGTGTCGACCTTGCTCATGCGCTCGCCCGACAGGCCCAGCGTGCCCGACACCGCGCGGGTGATGTTCTTCTGCACTTTGCCCGCCACCTTGCTGGCCACTTTTTTAGCAGCTTCCGCCTTGACCCGTGTGACCATCAACGCTTCCCCTCGAAATCTTCCCCGGATGGGGTAAGTTCCCTATTTTGCAGGGAAGGCAGTGGCTAAGATACCGGGCAGTTACCCGGGTTGTCCGGTGCGGCTCACCGGCCGGCCGACTGCCCTTCTTTCACCACCGATTGTTCCTGACGGAGACCTCCATGTCCGACCTGAAAGCCGCTTTTGAAAAAGCCATGGCCGATTCGAAAAACCTGTCCGAGCGCCCGGACAACGCCACGCTGCTGAAAATCTACGCCCTCTACAAGCAGGGCAGCAGCGGCGACAACGCCGACAAGAAACCCGGCTTTGGCGACATGGTGGCCCGCGCCAAGTGGGATGCATGGAACAGCCTCAAGGGCACGTCGCAGGACGATGCGATGCAGCAATACATTGATCTCATTGAATCGCTGAGCTGAGTTGCAAACTTTCCGCTCCGCGACGGAGCGAAATCAGCAAATGTTCAGGTTGTCACGCGACGATGCCGCGCTGCCGCAGGGTGGCAATCTGCGCCTCTGACAAACCCACCTCGCGCAGCACCGCATCGGTATCCTGCCCCAGCGCGGGCGCGTTGTTGCGGTGACCGCCCGGCGTGAGCGACAGCTTGGGCACGAACCCGGGCACCGCCAGCTCGCTGCCGTCCTGCATCTGCACGGTCTGCAGCATGCCGCGCGCCGCGTAGTGCGGATCGGCTGCGATGTCGGCCACGGTGTAGATCCGGCCTGAGGGCACTTCTGCTTTGGCCAGTTCCGCGAGGGCCTGATCCACTGTCAGGGTGGCCGCCCACTGGCCTATGGCTTCGTCAAGTTCCGTGACCCGCGCCACGCGGCCCGTGTTGTCTGCGAGCCCTGCATCGGCGGCCAGATCAGGCCGGCCGATGCACTGCATCAGGCGTTTGAAAATGCTGTCGCCGTTTCCAGCGACCAGGGCATAGCCGCCGTCGCTACATCGATAGGCGTTGGTGGGTGCAATGCCGGGCAGGGCGCTGCCAGCCGGGCCGCGCACCGCACCGAACGCGCTGTATTCGGGCAACAGGCTTTCCATGCAGTTGAACACCGCCTCATACAGCGCCACATCGATCACCTGACCCACGCCGTGCTGATTGCGGTGGTGCAGCGCCATCAGGATGCCGATCACGCCGTGCAGCGCGGCCAGCGTGTCGCCAATGCTCACGCCCACGCGCACCGGCACGCGGCCCGGTTCACCCGTCAGGTGACGCAGGCCGCTCATGGCCTCGGCCACCACGCCAAAGCCAGGGCGGTCCTTGTACGGCCCGGTCTGGCCGTAGCCGCTGATTCGCAGCATGATGAGTTTCGGGTTCAGCGCCTCCATCACCTCGGGACCCAGACCCCAGTCCTCCATCGCACCAGGGCGGAAGTTCTCAATCAGCACATCGGCGTGCAACGCCAGCTGACGCACGATCTCCTGCGCATCGGGCTGCCGCAGGTCGAGCGCCACCGAGCGCTTGTTGCGCGACTGCACCTGCCACCACACCGAGGTGCCGTCTTTGAGAAGACGCCACTTGCGCAGCGGGTCGCCGGTACCTGGGGTTTCGATTTTGATGACATCGGCGCCGAAGTCAGCCAGCGTCTTGGCGGCGAAGGGGCCGGCAATCAGCTGGCCCAGCTCGATGACTTTCAGTCCAGCCAGTGGCCCGCCGTGGGGCGTAGATGGCAAAGGGGCGGCTGATGCCATGTCGGGTGCCATCTCCGGTCAGCCCGCCGCTTTCTTTTTGGCCGCGGGTTTTTTTGCGACTGGTTTTTTGGCCAGCAAGCTGTCGAGGTTTTTCACGATTTCTTCCTCGATGCGGTCCTTGAAGGCGCCGAGCAGAAAGCCCAGCTTCGCGTCGAGCTGGAAGCTGTTGGCGGTCACGACCAGCGTGCCGTTCACACCGGAGCGGGTGAAGTTGACCAGGTCTTCCACCTTGCCTTCTTCATAGGTGCAGGCCATGTCGAATTTCTCTTCGGCCTGCTCGGCCCACTTGAAGGCAATCTTGCGCGCTTCGGCAAAGCCCAGCGAATGCTCACGCCGGATCTGGATGTCGGCCATGGGGTGTCTCCTGCAAAAGGGGGTTGTTGGTGGTGTGTATTTGTGCCGCAGGCGGTGGTGGGGCGGAAGGCGCCAGCGCCTTCAGGGCCCGGTGCCGCTCTGCCTTGGTCAGCTTCGCCAGCTGTTTCACCGCATCATAAAACCGCGGCCAGTCCCGGCCCTGCTGCACAAACAGGGCCTCGAATCCGGGCACCAGTTCATCGTAGGCCGCCTGCACACCGAAGGCCGCGTTGTTGGCTTGCCGCACCCACGGGTCGTACCCGGCGAAGCCGCCCCAGTTGTCCTTGAGCGTGTCGTACTCACGCCGGAACTTCTCCAGGGCCGCCGTCTTGAGCGCGAGTCGGGCCGCTTTCTGCTCTGCGGAAACAGGGCGGGGCGCGATCTCTTTGGTGCTGTCGGTTGCCTCGTCGCCGGGGCGGTCGCGGTCTTGCTCTGCATAAATCTGCCTGAGTTCCTGCCGTGTGCGCTGCGCCAGCGCGCGGAACTGCTGGCGCCTCCCGTTGAACTGCGCATAGGCCTGCCGTGCCGCCGGGCTGGCATGGGTGTCCAGCCAACGCTGGCCGCCCAGCCGTTCAACGGCGGTGGCGAACGACTCGTTGAACGTGGTGTCGCCCGAGGCAAACACCACTTGGTGCGCCAGCTCATGGAACAGCAGCCGGGCCAGCTCGCCCTCCGGGTAGTTGATGAAGGTGTTGAGCAGCGGGTCGCCGCCGGCCCAGTTCATCCAGCCGAGGGTCGAGTACGCGGGCACACCGTACACGGCGGTTTCAAAACCATCGACCTTGAGCTTTGCGGCCTCCGCGCGCGCCTCGCCTTCGTCGAAATAGCCGCGGTAGCCCACGCAGCCGGTGACCGGAAAGCACCAGGTCTTGAGCTTGAGCGACAGCTCCGGCGCCGCCACCACATTCCAGACCACCGCGCTGCGGCGCAGGTCGGCGTAGCGCCGGTAGCTCGGGTTGTCGGGCAGCGAAAGCTCGCTCACTGCAAAGCTTCGGATGCGCTGCGACAGCGCCAGCCGTGTTTTGAGCGAGGCCGATGCGCTGGTATCGGCCAGCCACTCGTCCACCGGCTTGGCGGCATTCAGCATCTGCAGATGGCCGCTGACCGACTGCCAGTAATAGGCCGGGCCCGTACAACCCGCCAGCAGCAGGCCTACCCCACTGGTCAGCACGGTGCGGCGGAGGGTGGTGATCCACATGGGGCTCTGGTCGCTCAGGCGGTGGCGGGGACCGACGCCTCGGCGTCCGGCTGCACCTGCACCAGGCAGTCGTAGAACACCGGGCCCCGGCCGAGATCGGTCAGGTGCTGGCTGGTCAGCTGGTTGACGTTGGTGCCGTCCAGCCCGAGCTTGCGCCACCAGATGCCCAGGCCGTTGACCACGCCGGGCCGTGCGCGCGAAGAGATTTCGGCCTTCACCCGGTATTCACCGCGCTGGTTGAACACCTTGACCACCGCGCCTGAGGTGATGCCCCGCGAAGCAGCGTCGTCGGCATGCATCTCGAGCACTGGTTCGCCTTCGATGTCGCGCAGGCTTTTGACATTGACAAAGCTGGAGTTGAGGAAGTTGCGCGCCGGCGGCGAGATCATGGCCAGCGGATAGGCCGTGGAGCTGCCGCTGGGCTCATGGTTGGGCACATGGTCCGGCAGGCCATCGAGGCCCATGTCGGCGAGCCGCTGGCTGAAGAACTCGCAGCGCCCGGAAGGCGTCGGAAAGCCGCCTTTGGCGTACGGGGCATCGGGCAGGGCCAGTGTGGCAAAGCCTTTGTCCAGCAGGGTCTGGAAGTTCACCTTGTCGCCATACACCGCTCGACACAGCGTGAGATCGTCATCGGCAAAGCAGGGCTCGGTGAAGCCCATGTGGGCGGCGAGTTCACGGAATATCTGCGTGTTGGGTTTGGCCTGGCCGAGCGGCGCGATGGCAGGCCGGTTGAGCAGTGCGTCGGTGTGGCCGTACGCGCTGTGCACGTCCCAGTGCTCCAACTGCGTGGTGGCGGGCAGCAGGTAGTCGGCGTAGTCGGCGGTATCGGTCTGGAAGTGCTCCAGCACCACGGTGAACAGGTCTTCGCGCGCAAAGCCCTGCACCACCTTGCCGGACTCGGGCGCCACCGCCACCGGGTTGCTGTTGTAAACAAGCAGCGCTTCGATTTTCGGGCCGAAGGCGGGAGAGCTGTCCCTGAGCAAATCGTTGCCTATGGTGCTCATGTTGATGGTGCGGGGTGTCCGGCCCTGCAGCAGATCGGGGCGCTGCAGCGCAGCCTTGTCGACAGGGAAGAGGCCCGAGGTGCTGAGCAGCACGCCACCTGCGCGGTGACGCCATGCGCCGATGAGTGCCGGCAAACAGGCCACGGCACGCGCCGCATTGCCGCCGCCGTGTACCCGCTGCATGCCGTAGTTCAGCCGGATGGCGGCCGGCTGCCCGGTGACGAAACATTGCCCGTAATCGTGGGCCAGCGCGCGGATTTGTTCGACGGGAATGCCGCACACCTGTGCGGCGCGCTCCGGGGGCCATTGCAGGGCCCGTTCGCGCAGCGCCTCCCAGCCCAGCGTGTGCTGCGCGATGTAGTCGCGGTCCAGCCAGTCGTGGGTGATGAGTTCATGCATCAGCGCCAGTGCCAGTGCAGCGTCGGTGCCTGGCAGCAGGGCAATGTGTTCATGGCATTTCTCGGCCGTTTCGCTTTTGCGCGGGTCAATGCAGACCAGCTTGGCGCCATCGCGCTTGGCCTGCTGCGCGTAGCGCCAGAAATGCAGGTTGCTGCCAATCGAGTTGCTGCCCCAGATGATGATGAGTTTGGATTCTGCAAAAAACTCGACCCGCATGCCGACCTTGGCGCCCAGGGTTTGGGTCATGCCCTCGCCACCGGCGGCTGCGCAGATGGTGCGGTCCAGCAAGGACGCGCCGAGCCGGTTGAAGAAGCGGCCAGCCATGCTTTCGCTCTGCACCTGGCCCATGGTGCCCGCGTAGCTGTAGGGCACGATGGCTTCGGGGTTGTGCGCGGCGATGGTTTTGAGGCGTGCAGCGATGTCGGCCAGGGCCGTGTCCCAGCTCACGGGCTCGAACTGGCCGCTGCCTTTGACTCCAGAGCGGCGCATCGGCTGTAGCAGGCGCTCGGGGTGGTAAGTGCGCTCGGTGTAGCGCGAGACCTTGTTGCACAGCACGCCGCCGGTCTGCGGATGATCGGGGTTGCCCTGCACACGCGTGGCCACGCCGTTCTCGACGGTGGTGAGCAGCGAGCAGGTGTCGGGGCAGTCGTGCGGGCAGGCGCCGCGCACCTGGACTGTGTCCTGAACAGTCATCGTCTCAGGGTTATCGATAGGGGCAACGCGGATGGGATGGATGGTGTTGCTCATGGTTCAAATTTATAGTGACCTTCAGCCGGGCAGTCCTCGGCGAGGAGGCAAGATGACCACGACAACAAGAAACGTACGTGCAAAAGGTAATTTCCTGCGCGAGGCCATGGACCGGTTGAATGGGCACCTCGGAGGGCTCAATGCACCAGTCACGCGATTCACCATGTTAGCGGCCCTTGCGCTGGCGGGTCTTTCGGCCCATGCGCAGGAGGGCGTTGGCCGCACCACCATCACCATCGGCCAGTCGGTGGCGATGACCGGGCCGGTGGCCACGCTGGCGATACCGTTCACGCAGGGTGCCAGGCTTTACTTCGAGCGCACCAACGCGGCCGGTGGTGTGAACGGGCGCAAGATCGAAGTGGTGACGATGGACGACAGCGGCGTTCCCGAAACCGCAGCCGCGAACACCCGCAAGCTGATCGATCTGCGGATGTTTTCGCTGTTTGGTTACTACGGTTCGTCACAGGTGACGGCCTCCAACCCCTTGCTCAAGGACAGCGACATCGTGCTGTTCGGGCCGATGGCCGGCGCGGACGAGCTGCGTGGCTCGCTCTATCCGAATGTGTTTTCGGTTCGCCCGGGTTACTCCGAAGAGGCGGCCGTGGTCACGCGGCATGCGGAAGCGCTGGGCATGCGCAAGCTGGCCATCCTGCATGCGAGGGACAGCGAGTCGGTTGCGGCGCTGGACTCCGCCGAGCGGACCTTGGGCGGACTGGGCGCCAACATGGTTGGGAAGTCGGCTGTCGCCGCATCCAATGTGCCCGTTGCCGTGGCCGATGTGTTGGGCAAGCGGCCTGAGTCGGTGTTGGTGATCAGCGAGTCGGGCATCGCCGCGGCAGCCATCCGCGAGCTGCGTGCGAAGGGTTATCGCGGGCCGATTTACGGCTTCTCCAACACCGGCGAAAGCCTGCTGGCCGACCAGCTGGGTGCGGCAGGGGCCGGAGTGGTCGTGGTGCGCGTGACGCCCAAGTCAGACAATGCCAAAAGCCTGCTGGTGCGTGAATTTCTCGCCGACGCGGCCGCCGCCAAGGTGGGCAAGCCCAATGTGTACATGCTGGAGGGTTACATCGCTGCGGGCGCGTACGTCGAAGCCCTGCGCCGGGCCGGCAGGGACCTGACGCGTGCCAAGCTGCGCAAGGCGCTCGATACCATGCAGGAATTCAACCTCGGCGGGTTTCGTATTCACTTTGACGGTGACCGCGTGGGTTCCAAGCTGGTCGAGCTGAGTCTGGTCGACGCCACGGGACGTGTGCGGGAGTAGCTCTCAAGACGGGCTCCCACGGGTCGGGTTTCAGGGCCGAGAAACCCTTTGCCCTGTAGGGCCGGCAGACTACACCGCATCGCTGGCGCCATCTCGCCCTGTTGGAACGGCACCACGCACGCGATGGCCAGTGTGAGGTCTTTTGGATTTCTGGGCGCACCGGTTCAACGCAGAATCAATACCTAAGTATCCAAGCAGGCGAAGCTGGTTTCGTTCTGTTACCGAAGCGCGGGCTGCGACTGCTACCAAATGTAAGTCATGTCGCGAAAATATGCGTATGCATATCAATCGTCGCCAATTTTCCATCGTCGCTGGTGCCACCACACTCGCAGGTTTCAACCTGGCGCGTGCGCAGTCAGACAACAAAATCATTCTGGGCCAGTCGGCCGCCTTCACTGGCCCGGCAGCGCAACTGGGCATTCAGTTCTATCAGGGGGCAAAGGTCTATTTTGATCAGGTGAATGCCCAGGGCGGCGTCGGCAAGCGGCAGATTGAAATCCGCCAGCTGGATGACGGTTACGAGCCAGACCGCTGCGCCGAGAACACGCGCAAGCTCCTCGCCGACGACGTGTTCGCCCTGTTCGGCTACATCGGTACGCCCACCAGTGTGGTGGCGTTGCCGCAGGCGACCAAGGAGAAGGTGCCGTTTTTCGGGCCCTTCACGGGTGCCATGGCCTTGCGGGAACCCTTCAACCGCTACGCCTTCCATGTGCGGGCCTCGTACAACGACGAGACCGGCCTGATCGTCAAGCAGCTCACCAGCCTGGGGCTCAAGAAAATCGCGGTGTTCTACCAGAACGATGCCTATGGCAAGGCGGGCCTGAGCGGCGTGACGCTGGCCCTCAGCGCGCTGGGCCTGAAGACCGTGGCCGAAGCCACCGTCGAGCGCAATTCCGTGGACGTGGCCGGTGCGGTCAAGACACTGGTTGCGGCAGGCCCCGACGCCGTCGTCCAGATCAGCGCTTACAAGTCCTGTGCGGCCTTTATCCGCGAGGCGCGCAAGGCGGGTTACGGCGGCACCTACTACAACGTATCCTTTGTCGGCACGCAGGCGCTGGCCGACGAGCTGGGCAAGGACGGCGCTGGTGTGGTCGTTTCGCAGGTGATGCCGTCGCCATACAGCGCAGCACGGCCCATCACCCGTGAATTCGTCGATGCGGTGAAGGCCGCAGGCAAGGATGCGCAGGTCAACTTCTCCAGCATGGAGGGCTACATGGCCGCCAAGCTGTTCACCGATGGCCTGCGGCGTGCGGGTGCCAAGCTGACGCGTGAATCGCTGATCGCCGGTCTGGAGGGCATGGGCAGCCAGCAGGTGGGGGGCTTTCCGGTGTCCTTTTCGCCGACCGACCACGTGGCATCGAGTTTCGTCGAGCTGTCAATGCTCACCGGCGACGGTCGCGTTCGCACCTGAGTCCCCGGGGCCTCCGGTACCCCTCACTGCCCGACTGATGCCCTGCTGTTGATCTGAGCGGGTTCCCCGAGGACCCTCACGACCGGGCGGAGGCGGTACCCTTCTTAGCCTTTTTATGCTCTCAGTTATGCTTGGCAGGACCGCGCGCCCTGGGTGAGCTTGCAGTGCTTGCGGGCCGTGACGGTCGTTGTCCCTCGCCATCTGTTTTCATGTCCTCATCGAACTCTTCTGCCCTGGCCCTGATTCGCCTGATGAGGCCACACCAGTGGCTGAAAAACGCCTTTGTTTTTGCCGGTCTGCTGTTCAGCGGCGGCTGGCGTGACGCAGCGCTTGACCTGCGCGTGCTGTCGGCCTTTGCCGCGTTCTGCTGCATCTCCAGCCTGATCTATATCCTGAACGACTGGCACGACCGTGCCAGCGATGCGCTGCACCCCGTGAAGAAAAATCGGCCACTGGCCAGCGGTGCCGTGGGTGCCGCGCCAGCGTTGATATTGGCCGCGCTGCTCCTGGCGGGCGGCGGGCTGCTGGCTTATGACAACCGCGTGCTGCTGCTCTTGCTGGCGGTGTACGCGCTGTTCAATATCGCCTACTCGTGGCGGCTCAAGCAGGTGCCGGTGGTGGATGTGTCCATCATCGCGTCGGGCTTCATGCTCCGGCTTCTGGCGGGCACGGTGGCGGTCGGCATTCCGCCTTCGCGCTGGCTGCTGCTGACCGGGATTTTTGTCGCGCTGTTCCTCGGCTTTTGCAAGCGCAAGGCCGAGACCTTTCAGGCCGAGTCCAGCCAGCGGGCGGTGCTGGCGCATTACCCGCCGGCCCTGCTGGACACCTTCATTGCGGTCACCATGACGGCTACGCTGACGACTTACAGCCTGTTTGCCACCAGCCCTGAGGCCCTGCTGCAGCACGGCGAGCGGCTGCTGTACACGGTACCAGTGGTGATCTTCGGCATGCTGCGCTACACCTACCAGGTGCACCGCGGGCACGGGGAGGACGTGGCGCGTGATCTGCTGCGTGACCCGTGGCTGGTCGGCGCCGGTCTGCTGTGGGTGGTGATTTTCCTGAGCCACCGGCTGTGAACCCGGGCCGAGCGCCGGCTGGCGGTTTTCCGCTCAAGCGCCTGCTGCTGGTGCTGGGCGCAGTGGCCACGGCCTACGCGGCGGCGCTGCTGATCTGGGGCGACAGCCGCAGCGCGTCGCTGTCGGTGCTGTGGTCATGGACTGGGTTTCAGGCCGCGCTGCTGTGCCTGCTCAATTACCTGCTGCGCGGCATCCGCTGGCGCCTGTGGATGGCGCATTACGGCCGGCTACTGGGCTGGTGGCAGGGGCTGCGCCTCTATGTGGCGGGCTATGCGTTCACGCCCACGCCGGGCAACGTCGGCGAAGCCGTGCGCGGCCTGATGCTGGCGGACCGCCCGCTGGGCACCGCGCAAAGCCTGGCCATCTTTGGCGCCGAGCGCCTGGCTGATTTGCTCTGCCTGCTGCTGCTGTGCGTGCCTGCGCTGTGGTGGGTGTTCACTCACGGTGCGGTTCAGGCGATTCCGACGCTGGTGTATGGGTTGCTGGCTGCAGCCGTGCTGGCGGCGGTGGTGGTGCTGACGCTGCTGTGGCGATACCGCGTGGCTCTGGTGCAGCGCTTTGCCTGGCTGGAGGAAGCTGCGCGCTGCCTGCGCTTGCAGCCAACCGTCTGGTTGTTGCTGACGCTGGTGGCATGGGCTGCGCAGGGCCTGGCCCTGTGGATGGTGTGCCGGGCGCTGGAAGTGGACCTGTCGCTGGCAACCGCCATTGGTTTCTATGCGGTGGCCATGGTGGCGGGGGCGCTGTCGGCCCTGCCGGCCGGGCTGGGCGGCATGGAAGCGGTGCTGGTGGGGCTGTTGGTCGCGCACAGCGCCTCGCCGGGAAATGCGCTCACGGTGACGGTGGTGGTGCGCCTGCTCACGCTCTGGCTGGCAGTGGCATTGGGGCTCGCAGCCTTGCTTTATAGTGCGGCCATCCGTCGGGACATTAGCTTTCGTTGATGCTAGGGCCTGCTAACGCTATTTTTACAAGATGCGTTGCGAGTCAAAAAGGCAGTGGGCAAGGCGCAAAACGCGGTCGGGGTAGGCCCCCGACAAGGCTTTGCAACGCCGCCCAGTGTCTTTTTGATCGCAACCCGGAGGGAACGGCATGAAAACAGCGCCACTCGGCGTTGCACGGCTTGCCCAGACACCCGGTCTGGGCTACACCCTGCGCCTTGATTGACACTGTTTTCATGCCGTTCGCATTTGCAAAAATGGCGTTAGCAGGCCCTCCGATCCTGCCCGCGTTCATGCGCTTGATGCCGTTTTGATGTCCCAGAATTCCTCCTTTACCCCTGTTCCCGTTTCCCTGATCCGCTGGCTGCTGGGCGTCGGCCTGCTGTCGCTGCTGCTGCGCGCGTGGATTGCGCTGACCTTTCCCGTCACCGGCGACGAAGCCTTCTTCTACTGGTGGGGCGTGTACCCGGCCTGGGGCTACTCCGACCACCCGCCCATGGTGGGTTGGCTGATCGCTTTCATGCGTGCCACGCTGGGTGACAGCCTGGGCGCCATCCGCTTGCCGATTGTGCTGCTGCCGCTGGCGCTGGGTGCGGCGTTGTGGTGGGCGCTGCATCCGCTGGACAAGGTGCGGGCAGCATGGGCGGTGTTGTTTTTCTGGCTGGCGCCGTTGAACTGGCTCAACATACTGATCACCACCGACACACCACTGATTTTCTGGTCGGCGCTGTCGGTGGCGGCGCTGTTCCGCGCCGAGCGGCGCGAGCGTCTGGATGGTGCCGCCTATGGCCTCTATGCGCTGTCGGGGGTGTTCATCGGCTGCGCGTTTTTGTCCAAGTACTTTTCGGTGGTGCTGGGGCTGGCTTACCTGGTGTACTTTGCCCTCTACCGGCGCGAACGCCTGGCTGGTCTGGCCGTGCTGGTGCTGTGCGCCTTGCCCGGGCCGGCGATCAACATCGCCTACAACATGTCCCACGGCTGGTCGAACATCATGTTCAACGTGTACAACCGCAATGAAGACGCAGTGTTCGCGTGGCGCAAGCCGCTGACTTACCTCGGCATGATGGTGTATCTCATCACGCCAGTGGCCGTGTGGATGGTGCTGCGGCACCGCGCAGCCATGATGGACGCGGGGCGGCGCCATCGCCTGCTGGCCTGTCTGGTGCTGGTGCCGCTGGTATTTTTTGCGCTGCTCTCGGGCAAGAAGGTGATTGGCCTGCACTGGGTGCTGTCGTTCTACCCCTTCGGTTTTGCCTTTCTGGCGTTTGCCCTGCCCGCCGAACAGCTCAAGCGCTGCGCGCGCGGGCTGGCGGTGTTTGCAGGTCTGCATGTACTGTTGGTGGCCGCGCTCTACAGCACGACGCTGGAGACCTGGCAAACCACGCCCGCGCTGTCGAAGCACTACCCGCAGGTGGTGCGCAGTTACCGCACTGCAGAGATGCTGAAAAAGGTCGAGGCGCCCGGCGTGGTGCTGATGGGTGAGGCCTACACGCCCGCGTCGATTTTCGGTTTAGAGCGGCGCGAATACATGCCTGTGTTTGGCGTGGGCAAGTTCCATGCGCGGCAGGACGACCAGCTGGTGGACTTCTCGGTCTATCAGGGCAAGACCATCCGCATCATCCTGGCCGACCCGCCGCAGCTGGATGCCTATAAGCCCTACTTTGAGTCGGTACAGGCACTGAAGTTTGAAGAAAGCGGCGTGCGCTTTTACGCGCTCGAAGGCACAGGTTTCAACTACCAGGCCTATCGCGAAGGTGTGCTGGGGCAGATCTACAAACGCTACTACAACATCCCGCCGTGGCTGCCGATGACAGGCTGTCCGTTCTGCGAGCGTTACTGCGGACAGGTGCGATGTCCTCGGTAGATGAGCAGTCGACCGAGGCGCAACCCATCGTGGTGGCGGCCTTTGACTTCGACGGCACCATCACGTGGCGCGACACCTTCGTTCCCTTCCTCATCCATGGGCTGGGTTGGCCCCGGTTTCTGTGGGCGGTGATGAAGTGCGCGCCGTGGCTGGCGGGTTACGTGCTTCGACTGGTTCGCAACGATGTGGCCAAAGCGCGGCTGATGCGGGTGACGCTGGCCGGTCGCACCCGCGCCGACATGGCCGACTGGACGCACCGCTGGCTGGCGCAGGACTTTCCCGGTCAGGTGCGGCCTTGGGCTGCAGAGCGTATGGCCTGGCATCACAGCCAGGAGCACCACTGCGTGATGGTGAGCGCCTCACCCGATCTGTACCTGCCTGCAGTGGCCACACAACTGGGGTTCGAAGCGCTGATCTGCACCGAGATGGAATGGCAGGGCGACCCTCTCACCGGCCACCTCACCGGCCACATGCGCACACCCAACTGTTATGGCGAGCAGAAGGTGCTGCGCCTCAACGCTTGGCTGGTTGAGCGTTTCGGCGCTGCTGCGAGGGAGCGGATCACGCTCCACGCCTACGGTGATACGCGTGGCGATCATCCCATGTTGCGCATGGCTCAACATGCGTGGTATCGCGGAGAGTCGTGGAAACCCTGAGTCAGTGTTGAGACTTTGAACGAAGACCCAGCGCCATGAGAAGCCCGATCACGACGCAGAAAAAATCGCCGATCAAAGCGTCGTAGATACTGGAATTGAACAGGCAGGCCACGGCAAGTGCCAGCACCACAGATTGCAGGGCGCGCGACGCGGGGGTATCCATGGCCATGCTGTCGCGCAGAACAGCCACAAAGAAGGCTATCAGTAGAGCCAGACCGGGTAAGCCTAGCTGTACCCCCCACTGTAGATACTCTTGGTGGGGGTTTCCGTTGCCTTCGATATCCTTGTGCGACAGGTTGCGCTCTCGCTGAAGGCGGTTGTATTCGGTGCTCCAACTGCCAACGCCTGAGCCTGCGATGGGGTGTTGTGAGATGCTTGTGAGTGCTGTGCTCCAGAGCCGCAATCTAACTCCTGATGATGTGTCTGTTTCTTTTTCCGGGTGATTGGCGTAAGACTGGACCTCGGTCACAACCAGCTTGGCTCGCTCCTGTACTTTTGGCGAAGCCAACATTAGCACTGCGAGCAAAATGGGTGGGATAAACAGCACGCCCAATCTGAATTTTGGAGGCATTTTCCACATCACAGCGACTGAAACGATGGCTATTGCAACCATATGACCACTCCGACCATTCAGTACAAAAACAGCGTTCAACAGGCTGAGTACGCCTACACCAATCGCTACTGATCGCCACCGTCGGCTTGGTGCCAGATTCCGCAGGTGCCAGCAAATCCCACTGAATACAGCAGCCATGATGCCTTGATCCAGATAACTAGAGAAAACCGAACTTTCACGAAGTGCAATTCGCGAAGTCGCCCACGGCACAGGCACCTCGAGAAACAGCATCCATGAACTAGCCACCAAAAATGTTTGGGCAAGGGCAAAGGCACCTAGCGCATACAGCGCTTCACGTCGATCCTTGATCAGGGCCACCAGCAGGATTACCGTGAGTAGCTTGCCGTACTTGGCGAGTGAGCCAAGCGCATCTGCATCAGGCGCGACTGTCCACGCAAGGCTTGCAGCAAAAGCGGTTAACGTGAGCAGAATCCAGAAAACAGTGTGGGCTTGTAAGACCGCATTCGCATTCGAGCGCAAGGATTTACTTAACAATAGGGTGAATCCTGCGGTGAGAAAGAGCAGCAGTTTGGCAAGACTGATGATTGCCATGGAAAGCCCAACGGATGCACTCACCAGGCAGATGACTGCGAGACGGAAACTAAAGGTATTGAGTTGCAATTGTGGTTCGGCTGCGTTTGACAGGCAGTCCAGTCGTGGATTGGAAGGACTCTGGATTATCCGGGTATGAGCTGGATCTCCGCTTGACTGTCGCGCGACGTGCAGCGACCGAGATGCGAACGGATTCGAATGCCCGTGTACAACACTCCCCGAGTGGTTAAGCGCCCGCCAAACGAGAGGCTAGTCTTCCAGTTCGGCCTTGGCCATCTCCACATCCAGCCGCTCGGCGGCGTCCATGGCCTTGCTGGCGGCGGCCTGCTCGTATAGCTTGGTGGCCTCTTTCATTTTCTTGTCGCCTTCCAGCATCACCAGCCCGTTGGCGTATTCGATCATGCCAATGGCCGAACCCGGGTTCAGCTTGAGCGCTTCCTTGTAGAGGGACAGGCCGGTGTCTTTCTTGGCGCCGTAGGTCATTCCGCCGATGAGTGCGCCGACCTTGTCAATCACTTCGGCATGGAAGGCCGCGAGCGCGATGTGTGCATCGGCATGCTTGGGTGACAGCTGGATGGCTTTTTCCAGTGCCGTCTTGACCTTGCTGCCCAGTCCCTGTGCGAGCGCCTTGGCTACGCTGATGCCCTGGCTGTAGCGGCCCAGGGCGTAGGCCTGCCAGTACCAGGCGTTGGCGTTCTTGGGGTCCACGGCCTGCTGGGCCTCGGCGCGGGCGGCGACTTCCATGAACAGGTCGAGCTTGGTCTTTTCCTTGGTTTCAAGGTAGGTGGCGTAGAGACTGGTGGCCTTGTTGGCCACCGTGATGCCGTCGCCGCCGGCCTTGATGCCAGCTTCGGCTGCCTTCTGGAAGTCGCCGTTGTGAAACAGCACCCAAGCCTGCAGGACGGCAGCGTCTTTGGGCAGGGGCTCGCAGTCGCCTTGGTGCAGGCGGGCCCAGTGTTTCTTCAGGCTGGTGGTGTCGAAGGTGTAATCCCCGCTGTGAGGGAAAGGGGTCCACTTGGCCATGCGTTGTCTCCGTCGTTTGTTGTTGTGGTGATAGGGTGAATCTTATCGGTTGGCTGATGGCCTTGAGAGGTGAAAAAGCCCTGGTATCTGTGTGATCTTTGCGTTTACGCCGGGTCGCGGCTCGGGGAGCTGTAAGCGCCCACCAGACCCTGCAGGTGGCTGCGTTGGCCGGGTTCGAGGTAGGGAATCAGCAGGTTCAGCACATGGTGGGCGCCCCGCAGCAGTGCGGCCTGTGCATTGGCCGGCTCCAGTGCGTTGCGCGGATCGCGAACATATTCGAAGCTCAGCCAGTAGGTGAGTACCACCACCATGCTGGTGGCCGTGGCTTCAACCTCACGGGAGTCAATCTGCAGGCTACCGGCACGGCTCATGCCGTCGAGCAGCGATTTCACCGACCGGGTCTTGTTTTTCAGAACCCACTGGAAATGCGTTTCCAGCCGGCGGTTCTTGCTGAGCAGGTCGTTCAGGTCACGGTACAGAAAGCGGTACTGCCAGATCAGCTCGAACAGGGTGTGCATGAAGAACCAGGCGTCCTCCACATCGCGCACGCCGTCGCTGGCATTGAGCAGTTCGCCGAGAGACGCTTCGTAGCGGTCAAACAGCGAGTTGATCAGCTCGTCCTTGGCCGGGTAGTGGTAGTAGAGGTTGCCGGGGCTGATGCCCAGCTCCGCCGAAATCAGCGTGGTCGAGACGTTGGGTTCACCAAAGCGGTTGAACAGGTCCAGCGTGACCTCGAGAATCCGCTCCGCCGTGCGGCGCGGCGCTTTTTTCGCCATGGTTGTCCTGCCTTGTGTGATGAAGCGAAACAGGCATTTGCGCCTCTGAATACTCTAACCCACAGAACGTGGAGTGCGCATCAGGGATGTCCAGCAGGGCCATAGACGCGGCTGTTTACGCCAGCCACATCGTGCAACGGACCCTGCAACCGACGAAAAAAAGGGCAAAACGAATTGCCCTGTTTCTGGAACCGGCCGTGGCCAAAAGGCCTGGCCAGAATTGCTCAGGCCGACTTGCGTGCCGCTGGGCGCTTGGCTGCTGCCTTCTTGGCTGCAGGCCGTGCGGCGGACCTGGTCGCCGCTTTGGCTGCAGGTTTCGCCGCTGCGGTGGAGCGCTGCTTGCTCAGCGCATCGACACGTGCCGACAGGGCGGCCATGTCCTTGGCAGAAGGCACGCCCAGCTTGTTCAGCGCCTTGGACACGCGGTCTTCAAAAATCGTTTCCAGCTTGTCCCACTGGTGGCCAGCCTTGGACTGGATGTCGGTGGCCATGTTGGCCATCTTGCTGGTGGCTTCAGAAATCTTCTCTTCAGCTGCCGCCTGCGTCTTGCGCTGGATCGACAGGCCTTCCTTCACCAGGGTTTCAAAGACTTTGCCACCTTCTTCCTGCGCTTTGGAGAAAGCGCCCAGGCCCGCGAGCCAGATCTGTTGGGCCGAGTCCTTGACGGCACCGGAAAGATGGGGAGCCGATTTCTTCTCAGCGCTCATTTTCTGCAGTTTCTTGACCATGGTGTGCTCCTGACGGGCGAAGTGGATGACGGACGCAGAACCGGCGGCGGATGCCTGAGTGGTACTGCACAGGTTTGAAATATAAGCCCATCGCAGGGCGGCGTGTAGGTGCCAGCTTCTAGAAGCCTAGGGAGCCGGCTCTACGGAAAAGCCCATGTGCTGTGGGTTTGCACGGGTTTGTGCTGAATGGTCAGGACAGGGGTTTGGGCAAGAATCCATTTTTGCCTGACTGTTCAGCGGAGACACACACAATGACAATGACCTATTTCGTTACGGGAGCCACCGGTTTCATCGGCAAGCGACTCGTCAAGAAACTGCTGCAGCGCAAGGGGAGTACGGTGTACTACCTGCTTCGCGCCGAAAGTGCCGGCAAGGCAGCAGCGCTGCGTGAGTACTGGGGCGTCAGCGCCAGCCGTGCAGTGGCCATTCATGGCGATCTGACGGGCAAGAAACTGGGTGTGAGCAGCGAAGACATCAAGAAGCTCAAGGGCCAAGTCAACCATTTCTACCATCTGGCGGCGGTGTATGACCTGGGTGCCGACGAGGAAAGCCAGATTGCCGTCAACATCGACGGCACGCGCAACACCGTTGAGTTTGCCAAGGCGATTGATGCCGGGCACTTCCACCATGTGAGCTCAATTGCAGCCGCTGGCCTTTATGAAGGCGTTTTCCGCGAAGACATGTTCGAGGAAGCCGAGAATTACGACCACCCTTACTTCCGGACCAAGCACGAGAGCGAAAAAATCGTGCGCAAGGAATGCAAGGTGCCGTGGACAGTGTTCCGCCCCGCGATGGTGGTCGGCGACAGCCAGACTGGCGAGATGGACAAGATCGACGGGCCGTACTATTTCTTCAAGCTGATCCAGCGCATGCGCCAGCTGCTGCCGCCTTGGATGCCGGCGGTGGGTCTGGAAGGTGGCCGCGTCAACATAGTACCGGTCGATTTCGTGGTCGACGCGCTGGATCACCTCAGCCACCAGAACGCCATCACCAGAAAGTGCTTCCACCTCGTGGATCCGGTGGGCTACCGCGTTGGCGACGTGCTCGACATTTTCAGCAAGGCAGCCCATGCGCCCAAGATGAACCTGTTCATCAATGCGGCGCTGCTTGGTTTCATTCCTCGTGGCGTCAAAAAGAGCCTGATGGCACTGGCACCGGTGCGCCGCATCCGCAACGCGGTGATGGCCGACCTCGGGCTGCCCGAGGACATGCTGACTTTCGTCAACTACCCCACGCGCTTTGACTGCCGCGACACGGTGGCTGCGCTCAAAGGCTCAGGCATCGAGTGCCCCAACCTGAAGGATTACGCCTGGCGCCTGTGGGATTACTGGGAGCGTCACCTCGACCCGGACCTGCATATCGACCGCACGCTCAAGGGCACAGTCAACGGCAAGGTGGTGCTGGTTACCGGCGGCTCCTCCGGCATTGGCCTGGCGGCAGCCCACAAGTTTGCCGAGGCGGGCGCCATCACCATCATCTGCGGCCGCGATCAGGACAAGCTCGACGAGGCCTGCAAGGAGGCCAAGGCCAAGGGCTACCATTTCGTGGCGTATGCCGCTGATATCGCCGACATGGCCGACTGCGACCGCTTCATTCAGCTGCTGATCGAGAACCACGGCGGTGTGGACTTCCTCATCAACAACGCCGGCCGCTCCATCCGCCGCGCTATTGAATCGAGCTACGACCGCTTTCACGACTACGAGCGCACCATGCAGCTCAACTACTTCGGCTGTCTGCGGGTGACCATGGGCCTGCTGCCCGGCATGGCGGCCAAGCGCAAGGGCCATGTGGTCAACATCAGCTCCATCGGCGTGCTGACCAATGCGCCACGGTTTTCTGCCTATGTCGCTTCCAAGGCCGCCCTGGACGCCTGGACGCGCTGCGCTTCCAGCGAGTTTGCAGACGTGGGCATCAGCTTCACCACCATCAACATGCCGTTGGTGCGCACGCCCATGATCGCGCCGACCAACCTGTACAACAACGTGCCGACGCTGTCACCCGAAGAAGCAGCGGACATGATCGCTCAGGCCTGCATCTTCAAACCGGTCCGCATCGCCACCCGTTTGGGCATTACCGGCCAGCTGATGCACGCATTGGTGCCGCGCGTGGCGCAGATCGCCATGAATACCAGCTTCCGCATGTTCCCGGATTCATCTGCCGCCAAGGGCGACAAGGGGGGCAAATCGCAGCTGTCTGCCGAGGCGGTGGCCATGCAGCAGATGATGCGGGGGATTCATTTCTGACGACCTGGCAGTGCGTCTGGTGTAACAGCACCGCCATGGGATAATTTTATTGAGCGGGTTGTTCGGCCACTAGGGTGAAGTCGACCGCAGACAAAGGACCCCCATGATTTTGGTGACGGGTGGCGCTGGTTTTATCGGCTCCAATTTTGTGCTGGACTGGCTGGACGGTAGTGATGAGCCAGTCATCAATCTGGACAGCTTGACATACGCCGGCAATCGCGAAAACCTCGTATCTCTGCGGGGCGATCAGCGGCACCTGTTTGTGCATGGCGACATTGCTGATCATGATCTGGTTGCTGGGTTGCTCAGAACTCATCAACCGCGTGCGGTAATCAACTTCGCGGCCGAGTCCCATGTGGATCGCTCCATTCACGGGCCAGAAGACTTCATCCAGACAAACATCGTTGGCACTTTTCGCTTGGTGGAGGCTGTCAGGGCGTATTGGGGTGGATTGGAAGCTGAAGCCAGGATGGGGTTCCGCTTCTTGCATGTTTCTACCGATGAGGTCTATGGCTCGCTGGCGCCCAACGACCCGGGTTTCACCGAAAACCATCGCTATGAGCCCAACAGCCCGTACTCTGCGAGTAAGGCTGCCAGCGACCACTTGGTACGTGCTTATCACCACACTTACGGTCTGCCGGTACTCACAACGAACTGCAGTAATAACTACGGCCCTTACCACTTCCCGGAAAAGTTGATCCCGCTGATGATCGTCAATGCATTGGCTGGCAAACCCCTGCCCGTGTACGGCGACGGTATGCAGGTGCGCGACTGGCTGTATGTGAAGGACCACTGCAGCGCCATACGGGAAGTGCTGGCGTACGGCCGCGTGGGAGAGGTTTACAACGTCGGTGGGTGGAACGAGAAGCCCAACATCGAGATCGTCAAGACTGTCTGCGGCCTGCTGGATGAATTGCGGCCGAGAGATGACGGAAAGCCCTACAGCGCCCAGATCAGCTACGTCAAAGACCGTCCGGGGCATGACCGCCGTTACGCCATTGACGCCAGCAAGATCCAGCGCGAGCTGGGCTGGAAGCCTGCGGAAACCTTTGAATCGGGCATTCGCAAGACAGTGCGGTGGTACCTGTCCAACCCCGAGTGGGTGGCGAATGTCCAGAGCGGTGCCTATCGTAAGTGGGTCGATACCCACTATGCCGAAGCAAGCACCTCATGAAGGTTCTCCTGCTCGGTAAGAACGGCCAGGTGGGCTGGGAGCTGCAACGCAGCCTGGCGCTGCTGGGCGAACTGATTGCGCTGGATCGACAAAGCATCGACTTGTGCGGTGACCTCTCCAATCTGGAAGGGATCGCTGCCACTGTGCGGAAGATTCGACCTGATGTCATCGTCAATGCCGCGGCCTACACCGCCGTGGACAAAGCTGAAAGCGATGCGGCGATGGCCCGCCTTGTAAACGCCGAGGCACCAGGCGTGCTGGCTGCGGCGGCTCATGCCGTTGGTGCCTGGCTTGTGCACTATTCGACCGACTATGTGTTTGACGGCAGTGGCAACCGCCCCTGGCGCGAAGACGATGCAACCGGCCCTCTCAGTGTGTACGGGCGGACGAAGCTGGAAGGCGAGCAACGCATCGCAGCGCTGTGCCCGCGGCATCTCGTGCTGCGCACCAGCTGGGTGTACTCGTCACGGGGAGGCAACTTCGCCAGAACCATGCTTCGCCTGGCGGCAGAGAGGGATCGTCTCACGGTCATTGATGACCAGTTCGGTGCGCCTACCGGTGCTGATTTGCTGGCCGACGTGACTGCGCATCTTGTCCGTCGTGTGGCCTCTGGCGGGGATGACGGAGGGGGTGTCTATCACCTGGCCGCAGCGGGAGAAACCTCATGGCATGGCTATGCCTGCTTTGTGCTGGAGCAGGCCGCCCTAGCCGGCAGAGCGCTCAAGGCATCACACAGTACCGTCGATGCCGTACCGACTACTGCCTTCCCCACCCCTGCCGCGCGCCCGCACAATTCCCGCCTGAACACCGCTAAACTGCGGGACCGCTTTGGCCTGCACCTTCCGGCGTGGCAGCCTGGCGTGGCCCGCATGCTGGCAGAGATCCACTGACACCCCTCATGACCCCACGCAAAGGCATCATTCTGGCCGGTGGCTCCGGCACCCGGCTCCATCCGGCCACACTGGCCATCAGCAAGCAGTTGCTACCGGTGTACGACAAGCCGATGATTTACTACCCGCTGAGCACACTGATGATCGCCGGCATCCGCGAGGTGCTCATCATCAGCACCCGACAGGACACGCCGCGCTTCCAGCAGCTTCTGGGCGACGGGTCGCAGTGGGGCATGCGCCTGCAGTACGCCGTACAGCCCAGTCCCGATGGACTCGCGCAGGCCTTCATCATTGGCGAGAGCTTTCTGGCCGGTGCACCTAGTGCATTGGTGCTCGGTGACAACATCTTCTATGGACATGACCTGCACACGCTGTTGATGGCAGCCAATCAGCGGGAGGCTGGGGCCACGGTGTTTGCTTACCACGTGCAGGATCCAGAGCGGTACGGTGTGGTGGCTTTCGACGCCGCAGGCCGGGCGAGCAGTATCGAAGAAAAGCCAGCGTCGCCGCGCAGCAACTACGCTATCACCGGACTTTATTTTTATGACGCCCAGGTGATGGAAATCGCCAAGTGCATTCGGCCCAGCGCGCGCGGCGAGCTGGAGATCACCAGTGTCAATCAGGCGTACCTGCAGGCAGGACAACTGAATGTCTCCATCATGCAGCGCGGCTATGCCTGGCTGGACACCGGAACGCACGAAAGCCTGCTGGAGGCTGGCCAGTTCATCGCCACGCTTGAGCGGCGGCAGGGGCTCAAGATTGCCTGTGTCGAGGAGATTGCGTGGCGGAATGGCTTTATCGACGATGTACAGTTGAAGCGGCTTGCCCAGCCACTTTCTAAAAATGCTTACGGCCAATACCTGTTGCGCTTGTTATCGGAGCGTGGTGCGGGATGAAGGTATCAACGACGGACATAGAGGGCGTACTGATCATCGAGCCCAAGGTGTTTGGGGATTCGCGCGGGTTTTTCTTTGAGAGTTTTAACCTGCGGCACTTCAACGCTGCCACTGGAACAGACTTCACATTTGTCCAGGATAACCACAGCAGGTCTGCCCAAGGTGTACTTCGTGGACTTCATTGCCAGATCGGGCAGCCGCAGGGCAAGCTGATCCGGGTGATCCAAGGCGCTGTTTTCGATGTCGCCGTAGATATTCGTCCGACCTCACTGACGTTTGGAAAATGGGTCGGGCTGGAGCTGAGTGCTGACAATAAACTGCAGCTGTGGATACCACCAGGGTTTGCGCACGGGTTCCTCGTATTGAGTGAAAGCGCAGAGGTCGCGTACAAGGCGACGGATTACTACGCGCCCGAGACAGAGTTGTGCATAGCCTGGAATGATCCTGTGCTCGATATCACATGGCCTTTGGGGGGCCTGACCCCTCTACTTTCCTCTAGAGATGCAGCCGGACAGGCATTTGAAAAGTTGATTTGATGCAAACTGGCGCATGCACGGTAGATGACTTCAGGAATGATTGGTTTAATTAATGAGCAGGTTGCTTTTAACGGGTGGAACAGGGTTTATAGGTAGCCACGTCGCCGTGGCATTGGCGCAGCTGGGCCACCGCATTGTGCTATTCGATAACTTGTCGAACAGCAGCGCAGGCGTGCGCGACAAAATTACCCAAATAAGCAGGCAGGATGTGCCCCTTGTTATTGGGGATGTCCGCGATACTGGCTTGCTCGCAGAAACCCTGAAGAAATACAGCGTTAATGGAGTGATTCACTTTGCCGGCCTGAAGGCCGTGGGCGAGTCGGTAGCAAACCCAATTGATTACTACGCCAATAACGTGCAGGGTGCCGTCAGCCTGCTTGAGGCGATGCAGGAAAATTCGATCAAAACGCTTGTGTTTAGCAGCAGCGCTACGGTCTATGGTCACCCTGAATACCTGCCCCTGGATGAGGATCATCCGATCAGGGCCACCAATCCTTATGGTCGTAGCAAGATATATGTCGAAGAAATGCTCGCCGACCTAGTTCAATCTGATTCTGCGTGGCGTATAACCTGCTTGCGCTACTTCAATCCCGTCGGTGCTCACGAGAGCGGGCTTATTGGGGAACGATCCAACGATGTCCCGAGTAATCTTATGCCCTACATAGCCCAGGTGGCTGCCGGGCGACAGCCAGAGTTAAAGGTCTTCGGTAACGATTACCCAACGCCCGACGGCACCGGCGTCAGGGATTACATTCATGTGATGGATCTGGCGGAGGGGCATGTTGCCGCCCTTAATTACTTGCAGACTCACGCCGGCTGGCATGCTTTCAATCTGGGGACTGGGCGAGGTCTTAGCGTTTTGGAGCTGGTTCATGCGTTCGAGAAAGCGTCCGGCCGGCAAGTGCCCTACCGAATCGAACAGCGCCGCGGCGGTGATGTCGCCGAATGCTATGCCGACGCTCAGAAGGCCGGGAAGTTATTGAAGTGGGCCGCCCGGAGAACGTTGCATGAGTCCTGCGTGAGTACTTGGCAATTCAGAACGATGAATGACACGCAGACCCCGGGATGACATCGAGCAGCCGGGAATGAATTGTTAACGTCGACTTGATACCGAAATATCTGGTTGCGTGCGTCTGAGTGCTGACGCAAGCGGCGAGGCCACCTTCGCGCGGGGCGGCCATAATCGAGCCTGCTGTTCGGCCTGCCCCCAGATTCCTCTACTTATGCCCCTACCTGTCATCACCCCTGTCATCCTGTGTGGCGGATCCGGAACCCGTTTGTGGCCGCTGAGCCGTAAAAGCTTTCCTAAACAGTTCGTGCCATTGATCGACGGAAAAAGTCTGCTGCAACTTACCTTGGAGCGGGTGACGCTAATCAGTGATCACGTGATTTGCGTGGCTTCTGAAGAGCACCGTTTTTTGGTAACAGAAGCGGTACAGACGGCCCAAGTGCACGCGCAGATCGTCTTGGAGCCCGCCGCACGCAACACCGCCGCCGCCATGACACTTGCTGCCCTGCAGGTAGCGCCCCAAGGCTTGCTCTTATTTTGTCCTGCGGACCACCATATTCCGGACGGAGCAGCCTTCGCTGCCATGGTTGATGGTGGCCGTGCTGCGGCTGAGGGCGGTGCCATCGTCACGTTTGGCGTTACACCGAGTTTTCCGAGCACGGCCTATGGCTATATCGCTCAAGGACCAGAGCGGGCGGACGGGGCGTGTGACGTGCTCCGCTTCATTGAAAAGCCTGCCGCGGACCAGGCGCAGGCGCTGGTTTTGCAAGGCAGCGTGCTCTGGAACGCTGGAATCTTCCTGTGCTCCGCGGAAACGCTGCTTGCTGCCATGGCTGCGAACGCGAGTGACATTTTACAATGCTGCCGCAACGCGATGATGGCATCAACCTCGGACCAAATCAACGCGCAGACCTTTGTTCGTCCCGATCCTGAGTCATTTCTTGCGTGCCGGTCGCAGAGCATCGATTACGCAGTCATGGAGCACCACGCCAACGTCGCAGTACTGCCTTTCAACGGAGTCTGGAGCGACGTGGGCAGCTGGAACGCTGTGGCCGACCTCGCAACGCCCGATACACAGGGCAACCGGATCTGGGGCGGCAGCGCCTATGCCCACCACCTCAAAACCCGCAATACTTATATCCACGCCGCTGGCGCCAGACCTGTGGTTGCACTGGGCACGGAGGATCTGCTGATCATCGACACGCCGGATGCGCTCCTGGTCGCTCATGTTGACAATGCAGAAGCCGTCCGGGAGGTGGTGACGCTGCTGGAGTCACTGGAGGCATCTCAGGCAGTGCAGCATCGCCGCGTGGCGCGGCCGTGGGGATGGTACGACTGCATTGATGTCGGTGACCGGCATCAAGTCAAGCGCATCGGTGTGAACCCGGGTGCTTCGCTGTCGTTACAAATGCATCATCACCGGGCCGAGCACTGGATTGTGGTTCGCGGTTCGGCTGAAGTCACGAATGGCGAACAGACATTGGTGCTTGGGGAAAACCAGAGTACTTACATTCCCTTGGGTCAGGCGCACCGCTTGGCCAACCCCGGGAAAATCCCGCTGGAGGTCATTGAAGTGCAGAGTGGATCCTATTTGGGTGAGGATGACATTGTCAGACTTGAAGACACTTACGGTCGACGCTAAGCCTGAGCCTGTTTTGTCCGTGACGATAATTGCCTCAATAGCTTCAAGAGAGTTCCCCGCAATGCCTAGTTCCAATTCCCCATCCGGCCGACCTAAAACCGCCCTCATCACCGGCATCACTGGCCAAGACGGCAGCTACCTTGCCGAATTTTTGCTAGAAAAAGGCTACGAAGTGCACGGCATCAAGCGCCGCGCGAGCTCCTTTAATACCGAGCGTATTGACCACATTTACCAAGACCCGCACATCGACAATGCGCGCTTCAAGCTGCACTACGGGGATCTGACAGACACCAGCAACCTGACCCGCATCGTCCAGCAGGTACAGCCGGATGAGGTCTATAACTTGGGTGCTCAGAGCCACGTGGCCGTCAGCTTCGAAAGCCCGGAATACACGGCCGACGTAGACGGCATGGGTACCTTGCGCCTGTTGGAAGCCGTCCGAATCCTGGGGCTGGAGAAGAAAACGCGTTTTTACCAAGCGTCAACCAGCGAACTGTATGGCCTTGTCCAGGAGATCCCCCAGAAAGAGACCACACCGTTTTACCCACGCAGCCCGTATGCCGTGGCCAAGCTCTACGCCTACTGGATCACGGTGAACTACCGCGAGGCCTATGGCATGTACGCCTGCAACGGCATTCTTTTCAACCACGAAAGCCCGCGCCGGGGTGAAACTTTTGTCACGCGCAAGATCACCCGCGGCCTGACCAACATTTCCCAAGGGCTGGAGCAGTGCATTTACATGGGCAATATGGATGCCCTGCGTGATTGGGGACACGCGAAAGACTATGTGCGGATGCAATGGATGATGCTGCAGCAGGAAAAGCCCCAAGACTTTGTCATCGCCACCGGCGCGCAGTACAGCGTGCGTGACTTCATCATCTGGACGGCGGCTGCTTTGGGTATTACCGTTCGCTTTGAAGGGCAAGGCGTGGGGGAGCATGCCGTGGTGGCGCATATCGAGGGTGACAGCGCGCCTGCAGTCAGGGTGGGCGACGTGATTGTTCGGGTGGACCCCCGTTACTTCCGTCCTACTGAGGTAGAGACCCTTTTGGGTGATCCATCCAGAGCAAGACAAGAGCTCGGCTGGATCCCCGAAATCACCGCCCAGGACATGTGCCGTGAAATGGTGGCGCATGACTTGGCCCAGGCCCAACAGCATGCCCTGCTTCGCAAGCACGGCTATGCCGTGAATGTGAGTGTCGAATAGCCATGAAAATAGCCATAGTGGGTACTGGCTACGTGGGCCTTTCTAACGCCATGCTCCTAGCCCAGCACAATGAGGTGGTGGCCTTGGACATCAATCCTGACAAAGTGGCCATGCTCAACGCGCGGCAAAGCCCAATAGAAGATGCTGAAATAGAAGATTTTTTGCGTAACAAGCCCATTCACTTTAAAGCAACCCTAGATAGATACGAGGCTTATGCAGAGGCCAAGTTTGTGATCATCGCCACGCCAACCGATTATGACCCCGACACCAACCGCTTCAACACCGCTAGCATTGAGAGTGTGGTACGGGATGTCATGGCCATTGCCCCCGCTGCAGTTATGGTTATCAAGAGCACTGTGCCCGTGGGGTACACGGCTAAACTTTGCGCGCAAACTGGCAGCACCAACATCATCTTCAGCCCGGAGTTTTTGCGAGAAGGCAAGGCGCTGCACGACAACCTGCATCCCAGCCGCATCGTGATAGGAGAGCAGTCCGTCCGCGCTGAAGCTTTCGCAGCCCTGCTTCAGCAAGGCGCTATCAAAAAAAACATCGATGTACTTTTGACTCACAGCACGGAGGCAGAGGCCGTCAAACTCTTTGCCAACACTTACCTGGCCATGCGTGTAGCCTTTTTTAACGAGCTAGACACCTATGCCGCTTCGCACGGACTTGATACCCGTCAAATAATCCAAGGCGTGTGCTTGGACCCGCGCATTGGCAGCCACTACAACAACCCCAGCTTTGGCTACGGCGGCTATTGCCTGCCCAAAGACGCCAAGCAACTGCTAGCCAACTACAGCGATGTGCCGCAAAACATCATGCGAGCAATTGTGGACAGCAATAGCACCCGCAAAGATTTTTGCGCTGAAGACATATTAAAGCGAAGACCCAGAGTGGTTGGCATCTACCGTTTGGTTATGAAAGCCGGCTCTGATAACTTTAGAGCCAGCAGCATCCAGGGCATCATGAAACGCATTAAAGCAAAGGGGATTGAAGTCATTGTCTATGAGCCAACACTAACGGAGTCTAAATTCTTCAACTCGCGTGTGGTCAATAACTTGGCTCTCTTTAAAGCGGAAGCAGACGTAATTGTAGCAAACCGCATTTCTGGCGACATAAGTGACGTGACTGCCAAGGTCTACAGCCGTGATTTGTTTGGAAAAGACTGAAATACTCAACGAGAGGAGAATTGATTTGAACGAATCGGCAGCTAAAACTATTAAGCGTGAAATACTACCGACCAAGGATAATACGCGTTGGCCGCGACTTGGTTATGGTGGGGCGGTGACACATGAGGTCTGAAAAAATTTACGTTGCAGGCCACCGTGGCATGGTGGGCGGCGCTATTGTACGTTCCCTGTTGGCTCAGGGTGTGCCACACGACGGTATTATTACCCGCTCCCATGATGAGCTGGACCTCACCGATCAGGCCGCTGTGAATGAATTCTTCTCGGTCGTGCGGCCCGATCAGGTGTACTTGGCTGCTGCTAAGGTGGGCGGTATCCATGCAAACAACACGTACCCGGCAGAGTTCATCTACCAGAACCTGATGCTGCAGGCTAATGTCATCCATGCCGCCCATACGCATGGAGTGCAGAAGTTACTATTTTTGGGGTCTAGTTGCATATATCCACGACTGGCACCACAGCCCATGGCGGAAGATGCATTGCTCACGGGTCCGCTAGAGCCTACCAATGAGCCCTACGCTATTGCAAAAATTGCAGGTATCAAAATTTGCGAAAGTTATAACCGTCAGTATGGCCGCGACTACCGAAGCGTCATGCCAACTAATCTATATGGTCCGGGTGATAACTACCACCCCGAAAATAGTCATGTGATTCCTGCCCTCATCCGACGATTCCATGAAGCCAAGGTCAGCGGCGCAACCGAAGTTGTTATCTGGGGTACTGGCACTGTCAAAAGAGAGTTTCTGTACGTCGACGATATGGCTGCAGCGAGTGTCTTTCTCATGCAGCTCCCCCGTTCTGCCTACGAGGCGTGTACAACGCCGATGCAAAGCCATATCAATGTTGGATTTGGCAGTGACGTGAGCATTGCAGAATTGGCGCATGCTGTTGGGCAATGTATTGAATATACAGGTCGAATTGTTTTTGACTCTACGAAGCCTGACGGTGCTCCGCGCAAGTGGATGGACAGCGGGAGACTTAATGAATTGGGGTGGAAACCACAGGTGTCTCTGGGTGCTGGCTTGAAGTTCGCTTACGACGCTATTAAATGCGAGTTAATGCCGCCCCCAATCCATGAGTAATCAGTCTATAACGCAACTTCTGAGGCGTCTCTGGAGCCATATTAGTCTGCGTCGCCGTGGGCAGTTCGGATTACTTCTGTTACTCATGTTGCTTGCCTCATTTTCAGAAATGCTTAGTATCGGTGTGATATTGCCGTTTCTTGGTGTTTTGACTGCGCCGGAACGTGTATTTGCGCACCATCTTGCGCAACCATTTATACGCATTCTAGAACTATCGTCTCCCGATCAACTACTTTTGCCGCTCACCATTCTCCTTGGAGTTGCAGCCATAGGGGGCGGAGTATTGAGGCTCTTGCTGTTGTGGGCCAGTAACCGTCTGTCCTATGCCACAGGAGCTGATTTGAGTATTAGCATTTATCGGCGTACGTTGTATCAACCTTATTCGGTTCACGTGGCTCGAAATAGTAGCGAAGTTATCACTGGCATCACTGGGAAAACCGGTACAGTCATCGGCATAGTTCAGATGGTTTTAAATCTGATAGGGGCGGGAGTTATGCTCATCGCAATCCTTGCTGCATTGCTATCAATCGACCCAATTATGGCGTTAGCCGCGTTCTCGGGGTTTGGTTTGATATATATAGTAATTATGAAGGTTACTCGTAGTAACCTGTTGAATAACAGTCGAGTTATCGCTCGCGAATCGACAAATATTATTAAAGCGTTGCAGGAAGGTCTTGGCGGTATTCGTGATGTCCTTATTGATGGTAGCCAAGCCACCTATTGTCAAATTTATCAGGACTCGGATTCCCCGCTTCGTCGCGCCCAGGCTAATAGCACGTTTATCAGCACAAGCCCCAGATTTGCAGTGGAGGCTTTGGGCGTACTACTGATTGCTATCCTGGCATATTCAATGGCAAGTCAACCGGACGGTATCGTCAAGGCCATACCTATCCTGGGTGCACTGACATTAGGAGCGCAGCGCTTGCTGCCAGTTTTACAGCAGGCCTACAGTGCATGGTCAGGGATTAATGGCAGCCAAGAGTCATTGCAAGACGCTCTGGAATTGCTTGACCAAGCGTTGCCTAACTACGCTATGCAGTCGCCTGTATTGCCGTTGCCTTTTTCCAAGCACATTGAGCTCAATCAACTTTCCTTTAGGTATGCCCTTGGCAGTCCTTTGATCCTCAATAATCTAAGCCTAACTATTCCTAAGGGCGGGCGTGTGGGGGTCATGGGTTCGACGGGTAGTGGAAAGAGCACTCTGTTGGATATCGTTATGGGCTTGTTAGAACCTACCGGCGGCACGCTGGAGATCGATGGCGTACCCATAACAGCCGCAAATCACAGGGCCTGGCAAGCGCATATCGCTCACGTTCCACAAGCTATATTTTTGGCCGACAGCAGTATTGAAGAAAATATTGCTTTTGGCGTTCGCAAAGATCAGATCGACCGTAATCGCGTGATGCAAGCAGCCCACCAAGCGCAGATATCAGAAATTATTGAAACTTGGCCGCAGAAATATCAAACATTTGTGGGTGAGCGAGGTATTCGCCTATCAGGTGGGCAGCGCCAGCGCATCGGCATTGCGCGTGCTCTTTATAAGCAAGCAGATGTGATTATTTTTGATGAGGCCACAAGTGCGTTGGACAATGAGACTGAGCAAGCAGTCATGCAAGCTATCGATGGGTTGAGCGATAACCTTACTATTCTTATCATTGCCCATCGATTAACCACGCTGCGAAATTGCACCCAAATCATTGAATTGTCAGGGGCTTCAATTTCTCGTGTCGGTAGTTACGCTGAGATGGTTGTGGGAACGGGTGAAGTCCGGTAGATAAAATCCAGCGTGCAGAAATCGATAGCTTCACCATTGATATGGTGGTCCCTCAGTGTTGGTTTTTTGGATTCATTGGATAAATTCGATTATTTTGAGAATGAAGGCGCTGATTTGGGAATTTAGAATGAAAAAAATATATGTATTTATTATCGCGTTCAACTCTGAGAGTAAAATCGAGCGGGTGAAGTTGAATCCGTTACTTCATAGCCGCAGTACTTTTCTATACTGCCACTACCAAGCATCATGATTATAGTTCGTACGCCTTTTCGAATATCCTTCTTTGGCGGGGGAACCGATTACCCTGCTTGGTATCGGGAGCACGGTGGCGCCGTGCTGTCGACATCTATCAATAAGTATTGTTATATAAGCTGCCGGTATCTCCCTCAGTTTTTTGAGCATAAACACCGTATCGTTTATTCTCGAATTGAAAATGTAAGAAATATTTCCGACATTGAACACCCCGCCGTGCGTGGAGTTTTGGAATGGACAAAAATGGAGCAGGGTTTGGAGATCCACCACGATGGCGATTTGCCAGCGCGTTCCGGGCTTGGCTCGAGTTCGGCCTTTACCGTCGGGTTGCTGCATGCCATTGCCACGCTGCGTGGGCAATACGTTGGCAATGAGTCTCTTGCCCGCGATGCGATCCATGTCGAGCAAAATGTGATAGGAGAGAATGTCGGCTCACAAGATCAAATTTCAGCCGCATATGGTGGCTTTAATAAGATTGATTTTCTTCGCAGTGGTGGATTCGAAGCTAACCCGGTTGTTATTGAGAATGGTAGATCCATCGAATTGCAAAGCCACCTAATGTTGTGTTTCACCGGAATTTCGCGCATTGCGTCTGAAGTGGCTAAATCCAAGATCGACAATTTCATTAACCGGCAGACTGAATTGCATGCGATGCGAGCAATGGTCGATGAAGGTATTCGCATACTTCAAGATACAAGCGTTCCCATCGAAAAGTTTGGTGAATTGCTGCATGAAGGGTGGGTTGCAAAACGCCGGCTTTCAGACAGGGTCTCCAGCAGTGAAATCGACGCCATTTACGACGATGCGCGCCGTGCAGGCGCCATAGGCGGGAAACTCTTAGGCGCTGGTGGCGGCGGATTTCTTTTGCTGTTTGTCAAACCCGAGAATCAGCCGGCCGTTCGTGAGCGACTCAAACACCTGGTGCATGTACCTATCGCATTCGATTATTCCGGTAGTCGGGTCGTGCTCTATCAGCCTAACGGTTTGTAATCTAACAAGTTGCAACAATGGACCATAACCGATGAAAATTGAAATATCAGATTTGCCTGCAAAGGCAAAATGGGTATGGCTGGAAACCCTGCGTGTGCACCAGAAGGCGCCCGAGACCCGCATTGCCTCTTCCCTTTCGCCCGTTGAGATCTTTGTCGCCCTGTACTATGGTGGCGTGCTCCGGTTTGATCCGAAAGATCCTCGCGCTGAAACTAGGGATCGTTGCATTATCAGCAAGGGGCACGGATCCATCTGCATGTATCCGATATTGGCCGATCTTGGTTATTTCTCTGTCGCCGAACTGGATCGGGTGTGTCAGGCGGGAGGGTTTCTGGGTGGGATTCCGGACCCAGTAATACCCGGCTATGAAACTGTGAACGGATCGCTGGGGCATGGCATGGGGGTTGCCACTGGCAGTGCGCTCGCACTCAAAGCCAGGAAAAGCGATAGAAGCATTTTTGTGATTACTGGGGACGGTGAGTTACACGAGGGGGCCAACTGGGAGGCCTTCATGTTTGCCTCGCACAAAAAGCTCGATAACCTGCATTTAATAGTGGACAACAATCAGATCAGCATGCTCGGTCAGACCGCTGATATCGTTTCTCATGGATCGCTCGTGAATCGTCTGGAAGCCTTTGGATGGGATTGCGTTGAGGTTGATGGCCATGATGTACTGGCGGTCAGGGAAGTATTGTTGAAAATGAAGGGCGAGCACAATGCGAAGCCAAAAGCATTGGTTGCCCACACCAAGAAGGGCCATGGAGTGCCCTCGCTTGAAGGGCGTGATCTGGCGCATATCATGAATCCCAAAGCCGACTGGCTTCACAATATTCTGGATGGAACCGATGAGTAGTATGCCCAGGGCTATGCGGGATGCGTTTCTTGAGCGCATTCACGCCGCAATGCAGATTGACGAGAAAATTTTCTTTATCACGGCAGATTTTGGCTCGCCAGTGCTGGACAAGATTCGCGCTGACTATCCAGACAGGTTTGCCAATGTGGGCATTGCTGAGCAGAACCTGATTAATGTATCCGCCGGGTTGGCGATTGAAGGTTACAAAATCTTCGCCTATGCCATCGCACCATTCATCACCATGCGTTGTTATGAGCAGATACGTGTCAATCTGTGTCTGTTGTCGGAAGTCCGTCCAATGAATGTCACCCTGATCGGCGTTGGTGCAGGGTACAGCTACGTGGTGTCCGGGCCGACACACCAATGCTATGAAGACCTGACCATCATGCGAGCATTGCCCAATATGGCGGTGTATTCGCCTGCAGACCACGTCTCAGCGGCCTCGCTATTTGATGAGTGCCTGGAAAGTAGAGGGCTCAAGTACCTTCGCTTGGATGCACAAGTATTGCCTGTTGTGTATGAAACAGCGCCAGATTTCAAAGTGGGATTTACGGTCCGCCGCCAGGGGGAAAAAGTCTGTTTGCTGGCAACCGGCTACATGTTGCACGTTGCCCTGAAGGTCGCCGCACGGTTGGCTTTTCAAGGCCTGTCCGTTGGTGTGATTGACCTGGTTTACATTACCCGGTTTGATGGGGCAGAGCTAGCAAAGGCGCTTGCAGGGTACCAGGGACTGGTAACCATGGAAGAGGGTTTCCGGGGGCGTGGTGGCGTGGACAGCATGATGTTCGAATTTATTGCCCGTCGAAACCTGCCTATTCGCATGCTTAACGTCGGCGTTGAAGGCGCCTACCGTTTCGAGCTCGGCACTCGAAGCGAACTCCATGAGCAGGTTGGAATCGGTGAGGATACGGTAACCGAAACTGTCAATAATTTTCTTGAAAACCTGACTAGCTCAAAGCCCCTTGATGCTTGTTGAGTAAACAATATAGACCTAAGGAACTGGTAGCGATGAAATTTCCACTGATGCGCAACAACATATTGCGAGAAGACTTGGATGCCCTGATTGAACATTTAAAGCAGGACGATCCGATCCTCACCCACGGCGCAAATGTCCGCGCATTTGAGGCTGAGTGGTCCGAATGGCTGGGCATGAAATACAGTGTATTTGTGAACTCGGGCGCATCAGCCAACCTGTTGACGATGGCGATTCTGAAAATTCGCCATCCGGATGGCGGCGAGGTTATCGTTCCTCCACTTACTTGGGTATCGGATGTTGCGTCCGTGATGCAAAACGGATTTACGCCGGTATTTGCCGACATAGATCCGGCATCTCTCGCGATGGATCCTGCGCAGATACTGTTGAAAATCACTGACAAGACACGGGCGGTATTTTTAACGCACGTGCAGGGCTTCGACGGCCTTACGGACGAACTCGTAGCAGAGCTCGAACGTCGGAATATCCCGCTGATAGAAGATGTGTGCGAATCGCATGGCGCAACTCACAATGGGCAGCGGTTGGGCAGCATTGGATGGATTTCGAATTTTTCTTTCTATTACGCTCACCACATGAGCACCATTGAGGGGGGCATGGTGTGCACAAACGACCATGAGGTCTATCAGCAGGTGCGCATGCTACGCTCACATGGCATGGTGCGGGAAGTGACCGATATGGACCTGCGAGCCGATTACCAGACCCGATTCCCCGAACTAAACCCGGATTTCATCTTCGCCTATCCTGCATACAACACTCGCAATACGGAACTAGGCGGAATCATGGGACGAAGCCAGTTACGCCGCCTTGATGACAATGTGAAGCGCCGTACAGCAAATTTGATGCGATTCCTTAAACAGATTGACGCCACCAAATATCGGACCGACTTCAAGCTTGAGGGGTCAAGTAACTATGCTTTCAATCTGATCTTGAAACAGCCCGACGAAGAATTCGTCCAGCGTCTGATGAAGAAGATGCGGGATAACGGAATTGAATTCCGGCGCGGTAGCGCAGGTGGTGGCAATCAGGTGCGTCAGCCGTATCTGAAGGGCGTGGTCCCGGACGATCACTATCTGCAGTTCCCGCAAACTGAGCATATTCATTTTTACGGCTTCTACATTGGCAATTTCCCTGACCTTCGGGATGATGAGATAGACGAACTGTGTGCCATCCTGAATGCAGCCTGATCTCGGCGCGAACCGGATCACGGCGGCCGTCATTCTTGCGGGTGGGTTGGGAACCCGGCTGCGCAGCGAGGTTCCTGAATTGCCCAAGCCCATGGCACCTGTGGCTGGGCGCCCCTTTCTGGAGCATCTCATCGAGTACTGGGTGAAGCAGGGGATATCGCGGTTTGTGCTGTCTGTCGGTTACCGCCATGAGGCCATCTCAGGATATTTCGGGACATCGTTTCTGGGGGCGCGAATCGACTATTCAGTTGAAGACACTCCGCTTGGGACTGGTGGTGGACTGTTGCTGGCAGCACAGACGCTGCCGCAGGACCGGCGTTTTCTATTGCTTAATGGCGATACGTACTTCGCTGTCAACTTGAATGTGTTGGCCGATTTTGCTGCATCAAAAGATGCCGACTGGTGTTTCTCGCTTTTCAGGGCGCAGGAGACCGGACGGTATATGGGTATCGAGTTGTCACTTGAAGGGCAAATCCAAACGCTGAAATCTGGCACGGGTCAACCAGGCAGGCTCGCCAATGGAGGCGTGTATGTGGTCCATCCCCGGTTCATGGCTAAGTTGCGCTTTGTAGCGGGAGATCGCGCCTCGCTCGAGGATGATATCTTTGAACTGGCACTGCAGTCAGGCCAGACCATGGTGGGTCTTGAATGTGATGGCCTATTCATCGATATCGGCATCCCTCAGGACTACTGGCGGGCAGCTGAAGTAATTGGACTAAAGAGGCTGGAATGAACGTTACCGAACGACTCAAGAAAAATTTGCATGCTTCAATTGAAGCCAAGCAGCAATTATTGCTAGATGAGCAAACACAAGCAACGTTCTCCCAGGCTATTGCAACAGTTATCAACTGCTACAAGGCTGGGGGGCGTATCTATATCGCCGGCAATGGTGGGTCTGCTGCGGATGCGCAGCACCTTGCGGCCGAGTTTGTTAGCAAACTGGCCAGAGACCGTGCACCGCTTGCAGCTGAATCTCTCACAGTGGACACTTCGATTCTGACGGCCATCGGAAACGATTATGGCTACGACAAAGTATTTTCAAGGCAGCTTGAGGGCAAAGCAACGAGTAAAGACGTATTCCTAGGCATTACTACGTCAGGTCAGTCTATGAATATACTGCTGGCGCTTGAGCAGTGCAAGGCGATGGGCGTGCCATCGATAGTTTTCTGTGGCCGCGATGGCGGTCCGGCAAAAGCCAAAGCCGACTACTGCGTGATTGTGCCGGGAAAGGCAACCAGTACCATCCAAGAGTTGCACATCGTACTTGCACACACCCTATGCGAAAGCGTAGAGGTCGCGATTTTCGGCGAATAATTTATCCCAACATCAGAAAGAAAAGAAATGAGCTACAACATTCTTGTAACCGGCGGCGCGGGCTACCTGGGTTCAACCATGGTGCTGGACTTGCTCTATGCAGGTCACAAAGTGACGGTTCTTGATAATTTCATGTTCAAGCAAACCAGTCTGAACCACGCATGCCACCATCCCAACTTCAGTGTTGTAAAGGGTGACATTCGCATGGAGGCGACTATGGCACCACTCCTCGCCAAAGCCGATATTGTTATTCCTCTGGCGGCTCTTGTAGGAGCCCCGATCTGTGCCCTTGATCCTGTCGGTGCAACCACAACCAATCACGATGCCATCGATTTGATGCTGCGCCTTCTGTCGAAGCATCAGATCGTGCTGATGCCAACCACCAACAGCGCCTACGGCACCGGCGATGAGAACAACTTTTGCACGGAGGAATCTCCGCTTCGCCCAATATCGCAGTACGCGATTGAAAAAGTCGCCATTGAAAAAGAGCTGATGCAGCGCGAGAATGCCTTAAGTTTTCGCTTGGCCACCGTGTTTGGCATGTCCCCGCGCATGCGAATTGACCTGCTGGTGAATGATTTCGCCTACCGTGCCGTGCACGACCGGTTTGTCGTGCTGTTTGAAAGTTCGTTCAAGCGAAACTATGTCCACGTCCGCGATGTGTCACGCGCATTTCAGCATGCTATTCTAAATTTTGACAAGATGAAGGGGCAGATTTACAACGTAGGTCTAACTGAAGCGAACGTGTCCAAGCGTGAACTGTGTGAGCGCATCAAGCTGCAGATTCCGGATTTCACATTTATTGATGCCCCGGTGGGCAAAGACCCGGATCAGCGTAACTACATCGTGTCGAATGCCAAGATTGAGGCCACTGGCTTCAAAACATCCATGTCCCTGGATGCTGGCATTGCTGAACTGATCAAGGGCTACACCATGATCAAAAATTCGCGGTACGGAAATGTCTGAAAAACTTGCCCGAGGTTGAGTCATTATGACTCCGCAGCTATTTTTGACAAAGCTAAAGAAAAGGCTCGACGCATATGGCGAGCGTGTGGTCAGGTTTTTAACGAGACTCAGTAAGCGGTTATTGGCAAAACCGATTGTGCTGTTGTGTGATCGATTCTTATGTCGACCTCTGGTGGCAAATCCTGACGGAGCTTCAAAAGAAAAGCCACATATTCTGATCCTGCGAAACAAATATTATGCAAGGAATTCCAGCCAAGTTTCAACGGAGCAGATCCATCTGGACCATACGCTAAAATCAAGCGGATTGGCGACCTTTGATGTGTTGACATATGATCACGATCTGACTTTTTCGCCTTTTTGCGACCTGCAATTCATCCGGGCATGTATCGCCACTCGGCCGGACGCAATCGTATTCAGCTCTTGGTGGGACTCCACCAATCAGCCTAGTGTGCATGCCATTGAATTCGTGCGAAAGCGACTCGGCATCCGCCTTGGGGTCATCTGGTGGGATACCTGCAGCCAGAAATTCTGGCCAGCAGTACAGCCTTACCAAGAACTGTTTGATGTGCATGTGGTGCTTGACAACCCAAATCTGTATCACCTGCAGGGTAGTGATTCATTCAAACGAAAAATTCTGCAACTGTGGGCACCCCAGGACGAGGCTCTATATTTTCCACGTGCCAATAAGGACGTTCCGGTATCATTTATGGGGCAGATCTCAGCCTACCGGTCCTATCGAAGTGATGCAATCAACTTCCTTATAGAGTGTGGCATTCCCGGTAGCTTTCAAACGAACGACAGAAACCAGCAAGTAACACACCCAGAATATGCAGATATTATCGGTCGTTCCGTCATATCGATCAATTTTTCATACAGCGTAAACAGCCACCAGCTGAAATCACGGGTTTTTGAAGTTCTTTTCAGCGGGGCGCTCTTGCTGGAGAGTGAAAATGAACAAACCGCATCTATGTTTGAGCCGATGCGGGATTATGTTCCATTTCGATCAAAGGAAGATCTAAAGTCTAAAATTCGATACTACCTAGATAATCCGGCGGAGCGCGAGTCGATTGCCAGGCATGGGTATGGGTCGGCTATAAAAAAGTACCGGAGCAATGTATTTTGGGAGAAATTCCTAGCGCGGCTCATCTTGCCAAGTATTTACTAGTTACTCAATGGAACTGTCAATTATTATTCCTACCATGAACCGGCCCGATTTACTCCTACGGCTGGTCAAATACTATGCATCCCTTAATTTCACGGGCAAGTTACTGATCGGAGATAGTTCTCGCGAGGATGTATTTCAGCAGGCGTCTATGGGTATTAAAAACCTAAAAAATAGCCTGCAGATTATCCATGTACATTTGCCAGGACATTCCGTGGCGGCTGCGGTCATGGAAATGAATCAGTTTCTCGATACTCCCTATGCCTGTCTCGTCGCAGATGATGATTTCATTGTCCCGTCTGGAGCATCCAGGTGCATTGAGTTTCTTGAGAGTCATCCGGATTACACGGCTGCGCATGGGGTGGGGGTTCTGATCATCAGCACTTCTGGCCGACACAATGAAATCTCCAGCGCATCTCTATATCCTCAGGCCGTGCGTGAAGAGTCACTAGCCACTGAGCGGATTCAGGCGCATCTTGAGAGTTACCTGGTTACCCTCTTTTCGGTGCACCGCACGGAGCTATGGCGCAAGATGTTCAGAAATACGCCAGTCCCTGCAATGTCTGTCAGTATCAGCGACAAGACTTTTGCTGATGAACTTCTGCCCTGTTGCCTCTCCGTGGCTCTGGGGAAGGTCGGTCAGGTCGAGGGCTTGTATTTGGTTAGGCAGGTACATGAGCAGCGCTACCTTTTGCCGGGCTGGTTTGCTTGGATCACCAATGAACGCTGGTATGGGAGTTACCATTATTTTCGAGACCAACTAGTGCAGGCGGTCTGCTCTAAGCAGTCCCTGTCTAACGAAATGGCGGGCAGTTTAGTGGACGCAGCCTTTCAAGCGTATCTTAAGAATACGGTAGCTCGGCGTTCATCGGCTCCCAGCATGCTCCGCAGCGTGGCAAGAAATATCCGTTTGTTGCGGTTGCTGTGGACAGCATTGCAAACCCTGCGGGAGCACCTGTCCGCCGGAAGAGCGATTTCATTGCGAAGTTTGCTTAGACCATCGTCTCCATACTATGCGGACTTTGCACACGTGTTTAAGTCAGTGACCATCGATACTGCTTTGCAAGACTGGTCTGTGCAGGACGTCCAATCAGAGCTTGGTAAACAATGCGTTTTACGTATTGGTAGCAATGCCAAGTCGGCGATTGGCGGAACTGAACCTGCATGCTTAAATAAATGAGCCAAACTTATGCTCTCTAAATCTTCGATCCTTATCACGGGCGGTACAGGTTCATTTGGTAAAACTTTTGTACCTATGACACTTGACAAGTACAACCCAGAGCGGCTGATCATCTTCTCTCGGGATGAGATGAAGCAGTGGGACATGCAATTGCAGTTCCAAAACGATAAGCGTGTCAGTTTTATCATCGGTGACGTGCGTGACAAAGAAAGGTTGGCGCGGGCACTCGACGGCGTCGACTATGTAGTACATGCGGCCGCGACCAAGATTGTTCCTACCGCCGAGTACAACCCTTTCGAGTGCGTCAAGACCAATATCAATGGGGCCATGAACCTGATAGATGCATGCATTGATCGCGGCGTAAAACGCGTGGTCGCTCTGTCAACCGACAAGGCATCGAATCCTATCAACCTCTACGGAGCCACAAAGCTTGCGTCCGATAAGCTCTTCGTTGCCGGTAATGCATACGCAGGCACGCATTCGACGCGTTTTTCTGTCGTGCGTTATGGCAACGTTATGGGCTCGCGTGGCTCGGTAATACCTTTCTTTATGTCGCAAGCGCATACCGGATCGCTACCTATTACTGATCCGCGAATGACGCGATTCATGATCACACTCGAGCAGGGGGTGGAGCTCGTATGGCACGCCTTCGAGGACATGCAGGGGGGCGAGATTTATGTAAAGAAGATTCCATCCATGTCCATTCTGGACATTGCTCGCGCCGTGGCTCCTGAAGCCGAACACCAAGTCATTGGAATTCGCCCGGGCGAGAAGATTCATGAACAGATGATTGGACTTGAAGATGCGTCCTATACCTACTCTTACCCTAGCCACTACAAGATATTGCCCATGATTCACGATTGGGCATCCGATCCCCTGCGTGTCAAAGATGGTATCCGAGTGGACCCCGACTTTGTCTATACCTCAGACAACAATCAGGAGTGGATGCCCATCACAGAGCTTCAGGGCTGGATTGCGGCTCACCGGAGCAAGGCTGGTTCGATCTGACTGGCGTGCGAGCTGGCATTCTGATTACTGGCGGAGCTGGCCTACTGGCCGGAAATTGGGCTCTCGCATCCAGAGAGCGCTATGCCGTAACGCTGGGTTTGCATGCGCGGCGCATTTCCATGCAGGGGGTTGTTTGTCGCGTAGTGAACTTGGATTCTGTGGACTCCGTTGTTGCGGCGATCAAGGAAGCGAATGCTTCAGTTGTGATTCACACTGCTGCCATCACCAATGTTGAAGCCTGTGAAATTGCTCCGGAAAAGGCGCATCAGGCCAATGTAGAGATTGCGCGCAATGTCGCCTTGGCATGCGCAGCGCAGGATACAAAACTCGTGCATATTTCTACCGACCATGTGTTTTCAGGTAAGAATTCGATGATGGATGAGACTGCAGCTATCAGCCCTGTCAACGTCTATGGGCATACCAAGGCGGAAGGAGAGCGTGCGGTGTTGGAAGTGTGCCCAAGAGCAATTGTCTCGCGGACCAACTTTTTTGGGTGGGGCCCGCCTTATCGCCAGTCCTTTAGCGACAGTATTCTTGCTTCATTGCGCGCGGGTCGTGAAATCGGCCTGTTTCAAGACGCCTACTTCACGCCCATTCTGCTGAATTCACTGATTGATGTTGTGCATGAACTTATTGCAGTAGACGCTTGTGGTATTTTCCATATGGGTGGCGATGAGCGGCTGTCTAAATATGAGTTCGGTTTGCGCATTGCACGAGCCTTTGATCTTGAAGATGACCTGATCAAGCCCGCTTTCCTTGCGGAGCGCCGCGACCTGACACCTCGCCCTCTAGACCTTAGTTTGGACAATCGTAAGATGCGTGCTGCGATCGGTCATGATGTGGGCGATGTGAACAGTCAGCTTGCTCGGCTGCTTGCGCTTGAGTCCTAGAAGTCCAGCCATTAGTTGGAATCATCATTGGGTGACTACCAATTAGCCGAGACCCTACATTTCAACGAATAGATCAAGATCAGACTGATTCATCAATTTCATAGAGTTAATTAACACCTACGAACCTTGGCCTGCCAACGTTGGGACATTGCTGATTCAAAATAGGAAACAAATGCATAAGATCAAAGTCGCAGTCGTTGGCGCAGGCTTGATGGCCGAGGAACACATCAAGGCTTTCGTCGATATCCCGGAGGTGGCCTTGCTTGGCATTTGCTCGCGCACGCGCGAACGGGCAGAGGCGTTGGCGCGGAAGTACGGCATTTCGCAAGTTTTCGATTCAGTGAAAGCGCTTTATGCCGGCACTCAGGCCGACTTGGTTATTATTGCGGTCCCTGAGCTGTCGGTGAACCATGTATGCTTGGAAGTGTTCAAGTTCCCGTGGCAAGCGTTGATCGAGAAGCCCGCAGGTTACAACCTGCCTGATGCTCAAGAAATCGCTGCAGCTGCCACCAGGGCTGACCGCAAGGCCTATGTGGCACTGAATCGTCGACACTATTCCAGCACTCGGACCGTTGCGAGGGAGTTGGAGCACGCCGAAGGTCAGCGTCTGGTCCAGGTTTTCGATCAAGAAAATCCGGTTGTTGCACTGGAGGGGGGGCAGCCACCATTGGTGGTCAAGAACTGGATGTATGCCAATTCCATTCACATCATTGATTATCTTTGTGTGTTTTGTCGCGGTGAAGTCACCGCAGTTGATCATGTGATCCCCTGGAGCCCGGAAGCCCCTAGCTTTGTATTGACCAAGGTTCAGTACTCATCGGGTGATATCGGCGTGTACCAGGCCATCTGGAATGGCCCAGGCCCCTGGGGAGTGACTATTACCACCCAAGCCAAGCGTTGGGAAATGCGCCCGCTCGAGCAGGCGAGCTCCCAAGTGTACAAATCCCGAAGAAGTGAGGCTATACCCACGCATGCCTGGGATACCCAATTTAAAGCGGGCTTGCGCCTGCAGGCTGAGGAAGCTGTGAAGGCTGTCCTAGGCCAGTCGAACGCCCTGCCGACCCTTGCAGATGGTATTGACACCATGAAACTGGTGAGTCTGATTTATGAAGCGTAAGGTTTTAATTGCCGGCGCGGGTCAGTTAGGCTCGCGTTATCTGCAGGGCCTATCGAAGGTTATCGAGCCTCTGGATATCTACGTATTTGACCTCTCAGCAGAGTCGCTGACGCGTGCCGAGCAGCGTTGGAATGAAATGCAGCCTGCAACTGCGCACGAGACCCATTTTTCTTCTGCGCTATCGTTGTTGCCGAAAACCATGGACCTTGCCATCGTCGCCACTACCGCCGACGTGCGAACTACCCTAGTTTCAAATATCGGTGAGCACTCTGATATCCGCTACTGGGTGCTGGAAAAGGTGTTGACGCAAAGCGCAGGTGACATCGTCGATTTGCAGAACATGCTCGGAGCGGGAAAGTCGGCTTGGGTGAACACTCCCATGCACCTGTGGTCGCTGTACCGCAAGATTCGTGAACTCTATCCCGCGGGTACTGCGATAGACGCCAGTTTCGAGGGCTTCCGAGGTCTCGCATGCAACGCAATTCATTACATCGATTTTGCCAGCCGCTGGAATAGTGCGCCTCTGACGAAGTTCGACGCCTCTCGCCTTCAGCCGGAGTGGTACCCCGCTAAGCGCGATGGGTTTTATGAAATTGATGGTGAGATTTTTGTTGGCTTTGCGGATGACTCCAGGCTGCGTCTCTCCAGCGACCGCAACAAGCTTGGGTACAAGGCTCAGCTTAAAATCAACAGTGACGAATGGCAAGTCTCTGAGTCCGAAGGCATAGCCCGAGCAGCCGATGGCCGCACCATTGAAGGTTCGATCGAATTTCAGAGCCAGCTCACCGCGCCCATGGTGAAAGCGATATTCGCCGGCGCTTCTTGTGGTCTGCCGACACTGGCAGAGTCTGCACAGCAACACACCATGTTTTTAAACTCCCTACTTGAGCACTGGAATCGGCACATGCCGAACAAGCTCGAGCGACTTCCGATTACCTGACCATCATGCCTGATACAGTTCTGGTAACCGGTGCAGACGGATTCATCGGATCCCACCTCACCGAGGCCTTAGTACGTCTGGGCTATGACGTGCGCGCATTTACGCTCTACAACTCATTCAATTCATGGGGCTGGCTGGACCATTGTGCCGATGACGTAAAAGGAAAGTTCGAGGTTTTCTCTGGCGACATTCGTGATCCGCACGGGGTCAAAGAAGCCATGAAGGGCTGCGATGCAGTTTTGCATTTGGCGGCATTGATTGCCATCCCCTATTCCTATCACTCGCCTGATACTTACGTCGATACCAACGTCAAGGGCACGCTGAACGTACTGCAGGCGGCGCGCGAACTTGAAGTACAGCGCGTGCTGAATACTTCGACCAGTGAGGTTTACGGCACTGCGCGCTTTGTACCGATTACAGAAGAGCACCCCCTACAGGGCCAGTCGCCCTATTCCGCGACAAAGATCGCAGCCGACCAACTGGCCTATGCCTTTTACGCATCATTCGGATTGCCTGTGGTGACGGTGCGTCCCTTTAATACTTATGGTCCACGCCAATCCGCTCGCGCCGTAATACCTTCCATCATCACCCAACTGGCAAGTGGAAAGCGAAAGATTCAGTTGGGGGCCATTTCGCCAACTCGCGATTTCAATTTCGTTACTGATACCGTCAATGGTTTCATCGCCGCGCTGCGCTCCAGCGCGGGTCTGGGTGAAGTGGTGAACTTCGGCAGTAATTTTGAGATATCTATTGGGGACGCCGTGCAACTGATTGGTGAGGTCATGGGCGTGGATGTGGAAGTCGTGACCGATGAAGCTCGCATTCGGCCCGAAAACTCCGAAGTGCAGAGGCTTTGGGCTGACAATAGCAAAGCGCGTGAAGTGTTTGGCTGGCAGCCTGCATATGCCGGGCGCGAGGGTTTCATGCGTGGTCTGATTGAGACCGCTGACTGGTTCCAGCGGCCTGCCAATCTCAGTGGCTACAAAGCAAACATCTACAACGTATAACCGGTGACAGTCAATACAGATCTCATTAGCCAGTCCGTGGCCGCCATCCGCAAAGTTGTGGGTGCTGCGCCAGTCGCCTTGCACGAGCCACGTTTTGCCGGAAAGGAGTGGGAGTACGTCAAACAGTGCCTTGATTCAACTTTCGTTTCCTCGGTGGGCGAGTATGTCAACCGTTTCGAAGCAGAGCTTGCGGATTATACCGGCGCTAAGCATGTTGTGGCTGTAGTAAATGGTACGGCGGCATTACATATCGCGTTGCGACTCGCAGGTGTAGAGGCTGGTGATGAGGTGCTGGTTCCGGCGCTGACCTTCATTGCCACTGCCAATGCCATCAGCTACTGCAACGCCGTGCCCCATTTCGTTGATAGCGAAGAAGACACCTTTGGAATAGACCCACAGGCACTGCGCGCTTACCTTCAGCTACAAACCGAGCAACATGGTGGACAGTGCGTTAACAAAAGTACTGGCCGGATTGTGCGCGCCATGGTACCCATGCATACGTTTGGCCATCCAGGCCAGCTCGATGAGTTGCTGGCAATCGCACACGATTTCAATCTGGTGATGGTTGAGGACGCCGCCGAATCGCTGGGAAGTTATTACTACGGCCGCCACACCGGCACCTTCGGCTTGTTGGGTACCTTGAGTTTTAACGGCAACAAGACCATCACCACCGGCGGTGGCGGTGCGGTTATGACCAACAACACGGATTTGGCTTTGCGCGCAAAGCACCTGACCACGACAGCCAAGTTGCCGCATGCCTGGCAATATATGCACGACGAAGTCGGCTACAACTATCGCCTGCCAAATCTGAACGCAGCGCTGGGCTGTGCCCAACTCGAGCAACTGCCGCAGTTCATCGCTGCCAAGCGAAACCTGTTTCGGCTGTACGAAGCCGCCTTTGCCGGAGTGCAAGGCATTCACCTGAAAAAGGAGCCCGTGAATTGCGTGAGCAATTACTGGCTGCAGACAGTGGTGCTGGATACTGAGCGAGCCATTCTGCATGATGCGCTTTTGAAGGCGGCGAATGAAGCAGGTTTTATGAGTCGCCCCGCGTGGACCCTGATGCATCAGTTGACCCCCTATGGCAGTTGCCCGCGCATGGACCTGAAAGTGGCGGAAAACCTGTCGAAGCGTCTGATCAACATCCCCAGTAGTGCTGTGCTTGGCACAGGGGGGCCTGCGTGAAAGACATCGTCTTGATTGGGGCGGGGGGGCATACAGCCTCCTGCATCGATGTCATCGAAAGCGGAGGGGATTTTCGTATTGCCGGCATTGTCGGAATGGATGAGGAATTGAACAGGCGTGTGTGCGGTTATGAAGTCATTGCCACCGATAGAGACCTTAGCAAGCTTGCAGCCGAATATCGCTACGCGCTTATTACAGTCGGCCAGATCAAGTCAGCGGAAAACCGTATTCGCCTTTATCGGCAGGCGCGCGAGGCTGGATTTGAATTTCCGTATATTGGCTCAGCACACGCCCATATTTCAAAGCATGCGCACATTGGTGCGGGCAGCATAGTGATGCACGGCGCCGTGGTTAACGCCAATGCCCGAGTGGGCGAAAATTGCATCATCAATAGCCGAGTCCTGATTGAGCATGGTGCTGAAGTCGGCGACCATTGCCATATCTCTACCGGCGCCATTCTGAATGGCAACGTGATTATTGGAGAATCCTGCTTTATTGGCAGCGGGGCCCTGACCATGCACGGTATTTCCATAGGTGCCAGCTGCCTTGTTGGTATGGCTTCGGTTGTGCGGCACGATTTGCCAGGAGAAACCACTTATTGGGCTGGGAGTGTCCATGGATAAGGTTCTCATCATTGCCGAAGCCGGCGTCAACCATAACGGTGATATGAGGCTGGCCCGTGGGCTGATTGACGTGGCTGCCGAGTCAGGCGCCGATATCGTCAAGTTCCAGACGTTTTGTGCTGATCGGCTGGTTACAAAAAGTGCGGCCAAGGCCGAATATCAGGTTGAGACCACGGGGGCCACTGAATCGCAGTACGAAATGTTGCATCGCCTTGAACTCAGTCCATTAATGCATGACGAGTTAATTGCGCACGCAGCATCGCGGGGCATTGAATTCATGTCCACAGCTTTTGATGAGGAGAGTGTGGATTTGCTTGTGAGTAAGGGCCTGGGGCGCTTCAAAGTCCCTTCGGGCGAAATTACTAATCTGCGCTATTTGCGACGTATTGCTAGCGTGGCTGACCAAGTGATTATTTCTACCGGAATGGCGACCCTGGAGGACATTGCGGCAGCCATAGCCGTGTTTGATGTAACGCATGTCCCGCGGAATCGCATCACGGTTCTACATTGCACTACTGAGTATCCGGCCCCGATGCAGGACGTCAATCTGCGAGCTATGCAAACTATTGCCCGCGAGTTTGGCGTGAAAATCGGGTACTCCGACCATACCCAGGGAATAGAAGTTCCAATAGCCGCTGTTGCCATGGGGGCTGCTGTTATCGAGAAACATTTCACCCTCGACCAGTCTTTGCCGGGGCCTGACCACAAAGCCAGCCTTGAGCCGGAACAGCTGAAGGCAATGGTCGTGGCGATTCGCAACATCGAACAGGCAATGGGCAATGGAGTCAAGGCGCCCAGTCGTAATGAAGCCAAAAACCTGCCGATAGTTAGAAAATCACTGGTGGCTGTTCAGTCAATCAAAGCTGGGGAACCGTTCAGCAACAAGAACATCGGCGCAAAACGTCCCGGGACTGGCATTTCGCCCATGCGCCTCGACGAGGTCATAGGCAAGCCCGCTCCGCGCGATTTCGCATTGGATGAATTGATATTTTTATGAGCAGAAGAATTTGCGTAGTGACGGGGACTCGCGCCGAGTATGGCTTGCTCCGCATATTTATGCAGGGCATCCGCGATGATGCACAACTTGAGTTGCAGACGGTTGTCACCGGCATGCATCTTTCTCCGGAATTCGGATCAACCTACTTAGCCATTGAAGCCGACGGTTTTTGCATTGACCGGAAGGTGGAGATGCTTCTCAGCTCTGACAGCGCAACTGCCATTGGCAAGTCGGTGGGCCTTGGCGTCATCGGTTTCGCGGATGCCTTTGCCACACTTCAGCCTGATTTGTTGGTGGTGCTTGGCGATCGATTCGAGATTCTTGCGGCCGTCACGGCTGCGCTGTTTGCCCGTATTCCCGTATTACATCTGCATGGCGGCGAAGTGACAGAGGGATCACTGGATGAATCTATGCGCCATGCCATCAGCAAAATGTCGCATGTGCATTGCGTCGCCAGTGAAGACTACCGCCGCAGGGTGATACAGCTTGGTGAGCAGCCCGAGCGTGTGCATTGCGTTGGGGGGTTGGGCGTGGATATTATTAAACGCACACGGCTGCTTGATCGCGCAGATTTGGAGGCGGCCTTGGATTTCAAGCTCAAGGCCAGAAATTTGTTGATCACCTTCCATCCGGCGACTCTGGACGATGAATCTCCAGTTGACCAACTGAACGAGCTGTTGGCGGCGGTCGAAGGGCTGGACGACACTGGTCTAATATTTACCCTTCCGAATGCAGACTCTGGTGGTCGTGAACTGAGCGCCACACTGAACGCCTTTATTGCAGGGCGTGTAAATGCGCGTGCATATACGTCCTTGGGACAACTGCGTTATTTGTCCTGCATGGCACATTGCGATGGTGTCGTCGGCAATTCCTCAAGTGGACTGCTCGAAGCCCCGACCATGAAAAAGGGAACGATCAATATCGGTGATCGACAACTCGGACGACTGCAGGCTTCGAGCATCATCAATTGCCGCGCCAAGCGCGACGAAATCGAGGGCGCGCTGCAAAAACTCTACTCTGCAACTTTCCAGGCAGATTTGGGAACAGTTAGCAGCCCCTATGGCGACGGCGGTGCCAGTGCACGTCTTATCGACATTGTCAAAAAATTGCAGTTGGACGGCATCCTGAAAAAAAACTTTTACGATTTACCGGCCGATAGATGCGTCGACTTGGGAGCAAGCCCGTGAGCGTCGCTGAAAAAATATGGCGCACAGTAGTGCTGCCGCTTAAGTCCACTATCAAGCAGGCCATTGCCAAGCTCAACGTGACTGGCCTGCAGATTGTGCTCGTGCTTGACGAAAGAGACGTCCTGCTCGGTACCATTACCGACGGCGACATTCGTCGCGGCCTATTGCGTGGCTTGGCGCTTGACGAGTCGATTGAGCATGTTATGCGTAGCAATTCTCTGGTGGTGCCGCCGGAGATGAGCCGTGACATGGTGATGCAGCTTATGCATGCAAACCGCTTTCGCCAGTTGCCTGTTGTCGATATGAGCTACAAGGTCGTCGGCCTGCATCTTTGGGACGAAATCACTGCGCCGGCCGAGCGCCCCAATTTGATGGTCATCATGGCGGGTGGTTTGGGCACTCGCTTGCGCCCGCATACGGAAAATTGCCCCAAGCCCATGTTACCTGTGGCGGGCAAGCCCATGCTTGAACACATCATTGAACGAGCCAAGCTTGAGGGTTTTGGCCATTTCGTAATTTCCATTCAGTATCTGGGCCACATCATTGAAGAGTATTTCGGCACGGGAGCGCGCCTGGGCGTGCGAATAGAATATTTGAAAGAGCCCACGCCGCTTGGAACTGCGGGGGCACTGGGACTGCTGAGTCCCCGCCCCGAACTTCCTTTTGTTGTGACCAACGGAGACGTTCTGTCCGACATCAAGTATGGCGAATTGCTGGATTTCCATGCGCGCCATTTTGCTGTTGCGACCATGGCGGTGCGCCTCCATGAGTGGCAGCATCCGTTTGGTGTTGTACAGACCAAGGGCGTGGACATTACTGGTTTTGAAGAGAAACCCATCGCCCGTACCCATATCAATGCTGGCATTTACGCCCTGAGCCCTGATGCACTGAACGCGATGACGGCAAACAACCACTGTGACATGCCTACACTTTTTGAGCAGTTGCAGGTCGAAGGCAAGCGCACTGTTGCGTACCCAATGCACGAGCCTTGGCTAGACGTTGGCAGGCCAGATGATTTGAACAGAGCAAATGCCGAAAGCGGCGGAAAATACTGAATCTCATATGGACAAGATCAAATTCCCAAGTCCCATCGATCTAGCACCCTTCGCCAAGGACAATCCTGCGCCGTCGGTCAAGTACGGGTTGCCTGCAGACGTGGTTTACTGCAAAAAATGCATCATTTCAAACCAGCGCCCCAACTCGGCGGTTGAGTACAAACACACCAAGGATTCGAAGAAGGCGACTATCCATTTCGACGAGGAAGGGGTGTGCGACGCCTGCCGTTTTGCCGAACGTAAACACAATACCATCGACTGGGTCGAGCGTGAAAAACGCCTGTGGGAACTCTGCGACAAACATCGTAAGAACGATGGTTCTTATGATTGCATCGTTCCGGGCTCCGGTGGCAAGGACAGCTTTTACGCTTCCCACATTCTCAAGACCAAGTACGGCATGCACCCGTTGACCGTAACCTGGGCCCCCCATGTATATACCGAATGGGGATGGAAAAACTTCCAGTCCTGGATACATGCGGGACACGATAATTATCTGATGACGCCAAATGGGCGTGTGCACCGGTTGTTGACGCGGCTGTCGACCGAATTGCTGTTCCACCCTTTCCAGGCGTTCATGTTTGGCCAAAAAGCGTTGGCACCCAAAATGGCCCTGCTATTTAACATTCCGCTGGTCTTTTACGGTGAAAACGAAGCCGAGTACGGCAACCCAATCGGTGACACAGACTCAGCCAAGCGGGACTGGTCTTATTTCACTGGTTCTGACCAGTCCCAGATGTATCTAGGTGGTGTATCTGTCTCGGATCTGAAATCGCAGTTCGGCGTAGACCAGAATGATCTGCAGCCCTACTTGCCGGCTGATCCAAACCGCATTGCCGAGAAAAATATCGAGGTGCATTACCTTGGGTACTATCTGAAATGGCACCCGCAATCTTGCTACTACTATGCTGTGGAGCACGGGGGCTTCCAGGCGTCGCCGGAGCGCACGCCCGGTACTTACTCGAAGTACAACAGCATTGATGACCGGATTGACGATTTGCACTATTACACGACTGGGGTCAAATTTGGCATTGGTCGTGCCAGCTATGACGCCGCACAAGAGATCCGATCCGGTGATATCAATCGCGACGAGGGCGTCGCGTTGGTCAAGCGCTTTGATCACGAGTTTCCCGAGCGTTTTGCCGACGAGCTTTTTTCCTATCTGAGCCTGCCAGACAAGGAGTTTGCCGAGGCAAGCAAAATGTTTGAGCACCCGATGATGGACCGCGAATACTTCAATGTGCTAACTGACCAGTTCCGCTCACCCCATCTTTGGTACAAGGATGGAAGTCAATGGCGGTTGCGCCACTCCGTTTGACACGAGAATAAATAAGTGAGAAATGTCCGCCTCATTGCCCGACTCGATATCAAGGGTGCCAACCTTATCAAAGGAGTGCATCTGGAGGGGTTGCGCGTTATCGGATCGCCGGCAGAGCATGCGCTACGTTACTACCAGCAAGGGGTGGACGAGCTGCTGTATATGGACTGTGTCGCCAGCCTGTATGGCCGTAACCATCTTGGCGATATCGTGCGCTCGGCCGCTGAAAACATCTTTGTCCCCATGACGGTAGGTGGCGGCATTCGTTCGGTCGACGATGCTACGCAGATACTCCGCGCGGGCGCGGACAAGGTCGCTGTGAATACTGCGGCTGTTGCCAACCCGCAGCTTATTACCGACATCGCGCGTCGTTTTGGCAGCCAGTGTATGGTGATCTCCGTCGAGGCCAAGCAGATTGGCCCACAGCGTTGGGAGGTCTACACGGACAATGGTCGCGAGCGTACCGGTCTTGATGTCATCGAATGGGTCAAACGCAGCGTCGAGCTGGGGGCCGGTGAAGTATTGTTGACCTCGATAGATCGAGAGGGTACACGTAAAGGTTTTGATATCGACCTCGCAAGGGCAGTAACCACAGAGGTATCGGTGCCTGTCATTGCAAGCGGTGGCATGGGAGCTCCAAAGGATTGTGTAGATGTGGTTCGGGCCGGTGGTGCAGACGCTGTGGCAATGGCCGACATACTGCATTACAGGCGCACTGGCATCGATGACATTAGAGTCCACGCCCGCGCTGCCGGCTTGGGTGTGAGGGAATATGAGCAAGCCTGAAATCACTGTAATCGACTACGGCGTCGGAAATTTGCTGAGTGTGCAGCGTGGTCTGGAACACTGCGGTGCACGGGTGACCCTGACATCCGACCCCGATGTTGTCGTTGCCGCCGGGCGAGTGGTCTTGCCTGGAGTGGGGGCTTTTTCCAATGCCATGCAGGCGTTGGAGGAGCGGGGCATGGTGCAAGCGATACAGGCAGTGGCAAAGAGCGGTACGCCGCTGCTAGGCATTTGTCTCGGCATGCAACTGTTGCTTGAAGAAAGCGAAGAGTTTGGCCTGACTAAAGGCCTGGGTTTAATTCCCGGGCGTGTAGTTCCTGTACCAACGCACACTGCGAGTGGCAAACCGCAGAAAATCCCTCACATCGGCTGGAATGGACTTGTAGTTTCCGAGTCATGCGACGATTGGTCGGGAACGTTGTTGCAGGATAACGCTCAGGGTGAGGCGGTGTATTTTGTTCATTCATTTATGGCTGTGCCAGCAGACCGCGCGCATCGCCTTGCGGATTGCATTTACGGCGGCCACCGCGTTTCTGCCGCAATATGCAAGGACCAGATTACAGGGTGTCAGTTTCACCCCGAAAAAAGCGGTGAGGTCGGCTTAAAGACCCTGAGAAGGTTCTGTGCAAATTGAGCGCGTCCTTGTAGTCGGGTACGGCAGCATAGGACAGCGCCACTTGCGCATTGTGCGATCTTTGTTGCCCTATGCCAGCATTCGCGTGCTGCGTCACCAGAGATGTGATTCCATTCCGGAGTATGCCGATGGATGCATGAGCAGCTTGGCTGAGGTATTTGCTTTTGCGCCACAGGCGGCAGTCATCGCTAGCCCGTCTGTTTTTCATATGGACTCAGCGCAACCACTCGCGGAGGCAGGCGTTCATTTGTTGATTGAGAAACCTCTGGCCGCTTCGCCCGATGGGGTTCGGCAATTGCTGGATACTTGTGGCGCACGCGGCAATGTTTTGATGACTGCCTACAACTTGCGATTCATGCCTTCGCTGCAGCGATTCCGTGAGTTGATTCACTCCAAATACATAGGTCGCGTGCTGTCGGTACGTTGTGAAATTGGCCAATATCTACCATCATGGCGTCCGGGAACGGATTACCGTCAGGGCGTGTCAGCCACCAGTGCGATGGGCGGTGGTGCATTGCTGGAGCTTAGCCATGAAATCGACTACCTTCGATGGATTTTCGGTGAAGTCGATTCGGTTCGAGCGAATCTCAGTCGTCAGAGCAATCTAGAGATTGACGTAGAGGACACGGCACACCTGATTCTTGGTTTTGCGGAGCAGGAAGGTGGGGGTAGGCTCATTGCGAATCTCAACATGGATTTCGTGCGCCACGACACCACACGACAATGTCTTGCTATCGGCGAACAGGGTAGTTTGCTCTGGAATGGTCTTACCGGGGCTGTCGAGCTTTTTTCGGCCGGGGGCAGTGAGTGGGCGCAACTGTTCGTACATTCGCCGCAGCGCGATGAAAGCTATGTGGCCGAGTGGCAACATTTTCTCGCCTGTATAAGAAATGGAACGAGTCCATTAGTCAATGGGCAGGATGGTCTTGCAACCCTGAATATTATCCAGGCTGCCCGACGCTCGGCAGCCAACGTCGAAGCGATACCCGTCGCTCGTTCAGAGAGCAATGCATGAAAGCCGTGGCTTTTATTTTCGCGCGGGGCGGGTCCAAGGGCTTGCCGGGGAAAAATGTGCGCTCCCTATGCGGTAAGCCCATGATCGCCTGGTCCATTGAGCATGCGAAAGCGGTTCAGCGTATCCATCGGGTCATCGTGTCCACAGACTCAGAGGAAATCGCCGGCGTCGCGCGGCAGTATGGCGCGGAGACACCCTTCATGCGCCCGAAGGAGCTTGCACGTGATGACAGTCCGGAATGGCTGGCATGGCGGCACGCGCTCAAATATCTGCAGGAAAGCGAAGGCGCCCTGCCCGATGCAATGGTGTCAGTGCCAGTTACTGCGCCGCTTCGCATTCCGGAAGACATAGAACGGTGCCTGGACGACTTTGCCCGGGGTGGCGCGGATGTCGTGGTAACAGCGAGTGAGGCACATCGCAGCCCCTACTTCAATATGGTGAAGCGGAATGTGGATGGTACTGTCAGTCTGGTTATCCCGCCAGCCACGAATGTCGCACGTAGGCAGGATGCGCCTGCGGTCTTCGACATGGCAACTGTGGCTTATGTGGCCAGGCCGCAGTTCGTGTTGACGCGCAATACCCTGTTCGAGGGACTAGTACGCGCCGTGACGGTTCCAGCGGAGCGGGCCATTGATATTGATACCTTGCTGGACTTCCAGATAGCCGAATGCCTGATGAAAGGGTGCAGTCATGATGACAATTAGCGCACTCATGAGCCTCAAGGGACGGCGTGCCCTGATTACTGGCGCAGCGGGCGGCCTGGGTAGAGTAATGGTGCAAACCCTTGCTGAGCTCGGCGCTGACCTCGTGTTGCTGGATCTTGTCGACACTCCGATCTCGGCACTGGCCGACGAAGCTAAAAAAATCTGGGGGGTGGATGCTACTCTCCATTATTGCGATCTCGAGTCGCAGGCGGAGCGTGACGCATTGATCGCCAGGCTTCTGGGGGAAGGGCGACTCGATATTTTGATTAACAATGCGGCCTTTGTCGGTACCTCCGGCCTTCAAGGCTGGGGCGTGCCTTTCGAGCAGCAGTCGATCGAGACTTGGCGCCGCGCGCTGGAAGTGAATCTCACCGCTGCTTTCCACCTGTGTCAGGGGCTGGCGCCCTTGTTGCGTGCCTCGGGCTGCGGAAGCATTGTCAATATCGGTTCCATCTACGGCGAATACGGCCCAGACTGGAGCTTGTACGCAGGTACCGCTATGGCCAATCCGGCCGCCTATGGTGCGTCCAAAGGTGGCTTACTTCAATTGACGCGATGGCTGGCGACGACTATGGCGCCCGAAGTGCGCGTCAATGCAATCTCGCCGGGGGGCATTATGCGAGGCCAAGCAAAGGCATTCGTTGAGCGCTACGAAGCTCGGACACCCTTGGGCCGTATGGCTACCGAAGACGACTTTCGCGGCGCGCTGGCATTTCTGGCGAGCGACATGGCTGCATATGTGGCGGGACAAAACATATCAGTCGATGGCGGCTGGGGAGCCTGGTAATGAAAAGATATATAGAACCTGAAGTCGGTGGGAATGCAATCGTTACCATTGCTACCGGCGGCGATTTCCTTGAGCAGTGGGAAAGGAATTCCCGCGAAGGTTGGGAGGCCTATTGCCGCCGGCATAACTTGGGGCTACTCATCTTCGATGAGGAACTGCTCGCTAAAGATGCCCCAAACTGGAAGAAGGTCCACTGGCAAAAAACGTTACTCGGTAAAGCGCTGCAGGAACATAGCTGCAAGGCTGGCAATATCTGTTTCCTCGACACCGACATTCTGATCAACCCCACCGCGCCCAATATCTTCGATGGTTACGATCCGACCACCTTTGGTCTCGTCTCCTTGCGGCAGCGTTTGCCATTCCCATATGACGAGGTATTACGGCGAATGGCTTTTCTTCGCCATTCTCATTACGACAATAGCTACCCACTCGACTCGGCGTTGTTTATGTCGGTTGAGCAGCTTTATGAGTTCCATGACCTCGAGTCTCAGGAAGACGAAGCTTGCACCGGGGTTATTCTCTTCAATCTGGATGCACACTCCGAACTGATGGAGAGTTGGTTTCACAAGTACGATAGTGACGTGAAGTCAATTACTAATGGTGGTGAACAGACGCATTTGAATTTCGAGATTCAACGCACGAAGAAGGTGACGTGGTTGGATTACCGTTTCCAAGCGATTTGGGCTTTCGAGATGGCATGGAAGTATCCGTTTCTCTATGATGCATATAAAGGAAACGAATCACTTGCGCGTACGTGCATCGAGGCTTGTCTGTATCAAAATCACTTCCTGCATTTTGCGGGTTATTGGCATGAGAGCCAGATGTGGAAACTGGGCAGATTCTTTGCAGATCCGGCCCAGGCCGAACTGCTTCAAGCTTATCGGGCCTATCTAGACATGCCGGTTACCGGCAAGCCCAAGGGCATCATTCGCCCCAAGTGAGTGATTTCCTTGCGCGCCCGCTACTCCTTAACCCGTCAACAAACGACACTTGGATCATCATGGACGAACGATTCTTATACTTCACGAAGTATGCCCGTAGGCACGAACTAGCCCGCTTCATGGTTCAGTACGAACTGTTCAAGAAGGTGCAGTTAGTCAAAGGATCGATTGTGGAGTGCGGTGTTTACCAGGGTGCTGGCGTTATGGCTTGGGCCAAGATAGCAGAAACGCTGGAGCCGTACAACTTCCTTAGGAAGATATATGGCTTTGACACCTTTGGAGGGTTTCCCTCGGTTTCCGACGCTGACACAAAGGGCGACGCCGCAATTGCAAAGGTGGGTTACCTCAATCCCGAGTTCGACGTATTGGCCGAAATCCGGCGATGCGTTGCCGAGTTTGAAGAGACACGCCTGCTGAAGCACCAGGAAAAAATTGCACTGATCCAAGGCGATGCAATGAAAACAATCCCGGCTTTTATGAAGGAGAACCCCCATGTACTTGTTTCACTCCTTTACTTGGATTTCGACCTGTACGAGCCGACGTTGCTCGCGTTGAAGGAGTTCTTGCCGCGCATGCCGCGCGGGGCCGTGATCGCCTTCGATGAGTTGCACGATCCGAAGTGGCCCGGCGAAACGGTGGCTTTACTGGAGGCCCTTGACCTCAATCGCTACCGCCTCGAATCATTCCCCTTTGAGCCACATATCAGTTGGATCACCGTTGAATAAGGCATGCCATAAGGTTTGCAGCAGAAAACTCTAATCAGACGAAGATATGTCTAACGAAAAACTACTTCCTTACATTGACGGCTTGCACGTTCTCCCTTGGCTTACTGATGGAGCTATGGATTTTCTCGATAGCCACATCTTTTATATCAAAGCGAGTCTGAAGCATAACCCCAGAGTTTTCGAATTCGGCGCAGGCAATTCGACTCTTTATTTCCTGTCTCGCGGTTGTCTGGTGACGTCGGTTGAGCATGATGAGGAATGGAGCCGGAAGATTGGAGATGTTGCCAGCTGTTTCGGGTATATAGACCGTCTGACCTTGAGGCATGCTCAGCGGCCCTATTACCGGGAGTTCAGCGTAACTACAAATAACTATGATCTGGTGTTGGTAGACGGGCGAGATCGTGTACAGTGCTTGGGGCAGGTTATCGAACAGCTCGAACACCTGCCTAGAAGTAGACAACCTCTGCTTATCCTAGACAACACCGAACATATAGTAGACAAGTATGCGGATTACCTTTCAATGCTTGGTGGCTTTAGTCTGTTCCATTTCGAAACCCCATTTGTATTTGGTGGAACAGTAACGCAATCGGAAACGCTGGATGGCTTAAGTCTTCCCCAAGGTCTTCCGGCTAATGGCTTGGCAGCCAACGTTTACCGTGATCGTGCCGGCAATGCCTCGAAGGGGCGTTGGATTACGACTATTGCTGTTCCGAAGGGACGTGGCGAATTCACTTCACAAGGTGTGCCCCTTGTTCCGGTGCTGGAGCAGAGCGGGGAGTAACTTGAGAATCTTTTCGTGCTTTTCCGGGATATTCGCCCTTCGGGCGCGAAGCAGATTGCGCAGTTTGATGAGAGGCTATGCATGGAGTGGGCGCAACGATGGTTTCCGGGCTGTGCGCCAACTTAAGAACACACTTGTAAGCGCGCGAGTGCTGGATAAGAATGACTGTGCTAGCTGGTTCTTCGGCGCCAGTGCCGCGTCGGCTGAGCTTGTTGTGCGACAGTTCGTTTTTGATCGCTATGGCGGTGGGTCCCTGAGTCGGGTACTCTACCGTAGCCGGGGCGACCATAAACCGATTGCGGCTGCCTTGCCGGCGGCGTGGCTAACACATATGGCCTTACGTGGGTGGCGCGTCAATCGATTTGCATCCACAATCGCTTGGCAGTACGTTGTACTCACCCGACTTGCCCACGGTCCGCTGGTTGCGGTGCGGCTGATTACAAAGCTATGGCGAGGCGATGAAGCCGGCACAAACAAGACTTGGCCGTCCCCCCATGTTGTCTTTGAATCCCTTTCTGCCCGCAACCTGCCCGCAGGGAAAGCGGGCCAGCCAAGCTTTGATATCTGCTCTTTCTATGCCCAATGGTCCGGCAGAGATCATGGTATTCGTGCCATATGTCACAACGTCCCTGAAACCCAAGAGCGCCAAGCTGGAGACCTTCCTGTTCTTTATCAAGCGCCGGTGTACGAGCTGGCGGTCGGGCGGGTGAACGCTGCACATCTCGCCATGTGGTCGATTGGAGCCTTTGCTTTCTCGGCGATTCAGTGCGTTTTTGGTCGTTGGGAGTATGCGTTGCTGCTGGCCGAGGCGGTAAAGGCCCGCAGCGTGAGATTGTGCGATCCAAACCTGCTCGCCAAAGAGTACCTGTTTCATTCGTCCGGAACAATTTACCGTCCGATGTGGACATACGAAGCACAAAGATGTGGGGCCGGCGTCTCACTCTATTTTTACTCTACCTATGATCAGCCTAAGTTGGCGGATGGCTATGAGTCACAACATTTCGAATGGGGGCCGGCTAATTGGCCTCGCTACATTGTGTGGGATGCCTACCAGGAGTCCATCCTGAAGCGCGACCTCGGGGATGACATCCAAGTTGCCTATTCCGGTGCCGTCTATTTTTCTGATAGCCCGCAGCCACTTCTGCCTTTACCTCCTCGGTCGGTTGCGGTTTTTGACATTCAACCCCACCGACCAGCGGCACATTTCGGTATGTCGACACTGGCTGACTGCCTTGCTGCATATCGCGATTTTTATCACCGATTTCTGGAGGATATTGCCGCGGCAATTCAGATGTGCGATGCGAATATGGTGTTGAAAAGCAAACGGGATATCAAAGGCCGGGGCAACAAGAGCTACAAGCACATCGTTGATACCCTTGCACAACGGAAAGATGTGACAGTAATTGCTTCAGATGTTTCTGCGATGCGGCTGGTCTCAGGGTGTAATGCCGGTATTTCCGTGCCATTTACCTCGACAGCGATCTACCTTCGCGACATGGGGGTACCATGCATTTATTACGACCCCTATGGATGGATACAGTCGGACGATGACGGGGCGCGGGGGATTCCCATAATTCAGGGCAAAGCAGATTTGCTCAAATGGCTCGAGCGGATATTCGAAGCAGATGCCGGCTTGATAGAATAATAATTCACATGCTCAAACGACTGGTTAAAAAATCAATAAAAGGCCTTGTGCGAGGCACGATGCGAATACTTCCTCACCTTCCCGGTGGGGAGTATGTCTGCCAGCAGCTTCTGGAAACCAGCATGGATGAGCATAGTTTAGCTTTGCATAACGGCATCCATATGACATTTGCCACACCGAATGCCTTGTGCCGCTATAGAGCCGAAAGCTTCTCGTTGAAGGAGCCTGATACGCTCAAGTGGATCGACGAGATTCCCGCCGATGCGGTGCTCTGGGATATTGGTGCGAATGTCGGGCTTTATTCCATTTACGCCGCCAAGGCGCACGATTGTCGTGCCTTCGCCTTCGAACCTTCTGTCTTTAATCTTGAGCTGCTGGCCCGAAACGTTTTCTTGAACGACCTGCAGGAGCGCGTCACCATTGTCCCATTGGCGCTAAGCGATGCGCTCGGCCCCAGTTTGTTCAAGATGAGTTCCACCGCGTGGGGTGGCGCTTTGTCTACCTTCGGTGAGGATTTCGATCAGCACGGCGGTAAGCTCAATTCGATTTTTGAATACCAGACCATGGGCGTGACCATGGACGATGCCATCGGCCTGTTGCACATTCCTGCTCCGCGCTTTATTAAGATCGATGTCGATGGTATCGAGCACTTCATCCTGCGCGGTGGGGTAGAAGCTCTGCGGGGCGTTGAGAGCGTGATGGTAGAAATCGACGATGGTTTCACCGAGCAGGCTGAGGAGACGGCGCGGCATCTGCAAAATGCGGGGCTGAGGCTGCTACGCAAGTGCGGTGGTGATTCCGGCAGCCAATATAACCAGTGGTGGGTGCGCGGGAGGGCCTGATCATGTCTTTCTATCCTGTACTTGCTGCGCCCGGCTGCACTGGACGGACCACCCTGTACAACTTCCCGCCGAATAATTGGGAAGATCGACGCAGGCAAACTCAGCTAGTCAATCTTACTTGGGCGCAGGATGGCGTCTGGCGTTCCGAGGTCTTGGGTGAACTCGCTTTTGGCGAAATGCGTACGTTTACCCGTGCTGATGTTTCAGTGCATGTGCCCGTTGATACCTTGCCGCTTCTCTCACTCGGGGTAACCTCCGCGCCAGCCAGCAGCGAGGCACTTCCAGCAACTATGCATGGGACCAGCTTGCCAGCGTGGCGTGCGACGCTGGGCCTGAGTTCGCCCACTGCATCAACTTGCTATCAAGGAGAACTGGACCCTTTTCCCGCCCCAGGGTCCCTCCTGACGTTCGCGCCATTCATACAGTTTGGTGCAGAGATTGAAAACTACATGTTGTTTTTGAACCTCGAGAAAAGTCCACATAAGCGAGCATCGCAAGTAGAGATATATGACAGTGCGAACCCGGAGCGCCTTAAGGGATCCTTCGATGTACGCAACAACAGTGTTTCAATCGTGAAACTGGACAACTTGGGAATCGTACCGGACGAGTTGCCAGCCATTGTGTGCAGAGGTATGTCAGGCATTCCGTTGTATTTTTCCAAAACACAAGACGGCGCCTATTTGAGTCTTGAACATACGCATCCGCCCGCCTCCTATGTGATTCACGGTAAGCGATGGGAAGCGCAGAAAATACTTAAGAACTACTGGTTTTCAAGGCTTGGGCAGCCATGAGGCGTCAAATCAAAAGGATGATCCGGGCGATTTGGAGCTACAGACAGCCCCTGACACTGGTACCGGCCAATCAGGGCGCGCCAGTGAGCGACCTTTTCGTCTGGAGAAATTCTGACGATTGGGAGACCTTCTTTGAATTGACAGACATGCCCGCCCTGTTCTCAGGAGAGCATAGCCTTGGACACCTTGTCACTCTGGTATTTTTTGACGCAGATGGCCATCGCGTCCTGGAGAAGACCATGACGATATTGCCAAGTCGGCGAACCACCTTGGCGCTGTCCGAAATTATTGGCAGATCACATGGGGAAAACGGAACATTCTGTGTCTTTCACTCCCACACCCCAAAGAATCTCAGAGCACTGGGGGCACATCTGGCAGAGCGCGGCTATGTGAGTTATCGCTACCGTAACGCCCCTTTGCGCGCCTATGTGCACGGCAATCTTGATGCGATTGCACGCATGTCAGACCAAAGTCTGCAGCTGTTGGGCGGACGAAGCTTTTTGGGTCGCGACTACCACTTGCAGCATTCCCTGGCAAGCAATAGTGTTTATGAGCTTGGCATAGTCAACCCTACCGCTCAGGCGCAGAGAGTCGCATGTCGAACTTTGCACGCAGACGGTAAACTATGTACTTTGCAGTCGGTGGACTTGGCGCCAATGGGCAGCCATTTGTTCACGGTTACGCCTGCGCATGCGCCGCAGCGGATCGTCATGAGAAGTCGCCTGGTCATGGCGCGGCCTCTGGTCTTCCGCATTCAGAATCAGAGAATGGATGTTTTTCATGGATAAGAAAATACTGGAAGTCGGATACGGCTCCGTTGAGAAGGTAAAGATCGGGGGGCGTCTGCCGCTGGTTTTCATTGGTGGCCCTTGCGCTATCGAAACGCGCGAACATGCCTTCAAAATGGCGGATGAGATCGGAAAGATTTGTCGCCGTGTCGGTATCTCATGGATTTATAAGTCATGCTTTGATAAAGACTGCCGCTCTTCACCAGACAGTTTTCACGGTATAGGCATGCACGAAGGTCTTCGTGTACTCTCAGATGTACGCGACGAGTTTGGCGTGCCTGTGGTGTCGGATTTCTCGGATCCTGCTTGGGGCAAGGCGACCGGGGAGGTGTGCGATATGGTGCAAGTGCCGGCGTATCTCTGTCGACAGACTTCGATGTTGCGTTCTGCCGCCCAGACCGGGCGTCCGATTCACCTGAAAAAGGGGCAATTCATGAGCCCGTGGAATATGAAGAACTCGGTACGCAAAATCGAGGCGGCGGGTAACCATCAGGTTCTTCTGGCCGATCGCGGCACCTTTTTCGGTTACAACATGCTAGTCAATGATATGACCTGCTTTCCGATCATGGCGGCCACTGGCTATCCCGTGTGCTTTGACGCTACCCATTCGATTCAACTGCCAACCTCGATGGGGAATATTTCTGGCGGGCAGCGGGAATTCATTCCTCACTTGGTTCGGGCTGCAGTTGCTTGTGGCGTCAATGCCCTATTCATGGAGGCGCATGACGATCCTGACAACGCGTTGTCGGATGCCAACACGGTGTTGAACCTCAAGTATCTGGAGAATATTTTGAGCCAAGCCAAGATCGTGCATGAAATGCGTCTTGAATTGCTCGACAAGTTTGGAGAAGACAATGTCCACCCGGAAAAGTAATTTGCTTGTTCGCGACGTGATGATGTCGTTGGATCGGGTCCCGGTCATCAGCGAGAGCGTCATCTTCAAGGAGGCGCTGGAAGAGATGGGGCGCAAGCGCCTCGGTATCGCCTGCATTGTCAGCGAACAAAAGCAGTTGAAGGGCATCCTTACGGACGGAGATATTCGTCGCATGCTTTTGCGAGTACAAAAACCATTTTCCGCCTTTTTCGTCGATGACGCGCTTGACCATGCCATTCAGTCGCCTGTGACGATAGCGCCTGGCGATACGCTGGTTCACGCCGTTCGTCTTATGGATGAGAAGCATATCTGGGACCTGCCAGTAGTTGATGCTGCGGGCGTTCTTGTAGGCCTATTGCATTTGCACCCGGCAGTCGAAGCCTTGCTCGGTATCGAGGATTGACAAGGGCGCACTAGCATGAAAATCGCCGCGATAATCCCGGCCCGTCTGAAGTCCACGCGTTTTCCGAACAAAATCCTGCTCCCCATCCACGGTTTGCCGATGATTGAGCACGTGCGCAGGCGTGCGCTGATGTGTCCGAGCCTGTCTGAAGTGGTTGTCGCCACCTGCGACGAAGAAATTGCAGAGGTCGTTCGCGGCAACGGTGGTCGCGTCATCATGACTTCGGATATTCACCTGAACGGAACTACGCGTATTGCAGAGGCGGTTGCGCATGTTGACTGCACGCATGTTTTATTGCTGCAAGGTGACGAGCCACTCCTACTGCCGAGACATGTCGAGGCGCTCGCGCAGGCGATTGCTGCGAAGCCTGAGGAGGCAACCTGGAACCTGATCGGCGCACTGGATTCGCTGGATGAGCTGAACCGCCACTCTTTTGTGAAGTGTGCGATTGCTGCGCCGCATAGAGTTCTCTATTGCTTTCGGCGGTCGCCCAACTTCAGTGATTTCTCCACACAAAAAACCTTTGTGCGCAAGATGCTGGGCATCATCGCCTATCGCAAGGACTTTCTACAGAAGCTCACTTCCCTGCCTGCATCGCCGATTGAGAAGGCTGAGTCGATTGAGCAAATGCGCATTCTCGAAAACGGCTTTGATCTCAGTTATGTCGAAGTAGCGCCAGCCCTGCCGTCGATCAACGAACCTGGTGAATTGCAGGAAGTTCTCGATTGTCTGTCTGCTGACCCCGAGCAACAGTCCTTGCTGAAAGCCATAGCTGCTTCGTGAACCTGGAGCAGTACAACGCTCTTTGCGAGGCCTGCGATCAGCTTTTGCTGGCGCCTGACTCCAGCAACGAGCGTATCGCTATACCGTGGCTGCACGTGATCCGTGCGCACCCGATTTTTCTTGATGGCTACAGGGAGATTTTCGCTCAGCAGACACGATTAGAAGGTAAACGGCATTTCCGCAATTTCGCTTCTGCGCTGCGTCACCTATGCAAGGCCTTTGCCAGGGGTGGTCTGCTCTGGAGCGGCGTTGGCGAACTGCCGCAAAAATGTGATGTGCTGATGGTTTCCCATCTCGTGAACGAAGCCTTTCCCGGGCAGGAAGGTGATTTCTATTACGGCAAGGCCGCCGGCGAGCTTGCGGAACTGGGCATTAGTGCCACCATCGCTTTGATTAACTATACGGGAACAGCGCCGACTATTCTGGCCGGACGTTGGCGCCAGGCGAAGATTCCCCGCGTGATCTTCGCCCCGGTGTTGAGCCTCGCCGCAGAATGGGCTCTATATCGACGAGCGCGTGCCGAAGCGCGTCGCTTAAAGAGCTACGCGGCCACGACGCAAGCCAACGATTTAATTTGCCGCGTCGCAACGCGAGCCTCACTGGAGGCGGTTTCTGGCGGTGCAGTATCCGCCTTGCGTTTGGGAGAGCAGATCAAGGCGCTGGTGGCCCGGCTGCAGCCGCGCGCCATCCTGGTCACCTACGAAGGGCATTCGTGGGAAAGAATCGCTTTTGCTGCAGCCCGTGCGGTATCGCCGCAGATTTGCTGCATCGGTTACCAGCACGCAGCGCTGTTCAGTCTGCAGCATGCCGTCCAGCGTCGTCTTGCCGATGAATGCAACCCAGATGCGATTCTGACTTCGGGAAGAGTCGCGCAAGCGCGGCTATATAAAAATCCGCAGCTGAAAGGTGTGCTGATCGAGGTGCTGGGGTCAAACCGCTCATTTGCACGCCAGCCTGTGCATGGATGGCCGACAGCCAGTGGGGAGGCGCGCGCCTGTTTGGTGTTACCAGAGGGTATCTTGAGCGAATGCAATCTGCTGTTCGGTTTTGCGATGCAGTGTGCTCGGCGGATGCCCGACATCGTGTTCATCTGGCGCCTACACCCAAATATGAGCTACGAGTCTTTGACTCGGCAAAACCCGGCATTTAGTGAACTGCCGGCCAACATCATCCTGTCTACTCAAGCACTGGCCGAGGATATCGCTCGTTCACATTGGGCTCTGTACCGTGGCAGTACGGCAATTGTGCAGGCGGCAGTATCGGGCGTGCGCCCCGTCTATCTGCATCAGACCGGCGAGATACCGATTGATACACTGTATGAGATTGCCGACCTGCATGCGCAGGTTGTTGAGCCAGATGCTTTTATGGCACTGGTAACGGGGACGGAAGCCTCGGATGCAAGTGCCAGGGCAGAGCAAGTGCAGAACTACTGCGAGCTGATGTTCACACCCATGGATACCCGGGCGCTGGCAGCGTGTATCACCGGTGTCCAAAAAGGTAAAAGCGAGGTTTTATGAATGTTACCAAGGGAATGCGCATTCTGGTGGTGGCGGCGCATCCGGACGACGAGGTGCTCGGCTGCGGCGGTACCTTGGCCAAGGCGATTGCAGCGGGCGCCGAAGTGGCGGTGATGTTTCTAGGCGAAGGAATTTCGGCACGCTTTCCCGTTGGCTACTACGATAGCGAAGAATTCCGTACCCAGACGCGTGTGCGTCTTGAGGGCGCGCGCGAGGCGCTGAAAGTGCTGGGTATCCCCGAATGCGAGTTCGGCGAGCGGCTCTGCGGCCAGTTTGACACTTATCCTCTAATTTCTATCGTCAAGGACATAGAACGCAAGATGGAGCAGTTCAGGCCACATTTGCTGTTCACGCACAACCCGTCTGAGGTGAACATCGACCATAGGCTCAGTTATGAAGCTGTCGAGGTTGCCTGTCGGCCAACGCGAGACTTCATAGCAACACAGATATATACCTTTGAGATCCCATGCAGCGGATCGTGGACCTTTGAATCGTCTTTCAAGCCCAATGTTTTCGTTGAAGTAAGCGAGTATTGGGAGAAAAAGCTTGCGGCCTGGGCCTGCTATGAGGGCGAAGCACGTCCGTTCCCCTTTCCGCGCTCCATTGAGGGGCTCCAGACCCTGGCTCAGTATCGCGGCATGATGTCCAATTTGAAGCTAGCCGAGGCTTTTCGCATGGTACGGATGATTGTCAAGTGAGTGTCGATTACAGTAACAAGACGGTATTGCTTACCGGTGCGGGTGGTCCTGCCATCGCCGGCATGATTTCAGTGCTGCGAAAATGGGGATATCGCATTGTCGCCATCGACATGCTGCCCTTTGCTTCTGGGTTTTATTTGGCGGACCGCGCTTATGTAGTGCCCGCTGGCAATGCGCCAGATTTTCTGACGCGCCTGAAGGAAATCTGCCTGATTGAAAAAGTCGACGCAGTCATCTCGGTCGTCGATGAAGAGCTGCCGCACGTGCTGGAGCTTGAGACGATGGGCATTGCTGTGATCCAACCGCGCCTCGAGTTTGTCGAATTCAGTCTCGATAAGTTGCGCTGCATGCGCGAACTGCGCGCTGTTGGCGTCAATGCACCGCATACCTGGATGGTCAATCAGCTACCTGCGGATGTGCCTTACCCGCTCTTTGTGAAACCGCGCGTGGGGCGCGGCAGCCGTGGCTGCGGCAAGGTCAACTCGGCAGACGAACTGAGGACCTTTGTCGCCGAGAGTAGTTATGCACCGGACCAACTGTTGGTCCAGACGTTTGCTGATGGCACCGAGTTCACCGTTAGTGTTGTTGTCTCGCGTGACGGTGAAGTACAGGCCGTGGTGCCCAAACAGATCATCTCCAAAGTTGGCGTGACCAAGGCGGCGGTCACGTGCCGCAATGCCAAAATCGAAGCCTTGTGCAAGGCCATACAGAAACACTTCAGGGCTGACGGCCCCTTTAATGTCCAGCTCGTCTTGGATCACGAGGGTGAAGCCTGGCCTTTCGAAATAAATCCGCGCTTTAGCACCTCGATTACATTGACCAACGCAGCTGGAGCAGACGAACTTGGTGGCCTGCTCTCGCAAGCGCTGTTTGGTCGCGACAGTTATAGATTTTCGGAGTGGCAGGAAGGCGTCGTGCTGATCCGGCACACGACTGATCAGTTTATTTCCGAGGCACAATTCAAAAAATCCAGCGGCGTTGCCTTGACGAATACTTCAGAGCCGTAGTCCATGAAAAATAATCCTGTGTATCGTTTCTTCAGTAGTATTCGCGACTCCTTTCAATGGGCTGAACGTGGCTATGCGGCACCCAGTCCGCATTTCATAAGACGGGAATGTTTGCTGCGAAATGGTTTACCTTCCGCGACTTGGGTCGAAACCGGTACCTTCCTTGGGCAGACAACGCAGTTGTTGGCCAAGCATGCTACCAAGGTCTACAGCATTGAGCCGGAGCCAAAGCTATTTGCTCGCGCACAGAAGCTTTTCAGCAGTCAGAAGCATGTAGAGATACTGAATGGCAGCAGTGAGGATGTATTCCCAGTTTTGTTGCCCCATCTCCGTGGTGATGTGAACTTTTGGCTGGACGGGCATTATTCAGCAGGCATTACCTTTAAGGGTGCGCAAGACACTCCTATCCTCGATGAGTTGGCCAGCATCAGCCGCAATATCGACAGCTTCGGCAAAATCTGTGTGCTGGTCGACGACATCCGTTGCTTCAACCCACTTTTGCCCGAGTATTCCACTTATCCTTCGCTGGACACTCTGGTGGACTGGGCTATCGAGCACAAGCTGAACTGGCACATCGAGCATGACATCTTTATCGCCAAAACGGCTTGAAATGCCTGATTCCAACTTTGAATGACACCCTCCGCCGCAGATGCGCAATGCATTGAAGAAATACTACGCGAGTGTGGTTCCACGCTCATGGCTTGTCGAGCCGCCGGACGGACCGAAGGTGAGTGGAGCGGCGAACAGTTCAAGGCCGCTGCGGACAGGATTGCGCATGATTTTTTGGTAGCTGCCTTGGGGGAAGTTTTCCCTGGTATTCCCGTGGTCAGTGAAGAGGATCCCGCTAGTATTGGCGCTTGCACCGCCGATCATTTCATCATTGACCCGATCGACGGTACGGCAAGCTTTGTGCACGGATTCTCTGGCTGGGTAACGCAAATCGCCTATATTTGCGCGAACCGTCCCGTTCTTGCCGGCATCTACGCACCGGCCAGCGATGAGTATTTTTCAGCATGCAGAGGTAATGGTGCGTATTGCAATGGCGATCGTTTGAGCGTGCTGGGCTCGGCTAGCAGCGCCCACTCTCTAATCGATAACTATCCGGAAGCGCGTGGTATTACTCAGGATCTGCAGAAGGCGCTGGGGATCCCTGTATATGTGGAGTCAGGAAGCATTGCGCTGAAAATCTGTCGTATTGCTGATAGAGGAGCCGATCTTTTTTTCAAGAATATGTCACCGCGCGACTGGGATGTCGCTGCGCCTATGCTGGTATTGGAAGAGGCTGGCGGGATCATCACTGATGCCCAAGGTTTCGCATTGACATTGGGTGGGGCGGAGCGCCGCCATCGAGGCCTGATTGCCGCAGCCCATTCGGCCATCATCGAGCAAGTGCGTGACTGGTACACCTCACTCAAATAGACGCAGCGCCGCTGCCTCCTCGGCCTGGAAGCCACGCATGGAAAATCCGAGCTGTTGCAGGTGAGCATGGATTTCTGCGAGCGAATCTTCGAGACGGCGCCCTTCGAAGCCCCATGCTTGTGACAACGCGGTGTCATGGCGCGCCAAATGACCTGACTCGCAATACGGCAGCTTGTCCAGACCTAGCGCAGGCAGATCTGAACTGCGAACGGGCTTACGCTTGCATGGGATGTCACTGATGTTTGCAATCATCGCGAGCAGCGTTGAGAGATGCACCGGCTCGCCGCAGACATTAACCGCTCCCTGTCTTGCTGATTCAACGCATTTTGCGGTGAAGTGTGCAAGATCGCGCACATCGACCAGTTGGACCACGGGGTCGTTATCTGTGATGTCGAAACGCTTGCCATGTAAAGCGACGAGACGCATCCAGAACAGCAGTCGCTCGGTATGGTCTTCGGCGCCAATAATGATGGAAGGCCTGATAATAAGGCAGCCCTCGCCAAAACGCGCCAAGGCTTCTGTTTCGCAGAGTGCTTTTAAGGCACCGTAGTTTTCGGACGTCAGACCCAGCTCGGGACGAACGGCCAGGCGGCACAACTCAGCATCCTCGTGAAGCAGCGCATCCCGGTCGGAGTAAACATAGACACTGGAAATAAGGCAGTAATGCTGGGTGCTAATAGCGTCACCCAAAAGAGATATTTGCGCAGGCATATATGCGCAGGTATCTATGCAAGCATCGAATGGATCGTCAGTGAGTTTGGTCAAATCTGCTGATGAGTTGCGATCGCCGATAATGTCAATCAGCCCGGTGCGTGGAGCTATAGCGTGGCTGCCCTTGTGGAAAACAGTGACGGTGTGCCCGGCACTGAGCAATTCATTCACCAGATGCCGTCCTTGAAAGCGTGTACCACCGATAATCAGAACTTTCATTTTTGTGACCCGAGACATAGTCGTTGGCAGTTGTATTGAGTAAACAAGGAATCCATGACTGATTGCTTTATAAAGAGACGGCTACCTATTTCCGTGGTGATTGCCACACTGGGCGGAGATGTCTTGAGGAATACAGTTGAGCAACTCAATCGGGGCACGGGAATTCCTACTGAAATCCTTATTTGCATCCCCGAATTAGATGCGATGAACGCCAAGTGCGTTTCTGAAATAGCCAATGTTCATGTTATCAAAACCCACTGTCGAGGCCAAGTAGCGCAGCGAGCGGTGGGGCTGCTAAAGGCGAGGTGCCCCTATGTAATGCAGTTTGACGATGACGTCATTCTGCCTCGTGACACACTCAAAGCCATGCTTGATGTGCTCATTGCCAAAGGCCCCAGCAACGTGGTGGCGCCTTTCTTTCGCGTTCAGCCAACAGGTGAGGATGGCACGCGTTATCACGAAGGCTTGCGTGGCTTTGTGGCAAGTTGCTACTACACTCTGATTTGTGGGGCTGGCTTCGGAAGAAAGCGACTCGGTCGAATAGCATCGTCTGGCATTGGATTTGGTGTACCAATGGTCACAGGAACAACACGAATTGTTGAGTCGGAATGGCTGCCAGGTGGGGTCGCCTTGTGCAACAAGGAAGATCTCATCATGGATAACTACTACCCTTTCCCCGGCAAAGCTTTCAGTGAAGATCTGATCCATTCAGTTCTTTGGCGAAAGCAAAATTGCCGCTTGTGGACAGTATTAGACACTTCAGCCTTGGTGGATGTTACTGTTGAGTCATTCGCATGGAAGAGTGTGATTGGAAGATACAAAGCGCATGCCTACGTAGCCAATTTGGTTGGTGGTAGCGTCTGGCGTACGCGCCTATGGTTTGCTTTCTATTGCCTGCTGAATGCGCGTAAACTTATCGCGCAAAATTTTAAAAATAAACAGAGCTAATTGGCCCATCGGTATTCAAAATAATATTTAATCCGAAAATGATCGCAGGATGCATAAAGATTTTATCTAAAATGCGAGGGTTCTGTCCTGGAGGTGGTCTAAACAAAAGCGACAGATTGGGCGATCCCTATATATTGTAGGGGCAGGGTAATGTTCTAAAAAATCACATTAACGATGACTGCGTAGATTTCGGCGTTAATCGAGGGGTGTCATTTGTCGAGTCCTGCAAGCGGTATAAGACTTTTGAGCGATGGCTTAAAGGTTCACTGACCAAAATGTCAGAATGAAGAAGTGTAGTAGCCACGCGCTCCACCAGCCGTAAAACTAATTCTCATGGTTTGGATAAATTTGCCGAGAGGTCGACAATGCCGAGGGGGATGCGACCTTCGTTGGATGATTTTAGATTGCGAATCTTGCCGCAGTTAGAGAGAAACGCCTGAAGGTGTGAGTATGTCGACCCCCTATTTTCATGCCATCCAGACATGTTCTCTTAGGTGAAACATCTCGCTCTAAAATGATAATCCAAAGATTGCCACTATGAATATTGGTTGCGATATCTATGAATCGGCGGCGAGCGCGTTGAAGGCTACCAGCAATAGGTTGTAGCTTGTCTGAAATTTGATGTTTAGTGACTAAAATGCCTGCTGTGCTGATAATAGGTAGGTAGGGCGACTTGTATTTTGCGAGTTATGCGATTCTATTTTTTTTAAGTTCGAATCATGGGTCGTTTATCAGTATTCTGGACGAGTGTTTCGATGCGTAGATGGTTAAGTGGATTTTTCTGGCTTCTTGAGTCAATCGATGAAGTAGATGTGGCTAATCCCGTGTTCTTGATGAGGTAATATTATCATGGTGATTTGTCAAATACTTGGAGGTCTGGGAAATCAGATGTTCCAATATGCGGCAGGAAGGGCGTTATCGCTTCAATCCAAGTCCGCTATGCTGCTCGACTTAAGTGGCTTCAAGGGATATACATTACATAATGGGTTTGAGATCAACCGAGTATTTTCTGCTCCGGTGGAGGTAGCGAGAAGATACGATATCGAACAACTACTTGGCTGGCGCAGTGGAGTGCTAATACGTAAGCTTTTGAAGCGCGTAAAATCTCCCACACTGCGCGGCCCATATTTGGCGATAGAGCCTCATTTCAATTACTGGCCTGAGCTTAAAGAGTTTGGCTCTTCATTATATATGATGGGATACTGGCAGTCCGCGAAGTATTTCCAAGAATTCGAACAGATTATAAGATCGGATTTTACTTTTAGAACTCCATTGGATACTGACAATCTAAAAACATTACTTGCCATCCAGGGTTGCAATTCTGTCAGCCTGCATATAAGGCGCGGTGACTATGTCACGCATGCGTCAACAAAAAAAATACTCAATATCTGCTCGGTGGGCTACTATGATGAAGCAATTGCCCGCATTGCTGAAGAAGTGTCGTCGCCTCACTTCTTCGTTTTTTCTGATGATCAGGAGTGGGTGAAAAATAATATTCGCATCCCATTTCCAGCTGAATATATAGTCAGAAATAATGGCGAACAAAGCTATATCGACATGCAATTAATGAGCTTATGCAAGCATCATATAATTGCGAATAGTACTTTCAGCTGGTGGGGGGCATGGTTAAATCCCGACAAACATAAAATAGTAATCACACCAAAAAACTGGTTTAGTAATGGCACGAATGATAGTGACTTGATCCCAGTGCAATGGATGCGGCTTTGATGATTGCTACATCGTTGAGTGATTCTTACGTAACGGTTCCCGTCAGTGTTGTTATTCCGTGCTACCGTTGCAGTAACACTATCCGAGCGGCAGTGCAGTCAGTGGTAAATCAATCGGCGAGGCCGATTGAGATCATTTTGGTAGAAGATTGCAGTGGTGATGGGGGGGAAACCTTGGCAATGCTGGAGATAATCCGGCATGAGCTGGACGGTTTGATTAAGGTGCACGTGTTGGCATTGCCAGAGAATCGCGGTGCAGGCGAGGCGCGGAATGCTGGCTGGGCCCTTGCCAGCGAGCAGCTAGTGTCTTTTCTGGACGCTGATGATGCTTGGCATCCAAGGAAGCTCGAAATTCAAGCTGCGTGGATGTTGGCTCATCCTGCATATGCGCTCACCTGCCATGATTCAAAGGTCTGCTCTGAAGGTATATTCCCCAATTTGCCCGATGGGAATCCAGCTTGTCGGATAATAAATTTTCGTTCTCTGCTATTCAGCAACGAAATAGCTACGCGAACCGTAATGCTGAGGCGTAAAGTCTTACATAGATTTCCTGCTCAGGTGCGCTATGCCGAAGACTATCAATTGTGGTTAAGGATAATTCTGAGCGGTGGGCTTGGCATGCGAATTCGTTGGCCGCTCGCATGTTCGTATAAAGAAGAGTTTGGCGTTAGCGGGTTGACTGGAGATTTGGTTGCAATGCACCATGGGGTATTGAATTGTTTAATCCAACTGAGACGTGATCGATTAATATCATCCGCTATGTATCTTCTAGCTATGATTTGCGAAGTAGTGAAGTACTGGAGACGAATTCTAATAACACGATTTCGATGAGCTACGTTGATTTGAAGCTTAAAATAAATCGCATTCTCTGCATTAATTAAGATCGCAAATTCAGTAATAGTGCGACTGGCGAAGGGTGGTTGGTTGCGAAAATTAATGTATTAATAGTGCAATGGCATTGAGACAAGTGATGCAAAGCATTCGTTAATAGATGTAATCGCATACTCTTCTGGGGACGGGCGAAATATATACGTAAAACAAATAGTATATTATTATTTGTTTTGCTTCGGCAATAAATGTTTTTAGAATTCAATTGCCTCTATTATGAAAAAAGATGCTCGTTTTTGGTTGTTCCTAGGTACGTTTATTTATGCTTTGATAGTATTTTTTTTATTGCGCGAAGTTGTAATTCCTAAGCTTTACAATTCACCGGGCGGTTTTATTCCAGGTGATCCAGAATATTATAATGAGCTTGCTATTGAATATGCGGAGATTCTTAAGCGAGATGGAGTTTGGGGTTGGCAATTATTTTATAGTGGGCAAGGGGTTGTAGGGCTTTCGGCCTTGACGTTTTTGGTGTGGGATGGCCCTTATCTCATTATGATCATTAATGCGAGCTTACATGCGATATCGGCGGTAATGATGTTTCTCATTTTGCGGCAATGGTTTGATTGTCGTATTGCATATTTTGCGATTCTTCCTCTAGTAATCTCTCCATTTATGATGCTGTGGTTTTCGCAAATTAATAAAGAGAGTCTTTCCTTGATCGGATCCTTATCATTTATGTATGGCTTAATAAGCGTTCTCAATCAGGGTTCTGATCGTTCGAGCAATGCCAAAAATTACGGGTTTCTATTTCTTTTTTTTGGGGCATTCGCTTTTTGGCTCGTTCGTCCATACCTCAATATTATACTTGCCCCTTTTTTTATTATAATAGTTATTATTTTTTATATTCGTAATTTTCCGGATATCAGATTATTTTCACTTAAGCATTTTAATTTTATAGCTTGCTCGGTATTGCTCATTAGTTGTATGAGATTTTTTTCGATCGGAGGGGCTTCAGGGGAAACAATCAAGCTTCTGTCTGATTATAAAGTGGCTACTACTGCTGTTCTTTCTGCTGGTGAATCAGAGGTTTCGCGTGTCTGTTTGGAAAAACTGGAATATAGTAATTGGCGTAATTCGACTTGGTTGCCGGTTTATTTCAACGGCGCAGTAAAATCACTTGTTGGTCAGCGATGTTTAATATTTTCACTACTTCAAAGTAACAAGAATCCAGTAACGGAGAGCGCTTTTTTTGATTCCGATGTTTCTATCGGTGGCGTTGATGATTTTCTAACGTATCTGCCTAGTGGTTTTTTTGCTGGTGTGTTTAAACCATATCCTCGAGACTGGAATTTTGTTTTCGGGTTACACCATTCTCCTTTTTATGCTGTTGCGCTACTTGAGGCGTCGTTGTTTTATGTGGTGATGTTGTTTTTGGTGGTTTACGTTTTTCGTGGTGGGCAATGGTCTATTTTTATTCCGGTTGGAATTGCAATGTCTGTAATGACGGTCTATGCTGTCGCTACGCCATTTTTTGGGGCTTTGTATCGATATCGGTATCCTTGGTGGTTGATCGTATTTTGTATTGGGATTGCAGCATTACTGTCGTTAGCTAATTCACATCAAACTAAAGTCCTTCAATAGACACTCCAATAGCCTACCTTGAGGTGGACTGGCCCCGCTTTCTTAGACATATTCAGTTTGCTGTACAAAGCTGCACTAGTTCCAGTGGCCTTGGCAGCCCAACCAACAGATGTACCAACTGGCGGCAGACAGAGCCATGGTAATGCTTCTTGCTAATATTCGGATTTTAAATCTAAGCTTTATATGAGACTTTTTCGCCGATGTATTATTCGAATGGCTATGTAAAAATAATGGTAATTCCTAATTCAGGTCAAACTTAGGTATGTTGGTCGACTCATGGCAGAGACTTGTAATATCGTGGCCGAAAAATATGTTTTTGCTATATTCGGGATTTATTTAAATGATGTATCTGAGTTACGCTATGCCAGCACGACACACGGCAGAGCTTAAGGTAAATTTGATGCCTTTAAAATTTGACAACATCTTTCCCGCTAGCACTTTTTTGGCTGTTTCCTGGCTGGTCGGCGCAAATGTAGTGAGCAAATAACCAAAGCTCTCTATTTATGCATATCGCATGGATTAAGCTGTTTAACGCGCGGGCCGTCGCCTATATGGTTGCCAATTTGGGTGGCAAGAGCTTGGCAGCTCTGTCCCAGCTTTATGCCATCTATGTTTTTACGCGTATACACACGGCGGACGAAGCTGCGCTAATTTTTCTTTTGCTCGGTTACGCCATCTGGTTTCAAGTCTTTGAGTTTGGGCTGTCACAAACGCTGCAGAACAAGTTCAACGCAAGACAAGCTTCGGCGGACGAAATGCTGACTGTGACGATTGGCCACTATTTGTGCATGTTAGTTGTGGCGGGATTTGTCTTTGCGACGCCATTCCTTGCCAACGTGCTGTTGCCTCCTCGCAGAAGTGAACTGGGTGATGCAGGAGTAAAAGCGTTCTCTACTGGTGCAGCGATCATGCTGCTGGCGACTAACAACGTGATTAATCAAAGGTTACTGCTTGTCTTCAACAAAGGACAGCTCGGTAACGTACTGATCATGCTTCAGTCTGCTCTGGCGATAATCGGTTTGGCTATTTACGATTATTTTGAGCGAGAAAATCTTGTGGGAGCCGTAATCTTGTACCTTGGCCCACAGGTCCTTGTCTTTTTACCTCTTATGCTGGGCTGGACTATTCGTCTTCTGAGAAGGTCGTCCGAGTTGAAGTTTGAAAGACTATGCCAAATCATGTATGACTCCATCGGATTTTGGGGTCTTGGTGTACTCGCGGCAATTTTCCTTGGGGCCGACTACTATTTCGCTGCGCATCATTTAAACAGTGAGCAGGTGGTTTCGTATCATTTGGCGACCCGATTATTCTTTATTTCATTTGTCGCCTACTATGCGTATTTGCAGCATAGTGCCAAGCGTCTCTCGGAGCTTTCCTTGAGCGGTGGAATGGACAAGGTCGGCAGTATCATCAAATACTCAGCGAGTATCGGTTTTGCCATGGTCTTTGCTGTGTACTTGGTTATAGCCGCACTGGAAGGTTTCGGCTTTTTCCAATCGATGACTCACGGCACGGGCATCGGTCAGGGCATGCTATTTTCCGCATTTCTGTACTTCATGATCCGGGTTTGCCGTGATGTCGGGGTGGTGGTTGCGATAGGCCTGAACGAAAGGAATATTGTTTATAAGGTGTACTTGCTCGAGATCCTCGTGGGCTTGAGCCTAATGTATTTTCTGGTTCCCAACTATGGAGGACAGGGTCTATTTATAGGGTTGACGGTGGCCTGCTGCGTTGGATTTGCGCTCCTCGCGCAACACGCGAGAAAAATGGGAACATCTTTCAGATTTGCAAAAAAAAGATGATGTCAGGTCTAAATAGGCAAGTACTGCTGTCGATCATTACGGTTGCTCGAAATGACTTCACACGTCTCGGCGCGACCATCAATAGTCTCAATGATTTATATGGGGATGACAGATTTGAGCACGTGGTGGTTGATGGAAAATCTACCGATGACAAGACGCTGGAGTTAGTTCTGCAAACTGCGAAACATAAAAACTATAAGTTTTTATCTGAACCTGACGAAGGTATCTATGACGCTATGAACAAGGGCGCCCGACTTGCAAGCGGGCGCTATCTTCTGTTCTTGAATTGTGGTGATCAGTTGGTCGCTAGTCCAGTTCAACTTGATGCATGGATAACTTCGCTCGATCAGGAGACGGGAGTTGACGTTGCGTGCTTTGGTTGCAAGGTTCGTCAGGGTGCCCGGGTGACAGTGCTTCAGGCGCGTGCTGGTACGCGTCACAAAATGCCCACATCGCACCAAGCTATGTTGTTTTCCAAGGGGTTTGTGGCATCTCATCCTTACGATATTCAATACCGGATTGCCGCTGATTTCAATTTGTATCTAAGTGCAGATTCAAAGCGCACGCGGGCCTTTCAGGAAGGCCCATTGACGGAAATTGAGGCAGTTGGCTTGGCGTCAGAAAGCCCGGCGCAGTCGTACCGCGAATACTTGCAGATCGCCTATCGGCACTTGCGAGGCTGGGTACGCTGGATTGCTATCGTTCGTATTGGCTGTAAGGGAATGCTGGTTATTGCCCTGAAGAAAACGCTTCCCCGGGCATGGGTGCATGGCTTACGGAGGATAGTATGAAGTTTGCTTTGAGTACAGAAAACATTGCACTCAAGTATTTGTTGTTGATTTTACTTTTAGTTAAAGTTGCTGGCGTAACCTTCGCCACTCTAGTGTTCGCGAAGTTTACGCCTCTGCTCGACAGTGAGTTTTATCTCAGTGGATTTTATGGCGAAGGACCTTTACGGACAACAGTCATTCAATTGCTAGCAACTACGGCTAACTCCTTAGGTGGCGTCTATTTCGCGCATCTGACTTTTGCGCTGAGCTCGGTATTTGGCTTAGCCTATTATTACCTCACAGGTGGTCGCCGCCTGATATTGGTGCTTGGGTTATTGTTACCTAGTAGTTTGGTATGGACGTCAATTGTCGGTAAAGAGGCTATTTTCTATGGCGCCTTTACACTGTCGTTGGTCATCTGGGTAAGATTTGCCATGCGCAGGTGCACCACTGCCGACTATGTTCTTCTTGCAATGGCAGCGATAGTATGTGCTTTGCTGAGGCCTCACTACGGAAGTGTGGTTATTTGGCTATTCGTCTCAACAGTGGTGATAGAAAGATTGAAGAACTATGCATGGATATTGCTACTGTTGATTGCAGTGGTGGCGAGTGGATTTGTATTCTCGTTTTTTTGGGAATCTCTTCTTCTGCGCGGGTTTCAGGGCATCGTTCCGACGGCAAGAGCAAGCCGCTTCTTATATTTCGGGATCGAGTACAACACTAGTATTGGACATGATGCGTATAAGTCACTGGTGCCGCTGGGCGCTCTGCTCGGGATCATTGGTCCTATGCCAAGCGAGTTAATTGCGAGGCCAGTCTTTATTCCATTTTTTGTAGAAGGCATGTTGATACTGATCTCCCCAGCGCTGATTTATCTCTATGCTATGAAGCAATCCTTTAAAGACAAGAAGCGTTTCACGGCAATCTTCTGGCTATGCATTGTTCCCGCTATTCTTGCGCTAATTACTCTACACGCGCCCTTCGGGGTGCTCAACCCTGGATCAGCAACGCGCTGGAGAGTGAACTTCGAGACGATTTTTTATATGGCACCACTCCTGTTGTTTTATGGTTTTTTGGATGAAGAACACCTTGAAAATCGTTCACTTTCATCCTGACGGCCGTATGGCGGCGCGGTTTATTGCGCCCCTTATGGCGGCGGAGAATGATGCAGGGCACCAGACAGAGTTGGTTACTTCGATTTACCGAGCTGAATCGGATGGTATTGTCATTCCGTTCGATTTATCTGTGCGAAATTTACCTCGGCTTCCGTTGGCGCTTTCGAAAATCCGATCAATGCTAAAGAGCGCGCGGCCACATGTTGTGTTTAGCCATAACTCTAAGTCTTCGGTTCTCCCATTGTTGGGCGCCTGGCTAGCGGGCGTGAATGTTCGGGTCTACTTTAATCATGGCGTTCCCTATGTTGCGTATTCAGGTGTTTTGCGATGGGCGCTGCGTAATTTGGAACGATTGAATTGCGCTCTAGCAACCCATGTACTGACGGTATCGACGGATATGGTTGCACTATTTAAGGACGTCAATCCCGCTTTGGGGGTCGAGATTATTGGAAGCGGTTCCGCTAGCGGTATTGATCTGGACGCATTTTCCCCGGGGCGTTATAGCCGGGCCGCCTGGAGGAAGACTCAGGGGCTGGGCGATGATGATCTGGTGGTGGTTTACGTGGGGCGACCTGAGAAGCGCAAAGGGTTTGAATTGGTGCTGCGCTTATGGGCTAACCACTTCCATGAAACCCGCTTCAGGCTTGTGTTGTGCGGCCCGGAGCGGGATGATGTACTGAAGTTTTTGCCCTCGATACCTGGCAACGTGTTGTGCTTGGGCTTTGTCAATAATGTGCCAGAAGTACTTGCGTCATCAGACCTGCTTATTCTTCCAAGCCTTCATGAGGGCCTGTCTTACGTCAGCATGGAGGCCCAAGCCAGTGGGGCGGTGGTACTGGCCAATGACATCAGTGGGATCCGGTGCCTGATCATCGACGCCGTGACTGGTTACCTTGTGTCTGATAATTCACAAGAAAGATATGCGGAGCTTATTCGCGCACTCGATGTCAATAGAAGTGGCTTTGCTGACATTCAGCGGCGGGCGTACGAAAGCGTAACCCGGTTTTCCCGGCGGCAGTTTATTCCTGCTTATCTTTCTTTTTTGAATAACTTGCCCAGAAAGTGACCTTCTGGTGGATCTCTTTGTCCTTTTGGCATGGCAATGAAAAAGTTTTACCACACGCTGTCTGTTGCTGGAGTTGGGCTTCTCCGCGCGAAGCATCTTGTACAGCTTCAGAAAATTGAATCAGATGCGCTGGACCTTTTGCGGGATCTTGCGATCCGTCATGGCGCAGTCCCCCAGCACATCAGGTCGCAAGTTGGTCAGGACCTGTTCGTGCTGTTTTCCTTGGATTGGAAGCGGAACGGTTACTTCGTAGAGTTTGGTGCGACCAATGGGGTGAACCTGAGTAACAGCCACCTCATGGAAAAGGACTTTGGTTGGAGCGGAATACTCGCGGAGCCAGCCAAGGTGTGGCATACCGAGCTCGTGAAGAGCCGGACAGCCATCATCGACTTTGACTGTGTTTGGAGGGAGAGTGGCCAGGAATTGCAATTTGCTGTGGCAGAGAACGCCGAATTTTCAACGCTTAGCAACTTTGCAGCCTCAGATGCTCACAAAAATGTCAGGAGATCTGCGACATGGCAGTCAGTTAAGACTGTTTCCTTGAACGACCTTCTTGATCGGTATTCGGCCCCCAAAGTTATCGATTATTTGTCGATCGATACAGAGGGAAGTGAGTTCGAAATATTGAACGCTTTCGACTTTGGCCGGCGCGTCATTTCTGTCATCACTTGCGAGCATAATTTCTCCATTCAGCGAGAAAATATATATGACTTGTTGGTTGCCCATGGCTATTCGCGTGTGTATGAAGGGCTTTCGCGATGGGATGACTGGTATGTTCATGAGTCCCTGCGCGGCGAGCAGGCTTAGCGTGGGTCTTTTGGCACTCAATAAAATTGTTCATCGTGAAGCGTTGTTTTGATCTTTTATTGGTGTTGATAGCGGGCGCGTTATTATTTCTCCCGTTGCTGGCAATTGCAGCTCTTGTTCGTTTGACTTCTCACGGACCGGTTCTTTATTGGTCAGACCGAGTGGGCAAGGAAAACCGCATCTTCAGAATGCCTAAGTTCCGCAGTATGCGGACGGATACCCCGGCAGTCGCAACGCACCTGCTTTCTGATCCGGGCGCTTGGCTAACGCCGGTCGGTGGCTTTTTGCGTAAGTCGAGTCTTGACGAGCTTCCTCAGATGTGGAGTATTCTTATGGGGCATATGAGTTTTGTTGGGCCCAGGCCGGCTTTGTTCAATCAGGACGACCTCATCGCGATGCGCACAGAGATTGGTGTGCATTTATTGTTGCCCGGTTTGACTGGTTGGGCTCAAGTCAACGGGCGGGATGAGTTGGCGATTCCTGCGAAGGTCAAACTCGATGCGGAATATCTTCAGCGTAGATCAATGACCTTTGATGTATGGATTCTGTGGTTGACTTTTCTCAAGGTTATCCGTCGTGACGGAATAGCTCATTGAAGCTATGGTGCACCCGGGTCCTGCGTAATAATCTGAGACCCCAGCCTTAGATATATATTACAATTTTGTACGTAGAACTTGGGCGCTGGGCCTGGGACGATGATGCACAATATGCAATGATTGAGTAGGAGGAGGCTTTAATATGAGTTTCGACGTTTCCTAATTATTAGTTATACCAATATTTTTCAAGGAGAAATCATGGCGAGCTTGATGGAATTACAGTCACAAATGGAAAAGCTGCAGAAGCAAGTTAATGAGGTGAAGGCTAAAGAGTATGCAAGTACTGTTCAAGATATTCTGGCCAAAATGAAAGCCTTTGATATTTCAATCAAAGACCTGCAATCGGCGAAACCAGCCCGTAGCGCCAAGACCGGTAAGGGCAAGCCATCCGAACGTAAGTCTGTGAAGACCGGTGATGCGTCCAAGAAACCAGTAAAACCTGTTGCCGCCAAATACAAGGGTCCTAACGGTGAGACCTGGAGCGGTCGTGGCCTGACTCCCAAGTGGCTGGCTGCTCTGGTTGCGCAGGGGCAATCCAAAGAATCGTTCGCCATTAGTTCGTAAGTCGTTCTTTCCTTACTCGGCGCCAGCTCTGCTACGACAGCTACCGTGATCCTGGTGGAGGTTCTGATGTGATGTCAGGTTGGACATCCTGAGATCTGCTCAATTAGTTCGGTCGATCACAGGGATGCTTATGACAAGCCCGTCGGTATCGTTTCGTGCGATCAAGGCTGCGAAGCCATTACCCGGCTTATGGTGCGGATAGGTTTGGTTCTACTCGGGTTGGCTTGTCTTGTGTGTTCATTAGTAATGCCCGTTATGCGTATCAGCCCGTTACGCAGCAGCCCTTAAACTCCGTTAGTAAAAGAAAACCGTGTTGTCCTCTGGGCTGGCTGGTTTGATGGCTGGACGATGACTAGGTGAAGACCAACGATGCGCAAAATCAATTCCTGTCAGATGGACTCCGGTGCCGGCACTCGACTCCTCTGCGGAGCTTGAGGCCATATGAATAAAGTCATCGTGGGCTGGCCGCGGCTGCTAAAGCAGCTGATTGTGATGGTCCTGGACGTGATCCTTGCCGTGCTGGCGACCTGGATCGCTTTCACTCTGCGTCTGGATGAGCTCCACAGACCTGAGGGTGCCCAATGGCTTGTATATGGATGTGCGCCTCTGCTCGCGGTGCCCTTGTTCATCAAGTTTGGTTTATATCGGGCCATTTTCCGTTACACGGGACAAGCGGCACTGGTGACGACTGGTAAAGCAGTGGCTGTGTATGCCGTCCTTCTTGTCAGCCTGCTGCTTTGGCGTCAGTGGCCGAATGTGCCGCGTACCCTGGGCATCTTGCAGCCTGTTATTTTTCTGCTGCTGGTTGGCGCAAGCCGCGCATTTGCTCGGTTCTGGCTGGCCGGCCTCACGGCATCGACTGCGCGTGCCAATGGGCGATTGCTGATATTCGGGGCTGGCGCTGCGGGTGTACAGACGGCATTCGCATTAGGAGGGGTGACCCAGTATCAATTGGTCGGCTTTCTGGATGATGACCCTGCCAAAGTCGGGCGTAGCATCAATGGCGTTGCCGTTTTTTCGGCGCAGAACCTCCCGCAACTGGTTCAGGCCGAGAGTATTACCGACATCTTGCTGGCGATGCCAGGTGCCTCACGCGAGCGCCGGAATCAAATCATTCGGTCCTTGGATGGGCTACCGGTGCATGTGCGCTCGCTTCCCACCATAGCTGATTTGGCCAGTGGCAAGGTCACAGTACAGGATTTTCATGAGCTTGATATTGAAGATCTTTTGGGACGGGCACCAGTACCTCCGCTTACGGAGATATTGGCTCGTGATATTTCTGGACAGGTTGTACTGGTTACCGGAGCGGGTGGAAGTATTGGTGGCGAGTTGACGCGGCAAATTTTGCAGCAGCAGCCACGCCAACTCCTGCTGCTCGATCACAACGAATTCGGTTTGTATGCGATCCACCAGGAGTTGCTGGCACTCTGCAGTGCGCAGCAACTGCAAGTCGAATTGATCCCTCTATTGGGGAGCGTTGTCAATGCCGACCGCTTACTGGCTGTTTGCAAATCCTACCGGCCTGCGACGATCTATCACGCGGCAGCCTACAAGCATGTTCCGATGGTGGAGAGTAACGCGGGGGAAGGTATCCTCAACAACGTGCTGGGAACGTTAAACGTGGCCCACGCTGCCATGCAAGCCGGTGCTCATCGTTTTGTACTGATCAGTACTGACAAAGCGGTTCGTCCTACCAACGTGATGGGGGCTTCCAAGCGGATGGCCGAGCTGGTGTTGCAGGCGCTGGCCGAAGAGAAGTCGGCCACGTCCTTTTCGATCGTCCGATTTGGCAATGTTCTCGGATCCAGCGGAAGCGTTGTGCCCCTGTTTCGCAAGCAGCTGGTAGCGGGTGGGCCGCTGACAGTTACACACGAGGAGGTCACACGCTATTTCATGACCATCCCCGAAGCGGCGCAACTGGTTTTACAGGCGGGCGCTATGGGGCAGGGCGGGGATGTGTTTGTTCTCGATATGGGTGAGCCGGTGAAAATCATGGACCTGGCACGGCGCATGGTGCAGCTTGCTGGTCTTTCGGTGCGAGACGCCGAGCATCCCTCCGGGGATATTGAGATTGCAGTGACCGGTCTGCGTCCCGGAGAAAAACTATACGAAGAGTTGCTCATCGGTGACAACCCTGAGCCCACTGACCACCCCCGCATCCTGAAGGCCCGGGAGCCCTACCTGCCCTGGACACAACTGCGGGAAGAATTGGCTGTATTGGAGGCTGCCGCCCGGCTAAATGACGAAACGGCGATAAAGCGCTTCTTGCTGCAGCACGTGCAGGGCTACCAACAGAGCTGAATACGCAGGCCGCCCCCAGCTGCAATACGGCACAATTTGACAATCTTTCAGATCCAGGTAACCAATGACTTCTTTCTCTGCGCCCGACCCTGATCTCTCCCACGTAGGCCCACGCGACAAAGCCGAAATCCTGGCGCAGGCGCTGCCCTACATCCGCAAGTTCCACGGCAAGACCATGGTCATCAAATATGGCGGCAATGCCATGACAGACCCGGCCTTGCAGGCGGACTTTGCTGAAGATGTGGTGCTGCTCAAACTGGTCGGCATGAACCCGGTGGTGGTGCATGGTGGCGGCCCGCAGATCGAGACCGCGCTGAACCGGCTGGGCAAGAAGGGGCACTTCATCCAGGGCATGCGCGTCACGGACGAGGAAACCATGGAGGTCGTCGAGTGGGTGCTGGCTGGCCAGGTGCAGCAGGACATCGTGGGCCTGATCAACCAGGCCGGTGGCAAGGCAGTGGGCCTGACCGGGCGGGACGGTGGCCTGATCCGTGCGCAAAAGCTCAAGATGCTGGACAAGGACGACCCGACCAAGGAGCACGACATCGGTTTTGTCGGCGACATCGTCAGCATCGACCCGAGCGTGGTCAAGGCGCTGCAGGATGACGCTTTCATCCCCGTCATCAGCCCGATAGGGTTTGGCGCGGAAAACGAAAGCTACAACATCAACGCCGACGTGGTGGCGGGAAAACTGGCCACGGTGCTCAAGGCGGAAAAGCTGGTGCTGCTGACCAACACCCCCGGCGTGCTGAACAAGAAGGGCGAGTTGCTCACCGACCTCAGCGCCCGCGAGATTGACGAGCTGTTTGCCGACGGCACCATCTCGGGTGGCATGCTGCCGAAGATTGAAGGCGCGCTGGATGCAGCCAAGAGTGGCGTCAACTCGGTACACATCATTGACGGCCGGGTGCCGCACGCCATGCTGCTGGAAATCCTGACCGATCAGGCCTACGGCACCATGATCCGATCACATTAAGCCCCCGCGGTCTGGGTCTCCCAGGGGGAGCTACACCGGCGGCCCGGCAAAAAACCTGTTTCGCGGCCGTGACTGGCAGGGAAGGGCGCTTCGCAGGCTGTCGTTGAGCTGACTGAGGCGCCCCTGCGCTGGTGTTATCCCGCATGGGTGCCGCTCTGTCGCACCGTATGCTCAAACCCTATGCGATTACTGTTGGTTGAAGACGATGTGATGGTGGCCAGCGGCATCAAGCTGGGGCTGAGTGACGCCGGCTACGCGGTCGACTGGGTCGGCAGCGCCGAGCGTGCCGAAGAGGTGCTCAAGGGAGAGGCGTTTGACGCCGCCATCATCGACATCGGCCTGCCCCGGGTGGACGGTCTGGAGCTGACCCGTCGTCTGCGCCGCAACGGCCTCGCCATGCCGGTGCTGATCCTCACTGCACGCGATGCGCTGCAAGACCGGGTGCAGGGTCTGGACTTGGGCGCTGACGACTACATGGTCAAGCCGTTCGAGCTGCCTGAACTGCTGGCCCGCCTGCGTGCCTTGCTGCGGCGGTCGCAGGCGGCGACCAGCGCCATCCTGAGCTTTGGTGCGCTCGAGCTGGACACCGCGAACCGCGAGGCGCGCGCCAACGGCCAGCTGATCGAGCTGGGTCCGCGCGAATGGACGGTGATGGAATACCTGCTGATGCACGCCCCCAAACCCGCCAGCAAAGACAAGCTGCTCCAGGCCATGACCGGGTGGGACAAGGAAATCACGCCCAATGCCATCGAGGTCTACATCTCCCGGCTGCGTGGCAAGCTGGAGGGCCATGGGGTGGCGGTTCGTTCCATCCGCGGATTTGGCTATCGCCTCGAGCTCGTCAGCGCGGGTGGCGACGGGGTAGCCGCGGCCAACCCGGCCCCTCCTGGCGCGTTGTCCGCTGACTGAGTGGGCGGCATGAGCAGGCCATCATGGTCCGCGGCCTCAGGGCTTCTTGATCCGGTGCGGCGCCTCGCAGGGCTTGCCGCCAGTCGTTTCTCCCACAGTTTCACCCACAGCCGGGTGGTGCCTGCCGCCATGAAGTCCGGCCTTCAGCGCCGGTTGCTGCTGCTGCTGCTCGCGCCGATGGGTGTGCTGGCTGTGCTTGGCGCTTACTTCGATTACCGGACCGCTGGCAATGTGGCCCTGCAGCAGGATCAGCAGTTGCTGCGTCTGATTCCGCTGCTGGCCGACTCGGTGGTGGGGCCTGGCACCGAACAGGGGACTCCGCCGATACTGCTGCTCGCGCCAGCCATTGAAGAGTTCGTCAAGGGCCGTGCCAATGCCGGCGGCTTTCGTGTGTCGGATGCGGCTGGCAACTTCGTGGCCGGCGAGGCCTGGATACCGGTGGTGCTCCCTCCTACTTTCGATGCGGAGTTCCATAGCGTGGAAGACCGGGGCATTAGCTACCGCATCGTGGTCCAGCGCGCCAAGACAGCGGCGGGTGAACTGATCCTGCAACTGGCCGATGGCGCCGATCCACGGCAGCAATGGGTGCGCTCCATGCTGCTCACGGTGGTGCTGCCCAACCTGGTTCTGGTGATCGCTGCCGGCTTTGCTTTCAACTGGGCCGTGACCCGGGCGTTGCGGCCGCTGATCGAGCTGAAGGAGGCGGTCGAGCGCCGCAGCCCGCGCGACCTGAGCGCGATCGATCCGCTCGCCACGCCGGCCGAGGTGCAGCCGCTGGTCACGGCGCTCAACCGCCTGTTCGATCTGGTCAACGACCAGGCCGAAGGGCAACGCCGCTTCGTGGCCGATGCCGCGCACCAGCTGCGCACACCGCTGGCCGGCTTGCAGGCGCAGGTGGAGGCATGGGCGCAGGCGGCGCGCGCTTCCGGCAAGGAGGGGGCGGTCACGCTCTCGGCCGACAAGGTGTTGCGGCTTCGCAGTGCCACGCGCCGCACCTCCCAGCTGGCCAACCAGTTGCTGGCGCTCTCGCGCGCCGATGCCTCGGTCACCTCGGCCCAGCCCATGCAGCGGGTGGATTTGCGGGAGCTGTGTGAATCCGTGCTGCCGACGCAGCTCGACCCCGCCATGAAAAAGGGCATTGATCTGGGGCTGGAGACACAGCCAGCGCAGGTCACGGGCCACGAATGGCTGCTGCGTGAGCTGCTTTCCAATCTGGTGGACAACGCCATCAAATACACGCCGACGGGCGGTACGGTCACCATTCGCTGCGGGCCTTGCAGTCTTCCGGATGGCCAAGGGGTGGAGCAGTCTGGCGCCTATCTGGAAGTGGAAGACGACGGCCCCGGCATCGCCCCGCATGAGCGGAGCCTCGCGGTGCAGCGCTTCTACCGGGTCAAGGGTACGCAAGAGGAGGGCAATGGCCTGGGGCTGGCCATTGCCGACGAGATTGCGCGCCTGCACCACTCGCAGCTGGAACTGGGCGACGCCCGACCGGCCACAGAGGGCGAGCAGACCGCCCGGCGTTCCGGTCTGAAGGTGCGCTTGCGGCTGGTCTGAGGGCCTTTTACGGCGAGCGCCATCGCCGTAAACCCCATGCTGCCGCCTCTCGGGCTGTCGCTGGGCTGTGAGAGAATCATTTGCAACGAGGATCGGTTTTTTGAAACAGTGTTCTGTCCGGTTTCTTCTGCCCGTCCTGCCTGAGTTCTTTCCCTTCAAGGACCTTTGCGCCTATGTCCGATCCAGCGTCTGAATCCGAACTGACCTCGCCTGCGGCCGCCGAGCCGGCCACGCGCAAACGCCCCAAGCCGGGGGAGCGCCGGGTACAGATCCTGCAGGCGCTGGCCACCATGCTGGAGCAGCCCGGTGCTGAGCGCATCACCACCTCGGCCCTGGCGGCGCGGCTGGAAGTCAGCGAAGCCGCCCTTTACCGCCACTTCGCCAGCAAGGCGCAGATGTTCGAGGGCCTGATTGAGTTCATCGAGCAAAGCGTGTTCACTCTCGTCAACCAGATTGGCGAGCGCGAGACGGACCACCTGCAGCGCACCCGCAAGCTGGTGGTGATGGTGCTGCAATTTGCCGAGAAGAACCCTGGCATGACCCGCGTGATGGTCGGCGACGCGCTGGTGTTCGAGAACGACCGCCTGCAGGAGCGCATGAACCAGTTTTTCGACAAACTGGAGTCCAGCCTCAAGCAAAGCCTGCGTGATGCAGCGGCCGCCAGCGGCGCCGCCACACCCACCGTCGATGCCCAGGTGCGCGCCTCAGTCATCGTCGCCTTCATGGTCGGCCGCCTTCAGCGCTTTGCCCGCTCGGGCTTCAAGCGCATGCCCTCAGAGCACCTTGAAGCCAGCCTGAATATCTTGTGTTGACCCCTGCTGACGCTCACTGCGTGTAGCGTCCCCTCCCCTTTCAGGGGACGGCGCCTGCGGCCGGGCGTAGCCCGTTCCGCGGCACCTGCTGGCAAGCTTGGCCAGGAGTCCAGTCGGAGTGCAGTCTTTTCCAGCAGGCGCCGGGGTCCGGCTTTGCCGGCCCCGAGGCGTCGTCCCCTGAAAGGGGAGGGGACGCTACACGCAGTGCGCGTCCGATAGGGGTGAGTGTGATCACCAATTCCAGAGCGTCCCATCGTGCGCCAGCCGGTTGACCGGCAGATAGGCGCGCTGGTACGGGTATTTGGCGGCGAGCTTTTCGTCGATGTCCACCCCGTGGCCTACAGCTTCACCGCAGTACATGAAGCCTTTGTTGAAGCTGTAGGCGTGCGGGAACACCTCGTCGGTGGCTTCGGTGTGGCGCATGTACTCCTGCACGCCGAAGTTGGGCACCCACGTGTCGAAGTGCAGTGCCGCGCCCATGCACACCGGCGAGAGGTCGGTGGCGCCATGGCAACCGGTGCGCACCTGGTACATCGCGGCAAAGTCGGCGATGCGCCGCAGGTGTGTGATGCCGCCCGCGTGCACCACCGTCGCGCGGATGTAGTCGATCAGCTGGTTCTGGATCAGGTCCTTGCAGTCCCACAGCGTATTGAAGATCTCTCCCACTGCCAGCGGCGTGGTGGTGTGCTGGCGGATCAGCCGGAAGGCCTCCTGGTTTTCTGCCGGCGTGGCGTCTTCGATCCAGAACAGGTGGTAGGGCTCCAGTGATTTGCCCAGCCGACCCGCCTCGATGGGGGTGAGGCGGTGGTGCACATCGTGCAGCAGGTGAATGTCCGGGCCCACGGCCTGCCGCACCGCGTCGAACAGTCGGGGCGTGTGCAGCAGGTATTTTTCAGAGCTCCAGTCGTGCTCGCTGGGCAGGTCGGCATCGGCGGGTTCATAAAACAGGGTGCCCTTGCCCACGCCGTACACCTTGTCCAGCCCGGGGATGCCGCTCTGCGCGCGTATCGCCTGGTAGCCCATTTCCTTGTAGCGCAGCACCTCGTCCACCGTCTGCGCGATGTCCTTGCCGTTGGCGTGGCCGTACACCATCACGCCAGTGCGGCTGCGCCCGCCGAGCAACTGGTACAGCGGCATGTTGGCGGCCTTGGCCTTGATGTCCCAGAGCGCGGTGTCCACTGCCGCAATGGCGCTCATGGTGACCGGTCCGCGCCGCCAGTAGGCGCCCTTGTACAGGTACTGCCAGATGTCCTCGATCTGGTGGGCGTCGCGCCCGATCAGGCAGGGAATCACATGCTCGGTGAGGTAGCTCACCACCGCGAGTTCGCGACCGTTGAGCGTGGCGTCGCCGATGCCGGTGAGGCCCTCATCGGTCTCGATCTTGAGGGTGACGAAATTGCGGCCAGGGCTGCAGACGATGACGCGGGCGCTGGTGATTTTCATGGGAGTCAGGCCTTGTGGGTTGAAAGGAGTTCGAGTGCGGCCAGCATGCCGTGCTGGTTGATCTGCCCCAGCCAATGACTGACGCGGGCCAGCCACGGGTCGTTGTGCGGCAGCGCTTCGCCCCAGATCGCTGGCAGCGTTCCCAGCGCCTGCACCGTCGCCGCCGCATCACCGGTATGTGCGAGGGCCAGCGCATGCAGCGTACTGGACATCGGGTCGTTCATCGCGTAAGGGCGTCCCTGCTCGTCGCTGCCGCGCAGGTAGCGCATCCAGGCGGCTGCGGCAAAGGCCAGCCGCTCCACGGTGTGGCCTGCACGCAGCGCACCCGCTACCGACGGTGGCCAGCGCTGCGGAATTTTTTGTGAGCTGTCGGTGGCGATCTGGTGCACACTGTGCTGCAGCTCGGGATTGGCAAAGCGGGCCAGCAGCGCATCGCGGTAGCTGGCCCAGTCGGGGCGGCTCAGCTGCGGGCCCACCTCGTGCGTCATCAGGCCATGGATGAACTGGCGAACTGCTGGCTGCGCAATGCAGTCGCTGATCACCGGCAAGCCAGCCACGGCACCGATGCAGGCCATGGCGGAGTGGCTGCCGTTGAGCATTCGCAGCTTGGCTTCTTCAAATGGCGCGACGTCATCGACCACTGTGACGCCGGCAGCGGCCAGCACCTCGCCGTCAGAGGCATCGACAAAGCGTCGCTCGATGACCCATTCGCAGAAGGCCTCGGTGCCCAGTGCGGCGTGGTCGGTCACGCCCAGTGCCTGTTCGGCGGCGGCAAGGCGCTTGTCTGTTGCAGCGGGAACGATGCGGTCCACCATGCTGTTGGGAAACGCGCAGGCGCTGCGAATCCAGTGGGCCAGCGCAGGGCTTTCGATTTCTGCCGTATCGGCACACAGCGCCTGCAACTTGCGCCCGTTGTGCGAGAGGTTGTCGCAGGAGGCAATGGTCAGCCCCGGCAGTCCGGCTGCATGGCGCGCTGCCAGGCCTTGCACCAGCAAACTGGCCAGCGCAGGGCCGTAACCTTTCTCGGTGACGGTCAGCGTGACCCAGCGGGTGGTGGGTGCTGCCAGCGCCTCGACCACCTGCCCGGGCTCGCGGGCAGCCACACAGGTGCGCCACAAGGCGCCACCAACCTGCCAGTGCACACCCGCATGGCTGGCGATCTGTACCGCGTAAAGGCCATCCTGTTCGGCCAGGGTATCGGTCAGCTGCGTGCTGCGCATGGCCACGCCGAGCACGCCCCAGCGCGCATCGCCGCGCTGCAGCAGGGTGTCAAACACCAGCGCCTGGTGGGCCCGGTGGAAGGCGCCCAGGCCCAGGTGCACCACACCGGGCGGGCCGGTTCGCCGATAGCCGGGCACGGTGATGCCGCGTGCCGCAAGGGCCGGCAACGCGTGCGGGGTGAGCAGGGTGGGGTCAGTCAAACTGCAGGCCTCCGTTGAGGTCCAGCACCTCGCCGGTGATGAAGCCACTCATCGGGTGCGCGAGGAACAGAACGCAGTGAGCGAACTCTTCCAGCTCGCAGAAGCGGCCCACCGGAATCTTCTGGCGCAGCTCGGCCTGCCGCTCGGCGCTGACCTGCTCCGTCAGCATCTGGGTTTTGACGAAGGTCGGTGCCAGCGCGTTGCAGGTCACACCGAAAGGGGCGTACTCGCGCGCAAAACTGAAGGTCAGCGAGGTCACGCCGCCCTTGCTCGCGGCATAGGCCGGCAGCGGCGAGAGGCCGCCGGTCTTGGCGCCATAGGACGACACATTGACGATGCGGCCAAAGCCGCGCGACTTCATGCCCGGGGCGACGCGCTGGCTCACGTAGAACACCCCGTCGAGGTTGATGCGCAGCGTTTTGTGCCACAGCTCGGGCGTGGTCTGCTCACAATTGGCGTACTGCAGAAAGCCGGCATTGTTCACGCACACATCGATACGGCCAAAGCGTGCCTCGATGGCATCGCAGGCGGCATGCACCTGGGTCTGGTCGCTCACGTCCATCGTGAAGCAGGCCAGCCGATCACCGTGCGATGCCAGTGCGCTGGCGACCTGCGTGGTCTGCAAGTCTGTGGCAGCCACGCGGTAGCCAGCTTCGAGCAGGGCGCGTGTGGTGGCCAGACCCATGCCGGCGTTGGCACCGGTGACGAGCGCAACCTGGTCGCGGATGGGAGGATGCAGGGTGTTGAAGGCCATGTGAATCGGGCTCGGTGAGTGGTTCGATGAGGTATTCTGCTGAAGTGTTTTGGTGCAACTTGACTGATGACGTGGCAGTCACTGGTCAGGCAGGCTCACGCCGACCTTGCGGCCGCTCGCGATGATTTCCTGCCATGTCCGCTCGTCCAGCGCGATGCCGTCTGCCTCACGCTGCACACGTGCGGCACGCTCCGGGTCGCCCGCGATCTGCACGGCGTCAAAGCCCGAAGCGACGGGCCCGGCCTTGAGCCATTCCACAAATGCCATGGCTTCTTCGTGGAACGACAGGGCCTGAGTGCCGAGGTGAGCGGGCGAGATCAGGATGGTCAGCATGCCGTTGACGACCGCGCGAACGCTCGGGTCGGTCGGCTTGTGCCAGGTGCCGCTGCCGGTCAGCGCGCCGCCCAGCAGCTCGCAGGCCACCGCCAGTCCGTAGCCCTTGTGCTCGCCGAAGGCCAGCAGCGCACCGAACAGGCCATTGCTTTGCGGAACCACCACTACGCCAGGGTCGGTGGTCGGCCGACCCTGCTCGTCAATCAGGATGCCCGGCGCCACCCGCCGCCCCTCGTTGTGAGCGACACGCATTTTTCCCTGCGCTGCACGGCTGGTGGCGAAGTCCAAGATGAAATGTGCCCCCACGCTCTTCGCTGCGCGTAATTCGCTGCCGCCCAAGGGGGCGCTCGCGCCTTGGGGCGGCCCGGCGGCGCTCGGTCCATTCCCCGCTAACGGGATACCGATGCAGCAGGGGTTGGTGCCATAGCGTCCATCGGCGCCACCAAAGGGCGCCACCACCGGCCGCGACAGCACGTTCACGAAATGCAGTGACACCAGGCCTTCGGCCACGGCCATCTCGGCGAAGTGGCCGATTCGGCCCAGATGGTGCGCATTGGCCAGCGTCATGATGCAGCTGCCGTGCGCCTTGGCGCGTGCGATGCCCAGCGTCATGGCCTGCTCACCCACCACCTGGCCGTAGCCGCGCTGGCCGTCTAGTGTGAGCAATGAGCCGGTGTCGAGTACCACCTTCACGCCGGTGTTGGGTTGGAGGCCGCCCTCCAGCACCGCATCGACATAGCGCGGCAGCATGCCCACGCCATGCGAGTCGTGGCCGCTGAGATTGGCAAGGACCAGATTGGTGGCGACGGTATCGGCTTCGTCGGCTGCGCTGCCGGCAGCCCGCAGGACGGCAGCGACGTGGGCGCGCAAGTGCGCGGCGGGAACGGTGTGGCTCATGCGATGAAAACGATCTACATCACTGCGCCAACCTGCCATGGCACAAACTCGTTCTGCCCGTAGCCGTGTTTCTCGCTCTTGCTCTGTTCGCCGGAGGCGGTGGCCAGCACCAGATCAAATATCCGTTGCCCCATCTCCTGCACCGAGGCACTGCCGTCGATGATCTCGCCGCAGTTGATGTCCATGTCGTCTTCCTGCTTGCGCCACAGTGCCGAGTTGGTCGACAGCTTGAGCGAAGGCGAGGGCGCACAGCCGTAGGCACTGCCGCGGCCGGTGGTGAAGCAGATCAGGTTGGCACCGCCTGCGACCTGGCCGGTGGCGCTGACCGGGTCGTAGCCCGGCGTATCCATGTAGACAAAGCCGTGTGCCGTTACCGGCTCGGCGTATTCGTACACCGCTTCCAGATTGCTGGTGCCACCTTTGGCGACGGCGCCGAGCGACTTTTCAAGAATGGTCGTCAATCCGCCCGCTTTGTTGCCGGGCGAGGGGTTGTTGTTCATCTCGCCACCGTTGATGGCGGTGTAGTGCTCCCACCACTTGATGCGGGCAATCAGTTTTTCGGCGATGGCGGGCTGAACCGCGCGGCGCGTCAGCAAGTGCTCGGCGCCATAGATCTCGGGTGTCTCGCTCAGGATCGCGGTGCCGCCGTGCGCCACCAGCATGTCCACCGCAGCGCCGAGTGCCGGGTTGGCGCTGATGCCCGAGTAGCCGTCAGAGCCGCCGCACTGCAGGCCGATGGTGATGTGCGAGGCACTGCAGGATTCGCGCTTCACCGCATTGGCGCGCGGCAGCATCTCGCGGATCAGCGCAATGCCCTTGTCCACCGTCTTGCGGGTGCCACCCGTGTCCTGGATGTTGAAGACGCGGAAGTTGTCGCCCTCGCGCAGCGCGCTGTGTGCGAGCCAGGCGTTGATCTGGTTGGCCTCGCAGCCCAGGCCCACCACCAGCACCCCAGCGAAGTTGGCATGGGTGGCGTAGCCGGCCAGCGTGCGTTCCAGGATCTGCATGCCCATCCCTTCGGTGTCCATGCCGCAACCAGTGCCGTGCGTCAGCGCCACCACGCCATCAACACTCGGAAAATCGCGCAGCGCCTCCGGATGGGTCTGGCGCGAGAAGTGGTCGGCAATCGCCCGCGCGGCAGTGGCCGAGCAGTTGACACTGGAAAGAATGCCGATGTAGTTGCGCGTGGCTACCCGCCCGTCGGCCCGCTTGATGCCCATGAAGGTGGCCTCGCGTTTTGGCGCGACTGGCTTCACATCGGCGCCAAAGGCGTAGTCGCGCTCGAAGCTGCCTTTGTCCGGCCCCATGTCGAGGTTGTGGGTGTGGATGTGTTCTCCAGCGGCAATCGCCTTGCTGGCAAAGCCGATGATCTGGTTGTAGCGGCGGACCGCCTCACCTGCCGCAATGGCATGGGTGGCGACCTTGTGACCGGCAGGGATCAGGCCTTTGACGGTCACGCCGTCGACGACGGTACCGCCCACCAGCTGCTGGCGGGCAATCAGGACATCGTCAAGGGGGTGCAGGCGAATGAATGGCGTCATCTGGGTTTCTCTTCAATCAGCGGATCAACAAGTCCGCGGTTCAATAAAACATCTTTGGCAACCACAGCACCAGCTTGGGGAAGTAGGTGATGATGATCAGGCTGCCCAGCAGCGGGAACAGCCAGGGCAGGATGGCGATGGTGGTGCGTTCCACCGAGAGCTTGGCTACGCGCGCCAGTACAAACAGCACCATGCCCATGGGCGGGTGCAGCAGGCCGATCATCAGGTTGAGCACCATGACCAGACCGAAGTGAACCGGGTCCACGCCGAGCTGCACGGCAATCGGCACCAGGATGGGCACCAGAATCGTGATGGCGGCGGTCGGCTCCAGAAAGCAGCCGACAAACAGCATCAGCAGGTTGGCCAGCAGCAGGAAGACCCATGCCTCTTTGGTGAAGCCCAGGACCCAGTTGGCAATGTCGGTGGTCACGCCGGTGGCGGTGAGCATCCAGCCGAAGATCGATGCAGCAGCCACAATGAACAGCACGGTGGCGGTGGTTTCCACGGTGTCGAGGCAGACCTTGACAAAGCTGCGGAAGGTCAGCGTGCGGTACCACGCGAAGCCGAGAATCAGCGACCAGACGCAGGCCGCGATGGCGCCTTCGGTGGGGGTGAAGATGCCGGTGGTCATACCGCCGATCAGCAGCACAGGCGTCATGATGGGCAGCACCGCCTGAAAGTTGAAGGCCTTATCGGCCGCGAACAGCACCACCAGCGCAACCGCCACAGTGATTTGCGGCGGAAAGTCCAGCTTGCTGATTAGCACCCACAGCAGCAGGGGCCAGCCGATGACCACAGCGGTTTCAATCAGTGCCTTGCTCAGGCGGCGCCAGTCGAACTTGACGTCTGCGCCCCAGCCGTTCTTGTGGGCGAAGTAGGCGACTGTCAGCATCATCAGCAGCGCCATCATGACGCCCGGCAGAATGCCCGCCAGAAAGAGCGCGCCAACGCTGACGTTGGCCATCATGCCGTAAATCACAAACGGCAGGCTGGGCGGAATGATGGGCCCCAGCGTGGCCGATGCGGCCGTCACGCCGACGGCAAACTCCGTGCTGTAGCCATGGTCCTTCATGGCCTTGATCTCAATGGTGCCCAGGCCTGCCGCATCGGCAATGGCGGTGCCGCTCATGCCGGCAAATACCACCGACCCGACCACATTGACGTGGCCCAGCCCGCCCTTCATCCAGCCCACCAGCGCCAGCGCGTAGTTGTAGATGCGGTTGGTGATGCCGGCGTTGTTCATCAGGTTGCCGGCAAGGATGAAGAAGGGCACAGCCAGCAGCGGAAAGCTGTCGATGCCGCTGACCATGCGGTGAATCACCACAAACGGCGGCGAGCTCTGCGTGAACAGGATGTACAGCAGCGAGGCGCCAGCCATGGCCATGGCCACCGGCAGGCCGCCGCTCATCAGGAACAGGAAAACAATCTTCAGCATTTAGCGGTCCTCGATGGTGGATTCAGGGCGTTCGAGCACGCTGTAGCCGCGCTTGACATGCACCCGCATGACCCAGATGGAGCGCACGCACATCGCGGCAAAACCCACCAGGCAGACGCCGTACACCAGGTTCATCGGCAGGTCGACGATGGTCATCTTGTAGTTGCCCATCTTGTCCATCATTTGCCAGGTGAGCCCGACGGCTCCGGCCAGAAAGGCGATGCGCAGCACGTCGGTGAGCAGGGCCATGGCCCGGCCCAGCCAGGGCGGCATGAAGCGGTAGAAAAAATCCACCTGGATGTGGTTGTTCTTGGCCACACCAATGGCGGCACCGACAAACACGGTGGCGATCAGCAGGTAGCGCGCGATCTCTTCCGTCCATGCGGCGGAGTCGTTCATCACATAGCGGGTGAAGAACTGGTAGAAAACCGTCAGGCCCAGGGCCCAGAAAAAAACCAGCGCTGCCCACGCCTCGACTGGTGTGTTCGACAGGTCGACCACTTCGTCGGTCGCGTGGAACTCGCCATCGTCGCCCATGACCTTGGGCAGGGCGTCGATATCAGGAATGGAGGTCATGGTGTTGGGAAGGTGGTGTAGGGATGGGGCATTCAGCCCCAAAGCCCGCCCCTTGCTGGAAGGGGCGGGTACTGCGCTGCAGGCGGGCAGCTGATGCGCCGCCCGCGTGGCATCACTTGATGGCCTGGATGCGGTCCCAGTCCTTCTTGTCATACCCCATCGAGGCCATGTCCACGGCTTTCACGATGCGTTCGCGGAACTCGTCGCGGTTGACGGTGATCATGTTGATCCCCTTCTTCTTGAACTCGTCAACCAGTTCGCCTTCGCGCTTCTTGATGTCGGCGGTGGCGCTGGCAGCGGCTTCCTGCATCACATCCGTGAAGACTTTCTTGTCAGCATCGCTGAGCTTGTTCCACACGTGAGGGCCCACTTGCGTGACCAGCGAGTCGAGGATGTGGCCGGTCAGGATGATGTTCTTCTGCACTTCAAAGAACTTCTTGGCCTCGATGGTTGGCAGTGGGTTCTCCTGGGCGTCGACAGTGCCGTTCTGCAGTGCCAGATAGACCTCGGCAAACGCGATCGGTGTGGGGTTGGCACCGCAGGCGCGCGGCAGCGCCATGTATGCAGGTACATCAGGCACCCGCATCTTGAGGCCCTTCATCTCGTCGCAGTTCTTGAAGGCCTTGTTGCTGGTGGAATGCCGTGCGCCATAGTAAGTGACGGCCACGGTCTGGATGCCGGTCTTCTGCTTGTACCCGTCGGCCAGCTCCTTGAACACATCGCTCTTGGCGTACTTCAGCAGATGGTCGGAGTCGCGGAAGGTGTAGGGGTAGTAGCCCACGCCAATGCGCGGAAAGCTGCGTGCGGCAAACGAGGCTCCAGAGATGATGATGTCCACGGTGCCCAGCTGCAGGCCCTGGTTGATGTCGCTTTCTTTGCCCAGCGTGGAAGCCGGAAACACCTGGATGTCGTACCGGCCGCTGGTGCGTTTCTTGATCTCTTCACCGGCCCAGACCGACCACTTGTGGTACGGCTCGGACACCTCGTACACGTGGGCCCACTTGAGCTTGGTCTGCGCTTGCGCCAGGCTGAACTGGCCGAGGCCAGTGGCGAGCAGCGCGCAGGCGGCAATCAGGCGGAAAGAGGAACGCTTTTTCATGGTGATGTCTCCTTGAGTTGGTGGTTGTCGTTTGCTGGCGGAATCAGGAACTGTTGGCGCGGCGCCAGCTCGCGCTGTAACGGTTGCAGGCTTTCTTCAGGTGCTCGTGCATCGCGCTTCGTGCAGCGACAGGGTCGTGCGCGCGGATGGCCTCCAGCACGGCGGCATGCTCAACGAGCGCTGCCTTCCAGGAGGGTGGGTTTTCGAAATAGTCGCCCAGGCGTTCGAACAGCGTGCCGCGGCGTGCCTGCCAGTAGCCCTGTACGGTGTCGCGCAGCACTTCGTTGCCGCAACCCAGTGCAATGGCCTGGTGAAAAGCCTCGTCGCCCTCGCGTGGCGCCAGGCCAGCGGCGGCCTCGTCCTGCATCTGCTCAATGGCGCTGGCCATGGCGTTGATGTGCGCACGCTTGGCGTGACGGGCGGCGAGGGCGGCCACTTCGCCTTCGACCAGTTCGCGGGCGCGCATCAGCTCCAGCGGTCCCCATTCGGCTGGCTCATAGACGGGTGTGGCTGATGCGTTTTTGCGGCGTGGCTTCATCACGTAGATGCCGGAGCCGGTGCGCACGTCGATGGCGCCCTCGACCTCCAGCGCAATCAGCGCTTCGCGCACCGAAGGGCGGCTCACGCCCAGCTGCTTGGCCAGGTCCCGCTCGGCCGGCAGGCGCGTGCCCTCGGGGAATTCACCCGAGGCGATCAGCGTGCGCAGCTGTTCGGCAATCTGCCGGTAGAGGCGCTGGGGTTCGACGGTCTGAAGGGGCATGGAAGGCGGCTGAAGCGAGCGGGAACAGTGTTAAGGGTTAGCCTGAATTGGACAAGTGGTCAGACCAATTCATAATTCCACGAAAGCCGGGCGATGACATCCGGCAAAACCCTGTGGAGCTGAAATGAGACTCAAAGGAAAGGTGGCCCTGGTTACGGCGGCCGGCCAGGGCATTGGCCGTGCCACGGTGCTGGCGCTCGCCGCGGAAGGCGCTGAAGTCTGGGCAACCGACGTCAATCCGAAGCTGCTCGATGGCTACGACGGCGTGCCCAACGTCCGTGCGGTGCCGCTGGACGTGCTCGACAAGGCCGCCATCGGCCGCGTGGTGGCGGGCATTCCCCGCATCGACATCCTGTTCAACTGCGCCGGTGTGGTCCACAACGGCAGCCTGCTGCAGGCAAGCGACGCTGAGCTGGAGTTTGCGTTTCATCTCAATGTGCGGGCGCAGTTCTGGGCCATTCAGGCGGTGCTGCCGGGCATGCTGAAGAACCAGGGCGGCAGCATCATCAACATGGCCAGTGTCTGTGGCAGCCTGAAAGGGCTGCCCAACCGTTTCGTCTATGGCACCACCAAGGCGGCGGTCATCGGTCTGACCAAAAGCGTCGCGGCCGATTACGTGGGGCAGGGCGTGCGCTGCAACGCCATCTGCCCCGGCACGGTCGACACGCCTTCACTGGCCGACCGCATCAATGCCAATGCCGATCCGGTCGAGGCCCGCAAGAATTTCATCGCCCGCCAACCCATGGGTCGGCTGGCGCAGGCGCACGAGATCGCGCCACTGGTGGTGTTTCTGGCCAGCGACGAGGCGGCCTTCGTCACTGGGCAGGCTTACAGCATCGACGGGGGCATGACCATATGACGCGCGGCTGCAGCAGACCGTTGTGGTTGAAGGCCGTGTCATGAATCGGCTTGATCTTGCCGGTCGGCATGCCGTGGTGACCGGCGGCGCCTCGGGTCTGGGCCTGGCCATCACCCAGCGCCTGATCGCATCGGGCGCCACCGTGACGATCTGGGACCGCGATGAGCAGGCCATGGCTGCAGTCATCAAATCCCTGGGTACCGCCGTGCACGGCGTGCAGGTCGATGTGGCCGTGCATGCCAGCGTGGTGGCTGCAGTCCAGCAGACCGTGGCCGCGCGGTCCGTGGTGGATGTCCTCGTCAACTCTGCCGGCATCACTGGCCCCAATGGCCCGCTGTCGACCTACCCGGTATCGGCGTGGGCGCAGGTGATGCAGGTCAACCTCAACGGCACCTTCCATGTCTGCCGTGAGCTGGTGCCCCTGATGCAGCAGAACAACTATGGCCGTGTGGTCAACATCGCCTCGGTGGCCGGCAAAGAGGGCAACCCCAACGCCAGCGCCTACAGCGTCAGCAAGGCCGGTGTGATCGCGTTGACCAAATCATTGGGCAAAGAACTGGCAGCAACGGGCATCCGGGTGAACTGCGTCACACCGGCCGCCGTGAAGACGGCGATGTTCGAGCAGATGACGCCCGAGCACATCCAGTTCATGTTGTCGAAAATCCCGATGGGGCGCTTTGGCGAACCCGACGAGATTGCCGCGATGGTGGCCTGGCTGTGCACCGAGGAGTGCGCCTTTTCCACCGGCGCGGTGTTTGACCTCTCGGGCGGCCGCGCCACTTACTGAAAACTGAAAACCAGTTTGTCGCTTTCGGTCACTGATGGCCGATGCTTTTTCAACGACACTTTGCTTACGTTCCATTCACTGATTTCGAAACGAAAAAAGGAGACTCCATGAAACTCGTTCGCTATGGCAACGCCGGGAAAGAAAAGCCGGGCCTCATTGATGCCGATGGCAAGCTGCGCGACCTCAGCGGCACCATTGCCGACATCGGCCCCGGTCAGCTGGGCGATGCCGCGCTGGCCAAGTTGCGCAAGCTCAAGACCGACAAGCTGCCACTGGTCAAAGGCTCGCCCCGCATGGGTTGCCCGGTCACCGGTGTGGGCAAGTTCATCGCCATTGGCCTCAATTTCGCGGACCACGCGGCCGAGTCCGGTCTGCCGATTCCCAAGGAGCCTATCGTCTTTCTGAAGGCCACCACCTGCATCCAGGGGCCGAATGACCCGGTCATGCTGCCCAAAGGCTCGGTCAAGACCGACTGGGAAGTGGAGCTGGGTGTGGTGATCGGCACGCGTGCACGCTATGTGTCGCAGAAAGACGCGCTGAACCATGTCGCTGGCTACTGCACCATCAACGACGTCAGCGAACGCGAATACCAGATCGAACGCGGCGGCACCTGGGACAAGGGCAAGGGCTGCGACACCTTCGGCCCCATCGGCCCCTGGCTGGTGACGCGCGACGAAGTACCCAACCCCCAGAAGCTGCAGATGTGGCTCGACCTCAACGGCCAGCGCGTGCAGAAGGGCTCCACCAAGACCATGATTTTTGGCGTCGCCAAAATCATCAGCTACGTGAGCCAGTTCATGACCCTGGAGCCAGGCGACGTGATCACCACCGGCACGCCTCCCGGTGTGGGCATGGGCATGAAGCCGCCGCTCTACCTGAAAAAGGGCGACAAGATGACTGTCGGCATCGAAGGCTTGGGCGAGCAGCAGCAGGTGGTGGTGACGTTCAAGCTCTGATGGGGTGACGGGTCGCTGTTTGCTCGAGTTCGAGCCTGCGGCCCGTCGTCAGTTCTTCACTGTCACTTCTTCGCCGTTGCCTTCACAGGCCCAGACGGCGAGGTCACTGCTGGCCAGCGGATGATCTCGGACTTCCCGGCTGCGACGGAAACCAGTTGGTGGATGGTCTGCCCTGCGAATACCTTCTCGCGCATGTCCTTCAGTATTTCCTGAGCGCCACCAAAAGGCGCCACCATGTCGATCAGCCATATCTGTGAGCCTGAATTCCAGTCGCTCATCGTCAACTGATGTGGTGCAGATTGATACCGCTGAGCCACGGCATCACTGAGCCGTGCCCAGGAGACAAACGCTGCGGGGGCACCCTCCCGCAGGTACACCTTTGACTGCTCCAGAATCAGCGGCGGCATGATGCGCCACTCCAGCTCTCCCAGCAGGGTGTGGCGGCCGGCAGGTTGCTGCATCAGCAGCCACGTCACCGCGCCGAACAACGGAATCTTGGTGAGTGTTCGCTGCACCTGAGCCTGTGCCTGCGTTACCAATGCCGCCAGGTTGTCTGGCGCTTTCGCGTCGCCCGCTGGGGGCGGTGATGCATCCGGTGTCGCGGCGGCAGTACGTTTTTTCATGGTGTCTATTCCTCCAGCAGATTATTCATGACCTTCAAATCCGCTTCGCTCAACATCGCATTCGAGCCATCAAGCCTAAACCTCAGTCCCGTCTGGTCATGTTAACTGTAATGGGTGGAAAACCAGCAATGCGACAATTCGTCCTATGACTTCAGCCACCCCTCAAACCCTCACTCTGACCCGCCCCGACGACTGGCATCTGCATGTGCGTGATGGCGATGCGTTGAACACCGTAGTGCCTCACACTGCCGTGCAATTTGGCCGGGCGATCATCATGCCCAACTTGCGACCGCCGGTGACAACGGCTGCGCAGGCGGTGGCTTATCGGCAGCGCATTCATGCTGCGGTGCCCGAGGGTGTGCAGTTTGAGCCCCTGATGACGCTGTACCTCACGGACAATCTGGCCCCTGATGAGATCAAGCGTGCGAAAGATTCGGGTGTGGTGGCTGCCAAGTTGTACCCCGCAGGAGCGACGACGAACAGCGATGCTGGCGTGACGGACCTGCGCAAGACCTACGCCACGCTGGAGGCCATGCAGCGCGAAGGTCTGCTGCTGCTGGTGCATGGCGAAGTGACCTCTCCCGACATTGACCTGTTCGACCGCGAGGCGGTGTTCATCGACAAGCAGCTCATTCCGCTGCGCCGTGACTTCCCCGAGCTGAAGATTGTGTTTGAGCACATCACCACGCAGGAGGCGGCGCAGTATGTCAATGATGCAGACCGCTTCACGGGCGCCACCATCACGGCGCACCATCTGCTCTACAACCGCAACGCGATTTTCATGGGTGGCATTCGGCCGCACTACTACTGCCTGCCGGTACTCAAGCGGGAGACGCATCGACTGGCGCTGGTGAAGGCAGCGACGGGCGGTAATGCGCGGTTCTTCTTGGGCACTGACAGCGCGCCACATCCGGCTCATCTGAAGGAGCACGCTACCGGTTGCGCGGGCTGCTACACAGCCCATGCAGCGATGGAACTGTATGCTGAAGCGTTTGAGGCTGCGGGTGCGCTCGACAGGCTGGAGGGTTTTGCCAGCTTTAATGGGGCTGACTTTTACGGGCTGCCTCGAAACAAGGATCAGATCACGCTGACGCGAGAGAGCTGGCGTCCGCCAGAGAGCTTTGCGTTTGGCGAAGGCGAGCTTAAGCCGCTGCGCGCCGGGGAAAACCTGGCGTGGCGATTGCGCTGAAGGCCGACGCGGTCACGCCTCCGGTCGATCTGGGTGGCGTGCAGTGGGAGCAGCCCTGGTTGAGGCCGTTCGCCGCGCTGGCGGAGGGCGTGAAAGAGCAAGCTGGTACACAGGCTGGGGCGCTGCATGAACTTCTCAACACGCTGGGTTCGCCACCGGTGCGATTCGTGCCGCAATCCGCCTTGCCCGCCGGGCAGGCGTACGAAGCCTTCATCTTCCAGACCGGCACCGTACCGACGCGGGACAACCTGCACGATTTCTTCAATGGCTTGTGCTGGCTGCGGTTTCCAGCCACCAAGAAGCGACTGAACAGTTTGCAGGCGGCACAGATTGCCGAGGCGGGCGTGCAGAACGTGCGCGGCCCGGTACGCGATGCGCTGACCCTGTTTGACGAGAACGCCGCGTTTCTCTCGGCGCCGGAGCCGCTCTGGGAGGCGTTACAGGCGCGGGACTGGCTCCGGCTGTTTGTGGTGCACCGGCCGCTGTGGCAGCAGGCACAGTTGGTGCTCTTTGGGCATGCGCTGCTCGAAAAGCTGGTGCAGCCGCGAAAGGCCATCACCGCCCATGTGTACAAGGTACCGGAGACCGAGCTGTCTCTGGCGGCGCTGGATGCCTGGGTGGCAGCCGACCTGAGCGCGGCCAAGCTCGCTGGCAAGCCTTTTGTCCCCCTGCCGGTGCTGGGCGTACCTGGTTGGTGCGCCGGGAACGAGAACTTTTCCTTTTATGATGACTCTTCTGTATTCCGCCCGCGGCCGCCACCCCAACAACCTTAAAAATCAGTGGCGCATCCCGGCAGTGCGACTTGAAGAGTCAACGGTGACCCTCATATCCTGCGCACGGCGGAATTTCACCACCGACCCCACGGAGAATCCATGAAACGCATCTTTTTGTTTGTCCTGACCAACGTCGCGGTTGTCGTGGTGTTGGGTATTGTGGCCAGCCTGCTGGGCGTCAATCGCTTCCTGACGGCCAACGGGCTGAACCTGACGGCCCTGCTCGGCTTTGCGCTGATCATGGGTTTTGGCGGCGCCTTCATTTCGCTGCTGATCAGCAAGCCTGTCGCCAAGTGGAGCGCCGGGGTGCAGATCATTGACCAGCCCCGGAACGCCGACGAGGCCTGGATTGTGGAAACCGTCCGCAAGCTGTCGGAAAAGGCTGGGATCGGCATGCCCGAGGTCGGTATTTTTGAGGGTGCACCCAACGCTTTTGCCACCGGTGCGTTCAAGAACTCGTCGCTGGTAGCGGTGTCCACCGGTCTGCTGCAAGGCATGACGCGTGAGGAGATTGAGGCTGTTCTGGCCCACGAGGTGGCTCACGTCGCCAATGGCGACATGGTCACCATGGCGCTGATTCAAGGCGTGATGAACACCTTTGTGGTGTTCCTGTCCCGCGTGATCGGCTATGCGGTCGACAGCTTCCTGCGCCGCGGCAGCGACAGCAACTCCGGCCCGGGCATTGGCTACTACGTCAGCACCATCGTGCTGGACATCGTGCTCGGCTTTGCTGCCGCCATCGTCGTGGCCTGGTTCTCTCGCCAGCGCGAGTTCCGTGCTGACTCGGGTGCCGCCCAACTGATGGGACGCAAGCAGCCCATGATGAATGCGCTGGCACGCCTGGGCGGCATGCAGCCCGGTGAACTGCCCAAGGCGGTTGAAGCCATGGGTATCACGGGCGGGATGGGCAAGCTGTTTGCCACCCACCCGCCGATTGAAGAGCGGATTGCTGCGCTGCAGAACTCTCAGGTCTGATGCGCTGATGCTCACGAGAAAGCCGCTCCAAGAGCGGCTTTTTCACATCTGGCGCAAGAACAACAGGCGATTCAGGTCGGGGTGGTGGCGGGCTGGCGACTCGCCCGAACCCGCGCCAGCGCGTTGCTGACTTCGTTGAAGCTCATGCCGTACATGTCGGCAAACTCGGCCTCGGTTTTCCCGCTGGCTTCAAACGCGCGCATCAGGGCTTCGCGCTTGGCGGTTTGAGCGGCGAGTTCGGCGAGGGCTGCGTCGAGCAGGGCGTTGGCGGTATCGTCCTGGGTGCGCACCCGTTCGGCGTACTCGTCCTTGCCGAGGCCTGAGGCTTCAATGGTCTTGACGATGCGAGCGCAGAACTCGGGTCGCAGGTCGTCTTTGGTGCGGCCTTGCCGGCGGCGGAACAGCTCCACGATGGCGTGGTGCACATGCTCTGGTGCCACGGGCTCGACGGGCTGACCCTGCAGGTCGTGCCTAGGGTGACCTGCCGCTACACATTCGAGGTAGCGGGTCGAGCGTGCATGCAGGCCGAGTGCGACCTTGAGCTCGTCGCGCTTGAAGGCGTCCGGATGCAAGGCCAGCAGCTCCTGGAACACGCCCAGCTTGAGCGGCAGAAAGCGCGCGCCGAAAAGGCCGGGGTACAGCTCGAACAGTTTCTGCAGCACCGGATGCACCTCGCGCTGCGGGCGCTTTGCTGATTCGCCTTTGGCGGCGGGTGCCCCCTTGCGCTGGCGCCTGTCGTTGCCTTTGGGTGGACGAGTGGGTGAACTGTCGGCCGGGGCAGTAGTTTCGACGGATGGATTGGGTTCTGTCATGAGGTGGGTGTGTCCGGGGTGAGATGCAATGAAGCGCGGTGGGTTCAGCGGGGCCTGAACATGTGGAAGAGGTTCTCGGTTTTCACCTCGAAATAATCGGCGGGCCCGCCGCCGCGCAGCACAGGCTGGGCCGCAGCGGTGTCGTAAATGCCGTTTTTGAGCAGGTGCCGCGCGATGTGCACGGCCACCACCTCACCAAACACCATCCAGGTCGGCACTGGTACGCCGTCGACGCCTTGCAGTTGCAGGATCTGCGTGAGCTTGCACTCGAACGACACGGGGCTTTCCAGCACGCGGGGCGGCGCAACGCGGGTGGATGCGACCGGCGTCATGCCTGATAGCTCAAACTCATCGACCTCTGGCGGTACGCTGGCGCAGGACTGGTTCATGGCTTCTGCCAAGGGCCGGGTGGTGAGGTTCCAGCAGAATTCCCCGGTTTCGCGGATGTTGTGCAGGCTGTCCTTGGCGCCGATGCTGGAAAAGCCGATCAGTGGTGGCGTGTAGTTGAAGGCGTTGAAAAAGCTGTACGGCGCGAGGTTGAGGCGGCCTGCGGCGTCCTGCGACGAGATCCAGCCGATGGGCCGGGGCCCGACGATGGCATTGAACGGGTCATGCGGCAGCCCGTGCCCTTTCGATGGCTCGTAATAGTGAAAGTCATGGGCCACGGTGTGTCTTTCGGTCGTATCAGAGAGGACGGCAAGGATGGCGAGGAGTGGCAATCAGGCCGCTGCCCGTTGCTGCACCGATGCACCGAGTATCTGCCGGGCTACGGCTTCGGCCACCTTGATGCCATCCACGCCGGCCGACAGGATGCCGCCGGCGTAGCTCGCGCCTTCGCCGGCCGGGTAGAGCCCGCTGACGTTCACGCTCTGCATGTCTTCGCCACGGGTGATCTTGATGGGCGAGGAGGTGCGTGTTTCCACGCCGGTCAGGACGGCGTCGTGCATGTCGAAGCCCTTGATCTTCTTGCCAAAGACCGGCAAGGCTTCCCGCATGGCTTCAATGGCGTAACCGGGAAGTGCGGACGACAAGTCGCCCATGGCCACGCCGGGTTTGTAAGAGGGGATGACACTGCCCAGCGCGGTGGATGGCCGCCCCGCCACGAAATCACCGACCAGCTGGCCAGGTGCCTCGTAGGTGCTGCCGCCCAGTACGTAGGCGTGTGATTCCAGTTGGCGCTGCAGGTCGATCCCGGCCAGCGGGTTCACGCGGCCATCTCCGGAGTTGTGGTTGGGGTAATCGCTGGGGTCAATGCCGACCACGATGCCGGCGTTGGCGTTGCGCTCGTTGCGTGAGTACTGGCTCATGCCGTTGGTGACCACGCGGCCGGGTTCTGACGTGGCGGCCACCACGGTGCCACCGGGGCACATGCAGAAGCTGTAGACCGAGCGGCCATTGCTGGCGTGGTGAACCAGTTTGTATTCAGCGGCGCCCAGGGCCGGGTGGCCGGCATGACGCCCCCAGCGGGCGCGGTCGATCAGGCCTTGCGGGTGCTCAATGCGAAAGCCGATGGAAAAAGGCTTGGCTTCTATGTGTACGCCACGCGCGTGCAGCATGGAAAAGGTGTCCCGCGAGCTGTGGCCCAGCGCCATCACCACATGGTCAGCGCGCAGCTCATGGCTCTGGCCGGTCGCCTGGTCCAGCACGGTGAGGCCGCGCAGGTGCTGGCCTTCGGGCCCGCGCTCGATCAGCACATCGGTCACGCGCTGCTCGAAGCGGATCTCTCCGCCCAGCGCAATGATCTGCTCGCGCATGTTCTCGACCACCTTCACCAGCTTGAAGGTGCCGATGTGCGGGTGGGCTTCGTACAGGATGTCTGCGGGCGCCCCTGCCTTGACGAACTCGTTCATCACCTTGCGGCCCAAGTGGCGCGGGTCCTTGATCTGGCTGTAGAGCTTGCCGTCAGAAAACGTGCCCGCCCCGCCTTCGCCGAACTGCACATTGGATTCAGGATTCAGCACATTCTTGCGCCACAGGCCCCAGGTGTCCTTGGTGCGCTGGCGCACGGTTTTGCCGCGTTCCAGCACGATGGGCTTGAAGCCCATTTGCGCCAGCACCAACGCCGCAAAAATGCCGCACGGGCCAAAGCCGACCACCACCGGGCGCAGCGGCAGGCCGGCTGGTGCCTGGCCGACCGAGTGGTAAGCCATGTCGGGCGTCCGGAAGATGTGCGGATTGCCGGCGTGGCGTGCCAGGAGCGCGGCTTCGTCCTGCCCATCCGCCAAAGTGACATCGACGATGTACACCTTCATCAGCTCGGCCTTGCGGGCGTCGAAGCTGCGTTTGTGGATGTGCAGGTGGGCAATCGCTGCAGGCGCAATGGCCAGCGTGCGGGCGGCGAGGGTGAGCAGGCCGTCTTCCGCATGGTCGAGCGGAAGCTTCAGTTCAGTCAGGCGAATCATGGGGGCTCGTGTTGATCAAGCAGCCTGCATTTTAGTAGGTGCCGTGAGTTCATACCCTGACGGATAATGCAGGCGTGAAGTCAGCCAGACCGCCGCTGGTGCAACTCGCAAGAGGCAACGACGCAAGTTGTTGTGTGGGAAACCACGCACTGGAGGAACGTCCGGACTGCACAGGACAGCGTAGGAGGTAACACCTCTCCACCGCGAGGTGAGGATCAGAGCAACAGAGACGAGCCGGTTCAGTCCGGGTGAAACGGGCAATCTCTACGCGCAGCAATACCAAGTAGGCCAGTGTTGATGTGGCTCCGCAGAGCTGGCGGGTAGGTAGCATTGAGCCGGGTGGGCGACCCCTGGCCCAGATTAATGGCGGTCACGCATCCTGTCGCAAGGCAGGGTGTGCACAGAATCCGGCTTATCGGCAGGCTTCACACTTATTCCAAAGAAAAAGCCCCGTTCATCGCTGAGCGGGGCTTTTTTGTGCCGGCCTTTGAGGGCTGGCGACGTCGAGGGCCGATGTCGAAGGTTTTACTTGGCTGGAGCCGGTGCAGCCGGCGCTGGTGCAGCAGCCGCGGCCGCTGCGGGTGCCGCGCCGAAGTACTGGGCGTAAATCTTGTCATAGGTGCCGTCGGCCTTGATGTCGGCCAGGCCCTTGTCCAGCTTGGCCAGCAGCTCGGTATTGCCCTTTTTCACGGCCAGGCCGTACTGCTCGGCGGCAAAGCTGGAGTCGCTGACGGTCTTGAACTTGGAGCCGCTGTTGTTGGCCACGTAGTGCACCACCACGCCGTTGTCGGCCACCACGGCATCGACGCCGCCGCTTTCGAGTTCTTTCAGTGCCAGTGGGGTAGACTCGAAGCGCTTGATGTTGGCGCTGTCCTTGCCCTGCAGCTTGGTGACCACTTCGTCGCCGGTGGTGCCGTTCTGCACGCCCACCTTGAGCTTCTTCAGGTCAGCCAGCTTGGCGATCTTGGAGTCTGCCTTGACGGCGATCAGCTGCTGCGCGTCAAAGTAGGGGGTGGAGAAATCCATCGTCTGCTTACGCTCGTCGGTGATGGTGATGGCCGACACCAGCAGGTCACGGTCGCCCTGGTTGAGCGTGTTGAAGATGCCTTCCCACGGCGTGTTCACGAACTTGACTTCAATGCCGGCCTTGGCCGCCACGGCCTTGACCACGTCAATGTCGAAACCGACGATTTCGCCTTTTTCATTCTGTGACTCGAAAGGTGCGTAGGCGGCGTCCGTACCGACCACATAGACCTTGGCAGCGGGTGCAGGTGCCGGGGCCGCTGGCGCAGCGGCGGCGGGCGCAGGCGGCTCCTGCTTGCTGCAGGCTGCCAGAACCACGCCGACCAGCAGTGCGCTGGCGGTGTGCAGGAAACGTCGTGTCGTGATCGCTTGCATGAAATCCTCTCTGGGGTATGTGAAGAAGGGGGAAAACTGTCCCGGTCAGGGTCATGACCGGCATCGGTTGGGTGGGTCGCCCACGAGCCAAAAAAGTATAACCGCCGGTCTCTGGTTTCGCGCTTGGGCGGCGGCTCCAATCCGGCGAATGCAAGCGAGTATCGTGCCCGGGGCTGGTGTGCCATGTTGGTGCGCGATGACCCGCCGATCAGCCCATGCTGCGAATGCGCTCTACATGCGCCAGCAGCGAGCGTTTGGCCACCGGCCAGATGCGCGGATCCACATCGTCGTAGGCATGGGCGACCCAGTCGTCCAGCGAGCCTTCGGGCTGTGCCTGCATCACAGCAATGATCTTGGCTTCGCGCTGCAGACGATGGGCCTTCAGACGGGCAATGGCCAATGGTGCGTGGCCCAGCACGTAGCCGTGTGCTGGTGCGATGAATTCAATCTGGTGCTCGGCGCAGGCCGCGCTCAGCAGGTCCAGCGACTCCAGGTAGGCATTCATGTCGCCGTCCGGTGGGTCGATCACCGTGGTGCTGCCGTTGAGGATGTGGTCACCGCTGAAGAGCAGCCCGTCTTCCAGCAGCGCTACGCACAGGTGGTTGGCGGCGTGGCCTGGGGTGTGCAGCACTTTCAGTGTGTGGGTGATGCCCGTAGAGGGGCTGGCGCTCTTCAGGGGCAGCAGCTCCCCGTGGGCGAGCGGACGGTCGGGCGTGAAGGCGCTGGCGGCCCGCGCTGTGGCGGCGGACGGCAGGCCGAGGATCGGCGGCATCGGGCTGCACAGCGCCTGCAGCGGCTTGGCACCGGGTGAGTGGTCGGGGTGAGAGTGGGTGCACACAATCAGGCGGATGTCGCCGCCCGCCGCGCGCCACAGGCGCTGCAGGTGGTCGGCGTCGGCCGGGCCCGGGTCGATCACGATGTAGCCGGCGTCCGGGTCGCCCACCAGATAGCTGTTGGTGCCCGGCCCGGTCATCACGCCTGGGTTGGGCGCGGTCAGGCGCATCAGGTTTTTCAGCAACGCCACCGGCTGCGTGGTCTGCCAGTCCAGCGTGTGGACGATCTGGCCGTCCGGGCAGGTCAGGGCCAGCTCACCGTAGGGCGCGTCCGTCTCCATGTAGCGGGCTTCGCGGCCTTCCAGCCATCCGGCGCGCGGGCAGGAGGTCCACAGTGGCTCCTCGGTGGCAGCGCAGGCCTGCAGCACCGCATCGACCGTGGTGAAGTGGCGCAGACGCTCCAGCGTGCGAATGGTGGGAAAGATGATGAAGAACTGGCCTGCAGCGTGCCGCTCCAGCGCATCCGCCGGACGCACCCAGAGCGGCTCGAACTGCTCCGATTCGTCCGCCACCGGCGTCTGGCCTTCGGGCATGCGGGCCACCAGGAAGGGCACGTCAAAACGGCGCGGCAGGTCGCGGTCGGTGATCCAGTGGGCCAGCGTGAAGACCTCAGCACCCGCCAGCATCAAGCCGCGCCGCTGGCATTGCTGGGTGAAGGGCGCCTTGCGGTCCAGCGCCTCGATGTCTGCGGTGGTGGCATGGCTGCCATCTGCACGGCGCGCCAGCAGCACACCCAGTTCCTCAAAGCTTTCGCGGATGGCGGCGATGGCCTGCGTCAGGTGCGGATCGCTCTGCGCTGCGCGGCGTGTTGACTGACTGTGCGACAGGCTGTCAGCTGAGTCAATGCCACCGCCGGGAAAAACATAGGCACCCGGCGCAAAACTCGCTGTCATGGAGCGCCGCGTCATCAGCACTTCAATGCCTTGTGGCGCGTCGCGCAGCAGCAGGACGGTGGCGGCGTGGCGGAGTGGGGCAGGGTCTCGTTGGGGGTAGAGGAGTTGGGAAGGGCGGGGCATCTTTGGGATTATGGCTTTGGGGGTGGTTTCTTCGGTTTGGGGTTTTGCTGCAGTCTGAGGCCGGGACTCGCCCCGGCGGGCGACTCACTTTCTCTTGCTTCGCCAAGAGAAAGTAAGCAAAGAGAAGGCGACCCGAAGTCTGGGTCCCTCCGCTTGCGCTACGGGCAACCTGCGCTGCTCGATTACGGCGGCAGTCCGCACAACTCGCCTTCGGCTCAAACAAGTGCGGCCTGACCTTCCGCCTCCATCTGCGCTGCTCGGCCCAGCCACACGGGTAAGTCGGGAACGGGCACCAATACGACAAGGACACGCCATGGCGTGTCCTTGTGGCGTCCGGTATCGGGTGTTTGTCTTCTGCCTTCCTGCATCCATCCCTTGTGAATGCGCCGAGGAGCACAGGGCCAGGCGGATCAGGGCTGGCGTTGTCTGAGCGAAGCGAGTTTAGCCAGACCCCGCCTGGACCGAGCACCGCAGGTTGCCCGCAGCGAAGCGAAGGGACGCAGGCACCAGGGTCGCCTTTTCTTGGGTTACTTTCTTTTGGCGAAGCAAAAGAAAGTGACTGGCTTCCGGGCCACCCCGGCCTCAGGCCTCAGCAAACAACCAACCCCAAACCCGCCCCAACCGATAATCCAACCCATGCGAATCCCCTTCACCAAAATGCAAGGCGCCGGCAACGACTTCGTGGTGCTCGATGAAACCCGCGGTCGCCTGAACCTCAGCACTGCGCAGTACCGCTTTCTCGCCAACCGTCACTTCGGCGTGGGCGCCGACCAGATCCTGACGGTGCGTCCTTCGCCGGAAGAGGGCATTGATTTCGAGTACGTCATACACAACGCCGATGGTGGCGAGGTGGAGCAGTGCGGCAATGGCGCGCGGTGTTTTGTGCGTTTTGTCCGCGAGAAAGGGCTGACCCGCAAGGACGTGGTGAGGGTCAGGACGCTCAGCGGCGTGATCGAGCCGCGCATGCAGGCCGATGGCCGTGTCACGGTGGACATGGGGGCGCCGGTGTTTGAGCTGCCGCGCATTCCGTTTGATGCCACTGGGTTGATACCTCAACCCGAAGCATCGTGGCAGAAGTGGCCGTTGGCACTGGAGTCACCTGCCGGTACCACCACTGTGTGGATGGGTGCACTGTCGATGGGCAATCCGCATGCGGTGCAGCGGGTGGACGATGTCGATACCGCACCTGTGCTGCAGCTCGGCCCGCTGATCGAGAACCATCTGCGCTTTCCGCGGCGCGTCAACGCGGGTTTCATGCAGGTGGTCTCGCGTTCGCAGATTCGTCTGCGGGTGTACGAGCGCGGCGCGGGCGAGACGCTGGCCTGCGGCACTGGGGCCTGTGCAGCGGTGGTGGCTGGCATTCGCTGGGGTTGGCTGGACAGCCGTGTCGAAGTGCTCACGCGAGGCGGGCCACTGACCATCGAGTGGCCCGGCACACTCGATGCCCCGGTGATGATGACCGGCCCCGCGACCACCGTGTTTGAGGCGGAGATCGAGGTTCCTGACGGAATCTGAGCGCGCTTTGCGCAGGCCGGAAAAGTGGCGACAATGCCGGGATGACTCCAACCGAACACCCCATCACCGAAGACGACATCGCGAACTTCCTGGCCAACACGCCGGATTTTTTTGAGCGCCACGCCGAGCTGCTGGCCACGGTGCAACTCTCCAGCGGGCACGGCACCCGCGCCGTGAGCCTGCAGGAGCGCCAGGCGGGCATGCTGCGCGAGAAGATCAAGGGACTGGAAACGCGCGTGGTCGACATGATCCGCCACGGCCAGGACAACGTGCTGATTGCCGACAAGATGCAGCGCTGGACGCGCCGCTTGCTGCAGGTGGCCCATGCCCGCGATCTGCCGGGCGTGATTGCCGACGGCATCGTCAGCGACTTCCAGATCCCGCAGGCGGCCATCAAGGTCTGGGGCGTGAACGGCATTTTTTCCGACGAGGCCTTTGCCACCGGCGTGAGTGAAGATGCGAAGATTTTTGCGACCTCGCTGACCACACCCTATTGCGGCGTGAACTCCGGTTTCGAGGCCGTGAACTGGCTGCCCGAGCCGGACGCGGCCCTCTCGCTGGCGCTGATTCCCATCCGCGCGGCGGTGGGCGAGCCGGTGGTCGGGCTGATGGTGCTGGCCTCACCCGATGCCGAGCGCTTCCAGAGCGGCATGGGGACTGACTTTCTGGAGCGTCTGGGCGAACTGGCTGGTGCAGCCCTGTCGCGCCTGCGCTCGCAGGGCACCACACGTCCCAACACCGGCGGAGCAACGCCACCGGCCAGCGCGCTGGACCCGGCCACCACCTGATCAGCAGCCATGGCGCCATCGCCGGAGTTCGTTGAGCGCCACCCGCTGGTGGAGCGTTACCTCGAACACGTGCGGGTCGAAAAGCGGCTGGCTGCGCGCACCGTGGAGCTGTACACGCTGGACCTGCAAAAGCTGGAAGCCAGCGCAAGCCAGGCGGGTGTTGCCCTCGTCGATGTGCAGAACACGCATGTGCGCCGGTGGGTGGCCCAGATGCACGGAGCAGGCCGCAGCGGCCGGGGCATTGCGCTGGTGTTGTCGGGCTGGCGCGGGTTTTACACCTGGCTGGGCCGCGAGGGCCTGATTCGTGGCAACCCGGTTCAGGACGTACGCGCCCCCAAGGCGGCCAAACCCCTCCCCAAGGCACTGGGCGTGGAAGAGGCGGTGCAACTGGCCGACTACCAGGACCGGAGCGAAGGCGCTGACCCGCATCTGGAGGCGCGCGACCAGTGCATCACCGAGCTGCTTTATGGCTGCGGCCTGCGCATCGGCGAACTGGTGGGGCTGGACGTGCGGGCCAGCCGGCAGGCGCGGGGCTGGATTGACCTGGATGCCGCTGAAGCGCATGTGCTGGGCAAGGGCTTCAAGCGGCGCAGTGTGCCGGTGGGGCGCGCGGCCCTGCAGGCGCTGCAGCGCTGGCTGACGCTGCGTGCGGATTGGGCGAAGACGGCCGTTGCGGTTATGTCGGACGATGAACAACCGCTCTTCATCAATCAGCGCGGAAGCCGCCTCACACCCCAGCATGTCCGAGTGCGGCTCAAGCAGCGTTCGCTGCGCGCCGGATTGGCAACGCCGGTGCATCCGCACATGCTGCGGCATTCCTTTGCCAGCCATGTCCTGCAGTCCAGTGGTGACCTGCGGGCGGTGCAGGAGCTGCTTGGGCACGCGAACATCACCACCACACAGGTTTACACCCGGCTGGATTTCCAGCATCTGGCGCGGGTGTACGACGCCGCCCATCCGCGTGCGGTGATCAAAAATGCCAAGTCGCCGACGGACGAGGTGCCTGCTGCCGGGCCCGGCGCGGTCAAGCCACGCTGACCACGTCAGCCACGGTACCCTGCGGTACTGGTCATTCGCCGTACGGCTGACCGGGCAGCGTCAGGCCGCTGCGTCCTTTGCATGTCGCCGGCCCGCGCGCAGCCGCCGTGGCGACGGTGTGGGCGTTGTCTCATTGAGCATGAACACCGCCCGTTTGCTGTCGGCGGGGGTGGAGGCGAGGCGTTCCTCCAGCTGGGCCAGCAGGCCCTGCGCATTGGAGCCGTGCAGTGGCACCAGCGCGTAGGCCACGCGCACCTGCGCCACACAGTCCACATGCAGGCCCTTGTAAGGCATCAGGCAGCGCGCCACGATGCGCGGGCCCAGCGTGCTCGCGTCTTCTGCGCCGAAGGGGCCCTCCACCAGCATGCCAAAGCGCCGCTCGGAGAGCCGCGCCGCGCTGTCAATTTCGCGCGCCGTCGAAAGCAGGCGCGCTGCCACGCGCAGCGGCAGCTCGTCGGCCGCCTTGCGACCAAAGTCACGCTGGATCTGATCCGAATTCATCAGGTCGATCAGCAGCACGGCGCTTTCGTGACGCAGCCGCTCGGAGCGGGCGATCATGCGAATCAGCCGCTCGGCGAACACATGGCCGTTGATCAGACCGGTGGCCGGGTCCACCCGGTCCAGACCCTGAATCCGCCGGATGTTCTCGCGCCGGTGCTGGCTGCGCAGCATCAGCACCACCATGACAATCGGCAGATGCAGCGCCACCGCGAGCTGCATGCCGTGTTGCGTCAGAAAGCCGATGGGTACCAGATCCGCGCTGCGGGCCAGCGACCAGCTCGCCGCTGCGATGACGGGCAGGTAAGCCAGCATCAGCCAGGGTGCGAAACGGTCACCCCGACGCCAGGCCCAGGCCATGGCCAGCATGCCGCCCAGTTGCAGCAGCACCACCGTCGGGACAAAAATCTCCATGCGCGATGCAGCGGGCACCAGCGTGAGCACGACAGCCACAAGCGCGCCCAGTACGGCCTGGCCGATCATCAGCCAGTGCAGGCGCTGTGAGCGCTCTGGCAACGACACGGCGGCTGAAATGAACAGCAGCGATGCCGACACCGTGAGCAGGGGCAGCACCGAGGTGGACAGGTCATTGACCACGGGCAGGGTGGGCCACAGGTGCAGGCCGGCAATGCCGGTGACGGTGGCCTGGGTCAGACCCATCAGAGTGACGCACAGCGCATAGAGCCCATAGGCGTTGTCGCGCAGTGACACCGCGCCGAGCGCCGACACCAGCGCAGCCAGACCGGTGAGGCCGAAAAAGATGCCGAGAATCAGCGACACCCGCTGCTCCTGGTAGCTGAGCCGGCCCTCACTGATGAACTGCAGCGGGGCGCTGAAGGCGTGACCGTTTTCAAGGCGCAGCAGGTATTTGGTGGGCACCTCGGCAGACAGGGCAATCGGCAGCAAGGGGTGCCGGTGTGGTACCGGCCATTGGTTCACCGCCACGGCGTCACCTGAGCGCTGTTCATTCCACTGCCCGGCGCTGTCCAGCGTGTAGAGGGATGCGCGGTCCACCGACGGGTAGGGCACCTCGGCATACCAGCGTTCTGCATCGGGCGCTGGTGGCACGCTGAAGCGCACCCACATCACCTGCCCTGCAGTCATCGGATAAATCGCATCCTGGCGGGTCGGTTTCCACGGAATGGCGTCGGTGATTGACACCTGCTCAGGCGTGAACTGACCCGTGCTGTCTATCCAGTAGTCGCCCCAATCTTCCAGTGCGACGGGCTGTGTGCGGGTGTCGAGGTCCAGAATGGTGCGGGCGCTGGCAGGCAGGCTGATGGCCAGTATCCATGCTGCAGCGAAGGCCATCAGCCACGGGCCCATGTGGCTGCGCAGCCATGGAGACGGCCGCGGCACGGGCGCGCTCCTGACGCGGCCGCCGAACACCCATCCGGCTAAAAAGTACTTAAAAATCATTAACTTTTGATTGTCGCAAACTTTGGCGGCGGAAAATCTGGATTGGCGCCGCACGACAATAGCGCCATGAAAACAATTCGACTGCGGGAGGGCAAGGAGCGCTCCCTGCTGCGCCGGCACCCGTGGATATTTGATGGCGCCATTGCCAAAGGCGGTGGTGACGCCGGCGAGACGGTCCGCGTGGAAAGCGATGCTGGCCAGTTCCTCGGCTGGGCGGCGTTCAGCCCCAGCTCCAAAATTCGCGCCCGCGTGTGGAGTTTTGACGAGGCGCAGCGCATCGACGCGTCGTTTTTCAGTGCCCGAATTGCCCAGGCGATTCAGGCCAGACACCTGTTCGACATCCAGAGCGATGGGTACCGGCTGATTCATGGCGAGTCGGACGGCCTGCCGGGTGTGGTGGTGGACCGGTATGCCGACACCCTGGTGGCGCAGTTCTCCAGCTGCGGTGCGGAAAAATGGAAGGGCGCGATTGTGCAGGCCCTGCTGGCGCAAACCGGGCTCACACGCCTGTACGAGCGCTCTGACGCCAGCGTGCGCGCTCTGGAAGGGCTGCCTGAGGCCACTGGCTGGCTGGCCGGTTCGGGCGACACCGCGGTGACCATCCGCGAACACGATTGGTCGCTCAGTCTGGATGTGGCCGAGGGCCACAAAACAGGTTTCTACCTCGACCAGCGCGACAGCCGCCAGAAGTTCGCGCAGTACACCCGGCGCCGGCAGTTCTCTCAGGTGCTCAACTGTTACTGCTACACCGGCGGCTTTACCGTGGCCGCACTCGCCGGTGGTGCGGGTCATGTCACCTCGATTGACTCATCGGGCCCGGCGATTGAGCGGGCGCGGGCCAATGTGGCGCTGAACGGCTTCGATGCCAGCCGCACCACGCTGCTGGATGCTGACGTCAATGCGTCGTTGCGCCAGTACCAGAAAGAAGGGCGCCAGTTCGACGCGATCATTCTCGATCCGCCCAAACTGGCACCGACGGTGGTCCACGCCGAGCGGGCGGCCCGCGCTTACAAAGACATCAATCGCCTCGCGCTGGGCCTGCTGGTGCCGGGTGGGGTGTTGTTCACTTATTCGTGCTCGGGCGGCATCAGCGCCGACCTGTTCCACAAGATCGTGGCCTCTGCTGGCACCGACGCCGGGGTGGACGCGTTCATCTCGGAGCGCATGGGCGGCGCGCCTGATCACCCGATGACCGTGGCTTTTCCCGCGGGCGAGTACCTCAAGGGGCTGGTGCTGGTGAAAAGGCCGGCCGGTTGAAGGTGATGCGGCGAGGCGCAGGAAATTGGCAAATAAAGATGCGAAGGGCAGGGCTTTGCACGGCGAAATATCCCGGGTAGGCCGTGAAGGTGCAGAATCCAGTGCCCCGCTGCGGCTCAGCGGGCTTGTTTGTATTGATTGTTAGCAGGTAAACACCATGAGTTTGATTCCCGTCACGATCCTCACCGGCTTTCTCGGCTCCGGCAAGACCACGCTGCTCAAGCGCGTCCTGACCGAAGCGCACGGGCAGAAGATTGCCGTCATTGAAAACGAGTTCGGCGAGGAGAACATCGACAACGACATCCTGGTTAACGACACCCAGGAAAACATCATCCAGATGAGCAACGGCTGCATCTGCTGCTCCATCCGCGAGGACCTGCGCGAGACACTGCAACTGCTGGCCGCCAAAAAGCGCAAGGGCATGCTGGACTTTGACCGGGTGGTGATTGAAACCACGGGGCTGGCCGACCCCGGCCCGGTGGCGCAGACCTTCTTCATGGACGAGGAAATCGCCGAGCAGTACCTGCTGGACTCCATCCTCACGCTGGTCGACGCCAAACATGCCGCGACCCAGCTCAACGACCGCCAGGAAGCGCGCCGCCAGGTCGGTTTTGCCGACCAGATCTTCATCAGCAAGTCCGATCTGGTGGCGGCCGATGAAGTGCAGGCGCTGATGCACCGGCTCAAGCACATGAACCCGCGTGCGCCACAGAAGGCAGTGCATTTCGGCGACGTGGCGATTGCCGATGTGTTTGACCTGCGCGGCTTCAACCTCAACGCCAAGCTCGACATCGACCCCGACTTCCTCAAAGCCGATGACGACCATGGTCACGAGCACCACGACCACGAGCATGGCGAGCACTGCGACCACCCTTCGCATGCGCATGACCACGCCCATGGGCACCATCATCACCACGATGACGACGTCAAGAGCTTTGTGTTCCGCTCCGACAAGCCCTTCAGCCCGGCCAAGCTGGAGGACTTCCTGGGTGCGGTGGTCAACATCTACGGGCCGCGCATGTTGCGCTACAAGGGTGTGTTGTTCATGGAGGGCACCGACCGCAAGGTGATTTTCCAGGGTGTCCACCAGCTGATGGGCAGCGATCTGGGCCCGGCCTGGGCCGAGGCCGAGAAGAAAAACAGCAAGATGGTTTTCATCGGCATCGACTTGCCCAAAGATATTTTTCTGCAAGGGCTGGAGCAGTGCCTGGTTTGAGTTAGGCTGTCCGCCAGCGGCCTGAAACAGGCGGAGCGTTCCATGTTTGTGTCGATTCCCCAACGGTTTGTTGCGAAAGTGTCACGGCGCGATGCCCCGCCGCTACAATCGCGCGCCGATGGCGTTGCCGGGGGGAAACCGATGAAGCGGTTGTCGGACAGGCTGGAGCGTATTTCCCCGACTGGCGGATGGCCTACAAACCAGGAAAACTGGACACAGAAAGAGAAATCGCCCGGTTGCCGAGGGGCCGCCTGGCGAGGAGGCGGTTCAAGGGGTGACCCAAGGCTGCTTTCCAGAGGAGACCTATCGTGAAAGTTCTTGCGAAGAAGCCCCAACCAGCCCCCGAGAAGGCTGCCAAACCCGCAGCCAAGTCGGGTGCGAAGGCGGCCGCCAAAGCCCCGGCCAAGTCGGTGAAAAAGCCGGTAGCCAAAGCGCCGGCCAAGACTGCGGTGAAGGTGGCTGTAAAGGCCAAGGTTGCCAAGCCGGTCGCGAAGCCAGCCGCCAAGACCGTCGCCAAAGGCAAACCAATGACCAAGCCGGCATCGAAGAGTCCGGCCAAATCGTCTGCAAAGCCGGTGGCCAAGCCGGCCGCCAAACCTGTCACCAAATCCGCGGCAAAACCACTCCCCAAGCCATCCCCCAAGCCGGCTGCAAAAAAGCCACCCGTGAAAGCGGCACCCGCAAAGACGGCGAGCGCCAAATCCGGTGCAAAGCCCACCCCCACAGCGAACGCCAAGAGCCATCCCGCCAAACCTTCTGTTTCACCTGCCAAAAGCGCATCCAAACCATTGCCTAAAACATCTGCCACGCCAACTGCCAAACCAGCGGCCAAGGTCACCGCCCCCATCGTTGCCCAGCCTGTTGCCAAACCTCCCGTGGCGGCACCCGTCAGCTCTTCGGCCCTGATGGCGCCCCCGCCGCTCAAACCCGGTCGCCGGAGCTCTGCCCGTGTTGCCACCCAGTCACCCCCGCCCGCACCGATGGTGCCTACCCATGCGCCAGATGCAGCCAAAGCCAGTTATTCCACAATGATCGAACGCGTGATCGCGCCGCCACCGCAGGCGGCTGCCAAGAAGGACCCCAAGCTCGCCAACAACTGGAAAAGCAAGCCAGCCGAGCAGCTCACGGATGACGAAGTCAAGGCCATGCCGGACTCCGAGTACATGAACGAGAAACAGCTGGCCTTCTTCCGGCACAAGCTGTCGGTGCTGAAGCAGGACATCCACAACAGCGCCGGCGAGACCACCGAGCACCTGCGGGAAGACACGGTCGTGGTGCCGGACCCGGCAGATCGTGCCACCATCGAGGAAGAGCACGCTCTGGAGCTGCGAACCCGCGACCGCGAGCGCAAGCTGCTCAAGAAGATCGAGCAATCCATTGCCCGCATCGATTCCGGCGATTACGGGTACTGCGATGAAACCGGTGAGCCCATCGGTGTGGGCCGCCTGATCGCACGTCCGACCGCCAATCTTTCTCTCGAAGCGCAGCAGCGCCGCGAGCTCAAGCAGAAGATGTTCGGCGACTGACGTACGCCGGTTTTTCAACGGGTTTATAGTCGGCTCATGTCCAAGGAAGACACCGGTTCAGGCTTGTTGTCCAAGATGGTGAAATTCGTCCGGAATCCGGCCACCAACTGGGCCGAGCTGGACAGTTCTGCTTCGGACCGCGACGAGGCCATGAGCAAGCAACTGCTCAAGGAGATGATCGAGCGCAAACGGCGCAACGACTTCGTGCGCAAGCGCGAGTTCGACATGCTCCGCAAGATGCGCAAGCGTGAGGCCATGGTGGGTGTGGGGCAGGAGCAGACTGGACGCCCGTCCTTTTTCCAGAGCAGCTTGCCCTCCAAGCCGGACGACCGGGCCACCACGCTCAAGAAGATCGACGAAATCGAAGCGCAGATGTCCATGCAGTGGTGGAAAACCAAGCATGCAGGCGTCGCCGACCAGTCCACTCACGTGCCCCTGCACGCCAAAGCTCCGCCGGTCCCCCCTCTTCCAGACAGCTCGCAGCCGCTCGACAACGCCCTGCCGACCGCCTACAAGCTGACCGCCCCGAACGAGCTTCCCAAGGCGCCGTCTCCCGGGGAGTCGCTGCCCATGCGGGACCTGCTCCCGCCTACCCAGCCCGACGGTCTGGCAGTGGCGCTGGCGGCTGCACGCGCAGCCTCGGCCCAGCCTCGCCCACCGCCCCCGGCTGTGGCCCCCCCATCCGCCGCCAAGACACGACCGGGCAGCCTCGATGGCTACGAGGGGAGCACCTCAGGCTTCTCGCATTCCAAGCTCACGGCCGTGGATTTTGCAGAGGTGGTCAATCACGACCCGGATGTGGAAGAGGCCGCCATCCGCTTTGCCAATGGCGACGACGCCGGGGCAGAAGCCGGTTTGCTGGAAATTCTGGGTCCGGGCGGCTCGCGCGCCCAGCACCCCGACACCTGGCTCACCCTGTTTGACCTGTACCGCGCCACGGCGCAGCAGGAAAAGTTTGAAACCGCAGCAATCCAGTTCGTGGAGCGTTTCGACCGCTCGGCACCGCAGTGGTTCTCCATGCCCGACATGGTCAAGCAGCTGAGCCAGCCGGTGGGCAAGGCGGCCGGTGGCCAGGCATCCGACTGGGTGTGCCCATCGGTACTTGGCATCCAGACAGTGGCCGCACTGAAAGCGGCCATGGCCAAGGCGGCCATGCCGTGGCGACTGGACTGGTCCAACCTCAAGACCATGGAAGCCGCCGCCATTGAGCCGCTGCACAAGGTGGTGTTGGGTTGGGCGGCGCAGCCGGTGCAGCTTCGCTTCATGGGTGATGACCAGCTGCTGAAGGTGCTGAACAATGCGACGCCGTCGGGCGATCGCAACATTGATCAGAGCTGGTGGCTGCTGAGGCTCACGATGCTGCGTGTGATGAATCAGGCGGATGATTTCGAGCTGGCCGCGCTTGATTTTTGCGTCACGTACGAGGTCTCTCCACCCGCCTGGGAAAGTGCCCGCTGCGAATACCGCCCCATTGATGCACAAGGCGGCGTGGTGGCCAGCAAGGCCATCATCAGCGACGTGTACCGCGACTCGATGCCATCCAGCCTGAGCGCCTTCGACGGCGATACCCACATGGAAGGCACCAGCTCCCAGATGAGCAACCTGCTGTCGGTCGAACTGTCCGGACAAATCCAGGGCGATGCGATCGAGGTGCTGGACAAGCTGGAGGCCAAGTTTGTCGGCACCGACATGATGGTGGTTTCCTGCGCCAAGCTCATCCGCGTGGACTTCTCGGCGGCAGGCTCGCTGCTGAACTGGGTGTCGGCGCGGCAGTCCGAGCACCGCACCGTGCATTTTTCCGATGTGAACCGCCTGGTGGCGTCTTTCTTCAATGTGATCGGCATCACCGAGCACGCACGGGTGCTCATCCGCGCGGACTGAGCCCGCTCAGCCGGGCTTTATGGGCAACGCCGTTGCCTTGGTCCTCCTTCCGACGCCCCACCCCAGCTCCTGCCGCCCGCCGTGATCGGCTGCGAGCGCAAGACGGGCCAGATGCTGCAGTCCCCCCTGTTTGACGAGCCTTGTGACGGACCTGTTCGTCTGTGATGCAGCGCCATGGCTTAAAGCTCTACTTTCACTGCCTCTTCTAAGTGCTTCATTTAGAACACTTTTTAACGTTGAGGCACATCGAAATTCGCGTCTAAGTCCTTGATTTCATTGAAAAATATTGTTTCAAACCACTTGCTTGTAAGGGCTTTCCTGATAAAGTGGGAAAAAGTGCAATTTAGTGGTGAAAAGTGTTTTTCAAAGGTTGCTAACGGTGTTTCAAGGGGCGTCATCTCTCACTCTCGATACCAAGGGGCGGCTGTCTGTGCCGACCCGGCATCGTGACGTCCTGAGCGCGACCGCCTCCAGCCAGCTCACCATCACCAAGCACCCGCACGGCTGCCTGATGATTTTCCCCCGCAACGAGTGGGAAAAGTTCCGCGAACGCATTTCCGCGCTGCCCATGCAGGCGCAGTGGTGGAAGCGCATCTTCCTGGGCAATGCGATGGACGTGGACATGGATGCCACCGGCCGCGTGCTGGTGTCGCCTGAGTTGCGCGCTGCGGCCGGCATCAGCAAGGACACGGTGCTGCTCGGCATGGGCAGCTACTTCGAGTTGTGGGACGCGGCCACCTATGCCGCGCAGGAAGCCGAGCAGATGAAGGGCGAGATGCCCGATGTGTTCAAAGACTTCTCCTTCTGAAAGTAGACGGTGAACGCCACATGGACACACCGCACCGTCTTGTTGAACGAAGCCATCGAAGCGCTTCACATCAACCCGGACGGTCACTACATCGACGCCACCTTCGGCCGCGGTGGCCACTCGCGCCTGCTGCTGTCGCAACTGTCGCCAGCCGGCAGGCTCACCGCCTTCGACAAGGACCCGGAAGCCATTGCCGAGGCGCAAACCATTCACGATCCGCGCTTTTCGATCCGCCACGAGGGCTTCATGCACCTCGGGCAACTGCCACCCGCCAGCGCGGCCGGTGTGCTGATGGATCTGGGCATCAGCTCGCCGCAGATCGACAACCCGGCGCGCGGGTTTTCGTTCCGGCAGGAGGGGCCGCTCGACATGCGCATGGACACCACGCGCGGACAGAGCGTGGCCGAGTGGCTGGAAGACGCATCGATAGAAACCATGGCGGAGGTGATTCGTGAATATGGCGAAGAACGGTTTGCTGGGCAGATTGCAAAGGCGATTGATCGTCGCCGACAGGAACGGGGCCCTCTTCGAGGCACCGCTGAACTGGCCGAAGTCGTGGCTGGCGCGGTCAAAACCCGCGAGCCGGGCAAGGACCCTGCAACGCGTACATTTCAGGCTCTTCGGATTTTCATCAACGCCGAGCTTGAAGAGTTGCAACAGGCGCTAGTCGCCGCGCTGAAAGTGCTGCAACCCGGAGGCCGTCTTGTGGTGATCAGTTTTCATTCACTTGAAGACCGCATCGTCAAGCAGTTCATCGCCACCCATTCGCGCGAGGTGTACGACCGCCGCGCGCCGTTTGCTGCGCCCCAGGCCATGCAGCTCAAGGCGCTTGGCCGTATCAAGCCCAGTGATGAAGAGGTTGCCGCCAACCCGCGTGCGCGCAGCGCGGTAATGCGTGTAGCCGAGCGGACCGGGGTGGGCGCATGACGCGCCTCAGCCTGCTCCTGCTGCTGGCGGTGGTGGCCAGTTCTCTCTATCTGGTGCGGACGCAGTATGAGTCGCGGCGCCTCTATGTGGAGCTGGAAAAGGCTGCTGCCGAGGCGCGCAAGCTGGAGACTGACAGCGAGCGCCTGCAGGTCGAGAAACGCGCGCAGGCCACACCACTGCGGGTGGAAAAGCTTGCCAAGGAGCGCCTGCAGATGCGCACCGCCACGCCAGCGATCACCCAGTACGTGACGCGCAAGGATGGCGCGGGTGCGCCCGCTGTCGCAGCTGGATCCGCACCTGTGGCTGGAGGTGTCAAGCCATGAGCCGCAGCGTGCTGTATTCGTCCAGTCCGTTGCTGGCCAGCAAGACGCCGGTGTGGCGCAGCAAGTTCATCGTGGCGGCGATTGCCATCGCGTTTGTCGGTCTGGCGGGTCGTGCGGCCTATGTGCAGGTGTTTGGCAACGAGTTTTTCCAGCGGCAGGGCGAAGTGCGCTTTGCCCGCACGCTGGAGCTGCCTGCCAACCGTGGCCGCATTCTGGATCGCAATGGCCTCATCCTTGCGTCCAGCGTGCCGGCGCCCAGCATCTGGGCCATTCCAGAGGACGTCGACGCCACCAAAGAGCAGCTGGCTCAGCTGGCCCGCTTGCTGGAAATGCCACTGGCCGACTTGAAGAAAAAACTGGCCGACGAGGACAAGACCTTTGTCTGGATCAAGCGCCAGCTCGACGAACCGGTGGCGCAGCAGATTCAGGCGCTCGGCATCAAGGGCATTTACCAGCGCAAGGAATACAAGCGCAAGTACCCCGAAGGTGAGGCCTCGGCGCACGTGGTCGGCTTTACCAATGTGGAAGATAACGGCCAGGAAGGTATCGAGCTGGCCTTCAACAAGGACCTCGCAGGTCGCGCGGGCTCGCGCCGTGTGATCAAGGACCGTCTCGGCCGCGTGGTCGAGGGTGTCGGCGAGCAGGTGCCGCCCACCGAGGGCAAGGACATCCAGCTCAGCATCGACAGCAAGGTGCAGTTTTTCGCTTACCAGAAGCTGCGCGATGCGGTCACGGCGCGCAAGGCCAAGGCGGGCAGCGTGGTGGTGCTGGACGCGGTCACCGGTGAAGTGCTGGCGCTGGCCAACTACCCCAGCTATGTGCCCGACAAGCGGCAGAACCTTACCGGGGACCAGCTGCGCAACCGCGCCATCACCGACACCTTCGAGCCCGGCTCGACGATGAAGCCGATCACGGTGGCCATGGCGATGGAGGCCGGGCGCATCAAACCGCAGACCCTGGTTGAAACCGGGCCAGGCCGTTTTAACATCGGCGGCTTCACCATCAGCGACACCCACAACTACGGCACCTTGACGGTAGAGGGCGTGATCCAGAAATCGAGCAACGTCGGCTCCATCAAGATCGCGCAGAAGATGACGCCGCACGAGATGTGGAACACCTACATGGCGCTGGGCTATGGGCAGAAGCCGCAAATCCAGTTTCCGGGTGCCGTGACGGGGCGTGTGCGTCCCTGGAAGAGCTGGCGGCCGGTCGAGCAGGCCACCATGGCGTACGGCTACGGCTTGTCAGCGTCGCTGTTCCAGATGACGCATTCCTACACCGCCTTTGCGCACGATGGCCAGATCATTCCGGTGACCATGCTCAAGAGCAGCGAGCCAGCGGTAGGCGTGCAGGTGTTCTCTCCGGAAAACGCGAAGGCCATACGCCGCATGCTGCAGATGGCAGCGGCGCCGGGCGGCACAGGGCAGCTGGCCCAGACCGTCGGCTACTCGGTCGGCGGCAAGTCGGGCACAGCCCACAAGCAGGTGGGCAAGGGTTACGCCAGCAACAAATACCGCGCCTGGTTCACCGGCATGGCGCCGATTGAAGCGCCACGTATTGTGGTTGGCGTGATGATCGACGAGCCGAGCGATGGCAACTATTTCGGTGGCGTGGCCGCAGCGCCGGTGTTCAGCGAAGTGGTGCAGCAAACGCTGCGCATGATGGGCGTGCAGCCCGACATGAGCGTCAAACCGCAGATCGTCACGCAGACGGTGGAGGAGTCGTTTTGAGCGCGTCGCTCCAGTCCTTCCAGTCGCCAGCGCAGGCGGCGCAGTGGCTGCGGGCGCAGGTGCAAGGCACACTGCGCGCCGACAGCCGGCAGGTACAGGCCGGAGACGGCTTCATCGCCTGGCCCGGTGCCGCGACCGACGGACGGCAGTATGTGCCGGGTGCGCTGGCTGCGGGGGCGGCAGCCTGCCTTGTGGAGCAGGACGGTGTGGACGCCTACGGCTTTGTTGACGCACGCGTGGCTGCCTATGCCGGTCTGAAGGCAGATACCGGCCCGATTGCTGCTGCCTATTTTGAGGAACCGAGTCGCCATCTGCAGGTGATGGCAGTTACCGGCACCAACGGCAAAACATCGACTGCCTGGTGGCTGGCGCAGGCGCTGGCGCGGACCGGTCGGCCGTGCGGCGTGGTGGGTACCCTGGGCATCGGTGTGCCGGGGGCGATGGTGTCCAACGGATTGACGACGCCCGACCCGGTTTTGCTGCAGCAGCAACTGCGGCAGTTTGTGGATCAGGGCTTTGCCGCCTGCGCCATCGAGGCGTCGTCCATCGGTCTGCAGGAGCAGCGCCTGGATGGCACGGCGATCAAGACTGCGATCTTTACCAACTTCACCCAGGACCACCTCGATTACCACGCGTCGATGGACGCCTATTGGGATGCCAAGGCGGCGCTGTTCGATTGGCCGGGTCTTGAAGTGGCGGTGGTCAATGTCGACGACCTGAAGGGCGTTGCACTGAGCGGACTGCTGGCCGGTCGCGCCGTGGACCTGTGGACGGTGTCCTGCCAGTCGCCCGCCCGGCAGTCGCCAGCCCGTTTGCGCGCTGTGAATATCCAGCACGGCGCGGTACTGAAGTTTGATGTGTTGGAGCGGGGCAATGAAGTTTTCCCGGTGACAGCGCTTGCGGTGGGCCTGTACAACGTCTCCAACCTGCTGGGCGTGATCGCCGCATTGCGCGCTATCGGTTTGCCACTGGCTGAAGCCGTGTCAGCCTGCAACAACCTGCTCCCGGTGCCTGGCCGCACTGAGACGCTGGCTTTTGATGACCAGCCACTGGTGGTGATCGACTACGCACACACGCCAGATGCGCTCGAAAAAGTGCTGACCGCCTTGCGTCCTACCGCGCAGAGTCGTGGTGGGGTGCTGTGGTGCGTTTTTGGCTGCGGCGGTGATCGCGACCCGATCAAGCGCCCGCTGATGGCGGCCGTCGCCGAGAAGTGCGCCGACCAGGTGGTGGTGACCAGCGACAACCCCCGCCACGAAAACCCGCTCGCCATCATCAGCCAGATCCTGCTCGGCCTGAGCCACCGTGATGCGGTGCATGTACAGGCCGATCGCGCAGCGGCGATTGCCCATGCCCTGCAGCTGGCCAGCGCACAGGACGTGGTGTTGATCGCCGGCAAAGGGCATGAAAGCTATCAGGAGATGGCGGGCGAGAAGCTGCCGTTCTCGGACCGCGAGCAGGCCGAGTCCGTCCTGCGTGCGCAGCCGGCTCGCCGTGCCCCGGGAGCCACCGCATGATGAGCCTGCAGCAAGCCTTGCAATGGTTGCCAGGTGCCCAGCTGGTGGGTGATGGCGGCGTCACGCCTGTGCGCGTCCACACCGACACGCGCACCTTGCAGGCCGGTGACCTGTTTGTCGCGCTCAAGGGTGAGCGTTTTGATGCGCATGACTTCCTGGCACAGGCCCGCACGCAAGGGGCTGTCGCTGCCTTGGCGCACGGTGGCCTCGAAGCCGCCGGGCTGCCGGGCCTGCAGGTGACCGACACCCGCATCGCACTGGGTCAGCTGGCCGCTGGATGGCGCAGCCAGTTCGCCCTGCCGCTGATTGCCGTGACCGGCAGCAACGGCAAGACCACGGTGACGCAGATGATTGCGTCCATCCTGCAGGCGTGGAAGGCCAGCGCAGCGTTTGCCACGCAGGGCAATCTCAACAACGACATCGGTGTGCCCCTCACGCTGCTGCGCCTGCGTACATCCCATGAAGTGGGTGTGGTGGAACTGGGCATGAACCACCCGGGCGAAATCGCCTATCTGGCCCGATTTGCACGCCCCACGATTGCACTGGTGAACAACGCCCAGCGGGAACATCTGGAATTCATGGCTACGGTCGAAGCCGTTGCCCGCGAGAACGGTTCCGTGCTGGCCGAACTGCCGCAAGATGGCGTGGCGGTCTTTCCTGCAGACGATGCCTACACCGGTGTCTGGCGCGCTATGGCTGGCTCCCGGCGGGTCATGACGTTCGCACTGGCAGGACCGGCTGATGTCACGGGTCATGGAATTTGGCAGGGCGATGGCTGGCAGGTTCATGTGGTCACACCAGCCGGCAGCCTGGATTTCTCGCTGCGCATCGCCGGTCAGCACAACGTGAAGAACGCGTTGGCCGCCACTGCCTGTGCGCTTGCTGCCGGCGCGCCGCTGCCCGTGATCGCGGCCGGTCTTTCGGCGTTTGCCCCGGTGAAGGGCCGCTCCCGCGCCATCGCCATGCACTGGCACGGCCGTGCTTTCACGCTGGTGGACGACACCTACAACGCCAACCCGGACTCCATGCGTGCAGCGATCGATGTGCTGGCCGAACTGCCCTCGCCACGCCTGCTGGTGATGGGAGACATGGGAGAGGTCGGCGATCAGGGCCCGCAGTTCCACGAGGAAGCCGGGCGTTACGCACAGGCGAGAGGCGTCGAAACACTGTTCGCGTTGGGCGAGCAATCGGCGCGCGCCGCTGCATCGTTCAAGGGTGGTCAGCACTTCGCCGACGTAGACGACTTGAATGCTGCTGTTCTCGCCCGGTTGCCATTGGCGGGCAGCGTGCTCGTCAAGGGTTCACGCTTCATGAAGATGGAGCGCGTGGTTCAGTCGGTCACGCAAGCTTGCGAGGATGCCCCGGCGCATCCATGCGGGGTGAACACGGCCGCACAAGTCAAGGAAAAAACATGAGCCCACAGCTCTGGATGTCGGCATTGCCCGCGTGTGGCATGACGGCCATGCCTGATGTGGCTCGGGAGGAGAAGTTTCATGCTGCTTAGTCTGGCCCAGTGGCTGCAGGCCCAGTCACCCGAGTTCGGGTACTTTCGTGTGTTCCAGTACCTGACGTTCCGCGCGGTGATGGCGGCCCTGACGGCGCTGCTGATCGGTCTGATTGCCGGGCCGTTTGTCATTCGCCGTCTGATCGCGCTGAAGATCGGCCAGCCGATCCGCGAGTACGCGATGCAGACGCACCTGAGCAAGAGCGGTACACCGACCATGGGCGGCGTGCTGATCCTGCTGTCGATTGGCATTTCGACGCTGCTCTGGTTCGACCTGTCGAACCGCTTTGTGTGGATCGTGCTGATCGTCACGCTGGGCTTCGGTGCCATCGGCTGGGCGGATGACTGGCGCAAGGTGGTTCACAAAGATCCCGAAGGCATGCGCTCGCGCGAGAAGTATCTCTGGCAGTCGCTGATCGGTCTGGTGGCGGCGCTGTATCTGGTGTTCAGCATCTCCGAGAGCTCGAACATGCGGGTGCTGGAGCTCTTCTTCAGCTGGGTCCAGTCGGGCTTTGATGTGAACCTGCCACCTAAGGCCGGCCTGCTGCTGCCTTTCGTGAAAGAGGTGAGCTACCCGCTGGGTGTGTTCGGCTTTGTGATCCTCACCTATCTGGTGATCGTAGGTTCCAGCAATGCGGTGAACCTGACTGATGGTCTGGATGGCCTGGCCATCATGCCGGTGGTAATGGTGGGCTCGGCGCTGGGCGTGTTTGCCTATGTCACCGGCAGCGCGGTGTATTCCAAGTACCTGTTCTTTCCGCACATTCCCGGCTCGGGTGAACTGCTGATCTTCTGCTCGGCCATGGCCGGTGCCGGCCTGGCCTTCCTGTGGTTCAACACCCATCCGGCGCAGGTGTTCATGGGCGACGTCGGTGCGCTCGCGCTGGGCGCTGCGCTGGGCACGATTGCCGTCATCGTGCGGCAGGAGATCGTACTGGCCATCATGGGCGGCATCTTTGTGGTCGAAGCCCTGTCGGTGATGGCGCAGGTGACCTGGTTCAAGTACACCAAGAAGCGCTACGGTGAAGGCCGCCGCCTGCTCAAGATGGCGCCGCTGCATCACCACTTCGAAAAATCCGGCTGGAAGGAAACGCAGGTGGTCGTGCGTTTCTGGATCATCACCATGCTGCTGTGCCTCGTGGGCCTGTCCACGCTGAAACTGCGGTGATATTGCGATGAAACACCTCGCCAACAAACAGGTTCTGGTGCTGGGGCTGGGTGCCTCTGGCCTGGCACTGGCGCGCTGGTCTACCCGTTCAGGAGCCAGCGTCACGGTGGCCGACACGCGTGAGCACCCGCCGCAACTGGATGCCTTGCGTGCGGCGCTGCCAGACGCGTCCTTTGTTCATGGCGCGATGGACTCGACCTTGTTGGACAGCACGGCCTTCGACATGGTGCTGAAGAGCCCGGGGCTTTCGCCCATGTCGGTTGCGTCCGTCACCGCTGAAGCGCAGTCGCGGGCGATTCCGTACGGCAATGAACTGAGCCTGTTCGCCCAGGCGCTGGCCGACCTGAAAGAAGAATCCGGCTACGCACCGCAGGTCATCGGCATCACCGGCACCAACGGCAAGACGACGGTGACATCACTCACAGGCCAACTGGTGCAGCGTGCCGGCAAGTCGGTGGCTGTAGCTGGCAACATTGGCCCGACACTGCTTGATACCCTCAGTGAAAAGCTGGATGCCGGCGAACTGCCCGAGGTGTGGGTGCTGGAACTGTCGAGTTTTCAGCTCGACGGCATCCGCAACTTTGAGCCGACGGTGGCGACTGTGCTGAACATCACGCAGGACCACCTCGACTGGCATGAAACCCTGCAGAACTACGCCGCTGCCAAGGCGCAGGTCTTTGGCACCACGGGTGTCATGCTGCTGAACCGCGACGACCCGATGGTGATGGCCATGCTGCCACCGGCGACCACGCCTGCCAAGGGCAAACCGGTGGTTCGTAGCCACATCACGTTCGGGGCCGATGAACCGCGCCGGCCCGGCGACTACGGCATCGAAACCGTCAATGGCATGGCCTGGCTGGTTCGCGCAGCCGTGGCTAACGAAACCATCAAGCGGCGTAAAGACGCAGACGAAGAAGTGCTGTTCATCCAGCGTCTGATGCCCACCGAGGCGCTGCGCATCCGTGGTCGGCACAACGCCACCAACGCACTGGCGGCGCTGGCGCTGGCTGTGGAGGCGGGTGGCAATCTGGCGCCCATGCTGCACGGCTTGCGTGAATACCGTGGCGAGCCGCACCGGGTCGAACCGGTGACCATCGTCAACGAGGTGGAATACTTCGACGACAGCAAGGGCACCAACGTCGGCGCTACGGTAGCTGCTCTTTCAGGCCTAGGCGCTGAGCGCAAGCTGGTGGTGATTCTGGGCGGTGAGGGAAAGGGCCAGGACTTCTCGCCACTGGCCGATCCGGTGGCACGGCATGTTCGCGCAGTGGTGCTGATTGGCCGCGATGCGCCGATCATCAAGGGGGCCCTGCAGTCCACGGGCGTGCCCCTGCTGGACGCTGCCGACCTGGAAGCGGCAGTCCGTCTGGCTGCCGCTCAGGCCCAATCAGGTGATGCGGTGTTGATGTCACCGGCCTGTGCCAGCTTCGACATGTTTGACAATTATGAGCACCGGGCGCGGGTGTTCCGCGACGCCGTGCAAACACTGGCGCAAGACCACGGGGTGCTTGCATGAGCGCCACCCATCGTCTGAAAGACTGGTTCTCTGGCGTCGGCCAGGCGGCGTCGGACGTGTTGCCGGTGCGGCTGGGCGGACAAAGCCTCTCGCGCACCCTGTCCACGCCTGCTGTGCGCATGGCGGGTTTTGATCAGGCGCTGGTGTGGGTCACGGTGGCCCTTCTTCTATGGGGCCTGGTGATGGTGTATTCAGCCTCGGTGGCCATGCCCGACAACCCGAAGTTTGCCCGCTACGCCCACACGCATTTCCTGATGCGGCATATGCTCTCGCTGTGCGTCGCGGTGGTGGTTGCAGTGCTGGCGTTCCAGGTGCCTCTGTCCACTTGGGAAAAGATGGCGCCGTGGCTGTTTGTGCTGTCGCTGCTGCTTCTGATCCTGGTGCTGATTCCTTTCATCGGCAAGGGCGTGAACGGTGCCCGTCGGTGGATCTCGCTGGGTGTCATGAACTTCCAGCCGTCTGAGCTCGCCAAGTTCGCCGTGCTGCTGTATGCCGCGGATTACATGGTCCGCAAGATGGACGTGAAGGAGCGCTTCTTCCGCGCCGTGATGCCGATGGCGCTGGCGATTGCCATCGTCGGGTTGTTGCTGCTGGCCGAGCCCGACATGGGCGCCTTCATGGTGATCTCGGTGATTGCCATGGGCATTCTGTTTCTCGGCGGGGTCAATGCCCGCATGTTCTTTGTGATCTCGGCGGTGGTGGTGGTCGCCTTTGCACTGATGGTGATGCTCAGCGACTGGCGGCGCGAGCGGATCTTTGCCTACCTGGACCCTTGGAGCGACAAGTACTCGATGGGCAAGGGCTACCAGCTCTCGCATTCGTTGATTGCCTTCGGACGCGGTGAGATTTTTGGTGTTGGCCTCGGCGGCAGCATCGAAAAACTGCATTGGCTGCCAGAGGCCCACACCGACTTCCTGATGGCCGTGCTCGGCGAAGAGTTCGGCCTGATCGGCGTACTGACGGTGATTGGCCTCTTCATGTGGATGACGCGCCGCATCATGCACATCGGCCGCCAGTCCATCGCGCTTGACCGCCTGTTCGCCGGGCTGGTCGCGCAGGGTGTGGGCATCTGGATTGGGTTCCAGACCTTCATCAACATCGGCGTGAACCTCGGTGCATTGCCGACCAAGGGCCTGACATTGCCGCTGATGAGTTATGGCGGTTCGGCGATTCTGATGAATCTGGTGTCGCTGGCTGTTGTGCTGCGCATCGACTACGAGAACCGTCTGTTGATGCGAGGGGGCCGGGCATGACCCCGCAACGTAGCGCTCTGATCATGGCCGGTGGCACAGGTGGTCATATCTTCCCTGGCCTGGCCGTGGCTGAGGCCCTCCGCGAGCGGGGCTGGCGGGTGCACTGGCTGGGTGGTCGTGGCAGCGCGGACCAGCCCAGCATGGAAAGCCAACTGGTTCCCCCGCGGGGCTTTGCTTTTGAGAGCATTGATTTTTCCGGGGTGCGCGGCAAGGGCGCAGTCACCTTGTTCCTACTGCCGATGCGTCTGCTCAAGGCCTTCTGGCAAAGCATTCAGGTGGTCCGTCGCGTCCGCCCCGACGTCGTGGTGGGCCTGGGTGGCTACATCACTTTCCCGGGCGCGATGATGGGCGTGTTGCTGGGCAAGCCGCTGGTGCTGCACGAACAAAATTCGGTGGCAGGCATGGTCAACAAGGTGCTGGTGGGCATCGCCGACCGTGTGTTCACCGCCTTCCCCGGTGTGCTGAGGAACGCCCAGTGGGTGGGCAACCCGCTGCGCCCCGCCTTCACTGCGCAGCCAGCGCCTGCTGAGCGTTTTGCGGGACGCACCGGCCCGCTCAAGCTGCTCGTGGTGGGCGGCAGTCTGGGCGCCAAGGCCCTCAATGAGCGGGTGCCCAAGGCCTTGGCGCTGATGCCGCCTGAGGCGCGTCCGCATGTGCTGCACCAGAGCGGCGCGCGCCAGCTCGATGAACTCCGTGCCAACTACCAGGCCGCAGGCGTAGAGGGTGAACTCACGCCCTTCATTGACGATACCGCCGGTGCGTTTGCCGAGGCTGACCTGATCATCTGCCGGGCGGGTGCCAGCACCGTGACGGAGATCGCCGCCATAGGCGCCGCCGCGCTGTTTGTACCTTTCCCCGCTGCGGTGGACGACCACCAGACCAGCAATGCCCGATTCCTGGTGGATCAGGGTGGAGGCTGGTTGATACCCCAAGGTGATCTTTCACCGGAAAAACTTGCCGAAATGCTCCAGACCATCGACCGACCCGCACTCATTGAGCGTGCCCAGCAGGCCAAAGCCCTGCAGAAACTGGAGGCCACTGATCGTCTGGTGGCCGCCTGCGAGGAGCTTGTTGCATGAAACACGCCATCAAGAACATCCACTTCATCGGCCTCGGTGGTTCGGGCATGTCCGGCATTGCCGAAGTGCTGCACAACCTGGGCTACGTGGTATCGGGCTCTGACCTCTCTGACAGCCCGACCTTGCGCCGTCTGGCGGGCCTTGGCATCAAGACATTTGTGGGCCATCAGGCGGGCAACCTGGCGTCTGTGGATGCGGTGGTCACGTCCACCGCCGTCCAGCAGGACAACCCCGAGGTCGTGGCCGCGCGCGAGAAGCGCATTCCAGTGGTCCCGCGCGCACTGATGCTCGCCGAACTGATGCGCCTCAAGCAGGGCATTGCGATTGCGGGCACCCATGGCAAGACCACCACCACCAGCTTGGTGGCCAGCATCCTGGCCGAAGGCGGTCTGGACCCGACCTTTGTGATCGGTGGCCGCCTGAACAGCGCTGGCGCCAATGCCAAGCTGGGCTCGGGCGACTACATCGTGGTGGAGGCCGATGAGTCCGACGCGTCGTTCCTGAACCTGTTGCCGGTGATGGCGGTGGTTACCAACATCGACGCCGATCACATGGAAACCTATGGCCATGACTTCGGCAACCTGAAGAAAGCTTTTGTCGATTTCCTGCACCGCATGCCTTTCTACGGCACAGCCATCCTGTGCACCGACGATGCCGCAGTGCGCGAGATCGTGCCGCAGATGTCCTGCCCCATCACCAGCTACGGCATGAACGAGGACGCCCAGGTGCGCGCCGTCAACGTGCGTGCCGTGGGGGCGCAAATGCATTTCACGGCACAGCGCCGCAACGGCGTGACGCTGCCAGACCTCGACATCGAACTCAATCTGGCGGGCAAGCACAACGTGCTCAATGCGCTGTCAGCGATTGCCGTGGCGGTCGAACTGAACGTGCCGGATGCAGCTGTGCAGAAAGCACTTGCCGAGTTCAAGGGCGTCGGCCGGCGTTTCCAGAGCTACGGCGACTTGCGTGCTTGTGATGGTGGCCAGTTCACCGTGATTGAAGACTATGGCCATCATCCTGTCGAGATGGCGGCCACACTGGCTGCCGCGCGTGGCGCGTTCCCGGGGCGCCGACTGGTGCTGGCCTTTCAGCCACACCGCTACACCCGCACGCGCGATTGTTTCGAGGACTTTGTCAAAGTCATCGGTGAAGCCGATCTGGTGTTGCTGTCCGAGGTGTATGCCGCCGGCGAGGCGCCCATCGTGGCTGCGGACGGGCGATCGCTGACCCGAGCCATTCGCGTCGCGGGACGGGTTGAGCCTGTCTTTGTCGATGACATTGATTCCATGCCACAGGCGATTTATGACAATGCGCGCGGCGGCGATGTCGTCATGTGCATGGGCGCAGGCTCCATTGGTGCTGTTCCCGCCAAGGTGGTGGACATCGTCTGGGCAGAGGAGGGCAAGGCATGACCACACGCGCATTCGGCAAAGTCGCCGTGCTGATGGGTGGTCAGTCGGCTGAGCGCGAGGTGTCGCTGATGTCGGGCGGCGGCGTGCTCAACGCGCTGCGTTCGCGCGGTGTGGACGCCCATGCCTTCGACCCGGCGGAGCGCGATCTGAGCGAGCTGAAAAAAGAAGGCTTTGCCCGCTGCTTCATCACCCTGCATGGCCGCTTCGGTGAAGATGGCACGGTGCAGGGTGCGCTGGAACTGCTGGGAATTCCCTACACCGGTTCCGGCGTGATGGCGTCCAGCATGGCCATCGACAAGGTCATGACCAAGCGGGTGCTGATCTCTGAAAACATTCCGACGCCGCGCTATGTGCTGCTGCGCAAGGGAGCCTACAGCGCCGCTGATGTGCAGGCCGTGCCCGACACCCTGGGCCTGCCGCTGATTGTGAAGCCGGCCCGTGAAGGCTCTTCGATTGGTCTGACCAAGGTGACAGATCGCCCGCAGATGGCCGCTGCAGTGGCGCAAGCCGCCCAGTTGGATGCCGACATCCTGTGCGAGCAGTTCATCAGCGGCGACGAGGTGACCTGCCCGGTGCTGGGGACTGGCGACGGCGCGCGGGCACTGCCCGTCATCCGCATCGTGGCACCAGATGGCAACTACGACTACCAGAACAAGTACTTCACCGACACCACGCAGTACCTGGTGCCTTGCGGTCTGCCAGATGGCGAAGAGGCCGTCATCCAGGCCATGGTGCTGCAGGCCTTCCGCACGCTCAATTGCCGCGGCTGGGCCCGTGCCGACGTGATGATCGACCGCGCCACGCGCAAGCCCTACATGCTGGAAATCAACACCTCGCCTGGCATGACTGGCCACTCGCTGGTGCCGATGTCAGCGCGCGCCTCCGGCATGTCGTATGAGGACCTGTGCCTCGAAGTGCTCAAGACTGCCACGCTGGACCACCCCGCGCCCGGAGGTGCCACACCGTGACGCGCACCATGCCCCTGTCCAAGCCGATGCCTGTGCCGGTGGATGTCAAGCTCATGAACACCCTCTCGGGTGCGCTGGGCTTGACGTTTGCCGCCATGTTGCTGGGCCTGGCAGGGTCGTGGCTGATGCGTCAACCGCTGTTCAACCTGACGGCCATCCATGTGATTGGCGACGTCGCACACAACAATGCCGTGACGCTGCGCGCCAATGTCGCGCCGCGGCTCGCGGGTAACTTCTTTACCGTGGACCTGAGCCGGACACGGGCCGCCTTTGAGGCGGTGCCCTGGGTGCGCAGCGCCCGTGTGCAGCGCGAGTTTCCCAACCGGCTGCGGGTTCAACTGCAGGAGCATCAGGCGATGGCTTACTGGGGGGCAGAGGGCGAGGCCCGTCTCGTCAACAGCTTTGGCGAGGTGTTTGAGGCCAACCCGGGCGATGTGGAGGCTGAATCGCTGCCTCTGCTCAGCGGCCCCGAGGGCCAGGCTGCGCTGGTGCTGCAGCTTTATCAGGTGCTGGCACCGATGTTCGATGAGTTCGACACGGTGCTGGAGCAGCTCCACCTCACCAGTCAGGGCAGCTGGCGTGTGCGGCTGGACAACGGTGCCGTGATCGAGATGGGTCATGGGTCGGTGGCAGAAGTACAGGCGCGCGTGCGCCGCTTCCTCGACACGCTGACCCAGGCGTCAGCCAAGTACGGTCGCGACCTTGAGTCGGCAGACCTGCGCTACAGCAACGGATACGCGATCAAGCTCAGAGGGGTGACCACGCTGGTCGCGGGTGAAAAAGAAGACGGACAGAAGAAAAGGTAAGCATATGGCCAAAGAATACAAAGACCTCGTGGTTGGACTGGACATCGGTACCAGCAAGGTGATGGCTGTGGTGGCAGAGGTGTTACCCGGTGGCGAGCTGAAGCTGGCCGGCCTGGGCATCGCTGCCAGCAATGGCCTCAAGCGCGGCGTGGTGGTGAACATCGATGCCACCGTGCAGAGCATCCAGCAGGCTTTGAAAGAGGCCGAACTGATGGCCGACTGCAAGATTGCGCGGGTCTACACCGGCATCACCGGCAGCCACATCCGAGGCATCAACTCCAGCGGCATGGTGGCGGTCAAGGACAAGGAAGTCACCCAGGCCGACGTGGCCCGCGTGATCGAGACGGCCAAGGCCATCAACATCTCGACCGACCAGCGCCTGCTGCTGGTGGAGCCGCAGGAATTCGTCATCGACGGGCAGGATGTGCGCGAGCCGATCGGCATGAGCGGTATCCGCCTAGAAGCCAAGGTGCACATCGTCACCGGCGCGCAGAGCGCCGCCGAGAACATCATCAAATGCGTGCGCCGCTGCGGCCTGGAGGTGGACCAGTTGATGCTCAATCCACTGGCGTCCAGCCTCGCGGTGCTCACGCAGGACGAGCAGGAGCTGGGTGTGGCGATGGTGGACATCGGCGCGGGTACCACTGATGTGGCCATCTTCACCGGTGGCGCCATCCGTCACACCGCCGTGATTCCGATTGCCGGTGACCTGATCACCAGCGACATCGCGATGGCACTGCGCACGCCCACCAAGGATGCCGAAGACATCAAGGTCGAGAGCGGCTGTGCCAAGCAACTGCTGGCCGACCCGGAAACGCAGGTGGAAGTGCCGGGCCTCGGCGACCGTGGCCCGCGCATGCTGAGCCGGCAGGCGCTGGCTGGTGTGATCGAGCCGCGCATCGAAGAAATTTTCTCGCTGGTGCAGCAGGTCATCCGCGAGTCGGGTTACGAAGAGGTGCTGTCATCCGGCATCGTCATCACTGGCGGCAGTGCGGTGATGCCCGGCATGGTCGAGCTGGGGGAAGACATTTTTCTCAAGCCGGTGCGGCGCGGCATTCCGCGTTACTCCAGCGCACTCTCGGACATGGTGGCCCAGGCCCGCGCCGCCACGGTGATGGGCCTGCTGGAAGAAGCCCGCACCGCACGCATGCGCGGCTACAAGGTCGCTCAAAAAGCAGGCAGTGTTCACAACGCTTTCGGTCGCGTCAAAGACTGGTTTGTGGGGAATTTCTGATGATCCAATTTTCTGTCTTCATGAGCCGGCACTCGCGTTGTATCCATTCAGGAGGCGCCGACCCCCCTGCGTGAGCGCTGCATCGACAACAAGAACCATCAACAACTTTCTGGCAACTGCAATTCAAGAACTGGAGGCTCCCAATGAGCATCGAAATGATCGAAATCGAAGAATTCAACCAAGGCACACAGATCAAGGTGATCGGCGTGGGCGGCGGCGGTGGCAACGCAGTCGGGCACATGATCGAGTGCGGCGTGCAGGGCGTGGAATTCATCTGCGCCAACACCGACGCGCAGGCCCTGAGCCGCGGCAATGCGCACAAGACCATTCAGCTGGGTGGCAGTGGCCTCGGTGCTGGCAGCAAGCCCGACAAGGGCCGCGAAGCCGCTGAGCTGGCGGTGGACGATATCCGCACAGCGATTGACGGCGCGCACATGCTGTTCATCACCGCCGGTATGGGCGGTGGCACTGGCACCGGCGCGGCGCCGGTGATTGCCCGCATCGCCAAGGAAATGGGCATCCTCACGGTGGGTGTGGTGACCAAGCCTTTCGAGTTTGAAGGCGGCCGTCGCATGACCAACGCAGACCTGGGCCTCGCAGAGCTCGAAGCCAATGTCGATTCGCTGATCGTGGTGCTCAACGAGAAGCTGCTCGAAGTGCTGGGTGACGACGTCACGCAGGACGAGGCCTTCGCTCACGCCAACGACGTGCTGAAGAACGCCGTGGGCGGCATTGCCGAGATCATCAATGTGCCTGGCCATGTGAACGTCGACTTTGAAGACGTGCGCACCGTGATGGGTGAACCCGGCAAGGCCATGATGGGCACCGCTGTGGCTGCAGGGCCAGACCGTGCCCGCATCGCCGCTGAACAGGCCGTGGCCTGCCCGCTGCTGGAAGGCATTGACCTTTCGGGCGCCAAGGGCGTGCTGGTGCTGATCACTGCGGCCAAGGGCTCGCTCAAGCTGAGCGAATCCAAGCTGGCGATGAACACCATCCGCGCTTACGCTTCGCCTGATGCCCATGTCATCTACGGCACCGCCTACGACGACGAACTGGGTGACAACATCCGTGTGACCGTGGTCGCGACTGGCCTGAGCCGCCAGGGCACCCGCCGCCATGCGCCACCGCTGCAGGTGCTGCGCACCGGCACCGACAACGTGCCTTTCAACGTGCCGACGCTCAGCACCACCGCAGGCGCTGTGGGCGGTCAGTCGGTGGGCATGGGTTCGGCCCAGCCCGACTACGGCAACATGTCCACACCAAGTGTGTGGCGGACTAATCGCACGCAGGCGGCAGCGAAGGTGGATGCGTTGTCGTCGGGCGGCATGGACGATTTCGAGATCCCAGCCTTCCTGCGCAAACAAGCCGATTAATCAACGCAAAGCTACTGCGCGTGCTGATCTTGCGTCTGCGGTGCTCGCCGTACCTGGGTACGGCTGTGCTCCTCAACGCAACCTCAGCCCGCTCGCTACGCTTTTCGTTCGATTAATCACGTTGGCATTCATGCAGGCCGACTATCTTTGCCATTGGTATCCCTGCCTGTGGCAGGGATACCCACCAATTAAAATAGCGTCATGCTCGCTCAAAGAACCCTCAAGTCATTGACCAAAGCTGTGGGCGTGGGCCTGCACAGTGGTCAGCGGGTGGAGCTGACCTTGCGGCCGGCGGCGCCTGACACGGGCATCGTGTTCCGGCGGGTGGATTTGCCGCAGCCTGTGGACATTCCCATTTCGGCGCAGTCGGTGACCGACACGCGACTGGCATCGACCATCTCGAACGGCAATGCCAAGGTGCACACGGTGGAGCACCTGATGTCAGCCTGTGCCGGTCTGGGCATCGACAACCTGTATGTGGACATCACTGCCGAAGAAGTACCCATTCTGGATGGCTCTGCGGCCTCGTTTGTATTTCTGCTGCAGTCTGCAGGCATTGCGCTGCAGTCGGCCCCCAAGCGCTTCATCCGGGTGATCAAGCCGGTGGAAGTCCGCGACGGGGAGGGCGGCAACGTCAAGTGGGCACGGTTGGCGCCGTACGAGGGCTACAAGCTCAGCTTCGAGATCGACTTCGACCATCCCGCCGTGGATTCCACCGGTCAGCGCGTGGAGTTCGACATGGGCTCGGATGCCTACACCCGTGACATCGCCCGGGCCCGTACCTTCGGCTTCACCAAGGACGTGGAAATGATGCGTGCCAACGGTCTTGCCCTGGGCGGCGGTCTGGACAACGCCATCGTGATGGACGACTACAAGGTGCTCAATACCGAGGGCCTGCGTTACAACGACGAATTCGTGAAGCACAAGATTCTCGACGCCATGGGTGACTTGTATCTTCTGGGTAAGCCGCTGCTGGCTGCTTACAGCGCCTTCCGCTCCGGCCACGCGATGAACAACAAGCTGCTGCGCGAGCTGCTGGCGCACCAGGATGCCTGGGAAGTCGTCACCTTTGAAGACGAGAAAAAAGCCCCGCAGGGCTTTGCTACGCTTGCGCGTGCCTGGTAAGCGGGCGGGCCTTTTCCATGCTGCTGTTCCGCTGGCTCATCCTGCTGCTGTTGCTCGCCGCCGTGGTGTCGTTCATGTTTTACGCTGGCACTGGCCAAGCCCGCTTCAAGCGATGGGGACTGACCATTCTCAAATGGACCCTGATTGCGGCCTTCGGTTTCTTTGGCGTGCTGATTCTCGAACGCATCGCCTAACAGCCCTCGCGGCTCTAGCGGCTGCGCCCGTCCTTGTAGTTGCCGTGGTTGGTGCTGCCCAAGCTGCCGGCTTTGGCCAGTCGCGCTGTCGCGGCGCCCACATGAGCATGGGTAATGGCCAGACCCAGCGCATCGGCGGCGTCTTTGCCAGGCAGCGCGGGCAGCTTCAAGAGTCGCATCACCATCTGCTGCACCTCGGGCTTACCCGCTTTGCCGTAACCGGCCACGGCCTTTTTCATCTGCAGCGCAGAATATTCTGTGACCGGGAGATCGCACGATACCAGCGCCGTGATGCAGGCACCCCGAGCTTGGCCCAGTAGCAGTGTGGCCTGCGGGTTGACGTTGACGAACACGATCTCAATCGAGGTCTGGTCAGGCTGGTAGCGCGCCACCACCTCCCGCACCCCGTCGTACAGCACTTTCAGTCGGCCGGGCAGGTTGCCAGTTTCCAGGTGACCGGTCTTGATGGTGCCGCTGGCGATGTAGCTGAGCGCATGGCCGTCCACGTCGATCACGCCAAAACCGGCGATCTGCAGGCCCGGGTCAATGCCAAGAATACGCATATTGATCGCCCTGAAACTAGAGGCCAAAGTACCAGCGCACCGAATGGAAGAACACCGGTGCCGCAAAACACAGCGCATCAACCCGGTCGAGCAGGCCGCTGGCGCCAGTGACCGATTTTCCCTCGCTGCCCCAGTTGGTGATGCCACGGTCCCGCTTGAGGGCCTTCATCACCAGATGCCCGAGCGATCCTGACACGCAGGCGATCAGGGCCATGGCCACTGCCTGTGCGGGTTTGAAGGGGGTCAGGCCCGCCATCAATCCGCCGAGCAAGCTCGCCGCGATCACGGCGATCAGCCAGCTGGTCCAGTTGAAGCTTTTGCTCACGTTGGGCGCACGCGGCGGTCGGCGCAGTCGCTGGCTCACCAGATGCTGCACGATCATGCAGGTTTGCACCACGAGCACCAGGAAGAACACCAGAAACGCATTTTTGCCCGCGAAGTTCGGAAACTTCAGCAGCAGCAACGCCGGCACATGGCTCATGCCATAGACGCAGACCATGATGCCCCACTGCAGCTTGGCATTGCGTTCCAGAAAGCGGTGTGGATCGTCGGCGAGGGCACTCACTACCGGAATGGCGAGAAACACGTACACCGGTATGAACACGGTCACGAGATCAAAGTGACGCGTGATGACCAGCGCAAACTGCACGGGCAGCACCACGAAAAAAGCCAGTACCAGGCTGCGGTGGTCACCCTGCCGGGTCGGCGAGAGCGTGATGAATTCGCGCAGCGCCAGAAACGCCACCAGTCCGAACAGCACGGTGGCCATGGTTTCGCCCAGCGTCCAGCCGATCCAGAACACGGTGGACATAAGCCACGAGGTCTTTAGCAGGCTGTTGAAGTCCCTGAGCTTCTGGGTGTGCAGATCGTCTTCGTGGCGATCTTTCAGCGACAGGATGAAGACCGCCACCGTGACCAGCGCCAGGATGCCGAACAACAGCACGAACAGCAAACCCACCTGATGGCTGGGCGACAGGTTGCGCAGAAAGCTGTTCATGAGAAGGTACTCATGATTCGCGCAAGTCCATCACGGCCTGCCGCGCCCGGGTCAAGAAGGCACCGCGCTCTTCACCCACGCCCAGCGAGATCGGCGCGCCGAAGGTCACCGAGCACAGGATGGGCACGGGCACCACTTCGCCCTTGGGCATCACGCGCTGCACGTTGTTGATCCAGGCTGGCACCAGCACCACCTGCGGAAACTTCTGCGCCAGGTTGTAGAGGCCCGACTTGAATGCCTGCGGCTCCTCCTGGTTGCCACGTGTGCCTTCGGGGAACAGGATGATGGAGTCGCCCTGGTTCAGCGCCTCGATGAGGGGCTCCAGCGGGTCCTGATCGGTGGTCTTGGTGCGGTCCACATAAATGGCGTTGAACACGGCGCGGGTGATCCACTGCTTGAGCGGTGTCTTCGTCCAGTAGTCCTTGGCGGCAATCGGCCGGGTGATGCTGCGCAACTCTTCGGGCAGAGCCGCCCACATCAGCACCAGGTCGGCATGGCTCTGGTGGTTGGCAAAGTAGATGCGCTGCTCGGCCTTGGGCGGGCAGCCCTGCCAGCGGGCCTGCGCGCCGGTGAGCAGGCGCACAAAGCCCAGCAGCAACAGGCCAAACACGCGGGCCAGAAAGGGGGAGATGTCGCTGCGCATGAAAAACGTTCCGTACCGGTTCAGGGCAGCTCAACGCCGCCCATGCGGGCGGTGATGGTGCCGGCCCGCGAGGCCAGGTAGCCGGAGCCGGGCCGGGTCTCGAAGTACCTCGGCCGGGGCAGCATCACCGCCAGGCGGGCAGCTTCATAAGGGCTGAGCTTTGCCGCCGGCTTACGGTAGTAATGTTGCGCGGCAGCTTCAGCGCCGAACACGCCTTCGCCCCACTCCACGCTGTTGAGGTAAATCTCCAGGATGCGCTGCTTGCTGAGCACTGCTTCCAGCATCAGCGTCAGCACCAACTCCTGGCCTTTGCGCAGCAGGGTCCGTTCTCCGGAAAGAAACAGGTTTTTTGCCAGCTGCTGCGTGATGGTGGAGCCACCCACGATCTTCGCGGGCTTGGGCGCTGCGGCGGCCGGCTTGTTGGGGGCAAGCTTGCTGGTTGACTGCGCTGCGCGCTTTTCGGCGAGCTGTTCGGCCTTGGCGTTTTTGTCCCAGGCTTTTTCCAGGGCCACGATATCCACGCCGTCGTGCTCGGCAAAGCTGGCGTCTTCGGAGGCGATGACTGCGCGCTTGAGATGGTCCGAAAGAGCATCGTAGGGCATCCATTGCTGGCGCCATTTCAGCGTGCCGGTGCTGCTTGCCACCCGGTACACCTCGGAGCGCTGGAAGGCGGTGGATTCGGGCGCCATCACCGCCATCATCGCGATGCGGCCCACAAAATAAAGCTGCAGCGCGAGGCCTGCCAGCACCATCAGCACGATGAGCCTGAGCAGCGCTTTCATCGGCTGTCCTTCACGCCGCCGCTCGCGTTTGCGCCAGCGACGCTGCCCGCATTTCGGCCAGTACCTGTGCGGCAGGGGGTCGGACCTTGCGCCACAGCGCAAACGCCTCTGCCGCCTGCTCCACCAGCATGCCGAGTCCGTCGCGCGGCGTGGCACCGTGCTCGCTGGCCCAGGTCATGAAGCCGGCCGCAGCGGGGCCGTACATCATGTCGTAGGCGAGCGCGCCGGGCTTGAGCACGCTGGCGGCTACTGGCACGTCACCGCCGGCCAGGCTGCTGGCGCTGGCGTTGATCACCACGTCAAACGTGCCGGTGATGCCAGACAGGCTGGATGCCAGCAACTCGGTCGCCGACAGCAGACCTTGCAATGACGCGTGATCGCGGTGGCGCTGCACCATGGCCTCGGCCTTGGCGTGCGTGCGGTTGGCCAGCACGAGGCGTCGGGGTGCCGCGTGCAGCAAGGGCGCCAGCACGCCCGCTGCCGCACCACCGGCACCGATCAGCAGCACATCGCGGCCCTTCAGCGACACGCCGGCGTTCTGCTGGATGTCGTTGACCAGCCCCGCGCCATCGGTGTTGTCAGCGTGGATCGACTGGCCCTGAATGACCAGGGTGTTGGCGGCCTCTGCGAGCTGGGCACGTTCGCTGCGCGACGTGGCGGCTTCAAAGGCCTCGAACTTGAAGGGCACTGTGACATTGCAGCCGCGCGTGCCAAGCGTCACCAGCTCCGCCAGCGTAGCGGCAAACGTGTCCACAGGTACCAGCAGGCGGTCGTAGCGCAGGCTTTGCCCGGTCAGCTCCGCGAAGCGGGCATGAATCTGCGGCGACTTGCTGTGCGCCACCGGGTTACCGAGAACGTAGTACTGGTCCATGAACTGCGAGTGAGAGAGGGCGAAAGAAAGGGACGGTGATGACGGCTGGGTGGTGATATCACTGACCAGTCAGCTTGGTCTCCAGCGTGTCGTCCCGCGTGAAGCGAAAGCGTGACACCACGACGATCTGGTCGGCCTTGCGTCGCATGGCGTCGCTGAAAGCGCCGAAGGGGCCGCTGCTGCGCACGATGGTTTGCGCACGGCGGTCCAGCGTCAGGCTGCCGGAGGTCTGCACCACCTCAGTGTCAAGCACCTTGCCGTCGAAATTGACGGTCAGCACCATGGTCAGCTCGCCATAGAGCTTCTTGCCGGCCTGCTCTGGGAAATTGGTGGTGCCGCGGTCTTCGATCTTGCGGCGCAGCTCGTCGTAATAGATGGCGTAAACTTCTTCGCGCGTGGCGGGGCTGATGTAGCGCTTTTTGGGTCGGGCGTTTTCTTCGTTGATGCGCTTTTCAATCTCCGCCAGGATCTTGACCAGCTGCCTGCGCTTTTCTTCCTGCTCCACACGCGCCGGGTTGTCGGCGGGCAGCCGCATGTCGGGCGGTGGCATGGTGGCCAGGGCCTTCTTGACCTGCGCCAGCAGCTGCATCTGCTGCTCCTGCAGCGACTCCACCTTGCGCTGCGCGTCTTCTTTGGCGTCGCCCAGTGAGGTGAGCGCAGAGGGCGGCAGGGGTGAAGTGGCCCGGCCTTTTTCTGCGTCTCCGCCGCCGGCCAGCGACGCCTGGGCAATCGCCTTGGCGGTATCGGGCCGGGTGTTGGACTTGGCGTTGACCAGAATCACTTCCAGCGGTGTGTCCTGGAAGACCCGGTTGAAGCGCTCCGGGTCCACAAAGCGGACGGTCAACAGCACCGCATGAACCGCGATGGAGACGCCCAGGGCAATGTGCAGGGTGCTGAGTGACTTCACAGACCCGGATTATCGGGCTTTATCGGCTGCAATCGCCCCGGTTCTTACCCGTGCAGCGGCCACGCCACACCCCATCTTCAAGGCGCCGCTGCCGCCGCACCGGCTTCTGGGGCGGGCTCGTTGACATCCACCGCAATCGAAATCGGGCCGGCGGCCATCTCCGACTCGCCGTCGTCCTCGCCGAGCGGGTCGGGTGAGTCGTCCAGCGGCGCATCAAGGCGCTCGATGACGCTGCCCGACACATCGAGCGTGATTTCATCAATGGCCCCGAGCTTGACCCGCACGCGCGCACCGCGCGGCAGGCCCTGGCCACCCATCACCGGCAACACCAGCGGCAGATCATCGGCGCGCACCAGGTTGTCCTTGAAGGCGGTAGCCGTGATCTCGGAAATGCTGTTTTGCGTGAGGTACTTCAGCGTCCAGTAGCGCTCGATCCCCGCCTGGAACCCGTTGTAGGCGCTGTAGGCCGCATCAAAGCCGGAAATGATGGAAAACAGCTCGGCGTCTTTGGGCTTGAAGGGTGCAGCCAGCGCCGCAGTGCGGCCATGGCGCGCGCAGGCAATGATCTGCCACTGGTTGACCAGGTCGGTGTAGCGGCGAAGCGGCGAGGTGGCCCATGAATAGCTTTTCACGCCGATGCCGGCATGTGGCAGCGCCTTGGTGCCCATGCGCACCTTGACACCGGGCGCCAGACTGGCCTGGCTGCGGTAAATGCCCGGCACGCCGTGATCGGCCATCCACTGGCCCCAGGTGCTGTTGGCCAGAATCATCGCCTCGGCCACGATCAAATCCAGTGGCGCGCCGCGCTGGCGGGTGCTGATACTGACTTTTTCCTCACCCTGCGGCTCCACGCCCGCGGGGTTGTCCAGGCGGAAGTTGTAGTCGGGCCGGTTGAAGTTCTCGGGCTTGCCACGCACCACTTCGCGCTGTGCCTTCAGGTGCTTCGCCAGTCGGTGCAGAAAGGTCAGCTCCACGCCCCAGGCGATGTCGCCCGGCGGGCTGTTTTGCGCAGCCTCAAAAAAGGCCTCTGTGAAGGTGCTGTCCAGCACATCGTGGCGCAGATTGCTGACGATGGGCACCTGCTCCAGCCGGGTTTCGCTGGCGTGGATGTCCAGCGTGGTTTCGTCGAACGTCACATACAGCGACACGGCCGGGCAGTTGCGGCCTTCCTGCAGGGTGTAGGCCTGCACCACGTCGTCGGGCAGCATGGTGAGCTTGTAGCCCGGCATGTACACGGTGGAGAGGCGCGCGCGGCCCAACTGGTCCACCGGGCTGCCCGGCAGCACGGCCAGGCCAGGTGCTGCGATATGAATACCCAGCGTGATGGTGCCGCTGCCCAGACCGGTGACGGAGAGCGCATCGTCGATCTCGGTGGTGGCAGAGTCGTCGATGGAGAAGGCGCGCACGTCGGCCAGCGGCAACTCGTCCTTGATGGCTGGGGCCTGTACCGAAGGAAAGGCGGTGCCCTTGGGAAAGTTCTCGAACAGAAAGCGCTTCCAGTGGAACTGGTAGGGCGAGTTGATGGCGCCAGCCTTTTTCAATAGCTCCAGCGGCGCCATGTGCGTGGCGCGCGATGCCTCGACCACTGCCTTGTATTCGGCGCTGTTCTTGTCGGGCTTGAACAGGATTTTGTACAGCTGGTCGCGAATCGGCGTGGGGCATTGCCCGGCGCCCAGCTCGTCGGCCCATGCGGTGATCTGCGCGGCAATGGCCTTCTTCTTCTCGATGGCGGCCAGAGCCTGCTGCAGGATTTCGGCGGGGGCCTTCTTGAATCGCCCTTTGCCGGCCCGGCGGAAGTAATGCGGCGCGTCATACAGCCGGAACAGCGCTGCGGCTTGTTGTTGCACGCTGGCCGGCTGGCTGGCATCGGAGCTGAAGTAGTCCCGCGCCAGATCGGCGAAACCGAACTCGTCTTCACTGGCGAATTCCCACGCGAGGTCGAGTTCAATGTCTTCGCTCAGTTTGAGTCCTGCAGCCACCAGTTCGGCGGGGGAGGGCTTTTCAAATTTCAGCAGCGCGTTGGCGCCTTTGACCTTGACGCGCTTGCCTGAGTCGAGCTCGACCTGCAGCGACGCGTCGCTCTCGGACAGGATGCGACCGGCCAGAAACTTGCCGGTCTCTTCAAACAATACAAACAAAACGGGATCCCTTGAGGGTCTGTGGTGACTTGAGGCTAGTGTAAACAGCCGACCGATTGAAGGGCTGTGCGGGCCCCGGTTTCAACCCAGACCCAGGAAATCCAGAATGACTGGCAGGTGGTCGTCAAAGTCACTGAGCGAATGGTCACCACCCTCCAGCAGACGGATGTGTGCACCGGCGTAGCGGGCCGTCATCTCGCGCCAGTCCAGCACCTCGTCGCCCTTGGCGATCACGGCGAGGTAGTTCTGCGGCTCGCGCAGCGGCCCGGCGTGCAGGGCCTTGAGTTCATCGACGTATCGGGGCTCGAAAAAAAAGCGCTCGTTGGGGTCGTGCCAGCTGGTCTGTTCGCCGATGTAGCGGACGAAGTCGCGCGCCGGCTCCACGGCTGGATTCAGCAGCACGGCTTTGCAACCAGTGCGTTCGGCCACCGCCGTGGCGTAGAACCCGCCGAGGGACGAGCCGATCACCGCCAAGCCGTCCGTCAGCGCTCCGCTGGCCTGCCACCCTGCAACGCCGGTCATGATCTGTTGCATGGCCTCGCCGGGGGAGGGGGGCAACTGCGGGCACCACCAGTGCACCTCTGGAAAGCGTGTTTGCATGAGTTCCGCCATCTTGCGCGCCTTGGCCGATTGGGGCGAGGAGCGAAAGCCGTGCAGGTAGAGCAGGTGAGTGGTGGGCATGCCGCCATGCTAAATGAAGGCGTTTTTCGAGCGGCAAGAGCGCCCCGCTGTCGGATAATCCACCCATGGCCGCCGTTTTTGAAAAACCCTCGCTCTACCAGCGTACCTTGCCGCTGCTGCAGGGCTTTGATGGCCCGCTGGCTTTCGCCGTCTTTTTGCTGGCCAGTGCCGGCCTGCTCATCATGTACTCGTCCGGTTACGACCACGGAACGCGCTTCATGGACCACGGCCGCAACATGCTGATTGCCGGCGCCATCATGTTCGTGGTGGCGCAGGTGCCGCCGCAGCGGCTCATGACATTTGCCGTGCCCCTGTACACCATCGGCGTGGCGCTCCTGATTGCCGTGGCCATTTTCGGGCTCACCAAGAAAGGCGCACGCCGCTGGCTGAATGTGGGCGTGGTCATCCAGCCCAGCGAGTTGATGAAGATTGCCCTGCCGCTGATGCTGGCCTGGTGGTTCCAGAAGCGAGAGGGTCAGCTGCGCCCCTTCGATTTCGTGGCGGCCGGGTTGCTGCTGGCCATTCCGGTCGGGCTCATCATGAAGCAGCCCGACCTGGGCACCTCGCTGCTGGTGATGGCGGCCGGTTTGGCGGTGATTTTCTTCGCAGGTCTGAGCTGGAAGCTGATCGTGCCACCGGTGCTGATCAGCGTGGTGGGTGCCATTCTTCTGATCTGGAACGAGCCGCAACTGTGCGCCGACGGCGTGCGCTGGGCGGTGCTGCACGACTACCAGCAGCAACGCATCTGCACGCTGCTGGACCCCACCCGCGACCCGCTGGGCAAGGGCTTCCACATCATTCAGGGCATGATCGCCATCGGCTCTGGCGGGCTGGTGGGCAAGGGCTTCATGGCCGGCACGCAGACCCATCTGGAATTCATTCCAGAGCGCACCACCGACTTCATTTTTGCAGCCTACTCCGAAGAGTTTGGCCTCATCGGTAACCTGCTGCTGATCGCCGGTTTCATCTTCCTGATCCTGCGCGGGCTGGCGATTGCGCTGGAGGCCTCCACGCTGTTTGCCCGCCTGCTGGCAGGCGCGCTGACGATGATTTTCTTCACGTATGCCTTTGTGAACATGGGCATGGTCAGCGGCATCCTGCCGGTGGTGGGCGTGCCCTTGCCCTTCATCAGCTACGGCGGCACGGCCATGGTGACGCTTGGCGTGGCCATCGGCATGTTGATGTCTGTTGCCAAGACCAAGCGCCTGGTTCAATCATGAACCGCGTCAGCGTGATCGGCGTGGGCAACATGGGGGGCGGCATGGCCGCCAATCTGCTGGCGCGCGGATGGGCGGTGGATGTCTGCGATATTGATTTCGCCAAGGTGGAAGCGCTTCAGTCGCTTGGTGCACGTTCACTCGGATCGCCTGCTCAAGCGGCTGTGAATGCGTCGGTGCACATCGTCTGCGTGGTCGATACACCGCAGACCGAAGAGGTACTTTTCGGTTTGCACGGTCTGGCCCAGCGGCTGCAACCGGGCCACACCGTGGTGCTGTGCCCGACCCTGGCGCCCGAGGATGTCGAGGCCTTCGCCGCGCGTCTGGCTGAGCAGGGCGTGCACACGCTCGATGCCCCCATGTCTGGTGGGCCCGCCCGCGCCCGCGACGGCAGCATGAGCCTGATGGTGGCTGGGCCGCAGACGGCGGTGACGGCGGCAGGCGAGTTGCTTAAGGCCTTGTCCTCAAGGTGCTTCCACATCAGCGAAAAGCCGGGCGACGGCGCACGCACCAAGCTGGTCAACAACCTGCTGGCCGGCATCAACCTGGTCGGCGCGGCCGAGGCCATGGCACTGGCCCAGCGCATCGGGCTGGACCTGACCAAAACGCTGGATGTGATCGAGCAGTCCAGTGGCCAGAGCTGGATCGGCATTGATCGCATGCGGCGTGCCCTGGCCGGCGACTACGCACCCCGCGCCCATGTCACCTTGCTGGAGAAAGACACCCGCCTGGCGATGGAGATGGCGCGCTCGGCGGGTTTCTCCAGTCTGCTGGGTGACCCGGCCAGCAGGGCCTTTGCCCAGGCCCACGCGGCGGGCTGGGCCGAAGAAGACGACGCGGCGCTGTTCAAACTGCTGGGGGGCTGCGCCTGAAGGTACGGTGATTGGTCCGCCGTACCGGATGGGGGTGCTGTGAGGGCTTCTGCGTCACGGGGGCAGACTGCCTACAATGGCCAGATGACCTCACTCCGCTCCTCTACTGCCTCTGCCACCAACGCCTCGACGACGTCCTCGACGGTGCGTCCCACGACGCAGTCCACCGCAGGGCGACTGGAGATTGCGCAGAAGCTGTTGCTGGCGCCGTTTGGTCTGACCGAATCGCACCTGCGCCGCGCGCTGGGCGAAATCACCTCTTACGGCGTCGACGACGCCGACCTCTACTTCCAGTACACCCGCAGCGAAGGCTGGAGCCTGGAAGAAGGCATTGTGAAAACGGGCTCTTTCAGCATCGACCAAGGCGTGGGTGTGCGTGCCGTCAGCGGCGAGAAAACCGCGTTTGCCTATTCCGACGACATCTCCGAAGCGTCGCTGCTTGATGCAGCGCGTACGGTGCGCAGCATCTCGGCTGTGGGCAAGGCAGGCCGCGTCAAGACCCCGGCGCAGAAAATCGCCAGCAGCCGGTCGCTGTATCAGGACCTGGACCCGATAGCCACGCTGGACAGCACCGCCAAGGTCAAGCTGCTCGAGAAGGTGGAAAAGTTCGCCAAAGCCAAAGACCCGCGCATCGTGCAGGTGATGGCCGGTCTGGCCAGTGAATACGACGTGGTGATGGTGGCGCGTGCCGACGGCACGCTGGCGGCCGATGTGCGTCCGCTGGTACGCCTGAGTGTCACGGTGATTGCCGAGCAAAAGGGCCGGCGCGAAGTCGGCTCCGGCGGCGGTGGTGGCCGCTTCGGACTGGCTTATTTCGATGACGCCCAGATCGCCGAGTACGTCGATGACGCAGTGAAGGCTGCGCTTACCAACCTCGAAGCGCGTCCGGCGCCCGCTGGCGAGATGACGGTGGTGCTCGGCTCCGGCTGGCCCGGCATCCTGCTGCATGAGGCCATCGGCCACGGACTGGAAGGCGATTTCAACCGCAAAGGCTCGAGCGCCTTCTCCGGAAAGATTGGCCAGCGTGTGGCGGCCAAGGGCGTCACGGTGCTGGATGACGGCACCATCGCCGACCGCCGTGGATCACTCAATGTCGACGACGAAGGCCACGCCAGCCAGCGCAATGTGCTGATCGAGGACGGCATCCTGAAGGGCTACATCCAGGATTCGCTCAACGCGCGTCTGATGAAAGTCAAACCCACCGGCAACGGCCGCCGCGAGAGCTACGCCCATGTGCCTATGCCGCGCATGACCAACACCTACATGCTGGGCGGTGACAAGCAGCCTGAAGAGATTGTTGCCAGCATCAAGAAGGGGTTGTACGCGACTAATTTCGGTGGGGGCCAGGTCGATATCACCTCCGGCAAGTTCGTGTTTTCGGCCAGCGAAGCCTTCTGGGTCGAGAACGGCAAAATTCTCTATCCAGTCAAGGGCGCCACCATTGTGGGTAACGGCCCGGACGCGCTGACGCGTGTGACGATGATGGGCAATGACATGCAGCTCGACAGCGGCGTGGGCACCTGCGGCAAGGAAGGCCAGAGCGTGCCGGTCGGCGTCGGCCAGCCCACCTTGCGCATCGACGGCCTCACCGTGGGCGGAACGGCCTGACCGTGCTGCAAACGGCCCTGTCAAAGACCTGTGCTACATTTCAAGCCATGACAGCTGCGAAGTTTTATTTTGGTTACTTTTGGTTCTCAAGCGCCACCGGCGGTAGAGAGATCTTTGCGTAACCTTGAAGTCACGCAGCAAATCTCCAGAAACCGCCGGGCTCCGGCGGTTTTTTTTTGCCCCTGCCGATTTCTCCATTTGCGAATCTCCAGAATCCAACGACATCACTGAACACAACAAACGCCAGAAAAGGAAGCCTGCGATGAATGCCAAAGCCACCTCCCCCAGCGACAGCTGGTATGCGAACGTCGAGAAGACCAGCCAGACCGACGACGAACGCATCAAGGACATCACCGTGCTTCCTCCTCCCGAACACCTCATCCGCTTCTTCCCGATTCGGGGCACCGCCATCGAATCGCTGATCAGCAAGACCCGCAAGGCCATCCACCAGATCATTGCCGGCAAGGACGACCGCTTGCTGGTGGTGATTGGCCCCTGCTCCATCCACGACCCCAAGGCCGCGCTGGAATACGCCCGCAAGTTGCTGGAGCAGCGCAAGAAGTACGAGGGCACCCTGGAAATCGTGATGCGGGTGTACTTCGAGAAACCGCGCACCACCGTCGGCTGGAAGGGCCTCATCAACGATCCTTACCTCGATGAAACCTACCGGATCGACGAAGGCCTGCGCATCGCGCGTCAGCTGCTGATCGACATCAATCGCCTGGGCCTGCCCGCCGGCAGCGAGTTTCTCGATGTGATTTCGCCGCAGTACATCGGTGACCTGATCTCCTGGGGCGCGATTGGCGCGCGCACGACCGAAAGCCAGGTGCATCGCGAACTGGCCTCGGGCCTGTCGGCGCCGATCGGCTTCAAGAACGGCACCGACGGCAATATCCGCATTGCTACCGACGCCATCCAGGCGGCCGCACGCGGGCACCACTTCCTGTCGGTGCACAAGAATGGCCAGGTTGCCATCGTGCAGACCAATGGAAACAAGGACTGCCACGTCATCCTGCGCGGCGGCAAGACGCCGAACTACGACGCCGCCAGTGTGACTGCGGCCTGCAAGGAGCTTGAGGCGTCGAAACTGCCGGCTACGCTGATGGTGGACTGCAGCCACGCCAACAGCTCCAAGCAGCACGAGAAACAGCTCGATGTGGCGCGTGACATCGCCGGTCAGGTGGCGGGTGGCTCCAAGCAGGTGTTCGGCCTGATGGTGGAAAGCCACCTCAACGCGGGAGCCCAGAAGTTCACCCCCGGCAAAGACGACGCGAGCGCCTTGGAATACGGCAAGAGCATCACTGATGCATGCCTGGGCTGGGAGCCGTCGCTGGAAGTGCTGGAAGCGCTGTCACAGGCAGTGCTGGCCCGACGCGCGAAGAAGTAATCTGCGCGGCGATGGGCTAGGGCAGAGCAGAGGCGGTTTTGCGGGTTTCCGCGAATTGCCGCCTCTCACCCATCAGCACACCATGAGGCTCATGGATTCAGGAGCCCGCCATGCGCAGTGAAGTCAGCGTGACCTTCAAGGGCAGCCCTCCAGTGCGGCTGGACCTCAACGAAGTGCAGCCCATGCCGCACGACGTGGCACGCTGGTGGCTGGACGACCAGTTCACCCAGATGGGTTGCGAGCCGCTGCGCCCCACCGGCAAGCTGCTCATGGCCGACAAGGTCGTGGTGGTGGCGCAGGCCGGTGGCCTTGACCGATTTGCCGACCCGAAATGGGCGATGGAATTTGCCCGTGCGGCCAGTGCTGCCCTGGGCAAGCCGGTGGTGCATGTGGATGTGCCGGGCTTGAGCATTAGCTACTGACGGCCCACTCACCAGCCCCCGGTGGTTGACCGATCAGGGCTTCAGCGCATGCAGCAGCCGGGCGTGAATGCCGCCAAACCCGCCGTTGCTCATGCACAGCAAATGGTCGCCTGCCCGTGTCACCGCCGCAACCTGCGCGACCAGTTCGTCAATGGTGTTCGCGACCTGCGCGCGGGTGCCCATGGGTGCCAATGCGGCGCGCGCGTCCCAGTCCAGTCCGCCGCTGTGGCAGAAAGCCAGATCGGCTTGCGCCAGGCTGTCCGGTAGCTGCGCGGTCATCGTACCCAGCTTCATGGTGTTGCTGCGCGGCTCGAAGATGGCAACGATGCGATCATCCTGCCGGCCGCTGCTGTTGAGCTGGCGGCGCAAACCGTCGACTGTGGTCTGGATGGCGGTAGGGTGGTGTGCAAAGTCGTCATACACCGTGATGTCACCGCTGCTCCGGCGAACCACGCCGCGCACTTCCATGCGCCGCTTGACGTTCTGGAAGCTGGCAAGCGCCTGTGCTGCGTCTGCCGGGCTCACGCCCACATGCTCGGCTGCCGCCATGGCGGCGAGGGCATTGAGCTGGTTGTGCACGCCGCTCAGGGCCCACTGCACCCGCGCCACCGGCTCGCCCGCCTTGAGCACCTGGAAGTCGTGCGGCTCGCCGTGTGCGGTGAAGCCACTCTGGTTGCGCGAATGGGTGCCGAAGAGTGTCTGCTCACTCCAGCAGCCTTTTTCAAGCACGCGCTGCAGGCTGTCTTCAGTCGCGTTCACCACCACCCGGCCACGCGAGGGTACGGTCCGTACCAAGTGGTGGAACTGCCGCTCGATGGCGGTGAGGTCATCAAAAATGTCGGCGTGGTCAAACTCCAGGTTGTTCAGCAAGGCGGTGCGCGGGCGGTAGTGCACGAATTTGCTGCGCTTGTCGAAGAAGGCGGTGTCGTACTCGTCGGCCTCGATCACAAAGGTGTTGCCTTCGCCCAGCCGGGCCGACACGCCGAAATTGAGCGGCACACCGCCAATCAGGAAACCCGGTTTCATGCCAGCACACTCCAGAATCCAGGTCAGCATGGCGGTGGTGGTGGTCTTTCCGTGCGTTCCGGCGACGGCCAGCACATGGCGCGGCCCGGTCGGGTGATGGGTGGGGTGGTGCAACACGTGACCCGAAAGCCATTGCGGGCCGCTGGTGTAGGGCAGGCCGCTGTCGAGAATCGCCTCCATCAGCGGGTACTTTGGCGAGCCATCGGGCAGGCGGGCGCGGGAGACCACGTTGCCCACCACGAATACGTCGGGTGCAAACGCCATCTGGTCGGCGCCATAGCCTTCCACCAGTTCGATGCCCAGCGCGCGCAGCTGGTCACTCATCGGGGGGTAGACGCCGGTGTCGCAGCCGGTGACTTTGTGCCCTGATTCGCGGGCCAGCGCCGCAAGGCCCCCCATGAAGGTGCCGCAGATGCCTAATATATGTATGTGCATGGCCTGCATTCTAGGCAGGGCCTGATGTGTCAAAGCACAAGCCCACTCGCAGGCCTGCACGCCGTTGCCCCCAGAGCCGGCAGGCGTTCCCGACTTGGGCACAATGAGCGGCTCGCGCAGCCGTTACCCCGGCGCCCACTTTTGTCGTCCTGATTCATGCACACCTCCCCCCTCAGTGCCGAAATTGCGGCCACCGCAGCCGCCATGGTGGTGGAGGAGGGGCTGGAATACGGCCCGGCCAAGCGCCGTGCCCTCAAGCAGATGGGCTTGCCGCCTCGGACCGAACTGCCCGGTAACGACCTGGTGGAGGACGCGGTGCGTGAATACATCTCCGTGTTTTGCGCAGACACCCAACCGGTTGAACTGGCCGCCCTGCGCGAACTCGCGTTGGTCTGGATGGAGCGTTTGGCGCAATTTCGCCCTTATCTGGGCGGCGCTGTGTGGCATGGCACAGCCACCCGGCTGTCTGACATCTATATCCAGCTGTTTTGCGACGACCCGAAGTCGGCCGAGATTGCCCTGATCGAGCACAACGTCGACTACGAGCCGCGCACGGTGACCGGGTTCACGGGCGACCAGGTGGAAGCGCTCAGCCTGCGCAGCCTGTGCAAGCCGCTCAATGAAACCGTGGGCGTGCATCTGATGGTGTACGACCACGATGACCTGCGCGGCGCCCTCCGGCCAGATACCAAAGGCCGTACACCCCGGGGCGATCTGGCGGCCGTGCAAAAATTACTGGCGCAAGAACACGGAAAAACTGGAGCCTGATGTGAATCGCAGAAACATGCTGTACGGCGGCACGGCCCTGGCGGCTGGCCTCGCCGGCGCCTCGGTGGCGTGGTGGAAATTCCGCCCGCACGATGTGCCGGCCGCTGCGGCAACCGGGCGACCTGATGCCGCCAGCCAGGCCTTTTGGGCGCTCAACTTCGACACCCCGGACGGTGCCAATCTGGCGATGAGCAGCTTTCAGGGCAAGCTGTTGCTGGTCAATTTCTGGGCCACATGGTGCCCGCCGTGTATTGAAGAGCTGCCCTTGCTTGACAGTTTTTACCGGCAGAATCAGGCCCAGGGCGTTGCCGTGCTGGGACTGGCTGTTGATCAGCCGAGCGCCGTACGCAACTGGCTGAAAAGCAAGCCGCTCAGTTTTCCGGTCGGCATGGCGGGCTTGAGCGGCACCGAGTTGAGCAAGTCGTTGGGCAATCTTTCGGGTGGCTTGCCGTTTTCTGCGGTATTTGGCCGTTCAGGGGAACTGCTGCACCGCAAAACAGGCAAGGTCAGTCCGGAGGATCTGGCAGTCTGGGTGCAGCTCAGATAGCCCGATTTTTAACTGCTGCTAAAAAGCAATTAAATTCCGTCTATAGCGGCCATTTTCCTGTCTTGATGATTTTTTCGGATGGCCTGACATGTGTTTACAGCCCTTGGGCATGATGTACACTCTGCGCTTTCGCGGGGTGGCCACCGTGGCTGGTCTGCGTGATGGTTTGCCGATAAGCGCTGTAGAGCGCAAAAGCAAAAAGTAAATCAAAAAAGAAGGAAGATGGCGCCAGCCTCATTCCTTCCGCCCTGTCAGGACGTGGTGCAGCGGGTTCATGCTGCCCACAGGGACCGTCGTTGGAGAGAACCCATGGATCTGAGAAAGCTCAAGACATTGATCGACCTCGTGTCAGAGTCCAATGTATCTGAACTCGAAATCACCGAGGCAGAAGGCAAGGTACGCATCGTCAAGTCCAGCGGTGCCCCCATTGTGATGCAGCAGCCCGCAGCCACCATGGTGGCCGCACCGGCTGCCCCGGCGCCTGTGGTTGCAGCCGCCCCAGTCGCCGCCGAAGCCGCGCCCGCCGCCGCTGTCGGCCATGCCGTGAAGTCACCCATGGTGGGAACGTTCTACCGCTCCGCCAGCCCCGGTGCGAAGCCATTCGTCGAACTGGGCAGCGTGGTCAAGGAAGGCGAGACCATCTGCATCATCGAGGCCATGAAGATTCTCAACGAGATCGAGGCCGACAAATCCGGCACAGTGACCAAGATCCTGTCGGAAAACGGCCAGGCCGTTGAGTACGGCCAACCTCTTTTCATCATTGAATGAGCGGGCGCCTGCCTACTTTCACAACCAGGCTGCCTTTGCATGTTTAAAAAGATACTGATCGCCAATCGTGGTGTTCGCACCGCAGGTGCGGGGGAGTACCAATATCTGCGCGCAGCGCATGTTGTGGACTCACCAAATTGCGCAGGCCGCGAAGCGGACGTGGCGATGAGCCGTGGAGCTCGCCATGTTTAAAAAGATCCTGATCGCCAACCGCGGCGAAATCGCCCTGAGGATCCAGCGTGCCTGCCGGGAACTCGGCGTCAAGGCCGTGATGGTCTACTCCGAGGCCGACCGCGAGGCCAAATACATCAAGCTGGCGGACGAATCCGTCTGCATCGGCCCGGCGCCGTCGTCCCACAGCTACCTCAACATGCCGGCCATCATTTCGGCGGCGGAAGTCACCGACGCCGAGGCGATCCACCCCGGCTACGGTTTTCTGAGCGAAAACGCCGACTTTGCCGAGCGGGTGGAAAAGAGCGGCTTCAAGTTCATCGGCCCGACGCCGGAATCCATCCGCATCATGGGCGACAAGGTGTCGGCCAAGCAGACCATGATCAAGGCAGGCGTTCCCTGCGTTCCCGGCTCGGAAGGCGCGCTGCCGGACGACCCAGTACTGATCAAGCGCACCGCCAAGCAGGTCGGTTACCCGGTCATCATCAAGGCCGCGGGCGGCGGCGGCGGCCGTGGCATGCGGGTGGTGCACACCGAGGCGGCCTTGCTGCATGCCGTGCAGACCACCAAGGCGGAAGCCGGTGCTGCGTTTGGCAACCCGGAGGTCTACATGGAGAAATTCCTGCAGAACCCCCGGCACATCGAAATCCAGATTCTGGCTGACCAGCATAAAAATGCGGTCTGGCTCGGCGAGCGCGATTGCTCCATGCAGCGCCGCCACCAGAAGGTCATCGAGGAAGGCCCGGCACCCGGCATTCCCCGCAAGCTGATCGAACGCATCGGCGAGCGTTGCGTGGCGGCGGTGAAGAAGATCGGCTACCGCGGTGCGGGCACCTTCGAGTTCCTCTACGAGAACGGCGAGTTCTATTTCATTGAGATGAACACCCGCGTGCAGGTCGAGCACCCGGTGACGGAGTGGATCACCGGCGTGGACATTGTGCGTACCCAGATCATGGTGGCGGCTGGTTATAAGCTGCCTTTCGCCCAGCGCGACATCCAGATCAAAGGCCATGCGATTGAGTGCCGCATCAACGCTGAAGACCCGTACAAATTTGTACCGTCGCCGGGGCGCATCACGACCTGGCACACGCCGGGCGGCCCGGGCGTGCGTGTGGACTCGCACATCTACGCCAACTATTTCGTGCCGCCCAATTACGATTCCATGATCGGCAAGATCATCGTTCACGGCGACACCCGCGAACAGGCACTGGCCCGTATGAGCACCGCCTTGGCCGAGACCGTGGTCGAAGGCATCAACACCAATATTCCGCTGCATCGCGAACTGATGGTGGATGCGAAGTTCATGGATGGCGGAACGAACATCCATTACCTTGAAGAGTGGTTGTCCAAACGCGACCGCTGAGCGGTCGCCTAGCCCCCGTGCTCCCCACTTCGTGTGCCTGTGGTGATTCGCTGCCCCTTGAATGGAAAAAAGGGGCGCTGCGCCTTGCGGCCCGCGGCTTCTGCTTGAATAAGCTGCCCGTCGATCCTGGTGCGCAGTTTTCTGTGAGGCAATGACGATGTTTGAACTGATCCTGCTGGCGCCGGTTGATGAGGTGGAAACGCTCAGTGATGCACTGGACGCGCTGGATGCCCTGAGTGTCTCGGTGGAAGACGCCGATGCACAGACGCCTGCCGAGCAGGCGCTTTTTGGCGAGCCAGGGATGCCGCCGCCCAAGGCCGGCTGGGAACGATCACGGGTGGTATCGCTCTTCCAGACAGAGGAACAGGCGCGCAACGCAGCGCAACTGCTTTCCCTGCAGGATTTCTTTGCCGAATGCCGCGTGGTCGCGGTGCAGCCCGTGCCAGATCAGGACTGGGTGCGCCTCACGCAGTCACAGTTCGCACCGGTCGACATCACACCCGAGTTCTGGATCGTGCCGACCTGGCACGAGCCGCCGGCCGAGGCCAGACAGGTCATCCGGCTGGACCCAGGCCTCGCTTTCGGCACCGGCACACACCCGACCACACGCATGTGCCTGCGCTGGATTGCCAATCATGGTCAAGCGGGAACAGCCAGTGTGGCGAGCGTGCGCAGCGACGGGCCGCCCCAAGCAAGCACAGCCCCCTCGGGGGGCAGCGCATTGCGCGAAGCGAAAAGCGTGGGGGCTCATTTGGGTCGCGTGCTGGACTACGGTTGCGGCTCCGGCATTCTGGCGATTGGTGCGGCGAAGTTCGGCGCCAGCGACATTGACGCGGTGGACATTGACCCGGCAGCGGTGGAGTCCACGCTGGCCAACGCCGAGGCGAACCATGTCACCTTGCATGCCGGCTTGCCTGACAAGGCCAAGGGCCAGTACCAGACGGTACTGGCCAACATCCTGGCCACTCCGCTCAAGGTGCTGGCGCCGTTGCTGTGCGCCCATGTGGAAAAAGGCGGGAACCTCGTACTGGCTGGCATTCTGGACCGGCAGGCCGATGAATTGAAGGCGGCCTACGAGCCGTATTGCCAGCTCACCGTGCACGATGCACAAGAGGGATGGATCCTGATGACCGCCCGCTTCTGAGCGGCCCATGCACGGCGTGCACGCCCCTACGCCAGCGGTGTTTGCAGAGACCGTAACCGCCGGTGACCGTTGGTAACGGCCCCTACAATACGGCGCTAGATGAGCCTCATTACGCGCTGCCCCGCTTGCGGCACGATGTTCAAAGTCGTGGCCGATCAACTCAAAGTCTCGCAGGGCTGGGTGCGATGCGGCCAATGCGCCGAGGTGTTTGATGCAACGGCGCATCTGCTTCCGCGCGAACTGCCGGGGTCGCCGCCTGCCGCCGCTCCCGATGCCCGTGAGGCGGAGCCATTGCCCCTGCGCGCAGCGGAGCGTGCACCAGATGATGAGCCGGTCCATCGAGTTGGGCAGGACCACATGGCTTCCCCGGTTCGTCCGGTGGCATCACCGCTCCCCGAAACACCGTTGCCAATGCCCATGGCGCCGTCGATGGACAGCGTCAAGTACGGCATCAAGGACAACATCCAGGACAACATCCAGGATATCGACAGCAGCGACGATCCGGATGCAGACCTCTGGCGACAGGCCCGCGATCCAGCGCGACAGCCAACCCGCAGAGACACTTTCCCGGCTGACGAGGACTTCGCTGTGAAGCCGTCGGATGCGTGGGACTCCACGCCCGGACGTTTCCAGGCAAGCGGCAGTGGGGGGGGGGACAGTTCGCTCTTCGGCGAGTCCAGCCTGCCTGCCGATGCCGTCCCCGCCGACTCGGTTTTGCCAGAGGATGTGTCGTTTGTGCGGGATGCGCGGCGCAAGGCATTTTGGCAAAAGCCACTGGTCAAGGTCGCTCTCGGTGGTGTCTCACTGGTATTGATGGCCTTGCTGGCGCTGCAGGTGCTGATCCAGAACCGCGACACCCTGGCCGTCACACACCCGCAACTGCTGCCGGTGATACAAGCCCTGTGCGGCCCGCTCCAGTGCCAAATCCGGTCGCCGCGCCAGATCGAATCGCTGGTGATCGACAGCTCGACCTTCAACCGCATCGGCGCAGACACCTACCGCCTGAGCTTCACACTCAAGAACACCGGCGCCACCGTGCTGGAGATGCCATCGCTGGAACTGACACTGACAGACAACCAGGACCAGGCGATCCTGCGCCGCGTTCTCGAACCGGCCGAATTCGGTGTGACGGCCGCAGTGCTCGCGGCGCGCGCAGAAGTGGCGGGCGTCGTGGCACTGAAAGTGGCCAGGGACGGCGTAGCGCCTGCAGCAGCGCCGGCATCATCCGATCCCGCACTTTCCCTCGGCACCTTGCGTGTGGCTGGCTATCGCATTCTTGCCTTTTACCCTTGAACCCAACCTGACTGAATTGAGAACCTGAATGGCTGCTGTAATTTGTGGATCCCTGGCCTTTGACACCATCATGAGTTTCGAGGGGCGCTTCGCCGAGCAGATCCTGCCGGACCAGTTGCACATCCTGAATGTGTCCTTTCTGGTCCCGGCCCTGCGCCGCGAGTTCGGCGGCTGTGCCGGCAACATCGCCTACAGCCTGCAGCAGCTCGGCGGTCAACCACTGCCGATGGCCACTGTCGGCAGCGACGGAGCAGAGTATGTGGAGCGCATGAAGGGGCTCGGCATCAGCACCGAGTTCGTCCGGCAAGTGGGTGACACCTACACGGCGCAGGCCATGATCATGACGGACCGTGACAACAACCAGATCACCGCCTTTCATCCCGGCGCGATGATGCAGGCCCACCTCACCCGCATCGAGGCTCGCAAGGACATCGCCATCGGCATCATCTCGCCGGACGGCCGTGATGCCATGCTGCAGCATGCGGAGCAGTTCAAGGCGGCGGGTATTCCGTTTGTCTTTGATCCGGGCCAGGGTCTGCCGATGTTTGATGGGGCGGAGCTGACCCATTTCGTGGACCTGGCGACCTGGGTCACGGTGAACGATTACGAAGCCCGCATGCTGTGCGACCGCACAGGGCTCTCCTGCGCAGAGCTGTCGACCCGCGTGCAGGGCCTGGTGGTGACGCTGGGTGCTGAAGGCTGCGAGGTGTGGGTGGGCGGTGAGAAAACCGTGGTGCCGCCCGTCAAGGCCGAGGTGGTGGTAGATCCGACGGGTTGTGGCGACGCCTTCCGTGGCGCATTGCTCTTCGGCCTGGAGCAGGGCTGGTCGCTGGCACGTTGCGCTGCGCTGGGCAACAAGGTCGGCGCCCTCAAGATCGGCAGCCGGGGTGGTCAGAACTACACCGTTGATGCAGCCCTGATCGGGGGCTGAACGTCTTTCCGCGAGGCATGGGGGCGATGTGTGAAACCACTCGCCCATGAAAAAAGCCCGACATCTTGCGACGCCGGGCTTCAGCAGAAATACCTTACTGCTTAGGGCTTGCTGGCTGTAGGAAACGGCCAGGCAGCTTGCGGGTTCAGAGTGGTCTGAGCCGCAGGGGCAGCCGCTGCAGCGGGTGCTTTGGCAGCAGGTTTTTTCGCGGCTTTCTTCGCAGCGGGCTTTTTCGCTGCTTTCTTGGCTGCAGGCTTTTTCGCTGCTGGCTTTTTGGCAGCAGCTTTCTTCGCTACTTTCTTCGCAGCTGGCTTCTTCGCGGCGGCTTTCTTCGCAGCAGGCTTTTTGGCCGCTACTTTTTTCGCTGGCGCTTTTTTGGCCGGAGCTTTTTTAGCTGCTACTTTTTTCGCTGGCGCTTTTTTGGCCGGAGCTTTTTTAGCTGCTGCTTTTTTCGCAGGAGCCTTCTTTGCCGCTACTTTTTTAGCCGGCGCTTTCTTCGGAGCAGCTTTTTTAGCCGCAGGTTTTTTCGCAGTTGCCATAGTTTTCTCCTTGATCACGTTGCAAAGAGCACTTCACGTTTGGAGTACGTAAAGCGATTCACGGTGTTGGGCTCACGGAGAACCGGGCCCAGCACCACGAACACAGGAGCAAAACCCAGCGCGCACTCTGCGGTAACGTCATTGGTTTTTGCAATTCTAGAAATCATTGTCTTTATGTCTTGCTTGTCTCGTGCGCGCTGACTGATCGATGCATCAACCGGTCAGTCCCACGACAGGGCACCACCGGACTGGTACTCAATGACGCGGGTTTCGAAAAAGTTGCGCTCTTTTTTCAGGTCAATCATTTCACTCATCCACGGGAACGGATTCTCCTCGTTCGGGAAGAGGGTTTCAAGTCCGATCTGCGTGGCGCGGCGGTTTGCGATGTAGCGCAGGTAGCCTTTGAACATCGAAGCGTTGAGTCCGAGCACGCCGCGCGGCATGGTGTCTTCGGCGTAGCGGTATTCCAGTTCAACAGCCTTGAGGAACAGCGCCTTGATCTCGGCCTTGAACTCGGCTGTCCAGAGGTGCGGGTTCTCCAGCTTGAGCTGGTTGATCAGGTCGATGCCGAAGTTGCAGTGCATGGACTCATCGCGCAGGATGTACTGGTACTGCTCGGCAGCGCCGGTCATCTTGTTCTGGCGACCCAGCGCGAGAATCTGCGTGAAGCCGACGTAGAAGAACAGGCCCTCCATCAAGCAGGCAAACACGATCAGCGACTTGAGCAAGGTCTGGTCGGCTTCCGGCGTTCCCGTCTTGAAGTTGGGGTCGGAGATCACCGCGATGAACGGGATCAGGAACTGGTCCTTGTCCTTGATGGACTGGACTTCGTTGTAGGCATTGAAGATCTCGCTCTCGTCCAGGCCCAGCGATTCGGTGATGTACTGGTAGGCGTGGGTGTGAATGGCCTCCTCGAAGGCCTGGCGCAACAGGAACTGACGGCACTCCGGTGCCGTGATGTGGCGGTAGGTGCCCAGCACGATGTTGTTGGCGGCCAGCGAGTCGGCAGTCACGAAGAAGCCGAGATTGCGCTTGACCAGACGGCGTTCGTCTTCGGTCAGGCCGTTCGGGTCTTTCCAGAGCGCGATGTCGCGCGTCATGTTCACTTCCTGCGGCATCCAGTGGTTGGCGCAGGTGGCGAGGTACTTTTCCCAGGCCCACTTGTACTTGAACGGCACCAGCTGGTTGACATCGGTCTGGCCGTTGATGATGCGTTTGTCAGACGCCTTGACGCGCAGTGCGGTGGGCGGTGTGGTTGCAGTGCCTGCGGGTTGAGCGGGAGGAGCTGCCACTTTTGCCGGTGCTGCAGTGAACGCGCCGTCGTCCAGCATGCGGACTTGGGGCTGAGGTGACTGCGCAGAAGAAAGAGGCGGAAGTTCCATCGAGCGGCTGGCAGGCATGCCGCTGGCAAGAGGGTTTTGCAACGATGGTGTGACTTCTTCGTCCCAGGTCAACATAGAGGTTTCCAATACTGAGGGATTATGAAAGCAGCGATACAAAATGAAAAGTGTTCATTCACATCGCTGCAAAATTGTGTTGCTCTATTGCATCGAATTCGCATCGAATGCACATCGACTTCACAACGAATTGCGCAATGAATTTCATCGCGCAATTCGATGGCTATCGACGGCTGTCGATGTCTGCATCACTGGCAAGCCTCACAGCCAGGATCGTCGATCGCACAGAACTTGATGTCGGTCGCAGCGGTGGTGCTCATCTGTGATTGCGCGGCTGCTGCAGCGGCGTCGAGTGCGCTCATGCCACCACCCGATGCAGCCGAGCCGGACGACACGGCGTTCAGCTTGCCTGCCGTCACAGTGGATTTCTCCGCATGCGTGGCGCTCTGCGTGCGCAGGTAGTAAGTGGTCTTGAGACCGCGCAGCCATGCGAGCTTGTAGGTGTCGTCGAGCTTCTTGCCCGACGCGCCGGCCATGTAGATGTTGAGCGACTGGGCCTGGTCGATCCACTTCTGGCGGCGCGCTGCGGCTTCCACAATCCACGTGGTCTCCACTTCGAAGGCCGTGGCATACAGGCCCTTGATGTCTTGCGGAATGCGGTCGATGGGGCGCAGCGAACCGTCAAAGTGCTTGAGGTCCACCACCATCACGTCGTCCCACAGTCCGAGGCGCTTGAGATCGCGCACCAGGTAGTGGTTGATCACGGTGAACTCGCCAGACAGGTTGGACTTGACCGAGAGGTTGCCGAAGCAGGGCTCGATGCAGGCGTCCACGCCGATGATGTTGGAGATGGTTGCGGTCGGGGCGATGGCCACGCAGTTGGAATTGCGCATGCCGTCCTTGGCAATCTTCTGGCGCAGCGCTTCCCAGTCCATGGTGGACGAGCGATCCACTTCCACATAGCCCCCACGCTGCTCAGCCAGCATGTCCAGTGTGTCGAGTGGCAGGATGCCCTTGTCCCAGAGCGAACCCTTGTAGCTGGCGTACTGGCCGCGTTCCTTGGCCAGCTCTGTGGAGGCCCAGTAGGCGTGGTAGCAGACGGCTTCCATGGACTTATCGGCAAACTCGACGGCCTCCTGCGAGGCGTAGGGCACGCGCAGCTCGTACAGGCAGTCCTGGAAACCCATGATGCCGAGGCCGACCGGACGGTGGCGCATGTTGGAGTCGCGGGCCTTCTTGACGGCGTAGTAGTTGATGTCGATCACGTTGTCCAGCATGCGCATGGCGGTGGTGATCGTCTTCTTGAGCTTGTCGTGGTCCAGCGCACCGTCTTTCAGGTGCTGCACCAGGTTCACAGACCCGAGGTTACAGACTGCGGTTTCGGTGTCGCTGGTGTTGAGCGTGATCTCGGTGCACAGGTTGGATGAGTGCACCACACCGGCATGCTGCTGCGGCGAGCGCACGTTACAGGCGTCTTTGAAGGTGATCCAGGGGTGGCCAGTTTCGAACAGCATCGACAGCATCTTGCGCCACATGTCGGTCGCCTGGACCTTGCGGGACGGTTTGATCTCGCCGCGCTCGGCCTTGGCTTCGTAGGCGGTGTAGATCTTCTCGAACTCCTTGCCGAACTTGTCGTGCAGGTCGGGCGTGTCGGAGGGAGAGAACAGCGTCCAGCTGCCTTTTTCCATCACGCGGCGCATGAACAGGTCGGGAATCCAGTTGGCGGTGTTCATGTCGTGCGTGCGGCGGCGGTCGTCGCCGGTGTTTTTGCGCAACTCCAGGAACTCCTCAATGTCGAGGTGCCAGGTTTCCAGGTAGGCGCAGACGGCGCCCTTGCGCTTGCCGCCCTGGTTGACCGCCACGGCCGTGTCGTTGACGACTTTCAGGAAAGGCACAACGCCCTGTGATTCGCCATTGGTGCCCTTGATGTGGGCGCCAAGTGCACGCACCGGTGTCCAGTCGTTGCCCAGGCCGCCTGCAAATTTGGAGAGCAGGGCGTTTTCCTTGATGGCGTCGTAGATGCCGCCCAGGTCGTCTGCCACCGTGGTGAGGTAGCAGGAAGACAGCTGCGAGCGCAGCGTGCCGGCGTTGAACAAGGTGGGCGTGCTCGACATGAAGTCGAAGGACGACAGGACCTCGTAGAACTCGATGGCGCGGGCTTCGCGATCGATCTCATTGAGCGACAGGCCCATGGCCACGCGCATGAAGAAGGCCTGTGGCAGCTCGATGCGCTGCTTGCGCACGTGCAGGAAGTAGCGGTCAAACAGCGTCTGCAGTCCGAGGTAGTCGAACTTCAGGTCGCGCTCGGGCTTGAGTGCTGCGCCCAAGCGGGCCAAGTCAAACTGCTGCAGCTTCTCGTCGAGCAGTTCGTTCTGCACGCCCTTGGCGATGAACTGCGGGAAGTACTCGGCATAGCGCACAGCCATGTCTTCCTGGTTCACCTCTTCGCCCAGCACTTCTTTACGGATGGTGTGCATCAGTAGGCGCGCTGTGGCATAGGTGTAGTCAGGGTCTTTCTCGATCAGCGTGCGCGCGGCCAGGATGGAGGCCTTGTAGACCTCGTCGATCGGCACGCCGTCATACAGGTTGCGCATGGTCTCAGCCACGATCGGGTCGGGCTTGACGTCGGCACCCAGGTCGGCGCAGGAGGCTTCAATCAGGGCCTGCAGCTTGCGCACGTCCAGCGCGATGCGGTTGCCTCGGTCGGTGACGTGCAGCATCGGGGTTTCTGGTGCCTGGGTCTGTGGCTGGCGGGCACGCTCCTGCGTGCGCTTTTCGCGGTACAGCACATAGGCGCGGGCGATCTCGTGGTGACCGCCGCGCATCAGGCCCAGTTCCACCTGGTCCTGCACGTCTTCAATGTGGAAGGTGCCGCCGCCGGGGCGTGAACGCACCAGCGCGCGGATCACGGCCTGTGTCAGACCATCGACGGTTTCGCGCACGCTGGCGGATGCGGCACCCTGGGTGCCGTGCACCGCCAGAAAGGCTTTCATCATGGCCACAGCGATCTTGTTCGGCTCGAAAGGCACGACACCGCCGTTGCGGCGAATGATCTGGTAGTGGGACAGCGGGTTGCTCTGTGCGTGGGTATTGCCGGTCGCAGCCTGGCTGGCCACGGTCATGGGGCTGGCGGGCTCGGCGTGTTGGTGTGTTTGCATGGCTTCCTCTTTGCTTTGTTTTATGGGGTCGTGGCGGGCGGCTGGTGTGTCGAACGGTGCGGTCAAAACGGTCGGGTCAAACGGTGCGGTCAATCAAGTGCAGGTTCCGGTGGTCGGCTGTAGCGTTCAGCTGATAGGCGGTCTTTTCGGGTGTCTTGAAAGGTCTTCGTTCCTTGTTGCAGTGGCCTTGGCCGGGGGCCTGAGTCACTGCAAACCAATTAGGGCTTAGACACTATACCTAGGGTGTAGGGGGAACACAAGCCACTACCGGTAGTGTATCGCCCGAAGAGGGCGGCCCGCCTGCACAAGGACTTTTTTTGTCTTTCGACCACGGCGATGAGCGCGTTCGGTGAGCGTATTGTGAGGCGGGCTGAAAGCCTTGCTGCATCGGCGTTTTCAGGGGCGCACATCGCAGCGGCGCGCGTTTCAAAGCTTTTTTCGGCGGCAGTGCCCGTCAATACTGGGCTGGTAAAAATAACCTCGGTGTGTGGTGTCGGCGTGGCCTCACGGCAGCCCTCGGCGCCGCTGCAGCGCGCGGGCTCAATGTCTCAGGGAATTGAGGGAAAACACTGAGGCGGCAGCGCCAATGATTGCCGGAGCGCAGGCCAGTCAAAGCCAGGTCCGGGATCGTTTTTCCGGCCCGGTGCGATGTGCTCATGACCGGCAATGTGGGTCACTGGATAGGCCTGTACGAGTGATGAGCACAGGCCGCTCAGGGTTTCGTACTGCGCGGCTTCAAAAGAGTTGCCTTCCAGGCCTTCGAGTTCAATGCCGATGGAGTCGTCATTGCACTGCGTGCGGCCGCGGTAGCTCGACTCGCCCGCGTGCCAGGCCCGTTCGTCACAGCTGACAAACTGCCACAGGGCGCCTTCGCGCGAGATGAAAAAGTGGGACGACACCTGCAGCCCCCGTATGCCCTGGAAGTAGGGGTGCGCATCCCAGTCCAGCGTGTTGGTGAACAGCTGCTGCACCTTGCCGTTGCCGAATTCTCCCGGCGGCAGGCTGATGGAGTGGATGACGATCAGGTCAATCAGCGCGCCTGCCGGGCGCAGCCCCTTGTTCGGGGACTCGAGCACGCGCGCAAACCGGTACCAGCCCCCTTGCCAGAGCGCAGGGGTGTGGTGTGGCATTCCGCTCGAAGCGGTTTCAGGTGCCGGCATGGTCGGCGTCGTCTTCCAACGGTGGGGTCAGGTCCTCGTGCCCGGGTGTGACGATGTTCAGCCGGGAGATGCGGTAGCGGATCTGCCGCAGGCTCATACCCAGCCGCGCCGCTGCGGCCGTCCGGTTGAACCCGGTTTCCTGGAGCACCTTCGAGAGGATGGTGCGCTCCTGCTCATCCAGAAAGTCCTGCAGGTTGTCGGGCAGGATAGCCGGTGCCGCGGCCGATGGATGCACCCGCGAGCTGGTTGGCGCATCAAAATGCAGCTCACTGCCCTCACCCAGTGCCACCGCGCGGTGCAGGGTGTTTTCCAGCTCGCGCACGTTGCCGTCAAACGGGCGCAGCCGCAGTTGGGCCATCACGTTGTCGTCCAGCACGGGCACGTCAAAGCCTGACTCCTGGCAGATGCGCGTGAGCAGTGCCTGACACAGTGCGGGCAAGTCCTCGCGCCGGTCACGCAGGGCCGGCACGCGGATTTCGATCACGTTGAGGCGGTAAAAAAGATCCTGGCGGAACTCGCCGGACGACACGGCGGCGGCCAGGTCCTTGTGCGTGGCGCTGACAATGCGGACGTCCACCACATCTTCCTGTGGCGACCCCAGCGGGCGCACCGTGCGCTCCTGGATGGCGCGCAGCAGCTTGGACTGCATGGCCAGCGGCAGGTCACCGATCTCGTCGAGAAACAGCGTGCCCCCCTTGGCCGCCTGAAAGTAACCCTGGCGGTCCTGGGTCGACCCGGTGTAGGCGCCTTTGCGGGCGCCGAAGAACTCGGCCTCGAGCAGGTTCTCGGGAATGGCGCTGCAGTTGACGGCTACGAAGGGGCCGGCTGCGCGGTGGCTGCAGTCGTGTACAGCCCGGGCGACCAGTTCCTTGCCGGTGCCGGACTCGCCCTGAATCAGCACCGGCGCCATGCTGCCGGCGACCTTCATGATGCGGGCTTTCACGGCGCGCATGGGCGCAGATTCGCCGACCAGCCGCTGCAAGATGGCCGATGTGTCTTCCGGCCTTTTGCCGTGGGCCGCGCTGGTCGCCGCGGGGTCTGCAGCGGCTGGTTTGTCGGCACGGGCCGCAGGCAACTGGGTACGCGCGCCCTGCACGGCGGAAGCCACCACACTGCGGAACTGCTTGAGGTCCACAGGTTTGGTGAGGTAATCGAAGGCACCGGCCTTCAGGGCCTCCACCGCGTTCTCTGCCGAGCCATGCGCGGTGATGACCACGCAGCGCTCCGGGCGCTGCTGCAGCACCAGCTCACGCAGCAATTCCAGGCCCAGCCCATCCGGCAGGCGCATGTCGGTGATGACGGCGTCGAAGCGATGCGCCTTGATCTGTTCGCGCGCCTGCAGCAGGTCGGCTGCAGCCTCGACCTGATAGCCCTCGCGCAGCAGCGTCAGCTCATAGAGCGTGCGCAAATCCGGTTCATCGTCGATGACCAGGATGCGTGCAGCGGTCGTTGCGGGGGCCGTCTGTGTCATGGTGAAGGGATCAGGCAGGCAGGGAGTCGAACAGCATGGGCGCGTCGGCAGGGCGGGGAGTGGTTCTCAGCATGATGAAAAATTCGTTGCCTTCCGTAGCGGCGCGCGCGACGCGCTGGTAGCCGATGGTGGCGCCATGCCGCTCGCACAGTTCCCTGCAAATATACAGACCCAGACCGCTGGAGCGGCTTTCCGACGAGAAAAAAGGCTCGAACAGGTGGGTTTGTACCGAGCTCTCCAGCGGCTGGCCATCGCTCCAGACCGAAAGTCGCGCCTGGTCGGGGCCGGTGACCTGCGTGGTGACTTCCATCGCATCGGGCGCGGCGCTGGCATAGCGCAGCGCGTTGTCCAGCAGGTTGATCATCACGCGCCGCAGGTGATCGATCTCAAACTGCACAAACACATCCGGCGCGGTGGTGCTGACCCGCAGGCGGTGGCCCGCCACGGTTTGTACTGCCCAGTCGCTCGCAATGCGCTGCACCGAGTCGTCCAGCGGCAGCGAGACCGTGTGGACCGGGGGAGTCTGTCCCTGCACCCGCGAGATGTTCAGCACCTCGTCGACGATTCTGGCCAGGCGCTGTGCGTTCTGCCGCACCATGGTGGTGAGCTGGCGCTGGCCGGCTTCCTGAAGGTCTTCCTCCAGAAGGGCATTGGCTTGTGAGATGGCCGCCAGCGGGTTGCGGATCTCGTGCGCCACTGCGGCGGACATGCGGCCCATGGCTGCCAGCTTTTCGGTGCGGATGCGCGCCTCCATCTCGCGCAGGTCCTCCAGAAACATCACGCACAGGCTTTCCTGCGAGGCGTCGTGCGAAATGGCCAGGCGGGTGCGCACATGCAGCCGGCGGCCGGTGCCACCAGGGTGCTCCAGCCGGATGTCTTCCTGTTGCTCGCATTGCGCGGCAAATGTCAGGTGTGCCAGCTCGGCCAGTGGTTGCCATGCCGCATCGGTCGCGAGGATGAAGGGAGCTGCCCGGACCGCCTCGCCGGTGGTCAGCAACCGCCGGGCGGCCGGATTGGCCGACCGGACCACGCCATTCATGTCCACCACCAGCACGCCGTCGGACAGCGCCTCAATCACCAGCTCGTTGACCTGCGTCTGCATGCGTGCAGCCGACTGGCTGCGCTGCGCGCGCTGCTCCTCGCGGGCCAGGCGCATCGACAGCTGGTTGGCCAGCAGGGCCACCAGAAAAAACCCCGATCCACTCAGGCCCGACTGCAGAAAGCGCGCGCTGCTGTCGCCGGTGGTCTGCAGCGAACTCCACCACGCGTCGCCCAGCAGCAGCAGGGTCACGCTGGCGGCGGTGCCAAAGGCCAGCAGGATGGGGCCCAGCACGGACGACAGCAACACTGGCAAGGCAAACAGTGGCGTGTAGTTGATGCCGCCAGCCTGCAGGTAGTTCAGCGCGGAAAAGACCAGCACGTCCACGCCGATGCTGGACAGCCACTGGGCGTCAAAGGTGCGGCCAGGCGGCCGTGGGCTGAACCACACACGGACCGCCAGCGTGGCCACCAGATAACCGATGCACACCGCGATCGACAACTGGTTGACCGTGCCGCCCAGTGCATAGACAAATGCCTGAAGCAGCACGAGCACCGTCGCAATCGCCACGCGGGCGGTCATAAAGACGCGCCACAAGCGGCCGAAGGAGCCCGCATCCGGTTCGTTGACCCAAGCGGTAGAGCCGCCGTCAGTCACACCGAACCAGCGGGAAGCTTCGCTCATTCAGCCCCCGGACTGGCGGCGATGTGCTTCACTGCAATAAAGGGCGCCTGATGCACCCGGGATGGCTTCGGATTGCGGCAAGTGAACCTTGCAGAGCCCGCATTCCACCATGGGCGTGATGCCCCGGGCCTGGGTTGGCGCAGAGGGTTTGCCGAAGGCGTCTGACTTTCCCTGCATCCGATGGCGTCGCCACAGCCAGGCCACCAGCAGCACGAGCCCGAAGACCAGAACGTACTTCATGGACGCCCCAGAATCACTTCCAGGACAAAGCGTGAACCTGCGTAACCCAACAGCAGCAGGCCGGAGCCCAGATACAGCACCCGCACCGCCTTGCGGCCGCGCCAGCCCATGCGGGCCCGGCCAATCAGCAGGCCTGCAAAAGTGAGCCAGGCCAATGCCGAGAAGATGGTCTTGTGGTTCCACATGCCGGTCAGCTTGGGACCGTACAGCGCTTCTGCAAACAGCCAGCCCACCAGCAGCGTGGCAGACAACAGCACGAAGCCGGCCTCGACGAAGCGGAAGGTCAGCCGTTCCAGCGTGAGCAAGGGCACGCCTTCCTGGCCCTCAGTCGCCAGGCGCATGGCCTTTTCCGAGCGACCCATCAGCCAGGCATGAACCACGGCCGCGGCGAACAAACCGTAGGAGGCGATACCCAGCGCCCAGTGCAGCGGCAGCCACGGCGAGGCGATCATGTGGTAGGTCGAGCCGGGGAAAATCAGCGCCAGCACCACTGCGGCACTGCCCAGTCCGGCGAGCGACCAGTGCGCCTGCAGCTTGGGATAGAGCCGGCTTTCAATCGCATTGACCGTAACCACCAGCCAGACCGTGACCGACAGCGAGGGTGCAAAGCCGAAACGTGGCGGTGAGCCCAGCAGCCCTTCAGCAAGCGTTAACGCATGCAGCAACCAGGCCACGCCCAGCAGGCTGCGCACCGTGAGGGTTGGCAGCCTCGGTGCGGCCACGGCCAGCACTGCATACGCTGCCACGGCGCCCATGGCCATGACCAGACCCCACCCATTGCTCGAAGCTAAAATCATGACGACAGTTTAGCGCGTCGCCCGGCTTTCCACGGGCCCGACGGGCGACGATGTCGATCCGTCGGCACACCGTGCGCTGCATCCACAGGCGCACGGCCTTTTCTCCTTTTTGCAGTTCCTGCGTTCGGACCCTTTCCATGGCTTCAGCCCTCACCGACAAGTTGTCCCGCCTCGTCAAGGAGATGCGCGGCCAGGCCCGCATCACCGAATCCAATGTGCAGGACATGCTGCGCGAGGTGCGCATGGCCCTGCTGGAGGCGGACGTCGCCCTGCCGGTGGTGCGCGACTTCATCGCCCGCGTCAAGGAGAAGGCGCTGGGCCAGGAGGTGATGGGTTCACTGTCGCCAGGCCAGGCACTGGTGGGCATCGTCAACCGCGAGCTGGCGGCGACCATGGGCGAGGGCGTGAGCGACATCAACCTGGCGGCCCAGCCGCCGGCGGTGATCCTGATGGCTGGCCTGCAGGGCGCGGGTAAAACCACTACCACCGCCAAGCTGGCCAAGCACCTGATCGAAAAGCGCAAGAAGAAAGTGCTGACGGTGTCGGGCGACGTGTACCGGCCAGCAGCCATTGAGCAGCTCAAGACCGTGACCGCGCAGGCCGGTGCTGAATGGTTCCCGAGCACGCCTGACCAGAAGCCGGCAGACATTGCGCGCGCCGCGATCGACTACGCCCGCAAGCACTTTTTTGATGTGCTGCTGGTCGACACGGCGGGCCGACTGGCCATCGACGAGGCCCTGATGGCCGAGATCAAGGAGCTGCATGCGATCCTGAACCCGGTAGAGACCCTTTTCGTGGTCGATGCCATGCAGGGCCAGGACGCGGTGAACACGGCCAAGGCCTTCAAGGAAGCACTGCCGCTGACCGGCATCATCCTGACCAAGACCGACGGCGACTCACGCGGCGGTGCGGCCCTGAGCGTGCGGCAGATCACGGGTGCGCCCATCAAGTTCTCGGGTACCAGCGAGAAGATCGACGGACTGGAAGTATTCGATGCCGAGCGCCATGCCGGCCGCATCCTGGGCATGGGCGACATCGTCGCGCTGGTCGAGCAGGTGGCCGCCGGGGTGGACATGGCCTCGGCCCAGAAGCTGGCGGCCAAGATCAAATCAGGCGACGGCTTTGACCTCAATGATTTTCTGGGCCAGCTGCAGCAGATGAAAAACATGGGCGGGCTGTCCAGCCTGCTCGACAAGCTGCCCGCGCAGATGGCGGCCAAGGCCGGACAGGTCGATATGGACAAAGCCGAGCGCGACATCAAGCGCAAGGAAGGCATCATCCAGAGCATGACGCCGCTGGAGCGCCGCAAGCCTGAACTCATCAAGGCCACCCGCAAGCGCCGCATCGCTGCCGGTGCGGGTGTCCAGGTTCAGGAAGTCAACCGGATGCTCAACGAGTTTGAGCAGATGCAGGGCATGATGAAGAAGATGAAGGGCAGCGGCATGATGAAAATGATGAAGCGCATGGGCGGCATGAAGGGCATGCCGAAGTTCTGAGGCAGCGCCTCCGCCTTTCAGCCCATCAGCTTCTTCAGCTCAAGCCCTGCGCCCACCCGTAGCTTTCTGCGGCGAATGCAGTGATTGCGGTGATTGGGATGCAGCCGGTGGCGCCAGCAGCAGGTCGGCATAACCCCGGCCTTTGGCCAGAATGTGCTCGCGCATCGCGTGGGCTGCATTCTCAGGTTCGTTGGCCAGCAGGCAGTCGGTGAGCTGCCGGTGCTCCGCGGCCGACGAATGCAAGCGACCGGGCTGGTCCCGCACCTTGCGCCGGAAGGCGGCCAGCCGCAACCGCAGCTGGCGCACCGCCTCCACCACCACCGCGTTGCCGCAGCCGTCGTACAGCGCTTCGTGAAATTGTGTATTGGCACGCTCGTAACCGTGGCGGTCTGCGTCACGCGCCGCGTCTTCCGTGGCGTTGCAGGCGCGTTGCAGTGCCTGCCGCTGCGCCGGGTTCATGCGCAGCGCGCACAGGCGTGCCACCACCGCTTCCTGTTCTGACAAGGCCTCCAGCATGCTCACCAGCTCGGCTGGTTCGGGCGCATGCACGTGAATGCCCGAGCGCGCCACGATGCGCACCAGGTGCTGGGCCGCCAGCATCAGCAAGGCCTCCCGAACCGGGGTGCGCGAGACACCGAAGCGGTCCGCAATCTTCTTCTCGTCCACCGCACAACCCGGCGTCAACACACCGCTTTCGATGTCGTGCAGCAATTCGGCCCGAATGCGTTCCGGCAGGCTGAGCGAAGCGCCATCCCTTTGTGGCGAGGGATTTGTGGTCAGAGGTGATGTATCAGACATGCGATTTGATATATTAGATGCGTACTTAGATATTTTAAAAATCACACCTCGTCATCATACAAAGGAGACAAGACAATGAAACATCCACTGAGCGTTCTTGCGCTGTGCCTGACCGGCTGGTTGGGCCTGGTCGGATCCAGTTGGGCGCAGGCGCCTTACCCGTCACGCCCGGTCACGCTGACGGTGCCCGTGCCACCCGGCGGCATTCTGGACACCGTTGCCCGCATGGTGCTTCCGTCGATGGCGCAGACCCTGGGCCAGCCGGTGGTGATCGACAACAAGGCCGGCGCCGGTGGCAACATCGCGGCCACCGCAGTAGCCCGCTCCGCGCCAGACGGCTACAACCTGCTGGTCGGTTATTCGATGTTCCACGTCGGCAATCCGTCGATGTACGCCAACCTGAGCTGGGACCCGGTACGTGACTTCACGCCGGTGGGCATGCTGGTGGTGTCGCCCCATGTGCTGGCGGTACATCCCTCGGTGCCCGCCAAGAACCTGCGTGAACTGGTGGAGTATGCCCGTGCCAACCCGGGCAAGCTGAACTACGCCACCTCCGGAAACGGCTCAGTGCCGCATGTTGGCGTAGAGCTTTTCAAGCAGCAGAACAAGCTCTTCATCACGCACATCCCTTACCGCGGCGCCGGGCCCGCCATGCTGGATGTGGTGGCTGGCAATGTGCAGATGACGGTGGCCACGCCCCCGTCGCTGCTGGGTTTTGTGCAGTCGGGCAAGGTGCGCGCACTGGCCGTGGCTGCGCCCAAGCGCCTGCCGCAGATGCCTGATGTACCCACCGCTGCCGAAGCAGGCTTCCCCGGCTTTGAGCTGGAAGCCTGGGTGGCCCTGTTTGCACCCATGGGCACGCCACCAGCGGTCGTCAACAAGCTGACCGATGCCGTGAAAGTGGCCCTGCAGTCGCCGCAAGTGCGTACCTCTGCCGAAGCCGCCGGAGTCGAGATCCGTTACATGACGCCGCCCCAGCTCGACACCGTGGTGCGCAAGGACATCGACTACTGGTCCAAGGTCATCAAGACCTCCAACATCCGTGCTGACTGACATGACAAGTGACCCGAAGACTGATGCCATGACCCAGGACCTTTCCGCTTCTTACATTGCCCGCGCGCTCAAGCTCGACTGCGCCGCCCTCAGCGATGCGCTGGACCGTGCCGGCATCGCCGGCCAGTGCTACAAGATCGCGCCCTGCGACCGCAAGTTCCGCATGGCAGGCCATGCCTACACCGTGCTGTACCGTCCCCCCGGAGTCGGTGAAGAAGGCCATGTGGGGGACTTCATCGACGACGTGCCGACAGGCAGCGTGATCGTGATTGACAACCGGGGCCGCGACGACGTCGGTACCTGGGGCAACATCCTCACCGAAATGGCCCACCAGCGAAAGATGGCTGGCACGGTGATCGACGGCATCAACCGCGATGTGGCCCTGTGCAGCGAATTGAACTACCCGATCTACAGCCGCGGCAACTGGATGCGCACCGGCAAGGGTCGCATCCAGCTGGCCGGGCTGCAGGTGCCGGTGCAGATTGGCGGTGTCACGGTGCACCCGGGGGATCTGCTGCGCGGCGATGCCGACGGTGTGGTGGTGATTCCCAAGTCCATGCAGGACACGGTACTGACCTACGCGGAAGAAATCACCGTGAAGGAAAACGCGATCCGTGACCGCATCCGTGAAGGCATGCGCATGGACGAGGCGCGCCGCCAGCACAGCTACCACCATCTGCAGAGCCCGGACTACGACCCGTCCGGCAAGAAAACAGCGGCCTGAGCCGGCCCCGCTGCGGCGCTGACTGGCGCCCCGGCGTTCAGGCGGCGGTCGCCACTTCCCGGGTGATGACTTCGCCGCGCAGTGAGCGCATCGGCGCTTCGGTGATCTTCACATCGACCAGTTGGCCGATCAGTCGCTCCGGGCCGTCAAACACCACGGCGCGGTTGCACTCGGTGCGGCCGAACAGCGCGTCGGTGGATTTGCGCGCCGCGCCTTCCACCAGCACGCGCTGCACCGTACCGAGCCGGCTGGCACTGATGGCGGTGACGCTCTGGTCAATCGCTGCCTGCAGGCGCTGCAGCCGCTTGAGCTTGACGGCATGCGGCGTGTCGTCGTGCAGCGCTGCGGCGGGTGTGCCGGGGCGCGGGCTATAGATGAAGCTGAAGGAGGTGTCAAAGCCGATGTCGTCCACCAGCCGCATCATGCGGTCGAAGTCGTCTTCGGTCTCGCCGGGAAAGCCGACGATGAAGTCGCTGCTCATCGCCAGATCGGGGCGGATGGCGCGCAGCTTGCGCACCGTGCTTTTGTATTCCATCGCGGTGTAGCCGCGCTTCATCGCCATCAGGATGCGGTCTGAGCCATGCTGCACCGGCAGGTGCAGGTGGTTCACCAGCTTGGGCAGCCGCGCATAGGCGTCGATCAGGCTCTGGGTGAATTCGTTGGGGTGGCTGGTGACGTAGCGGATGCGCTCGATGCCGGGAATGTCGGAGACGTAATCGAGCAAGGTGGCGAAGTCCGCTATTTCAGCAGTACCACCCATTGGGCCACGGTAGGCGTTGACGTTCTGCCCCAGCAGCGTGACTTCCTTGACGCCCTGATCAGCGAGGCCCGCCACTTCCACCAGCACATCATCGAAGGGGCGTGACACCTCTTCGCCACGGGTGTAGGGCACCACGCAGTAGCTGCAGTATTTGGAGCAGCCTTCCATGATGCTCACGAAGGCGCTGGCACCATCGACGCGAGCGGCCGGCAGGTGGTCGAATTTCTCGATTTCCGGAAAGCTGATGTCCACCTGCGGCTTGCCCTGGCTCGCGCGGCTGGCCAGCAGCTGCGGCAGCCGGTGCAGCGTCTGCGGACCAAACACCACATCGACATACGGCGCGCGCTGGATGATGGCTGCACCCTCCTGGCTGGCCACGCAGCCTCCGACGCCAATGAGCACGCCTTTTTCCTTCAGGTGCTTGACGCGGCCCAGGTCGCTGAACACCTTCTCCTGCGCTTTTTCGCGCACCGAGCAGGTGTTGAAGAGAATCAGGTCGGCCTCTTCCACATCCTGTGTGGGCTCGTAGCCTTGCGCCGCATGGAGTACGTCGGACATCTTGTCCGAGTCGTACTCGTTCATCTGGCAGCCGAAGGTTTTGATGAAGACTTTTTTGCTCATGGCTTGCAATGCATAAGGTGGGGTGGCCGCGACAGGTCGGCGGAATATCGATTCAGACGAAGTCCAGCGTCTTGTCGGACGTCGGAGCTGGCGAGCGCGCTTACTCGCTTACTTGCCGAAGGCGGGCAACTGGTCGTAGGGCGTTTTGCCGTCGTCGGGATGCGCCGGCGTGCTGTTCGTGTTGTAGTTGGTGATGATGTCGAACAGCCCGCGGCGTCTTTCGCGCGCTTCTTCGGGCGTCAGAATCCAGGCCTCGCTGACCTGCCCCATGTGGTCGCGCACGTAGTTGACCACCACGCGCCGGTTGGCCAGCGCGCCCGAGACCACCATGCGGTTTTCGGTGTCGCGGATGCGGGCGCCGGGCGACAGGCGGTCTGGCCGGTCGTCCATCAGGATTTCCGGCGGGGCAGTGACCACCATCTCGCCGCGCAGCGAGGCGGTCGGGAAGCGCCGCTTGGCGGCCGGGTCGGCTTGTGCGTCTGTCTGGGCATGGGCCACCGCCTGGAGCAGACCGAGCGTGACGATCAGCAGCGGGGCCAGTAGGGCGGTCGGGTTACGTGCGTTGCAGCGGTTCATGGTGTTTGTCCAGAGGCTGTCAGTTCACAAAAAAGCCCCGGAAGCAGGGCTTCCGAGGCTCGGGGGCCTTCTTTTGGCCTGTCTGCGGAATGGCACGCCATTCCGGGGGAATCAGTGGTGGTGATAGGTGGATTTGAACCACCGACATCAGCATTATGAATGCTGCGCTCTAACCAACTGAGCTATATCACCGGCCGACCAACATTATAGCCAGTTGCAAGCCCCTGCGCCGGCGCCGGGGTTCAGCGGTGGGTGAACACCGGCGGGCGCTTGTTCAGGAAGGCGTCCATGCCTTCCTTCTGGTCGGCGGTGGCAAAGGTGGCGTGAAAGAGGCGCCGCTCGAACATCACGCCATCGCTCAGGCTGCTTTCGAAAGCGCGGTTGACCGCCTCCTTGGCCGCCATCACGGCCACTTCGCCGTAGCTGCAGATGACGAGCGCCGCACCCAGCGCTTCGTCCATCAGCTTGTCCAGCGGCACCACACGGCTGACGAGGCCAGCGCGTTCGGCCTCGGTGGCATCCATCATGCGGGCGGTGAGGGTCATGTCCATGGCCTTGGACTTGCCCACCGCGCGCGGCAGTCGCTGCGTGCCGCCGGCGCCCGGAATGATGCCGAGCTTGATCTCCGGCTGGCCAAAGCGGGCGTTGTCCGCCGCGATGATGAAGTCGCACATCATGGCCAGTTCGCAGCCGCCGCCGAGCGCAAAGCCGCTGACCGCCGCGATGACCGGCTTGCGCACGCTGCGCACGGCTTCCCAGTTGCGGGTGATGAAGTCCTGTTTGTACACATCGGCAAAACCGTAGGAGACCATCACACCGATGTCGGCGCCGGCGGCAAACGCCTTCTCGCTGCCGGTCAGGATGATGCAGCCGATGCGGTCGTCGGCGTCAAAGGCCTTCAGGGCGGCGCCCAGCTCGTCCATCAACTGGTCGTTGAGCGCATTGAGCTGCTTGGGCCGGTTCAGGGTGATGATGCCGACGCCGCGTGTTTCAGGGCCTTCGGTGCGGATGGTGATGGTTTCGTAGTGCATGCTTGGCTCCTCGGATGATTCAGGCGGAATCATGCCACGGGCTTCGGCGGCCCTGACCTCGCGAACTGCATGCTCAGGGCGTGGGTGCCAGCCAGCGGTCCATCAGCGCGGCGTCCTTGACGGCCAGGCGCCAGGTGGTCAGCGCGGGCGGCATGGCCAGCTCCAGGCGCAGCAGGCGCTTGTCGCGCGACACCAGGGCCACCACCTTGCGGGCCGAGCCGGCATACAGCGTGAGGTCGTCCAGGCGGCTCATGCGCCAGCCGGGGTGTGGAGCAGCGCGTTTGGCTGCGCCCTGTGGCACGGGCTCGACGCCCAGCCATTCGTCGCCCGGTGCAAATCCCGCGGCCTCGGCTGCGCCGCCGCGCAGCACCTGCTTGATGTGAATACCCTGGGTTTCGCTCACGCGCACGCCGAGGCGGTGTGCCAGTTGCGCCGGGTCCTGGTGCACCGCAACGCCATGCTGCTCCAGCAAGCCTTGCAGAGGCAGCTCGCCGCGGCCGTGGACCCACTGCGCCAGCTCGGTGCTGAAAGGGCGACCGCCAGCGTCTTCTAGCGCGGCGGCAAAGTCGCTTTCGTGCATCGGGCCGGCCTTGCAGCGCTGCCAGAGGGCCCGCATCACGTCGTCCAGCGTGGCACCGATGGCGTCCTTGCGCTGGGCCGCTTCCGCCCGCAGCGTGAGGTCAAAACACATCGCGACCAGCGCGCCCTTGGTGTAGTAGCTCACCGTGGCGTTGGGAGTGTTCTCGTCCTGCCGGTAGTACTTGACCCAGGCGTCGAAGCTGGCCTCGGCCACCGATTGCACCAGCCGGCCCGGCGTCTGCATCACCTGGTTGATGGTCTTGTTGATCAGCTTGAGGTAACCGGCGTTGTCGATCAGGCCGGCGCGGCGCAGCAGCAGGTCGTCGTAGTAGCTGGTGAAGCCTTCAAAAAACCACAGCAGGCGGGTGTAGTTCTCACGGTCGTACTGGTACTGCGCGAACTCGGCAGGCCGCAGGCGCTTGACGTTCCAGGTGTGGAAGTACTCGTGGCTGATCAGGCCGCGCAGTGTGGTGTAGCCCTCGGGGGGACGGGCCTCGCCCACGCGAGGCAGGTCCTTGCGGTTGCAGATGAGTGCTGTGGAGTTGCTGTGCTCCAGACCACCATAGCCGTCGTCCACCGCGTTGAGCATGAAGAGGTAACGACCAAAGGGCGGTTTGCGGTTGCCGTGCCAGAAGCGGATTTCGGTCTCACAGATTTTCTGCGTGTCGGCCAGCAGGCGGGCACCGTCCATCGAAGGCGGTGCGCCAGCCACCACGAAGCGATGCGGCACGCCGCGTGCAGTGAAGGTGCCGCTCCAGAAGGGGCCCATCTCGACCGGGCAGTCCACCAGCTCGGTGTAATTCGCTGCGGTGTAGAGGCCAAAACCCTGACGGTCCACTCGCGCCGGCGTCAGCGCCGTGGCGGCGGACCAGGCGGGTGTTACCGTGGGCGCCACCAGTTCCAGGGTGTGCACCACATCCAGCTGGCCGTCGACCTTCAGGCACAGGCTGGTGCCATTGAAGAAGCCGCGCTGGGCGTCCAGCCATGCGGCGCGAACCGAGTTGTCGTTGGCATACACCTCGTAGCGCAGCACCAGAGGCTTGCCGGGCGTGCATTCCACCTGCCAGCTGCATTTGTCGAGCTGGGTCACCGCGAGCGATATGCGTGTGCCCTGCCGGGCTTCCACGTGCTGCAGATGCCGGGAAAACTCGCGAACCAGATAACTGCCCGGAATCCACACCGGCAAAGCAACGCGCTGCGATGCCGCGGGCTCGCGAATCGTCAGCGTGACGCGAAAGAGGTGGGCGTGGAGATCGGCCAGCTCAACGCGGTAGTGAACCGGTGCCGTGCTGGCAGGAGCAGTGGGGGCTGAAGCGGTGCTTGCTTTGGGCAGGGGCGGTCGTGGCATGGGGTCGGGCCGTCTGTGTGCTCACTGTGCCTTGGCACTGGTGGCCAGAAGCTTTTCGACCTCTTGCGCATTGATGGCGCCCGGAACGCGTGACCCGTTGGCGAAAAAGATGGTGGGCGTGCCGGTGATCTTGTACTTACGCGCCATTTCAATGTTGCGGTCCAGTGCGGTCGCGTCACAGCTGGCTTTGGGCGGAGTCTGGTCACGCACCATCCAGTCAGACCACGCCTTCTGCTTGTCCTTGGCGCACCAGATGTTCTTCGACTTCTCAGTCGAGTCGGCGCTCAGGATGGGCAGCAGAAACAGGTGGATGGTGACATCGTTGATTTTCTGCAAGTCGCGCTCAAAGCGCTTGCAGTAACCGCAGTTGGGGTCTTCAAACACCGCCATCTTGCGTTTGCCATTGCCGCGAACGATGGTGAAGGCGTCCCTCACCGGCAGGGCGTCAAAGTCAATCGCGCTGAGCTTTTCGATGCGCTCTTCGGTCAGGTTGCGCTTGGCGCGCACATCGATCAGGTTGCCCTGGATCAGAAAGTTGCCCTCGGCATCGGTGTAGAAAATGTCGCTCTCGTTGACGCGCACTTCATACAGGCCGTTCATCGGGGTCTTGCTGACTTCCTCGATTTTCGAGAAGACCGGCAGCCGCTCCGCCAGATTCTTGCGAATGGTGGCTTCCTGGGCCACGGCGCTGGAAGAGGCACCCGTAAACGCGCAGGCCATCAGGCCCAGCAAGGCAAGGCGGCGGAGCACGGGCGTGATCGGAAAGAGGGGGTGCGATGTCATGGAGTGTCCAGTTGGTTCGGAAATGCGGTGGTGGTGTGGGTCGGTGATGGTGTGTGCAGCGGCATGTTTGTACGGCGGCACTCAGCCCGCTGCCTGGCGCGCCACCCAGTTCTTCAGGAATCCGCTGCGGGCAAAGCCTTTCATGCCCCAATTGCGCAGTGCCTGCCAGCGGCTGTCGGGCTGGGCAAACAGGCCGTGCAGACCGTCGGTGACGGCGCCCATGGCGGCGACATCGGCCTTGCGGGCGCGCTCGTAGCGGCGCAAAAGGCGCTCGTCGCCCAGTTCGCGCCAGTACTCGCGCCCGGCGAGCACCCCTGCCAGGCTGGCCACATCGGCCAGGCCCAGGTTCAGGCCCTGCCCCGCCAGCGGGTGCACCGTGTGCGCGGCATCGCCGGCCAAAGCCCAACCCGGCCCGACCCAGTGGTCGGCGGTGGCCAATGACAGCGGCCAGCTGCTGCGGGGGCTGATCAGGCGCAAGGCGCTGGTCTCCCCGCTGGTTTCCTCTTTGCAGGCCAATTGCAGTTCGCGGCAGAAGTCATCGTCGGTGAGTTGTTCAAGTTGAGCGGCACGTTCCACGGAGACAGACCACACCAGCGCCACAGAGTTCCCGCCATTGCCGCCCAGGGGCAGCAAGGCCAGCACATCACCGCCGGAAAACCACTGCCGCGCGATGCCCCGGTGGGGCAGGTCGGACGCCAGCCGGGCGGCAATCGCCTTCTGCGCATAGGGCTTGCTGGTCCAGTGCACACCGAATTCGGCCCGGCTGCTGCTTTTTTTGCCTTCGCACACCACCGTGAGGGCGGCTTTTGCCGGCATGTCCAGTGTCTCGATCTGCGGCGCATAGCGCACCGCCTCGGCCAGTCGATGCTCCAGCGCAGGCACATCGACAATCCACGCGAGCGACTCGTGGCCAGCATCGGCGGCAGTGAAATCGAGCTGTCCACCGTCGTCGCCCCAGACCCGCATCTGCTGCACGGACGTCACGGCTGCCGCACCCCCGGTGCTCTCTGGCCAGGCCCGCAGGCCCTGCAGCAATTCGCGCGATGCCTTGTTGAGCGCGTAGGCCCGCACGTCCACCGGGGCTTGTCCCTCTGGCGTGGGCGCTGCTGGCGCTGCCACCAGCGCGACCCGCAGGCGCTGCTGGGCCAGCAGCAGTGCCTGCGTGCGACCCACCACGCCGTCGCCACGGATACACACATCAAAGTATTTGGACATCCCTCATTTTAGAAGGCGGTGCAAAATCGATGCCTTGACGCAAAACCTTGGGCTGGAGGGGTTTTGTGTTGCAGGCGCATGCCGCCAACCGAATGTCCGCACCCACAGGATTGAAAATTGACTGAACCCATGACTTCCGCGGCCCCTGATGTCCGTGCCGTGATTTCCCATCTTTACGTTTACCCGGTCAAGTCATGTGCTGGAGTGGCTGTGCAGCAGGCCATCCTCACCGAAACCGGCCTGGAATTTGACCGCGCCTGGATGGTGGTGGACGAGAAGGGTGAATTCCTCACTCAGCGCGAGTTGCCCCGCATGGCACTCATCACGCCCCAGCTGCGTCAGTACGAGATGGTGCTGCGCGCCCCCGGCATGCTGGCCCTGCACGTGGCCCTGGACGAGGTCGAGGAGCCGGTGCGCGTGCGGGTGTGGGACGACAAGGTGGAGGCCTTCGACATGGGCGCGATTGCCGCGCAGTGGTTCACTGATTTTCTTGGGACGACTTGCCGCCTGGTACGGTTTGACCCGGACCATCCCCGGGTGAGCAGCCCCGAGTGGACGGGGGACATCAAGGCGATGAACCAGTTCAGTGACGGCTTCTCGCTGCTGGTGACCAGCGAGGCCTCATTGAACCAGCTCAACGAAAAGCTGATGGCGGCAGGTCATTCGCCCGTGGGCATGGAACGCTTTCGGCCCAATGTGGTGCTGGGTGACGCAGCAGGCTACGCACCGATGAATCCGCACGATGAAGACCGTCTGGACACCTTCCGCATCACCACGGAGCAGGGCGAGGCGCTGCTCAAGCCCGTCAAGCCCTGCCCGCGCTGCCCGATTCCCAACATTGACCCTGTCACCGCCGTCAGCAGTCCGGAAGTCGGCGACATGCTGCAGGCCTATCGGCAGGATGCCCGCGTGGGCGGAGCGGTGACCTTTGGCATGAACGCCATCCGGTTGCTCGAGGACGACCACCTGCTTCGTGTGGGGCAGGCGGTGAGTGCGAACTACACATTCGCCTGACCGAACTCGCCGGGTTTCGCCGCGCGTACACCGGACGGTGTTTTTCGGGCATCGAATACACTTCCATCCCTTGTTTTGAAGGTTTCCCATGAGTTTGAAGTGCGGCATCGTCGGCTTGCCCAACGTCGGTAAATCCACCCTGTTCAATGCGTTGACCAAAGCGGGGATTGCGGCCGAAAACTACCCTTTCTGCACCATCGAGCCCAACGTGGGCGTGGTGGAGGTGCCTGATCCGCGTCTGGCGCAGCTGGCCGCCATCGTCGGGCCCGAGCGCATCGTGCCGGCCATCGTCGAGTTTGTGGACATTGCCGGTCTGGTCGCCGGTGCCAGCACCGGTGAAGGGCTTGGCAACAAGTTCCTGGCCCACATCCGCGAGACCGATGCCACCGTGAATGTGGTGCGCTGCTTTGAAGACGACAACGTGATCCACGTCGCCGGCAAGGTCGACCCGATCTCCGACATCGAGGTGATCCAGACCGAGCTGTGCCTGGCTGATCTGGCTGCTGTGGAGAAAGCCCTGCACCGCGTCACCAAGACAGCGCGTTCGGGCGACAAGGAGTCGATCAAGCTGGTGGCCATTCTCGAGAAATGCCAGGCGGCACTCAACGAAGGCAAGCCGGTGCGCACGGTGGACTTCAGCAAGGAAGAGTTGCCTTTGCTTCAGCAGTTTTTCCTCATCACCGCCAAGCCGGCGATGTTTGTCGCCAACGTGGCAGAAGACGGGTTCGAGAACAACCCCCTGCTCGACAAGCTCAAGGCCTACGCCACCGCCCAGAAGGCTCCAGTCGTTGCGATCTGCGCGAAGATGGAAGCCGAGATGGCCGACATGGACGAGGACGACAAGAAGATGTTCCTCGCCGAAATCGGCCAGGACGAACCCGGCCTCAACCGGCTGATTCTTGCCGCCTACAAGTTGCTGGGCTTGCAGACTTACTTTACTGCTGGTGTGAAGGAAGTGCGCGCCTGGACGATTCATGTTGGCGACACCGGTCCGCAGGCCGCAGGCGTGATCCACACCGATTTCGAAAAAGGCTATATCCGTGCCCAGACCATCGCGTTTGACGACTTCATCGCGTACAAGGGCGAGCAGGGCGCAAAAGACGCCGGCAAGATGCGCAGCGAGGGCAAGGAATATGTCGTCAAAGATGGCGATGTGATGAACTTCCTCTTCAGCAGTTGATGGGCACACCCCTGCCTGGGCTCACTTCGTGTAGCCCATCCTCCCCTTGCAGGGGACGCCACCTGTCGTCCGGCAAAGCCGGGCCGACGGCGGCACTTGGGCTGGTAGGCTGATTACATGACTGAAGCTGTCCGCCTTGCCAAGGTTCTGGCCGCGATGCTCAACTGCTCACGTCGTGAGGCCGAGCAGTACATCGAAGGCGGTTGGGTCACTGTGGATGGTGTGACGGTTGAAGAGCCGCAGTTCCGCGTGCTCGATCAAACCGTGGTGCTGGACCCTGAAGCCAGTCTGCTGGCCATCACGCCGGTGACGCTGGTGCTGCACAAGCCGACTGGTGTTGCCGCTCACGCCGACGGACAACACGACCACGAGCGGGCGCTTCGCGAGCTACTGGTGCCAGCCAGCCAATGGGCGAATGACCGCTCCGGTATTCGCGTGCTGAAAAAACATTTCACTGCCAGCGAGCTGGTCACGCCGCTGGCCACTGCGGCCAGTGGTCTGGTGGTGTGCACCCAGGACTGGCGCGTGGCGCGCAAGCTGAGGGAAGACGCCCGACTGCTGGAGCATGAGGTGCTGGTCGAGGTGACGGGGACAGCTAAGCCTGGCGGGCTGGAGCGTGTGAACCGCGCCGATCATGGCTTCACCTTTGAGGGCCGGCCGCTGCCGCCAGTCAAGGCCAGCTGGCAGAGCGAGCACCGCTTGCGCTTCGCACTCAAGGGCGAAGTGCCTGGCCAGCTGGCATATCTGTGTGAGAGCATGGGAGTGACGGTCACTGCCATGAAGCGCATCCGTATCGGCCGGGTTCCCATGGGGCAGTTGCCGCCGGGGCAGTGGCGCTATCTGTTACCTGAAGAGCGCTTCTGACGGCCTGTTCGAGACAGCCGGACTAAATCGCACCCATCACCCCCGGAAAAGCCCAGATCAGACTGCCCGTCATCACGACATAGCGCAGGAACTTGCCGATGGCCATGTAGAAGAGGCAGGGCCAGAACGGAAGCTTCAGCCAGCCGGCCACCGCGCAGAGCGGGTCGCCCACCGCCGGCAGCCAGGCCAGCAGGCAGGCCTTGGGCCCCAGCTTCTCCAGCCAGCGCAATGCGCGGCCATGGTGGGATGAGGGATGGTATTTGTCGGCCACCTTGTGCGCGCCATAGCCCAGCCACCAGTCCAGCGCACCACCCAGCGTGTTACCAGCAGTCGCCACCAGCACGGCCGGCCAAAACATCGCCGGGTTGAGTTTGACCAGACCAAACACCACCGGCTCCGAGCCGAGCGGCAGCAGGGTGGCTGAAATGAAAGACACCACGAACACCGTGCTCAAGCCGAATTGGGGCAGTGCCAGCAGTTCGATGAGTTGACGAATCCAGTCTTCCATGGTGTGTGATGCCAGTATAGGCAGGGCGTGGTGCATACGCTGTCAGCCGCCACGCTGTCCCGGTCGGCGCAGGGGGTGCGCTGCATTTCAATTGCTGAAATTTTGGGCAGCTACAATCGTGCCTTATTTTTCAGCAATCTGCACCCGCCCCTTTCCATGAACATCGGCCCCTACGCTCTGGCAAACAATGTGTTTGTCGCGCCCATGGCCGGTGTGACGGACCGGCCCTTCCGCCAGCTTTGCAAAAAGCTCGGTGCCGGTTACGCGGTCAGCGAGATGGTTACCTCCCGCCGTGATCTGTGGAACAGCCTGAAGACATCGCGCCGCGCGAACCACGACGGCGAGGTGGCACCGATTGCGGTGCAGATCGCCGGTACCGACGCGCAGATGATGGCGGACGCCGCCGCCTACAACGTGGACCGTGGCGCACAGATCATCGACATCAACATGGGCTGCCCGGCCAAGAAGGTCTGCAACAAGTGGGCGGGCTCTGCACTGATGCAGGACGAGCCGCTGGCGCTGCAGATTGTGGAGGCGGTGGTGGCGGCCTGTGCACCGCACGGTGTGCCCGTCACTTTGAAAATGCGCACCGGCTGGTGCCAGAGCCACAAGAATGCCCTCACACTGGCCCGCGCCTTTGAGAGCGCCGGCGTGCAGATGGTCACGGTGCACGGCCGCACGCGCGAGCAGGGCTATAAGGGCGTGGCTGAGTACGACACGATTGCCGCGGTCAAGGCCGCGCTGCGCATTCCGGTGGTGGCCAATGGCGACATCGACAGCCCCGAGAAGGCCCGCCAAGTGCTCGCGTGCACGGGCGCTGACGCGGTGATGATTGGCCGCGCCGCTCAGGGCCGGCCGTGGATCTTCCGCGAGATCGCGCATTTTCTTGCCACAGGCACGCATCTTGCGCCGCCACTGGTCGCTGAAGTGCAGCGGCTGCTGGTGGACCACCTGCTTGACCATTACGCGCTCTATGGTGAGTTCACCGGTGTGCGGACGGCGCGCAAGCACATCGGCTGGTATGTGCGGTCGCTGCCCGGTGGCGAGGATTTCCGCGCGCGCATGAACACCATCGAGGACGGCGCCGCGCAGCTGCGGGCAGTGAATGATTTTTTCGACGCCCTGAGCGCGCGCATGGACCGGATCCCGGCCAGCCAGGGTGGGGCGCAGGGTGTTGTGTCCGAATACAACAACAATGAAGACAAGGAACATAAGGAAGAGGCGTCTGCATGAGCAAGAAACACATCGAAGAGTGCGTACGCACCAGTCTCGAAGGCTATTTCAAGGACCTCCGCGGCACCGAGCCCGACGGCATGTACGAGATGATGGTGCGTGTGGTTGAGAAACCGCTGCTCGAAGTCGTGATGCAGCACGCCGAGCAGAACCAGTCGCGCGCTGCTGAGTGGCTGGGTCTGAACCGCAACACCCTGCGTAAAAAGCTGGTGGAGCACAAGCTGCTTAAATGAGCGGCTGACGCGCTGCCAGTCCTTTTTCGTTTTCCTTTTCTCTTGGCCCGGCTTGTCCGGGCCTGCTGTTTTCAAGTACCTTCAGAACATCACCATGAACGCACTCATCTCCGTCTCGGACAAGACCGGCATCCTCGAATTCGCACAGGCCCTGCACGCGCTGGGCATCAAGCTCATTTCCACCGGCGGCACTGCCAAACTGCTGGCCGATGCCCAGTTGCCGGTGACCGAGGTGGCCGAGCTGACAGGCTTCCCCGAAATGCTCGATGGCCGCGTCAAGACACTGCACCCCAAGGTGCACGGAGGCCTGCTGGCACGCCGCGATGTGCCCGAGCACATGGCTGCTCTGAAGACGCACCAGATCGACACCATCGACCTGCTGGTGGTCAACCTGTATCCGTTCGAAGCCACTGTAGCCAAGCCCGGCTGCACGTTGGAAGACGCCATCGAGAACATCGACATCGGTGGCCCGGCCATGGTGCGCTCGGCAGCCAAGAACTGGAAGGACGTGGGCGTGCTCACCGATGCCTCGCAGTACGCCGTGGTGCTGGACGAACTCAAGGCCTCGGGCAAGCTGACCGAAAAAACCAAATTCGCCCTGTCCGTGGCGGCCTTCAATCGCATCAGCCAGTACGACGGCGCGATCAGTGACTACCTCTCGGGCATCGAGGGCGATGGCAGCCACAGCCTGTTCCCCGGCCAGGCCAATGGCCGCTTCGTGAAAGTGCAGGACCTGCGCTACGGCGAGAACTCACACCAGCAGGCGGCGCTCTACCGCGACCTCTACCCGGCCCCCGGATCGCTGGTGATGGCCAAGCAACTGCAGGGCAAGGAGCTCAGCTACAACAACATCGCTGACGCCGATGCCGCGTGGGAATGCGTGAAGAGTTTTGACACCCCCGCTTGCGTCATCGTCAAGCACGCCAACCCCTGCGGTGTGGCGGTCGGCGCCGATGCACTGGAAGCCTACGGCAAGGCCTTCAAGACCGATCCGACCTCTGCGTTCGGCGGCATCATCGCGCTGAACTGCACGCTTGACGAGAAGGCCGCTCAGCAGATTTCCAAACAGTTTGTCGAGGTGCTGATGGCACCAGCCTTCACACCCGAGGCACTGGAAGTGTTCAAGAGCAAGGTCAACGTGCGCATCCTGCAGATTGACTTGCCGCCCGGTGGCGACACCGCGTGGAAGCAGGGTCGCAACCTGATGGACGTCAAACGCGTGGGCTCAGGCCTGCTGATGCAGACGGCCGACAACCACGAACTGGCCATGGCCGACATCAAGGTGGTCAGCAAGCTGCAGCCGACCCCAGCGCAGTTGCAGGACCTGCTGTTCGCATGGAAGGTGGCGAAGTACGTCAAGTCCAACGCCATCGTGTTCTGTGCAGGCGGCATGACGTTGGGTGTGGGCGCAGGGCAGATGAGCCGCATCGACTCGGCCCGCATCGCCTCCATCAAGGCCGCCAACGCTGGCCTTACGCTGCAGGGTTCAGCTGTGGCCAGCGACGCATTCTTCCCGTTCCGCGATGGCCTGGACGTGGTGGTGGACGCCGGCGCGACCTGCGTGATCCAGCCCGGCGGGAGCATGCGGGATGATGAGGTGATTGCTGCGGCGGATGAGCGGGGGGTGGTGATGGTGTTGAGTGGGGTTCGGCATTTCAGGCATTGAGTTTTGGTTTTCTTTGCTGAGGCCTAAGGCCGGGGTGGCCCGGCTGCCAGTCACTTTCTTTTGCTTCGCCAAAAGAAAGTAACCCAAGAAAAGGCGACCCTGGTGCCTGCGTCCCTCCGCTGCGCTACGGGCAACCTGCGGTGCTCGGTCCAGGCGGGGTCTGGCTAAACTCGCCTTCGGCTCAGACCACGCCAGCCCTGATCCGCCTGAACCGGCGCTCCTCGGCGCATTCACAAGGGATTGAAAGGCAGAAAACCGGAATCGGGCTCCACAAGGACACGCCAGGCGTGTCCTTGTTGTATTGGTTTCCGTTCCCGCTTGCCCCGTGTGGCTGGGCTGAGCAGCGCAGATGGAGGCGGGATC
>CALRUD020000004.1:0-324903 GCA_943371225.1 Rhizobium sp. Q54 | reverse complement strand
GTAGCCGGTCCCAAGGGTATGGCTGTTCGCCATTTAAAGAGGTACGTGAGCTGGGTTTAAAACGTCGTGAGACAGTTTGGTCCCTATCTTCCGTGGGCGCTGCAGATTTGAGGAAGCCTGCTCCTAGTACGAGAGGACCGGAGTGGACGAACCTCTGGTGTATCGGTTGTCACGCCAGTGGCATTGCCGAGTAGCTAAGTTCGGAAGAGATAACCGCTGAAAGCATCTAAGCGGGAAACTCGTTTCAAGATTAGATCTGCCGGGGCCTTGAGCCCCCTAAAGAGTCGTTCAAGACCAGGACGTTGATAGGTCAGGTGTGGAAGCGCAGTAATGCGTTAAGCTAACTGATACTAATTGCTCGTGCGGCTTGACCCTATAACTTTGATTAATTCGAAGTTGTTATGCCAAGTTGACGCATTCAAAATGCACAGCCTAGCAGCTGTGTGAATCTAAATAAAAGCTGATTTACTCTATGAATTCGATGGATTGTTGGTTCAACAATCTGTCAACAAGTTATGCCTGATGACCATAGCAAGTTGGTACCACTCCTTCCCATCCCGAACAGGACAGTGAAACGACTTAGCGCCGATGATAGTGCGGATTCCCGTGTGAAAGTAGGACATCGTCAGGCTCTTACAGCAAGGAACGCCCCGTTGATTTTTGATCAACGGGGCGTTTTCTTTTGTGCGCCCGATTTTGAAGTGAGTACTTCGCCGGCGGATGAGCGGTGAGGGATGAATGACGAGCTGCGCTGGTCAATGTGCTCGATGCATCATGCTCCCGCGTGATGCGATGCGCGAGCGCAGGACCTGCAATCAGGCGTTCAACACCAAATCACCGCTCCGGCTGGCGGCACCAGATTTCACCAACTCGCTGATGAGCTGTTCAATCCACGATGCCACCGGCTTGTCCGGAAAAAACAAGCTGTTGATCTGTGCAAAGTAAGGCGTGGCCACAGCCCATCGCACAAAATCTGCAACAGGTAACTGCTGCAACTCCAGCAGCTTGAACTTCAGCAACACTTTCACGGCATGGTTCGCGTGCCGTGGCGGGTTAGCGATGAACGCATCAAGCCGTTGCCGGGCGCGATCAAGAATCTCCTGGCGAAAAGGGAAAACCCTGCCGTGACCTGGAATCACGATCTCTGGATCCAAACCGCTGATCAAATCCAGCGTGGCGCCCACTGTGGCAAACGCGTCAATGCCTTCCAGCTCCGGAAACACCACGCCAAAACCGTTCTCCCACAGAGCGTCGGCGGAAATCACTATGCGATTCCGGGGCTCAAACAGAATGACTGAATGAGGATCATGGCCTGCAGCGGCGTGAATCTCCCAGACAGCAGCGCCAAGTGCAATTTCCGTCCCCGGCTGAAGCGTTTGATCGAATTTAAAACGCGGACAGGTCTGGCCTGTGGGTGTGTAAGTCAGGGCGACCGGGTCCCAGTCCCTAACTTCCGCCGCGTGACCGGGCGGAATCAGAGTCCGCATCTGGGGATACTGTCGCTGCAGGGTCGCGTTCCCACCGCAGTGATCACTGTGAAGATGGGTATTCACCAAAAAATCGAGCGGTCTTGCACCCACGGCAGACGTGACTAATGCCAGCGTCTGCTCCGAATGACTGAAGTAACCGCTATCGACTAGCACGATCTGCCCGTCACCCTTCAGCAGGATGTTGTTGGAGGACAACCAACCCCTCTCGAAGACCTGAACTCCGGCAGGCAATTGGATGGCAGGACTCAGCGGAGCGACAGGGATTACGGTGCTCATCTGCACAGCTCGCCTGCTTTGCCCATCAAGCCGCCGACCGCAACTCGCGTCGCAAAATCTTGCCCACGTTGGTTTTGGGCAGATCGTCGCGGAATTCGATGTACTTGGGCCGCTTGTAACCCGTCAGATTGTCGCGGCAGTAGCGAGCCACCTGCTCCTCGGTCAGAGTCGGATCGTTCTTCACGACAAATACCTTGATGGCTTCGCCCTGCTTGTCGTCTGCAATGCCAATGGCAGCGCATTCCACCACGCCGGGGCACAAGGAGATCACATTCTCAAGCTCATTCGGAAAGACATTGAAGCCTGAAACAATGATCATGTCCTTTTTGCGGTCGATGATGCGGGTGTAGCCCCGCTCGTCCATGATGCCGATGTCGCCTGTACGCAAGAAGCCGTCTGCGGTGAACGCCTTTTCGTTCTCGGCCGGCTGACGGTAGTACCCAGTCATCACCTGTGGACCACGGATACAGATCTCACCCGATTCGCCAGCTGGCAGTGAATTGCCGTCATCGTCCTTCATCACCAGCTCAATTCCCGGTAAAGGCAAGCCGATGGTACCCGTGAAGTCCCGGTTCGTGACTGGGTTGTTGGTGCCGATAGCGCAGGTCTCGCTCATGCCCCAGCCCTCGACCATGGCGCAACCGGTGACCTGCAGCCACTGACGCGCGGTTCCTGCGGATGCGGCCATGCCGCCTGCCTGCGACACACACAGATGGGAGAAATCAACGCCCTTGATCTGTGGATGTTGCAGCAGGGCGTTGAACAGGGTGTTGACGCCCGGTAGCAAATGGAAAGGCCGGCGCTTGAGCACCTCGATGAACTTGCCCACATCGCGTGGGTTGGGAATCAGCGTGAGATGCGCGCCCCAACGAATGGTGAGCAGGCTGAGTGTCAGCGCGAAGATGTGATACAGCGGAAGCGCCGCAATGTTGTTGGTCTTGCTCACATCGCCGATACGTTTGAGCGCCGGCGTAAACCATGCTTCCGCCTGCAGGATGGCGGCCACGATGTTGCGATGGGTGAGCACCGCTCCCTTGGACAGCCCTGTCGTTCCGCCGGTGTATTGAAGAAATGCAACGGAATCGAGCGTGCTCGAAGACGGCTTGAGTGCGCACTGCTCGCCCTCCGCAATCGCACGATTGAAGGGCGTCACCGTTCGTCCGTCGCCCAGCGGCAGCTTGTACGCCGGCACCAGCTTCGCGAGGTGCCGTACCGCAAAACTGATCCAGCGACCAAACCAGAAACCCAGCAGATCGCCCATCGAAGCCATCACCACATGCCGCACTGGCGTGCGTTCAATGACCTCGCTCAAGGTCGCTGCAAAGTTCTCGAGAATGATGATCGCTGTGGCGCCCGAGTCCTTGAGCTGGTGCTCCAGCTCGCGCGGTGTGTACAGCGGATTCACATTCACACAGGTGTAACCCGCCCGCAGAATGCCCGCCATGGCGACTGCAAACTGTGGCATGTTGGGCAACATGATCGCTACGCGTGCCCCGGGTTCGAGCCCCCGGCTCTGCAGCCATGCACCCATGGCGGCTGACAATGCATCCAGCTGCGCGTACGACATCCAACGATCCATGCAAACCGAAAAAGGCTTTGCGGCATTCTTGCGGAATGAGTCTTCGAGCAGCTGATTGAGCGAGTGGAACTGCTCCGGATCCACGGTCTGCGGAACGCCTTCGGGATAGCTTTTGAGCCAATACTTGTCCATACGATCTCCTGTCCGTATTCTGTGAGCCGCCCCGTCAAATACGCATGGGGCTTGTCCTAGTGCGGGCCCGCAGCAGCCAGCAAATGGGCCAGTCGCGTCTCACAGGCGACAGTGTCTTCGGTGGAAAGCGCGCAAATCCACGCCCGCTCACGTTCATCAATGGTTTTAAGAAATTCGCCGGCGCCACGCATGGCCACAAACGCATCAAAGCCTGACTCCAGAAAGCGCTGAAGCGAAGACAGCCCTGCCGCATCGGCCGGCCTGCGCATCATTTTGAGAAGCGTGCGCAGACCTGGCTTGCGCGTCAGCCGTTCCAGTTCCCTGCCCAACTGCAGAACGACTTCCAGTTGCTCAAGCCGTGACGGCTCATCGCCGACTGCGCGCCAACAGCCAAGATAACGGGCGCAATCCATGCCGTTGATGGCGTGTGTCGTTGATGATGACTGCACAAGCCAGGCTCGCGCCATCTGGTCGTCCAGCGCCTCGGTCAGCGCGTGAACCCGTGCCAGTGCAGCGGCGGTTTCCGCTACGGCCTTGGGGAAAATGCGGGCAATCGCATTGGCAATGCGCGCAAACTGCTGATCGCGCTCGGCGTAGTCAGCTTCGCTGTAAAGCTCCTGGAGGAAGAACTGCGCGGCCTGCTGGTATCGCGCATGACTCAGCAGGTCAGCGTAAGCGGCCTTGAACCGCAAGGCCTGAAACCGCTTGACGGCCACGCTGGCCTGCACCAGGGCGGGGTTGTGTGCACGTAACTGCCGCAATTCGAACACGCGCTCCAGTGCTTCGTGAATCTGCTGTGCCGCGGGCTTTGACGAGTCGTCCATGAAAACCCCGAGTTTATCTAGGTGCCATTCTCTAGTGCCTGCAACAGCCCCATGCGAAACTGCCTGCATGCAGCGCAGAACCCTTCTCACGCTTGGTATCGCGTCCGCTGCGGTGTTGGCCGTCGCGGGTGGTACCGCGGCATTGCTTCGCCCGGGCCTCCAAACGGGCATGCTGACCGATGCAGGCCGCGAGGTTTTCTCAGCGATGGGGCGCGGGATTCTCGACAAGAGCCTGCCTGATCAGGAAGGACCGCGCCAGATCGCGCTGCAGGGCTTGCTCGCGCGCATTGATGTGTTAACACAGGGTCTGGCACCGCATGCACAAACCGAACTGTCACAGCTGCTGTCGCTGCTGGCCAGTGCCCCGGGCCGATTGGCGATGGCTGGGCTTGCCACGCCGTGGGCCACCGCCAGCGTGTCGGACATCCAGCAGGCGCTGCAGGGCATGCGTATTTCCAGTCTGGCAATCAGGCAGCAGGCTTATGCCGCGCTTCATGACATCACGGCAGGCGCCTATTTCTCTGGCAGTACGACGTGGTCGCTGCTCGGCTATCCGGGGCCATTGAATGTGTGAGCCCGTGCTGAGCCTTCCGACCAGGCCCTTGAGCGCATGAGTCGTCGTCCAGATCCGATTCAGGAGGGGCTGGCGCGCGGCTGGAAAGTGCATGGCGGGGCGCGTGCGCCGGCGCCCGAGAAGTTATCGTGCGACGTTGCCATTGTGGGCAGCGGCGCTGGTGCGGGAATCACGGCCGAGGTTCTGGCCCGGGCTGGGTTGCGTGTGGTGATCGTTGAAGAGGGGCCGCTCAAGAGCAGTTCCGACTTCAACCAGAAAGAGTCGGAGGCCTATCCCTCGCTCTACCAGGAAAGCGCCGCCCGCAAAACCGAGGACAAGACCATCAACATCCTGCAGGGCCGGTGTGTTGGCGGCTCGACCACCGTGAACTGGACCAGCTCGTTCCGTACTCCGCCGACCACGCTGAAGTTTTGGCAAGAACACCAAGGCCTGGGCGATTACACGCCGGAGCGTCTGGCGCCATTCTTTGCCCAGGCCGAAAAGCGCCTCAACATCACGCCCTGGCTCACCGCACCCAACGAGAACAACGACCTGCTGCGTCGCGGCGCGATGGCACTGGGCATTCCCGCTGCAGCGATTTCACGCAACGTCAAAGGCTGCTGGAATCTCGGTTCCTGCGGCCTCGGTTGCCCGACCAATGCCAAGCAGTCGATGCTGGTGACAACCATTCCGGCGGCGCTGAATCTGGGTGCCGAGTTGCTGATTGAAACGCGTGCCGAGCGCTTCGAGATGGCCAATGGTCGCGTCACGGCGTTGGTCTGCCGGCCTGTGACAGCGAACGGTGCTGAAGCGCCTTCTGGCATGACCCGTATCGTTGCAAAACACTACGTGCTGGCTGCCGGTGCGATCAACTCTCCCGGGGTGTTGTTGCGCTCCGGCGCGCCCGACCCCCATGGTGTGCTGGGTACGCACACCACGCTGCATCCGGTAGTCATGTCATCGAGTGTTTTCACGCAAAAGGTGGAAGCATGGACGGGTGCCCCGCAGACCATTTATACCGACCACTTCCTTGACACCCTCCCAATTGACGGGCCCATGGGCTACAAGCTGGAAGCGCCGCCGCTGCATCCGGTGATCTTCGCCTCGACGGTGCCCGGCTATGGTCAGTCTCAGCATAATCTGCTGAGATCGTTTCCCCACAACCACACCCTGCTGGCACTTCTTCGTGACGGCTTCCATGAACAGTCTGCGGGTGGCAAGGTCAAGCTGCGTGGTGACGGATCGCCCGTGCTTGACTATCCCCTCACCGACTATGTGATGGATGGCGCTCGCCGTGCGCTGCTGTCGATGATGGAAATCCAGTTTGCAGCGGGCGCACGCCAGGTACTGCCCCTGCATGAAATGGCCACACCCTACACCACGTGGGCGCAGGCCCGCGACGCCGTCAATGCCCTGCCGATGAAGCCGGGGCTAACCAAGGTGGTCAGCGCCCATGTCATGGGTGGGTGCAGCATGGCGGATGGCGAGCGCGCTGGCGTGACCCGACCCGACGGCGTGCACTGGCAGCTCGACAACCTGTCGGTTCACGATGGCTCGCTGTTTCCCACCAGCATCGGCGCGAATCCGCAGCTGTCGATTTATGGCGTGGTGAACCGGCTCGCGCAGCAGCTGGCCAGGCGGCTGTCGGGTCGCGATGTCATACTCGCCTGACGTTTCCCCGGCGTGGCCGGACACGCACGACCCCTCTTCGCTTGATTGACTGATGCTGGCCCGACTGCAACGCTTCATCACTGTCCTGCTGCTGGTTCTGGCCTTGGGCTGGCTGGGGTATTTCTACCCACGTTCGTCGGGGCTGGCGCTGGCTGGTTTTCTGGTGGTGGTGTTCGGACACGCCGCCGTGCTCGCGCTGGAGTTCGCTTTCGCCTGGCGCCTGAACCACCGCGATCCGGCGCCGCCGCCGACGCTGTGGGCAATGCTGCAGGCGTGGGTGGGTGAGTCGATGGTGGCGCCGCAGGTATTCTGCTGGCGCCAGCCTTTTCGTGCAGCCCAGTTCCCGGACCATACCAGCGGCCCCGCCTGCGTAGGGCGCCGTGGTGTGGTGCTGGTGCACGGGTTTTTCTGCAACCGCGGCTTCTGGAACCCGTGGCTGAAACGCCTTCGTACGGAAGGGCACCCCTTCATCGCGCTGACGCTGGAGCCGGTCTTCGGGTCGATTGACGACTATGCGCCGGCTATCGACGCCGCCGTGACCCGCATCACCGAAGCCACCGGGCTGGCCCCGCTGCTGGTCTGCCACAGCATGGGTGGCCTCGCCGCACGCGCCTGGCTCAAGCACATGAGGGCCGAATCGCGTGTGCATCGCATCGTCACGATTGGCACACCGCATGGCGGCACGTGGCTGGCGCGTTTCGGGCATGGACACAACACCCGCCAGATGCGGCTGCAGTCGGACTGGCAGCAGCAACTCGATCACGATATGCCCGAAGGCCGCCATGCCCTCTTCACCTGCTGGTATTCGAACTGCGACAACATCGTGTTTCCCACCTCCACGGCGGTGCTGGCCGGGGCTGACAATCGTCGGGTGCCCGCCGCGGCACACGTGCAGATGGCTTTTCTACCCGAGGTGATGGACGGCACACTGGCCTTGCTGGCACCGCGGAAGCCCTGACGGCTCTATACGGGCCAGGGGCGAGCCGCCTCGTCTTGCCTGGTGAATTTGTCACGCGAATCGCTCCGCAGATTCACTATCTGTTTGGCCGCTTCATTTTTATGCTTGTCCATTTCAAGGAATGGATGTTTCAGTGACCCTTCAAGCCGCGCCATTCGATGACCTTTCTGATCCTGCCGCAGCGCTGTTGATGCCTGAGGCGCCTCATTTGCCTGACGGACCCGACGTGGCAAGCGAATCCGCCGAATCTGATGCCTGGCTGCCCCTGCTGCTCGATGAGCTGGCGCATGGCGTCATCGTCATCGACAGGCAGGGCGGCGTCCGGCATGCCAATCAGGCGGCCCGGCAGGTGCTGACCCGTGCCGAGGTGCTTTGTATCGACGCGGGCAAACTGGGCTGGGTCCGCCCGGAAGATGCGGCGTCATTCCAGCAGTCGCTGGGCCAGGCACTGGCAGGCAAGCGCCAGCTGATTCGCCCGCTTCCAGCGGCCAGCGGAGCTGCTTTCTCGCTGGCGCTGCTGCCGCTCGGGCATCCCTCGGGTCGACCAGCCGAGCACTTTGCGCTGCTGCTTTCGCGCACGGGTGTGTCTGATTCGGGGCTGTTCGCTGCATTCTCACGCAGTCATCACCTGACCCGCACCGAAGAGCAGGTGCTGATCCATCTGTGTCGCTCGCTGGGTGCGCCTGAGATCGCACGGGAGATGAATGTGGCGGTTTCAACCGTACGCAGTCATGTGCGCAGCTTGTGTGCCAAAACCGCCTCCAGTGGCGTGCGCGAACTGGTCAATCGGCTGGCCGTCTTGCCGCCGGTGGCGCCAGAGCTCTGGGCGCCGATGCACTGACCAAGGGTTTTTACGGAACTATTGCCCGGCCGTGCTAGATTACGGGGCACTATGCCCTCCAGCACATTGCCAGACGCCTTCGAGCCTTCCAGTTCCTCTGATGAAGGTCTCTACGCCCACCTGACGCCCGAGTTGCGCGCTTTTGCGCTGCGCGGGGTGGTTCGCAGCTATCCCAAGAAGACCATTGTCATCAACGAGGGCGATATCGGCGACAGCGTGTTTGTCGTGCTCAAGGGCAGCGTCAAGGTCTACGCGATGGACAACAACGGGCGCGAGATCACTTACGGGCACATCCACGCCGGTGACTACTTCGGCGAAATGTCACTGGACGGCGGGCCGCGGTCGGCATCGGTCATCACGCTGGAGGCCTGCACGTTCGCTGTGCTGGCCCGCTCCGACGTGAGTGAGCACCTGGTGGAAGACCCGGGCTTTGCCATCAATCTGGTCGTGCAGGTCATTCGCCGGGCGCGCGACGCAACCGAAGCGGCACGCAGCATGGCGCTTCTCGATGTGTACAGCCGTCTGGTCGGCGTTCTTGAAGACCCGAAAGACCTGCCAGCCAGCCGCAGCGGCGACAGCGTGACACTCGAATCCGTCACGCACCAGGACATCGCCAGCCGGGTCGGCGCCTCGCGCGAGATGGTCAGCCGCCTGCTGAAGGACCTGGAAAAGGGCGGCTACATTGAAATGGGCGTCAAACGCATCACGCTGCGCAAGAAGCTGCCCACACGCTGGTAAGCCGCACGACTACAGGCTGTTGATCACACGGCGCGCCTCTTGAGGCGCAGCGTCGCTCGTCCCCTTGAGGCGCACCACAGCACCGCTGCGAGTGCCTGCCGCCAGAACGCCTTGCAGGACAGGGTTTTCGTCGCTGGCAGCCTCTGTTCTCGGCACTTTCACCACCCCTGGGCGTTGCGGCCGCGCGTGGTCCGGATCGGGCTTTCGCGGTGAGTAACGGGCCCAGCTGCCATCGGACAGCCGTGTCCCGCCAACCGAGACGGTGTGGCGACCGGTGGCGATGCTGTTGAAGTTCCCGCTGCGGCGTATTGGCGTGGGGTTGTCCGGGTGGTCAACAAACGACCCGGGGTTGCCGCTCGTGTCGTAGTGGCTGTCATTGAAGTACGACTGCCTGGCCCCGGTGTTCAGCCTCGCAATGTCATCGTCGCGCTCGACGTAGGCGTCGAAGGTCACGGTGTCACGGGCGCGATTGGTCAGCTTGACCTGCCAGGCGCCCGCCGGGGCTGTGGGTTCGGTGGCGTCAAAGCTGAATGTCGCCGCAGTGGCCAGCAACGCGCAGGTGCCGTGTTCGCCGGTTGCAACGCGCCTGGGGTAGATCAATGCTGCCAATGGCTCACCGGCCGGGTTCACCCACATGCCAGCTTCGCCGATCCGCAGCGGCGCCATCGGCTCCTGGCCGGCGGGCGTCACTTCGATCTCCAGGCCGTTGGCGCCGGGTGGTATCCACAGTTCAAGAAAATTCTGCGTCAGATCCCCCGGCTGGCAATGCCAGTGCAGCGTCACGCTCTCCCCTTTTTTCAGAGTGCTGTTGGCGTGCGTTCGGCTTTGGTAGCTGTTGCCGGCTGGCACCACAATCTGCAGATGGCCGCTGCGCAAGGCAATCAGCTGGTCCATCGCGGCTTCCAGCACCGAACTGCCGTCGTGCGGCCCCCCGAGCGTGCCCCAGCTGATGTTGACGGTCACCTGGGCCCTGGCATCGCAGCGCGACAGGATGTACATCAGGCCATCGAGCACCTGCGCGTTCACGGCGCCACCCGAGGGGTCCTTGACCGTGTCGAAGTCCAGCTGCACCGCAACCAGCGTGGCGCGGCTGGCATCGTCGTCGGCCCAGGCCCAGCTCGGCGGCGCATCGGGCCCGCCCGTTTGCGCAGCAAGCGTTCGGGGCCCGCAGGCCAGGTCCATCACGTGGGTGCCGTGGTTGGCCTGTTTCTCGAAAGGCATGCCCATCTGGAAGTGCTGATAGACCGCGGCTTCGTCGACCAGGCCGTTGAACGTCAGGCGCTGCATGGCGAGATTCATTTCGGCGGCGGTGATTTCGCGCCCGTAGCCCATGGTGGCCAGCGTGCGGCCCGTGCCTTTGCGGTCCTGCCGCCAGTAGTACGCCGTGCGCGCCTGCCCCGGCGTGCCATGGCGCGTGAGGAAATTCGTGTTGGCGAAGGCCAGACCGTTGTCGATCAGGCCCAGCACCTTTCCCTTGAGCAGTGGTCCGTCAGCCGCTGCCTCACGTTGTGTGGGAGGGTCATCGCCTTCGTTCTCGGAGCCCAGCGGCATGCCCAGCTCGAATCGCTTGATGAACGGGTGCAGAACGCCTCCGGGTGCGATGTGTCTGAAGAATGCCGGCTTGACGCGCGCCGTGCAAAACCGCAGACCTGCTGGCGCTGCGCGAGATGTGTACACCGGCGGAATCTGCAGCCATGCAGGTGAGGCAGCGGCCTCCAGTTGGGCAATCGATTGGCCCGGACGGAGTTCAATCGCAAGCGTCAGCCAGCGTGGGGGGCGGTGCCGGGCGTAGCCCTCGAAACCGGTGGCCTCGGCCCAGATCAGATAAGGGTCAAAGCCGGTGGTCGCGTCGGGTCGGGCCCAGTCGATGCCGGTGAAGCGTCCCTTGGGAAGCGGTGTCCATTTCATGGTGCGTGCTCCGTGCGCCGTGTGGCTTTATTTGGAGGGCTTCCACTCGCCGACCGCCTTGTGCCACATGAAGGCCATCAGGGGCGATGCCGCTACGGTGCCTGCCGAAGCCAGCCACTGGTAGTAGCCGCTCTTGTTGTCGTCCATGGACACGCGAAGATCAAAGTCCACCGCATGGCCTTTGGCGTTCTGGAATTTCGGCCCGGCAAAGCCACGCTGATGGAGCTTCCCGCCGTTGCATCGCGCCACAAAAAACTCGCCCAGCGCGGTGCCGAGCAGCCGGCCCACAGCGCTGTCCACCGGGTAGTGCAAACCTGCCACGGTGCGGTTGACGGCAATGCGGGCAGCCAGTCGCTGCAATTGCTCTTCGTAGCGCTTTCCGGTGGCGCTGGCCGCCTGCATCAGCGCCTGCAGAACCACAGCCGTCATGAAGGCCTCGGTCGCGTGTCCGCTGGGCCAACTGGCATGGCCGGGCGTGGGGATCATGGGCTGAATCTGCGGCGACAGCAACACCGGCCGTGGGCAGGCGAAGGCATGCTTGAAGCGCATCTCGACATGCAGGGCCGCTGACATCGCCAGCGAGATCAGTTCCAGTGTGTACTTGTGGCGGTGCGCCTGCAGTCCAATGACCGAGGCAAAGAAATCAAGGCCACCGGTCATTTGCGAAAGAATCTCGGCCCCCCGGTCTTCACGCAGTGCCGCGTAATCGGCCACCAGCGGCAGCTGTTGCCTGAAGATCTTTTCGGTGGGCCGGGTGAGCGTGACCAGCGCTTGTGACTTGAGCGATTTCTTGCCCAGGTCTACAAAGCCGAGGGAAACGCTCTCCTTGGCTTGTTGGTCGCTGAAGTGCAGCCCCGACAGCAGCTCCAGCTCGCATGCCAGAAGACGCGGCGCAGCAGCCCAATCCGCCAGACGCGCGGGTTTGTCCAGCGGTGTCGGCAGGTCAATGGGCAAGGTGGCGCCTTGAAACGGTCCGGCCAACGCGGCGCGATTGAGGTTCAGAGCGCCTGCGACAAGCGGCGACTCACTGGCACCCACACCCCCTCCAACGCCACCGCCTACGCCGCCTCCCACACCACCGCCAACCCCACCGCCGACGCCACCACCCACACCGCCGCCGACGCCACCACCCACTCCGCCACCCATCACGCTCAATAAAGACATGGTTACTCCCTGGTTATCAGAATTCAGACACACCCAGTGCCCTGAGTGCATTCGCAAAACGTTGACGCGCCGCACTGGTGGCGCTGCCCATTCCGAGGTAGCTCGAAACGGTCAGGTTGGGCATCTCCTGCCGCAGCAGGATCAGCGTTTCAAGCGCGTCAGCGGTCGCCCCGCTTTCGGTCTGCGCCATCAGCAAAGTCCTCAAAGCCGGTTGATGGCGCCTGTTCATGGTCAATGACCTCCTGGCGAGCATGATGGCCTTGTCGTAGTCCCGGTGGATCAGGTAGCCCGTCGCCAGAATCAAATCGTAGAAATACTTCAGCGGGTCAATCGGAGACAGCTTTGCTGCCGTGACCGCCTCGTCGATGGAGGACTCGGACGATCCCCACATGGAGGACCACACGCTTCGGTAAAGCCATGCCATGGACTCATTCGGATTGAGTGCGATGGCTTCGGCAATCCGCGCCTCAGCAAGCGTCGAGTCGCCCAGCAACTGGCAACGGGCGTACCCTTCAATTGCCAGCGACAGTGCGTTGTTGGGCGTCAGGTCCAGCGCTCGCCGTGTCTGCTCCAGCGCCAGCGCGGTGTCTTTTTTGGGGGAGTCGCTGAATCCGCGAATGACCCGCATGGTGTACCACTTGGCCAGCCATGCCCGTGGCGTGGCGGACCGGCCATGCCGATCCTGCAGCGCTTCAAGCACCTGCCTGCTCCTGTCAAAGTCCCGCACGGATGAGCGGTGCATGAGCGCTATTCCGCCCAGCAACAAAGAACCACTGTCCAGTCGCGGCATGGGCTGCACCAGTGACTGCTGCACTTCGGTATCGACCAGCGCCCGGTTGGCGGCCGATGAAATGGTGTTGATCAGTGCGCTCTCGGCCTCAAGCAAGTCCCCGGTGTCTCCTGACACCCGTTCCGCCCAGATGACCTCACCCCTGCGGGCATCGCACAACTCGGTGGTGATCAGGATGCGGCTGCCGCTGACGACATAGCTGCCTGAAAGGACGTATGACGCCGCCAGCCGGCTGCTTGCTTGCGAGACCAGGTTGGTTCGCCCCCGGAAAGCGGAGGTGGACAGTCGTGAGATCACGCGCAAGTCGGCGCTGCGGGAGAGCTGCGCAATGACGCCGTCCGCAATCAGCTCGCCGACGACAAAGTGCTCCGGCTCGTTGGATCGGGCTTCGAACGGGATGACCGCGATGGTGGGCCGGAAATCACCCGCTTCTGTCTCTTCAGCCAGCGGTTTGATTCTGTCGCCCACCGGCCAGGCCCGAAACAGCTGGACAGGCTCGGGGACATGCTTGAGATGACACTCGCCCATATCCTCGATGTCGGCGTCCAGTCCGGTCGGGATCAGGTCGCGCAGCTCGGCGCTGATCACCAGCCCGCCCGGTTCCGCCAGCGAGGCAAACCGCGCTGTCAGGTTGACGTCTGTACCGTAGATGTCGTGCTTGTCGGCCACAAACTCCGCCACATGCCCGCCCATGCGCAGGTGCATGTGCCTGTCGGTGGGTAGCCCGGCGTTGGCCTGCTGGCTGAACTGCTGCAGCATGAACGCCGCCCTGGTGCAGCTCTGGGCGCTGGCAAACTCCAGCATCAGCCCATCCCCCAGGCTTTTGACAATGCGCCCGCCATGCAGCGGCAGCACCTGCGTTTCCGCATGGGCCACCAGTTGTTGCCATCGCCGTACAAAGTCATCTTCATCCAGCTCCATCAGCCGTACGGACTCAACCACGTCCATCACCATCAGCACCTTGGTGCTTCGGTGGGTGATCAGGGGGAGTTCCGTCAGCGAGGGCATCGTAAGCGAAGTAACAAACTTTTACCTCCTCATTCTGGAGGATAAATCGCTGTAATTCTTCCGATGGACGGCCCGGTGTTGTATCAGCGCTAAAACGGCAGGGGGTTACCGCCGGCCGTCATGAGGGATGGCGGGTGCGGGTCTTGTGACGTTGGGTGACGTTGGCGGCAGCAAGCTGCGGATACCATCAACTTGCCAGCCGGTTGCGCTTGTTGTAGCGGTTACTAATCGTGACAATGGGTCCATGTGCCCAGCGCCCGGCGGCTGGCCATTCAACAACAAGAGCGTGAAAGTTCGGTATGTCCCTGATTGTGGTGATAGATGACGACGCCGGCACCCGGATTCTGGTGAGCCAGGTGCTGAAAAAAGAAGGTCATGAGGTAATGACCGCCGAAGACGGTGCCAAGGGCCTGGCACTGATTCGCCAGCTCAAGCCGCAGCTGGTGGTGAGCGACGTGCAGATGCCACTGCTCGACGGCTTTGAGGTGCTGGACCGCGTGCGCAACGACGCGGAACTGGCCGGCACGGCGGTGATCCTGCTGACCTCGCTGCAGGACAGAAGCCACATGCGTCAGGGCATGACCACTGGCGCCGACGACTACCTCACCAAGCCCTTTGCACCGCAGGAGCTGCGCGAGGCCGTCAGTGCGCAGCTCAACAAGCTCTCGCGGGCCGAGGCCATGCGTGCCGAAGACCTGGGCAAGGCGCTTCAGGAAGCCCTGGAGTCGCAGGCCCAGAAAATCGGCGAGCTCTATGAAAAGCGGTTGGCGCAGATGCTGGCCGAGCAGTGGCCCGATGGCGGCCCGGTCAAGGACAGCGAAAAGTACGACAGCGCCACAGTGCTCTTTGCCGACATGCGCGACTACAGCCTGTGGACCGAACGGCTGTCGGCCGGCGAACTGGGTGATCTGGTGCAAAAGCTCTATGCCAGCGTTGGCGACACGGTGTACCTGTTTGGCGCGCATTACATGCAGTTTGTTGGCAACGGCATGCTGAGCGTGTTCGTGCCGTCGAACGACACCGACTCGGTCAACCACGGCCTGCGCGCCACCCGCGCGGCGATGGGGCTGGCTGACGCATCCAAGCGCATCGACGGCCACGTGAAGCAGCACTTTGCCGACCGGGGCTTGCCGCCGTTTTCGCTGGGGGTGGCGCTGCACAGCGGCCCAGTGGCGTTCGCGGCGCTCGATGGCCTGACCAGCCGCACCGGCCAGACCACGCCGGTCGGTGACACGGTGGCCACAGCGCTGCAGCTCTTCAAGGGCGAGCCGCGGCTGGACTGGACCATCGCCGCCAGCGCGCAGGCCGTGCGGCTGGTGACCGGCGCGGTACGTACCGGCCGGCGCGCCATGGTGACTCTGCCGGGGCGCAGCAAGCTCACCGATGCTGTGGAAATCCTGGGCCTTGCATGAGCGGTGAGCCGGCAGTGGGCGCGGCACCGGTCGGCGGCCAGACCTGGTCGCTGCGCACCGTGCTGGTCGGCAGCCTGCTGGTGTTTTCTCTGGTGCCGGCGGCCAGCGTGGGCTGGATGCTGTACCGGAGCAATGTGCAAACGGTGCAGACGCTGGCCGAGAAGGTGGTCGAAAACCTTGCGCAGCGGGTCCAGAAAGGCACCGAAGAACATCTGGCCCAGGCCCATGTGGTGCTCAATGGCTTGCTGCACGAGCAACCAACCGGCTCTGACCTTTCACGCGCCCGGCAACTGGTGCAGCGCCCCGACCTGTTTGAGCAGACTGCCTTTGCCATGACGCGCATGACGCCCGGAGTCTCGCGCCTCTATCTGGCGGGCTACCGCGGTGAATACCGCAGTGTGGAGGCCGTGCCGCAGGGCGGCAGCGCAGTGATGCGCGTGGCTGCACGCGCTGAGGCGGGCACCAGCCGGCAGTTTTTCAACGCCGAGTTTCCGGGCGACCGCAGCGAGGCACTGCCGGCAGTAACCGACAACTACGAGCCACGCACCCGGCCCTGGTACCAGACGGCCATGGAGAACAAGGGGCGCGTGTTCACCCCGGTCCACGCAGCGACTGGCGAAGCGCAACTGCTGCTGACGCTGGCGCAGCCGGTGTATGGCGGCGATGGTGGGGTGCTCGGCGTGTTTGCTGCAGACCTCAAGCTCAAGCCACTCAGTGAACTGCTGCAGACCATGGTGATCAGCGCACGCGGGAGCGCCTTCATCGTCGACGACAAGGGTTTTCTGGTGGCCAGCTCGACCATCGACCCGCTGCTGTCGGGCGCAGGCGCCAGGGCCGAGCGCGTGACACCCGCGCAGGTGCGCAACGAAATCACCCGCAGCGCTTATCAGGAGGTGGTCGGCAGTTTGGGCAAGACCTTGCCGGACAGCGTGCAGCGTGTCGCCTTCCTCAAGCGCGTGCCCAAGGGGGGTGACGCGCTCATCGTGGTGCTTCGTCCCTTCGGTGAAGCCGTGGGTCTGCGCTGGAGTCTGGTGGTGGTGGCGCCCGAGAGCGATTTCGCGGCCGCCACGCAGGCGGCGCTGCGCCAGACCTTGTGGGTGATGGCACTGACGCTGGTGGTCGGTGCGCTGCTGGCCACCTGGCTGGCCTGGCGGCTGAGCCGCCGCTTCCGGGGGCTGGGCGCTGCCGCCGCACAACTGGCCCGGGCCGAGGTGCCGCCGGTGCAATCGCGCGCCCGCATCACTGAAGTGCGCCAGCTTTCGCAGGCCATGCACGACAGTGCAGAAGAACTGGTCCGCAACCGCGCCGAGATCGAGGCGCAGACCGTGGCCTTGCGTGAAGCCAATGAGACGCTGGAGGCGCGCGTCGCCAGCCGCACTGCCGAGCTGGCCGCGTCGCGCGAAGATGCGCTGGCGGCGGCGCGTGCCAAGGCGGCCTTTCTGGCCACCATGAGCCACGAAATCCGCACGCCGCTCAATGGTGTAGTCGGCATGACGACCCTGCTGGCCGATACCCCGCTGGACGACGAGCAGCGCGACTACCTGCACACCATGCGGGTGTCCAGCGACCAGCTGCTCAGCGTCATCAACGACGTGCTGGATTTCTCCAAGATCGAGTCGGGCCGACTGGAGCTGGAAGACGAGCCACTCAACCTGATGGCCACGATCGAGGAAGCCTGCGACATCAGCGCACCGCGTGCCCGCGAAAAGGGGTTGGAACTGCTGGTGGACCTGGGCGACGAATTACCCGCGTGGGTGCGTGGCGATGTGACGCGCTTGCGGCAGGTGTTGCTGAATTTTGTGAACAACGCGGTCAAGTTCACCGACAAGGGCCAGGTCATCGTGTCGGCGCATTTGCGCGACGAAGGTATGGCGCCAGCGGGCACCGCGTTGGTTGAGTTCCGCGTCAGAGACACCGGCATCGGCATTCCGGCAGACCGGCAATCGGCGCTGTTCCAGTCCTTCACCCAGGTGGACACCAGCACCACGCGCAAATACGGCGGCACCGGGCTGGGGCTGGCCATCTGCAAACGGCTGGCCGAGCTGATGGGCGGCGAGGTCGGTCTGGAGTCTGCTCCCGGCAAGGGCTCGACCTTCTGGTTCACCGCCCGGGTTGGTCAGGCCGACGCCCCCGAGGTGTCAACGCTGTCGCAACTGAGCATGGTGAGTCTGGCAGGCAAGCGCGCGCTGGTGGTGGACGACACCGAAGTCAACCTCCGCATTCTCGACAAGCAGCTGCGGCGCTGGGGCATGGAGACCATGCTGTTCGAGCATGCTGCCGACGCGCTGCAGTGGATTCGCACCACTGCGGTGGATGTGGTCATCACTGACATGCACATGCCCGGCATGGACGGCCAGACGCTGGCGCAGACGCTGCGGCAGACGCAACCCGCCACACCCATCATCCTGCTGACCTCCGGCACCATGCCGACCGGCGAACAGGCCAAGGTGTTCGATGCGCGCCTGCTCAAACCCTACCGGCAATCGCAGCTGTTCGAAGCAATTGCCCGCGTGGCCACGGCCCAGGTGGCGGCCAAAGCGGCTGTTGCTGCGGTAAAGGCGCCGGTGCGCGACCAACTGGTGCTGGTGGCTGACGACAACGCCGTGAATCTGAAGGTGGCCGTGGCCATGCTGGCCAAGCTGGGTTTCGAGGCGGCCACTGCCCTTCACGGCCGGGAGGCGGTGGAGCGTGTCGCAGAGGCCATGCGGGCGGTACCAGGTGTGCGCCCCTTTGCCGCGATTTTGATGGACGCCAACATGCCGGTGATGGACGGCTTTGCCGCGTCGCGCCAGATCATCAACACCTGGGGTGCGGCTGCGCCGCCCATCATCGCGCTCACTGCTTCGGTGCTGGAAGAAGACCGCCAGCGTTGTCTGGCCGCCGGCATGGTCGGCTTTCTGCCCAAACCACTGCGCATTGACGAGTTGTCAGAAGCACTCGCGCGCCACGCCCGCAAGCCCGGCGATGAGGTGCGCATCCTCGCGCCAGCTGTCGATGCAGCGCTGCCAGCGTCGGCCGATACAGAGACGGTGGCTGAGCAGACGGCAGGCGCCCTGGTGCTGATGGACTGGAGTCGGCTGGAGCAGTTTCGCGAGTTTGATGACGAGGCGCTGACGATGACGCGCGAGGTGATCGCCCTGTTCGCCAGCGATGCGCCCACCCGCATGGACGACATCCGCGATGCCTTGGCCGCGCATGACAGCATGGCTCTCTCGCGGGCGGCGCATGCGCTCAAGGGTGCGGCGTCGAATGTGGGGGCCGAGGCGCTCAGCGACGCCTGTTTTGCGCTGGAGCAATCCTGCCTGCAGGGGCTGTGGCCGGCCGATGCGGCGCAGCAGGTGGCCCTGCTGGGCGATCTGACCGAGCAGACCCGCACGGCGCTGAGGGACTGGGCGGCTCAGCCTTGAGGCGATGCGGTAGCCGCCGCGCGATTCAATGAACGGTAATACGGCGTGAAGTCCGGCGCGGTCAGGTCCAGCAGCGCCTCGAAGCTGTCGATCACAAAGTACTGTTGCTGGTAGCTGTCGATCTTGTAGGTGGATGCCATGCAGCGCAGCAGGTCGGCTTCTGCGCACAGCGGCAGGCGTTGCGGCCCGCCTGCGCTTTCCAGCGCTTCCACGCTGTAGACCAGTTCGCCCGGACTGCTCAGGATGCCGGCGCCATAGGCTCGCGCCTGCCCTTCGGGCCCCTCGCGCACCAGACCGAACTCAATCGTGTACCAGTAAAGGCGCGAGAGCATTTCCACCGCGCCTGTGATTTGCTGCAGCCCGTGTTCCAGCGCATGTGCCTTCAGCGCGCCTTGCCCGTAGGCGTGAATGTGATCGGCATAGGTCTTGTCAAACAGCACCGGCACATGGCCGAACAGATCGTGAAAGATGTCGGGCTCGACGATGTAGTCGAACTCGGCGGGTGTACGGATCCAGTCCGTCACCGGAAACTTGCGGTTGGCCAGCAAGGTGAAGAACGGAACTTCCGGAATCAACCCCGGCACGCCCACCAGTTGCCAGCCGGTGGCCTTGAACAGGCGGTCGTTGATGTCTTCAAAGCGCGGAATCGAATCGCTGGCGCCCAGTCGGGGCAGGGCGTCGATGAAGGCCTGGCATGCGCGCCCTTCAATCAGTGCCGATTGGCGCGCGTACAGTCGCCGGTAGGTGTCGTGGTCTTCCGCGGTATAGGCCGCGTAATTCTGTGGGCAGGTGTAGTCGGCATGCACCTGCCCGCCGCGCGCATAGTCGCCCCGGGGCGGGCGGTCCGACTGGCCGTACACCGCGGGTTTGGGGCCCATGGCGTTGGTGCTCACGTTCGCACTGTCGGGCAAGGTGGTGGAAGACATGGCTTTCAGTCTACGCCCTCAGGCGGCGGGGCCAGCACGCCGCGGCGCATCTGGTCCAGCTCGATGCTTTCAAACAGCGCCTTGAAGTTGCCTTCACCAAATCCGTCGTCGCCCTTGCGCTGGATGAACTCGAAGAAGATCGGCCCCAGCTGGTTCTCGCTGAAGATCTGCAGCAGCAGGGCGCCCTGCTTGCCGTCCACCAGAATCTTGCGCTTTTGTAGCTCGGCTACGTTCTCGCCGTGGCCGGGGATGCGCTTGTCGATCAGCTCGTAATAGGTGTCGATGGTGTCCAGCAGCTTGATGCCACTGGCGCGCATCGCGTCCACCGTGGTCAACAGGTTGTTGCTGCCCATCGCGATGTGCTGGATGCCCTCGCCGTGGTAGCGGTCCAGGTACTCCTGGATCTGGCCGGCTTTTTCGTTGCCTTCCTCGTTGATGGGGATGCGGATCTTGCCGCAGGGGCTGGTCATGGCCTTGCTCTTCACGCCGGTGACCTGGCCTTCGATGTCGAAATAGCGGATCTCGCGGAAGTTGAACAGGCGCTCGTAAAACCCGGCCCATTCGTCCATGCGGCCCCGGTGCACGTTGTGGGTCAGGTGGTCGATGTAGGTGAGGCCATGGCCGGCCGGGTTGAGTGCATCGGCGCGCACGCCGGGCAGCGGTTCGAAGTCCACGTCGTAAAAGCCTATGTTGCCGATGTCACCGGGCTGCGCGCCGTTCTTGCCGCGCCATTTGTCGATGAAGTAAATGATGGAATCACCAATGCCCTTGATGGCTGGAATATTCAGCTCGCCCGGACCCGACGTGTGGGCATAGCCCCAGGCACCGAGCGAGATGGCACGCTCGTACGCGGCCTTGGCATCCTGCACGCGAAACGCAATCGCGCACACGCTGGGGCCATGCTGGCGCGCAAAGCGCTGCGCGAACGAATCTGGCTCGGCATTGAGGATGAAGTTGATGCCGCCCTGGCGATACAGCGTCACATCCTTGTGGCGATGCCGCGCAATCGGCGTGAAGCCCATGCGCTCGAACAGCGCGCCCATCGCGGCCGGGTCGGGCGCCGCATATTCAATGAATTCAAAGCCGTCGGTGCCCATGGGATTCTCCCAGGCGGCGCCTTGTCCAAAGTTCAGAGGGGTGTGGTCGCGAGCGTTCATGGAGGACTCCGGTCAGTAAGCCCTCAATATAGAGGCGCAGTGCATCACGTTTACTGCGAATCAAGGCGCGCGAATTGCCTTTGACGCACGAAAGCTGCAAAATTCAAGCGATGGAAACACTCGACAAGCTGGATCATCAGATTTTGCGCAGCCTGCAGGCGGATGGCCGGGCTACCTTTGATGGGTTGGCCGAGCAGGTCGGGCTGTCCCCCAGCGCAGTGCTCAGGCGCGTCAAGCGGCTGGAGGAGTCGGGCGTGATTGACCGCTATGTGGCACTGGTCAAACCCGAAGTCGTGGGCCTGGGGCTGACGGCCTACATCAATGTGCGGCTGGAAAAGCACACCGAAAGCCACAAACGCAACCCGATGGACCTGTTCCGCGCCAGCGTGCAGACCTGGCCCGAGGTGGTGGAATGTGCAGCGCTGACCGGCGAGATGGATTACCTGCTGCGCGTGCTGGTGCAGGACATGGCGCACTACAGCCGTTTCATCATGGACACGTTGCTCAAGCACCCCAGCGTGCAGGATTGCAAAACCAGCTTTGTGCTGGACCGCGTGAAAACCACCACTGCCGTGCCGCTGTGAGCAGGGGGATGGCGGTTGTCAGACGCCATTGCACCGGCTGACAAATGCGCCATTCGGACGTTTAATGTCTCAAGCGCGCCTGTTACAAAGTTGTTGCATTGCAACGTGGCGGCTCGCGACCGATGGCTTGCTATTTAATTAATAGCAATTAAGCATTGTTTGAATGGGCCTTTGAGGTGTTTCATGTTTCAACAGACTCGAGTTGGCCGCGGAAAGGCCAGTCCCGCCTAGACTGGCAATTCTAGGGATAACCCTTATATTTCGTGCATGGTCAATCCCAGTTCATTTCTGAAAGCGTCCTACCACGCGGGCAAAGAGTTTTTTCGCCCGCTGTCGTCTGAGCGCGCGGAGGACGGCACGCCCGTGAAACAGGCCCCACCCGTCATGGTTCCGATCCGCTCGCTCGGCCCCAGCCACGGTGAGCGCATCGCCACACACCTGCTGGCGCTGGACGACAGCGACCGCTACCTGCGCTTTGGCTATGCCGCCAACGACGAGCAGATCCGCCGCTACGTGAGCAGCCTGAACTTCGAGCGCGACGAGATCTTTGGCATCTACAACCGCAAGCTCGAACTGATCGCGATGGCGCACCTGGCGCACTCGACCGATCCCGAACTGAAAAGCTGCGCCGAGTTCGGCGTCTCGGTGCTGTCGCAGGCCCGCGGCCGGGGCTACGGCTCCCGCCTGTTTGACCGCGCCGTCATGCATGCGCGCAACGACGGCGTGGACATGATGTTCATCCACGCCCTGAGCGAAAACACCGCCATGCTGAACATCGCCCGCAAGGCCGGCGCCACCATCGAGCGGGATGGCGCCGAGAGCGAGGCCTACCTCAAGCTGCCGCCGGCCGATCTGGATTCGCGCGTGACCGAGATGGTGGAAGAGCAGTTTGCGCAGACCGATTACCGCCTCAAGGTACAGGCCAAGCAGTTCTGGGATTTGCTGGCCACCATTCAGGAAGTGCGGCGGGGGGTGAGGGATGGGCGGGATCGGATGCCGATGTGAGGGGTTTTAGCTGAGGCCTGAGGCCGGGACTCGCCCCGGCGGGCGACTTACTTTCTCTTGCTTCGCCAAGAGAAAGTAAGCAAAGAGAAGGCGACCCGAAGTCTGGGTCCCTCCGCTGCGCTACGGGCAACCTGCGCTGCTCGATTACGGCGGCAGTCCGCACAACTCGCCTTCGGCTCAAACAAGTGCGGCCTGACCCTCCGCCTCCATCTGCGCTGCTCGGCCCAGCCACACGGGGCAAGCGGGAACGGATACCCGAAAGCCAATACAAACAAGGACACGCCATGGCGTGTCCTTGTGGACTTCGGTATTAGTTTTCTGTCCCCAACCCTTGTGAATGCGCCGAGGAGCGGAGGTCCAGGCGGATCAGGGCTGGCGTTGTCTGAGCCGAAGGCGAGTTTAGCCAGACCCCGCCTGGACCGAGCACCGCAGGTTGCCCCGTAGCGAAGCGCAGGGGACGCAGGCACCAGGGTCGCCTTTTCTTTTGCTTACTTTGCTTTTGGCGAAGCAAAAGAAAAGTGAGTTGCTGCCGGGCAACCCCCGGCACCCGTCCTCAGCCACGTCAGCACTCAAAACACAAAACAAACACCACACAAAAGCCGCACAATCACCCCATGACGCTGACCGAACTCAAATACATCGTCGCCGTAGCCCGTGAAAAACATTTTGGCAAGGGTGCCGACGCCTGCCATGTGTCGCAGCCGACACTCAGCGTGGCGATCAAGAAGCTTGAAGAGGAATTGCAGGTCAAGCTGTTCGAGCGTAATGCCAACGAGATCACGGTCACGCCGCTGGGGGAAGAAATCGTGCGGCAGGCGCAAAGCGTGCTGGAGCAGGCCGAGAACATCCGCGAGATTGCCAAGCGTGGGAAAGACCCGCTGGCAGGTGCGCTGCGGCTGGGTGTGATCTACACCATCGGCCCCTATTTGCTGCCGGATCTGGTGCGCCACGCCATCGCCATGACGCCCCAGATGCCCCTGATGCTGCAGGAGAACTTCACGGTCAAGCTGATCGAGGAACTGCGAATGGGCGAGATCGACTGCGCCATCCTGGCCGAGCCGTTTCCCGATGCGAATCTTGCGATTGCACCGCTCTACGACGAGCCCTTCATGGCTGCCGTGCCGAGTTCGCACCCGCTGGCGCAGCGCAGCAGCATCACGGCCGAAGAGCTCAAAAAAGAAACCATGCTGCTGCTGGGCAACGGGCACTGCTTTCGTGATCATGTGCTGGAGGTGTGCCCGGAGTTCGCACGCTTTTCCAGCAATTCGGACGGTATTCGCAAGAGCTTTGAAGGCTCGTCGCTGGAGACCATCAAGCACATGGTGGCGGCCGGCATGGGCATCACACTGGTGCCGCGCCTGGGTGTACCCAAAGAGGCCATGGCGCCGCCGCGCGCTGCAAAGAAGGTCAGCAAGGCCAAGGCAGCAGCAGACGCTGACATGCCGTCCTTCGTGAAGTACCTGCCGTTTGAAGGGCATGTGCCTTCGCGCCGTGTGGTGCTGGCCTGGCGTCGCAGCTTCACGCGCTACGAAGCGATTGCCGCGCTGCGCAACGCGATTTACGCCTGCGAGCTGCCCGGGGTGATTCGTCTGTCCTGATCGCCATGTGCCATCACGACAGCTGCGCCGGTTGCCTGTGCCCATCAGGTTTTGTAAAGTGACAGATTCATCATTGAGTGGAACACCATGGCCAAATCCTCTGTAAAAGCGCCGGGCAAAGCAGCCCCTCCCATCAACATCGGCATCAGCGAAAAAGACCGAGCGGCCATTGCCAAGGGGCTGAGCCGTGTGCTGGCAGACACCTACACGCTCTACCTCACCACCCACAACTTCCACTGGAACGTCACCGGCCCGATGTTCAACACGCTGCACCAGATGTTCATGGTGCAGTACACCGAGCTGTGGGCGGCGGTGGACCCGGTGGCCGAGCGCATCCGCTCGCTGGGCCATCCGGCGCCAGGCTCGTACGCACAGTTCGGCAAGCTGGCCTCGGTGCCGGATGCGCCTGCGGTGCCGCCCAAGGCGCTGGAGATGGTGCGCATTCTGGTGCAGGGCCATGAGGCTGTGGCCCGTACTGCACGCGAGCTGTTCCCGCTGGCCGACAAAGCCGGCGACGAACCCACCGCCGACCTGCTCACGCAGCGCCTGACGGTGCACGAGCAGACGGCGTGGATGCTTCGCTCCCTGCTGGAAGAATGAGCGACCGCGCAACGATGCCTTCGGTGATGCCAGAATCGGCAGCGTGAAAAGCACGCTTCAAACCAAACTCGGCCTCTACCTTGACCTGATCCGCTGGAACCGCCCCGCCGGCTGGCTGTTGCTGCTCTGGCCCACGCTGTCGGCGCTGTGGATTGCCTCGCATGGCTTTCCGGGCTGGCATCTGGTGCTGGTGTTCACGCTCGGGACCATCCTGATGCGTAGCGCTGGCTGCTGCGTCAACGATGTGGCTGACCGCGACTTTGATCGCCACGTCAAACGCACCGCGCAACGCCCGGTGACCAGCGGTGCGCTGTCGGTGCGTGAGGCGCTGGGCTTGGGCGCGGTGCTGGCCCTGCTGGCTTTCGGCCTGGTGCTGACCACCAACACGGTGACCGTGCTGTGGTCGGTGGCCGCGCTGGCGGTGACGCTCGCCTATCCGTTCGCCAAGCGTTTTGTATCCATGCCGCAGGCTGTCCTGGGCGTGGCGTTCAGCTTTGGCATTCCGATGGCTTTTGCGGCGGTGCAGTCGCGGGTGCCGGCGCTGGCCTGGCTGCTGCTGCTGGGCAACCTGTTCTGGGTGATTGCCTACGACACCGAATACGCCATGGTGGACCGCGATGACGACCTGAAGATCGGCATGAAGACCTCAGCCATCACGCTGGGCCGCTTCGATGTGGCGGGCGTGATGATGAGCTACCTGCTGTTCCTGGGCCTGTGGGCCTGGCTGCTGCGCGATGAGCCCGGCTTCGGCGTGATCGCCCTGGGGCTGGGCGCAGCCCTTGCGCAGGCGGTGTGGCACTGGCGGCTCATCCGCCACCGCGAGCGTGACGGCTGCTTCAAGGCCTTCCGCCTGAACCACTGGTTGGGCTTTGCCGTGTTTGCTGGCGTGGCGTTGTCTTACGTCGGTCGATAGTAGCCAAGAGCGGTTGCGACGGAACGTCAGGCGCTGCCGAACTCGTCGCCCAGTTCCACAGCGCGTTGCCGCGCCGCTTCCAGCGCCTGCATGAAGTGCAGCTTCATGCCGTCCTGCTCCATCGATGTGAGTGCGGCGTAGGTGGTACCGCCCTTGGAGGTGACGCGGGCGCGCAGCACCTCCGGCGGGTCGCTGGAGGCCTGTGCCAGCGCCGACGCGCCGACAAAGGTGCCAACCGCCAGTTGATGGGCTTTCTCGCGCGACAGCCCCATGCCCATTCCAGCATCGATCATGGCTTCAAGGAAATAGAACACATAGGCCGGCCCGGAGCCCGAGAGCGCGGTGACCGCATCGAGCTGGGTTTCGCTGTCCAGCCACAGAAAGTCGCCGGTCGGCTGGATCACGCCTTCCACTGCAAGCCGGTCGTCCGTCGAAACAGCAGGGCGCGCGAACAAGGCCGTCATGCCCTTTCCGACCAGGGCCGGGGTGTTGGGCATGGCGCGTACGATGCGTTCGGTGCCCAGCCACTGCGCGATGCTGTCCGAGCGGATGCCTGCGGCCACGCTCAGATGCAAAGCCTTCGCCGTGTGCGCGCGGCTTTGACCGGCCGCCTCGCGAAAGGTCTGGGGCTTGACGGCCCACACCACCAGACCAGCCTGCTCCAGCGCCGCACCCGGCGCCTCATGGACCGCCACGCCGAACTGCTGAGTCAGTTTGGCGCGTTGTTCGGCAAACGGCTCCACCACCTGGATCTGGCTGGCGAGCGTGCCTTGTTTGAGCAGACCGCCAATGATGGCGCTGGCCATGTTGCCGCCGCCGATGAAAGCCACCGACACGGAGGCTAAAGAAGAAGATGTCATGTGGGTTCAATCCTGAAACTCAAAAACCAGCCACTGGGTGATTTGCTGTTCGCTGAAATTGTCGTCGCTGATGAGATGCAGCGTGCGGTTGCCGTTCGGAAGCCGTGCTCCCCAGCTCATGCCTTCGGTATTGTCCAGCTGTTGCAGGCGGCGACCGGCACCGGGGCCCGTGAAGAACGCCAGGTCGGCCAGCAGCCGTTTGCCGACCGGCTGGTAGCGACCCGGGCTCAGTGCGGGCATGTCCTGCGTGTCGGTGCCCTCCCGCGTGTCGATCAGGTAGATCCGCAGCGAGTTGCGCTCGTCAGCGCCGTGGCCGGCCATGTAAGCCCGCTCCAGCACCAGCAGGTGGTGTTCATCGAGCAGCAGGATTTCGGTGACGCCGTTGTCGGCCTGGGTGGCTGGTGAAACCGGTGCACGCGGAATGGCATCGGGCACATATGCGACCTGCCGCAGCACCTTGCCGGTGCCGAGATCAAGCAGCGTGAAGCGGCAGGGGCCTCCCGGGGCTTGCACTGTGGGCAAGGGGCCATCCTGCCGCAGCGGTGACTCCATGGCGACCCAGGCGCGCTGGCCGTCGGGTGTCAGCGCCAGTCCTTCCAGAGTGCGGTTGGAGCGTGAGCCCTGAGTACCAGGAATGAGCTGAAAGTCGAACAGTGCGGGAAGGCTGATTTCGCGCACCAGCGTGCCGTCGGTCCGGCTCTCGCGCAGCATTGGCGCCGCGCCGCTCAGCGCATGGCCCTCGGTGGTCCACCACAGGGTCTGGCTGCTGGCGCGCCAGCGGATGGCCTCCGGGTCGGGCACCTGCAGGCCGCGCAGCGCAGCAGGGTAGGGCGTGCCGTCGGCCTGGCGCAGTGTGGTCACGCCCAGCCATTCGACTTCACCGATCCGGTCGGCCTGAATAGCGATACGCGCGGTGTAAAACCGTGCCGGGCTTTCGTGCGATCCGTCGTCGCTGATGAGATGGAACAGGTCGCGCTGGCTGTCGTAATCGATGCCCGACAAGCCGCCGACCACGGTGCCCTGAAATGAGGCACGGTGCGGAATTCTGGCCTCACCGATCAGGCGAAGACGTGGCAGCGACGCCGCGTCGAACGGGCTGGCCTCGGCCCAGCCGTGCGGCATGAATGCTGGCAGCGCGAGCGAGGCGGCACCCCCCAGCAGGCGGCGCCGCGTGAGCGGGAAGGGCGTGGATGAGACTGGCATGGCGGGGACTCTGATGCCGCTTCGCGTCGCTGGCGTGACGCCTTCAGGGCGCGATGGCCTGGCGTACCGCATGCTCCCAGCGGGTCATGGCCTCGTTGGCTGTGGCGCGGTCCATGGCGGGCGTGAAGCGGCACTCGGCCTGCCACAGCGCCGAGAGCTCGGCCGTACTGGCGTAAACGCCCGTGCTCAGCCCGGCCAGATAGGCCGCCCCCAGTGCGGTGGTTTCGGTGACGGCGGGGCGGATCACCGGAATGCCCAGCAGATCGGCCTGGAACTGCATCAGCAGATCGTTCACGCAGGCGCCGCCGTCCACACGCAGCTCGGTCACCGGCGCGGCGCCCCCGGCCACCGCATCGCGGCTCATGGCCAGCAGCAGGGCGGCACTCTGGTAGGCGATGCTCTCCAGCGACGCACGTGCGATGTGGGCCAGCGTGGTGCCGCGCGTCAGGCCCGTGAGCGTGCCGCGCGCATGGGGCTTCCAGTAGGGCGCGCCTAGGCCGGTGAAGGCCGGCACCATGATCACACCGCCTGAATCGGGAACGCTTTGCGCCAGTGCTTCCACTTGCGCGCTGCCTTCGATGGCCTGCAGGCCGTCGCGCAGCCACTGCACCACAGCGCCACCGACAAACACGCTGCCTTCCAGCGCGAATTCCGGCGTTGGGCTGATCTGCGCGGCGCTGGTCGTGAGCAGGCCGTTGCGCGAGGTCTCGAATGCGCCGCCGGTGTGCATCAGCATGAAGCAGCCGGTGCCATAGGTGTTCTTGGCCATGCCGGCTGAAAAACAGGCCTGGCCGAACAGGGCGGCCTGCTGGTCGCCAGCCACACCGCCGATGGGAATGGCGTGACCCAGCAGATCGGGTAGGACTTCGCCATAGTGCGCGCTCGACGGCAGCACGCGCGGCATCAGTGAAGGCGGAATGCCAAGCAGCGCGAGCAACTCGGCGTCCCATTGGTTGGTGTGCACGTTGAAGAGCATGGTGCGCGACGCATTGCTGACGTCCGTGGCGTGCAGGCTGCCGCCGGTGAGTTGCCACAGCAGCCAGCAGTCCACCGTGCCAAAGGCCATCTCGCCGCGCTCGGCCTGCGCGCGGGCGCCATCGACGTTGTCGAGCAGCCATTTCAGCTTGGTGCCCGAGAAATAGGCATCGACCAGCAGCCCGGTTCTGGACTGGATCAGCGCCTCGTGGCCTTCCTCGCGCAGCCGGGCGCAGGTGCTTTCGGCGCGCCGGTCCTGCCAGACCAGCGCGTGGTGGATGGGCATGCCGGTGCGCCGGTTCCACACCACCGTGGTCTCGCGCTGGTTGGTGATGCCCAGTGCGCGCACATCTTTTGCTGAAATCCTGGCCTTGTGCAGGGCCTCGCGGGCGGTCGCCAGCTGGGTTTGCCAGATGACCATGGGGTCGTGCTCCACCCAGCCCGGCTGCGGGTACATCTGCGGCAGCTCCTGCTGGGCCATGGCCACGACGCAGCCCTGCCCGTCAAACACGATGCTTCGCGAACTGGAGGTGCCCTGGTCCAGGGCAAGCAGGTAGGTCATGGTCGTCAGGCTTTGCGGGGGTGGTTGTGCGGTCCGGTCGATGGGACTGTACTGGAAGGGGCATCATTGCCCGGCAGGGAAAACGCCGGGTGGCCTTGTGCCCACGTCGGCGTTCACGCCTGCACTCATGCGATGGCTGTATTCACCGCTACAGTAGTGGGACTGCGCAGGGCCGCCCTGCTTGGTGCGCCCTCCTTCCCCAGCCCGACCACCACCCCAGCCGATTGCCCATGGACGCGTCCCGCAACACCGCTGCCGATGCCCCCGTGCTGACCGACCGTGTGGCCTTGATGCGCCACCTGGCCGAGCCGCGCCAGTACGACATGGCGGTCATCGGCGGTGGTGCCACCGGCTTGGGTGTGGCGCTGGACGCTGCCGCGCGAGGTCTCTCGGTGGTCCTGGTGGAGTCGCATGACTTCGCCAAGGGCACCTCGTCGCGTGCGACCAAGTTGGTCCACGGCGGCGTGCGTTATCTGGCGCAGGGCAACATCGCGCTGGTGCGCGAAGCGCTGCACGAGCGATCCATGTTGCTGGCCAACGCGCCGCACCTGGCGCAGCCGCTGGCGTTTGTGATGCCTTCCTACCGCTTCTGGGAGAAGCCGTTTTATGGCATCGGCCTGAAGATGTACGACGCCCTGGCCGGAAAAGCCGCGCTAGGTGCGACCGAATTCCTCAACCGGCAGGAGACGCTGGGGCTGTTGCCGACGGTGCAGCCCGACGGTCTTCAGGGCGGCGTCAAGTACTGGGACGGCCAGTTCGACGATGCGCGGCTGGCACTCGCCCTGGCCCGCACAGCCGCCGCACGGGGTGCGCTGCTGGTGAATTACTGTGCGGCCACGGGTCTGGTGCACGAGGGCGGCAAGGTGGTGGGCCTCCAGGCCCGCGATGAGGAGTCGGGCCAGGTCTTCGAGCTGCGTGCGCGCTGCGTGGTGAACGCGGCCGGCGTGTGGGTGGACCAGTTCCGGATGCAGGACGGCGAGGCCATCAGCCGGCCGACCCGGCCCATGGTGGCGCCCAGCCAGGGCGTGCACATGGTGGTGGACCGGGACTTTCTGCCCACGGATCACGCGATGCTGATCCCCAAAACCATCGATGGCCGGGTGCTGTTCGCCGTGCCGTGGCTGGGCAAGGTCATCCTCGGCACCACTGATACACCGAGGCACGACCTGGCCCGCGAACCGCTGGCCTTCGCCGAAGAGGTCGATTTCATCCTGCGCGAATCGGGCCGCTACCTGCGGCGTGCGCCGGGGCTGGCCGACATCAAGAGCATCTGGGTTGGCCTGCGCCCGCTGGTCAAGCCGCCCGATGAGGACGCTGGCAGCACGCAGGCGCTGTCGCGGGAACACACGGTGCTGGTCAGCAAGAGCGGACTGGTCACCGTGACGGGCGGCAAGTGGACCACCTACCGGGCGATGGCGGTGGATGTGCTGGACCGCTGCATGGAGGCTGGCCTGCTGCAAAAGGATTCCGGCGCAGTGACTGCTCACCTCCCGCTGGTCGGCGCCAAAACCTCAAGTGTGAAAATCAGCGCCCCGCCGGGCTTGCACCTGTACGGCAGCGAGTCTGCGGCTGTAGAGGCCTTGCCCGGCGCTGGCCGGCAGTTGGGCGCGGGCCTGAGTGAGGCCATGGTCCGGTTTGCGGCGCGGTTTGAGTACGCCCGCTGCGTCGAGGATGTACTGGCCCGGCGCTCGCGGCTGCTGTTTCTGGACGCCGCCCTGGCGCGTGAACTGGCGCCCCCAGTGGCGGCCATCCTGCGCGAAGAAACCGGCGTAGACCCGCAGCTCGACGCCTTTTTGACCCTGTGCGGCCAGTATATGCACCTCCCGGGACGGCTCTGACGACTTTTGGCCTCTCCGCACAAGTTGTGCATTTGACCGCTTGGGTGTGTTGACGACCCGTCAGAGTTCGGTTATAGTCGAGGGCTTCGCTTGAGAAAAGCGGAGAAATCTGACTCTAAACAGCCTAATTGGAAGCATTGCAAGTGGTTTGCAGTGTGGACGACGGGCCCAAGACTGACTGGATGGCAGCTCGCAGTTTCTGCGCGTGGCGCCCGGTGCAAGTTGGGACTAAATACATGATTCAAACGCAATCCAAACTCGATGTTGCTGACAACACGGGTGCCAAATCCGTGATGTGCATCAAGGTGCTGGGCGGATCCAAGCGCCGGTACGCCAGCGTTGGTGATGTCATCAAGGTGAGCATCAAAGAAGCCGCTCCGCGTGGCCGCGTCAAAAAAGGCGAGGTTTACAGCGCTGTGGTCGTTCGCACCGCCAAGGGCATCCGCCGCGGCGATGGTTCGCTCGTCAAATTCGATGGCAACGCAGCTGTGTTGCTTAACGCCAAGCTGGAGCCCATCGGCACCCGCATCTTCGGACCGGTCACGCGCGAGCTGCGCACCGAGAAGTTCATGAAGATCGTGTCCCTGGCTCCTGAAGTTCTGTAAGGACGCGCCATGAACAAGATTCGCAAAGGCGACGAGATCATCGTGATCGCAGGTCGCGACAAGGGCAAGCGCGGCAAGATTTCGCTGCGCAAGGACGACAGCCACGTGCTGGTGGACGGGATCAACCTGGTGAAGAAACACACCAAGCCCAACCCCCTCAAAGGCACCACCGGCGGCATCGTCGAGAAAAGCATGCCGATTCACCAGTCCAACGTGGCCATTTTCAATGCGGCTACCGGCAAGGCGGATCGGGTGGGCATCAAGCTTCTGGCAGACGGCACCAAAGTGCGCGTCTTCAAGTCCAGCGGCGAAGAAATTAAGGCTGCATAACATGGCACGCTTGCAACAGCAATACCGCGAAAAAATCGCCCCGAGCCTGATGGAAAAGTTCGGGTACACCTCGCCGATGCAGGTTCCCCGCATCACCAAGATCACGCTCAACATGGGTGTGAGCGAGGCCGTCGCCGACAAGAAGGTCATGGACAACGCCGTGGGCGACATGGCCAAGATCGCCGGCCAGAAGCCTGTCGTCACCAAAGCCAAGAAGGCCATCGCCGGTTTCAAGATCCGCGAAGACCTGCCGATTGGCTGCATGGTCACGCTGCGCGGCGTGCAGATGTATGAGTTCCTGGACCGTTTCGTCACCGTGGCTCTGCCGCGCGTGCGTGACTTCCGTGGTATTTCCGGTCGGGCCTTCGATGGCCGCGGCAATTACAACATCGGCGTCAAGGAACAGATCATTTTCCCCGAGATTGAGTACGACAAGGTGGATGCCCTGCGCGGTCTCAATATCAGTATCACCACGACGGCCAAGACCGATGAAGAGTGCAAGGCGCTCCTCACCGCCTTCCGTTTTCCGTTCAAGAACTGAAGGCGCAAGATGGCAAAACAAGCTCTGCTGCAACGTGAACTCAAGCGCGAGAAACTCGCCGCCAAGTTCGCCAAGAAATACGCTGAACTCAAGGCAACGTCCAACGACGCCAAGCGCTCCGACGAAGAGCGTCAACTGGCCCGCCTCGAGCTCCAGAAGTTGCCCCGCAACGCGAACCCGACCCGTCAGCGCAACCGCTGCTCGATCACCGGTCGCCCGCGTGGCACGTTCCGTCAGTTCGGTCTGGCCCGCGCCAAGATCCGTGAACTCGCATTTGCTGGTGATATCCCTGGTATCACCAAGGCAAGCTGGTAAGCATAGGAGAACCACAAAATGAGTATGAGTGATCCTATCGCCGACATGCTGACGCGCATCCGCAATGCACAGATGGTTGAAAAAGCCGTCGTGCAGGTGCCGTCGTCAAAAGTCAAGGTTGCCATTGCGCAGGTCCTGAAGGACGAGGGCTACATCGATGGCTTCTCCGTCAAGACCGACGAAGGCAAGTCCCAGCTGGAAATTGCCCTGAAGTATTACGCTGGCCGTCCCGTGATTGAGCGCATTGAGCGCGTCAGCCGCCCCGGTCTGCGTGTGTACAAGGGCCATGGCGCCATTCCCCAGGTCATGAATGGCCTCGGTGTGGCAATTGTCACCACCCCCCAGGGTGTGATGACTGATCGCAAGGCGCGCGCTACCGGCATCGGTGGCGAAGTGCTCTGCTACGTGGCCTAAACGGCGGCATTGAGGAGAAACTGAAATGTCTCGTGTAGGAAAAATGCCGGTCGCCGTCCCACAGGGTGTGGACGTCGCCATCAAGGAAGACCAGATCAACGTCAAGGGCACCCTGGGTGCACTGGCGCTGGCGCAGAACGCGCTGGTCACCGTCAAGATCGACGCTGGCAAGCTTACCTTTGTGCCTGCCAACGACTCCCGTGAAGCCAATGCCATGAGCGGCACGATGCGTCAGCTCGTGAACAACATGGTGACGGGCGTGACCAAGGGTTTCGAGAAAAAGCTCAGCCTGATCGGCGTGGGTTACAAGGCCCAGGCGCAGGGTGCCAAGCTGAATCTCACCGTGGGTTATTCGCACCCTGTGATCATGGACATGCCCGCTGGCATCACCGTCGCCACCCCGACCCCCACCGAGGTGGTGATCAAGGGTTCCGACCGTCAGCGCGTCGGCCAGATCGCTGCCGAAGTGCGGGCCGTGCGTCCTCCCGAGCCTTACAAGGGCAAGGGCATCCGTTATGCGGATGAGAAGATCACGATCAAAGAAACCAAGAAGAAATAAGGAGCTGCATCATGTTGACCAAAAAAGAGCAGCGCCTTCGTCGTTCACGCCAGACCCGTATCCGCATTGCTACGCAAGGCGTTGCCCGTCTGACGGTGAACCGTACCAATCTGCATATCTACGCCAGCGTGATTTCTGGCGACGGCACCAAGATCCTGGCTGCCGCCTCCACCGCAGAAGCCGAAGTCCGCAAGGAAATCGGTGCTTCCGGCAAGGGTGGAAACGTTGCTGCTGCGCAGGCCATTGGCAAGCGCATTGCCATCAAGGCAAAAGCAGCAGGTGTTGAAAAAGTGGCGTTTGATCGCGCCGGTTTTGCGTACCACGGCCGCGTCAAGGCGCTGGCTGATGCGGCACGCGAAGCTGGTTTGCAGTTCTAAGCAGACTGGAATTAAGTATGGCTAAGTTTCAAGCTAAATCGCAAAACGACGCTCCAGACGATGGTCTGAAGGAAAAGATGATCGCGGTCAACCGCGTGACCAAAGTGGTGAAGGGTGGCCGTATTCTCGGTTTTGCCGCACTCACGGTGGTCGGTGATGGCGACGGTCGCGTCGGCATGGGCAAAGGCAAATCGAAAGAAGTGCCAGCAGCCGTGCAGAAGGCGATGGAAGAAGCACGTCGCAACATGACCAAGGTCTCGTTGAAGAACGGCACTATCCACCACAACGTGTTCGGCCACTGGGGTGCTGCTAGCGTCATGATGGCGCCGGCTCCCAAGGGTACCGGCATCATTGCAGGCGGCCCGATGCGTGCCGTGTTTGAAGTCATGGGCATCACCGACATCGTGGCCAAGAGCCATGGTTCGAGCAACCCGTACAACATGGTGCGCGCCACCATGGACGCCCTGAACAACTCCACCACTGCCTCTGAAATTGCAGCCAAGCGTGGCAAATCAGTCGAAGAAATCTTCGGCTAATCGCTGAGCTTTGAGGAGCATTGAAATGACCAAAGAAACCAAAGTCAAAGTCCAGCTGGTTCGCAGCCCGATTGGCACCAAGGAATCGCACCGCGCCACCGTCCGTGGCCTCGGTCTGCGCGGTGTCAACAGCGTCAGCGAACTGCAGGACACGCCTGCCGTGCGCGGCATGATCAACAAGATCAGCTATCTGGTCAAGATTGTCTGAGCGGAGCCCCATCATGGAATTGAACACAATCAAGCCTGGTCAAGGCGCCAAGCACGCCAAGCGTCGCGTCGGTCGCGGCATCGGCTCTGGCCTGGGCAAAACGGCTGGTCGTGGCCACAAGGGTCAGAAGTCCCGCGCCGGCGGCTACCACAAGGTCGGCTTCGAGGGCGGTCAAATGCCCATGCAGCGTCGTCTGCCCAAGCGTGGCTTCAAGTCGCATCTGCTCAAGTTCAACGCTGAAGTCACCCTGGCTGCTCTCGAGCAGCTCGGTCTGGCTGAAGTCGATCTGCTGGCCCTGAAGCAATCGGGTCTGGTCGGTCAATTGGCCAAGAACGTAAAAGTCATCAAGTCCGGCGAACTGTCGAAAGCTGTGAAGCTGAACGGTATCGGTGCGACTGCGGGCGCCAAGGCGGCTATCGAAGCTGCTAGCGGCTCGGTGGCCTGAGTTTTGAGAAACTGACGGAACTTATCAGTGGCAACCACTCCTGCTCAACTCGCGAAAACCGGCAAGTACGGCGATCTGCGGAACAGGCTCGTGTTTCTGTTGCTCGCACTGGTCGTCTATCGCATCGGTGCGCACATTCCGGTTCCCGGCATTGATCCGAATCAGCTCAAGGAGCTGTTCAATGGTCAGCAGGGCGGCATACTGAACCTGTTCAACATGTTCTCCGGTGGCGCGCTGTCCCGGTTCACCGTGTTTGCGCTGGGGATCATGCCGTACATCTCGGCCTCCATCATCATGCAGTTGCTCACCTATGTGGTGCCAACATTTGAGCAGATGAAGAAAGAGGGCGAAGCCGGTCGTCGCAAGATCACCCAGTACACCCGCTACGGTACGTTGGGCTTGGCCCTGTTCCAGTCGATGGGTATCGCCGTGGCGCTGGAAAGCTCGGCTGGTCTGGTGCTGGCACCTGGTTTTGGTTTCCGCATGACGGCCGTGTTCAGCCTGACCGCTGGCACCATGTTTCTGATGTGGCTGGGTGAGCAGATCACCGAGCGTGGGTTGGGCAACGGCATCTCGATTCTGATTTTCGCGGGCATTGCTGCTGGTCTGCCCAGCGCGATGGGCGGCTTGCTGGAACTGGTGCGAACCGGCGCCATGAGCATTCTCATAGCGATCGTGATTGTTGCAGTGGTCGCGCTGGTCACCTACTTCGTGGTGTTCGTCGAGCGGGGTCAGCGCAAGATTCTGGTGAACTATGCCCGTAGGCAGGTGGGCAACAAGGTGTATGGCGGACAGTCGTCACATCTGCCGCTGAAGCTGAACATGGCTGGTGTGATTCCACCGATCTTTGCTTCGTCGATCATCCTGCTGCCCGCGACAGTGGTGGGCTGGTTCAGCACTGGTGAAAGCATGCGCTGGCTGAAGGACATTGCCGGCACGCTGACACCTGGTCAGCCGATTTATGTGATGCTCTATGCGGGTGCCATTGTATTTTTCTGCTTTTTCTACACGGCGCTGGTGTTCAACAGCCGTGAAACGGCAGACAACCTGAAAAAGAGCGGTGCCTTCATCCCCGGGATCCGTCCTGGCGACCAGACGGCCAAATACATTGACAAGATTCTCGTGCGACTGACGCTGGCTGGAGCGGTGTACATCACCTTCGTCTGCCTGTTGCCTGAGTTCCTGATCCTGAAATACAACGTGCCGTTCTACTTCGGTGGAACGTCTCTTCTGATTATTGTGGTGGTGACCATGGATTTCATGGCCCAGGTGCAGAACTACATGATGTCGCAACAGTACGAGTCGCTTCTCAAAAAAGCGAACTTTAAGACATCACTGGGCGGTTAACTGGGTAGTTGACGGGATATGTCGAAGGACGATGTGATCCAGATGCAGGGCGAGGTGGTTGAAAACCTCCCCAACGCAACCTTCAGGGTGAAACTGGAAAACGGGCATGTCGTACTGGGGCACATCTCCGGAAAAATGCGGATGCACTACATCCGGATTCTTCCTGGCGACAAGGTCACCGTTGAATTGACGCCGTACGACTTGTCGCGTGCGCGAATTGTTTTCCGTGCCAAGTAGGCACTGAGTGAAAGTTTAGGAGAAAGAAATGAGAGTTTCAGCTTCGGTCAAGAAGATTTGCCGCAACTGTAAAATCATCCGCCGCAAGGGCGTGGTCCGTGTGATCTGCACCGACCCGCGCCACAAGCAGCGCCAGGGCTGATTTTCAAGAGATTTAGAGGACGCACATGGCTCGTATCGCTGGTATCAACATTCCGCCGCAGCAGCACGCCGAAATCGGCTTGACTGCAATTTTTGGCATCGGTCGCACCCGTGCTCGCAAGATTTGCGAGGCATGCGACATCGCCTATGCAAAAAAGATCAAGGATCTGTCTGACTCCGAACTCGAAAAGATTCGCGAGCAGATCGGCTTGTTCACCATTGAGGGTGATCTGCGTCGTGAAACCACGATGAACATCAAGCGCCTCATGGACATCGGCTGCTACCGCGGCTTCCGTCATCGCCGTGGTCTGCCCATGCGCGGCCAGCGCACCCGCACCAACGCCCGCACCCGCAAGGGTCCGCGCAAGGCAGCGGCCGCTTTGAAGAAATAATTGAGAGGTCCTCATGGCTAAATCCCCCAACAACAGCGCAGCACAACGCGTGCGCAAAAAAGTTCGCAAGAACGTGGCCGACGGTATTGCCCACGTCCACGCGTCTTTCAACAACACCATCATCACCATCACCGACCGCCAGGGCAATGCTTTGTCGTGGGCTTCGTCGGGTGGTCAGGGTTTCAAGGGTTCGCGCAAATCGACGCCTTTCGCAGCACAGGTTGCTTCGGAAGTGGCTGGCCGCGCTGCCATTGAACAGGGCATCAAGAACCTTGACGTCGAAATCAAGGGACCTGGTCCGGGACGTGAGTCTTCTGTGCGCGCCTTGGGCGCACTCGGCATTCGCATCAACTCGATCGCTGACGTGACTCCTGTTCCCCACAACGGCTGCCGCCCTCAGAAGCGCCGCCGTATTTAATCGCGTTGCCCGGTACCGGTCGCTTGCGCTGCAAGTGGCCGCACCGGGCGTTTTCAATCAAGCCCACCGCCGGCAGGTCACGACCTCCGGCTCCTGCATGACCTGCAGCAGATGACACAAGGAAACTCAAGTGGCACGCTATCTCGGCCCCAAGGCCAAACTCTCCCGCCGTGAAGGCACCGACCTGTTCTTGAAGAGCGCACGCCGCGCCATCAGCGACAAGGCCAAGTTCGATTCCAAGCCAGGCCAGCATGGCCGCACCTCTGGCACCCGCACCTCCGACTTCGGTCTGCAGCTGCGCGAGAAGCAGAAGGTCAAGCGCATGTACGGCGTGCTGGAAAAGCAGTTCCGCCGCTACTTCGAGGAAGCTGACCGCCGCAAGGGCAACACCGGTGCCAACCTGCTGTTCCTACTGGAGTGCCGCCTCGATGACGTCGTTTACCGCATGGGCTTCGGCTCCACCCGTGCTGAAGCGCGCCAGTTGGTGTCGCATAAAGCCATCACGGTGAACGGCCAGTCGGTCAACATTCCGTCTTACCTCGTGAAGACGGGTGACGTGATCGCCGTGCGCGAAAAGTCCAAGAAGCAGACCCGCGTGACGGAAGCGCTGCAACTGGCACAGCAAGTCGGCCTGCCTGCATGGGTCGACGTGAACGCCGACAAGGGCGAAGGCACCTTCAAGAAGGTGCCTGACCGCGACGAGTTTGCTGCCGACGTCAACGAATCGTTGATCGTCGAGTTGTACTCACGCTAATTTTCGTTCCTGCGGTACGGGGCACCGTACCGCCAGGGTGTGCTTCGCCAGCCTTATCGGTGTAACGAACCGAGGGTATTGAGAGGAAGACTGCATGCAGACCAATTTGTTGAAACCCAAAACCATCAATGTCGAGCAGCTTGGCGTCAATCGCGCCAAGGTGACTCTGGAGCCTTTTGAGCGTGGCTATGGCCATACGCTGGGCAATGCGCTGCGCCGCGTGCTGCTGTCGTCCATGGTCGGCCATGCCGCCACGGAAGTGACGATTGCCGGCGTGCTGCATGAGTACTCGTCGATTGACGGCGTGCAGGAAGACGTTGTCAACATCCTGTTGAACCTCAAGGGCGTGGTGTTCAAGCTCCACAACCGTGATGAAGTCACGCTGAGCCTGCGCAAGGACGGCGAAGGTCCTGTGACCGCCGCTGACATCCAGACCCCGCACGACGTGGAGATCATCAACCCTGAGCACGTGATCGTGAACCTGTCGCACGGCGGCAAGATCGACATGCAGATCAAGGTGGAAAACGGCCGTGGCTATGTGCCTGGCACGATGCGCCGCTACGGTGACGAGTCGCCAAAATCCATCGGTCGCATTGTGCTGGACGCGTCGTTCTCGCCCGTCAAGCGCGTGAGCTATACCGTCGAGAGCGCCCGCGTTGAGCAGCGCACCGACCTCGACAAGCTGGTGCTGGAAATCGAAACCAACGGTGCCGTCACTGCAGAAGATGCCGTGCGCGCCTCGGCCAAGATCCTGGTGGAGCAGCTGGCCGTGTTCGCACAGCTCGAAGGCAATGAACTGGCGGCATTCGATGCACCGGTGCAGCGCAGTTCGCAGCAGTTCGATCCGATCCTGTTGCGTCCGGTCGATGAGCTTGAGCTCACCGTGCGTTCGGCCAACTGCCTGAAAGCCGAAAACATCTACTACATCGGCGACCTGATCCAGCGCACCGAAAACGAGCTGCTCAAGACGCCGAACCTGGGACGCAAGTCCCTGAACGAAATCAAGGAAGTGTTGGCTTCCCGCGGGCTCACCCTCGGAATGCGCCTTGAAAGCTGGCCACCGGCTGGTCTCGACAAACGCTGATTAACCGCTAATATTTAACCCCACAAGATCCGCCCCGAAGGGATCTCGCACGGGCAGTACCTGATACGGCTGCCCGGATTTTAAAAAAGGAAACACCATGCGACACGGACACGGACTACGCAAACTCAACCGCACCAGCGAGCACCGCCTCGCCATGTTGCGCAACATGATGAACTCGCTGCTGCAGCACGAAGTCATCAAGACCACCCTGCCCAAGGCCAAGGAATTGCGCCGCGTGGTTGAGCCCATGATCACGCTCGGCAAAGAGCCGACGCTGGCCAACAAGCGTCTCGCCTTCGATCGTCTGCGTGACCGCGACATGGTGGTCAAGCTGTTCGCTGAAATCGGCCCACGCTACAAGGCCCGTCCTGGCGGCTACACACGCATTCTGAAAATGGGTTTCCGCGTTGGCGACAACGCACCCATGGCTCTGGTCGAACTGGTGGATCGTCCAGAAGTGTCGGAAGACACTGCCGCTGACGCTGCCAAGGCAGAGTAAGCTATAATTCAACTCTTGACGCGCGGTGGAGCAGCCTGGTAGCTCGTTGGGCTCATAACCCAAAGGTCGTAAGTTCAAATCTTGCCCGCGCAACCAACCTCTGGTTAATCACACCAGTGACAAAACGCCCACTTCATGTGGGCGTTTTGCTTTGTGGGATGGGTCTGTGTGAATCCAGACTCACCATCTTCTCTACCGGGCAACGCACACCACCGGCTTTCTGCTTCAGCGTTGGTCTGTTTCCATTTTTCTGACCATCTGCCGCGTGAACTCGGTCATGAACTCCAGAAACACACTGGTGCGTGTCGGAATGAACTTGCGGCTCGGCAGTGCGGCATAGAGCGTGTTGGTGCCGGTGATCCACGGCGCGAGCACGCGCTGCAGCTGGCCGTTCTGCAAATGGTTGGCCATGAGATCAATGGAATGATTGATGACGCCGTCTACGTCAGCCCGGTCCGCAGTAACGCGCAGATTCAATCCAGAAATTCAGCTACAGCCTTGATGAAAGCGACCGGGTTGTCTAGCTGGGGGAAGTGCCCAGCATCTCCTATCAGCTGCTTGTGTGCCCCGCGGATATGTCCGCACACCATGTCTGCGATTTGATGCGGGAAGAGATTGTCCTGCTCACCCCAGAGCACCAAGGTAGGCGACTCAATGGCAGGCATGACGTCTTCCAGTCTTGGTGAGGCGAAGAGACCCTTGAACACCGCCGAGGCGGCCTTACGGTCGCCGGAGTCGTTCAGGCGGCCTAGCGCCTGCTTGGCCGACTCAAGCGTGTGAGCGGCAGGGTTGGCCGAAACATGGGTAAGCAGATTGCGCATTTCCTCGACCGTTTCAGGGTAAAAGTTGACCGGAGGCGGGCCTTCAAACATGGCCTTGAAACCTGCTACGTCCACCAGCACCAGCCGGTTGACGCGTGAGGGATAGATTGAGGCGAAGGTGGCGGTCACCCATCCGCCGACCGAGTTCCCGATGAGTGATGCACGGTCAAGACCTTGCGCGTCTATCAGGTTGCGAAGTGCCTCCACCTGGGTCCGTACCGTGATGTCTTCGCTTGCTGCAATGGAGCCGCCGAAGCCGATCATGTCCACGGCGAACACGGTGTGTCGATCTGCCAATGTGGCCATGACGTCCTTCCAGTCTTCCTTGTGGCCGCCAATTCCGTGAACGATCAATACGGCCGGGCCGCTACCTTGCCGCAGGAAGGCGAGCGTGTGCCCGCCAGTTGCAATGCTGTCGCTGATCATGGGATTCCTTGATGGAGTGGAGGGAGTGTGAGAGTGCGTTGAACTTCTCAGCGCGGGGACCATGCGACCCCGCCAAGCAGTCCGCCCAACATGCCTTGCAGCCGGCGAACCTGCAGCTTGCTGTAGACGCCTCCAACGTAGTACGGTGAGCGACTCAGAAGCATCAGGGCGTCGTCAGCTGTGGGCGCCTGGACCATGTAGAGGCGCTGGATCACTGCGTCATTCGAATCGAAGACCTGACCACCAAACGCGATGCGGTCGAGGTGCTGCTCCAGAAAACGCAGGTAAGCCTGTCCTTCGCGTTGCCGTGCTGCATCGCTCTGTGGCACGGTTTCGGCAGTCACCATGTAATACGTCGGTGATGCGATCTGCGCCACTCTCACAGCAGTCGCGGGAGTGCCGATTGATTCCGCGCTTTTGGCTGCACCAGCGGGGGCCAGTGTCAGTGCCAAAAGCCTGGCAGGTCCGGTCTTGCCTTCATAAGGAATCAGACTGTTGCCGACAACCAGCAGTGAGTGACCATCAGGCGCCACCGTCACCGCGGTTGGCCCCACGGTGCCTATGCTGCCGTTGCCAATGGTCGTGCGCCGGCCATTCGGCGCTACGCGTACCACCGTGTTCAGCGGGTGGCTGGGTGCAAATAGGTTACCCGCAGCGTCAAAGGCAAAATCGTCTGCAAGCAACTGTTCGGCCCAGACCGCAGGAGTTCCTGCCGTGCCGTCCGCATTCAGGGGAATACGAATGATGGCGGCGCGGTCAGAGTTGGATACATAAACCGCATCACCGTGCCGCTTAAGACCATTGGCGGCCGGAAAGCCCGTATTGGTCGGAAATATGGAAGCCGCGCTGCGGTGTCCCAGGAGTGAATGGCGTAACCACGGTGACGCGGTTTTCGTTGTGAGGTCAAGTTTCCAGACTGTTGCAGCGCTGGAATCCGCAGCCAGCACAGTGCGGGCGTCCAGCCGTGCCAGGCCATTGAGGAAGCGCGCTCCTGTCGGCGTGGTGAACACTTCAACCCGGCCACTCGCATCGATGTGGTACACGGTTTCCGGGCCGCCCGGAGATCGACCCGTTGCCAGCGTGTGTCCGTCACCCAGCCGCAGGATGCCCGTGATCTGTCCGGGCAGCTTGGCAACCTGAGTGATACGGCCGCCAGTGTCTACGCGCTCCAACGTTCCATGCTCGTGATTGGCGACATAGACAGTACCGTCGGCATCTGCTGCGACGCTTTCCAGGAACGTCCTTGGCTCCCAGGTGGCAAGTGTCCTGGCCTCAACCAGCTCAACCGAGCCCCCATCATGCAGCGGCATCTGCGCCATGGCTGGTAAGTCGCACAGCAGCGCGAGTGCAAGCAGTGCTGTGCGGGTGTTGAAACGCAGTGTCATGAAAGCCTCCGGCAGAGTGAAGATGCGGTCAGTTTCTCCGCATCGCTCACAGAGCGCTTTCGGTCAATTGCGCAAACTTGCTCTGGATTGCTTTCTTGTCAGCAGCGATCACGCCGGTATTGAGTCGGGCTGATACCCAAGGCCTTGCGAAATGCCACAGACAAGTGCCCCGGATCATCGTATCCAACGGCAGCTGCAATGTCGGTTACTGACATGCTGGTATGTCGCAGGAGTTCCTGAGCGCGTTCGATTCGGCGTGCCATTCGCCAGCGGTGAGGCGGCAGTCCTGTCGATTGACTGAATGCACGGCACAAGTGGGCCGTCGTCAAGCCGGTCAGTGCGCCCAGGTCGGTCAGGCTCACGTCGTCGGCCAGGTGTTCCTGCAGATAGTCACAAACACGGCGCAACTGCCAAGGCGCAAGTCCTCCGCGCTGAGGCGCGTGACGGCGAGTCTGCAATGCAAGCAGGCGGGAGACAATCATTTGCAGCCCATTGTCTTGAAACAGCCGGCCCTCTGGAAAACCCTCTTCAGCATCCCGCCACAGCCAGCCCATGAGAGTGGCCAACCGGTCGTCGCGATGAATCCCACTATGGAGACCGCCGAAGTCGAGGATATCGCGGCCGAGCGTTTCGGACGCCAGAGCACGAAGATGAATCCCTCGCACCGCCAAGACAAGAAATTCCGCGCGACCTTCGCCTTCGATCTGCAGCGGTACATGCTCTGGCGTGACAGCAAATGTGCCTGTGCGCATTGAGCCGCTGAACCGTCCGGCACCGAGATCAGCTCTAGTGTTCATATTCCCGCGGATCAACAACTGGATTGTCACGTCTGCTGTCGCTGGGTCCGGCACGGCCTCCTTGAGTTGCAAACGCAGCAAGGAGCCCTTGGCTGAGCCCACTGATCGGTGCTCGACCGGGTCCGGGTACGTGTCACTCAATAGCCATTGCGAATAAGAGCTCTGTGCTGTCATGGCCGGGCCTTCTTGCGCTAGTGTGCAGGAATCTGATTAATCGCCCTGATAAAGACTATTGCAGAGTGAGCAAGGTATTCGAGCGAGATACAGCACGCCATTTGACTTGCTCGTCGCGTAAACCGCCGACCTCATCCTCATGATTGCTGGTCGATCCGCATTTAATGGTACCTCAGACAGTTTTTTTCTGGTGTGGAGGAGTGCGAGTATCTCTTCACAAGGAGCTTGCCAGGCGCAACGATGTTTTGCCCGGAAAGAGCCGTAATCAGTCATCCCTGCGCCTCAGTAGTTGCTGAGGGCGCCGATGCCAGTCGAAGGAGCGATCAAGCTGTACGGAAAGGCTTACGCCCATCCGAAAGCTCCGACGTCAGGTTCGTTTCGTATCCATTTTCCCGACCACCCGCCGCGTGAACTCTGTCATGAACTCCAGGAACACGCTGGTGCGCGTCGGAATGAACTTGCGGCTTGGAAGCGCCGCGTACAGGGTGTGTGTGCCGGTGACCCACGGTGAAAGCACGCGCTGCAGCTCACCACTTTGCAGGTGACCCGACACCAGGGCAATCGACTGGGTGATGATGCCCGCGCCGTCTACGCCGGCCCGTATCAGCGTGTCGGAGTGGTTGACCAGCAAGGCTGGCTCTATGGGTATTTCAAGCTCTCGCATGCCGTCCTCGGGATTGACGAGGCGCAAGCTGCGGGTCCGGCCGGCTTGTGATTTGAAACGCAGGCAGCGATGGGCTGTCAGGTCTTCAGGCGTTTGAAGGCTGCCGTGGCGGCGCAGGTAGTCAGGTGAGGCGCAAAGAATGCCGTCAGACGACACGATAGGCCGCGCAATGATGTTGGCGTCGAACGTGTCGGTCGCGCCCAGCAGGGTCAGGTCGTAGTCTTCTACCGGCGGCGTGCTGGGGGAGTCCACGTGGATGTCGAGCACCACGTTCGGGTAGCGCCGGCCGAACTCGGCCACCAGCGGGCCGAGCACATGCACGCCGAAGATGGGCGGTGTGAGGATGCGGATCACGCCCGACATCTCCTGCGCATGGGCTTGCGCGGCGGCGTGTGCGTCTTCAATGTCGTTGAGGATATGGCGCACCCGCGAGAGGTAGGCCTCGCCTGCGTCGGTGAGCGCCAGCCGCCGGGTGGTACGCTGGAGCAGGCGCACGCCCAGATGTTCCTCTAGGTCGCCCACCAGGCGTGTCACCACGGCCGCCGACATATCAAGACGGCGCGCGGCAGCGGCAAAGCTGCCATCGTCCACCACCTGCTGAAACACCCGCATTGATTGGAGCCGGTCCATGCTGTTCCTTCAAAGTGACGACTGATTATTGCTGATTCAACAGCAATACATTGCCATGACTGCTATTTTTTGATTTATCTCGAAGGAATAAAGTACGTCCATCGATGAGCCGAAACTGCCGGAGACCCCGGTAACAGGCGACTCACCGAGGCTGGACAGACGGAGCCATGAGTCCGCCATGCCCGGAATATCCATTCAACCCTGTGAGAGGAAATCCATCATGAAATCAAACCTGATCGCCGCCGCTGTTCTTGCTGCTTCTGCCATGACTTCTGTGGCCGCCAACGCCCAGATCTTCAATTCCTACCTGTTTGACCAGATGCAGACGGCTTCCACCAAGACCCGCGCCGAGGTCAAGGCCGAGGTGCTGCAGGCGCAGCGCGATGGTGCCAGCCCCTCATCGGCTTATAACGGTGCCACCGCCCAGCAGACGCTGGCTGCGCCGCGTGCTGACAAGCCGGGTACCGCGCCGCAAGCGGCCGCAGACGTGGTGAAAACCGCGCAATAAGCTTCCAGCTTGCCACCGATCTTCGCCATGGCGTGTCGTCAAGGCGATGGCCACACCGCCCCAGCCCTTCAGCCCGGCTGGGGTTTTGCTTTGTCTGGGCGGCTCTGCGTCAGCGCTGCAGCGGTGTGTTCAGCGGGCTGACTTTTTGCGCTGTTCGTAGCGACTCATCAGCGGCGTCACGGAAATTCCGTGGACCACGATGGAGGCGACGATGACTGCCAACGTGATGGACAGCAGCTGCTGTGCCAGTGCGGGCTCCATGCCGTGGTTGATGGCATACAGCAGGTAATACAGGGAACCGATGCCGCGAATGCCGAACCAGGCCATCAAGCGGCGCTGGGCACCCGCCACAGGTGTGCCGAGCAGTCCGGCGTACACGGCCAGCGGGCGCACCACCAGGAACAGCAGCGGAATCAGCCACAGCACCTCGCTGTGGAAATGGACGGTGGCGACCAGCACGCCCACCGCCATCACCATGGCCACTTCAACGAAGCTTTCGAGCTGGCTGTTGAAGCGCTGCACCGCCTCCATCATGTGCGCCGGGGCCTGCGCGCCAGACGCCGCCTTGTCCTCGGCGCTGAGCCCTTCATGCGGCCTGCCGGGTGTGCGAGCGCGGCGTGGCTCGTCTATGCGCCGCAGCGCCAGCCCTGCGGCAAACACCGCCAGAAAGCCGTAGGTGTGGCTCCACAGGGCCAGACCGTAGGTGAGCGCAATCAGGCCCAGCGCGATGAATTCGTCAGAGCGCAGCGCCTCCAGGTGGCGCATGCGCAGATAGACAATGGTGCGGCCGACCAGGTGACCCAGCAGGTAGCCGAGGGCCAGCCCGCCGACCACACCCCACAGCACATCAACGGCCCACCAGCGCCAGCCGCCTGTGCCCAGTTCGTGCAGCCCCAGCAGCCCCAGCCCGAGCATGACCAGCGGGAACGCCGTGCCATCGTTGAGTCCGCCTTCGCCGGTCAGACCAAAGCGCAGCTGATCGCGGTCGCCGGGGTTGGTCACCTGTACATCAGACGCCAGCACCGGGTCGGTCGGCGCCAGGATCGCGCCCAGCAATACCGCCGCACCCAAAGGCAGTTTCAGCGCCCAGAGGCCGATGGCGGTGATGGTCATCACCGTGACCAGCATCGACACGGTGGCCAGCTGCACGGGAATGCGCCAGCGCAGGTGGGTGAACGGAAGCTCCAGCTTCATGCCGACGGTGAACAGCGAGATCAGCACCGCGATCTCCGTCAGGCGTTCCAGCAGCAGGGTGTTCTTCAGGGCATCGAGTTTGACCAGGCCCAGCCCCCAAGGCCCCATCGCCATGCCGGCCAGAAGATACAGCATGGCCGAACTCAGCGGCAGGCGGGCAATGAAGGAACTGCCGGCCGTCATGCCGATCAGCAGCAGGCCAGCGAGGATGCACCCCAGCGTGAAGGGGTCCGGGTCAAACATGTGACTCGGGCTTCACGACGAGGTGTGCCAGGGTGTCAGGCGCTACTTTCGCAGGAGGATCAACAAAGACATCAAAAGGCATGTCTTTGAGCCTAGCCCCGGCCGCGCTGAAAATCTGTAGGCGCAGACCGCCGGTGTGTCTGTGCGCACGCCGGCCCTCACCAACGAGCGGCAAGGCTACTGGAGGCGGTTCAGTGTGAAAGGAATGTCCGGTGCGTTGTCTGGCGCACTGCGGCTGGTGTCTTTCCAGGTGCCCTTGAAGGCCTTGCCGCAGGAGCCCTCCACCATCTCGCCATTCCAGGTGCCAGTGATGCTCACGTTGTCAGAAGACTCGTCGAGCAACAGCATGCCGCCTTCCAGATCGCCCGCAATCATGGCCTTGGGCGCATGGCCGGCAATCGCCTTGGAGCCAATGGCCTGGCCCAGGTCGCGGCTCACCACCCCGCCCAAGCTTTCTGAGAACTCGGCATGTCGTTCAAGTAACAGGGTCGCCTGATTCGGCAGGCCTGCGGGTGGGTTGGTGAAGCGAACAGTCCACAAGCCGTGCAGTTGCTCTGCCTTCATGGCCGAAGCCGCAGGACAGGGGGCGGTGAGCGGCTGCGCGTGAGCGACCGGGGCGATGCCGCCCGTGGCCAGCACGGAGATACCGACGTACAGGCCGCACAGTGCGACTCGAAAAATGGGTGACGACATAACTCTGAACAGGGCGCTGACGGTGGGCTGCCACGGCAGCACGGGTGCCATGACCGCTGCACAGGCAGCCTCAAGTGACGGAAAAAGCTAGGGCGGCGAAGATGCCGGCGCCACGAACTATCTCACGGACCAGCCGCCCGGCATGTGAACCGAACGTAAACATGGGTAACGACAAGGGACAAGCTTTGGCAGACCGGCCGTCTGGCATACCGGTGCCCATCAGCGTGCTTCAGACGCGGCGGCCGCCGCTAGCCCTTCGGCCGACTTGCGGGCGAACTCTGCACGCAGCGCCTTGAGCTTTTCGCGCGGGTCTTCGCGCACCGTGGCCTTGTCCAGGGCCATCTCGGCAATGAAGCGGCTCGGCGCGCCGGGAATCATGTCGCGCCCCTTCTTGCGCTTGCGCAGCCAGTTCACGGCCAGCGTGCGCTGGGCGCGGGTGATGCCTACATACATCAGCCGGCGCTCTTCCTGCAGGCGCAGCGCGATGCTGTCGGTGTTCATGCCGTCGTCGTCTTCCAGCTTGAAGGGCAGCAGGCCTTCGTTGACGCCGGCCAGCACCACATGCGGCCACTCCAGCCCCTTGGCGGCGTGCAGCGTAGAGAGCGTCACCACGTTCTGGTCGCCCTCGCGCTCGCTGATGGTCGACAGCAGCGCGATGGTCTGCACCACTTCCAGCATGGTCTTGGTTTCGGCGGCAATGACGGCGCCCGAGGTGTCGTCGATCTGGCCACCGCAGCGCTGCGCCATCCAGTCGCAGAAATCCATCACGTTGGTCCAGCGGGCAGCAGCGAGCTTTTCGCTGTCTTCACCCTCGTACAGGTGTTTTTCGTAATCGATTTCCTTGAGCCAGTCGTTCAGAAACGCGCGTGCATCCTCGGCGCCAACCGTGCGTTTGGCGCGGTATTCCAGGTCATTGAGGTAGCGCCCGAACTCCTGCAGTGAGCCCACCGCCTTGGCGGGCAGCATGGAGCCCAACGAGTTGCTGAAGAGCGACTCGAACAGGCTGAGCTTGTACTGGCTGGCAAAGCTGCCCAGCGCGCCCAGCGTGGTGTGGCCGATGCCGCGCTTGGGCGTGGTCACCGCGCGCAGGAACGCCGGGTCGTCGTCGTTGTTGACCAAGAGGCGCATCCAGCTGCAGAGGTCCTTGATCTCGGCACGGTCGAAAAAGCTCTGCCCGCCGGACACCTTGTACGGAATGTTGGCCTTGCGCAGCGCCTTCTCGAACGGCTTGGCCTGGTGGTTGGCGCGGTACAGCACGCAAAAGTCTTTCCATTCGCGGTGCTGGTGGCCTTCGGCCTGCAGCGTGCCTTCGGCGCGCAGGCTCTGGATGCGTGCCACCACGCGCTCGGCCTCGTGCTCCTCGCTGTCGCAATCGACCACCCGCACCGGCTCGCCTTCGCCCAGTTCGCTGAACAGCGTCTTCGGAAAGAGCTTGGGGTTGGGGCCGATCACGTTATTGGCCGCCCGCAGGATGGCGCTGGTGGAGCGATAGTTCTGCTCCAGCTTCACCACCTTCAGGTTGGGGTAGTCCTGCGGCAGCTTCTTGAGGTTGTCCAGCGTGGCGCCGCGCCAGCCATAGATCGACTGGTCATCGTCGCCCACCGCCGTAAAGCGGCCGCGCGCACCCACCAGCAGCTTGAGCACCTCGTACTGGGTGGCGTTGGTGTCCTGGTATTCATCGACCAGCACATGGCCAAGCGACTGCTGCCATTTCTCGCGCACATCAGCGTGCTCCTGCAGCAGCTTGAGTGGCAGACCGATCAGGTCGTCGAAGTCCACGCTCTGGTAGGCCGTCAGGCGCTCCTCATAGCGGGCCATGATGCGGGCGATCAGCGTCTCCTCGTCGCCACTGGCCTGCGCTTCGGCCTGCGCGGCATTGAGCCCCATGTTCTTCCAGAGGCTGATGGTCCATTGCCACTGGCGCGCGGTGGCTGCGTCGGTGGTGCCGCCGGCGTCTTTCAGGATGCTGGTGACGTCGTCGCTGTCGAGAATCGAGAACTGGGGCTTGAGGCCCAGCGCGGCACCATCCTGCCGCAGCATGCGCACACCCAGCGCGTGAAAGGTGCAGATCACCACGCCCTTGGCCGGTTTGCCGATCAGGCCCTTGGCGCGCTCGCGCATCTCGGCGGCGGCCTTGTTGGTGAAGGTGATGGCGGCAATCTGCTCGGGCTTCATGCCCGCCTGGATCAGCCGGCCGATCTTGTGCGTGATGACGCGCGTCTTGCCCGAACCTGCACCGGCCAGCACGAGGCAGGGGCCGTGCAGGTAATTGACGGCTTCCTGCTGGGCGAGATTGAGTCCCGAGGGATTGGGTTGGCTGGCGTTGCCGGGGTTGGCGGCGGGTACAGAAGACGACATGCAGGCAGACGTGTGGGCGAGGCAGCGGGAAATACAGCGGAAAAAGGCAGCGATGAGGGCAGCAGAGAAAGCCGCAGAGACTGAAAAATGGCGCGGGGTCAGCGGGCATCATAGCCAGTCAGCCGCCGGCCAAATTCTGCGGAGACAATACGCTTTGTGCTAAGCATTCTTCTGGTCACCTTCCCCTTCTTCGCGCTGGTGCTGTGCGGCTACGTCGCGGCGCGCCGGGCGTGGCTGCCACAGGTTGCGATTCCGGGGCTCAACACCTTTGTGCTGTATTTCGCGCTGCCCTGCATGCTGTACCGCTTTGGCGCGAGCACACCGATCGGTCAGTTGCTGGACTTCAGCCTGGCTGCCGTCTACCTGCTGTGCGCGCTGGTCATGGTGGCGCTCACCATCGCCGTCACGCGCAAGGGCCGCATCGGCTGGAACGATGCGTCTTTTGGTGCGCTGGTGGCTTCCTTTCCCAACACCGGCTTCATGGGCGTGCCGTTGCTGGTGGCGCTGCTGGGCGCGCAGGCGGCCGGGCCAGCCATCGTCACCATTGTGGTGGACCTGCTGATCACCAGCTCGCTGTGCATTGCGCTCTCGCGCCTCGATTCGGCCGATGTGCATGGCGCCGAGACGGCTGCTGCGAATGCGCTCAAGGGCGTGGCCATGAACCCCATGCCCTGGGCGATTGTGTTGGGTGGCCTGTCGTCCGGCTTCGGGGTGGTGCTGCCGGGTCCGGTGATGCAGACCGTGGGCCTACTGGCTGATGCGGCCTCGCCGGTGGCGCTCTTTACCATCGGCGCGGTGCTGGCGCGCTCGCAGATGAACAACCAGCAGCCCACACCGCTGAAAGACTATGTGCCTGTGGCGCTGATCAAGCTGGTGCTGCACCCCTTGCTGGTGGGCGGCGTCGGTCTGGCGGCAATGGCGGTCGGCGTGCCCATCCAGCCTTTTGCGCTGACGGTGATCGTGCTGGTCGCTGCGCTGCCCAGTGCCAGCAATGTGGCCCTGCTGGCCGAGCGCTTTGGCGCCGACAACGGTCGGATTGCGCGCATCATCCTGCTGTCCACCGTGCTGGCCTTCTTCAGCTTCTCGGCGGCTGTGGCGGTGTTGACTTGAACCGTGGGTGGGGCCCTGCCAGTAAGTTTCGGCGCTGACATCCGACTATGACAACATGAAAAAGCTTTTTCTCACGCTGTCCCACCTGCTCGCGCTGGCCATCGGTTTTGGTCTTGGCATCTATGCCTTGCCCATCCTCGTTGCGCCCACCGGCCCCTCGGCGGCCGATGTGTCGGCCGAGGCCCGCAGCGCCATGTACAAGGGGGAGTTCCGCCGCGATCTCAAGGACAGCGACCCGCTGCACTGGGGCGAAGGCGTGGTGTCGGTGAGCGCGCGCAGCATCGGGTTTGTGGGCAAGCTGGCCCCGGGGCCCGACTACAAGCTCTACCTGTCCACCGAGTTTGTCGAGACCGAGGACGACTTCAAACGCCTCAAGCCCGGCATGGTGCGCGTCGGCGACATCAAGACCTTCGAGAATTTCCTGCTGCCGGTGGCCGAGTCGGTGGATGTCTCGCGCTACACCACGGTGATCGTCTGGTGCGAAACCTTCAACCAGTTCATCTCGGCAGCCAAATATCGGTGAGACCACTGAGACAACACCCTCGGCAACAGCGCGCGGGTTGACCGGTCGGGGCAGTCAGTGGCCTGCGCCCACGCCTGCCGCCTTCAGGAACGCGTCGTTGTCTGCCCGCGTTCCGATGCTGACCCGGATGCATCCCTCCAGCCCGGGGTGGCTGTCCTGCCGGCGAACCAGCACGCCGTGGGCCAGCAGGGCGTTGAAGGCCGCTGCGGCATCGGGCGTGCGAATCAGCAGAAAGTTGCCGTGCGACGGAATCACCTGCCACGTCGGATGGTCAGCGAGCGCAGCGCTCACCCGCTCCCGTTCGGCAATGGTGGCCGACACGAGATCGTGCATGTAGCCCGGGTGCGCCAGTGCCACTTCGGCGCAGGTGGTCTGCATCACCGAGACGGCGAAGGGCGGTACCAGCTTCTGCAACTGCGCGGCAATGTGGCCCGACGCCAGCGCATAACCCAGACGGGCACCGGCCAGCCCCCAGGCCTTGGAAAAGGTTCTGAGCAGGACCACATGCGGGTAGCGCCGGGCCAGCGCTGTGGCATCTGTTCCGCAGAATTGGTGGTAGGCCTCGTCGATCACCAGCAGCCAGCCGGTGGATGCGTCAGCCAGACGTTCCAGATCCTGCAGGGCCACCAGCGAGCCGGTGGGTGCGTGGGGGCGGGGGATATAAATCACGCCGGCCGGGGCGCTGAGGGTGGGTCCATTGCTTGGCAATGCGTTACTGAGTGCGTCGATGACGGCGTCCACGTCGATGGTGAAATCGGCCTTCAGGGGCACCTCGGTCAGCGCTGCCCCCAGCAGCCGCGCGTCCAGCCCATAGAGGGCGAAGTTGGGCTTGACGGTGACCACCCGGCCTTCGAGTGCACTCATCTGGATCAGAAGCGAAATCAGCACATTGCTGCCGGTGGTGACCACCACGCCCGGGGCGGGCCAGCCGTCATGCGCCGCGATGGCTGCGCGCAGGCGATCCGAGTTCAGGTCGGGGTAACGGTGCCAGTCCTGCTGCGCCAGACGCTCCAGCACGAGCGCCTTCAGTGGGGCTGGAAAGCCTTCAGCCGATTCGTTCTGGTCCAGCTTGACGGCGGCATCCACCGGCGAGAACGGGTAGTCGGGGCTGGCGAGGACGGCGGGTCTGACGGGTGACTTCATGGGCACAAGTTTACGGACAAGATACTTGCAGGAGGCGGACATGAGTGTTTGGACAGGAATGGTCGGACTGCACGCACCTGTCCATGGCGCGCGGTGGACGGTTTGCCTAGATGGCAATCGGGTCCACATCAATCGCCCAGCGGATCAGGCTCTTGTGTTCAGGCTGGGCGCGGGTCTCGAACAGCAGCGGTTGCCAGGCCGCCAGAAAATGCTGCAGGGCTTTGCGCGACGGGCTCTCCACCAGCATCTGTGCGCGCTCGATGTTGGCCACGCGCTGGATTGTCATCGGCACCGCCGGGTAGGCGCTGACCTGGTCATGGGCGGTGATCTGCTGTGCGCCGGCTGCGGCTGCGGCGGCATTGAGAAAGCCTTGGGCCACATCCTGCGACTTCGCCTCGGCGCGTATCAGGGCCGAAAAGCCGAAGGGCGACATGCCGGCGGCCTGCCGTTCCTCCAGTTGTTGCGCGGCGAAGGCCGGGTAGTCGTGCTTTTTCAGGCACTCGAACAGCGGGTGCGTCGGGTGAAAGGTCTGCACCCACATCTCGCTGGCGGCGCTGTGGCGCGCGTCACGCCCGGCGCGCCCACCGGCCTGCATCAGCAGGCTGAACAGCCGCTCCGGTGCGCGGAAGTCGCTGGAAAAAAGTGCACCGTCGGGGTTGATGGCGGCCACCAGCGTGATGTGGCGGAAGTCGTGGCCCTTGGCAATCATCTGCGTGCCGACCAGCACATCCACTTCGCCGGCATGCACGCTCGCCAGCTGTGATTCGAGCGAGCCTTTGAGGCGCGTGCTGTCGGCGTCGATCCGCGCTATCCGCACGGGGCCGCCGCCCGGCCGCTCCACACCGGCCAGCAGCTCGGCCAGGTGTTCCTCCAGCCGCTCGGTGCCGCGCCCGACCGGCGCGATGTCAATGTTGCCGCAGCCGGGGCAGGCGCGCGGCACGCGCTCGGTGTAGCCGCAGTGGTGGCAGCGCAGGGTGCGGTCGATCTTGTGGAACACCCGGAACGCGCTGCAATGCGGGCACTCGCTTTTCCAGCCGCAGTCGTGGCAGGCCAGCACCGGGGCATAGCCACGCCGGTTCAGAAAGATCAGCGACTGCTCGCCACGCGCCACGCGCTGCGCGATGGCGTCGAGCAGCGGCGGCGCGATGGTGCAGTGCTTGGGCTGGTGGTTCATGTCCACCCTGCGAACGAGTGGCAGGCCCCCTGTTGCAGAGCCTGCACCGATACGTTCATTGAGGGTCAAGCGCTGGTAGCGGCCCGTGAGTGTGGCTTGCCAGCTCTCCAGCGATGGCGTGGCGGAGCCCAACAGCACGCGACAGGGCGTCCCGGCGTCTTCCGTTTCCAGCTTGGCGCGGTACACCGCAAGGTCGCGCGCCGAGTAGCGGGCGCCTTCCTGTTGCTTGTAGCTGGGGTCGTGTTCCTCATCGACCACGATGAGCCGCAGACGCGGCAGCGGCGCCAGCACGGCCATGCGGGTGCCCAGCACCAGCCGGGCATGGCCGGTGTGCGCCGACAGCCAGCTCTTGAGCCGCTGCGCTGGTGTGAGCCCGCTGTGGAGGGCCACCACCCGCTCCTTTCCGAGATGGGCAAAGCGGGCCTCAAAGCGCTGCTGCAACTGCGGCGTGAGGTTGATCTCCGGCACCATCACCAGCACCTGAGCCTGCGGGTCATCGTGCAGAACCCTGGCCGCGGCGCGCAGGTAGACCTCGGTCTTGCCGCTGCCGGTGGCACCAAATAGCAGAGCCGGCCGGGTGTCGGCGGCGAATTCGGCCAGTGCCTGGGTCTGCTCGGTGCTCAGCGTCACGGCGCTGAGGGCGTTCGCTGCGGCGTCGGGGGTGTAGCTGGTGTCGGCCACGGGCCGTTTCAGGCGCCGCGCCAGTTGCTCGCTGCTCAGGTCGCGCAATTGCGGCGGCAAGGCGGCCAGCGCTACCTCGCCCAGCGAGCGCTGGTAATAGCTGGCCGTGAAACCAATCAGCTGGCGCCAGGTGGCAGTCAGCGGGGGCAGGCCATCGAGCACGCCGGCGATGGCGCGGGCCTGACTTTCCGGCAGGTCACCGCTGTCGGGCAGGCTGCCCCAGACCACACCCAGTACCTCGCGTTTGCCCAGCGGGGCCCGCACCAGTGCGCCCGGCGCAAGTGCTTGCCCACTTTTGTAGGTCAGCGGCCCGGCCACCGCGCTGTGCGCCGGTGTGGCCACCACAATCTGGTACCAGAAGGTCATCCGAAGTAACTAGTTGTGTTTAATTCTTAAACATCACATACAAACAACGCGCTAAGTCGTTGATTTTTCAACGCTTTAGAGATGTCCAGATTTTCTGTGGATAACTTTGTTGATAGTTTGACCCCGGGGCGCCCGGAGGCCTTGTAAATCAAGGATTTGTCTAAACTGCCCGCAAAAAAAGCAGCGCAGGGAAGCTATATAAATCAAGTACTTAGGCGCGCTATGGCTTTCATAGCATGGGGTGTTCCGGGTTTTCTCCCCTAGTGCACCGCAGCACAAATTTTGTGCATAAGTCCGCCCGCCGAAGGCCTGATTTGTGCTAACAGCGGGGCAAAACCGGCGCAGAACCGGTGTCAACGCGCCAGCCTGCTCTTGTCACAACTTGCGGTCAGCCCGCCGCAGCACGCATCTTGCGAGAGTGAGCGTGTACTGCGCGCACCAGGGTTTCCACACTCTCCGGCGGGGTGAACTGGCTGATGCCATGACCGAGGTTGAAAATGTGGGTGGGACCGCCGCGTGACTTGTCGGTGTGGGGCGTGCCGAAGCTCTCCAGCAGTTGCACCGCTTCAGCTTCAATTTGCTCGGGCCCTGCGAACAACACGTTGGGGTCGAGGTTGCCCTGCAGGGCCTTGCCAGGCTTGCCGTCGGGGCTGTCTTCGCCCACCCGGGCACGGGCCTGCGCCAGGTTGACCGTCCAGTCCAGACCCAGCACCTCGCAGTCCAGCGGTGCCATGCTTTCCAGCCACTGGCCACCGCCCTTGGTGAATACGAGACGCGGGATCTTCACGCCGTCGTGCTCACGCTTGAGCTGGGCCAGTACGCGCTTTGTGTAGGCGAGGCTGAAGGTGTGGAAAGCCGCGTCGGCCATCACGCCGCCCCAGCTGTCAAAAATCATCACCGCCTGCGCGCCAGCGTCAATCTGGGCGTTGAGGTAAGCGGCCACTGCATCGGCGTTGACAGCCAGCATGCGGTGCATCAGGTCGGGCCGCTGGTACATCATGGTCTTGACCAGGCGGTAGTCGTCAGAGCCGGCGCCTTCGACCATGTAGCAGGCCAGCGTCCACGGGCTGCCCGAAAAACCGATCAGTGGCACCCGGCCATTGAGCGCCTTGCGGATCGAGGTGACGGCATCGAACACATAACGCAGCTTGTTCATGTCGGGCACTTCGAGCTTGGCCACGGCGGCCTCGTCACGCACGGCGGTGGCGAACTTCGGGCCCTCGCCCAGCGCAAACGACAGACCCAGACCCATGGCGTCGGGCACCGTGAGGATGTCGCTGAAGAGGATGGCGGCATCGAGCGGGTAGCGGTCCAGCGGCTGAAGTGTGACTTCGGTGGCGTAGTCGGTGTTGGTCGCGAGGCCCATGAAGCTGCCGGCCTTGGCCCGGGTGGCGCGGTATTCAGGGAGGTAGCGGCCGGCTTGGCGCATCAGCCAGACGGGGGTGTGATCGGTGGCCTGGCGCAGGCAGGCGCGGAGAAAGGTGTCGTTTTGAAGAGGTGCGAACATGTTGGGTCAGGGTTTCGGGTTCAGGATGACGGATGCAGCATAGCAGCGAGAAGGCGGTTTTCGGGGTCGGGTTTTCAGCGCGACGCGTCGGGATGGCGCAGCAGCAGTCGCTCCAGTGCATTGAGGGTCTCGTAGCACTCGGCAAAGTCGGCGAACAGCGTGGCGTTGTCAGGCGCAGCGGCCTTGCCCTGCCAGGCGGCGCGGAAGGCATCGAAGATTTCGCCAAAGCTTTTCTGCCCGTCAATCAGTCGCAGCAATTGCGGCCCATAGCGGCCCGGGTTCACTGTGAGCGACACGCCGGAATGCTGGTGGCGCAGCACAAAAGGCTGGCCACGGTTGCTGCCGAACACCTGCGCTGCCAGCTCGCCGGTGAGGGGCTCATGGTAGAAAAACGGAATGTACTGCGCATCACCATAGGGCGCGGCGCAGGCCGCGTTCTGCGTGAGGTAGAGCGAATGGGTGATGATGTTTCCGACCATCAGCTCGGCCATCTCATGCTGCCTGCGCGGCGGCAGCTTGCGCAGGGCCGGTGCCATGGCCGGCGGCTTGTGGCCCAGCACCATGTGCGGCAGGTAGGGGGCGCGGCCGCGCTGCACATCGCTGAAGTTCAGGTGCAGGCTGTGGCCGCCAAGCCAGTCATACAGCTCGCTCACGGTATAGGCGCGGTCCTGTGAATGCAGCAGCAGGTCATAAATGCCAGCGTCGCCCACCTTGTGGTCGTGGTGCAGGTCTTCGCCCCGTATGAACCAGTTGGTCGGCGGGAGGCTGGCCAGCAGGTCGCGGGTGTTGGCGATCTTTCGCGGGATGTCGAGCGGTGCCTCGCCAGGGCGGTCGTTAACCATGCGCATCAGCGTCTGCATCTGGTAGACGCCGAGGCGGCCCAGCGCGGCGTAGACCATCAGGCCAATCGCACCCGGGTAATCGCCGGGTTGTTCGCCACCCGTCTTCAGCACGCTCAGCAGCGCCTTCAAGCCCAGGTCCGGGTCAGCCAGGTGGTGCAGCACGCCGCTGCAGTTGATGTAGTCGAAACGGCCCAGCTCGGCAGCCCGTGCGGGCAGGTTGAGCAGCGAGTCGTGCACCCAGGTGATGTTGGTGAGGCCGCGGATCTCGGCGCGGCGCCGGGCAATCGCCATGCTGGCCTCACTCATGTCGAGGTGCACCACCTGCGCGTCGTCGGCTTTCAATGCACGCAATTGCTCGGCCAGAAAAATCGTGGCGTCGCCTGTGCCACCCCCGGCCACCAGCGCACGAAAGCGGTTGCGGAACGACTGCTTTCCAGCAAAGCAGTAGTGGTTGATCATCGGCAGGTCTTCCAGCCAGGTGAGCACCAGACGCTTGTGGTCGTCCTCCGGATCGCGGGCCGGGTACGGCAGGGCTTCGTACTGGTTTCTGACTTCGGGCAGATAGTTGTCGGGCATGAAAGCTTCCGGGGAACGGGGCGGGAGACCCATATTGTGTCTGGTCAAAGAGCTCTTTCACTGCAGCGTACCTGCCCGGATCAGTGACAGCGCGGAACCGGCTATGCCGGGCCGCAGCTGTCGCCCCCTGGAAGGGGGGATCCGGCTACACGAAGTGAGCCGAGAAGGGGATGAACTTATCTCACTGGCAGAAATTGGAGGAACGCACCACCGAGCAGATTTTGAACATAGGTGATGACGGCGCGGCGGTACTTCTCGGTCAGCACCACCGACAGCAGGTCCAACCGGCCGATGATCTTGCCGAACTCGCGCTCGAAGCTGAGGTTGCGTTCCCGCTCGTTGATCTCGTCGGCCAGCAACAGGGGCTGGTTGGCCGCGTTGCGCCGGTTGGACAGCATCCACACTGCGATCTCGATGTTGCGGGCGGCGTTGTAGATGTATTGGGCGTCGAGTGCGTCGGTCAGATAAAAGCTGGTCTTGCCGCCATGCGCAGTGACCAGCATGTCGGCGCTGGCGTAGATGAAGGCGGCCACGCGGTCGCCACGGAAGTCCGGCCCCAGCGCCAGCGACAGGGCGGCGATGTCACGCTTGCCCTGCAGGTCACGCCATGGCGTGCGCTGCTCCACGGCGGTGCGCAGCTGGGCCAGTGCGGCATCGCGGCTGGTGGGGTGGGTCTTGCGCCATTCCGCCGGATTGCGCCGGTACAGCTTGTCGGCCAGCCGGATCAGGCTGTCGAGGTTGTCGCGCATGCCGAGCGTGGCCATGCGGTTGACGTCGGACTGCGCCAGCTCGCTGGACGTCATCGGTGCCGCATTGGCCTCGCCCCTGGGCGTGGGTGCGGGGCCGGCGCAGGCGGAGAGCAGTGCGCAGAAGGTGAAGATCAGAAACCGCTGGTGCCATGCGCAGCGCCGGTGGACTTCAGGGGGGGCGGGGGAAGGGGCTACCGTCGGTCTCGGGCGCAGGGGCATGCCGCATTTTCAGCGGCCTGCGCAGGCCGCGCAAGCATGGCTTTCCCGTGGGGCGTGGCCCCAGAGCATCAGTCGCTCAGATCAGACCTTGCGAGCGCATCACGCGGTGGTCAATCTTCAGGCAGTGGTCCTGTACCACCTTCAGCCCGGCGGCCTCTGCTTTGGCGGCCGCTTCGGCATGCGCCACACCCAGCTGCATCCACACCGCCTGCGCGCCGATGGCAATCGCTTCGTCGACGATGGGCGGAATGTCCTCGCTGTTGCGAAAGCAGTTCACCAGGTCGATGCGTTCATGTGCTGCTGCGTCGCTCAGGCTGGCGTAGGCCTTCTCGCCCAGCACTTCGGATTCATTCGGGTTGACCGGAATGATGCGGTAGCCGCTGGCCTGCATGTAGCGGGACACGTCAAAACTGGCGCGATCGGGCTTGCTGGACAAACCCACGACCGCGATGGTGCGGCAGTGCTGCAGGATGTGGGCAATGCGCTGCGCCGCAGGCAGCGTGCTCATGCCTGATCGCTGTATTTCACGGTGCAGCCGTAGGGGCGGGTGCTGGCCATGCTGATCGGCTTGCCGGTCAGCGCTTCGTTCAGACTCTGGCGGACATAGTTGGTGGCGGTCTTGATGTCGTCGACCCGGGCCGAGGGAATGCTGTCGATGGCACCGGCATAGATCAGTTGGCCCTGTGGATTGATGATGTACATGTGCGGCGTTGTCTTGGCGGCGTAACGCTGGCCGATCTTGCCCGGCTCGTCCATCAGCATGGCGGTGGGCTGGGCCTGCATCTCGCGCACCCAGGCACCCAGCTTGGCCGGTGCCATGTGGTCGCCGCTGTTCGTGCCGGTCGAGTTGATGGCCAGCCAGACCACGCCCTTGGCAGTGAATTCCTTCTGCAGCCCTTGCATGTTGCCGCTGTAGTGCTTGCGCACAAACGGGCAGCCCGGGTTGGTCCATTCCAGCACCACCAGCTTGCCTTTGTAGTCGCTGAGGCGATGGACTTTGCCAGCGGTGTCGGTGGCGGAAAAATCAGGCGCCGGCTGACCCACCACGGCCGTGGCGTTTTGCGCCTGTGCAGCCGCCAAGCCGGCCAGCGGGGACAGTGCCAGCGCGGCAGAGAAATGGCGACGGTTGATGTTTGGGTTGGTGTTCGATGTGTTCATGAATGAATCTCCGGGTTGACTCAACTGGGGACAAAGAAAACAGATCGCTTGAAAAGAACCAGGTCAGGCGGCGCCGTTAGAGCTTGGCCAGCTCGGCCCGCACGTCATCCACCGACAGCACTTCTGACAGCACCACCGGCGCACGGCCCGACTTGTAAAGCACATACACCGGCACGCCGTTGCGGCCCAGTTGCGACAGTGCCGCTGTCACCGCCGGGTCGCGCCGCGTCCAGTCGGCACGCAGCAGGGTCACGTTCTTGGCGTCCATGTCGGCCAGCACGGCGGGGTCTGATAAGGTGGTGCTCTTGTTGTACTGGCAGGTCACGCACCACGCGGCGGTGAAGTCCACAAACACGTTCTTGCCTTCAGCGGTGAGCTGGTCGACGCGGCCGGGCTCCCAGGCCTGCCAACGCTCGCCAGGCTGCCGTGCGCTGGTGGAACTGCTCTCCAGTTCCTGTGTGACGTAGGGGCCGAGGGACCACAGCGAAAACGCCAGCGCCGCCACCGACAGCGTGGCCAGCAGCGTGCGTGCCGTGCCGCGCAGGCTGAAGGCCCAGATCGCCAGCGACATCACCACCAGCAGGGCCAGCAGCGCGCCGGCGCCATTGATGCCGCTTTGCTGACCCAGCACCCAGACCAGCCACACCACGGTGGCAAACATCGGGAAGGCCATCAGTTGCTTGAAGGTGACCATCCACGCGCCGGGCCTCGGCAGCAGCCGGGCCACAGCAGGCACGGCACTGGCCACCAGATAGGGCAGTGCCATGCCCACGCCGATGGCGCCAAACACCATCAGTGCCTGCGTGGCGGGCAGGCCCACCGCGTAGCCCAGCGAAGCCCCCATGAAAGGTGCGGTGCAGGGCGAGGCGACTGCGGTGGCCAGCACACCAGACAGGAAAGAATTGGTGGTGGGGTTGCGCGACTGCAGACCCGCCAGCCGCTGCGGCAGCAGGTTGCCAAATTCAAACACCCCGGCGAGGTTCAGACCGATCAGCGTGAAGAGCGCCGCCAGTGCCGCGACCACCGCAGGGCTTTGCAGCTGAAAGCCCCAGCCGAACTGGTCACCCGCCGCGCGCAGACCCAGCAGCAGGGCACCCAGTGCCAGAAACGACGCCACCACACCCACCGTGTAGGCAAGGCCGTTGGCGACGCGGGTGCGCTGGTCCTTCACGTGCACAAAGCTCACCACCTTCAGTGCCAGCACCGGAAACACGCAGGGCATCAGGTTCAGGATCATGCCGCCCACCAGTGCGCCCAGCAGCGCCGCCAGCAAGCCCAATGGGGGCGAGTTCGACTGCACCGGCGCCGCACCGGCCGCCGCGTTGGCACGCAGGGCCTGCTCCAGAGCGGGTGATACGGTGGCCACCGGCGCGGCAGCTGGCCAAGTGCCCTGCACCGGCACTTCCAGTCGCCAGGCGGCCTTGTCGGCCACCACCACCAGTGGCATGCTCGAAGGGCTCTCGCTGCGCTGCGGCGACAGCGGCAGCTGCGCTGTCCACGCAGCGCCCTTCCAGGCCTGTTGCCAGGCGCCGGCGGGCTCGATCACGCCATTGGTCTCGGGAAAGATTTCCAGCGATTTGCCCTGCGCCGCCGTGGGCAGGCCCGCCAGGGAGACCTGCAGGGTCTGGCCTTTCACCTCGATCTGGCTGGCGCCAGCGGCCAGAGATTTCGGCGTGGCCTCAAAGGTGGCCTGGAACAGCCCGCCATTGCTTGCGGTCGAGCCCTTCACGGGCAGGCTGAGCGCGAACTCGCCTTCCTGCGGAATGCACTCCTTGAGGCAAACCAGCCAGGCCGCCTTGAGCTTCAGATCCAGCTGGTTGCCGGAAAAACCGGGCGCCACCGTGAGCGGGACTGGCAGCAGCACGGTGTCTTCGTAGCCGTAGTTGGCCAGCGTGCCGAGCGGAATCTTCTTCGGCGTGGGCCACGCGATGTCGCCCGCCGTGATGCCGGCCGGCAGTGTCCATTCAAGCTGCGTGGGCAGGCCGGAGTCCCCAGAGTTCTTCCAGTAGGTGTGCCACTGCGGCTTGTGGATGAGCTGCAGACCCACCCACACCGGCTCGCCTGGCGTCACGCCTTCCGGCGCCCAGGCGAGCAGTTCGGCCTTCACCTGGTCGGTGGTCACCACCGCACTCACCGGCATGCTGCCTTTGCCGAACAGACTCAGGGGGGCGGTGCTTTGTGCGGCGGCGGAGCCACCAGCCAGCGCGGCAGCACAGGTGAGAAGGGCGGCAAACAGGGGGCGCTTGAAAAACATCTGGGTGTGAGCGGGTGAGAAGGGCATTAGTTCCAGAGCAGAGCGAGGGGGTGGCACGGCGGACGGGTGGTCACCAACGGCGTGTAAGTAACCCTTCACTCCAGATGGGTCGCTGCTGCCGTCACTTTATTACACCCTGCTCCGATAATGGAGCCATGTCCCGGATTGTCCTTGCCACCCTGAATGCCAAATACATTCACGCCTCCCTCGGGCTGCGTTGTCTGGCGGCCAACATGGACCTGCATGGCGGGCCGGGCCTGCGCGCACAGACCACGTTGCGCGAATTCGTGATCCAGCAACGCCCCACGCAGATTGTGGAAGAGCTGCTGGCGCTGTCGCCCGAAGTCATCGGTCTGGGCGTCTACATCTGGAACGTGGTGGAAACCACGCAGGTGGTGCGCCTGCTCAAGGCGCTGCGGCCCGACATCAAGCTGGTGCTGGGCGGCCCCGAAGTCAGCCACGAAACGAACGAGCAGGATATCTGTCGCCTGGCCGACCATGTGATCACCGGCTGGGGTGATGTGAGTTTCCCCAAGCTCTGCCGCGTCCTGCTTAAATTGCCAGGTGGGGGCCCGCAGCCGCTGATGAAAGTGATTGCCGGCGAGCAGCCTCCGCTGGAGGCGCTGGCCCTGCCGTACCGTGAGTACACCGATGAGGACCTTGCCCGGCGCCTGCTTTATGTGGAGGCCTCGCGCGGCTGCCCCTTCAAGTGCGAGTTCTGCCTGAGCGCGCTCGACAAGACCGCCTGGGCCTTCGAGCTGGACCGCTTCATGGCCGAGATGGCGCTGCTCTACGAGCGCGGCGCGCGCAACTTCAAGTTTGTGGACCGCACCTTCAATCTGAAGGTCGACTTCTCGGTGCGCATCCTGCAGTTTTTCTTGGGCAAGCTGCAGGTGGGTGGCCAACGCGCGGATGCGCCACCCGGGCTGTTTGTGCATTTCGAGGTGGTGCCCGACAGCCTGCCTGACCGGCTCAAGGCCCTGATTGCGCAGTTCCCCGCCGGCTCGCTGCAGTTTGAAGTCGGCATCCAGAGCTTCAACCCAGAGGTACAGCAGCGCATCTCGCGGCGGCAGGACAACGGCAAGACCGCTGACAACCTGCGCTGGCTGGTGAGCGAAAGCCAGGCCCATGTGCATGCTGACCTGATCTTCGGCTTGCCCGGGGAAACGCTGGCAAGCTTTGCCGAGGGCTTTGACCGCCTGCATGCGCTGGCGCCGCATGAGATCCAGTTCGGTATCTTGAAACGCCTGCGCGGCACGCCGATTGCGCGGCACACCGACGAGTTCGCGATGGTCTATGACCCGCAGACGCCGTACACCATCCTGCAGAACTCGACTGTGGATTTCGCGACGATGCAGCGCATCCAGCGCTTTGCACGCTACTGGGATCTGGTGGCCAATTCAGGCCGCTTTGCCGCTGCCTTGCATTTGCTGCTGGCGCCGGGCTCGGCCTTTCAGAACTTTCTGGGCTTCAGCGACTGGCTGTGGCACAGCACCGGCAAAACCCACGAGTTCGCACTGGAAAAGCTGGTGGACCTGTTGTTCGAGCACCTGTCGGCCGTGCGCGGCTTGCCGGCCGAAGACGTGCGCGCGGCCCTGCTCGCCGACTACCTGGCCAGCGGCGCACGGGCCCGGCCGGCGTGTCTGGCTGCACTGCTGGATGCGAACCGGGCAACGGCGTCAATGACGTCCATGGCCTCTGGCGACACTCGCACCGAGCGGCAGGCGCGGCACGTGAAGCAATCCGGCGCACCATCGCCGTCGCAACTGCGCAGCGAAATTCAAAAAGCCGCTGCGGCGGCCTGACCAACTGCCGGGTCGACCTCGCTCAGTTCAAGGCAGGTCGCGGTTCGGCTCAGGCTGCGAGCCATCGCGCGGCCCCACCGTGCCCAGACGTGCTTTCAGAGACTGCGGCTGACCGGTCAGCAGGGCGGCATAACTGGTGGTGTTGGCCAGCACCTTCTTCACGTAATCGCGGGTCTCGTGGAAGGGCACGTTCTCGGCCCAGATCGCGGCGTCCACCACTGGCCCGTTGCGCCACAGGCGCGGACGGCCCGGCCCGGCGTTGTAGGCGGCCGCAGCCATGGGCATAGAGCCGCCCAGGTCATCGAGCGCCAGCTTGAGGTAGGCAGTGCCAATGGCGATGTTGGTGTCACGGTCATTGAGCTGGTCAATGGTGAAGCCATCGAGGCCAATCTTCTTCGCGGTCCAGCGCGCCGTCGCGGGCATGACCTGCATCAACCCCGAAGCACCGACCACCGAGCGGGCGTCCATGATGAAGCGGCTTTCCTGCCGGATCAGCCCGTACACATAGGCCGGGTCCAGACTGATGCTTTGGGTGCGTTTGACCACCGCATCGCGGAAGGGCATCGGGAAGCGCTGCTCTAGGTCAATCTCGGTGCGGGTGCGTTCGCTGGTGTTGATGCAGCGGTCCCAGATCTGGCGGTCGCAGGCGAACTGTGCAGCGGCGAGCAGCTCGCGGTCGCCCATGCCGCCGCGCTGGTGCAGATTGGTGGTGTAGTTCCATTCGCGCACGCCTTCGCTGCGCATGCCCAGCGCCATGGCGTAAGCGGCACGGTTCAGGCCCGGGTTCAGGCGTGCGGCTTCTTTTTCTTCGTTGCTCAGCGGTGCAGGGCGTGTGGGCACGGTGATTTTCTGGCCCAGTTCCTCCAGCGCCAGCTGTTCATAAAAGCCGCGCACCGAGGCAAACGACTGCAGCAGTGCCAGCCCTTCGGCGCGCTGCGGAGCGATGGTGATGGTTGGTGCCGGTGCGGCAGTCGGAGCGCCGGGGCCTGCTGCAGCTGCCGCCGGAGGTCGCACCACCGTGTCAGGTGGCGCAGTGGCAATCAGTGCGCGCGCCTTCCAGTAGGCCCATGTCGGGTCTTTGCGCGCGTCGTCGCTCATCGCGTTGATGGCCGACAGCACCAGCGGCCATTGCGGCTGGCTGCCGGCGCGCAGGGCGGCGCGGGTTTTCCACGCCAGCATCTCGTCGGTGAGGTCGCTGTCTCTGGTGACGCGGGCAAAGTAGCGCAGCGCATCGCCCACCGGCACCGTGCCAAGTCGGCTGGCGGCGCGCTGGCCAATCAGTCCCCAGACCCAGTTGCGCTCCTCTGCAGTCAGCTGGACACCCCATTTGGACTCCATCTGGAAGGCCGCGCTGTCCAGATCCATGGTCGCCAGCCGGACCAGTGCAAGGGTGATGATTTCCTTGCGCACCTGGCGGATGGCCAGCTGTTTTTCGTTGAGGAATTTCGCCGGGCTGTTGTGCAGCTCGGCCACCAGCGCGACCGACTCGGGCGAGACGATTTGCACCGCATCGCGCGCAGCGCGCGGGCGGTTGGCTTCGGTGGCCAGGCGCGCCTTGTGCCAGGCGTCCTGCCCGGTCAGTGTTTTGGTGCCCACCAGACGATCGGCGGCGGCGGTGCAACCGTCGTCGGCCTCGCGCTGGGCGAACCAGTTCTTCTTCACCTCGGCGGCCAGCTGCGCATCCTGCGCGGGGTTCTTCAGGTGCTCGACCAGCAGGGCGTAGCAACGCACTTCGCGGTCGTCGTTCATGCGGAAGTTGGGGTACTCGGCCGCAAAGCCGGCCCAGTCGCGGCGCTGGCCCAGCAGCAGCAGCCAGTCGTTGCGCAGCCGGTCTTCCTGGTAGGTGCCGGCGTAGCGGCTCAGAAAGCTCTGCACCTCCTGCGCGCTGGCCTCGCCCAGGCGTGTACGCATTTCCCAGTAGGCAGCCCAGGGCTCCAGCGCATGGCCGCGCGCCTGCGGCAGCAGTTGCGAAAGCCGGGCACGGTCGCCGCGCTTGAAGGCGCGGTTCATCTCGACGATCACGTTGTCGCCCGCGCTGGCGGTCTGGACGGGAGTGGTTTGCGCGAGCGCGGTCGGCAGGAAGGGCGAACAGAGGAGGCACGCGGCCAGTGTGGCCGCGGGGCTGAAACGGAATTTGGATAGCATCGGGACATTATGGACAAATTAAGTACCCGCAAAGCACTGGTGGAACAACGCCTGAACATGCCCGACCGCCTGGAGCGTGCGGATTTGTTACAGCGCGTGATGCGCATCTGGCTGGTGGGCAGCACCCACGAGGTGATCGGGGCCTACTGGCCGATCAAGGGTGAATTTGATCCGCTGCCTGCGTTGTACCGGTGGCAGGAAGACGCGATCTTGGGTCAGGATGTTTCATCGAGCCCGGCGCTGGCAGAGGTGCAGAAGGCGCAGCTGGCGACCGAAAGCATTGCCGCCCGCTCGCCGCGCAAGATCGGCTTGCCGGTGGTCAACAAGCTGCACAAGACGCTGACCTTTCACGCGTGGTACCCCGGTTGCCCGATGGAAGAAGACGCCTACGGCATTCCCAAACCCAAGGACACCGAAGTCATCGTGCCCACGCTGCTGTTTGTGCCCTGCGTGGGCTATGGCCCCGGCGGCTACCGGCTGGGCTACGGTGGCGGCTTTTACGACCGCACACTGGCCACCCTGCAGCCGCGCCCGTACACGGTCGGTTTGGGTTTCAGCCAAGGCTGGCTGCCCGACATGGACCCGGAGCCGCATGACATTCCGCTGGATGCGATCCTGAATGACAAAGGGGTGGTCTGGCCTGTCTGATTGAGCCCCACGGTCGTTCGCTTCGCGTAACTCCCTGGACATGCCCATGCCTGAGGCATGGGCCCTTCCTCCCGTCCAAACCTGCGTAGGCAGGTTTGGAGCCGCGGTCGTCAGCCCCTCGGGGGCAGTCCGCCTGCGGCCTGGCAAAGCCAGTTCCGCGGCTCCGCTGGCTTAAATACCCGCCTGCGTTTGCCGCTCGCGCAATTCCGTTCGGCTTAGCTTGTCGAAGTCGAGGCGCGGCGTTAGTCCAGCGACCCCAGCGTATCCGGATCAGGCACATCGCCAATCGCTTCGCGGGTCTTGGCGGCTTGGTCCTGCAGCCAGGCGCAGAAGGCTTGCAGTTCGGGCCGGGCGGCGCTGCGGGGGCCGACGATGAGCCAGTAGGCCATGGGGGATTCCATGCGCAGGTCGGGCAACGGCTCCATCAGGTCACCCGACGCCAGGCTCTCGGCAATCAGGGGAAGGCGGGCCAGCACCACGCCCTGGCCCGTCAGTGCAGCCTGCACCATCTGGTAGGCGTAGTTGAAGTAGAGCCAGCGCTTGGCTTCCAGCTTGGGGCTGGCGTGCTGGTTCAGCCAGCGCCGCCAGGTCAGCCATTCCAGATGCGTGTGGTGGGCGTCGCCCGCTTCAATCAGGGTGAACTGGGCCAGGTCGTCGGGCTTCTTCAGTCGCGGGCCGCTCTTGAGCAGCCAGGGGCTGATGACTGGCGTGATCTGTTCACCGAAGAGTCGTATCGCGTGCGGCGGCATGTGGTTGGCGGGGGCGTAGCGCAGCGCCAGGTCGAGGTCGGACACATCGAGGTCCACCGCCGCGTCCGAGGCATCAATCCGGATGTCGATGTCGGGGTTGTCGCGCTGAAAGCCCTCCAGCCGTGGAATCAGCCACATCGATGCGAACGAGGCAAAGGTGGTGAGCGCCACGCTCTTGCGCCCCGCGCTCTGGCGAATCTGCCGCACCGCGCCGTCGATGCGCTCCAGCGAAGGCGTGACCGCGCGCAGCAGAATGCCGCCGGCCGTCGTCAGCTCTACCGCCCGGGTGTGGCGGTGAAACAGGCTCACGCCCACGTCTTCTTCCAGCCCCTGGATTTGCCGGCTCACCGCCGACTGGGTGAGCGCCAGTTCTTCGGAAGCTGCCCTGAAGTTGAGATGCCGGGCCACCGCCTCGAAGGCACGCAACTGGCCGGCAGAAATGGGGCGGGTACGCAGGTGGGTTTGTGAATGCAGCATGGCAAATCTGTCCGGATCGGCAAGTTGATTGATGCGATTAGCGAATGAATAGCTTACCGCGATTTCATTGGACCGCCAAGCGCGGCAGCGAGATGATGGACGCCTCACCACCACCGACCCCTAACCCTTTTGCCGGGTATCAACGGAAAACCGGAGAACACCATGAACGCAACAGACCACCTCCAAGCCTCTTCGCCACTTGGGAATCCCTTGCAAACCCTGCAGGCCCCCACCCTGACGGCCACCCACAAGGTCGTCAACGACGCGCTGGCCGGCTGCTGGAAGCTGGCCCCGGGCCAGGCGCTGACGCTGCAGGCACCAGAGCCTGGGGTGTTGCGAATTGCGCATGGCCGGGTGTGGGTCACCTTCGACCATGCCGACGACCGCGCCAGCCTGCGGGCCGGTGACTATTTCCTTAGCCGGGGCCAGAGTCTGGTGCTGCAGGCGGGTGAGTCGCTGGTGATGGAGTCCTTCGGCGCTGGTCACGCCGCCTCTGCGTATTTCAGCTGGGAACCGGTGCCAGCGCTTCAGCCTGCGGCGGCCGCCGGGAGCTGGCGCGCGGGCATGGTGGCGCCGTTGGCCGATCTGCGTCTGGCGGCCGGTCTGGCCGGGCGTGCGCTGGGGGCGCTGGCCCGTGGCCTGCTGGTTGGCGCCAGCAAGAGCCTGGGTGTATCGGCCTCGGGCTTGCCCACCCGCCTTGCCATGGCCCTTGTCGCGCAGCGCCATCCGTCGCCGGCGGTGCAGTCCGACTTCGACCGGTTTCGGCGCGGTCGCCGCGGCGAGGTCAATGTGCTCGCGCTGTCGAATCTGACGTAGCGCCGGGGACGCGCGCCACGCAGGCGGGGCTCGCAACGCCCGATAATCGGGCATGGCCCCCGCTTCCCACATCGCTTCCGATACCGCTTCCGTCCTGACGCAGCCGTCCCCTGCGGCGGCAAATGCTGGCGTGCACGTCGCTGTGATGGGCGTGGCCGGCTGCGGCAAATCGGCCGTGGGCCGGCAACTCGCCGGGCGCCTGCAGCTGCCCTTGATTGAAGGCGACGACTTCCACCCCGAGAGCAACATCCAGAAAATGCGGCTCGGCATGCCGCTGGAAGATGCCGACCGCACCGGCTGGCTGCAGGAACTGGGCCGGCAACTGGCTTTGCAGCCCGACGGTGCGGTGCTGACCTGTTCCGCGCTGAAAAAGACCTACCGCGACACCCTGCGCGAGGCGGTGCCCACACTGCGTTTTGTGCATCTGGCCATCAGCCCGGCGGAGTCCCTGCGGCGGGTGTCGTCGCGGCCGGGGCACTTTTACCCGCCCAGCCTGGTCACCAGCCAGTTCGATGCGCTGGAAGACCCGCAGCATGACGACGCAGGCCGTGCGGATGGCCGACGCTCCGTGCTGTCGCTGGCGGCTGATGCGGCCGGCGTCGAGGCGCTGGCCGATTCGGCCCTGCAGTGGCTGGTGCCAGCGCCCCGGTAAGATGACCCGTGCCGCACGCGGTCCCTCATCGCGACCGGTTCCGCACCCCACCGGAGAACAGGAAACACCATGTCCCGCCATGCACCCGCCAAAGCCTTTGCCTCCCAGGCCGACCTGACCGACAAGAAGATCACCTTCGAGCAGCTCAGCCAGCACTGCTGGGCCTACACCGCCGAGGGCGACCCGAATTCTGGCGTCATCATTGGCGACCGCTTCATCATGGTCAGCGACGCCACCGCCACACCGGCCATGGCGCGCGACCTGATTGCCCGCATCCGCACCGTGAGCGACAAGCCGATCAAGTACGTGCTGTTGACCCACTACCACGCAGTGCGTGTGCTGGGCGCCTATGCCTATGCCGACGAGGGCGCCACCGAGATCATTGCCAGTCAGGGCACGCTGGACCTGATCGCCGAGCGCGGCGCCCAGGACATGAAGAGCGAGATGGAGCGCTTCCCGCGCCTCTTCCGCGGAGCCGACACCGTGCCCGGCCTGACCTGGCCGACCATGGTGGTCGGTGGTGGCGATCCGACGAAGGGCGAGGTGCCAGGCAAGCTCAGCATCAATTTAGGCGGTGTGGTGGTTGATATCTGGCACCCTGGCCCCGGGCACACACGCGGCGACACCATCGCCTGGGTGGCCGCAGAGAAAGTGCTGTTCTCCGGTGATCTGGTCGAGTACGAGGCGGGCGTGTACACCGGCGACGCGCAACTGGCCGAATGGCCCACCACGCTGGAGGCGCTGCGCGCGCTTGGCGCGGAAGCCATCGTGCCCGGCCGCGGTGAAGCCATGAAGGGCACAGCCAACGTGAACAAGGCGCTCGACTACACGAAACGCTGGGTCGAGACGCTGTTTCAGGCGGGCAAAGAAGCCGCTGCAGCCGGCATGGACCTGAAAGCGGCGATGGTCCACACCCGAAAGCTGATGGATCCGGTCTTCGGCCATGTGTTCATCTACGAACACTGCCTGCCCTTTGATGTGAGCCGCGCCTACGACGAAGCCAGCGGCATCAAGCACCCGCGTATCTGGACGGCCGAGCGCGACAAGGAAATGTGGGCGGCGCTGCAGGGATGAACCAGGTCCTGCATGGCCCGCCTCAGGATTTTTGCGCCATCAGCACGCGCAAGTCCTGCTCGTAGGTGGTCAGGGTTTCAATGGCCTTTGCGCGCTGCGCGGGGGTGGTGCTGTTGTGCAGCTCGGCCACGGTGCGGCAGTTGTCCTGCGTCAGCCTCTTGACATACTCGCGGTAGGCGAGATCGGGCGAATTCAGTGAGCGGTCAAACAGGCTGCGCAAGGCCACACGCACCCGGTCTGTGGAGACGGGCGAGGCCTGCGGTGCCGTGAGGGCGCGCAGGGTTTGCAGCGTGTCCTGCTGGCGCCGCAAGCGCTCGGCATAGTTCAGCGTCGGGTTGAACAGCGACTGGTCAATGCGCTGGCTCAGCACCGCGATCTGTTTTTCGTCGAGCGTGCCGTAAAGCATTTCGGCCCGGCTGATGGCCTGCTTGAGCCGGGTGGCCCGCTTTTGCGCCGGCGTGCTGTCGATGAATTTTTCGCGGAACTCGGTGTTGCCTTTGGCAAAGCGCCCTTCCATGTGGGTCAGTTGCGCGGGTTGCAGCGTGGGTGCCAGGGCCACCACCGTCGGCTCGACGCGGTCAGACACCGCCAGCAGTTTGCGGCGCACGTCGTCGTAAATCGAGCAGGCAGCGGCGGTGCTGAGATCGCCGCGCATTTGCTGCTGGAGCTTTTGCAGCGTCTCCACATAGGCTGGCAATTGCGACTGGCGGTGCCATGCCTGCAGCTGGCCCAGGTCTGCCTTGACGCGCAGGCTCTGTGAGCTGTCGAAATCAAAATAGCCGTCCATGAACCAGTAGCCGAGCTCCGGCGCCTGGTTGTAGGCGATCTTCGCGGCACTGCAGGCCTGCAGTACAACGAACAGAGGAACCAGCATCAGCAGGCTGATAATCCGGAAGCAATTGCGACTGGCTGGAGCAAGTCTCCAGCCGGGCATCTTGAAGAACAGCAAAGGAAACGTCATGGCAACCCCGATCGATGTCGTCATCATGGCCGCAGGCAAAGGCACGCGGATGAAAAGCGCGCTGCCCAAAGTGTTGCACCGATTGGGCGGCCGTGCGCTGCTGGGCCATGTGATTGACTGCGCCGCACGGTTATCGGCCCGCGAGGCGGTGGTGATCACCGGCCACGGCGCCGAGGTGGTGGAAGCCGCGTGCAAAAACATGCAGTCCGTCATGCAGTCCGCCGTGGAATCCACCGGTAAGGCGGCGCTGGCCCTGAAGTTTGCCCGCCAGGAGCCGCAACTGGGCACCGGCCACGCGGTGCAGCAGGCGGTGCCCCTGCTGGCCGATGACGGCGTCACGCTGGTGCTGTCGGGCGATGTGCCTTTGACACAAGCCGACACATTGCAGGCCCTGCTGGACCAGTGCGATGGCCAGCGGCTGGCGCTGCTCACGCTCAGCATGGCCGACCCCACGGGCTATGGCCGCATCGTGCGCGCAGGGCCCGAGGCGTCGGCGCAGGTGCGCGCCATCGTCGAGCACAAGGACGCCACGCCCGCCCAGCGCGAGATCCGCGAAATCTACAGCGGCATCATGGCTGTGCCCACCGCCCTGCTGCGCCGCTGGCTGGCCCGGCTGGACAACAAGAACGCCCAGAACGAGTACTACCTGACTGACATCGTGAAGTTCGCGGTGGCCGACGGCGTGGCCGTGGTCGCGCACCAGATCACCGATGCGGCGCAGGTCGCCGGCGTCAACAGCCCGGTACAACTGGCCGAGCTGGAGCGCGTGCACCAGATGCGCGGCGCTACCGCGCTGATGGAGCAGGGCGTGCGGCTGGCCGACCCGGCCCGGCTCGACGTGCGCGGGCAGCTCACTTGCGGCCGCGATGTGGAAATCGACGTGAACTGCGTCTTTGAAGGAACAGTGAGCCTGGGCGACGGCGTGCGCATTGGCGCCAACTGCGTGATCGCCAACGCCACGATTGCCGCCCGCGCCGTGATCCACCCCTTCACGCACATCGATGGCGAAAAGCTCGGCGTGCAAGTCGGCGAGGGCGCGCTGGTGGGCCCCTTCGCCCGCCTGCGCCCCGGTGCGCAGCTGGGCGCAGAGGTGCACATCGGTAACTTTGTCGAGGTGAAGAATTCCACGCTGGCTAAAGGCGCGAAGGCCAACCACCTGGCCTATCTGGGCGACGCCACGGTAGGCGAGCGGGTGAACTACGGCGCTGGCAGCATCACGGCCAACTACGACGGCGCCAACAAGCACCGCACCGTGATCGAAGCCGACGTGCATATCGGCAGCAACTGCGTGCTGGTCGCGCCCGTCACGATTGGCGCCGGTGGCACGGTGGGCGGCGGCTCGACCATCACCAAGAGCACGCCGCCTGGCGCCCTCAGCGTGGCGCGGGGCAAACAGATCAGCCTGACTGGATGGACGCGCCCGACCAAGCGCTAGCCGGTTGAAGGGCCGGCGCCATCCGTTTTCCAATGCCACTCACTGCGGTTCATGACGCAATGAATGCCCCGCCGCCGCAACCTCTCATGCGCCACCGTGTAGACATCCGGTGCAGGAGTTATCCGGCCGTTCATGTCGACGGGATGCCGGTGGCCCTCAAGCTCAAACGCGGTCTGGCGCTGCTGGTGTACCTGAGCGAGCTGGGGCGAAAGGTGTCGCGCGCCCATCTGGCCGGGATGCTGTGGCCCGACGCGCCGCAAGGCACTGCCCGGGCGCGGCTGCGCCGCCTGTGCCATGAGGTCAATGCCGTGCTGGGGCTCGAACTGCTGAAAGGCGATGCCGACGCGTTGTGGCTTGATGTCTCACAGGGCAGTACGTCATCGGACGTTGCGCAGGTCCGTCAGAGCGCGATGCAACTGCTGGCCCACCCAGACGATGACCGGTCGAGCGAGTCGCTGCAGTTCCTGCTGGTGAGCGATGCGCACCGGGTGCTCGACGGCTTCGCGCTGGAGTCTGATGTTTTCAACGCCTGGCTGGATGGCCACCGCAGCGAGCAGGAGCGACTGGTGGCGCGGGCCCTCAGTCGGGCGGCCGAGCACCTCTGCGCGAGGGGTCAGCCGGCGTTGGCCGCAGAAGCGGCAGCGCGCCTGATTGCGCTTGATGGCTTGGCCGACCTGGGCCATGCCGTGCTGATGACGGCTCGCTCCCAGCTCGGCGATGCGGGGGGCGTTGAAGCGGCTTACTTCGCCTGCGCGGAGGTGCTCAGGGCCGAGCTGGGCATTCGGCCATCGGCCTACATTGAAGCCGCTTATGCAGAAGCGCGTGCCCAGCTTGCCGTGCTGCCCGAGCAGCGCTCGGCGCGCGTCAGCCTGTCGCCACCCATCCGGTTCGCCGACAGCGCCGACGGCTCTGTGGCGTTCCTTGAGCTCGGCGGGGGCGACACCACGCTGGTGATCCTGTTTGGCCTGTGGTCGCACCTTGAGGTGGCTTGGGAAGAGCCGCGCATCCGCGCCATTCTGGACCGACTGGCGCAGTCCTTTCGCGTGGTGCTGGTTGACCGCCGCGGCACCGGCCTGTCCGACCGGGTCGGACACCAACAGTCCACGCTGGCGGGGGTCGAGGATATCGAGGCGGTTCGCCGGGCGCTCGGTGTGGATCAGGTGTGGCTGCTCGGCAATTCGGTCGGCGGCGCCATCGCCATCGAATATGCGTCGGTGTTTCCTGCCCGCGTGCAGGGTCTGATGCTGTACGCAGCCGGTGCCCGTGGCACCTGGGCGCCCGACTACCCGTGGGCACTGACCGCGCAGCAGCAGGACAAATGGCTGCACGAGCTGCAGTCCTCATGGGGCCACACCACCAGCCTTGCGCAGTTCTCGCCGTCGATGGTGAACGATCCCGCCGCGCGTGAGTGGTGGGCGCGCATGCTGCGGCAATCAGCGTCGAAAAACAGCTTCCCCACGCTGCTGCGGGCACTCAGCGGCATGGACGTACGAACGCGGTTGGCACAGCTCAGCCTGCCAACGCTTGTGCTGCAGCGCACGGGCGACCTCATCGTGCGTGAAGGCGCCGCTCGCTACCTGGCGGCGCACATCCCGGGCGCGCAACTGGTGCTGCTGGAGGGCGCAGACCATTGCCTGTGGTACGGGGATACCGCGGCGGTGCTGGTCGAGATGGAGCGGTTTGTCCGGTCGCACAGCCGGCGGCCCTGAAGGACGCTCAGCGGACGCTGGCTTTCTAAGCTTCAGGGGCCGGTTTTGCCTTGTGGCAGAAACCGGTGATACCGCTGCCTGACCCCGGTCGGGACCCCGTTTCAGTTCCCCTGAGGATGACCCATCATGACTTTCAAAGACCGCCACGGCGAAGCGCTGTCCACTGTGCACGCGCAGTCAGCATTTGCCTACGACCAAACACTCGATCTGTTCAACAGTTTTTGCGCCGATCCGCTCGCGGTCATCACGCCGGCCCTGGAGCAAGACCCCGACTTCATCTCTGGCCACCTGCTGCTCGCCGGCATGATGCTGGGCACTTACGACCCGCAGATGAATGCCCCAGCAGGCGGCAGCCTTGACCAAGCGAAGGCCAGCCCGCTGGCGCCGAACGAGCGCGAACAGTCGTTGCACGCCGCTCTGCGGGTCTGGGCCGATGGCGACATGAATGCCGGTTGCCAGAAGCTGGACCGCCACCTCGTCGACCACCCGCGCGATCTGCTGGCCTTGCAACTGGCCCACACGGCCGACCTCGCGCTGGGTCGCACCACCATGTTGAGGGACCGCATTGCGCGCGCGCTGCCCGCGTGGAGCACCACTGACGCCGGCTACGGCTATGTACTGGGCATGCACGCATTCGGTCTGGAGGAATGCTTTGCCTACGAGCAGGCGGAAGAGGTGGGGCGGCGTGCCGTGGCCCTGCAGCCGCACGACACCTGGGCTGTGCACGCCGTGGCCCATGTCTGCGAGATGCAGGGTCGCGTGGCCGACGGCATCGAGTGGATGAACGAAACCCGCAGCACTTGGGAGGCCAACAACAGCCTGGCCGTGCACAACCACTGGCACTTGGCCCTGATGCACCTGGCCAGCGGAGAACACGCCGCTGCGCTGGCGCTGTATGACCGGGCGGTGGCGCCGTCGCCTACCGCACTGGCGCTTGACCTCGCCGATGCCAGTGCGCTGCTGTGGCGGCTGACATTGCGCGGGGTTGACGTCGGCCCGCGCTGGAACGCGCTCGCGCAACGCTGGCGCGCACAAGGCCTGTTTGGTGCAGTCGGTTTTCTCGACTTGCACGCGGCCGTCAGCTTTGCCGCTGCAGGTGATGGTGAGGGCCTCAGGCAATTGAGGCGCGCTGCGCTGAACGCCGCCACCCGCCCCGGTGCGTTTGCCGAGTGGACTGCCGTCGCAATTCCCGCCATCGAGGCGATGGGGGCCATGGCGGATGGCCAGTACCTGCGGTGTGCGGAGCTGTTGTTGCCAGTGCTGCCCGTGTCGCAGGCTCTCGGCGGCAGCCATGCGCAGCGCGATCTGCTGACACTGACCGTCCAGGAAGCCGCGACACGCAGCGGCGACAGAGCGCTGGCCAGCGCTCTCCAGGCGCAGCGGGAGGTGCACCACCTGCCCCTCATCCACGTGCACAGCCAGCAGGCGTCGCAGCGTGCATTCCCGCGCACGATGTCCATGGCTTGATCGGACCGGCACGGACTTCCGGCCGGCGTCTGCCCCGTCTTAGCCGCTTTCCCCGCCGGCTGCTACTGAACGAGTAGCACTTTTGGCTCGAACTTCGCGCGGTGGGTGCTGAAAAACGTCTTCACATTGCGCACATTCGCATCGCTGGTGAAGAGCCGCTGCGCCAGTGCCAGATAGCGCGGCATGTCCGCCACGTGCACCACCAGCACAAAGTCCGGCCCCGGTGACACGCGGTAACACTGCTGCACGGCCGCGTCCTGAATCACGCGCGCCTCAAACGCTTGCTGGTGGTCGCTGCCTTGCCGGTCCAGCGTGATTTCAACCAGCGCCGTCAGGCCGTGGCCCAGTGCAGCGGCCAGTTTGTCGGTGCTCAGCAGGGCCACCTCGCGCTCGATCACGCCCGCGTCGCGCAGCCGTTTGACGCGGCGCAGGCAAGTCGGTGGGGAGATGTGCACCCGCTCGGCCAGTGCCTGGTTGCTGATCGAGGCATCGGTCTGTAGTGCTTCCAGCAGGCGCATGTCGGTCGCGTCTATTTCAATTTGTTCCATGAAATCAATATTAATGAAATTAAATGTCAGAAATATATTCTGGAGAAATTTAATTACAAAAACTGTGCGATATCGAACACATAAAAAACCAAGTCACACGTAGCATCCGCACAGATTCATCCAACAGTGCCTTTTTCAGGAGTGGTTTATGTGCGGTATCGTCGCCTCGGTTTCTACCCGGAACATCGTTCCCATCCTTGTGCAGGGCCTGCAACGGCTGGAATACCGGGGCTATGACTCCTGCGGCGTCGCGGTGTATTCCGACGGTCTCAAGCGGGCGCGCAGCACATCGCGTGTGGCCGAATTACAGGAGCAGGTGACCGAAGACCACCTGAGCGGCGGCACCGGTATCGCCCACACCCGCTGGGCCACCCATGGCGCGCCGGCGGTGCACAACGCCCACCCGCATTTCAGCCACGGCAGCGGTGCTGACAGCGCAGCCCGCCCCGGCAAGGTGGCTCTGGTGCACAACGGCATCATCGAAAACCACGAAGAGCTGCGCGCCGCCCTGCAGGCCAAGGGCTATGTGTTCGACAGCCAGACCGACACCGAAGTCATCGTGCACCTGATGGAGAGCCACTACAACGGTGACCTGTTCGAAGCCCTGAAGACCACTGTGGCCCAGCTCAAGGGCGCATATGCGATTGCCGCCTTCTGCAAGGACGAACCGCACCGCGTGGTTGGCGCGCGCGCCGGTTCGCCGCTGATCCTGGGCGTGGGCAAGGGCAACGCCGAGAACTTCCTCGCCAGCGACGCGATGGCGCTGGCCGGCGTGACCGACCAGATCGTGTACCTCGAAGAGGGCGACCTGATCGACATGCAACTGGGCAAATACTGGGTGATCGACAAGGACCACAAGGCGGTGCAGCGCGAAGTCAAGACCGTGCAGGCGCACAGCGGCGCCGCCGAACTGGGCCCGTATCGCCACTACATGCAAAAGGAAATCTTCGAGCAACCCCGCGCGATTGCCGACACGCTCGAAGGCGTGGCCGGCATCGTGCCCGAACTGTTCGGTGACGGTGCGCACCGCGTGTTCCAGGACATCGACTCGGTGCTGATCCTCGCCTGCGGCACCAGCTACTACAGCGGCTGTACTGCCAAGTACTGGCTGGAGTCGATTGCTGGTGTGCCGACACAGGTCGAAGTGGCCAGCGAATACCGCTACCGCACTTCGGTACCCAACCCCAAAACACTGGTCGTCACCATCACGCAGAGCGGCGAAACCGCCGACACGCTGGCGGCCCTGCGCCACGCGCAAAGCCTGGGCATGACGCAGACGCTGACTATCTGCAATGTGTCCACCTCTGCCATGGTGCGCGAATGCAAGCTCGCCTACATCACCCGCGCCGGTGTGGAAATCGGTGTGGCTTCGACCAAGGCCTTCACCGCGCAGCTGGCGGGCCTGTTCCTGCTCACGCTGGCACTGGCCCAGAGCAAGGGGCGCCTGAGCGATGAAGACGAAGCCGCCCACCTCAAGGCCATGCGCCACCTGCCCGCCGCGCTGCAGGCCGTGCTGGCGCTGGAGCCGCAGGTCATCAGCTGGGCTGAAGACTTCGCGAAGATGGAGAACGCCCTGTTCCTGGGCCGCGGCCTGCACTACCCGATTGCGATGGAAGGCGCGCTCAAGCTCAAAGAGATCAGCTACATCCACGCCGAGGCCTACCCCGCCGGCGAGCTCAAACACGGCCCGCTGGCGCTGGTGACCAGCGCCATGCCCATCGTCACGGTGGCCCCCAACGACAGCCTGATTGAAAAGCTCAAGAGCAACATGCAGGAAGTGCGTGCCCGTGGCGGCGTGCTCTACGTGCTGGCCGATGCCGACAGCCATATCGACAACAGCGAAGGCGTGCACGTCATCCGCATGCCTGAACACTACGGCGCGCTCAGCCCCATGCTGCACGTGGTGCCGCTGCAGATGCTGGCGTATCACACCGCCTGCGCGCGTGGGACGGATGTTGATAAACCTCGCAATCTTGCAAAGAGCGTGACTGTCGAATGACGGGCAGGCACTTGCATCGCGATGATTGCGAGGAATAAAGTCCGTCGGGTTAAATAAAAGTCCGTCGGATAATTTTCATATTGTGGATGTCGGGTGGGCTGGCCCTTACCTTTTCAAGGGAGAAGTCCTTGGAGTATCTTTGTTGCCTAGGCGAAAACAGTGGTGCACTTTGAGGCAGATCCACCCAAACACGAACGTACAGAGCAAACTCAACCAGCAGGAAGGGTCAGGAGAAGAGCTACTCCATCAGGCCGATTTTCTGCCCAAATTCGCCCATTCATTGCAGACACGTGTAGCCTTGCCGCATAAAGGCTGAGTCCCATGTTCGTGGATTCCATTCTGTCCGTAACACCAAAATCAAAAATACTTTCGAGGTCACCTATTGTCGGACCCTGGTTGAAGATCTCGATCGCTACAGAAGATGGGGCGGTTGACAACCGAATAACTATATCGGTGCCTGCAACTGCATAGCGAGCTGCGTTCTCGACCAACTGATCTATTACGTCCTGCAGGACGATGTCATCAAAGCTGGCACTAACTCCATGCACGGCACCTTCATATCGGATATGCCCCAAAAGTGATTGCACCGCTCGAATGTTCCTAGCGCAGCGATCAATCAACGCTGCTTTTGTGCGGCGAATCGTGTGGATTCCATGGCCCGTTTGATTTAGTAACGACGCTCTGAGGGACGTCGGTTTGCAGCAGAGTCGTCGAGCGGCGGCTTGCAGAACGGAGAGTTACTACTAATTCGCAATTTGGATGGATAGGTCTATCATTTGCAGTCTTCTTATCGCCCAGGCACGTTTCATCTCAGGCAAACATGTCGACAGCCATCAAAATCTTCCAGGGGCGCTTCGGCCGTGTCGCTCTGTTGGACATGGATGCCTCACTAGTGGCTCATGCGCACCACCACTGCCACATTCTGATCAAGGCTGGCGGGGCTGATAGCGCATTTCTGGTGCGCGGTGAACGTCAGCCGCTGACCAACGAAACGGCAGTGCTGGTCAACGCCTGGGAGCCACACGCCTATACGCACGCAGCCCCCCCGGGTGAGCAAACGCTGATCCTAGCCCTGTACATCGAACCGTCGTGGCTTTCAGAAATCCAGCGCTCGCTGACCTTGTCGTCGCATCCCCGTTTCTTCCCGCAGTCCTGCGTACAAATCCGGTCCGAAACGCGGAAGTTCGTCGAGGAATTCGTGCTGGAGTTGTGGTGGGCCGATGAGGTGGCGGCAAGCCGCCTGGAAGACCTGCTGTTCAACCTGGTGACTTCGGTGATCGACAGTTATTCTGGTTGGCGCGACATGGCTGGATTGCTCCGCACCCGCCCACCCTCGGCCATCGATCCGCGCACCCGCAAGGTGATTGCCCATATGCGAGAGAACTTGACGCGGGACTTTGACATGGACGACCTCGCCAGCTTTGCCGGGCTGTCGCGGGCGCATTTTTTCTCTCTGTTTCATCGCGACACCCATGTCACCCCGCTGGTGTATGCCAACGTTCTGCGCTTTGAGGCTGCTGTGGACCGTCTATCGCATTCGAGCGAACTGGTGGGCGATGTCGGCCACAGCCTCGGGTTTTCGGCATCCAGTCATTTCGCACGTTTTTTCCGGCAGCACTTGGGCATCACGCCCACTGACTACCGCCGCGCCGTGAACCTTTACGAGCCGCCAGCCGGTTCAGCACCCGCGTCCGATTTACTTTAGCCGCATCGCGCGGCCCGTTGCTGCGCCGCAGCACGAAAGTAGCTGGACTTTTTGGGCCAGCATCAGACGAATTGGTCCTTCGCTGGACTCCCCTGTTCACGCTGTCCTGTGAGCCTGCCTACGCTAGGCACAGAGACAAACAAGCAGGAGACTTTCAGTGCACAGCCATACGGAGGCAACGCAGTTCATGCGACGGTCCTCCCATTCAGCCCATCTCGGCCAATCGGTACCGCGCGTTGAAGACGACGCGTTACTGAGCGGTCGCGGCCGCTATGGTGACGATGTGGGGGAGCCCTCCGGTACTTTATATGCGGCGGTGCTACGGTCGCCGCACGCACACGCAGATCTGTTGGGACTGGATGCGTCTGCCGCATTAGCCTTTCCTGGCGTGCATGCAGTACTCACCGGTGAAGATGTGCAGCGCTGGTCGCAACCCTTTGTGGTGGGCGTGAAGCAGTCCATGCAGCATTGGGCACTGGCAGTAGAGCGTGTGCGCTACGTTGGTGAGCCGGTGGCGGTGGTCATAGCTGAAAGCCGCTACCTGGCTGAAGACGCGCTTGACGCCATTCGCGTGAACTACCGCAGTCTGCCGGCCTTGGTCGACATGGAGCGCGCCATTGGCGCCGATGCGCCGGTGCTGCACCCGGCAGTCGGCAGCAATGTGGTGTCAGACCGGAGTTTCGCGTACGGTGACGCCCCCGCTGCGTTTGCGCAGGCGGCCCACCGGGTGTCACTGACCGTCCACTACCCCCGCAACTCCTGCACGCCCATCGAATGCGGTGTCGTGCTGGCAGAGTATCTGCCGGGCGATGAAGGCTACGAAGTCCTGTCGAACTTCATGGGGCCGTTTTCGCTGCATGCGGTGATGGCTCTGGCCTTACAGGTCCCGGGTAACAAGTTGCGCCACCGGATTCCGCGTGATTCAGGGGGCAGCTTTGGCGTCAAGCAGGCGGTGTTTCCTTATGTGGTGCTGATGTGTCTGGCCTCCCGTAAGGCAGGCGCGCCGGTCAAATGGGTGGAAGACCGGCTTGAGCATCTGACGGCTGCAACCTCTGCCACGGCGCGCATGACGACGATTGAAGCGGCCGTGAATGCGGACGGCCGTATCCAGGCGCTGCGCTATGACCAGATGGACGAGGTGGGTGGCTATCTGCGTGCACCCGAACCGGCAACCTTCTATCGCATGCACGGCGCAATGACCGGGGCTTACGACGTGGCTCATCTGCAGGTACGCAACCGGGTGGTGCTGACCAACAAGGTGCCGACCGGTCTGGTACGCGGCTTCGGCGGACCGCAGGTGTACTACGCGCTGGAGCGGCTGATGGACCGTATCGCCAGCGAACTGGGCATCGACCCGTTCGATCTGCGCCGCCGCAACTTTGTTCAGGCCCATCAGTTTCCGTACTACGCCGCTGCGGGGGCAGTGCTGGACTCGGGCGACTACCTGCGGGCACTGGAACTCGCGCAGCAGCACGCCAATATGCCGGCACTCTATGCACGGCGCGACGCGGCACGGGCGGCGGGCAAGCTCTACGGTATTGGCTGTGCGGCAATCGTCGAGCCTTCGGTTTCCAACATGGGCTACATCAGCACGGTGCTCACTGCCGAGCAGCGTGCCAAGGCTGGGCCCAAGAACGGCGCCATCGCCAGTGCCACGGTGGCCATTGACCTGCTGGGCGGTGTCAACGTCACTATCGCCTCTGCACCGGCCGGTCAGGGCCACATGACCGTCTGCGCGCAGGTGGTGGCCGACGTGCTGGGCCTGGAGCCCGGGCAAATTGCTGTGAATGTCGAGTTTGATACTGCCAAGGATGCGTGGTCCGTCGCGGCAGGCAACTACTCAAGCCGCTTCGCCGGTGCTGTGGCGGGCACCGTGCATCTTGCAACCGTCAAAATGCGCAACAAACTCGCGCACATTGCCGCCGCTTCGCTCGGCTGCTCACCCGATCAGGTGCGCTTCGAAGGCGGCAGGGTCTTCAATGCGCTGCAGCCCGAGCGCTCGCAAGCCTTTACCCGGCTGGCTGCCAGCCCGCACTGGGCGCCAGGCCTGCTGCCAGAGGGAATCGAGCCCGGCTTGCGCGAAACCGCATTCTGGACTGCCCCCACGCTGGCAGCGCCCGACGCGCAGGACCGGGTCAACACCTCGGCCGCCTATGGTTTTGTGTTCGACATCTGCGGCCTGGAGGTTGATCCTGAAACGGGCCGTGTGCGGGTGGACCGTTACATCACAGCCCATGATGCGGGTCGCATTTTGCACCCCGGCATGGCCGATGGACAGATTCGCGGTGCATTCGCTCAGGGTCTGGGGGCTGCGCTGCTGGAAGAATTCCGCTATGCCGCAGACGGTGGTTTCCAGTCTGGAACCCTGGCCGATTATCTGATGCCCACAGCCTGCGAGGTGCCTGATCCGCAGATCGTTCACATGGAAACACCCTCGCCGTTCACGCCGCTGGGCGCCAAGGGTCTGGGAGAGGGTAACAACATGAGCACGCCAGTGTGCATTGCCAATGCTTTTGCCGATGCACTCAAGCCGCTTCAGGCCCGGATCGGCGACGTCAGCGATATACGCCTGCCGCTGACACCGTCCAGAGTGCTTGCGTTGATTGATGCGGCCGAGCCTGCACCACCGGCCGCAATGGCCCGAGCGATGGCTGCGCGACCGGTATCGGCAGCGCAAGACGGTCTGTCACTGCATGCCGCCGGGGTGATCGAGATTGCCGCACCGCCTGAAAAAGTGTTTGCCGTGTTGCTGGACCCCGCTGCGTTGGCGCAAGTCATCCCCGGCTGTCATGAACTGGTCTTGACTGGCGAAAACCGCTATCGCGCCGATGTGACAGTGGGTGTCGGTCTGGTGAAAGCACGTTATGCCGCCGAGATCGCCTTGTCGGAAATTGACATGCCACACAGTCTTCGCCTGGCAGGGCAGGGGTCCTCGTCCCTCGGTACCGGGGCCGGCAGCGGCACGGTACGGCTGGAAGCCACAGCCGAAGGCACGCGCCTGCATTACGACTACGCCGCACAGGTGGGGGGCAAGGTCGCTGCGGTAGGCAGCCGGATGCTTGAAGGCGCAGCCCGCATTGTGCTTGCACAGCTGTTTGAATCGCTGGGCCGGCAAGCCACGGGCGCCAAACCATTGACATGGTGGCAGCGCTTACTCAAGCGCCTGAGAGTGGCCACATGAAGCCCGCTGCTTTTGATTACCTGCGTGCCGACCACGCAGATGTGGCTGTTGCAGCTTTGACACAGTACGGCGAAGACGCACGCATCCTCGCCGGCGGACAGTCGCTGATGGCGGTTCTGAACATGCGGCTGGCCCAGCCGTCGCTGCTCGTTGACATCTCGCGCAGTGAGTCGATGGCACAAATCCGCATTGCACAGGGTCAGCTGTGCATCGGTGCCGCCGCCACCCAGGCCAGCGTTGAATGGCGGCAAGGGCTTGCGAACGAGCTGCCGTTGCTGACACTGGCATTCCCCCACATCTCGCATTTCCAGGTACGTAACCGCGGCACGGTGGTCGGCTCCATTGCTCATGCCGATCCATCGGCCGAGTTGCCGCTGTGCCTGCTGGCACTGGAGGGGGAAGTCGTCTTGCGACGTGACCGCAGTCGCCGTGTGGTCAAGGCGGTGGATTTCTTTACCGGCATGCTGCTAACGGCACGACAGCCCGATGAACTGCTGGAAGAAGTTCGCTTCCCCCTTGCCCACAGCGGTACCGGCTACGGATTTGAAGAATTTTCGATGCGCCATGGTGACTTTGCTGTCTGCGCGGTGGCCGTGGTGGCCGATACCAGGCGTCTGCGCATCGCGGTCGGCGGCGTGGCCGATCGTCCCACTGCCCGTGACTTCCCTGTGTTGCAAGGCAGCGCGCTGGACGACGCCCTCAATGAACTGGCCTGGTCGCTGGAAGCCCGTGACGAGCCGCAAGCCAGTGCCCTGTTGCGGCGCCAACTGGTGCGAACGCTGGGACGCCGCGCCGTGTATCAAGCCCTGGCCAACCGCATTCCCGAACGGAGTACCGCATGACCGCTTCCCTTCCTCTTTCGCGCCATGTTCTTCACCCGGTGGAACTCACCCTTAACGGGCGACAGCGCACCGGCCATGTTCAACCACGCATGCTACTGACCGATTTTTTACGTGACGGGTTGGGTGCGACCGGAACGCATGTGGGCTGCGAGCACGGCGTGTGCGGCGCATGCACCGTGCGCATTGACGGCGTGGCTTGCCGCGCCTGTCTGACCCTGGCGGTGCAGGTCGACGGCAGGCAGGTCGATACGGTCGAGGGTCTGGCGCAGGCCGACGGCACTCTGGGCGACCTGCAGCAGGCCTTCAAGCGGCATCACGCACTGCAATGTGGGTTCTGCACCGCCGGCATCCTGATGTCCTGTGCTGACTGGCTTGAGCGCCTGTGCGCACCTGGTTCCGAGGCTCGCGAGCCCGGCGAGGCAGAGGTGCGCGAGATGTTGTCAGGCCATATCTGCCGCTGTACCGGCTACACCCCTATCGTTGCCGCGGTGCTGGAAGTGGCCCGCGTGCGGCTTACCGCCCGAAAGGTCTCCCATGCTTGATCTCGGCCGAACTTTTCTGCAAAGTGTGGAGCGCAGCCCGCACGCCGTGGCACTGGTCGACCGCGAACTGCGGCTGAGTTATGCGCAATGGGCGCTGCGGGTAGGCGCTGTGCAGTGCGCCCTGACCGGGCTGGGGCTGAAGCGCGGCGACCACCTGCTGGCGGTACTGCAAAACCGCTGGGAAATGGCGACGCTGCACTGGGCCTGCCAGTTCGCCGGGATTGTCATTACCCCGCTAAATTGGCGTGCGAAGGCCGACGAAATCGACTACTGCCTTGGCGATTCGGGTGCGCGTGTCCTGGTGTTCGAACCGGTGGCGCATGAGGCTGTTGACGGCTCTGCCGAAGCGCGGCGCGTCCAACGCATTGGCGTGGGTGCGGTTCAGGACGCCACCGCGCACTTTGACGACTGGCTGACTGCGCCGTCGGAGCCTGTGCCTCAGGCCAGTGCCGAAGACCTGTCACTGATGCTCTACACCTCGGGTACGACCGGCAAGCCCAAAGGTGTGCCACGTCGCCAGCGCGCCGAGCGCATCGCGGCGCTGGCCCATGTGGCGCAGAACCGCTATGCGCAGGGTGAGCGCACGCTGGGCGTGATGCCGCTGTACCACACGATGGGGGTGCGCTCGCTGCTGGCACTGGCCCTTCTGGACGGACGTTTTGTTTGCATGCCGAAGTTCGATGCAGGGCGTGCACTCCTTGCTATTCAGGGTGAGCAGTTGACGCACCTTTACCTGGTGCCGACGCTTTACCACGAGCTGCTCTCGCATCCGGAATTCTCACGTACCGACATCTCCAGGGTGCGCAAGCTCGGCTTCGCAGGCGCACCCATGCACGACGCCTTGCTGTTGCGGCTCACCGAGGCATTCCAGCCCGAGCTGTTCGTCAACCACTACGGCAGCTCCGAGATATATACCTTTGCGGTCAACCAGAACGCAGTCGCCAAGCCCGGGTCGGCGGGACGCGCCGGCATCAATGCCCGACTGCGCGTGGTGAAGCTAGACAGCACCAATCCTGAGGCCCTCGCAGCGCAAGGTGAAGAGGGGCAGATTCTGGCGGAGCTCGCCGGAGACGAGGCATTTGAGAGTTATCACAACCGGCCCGACGCCAACGCGAAGAGTCTGCGCGAAGGCTGGTACTTCACGGGCGACACCGGCTACTTTGATGTCGATGGCGACTTGTATGTCACCGGCCGTGTCGACGACATGATTATCAGCGGTGGTGAAAACATCTCGCCAGTCGATATCGAATCCGTGCTGTCGCTGCACCCAGCTGTCGATGAAGTAGCCGTCGCAGGTCTGCGGGACGAGCGATGGGGTCAGCGAGTGGTGGCCTTCGTGAAAACCCGGGAGCCAGTCGCAGCAGACGCGCTGGATGCCCACTGCCGCCTTTCAGATCTCGTTAATTTCAAGCGGCCGCGCGAATACGTCTTCGTGCAGGAAATTCCCAAATCTCCAGTAGGTAAAGTCCTGCGCCGCAAGTTGGTCGCCGGCGAGTTCGAGACCGCCCGGGCGGTACCCCCCACACCCGAATCCCCATCCAAACAGGAGAGTACCCATGAGACTTGATGAACTTGGCCATCCCGCGACCACCTTGCCGGTCGAATTTGATGGCTTTACGCTGCACATTGATCCCCAGCGCGAGCGTGCCGATATCGTACTGTCGCGTCCGCCGTTCAATGTCATCAGCATGGGGCAGCGGGACCAGCTCCGCATTGCTTTCGAGGCGCTGGATTCCGATGACCGGGTGCGCGTCATTGTGCTGCGATCCGAAGGGGAGCATTTCTCCAGCGGAGGAGATATTCGAGGCTTCCTCGAGGCATCGCCCGAGCATGTGTCAAAGCTCGCCTGGAACATCGCGGCGCCCGCCCGCTGCGGCAAGCCGGTGATCGCTGCCGCACGAGGCTACTGCTTCGGCGTGGGTTTCGAAGTCTCGCTGGCTTGTGATTTCCGTCTTGTGACGCCAACGACGCTCTATGCACTGCCCGAACAGAAGCTGGGCCAGATCCCGGGTTCAGGTGGTTCAGCCCGATTGCAGAAGATGGTGGGCATCACACGGACCAAGGACATTGTGATGCGCTCGCGCCGCATCACTGGCCCACAGGCGGCCGACTGGGGCGTAGCGACCGAATGCGTTCCTGACAGCGAGCTCGAGGCCGCTACCGACGCGCTGGTTGATGAGCTGCGCTCATTTTCGCCGCTCGCCCAGCGCACCGCCAAGAAGCTGCTCAACGACACCGAAGACTCGCCGCTGTCGATTGCCATCGAGCTGGAAGGCCATTGCTACTCGCGCCTGCGCAGCTCGGAAGATTTTCGTGAAGGTGTTGAGGCGTTTCATGCCAAGCGACGTCCGAACTTCACGGGAAAGTGACCAAGAGTAGACCGTACGTTTTTTTAACCACAACTGGAGACAGAGATGAAGACTTTCATTCGCACCGTCATCGCTGCAGCATCGGCAGCCCCCTTGCTCGCCATTGCGCAGGTCGGTCCCATCAAGATCGGCGTGGTGACACCACTGTCCGGTACCTATGCCGGTATTGGCCAGCAGGTGAAATGGGGCCTCGACCTTGCAGCTGCGCAGATCAACGCTGCCGGCGGTATCGCAGGGCGCAAGCTGGAGCTGTTGTATGAGGACGAAGAAGCCAACCCGGCCGTAGCCACCCAGAAGGCCGAGAAGCTGTTCCAGGTCAACAAGGTTGACTTCCTGACCGGGACAGTGAACTCAGGTTCGACGCTCGCAGTCGGCCAGGTCGCCGAGCGCAACGGAAAACTGATCGCCACCACGGTGTCTTTTTCCGACGCCATCACCGCTGAGAAATGCTCGCCGAACGTATTCCGGGTGAATGCACGGGCTGGCATGCAGTCGGCTGCGCTGGCCGAGTGGATGTCCAAGGAAAAGCCGCAAGCCAGTGTGTTTTATCTCGGCCCGGACTACGAGATGGGCCGTAGCACCGTGGCCGCATTCAAGTCGGCGGCCGAAGCCAAAGGGTCCAAGACGGTGGGGGAGGTCTACGCGCCCCTGGATAACAAGGATTACTCCCCGTTCTTCGGCCAGATACGTTCAGCCAGACCTGTCGTGATCTATACCTCTGTGGCTGGCAATGACACCGTGCGGCTTTTCAATCAGATGGCTGAGTTCGGCATGGCTCGTAACGTGCAGGTGGTGGGTGCCTCGGGTACGGTGACCTCTCAGAACCTCGCAGCCATCGGCAAGGCGGCCGACGGCTTTGTCACCGGTGTGGGCTATTCGCCCAATATTGACGGCCCGGAGAACAAGAAGTTTGTCGCTGAATTCATGGCTGCAAACAAGGCTATGCCTGACCTGTATGGTGCAGACTCCTACGGCGTGCTGTTCTTCTACAAAGCAGCTGTCGAGAAGGCCAAGAGCACTGAGACCGACAAGGTTCGCGACGCCATGCGAGGCCTGCAATGGAACACACCACAGGGCGTGAAGACGCTGCGCGCGGGCGACCACCAGGCCATGCAGGACATGTACGCGGTACGTGTCAAGGGCGGCGAGTTCGAGATCGTCGGCAAAGTGGCAGCAGCCCAGGCCATCGGTCCTGACACCTGCACCAAGTTCTAAATGTTGATGCGACCCGGTCCAGGTGTGACTTGGGCAAGGTCGCCATTCAGGAGGCAACGATGGCTGAAATGATGGAGTGGCTGCAGTTTGTGCTGGCGCCGCAGGTGATTAATGGGGCGTCGATCGGCGTGGCAGTGGTGTTGATGGCACTGGGCCTGACCATCATATTCGGCCTTCTCGATGTGATCAACATGGCGCATGGCGAGTTCTATGCCGTTGGCGCCTATGCGGCAGTGGCTCTGCTGGGAGTAGGTATGCCCTTCTGGTGGGCGCTGGCCCTGACGCCGTTGTTGATGGCCGTGGTGGGCTATGCCACAGAACGCACACTGATTCAGCGCGTCTTTCATTCCAAGGAACGACACACGCTGACACTGCTGCTGACCTTTGGTTTGGCGATCATCATGGAAGATGCGCTGAAGATCGTGTTCGGTGCCAACCCCCTTCGTCTTGAACCACCAATCACCGGGGCGAGCGAGGTATCTGGCCTGTTCTTCCCGAACTACCGCCTGTTCGTCATGGTGCTGGGCAGCGTGGTGATTGGTACGGTCTGGCTCGTGGTGTTTCGCACGCGCCTGGGTGCAATGGTGCGGGCTGCTGCCTATGACCGTCATATGGCTGCATCGTTGGGCGTACCGGTGTCCGTGGTTTATGCAGGAACGTTTGCCTTTGGTGTGGCACTCGCCGGCCTGGCGGGTGTACTGCTGGCACCGATCTATTCTGTTTTTCCGACCATGGGGCGCGACTTCGTACTGATTGCGTTTTCGGTGGTCATCATCGGTGGAATGGGGTCGATCAAGGGTGCAGTCATTGCCGGCCTGGTGCTGACCCAGATCCAGTCGATATCCAGTCTTTATATTTCCCCGGTCTGGAGCGACCCCTTGCTGTTCGGGATCATGGTGTTGGTGCTGATGTGGCGTCCACAGGGCTTGTTCGGGAGGTTGGGTCATGCATGACATGATTGCTGAGTCGCCTGTGGCTTCTCCCCCGCTGGCCCATCGGCTGTTGCGGCACCCGATCCGTTTGCTGGCATGGCTGTTCTTTGGCCTTGCGCTGTCGTTCGCAGTTGTGGCCGGAATCAAAGGCGATGTGTTTTTCTTCCGACTGGCCACGGAAGCACTGATCTTCGGCGGGCTTGCGCTTTCGGTCGATCTACTGCTCGGGCGTACCGGCCTGCTGCCGTTGGGGCAGGCTCTGTTCTTCGGGTTTGGTGCCTATGTCTCAGCTTTGGTGCTGAAACAGGGACTGCCTTCGTTCTGGCTGGCGATGGCTGTGGTATTGGTGACAACAACACTGGTAGGGCTGGTGGCCGGGGTGATTGCGATTCGTGCCAAGGGTGTTTACTTCGCGTTGATCAGCTTCGGACTGGCGCAGGTCGTCTCCAAGGTGGTTTTCAACACCCGCGAGCTGGGCGCATCGGATGGCATCATCGGCGTGCCGGTTCCCCAGATTTCATTCGGCTTTTTCAGCGTTGATGCAGCCAGTCCGGCCGGCTTCTTCCTGCTTGTGCTGGTATTCACGGCCGCTCTGTATGGCCTGCTCGCCTACCTGATGAAAACGCCTTTCGGGCACCAGCTTGCGGCGATCCGTGCCAATGAAAACCGCGTGCCGTTCCTGGGGGTCGACCCCTGGCGCTACAAGCTTGCCGCATTTGTACTGGCAGCCAATGTGGCAGGGCTCTCGGGTGCGCTGTACCCCATGCTGCGCGGCTTTGTCTCTCCCGAGCTGATGTTCTTTCAGGTGTCGGGAAACGCGATCATCAATGTCATTGTCGGCGGTACGGGGACGCTGATCGGTGCGCTTTATGGCTCGGCGATCCTCACGCTTCTCAAGTCGGTGATCGGAACATTCACAGCCCATCACCAGATCGTGATTGGTGTCATCTTCATGATCTCCGTGATCTTCTTCCCGAGGGGGCTGATCGGCTATGTGGTCGCAGCCCTGGAGCGAAGAAATTCGCGCACGGAGGCTTCGTCATGAGTGAGTTTATGGAAGCTGCGGCCTCTGCCCGCGTGGATGCCATTCTCTCGGTGAGTGATCTCACAGTGCGTTTTGGTTCGCTGGTGGCCGTCAATGGAGTGAGTTTTGATGCGCGACGCGGTCAGATCACCTCCGTGATCGGGCCGAACGGTGCAGGCAAAAGTACGGTGTTCAACCTGATCAGCGGCGCCATCCGGCCCAGCGCCGGTCGCGTGGTGTTCGACGGACAGGACCTGACTGGTGCGTCACCCAACCATATGCTGGCTGCTGGGCTCGCACGCTCGTTTCAGATCACCAACCTGTTCTTCGAGTTGTCGGTGCGCGAGAACCTGCGCCTGGCGGCGCAATTCCTTGAGCAAGGCCGTGGCTTGCTGAGGCCTATCAGTTCTGGCCGGGTAGCGCTGCAGCGGGTGGACGAGCTGGTCGAACGCTTTCGGCTGGAGCACAAGCTTGACGAGTTGGCCGGCTTTCTGTCGCACGGGGAGCAACGCCGGCTTGAGATTGCCGTAGCCCTCGCCGCGCGTCCTCGCATGCTGCTGTTGGACGAACCCACGCAGGGCATGAGCCATGCTGATACGCAGGAGACCGGCGCCATGATTCGCAGTTTGGCCAGCGAGTCGTTGAGTATTCTGCTGGTCGAGCACGATGTGGATCTGGTGATGAGCCTGTCGGACCATGTGGTCGTGATGCATCAGGGCCAGAAGCTGGCCGAGGGCTCCCCTCAGCAGGTGCGCAGTAACCCGGCTGTGCAATCGGCCTACTTTGGAGATGCTGGCCATGCTTGAACTCACGAATGTGCATACCCACTACGGCCTGAGCCATGTGCTTCAGGGCGTTTCAATCCGCGTGGACGCAGGCGAGGTCGTCGGCCTGTTCGGTCGCAACGGCGTAGGCAAGACGACGGTGATGAAGACCATCGCTGGATGGCTGACGCCGACGCAAGGACGAATCGTCTTCGATGGTGAGGATATCTGCGGAGTTACATCGGATCAGATTTGTCGCAGGGGTATCGGCTTTGTTCCCGAAGATCGGCGCATCTTCCCCGGTCTCACGGTGGAGGAAAACCTGGTTCTGGGCTTCATGCAGTGCCCGCGCCGTTCCGGCGCCGAATCGAAACGTCGGCTGGAAGAGATTTACCAACAATTTCCTCGCCTCGGCGAACGCCGCGGGCAGATGGGCACGACCCTGTCAGGCGGGGAGCAGCAGATGCTGGCAATGGCGCGCGTACTGGTGGGAGCGCCGAAGTTGCTACTGATTGATGAGCCCACAGAAGGACTGGCGCCCAAGATTGTCGACGAGATATTCCGCATCATGGAGGGTTTGCGCCACGACGGTATCCCTATCGTTCTGGTGGAGCAGAACGTGCGCCGCGCCATTGACCTGTCGACGCGTTTCTATGCCCTGGAGCGTGGTCAAGTCCTGCTGGAAGGAGACGCTACCAATGCCGCGCATCGCCAAGCGCTGTTTGAGCGTATTGCGGTCTAGAAGCGAGTCGATTGATTCTGGACGTTGCGTGCGCTCAGCTTCAGCCCCACTGAAAAGACTGAGTTCCACAACCAGATCGCTGGATTATTCAGCTGACTGACAAGTTGACCGACGGCTCTCGCTTCTAGGTACGCCGAAGGCAATGAATTCCAGCCAGCGTGGGCGTATGACCGTTTACGGGCGGAGGGTTCAATACATTGGAGTTTTCCGGTTTGTCTCGAAAGCAGACCGTCATCATCAGGTTCTGAGGTATTGAATCGCGGCCAGCCAGTAGCATGAGGTTACAGGGCGTATCTGTGCAATACCCATGTACTTTTCTGCCTCATGTGTGAGGATGCTGAAGCTGTCAGGCTATTCGTAGAGCTTTAAACTGTCTCGTTATCAATCCTCGACGGACTTTACGGTACGGTTGTGACGGAGCAAAAAACCTGTCTGTTCTCGACGGACTTTAGGCACGAAAAAATGGTCCGAAATGTACCTGAAAAGTATTCATTGCGATGAATTCCCTCGACGGACTTTATTCCTCGCAATCAGCGAAGTCTTTGAGTACTGAAGATATGGATGTTCATGGCCAGTGAACTCCAGGTCGATCCTGCCTCCTCGCTCCACTTCGTGATCAACGCTGCCGCAGGCAGCAGCGAGGCGAATACGAGGCGCGAGATCATCGAGACCGTGTTACAGGCCGAGGGGCGGCGCGGTGAATTGCACTTCTGCTCCCCTGGCGAACTGGAGCGCGTCGCGCGAGAGTTGGCACAACAGGCCTTGTCGACCCGCACGGCCGTGGTTGCCGTCGGCGGCGATGGCACGCTGAACACCGTGGCGCAGGCCGCACACGCCACAGGCTGTGCCATGGGTGTAGTCCCGCAGGGCACGTTCAACTACTTTGCGCGCACGCACGGCATACCTGCAGACCCGGCCGATGCGGTCCGTCTGCTGCTGCATTCGGTGCCGACGCCGGTTCAGGTGGCCGGCATCAACGAACGCGTATTCCTCGTCAATGCCAGCCTCGGGCTTTATCCCGACCTGCTGGAAGACCGGGAAGCCTACAAGGCTCGCTTCGGTCGCAGCCGGTGGGTGGCGTTTGTGGCAGCCTGTGCGACCTTGCTGCGTGCGCAGCGCCGTTTGCGATTACGTATCGAGGTGGGTGGCAAGGTTCGCGACATGCGGACTTTGACGCTCTTCGTGGGCAACAACCGCCTGCAGTTGCAGCAGCTCGGCGCCGAGCCCGATGACACCATGGCCGGCACGCCCGGTGACGGCAGCATGGCCGCGCTGGTGCTGCGGCCGATTGGAACGCTGTCGATGATCGGGCTGATGCTGCAGGGCGCCATGGGCATGCTGGGTGATGCCGCAGGCGTGGAGAGTTTTGAGTTCGAGCACCTGGTGGTGCGACCCACGCTGCCGCAGGGCCGCAACGGAATGAAGGTGGCCTTCGATGGCGAAGTGACGATGATGCGCGCGCCACTTGAGATCCGGGTGCTTGCCAAACCGCTGTATCTGCTGAGGGCACCGCACAACACTGCCGTCGTCGACGCCCGGTCCCACGCCGAAGGGGCAAGCTCATGAGCATACTGCTGCAGATTTCCGACACGCACTTCGGTACTGAGCAAATGATGGTTACAGAAGCCTTGGTCTCGCTGGCGCACCAGCAGCATCCTGATCTGGTTGTGCTTTCAGGCGACATCACGCAGCGTGCCCGCCCGGCCCAGTTCCGTGCGGCACGCGCGTTCGTGGATCGCCTCGGTGCGCCCGTGCTGGCCATTCCCGGCAACCACGACATTCCGCTGCTGGATCTGTGGACGCGCCTGCGCAGCCCTTATGAGCGGTACAGCGCCGCCTTCGGCAGGGATCTTGAGCCCGTGCACTGCTCGCACGACCTGCTGGTGGCAGGCGTGAACACGACGCGGCCCATGCGGCACAAGGACGGTGAGATTTCTGCGCTGCAGGTTGATCGCGTGGCCCGACTCTTTGAGCGTTCGGAGCCTGCGCAGCTGCGCGTTGTGGTGGTGCACCAGCCTGTGGCTGTCGCGCGTGCCGAAGACGTGACCAACCGTTTGTACGGGCACGAGGCGGCGTTGCAATCCTGGGCTGAAGCTGGCGTCGACCTCGTCATGGGCGGACACATCCACCTTCCCTACGTCATCCCGCTGCAAGGCCTGGCGCGTCCGATATGGGCTGTGCAGGCAGGAACGGCCATCTCGTCGCGCGTGCGTGAAGGCGTGCCCAACTCGGTCAACCTGCTCCGCTGGAGCGCAGATGCGGCGCCAGGATCCTGCCGGATCGAGCAGTGGGACTACGCGGCCGAGAAACAGGCCTTCTCGCTGGCCAAGGTCAGCGATGTCCGGCCGGCCAGGACCTGATGCATCTTCCGGGCCAGCAGCAGAAGTTCACGAACGACAGGTGCCAGGGCGTCCGCCAGGATCGTGACGCGGGCTAACACCGCGTCGGCGAACTGTTGCATCGCTTGAAGCCGGCAGGCTGATCTGCTCACGTTATGGCGTGGGCAGCGCCCCATACACACGGCAGTGCATGGTCCTCACCGGTGCCAATCACCGGTATTACTCAGCGAGACAAGCCCAGCAGTTGCGCCAGGCTTCGCTCCGGCGCATCGCGCTGCAGTGAGATGTGGTGTTCGAGCGAACAAAGGTGCTCCTCCATGAGCGCCATCGCGCCGGATGCGTCACCGCGTTCGATGCAGTCGACGATGCGGCCGTGTTCATCGTGCTCGCAGGCTGCGTTGCCAGGGGGTTCATGGAGTGCCACGATCAACGAGCAGCGGGAGATGGTCTCCACCAGATAGCGCTCAAGGATCGGGTTGCGGCACAGTGCGGCCAGGCGCACGTGGAAGCCGCTGGCCAGGCGTGCCCAGTCCGGTTGCCCGAAGCGGTGCATGGCCTGGTGCTCTTGCGCCAGCTGTTGCTTCAATGCCTTCAGGTCGGCGGCGGTGGCGTGCTGCGCAACGAGTTGAACGATGGCGGCTTCGAGCGCCCGTCGTGCCTCGAAAATCTGCCGGGTTTCCTCTGGCGTTGGCACCGCGACGATGGCGCCGCGATTCGGTCGTAACTGCACGATGTGGTCATGGGCCAGCCGTTGCAGCACCTTGCGCACCACCGAACGGCTCACACCGAACAGGCTGCACAGCGACGCTTCGGGCAGCTTGGTGCCGGGGGTCAGGCGTTGGCTCATGACGCTGTCGAACACCGCACGGTAGATGCGCGTCTCCACATCGTCGCTGTCATCCACCTGGGTCAACGCGCCGCTGGGCCGCATGGACGGGTCCTCGCTGCTTGAGTGGCGACGTTGACGTGCCGGTGTTGACATCGAGCTGCTCAAAGGCAACCGGCGTGCAGCCGCACAGCCAGGCGTATCAACGCCAAATCGCTGCCAACCGGACCGAGAAGCGAGACGCCCAGGGGTTCGCCGTCTGCCGACGTGAGCGGAAGGCTCACCTGCGGCAGTCCGGCCAGACCAGCAATGCAGGTGATCGCCATGGTGCGCAGACGCACGGCATCTACCGTTGCAGGGTCAGCGTCGCGCCGCGGCGCCAGGCTGGCCGCCGAGGGCAGCACCGCCACGCCGTCATCGCCCAACAGCTCGCGAATATGCCGGCGTGCGGAGGCCATCACCCCGCGGGCTGCTGCGGCCGCGTCGTCGGTGACCTCCGACGCTGCCTTCCAACGCGCCTGGATGGCCGGGCTGAATGTGGGTTGGTGGCGCTTGATCCATTCGCCGTGCACTTGCCAGCCCTCATGCGCACCGACGGTGACATAGGTCTTCCGTAAGGTCTCCAGCGCCACATCAGGGCTGGCGTGCAGACGCTGCGGACTCACCGCCAGCTCGTTGGCCAGCGCATCGAGGACGCGCTGCAACGGCCTCTGGAACACCGGGTCGGCCAGGGCCCAGGCATCGTCGAACCCCAGCACTCGGCGCGGTGTGTATGCCGTGTCGGGCAGCAGTTGCTCACCAACCCGTTCGAAGGTCGATGCGTCATGGGCCAGCCAAGTGGGGGTGTCGAAGCTCGGATGTAACGGCACCAGCCCCTCGGTGGATAACAGGCCATGGCTGGTGCGCAGCCCCCACAGACCGCAGTAGCTGGCGGGCACACGGGTGGAGCCGCCGGTGTCGGTGCCAAGTGCAAAGTCCACCAGACCGGCTGCGACGGCAGCGGCCGATCCGCTGGACGATCCACCGGTCACGCATTCCGGTGCGCGCACGTTGATCGGCGTTCCGTAGTGAAGGTTGTCGCCGTGCAGGCTGTAGGCCAGTTCGTCGGTCAGTGTCTTGCCCATCAGACGGGCACCGGCCGCGAGCAGCTTGTCGACCAGCGGGCTGCTGCGGTCGGGCGGCGCGTGCGTGGCAAGCCAAGTGGGATTGCCGGCACCGGTGGCATGCGCTGCCACTTCGAAGACATCCTTGACCGCGAAGGTCAACGACGTCAATGGCCCGGCCGATGATGGCTCGATGACGAATCGGCCGTGCGGCACCCAAGCGCCCACGGTATCGTCAATCGGAAAGCCCGTGCTCATTGGGTAACCGCCGCCCTGCGGGCTGCGGTGCGATGAGCCTTCGGAGCGGCCGGGCGGCTCATGCGAAGTCCTCCGGATGGTGCTGACGCAATTCCTCGACGTGGCCGCAGATGGCCCCTGGCGTGGTGAACCACACGCTGCCCCGGTCACGCTCGGCTGCAATGTGCTGCAGCGCGCGGCGCAGATGGCGCAAGCGGTAAGGCTGGCCCACCAGGTAAGGGTGCAACGCGATGCCCATCACCAGCGGTTGGCTGCGTGATTGCTCGAGCATTTCGTCGAACTGGTCGATGATCATTTGCGCAAAGTCTTTTGCATCGAGCTGGCGCGCCACGATCATCGGAATGTCGTTGAGCTCTTGCGGATACGGGATTGCCCATAGCGTTTGCCCGCTGCTGGTGCGCATGCACCCGGGCTGGTCGTCATGGCACCAATTGAGGGTGTAACGGTAGCCGGTGTCGGCCAACAGGTCGGGCGTCTGCAGGCTTTCTGATATCCACGGTGACAGCCAGCCCTGCGCCTGTTGCCCGCTCTCTTTGAGTATGCGCTGGCGGCAGCTGGCCAGCAGTTCACGTTCTTCGGCTGCGGGCATGCTGCCTTGCCGCTCAGCATTGGTGTGGCCATGGCCGATCAGCTCGTCGCCGCGCGCCACCATGGCCGCCACCAATTCCGGACAGTGATCGTAGAGCGCGGTATTGATCAATGCGCCGCAGGGCATGCCCAGCTGGTCGAAGAGCTCCAGGCAGCGCCATGCGCCAACCCGGTTCCCGTATTCGCGCCAGCTGTAATTCAGCACGTCGGGTTGCGGCGATGCTGGGCCGATGCCCGCGCCCATGCCTTCGCCGAATGCGAAGTGTTCGACGTTGAAGCCCAGATAGACGGCCAGACGCGCCCCGCCGGGCCATTGATAGGGAAGTCGGCGAGTGATGGGGCGATAGCCGAACCTCCCGTGCGATGGCAACTCTCCCAGGTATCGGTGTGGGGCGTTGGTCATCGCACGACCTCGTCGTCTGCGCAGCGCAGGCCGCAACGGTCGATCAACCATTCGGCGCGGTCGGTCCATACGTCCATCTGCGATTCATCGACGTTCCTCGCAGCGGCATTGGGGTGAGCTTCAGGGGGCATGGTGTCTTCCAGTCTTCCAGTCTTCTAGTCTTGCAGCTAGCAGCACAACAGCGGCTGCCGCAAGGCTGGATGCAAGACACGTGCCGACTTGTGTGCAATTCACGTCGTGCAGTGTGAACAAGAAATGTCGTGCTTTGTGGACATTGGCACGACGCTTGCATTACCGGTTGCATGGCTGCAAGCAGCCGACTCACGCAATCAACCGCACATGCATCGGAGAACGCCCATGACTCGACCAGGATCTCGCGCCAGTGAAGCAAGCTGCAATAAGGGCTGCCATACGGGTTCCCACAAGGGTTGCATTCCTCGTGTCTGACACCCGTCTACCTTTCACCGATGTCGCCATGGGACATGCAGCGCTCACGAGCGGCTGCAGCCCGGTGATGGTCTCCCGCGCCATGACCGGGGGTCTGGAGCAGGCTGAGTCTGCAGATACGCCGGTGTCTCCAGTGCCCGCGCTCGCAATTGAGCTCTCGGAAGCCGCAGTGACCTTTGGCAGGGGAGACAAGGCGGTGCCTGCGTTGTCACCGACCTCCATACGCATCGACGATGGTGACTTTGTCGCCCTGGTAGGCCCCTCCGGCTGCGGCAAATCGACCATCCTCAAGCTCGTTGGCGGGCTGGTCGCTCCGACGTCTGGCCTCGTGGTGGTCGGCGGGCGCGAGGTCGCGGCCAAGGCACTGCGGATTGGCATGGCGTTCCAGAACCCGACCATGCTGCCCTGGATGACGATTGAGAAGAACATCATGCTTCCGCTCAAGATCGTCGAGCCCTTCCGGTCACAGTACCGCGCCAAACAAAAGACCGAGTTCCGCGACAGGGCGCATGCATTGCTGGAACAGGTGGGTCTGCGCGGTTTTGCCAACCATTTCCCCTGGCAGCTGTCAGGCGGCATGCTCCAGCGTGCCAATCTTTGCCGTGCACTGATTCACGAGCCGCGTTTGCTGCTGCTCGACGAGCCTTTTGGTGCCCTCGACCAGTTCACCCGCGAGGAGCTTTGGGGCGTGCTGCAGGACCTGTGGTTGGCCCGCAAGCCCACGGTGCTGCTGGTCACACATGACCTGAAAGAGGCCGGCTTTCTGGCCAGCCGCATCTGCGTAATGAGCGCCAGGCCCGGCCGCATTCTGGCCGACAGTCCAGTCGAATTTGCCCGCCCCCGCACCATCGCCATGACATTTGAACCGGAGTTCGTCACGCTCAACCAGGAGCTGCGCGATCTGATCGTGGCCGCGCGTGCACCTTCCACCACCGAGAGTGCTACCCAATGACCAGCGAAACATGGCGCCGCCGCGGCTCATCAGTCGCCCTTATCGTCCTCTTCTTCGCGGCATGGGAGGTTTTTTGCCTCGCCTCGGGCATGTCGGACTTGGTCCTGCCGCGCCCAAGCCAGATCTTCCAGACACTGTGGGTCCGCATGCCGGTCTTGTGGCCGCACGTTGTCCAGACCATCTCCACCACCATGGTCGGCTTCGCACTGGGCGTGCTGCTCGGCGTGCTGCTCGGCGCGCTGATCGGCTCCTCGCGTATTGCCTATGACACGGCCTATCCACTGCTGATCGGCTTTTCGTCGATCCCCAAGGTCGCCGTCGTGCCGATCTTCGTGTTGTGGTTCGGCTCGGGCACGGTGCCGGCCGTGTTGACGTCCCTGGCGATCTGCTTCTTCCCGATCGTCGTCAACATTGCCACCGGCCTTGCCACGACTGAGCCGGAGCTGGAGGATGTATTGAAGGCGCTGGGAGCGAAGAAGCTCGACATCCTCTGGAACGTCGGGTTGCCGCGCACCATGCCGTTTTTCTTCGCCTCGCTGAAGGTGTCAGTGACCTACGCCTTCGTCGGCACAGTGCTGGCCGAGACCGTCGCCTCCAACCGCGGCATTGGCAACGTGATGATGTCCGCCTCTTCCAACTTCAACACCCCGCTGGTCTTCGCAGGCCTGTTCATTCTTGCGGGGCTTGGCGTTGCGCTTTATGCGATTTTTTCTCTGGTCGAGATGCGTGTCACTGGCTGGGCCAATCGCAAGAACGACCTGATCGCCGCCTGATTCCCACAGATGTCCACCTTTCAACCCACCACCAAGGAAACCACCATGCTCAACTTCTTGTTCAGAACCATTGCCGGGGCGGGCGCGGCCCTCCTGCTATTCGCCAACGTCGCGCAGGCACAGGAGACGACGGTCCGGTTTACATTGGGCTGGAAGACGCAAGGCTCGGATGCGGCGTTCTTCGTGGCACGCGACAAGGGTTACTACAAGGCTGAGGGGCTCAATGTCGTCATCGACCAGGGCGAAGGCTCCGGTGCCACGGTCACTCGCATCATGGGCGGCGCCTATGACGCCGGCTTCGGCGACGTCAACGCGATCATTCAGAACGCTTCGCTGAAGCCCGGTGAGGCGCCGGTCATGGTGTATCAGATGTGGAACCGCCCGCCGTTTGCCATCGTCACCAAGAAGTCGGCCAACATCACGAAGCCGAAGGATCTGGAAGGCAAGAACCTCGGCGGCGCACAGGGGACGCCCACCACGCGCCTGCTGCCGGTGTTCATCCAGAAAAACGGGCTCGACGCCAGCAAGATCAAGGTGTCGAACATGGCCCCGAATCTTCAGGAGCCCCTGCTGATCAAAGGCGACATCGATGGCGCTCTGGTGTTCAACATCACCAGCTATTTCAACCTTGTGCTCAACCGCCAGGACCCGGAGAAAGACTTCAACTGGATGCCCTTCGGTGAGCACGGCATGGATCTGTACTCGAACGGCCTGATGGTGTCGCAGAAGATGATCCGGGAAAATCCAAAGGCTGTGGCTGGCCTGGTACGGGCCACCAACAAGGCAATGATGGAAATCGCGAAAGACCAGAACCTGGGCATGAAGTCCACGATGGCGTATGACAACCTCATCAACGAGGCGGTGGAGAAGCGCCGGATGCAGTACTCCTTCACCGAGCTGATCGTCTCGCCCGAAATGAAAGAGATCGGCATCGGCGACGTCAAGGACGCCCGCATGGCGCGCGCCATCGGCATCGTGGTCGAAGGCTACCAACTCACCCGCGTGCCAGCACCCTCCGAAATCTTCAATCGCCAGTTCCTGCCGCCCCGGGCTGAGCGGTCCTTGGTTTACACGGCGAACTGAGCCATGGCATCCAGCGCTCTCAGTGGCGATCGCGTCGTCGAGGCGGCTGGCTGCTTTGCAGGAGAAGGCGCGGGCGTTCTTTCAAACGTCCGCCTGACGCTCAAGGATGGGCTGATCGAGCGCATCGAGCAGATGTCCGAGCCCGCTGCCGGCCCGCGCAGACTGTTGCTGCCGGCGCTTGTCAACGCGCATGACCACGCCAGGCCGACCGGGTCTTCGTTCGGCGCACTGAACATGCCGCTGGAGACGTGGATCTTGCGCTCGGCCTTGGGCACCCCGCCCGATCCCTATCTGCAAGCCGCGGCTTCGATGGCGCGGTCAGTGCGCGGCGGCTGCGCGGCCATGATGGTTCACTACACACGACCCAGCGGGTTGATGTCGATCCCGGACGAGGCCGCTGAAATTGCCAGGGCTGCTCGCGATGTCGGCATCCGCCTGGCCTTTGCCCTGGCGGTGCGCGACCAGAATCCGCTGGTCTACGGCGACGCCGACCCGGTGCTGGCCGCCTTGCCGGAAAGCGACCGGCAGACGATGGCGGCGCTGTTCGTCCGCCCGCCGCCGCGACCACAGGATTACCTCGCGCTGGTCGAGGACATCGCGTCGCGGATTGCCGGGCCAATGGTGGACGTGCAGTTGGGACCGGCCGGTGTCCAATGGTGCTCGCGCGCGCTGCTGGAGGCGATTGCAGGGCATTCGCAAGCCACGGGTCGGCGCATCCACATGCACCTGCTCGAAACGCCTTATCAGCGTGTCTGGGCGGACCGCGCCTTTCCCGAGGGCATCGTGCGTTATCTCGCCGACATCGGTTTTCTGTCACCGCGCACGACGCTCGCCCACTGCACCCACGCCCGACCTGACGAGCTTGATCTGATTGCGCAGCACGGCGCACGTATCGTCACGAACTTCTCGTCCAACCTGCATCTTCATTCCGGCCTGGCGCCAATTGCCGATGCCCGCCGACGGGGCTGTGCGGTGGCGGTCGGTGTTGACGGTCTGGCGCTGGACGAGGACGACGACGCCTTGCGCGAGATGCGGCTGGTGCAGATGGCCCACGATGGAACCGGGTTCGACCGCACATGGAGCCATGCGGCATTTCTGGACCAGGCGATCGCTGCCGGCCGCGGTGCAACCGGCGCACCCGGCCCCGGCGTTCTCGCCGAGGGCGCACCGGCGGATCTGATCGCCATTGATCTTGACCGTCTGGACCGCGATGCCATTTTGCCGGTGGACCCGCTCGGCCTGCTGTTCGCGCGCGGCAACATGAGCCATGTCCGCGAGGTGGTCTGCGCAGGCCGTGTACTCATGCGGGACGGCGTGGTGTTGGGTGTCGACCTGCCCGCCGTTGAGGCGGAACTGCGCCGACTCTACCGCGGAGCAATGCCCGGCTTTGCCGGGCTCATCGAAGGCTGGCGGCGCATTGAGCCGCAGGTGCAAGGCTGGTATCGCGCGCACTGCGGCTGCGGATGAGTGCATCAAGAATCACCTGATTCAAGGCCCACCTGATCGGAATCAAGAGGCCCTGGTATCTTGTGAGCGCCTGTGATTTTGAGCTCCTTCCCCCAGCCCCAAGGTTCCGCTTGATTGTCTGTCGCTGCGACGAGAGCGGCGCTGCATGCGTCAGCGAATGACCGTTATCAGGCACCCAAACTTTGCCTGGCGCGGATTTCTACTGGCTAACGTCGGAGCCCACCGGCACGCGACATATGCCCCGCAGCGACAACATGACGTTGACGTCCGTATCGATCGCCAGCGGCCAACGCGCCGAACACCGCATTGCGCCAAACCTACTGGATACCCACTAACTCCCGCTGCGCAGCAACAACGCGGGGCTGAGGTTCATCTGGCGCAGCAAGTAACGCGCGCCCATGCCCAGACTGACTCCGCTCACACCCAGGGCGGTGAGCAGGCCGCTCCAGTACAGGCCGCTGGGGTCGATGTCCAGGCGCCAACGCAGCAGCCCGGTCGCCAGGGCGCTGCCGGTCAGCACGGCGAAGCCTGCGGTCACCAGCGCCAGCACGGCGTATTCCCAGTACAGCACCCGCCGCAGCGTGGACAGGCGCGCGCCCAAGGTGTGCATCACGGTGGCGTCATACACCTGGCGCGACCGACTGGCGGCTACCACGCTGGCCAGCACCAGCAGGCTGGCGGCCAGGCATACGGCGGCCACCACGGCCAGGCCGCTGCTGGCGCGGCCCATGAGGCTGCGGGTTTCGCGCAGCAGCGATTCGGTGCGCACGCTGGCGATGTTGGGCGCCACTGCGGCCAGGCGGTCCTGCGCGGTCAGGGCCTGGTCAGCGGGCAACCACGCAGCGCCCACGTGGCGGGTGATGAACGGGTCCAGCACACCGTCGCTGAAGATGGCTTCAAGCCACAGGCGGGACTGCATGCGGCGCTGGCTGAAGATGGCCGACAGCGTGGCGTCCACCGGCGTGCCCATGATGTCAAAGCGCAGCACGTCGCCGACCTTCAGGCCGAGCTGGTCGGCCTCACGGTCTTCCATGGCCACCAGCGGTGGGCCACGGTGGTCGGCTGGCCACCACTGGCCGCGATCGATCACCACGTCGTCGATGTTGCCGGCGCGGTTGCTTAGCTTGTGTTCGTCGCGCGCCTCCAGAGCGCGCTCGCCGTCGGCGCTGTTGCGCAGGGCATCGCCGTTGACGGCCACCAGCCGGCCCAGCACCAGCGGGGCGGTCTGCACGCGGGCCAGGCCGGGAGCTGTCTTCAGGGTGTCGCGCAAGGTGTCGATCTGTTCAGTCTGCACGTCGTAAAACACCAGGGCCGGGGCGTTTGCGGGCACGGTTTCGTCCACGGCGCGAAGCAGCGACACCACCACCAGCGTGCAGGCCACCAGGAGGGTGAGCGCAGACCCGAGGGACAGCAAGGCCGACCGCAGCGGTGAATGCGGCTGCTGCAGGCCAGCCAGCGCCAGCTGCAATTCAAGTGGGGCTTGCCAGTACTGCAGGCCCTGCACACCCCGGGCCAGCCGCTTGAGCCCGCGTGTGATGCCTTCGAGCAGCACCAGCAGGCCTGCGGCGGAGCCGACAAAAGCAAGGCCAAACACCGGGTCAGGCAGCGTGAGCACCAGCAGCACCAGCACGGTGCCAGCCGCGCCGGCAGTCAGCCACCAGGTGCTGCGCGGAGCCTTGAGCACTGCACCGTTGACCCCCCGAAACAGCGCGGCAGGTGACACGGACAACGCGCGCCCCAGCGCGGGCAAGGCAAACGCCACAGCGGTGAGCACGCCGAACAGCAGCGCCACCAGGGACGGTTGCCACAGTCGGTCCAGCAGCACCGCCATGGGCAGGCGCTCGGCGGTGACGAAGGCAGCGGCCAGGGCCAGGGCGTTGCCCAGCAGCACACCGACCGCGCTGGCCAGTACGGCCAGCATGACAATTTGCAGCAGCACCATGGCCGCCAGCTGAGCGTCGCGCAGACCCAGCGCGCGCAGCGTGGCCAGCGTGGTCAGCTTGCCTTGCAGGTAGGCCTGCACGCTGTTGAACACGCCCAGGCCGCCAATGAACAGCGCCGAAAAACCAATCAGCAGCAGGCCCGAGCCGATCTGTGCCAGCACCTCGGCCATGCGCTCGCTGCGCTGGTCAAAACTTTGCACCTCTGCATCCAGTGCGGGGAAGGCGGCCACAAAGCTGTCGCGCCACTGGTTTGCGGGTTGGTCGGTACGCACGCGGTAGCGGTAGTCCACCCGGCTGAGGGGCTGCACCAAGCCTGTGGCCATCAGTGCGCCGTCGGCGACCAGCACTGGGGCGCCGCCCCAGTCGGCGCGCAGGCTGCGATCGGGCTGCCGGGTGATGAGGGCACGCACTTCAAGGTTCAGCTGGCCAATGTCGATGCGGTCACCGGGCTGAAGACCCAGGCGCTGGGCCAGGGCGGCGTCTATGGCGGCACCCCAGTCGTTGCCGCGTTGGGCCAGTGCGGTGTCCAGCGCAGCAGCCGGGGCGAGGGTCACGTCGCCATACAGTGGGTACTGCTGGTCGGCGCTTTGCAACTCGATGAGCTGTGACTGCCCGCTGGGAGTGCGCAGCATGGTGCGCATTTCCACCATGCGCGAGACGGTGGCGGAGCGGGTCATCCAGGTCAGCACATCGGGCGGCAGTGGTTGCTGGTACTCCACTTCAACGTCACCGCCAAAGAGCAGGCGCGCATCCGATCGCAGCGCGTCCGCCACCTGCCGGTACAAGCCACCGCCAGCAGCCACCAGGGACACGCCCAGCATCAAGCAGGCACAAAAAATCCACAAACTGCGACCGCTGCGGCGCAGGTCGCGCCAGGCCAAATCAAGCAGGAAGGGCATGGCGCTCGGCTTCTGTGCTGTTTTTGGCTCTGGGCTGGAGGTTTGGAAGCGGGCTGTGCACCGCGTGGGGCGAAGTCTCGATCAGCTGGCCGTCGTGCAGGCGCAGCACGCGATCGCAACGGGCGGCAAAGTCCAGGTCATGGGTGACCAGGATCAGGGTGGTGCCCATGTCGCGGTTCAGTTCAAACAACAGCTCGCGTACAGATTCAGCGGTGGTGTCGTCAAGGTTGCCGGTCGGCTCGTCGGCCAGCAGCAGGCGTGGGTGATGGACCAGCGCGCGGGCAATCGCCACACGCTGCTGCTCACCGCCCGAAAGCTGGGCGGGAAAGTGGTCTAGCCGGCCGCTCAGACCGACCCGCGCCAGCATGCTGCGCGCCTGGTCGCGGGCGTCACGCTGGCCAGTCATTTGCAGTGGCAGCGCCACGTTGTCGAGCGCACTCAGGCTGGGCAGCAGGTGAAAGCTCTGGAACACAATGCCGACGCGCTCACGCCGCAGGTCGGCCAGGCCATCCCTGTCCAGTCGTCCCAGGTCCAAGCCGTCAATCACCACGCGCCCGCTGCTGGGCCGCTCCAGCCCGGAAAACAGCAGCAGCAGCGAGGTTTTGCCCGATCCTGAAGGCCCTGCAATCGCCACGCGGGTGCCGGCCGCGATGCGCAGGTTCACGCCGCGCAGTACATCCACCCGGGTATGGGCCAGCGGGTAGGACATGGACAGGTTGTCAACTTCGATGATGGACTGGACGGGTTCGGTCATGGGTGGGAACAATGAAAGTGGGTCTCTCGCCGGCATGCACCGAACGGGCCACCAGTCAGCGCAGTGGGAGGCCTGAAGCCCTCGAAAGTTCCGATTCACTCCCGTGGTGTCAATCAGCACGTGAGCAGTATTTGCCGCTGTCCCTCCCAGCCCGTGCCTTCCCGGCTGAACAACTGGCATTCGTTTGCCCCCGAAACATGTTCATCAGCCGGCAACGCGACATCACCACGAAATCTGCGACCTGCGGCTGAACCTGTTGGTCTCCATCCCCGCGTTGCCTCGCGACGGGGTCGATATGCAGCTGCTTGGGAGAGGGCAATCCACGTCCTGCTCGCCGTCTTCCAGGCCTTCAAGCACTTCGGGCAGGCCTTGCCAACGGTCACTGAAGACGTCCAGGAAACCTCCCCGACACCGCTTTCGGGCCACAAGCAGACATTGGCGAACGACAGGTATGCGGTGCCCAATCTGGCACCCGTCATCCTGTTTCATGCGCATCAAGTTCTTTGCTCGCGCTGAAAATCCGCTCGACGATCGGTGGACCTGCGCCGCGAAACGACCCGGAAGTCCTTGTGAATGAATTCCGCTGTCAGGGCCCCACGGAAAATTCAGGTCTTCTCCCGCGTCAACCGCTCTGCAAAGGAGATACCGATGGCCGAAAGCACGAAAGTGAAGTGAATGACAGCCACCATCGTCACGACTTGAATGTTTTCAAGTGTCAGGTCGCCACTCAGGTAAGTCTTTAGCGCATGAACGCCCGATATGGAGATGATGGCAAACGCGAGTTTCAACTTGAGGTTGTAGGTATTGACGTGGTCCAGCCAATCGGGCTTTTTCATCTCACTTTTATCAAAGTGCCCGGTGGTCACGAAGAGCGAAACTCCCGCCAGGGCAACAACCCAAACAAGCTGCGCAACCATCGTCATGTCCACCAACTCAAGTACTTTGATGATCAGGTCGATCTTTTCGAGATCGCCAAAGAGCAAGGTGTTCATCAGCTTGTATGTTTCCAGCAGAAACTTTCCCAGGATGCCAAAAATGATTGCGACAAGACCCACGTAAAAGAACAGCATGGTGAATCTCATGCCGTAGAGCAATGACCCCACTCCCGAAAGCAGCTTTTCCATAATTTTTAACCCGTAACTTTTTTGAAATTGGTATCAACATGCGGCCCACGCGGCATGCGCCGTCGCCAGAGATCAACGCGATCGCAGTGCTGGCGGAACTGGTCGTTGACCCAGTGGGCTTCGAGTTTGCGGCAAAAACCCCACTCGGTCTTCAGATTTATTCGATGTCCGTCTCCTTCAAATGCTGCTGTTTCGATGGGCGAATCCTGGACCGCGGCTCGGACAAAGCCGCCTTCCTTGGTGCAGACTCAGAAATAGTGTTCAGAAATAGTGGCGACGGCGGACATTCAGCGCTCGTCCTCCAGTTCGGAAAAAGCGAATCGTATGTAAGAAATACTATGATTTATCCGAAGCTAAAAAGTCGACATACTTCCGACCTTCGTCTGCCCTCAAAGACACATCATGGCGTTTGTCCTTAACTGGTTTGTTTTTATCGCGCTGCTTGCGCTCTGGTCTCTTGCTGCGTGGGCGCTGCACGCTGTGGCGGTATGGTCCTTCTCGAATGTTGGCGGGCTTTCCGGAGTTGCAGCAAGTGGCGTGTCCGTTCGCCTGCCGGACTGGCTGGCGCCCTGGGTACCACCGGAAGTCGCACAGCTTTTGGGTACGCTCTTGGCGGGTCTGCGGCCTCTTAGTGACGCCCTGCTTCAGGCTGCACCCGCGCTCGCTGGTGGCGTGACGGTGGCAACCTGGGTGGTCTGGGGTATTGGCAGTGGATTGCTCCTGTTGCTGGGTGCTGGGACGCACGTACTGATCGCGCTGTGGCGCCGCCGCGGCGGGAGATTCCCCATCAACACTCGCTGACTGACGGCTGGTTAAGCGCGCCACCTGTAGCTACCGGTACCAAGTTCATATGACGCCACCAATCGTGCACCGGCTACGCGACGCAGCTGCCGGAATTCGTGATGAGCCGGTTTCGATGCGGGCGATGATGCAAGCCCACGGCCCCGAAGCCCAGGGAACGCTGCTCCTGTTGTTGGCCATGCCCTGCCTGCTGCCGGTGCCTGGGGTAGGCACGGTACTCGGGTTGGGTATGGCGAGCCTGGCAGTTGCCATGTGGCGGGGTCAGTGCGCGATCTGCCTTCCAGGGCGCGTCGCGGAGCTTGAACTGCCGCCTTACTGGGCCCAACGGGTGCTGGTCGGATTGGCTTCTGCCTACGCATTGGCCGGCCGCCATGCCAGAGCTCGAATGAGCCATCTCGCAGTCTCAGGTCGACGGTCGCGCATTGCCATCGCTGTCGGGCTGATGGCTGTCATCATCGTGATGCCGATTCCCTTTGGTAACCTGCTTCCTGCATTGGCGCTGGTGTTGATCGGGCTTGGGCTGGTGTTTCGTGATGGACGCGCAGTGATCGGCGGGCTGTTGATGTCGGGTGTGGCATTGGTTGCGACGACCGGCTTCTTGCTGGCGCTGTGGTTTTTGGGCAGCTCGTGGATTCTGAGCTTGCTATGAGATGAAAGTGGCTGACTGATGATTTACGCAACCCTCAAGACCATTCATGTATTGGCCATCGTCGTATGGATCGGTGGAATGGTGTTTGCGCACTTCTTCCTGAAACCGGCGGTTGCCCAGCTCGAAGCGCCAGTCCGCTTGAAGCTGATGCATGACATACTCGGCCGCTTTTTCCGTGCAGTACTCGTGGCTTCGCTGCTGACTTTGGCCAGCGGCATCTGGATGCTGGGTCGGGTTGCCAAGCAAGTGGTGCAGTCGGGTGGTGGTTTTGAGATGCCGCTGGCCTGGACGGTCATGGCGGTTCTCGGTGTGGCCATGGTGGCTATCTTCATGCACATCCGCTTCGTTCTTTTCAAGAGGTTCAGCCGATCAGTGGCAACGACCGAATGGGCCGCAGGTGGTGCGGCCCTGATGCAGATTCGCAGGTGGGTCTCAATCAACCTTGGCATGGGTGTTTTGGTTCTGGTCGTTGCGTTGATGCGCTGGACCAACTGAGTCCGGCCTTTTTGAGCTGGTGTGCCCGCCTGCTGGCTCTGTGCCCCGATTGCTTTCGGGCCACAAGCGGACATTGACGAGTGACCTGTATCAGGTATTCGTCCCATAAACGTTTGGCGCACCTCAGAATATCCCGTTGAGAATCTGAAGTGCGTCTGAGCTACACAAGGCGCATGCCGCGCTGTGATTTTCGTGTTTTCTAGCCCACTCTCACCACGCCCATCATGCCGCCTGCATGGTGCTCCAGAATATGGCAGTGAAACATCCAGTTTCCGGGGTTGTCGGCAACGAACGCGACTTCGATTTCTTCTCGCGGGGACATCAGCACAGTGTCTCGCCATTCCTGGTGTGGTGTAGCAAGCCCATTACGGCGCGTCACCCGGAACGTGTGCCCGTGTAAGTGGATGGGATGGTGCCACGCCGTGTCGTTACGCATACGGAAGACATAGCTCTGGCCCAGAGCCAGGCGGAGCATGGGTTCCATGTCGTGATGCGAGTCGGACACGTGACCGTTGATGGCCCAGGCCTTTCCGCGCCGAAGCAGGCTCCGCATGTCGGTCTGTTTCCCGTCCAGCAAAGCCTGGTGAAGGTTGCCCATCATCCCGCCGCCAAAAACAATCTCATGGGTCTTTGCGCTTTTCAAGTCAGGCTCTTTCACCGGGTTTGCTGCCAAAGCCGCCAGTGGCGGCATGCGGCCGGTCATGCGCGGCGCCGTGTCATAGGCGAGGTCCATCAACACGTATTGATTGCGGGGGTAGAAGAGCTCCTGAACCGGATACCGCTCACCAGGAGCACCTACTGCATCGATCACCACATCGCAACGCATCCCCGGCGCCAGCACGATCCGACCACCGTCAGGCTCATGAAGCGGGACCGGGTGGCCGTCCAAAGCGACGATCACCGGCCGGTGCCCCAAGAACCGCAGCGCAAAAATGCGTGCGTTGGCAGCATTCACCAGCCGCAGACGAAGCCTTTCCCCGGCCCGGATTGGAAATTGGTCCTTCACGGATCCATTCACTGTGATCACGTTCCCGATACGCCCCGCATGCGACATGTCGTGGGCGTTTCCGAACGACTCACTGACCTGCCCGCCCGCCGTGATGCGCCAGTCGTCAAGCACCCAGGTCACATCACGATGAACCGCAAGAGGCTCCTGCTCCTGCACGATCAAGGTGCCGTACAGGCCCCGGTCCACCTGTTCCGAGCTCTGGAAGTGCGAGTGGTACCAATACGTGCCGGCATCGATAGCGTCGAACTCGTAAATGAAACGCTGTCCAGGCTCAATTGGCGGCTGCGTCACATGTGGAACACCGTCCATGGCGTTAGGCAATCTCACGCCGTGCCAGTGCACGGTGGTGGGTGCGGTGAGCTGGTTCGTCACTTGTACCCGAACTCGCTCGCCTTGACGCACGCGCAATTGGGGCCCCGGTACATTCCCGCCGTACGTCCACGCTGCGATCGAAGGTTTGCCCGTATCCGTCAGCGCCTGGCCAGCCATCGCAACCAGTTCGAACTCCCGAGCGGGGTACTTCTGGACTGCGGGTGTGCAGCCGAGCTGAGTGCCAATTCCCAGCGACGCAAGGCTGTAGAGGAAGCAACGACGGTCTAAATCTGACATGCCCGCGAGCATAACTGGTGGCATCCATCTCGCCAAGAACGTCTTCGTCGTGAACGGCGTCGATGAGGCAGGCAAAGCGATACGGCTACGCCCGAGCGTCAAACCCGCTGCCTTTGCTTGAGCTGTTCGCCATGGCCCAAGTCTTTCCTGGGCCTTTTGAAATCACATCCCGATGGACTTCATTTTCTGCAACCATCACCTTCGGAAAGCATATCTTTCTCCGCTCGGCACCGTTTCAGGCAGCACATAGACCAGACCTTGTGCCTTGCCTAAAACTGGATCAATCCAGCGCATGTAGAAGTCTTCCGGTACGTTGACGCATCCGTAGGTGATGCGATTGTCCGCCGGGGTAGCGCTCTTCAACCGTTCCGGGCGCTGTTCGACCGGGCTTGATGGCCTCATTCGATGCATGGAGATGCCCGCGGCATAGTCGATCCAGACCACGGATTCTCCATTCAGGTTCTTACCTGGCTCGGACAGAAACCGCCCTGATGGTGTGGTGCGTTCATGCTCTGCAATCTGGCTGATGGGACGATCGCCTATGCCCGGTACGGAATGATCGCCCTTGGCCATACCCACCAGAACGGGTGAGCGTGCCAGCAACTTGCCATTGGCCGCATGAATGCTAACCGTCGCTGCGAGCTTGTCTATCACGGCAAACGGCAGGCCCATTGTGTCTCCCGACGAAACGGCCTGCGTTGCAAATTGGGCCGCATCTGCGTGAACGTACGGTACATAACAAAGCGTGACCGCCGAAAAAATGCCGACTATTCCGATTTTGAATCGCATGCTAAAGACCTTTTATTGCTTAGGGCATCACCTCGGAATCAAGACCGGTCAGGTCTGGCTCGATCAAGCAGTCTGTTTGCGTCACCCTGCCCGGCGGTGTTGATTGCGCGGTGACTGGAACGCGGATCAAGCCCAGCGGACACCAGCATGGCGACTGAAAACGTTCGCGATGCCGGCGCCCATCGGCGCTTGTCTTAGTTCCGGTCAGCCCGGGCGGTGCGTACGCTAGCCTGGCTGCCAGTCGACGATCCGGAAGACATGCCAGTCGTGCTGTCCGACGATGAGCCCATGGAGCCCGTTGCGCCAGTCGTGCCAGAGCTGCCCATGCCGGAGCCACCCATTCCAGAGCCGCCTGTGCCGGAGCTGCCCATCGTGCCGGTGGTACTCGGCGACGTAACGGGGCGGTTTGCCTCGTTGGGTGTTTGCGAAGATCCGCTTGCGCCAGTGGACGGCTGCGAGTTGCTGCCTGGTGACGTGGTTTGTGCGTGCACACCGAGCGCGCCCGCCAGAAGAGTTGCGCTGGCCAGTGCGATTTTGATCGTCGTGAGTTTGTTCATGTTGAAACGCTCCAATAAGGTTGAGGAAGTTGCCCTCTCGACGCCCCGTCAGCATTTCTGCACATGGCGTGAGTTGGTTCTTCAACAATAAAGACGTCGCTTCGTCTGGCCCATGTGCGCAAACCCCAGCTCCGCGTAGGAGGAGGTGCATCCCTGCTGAGGGGGCGCATTCTCATTTTCCGGAGCTTCTTACCTCGTTCTTTTGATTTCTTACATTCGCGTACTTCTTCCAGTAGTTTTTTGTAAGTTCGTCACTTTTCAACACCAACTGCGACTGACAAATGTCGCAGTGACCAGCTGCCTCAAGGAGATCATCATGCCGTGATGGTTCGCTTCTGCTTTCGTCATTGTCATGCCCATCGTGTTGGCTGTTTGTGATCTGATGTGAGCGCTACCGATGGGCGACACAGCCAGGCACCACAGATGAGCGCACAAAGGCTGAGAACGTGGGCGGCGGGAAGTTCTGCACCCTCGTGACCAGCCTGCCCTTGGAAGCCCTTTTTGGCGTGGGCGGTACGGATGTGTTCCCCGCAAGCTACGTCATTGGGTGAACGCGTCGCTGTGGAGTGACGTGTTTCATGGCGAGGCGGCGGACTCAATCACCAGCATCCATCAGACGATCCCGCGCATACGCAACGAAGGCCGCAACTTTGCGGGAATGCCGTCTGGATGCCGGGTATACCGCGTGGATCGGCAAAGGCTTCGGCTCATAGCCGGGTAGCAGGCGGACCACCGCGCCGGAGGCCAACTCGCGGGCAAACAGCCAGGTGGGAGAAAAGCCCACACCCACGCCCGCACACACCGCTTCTCGCACCAGCTCCGAGCTGTTGCTGGCCAGGCGGCCGTCTACGTGCACCGCCACCGGCCCGCCTGCGTGATCAAACTCCCACAGGTTCTGGGTCTGCAAGCCAGAGTACAGAACGCAGTCGTGCTGGGCCAGGTCAGCGGGGCTCCCGGGAAGAGCCAGCCCCGCCGGCAATGCATCGATATAGCTGCGTGATGCGACGACAACGCGGTGCGTGGTGCCCACGCGCTGCGCCACCAGGCTGCTGTCGGCGAGTGCGCCAATCCTGACCGCCACATCGAGCCCTGCGCTTACCGGGTCCACAAAGCTGTCGGACAGCTGCATATCCACCCGCACCAGGGGATGGGCTTGCATGAAGCTGCGAACCACGTCGAACAACACCAGCCTGCCGTAACCCACAGAGGCACCGACCCGCAACAGACCGGTCACTTTTCCTGTGCCGGCGCGCAGCTGGGATTCGGCTTCCAGTGTTTCGCCCACGATGCGGCGTGCGCTTTCAAGGAAGGCGCGCCCTTCTTCCGTGAGCGACAGCGCGCGCGTGGTGCGCGACAGCAGCCGCACGCCCAGATGCCGTTCAAGAGAGGCGACTTGCTTGCTCACGGCGCTCTGAGTGCTGCGCAGCTCACGCGCGACGGCCGAGAAGCTCCCGGCCTCCACCACCCGCACAAAGGTGTGCATCGCATCGAGCCTGTCCATTTTGGATGTGTATTAAGTCTGCTTTGGAATGATTATTAGTACATTTTGCCGTCTATTCGCCCAAAGTGGAATCAAACACACTGCACTCATTGCTTCACAACCCAAAGGAGAACCTTGATGCAACACTTTGAAATCCCCGCCCGTGATGACGTGTCCCCCGCGAACCAGACTCTGTTTGACCAGCTGAAAAAGGGTATCGGCTTCGTGCCCAACCTGTATGCGACCTTCGCGCTCTCGGATACCGCGCTGGGTAACTACCTCACCTTGCAGAACGCCAGAACTTCGCTCTCAGCCCGTGAGGCCGAGGTGGTGAACCTCGTCGTCAGCCAGGTCAACGAATGCGCATACTGCCTGGCCGCGCACACCGCGCTCGGCAAGAAGCGTGGCTTCAGCGACGCACAGATTCTGGAAATCCGTGCCGGACGTGCGCCGTTTGATATTCGGCTTGACGCGCTCGCGAGGCTGGTGCGTGACGTAGCCATTTCGCGCGGTCATCCGCAGGCGGCAAAAGTGGAGGCGGCTCTGGCCGCCGGCTATACCACCGGAAATCTGGTTGACGTGATGGTGTTGATCGGTGACAAGACCATCTCGAACTACCTGCACGGAACCACGCAGATACCAGTCGACTTTCCGGCTGCGCCTGCGTTGAGTGTGTAGGCGCAGCACAATCCGAGGGTGGCGGTCACGAGGGGACGGCCTGAGATGCGTTTCAGTGGTGGGAAGTGCTCGCTATCTGACCTGGACGGTGCCACGAATGGTGATCCCCGGCTCCACCACGACAGCGTTTTGCGGGAGCACATACACCGGCCCGTTGGAATACACCCGCCGGTCACCCCGGCACTTGCGCTCTTCCTTGTAGTCGCCGTCCTTCTTCAGTTCACGCTTGACCTTGCAATTGCCATCGCGGAATTCCTCTTTGAATTCTGAACGTGCATAACCGCCTTGGTAGCCGCCGTGGTAGCCGCTCTTACAGTCGATTTTTTCCTCGAAGTCCCCGTTCTTCTCGCGCTTGCGCTCGACCTTGCAATTGCCGTCCCGGTATTCGTGCTTGTACTCTGCCCCTTGGCGGTGGGGGCGGTCGCCCTTGTCATCGTCGGCCAGGGCTGCGAAGGGCAGGATGGCAAGGGTCAACACACACGTGTGCAGTCGGAGGGCGCCGTGGAAGGTAATCATGGCGCTATTTTCAGAGGGCAATGCTCAAGCGGTCTGTGAACAATTGTTCGGCGGCGAACCACTTACAACCGCATGCTTTCAGGCGCGAGAGGCCTCGCTCCCTGCAGATCAGCCGTTGCATCTGCACACGCGGTGTAAGGGCTGTGGCTGACTCGCACATGGTGGGTAATTGGCATATGCTGAATCGGCCGCTGCGCTTCGGGCCCAGGGCCACACCTTGGTGCGGCGGTGGCCGTACCATGGGACCATCACCATCGGGCTTCTCGACGCCTTCCCCTCTTTCTCCATCTTCTCCATACCCATGTTGCTCAAGACCGTCCAGTCCAAACGCATGGACGCCAGCCATCTGATCACGCACCGGTTCAAGCTGGCAGACATGCTGCAGGCCTACGAGACCTTCAGCAATGCTGCCGATACCTGCGCTCTGAAAGTGATTGTCGAAGCGTGACTGGACCGATCGCGCCCGCCGTCGATTCAGCTGATCAGGACGCTGAGCCTTCTGCGCCCGTGCTGGTTCGCTCCATCGGGACGTTTCAGCTGACGCTCTACGGACTCGGCAGCATGCTGGGCTCGGGCATCTACGGCCTGATCGGGCAAGCCGCTGGCCAGGTCGGTAACGCGGTGTGGGCTTCCTTTCTTGTGGCCATGGTGGCGGCGTTGCTGACGGCCTTGTCCTATGCCTCGCTCGGGTCGCGCTATCCGCGGGCGGGCGGGGCGGCATTCGTCACGCAAAAGGCCTTTGGCATGCCGCTGCTCAGCTTTGTGGTGGGTCTTGCGGTGGTGTGCTCGGGGCTGGCATCGGTGGCCACGCAGTCACAGGTGTTTGCCCGCAACCTTGCCGTACTGATTGGCTCGGACACTTTTCCGGTCTGGGCGGTAGGGGCTGGATTTCTACTGGTGATGGCCGCACTCGTGCTGCGTGGCATCCGGGAATCGATGTGGGTGAATGTTGCGTTCACGCTGGTCGAGGCCGCCGGTCTGCTGCTGGTGATTGCCGTGGGCATACCTTACTGGGGCTCAGTCAACTTGCTGGAGCTGCCCGAGGCGCCGGGCACTGACGTTGCCCTGTTGCTGGTCATGCAGGGGCCGTACTGACCTTCTTTGCGTTCATCGGGTTTGAAGACACTGTGAACGTGGCCGAGGAATGCCGTGATCCGCAGCGCACCATCCCTCTTGCACTGGTGACAGCCATGTTGATTGGCGCACTCATTTATGTGGCGGTGGCCATCACGGCGGTTTCCGTCGTGCCATGGCGCGAGTTGGCGGAGGCACCCGGGCCGCTGACAGAAGTGGTCGCGCGGGCGGCGCCAGCCATTGCGCCCTGGGTCTTCACGGCGGTGACGCTGTTTGCGGTGGCCAATACGGCGCTGGTCAATTACGTCACCAGTTCCCGGCTGGTCTATGGCATGGCGCGGCAGGGCCTGCTGCCTGGCGCACTGGGCAATGTGCACCCGCGCACACGCACGCCGCACCTTGCAGCGCTGCTACTGCTGGCGATGCTGCTGCCGCTGGGCTTGTTTGGCAGCGTTGCGAATCTGGCCTCGGCCTCGGTGCTGTTGCTGCTGGTGGTTTTTGCGGTGGTGAACGGTGCGCTGTTCATCCTCAAAGGACGGCAGAGCGAGCCGGTCGGCCGGTTTGAAGTGCCCCGCTGGGTGCCGGCTGCAGGAACCGTTATCTGTCTGTTGCTGGTCGGGCTCAGGGTCTCCAGCAGTGACTGGCACGCCCCCGCGCTGGCAGGTGGCCTGTTGCTGGGGATTCTGGTGCTGTATGCGTTGCTGCGGCCGCGCGGCTCAGGCCGGCGGCATCGTCAGCCTGTCCCCTGACGACACCAGCGCGGTCAGCAGCTGCATCACGGTGCTGCCCGAGGCGGTGTAGGGGTCGAAGTCCGGGTGGTTCATGCGGATCATCAAATCCTGATCAGACAGCTCCACATGCGCCATCGACCAGTCGGGGTAGCGCCGGGTGCTGATCTCTTCGAGCTGGAGCAGCTCCACATCGTGGTGACGCTTGTCATTCAGGATGGCGGCATACAGCTGGTTGACAGCACTGCGTTCGCCTTCCAGCACCTGCAGGTACAGCCCCTGTCCCTGGCACAGCACGCCGGTGATGCCGTTCTTGCGGTTGTGGGTTTGGGCCGCCGACAGGATGGAGGTGCTGACCGTGCCGGTTTGCGGACCTGTTGCGCGGCTGACATAAAGAAGACGAATCAGGGGGCGACTCGGAGGGGGATTTGGCATGGGGCACTTTCTTCGCAGACCGATGGTCGGAAATCTTTTCGGTGTGCAAGCCAGTCTACCAATGCCACAGACTGTGTGCTGAGGCGGTTTCTCGTGCGCCCGCTGCCCCCCTCCGGTGTTTCAGGCGTCCATCTTGCCAAGTGCAATGCCCTCATGCTCCGCGACCAGCTCGAGTGCGCGCTCGAACAGGGCGCGCGCAGAGCCCGAGACCGACCGCAGGTAGCCGTGCAGGTGAGCATCATCCGCGTGGCGGACCAGGCACTCCTGGCTGTATTGCTCGAAGCTTGCCAGTTGGCCAATCAGCTCTGCCACATGCCGGGGGCATTCACACAGGACGTTGGTGGAGATGCCCGCGATGCGCGCCAGGGTTTCATCTGAATATTTGCGTGCCGGTATGGCCGATACCTGAAACGGCGGTCTGCTGGCGTCCTTGGCGTTAGTGGGCTTCACGGCAGCGGCGGCACCCACCAGCAGAACGGAGCTGATGAGATCTGACAGTTCGTAGTCGGAAACCGGCTCGCGCCGCACCGCAATGCCCGACAGCCGCAGAGTTTCTGCCACCGCCTCCGGCCCATAGTGGTAGATCACAATGGCCTGCCGCATGCCGCGTGCAGCCATCAGGCGCTCCATCTGCTGGCGCTCGGCATCCTGCAGGGTGTGCAGTTTGACGACCAGCAGGTCGGGTTTTTCGCTCAGCGTGGCGGCGCAGGCTTCGTTCAGGTCGAAGAAAACGCCGCAAACGCGGATCGTCTGATCGACAAACTTCAGCGTGAACTTCTGCGAGGCGATCCGGCTGGCCATGCCGACGCCCACCACCATCAGCGTCAGCTGGCGGGCTTCGAGTTTTCGCTGGGTGTGGGCCAGTGCCGGGCCGCGTGTCTGAATGAGCAGGCTTTGAAGCGCGGGGGTGTCGAGCCTTGCGATGGTGCTGATGCCCACGCCACTGTCTGTCAGCTGTTTCAAGAGCACGGCCTTCTGCATGTCGCCCTGGCTGTAAAGCCGGTGCCGTCCTGAACTCTTGGTGGGCGAAAAGGCACCGTAGCGTGCCTCCCACACCCGAAGGGTGCTGACCGGTACACCGGCCAAGGTCGAGACCGCGCCAATTCGCAGCTGCGGTGCGTCGCCTTCGGTGGGTGATTCAGGGACGGGTTGAGCAGGAAGATTGGCCATAAACAGATGATATTGAATAGGTATTGAACAGTTATAACCGTTTAACTGTGGATTTAAACCCATACAACTGTAATAAATCAGCTTTTGGAGTAGATTCCAACCTCGCAAGAAATTGCTGAAAGCCGCACGAGGCGCCAAGTCTCCTGATGCCCTTTTCACCTCTTTCCATCCAGACACCCTGTGAGCTCTGAACGCTGCTTGTTCCCCCGCCAGTCGGCAAGGCCTCACGGCTTCTGCCGAGCACTGGGCATGGAGGCGTGATGCTTGCCGAGATCGCCACGCTGATCGTCGCGGCCAATGTCGGCGTCATGCTGTTTTTCAGTGTGGCCGTGGCGCCAACCATTTTTGTGGTGTTGCCCGCAGAGTGGGCGGCCATCTATGTGCGGGCGTTTTTTCCCAAGTACTACCTGTATCTGGGCGTGCTCACGGCAGCGGCCGCTGCGATGGCCCCCGCACTTCCTCAGCAGCTCGGCCTGGCGGTGTGTGCGGCGCTGTTCTTTTTCAGTCGTTACTGGCTCACGCCGCAGATCAACCGGGCGCGCGATGAAAAGCGGGCGCAGGCCTTCAAGGTGCTGCACATCGTGAGCGTGGTCCTCAATGTGCTGCAGTTGCTGTGGCTTATCGGCTTTCTGGTGCAGGGCCTGCTGTGAACCCGCCACCCACCACCCCGGCGGGCTCGAACCCGTGTGACGCCCTGACGGTGATGTTCGACGGCGCCTGTCCGCTGTGCCGGCGCGAGGTCGGTGTGTACCAGCAGCTCACGCCGCTGCAGCCGGTGGTGTGGACCGACGTGAGTGCGCAAGACACCGCCTTGCTGGATGAGCAACAGCGTTTGAAGTTTTTGGCGCGCTTTCATGTGCGCCTGCCAAGCGGTGAACTGCTCAGCGGTGCGGCCGCCTTTGTGGCGTTGTGGCTGTCGTTGCCGGGCTGGCGCTGGCTGGGCCGCCTGGCCTCGCTGCCCGGTGTCACGCCCCTGCTGGAGCGGGCGTATTCCGGCTTCCTGCGCTACCGTCCGGCGATCCAGCGCCTCGTCGCCAAATGGGATGTGGCCCATCTGCCTGCCGACATGCCGGCCAGCCTGTTGGGCGACCTGCGCTCCGATCACGCCGGTGAAACTGGCGCCGTGTGGATTTACCGCGGCATCCTGGCCGTGTCACGCGACGATGCCGTGAGGGCGTTTGCGCTGCGACATCTGGAGACCGAGCAGCGCCACCTACAACACATGCAGGCGCTGCTGCCGCCCCTGCGCCGCAGCTGGTTGCTGGTGCCCTGGCGAATGGCTGGTTGGGTGACTGGCGCGGTGCCCGCGCTGGCGGGTCCGCAGGCTGTGTTTGCCACCATTGGGGCGGTCGAGACCTTTGTCGATCAGCACTACCAGCATCAGCTGGACCAGCTCGCCGGCCGACCCGGCTGCCAATCGCTGCATCGCTTGCTGGCCGAATGCCAGCACGACGAACGTGAGCACCGTGATGAATCTCTCGCACAAGTGCAAAGCCCGCCGGGCTGGCTGCTTTCGGTGTGGTGCCGCGTCGTCGGGCGTGGCTCTGCCGTGGCGGTGTGGCTGGCACGGCGCATCTGACCCCCGATTTCTGTTTCTTTGTTTTGTTTTCTTTTCTGTAACCCCCGGAGACTTTTGACACCATGAACTTCTTGAACTCATTCAAGTTCGGCAACGACCTGATGGAAATCCTCATCGAAGGCACCAACCCCGGCGCCGTGAAGCTGCTCACCGCAGCCGACGCTGACAGCGTTCGTGACGACTTCACCCCGGGCGAAAAACTCACGGGCTACGTGATTGGTCGCGTGGTGGGCTCTGGCCGCGGCCTGTGGGTCTTGAGCGATACCGCTGTGCTGCTGCGCGGCCATGGCGTGAGCACCGCGACCACCCGCATCCGCCTGGCTGACATCACCCATGCCGAATGCGAAAAAGGCCGATACGGCCACACGCTGCGGCTTGAAGCCGCCGGGCGCAAATTCAGCCTGTATGGCACCTCGCCGACCCTGGCGATTTCGTTCTTCCGGATTCTGGCCAAGCATGTGCCCGCACTCGGGCTGGAGATTCCTGGCACCCTGTCGCCAGAGCAGGCCCTGCGCGCGGTGCATTGCTTCAAGGATGCCTCGCTGCGCACCCAGCCTGCCGCCCACGACACCACTCTGGCTGGCGACGCGCTGTTGCAGCTGGTCAAGGAGTCGTCGGAACTCGGCATGATCTTGCCCGGCGAGCAGGCGGACATTCACGCCCATGTGTCGGCTGCACCGCGTGCAGTGGCGGCTTGAGTTTTTGTGTGTCTACAAGCTGGGGCACCCATGACCGACAGCAGTGAGGACCCGAGGTGCTGCGGCACCGGGGTCTGCATCGTCGACCCCTCGGGCCGGTGCTGGTGCGGGCAGCAGTGGGATGGCAGCAAGATGTGTCACCCCGGCGCCGAGCCCGCAAGCGGCTCAACTGAACAAGCTCCCACCGAACAAACCCGCGCGGGAGAGTGATTCCCGCCTGCCATTCCTAAACTCTTTGTAACAGCCGCTTGCGAATCCATGGCGGCGCCCAAGATGCTGCAGTGCAACATATAAAGGGTCTGACCATGGGGATTTTTCAAGAGGCGCTGCGGGATGCCAAGGCGCTCACGCTGCAAGGCAGGCTGATGGAGGCAACGCGGGAAATTCAGCGCGGGCTGGGTGTCGAAGTGGCTACGGAAGCACCGCCAGTGGCCGGCTCCAGCGGCGATGAACGCGGGGTTGCGGGGACCTGGAAGACAGGCTCATTCAAAACTCCTGGAGCAGACGCCGTGGTAGAAGACGTCGCTTTTCGCGAGGTACTTAAACCTGCCACACCGCCCGCTCCGGTGGTCGAGCCCGCGGCGTGGGTGCCGCCTGCACCCGGCGCAGACTTTGATCTGAAAAGCTTTGTGTTCGGCGCGCAGCATTACGGATACCGCCTCTTCATTCCGTCCCACAGAGGCACTGCCGCATTGCCGCTGCTGGTGATGCTGCACGGCTGCAAGCAGGACGCGCTGGATTTTTCTGCTGGCACGGCGATGAACGCGCTGGCCGAGCGCGACCAGTTCATGGTGCTGTATCCGCAGCAGATCAAAAAGGCCAACAGCATGGGCTGCTGGAACTGGTTCGAGCCGGCGCATCAGCAGCGCAGCATGGGTGAACCGGGAATGATTGCCGCGTTGGTAACCCACATTGTTCAATCGCACAACGGCGATGGGCAACGGGTGTATATCGCAGGGCTGTCGGCGGGCGGTGCGATGGCTGCGCTGGTGGGCAAGCTGCACCCTGAGGTGTTCTCTGCTGTGGCCGTGCACTCGGGCCTTCCCCCCGGCGCGGCGCGCGATTTGCCCACGGCCCTGGCAGCGATGCGCAGCGGGCCAGGCAAGACGGCCAATGTGCAGGCGATCGGTCTTCCGACGTTGGTGATTCAGGGTTCGGCCGACAAGACGGTTGCCAGTGCCAACGCGAACCGGATGGCGCAGGAAGAAGTCGCACACTGGGCGCGCCAGGGCGTCGCTCTCAGCCTGCAAAAATTCGACAGCCAGGCGCCGGGTACGCGCGGAGCCACGGTTTCGCGCTGGAGCGATCAGCAGGGCAAGCCGCGCGTGGAGGTCTGGAGCATCGCGTCGGCACCGCATGCATGGGCGGGCGGTAACGCTTCAGGGTCGTTCACCGACCCGAAGGGACCCAGCGCGAGCGAAGCCGTGGTGCGTTTCTTCAGGCTCGGCGGTAGCGCAGCGTAAGGGCAGACCGTGATGCTGCGCACGGAACGCGCCTTACCTCAAGCCTGCAGTCCGTTGATCCGTGCGAAGTAGGAGGTGTGCGCGTCAGAGCGCTCTGGCCAGTTGGACAGAAACAGACCCTTCCATTGCGCCTGGTCGTAAGCCACAGGCAGTGCATCGACCCACGCACCGGCGACACGCGAGCCATAGGCCACGGCATGCGGCGATGGCGTGCGGCTAATGCGTGTGATCAGCCCCGGCCACTTGCCGCCCGCATTGGGCATGCCGGCTGCACCGTTATTGATCACTGCCGCGTCCCGGCCGTTGGTGCTGAGTGGCTTGAGCAGGGGCTCGCAGGTGTGGCTGGACGCAAACACATCCACCCTGGCCGTTTCGAAGGCGTTGCCCAGCCAGGCGGCGTGCTCTGGCCTGTTGATCTCATCAACGCCGAAGCGCCACCCAGCCAGCGATTCCGCGTCACCATGCACCACGCCCACGCGGCAGTCGCCGACGTCGTACCGCGCGAACATGGGCAGGCGATCGAGGCGTGCGGTCAGCGCGGCATGGCGTTGCGCTGTGGCTTTCAGGCGTGCGTGAATCCGGTTGGAGCGCTCCACCACGGCGGTATCGACCTGATCCGGGTAGGCGCAACCACAACCGGCCTCGTCGCCGGCAGACGACAGCTCGGCTTCCACATTGCCGGTGATGGCATGGTGCTGCAGCACGCGCTGGTTGATGGTGCGAAAACCGTCGTCGTCAATGTTGAACCAGTTGAAGTCGCCGTTGAAGCACAGGGTGACCGGCCCGGCCTCCCGGGCGGCCATCTGCTCAATCACATCGAGCGCTGGCAGGTTGCCGTACAGCCCGCCGATGACGTACAGCGTGTCGGCCGGGTGCCGCGGCGCTGTGGCGATGGCTTGCGGGCCGTATCGGTAGCGCAAGGGGCAGCTGCGGCCCGCGATGTCGGCGTGGGTGTCGATGTTGGTGTTGGTGTTGGTGTTGCTCATGACGTGATCAATGGTGTGTGTCATGGTGTGGTTCATGGGGTGATTCCGTCTTCGTGATGCAGATGAACGGGCAGCGCCACCTGCCAATGGGCGGGTGGTTCGCTGCCGAGGGGGCGGTACAGGCCCACCAGTTGCCGGTCGTCCACCTGGGACACCGGCAGATCAAACGCCACCTTGCCCTGCCGCAGGCCAATCACCCGGTCGGCCAGCACCGGCAGCAAGGCCGGGTTGTGGACCACGGTCAGGAGCGTTGCGCCAGCGGCCGCAGACACCAGCAGCTGACAGACTTCGGCCGCTGCGGTCGGATCCAGTGCGGCAGTGGGTTCGTCGGCCAGGATGAGTCGCGGCCCCTGCATCAGCATGCGGGCCACGCCCACCTTTTGCCGCTCGCCGCCAGAAAGCTGGTCAGCCCGGGTGCTGGCACGGGCCAGCATGCCGACTTGCTGCAGCGCCAGGTTGGCGCGTTCGATTTCGGCCGCAGGGAAGACGCGTGCCCAGCTGCGCCAGCCGCCCACGCGGCCGAGCGCACCGATCAGCACGTTGTCGAGCGCTGTCAGGCGGCCCACCAGGGGCAGGCCCTGCATCACTTGCCCGATCTCCTGCCGCAGCAGGCGCCACTGCCGCGCATCAAGCGCCACGCCGAGCGAGCGGCCCAGCACCTGCACCTCGCCGTGGGTGGGGCGCATGAAGCCGGTGAGCACCTTGAAGAGCGTGGATTTACCCGCGCCGTTGTGGCCGATGATGGCCACGCGTTCGCCGGCCGCGACCGTCAGCGCCGGAATGTCGAGCACCGTCTGCCCGTGGATCTGGCAGCAGACATTCTTCAGTGCGATGCAGGGGCTGCTCATGACAAGGCCTGCCGGATGCGGCGACTGACGGCGTCGAACGAGCTCACCAGCACGATGACCACCAGGAGTACCGTGGCGAGTCGATCCCACTGGAACAGTGCAGTGGCCTCCGAGATCAGCAGGCCCAGCCCGCTGGCGCCGATGATGCCGAGGATGGTGGAGTCGCGGATGTTGAACTCCCAGATGTACAGATGGCTGGAAACAAACTGCGGCAGCACCGACGGGCAGACGGCGTTGAAGAACACCTGCGTGCGACTGGCGCCCACGCTTTGCACCGCATGGATCGCCGCCATGTCCAGCGACTCGATGGCCTCGGCAAACAACTTGCCGTAGGTGCCCATCGAATGCAGGCCAATCGCCAGAATGCCGGCCGTGGGCCCCAGCCCGACGATGCCGACCAGCACCAGCCCGAACACCAGCGTGTGGATGGAGCGCATCACGTCCAGCACGGCTTTGGCTGCCACGGCCAGCGCACGCGGCGCAGCCAGATTGCGTGCCGTCAGCACCGCCAGGGGCAGGGCCAGCAGCGCGCCAAGCAGCGACCCGAGTGTGGCGATGCGGATGGTGGTCCAGGTGGCGCGCCCCAGCGCAGCCAGGTAATCGGCCTCGACCTGCTGGCGGTTTTCCACGCGCAGCACGGTGCCGTCGTCGCTGCGGTATTCCAGCCGTGTCTCACCGAACCAGACATCCAGAAAACTGGGGTGGGCAAACTCGGTGACGGTTTTGGCGAGATTGGCCAGCGGGTTGCGGCCCATCGAGAGCTCGCCCTCGGCGCCCAGCGACCACAGGCAGCCCAGCACCAGCAGCCCGTACGCCAGCGCCAGACCGAGGAACTGCAGCCGTCCACCCATACGGGTTGCGCTGCCAGCGCCCGCTGCGATCGTCATCGCCATGCTCACTTGGCCCGCAAGTTACCGGTGGCCAGACCCGCGTCGCGGATCGGCTTGTAGAAGGTGTTGTCCCTCGTGACAAAGCCGGTGTAGTTCGAGGGCAGCAGCCGTGGCTGTGACTTGAGCGCCGCACCGACACCGGCCAGAGCCTGCTGCAGGCGCGCGACAAAGGCCTTGTCGGCGGCCAGCGCTTTGCTGACGGCAAAGGCGTCGTTGGGCAGTGGTGCCGACTGCCAGATGATCTTCGACTGCTCGGCCTTGATCAGGCCCTGCTCGATCATTGCATTGCGGTTGCGGTTGTAGTCGGCACCGGCGTCCAGCATGCCCTGTGTGACCTGCGTTTCAATGGCCTGGTGCTTGGTGTAAAGCACCTTGCTGAAATAGGTGTCAGGGTTGATGCCCAGCGTCATGAAATGATGGCGGGGAATCAGGTAGCCAGAGGTGGAGCCCTTGTCCCCGAACGCAAAGGTTTTGCCCTTCAGGTCGGCCAGTGTGTTGATCCCTGACTTCGGGTGGGTGACGATGATCGCGAAGTATTCCGGCTTGCCGTCATAGAGGATGGTCGAGACCACCTCGGCACCGGCCTCGTGGTTGGCCAGCACATAGCCCCAGGGCCCCATCAGGGCCATGTCGGTTTCGCCGTTGGCCAGCGATTTGGCCAGACCTTCCCAGCTGTCCACCGTGCGCAGTTGCACCGGCCGCTGCAACTGGCTGGCCAGGTAGTCGGCCAGCGGCTTGTAGGTGGCGTCGTTCTTTTCCTTGTCGGGCTGGAACAGGCCCACGCCGAGTTGCAGCGGGGCTTGCCGCGCCTGTTGTGCCTGCTGGGCCTGCGCTGTGCCTGTGATGGCCAGGGCGGCCAGCAGGGTGAACATGCGACGACTGAATCTCATGGGAACCACTCCTTGAATAGGCTTGTTGATGTTGATGCTTATGCTGGTACGGGCTCTGCCGCGGTGTCTCTTCATGGCGGCTGGCCTGCAAACTGGCAGGGCTCGTCGGCGCCGACAAAGTGCAGTTCGGCGAAGCCGGCACGGGCCTGCTCCTTGGTGTTGTCGGTGTCCGATGCCACCGCCAGCAGGCTGGCCTTGAACGGAAGCGCGCCAAAGGCCTGTGTGGCGTCGGCCAGTACGTTGGCCCGCTCGCTGACCCAGCGGCCGACCTGCTCCTTGCCAGAACGCCGCACCACCATCGCGGCCCGGTCGGTGTAGGCATTGAAGGCGCGGGTGCCGACCGGCTGACGGTTGTCCCACACATAGTTGACCGCCGCATCGGGCGCCAGCGCGCCATACAGGCTGCGGCCGAGTGCCAGCTTCATGCGCAGGCCGAGGTCCAGCGACTCGGGGGGCACGGTGAAGGTGACGTAGACGCGGGCGGCGTAGTCATCGCCGGCTTTGCGGGTCAGGTCGGCCTGTTGCACCACGCCGTCGATACGCCACAACCAGCACAGCACGGGCGTGGCCTGCAGATCCACCGTCAGCGGCCGGGCCAGCAGCGCCATGCTGGCGTTGGCTGTGGCTTCCACAGCAGCACGCCCGTCCCACTGAAAGGTGCGGTAGCGCGTGGCGGGTACACGCTCGTCAATCTGCACCACTTTCCACGGGGCTGGCACGGTCTCGCCGCTGGCCGCAAAGTTGCCCACCTGCACCGGGGCGGTCAGCGCGGAGGTCGTCATGCTGCTCATGGCACACAGCATCAGCAGGGCCAGCAGGCGGGGTCTCGAAGCGAAGCGGATGGGTGTGTGTTTCATGGGGGTGTTGGCAGGGGCAGGCGTGCATCCAATCCAGTCTGTGGTGCAGCGTGCAGATCAGCGGGCAGCCAGGCAAGGTCTTGCGGCTCGTCGATGTCGTGCAGGGCTGGCAGTTCGCACAGACGCCAGCCGAGTTGCGCCACGCGCCGCCGTGTCTCGGCAGCCACGGCAGCGGTGCTCCACGGCATGGCGTCAAACAGCGTGGCGTCAAAGTGATTCAGGCCGAGCAGCACGTAGCCGCCATCGGTGGCGGGCACCAGCGACGCGTCGTGGTCCTGCAAAGCCACCGCAGCGCGTTGCAGCTGATGACTGTCGAGGGCGGGGCAATCTGTGCCCATCAACAGGATGGATTCACCACCCTGGGTCACGCGCCGGGCCACGCGGCCCATGCGCGCACCGAGGTCGCCTTCCCCCTGATCGGTGCAGACCAGACCCTGCGGCAAACCCAGTGTGGTCCAGTCAAAGACTTGAGGGCCAGGCGTGACGCAGAGCTCCACCGTGCCCAGCCGCGCTGTCAGCGCGAAATGCACGGCACGCAGCAGCATGCGGTGTGCCAGCGCTGCTGCGCCGTGTTCGCCCAGTGCGGGGATCAGGCGGGTCTTGCAGAAGCCCGCGATGGGCGCCTTGGCCATGATGACAATGCGCACCGCGGTCATCGGTAGGCCTCGGCGAGTCGGCTTGCGGGCACGCCGCGCCAGTAGGCCCAGCGCAGGCGCCACATCAGGAAAATGGTGCGCCACACCCCGCGCTGCTCCCAGCGCCGGCCCGAGGTCACCACCGGATCAGCCACGCAGATCGGGCGCGCGATGCGGCGCAGTCGGCTGGAGATTTCGATGTCTTCCATCAGCGGCTGCACCGGAAAGCCACCCACGGCATCGAATGCCGCGCGGGTCATGAAGAGGGCCTGGTCCCCGGTCGCGATACCGGTCAGGCGTGAGCGCCGGTTCATCAGCCAGGCCACCAGCGCCAGCAGGGCCGGGCGCCCGTCGATGCGCACATCAAAGCGTCCCCACGCACAACCCTGCAATCCACTGGCCTGCAGCCGCTGAAGGGCGGCAGGCGGCAGGCGCGTGTCGGCATGCAGGAACAGCAGCACATCGCCGCTGGCGGCGGCAGCGCCTGCATTCATCTGCAGGGCGCGCCCCCGCGGCGAGCGGATCAGCAGCAAGCCCAGGCATTCCACCGCCTCGGCGCTGCCGTCGTGGCTGCCGCCATCGACCACGATGACTTCCACGCCCTGACGCACCAGCGGTAGCAGGTGCGCGCACAGGTCAGGCAAGCCGGCGGCTTCGTTCAGCACAGGCACGATGAGCGACAGCTTCACGGGCGCGCCTTCCCCGAGCCACGGGGTTTGCTGAGCCGCCACGCGTGGTAGCGCTGCACCCAGGCCAGCAGCTTCTGCGGTGCGTGCGCGCGCTTCCACTCACCGGCTGCGTACTTGTTGGCTTCGGCCAGCGTGGGGTAGGTGTGGATGGTGCCCAGAATCTTGTTCAGGCCCAGGCCGTGCTTCATCGCCAGCACGAACTCGGCCAGCAGGTCAGCGGCATGTTCGCCCACGATGGTCACGCCCAGAATGCGGTCCTTGCCTGGCGCCGTCAGCACCTTGACGAAGCCGTGCGCCGTGCCGTCGGCAATGGCGCGGTCCAGATCGTCAATGCCGTAACGTGTTACTTCGAAGGCAATCCCTTTTTCCTTCGCCTCCTGCTCATTCAGGCCGACCCGCGCCACTTCCGGGTCGATGAAGGTGGCCCAGGGAATGACGGAGTAGTCCACCTTGAAGCGCCTGAACTGCCCGAACAGGGCATTGACGGCGGCGTACCAGGCCTGATGCGCGGCGACATGGGTGAACTGGTAGGGCCCGGCCACGTCGCCAGCGGCGTAGATGTTGGGGTACAGCGTTTCGAGGTATTCGTTGGTCACCACCGTGCGCTGGGTGGGAATGCCGAGGTCTTCCAGGCCGTAGCCCTGCAACCGGGCCACGCGGCCCACCGCGCACACCAGGCCATCAAATTCAATGCGTTGCTCCACGCCCTCGTGTTCAACGACGATGTACTTGTGCACCGTGCCGCTGTGCTCCTCGCGCTCGCAGCGCAGCGCCTTGTGGCCGGTGAGCACGGTCACGCCGTCGCGCGTGAGGGCTGCGCGGGCCAGTTCAGACACCTCGGTATCTTCGCGGGCCATGATGCGCGGCGCCATCTCGATCTGCGTCACGGCAGAACCCAGGCGCGCAAAGCTTTGCGACAGCTCGCAGCCTATCGGGCCGCCGCCGAGAATCACCAACCGGGCGGGCGGTGCATCCATGTCGGCAAAGGCATCCCACAAGGTGTCGCTGGTCACGTAGCCCACGGCGTCGAGTCCGGGTAATGGCGGCACCAGCGGCTGCGCGCCAGCGGCAATCACGATGCTGCGGGTGGTCAGGCGTTGCTTGCGACCGTCTGCCGCTTCGATCTCCACCGTCCACGGGTCCACCACGCGGCCGTAGCCCTGAAGGACCTCGACACCCAGCGACTGGTAGCGCTCCACGCTGTCGTGCGGGGCGATGTGGCGGATCACCTCGTGCACCCGGGCCATCACCTGGCGAAAGCTGAATTGCGGCGTCACCGCCGAAAGGCCGTAGTGATCGGCATGCCGCATCTGGGTGGCCAGCCTAGCGCTTTTAATCAGTGCCTTGCTGGGCACGCAACCGTAGTTCAGGCAGTCGCCGCCCATCTTGTGTGCCTCGACCAGCGTGACTTTGGCCTTCACGGCGGCACCGATGTAGGCCGTCACCAGACCGGCTGCGCCGGCGCCAATCACGATCAGGTTGCGGTCGTAGCTGCGCGGTCGTGTCCAGCGCGCATACACGCGGCGGCGCTGGAGCCAGCCCAGCACCCCCTTGGCGATCAGCGGGAACACCCCCAGCAGCACAAATGAGAGCGTGACACCTGGCGACACAATGCCGGCCAGGCTGTCAATCTGCGCCAGCTGTGTGCCGGCGTTCACATACACCAGCGTGCCGGCCAGCATGCCCACCTGGCTGACGCCATAGAAGGTCAGCGAGCGGATGGGCACCAGCCCCATCAGCAGGTTGATGAGGAAGAAGGGGAACACCGGCACCAGCCGCAGCGTGAACAGGTAAAAGGCGCCATCGCGGGCGATGCCCTCGTTGATCGGCTTCAGGCGGTTGCCGAAGCGCGCCTGCACCCAGTCACGCAGCAGGTAGCGCGCGCTCCAGAAGGCCAGCGTGGCGCCCAGCGTGGAGGCGAAAGAGGCGATCACCGTGCCCCAGAACAGCCCAAAAATCGCGCCCGCCGCCAGCGTGAGGATGACGGCACCCGGCAACGACAGCGCCGTCACCAGCACATACACCGCACCAAAGGCGAGGCCCAGCAACACGGGGGATGTGCTCTTCCATACGGTGAACTGGTCGAGCCCGGATTTCAGGCCATTCAGCGTCAGCCATTTCTGCCCGTCAAGAGCGAAGAACGCCCAGACCAGCAGAACAGCGAGCACCAGCAGCGCCAGGCGCTTGGCATGTCGCATGGTCAGTGCGCCTTGAGTGCGCCGCCGCAGCTGCTGCCTTGCCCGGCTGTGCAGCCATAGCAATGCTCGGCGGTACGCACTGGCCGGCCTTCCGGGTCCTGCGCCAGCAGATTGCGCAAATGCGGCGCGGATGCCATCCGTACGCCATCTCCAGCGGGCAATGGCAGGCCCAGCTGCTGATTGAAGTCGCAGTCATAAAGCAGGCCCTGCCAGTCCACGCTGATCAGGTCGCGGCACATCACGGCGCGGTGGTTGGCCGGGCTGAAGCTGCCCTTCAGCAGCTGCATGTAGCTGTTGAACTCGCCCTTGGAGATCAGCATGGAGCCAAAGCGCTGGATGGGCATGTTGGTGATGACAAAGAGATCATTGAACTCGATGCCGAAGTGCGACTTCAACTCGCGCTTGTAGTCTGCCTGCAGCTTGCCTTGCTCCGGCGGCAGCGAAGGGCCCTGTGGGTTGTAGACCAGGCTGAGCTTGAGGCCCGAGTCCGGCTGGCCGTAGCCCAGCGCGTTGAGTTGCTGAAGGGCCGCGATGCTCTTGTCGAACACGCCCTTGCCGCGCTGCTTGTCCACGTTCTCCAGCGAGTAGCAGGGCATGGAGGCCACCACCTCGACACCTTGGTCGGCGAGGAACTGCGCCAGGTCTTCCTGCCCCGGCTCGAACAGAATGGTCAGGTTGCAGCGGTCCATGACATGCACGCCCAGGGCTCGGGCCCGGCGGACCAGTTCGCGAAACCCGTCATTGAGCTCCGGTGCGCCACCTGTCAGGTCCAGCACCTGGATGGCGCGGGCCTGCAGCACCTCGACCACCAGATCGAGCGTGGCCTCGTCCATCATCTCGGTGCGGTTGGGGCCGGCGTTCACATGGCAGTGCACGCAGCTCTGGTTGCAGCGGTAGCCGAGGTTGACCTGCAGCGTGGTCAGGGCGCTGCGGCGCAAGGCTGGAAAGGTGGTCTCTTGAAGCAAGGGCAAAGTCGCGTGCATGGGTGTCCTTGGTGATTCGGATGAAAGTCGGATGAAAGTCGGATGAAAGTCAGATGACGGTCAGGTGAAGGAGGCTGACCGCGCGCAGGTGCGTGTTGGCATGGTTTCCCGAGTGTGTCTTTTGGTCGCCTCAGACTCCCCGCTTCTTACACATCTGCGACCAAAATCGACTGCGTCGATGGGACACCGTCAGGCTGGGCATGGTTCCCTTAGGCCATCAAATTCGTGGATAAGGGTTTGGCATCGATCCAGCGCTCGCGGGTCTGACACCCCTTGGGTCACTGGGTGTTCTCCAATGGGATTAGCCAGAGCCTGCCCCAGGGCGTGAGGAGCGGCGGATAAAACGGCGGATGAACCGGCGGTCTATCCAGTCTTTCCAGTGCCAGACCCAGGCGCCTTCGGCCGACCAGGCCCCCCACGAGGCAATTGCGTAGCGCGGTCCGCAAGCCAGCAGGTACAGCGGGTTGGGCTGGGGGCGAAACGCCTGCAGTGGCTGGTGGGCGAGCGCGGCCAGCAGGTTGTTTGCGAGCACTGGTCCTGCGCGCACCGCGTGCACGCCCGAGCGCACCAGGCCTTCGCCGGGGCGGGCGCAAACGTCGCCGGCTGCAAAGACATTCGGGTGGGACACGCTGCGATGGTGTGCATCCACTTGGATGTAGCCGTCCGGGTCGAGCGCGAGTTTGGACAACTTCAACCAGACCGGTGCGCGGGCCCCGGTCGCCGCGATCACCAGATCGGCCGCCATCTGCTGGCCATCTTCGAGCAGGATGCCTTCCGGGGTTCCGACGGCCCGCTGGCAATGGAGCGTCACGCCCGCCCGCCGGGCGTAATAACGCAGCCGTTCCTGCACGCGCGGGTGGTGGCCTTTCAGCACACCGTTGCCGGAGCCGATCAGGTCCACCCGGGGCTGAACGCCGGCGCTTGCCAGTGCAAATTGCACGGCCAGCGCGATCTCGACGCCAGCGGCACCAGCGCCCACCACCACCACGTGGAGCGAGCCCGTGGCCCGGGCTTTGGCCAGCGCCTCGGACCAGCGTGAAAAGAAATGGTCCAGCGGCTTGACGGGCAGCAACTTGTCGCCCAGTGCCTGCAGCCATGAGGTTTCGGTTTCGCTGCCTACGTCGAGGGACAGCCAGTCGTAATGCAGATGCCGCCCATCCGGAAGCCCGACACAGTTCCGCTCGGCATCCATGCCGACCACGCTGTCCACAATGAGCCGAACGCCGGCGGCCTGTGCCAGCGGCAGCAGGTCAATCTGGCAGTCGGGCAGCGCGTAGTGGCCAGCAATCCAGCCGGGCAGCATGCCAGAGTAGTTTTGTCGGGGCGAAGGCGTGACCAGTGTGACCTCGGTATCGGCCGGGCGCCTGGCCGCCAGAGCCTCCAGCACCGAGAGGTGCGCATGTCCACCGCCAACCAGCACGAGTCTTTTCATCAAGGGGTACCGATCTGCGGGTGGAAATGAGGCTTCGGCATCCGTGTCACCACGTCGGCCGCCGACTGGCGAGGAGAAGCCCCCCAGCCGGTGGATGGTGGTGAATTGTGCAGGGGCGAGGTCTGGGGGATATTCTCAGGCATTGGGTAGTCTGTCACCGGGATTGGATATTCTTGGGTGCACTCTTTGGTTATTCCCTTTGGTCGTTCGGCCTGGTGCTGCGCTTACACCGATCCACACAGGTTCTTGACTTGGTTGTAATGGATACGCTGCCGGGAGCGACCAAGCTGAATCTTCCCAACCTCCGGAGTTTTCAACATGACACATGCCCTGATCGGGGTGATAGGCGGCAGCGGTCTTTACCAGATGGACGCGTTGCAAGGTGCGCAGGCACATGACGTGGACACGCCGTATGGCAAGCCGTCCGACGCGGTCATCACTGGCACGGTTCACGGCGTTCCGGTTGCTTTTTTGGCCCGGCATGGCCGGGGGCATCGGCTGATTCCCTCCGAGGTGCCCTACCGCGCGAATGTCTACGCGATGCGCCAGTTGGGGGTGCGGTATCTGGTGTCGTTTTCTGCGGTCGGCTCTCTGCTTGAGGAGTTGCGCCCCCTCGACATGGTCTTGCCCGATCAGTTCATTGATCTGACCCGGCGCAGAGACAGTACTTTTTTTGGCGCTGGTGCCGTGGCACACGCCTCGCTGGCACAGCCGGTTTGCGCGAACCTCTCCGCGGTGCTGGCCCGCGCGGTGGCAGACGCCGGGCTGGGTGAAAAAATCCGCCTGCATCACGGCGGAACCTATGTGTGCATCGAGGGCCCGCAGTTCTCCACCATGGCCGAATCGCACTGGTACCGCAGCATGGGCGCCAGCGTGATTGGCATGACCAACATGCCCGAAGCCAAACTGGCACGGGAAGCCCAGATGGCCTATGCCACCTTGGCGATGGTGACCGACTACGACTGCTGGCACCCGCGTGAGGCGCACGTCACCGCCGATGCGGCCATTGCCAACCTGATGCAGAACGCCGGCCATGCGCAGTCGATTGCGGCCGAGGCGATCCGGATTCTGGGGCGCGAGAAGCCGGTATCCCTCGCCCACACGGCGCTGGACTCGGCCCTGGTCACGCCACGCGACGCCATGGCACCGGACGTGCATGAGCGGCTCAAGGCGTTCTGGAGCTGACCTGTCTGTTCGTCGCAGACGCAGCTGGAAAAAAGATTAAAAGAATCAAAAAACCAAAGAAAAAGGGCTGACTTTCGAAGTCAGCCCTTGCTGCGGATTCAGCGACGTGTTGCGCGTGTCAGCAACCTGCCGTGCACTTGCCGGCGCCGTCAAACGACATCGTTTTGCCAGACAGCGGCACCAGCACCGGCACCTTCACGGCTTTCATGAAGGCTTCGGTCTTGCTGCCGGTGCGTACCTTGCCGCCCACCGTGCCGATCTCGTTGGCATGCGATGCAATCACCGACGCGGGCTTGACCAGCTCGTTGATGACATAGGCCGCCTCGACCGGGCCGGTGCTGAAGCCGTCACCCATGTTCATCACGGCCAGCTTGGCGCCGTAGTGGCCGCGCACCACCAGGTCCTGATCGGCGGTGATGCCGGTGTCACCCGACAGGTAGGCCACCAGGCCGTTGCTGAAGCGCAGCACATAGCCGGTGGCCAGACCCACGTCGCCCGCAATGCCGGCTTCCTTCATGGCCCGGCCCAGCTCGCCGCCGATGTAGTCGGGATCCACGCCATTGCTGTGCTGCGCGGTGACGGTGGCAATCTTCACGCCGCCCACGGTCACGCTGCCGCCAAAGCGGGCCAGTACGGAGTTGGCCGGATCGCCGCCGCCGGCCCTGAGTTTTGCCGCGAAGAAGGGCGGCATTTCACTGCCGGTCACGATTTTTGATTTCTTGGCAATCGCGATATTCACCGCGCTGGTGGCAGGCATGGCTGATACCGACAGGTCGGGCTTGTCGCAGCTGCCGGCATTGGGGGCCTTGGTGTGCATGTTGCCCACGTGATCGCCATGCATGTGGCTGACCAGAATGATGTCGATCTTGCCCAGGCGCGGGTCGTCTGCGCCGGCCACGGTGCGGCCTGGATCGTAAAGAATGCGGGTGCCGTTCGGGTCTTCGAACACCATGGCGCGGTCCTGCGGGCAGAACTCGCCCTCAATGCCGCCCAGTGGCGTGACCTTGACAACTTGCGCCACGGCCGGGGATGCAATGGCAGCGCCTATGGCGCCCAGCATGGCAACCCGTATCAAACGGTCGATCAATTTCATGGGTGTCTCCTGTAACTTGCGCGAATGAGGGTGGTCTGCCAGCCCGGGATGCGTGGTGCCTTGGAGGTGCTGAACCTTTGGTCACACTTTGAACGCGAGTTATAGCAGCTATTGCCGAATTGGGTGGGTTTTTCGGGTTGGGGCCGTAGCCAGCCGCGCGGCGAGCACTCCCGGCAGGGCGGTGCTGCTTTGCCGGACAGTTCTGGGATTAACATGACAGGCCCATCCCGTCCCCCATCACCTCATCACACACCGTTTCCCATGAATGCCCTTTTGACGCCGTCTGCGTGTCTACCATCCGATTCCGCACAGTCCCTGCTCATTGGCCGGGTGTGGGTGCCCGGTCAGGGGCCGGTGCTGGCGCTGGTCGGGCCTGACCAGATTCACGACCTGTCCACACTGGCGCCCACCTGCAGCCAGCTGCTGGAGCTGCCCGATGTGGCCCAGGCGGTGCGTGCGGCACAAGCGTCGTTGCCGCGCATTGGCGCCACCGCCGACATCATGGGCAACTCCAATGAGCCCACGCGCGATGCCAGTCGGCCCTGGCTGCTGGCGCCGTGCGACCTGCAGGCGCTCAAGGCGGCAGGCGTGACCTTTGTGGCTTCGATGCTGGAGCGCGTGATTGAAGAGCAGGCGCGTGGCGATGCCAGCAAAGCCGAGTCGGTACGTCAGGCCGTGGCGGCGGTGATTGGCGACAACCTGGCCAGCGTCAAGCCCGGATCGCCCGAAGCCGCCAGGCTCAAGGACGTGCTGGTGGCGCAGGGGGTGTGGTCGCAGTACCTGGAAGTCGGCATTGGCCCCGACGCTGAAATCTTCACCAAAAGCCAGCCGATGAGCGCAGTGGGTACGGGCGCAGATGTGGGCATTCACCCAGGCAGCCACTGGAACAACCCCGAGCCCGAGGTGGTGCTGGCGGTGAACTCACGCGGGCAGGTGCAGGGTGCGGCGCTGGGCAACGATGTCAACCTGCGCGATTTCGAAGGCCGCAGCGCGCTGCTGCTGGGCAAGGCCAAGGACAACAACGCCTCGTGCGCCATCGGTCCCTTTATTCGGCTGTTCGATGCGCACTTCACCATCGACCATGTGCGACAGACCGAACTGGGCATGACGGTCAGCGGCCCTGAGGGCTTCGAGATGCGGGGCGGCAGCAACCTCGCCAAGATCAGCCGCGACCCGCTGGACCTGGTGGCGCAGGCCATCGGTGCCAACCACCAGTACCCGGACGGCTTCATGCTGTTCCTCGGCACCATGTTCGCCCCGACGCAAGACCGCCACGGCCCCGGCCAGGGCTTTACCCATGTGGTGGGCGATGTGGTCACCGTGTCAGCGCCTGCACTCGGCACGCTGGTCAATCGTGTCACCACCTCGGACCAGGCCGCGCCGTGGACGTTTGGCGTGACGGCGTTGATGCGCAGCCTGTCGACCCGCGGGCTGATCTGAACCGCTGAACAGGCGGATCGAAAGTTTGACCATGCACACATCGGCTCTTGTTCTGTTCTCGGGCGGTCAGGATTCCACCACCTGCCTGGCACACGCGCTGGCGCGCTATGAACGCGTCGAGACGGTGGCCTTCGACTACGGCCAGCGGCACAAGGTCGAGCTGCAGGCGCGGCTCGCGGTGCTGCGGGAAATCAAGGCACGCTTTCCGCAGTGGGCGCACAAGCTGGGCGAAGACCATCTGCTTGATCTGGCCGTGCTGGGGCAAGTGAGCGACACATCCCTCACGCGCGACGTGGCCTTTCGCATGGAGAGCTCGGGCCTGCCCAACACCTTTGTGCCGGGGCGCAACCTGCTGTTCCTGACCCTTGCCGCTGCGCTGGCCTACCGGCGCGACCTGCAGGTGCTGGTGACCGGCGTGTGCGAGACGGATTTTTCAGGCTACCCCGATTGCCGCGACGACACCATCAAGGCCATGCAGCTGGCGCTGTCGCTCGGCATGGACAAGCGCTTCCTGATCGAAACACCGCTGATGTGGATCGACAAGGCCGACACCTGGCGCATGGCACACGCCCTGGGTGAGAAGTCGGGTGTGCCGAACGGTGGTGAAGCGCTGGTGGCACTGATCGTGGAGCACACGCACACCTGCTATCTCGGCGACCGCGAGCACCGCCATGACTGGGGCTACGGCTGCGGCAGCTGCCCGGCCTGTGAGCTGCGTGCGCGGGGCTTTGAGCAGTTTTTAAAGTAAGCCCACTTCTGTCCTGGCGCAGCGCTCATAGCTTGTCTTCACCAGCCGAGCCGCGGGACTGGCTTTGCCAGACCGCAGGCGGACGGCCCCCTCGGGGGGCAGGGAGCTACACGCAGTCAGCGACCGTGGGGGCTAAGTGACGATGCTGCGCGTAACGGCTGGTGGCGCATCGCCGATGTGAAATGCCAGCTTGCGCTCGCGCAGTGCCACGTCGCTCGCCGTCACGCGGTCAAAGCGCCGCAGGTGCTCAGTCCAGGTTTCGTCGGTGATCTGCTCCACATAGTGCCCGGGTCTGCTCACGTCGCGCAGCAGCGCCCATTGCAGGGCGCCCTGGCGCAGGCGGCTGCGGCGGCTCTCCTGCATCAGCGCCACGAAGTCATCGGCGTGCGCCGGATTGATCTGGTAGTCAATTGACACCACCACCGGCCCGGCGTCTGGCGCGACCTGTTCCACCGGCGCCTTGAACTCGCGTGATGGCGTGAGGTCTTCCTCGATGCTCAGGTCCGTCACCCAGCGTTGCGCCAGAAACATGCCGAGCAAGCCACTGCCTGCTGCCACCAGCAGACTGATGGTCACCGTGCCCAGTGTGGCCACCTGGCCCCACAGCGCAGCACCCAGGGCACTGGCGCCCATGATGGCCATCTGGTACATCGACATGCCGCGCGCGCGCACCCAGTCGGGCAGGGCGAGTTGCGCGGACACACTGAGCGAGTTCGCGCAGATGATCCACGCCATGCCATTGAGCACCATGGCAGGCACGGCCAGCCACGCATTCGGAGCCAGCGCCACCACCACGGTCGACACCGACTGAAGCCCGGTCGCGCTCAGTACCAGGGTGTTGCGCGTCATCTGCTGGCGCAGGCGCGGCAGGAAGAGCGCCGCCACAATCGCACCGCTTCCCATCGCCGCCAGCAGCATGGTGAACGTACCGGCATCACCGCCCTGCAGCCGGCGCGCCACCAACGGCAGCAGGGCCAGCAGCGCGGTGGAATGAAAGAAGAACAGTGACACCTGCAGCAGCACCGCACGCAACCGGCTGGACTGGCGCACGAACTGCAGGCCGACCCGCATCGCGCTCACGAGGCGTTCCCGGCCGAGCGGGTTGGGCACATGCTCACGCTTCCAGCGCATGATGACGAAGGCCGAGAGGATCGACAGCACCGCGTTGAGCACAAACACGTACTCGGTGCCGGCGCTGGCAATCAGCGCACCGGCGACCAGCGGGCCGATGATGCGTGAGGCGTTCATCGACACGCCATTGAGCGCCAGCGCAGCAGGCAGCTGGGCTCTGGGCACCAGCTCCGGCACGATGGCGGCGAACACCGGCCAGCGCATCGCCAGGCCTACGCCGTTTGCAAAGGTCAGCGCCAGCAGCAGCGCAGGCGTCATCACGCCCGCAATCACCGCAATGCACAAAAGGGACGCCACAGCAGCGACCCAGAACTGCGTGATGATGAAGTAACGCCGCCGGTCCAGAATGTCGGCCAGCGCACCGCTGGGCAGACCGAGCAGAAACACCGGCAGCGTAGCAGCCGACTGCACCAGCGCCACCCAGATCGGCGTGGTGGTCATCGAGGTCATCATCCACGCGGCCGCCACGTCGTTCATCCACATGCAGATGTTGGCTGCCAGCCAGGTGCTCCACAGCATGCGGAACACCGGCAGGCGCATGGGCGCCCAGGCTGACAGCGATTCGGCTGGTGCCAGTGGTGATGGCGATGACGCTTCAGCCATTCAGCGCGCGTCCGGTGCGGTCTGCTGGCTCATCGCGTACAGCGAAGGCGATCCCTCGGGGCGCTTTTCCAGCGTCCACACGGTGCGGTGAAACGCCGCCGCCGTGGGCCGGTGCGCAATCGAGACCATGCTGCCGTGTGCCGCCTTCACATGGGCCACCAGCTTTTCGTAAAGCGTCTTTTCGGCTGCTTCGTCGAGTGCGCTGGTGGCCTCGTCGGCAAAAATCCAGCGCGGCTTCTTCAGCAGCACGCGCGCAATGGCCAGACGCTGCTGCTCGCCACCCGAAAGCTTCTGTGTCCAAGCGTCTTCGTCGTCGAGGCGGCTGGCCAGCTGCGGCAGCAAAGCATCGGTGAGCGCCTGTTTCAGGTCGGCGTCGGCATAGGCGCTCGCCGGTTCCGGATAGGCTAGCGCATCGCGCAGGCGACCGTCGGGAAAATACGGGCGCTGCGGAATGAACATCGCCTGCTGCGGCAGCTGGGCGCGCCCGGTCGAGAACGGCCAGATCCCGGCAAACGCTCTGAACAGCGTCGACTTGCCGCTGCCCGACGGCCCCTTGACCAGCACGCTGTCGCCGGGCTCGGTCTGCAGGTTCAGGTCTTTCAGCAGCGTCACGCCGGTGGGCAGCTGCAGTGTGAGGTTCTGGGCCAGCAGGGTGTCGGGCGATTCAGTCGGCGTATCGACGGGCTCGCCTTGGGCAGCTTCACGCGCGTGCGTGGCCTGGTCAATCGCCGACATGCTGTCTTCAAAGCTGGTCAGGCGATCGGTGGTGGCGCGCCAGGCGGCCAGGCTGCTGTAGTTGTCGACGAACCAGCTGAGCGAATCCTGCACCTTGCCGAAGGCCGACGAGATCTGGATCAACTGCCCGAGCTGGATGGCACCGCTGAAAAAGCGCGGCGCTGCCACCAGAAACGGAAAGATCACTGCCGCCTGCCCGAAAAAGCTGGTGAACCAGATCAGCCGCTTTTGCGCCTTGAGCAGCAGCAGGTAATTGGCCAGCACCGACGAAAAGCGCCCGCCCAGGTGGTTCTGCTCCACGCGTTCGCCGCGGTCCAGCGCAATCGATTCGCTGTATTCACGCACGCGCACCATGTGGTGGCGGAAGTCCGCTTCATAGCGCTGCTGCAGGAAATTCAGACCAATCTGCGGCCGGCCGATGTAGTGTGTGAGCACGCTGCCCAGCGCGCAGTAGGCAATCGCTGCCCACACCATGAAGCCAGGGATGGTGTAGCTGCTGCCCGCAAGCGAAAAGGTGAACGAGCCCGACAGCGCCCACAGGATGCCGATGAAGCTCACCAGCGTGACCACGGCATTGAGCAGCCCCATCGTCAGCGACACGGTGTAGGTGGTGAAGGTGTTGAGGTCTTCCTGAATGCGCTGGTCCGGGTTGTCGGGCGTCGGGCCTTGCTGGTCGGCGGCATACACCGCACTGGTCGTTGGTGTGGCGACGGCAGCGGCAGAAAATCGCGCCAGCTCCATCTTGTAGAAGGACTGCCCGGACAGCCACCGGCGCAGGTAGTCGCGCGTCATCCACGAGCGCCAGCGGATCTCCAGCAGCTGCGTGAGGTAGAACTTGTAGACCGCCATCAGGATGGCAATCACCGCGAGGTAGCTAAAACGCACCATCTGCTGCCAGAACACGGCCTGGTCCTTCTTTTCCAGCGCGTCATAAAACACGCGGTACCAGTCATTGAACTGCACCGCCATGTACACCGTGCCGAGGTTGAGCACCACGATGGCCAGCAGCAGACCGCGGGCTTTCCAGCGGTCTTCAGATCGGAAGTAGGGCGCGGCCAGCGCCCAGACGCGGCCGCTGAAAAGGCGGAAGGTGGCGAATTTGGCAGCAAGGCGCTTCAGCAGGTTCATTCGGTCAACCTTGGGTGAAAAAAGGGGAACAGGGGAGCCAATCGGGCAACTGAGGCAAAAGCATCAAGACGACTGGTTGGCCACGCCACTGGCCACATGGCCAGCCGGCACATGCTGTGCGGCGGAGTGCACATGGCTGGTCTGGTCGTCAAAGAAAAAGTCGGGCTCGAACTCGCGCAGGAATTCGCCCTTGGCCAGACCGCCGAGGAACATCGCTTCATCGACTTCGATATTCCAGTCCATCAGCGTGCGGATGGCGCGCTCATGCGCGGGTGCACTGCGCGCAGTGACCAAGGCAGTGCGGATGCGCATGCGCGAGGTGCCCGCCTGCTGCAGGCGGTGCAGCGCTTCAAGCAGCGGTTTGAAGGGGCCGGCGAGCAGCGGCTGGCTTGCCTTGTCGTATTCGTGCGCCTGGAAGGCTGACAGCCCCTCGGCCTGGAACACGCGCTCGGCCTCGTCAGAGAACAGCACCGCGTCGCCGTCGAAGGCAATGCGCACCTCGTGCGGGTGCGCGTCGCTGGCGCGCGCCGACTGCGGGTACACCTGCGCGGCGGGCACGCCGGCGGCCAGCGCCTCGCGCACATCGCTCAGATGGGCTGACAGGAACAGGTTGGCATGCAGCGGCTTGAGGTAGCGCCACGGCGGCTCACCGCGGTTGAAGGTGCCGCGCTGGATGTTGAGGCCGTAGTGCTGCGCCGAGCGGAACACCCGCATGCCCGAGACCGGGTCATTGCGTGAGAGGATCACTACCTCGACGCGTTGGGCCTTGTATGCGGGGTCCGGTGTTTCGTTAAAAGCGAGCAGTTTTTTCACAAGTGAAAATGCCACACCCGGCTTGGCCGGCACGTCGAGGCGATCCAGCTGCAGCTTCATGTAGGCGGCGTCTTTTTTGGCGCCAGGTGCGGGCGGTGTGTTCAGGCCGGACTCAAAGACCTGATTTTCCTCTTCAAAGTCGAACAGGGCGCGCGAGGAGATCGCCACCACGAGTTGACCATCCAGACTTGCTGCCATAGTGACGTGCCTTGATCTTTCAGGGGGTTTGCAGGGTCAGAGTGAACCATTGTCCATATTCCGGCGCGGCGAGTGGCCACTCGTCGGCCCGGGTGATGTGACGCTGGCCGCGGGCAATGAGTTCCACCGCGCGAATCACGCCGGCATGGGTAATCCACACGGTGTTGCCGTGCACATCAAGCCCCATGTCGTCAAAGGCTGCCGCCACGCGGTCCATCACCTGCGTCACGCTCTCGCCATGGCCGCCGACGCGGTGCTTGGCGAAGTCGTCGGTCCAGACTTTCAAGCCGGCCGGGTCTATGCTTCGCCACAACAGCCCTTCCCATTCGCCAAAATGCATTTCCTTGAGGCGGTCGTCGGCTGCAGGGGACAGGTCAGGCCGCAGGCCGTGTAGCTGCGTGGCCAGCTCGGCGCAGCGCCGCAGTGGCGAATGCACCAGGCGCGCGTTGATGGGTAGCGCGGTGGCCAGTGCCTGTGCGCAGCGCTCGGTGTCTGACGCCCGTGCGGGCAGGTCAAGCTGGCCATAGCAGGTGCCCGGAGCCACCTCGGGTTGCGCATGCCGGACCAGCCAGAGTTTCATGGGAGGCGCGCAGCAAGTCAGAGGGCCACCACCAGACCTAGGTAGAACGCGATCTCGCAGATTTGCTGGGTGGCGCCCAGGCAGTCGCCGGTGAAGCCCTGCAGCCGCTGTTTGAATCGATACGCCATCCACAGCAGTGCAATAACCGCAAAGCCGCAGGCGACGAGCAGGCTGCCGACGTCAATCACGAGGCTGGCCAGCGCCAGCACGGCCAGACACCAGATCAGTGCCACCAGCAGCGTTGCTGGCGCGATATGCCCGGCCAGCGGCCGGGACTTGGAGCTGGCGCTGTCGCCCACATGCGGCAGCAGGTGAATCACCAGCAGCGGCAAACCGCGCGAAACCACGTGGGCGGCAATCAGGGCGATACCGATGTAGGCGTCGCTCCATGACGCGACGTCCCAATCTCCGGGCTCGTCGGGTTGCACGGTAACGATGTCAACCGATCCAAGAACGGCAATCAGCCCGACCTTGACCAGCAAGGCCAGCACCAGCGCCATCGCGCCAAATGCGCCGACGCGCGAGTCTTTCATGATCTGGAGCGCGCGTTCACGGTCAAAGCTGCCGCCCAGACCATCGGCCACATCGGCCAGACCGTCTTCATGGAAGCCGCCAGTGAGCAGCACGGTGGCGGCGGTGGACAGCGCGGCCGCCACCAGTGGGGTCATTGAGGTGTCGGGCAGCAGCCCCTGCATCAGGGCGTACACGAGAGCTGCAGCGGCGCCGACCAGAACCCCTACCCCAGGCAGATGTCCGGCGCTGGTGCGCAGCCGCTCGGGGCTGAAGCCGACCCAGTCGGCCAGCCGACCGGTGACGGGAATGCGTGTGAAGAATTGCACCGCCAGCAGGTATTCACGGACAAAGTCGGCAATGGGTCTCATGGTGCGTCCTTGCCGCTCACACCGGCCGATTCGAAGCTGGCCATCTCATCGAGGAAACGCGCGGCCGACTGCAGCAGCGGCCAGGCCAGCAGTGCGCCGGTGCCTTCGCCCAGACGCAGGCCAAGGTCCAGCAGCGGTTGCGCGCCAAGGTGGGCCAGCAACAGGCGATGGCCCTGCTCGTTCGAGCAGTGGCAGAACACCATGTATTCGCGTGCGGCAGGCGCCAGTTGCTGTGCCAGCAGCGCTGCGGCGCCGGCGATGAATCCATCGACTAGCACCACGCGTCGCTCGCTGGCTGCCTGCAGCATGGCGCCGGTCATCATCGCGATTTCAAATCCGCCCAGCGCTGCGAGTGCGTCCAGCGGCTCGGTGGCGTCGGGGTGGCGCGCCAGGGCGCGTGCGAGCACGGCGCGCTTGTGCTGGAGCTGCTGGTCATCGAGGCCGGTGCCCCGCCCGGTGGCGTCGGCAATCGAGATGCCGGTCAGGCACGCCATCAACAGGGCGGCGGGTGAGGTGTTGGCAATTCCCATTTCGCCAAACGCCACCACATTGCCGGGCAGGCCGCGCACCACCGCCATGCCGGCATCGAGTGCGGCTTGCGTTTGCTCTGCCGTCATGGCCGCCTGCTCGCAGATGTTCTGAGTGCCGTGCGCGATCTTGCGCGGTTGCAATTGGGGATGCGCAGGCAGGTCGGCGGCAACGCCTGCATCGACCACCTGCAGCGCAAAGCCATGCTGGCGCGCAAACACGTTGATGGCGGCACCGCCCGCGAGCATGTTGCCCACCATCTGCACCGTGACCGCCTGCGGAAATGCCGACACGCCCTCAGCTGCAATGCCGTGGTCCGCCGCAAACACCACCATCTGCGGCTCGCTCAGCACGATGGCTTCGCGTTGCTGGATCAGGCCCAACTGCAGTGCGAGGCTTTCCAGCTGGCCCAGTGCGCCTTGCGGCTTGGTCTTGTGGTCGATCTTGTGCTGCAGGCGGGCCCGGAGATCGGCGTTTGCCGTGGCGTCAATGCGGGGCAGGGGCATGGGGGCAGAAGGTCAAGGTGCGGTGGTGGTCAGCTCGGCCAGGCACTTCGGGCAGAAGCAGGTGGTCGCGGTGTCGTCTGCTGCGGGGACCGGAAGCACAGGCGGCAGTTGAAAGCACCAGCAGGTCGCGTCCCCACTGACCATACCGCACCTAAAGCCTGCGCTGCATCGTGGACACACAGAGGACGCATCCGCTGATGAAGCGGGCGCTGGTTCTGCCTCGGCAGCGGGGGTGGACATGACGGCTTTCAGCTTTGCAGGAACAGCCGGTAAGCCGGGTTATCGGTCTCTTCCACGTGCGGATAGCCCAGCGTGTCGAGAAAATCCTTGAACGCCTTGTGGTCGGCCTTGGGTACCTGCAGCCCCACCAGGATGCGGCCGTAGTCGGCGCCCTGGTTGCGATAGTGAAAGAGGCTGATGTTCCAGCCCGGCCGCATGCTGGAGAGAAACTTCATCAGCGCGCCTGGCCGCTCGGGAAAGATGAAGCGCAGCAGGCGCTCGTCTTTCGACAGTGCGCTGTGCCCGCCGACCATGTGGCGGATGTGCTCCTTGGCCAGCTCGTCGTGCGTGAGGTCCAGCGCGTTGAAACCCTGGCGCGAAAAGAGTTTGGCGATCTTGCCGCTTTCGCCCTTGGCCGAGGTGGTGAGACCGACAAACACATGCGCCTTGGCGTCGTCGCTGATGCGGTAGTTGAACTCGGTCACATTACGCGGGCCGCCAGGCAATTCGCCGATCAGTTCGCAAAAGCGCCGGAAGCTACCGCGCTCTTCGGGAATGGTCACGGCAAACAGCGCTTCACGCTCTTCCCCGACCTCGGCCCGCTCGGCGACGAAGCGCAGGCGGTCAAAGTTCATGTTGGCGCCGCACAGGATCGCGGCGTAAGTTTCGCCTTTGGTCTTGTGGGTGGCCACGTATTGCTTGATGGCCGCCACCGCCAGCGCGCCCGAGGGCTCGACGATGCTGCGTGTGTCGACAAAAATATCCTTGATGGCGGCGCATACGGCATCGGTGTCCACGCTGATGAATTCATCAACCAGATCGCGGCTGATGCGGAAGGTTTCCTCACCCACCAGCTTCACGGCGGTGCCGTCGGCAAAGAGGCCCACGTCCTGCAATGTGACCCGTTTCTTGGCCGTCACCGACTGCAGCATGGCGTCGGAGTCGTTCATCTGCACGCCGATGACCTTGATCTCGGGCCGCACGGCCTTGATGTAATTGGCCACACCCGAGATCAGCCCGCCGCCGCCGATGGCAACGAACACCGCATCCAGGCGGCTGGAGCCGATGGTCTGCAGCTGCATCAGGATTTCCATGGCAATCGTGCCTTGGCCAGCGATCACGTCCGGATCGTCGAAGGGGTGCACAAAAGTCAGGCCGCGTTTTTTCTCCAGCGTCACCGCGTGGGTGTAGGCGTCGGAGTAGCTGTCGCCGTGCAGCACCACGTCGGCACCCCAGGCCTCGACCGCATCGACCTTCAGCCGCGGCGTGGTGGTGGGCATCACAACCACGGCGCGTGTCCCGAGCTTCTGGGCGCTCATGGCCACCCCTTGCGCGTGGTTGCCGGCCGAGGCGCAGATCACGCCTTTTTTCAGCTGCGCCGGGCTCAGATGAGCCATCTTGTTGTAAGCCCCCCGCAGCTTGAAGCTGAACACGGGCTGCTGGTCTTCCCGCTTGAGCAGCACGGTGTTGCCCAGCCGTTTGCCCAGATTTTTGGCGGCTTCGAGGTTCGATTCCACCGCCACGTCATAGACGCGCGCAGTCAGGATTTTTTTCAGGTAATCGGCGGGTGTCAGCGGGCCGGCGGGTTTTTTGCCGGGTTTGGCGGGGCGTCGGGCGGAGGTGGGCGTCGGTGGGGTCATCTTTTTTCTCGCAGCCTGACATCATAGTGGGCAAGAAAAAAGGCCCAGACCTTGCGGTCTGGGCCTGTGAATCCACCCTTAGAGGAGGTGGAGGAGACAACCAGTGCAAAAATGCATCTCAGGGTGAGCTGCACAGTTGCGATGAATTCAGTATAGCGGAGCGATGTTGCGCTGCACAATACCCTTCTGTTGGAAATTTTACCTTTCCACACCTTCGCGGTTATTAATCTTTTGCATGAGGAACGACGTTTATGGAATGCACCGTCAGCTGGACCGGAACACCGGCCACGACCGGCTCACCGTCGGGGATGACTTTTCTGGCCCAGACGGGCAGCGGCCACACGCTGGTGATGGACGGCGCGCCCGACGCCGCCAAGCCCGAGAACGGTGGCGCTAACCTCGCACCGCGGCCCATGGAGACGGTGCTGGCCGGCACCGGCGGCTGCACGGCCTATGACGTGGTGCTGATTCTCAAGCGCGGCCGGCACGATGTGCGGGGCTGCTCGGTCAAGCTCACCTCAGAGCGCGCGCCGGTGGATCCCAAGGTCTTCACCAAAATCCGCATGCACTTTGTTGTGACAGGCCGTGGGCTGACCGCTACCGCGGTCGAGCGCGCTGTGGCCATGAGCCACGACAAGTACTGCTCGGCCACCATCATGCTGGGCAAGACGGCAGAGATTACCACCAGCTTTGAGGTGGTGGAGGCCTGAAAGTCATCGGTCTAACCGGGGCCGATCACAGGTAGTGCGCGGTGGTCGTCATGACCCGCGCCGCTGACCGCATCAGGGCCTTGACGGGCGCGGGCAGTGGCAGCGCGCCGACTTGCTCAGCTTCCTTGGCATGCGCGGCCTCGTCGTCTTTCATCTGCGCCACGATGGCGCGCGATTCGTGGTCGCCTTGCGGCAAGCGCTCCAGATGCTCGGCCAGATGCGCTTCGACCTGCCGTTCGGTTTCCACCACAAAGCCGAGGCTGAGGCGGTCGCCCAGCCGGCTGGCCACCAGCCCCAGCCCGAAAGCGCCCGCGTACCACAGCGGGTTGAGCAGCGAGCGGCGCGCACCCAGCTCGTCCAGACGCTGCTGCGTCCAAGCGAGATGATCGCCTTCTTCGCGACTGGCCTGGAGAAAGTGCTCGCGAAGCGCCGGGTCGCGCGTGCCGAGGGCCTGCGCGGCATAAAGTGCTTGGGCACACACCTCGCCCACATGGTTCACGCGCATCAGGGCGCCTGAGAGCGCCTTGTCCTGCGTGCTCAGATCGGTCGGCTGTCCGGGCACCGTGGGGCAGGCCCGGCTGGCGCGCGGTTTGGCGAACAGGGTGCGCAGTGCGGCGTCGGCGGTGGTGATGGAAACGTCAAGAGCTGAAGCCATGGAGTGTCTCGGTGTGAATGCGGTGTCTCAAGGTGATTGCGCTGCGGTCATGCAATCGTACTGCGGCTGGGCCATGCAATGTCCTGAAACGCAAAAAGCCCCCATGAGGGGGCTTTTTGCTGGGGTAGTTGGTTGAACGAACTGACGTCTATCCAACGCTTCATCAGAACGTGTGGCGAATACCGAACGCGATGTTGGTCGAATCCACACCGGCTGACGAGGTGACGCCACCCAGGAAGCCGTTGCCGCCAGGTGCAGTCTGGCCCAGGCCTTTGTTGTTGAAGCGGGTGAGAACTGCATTCAGGTTGGTGCGCTTGGATAGCGCGTAGGTATAGGTTGCGCCATACGAAGACGTGTCGGCGTCGTTCGGACGCTTGTCGTTCAGGCGGTTGTAGGCCACGACCCAGGTGTGCGGGCCGGTGGTCATCCGGTAGCCGATGTGCATCAGGTTGGCATCCTGCCGGAAGCCGTTGATGTAGGCGTTCTGGATGGTTAGTGCGTTGGCAGAGCCCACCGCGTTGACGAGTGTGGTGTTGGTCGAGATCGTCGACAGGCCGCTGGGGTTCTCATCCTTGATGGTGGCGTACTGGCCGTACAGCGTGCCAGGGCCGACATCCACGGTGGCACCGATCACGTTGTTGGTCAGTGACTTTCTGCCGAGTTCGTTGTTGCGCCGGTTGTGACCGAAGCCAACAGAGTAGCCTGCACCCTTGTAGATGACCATTCCACCGACGAAGCGGCTTGCCGAGTCGCCAACAGTGGCTGAAGCAGCTTCGCCAGCACCGTACATCAGCGTGGCGGTCACGCCTGCGTACTGGATGCCGTACTGAACGGTGTTGCTCAGGCGGATGTCAAAGGTCGGAGGAAAGCTTCCAACCTGACCTGCGGCAAGGCTGGACTGGGTTTGCGATGCATCGAACGTTGCGCCCACCAGGTAGCCTGGTGTGTACTGGCGGCCCAAAGTGACAGCGCCATAGGGCGTTATCAAACCCATGAATGCCTGACGGTCGAACAGGTTGCCGGCGGTGTTGACGCCGACGCTGCCGCCCAGGGTGGTGTTGAGACTGTCGAGAGCGGTCTGGAATGCCGTATTGAGGCCCAGACGGGAGGCCTGCGACAGGCGATCAGGAAGCTGGGTGCCGGAATTCGCACGATTCGTCACCGATCCGGTATCGGCTTCAAAGCGATTTTCCAGCGTGAAGATGGCCTTGTAACCGCCACCCAGGTCTTCCGTGCCGCGCAAACCGAAGCGTGAGCCTTCCATGATGCCGCTGGCGATCGTACTCACAGTGCCCTGGCGCAGACCACTCACGCGGTTGTAGCCGGCATCAACAATGCCGTAGATGGTAACGGTGCTTTGTGCAATGGCCGCCGAGGTGGACAGAAGTCCCATCACAGCGGTTGCAACCAGGGTCTTTTTTTTCATGGTGTCTCCAGAGAGTTGTAGTTGGTCAAAAATTGGAATCCAGCTTCTGTCAGTGCGCTGCACGCCGCCTTGCTGCTGGTCTGGGGTGAACATTAATGGTGACCCTCCAGCCCGTAAAGAGGGTGATTGCGGGGGGTATCGCCTTGGTGACAAGGGAAAACCCCTTGTCACCAAGGCTGTGGCCCGCTGTGTCGGTATCGCCTGAATGGGCAGTACAGAGCGCTTTCCCCAGTCAAATGCGCTTTGTCTTTTCGTCTCGGCCCGTCTTCTGGACAACCTGTCGGCGTCGTGTAGATACAGACCTCTAGATTTGGGCTGCTGTGGCGTGACGGCGACATTCGAAGCTGCAACTTTTTTGTGTGTACAACCAGCGGCGTCAATAACGCGCTGAATTTCCCGTCGTGTCACCAAAACAATGCGCAATGGAAGATGCGCACCATAAAAGAGCGTGACTGTCGCCGCGTTTTCGTTTTTCTCCTTTGTGGCGCGCACTGAATTGCTGTCGGGAGGTTCTTGAGGCGAAAGCACCGCTGTTGTGCATACAAAAACCGATGTGGCGGGGTACCAACATACTCGGTATGAATTTTGCTAATAGTTCGATAAGGGTTAGGCATACGTGTGACCTTTTGGTTAAATCTATTTAAGGGTTAACCAGAAGCCCTTAAGAAGTTTTCGTTTCGGTTCAAAGTGTTTCTATTTCTTTTTTGGAGATTTCTAATGATGAAAAAAAGCCTCGTTGCTGTGGCCGTGATGGCTGTTTCCGGCATGGCCTCTGCCCAGTCCACCGTGACCATTTACGGTCTGATTGACGCCTACTTTGGCTCGGTGAAGTCCGGCACCCTGACCCAAACCGTGGTCAATAGCGGTGGTCTTCAGTCCAGCCGATTTGGTTTCAAGGGCACCGAGGACCTCGGTGGCGGCCTGAAAGCCAACTTTGTGCTCGAAGCTGGTTTCAATGTTGATACCGGTGCATCGAGGGCTTATGACAATCCGTACACAGCCGCGGCCACCCAGGCCATGTTTGGTCGGCAGGCTTTCGTCGGATTGTCTGGCGGCTTCGGCGAAGTGAAACTCGGCAAGATGTGGACCCCATTTGACGAAGTCAAAGGCTCTGGTGCTGCTGGTTTCGATGCCAACGTCTTCGCGCCTGCGACCAACGTGTGGTCCAGCAACAGCTACAGCGACCTCCCCGGCAACGCTATTTATTACTCGACCCCCAACTTCAGCGGCTTTAGCGCTGCGGTCATGCACAGCTTTGGCGAGAACAAGACCGCCACGGTCGGTGCTGGTTCGATTTCTTCCATGAATGTTGCGTACTCCGCCGGCCCCTTGGCTGCTGCGCTGTCTTACCAGACCCAGAAGGCCACCGGTGCAGTCGCTGCCACCAAGTTCACGCAACTGAACGGTTCCTACGACCTCGGTGTCGTGAAACTGCTCGGCGCTTACGGCACGACCAAGAACCAGTCCAGCCCGGTGACGACCCTGGCCCAGGAAAAGACCAAGGAATACCAACTGGGTCTGGACTTCCCGGTCTCCAGCACCTTCACGTTGTCTGGCGGCTACGCCCGCTCCAAGGGCACGCGTGCCGCTGGTGCATCCGAGCTGAAGCGCACCGGCTACGGTATCGCTGGTCTGTACGCCATGTCCAAGCGCACCAACTTGTACGCGGGCTACCAGAACGCCAAGGAAACCGCAGCTGGTCTGGCTGATCGCAAGGACAGCACTGTGGGCGTGGGTGTTCGCCACACATTCTGATCGACTGCATTGGCCACACCCCTTTCATGGGGTCTGCCACTCAAAGCCACCGTGGGCCAGCCCACGGTGGCTTTTTCATTGGGCCGCCGCGTTTGCCTGGCCGTTTCCCGCTTTCCCATAGATGAATACTTTAGTAGGCGTTGTTGGAATCCCACGAACACCAGACCAAGTGTGGCAACGGTGCAACGTCGGGTCGGTTTTTCATGGCAATCCTTTGCGAATCAGGGCTCAGTCTGGTGCAATAGAGCCAACTTCCCGAAAGGGGGTTGGCCCGGGTCTCTGGTGGAGTCATGAAAGCGCAAGCGGACATGCCCCCGTACCGGAGCCCTATGTTTAACCTTGGAGAAACTGCTCAATGAAAAAAACCCTTATTGCCTTTGCAGCACTCAGCGCTATCGCTGGTGTCGCACAAGCCCAATCCAGCGTGACCCTGTACGGTCTGGTTGATGCGTATGTTGGTCGTACCACCACGCAAACCGGCGCCGCTGCCAAAGTGTCGCAAACGGTCGTGAATTCCAGCGGCCAGAACAACAGCCGTTGGGGCCTGCGCGGCTCTGAAGACCTCGGTGGTGGCCTGAAAGCCATTTTCACCCTGGAAGGTGGCTTCTCTCCTGACACCGGCGCAAACACCACGATCTCCGCTCAAGGCGGCGGTCTGTTTGGCCGTGCTGCTTTTGTGGGCCTCGAAGGTGGTTTCGGTACCGTGACCTTGGGTCGCGTGTACAGCGCTTACGACGATCTGCGCGGCGCAACCAACATGATCTATGACTCCAACTTTGCCACGACCGGCACGGTGTGGGGCGGCGGTCTGCGTGATTATCAGAACCGTAGCAGCAATGCCATCCGTTATGTTTCCCCAACCGTCTCTGGTTTCAGCGGCGCCATTTCCTATGGCATGGGCGAGAACAAAACGGCTACCGCTTCTGCTGAGAAAGTGACTGCCCTGCACATCAAATATGTGAACGGTCCTCTGTTTGTCGGTTACGCATACCAGAACGAGAAGCAAGTCAACGGCGGTAGCTACTTCGGTACCAACTCCACCCTCGGCACGGCTGCAACCGCACTGACGTTTGACTCCAACCGCAAGTACAACGCACTCGGCGCTTCCTATGACTTCGGCGTTGCCAAGTTGACCGGTACCTACAACACCGCCAAAGGTGAAACCGCTGCCAACACGTCCGCTTCGGACAAGGGCTACCAGCTCGGCGTGAGCGTGCCATTTGGCGCTGCTGCCGTCGCTGTCGGTTACAGCCGCGAGAAGAGCGATGCCACCGGCAACAACAACCGCAGCAAGGGCATGAGCATTTTGGGTACCTACGCACTGTCGAAGCGTACCAACCTGTACGCTGGTTACCTGTCTACCAAGACTCAGGCTACCAACGGTACTGTTGAAACCAAAGCCACCACTCTGGGCACTGGTATCAAGCACACGTTCTAATTTAAAACTGGCTTGAAGAAGCCAGTTTCGATCAGAACCAAAGCCGTCTCGGGGTCACCTGAGGCGGCTTTTTTACATTCAATGCTGAAATCAACTTTTTGTGATGACGCCAAATTCCTCTCTGCGCTGGCCAATCGCGACGCCAAGCTGGCTCTGGCGCCTGGGTTTGTTCGTAGCCTGTTTGCTGATGGGGGCTTGCAGTACCAAACCTGCTGCAACAGAAGCCGTCAGCAAGGATGTGCATTGGCGGGCTGCGTCTCAAGATGTCCCCGCTGTATGGAGCCATCGCCCCTTTCCGGGCAAAAGATTCACCGACTACCGTGCGGTCCCCGTGGATGGACGCTTGGTCATTCAGACCCGTTCAGAGAACGCGGCCAGCATGCTTCGCAAGTCGCTGCATGTGGCGCCCACCCATCTGGGCGCCATGAGCTTCTCGTGGAAGGTGCCTGCCCTCATACCAGGCGCCGACCTCACCCAGCGGGATGCCGATGATTCACCGGTGCGCATCGTGCTGGCATTCGACGGCGAGCGCAGCAAGTTTTCTGCGCGTAACGCCATGCTGTCGGAATTGGCCCATGCCATGACCGGGGAGCCGATGCCTTACGCGACATTGATGTATGTCTGGGGCAATGCTCAACCGGTGGAGAGCGTGGTGCTCAACCCGAGAACCGACAGGATCCGTAAACTGGTGGTGGAGTCTGGTCCCGGCCGCCTGGGCCGCTGGCTCACCTATGAGCGTGATGTTCGTGCCGATTTCGAAAAAGCCTTTGGTGAGCCTCCTGGCGCGCTTTTGGGTGTGGGCATCATGACGGATACCGACAATACCCAGCAAAAGGCGTATGCCTGGTATGGCCCAATCACGCTTGCTGCCAGCAGCGCGTCACCCGTCAAACCGGCTGTGCTTTTGGCCCCCAACGTCGCTTCTCAGCCATCCCGTTTGGTCATTGCCAATGAACCGTGATATCCAGATCGATCAGTCCTGGTCTTTGCAGGACACGCAGGCCCATCGCGTGTATGCCAACGGCCGCGCTTTTGCACAGATCGCGCAGTTTCATCCTGAACTGACCGCCTTTCGCCGCGATTTGCATGCCCATCCTGAGTTGGGATTTGAGGAGGTCTACACCTCCAGTCGCGTGGCTCATGCGCTCAAGCTGTGTGGCGTCGATGAAGTTCACACGGGCATTGCCAAGACCGGCGTAGTCGCCGTTATTCGCGGACAGAAGGCTGTCAACGCTGCAGCCCCGCGCCCCATGATCGGTTTGCGTGCCGACATGGACGCATTGCCGATGACCGAGCACAACGAATTCGGCTGGAAGTCTGCCAAAGCCGGTCTGATGCACGGTTGCGGCCATGACGGCCACACCACCATGCTGGTGGGTGCAGCCCGCTATCTGGCCGAAACACGGGCCTTCGCTGGTGATGCGGTCCTCGTCTTCCAGCCCGCAGAAGAAGGGCGTGGCGGGGCCGCTGCGATGATCCAGGAAGGGCTGTTTGACCAGTTTCCCGTGCAGGCGATTTACGCCATGCACAACTGGCCCGCGATGCGGCCGGGCACCATAGGCATCAACCCCGGGCCGATGATGGCGGCAGCAGACCGCATCACCATCGAAATCACTGGCAAAGGCGGCCATGGCGCGCATGCCTACCTCACGGTGGACCCGGTTGTCGTGGCGGCGCACATCATCACGGCGGTTCAGAGCATCGTCTCGCGCAACGTCAAGGCCATGGACAACGCCGTGGTCAGCATTTGCGCGATGCAGGCGGGGGACCTCGCTGCGATGAGCGTGGTGCCTGGCAGCGCGACACTGGTGGGCACCGTGCGCACCTTCAAGCCCGAGATTCAGGACCTGGTAGAGCGCCGCCTCAAGGAGCTGTGCCCATCGATTGCGCATGGGTTCGGGGCTACCGCCACCGTCAAGTACGAGCGTATTTACCCGGCCACCATCAATTCGTTTGCCGAGTACACCCTGGCCACCAGCGTGGCGGAGCAACTGGTTGGCGCAGAGAACGTGGTGCGCGACCTGGAGCCGAGCATGGGCTCGGAAGATTTTTCGTTCATGCTCAAAGTCAAGCCCGGCGCCTACCTGCGCCTGGGGCAGGGCGAGCAGATTCCGGATGGACAAGGTGGCAGCACAGGCGGCGCGGGCAGTCGATTCCTGCACAACAGCTGTTACGACTTCAACGATAACGTGCTGCCTTTGGGTTCGGCCCTTTTTGCGGGCATCGTTGAGCGCTCCATGCCACTGGCTTGACTTGCAGCTTTTGCGGGTGGGCCTCAGGCGTAGCGCTTGTTGCGCAGGTTGTTCTTCATTTCCTTGAGCAGCGGCTGCAGCTTGCTGCCAATGCGCAGCGCCACGCAGGTGGCGAGGATGTCGATGATCATCAGGTGCATCAGGCGCGACACCATGGGGCTGTAGCGGTCATAGCCCTCAGGGTGATCGGCAGCGAGGTGGATGTTGGCCGCCGCTGCCAGCGGTGAGCCCGTCACGGTGATGACGATGGTGGTTGCACCGTTCTTCCGCGCAATGTCGCAGGCGTCCATCAGGTCACGCGTGCGGCCGGAGTTGGAAATCACCACCACGCAGTCGCCCGGGCCCAGCAAGGACGCACTCATCACCTGCATGTGGCCGTCACTGTAGGCAATGCTGGTAATGCCGAGGCGAAAAAACTTGTGCTGCGCATCCTGCGCCACGATGCCCGAGTTGCCGACACCGAAAAACTCAATTCGCCTGCCGGCGTTGTAGGTCGCCAGCAAGGCGTCGGCTGCCCGCTCAATCGCCACTGAACTGGCGTCATTGCGGTACTTCAGAAAAGCCGCCACCGTGTTATCGATGACCTTGACCATCACGTCGCCGGTCTTGTCGTCCACATCGACACTGCGGTGGATAAAGGGCACGCCCTCGCTCACGCTGCCCGCCAGCTTGAGCTTGAAGTCCGACAGACCGTCATAACCCATGCTGCGGCAAAAACGTACCACGGTCGGCTTGCTCACATGCGAACGACTCGCCAGTTCGGTGATGGGCAAATTGGCAAATGCCCGGGGGTCTGCCAGCACCAGCCGCCCCACACGTTGCTCGGCAGGCGCCAAAGAGGGCAAAGAGGCTTTGATTCTGTCAAGCATCTAGTACCCCACGTAAGTAACGCGATGCGACGGAAGGTATCTGCGTCTCCAGCCAGCGGAGCCGCAGAACCGGCTTTGCCGGGCTGCAGGCGGGGCGGCCCCCTCGGGGGGCAGCGCAGTACGCGAAGCGACAAGCGTGGGGGCTAACATTCCTCGCTCCAGCAATACCCATCCCGCGCAATCATCGCGCTCGACGCACTCGGCCCCCAAGTGCCGGCCGCATAGGGGCGCGGCCCAGCTGCATCACTGCTCCACGCATCCAGAATCGGTTCGACCCAGCGCCAGGCCTCTTCCTGCTCATCACTGCGCACAAAGAGGTTGAGCCGTCCGTCAATCACATCGAGCAGCAGGCGCTCGTAGGCGCCGACACGCTCCGAGCCGAAGCGCTTGTCAAAATCCAGATCGAGCTGCACGGGCGCCAGCGACTGTGTGTTCCTGTGGCTGCTGCTGCGCTGGTCGGCCTGCGCCAGCAGATGCAGCTCCAGCCCGTCCTGTGGCTGCAGATTGATGACCAGCCGGTTGGCGACGCTGGCGTTGGCCAGCGGTGACTTGAAGATGGCGTGCGGCGCGGGGCGAAAGTTCACCTCGATGTGCGCCTCGCGCCCGGCCAGCCGCTTGCCGGTGCGGATGTAGAAGGGCACGCCGGCCCAGCGCCAGTTGGCGATTTCGGTGCGCAGGGCGACAAATGTCTCGGTCATGCTCCCAGGGTTGACCCCCTTCTCATCGCGGTAGGCAGGCACTGCCTCCCCGTCGATGTTGCCGGCGGCATACTGCCCCCGCACCACGTGCTGGCTCAGGGTTTCGGGCGTCCAGGGCTTGAGTGAGCGCAGCACCTTGAGCTTCTCGTCACGAATGGCATCCGCGTGTGAGTTGATGGGCGGCTCCATGCCGATGGCGCACAGCAGCTGCAGTGCGTGGTTCTGCACCATGTCGCGCAGCGCGCCGGTGCTGTCGTAGAAAGCGCCGCGCTTTTCTACGCCCAGGTCTTCGGCAATCGTGATCTGGATATTGGCAATCGTCTCGCGCCGCCACAGGGGTTCAAACAGGGCATTTCCAAAACGCAGCGCAAAGAGGTTCTGCACCGATGGCTTGCCGAGGTAGTGGTCGATGCGGAAGATCTGTTCTTCCTTCAGCACGCTGCGCACGGTCTTGTTGATGGCACGGTTGGATGCCAAGTCATGGCCCAGCGGTTTCTCAAGCACCACGCGCGTTTTCGGACCATTCAGGCCGGCTGTCGCAATTTGCTCGCACACCACCGTGAACAGGCCGGGGGCAGTCGCCACATACATCACCACCACGTCGGCGGGACGCTCTGCCAGTCGGGCGGCCAGCCGTCCGTAATCAGAAGGGTTGGACAAATCCATGCGCAGATAGCCGAGCAGGGCGGCGAAACGCGCAAACTCCTCGTCGCTGGGGCGTTTGGCCAGCTCGACATTGTCAAACCTCGACTTGATCAGGGCCCGGTATTGATCATCGGACAGGTCGTCGCGCGCCACACCCACAATCCGTCCGCCTGCCGGCAGCGAACCATGGCGAAACGCCTGGAACAGCGCCGGCATGATCTTGCGCCACACAAGGTCGCCCGTGCCACCGAACAAAATGAGGTCAAAGCTCATGGTGCGTTTGCCAGAATGTACCGGCCATGTAATTAAGTTTCATATTCTATTGGCATAATGGTAACTCGATGCAGCGATCAGGCTCGAACCTCGCTGCGTTCCAAACAGATGGACCCAACGCCCTGCCATGACCCAACTCGATGCCCTGAAACAGTTCACCACCGTGGTGGCCGACACCGGTGACTTCAAGCAGCTGGGGCAGTTCAAGCCCCAAGACGCCACCACCAACCCGTCGCTGATCCTCAAGGCGGTGCAAAAGCCGGAGTACCAGCCGCTGATGAAAGAGGTGGTCACCCGCTTTCGCGGCCGGCCACTCGATGAAGTCATGGACCGCCTGCTGGTGCGTTTCGGCTGCGAAATCCTGTCCATCATTCCCGGCCGCGTCTCGACCGAGGTCGATGCGCGCCTGAGCTTTGACGCGTCAGCCACCTACACCCGTGGCGAGCGCATCGTAGAGCTGTACCAGGCCGAAGGCATTCACATCGACCGCGTACTCATCAAGGTGGCCGCCACCTGGGAAGGCATACGCGCGGCCGAGAAGCTGGAGCAGCGCGGCATCCACACCAACCTTACCCTGCTGTTTTCGTTTTGTCAGGCGGTGGCCTGCGGGCAGGCCAAGGTGCAGCTGATTTCGCCTTTTGTCGGGCGTATCTACGACTGGTACAAGAAAAATGCGGGCGCGGCGTGGGACGAAGCGGCCAACGCCGGCGCCAACGACCCGGGCGTGAAATCGGTGCACCAGATCTACAACCATTACAAGCACTTCGGCATTGCCACCGAGGTGATGGGCGCGAGCTTCCGCAATGTGGGGCAAATCACCGCGCTGGCGGGTTGCGACCTGCTTACGATCAGCCCGGAACTGCTGGCGCAACTGGCTGCGTCTGAGGCGCCGCTGGCGCGTGCACTCGATGCACAGGCTGCGCGCAGCCTCGATCTGCCGGCGGTGAACTTCGATGAAACCGGCTTTCGCTATGCCCTGAACGAAGACGCCATGGCCACCGAGAAGCTGGCCGAGGGCATTCGCGCTTTTGCTGCCGATGCGGTGAAGCTCGAACACCTCATGCTTGCGGCATGATTTCCGCTGCTGCCATGTCCGCTGCAGGGGTGAGTCGGCCGCGCTGCGACCAGACCCCGGCGTGGGCCCACTTGCAGGCGCACTTTGAGGCTAAAGGCCGCCGCTTCGACATGCGCGAGGCTTTCGCTGCCGATGCTGCGCGTTTCACCCGCTTCAGCCAGGACGCTCCGCATGTGTTTGCGGACCTGTCCAAAAACCTGATTGACGCTGAGGCTGAGTGTCTGCTGCTCGAACTGGCCGGCCAGTGTGGGCTGGAATCGTATCGCGACGCCATGTTTGCCGGGGCGGCCATCAATCAGACCGAGCAGCGGGCTGTGTTGCACACTCTGCTGCGAAAGCCGCCAGCCTCAGTGCCGGGCCCTGCAACGCACGGGGCAGAACTTGAAGCCGTCCATGCGACGCTGAGTGCCATGCTGGCTTACGCGGAGCAGCTGCGCGCAGACGAATCGATCACCGATATCGTCAATATCGGCATTGGCGGTTCAGACCTGGGGCCGCAGATGGCGGTGCTGGCGCTGGCCGACCACGCCCCCACCGGTAAACGTTTTCATTTCGTCTCCAACGTCGATGGCGAAGAACTGGCCCGCGTGCTGCAAGGCCTGAAGCCCGAGAGCACGCTGTTCCTGGTCGCCTCCAAGACCTTCACCACCGCCGAGACCATGACCAACGCGCACTCGGCACGGCAATGGTTCGAAGCCGGTGGCGGGCGCGACATTGCACGCCATTTCGCAGCCCTTACGACCAATGTGGAGGCCGCACAGGCTTTTGGCATCACCACCACGTTCGGTTTTTGGGATTGGGTGGGTGGGCGCTATTCCCTGTGGTCGGCCATCGGACTGCCCGTGGCCATCTGCATCGGCGCAGAAGGCTTCCGCCAGTTGCTGGCGGGTGCCCATGCGATGGACGAGCACTTTCGCACCGCACCGCTGGCGCAGAACCTGCCGGTGCGCCTCGGGCTGCTTGACATTTGGTACCGCAACTTCCATGGCTTTGCCAGCCGCAGCATCGCGCCCTACAGCAGTGCCTTGCGGCGCTTGCCGGCCTATCTGCAGCAACTGGAGATGGAAAGCAACGGCAAGCGGGTGGATATGCAGGGCCGGCCCCTGCCGTTCGACACCGCACCGGTGCTCTGGGGTGAGCCGGGCACCAACGGCCAGCATGCCTATTTCCAGATGCTGCACCAGGGCACGTCTGTCGTGCCGGTCGAGTTGGTAGCGGTGCGCGAGGCGCTGCATGGACTGCCTGGACACAACAGCAAACTGCTGGCCAATGCGTTGGCGCAGTCGCAGGCGCTGCTGGTTGGCCGGGCGGATGCGGGCGGGCACCGCGACTTTCCGGGCAACCGGCCCAGCACCTTTTTGCTGCTCGCTAGCCTGGACCCGGCCAGTCTGGGCGCCTTGCTGGCCCTGCAGGAACACCGCGTCTTCGTCAGTGGCGCCATCTGGGGTATCAACAGCTTCGACCAGTGGGGGGTGGAACTGGGCAAGGTGCTGGCGCGTGACATTGAATCGCGCCTGCAAAGCGGCGATGCCCAGGGTCTGGACAGCTCCACGGCGGGTCTGCTGCAGCGCCTGCGGTAAAAATCCCGAAGGCTGGGCGGGTAGTGAATGCTGCGCTGCATCTGGCCTATCATCTGCCGGGGGATTGACCCCGTAACAACGATGTCTGGGAGGACAAGCACATGAATTTTGGCCAAGCCATTTCCACCTGTCTCAGCAAGTACGCGAGCTTTGCTGGCCGCGCCTCGCGATCCGAGTTCTGGTGGTTTTTCCTGTTCCAGATTCTGGTATCCATCGCAGCAGCGATGCTGGGCGACATCGTCAGTGGCCTGGTGAACCTGGCCCTGTTGTTGCCGGCACTGGCCGTGGGCACGCGCCGCCTGCACGACATTGGTCGCAGCGGCTGGTGGCAGCTCATCGCGCTCACGGTGATTGGTCTGCTGGTGCTGATTTACTGGTGGGTGCAACCCACCGCCGATGGCAGCAACGAATACGATCCGGCTGGCTGATACTTCGCCGCAGCCATGAAAAACCCGCAGGGCTCGCGCGCTGCGGATTTTTTTGTGGGCCATACGGATGGGCCCAGGTTATTCCACCGGGCAGGGTCAGAGGCCCATGCCCCCAGCCTGCAGTTGGGTAATCTGACGGCGCCGGGCGGCCTGTGCCCGACTCGGAGAGCATTCAGGGGTTTTTTCAACCCATGACTCAGGAGATATTTCAATGATCAATCGCCGTGACCTGCTCGTCGGAGGTGGTGCTGCCACTGCCGCCTACCTGGCTGGTTCCTTCGTGCCCCTGGTGGCACAGAACGCCCCCAACTATGGCGCGCCCAGCGTGGTACAGGTGGGTTTTCGCCGCCAGCAGATGGGCGACATGGAGATCATTTCGCTCAATGATGGCGTGACCCGCCGCCCCCTGGCTGCAGAGTTTGTGCGCAACACGCCGCTGGACCAGGTACAGGCCCTGCTGCGTTCGCAGAACCTGCCTACCGATTACATCGACGTGCCCTACACCGCCTTCCTGATCGTCATGGGCAACCGCCGCGTGCTGATCGACACCGGTTTCGCTGACAACGGCGGGCCAACCACGGGCCGGCTGGTGAGCAACCTGAATGCAGCCGGCTACAAGGTGGAAGACATCGACACCGTGATCCTGAGCCACTTCCATGGCGACCACATCAACGGCGTGCGCAACAAGGCCGGCCAGCTGGTGTTCCCGAACGCCAAGATCATGGTTCCGACGGTGGAGTACGACTTCTGGATGGACGATGCCCGCATGGCGGCCGCTCCCGAAGCGATGAAGGGCGCCTTTGCGAATGTGCGCCGCGTCATGGCCGGACTGGGATCCGACCGTCTGGTCAAGTTCGTGCCGGGCACGGAGATCATCCGCGGTGTAAATAACCTCAAGTCGGTCGCTGCCTTCGGTCACACACCGGGCCACACCCTGTTCGTGGCGCAGAGCTATCGCTTCAAGTTCGCCTACCTGGCTGACCTGACCAACATCCCGCAGCTGTTCGCTCGCAACCCTGATATGGCCGTGGTGTTTGATATGGACGCTGCAGCTGCGCGTGAGGTGCGCCGCAAGGTCTTCGAGATGACGGTGCAGGAGAATATGACGGCCGGTGGCTTCCACTTCCCCTTCCCTGCCTTTGGCCGCATGGAAAAAATGGGCAACGGCTACGAGTTCAAGCCCGTCGCCTGATCAGCGAGCGCCCAAAGAAAAAACCCGCAGCGCGCAAGCCCTGCGGGTTTTTTTGTTTTGCGTGTCGAGTGGCGAGGTGCCAGCTGACGCAGCATGGCGATTCAGGGCTAGGCGCGGCGGCGCAGACAGTACGTTTAGGTACGGCAAGCCGCCGCAACGACGCCCTGGATCGTCAGGCAAGGAGAGCTTACATGCCCATGTCGCCCATGCCGCCCATTCCACCCATGCCGCCAGGCATGCCGCCGCCGCCAGCGCCAGACTCTTCTTTCGGAGCCTCGGCCACCATGGCTTCAGTGGTCAGCATCAGCGATGCCACAGACGCTGCGTTCTGCAGCGCAGTGCGGGTCACTTTCGTGGGGTCCAGGATACCCATTTCGATCATGTCGCCGTAGGTGTCGTTGGCAGCGTTGAAGCCGTAGTTGCCCTTGCCAGCCAGCACAGCGTTCACCACCACAGAGGCTTCGCCGCCTGCGTTGTAAACGATCTCGCGCAGAGGCGCTTCGATGGCGCGCAGCACCAGCTTGATACCGGCGTCCTGGTCAGGGTTGTCGCCGACGATCTTGCCAGCGGCCTGCTTGGCGCGCAGCAGCGCCACGCCACCACCAGCCACAATGCCTTCTTCCACAGCAGCGCGGGTGGCGTGCAGGGCGTCTTCCACGCGGGCTTTCTTTTCCTTCATCTCGACTTCGGTGGCGGCGCCGACCTTGATCACTGCCACACCGCCGGCCAGCTTGGCCACGCGCTCTTGCAGTTTTTCACGGTCGTAGTCGCTGGTCGCTTCTTCGATCTGCACGCGCACTTGCTTGACGCGGGCTTCGATGTCCGCAGCAGCGCCAGAGCCGTCGATGATGATGGTGTTTTCCTTGCCCACTTCGATGCGTTTGGCCTGGCCGAGGTCAGCCAGCGTCACTTTTTCGAGCGACATGCCGACTTCTTCAGCGATGACCTTGCCGCCGGTCAGGCAGGCGATGTCTTCCAGCATGGCTTTGCGGCGGTCGCCGAAGCCAGGGGCCTTCACAGCCACCACTTTCAGGATGCCGCGCAGGGTGTTCACGACCAGAGTGGCCAGGGCTTCGCCCTCGACTTCTTCGGCAATGATCAGCAGCGGACGGCCCGCCTTGGCGACTTGCTCCAGCGTGGGCAGCAGGTCGCGGATGTTGCTGATCTTCTTGTCGTAGAGCAGCACAAACGGGTTGTCCAGCAGTGCGGACTGCTTTTCAGGGTTGTTGATGAAGTAAGGGGAGAGGTAGCCGCGGTCAAACTGCATGCCTTCGACGACGTCGAGTTCGTTCTGCAGCGACTTGCCGTCTTCCACGGTGATCACGCCTTCCTTGCCGACCTTGTCCATTGCGTCAGCAATGATCTTGCCGATGGATTCGTCGGAGTTGGCGGAGATCGAACCGACCTGGGCGATTTCCTTGGAAGTGGTGGTGGGCTTGGAAGCCTTCTTCAGCTCTTCGGTCAGGGCCAGCACGGCCTTGTCGATACCGCGCTTCAGGTCCATCGGGTTCATGCCGGCGGCCACGTACTTCATGCCTTCGCGAACGATGGCCTGTGCCAGCACGGTGGCGGTGGTGGTGCCGTCGCCAGCGTTGTCAGAGGTCTTGGAAGCAACTTCCTTGACCATCTGCGCGCCCATGTTCTGGAGCTTGTCTTTCAGCTCGATCTCTTTGGCCACGGACACACCGTCCTTGGTCACGGTAGGGGCGCCGAAGGAGCGCTCGAGCACCACATTGCGGCCTTTGGGGCCCAGGGTGACTTTGACGGCGTTGGCCAGGATGTTCACACCCTCGACCATGCGTGCGCGGGCTTCGCCGCCGAAAATGACGTCTTTTGCTGCCATGTTTAATTCTCCAGATTCAGTTAATAAGGGGTTTGGGGCGGCGAAGAATTACTTCTCGACCACTGCAAACAGGTCTTCTTCTTTCATGACCAGCAGTTCGTCGCCATCAACCTTGACGGTCTGGCCGCTGTATTTGCCGAACAGCACGCGGTCACCGACCTTGATGGCCATGGGGCTGATCTCGCCCTTGTCGTTCTTCTTGCCGGGGCCGACGGCCAGCACTTCGCCCTGATCAGGCTTTTCAGCGGCGCTGTCAGGAATCACGATGCCAGAGGCGGTTTTGGTTTCGTTTTCCACGCGCTTGACGATCACGCGGTCGTGCAAAGGACGAAGTTTCATGAGAGCTCCTTGAATGAGAACAATGGTTTTGGGAATCAAAAGGCACTCAGAAAGTGAGTGGCTATTAACTTGGTGGATTGGCGTGCATTGTTAGCACTCAACTCCATCGAGTGCTAATCATAGGGCATTTTGGACCCAGTTCAAGCAACCCGGCCCGTAAAATGTCGCGAATCCGCCGCGCAGGGCCCATGCCGATGCGCATCGCACCACCTTTGAATGCCCGCAACGCCTGTGCCCACCCTTACTGCAGTTGCCAGTGCTTTCAGCCTGAACGCCCCAGTCTGGCAGTGGCGTAGTTCCGGCTGTCATGGCCTCGGGCGCAGCGCCGCATGATCAGCACCCACCAGTTGGGCTTTCGCTACAACGCGGGGCCGATGCTGGAGTTTCCGGACACGGATGTGCCGCAGGGCGGTGTGCTGCTGCTGCATGGCCCTTCGGGCTCCGGTAAGTCCACCTGGCTGGCGTTGGCCGGCGGTTTGCTGACACCAAGCAGCGGGAGCATGGTGGTGGCAACGCAATCGGTGGCTGCGCTTGGCAAGGTGTCGGGTGATGCCTGGCGGGCCAGAACCATCGGCTTTCTGCCGCAGAAACTGCACCTGAGCGCGGCGTTGTCGGTGCATGACAACCTGGCCATGGCGCAGTGGGCCGCCGGCATGGCGACCGACGAGGATGCAATTCGCGAGGCACTGGCGGCGCTGGACGTCGAATCGTTGGCGGACCGAAAACCGGCGCAGCTGTCGGGCGGGCAGGCGCAGCGGGTCGCTCTTGCACGTGCCGTGCTGCTCAAGCCGCGCGTGATTCTGGCGGACGAGCCGACCGCCAGCCTTGACGCGGAAGCCGCCGCCGCAGCGTTGAATCTTCTGCACACCACCGCACGGCAGCAGGGCGCCACGCTGGTGATTGCCACGCACGACGCCCGGGTCACCGATTTCTTTGCGGCGTCTGGCGATGTTCACACCCTGACCATCGGGCGCAGGCCGGCATGAGAACCATTGCCTTCGCCTGGCGCTACCTGTGGTCACGGCCGCTGGCCGCCGCGCTGAACCTGCTGCTGCTGACGCTGGGTTTGGCGTCCATCACCTTCCTGCTGCTGGTGAGCCATCAGATCAACCGGGCGTTTGAACGCGACCTGCAGGGCATCGACGTGGTGGTCGGCGCCAAGGGCAGCCCGATGCAGCTCATCCTGTCGGGTCTGCTGCATCTGGATGTGCCGACCGGCAATGTGCCACTGTTCGAGATCCGCGCGCTGGAAAAGCACCCGCAGGTGGCCAAACTGATCCCGGTCAGCCTTGGCGACAGCTTCCGCGGCTTTCGCATTGTGGGCACCAGCGTCGACTACATCCAGCACTATGAAACGCCGCTGGCCCATGGCGCGCACTGGTCAGGCCCCATGCAGGCCGTGGTGGGCTCGCAGGTGGCGGCCCGGGCCGGCCTGAAGGTTGGTGACCGCATTGTCGGCACGCACGGTCTGGGCGGAGGCGGCGAGGCGCATGGCCAGACGCCTTACACCGTGGTCGGGGTGCTGGCCGCCAGTGGCGGTGTGCTGGACCGCCTGGTGCTGACCTCAATCGAGTCGGTCTGGACCGTCCACGAAGACGCCACTGCGCTTGACGAGGAGGACCGGAAGATTCTGGAAGAGGAGCGCGAGGTCACGCTGGCTCTGATTCAGTACAAGACGCCGTTGGCGGCGGTGACCTTTCCCCGCTACATCAACGCCAGCACCAGCATGCAGGCGGCGGCGCCTGCGGTGGAAATCACCCGCCTGCTCAACATGCTGGGTGTGGGTACCGATGTCTTGCGCGCGCTGGCCGGGGTGTTGCTGCTGACCGCCGGTTTGAGCGTTTTCATTGCACTCTGGGGCGCCGTGCGGGAGCGCCGGGCCGATCTGGCGCTGCTGCGAATGCTGGGCGCACCACCACGCCGGATTGCGTCGCTGCTGCTGTGCGAGGCGCTCTGGCTCGCGCTGCTGGCGGCGCTGCTGGGGGTTCTGGCCGGGCAGGGCTTGACAGCCCTGATAGGCTCGATGTTGCAGATGGAGAATTCCGTGCTGATTGGCGCCTTGTCATGGCCTGTCGAGCTGCTGGCCGTGCCCCTGCTGGCACTCGGTGTGGGGCTTGCCTCGGCGCTGCTGCCGGCCTGGGAGGCCTACCGCGTGAGTGTTTTTGAGCTGCTACAACCGAAATAATGGAGAGAAACACATGATGAACCCCACTACCCCTGCCCCCTTTTCCGCCAAGCTGCGCCGCACGCTGCTGGTAGCCTGTTCCGTGGCCGCCATGTTTGCTGCGCCACTGGTGCAGGCACAGGCGCAGCACACCAGCAAGGAAACCAAGGAAGACATCCAGCGGCACCGCGCCCTGGCGGCAGCCCATGAGGGTGCGGCCAAATGCCTGGAGTCCGGCAAATCGGAGGATGTGTGTCTGAAAGAATTGCAGGCCGCTTGCAAGGGAATTGCCGTCGGTAAATACTGCGGCATGAAGCACGCCCACTGAGCAGGCGTTTTTGCCAGTCATCCGGGATCAACAAATGAAGCTGTCGCGTCATCTGGTTTGCATGGGCATCGCTGCGGTGGTCGGCGGGTATCCAGCCATTTCCACGGCTCAATCGGGGTCGCCGACGAGCCCGGCAGCCCGACCTGCGGGAGTGCCCTCTGGCGCCCCCGCCCCCGAGATTCCCATGGGCCAGGGGGCGGGTGTGCACGGCGCCAACAGCCCGTTTGCGCCGCTGGTCCCGCGTGATGACGTGGTGCCCTGGTCGGTGCTGACCAAGGTGACGATCAAGGTCGAGAAAAACCGCCTGATGCCGGTGTTCGACGCAACGCATCTGTCGCTCAACCAGAAAACACAGCGCATCCAGGGTTTCATGATGCCGCTGGAGCCCGGCGCGACGCAAAAGCGGTTTCTGGTCTCGTCCGTGCCGCTGACCTGCGGCTTCTGCGTGCCCGGCGGCCCAGAAGGCATGGTCGAGGTCTTGGCCAAGACGCCGGTGAAATACAGCATGGAGCCGGTGGTCGTTGAAGGCCGGTTTCTGGTGCTCACTGACGACAAATACGGTCTTTACTACCGCATGACGGACGCGGTTAGCGTCAAGTAGGGTCAGATCCCCCCGCATCGCACTCGGCTACCGTGTTGTTTCCGCGCTGTCCTACATGAAATTGGTCGGCAGCGTACAGAGCCGCCTTGGTGGCACCCCTAAAGTCATTCAAACCCCGTCTCCGTGCATTTGGCACCGCGCGGCGAGGATGACTGAAAGGATGCACATGATTGAACTCAGCTCAACAAGCACGACTTCTGGCGACATCGCCCGGGGATGGTCGGTTCATGTCAGCCGTGCGTCGGCCGGTGGCTCTGGTGCCCCATCGCGCAATCCTTGGCCCTTTCCGGTGATGGATGTCGAGCCACAGCAGGACGGGCGCTCAGGTGAGCAACGTACTGAAAACAGCAGCTTTGTCACCTGAAGATTTGACCCCTCGCCAGTTCATTGCGGAAGGGACTCCATCGAAGTTGTCGGGTATTTCGGCGACGTTCCGAGGCACAACTCTTTCACGGGAAACTCTACCATGCTGAAGTATGCAGGTATCTATCTGGCGATTCTGGTCACCATGGTGGTGATTGACATGATCTGGCTGCGCGTGATCGCCGTGTCGTGGTACGAGGAGGGCATGGGGCCGCTGCTGACCGACTCCCCCAATCTGGTCGCAGCCGCGCTGTTTTACCTGCTGTACCCGCTGGGTCTGATGATTTTTGCTGTGGTGCCCGCGTCGGGCGATGCCCCGCTGCTCAAGGCGGTTGGCATGGGCGCACTGTTTGGTTTTTTCGCCTACGCGACCTACGACCTCACCAACCTCGCAGTGATCAGGAACTGGCCGGTCGGCCTGACCGTGCTGGACATGGCGTGGGGCACCTTCATCAGCGGCGTCGCAACGGCTGCGGGCAAGGTGAGCATGGATTATTTCCAACGCTCGTAGTGCTGATGTGAAAAAGCCACCTCGAGGGTGGCTTTTAGGGGTCGGGTGCCGATAACTCGCGCGGCGCGGTGACCTTACAGGCCTGCAGCCGCGCGAAGCGCTGCTGCCTTGTCTGTCTTTTGGTCTGCGTTCACATTCGCGATGCGAACATGAACTTCGCCCGCATACCGATACCGCTCGCGGCGCAGCGGCCTTACAGGCCGGCTGCAGCCCGCAGGGCAGCAGCTTTATCGGTACGCTCCCAGGTAAATTCAGGCTCATCACGCCCGAAGTGACCGTAGGCCGCCGTCTTCTCGTAGATCGGACGCAGCAGATCCAGCATCTGGATGATGCCTTTCGGACGCAGGTCGAAGTGTTCGTTGACCAGTGCCGAGAGTTTCTCGTCGGACATCACGCCCGTGCCTTCGGTGTACACGGTGACGTTCATCGGGCGTGCCACGCCAATGGCATAAGCCACCTGAATCTGGCACTGACGGGCCAGGCCTGCGGCCACAATGTTCTTGGCTACGTAGCGCGCAGCGTAAGCGGCTGAGCGGTCGACCTTGGACGGGTCCTTGCCGCTGAAGGCGCCGCCACCGTGCGGGCAGGCGCCGCCGTAGGTGTCAACGATGATCTTGCGGCCGGTCAGGCCGCAGTCGCCCTGTGGGCCGCCGATGACGAAACGTCCGGTCGGGTTGATCAGGTACTTGGTGTCTTTCAGCCATTCCTTCGGCAGCACTGGCTTGATGATCTCTTCAATGATGGCTTCGTTGAACGAGGCTTTCATCTTGTGCGGCGTTTCACTCTGGTCGGGGCTGTGCTGGGTGGAGAGCACCACGGTGTCGATGCTGTGGGGTTTGCCGTCGACATAGCGCATCGTGACCTGGCTCTTGGCGTCCGGGCGCAGGAAGGGCAGGCGGCCGTCCTTGCGGAGCTGGGCCTGGCGCTCCACCAGGCGGTGGGCGTAATAAATCGGCGCCGGCATCAGCTCGGGCGTCTCGTCGCAGGCATAGCCAAACATCAGGCCCTGGTCGCCGGCGCCGGTGTTCAGGTGATCGTCGGACGCGTGGTCCACGCCCTGGGCGATGTCGTTGGATTGCTTGTCGTAGCAGACCATGACCGCGCAGCCCTTGTAGTCGATGCCGTACTCGGTGTTGTCGTAGCCAATGCGCTTGATGGTGTCGCGGGCGACCTGGATGTAGTCGACATGCGCGTTGGTGGTGATTTCGCCTGCCAGCACCACCAGACCGGTGTTGGTCAGGGTTTCAGCGGCCACGCGGCTGCGCGGGTCCTGCTTGAAAATCGCGTCAAGGATGGCATCGGAAATCTGGTCAGCCACCTTGTCGGGGTGGCCTTCGGAAACAGACTCGGACGTGAAAAGAAAATCGTTCGCCATTGCGTACACTCCATTGGGTTAGTCGGCGCGTTGCCGGCTTGGGGTGCCTCGGCGAACGCTTTAGCAGTTTGGTTTAATGTCGCCCTGCAAGTTGTTCAATAACTCGGCGACAGCCCGCATTATATAAGTGTGCGGTCCAGGGTTCATCCGCTGTGGCGAATCCGCCTTCTACTTTTTCATGGTTTTCTTATTCCGTTTCTTTTCCCGCTGGCCGCTGGCTGCGCTGCATGCGCTGGGCGGCGCCATGGGCTGGCTGGTGTGGGCGGCCAGCCCGCGCTATCGGGCGCAGTTCCGGGCCAATGTGGCGCAGGCGGGGTTGTCTTTTGACCAAGCCCGGCCGGCGATTGCCGAGGCGGGCCGCTTCATTGCCGAGCTGCCCAAGCTGTGGATGCGCCCGGCCACCGAGTCGTGCCTCGGCAATGTGCAGGTATCCGGCCAGGCGCATGCGGCTGCGGCCTTTGCCCAAGGGCGGGGCGTCATCTTTTTCGGCCCGCACTGCGGCAGCTTCGAGACTGGTCCCCAGGCCCTGGCCGAACTGTATGGCCCCATCACGGCCATTTACCGGCCAGCCCGCAAGCCGTGGCTGGCGCGGCTGGAGCAGATGGCGCGCAACCGGGCTCGTCTGACCGTGGTGCCGGCCAGTCTGAGCGGCATCCGCCTGATGCACAAGGCCTTGAAGGCCAACGAGGCGGTGGCCTTGCTCACCGACCAGGTCCCGCCGGAGGGGCTTGGCGTCTGGGCGCCGTTCTTCGGACGGCCTGCTTACACCATGACGCTGGCGGCGCGTCTGGCGCTGCAATCTGGCGCCGTGATGTTGCCAGTGAGTTGCGAGCGCTTGCCTGGCGGGCGCGGCTACCGGCTCGAAATCCGGCCACCGGTCAAGACGCCCGACGGCGCAAAGGACATCAGCCTGCTCACCATGGTGACGCGCATCAACGAGGCGATCGAGGCCATCGTGCTGAGCCAGCCAGGTCAGTACCTGTGGGGCTATGCACGCTACAAGACGCCCCGCAAGGAAGCGGCCCCTAAAGATGTGCGCCATGAGGAATCCGCGTGAAACCGGTTCGCCAGCTGGTTCATCGTGCGGTGACGCGCTCCGGCATCGCCGGAATGCGGATGTTGGCCATGCTGCCGCTGCCGTGGACCCGCGCTTTGGGCACTTTGCTGGGCTGGGCCCTGTATGCCTTGGTAGGCTCGCGTCGGCGGGTGGTGACCACCAATTTGCAGCTCTGTTTCCCCACACAATCGCCCGCCGCGCGTCGTGCATGGGTGAGGCAGACCTTTGTGTATTTCGCACAGGCCTGGCTGGACCGTGCCTGGCTGTGGCACGCGCCGGCTGACACTGTGGCCCGGCAGGTTCGTCTCATCGGCGCGGTGGAGGAACTGGCCGGTGAGTCGCCCACCGTGATTTTCCTGCCGCATTTTTATGGGCTGGACGCAGCCTGGGTGGCCGTCGCCCTGAACAGTCCGAGACCCTCGACCACCATCTACACCAATCAGTCCAACCAGTTGGTGGACCGCTGGATTCTTCGCGGGCGCCAGCGCTTCGGCAATCTGCGCCTGTTTGGGCGCATCGACGGCGTCAAGCCCATCGTGACGGCGTTGCGGGACGGCCAGCCGTTGTACCTGCTGCCCGACATGGATTTCGGGCCGGATGATTCGCTGTTTGTGCCCTTCTACGGCGTGCCTGCGGCCACTGTCCCCTCACTGTCCCGGTTTGCGCGACTGGGCCGTGCCAAGGTGGTGCCGCTGCTGCCGCGGATGACACCAGACGGCTATGAGGTCGAGGTGCGACCAGCGCTGGAGAATTTCCCGACCGACGACGCCACGGCAGACGCCGCGCGGATGAACGCCTGCCTTGAGGAGTACATCAATACCATGCCGTCGCAGTACTACTGGGTGCACAAGCGCTTCAAGACGCGTCCTGAAGGTGAGCCCTCGCTTTATTGAGTTTTGCCGGACGGGTTATGCTAGTCAGCGGCTGGTTTCCCAGGCCAGAAAATCCTGCAGATAAGCAGCCACCTGCTCGGGCTGCTCATGCACGATCCAGTGGGTGGCATCGTCCACCCGGTGCAATGTCATGTCGAGCACGTACTCGTCCAGCCCCTCCAGCAGCGACGGCAGCAGGGCGTGGTCTTTCATGCCCCAGATCACCAGCGTCGGCACACGGATGTCGAGCATCTCGCGCGGGATGTGGATGGCTGCTGCAGCCGGGTCGCCGGGCCGTGGCGGGCGCACGGGTGAAGCCCGGTAGTAATTCAGCGCGCCATGCAGTCCCTGTTGCCACACGGCGCGGTACTGCGACTGCACCGGCCCGGTGAGCCAGCGGTGCGGCCCATCGGTGGCGCCCATGTTGTTGAACAGCGCCCACAGGCGCCTGAAATCATCCTCAGCCAGCCGGTCTTCGGCATCCGGGCGGATCAGGAAATTCATGTAGGCGCTGGCGGCCTGCTGCTCGGCCGAATGTGTCAGTTCACGGACAAAAGTGCCCGGGTGTGGTGAGTTGATGATGGCCAACTGCCGCATCAGCGCCGGTTGTGCCGCCGCCAGGTTCCAGGCGACCGCGCCACCCCAGTCGTGGGCCACCAGACAAGCCAATGGTTCGTTGTTGCACTCAATGGCGATCAGCGCCGCGATGTCCTGCATCAGCTGTTTGAGGCGGTAGTCCCTGACGTCTGCAGGCGCGCTGGAGTGCTCAAAGCCGCGCAGATTGGGCGCCACGCACCGGAAGCCGCCGTGCTCCGGCCTGGAAAAGTGGATCATCAGCGCGTCCCAGACAAAGGCCGCTTCCGGAAAGCCGTGCAGAAACATCAGCACCGGTCGCCCCTTGTCGCCGCAGGTGCGGCACGACAGCGTGATGCCGTGGGGCAGCTCAACAAGGGCGGTTTCGACAGCGGTTTCGTTCATGGCGCGATGTTGGTGCACGCCAGCCCGGGTGGCCGGGCTCAGGCGCTGGGTTCGGTGACGATTTTGGGGGCGTTTCCGGCAGGATGGGCCCAGTCCCACAGGTGTTGGGCAACTTCTTCCACCCCTTGACGTTTCAGGGACGAGAAGAGTTTGACGTCTCCGCCGCCCGCCTGCAGTCGCACGATGGACAGCGCCTTGGCCGCTTCCGTCCTGTTGAGCTTGTCGGACTTGGTGAGCAGCACCAGAAACTTCAGGCCTTCCTCGACGCGTGGACGGATCACATCCAGCAGGATTTCGTCGAGTTCGGTCAGGCCCAGCCGCGGGTCGCACAGCAGCACCACTGCCTGGAGGTTGTCACGCGTTTGCAGGTAGTTGCCCATCACCTGTTGCCAGCGGTATTTGGCTTCCTTGGGCACGGCTGCGTAGCCGTAGCCGGGCAGGTCGGCGAGCACGGCATCCGTCACGCCCTGCTTGCCGAGGGAGAACAGGTTGATGCTCTGGGTGCGGCCGGGTGTTTTGGAGGCAAACGCCAGACGGTGCTGCTGCGTCAGGGTGTTGATGCAGGTGGACTTGCCGGCGTTGGAGCGCCCCACAAAGGCAATTTCGGGCACATCCACACGTGGCAGGTGCTTCAGCTCGGGTGCGGTGGTCAGGAATTTGGCCGTGTGCAGCCAGCCCATCGCGATTTTGGGGTCCGGCCGCTGCGCCGTGGATGCGGCGGAGGCTTTGGAGGGAGGGGCTGATGTCATGGTTGTGTGTTCGGGGGTGTTGGCGGCCGGCTTGGCATGCGCCGTCGGCCCCGGAGAAGGTGCGTCACGCCCCTTTACGTATACGGCAAATGCGGTTCGGCGGCTGTCGGCCAGTGGCCCAATACCCCAGTGGGTGATCAAGGCAAGGCCTGTGCGGGCGGTGCCGTGGTCAAGCCATTGTAAAATCAGAAGGTTCTGAGTTTTGTGCGCCAACCAATTAAATCCCCCGATATGAAGCTGCTCGTTACTTCTCTCCTGGCCGTTCTGCTGTCCGTGCCCGCCATGTCTTCGTTCGCAGCCGGTGAAGCCGCTGCCAAAGTGGCCAAGCCGGACCTCGTCAAAGGCGAGGCCAGCTTCACCGCTGTGTGCGCTGCCTGCCATGGCGCCGATGGCAACTCGGGCACTCCGGCCAACCCCAAGCTGGCCCAGCAGCACCCCGAGTACCTCGTCAAACAGCTGCAGGAGTACAAGTCCGGCAAGCGGCAGAACGCCATCATGCAGGGCATGGCTGCTGCGCTGTCTGACGACGACATGAAAAACATCGCCTACTGGCTCGCCAGCAAGAAGGCCAAGCCCGGTTTTGCCAGCAACAAGGAGCTGGTGGCTCTGGGTGAGCGCATTTACCGTGGTGGCATTGCCGACCGTCAGGTGGCTGCCTGCGCAGGCTGCCACAGCCCTTCGGGTGCCGGCATCCCGGCCCAGTACCCGCGCCTGGGTGGTCAGCATGCCGACTACACGGCAGCCCAGTTGACGTCTTTCCGTGACGGTGTGCGCAAAAACAGCATCCAGATGAGCCAGGTCGCCGCCAAGCTGAACGACCGCGAGATCAAGGCGCTGGCCGACTACATCGCCGGTTTGCGCTGATCGCCCTTTTTCCGGACACGGGCCCGTGAGGCCATCGGGACAATCAGTGCTTTTGCATTGAACCCCGGCCCGAAAAAACAATCACATCCAGGCGGGTCTTTCTGATGAAGGCCCGCCTTTTGTGTTTCTGGCTGTGACCCCCCGGCCCTGCCTGTGATCACCTTTCGTTTACCCGGTTTTTCTGAATTCGCCCCGCATGTACCGAACGCTTGACCTGCCGCTGACCGCCCACCGACCATGACTGTTTCCACCCAAGGATTGACTCTGAACCGCGGCTCCCGCAGCCTGCAGGCTGCGGTGGAACTGCTGTCGTCGATGCGGTTTTCGATTTCGCTGCTCACGGTGATCTGCATTGCCTCGGTGATCGGCACCGTGCTCAAGCAGGGGGAGCCGCTGAACAACTACGTCAACCAGTTCGGCCCCTTCTGGGCGCAGACCTTCAGCCTGCTCAGCCTGAACACCGTCTACAGCGCCTGGTGGTTTTTGCTCATCCTGGCCTTTCTGGTCATCTCCACCTCTCTGTGCATTGCCCGCAATACACCCAAGATCCTGGCGGACTTGAACCAGCTGAAGGAAAACGTCCGCGAACAAAGCCTGAAGGCATTTGGCCATCGCGCCGAAGCTGCCCTGGCTGAAGCGCCCGACGTGGCTGCGCACCGCATCGGTCAAACCCTGGTGCAAAGCGGCTGGAAGGTCAAGCTGCAGCACCGTCAACCAGAGGGGCCTGATGCGGCGGGTGGCTGGATGGTGGCGGCCAAGAAGGGCTCGGCCAACAAGCTGGGTTACATCGCCGCGCACAGCGCCATTGTGCTGATCTGCATTGGCGGCTTGCTCGATGGCGACATGATCGTGCGCGCGCAGATGTGGCTGGGTGGCAAGAGCATCTACAGCGGTGGCGGGCTGATCGCAGAGGTTCCGGCCGAGCACCGGCTCAGCGCCAGCAACCCGACCTTCCGCGCGAACCTGCTGGTGTCTGAAGGCACGCAGTCAGGCACCGCCATCCTCAACCAGCCCGGTGGTGTGCTGCTGCAGGAACTGCCGTTCAACATCGAGTTGAAGAAGTTCATCGTCGAGTACTACTCCACCGGCATGCCCAAGCTGTTTGCCAGCGACATCGTGATTCACGACAAGTCCACCGGCGAAGCCACCGAGGCGCGTGTGGAGGTCAACCATCCCGCCCGCTACAAGGGCATCGAGATTTACCAGTCCAGCTTCGATGACGGCGGTTCCAGTGTCACGCTGCAGGCTTTCCCCATGGCGGCGGCCAGCAAGCCGTTCGAGATCCAGGGCACCATCGGCGGCTCCAGCAGCCTGACGAACGGCGAAGGCCCTGACGCAGAAAAACTGACACTCGAGTACACCGGCCTGCGTGTCATCAACGTGGAAAACTTCGGCGCGGACCCCGGCACTGCGGGCTCCGGCGCGGATGTGCGCAAGGTCGACCTGCGGCAGGCCATCGACAGCCGCCTGGGCGCCGCCAACAAAACCGTGACGCAGAAAGAGCTGCGCAACGTCGGCCCGAGCGTGAGCTACAAGCTGCGCGATGCGGCCGGCCAGGCGCGCGAGTTCAACAACTACATGCTGCCGGTCAAGCTCGACGCCTTGCCCGACAGCCCGTCCGTGTTCCTGCTCGGTGCGCGGGAAAAGCCGTCGGACCCATTCCAGTACCTGCGCATCCCGGCAGACGCGGAGGGCAGCATGCAGACCTTCCTGATGGTGCGTGCGGCGCTGGCCGACCCGGTGCTGCGTGAGCGCGCTGTGCGCCGCTATGCCAGCCAGGCGGTAGGCGCCGACCGTCCGGAACTGGCCCGGCAACTGATCGAATCCGCCTCACGTGCGCTGGCGCTGTTCGCTGGCAGCGGCGAAGGCGCGCCGGGTGGCAAGGCCCCTGCAGCCGGTCTGCAGGCGATTGCCGATTTCATGGAGGTCAATGTGCCCGAAGCCGAGCGTGAGCGCGCCGGCGAGGTGTTGATCCGCATTCTTAACGGCGTGCTGTTTGACCTGACGCAGATGACGCGCCAGCAGGCGGGGCTCAAGCCTTTGACTCAGGACGAGCCCACACGCGGCTTCATGTCGCAACTGGTGCTGGCCCTGTCTGACGCTTACCTTTACCCGGCGCCCATGGCGTTTCAGTTGAAGGACTTCGCACAGGTGCAGGCCAGCGTGTTCCAGGTCGCTCGTGCGCCCGGACGGAACATCGTTTACCTTGGCTGCGCCTTGCTGATCATTGGCATTTTTGCCATGCTGTATGTGCGCGAACGGCGCATCTGGGTCTGGCTGTCCCCCCTGTCTCCTTCCGCTTCTGCAGAGCAGGCGGGAAGCAGCGCCACGATGGCCCTGTCCACCAACCGCAAGACGATGGACGGTGACAAGGAATTTGATCTTTTGAAAGCGAAACTGTTGCAGGCCTCCGCATGAACACAACCACGATCGCCAAGCCCCCTACCAACACCAAGATGACCCACACCACCACGCTGAGCGCTGGCGGTGACACCACCCTGAGCCTGGAAGCGGGCTACTTTTCGAGGCGCAATGCACTCGACTGGGTGTTTGCCGTGCTGGTGATGGCGGGTTGCCTTTACGCCTTGTTCCGCTACAGCGTCCACATGGACATCTACGAGAAAGGCATCCTGATTGGCACCATTCCCTCCGTGATCGCCATGGGCTGGTTCTGGCGCCCGCTTCAGGCGCTGACGGTGCTGGTAGCGGCGTTCTCCCTGATGGGCATTGGCGCCTATCAGGGTGATCTGGCGCGGGCCGAGCAGGTGTTCTGGCTCAAGTACTTCCTTTCCAGCCAGTCGGCCATCCTCTGGATGAGCGTGCTCTTTTTCATGAGCACGATTTTTTACTGGCTGGGCATGTTTGCCCCTGCTGGCAAGTCGGGTGAAGGCTCGGCGCGCGGCGGAACCATGGAACTGCTGGGCTCACGCATCGCGTGGGTGGCGATTGGCATGGCGCTGATCGGCACGATGGTGCGCTGGTACGAAAGCTACCTGATGGGCCCGGATATCGGTCACATCCCGGTGAGCAATCTGTACGAAGTCTTCGTGCTGTTTTGCTGGATGACAGCGGCTTTTTATCTTTATTTCGAAGCGCAGTACAAGACCCGCGCCATGGGCGCTTTCGTGATGCTGGTGGTCAGCGCGGCCGTGGGCTTTCTGCTCTGGTACACCGTGGTGCGTGAAGCGCATGAAATCCAGCCGCTGGTGCCCGCGCTGAAAAGCTGGTGGATGAAGCTGCATGTGCCGGCCAACTTCGTCGGCTACGGCATGTTTGCGCTGGCCGCCATGGTGTCGCTGGCCTACCTGATCAAGCAGCAGGCGACCGAAACCCGCTGGTACCGCCTCACGCCCCTGTGGTTGCTGGGCGTGGTGCTGTGTTTCGTCCCCATCGTGTTCCGCAAATCCCCGGCGGAAGCCGCAGCGGGGAGCAGCAACTACTGGGCCGTTTATCTGCTGGTGTCCGGCCTGATCACGGCAGGTCTTCTGCTGGGGCGCAAACGCATCGCAGACCGCCTGCCGAGCTTCGAGGTGCTCGACGACGTGATGTACAAGTCGATTGCGGTCGGCTTTGCGTTCTTCACCATTGCCACGGTGCTGGGCGCGCTGTGGGCGGCCGAGGCCTGGGGCGGCTACTGGAGCTGGGACCCGAAAGAGACCTGGGCCCTGATCGTGTGGCTCAACTACGCGGCCTGGCTGCACATGCGACTGATGAAAGGCCTGCGCGGCACGGTCGCTGCATGGTGGGCACTGGTCGGATTGGCTGTGACCACGTTTGCGTTCCTGGGAGTGAACATGTTCCTGTCAGGGCTTCACAGTTACGGTACCCTGTAGTTCGTCTGGCGTCCGTCGGGTGCGTCTCGCCCGTCCTGTTTTCCGGATGGGCGCGTGATGACCACTGAATCCCTGTAAGAAGCGACTGCGTATTCAGACTAACCCTCAACACCAGGACTTCCCATGATCATCAAGACTTTTTCCAACGGCTTCGACCACCGCGTTCCCAGCGAAATCACGCCGCAGCAGGTTTACCAGAATCGGCGCGAGCTGATGAAGCTGATGGCCACCGGTGCTGCCGGCGCGGCGCTGGCAAGCTGGGCAGGGCGCGAGGCGCTGGCCCAGGGCGTGCAGAAGCCCGGCAAGCTGGCCGCCTTGCCCGGCGCGAAGTCGTCCGTCGTCGGTGCGGTGACGATGGAGAAAGTCACCGACTACAAGGATGTGACGAGTTACAACAACTTCTACGAGTTCGGCACCGACAAGGCCGATCCGGCCAAGAACGCGCACACCCTGGTCACCAAGCCGTGGTCGGTGGCGATTGAAGGGCTGGTCAAGCAGCCCCGAAGCTTCACGCTGGAAGACCTGATCAAGCTCGCCCCGCAGGAGGAGCGCATTTATCGCCTGCGCTGCGTGGAAGGCTGGTCCATGGTTATTCCATGGGTGGGCTATTCGATGTCGGAACTGATCAAGAAGGTCGAGCCGCTGGGCAGCGCCAAGTATGTGGAGTTCGTGACGCTCGCCGATCCCAAGACCATGCCCTTCGTCGGCTCGCGTGTGCTGGAGTGGCCGTATGTGGAAGCCCTGCGCCTTGACGAAGCCATGAACCCGCTGGCCATGCTCGCCTTCGGCATGTACGGCGAAGTGCTGCCCAATCAGAGCGGCGCCCCAGTGCGCATGGTGGTGCCCTGGAAGTACGGTTTCAAGAGCGGCAAGAGCATTGTCAAGATCCGTTTCACCGACAAGGAGCCGCGAACCGCATGGAACAAGGCGGCGCCGCAGGAATACGGCTTTTATTCGAATGTGAATCCGCTGGTTGACCATCCACGCTGGAGTCAGGCCACCGAGCGGCGCATCGGCGAAGACGGCCTGTTTGCCAAAAAGCGCAAGACACTGATGTTCAACGGCTACGAGGCCCAGGTCGGCCAGCTGTACGCGGGCATGGACCTCAAGAAGTTTTTCTGATGGCCAGCCTGCCAGCGGGCCGCCAGAAGGCGCTGCTGCACCCGGTGGCCAAGCCGCTGTTGTTTCTGGTCTGCCTGCTGCCGTTTGCGTGGCTGGTGTACAGCGCGGCGACCAACGGGCTGGGGGCCAACCCGGCTGAAGCGCTGATCCGCCAGACAGGCGACTGGACGCTGCGTTTCCTCTGTCTCGTGTTGGCCGTGACCCCCTTGCGGGTGATCACTGGCACCCCGGCGCTGGCCCGGTTCCGCCGCATGCTGGGGCTGTTTGTCTATTTCTATGTGGTGATTCACCTGCTGAGCTACAGCTGGTTTGACATGGGTTTTGATATTCCCGAGATCGCCAAGGACATCGCCAAGCGCCCCTTCATCCTGGTTGGCTTCGCTGCCTTTTTACTGCTGACCCCGCTGGCCGCCACCTCATTCAACGCGGCCATCAAGGCCATGACTGCCAAGCACTGGCAGCGGCTTCACAAGCTGGTGTACCTGATTGCAGGGCTTGGGGTGCTGCATTTTTTCTGGATGCGCGCCGGCAAGAACGACTTTGCCGAAGTGTTCATCTATGCGTTCATCATTGCCGCCTTGCTCGGCTGGCGGTTTCAGCAGTTTCTCAAGAAGAAAAAGCTGCAGCCCGTGGTGGGCGGGCAGACCGGACTTTCACGGTGATCAACGGCCGATTAGGTGCTCACCGCGCATCTGGTCGGCGGCTGTTTCGCGTTCCCGGATCAGGTGAACATGGTCACCGTCCACCAGCACCTCGGCCGCCCGGCCGCGGGTGTTGTAGTTGCTGGCCATGCTCATGCAGTAAGCGCCGGCAGACATCACTGCCAGCAAATCGCCTGCCGCCACGCGCAGCATGCGGTCACGACCGATCCAGTCGCCGCTTTCGCAGACCGGACCGACCACGTCGTAGCGTGCTTCGGCTGCTGACGGCTTGCCGGGCTGGAGCGGCACGATGGCATGAAAGGCCTGGTACATCGCTGGTCGTGGCAGGTCGTTCATTGCGGCATTGACGATGCAGAAATTCTTGTGCTCGCCAGGCTTCACGTACAGCACCTCGGTCAGGCAGACGCCAGCATTGCCCACCAGTGAACGACCAGGCTCAATCATCAGTTTCTTCTGACCGTAGCCACGGGCATCGATACGCGCAAGCAACTGGGCCCACAGGGCATCGGCCTGCGGCGGTGTGTCGTTGTTGTAGTTGATGCCCAGTCCGCCACCGAAATCGATGTGCTCCAGCACAATGCCCGCGGCTTCAATGCTGTCGACCAGATCCAGCACCCGGTCCATGGCGTCCAGATAGGGCGTGGTGTCGGTGATCTGCGAGCCGATGTGGCAATCGATGCCAACCACCTTCAGGCCGGCGAGCGAGGCCGCATGCTGGTAGATGCGCAGCGTGTCCTCATGGGCCACGCCAAATTTGTTGTCCTTGAGACCGGTGGAAATGTAGGGATGCGTCTTCGGGTCGACGTTCGGGTTGACGCGGATGCTGACCGGCGCACACAGGCCCATGGTGAGGGCGACTTCTGACAGTACGTCCAGCTCGGCCTCGCTTTCCACATTGAAGCAGCCGATGCCGGCGCTCAGTGCCTCGCGCATTTCGGCAGGCGTCTTGCCCACCCCCGAGAAGATGACCTTGTTGGCCTGCCCGCCTGCGGCCAGCACGCGCGCCAGTTCACCACCGGAGACGATGTCAAAGCCGCAACCCGCCTGTGCAAAAACCTGCAGCACGCCGAGCGAGGAGTTGGCCTTCATGGCGTAGCAGATCTGGGCGTTGCGCCCCGCAAAGCCGCGCTGGTAGGCCGCCAGCGCAGACAGCATGGCGGCTTTGGAGTAGACAAACAGCGGTGTGGCGAACTGACGGGCCAACGCAGGCAGGGAGGCACCCTCGGCAAACAGGGCATCGTCACGGTAGCTGAAGTGCGGGTGGCCGGGCAGGAGGGCGTGTGTCATGGGTGCAGTCGAAAAGGAAGAGCGTTCAGACAGGATGTTAGTGAGGCGGGTACCGGCACGCCATGCGGTTTTCGTGGAAATCGGGCTGGTTTTCCTGCGTTTGAGGGCTTTACCCGAGGGGGTGGCCTTGAATCGTCAAGGCGCTGAAAGCCTTCAATGGAAAGCCCTCGGCGCTTAACGCGCCGCTGATGCCGCCGGTGCCGGGCTCGTTGCGGGCGGGCTGGTAGCGGCTGGTGCCTTGGGTGGCGTGGGCAGAAACAGGGGGCCCTTCTGGCCGCAGCCCGCGAGGGCCAAGGCTCCGACCACAAAGGCAGCAAGGCCATGGCGGCGAGCCTGCAATCGCAGCAGGCCTAGAATTTGCGCAGAGAACAACATCACAGGATTGTAATGACGGACCTTGAATACCAGGACCTGGCGGAATCAGCACTGCAGGCGATTGAAATGTCCTGCGACCGGATCAACGACGAGACAACAGCCGATGTCGACAACCAGCGCACCGGCGGCATGATCACGCTCACGTTCTCGAACCGCAGCCAGATCATCATCAACCTGCAGAAACCGCTGCAGGAAATCTGGATGGCGGCCAAGGCGGGCGGCTTTCACTACCAGTTCAAGGGCGGGCAGTGGGCAGACACCAAGGACGGCAGTGAGCTGTTCGCGGCCCTGTCACGTTGTGCTTCCGCGCAGGCGGGGCAGCCGCTGGTTTTTTCGCCGGCGGTTCCGCACGGTCAGCCGCTGCGCTGAACGTACTGGGGCTGGTGGGTGCACGCCCGTGCGCCAGCCCACCCGGTGGTCCCGCCCCTCAATTCTTGAAAAGGTCCAGGATGCGCTTGCGCTCGTCCGACGGCGGCAGCACCTGAATCGGCACGCCCGGTGCGGCGGGTGCGCCTGGTGTGGCTGCTGCCGGGTCCTGCATGCCCACCGCACTGACGCCCGACCCTCTGGCGTATTCGCTGTAGTACCACTCGCCGCCTGAGTTGACGACGCCTTCCGGCGCCGGGTATTCAGCCACGGGAACGCCCTTGAGTGCGTACTCCATGAAGTTGATCCAGATGGGCAGGCTCAGGCCGCCGCCGGTTTCCCGGTCGCCCAGTTTCTTCGGTGTGTCGTAGCCCATCCAGACCGCTGCTGTGAGGGTGGGATGAAAGCCGACAAACCAGGTGTCGATGGAGTCGTTGGTGGTGCCGGTCTTGCCAAACAGGTCGGGGCGCTTAAGGGTGGATTGCGCCCGTGCCGCGGTGCCAGAGCGCGCCACTTCCTGCAGCAGGCTGTCCATGATGAAGGCGTTGCGCGCATCAATCACCCGGGCCGAGTCGTCCAGCACCGGTGGTTTGGTTTCCAGCACCACCTTGCCCCGCTGGTCGGTGATGCGGGTGATGAGATAGGGATTGACGCGGTAACCGCCGTTGGCGAACACGGAATAGGCGGTTGCCATCTGCATGGGCGTGACCGAGCCGGCGCCCAAGGCCATCGTGAGGTAGGCCGGGTGCTTGTCTGCCTCGAAACCGAACCGGGTCACCCACTCCTGCGCGTAGGGTGCGCCCACGGCCTGGAGGACACGGATGGACACCATGTTCTTGGACTTTTTCAGGCCGGTGCGCAGGCTCATCGGGCCTTCAAACTGCCCGTCGTAGTTCTTGGGCTCCCAAGGTTGCCCACCAGTCACACCGGCGTCGAAGAACAGGGGCGCGTCGTTGACGACGGTGGCGGGCGTGAAGCCTTTTTCCAGCGCGGCAGAGTAGATGAAGGGCTTGAAGCTGGAGCCCGGCTGCCGCCATGCCTGCGTGACGTGATTGAATTTGTTCTTCTCGAAGTCAAAACCACCGACCAGCGCGCGGATCGAGCCGTCGCGCGGATCGAGTGCGACGAATGCGCCTTCCACTTCCGGCAGCTGGGTGATCTCCCAGGTGTTCTTGGGTGTCTGAACCACGCGGATCAGCGCGCCACGCCGGATCTTGATGTTGGGGCCGGCCTTGTCTGCGAGGCCCGACTGAGCCGGCTTGAGCCCCTCGCCGGTGATCTCCACCGTCTCGCCGTTCTGGCGCATGGCCAGAATCCGTTTCGGGTTGGCCTCCAGTACCACCGCCGAGCGGACATCGCCGTTGTCCGGGTTTTCCGTCAATGCGTCGTCGATGGCGTCGTCGGTTTCCTGCGGGTTGGACGGCAGGTCGATGAATTTCTCGGGGCCGCGGTAAATCTGCCGACGCTCGTAATCCATGATGCCTTTGCGCAGGGCTTTGTAGGCAACAGTCTGGTCGGCCGAGCGCAGCGTGGTGTACACATTCAGGCCGCGGGTGTAGGTCTCGTCGCCGTACTGGTTGTAGACCAGCTGGCGCACCGTCTCGGCCACGTACTCGGCATGCACCCGCCCGGCGTCCGGGCCGCTCCTGACCTTCAACTCCTCGTCTTTGGCGGCTTTGGCCTGCTCGGCAGTAATGAAGCCGTTCTCTTCCATCCGGTCAATGATGTAGAGCTGGCGCGAGCGTGCCCGCTTGGGGTTGATGATGGGGTTGTAGGCCGACGGCGCCTTGGGCAGGCCCGCCAGCATGGCTGCTTCGGCGATCGAGATGTTTTTCAGCGGCTTGCCGAAATAGGCCTCCGAGGCCGCCGCAAAGCCGTAGGCCCGGTTGCCCAGAAAAATCTGGTTCATGTAGATCTCGAGGATCTGATCTTTTGTAAGCAGATGTTCCAACTTGAAGGTCAGAAGAATCTCGTAGATCTTGCGGGTGTAGGTTTTCTCCGCTGAGAGGTAGACATTGCGCGCCACCTGCATGGTGATGGTCGAGGCGCCCTGCCTTTTGGCCTGTCCTACATTGGCCAGGCCTGCGCGGATCACGCCCAGATAGTCCACCCCACCGTGGGAGAAAAAGCGTGCGTCCTCGATCGCCAGGACGGCGTCTTTCATCACCTTGGGAATCTCCTGGATCGGCGTGAGGCTGCGTCGTTCCTCGCCGAATTCACCAATGATCACCCCATCGGCCGAGTACACGCGAAGGGGCAGTTTGGGACGGTAGTCCAGCAGGTCAGAGATGTCCGGCAGATTGGGGTAGGCGACCGACAGGGCAATCGCGACAAACAGCACGATGCCCAGTGCGCCAGCCAGCGCGACGCCAGTGGTCCAGAGCACGCCCTTGAGCAGCCACAGCTTCCAGCCGCTAAGGCTGGAGCCCCTGCTTGCCGCACGGGTGTGGGCGTCGGCAGGGTCGGATGGGGTTGAGTTTTGGGGCATGTAGGCAATCGTAGGGCAGTGCCGATTATAAAAATGCTGGTGTCCGTGCTGCGTGCGGCGCGATCCAGTAAAACCTCACACTTTCACGTTACGCCGCCCGAAGCGCCTGAATACGTATGGCTGATGTGGGTCCAGACCGTCGGCTTTTGGCAACGCTATGGATGCGTGAAAACGGAAAAATCGTTATCGTACAAGGGGCTTACTGCTACTATTGAAGTGATTTCTTAAGTATGCGAGGCTACATGTTAGCCGTCATTTGGGGACTATCTTGATCTCTTTGGGATCGTTATTCAAACGCCAAGACCCTGCACTGCTGGGGCTGGACATCAGCTCGTCCAGCGTCAAGCTGGTGGAGTTGAGCCGCGACAAGGCGGGTAACCTGGTGCTCGAGCGCTGCGCGATCGAGCCGCTTGAGCGCGGATGGATCACCGATGGCAACGTGGAGAAATTCGACGAGGTGGCCGACGCGGTCCGCCGCCTTGTCAAGAAGAGCGGCACACGCACAAAAAACGTGGCGATGGCTCTGCCCGCATCTGCGGTCATCACCAAGAAAATCATTCTTCCTGGCGGTCTCACCGACGACGAGCTCGAACTGCAGGTCGAGTCCGAGGCCAACCAGTACATTCCCTTCTCGCTGGACGAAGTCAGCCTTGACTTCTGCGTTGTGGGGCCCAGCGCCAACTCCGCTGGCGACGTGGAGGTGCTGATCGCAGCCTCCCGCAAGGAAAAGGTTCAGGACCGCGAAGGTCTAGCTGAAGCTGCCGGACTCAAGCCAGTGGTGGTGGATGTGGAGTCGTATGCCTCCCGCCTCGCGACCGCCCGTCTGATTGAGAACCTGCCCAACAAGGGCGTGGACACCATGGTTGCGCTGTTTGAAGTGGGTGCGCTCACCACCAGTATGCAGGTCATCAAGAATGACGATGTGCTGTACGAGCGCGATCAGGCTTTCGGTGGCGCACAGCTCACGCAGCTCATCGTGCGGCAGTACGGTTTTTCGCCGGAAGAAGCTGAGAGCAAGAAACGCAGCGGTGATCTGCCAGAAGACTACGAATCCGGCGTGCTCAAGCCCTTTGTGGAAAGCATGGCCCAGGAAATCGGCCGCGCCCTGCAGTTTTTCTTCACCAGCACGCCGCACAACAAGGTGGACTACGTGATGCTCGCTGGCGGCTCGTCGGCCTTGCCGGGTCTCACGGATGCGGTGACGCAGCAAACCTCCTTCGCCTGCGTACTGGTCAATCCCTTTGAAGGCATGGAGTTTGGTGATGGTGTCCGGGAGAAGAAGATGCGGCGCGAAGCTTCGTCCTACCTGACATCGTGTGGCCTGGCGTTGCGGAGGTTCCTGCAGTGATTCTTGTCAACCTGCTCCCCCACCGCGAGGCGGCGCGCAAGCGGCGGCGCGAGGCGTTTTTTGCCAGCCTCGGTGCTGCAGCTGTTCTGGGTGGCCTGATCAGCATGGGGGTGTACTCCTGGTATCTGGCCCAGATTGAGGAGCAGACCGCGAAGAACAATTTCCTGAGGACGGAGATCACACGTCTCGACGGCCAGATCAAGGACATTGCCACGCTTCAGACAGAAATTGCCGCCCTTCGCGCGCGGCAAAACGCGGTGGAGGACCTTCAGGGCAACCGCAACATGCCGGTTTATTTGCTATCCGAACTCGTCAAACAGCTGCCCGATGGTGTGTACATCAACTCCATGAAGCAAGATAACCAGTTGGTACAGATCACGGGTGTTGCGCAGTCTAACGAGCGTGTGTCTGAACTGCTTCGCAATTTGGCCAATAACAGCCCGTGGCTGACTAAGCCCGAGCTGGTGGAAATCACGGCTGGTACCGTATCGCTGAGCCCACGTGACCAGCGCCGAATCTCCAACTTTTCCATGCGCGTAGCCGTCAAGCGTCCCAGCGATGTAAAACCCGCTGTTGACGCGGCCTCGGCGCCGAAGCCGGCGGCTTCCGCGCCAAGTGCGACCAAAACCTGAGGTCAGTTCGGCTGTACTTAATCATGGCAAAAACTCCGAAACTATCTATCGATCTGAGTGGGCTAACGGAAAAGCTCAAGGGCCAATTCACAGGCCTTAATCCGAACGATCCACCGTCCTGGCCAGCCGCTCCCCGTTACCTTCTATGTGTGGCAATGACTATTGTGATGGTCGTTGTTTTGTGGTTCTTATGGCTCAGCGCGTCGGACGAAGAGCTGAATGCCGAAGTGGCCAAGGAAGTGCAGCTCAAGGAGGACTACAAGAAAAAACTGGTGCAAGCAGTCAATCTCGATGCACTGAAGAAGCAGCGCGAGCAGGTTCAGCAGTACGTGACGCAGCTTGAGAAGCAACTGCCCAGCAAGGCGGAGATGGATGCGCTCCTGTCGGATATCAATCAGGCGGGTCTGGGGCGAAGCCTGCAGTTCGAGCTGTTTCGTCCAGGTCAGGTGAGCGTACGGGAGTACTACGCTGAACTGCCGATTGCTGTGCGGGTCTCGGGCCGGTACCACGATATCGGCGCGTTCGCGGCAGATATCGCTAACCTGTCCCGTATTGTGACTTTGAATAATATGAATTTGACGTCGGGTAAGGACGGCAATCTTGTACTGGACACCACCGCCAAGACTTTCCGGTACCTGGACAACGAAGAGGTGGAGTTGCAGCGCAAGGCCGCGCCCAAGGGGGCGAAGAAATGATGATCAAGCGATGCCTGGCGGCTTGTGGCGTATTGCTGGCTGCCCTGCTGTTCAGCGGCTGCACGTCTTCCGAGCAGCAGGAACTTCAGCAGTGGATGGCAGAGCAGCGCAAGGCCACCAAGCCCAAGGTGGATCCTATACCTGAGCCGACCAAGTTTTCCCCGCGCGCCTACACTGAAGAGGGGTCCATCGAACCCTTCAGCAGCCAGAAGCTGACACAGGCCCTGAAGCGCGATTCGAAGCAGGAAACGGCCAATGCTGCCCTGATTGCCCCCGAACTGAGCCGCCGCAAGGAGCCTCTGGAGGCCATGCCACTCGATGCCGTGGTGATGGTGGGCAGCCTCATCAAAGCCGGGCAACCGGTGGCGCTGGTGCGTGTGGACAACCTGATTTACCAAGTGCGGGTGGGAAACTACCTCGGACAGAATTTCGGCCGTGTGACCAAGGTCACTGAGACAAGCCTTTCGCTGCGTGAGATTGTGCAGGATGCTGCCGGCGAGTGGATAGAGCGAACAGCAGCGTTACAGCTTACAGAGGGATCCAAATGAAACAACCAACAGCGATCATCATGAGGCTTGCGGTGGGGAAAGTTATTCAGCGGTCGCTGGGTATGGCGATGGTTTGCTCCCTCTTTGGAATGTTCCTGCTGGTCGCGTCTCCTGTGCTCCAGGCGCAGACCAGCAACTCCATTCAGGGCGTTACCGGATCAGTCCAGGGTGGTGTGGAGATTATCCGCATTGACATGGCCGAACCGCTGGCTGCCGTTCCTGCAGGCTTCAGCATCCAGGCGCCAGCCCGTATTGCACTGGACTTCCCGGGCATCAGCAACGCCATGGGGCGTTCAACGGTTGATCTCAATGTGGGTAACCTTCGCTCCGCCAACGTCGTGCAGGCGGGTGACCGCAGTCGCGTGGTGCTGAATCTCAAGGCGCCAACGTCTTACAAAGCCGAGGTTCAAGGTAAGGCCTTGTTGATTACTTTGGAACCAGTTGCTGTCGCAGCCCCCTCTCCAGCGGCGGCACCGGTGTTTGCAGAGAACCGCAATCGCGATGTCCTGCTGCTCAAGGACATTGACTTCCGTCGCGGGCAGGATAGCTCCGGACGGGTGATTGTCGATCTGGCCAACAACCAGGTGGGCGTGGACATCCGCCAGCAGGGGCAGACGCTTGTCGTTGAGTTCCTCAAAAGCTCCTTGCCAGAGGGTTTGCGCCGGCGGCTGGATGTGGCCGATTTCGGTACACCGATTCAGACGGTCACGACTTTTCAGACTGGTGACCGGGTGCGCATGGTGGTGGAGCCGAAGGGCGATTGGGAGCACAGCGCCTACCAAAGCGATAACCAGTTCGTACTGGAAGTTCGCCAACAGAGGATTGATCCGAACAAGCTGACCCAGGGTGCGGGCTACAACGGTGAAAAACTGTCGCTGAATTTCCAGAATATCGAGATCCGCTCGTTGCTGCAGGTGATTGCCGACTTCACGAACTTCAACATCGTGACCTCAGACACAGTGACGGGCGCTGTGACCTTGCGGCTCAAGGATGTGCCGTGGGATCAGGCGCTGGACATCATTCTGCAGGCCAAGGGCCTCGGCATGCGCAAGACCGGAAATGTGCTGGTGATCGCCCCCAAAGACGAGCTGGCGGCCAAAGACAAGCTGGACCTGGAGTCGCGCAACGCCATCCAGAGCCTTGAGCAGGTCCGGACGCAGGATTTCAAGCTCAACTACGCAAAGGCGGCGGACGTTGCCGCCGGACTGATAGGAACGGGTGGTCCCAGCGCCACCAAGATTTTGTCTCCTCGGGGTAGTGTGATTTTCGAGGCACGTACGAACCAGTTGTTTGTGACTGACATCCCATCCAAACTGGAACAGGTTCAGGCGTTGATCGCGAAGATCGATATCCCTGTGCGCCAAGTCATGATCGAGGCGCGCATCGTGGAGGCCTCGGATTCATTTGGCAAATCACTGGGCGTGCGACTGGGCGGGCGGCCTTTCAACACAACCAACAATGTGATGTTCGGAAGCACCTACATCGCTCCCAATGTGCCCGCCGGAACGGCACCTAGGCTGGGGGGTAATTTGGGTACGAACGCCGGTGATTTCGTGAATCTGCCCGGCGTTGGCCAGAACGGTTTTCAAGCTGCGACATTTGCTATTTCGCTCTTCAACTCTTCGCTAACCCGGCTGCTCAACCTGGAGATCTCTGCCATGGAAGCGGACGGAAAAGGCAAGATTGTGTCGAGCCCTCGCATCGTGACTGCTGACCAGGTCAAGGCGTTGATCGAACAGGGTACCGAGTTGCCCTACCAAACTGCCACCTCTAGCGGCGCGACTTCGCTCGCGTTTCGGAAAGCCAATCTGAAGCTGGAAGTGACCCCGCAGATCACACCGGAGGGAAATATCATTCTCAATGTCGACATCAACAAGGACAGCGTGGGGCGTTCTACAGTCAATGGCTTTGCCATCGACACCAAACACATCCAGACCCAGGTGCTGGTCGATAACGGCGGTACCGTTGTCATTGGCGGGATTTTTGAGCAGAACGAGCGGGAAGATGAGACCAAGGTCCCGCTTCTTGGCGATTTGCCCGGGGTGGGGAACCTGTTTAAAAGCAGAACCCGTACGGCTACGAAGTCTGAACTGCTCGTCTTCCTCAGTCCTAAGATGTTGACAGGTGGAGCCGCTTTGCGCTGAAACACCGATGGCTTCCCCAATTTGCGGCTTTATCAATATCCCTGACGATATTGCATGAAAATGCAGGGGCTCTGCAGCCGCGTTGGCTGTAGCCTGGAGAACACTGGACGTGGAAGCAAATTCGGCGAAGATTTCCTGCATTGGCCTGCCTGGCTCTGGGAAATCCACGATCGGCAGGCAGCTGTCCAGACGCTTGGGTGTCCGCTTTCTTGATTCCGACCAGGTCATCGAGCAGCGTGCGGGCTGCTCGGTGCGCGAGTTGTTCGAGCGGGAAGGCGAAAGCGCATTCCGGCAGATGGAGCGTCAGGTCATTGACGAGCTGACCCAGCAGGCCTGCGGTGTCATTTCCACTGGCGGTGGCGCGGTGCTTGACCCCGACAACCGTGAACACCTGCGAAGCCGCACCCGCGTGATTTATCTGCACTCGGCGCCGGAAGAGGTGTACCGGCGACTCAAACATGACCACAGCCGGCCCCTTCTGCAGGTGGCTGACCCGCTGGCCAAACTGCGTGATCTGTATGCGGCGCGGGATGCGCTGTACCGGGAAACGGCCCACTTCGTCATCGAGACGGGCCGGCCGTCCATTGCCACGCTGGTGAACATGATCCTGATGCAGCTGGAGCTGGCAGGTATGGCACCTGCAGCCTGAGCTGAGGCGCAGCCCGGCGGCGTTTTACACTCGGGTGATGAGAGCCAATTCACCGTCTGTCACCGCGCGCGTCGATATCGACCTGGCTGACCGCAGCTACCCCATCCTGATTGGTTCTGACCTGCTGGGGCAGGCGGACACCTACGGCGATTTACCGCGTGCGGATTCGGCCTTGGTGGTGTCCAACACCACTGTCGCCCCCCTGTATGCCAAACGTCTGATGGACGCCCTGCAGTCCCGCTACCGGCGCGTGCTGCTGGTCACCCTGCCGGATGGTGAGGAGCACAAAGACTGGGCGACGTTGCAGCGCGTGTTTGATGCCTTGCTCGAGCAGGGATGTGATCGCAAAACCGTTTTGTTTGCCCTGGGCGGCGGTGTGGTCGGTGACATGACCGGGTTTGCCGCGGCCAGCTACATGCGGGGTGTGCCGTTTGTTCAAGTGCCCACGACGCTGCTGGCGCAGGTGGATTCATCGGTAGGCGGTAAAACGGCCATCAACCACCCACTTGGCAAGAACATGATCGGTGCGTTTTACCAGCCACTGCAGGTGGTGTGCGACCTCGATGTGTTGCAGACACTGCCGTCCCGCGAGATCAGTGCCGGTCTGGCAGAGGTCATCAAGTACGGGCCGATTGCCGACATGGCCTTCCTCGACTGGATCGAGGCCAACCTCGATGCGTTGTTGAAGCGCGAGCCCGAGCCGATGGCGCATGCGATCCAGCGTAGCTGTGAAATCAAGGCCTGGGTGGTCAGCCAGGATGAGCGGGAGTCGGGCATCCGTGCCATCCTGAACTTTGGTCACACCTTCGGTCACGCCATCGAATCAGGTCTGGGCTATGGCGAATGGCTTCATGGCGAGGGTGTGGGTTGCGGCATGGTGATGGCGGCCGAGCTTTCGGCGCGCCTGGGGCTGGTCGATGATGCGTTCGTCCAGCGCCTCAGGCGCCTGATCTCCCGTGCTGGCTTGCCGGTGAAGGCCCCCAAACTGTCTGACAAGGACAATGCCGGCCGCTACCTCGAACTGATGCGGGTGGACAAAAAGTCCGAAGCCGGGGAAATCCGGTTTGTCCTGATCGACCAGCCCGGCCATGCCGTGATCCGTCCGGCATCGGATTCGGTGGTGCGTGAGGTGATTGACGCGTGCTGTGCCTGATGACCGTTGATCGCTCTGTGCAGGGGCCTGCCGGCGGGCAGCTCGCGCTGGCCGCGATCCGGGCGGGGTTTTTCGGCCTCAGGTCGGGGTAGTCCATGGTTCTGGCCCCCTATGCCTGCCATCCCGAAGCCTCTCGCGGGCGTCGGTTTCCCGAGCCGGTCGCCCCGACCCGATCGGACTTCCAGCGCGACCGGGACCGCATCGTCCACTCCACCGCGTTCAGACGTCTGGTCTACAAGACACAGGTCTTTCTCAACCATGAGGGCGATCTGTTCCGCACGCGGCTCACGCATTCGCTGGAGGTCGCGCAGCTCGGTCGCTCGATCGCGCGGACGCTGAAGCTCAATGAAGATCTTGTGGAGGCGGTTGCGCTGGCGCATGACCTCGGACACACGCCTTTCGGCCATGCAGGGCAGGACGCCCTGAACGATTGCCTGCGGAAGCACAACCCGGAAAGCGCAGGCTTCGAGCACAACCTGCAGAGCCTGCGGGTGGTGGACTTCCTCGAGGAGCGGTATCCCGAACACGACGGCCTGAACCTCACCTTCGAGACGCGTGAGGGCATTCTCAAGCATTGCTCCGCGCGCAATGCCCGGCACATCGAGGCGCGCGAGCCGGGCGGCGTGGCCCATCGCTTCATCGCTGAACCGCGCGGCCAGCCCAGCCTGGAAGCACAACTTGCCAACCTGGCCGACGAAATTGCCTACAACGCCCACGACATCGACGATGGGGTTCGCTCCGGGTTGCTGCGTCTGGAGCAACTGGAAGAGGTCGAGCTTTTCAGCCAGTACTGCCGGGAGGCGCAGCTTGCACATCCACGTCTGGCCGGGCGGCGATTGCTTTTCGAGGCCATCCGGCGCATGCTGAGCGCGCAGGTGTACAACGTGATTGACGCGACCTGGCAGGCGATTCGCGCAGCGGGGCCTTCGGATGCCGATGCCGTGCGGCAATGCCCGCCGCTGGTCTGCTTTGCCGACGAGATGACGCGTCAGTCAACGGCCTTGAAGCGGTTTCTGCTCGCCAATCTCTATCGCCACCCCAAGGTAGTGCAGACAACGGTGGCGGCCCAGCAGGTGGTCAGGGATTTGTTCGAGGCCTACATGAACGATCCGGCGCAGATGCCGCAAGCCCATCTCGATCGGTTTGATGGCGCCGAATCGCTGTATCGGCCGGGCGCGAAACCCGAGCGCGTGGTGGCCGATTACATCGCCGGCATGACCGACCGCTTTGCCACCCGTGAGCATGAGCGCCTGAAGGGGCAGACGGTTTTTGCATCGGTTTGAGGCAGCGCCTCATCGGCGTAGCACGCCGTAAAAAAATCCCAATCTGTTGGCTGGATTGAATCGAACGGGCGGAAAGGTTTGGCGCATGGAGGTCCTGGGTTGGCGCCGGTTACACCGAATAGGCATGACCATATGACGGGTATGCATCCGGAACGCTGGCGCTTTGAATCGGCGCGTATTAAGCTCATCACGAATACGTTTTGTAACATTCAACAGGCGATACAGGCATCAAATCTGCTTGGTTGCCGGACAGCTTTGAAGGTGTTCCCATGAGTATCAATCGACGTCAACTGGTGGTGGGTGGAATGTTCGGCAGTGCGATGGTGGCGAGTCCCGCCGTCATGGCGCAGGTCGCCAAGGGGGGCGCCCGCAAGCTGGTGCTGGGACAGTCGGTTCCGCTGACGGGTGCGGCTGACCAGATCGGTCTGGCCTATCTGAACGGCGCCAAGATGTACTTTGATGCCATCAACGCCAAGAACGGTGCCGGTGGCTACAAGATCGAAGTGAAGGCGCTGGACGACGGCTACAACCCGGCCAAGGCCGCAGCGAACGCCAAGCAGTTGATGGACGACGGCGTGGACGCGCTGTTCGGCTTCACCGGTACCGCCAGCTGCGACGCAGCCTACGCAGTGGCTAAAGGCTCAGGCACACTGTTTTTTGCGCCGTTTGCGGCATCGGACACGTTGCACGAACCCGGTTTGTCGAACGTTTTTCATGTCCGTCCCGCGCTTGCTGATGAGGCCTACAAGGTGGTCCGCCACTGCGCAACCCTCAACCAGGACCGGATCGCGGTTTTCGCTGAAGACGACGCCATGGGCCGTGCCGGTGTCGCCGCCATCAACCAGGCGCTGGTGGATCTCAAGCGCCCGCCGATTGTGGCCAGTGCGCTGTCGCCCGTGAACAGCGACAAGGTGGAGCCTGCAGTGGCGGCGTTGATGAAGGCCCAGCCCCAGGCCATCATTCAGGTCAGCCTGTTCAACTCGTCCGCAGCTTTCATCCGCAAGATGCGCCGTGCCGGCTACGGCGGGCAGTTCCTGAATTTCTCCGTGGTCGGTATCGACCCGCTGTTCAGTGCACTGGGCAAGGAAATTGGCGGGATTGTCATTTCCCAGGTGGTCCCATCACCCCGCAGCACCGGCACGCCGATCATCCGTGAGTACCTCGAGGTGCTGAACCAGACCGACCAGACGCCGAGCTACGAAAGCGTTGAAGGCTACATCGCTGCCAAGACCTTTGCCGAAGGCGTGCGGCGCAGCTCGGCCGGAAGCGGCAAGCCCGACCGCGCTGGCCTGCAGAAGGTGTTTGAGTCGATGACCGACTATGACATCGGTGGCTTCCGCGTGAACCTGCGCCCGAAGAAATACGAATCGGTGCGCGTGATCGATCTGGTCACCATCACCGCCGACGGCAAAGTCGTCCGGTAAACGGGCCCGCGCGGCATCGACTGCGAGGACATCGCGGTTCGGCGGGTGTAGCCGGGCAGCGGGCTGCCAGCCGTAGGCAGTTGGCCCTATCATGGCGCCAAAGCGGGTGTCCCTGCCCGCGCACCTCACGGCACGACCTTGGCACGCCTTCCACGTTTGAGTCTTCCCGGCTATCCGCACCACGTCATCCAGCGCGGCAATAACCAGCAGCCCATCTTCTCCGGGACGCAGGACTTCGAGTTTTTTCTGGCCTTACTGCAGGAGAACGCACGGAAGTTCGAGGTGGCCGTTCACGCGTATGTGCTCATGCGCAACCACTTCCACTTGCTGCTGACGCATCCCACGCCGAACGCCTTGCCGCAATTCATGCAGTCTGTGGGCCGGCGCTATGTCCGTTATTTCAACGACACGCAGCAACGCTCGGGTACCTTGTGGGAAGGACGTTATCGCTCCTCACCGATGCAGGCCGACCCCTATCTGCTGGCCTGCATGGTGTACCTTGATCTGAACCCTGTTCGCGCCGGGCTGGTGGCTGAGGCCGCTGATTATCCGTGGTCCAGCCATGGCCACTACACCGGCTTGCGCGTGGACAAACTCGTGACGCCCCACCCCTTGTTCTGGTCGCTGGCCAACACGCCTTTTGCACGAGAGACCGCCTACGCGCGCCTGGTTCGGGTCGGTGTCAGCCCGAGTGTGCAGGCGGCCTTGACCGAATCTGCCTTGACCGGCTGGGCGCTGGGGAGTGAAAGTTTCGTTGCTGATCTGCAGCGAAGCACGCCTCGCCGGGTCAGCAAGGAACGGCCGGGTCGTCCGGCACGCGGCAAGCCCCCCCTCGACTAGGCGCTTGATGGCTTTTGCAGTGTTGCGTGATTTCTTAATATGTCCCCAATTAATTTCCTTTGGTTTCAGGTTCTTATTAAATAGAATCTGACCCCAATTAAAAGGCTTGGCATTTTTGTTGCTGTGCAATAAGCTCTCACGTTCGCAAAATTGTGATTCTGCGGGAGCCCTCCCGATCCGTTTTCAAAGGGTCGGGCGCCTGCACTGACGAGGAAACTGCCATGACCACCGCTGCCGAAATCAAGCATTCTGAAGACCATGGGCTGTACGCCGGCGGTAATGAGCATGACGCCTGCGGCGTCGGTTTTGTGGCGCACATCAAGGGCCACAAGTCCCACGACATCGTCCGTCAGGGCCTGAAGATCCTCGAAAACCTCGATCATCGGGGTGCAGTGGGGGCGGACAAGCTGATGGGCGACGGCGCCGGGATTCTGATCCAGTTGCCTGATGCGCTGTACCGCGAGGAGATGGCCAAGCAGGGCGTGCAACTGCCACCGCCCGGTGAATACGGCGTCGGCATGGTGTTTCTGCCCAAGGAGCATGCATCGCGCCTGGCCTGTGAGCAGGCGCTGGAGCGCGCGGTCAAGGCTGAAGGCCAGGTGCTGTTGGGCTGGCGCGACGTACCCGTCAACCGCGACATGCCCATGTCGCCCACCGTGCGCGAGAAAGAGCCTGTGCTCCGCCAGATCTTCATCGGCCGCGGCAACGACGTCATCGTGCAGGACGCGCTGGAGCGCAAGCTGTATGTCATTCGCAAGACCGCCAGTGCCGCCATCCAGAACCTGCACCTGACGCACAGCAAGGAATACTACGTTCCCAGCATGTCCAGCCGGACGGTGGTTTACAAGGGCTTGCTGTTGGCCGATCAAGTCGGCACTTACTACAACGACCTGACAGACGAGCGCTGTGTCTCGGCCCTGGGTCTGGTGCACCAGCGCTTCTCGACCAATACTTTCCCCGAGTGGCCACTGGCTCACCCCTATCGCTACGTGGCCCACAATGGCGAGATCAACACCGTCAAGGGCAACTACAACTGGATGAGAGCCCGCGAAGGCGTGATGTCCTCGCCGGTGCTGGGCCCTGACCTGCAGAAGCTCTATCCGATCAGCTTTGCCGACCAGTCCGACACCGCCACCTTTGACAACTGCCTTGAGTTGCTGACGATGGCCGGCTACCCCATCAGCCAGGCAGTGATGATGATGATCCCCGAGCCGTGGGAGCAGCACACCACGATGGATGAGCGCCGAAAAGCCTTCTACGAGTACCACGCCGCCATGCTGGAGCCGTGGGACGGTCCGGCCTCCATCGTGTTCACCGACGGTCGCCAGATCGGCGCCACGCTGGACCGCAACGGCCTGCGTCCTTCGCGCTATTGCGTCACCGATGACGATCTGGTCATCATGGCGTCCGAATCGGGCGTTCTTCCCGTGCCTGAGCACAAGATCGTGCGCAAATGGCGTCTGCAGCCTGGCAAGATGTTCCTGATCGATCTGGAACAGGGCCGCATGGTTGACGACGAGGAGATCAAGGCCACGCTGGCACACGGCAAGCCCTACAAGCAGTGGATTGAAAACCTGCGTATCAAGCTGGATGACGTTGCTGCAAAAGCCGCTAACACCGCTCCGGTCACCTCGACGATCACGTCAGAAATTTCCCTGCTTGATCGCCAGCAAGCGTTTGGTTATACGCAGGAAGACATCAAATTCCTGATGTCCCCGATGGCCGCGAATGGCGAAGAGGCCACCGGCTCCATGGGCAACGACAGCCCGCTGGCCGTGCTGTCCAACAAGAACAAGCCGCTGTACAACTACTTCAAGCAGCTGTTTGCGCAGGTGACCAACCCGCCGATCGACCCGATCCGCGAAGCGATCGTGATGTCGCTGGTGTCCTTCATTGGCCCCAAGCCCAACCTGCTCGACATCAACCAGGTCAACCCGCCGATGCGGCTGGAAGTCAGCCAGCCGGTGCTCAACGTCGCCGACATGCAGAAGCTGCGCGACATCGAAGCGCACACACAGGGCAAGTTCAAAAGCTACACGCTGGACATCACCTACCCATTGGCCTGGGGCCATGAGGGTGTTGAGGCCAAGCTGGCCTCGCTGTGCGCTGAAGCCGTCGATGCCATCAAGGACGGCAAGAACATCTTGATCGTCAGCGACCGCGGCATCAGCGCCACGCAGGTGGCCATTCCCGCACTGCTGGCGCTGTCGGCGATTCATCAGCATCTGGTGAAAGAAGGTCTGCGCACCACTGCCGGTCTGGTGGTGGAAACCGGCTCTGCCCGCGAGGTGCACCACTTCGCGGTTCTGGCGGGTTACGGCGCCGAGGCGGTTCACCCCTACCTCGCGATGGAAACGCTGGCCGAGCTCTCTAAGGGTCTGCCTGGCGACCTCAGCACTGAGAAAGCGGTCTACAACTACACCAAAGCCATTGGCAAGGGTCTCTCGAAGATCATGTCCAAGATGGGCGTGTCGACTTACATGAGCTACTGCGGTGCGCAGCTGTTCGAGGCGATCGGTCTGAACCGCGACACCATCGCCAAGTTCTTCACCGGCACCGCCAGCCAGGTCGAGGGCATGGGCGTGTTTGAGATCGCCGAGGAAGCGCTGCGCATGCACCGTGCGGCATTCAGTGACGACCCGGTGCTCGCCAACATGCTCGACGCTGGCGGCGAGTACGCCTGGCGCGCACGCGGCGAAGACCACATGTGGACGCCGGACGCGATAGCCAAGCTGCAGCACTCCACGCGGGCCAACAACTGGAACACCTACAAGGAATACGCTCAGCTGATCAACGACCAGAACCGCCGCCACATGACGCTGCGCGGCCTGTTCGAGTTCAAGATCGACCCGTCCAAAGCGATCCCGATCGACGAGGTCGAGCCAGCCAAGGAAATCGTCAAGCGCTTTGCGACTGGTGCCATGTCGCTCGGCTCCATCAGCACCGAAGCGCACGCGACGCTGGCCGTGGCCATGAACCGCATTGGCGGCAAGAGCAACACCGGCGAGGGTGGTGAAGACCCTGCGCGCTACCGTCAGGAACTCAAGGGCATTCCGATCAAGAAGGGCGAAACGCTCAAGAGCGTGATTGGTGCGAAACAGGTCGAGGTCGATCTGCCCTTGCAGGAAGGCGATTCGTTGCGTTCGAAGATCAAGCAGGTGGCATCCGGCCGCTTTGGCGTGACGGCGGAATACCTGGTGTCTGCCGACCAGATCCAGATCAAGATGGCCCAGGGCGCTAAACCGGGCGAGGGCGGACAACTCCCCGGCGGCAAGGTCAGCGAGTACATCGGTCAGCTGCGCTACTCGGTGCCCGGCGTGGGTCTGATCTCGCCACCGCCGCACCATGACATCTATTCCATCGAAGACTTGGCCCAGCTGATTCACGACCTGAAAAACGTGAACCCGCGCGCCAGCATCAGCGTGAAACTGGTCAGCGAGGTCGGCGTCGGCACCATTGCAGCGGGCGTGGCCAAGGCCAAGTCTGACCATGTGGTGATTGCCGGGCACGACGGCGGCACGGGCGCTTCGCCCTGGTCGTCCATCAAGCACGCGGGCTCGCCATGGGAAATCGGTCTGGCCGAAACCCAGCAGACGCTGGTGCTGAACCGCCTGCGTGGCCGGATTCGTGTGCAGGCCGACGGCCAGATGAAAACCGGCCGCGATGTCGTGATCGGCGCACTGCTGGGCGCTGACGAATTCGGCTTTGCCACCGCACCGCTGGTGGTCGAGGGCTGCATCATGATGCGAAAGTGCCACCTCAACACCTGCCCGGTCGGTGTGGCCACACAGGACCCGGTGCTGCGCCAAAAATTCAGCGGCAAGCCTGAGCATGTGGTGAACTACTTCTTCTTCGTCGCCGAAGAAGCCCGCCAGTTGATGGCGCAACTCGGTGTGCGCAAGTTTGACGACCTGATCGGCCGCGCGGACCTGCTCGATACGCAGAAGGGCATTGAGCACTGGAAAGCCAGCGGCCTTGATTTCAGCCGCCTGTTCTACCAGCCGAACGTACCCGCCGATGTGGCCCGCCTGCATGTGATGGAGCAGGACCACGCACTGGACAAATCGCTGGACATTCGTCTGATCGAGAAGTCGAAGGCCGCGCTGGAAAAAGGCGAAAAGGTCCAGTTCATCGAAGTGGCGCGCAACGTCAACCGCACTGTGGGCGCCATGCTGTCGGGCGAATTGACCCGTCGCCATCCGCAAGGCCTGCCCGACGACACCCTGCGTATCCAGCTGGAAGGCACTGGCGGCCAGTCGTTCGGCGCGTTCCTGGCCAAGGGCATCACGCTGTACCTGATCGGTGACGCCAACGACTACACCGGCAAGGGTCTTTCCGGCGGCCGCATCGTGGTGCGCCCGAGCATTGACTTCCGTGGTGAGGCGCACAAAAACACGATTGTGGGCAACACCGTGCTCTACGGTGCCACCACGGGTGAGGCGTTCTTCAGCGGCGTGGCCGGCGAGCGCTTTGCCGTGCGGCTTTCGGGCGCCACGGCCGTCGTCGAGGGGACTGGCGACCATGGCTGCGAATACATGACCGGCGGTACCGTCGTTGTGCTGGGCAAGACCGGCCGTAACTTCGCTGCCGGCATGAGCGGTGGCGTGGCGTTTGTGTACGACGAAGACGGCCTCTTTGCCACCCGTTGCAACACTTCCATGGTCTCGCTGGACAAGGTGGTGACCACCGCCGAACAGCACACCCATGACAAGGCGGACTGGCATGCCGGCGAGAGCGACGAGGAAATGCTCAAACGCCTGCTGCAGGACCACAACCGCTGGACTGGCAGCAAGCGTGCCCGTGAGTTGCTCGACAACTGGAGCGAATCGCGCTTGAAGTTCGTGAAGGTGTTCCCTAACGAGTACAAGCGTGCCCTGCTGGAGCGCAAGGAGCGTCGCCTGGAAGCGGCGACCGAGACCACCCGCGCACAGGTTGCGACCAACCAGAGTGAAGCCGTCGCTGCCAAGTAAGGCAGTCTGACCCAACGCCACCATCACAGAATCGACAGGACTGCATCATGGGAAAAATCACCGGCTTCATGGAGTACGAGCGCATCGAGGAGGGCTACAAGCCCGTGCCGGAGCGCCTGAAGAACTACAAGGAATTCGTCATCGGGCTGGACGACGCGCAGGCCAACAAGCAGGCCGCCCGCTGCATGGACTGCGGCACGCCGTTTTGTAACAACGGCTGCCCGGTCAACAACATCATTCCCGACTTCAACGACATGGTGTTCCGTGCGGACTGGAAAAATGCCATCGACACGCTGCACAGCACCAACAACTTCCCGGAATTCACCGGCCGCATCTGCCCGGCGCCTTGCGAGGCTGCCTGCACGCTGAATGTGAATGACGACGCAGTAGGCATCAAGTCCATCGAGCACGCCATCATCGACCGTGCATGGTCCGAGGGCTGGGTCAAGCCGGTGATGCCCAAGCACAAGACAGGCAAGAAAGTCGCTGTCGTCGGCTCCGGCCCTGCCGGCCTGGCAGCGGCTCAGCAACTGGCGCGCGCCGGGCATTCGGTCACTGTGTTCGAAAAGAATGACCGTGTCGGCGGCCTGCTGCGCTATGGCATTCCCGACTTCAAGATGGAGAAGGTGCACATCGACCGCCGCGTCGAGCAGATGCAGGCCGAAGGCGTGGTCTTCCGCACCGGCGTGATGGTGGGCAGCCTGCCCAAGGATTCCAAGGTCACCAACTGGGCCAAGGAAACCATCACCCCCGAACAGCTGCAGAAAGAGTTTGACGCCGTCATGTTGACCGGTGGTGCCGAACAGTCGCGCGACTTGCCAGTGCCCGGTCGCGAGCTGGACGGCGTGCATTTCGCGATGGAATTCCTGCCGCAGCAGAACAAGGTCAATGCCGGCGACAAGGTCAAAGGCCAGCTTCGTGCCGACGGCAAGCACGTCATCGTCATTGGTGGCGGCGACACCGGCTCCGACTGCGTGGGCACCAGCAACCGCCACGGCGCGGCCAGCGTGACCCAGTTCGAGCTGATGCCCCAGCCACCCGAAGAGGAAAATCGCCCGCTGACCTGGCCTTACTGGCCCATCAAGCTGCGCACCTCGTCGTCGCATGAGGAAGGTTGCGAGCGCGAGTTCGCTATCTCCACCAAGGAACTGATCGGCGAGAAGGGCAAGGTCACTGGCCTGAAGACGGTTCGCGTCGAGTGGAAAGACGGCAAGATGGCCGAAGTTCCCGGCTCCGAGCAGATCCTCAAGGCCGATTTGGTGCTGCTGGCCATGGGTTTTGTCTCACCGGTGGCTTCCATCCTCGATGCATTTGGCATCGAGAAGGACGGCCGCGGCAACGCCAAGGCCAGCACCGAGTTCACCGGTGGCTACGCGACCAACGTGCCCAAAGTGTTTGCAGCGGGCGATATCCGCCGTGGCCAGAGTCTGGTGGTGTGGGCGATTCGCGAAGGCCGCCAGGCTGCGCGCGCCGTCGACGAGTTCCTGATGGGCTACAGCGACTTGCCTCGCTGAAGCGTCCCCTCGAAGCGCTGTAAATAATTCCCCGCGCGGCATGGCGGTGTGAATATGGGCTCGGGGTGCACCTGTAACGGTTTCGCCCTGCGGGTGCGGCTTTCCCCGCGGGAAATCGGTCGCTTCAAGCGTCTGCGCAGCTGTTGTCTTGCGACGAACTGAAGCCATCACAGGCCGGGCTGCGCTTGCACACGGCTGACGCACAGGTCACCCGCAGACAGCCGTCGGGCGGCAAAGCCCGTATCATCGAGCTTTACGCTGCAGCGCCGCCGGTCTGGTGCTGCAATCACACTGCCCCATGCCCGACATTTCCAATTCCCCCTTGGTTGAACTCAAGGATGTGACGTTTTCCTATCCCGGCTCCGCCGGTGACCGCGTCATCCTGAACAAGGTCACGCTGTCTGTGCCGCGCGGCAAGGTCACGGCCCTGATGGGTGCTTCCGGTGGAGGCAAAACCACCGTGCTGCGCCTGATTGGCGGCCAGCAGCGGGCGGTGCAGGGTGACGTGCTGTTCGATGGCCAGAACATTGGCAAGCTGGACCAGCCTGGGCTTTATGCGGCCCGCCGTCGCATGGGCATGCTGTTTCAGTTCGGCGCACTTTTCACCGACCTGAGCGTCTTCGACAACGTGGCCTTCCCACTGCGCGAACACACCGCGCTGAGCGAAGCCCTGATCCGCGACATCGTGCTGATGAAGCTCAACGCAGTTGGCCTGCGCGGTGCCCGCGACCTGATGCCCAGCGAAATTTCCGGCGGTATGGCGCGGCGGGTGGCACTGGCGCGCGCGATTGCGCTGGACCCGGAACTCATCATGTACGACGAGCCATTTGCCGGGCTGGACCCGATTTCGCTCGGTACGGCGGCGCAGCTGATTCGTCAGCTCAACGACACGCTGGGCATCACCAGCATCGTGGTGTCCCACGATCTGGAGGAGACCTTCCGCATCGCCGACCAGGTGATTGTGATCGCCAATGGCGGCATTGCCGCTCAGGGCACGCCTGAAGAGGTCATGCATTCCACGGATCCGCTGGTGCACCAGTTTGTCAACGCGCTGGCCGAGGGGCCCGTGAAGTTTCACTATCCTGGCCCCGATGTGGCCACTGATTTCGGCGCCTCCGGAGCAGCCGCGAGCGGCAGAAAGGGTGGACGCTGATGAGCGGATTCAGTCTCACCCGCTGGGCGTCGGACATCGGCTTCAGCCTGCGCCGGCAACTGGCCGAGATCGGCTATGCCGCCCGCCTGATGGTCCGGCTGGTGTCGCTCACCGGGCCGGCGCTGGCGCGCTTTGGTCTGGTGCGGGATCAGATTTTCTTTCTCGGCAACTATTCGCTGGCCATCATCACGGTTTCGGGCCTTTTTGTCGGCTTTGTGCTCGGTTTGCAGGGCTACTACACGCTGCAGCGCTATGGTTCCTCGGAGGCGCTGGGCCTTCTGGTGGCCCTGAGCCTGGTGCGCGAACTGGGCCCGGTCGTGACAGCCCTGCTGTTCGCCGGGCGTGCCGGGACGGCATTGACGGCGGAAATCGGCCTCATGAAGGCAGGCGAGCAGCTTTCCGCGATGGAAATGATGGCCGTCGATCCGGTGCGCCGTGTGCTGGCGCCGCGCTTCTGGGGCGGCATCATCGCCATGCCGCTGCTGGCCGCAGTGTTCAGCGCGGTCGGCATCATTGGCGGCTGGGTGGTTGGGGTCGTGATGATCGGTGTGGATGCCGGCTCGTTCTGGAGCCAGATGCAGGGCGGTGTGGATGTCTGGCGCGATGTGGGCAACGGCGTCATCAAGAGCTTTGTGTTCGGCGTGACGGTCACTTTTGTGGCCTTGCACCAGGGCTTTGAGGCCCAGCCCACGCCGGAGGGGGTTTCCCGGGCCACCACGCGCACCGTGGTGGTGGCCTCGCTGGCCGTGCTGGGGCTGGACTTCCTGCTCACCGCCTGGATGTTCAGCCTTTGAAGGCCATGTCAAACTTTTTTATCAAGCCATGCCAAAATACTTGCATTGTTTTTGCTTGTGTGCCGACGCCCACCGTGGGGCGTGCGCAGCAACCAGGCCGGGCAAGGGATGGTGTGGGCGGCAGTCCTCGCATGAGGCATGGCGCAGGTCACTGAAAGAATAACAATGCAACGCTCGAAAAACGATTTGTGGGTTGGTCTGTTCGTCCTGATCGGGGGCGCGGCAGTGCTGTTTCTCGCGCTCAAGTCGGCCAATCTGCTTAGCCTGAGCTTCGACACCTCCTACCGTGTCACTGCCAAATTCGACAACATCGGTGGCCTGAAGCCGCGCGCAGCGGTCAAGAGCGCTGGCGTGGTCGTCGGACGCGTGGAGAGCATCACCTTTGACGACAAGGCCTACCAGGCCAGCGTCGACCTGGCCATGGAAAGCCGTTATGTGTTTCCCAAGGACAGTTCGCTCAAGATCCTGACCAGCGGCCTTTTGGGTGAGCAGTACATCGGTGTCGAGGCTGGCGGCGATCTCAAGAACCTCGCAGCAGGCGATGTGATCAAGCAGACCCAGTCGGCCGTGGTCCTTGAAAACCTGATCAGCCAGTTCCTGTACAGCAAGGCTGCAGACAGCAGTTCGACGCCAGCAGCCGCAACCCCCGCTTCACCGCCTCCCGCAGCAGAGAAAAAATGATGAAATTCACCACCTTCCTAAAGCGCGGCCATGGGGCTGCGGCACTGCTTGCCCTGGCTTTGCTCCAGGGCTGCGCCAGTGGACCGAACGCCAACCCCGCGGATCCGCTGGAGCCCTTGAACCGGACCATTTTCAGCTTTAATGAAGGCGTGGATCAGGCGATCCTGAAGCCTGTCGCTACTGTCTATCGCGACGTCACCCCTGCGCCTGTCCGCACCGGTGTGACCAACTTCTTCGGCAACCTCAGCGATGTCTGGTCGACCGTGAATAACCTGCTGCAGGGCAAGCCAACCGAGGCGATGAACAGCTTCTTCCGGGTCACGACCAACACCTTGTGGGGCCTGGGTGGCATTTTCGATGTGGCGAGCGATCTGAACATCACCAGGCACAGCGAGGACTTCGGGCAAACGCTGGGTTACTGGGGTTTCGATGCGGGTCCGTACCTCGTGCTGCCGTTGCTGGGCTCCTCGTCAGTGCGTGACGGCGTGGGAACGCTGGTGGACTACCAGGGTGATCTGGTCAGCCGAACCGACAACGTACCGGCGCGCAATTCGCTGACGGTGCTGCGTGTGGTGAATGTCCGGGCCAACCTTCTCGGCGCTGGCGAGGTGGTGGATCAGGCGGCGCTCGACAAGTACAGCTTTACCCGGGATATCTACCTGCAGCGGCGGGCGAGTCTGATCGGGCGCGATACCCCACAGAAGGAAGAGCGCTTTGATCTGCCGGAAGGCAGCCAAAAGTAAGTGCCCGCTTTTACGCCGACAACTTTTACATAACGACGCCAAAACTTCACCGCCCGTAAGGGTGAATACACGCAGAATCCATCACGAGCGCCACACGGGCAACAATGTGCGGCGGGGCAAACGCCCTGTCCAACCGACCCCAAAGCGCTTCGTAGTGTCATAAAGGAAAACCATGAACCGCAGAATTCTTGCGAAACTGTTTGCCACCGCTGTCGGTGTTGCCCTCCTGGGCTCTGCCTCTTGGGTCCATGCGGCTGACGAGGCCCCTGACGCCCTGATCAAGCGCGTTTCTGCCGAAGTGCTGGACAACATCAAGTCGGACAAGGCAGTCAAGAGTGGCGACATGACCAAGGTCATCGGTCTGGTGGACGCCAAGATCATGCCGAACGTGAACTTCACCCGCATGACGGCGTCTGCGGTGGGTCGCAACTGGCGTCAGGCGACGCCAGAACAGCAAAAGCGTCTGCAGGAAGAGTTCAAGACCCTGCTGATCCGCACCTACTCCGGCGCACTGTCACAGGTGAATGACCAGAAGATCAACGTCAAGCCCCTGCGCGCGGCACCTGCAGATACCGAGGTGGTGGTGCGCACCGAAGTGCTGGGTCGTGGCGACCCGGTGCAACTCGACTACCGCATGGAAAAAACCCCCACGGGCTGGAAGATTTACGACCTGAACGTGTTGGGCGTATGGCTGGTGGAGACTTACCGCACCCAGTTTGCCCAGGAAATCAGCGCCAAGGGCGTGGACGGGTTGATCGCGTCGCTGTCGGAGCGCAATAAGTCCAACGCCGGCGATAAGAAGTCTTCCTGATACCGGCGCCGCACCATGATCCTGTTGCCTGCTGACTTGACCCACGACCGCGCGGCTGCCTTTGCGGGCAGCATCACCAGTCAGGTCGCGGCGCAAACAGGTCCGGTGGTAGCCGACGCGGGCGGCATGACGGCCTTTGATTCGTCGGCGCTGGCTGTGCTGCTGGAGTGCCGTCGGCAGGCTGTGGCGGCCGGGCGCAGTTTTGTCGTGCAGGACCTGCCACCCAAGCTGCGGCAACTGGCCGGCCTGTACGGCGTGGAAGAACTGTTGCCGGCGGCAGAAGCGACATCTGGCTGAGATCCTTCGCGGCGCATGCCTCGGTCTGAAAGGGCCATCCATGCAGCCACGGGGCGGGCGGGCTTGGCACCCCCTAAAATAGAGGGCTAATGTCCGCTACTTCGCCAGCCATCTCCTTTCGGTCAGTCTCCAAAAGCTATTCGTCCAAACGCAGCAGCGCACCAGCGGTCCAGGCACTGGACCACGTGAGTTTCGACATCGAGGCGGGTGAGTTTTTCGGCCTTCTGGGCCCGAACGGTGCTGGCAAAACATCCCTCATCAGCATCCTCGCCGGCTTGTCGCGGGCCTCCAGCGGCACTGTCACCGTGCATGGTAGCGACGTGGTCACCGACTATGCCAACGCGCGCCGCAAGTTGGGCGTGGTGCCGCAAGAGCTGGTGTTCGACCCTTTCTTCACTGTGCGCGAAGCGCTGCGCATCCAGTCGGGCTATTTCGGTATCAAGGGAAACGACGACTGGATCGACGAGTTGCTGGCAAGCCTCGGTCTGGCCGACAAGGCCAATGCCAACATGCGCCAGCTTTCTGGCGGCATGAAGCGCCGCGTGCTGGTGGCGCAGGCACTGGTGCACAAGCCGCAGGTGATCGTGCTCGACGAGCCCACCGCCGGCGTCGATGTGGAACTGCGGCAGACCCTCTGGCAGTTCATCGCCAAACTGAACAAACAGGGCAGCACGGTGCTGCTCACCACGCACTACCTGGAAGAGGCCGAGGCGCTCTGCAGCCGCATTGCCATGCTCAAACAGGGGCGGATGGTAGCGCTAGCGCAGACCTCTGAACTGCTGCGTGCGGCCTCGTCCAACGTGCTGCGCTTCAAGATCGACAGCGAACTACCGCCCGCGCTCGCGGCGCGTGCACGCATCACCGGCCGCATCGTGCAGTTTCCCGCCCACAACGCCCACGAGATCGAGCAATACCTCGCCGCCATCCGCGAAGCAGGGCTGGTGGCTGAAGATGTGGAAATCCGCAAGGCCGATCTCGAAGACGTGTTCCTCGAGGTGATGGCCGAAAAGATCGGGGTGGCGGCATGACCGGCTGGCAAACCCTGTTTTACAAGGAAGTTCTGCGTTTCTGGAAGGTCGCCTTTCAGACTGTGGGTGCGCCCGTCCTCACGGCCGTCATGTACATGCTGATCTTTGGTCATGTCATGCAGGGCAAGGAACTGGTGTACGGACAGGTGAGCTACGCCGCCTTTCTGGTGCCCGGCCTTGTGATGATGAGCGTGCTGCAAAACGCCTTTGCCAACAGCTCCTCATCACTGATCCAGAGCAAGATCATGGGCAGCCTGGTGTTTGTGTTGCTGACCCCGCTGTCGCACTGGCACTGGTTTTTTGCCTACGTGGGCTCGTCTGTCGCCCGTGGGCTGTTGGTGGGGGTGGGCGTGTTCGCCGTCACCGCGTTTTTTGGGCCACCGGCTTTTGTGGCGCCCCTCTGGATCGTGGTCTTCGCGCTGCTGGGTGCGGCCATGCTGGGCGCGCTGGGTGTGATTGCCGGACTGTGGTCCGAAAAATTCGACCAGATGGCCGCGTTCCAGAACTTTGTCATCATGCCGATGACGTTTCTGAGCGGTGTGTTCTATTCCATTTATTCCCTGCCGACGTTCTGGCAGACTGTGAGCCACCTGAATCCGTTTTTCTACATGATCGACGGATTCCGCTACGGCTTTTTCGGCGTCAGCGATGTGTCGCCCTGGCTCAGTTTGGGCATTGTGTTAACCGCATTGCTCGCCGTGAGTGCGATCGCCGTGAACATGCTGCGGACCGGCTACAAAATCAGGCACTAAATATATGACCCCCACGTTCGCGCACTTCGTGTCGCTCTCTGCCCCCCGAGGGGGCGCTGCGCCTGCGGCCTGGCGGAGCCAGTTCCGCGGCGCCTGCTTGCGAAGACACTTTTCTCAGGCCCAAATAAGTAAGTTATGACCAGCGAAGAACTTCAAACCATCATCACGGCTGGCCTGCCGTGCCAGCACATCGAGCTGTCAGGCGACGGCCGCCACTGGTACGCCACCATCGTCTCCAGCGCATTCGAGGGCAAGCGCCTGATCCAGCGCCACCAGAGCGTTTACGCCACGCTGGGCGGCAGAATACAAAGCGATGAGGTGCATGCCTTGTCGATGAAAACCTACACGCCTGCCGAGTGGGCAGCCAACGCAGCCAGCTGACGCGGCAGAACAGACACCATGGACAAACTACTCATCCGGGGCGGCAAGTCGCTCGCAGGCACCGTCGATATTTCGGGCGCCAAGAATGCAGCCCTGCCGGAGCTGTGCGCCGCGCTGCTCACCGCCGAGCCGGTGACGCTGGAGAATGTTCCGCGTCTGCAAGACGTGGCGACCATGCTCAAGCTGATCCGTAACATGGGCGTGACCGTAGAGCGCAGCGAAGCCGCTTCCGGCACGGTGACGCTGAATGCGGCCAACCTGAGCTCGCCGGAAGCGCCTTACGAGCTGGTCAAGACCATGCGGGCGTCTGTGTTGGCGCTGGGCCCGTTGCTGGCGCGCTTTGGCGAGGCCACGGTGTCTTTGCCGGGCGGGTGCGCCATTGGCTCGCGGCCGGTAGACCAGCACATCAAGGGCCTGCAGGCCATGGGTGCGGAGATCGTGGTCGAGCACGGCTACATGATTGCCAAGCTGCCGGTTGGCCGCAAGCGCCTGAAGGGCACCAGCCTCACGACCGACATGGTCACCGTCACGGGCACCGAAAACTTCCTGATGGCAGCCAGCCTCGCCGAGGGCGAAACCATTCTGGAAAATGCAGCCCAGGAGCCTGAAATCGGCGATCTGGCCGAGATGCTGATCAAGATGGGGGCGCAGATCGAAGGCCACGGCAGCCGGCGCATCCGCATCCAGGGGGTGGAGCGCCTCCACGGCTGCACACACCGTGTGGTGGCTGATCGCATCGAGACCGGCACCTTTCTGTGCGCCGTGGCGGCCACGGGCGGTGACGTAGTGTTACGTCACGGCCGTGCCGATCACCTTGATGCAGTGATCGACAAGTTGCGTGAGGCCGGTGTGGTGGTGACGGCCGGTGACGGCTTCATACGCGTCCAGTCGCAGGGGCGACTGAAGGCGCAGTCCTTCCGGACAACCGAGTATCCGGGCTTTCCGACCGACATGCAGGCCCAGTTCATGGCGCTCAACGCGATCGCGCAAGGGTCGAGCAAGGTGACGGAAACCATTTTTGAAAACCGTTTCATGCACGTCAACGAAATGGTCCGGCTGGGTGCCAAAATCCAGATCGAGGGCAAAGTCGCCGTGATGGAGGGCGTTGAGAAGCTCTCCGGTGCCACCGTGATGGCAACCGACCTGCGCGCGTCTGCCAGCCTGGTGATTGCCGGTCTGGTGGCCGAAGGCGAAACGCTGGTGGACCGCATCTACCACTTGGACCGTGGCTACGACCAGATGGAAGCCAAGCTGCGCGGCATTGGCGCTGATATCGAACGCATCAAATCATGATCACACTTGCTTTGTCCAAAGGCCGCATCTTTGACGATGTGCTGCCGCTGCTGCGTACTGCTGGCATCGAGGTGCTGGACGATCCGGACAAGTCCCGCAAGCTGATCCTTCGCACCAACCAGCCGGAGCTGCGCGTCGTCCTCGTCCGCGCGACCGATGTGCCGACCTATGTGCAGTACGGCGGCGCCGATCTTGGCGTCGTTGGCAAAGACACCCTGCTCGAATCCGGCAGCCAAGGCCTTTATCAGCCGCTCGATTTGCAGATTGCCAAATGCCGCATCAGCGTGGCTGTGCGTGACGGTTTTGATTACGCCGCTGCCGTGCGCCAGGGTTCGCGCCTGCGGGTCGCCACCAAGTATGTGGCGATTGCCCGCGAGTTTTTTGCGACCAAGGGCGTGCACGTGGACCTGATCAAGCTCTACGGCAGCATGGAGCTGGCGCCGCTGACGGGGCTGGCCGATGCCATCGTGGACCTGGTCTCTACCGGCAGCACGCTCAAGGCCAACCAGCTGGTGGAAGTCGAGCGCATCATGGACATCAGCTCGCATCTGGTGGTGAACCAGACGGCGCTGAAGCTCAAGCAGGCGCCGATTCGTGCGCTCATTGATGCTTTTGCCAAGGCTTCCCAACCCGCGTCACTTCCGTCCTGATCAACCCGACGTCACGATTTCATGAACCTCACGGCTGCCCCCGTCCGACTCTCCACCGCGAAGCCTGGCTTCGATGCCGAGTTCCAGGCGCGCCTGCACTGGTCGGCAGATACCGACGCGGCGATTGAGCAGCGCGTGGCCGACATCCTGGCGGACGTCCAGAAGCGGGGCGATGCCGCCGTGCTGGAATACACCGCACGTTTTGATGGCCTGCAAGCGGCCTCGATGTCGTCGCTGGAACTGACCCAGGCGGAGCTCAAGGCCGCCTTCGACGCCATTCCCGCCGCGCAGCGCGACGCGCTGGAGGCAGCCGCACGCCGCGTGCGCAGCTACCACGAAGCCCAGCGCAAGGCCAACGGCGAGAGCTGGAGCTACCGCGACGAAGACGGCACCCTGCTGGGCCAGAAGGTCACTCCGCTGGACCGGGTCGGCATCTATGTCCCGGGTGGCAAAGCGGCCTATCCGTCGTCCGTGCTGATGAACGCCACCCCTGCGCACGTGGCGGGTGTCGGGGAAATCATCATGGTGGTTCCGACGCCGAGAGGTGAAAAGAATGCACTGGTGCTGGCTGCGGCCTATGTGGCAGGCGTCACCCGCGCCTTCACCATCGGCGGCGCGCAGGCGGTTGCCGCACTGGCCTATGGCACCGCCACGGTGCCCAAGGTCGACAAGATCACCGGGCCCGGAAACGCTTACGTGGCCAGTGCCAAGAAGCGGGTCTTCGGCATCGTCGGCATCGACATGATCGCGGGTCCGAGCGAAATTCTGGTGCTGGCCGACGGCAGCACGCCGGCCGACTGGGTGGCGATGGACCTCTTCAGCCAAGCCGAGCATGACGAGCTGGCGCAAAGCATTTTGCTGTGCCCCGACGCCGCCTACATCGACGAGGTGCAGGCCGCGATAGACCGCCTGCTGCCCACCATGCCGCGCGCAGAGATCATCGCCAAATCCCTGACGGGGCGCGGCGCGCTGATCCACACCCGCAGCATGGAAGAAGCCTGCGAGATCAGCAACCGCATCGCGCCCGAGCATCTGGAGGTGTCAAGCCAGGACCCGCACCGCTGGGAGCCACTGCTCAAACATGCCGGTGCGATTTTTCTGGGGGCCTACACCAGCGAAAGCCTGGGCGATTACTGCGCCGGTCCCAACCATGTACTGCCGACCAGCGGTACCGCGCGCTTTTCCAGCCCGCTGGGCGTGTACGACTTCCAGAAGCGCTCCAGCCTGATCGAGGTGAGTGAGGCCGGCGCCCAGACGCTGGGCACGGTGGCCGCTGAGTTGGCTTACGGCGAAGGGTTACAGGCCCATGCGCGGGCTGCCGAAATGCGCCTGAAGACAGTGCCACCGATGCGCAAGCCGTCATGACAATGCTCGATCCCTTCAAAGCCGCTCCGCTGAGTCCACAGTTGAAAAAGCGCATCCGCCCGGATGTGCAGGCCATGCACGCCTATGTCGTTCAGGATTCGACCGGCATGGTCAAGCTGGATGCGATGGAGAACCCGCACCGCTTGCCGGCCGCGCTGCAGGCCCACCTGGGCCAGCGCCTTGGAGCGCTTGCGCTGAACCGCTACCCCGACAGTCGCGTGAACGACGTGCGCCAAGCACTGGCGGAATACGCTCAAATGCCCGAAGGCTACGCCTTGATGCTGGGCAATGGCTCCGACGAGCTGATTTCCTTGCTGGCCATGGTCTGCGATGTGCCCGGTGCCACCGTGCTGTCACCCGAACCCGGTTTTGTGATGTACGCCATGAGCGCAAAACTGCAGGGGTTGAAGTTTGTCGGTGTGCCGCTGACGGCAGACTTCGAACTCGACGAAGCCGCCATGCTGGCCGCCGTGGCCGAGCATAAGCCAGCGATCACCTATCTGGCCTATCCGAACAACCCGACCGCCAACCTGTGGGACGACGCGGTGATCGAAAAAATCATCATGGCGGTGGGCGAGCAGGGCGGTCTGGTGGTGATGGATGAGGCCTACCAGCCGTTTTCCAGCAAGAGCTACATTGATCGCATTACCCGCCACAGCCATGTGCTGCTGATGCGCACCCTGAGCAAGTTCGGCCTGGCTGGCGTGCGCCTCGGCTACATGATGGGCCCCAAGGCACTGATTGCAGAAATCGACAAGGTACGCCCGCCCTACAACATCAGCGTGCTCAATTACGAGTGCGCGCTGTTCGCGCTGGAGCATCAGGAGGTGTTTGCTGAACAGGCTGCCCAGCTGGTGGCAGAGCGCACCCGCCTGCTTGCCGCCTTGGGCGCCCTGCCGGGCGTGACCACGTGGAAAAGCGACGCCAACATGATCCTGGTGCGCGTGCCGGATGCCGGCAGGACCTTTGAGGGAATGAAATCCTGCAAGGTGCTGGTCAAAAACGTTTCTAAAATGCACCCATTGCTGACCCACTGCCTGCGCCTGACGGTGGGGACTGCGGAAGAAAACACGCAGATGCTGGCGGCCCTCGAACAATCCCTATGACCACCCCTACTTCAGTCACCCCCACGGCGCCGCGCACCGCGGAAGTCTCGCGCAACACCGCCGAGACCCGCATCACCGTCAAGCTCAACCTCGACGGCACCGGCCAGTCCAGCCTGTCCACCGGCATCGGGTTTTTCGACCACATGCTGGACCAGATCGCGCGCCACGGACTGATCGACCTCGACATCCAGGCGCAGGGCGATCTGCACATCGACGGGCACCACACGGTGGAAGATGTTGGCATCACCCTGGGGCAGGCGGTGGCCAAGGCCGTGGGCGACAAGAAGGGCTTGCGCCGCTATGGCCACGCTTATGTGCCGCTCGACGAGGCGCTGTCGCGCGTGGTGGTCGATTTCTCGGGGCGTCCGGGTCTGGTCATGGACGTGCCGTTCAAAAGCGGCATGATCGGCACCTTCGACAGCCAGCTGGCCTACGAGTTTTTCCAGGGCTTTGTGAACCACGCCTTCGTGACGCTGCACATTGACAACCTGAAGGGCGAGAACGCCCACCACCAGGCTGAAACGGTGTTCAAAGCCTTCGCCCGCGCGCTGCGCATGGCACTGGAGATCGACCCACGTGCGGCGGGTGTGATCCCTTCGACCAAAGGTTCGCTCTGAACGCCCTGCGGTGATGCGGCCTGAGGCCACAGCCCGTCCAACTGCCAAGTTCTGCGTCCATCCTCTCTGAAACAACCTTCCGAATGACCTCCTCCAAACGCGTGGCAGTGGTGGACTATGGCTCGGGCAACCTGCGCTCGGTGTCGCAGGCCGTGCAGCATGTGGCACAGGGCAGCGGCTACGACGTGGTCGTGACCGCCAGTGCGCAGGACGTGCTGGACGCCGAGCGGGTGGTTCTGCCGGGTCAGGGCGCCATGCCGGATTGCATGCGCGCACTGGCTGAATCGGGCCTGCAGGCAGCCGTGCTGCATGCTGCTGCCCACAAGCCGCTGTTTGGCGTGTGCGTCGGTATGCAGATGCTGCTTGACCGCAGCCATGAGGGCCCCGAAGGCACGGGAACGCCGGGCCTTGGGCTGATTCATGGCGAGGTGGTCAAGTTCGATCTGGCCGGGCGACTCCAGCCCGACGGCAGCCGTTTCAAGGTACCGCAAATGGGCTGGAACCAGGTCTACCCGTCTGCGCCGACCCATGCGCTGTGGGCTGGCATTCCCGATGGCGCCTATTTCTACTTTGTGCACAGTTTCTATGCGTTGCCGTCGGATGCGCGCCACATCGCGGGCGAAGCCGACTACGGCGGACGGTTTGCCGCCGCCATTGCACGCGATAATATTTTTGCGACTCAGTTCCACCCAGAGAAGAGTGCAGACCACGGTCTAGCGCTGTATCGCAATTTTCTGCACTGGAAACCCTGAGCCGTGCTAGACGCTTGTTGTTAACCTGAATCCCGAACCGTTTTCTCTCCTGATTGCCACATGCTACTCATCCCTGCCATTGACCTGAAAGATGGTCACTGCGTTCGCCTCAAGCAGGGCGACATGGATCAATCCACCGTCTTCAGCGAGGACCCGGCAGCCATGGCGCGCAGCTGGGTCGACAAGGGCGCCCGACGCCTGCATCTGGTCGACCTCAACGGCGCGTTCGCCGGCAAACCGAAGAACGAGTTGGCCATCAAGCAAATCCTGGCCGAAGTCGGCAGCGAGATTGATGTGCAGTTGGGTGGCGGCATCCGCGATCTGGACACCATTGAACGCTACCTCGACGCCGGCCTGCGCTACGTCATCATCGGCACGGCGGCGGTGAAAAACCCTGGTTTCCTGCAGGACGCCTGCACCGCGTTTGGCGGCCACATCATCGTGGGGCTCGATGCCAAGGACGGCAAGGTGGCGACCGACGGCTGGAGCAAGCTCACCGGCCACGAGGTGGTCGACCTTGGCAAGAAATTTCAGGATTACGGCGTCGAATCCATCATCTACACCGACATCGGCCGCGACGGCATGCTCAGCGGCATCAACATTGAAGCCACCGTCAAGTTGGCGCAGGCATTGACCATTCCCGTGATTGCCTCGGGTGGCCTGTCCAACATGGCCGACATTGAAGCCCTCTGTGCCGTCGAGGACGAAGGCGTTGAGGGCGTGATCTGCGGACGCTCCATTTACAGCGGCGACCTGGATTTTGAGAAGGCTCAGGCACGAGCCGATGAATTAAATGGGTAACCCCCCGAAGCGGCCTTTGGCCGCCTCCCCCCAGGGGGCGCTATCAGTGGCCCGGCAAAGCCGGTTCCACGCTAGCCTTGGTTTGAAACCACCTCACGCGTCTGATTATTTTGCTGGCTAAACGAATCATTCCTTGCTTGGACGTCACCGGCGGTCGGGTGGTCAAGGGCGTCAATTTTGTCGAGTTGCGCGATGCAGGTGACCCGGTGGAGATCGCAGCGCGCTACAACGACCAGGGTGCTGACGAGCTGACCTTTCTGGACATCACCGCCACCAGCGATGGCCGTGATTTGATCCTGCACATCATCGAGGCGGTGGCTTCACAGGTGTTCATTCCTCTCACGGTAGGCGGCGGTGTGCGCACGGTGGAAGACGTGCGCCGCCTGCTCAATGCCGGGGCTGACAAGACCAGTTTCAACTCGGCGGCGATTGCCAATCCGCAGGTGATTGAGGACGCCTCGACCAAGTACGGCGCGCAGTGCATCGTGGTGGCCATCGACGCCAAGCGCCGCAGCGAGGAAGACGCGAAGCTGCGCGGTGCAGGCTGGGATGTGTACAGCCATGGTGGCCGCAAGAACACCGGCCTGGATGCGGTTGCGTGGGCCAGCGAGATGGCCCGCCGCGGCGCAGGCGAAATTCTCCTCACCAGTATGGACCGCGACGGCACCAAGTCCGGCTTTGATCTGGCGCTGACCCGGGCGGTCAGCGATGCGGTGAGCGTGCCGGTGATTGCTTCCGGCGGCGTGGGTAATCTGGAGCACCTGGCCGACGGTGTGCAATCAGGTGGTGCCGATGCCGTGCTGGCCGCCAGCATTTTTCATTACGGTGAATACACGGTGCAGCAGGCCAAGCAGCACATGGCTGCGCGTGGTATTCCTGTAAGGTTGTAACCCCTATCGGCTTCGCGCACTTCGTGTCGCTACGCCTTTCCCCTGCTGGGACGATATCTGCGGTCCGTCGGAGCCGGTCCCGCGATATCCTTGATTGGGACTCGCGGAAGCTCTCTCAAATCCCGGACAATAGACGCCATGAACTGGTTGGACGACGTCCGTTGGGACGACAAGGGCTTGATCCCGGTGATCGCGCAGGAAGCGGGCAGCGGCGATGTGCTGATGTTCGCCTGGATGAACCGCGAATCGCTGCAGAAAACGGCCGAACTCGGGCAGGCGGTGTACTTCAGCCGCTCGCGGGGCCGGCTCTGGCACAAGGGTGAAGAGTCAGGCCACTGGCAGACGGTGCATGAAATTCGTCTTGATTGCGACAACGACGTGATTCTGCTGAAAATTACGCAGGAGGGGCATGCAGCGCACGAGCCATCGATTGCCTGTCACACCGGGCGTCACAGCTGTTTCTTTCATCTTTACAAAGACGGCCAGTGGGTCGTGACGGAACCCGTCCTCAAAGACCCTCAAAGCATTTACAAATGAACAAGTAACAGGCGGCCCCATGTCCTCCAACGACTCTCTCCAGCGCCTCGCCGAGGTCATCGAAAGCCGCAAGCCCGCCCTTGGCGGCGACCCGGACAAGAGCTATGTCGCACGTCTGCTGCACCGGGGCCCGGACGCCTTTCTCAAAAAGATCGGCGAAGAGGCGACCGAGACCGTCATGGCTGCCAAAGACATTGATGCGGGTGGCGCCACCGACGCGCTCAAGGGCAAACTCGTCGGTGAGGTCGCCGACCTGTGGTTTCACAGCCTGATCGCATTGGCATACTATGGCTTGAAGCCTGCCGACGTGCTGGCTGAACTGGAGCGACGCGAAGGCACCAGCGGTATCGAGGAAAAAGCCTTGCGCAAGGCCCAGCACCGCGAGGCAAGCGAAGCGCCGGTCAAGAGTTAGGCGTCGGCACGCCGCCCCCGGCCCCATCCGTCTGAACGTGGAGAAACTGGAACATGGAAACCAATCTGGCCGAATTTGACAGCAAGACCAGCGGCGACCGCACCGTGATGCAGCTGCTGTATGGCCTGCATACCCTGGCCTGGTTCAGTGGCGGCGTGTTTGCCGTGATCGCCCTGATCATCAACTACATCCGGCGCTCCACTGAATCAGACGCGCTTTACATCGATCACCACAACTACATGATCCGCACCTTCTGGTGGACCCTGCTCTGGCTGGTGGTGTTGTCGCCGCTGTGGTTGATGTTTTTCCTGCCGGGCGCGATTGCCTACGGTGTGGTCTGGCTGTGGTACCTCTACCGGTGCATCAAGGGGTGGGTGCGCTTCAATCAGCATCAGCCGTCCTGAGGCCTGCATCAGACCACTCTCTTACCCATTTCCCTGCCCATGAGCCATTCTGACAACTGCATTTTTTGCAAGATCGCCGCAGGCGTCATTCCCAGCCGCAAGGTGCATGAAGACGATAAACTGTTCGCTTTTCACGACATCAATCCGTGGGCACCTGTGCATTTCCTGATCATTCCCAAGGCGCATATTCCCTCCATGGCACAGGTCGGCCCCGAGCACGCGGCCCTGCTGGGGCGCATGATGGTGCTGGCCCCGCAACTGGCCATGGCCCAAGGGTGTAACCCTTACCCGGCGGGCGGTTTTCGCATTGTGACAAACACGGGCTCGGAAGGCGGTCAGGAAGTCCACCATCTTCACCTGCACGTGATGGGTGGCGCCCGGCCATGGCTGAGGGGCTGAATGAGTATTGCCCAAGGCCGATGGCTGCCCATGGCGCCGGATCGGGCGTTTGGCCTGCAGGTCAGTAGGTCTACTCAGGCGCACAAGGCGGCGGGCCTTTAGAATCGAGGCAGTCGCTGGCGAGTCAGCACAACCTGCAATAACTGAATTTAGGAGCAAATCATGGGTTCATTTTCCATCTGGCACTGGCTGATCGTGCTGCTGATCGTGGTGATGGTGTTTGGCACCAAGAAGCTCAAGAATATTGGCGGCGACCTGGGCGGTGCCGTCAAGGGCTTCAAGGACGGCATGAAAGACGGCGGCCAGACGACTGCCGAAGACAAACCGGCAGCACCTGCCGGCCAAGTCACCAACGCCCAGGCTGCCGACAAGGCCACGATCGACGTCGAAGCACGCCAGAAGTCCTGATTGAACGCTCGTCGCCCCCCCGCGCTTGTCGCTTTTGCGCTCCGGGGGTTGCAGGGCCTGCAGTCCGGCGAAGCCGGCCTTGCATTCCTGCTGGCACAGAAAACTCCACATTGATGCTCCATGATTGATCTCGGCATTTCGAAGATTGCGCTGATTGGCGCAGTGGCCCTGATCGTCATCGGGCCCGAGAAGCTGCCGCGTGTGGCGCGCACGGTGGGTACCTTGCTGGGCAAGGCGCAGCGCTATGTGGCCGACGTCAAGCAGGAAGTGAACCGTTCCATGGAGCTCGATGAGCTCAAGAAGATGAAGGAAACGGTGGAAGGCGCAGCGCGTGATGTGGAGAGCTCCATCCAGACCAACGCCAGCGACTTCGAGAAATCGTGGACCGAAACGACCGGTGAGATCATGGGTGAAGCCGGTGGTGTTGACAGCAATGGGAACTCCATTGGCTTTGACCTTCCGCCCGAATACCGCCACCCGAAGAAGAAATGGCGCATCAAGCAGGGTGCCATGCCGCAGTGGTACAAGGCGCGCTCGGGTGTTCGCACCAAGGCCCAGTCGGGTGCCGCACGCGTGGCCCGCTTCAGGCCCCGGCCGACCCAGCGTCCCAACGCCTGACGCGGACCCCATCGTACTTTCCCTGTTCCGCGCATTCCGGCGCCACCCATCCAGCGCAGATTTCCCCATGAGCGACCCCCAGAACGACAAGCCCGACGAACTTGCAGGTACCGAGCAGCCTTTTGTTCAGCACCTGATGGAGTTGCGCGACCGCATGATCAAGGCGGTCATTGCCGTTGGCATCGCTGCGGCACTTCTGGCGCTGTTCCCTGGCCCCAGCGCGCTCTATGATCTGATGGCCGCACCGCTGGTGGCCTCGCTGCCCAAGGGTGCCACGCTGATTGCGACCAATGTGATCTCGCCCTTTGTGGTGCCGATCAAGATTTTGTTCATGGCAGCCTTCATGATTGCGCTGCCGGTGGTGCTGTACCAGGTGTGGGCCTTCGTGGCGCCGGGCTTGTACTCGCATGAGAAAAAGCTGGTGATGCCGCTGGTTGTCTCCAGCACCGTGCTGTTTTTTGTCGGCGTCGCATTCTGCTATTACTTCGTGTTCGGCCAGGTGTTCCAGTTCATCCAGAGCTTTGCGCCCAAGTCCATCACTGCTGCGCCAGACATCGAGGAGTACCTGAACTTCGTGCTGGGCATGTTCCTCGCGTTCGGGCTGGCCTTTGAGGTGCCGATTGCGGTGATCCTGCTGGTGCGCATGGGCGTGCTCACGGTGAAACAGCTGCGCGAGTACCGGGGTTATTTCTGGGTCATTGCCGCCGTTGTGACTGCGCTCGTCACGCCGCCAGATGCAGGCTCCATGATCATGCTGCTGGCCGTGGTCGGCAGCCTTTACGAAATCGGCATTGTGGCTGCGCAAATTTTTGTGAAGACCACCAAGGCGCCGGACACGGACGCCGACACCGAAACCGCCAAGTCTTGACGCCACGCGGCTGAGCTGCCGCGCGGAACCAATCAGCGCTGAATCGCTTTGGGCCGTTGGCGTTTGCCGGGCGTGACGGCAATTTCAATCTGATTGTCTTTTCGCAAGACCGTCAACGGCGAGGGTGAACCGGGTTTGAGTGCCGCCACCGCGGTGAGCAGCTGACTCACATTGCTCACTGCTTTTCCTTCCACTGCGATCACCACATCGCCCGGCTGAATGCCAGCTTGCGCCGCGGGGCCGTTCTGCAGCACGCCGGTGATGATCACGCCGCCGTTTTTGGCCACCGACGGTTTCAGGCCAAAGGTCTCCGCCAGCTCGGCGTTGAGGTCCTGCGGCTCCACGCCGATCCATCCGCGCGTCACCTGGCCGTCCCGCACAATGCCTTCGAGTACCTGCTTGGCCGTGGACACCGGAATGGCAAAACCGATGCCCATGGACCCGCCAGAGCGCGAATAAATCGCGGTGTTGATGCCCATCAGGTGGCCGTTCACATCGACCAGCGCGCCGCCCGAGTTGCCCGGGTTGATCGCCGCATCGGTCTGGATGAAGTTCTCAAAGGTGTTGATGCCCAGTTGGTTGCGGCCCAGCGCGCTGACGATGCCGCTGGTGACGGTCTGCCCCACGCCAAATGGGTTGCCGATGGCCATCACCGGGTCGCCGACCTGCAGGCTGTCGGAGTTGCCGAGAACGATGACGGGCAGTTTGTCGAGCGCGATTTTCAGGATGGCGAGGTCGGTGTCTGGGTCGGTACCGATCACCTGTGCGCTGGCCTTGCGGGTGTCGTTCAGGATGACCTCGATCTCGTCAGCGCCTTCAATGACATGGTTGTTGGTCAGGATGTAGCCGCTGGCGCTGATGATCACGCCGCTGCCCAGTCCGCCTTGTGGTTCGTTCTGGCCCTGGTCGCCAAAGAAGAATTTGAACCATGGGTCCTCGGCGTGTGGATTTTTGGTTGCTGCCTTGCTGGTGTTGATACTGACCACGGCGGCAGAAGCCACCTTGGCTGCCGCCCGGAATCCGCTCGGGCCCACGCCCGCGCCGCCTGCAGACGCCGGCGCCTCAATCACCGCCACAGAACCGCCAATCGCGCCCTTGCCCAGCCATTGCGGCTTGAGTGTGGCAACCACAAAATAGGCGGCCAGCAGCACGGTGACCGTCTGGGAAAACAGGAGCCAAGTACGCTTCATGGATCGGGTGCTTCGGGTGCTTCGGGTGCTTCGGGTGGTTCGCGTGAACGAAATGGCTCACACGATGGCATTACAAAACCATATTCTCCCTCAAGGACACGCCAAAAAGCCGGGACCACCTGGCTTCCCATGGATTGCCATCCGGCAGCGGCCTGAGACAATCCTGCCATGAGCACCAATCGAGTCGATGTGTTGCAGGCTTTTGATGCCCTGCTGCAGCCTGCCCGCTTCAAGGACTACGGCCCGAACGGCCTGCAGGTCGAGGGGCGCATGGCGGTCCGCAAGCTGGTGTCGGGTGTCACGGCCAGCCGCTCCCTGATCGAGGCGGCGATTGCTGAAAAAGCCGATGCTATTTTTGTCCACCACGGCCTGTTCTGGCGTGGGCACGACGGCTGCGTCACCGGCTGGATGAAGCAGCGTCTGTCCCTGCTGCTGGCCCATGACATCAATTTGCTGGCCTACCACCTGCCGCTTGATGCCCACCCGGAATGGGGCAACAACGCCCAGCTGGCACTGAAGCTGGGCCTCACGGCCACGGGGCGCTTTGGCGAGCAGGACCTGGGCTGGATTGGCCACAGAACTGATGGCGGCGCTTTTGAAAGCCCCGAGGCCCTGGCCAGCCATGTGGGTCAGGTGCTCCAGCACCCAGTGGTGCTGGTGGCAGCGGGCAACAAGCCTGCAAAGCCGGTGAGTCGGCTGGCCTGGTGCACCGGCGGGGCTCAGGGGTATTTTGAGGCGGCCATCGCGGCGGGTACCGACGCCTTCATCACTGGCGAAATCTCCGAGCCCCAGGCGCATTACGCACGCGAGATGGGTGTGGCTTTCCTCGCGTGTGGCCACCATGCCACCGAGCGCTACGGTGCCCCGGCGGCGGCAGGTCATGTGGCCGCCCAGCTTGGTCTGGAACACCAGTTCATCGACATCGACAACCCGGCGTGAGTTGGCATCTGCCTGACCAGCGCGTGTCAGGTGGGGGTGTGCCGCGGGCGCGGGGGTTTGGTACCGCCTTTGGGGATGCCGCCCTTGGTCTTGTGCGGGCTGCCATGCCCGCGTGAACCTCCGTGCGGCACTGCGTCCCGAAGGGCGCGCCAGCTGGAGCCGAGGTCCGCATGTTCGACCGCAACTGCCTTGCGGGTCTCCGGGTCCAGCATGGCGGCGCGGGAACGCATGGTGCGTGCCGCCTCTGCCATCGACTGCACTTCATGCAGCAACTGGTCCACATCCTTGCCGGTTGCCGCCATGTGCACGATTCCGACGCCGATGTCCGGTGTCACCGTGATCTCCTGGTGCGACAGGGAGTGCACCGCCACCGGCCGCCGCAGGCTGGAGGCCACGCGCAGGCTGAGGGTGCGAATCCAGCGCGGCGAGTGCATGGTTTCAATCAGCACCAGAAAGCAGCAGTCGTAATAGCGTCCGGCCGGGTTCACGGCACCGGTGTGCCGCTGAATCCGCAGCGCCAGCTCGATGTAGATTTCCTGCATGCCCGCCGGGCCGACCTGGACTTGCAGGCGATCCGGTTCAAACAACAGGATGGCCATCAGCGCGCCGTCACGGCGTGTCCGCAGACGGCGACCTTGGGCGTCAATGATTTTCTGCACCATCGGCACACTGCTGTACAGCTGCGTCACCGGGTCACGCAGCGAGTTGTCACGCTGCACCAGCTGCCGCGTGTGCTGGTTGCGAAGCCACAGCATGACGGCGGTGACCACCACGCTGAGCAGACCCACGCCAGCCACTGACGCCTGCATCGGGAAGCTCAGACGCGTATCGCTGATCGCAAGCCAGTACAAACCAATCTGCGCTGGCAAAGTCAGAAGGCAGCCGAGTGCGAGCCCCCAGGCCTGCTTGTCGCCCAACTGGGTGGCACGGACCGACAGCCACAGCACCACCGACAAATTGCCGATGGCAAGCAAGGCCGAAGCAGGCAGACGCCATTCGGCGGGCACCAGCAGGCACAGCGGGCCGCCGACCAGACACAGCCCGGTCACGGTCAGTAGACTGACGCGCATCAGGTGGTCCCGCTGGTGTGCCGACAGCCATTCGCTGGCACCGTAGCTTCCCATGGCTGCGCACAGCGGACCGACCACAACCTGCGCCAGCACCAGTTGCGGGCGGAAGAACGGCCAGATGGCGGCGGGCAGACCGCTCAGCAACATCACGGCCAGCCAGCAGAAAAAGAGATACGCCACGGCCTGCACGGCAGCGCGGGTGCGGCTCCAGACCAGTTCTCCCAGGGCGAGCCCCACCACCAGACCGAGTGCGCCTGCCTCGGCGCTCCACAGCATCATTTCGGCTGGCGTCATGGTGGCTGCAAAGGTGTCGCGCACGGCCGTTCAGCCTCGGTGGCGGGGATTGGGGGAAAATACTGGCAATGCAGCCATGCAATCCACCTCTGTTGTTGCGCGGTGTTGACCGCACCCTCGCCGACAGACGAGACCCTGTTGTCGGGATTATGGGCAGCGCTGTCTGGTTTTGTACAGACGCGGACGAATGCGGACGCTTGTCAGCCGCTTTCCATGGGCGACAAAATGCCTGAAATCCTACTGATCAGCATGGGCGACGCCGCAGGCATCGGCCCCGAGATCATTGCCCGTGCCTGGCGTGACAACCCGGCTGATCTGGTCGGCTGCGTGGTGGTGGGGGACGTGGCCACGCTGCGGCGCGCCAGCGCGCTCTTGGCATCCCCTGTGGCGTTACCGGTGGTTCAACTCGACAGCCTCTCCGACATAGCGCAGACGCCACCGGGGTGCCTGCCTGTGCTGCAGAAATGTGAACTGCAGGCGCCACCACCGTACGGTGTGGTGAGCGCGGCGGCTGGTCAGGCTGCGGCGGACTGCATTGTTTGGGCTGCTCGGGCTGTCTTGGCGCGAGAGGTATCTGCGATGGTGACTGCGCCCATCCACAAGGAGGCGCTGGCCGCTGCCGGTGGATGGGTATCCGCCTTTCCCGGGCACACGGAAATGCTGCAGGCAGAAGCTGCCACGTTTCTCGGTCGTCCGGTGGCGGATGTGCCGGTGCGCATGATGCTGGCCAACGATGAACTGCGCACGGTGCTGGTCAGCATCCACATGTCGCTGCGGCAGGCCATTGAAGCCGTGACGCTCGACAACGTGCTGCAGACCCTGCGCATCACGCACTCGGCGCTGTCGGGCAACCTGGGGCGGGCGCCCCGCATCGCCGTGGCCGGGCTCAACCCGCATGCGGGCGAGGGCGGACTTTTCGGCAGCGAAGAGCAGGCCATCATCGCGCCAGCCGTCGCGCTGGCCCGTCAGGAAGGCATTGATGTGAGTGGTCCCTACGCGCCTGACACTGTGTTCATGCGCGCCCGTCGCACAGCCAGCCAGTCAGGCGAGTTCGATGTGGTGGTCGCGATGTACCACGATCAGGGGCTGATTCCGGTGAAGTACCTGGGTGTGGAGCAGGGCGTGAATGTCACGCTGGGGCTGCCTCTCGTGCGCACCAGCCCGGACCATGGAACGGCATTCGATATTGCCGGCCAGGGCGTGGCTGACGCCTCCAGCCTGCTGGCCGCCATCCGCATGGCGCGGCAACTGTCCGCCTAGGGGGGGGGGCGGGTGGGCGACGGAGCGGGCTACTTTTTGTTCAGACTGTCGCGGATCTCGCGCAGCAGCACCACCTCTTCGGGCGGCGCTGCAGGCGCAGCCGGTGCCGCCTCTTCGTTGCGCTTCAGCTTGTTGATCTGCTTGACCATCAGGAAAATGATGAAAGCCAGAATCGCGAAATTGACCGCCACGGTGATGAAGTTGCCATAGGCGAACACCGGCACGCCTGCTTTCTTGAGCGCATCCAGTGTGGCGACCGTCCCGGCGGGCACCGGACCCATCACAACGAACAGGTTGGAAAAGTCGAGCTTGCCGACCACGGCGCCGATCACCGGCATGATGAGGTCGCCCACCACTGAATCGACGATCTTGCCGAAGGCCGCACCGATGATGACGCCCACAGCCAGATCAATCACGTTGCCCTTGACGGCAAATTCCTTGAATTCTTTCATCATGCCCATGGCGGCTCCTTCGCGGGGTTGGGTGGTTTCGAAGACCTGTGCTGACCTTCGTAGGGCCGATTATGGCCGGGCCGTTCAGCACAAATGCAACAAAGTACCGGTTTGCCGGGGCGATCTGTGGACGAGGCAAAGCAAGGCAGTCGGGTTCCCGCCGCGCCTTGAAAACGTGCTTTGCGCTCCGCTACAATCGCGGGTTGTCCCCAATAAGCCTTTTTCAAGCGAGTTCTTGAAGGATTTCCATGACCCAAGCGAGTGTGAATGGCGTGCCTCCCGGCGCTCCCCTAGATAAAGACAAAAGAAACTGGCTCGTCGCCACTTGCGCTGTGGGTGGCGCGGGCGTCGCAGCGGTTGCCGTGCCGTTTGTCAGCACCTTCCAGCCCTCTGAAAGGGCCAAAGCAGCAGGCGCTGCGGTGGAAGTCGACATTTCCGCCGTCAAGCCGGGCGAGAAGATCGTCGTCGAATGGCGCGGCAAGCCGGTCTGGATTGTCAAGCGCACGCCCGAGCAGATCGCGTCGTTGCCCAAGGTGGACGCTCTGCTGGCAGACCCCAAATCCGAGCGCAACCCTGGCGAACTCACCCCTGAGTACGCCCGCAACGAGGCTCGCTCCATCAAGCCCGAAACCCTGGTGGTGGTGGGCATCTGCTCGCATCTGGGTTGCTCGCCTTCTGACAAGTTCACCCCAGGTGCGCAGCCCTCGCTGCCTGACGACTGGGCCGGCGGTTTCCTCTGCCCTTGCCATGGCTCCACCTTCGACATGGCCGGTCGCGTCTACAAGAACAAGCCCGCGCCGGACAATCTGGAAGTGCCTCCTCACATGTACCTGTCCGACACCCGCCTGCTGATCGGCGAGGACAAGAAGGCCTGAGCACGGGAATTTCCCCAGAAACCTTCAACCGGACATGTGAAAACAGGCCGCGTTAATCTTTTTGCTATGCCTATGTTGGTGCAAGAATCTCCCCGAACCAGGATCAGTGATGGCTGAATTCAAAGAACTTCCTCCCGACGCCCCCTTGGCCGCCAAAGCCATGAACTGGGTCGACAACCGTTTCCCGGCCAGCAAGCTGTACAAGGAGCATCTCTCCGAGTACTACGCGCCCAAGAACTTCAATTTCTGGTACTTCTTTGGCTCGCTGGCGATGCTGGTTCTGGTGATCCAGATCGTCACCGGCATCTTCCTCACGATGAACTACAAGCCGGATGCCGCACAGGCCTTCGGCTCGGTGGAATACATCATGCGCGACGTGCCATGGGGGTGGTTGATCCGCTACATGCACTCCACCGGCGCGTCGGCCTTCTTCGTGGTGGTGTACCTGCACATGTTCCGCGGCCTGATCTACGGCAGCTACCGCAAGCCACGTGAGCTGATCTGGATCTTCGGCTGCGCGATTTTCCTGTGCCTGATGGCCGAGGCGTTCATGGGCTACCTGCTGCCCTGGGGCCAGATGAGCTACTGGGGTGCTCAGGTGATCGTTAACCTGTTCGCGGCGGTGCCTTTCATCGGCCCTGATCTGGCGCTGCTGATTCGCGGCGACTACGTGGTGGGCGACGCCACGCTCAACCGCTTCTTCGCCTTCCACGTGATCGCGGTGCCGCTGGTGCTGCTGGGTCTGGTGGCCGCGCACATCATTGCCCTGCATGAAGTGGGCTCCAACAATCCGGACGGCGTTGAGATCAAGGCAACCCGTGGGCCGGATGGACACCCTGTTGATGGAATTCCTTTCCACCCTTACTACACGGTTCACGACATCCTGGGCGTGAGTGTGTTCCTGATGATCTTCACAGCGATCATTTTCTTTGCGCCTGAGTTCGGTGGTTACTTCCTCGAATACAACAACTTCATTCCCGCAGACCCTCTGAAGACCCCTGCGCACATCGCACCGGTCTGGTACTTCACGCCTTACTACTCCATGCTGCGCGCCATCACCAGCGAGATGATTTACGCGCTGATTGCCTGCGTGCTGGCAGGTGCCGTGCTCGGCGTGATGAAAGCCAAAGTGGCTGCCATCTTCAAGGCCGCCATCGTGGGTGGTGCCGTGGTGCTGGTCGCTGCCATGCTGATGATCGATGCCAAGTTCTGGGGCGTGGTCGTGATGGGTGGCGCCGTGATCATTCTGTTCTTCCTGCCATGGCTGGACAACAGCGAAGTGCGCTCGATCCGCTACCGCCCAAGCTGGAACAAGTACCTCTACGGCGCATTCGTGATCAACTTCCTGGTTCTGGGTTACCTTGGCATCAAGCCGCCGTCCCCCATCAACGAACGCGTCTCCCAGATTGGTACGCTCTTTTACTTCGGCTTTTTCCTGTTGATGCCGTGGTGGAGCCGTCTGGGCACCTTCAAGCCGGTGCCCAACCGCGTGACTTTTGCAGCCCACTGAGCCGGAGACGCATAACAATGAAAAAACTCATCCTCACGTTGGTGGTCGCATTCGGCCTGCACGCTGGCGTTCAGGCTGCTGGCGGTGGTGTGGCCTGGGACAAGGCACCCAACAAGATCAATGACCTTGGTGCCCTGCAAAACGGCGCCAAGCTGTTTGTCAATTACTGTCTCAATTGCCACTCTGCTGCCTTCATGCGCTTCAACCGCCTGCAAGACATCGGGCTGACGGAGCAACAGATCAAGGACAACCTGCTGTTCACCACCGAGAAGGTCGGTGACACCATGAAGGTGGCCATGGACCCGAAGGAGGCCAAGGAGTGGTTCGGCGGCCTGCCTCCTGACCTCACGCTGATTGCCCGCTCGCGTTCGGGCGCAGGCGGCACCGGTGCTGATTACCTCTACACCTACCTGCGGACCTACTACCGCGACGACACCAAGGCCACCGGCTGGAACAACCTGGCCTTCCCGAACGTCGGCATGCCGCACGTGCTGTGGGAACTGCAGGGCGAGCGCAAGCCGGTCTTTGCCAAGCACGAAGACAAGGGACACACCGCAGAGGTGTTCACCGGCAAATGGGAACAGATCACGCCCGGCAGTATGACCCCGCTGGAATACGACCAGGCCATCGGCGATCTGGTCGGCTTTCTACAGTGGATGGGCGAGCCCGCGCAGAACACCCGTGTCCGGGTGGGCGTCTGGGTGCTGTTGTTCCTGCTGGGCATGACTTTTGTGGCCTGGCGCCTGAACGCGGCGTACTGGAAAGACGTCAAGTAGTATTTCACTGTGCGGCGCACGAACAGTGCGTTGGCATCCTCGGAGTGGATGGTCCTGAGTTGAATCTTGGCCTCCACTCTTTTGTTTTCAGGAGTTCCGAATCATGATGGTCCTTTATTCAGGCACAACCTGCCCTTTTTCGCACCGCTGCCGCTTTGTGCTGTTTGAAAAAGGCATGGATTTTGAAATCCGCGATGTGGACCTCTACAACAAGCCGGAAGACATCAACGTGATGAACCCGTACGGTCAGGTGCCCATCCTGGTCGAACGCGATTTGATTCTTTACGAGTCGAACATCATCAACGAGTACATCGATGAGCGCTTCCCCCACCCACAGCTGATGCCGGGTGACCCGGTGGACCGTGCCCGCGTGCGCCTGTTCCTGCTGAATTTCGAGAAAGAGCTGTTTGTGCATGTCAGCACGCTCGAATCGCGCGCTTCCAAGGGCAATGACAAGGCGCTGGAGAAGGCCCGCTCGCACATTCGCGACCGCCTCACGCAGTTGGCGCCTATCTTCCTGAAGAACAAGTTCATGCTGGGCGAGAGCTTCTCCATGCTGGACGTGGCGATTGCGCCGCTGCTCTGGCGTCTGGATTACTACGGCATTGACCTGTCGAAAAATGCGGCGCCCCTGCTCAAATACGCCGAGCGCATCTTCTCGCGCCCTGCCTACATTGAGGCGCTGACGCCTTCCGAGAAGGTCATGCGCAAGTAACTATGGCCCCCACGCTCGCCACTTCGTGTGCTTCGCTGCCCCCCGAGGGGGCCGCTTCGCCTGCGGCCCGGCTGAGCCGGTTCCGCGGCTTCTGCTTGCAGGAGGCGACGACATGTTCGGGGGCTACCGCTAGCCGGATTGGTTCCATGCTCCTCGCTCAGGTTCTCATTGGCTGATTTCATGAATGCGCCGGACGCGTCTTCCACCCGCCCGTACCTGATCCGTGCGTTGTATGAGTGGTGCACGGACAACGGCCTCACCCCCTATGTGGCGGTGTCGGTGGACGACACCGTGCAGGTGCCGCGTGAGTACGTGAAGAACAATGAGATCGTGCTCAACATCAGCTTTGATGCAACGAGTTCGCTCAAGTTGGGTAATGAGTTCATCGAGTTCAAGGCGCGTTTTGCCGGCAGCGCGCGCGAGATCATGGTGCCCATCACTCACGTGATTGCCATCTATGCCCGCGAGAACGGTCAGGGCATGGCCTTCCCGATGGGACCCGCCACGCAGGCACCGGCCGGGTTGTTGCCTGCCCCGTCGCTACCTGCCGGTACCCCCGCAGAGGCCCCGGCGCGTGCCGCTGATGAGCACGCCAAGATCATGCAACTGGTGCCCGAGACACAACCTGCAGCCGATGGTGGCAAGGGCGATGATCCGGAGCCTCCCAAGACACCGCCGCGCTCGCGTCCGGCGCTCAAGCGGATCAAGTAAAACGGGTCAAGTAAAATACGTTGTATCGCGCGCAGCATGCGCTGCGTCAGCATCCATTCACGCCGCTTTAGCTCAGTTGGTAGAGCAACCGCCTTGTAAGCGGTAGGTCGTCAGTTCGATTCCGACAAGCGGCACCATTGCCAGACAACACAGCCGCCCTGAGCGGGCTTTGTTATCGACAACCCTCTGGAACCATCACTTCGGCCGGGTTAGTATCTTCAGCCGAATTGAGTTAACCTTCCATCCCTCGCGCTGCAGCCTGGCCTGAAGCAGCGGCAGGATCTGGCGGAGTTTGGCGGCGGCAGCATTGCCGCTGACCAGCAGACACCAGTTGTCGTTGTCGATCGGCCCGGCCTTGACGGACGCGCGCAGGGTTTCAGGAATCAGGCTCTGAATGGCTTGCAACCTGTCACTGGATTCACGGACCAGGTCCGTCAGTCGCGCAAGCGAGGGTGATTGTTCTGCCGCCTGGCGCACGGTGAGCGCGGGCGGAAGACTTCGGTAGGTCGTCACGGCAGCTTTCGTGGAAATTGTGGTGGCCAGCTTCTGACCGTTTCCCTGGCAGTGGCCAAGCATTGAAAGAGGTACGCACGTGCATTTGATTATCACGGATGCCTGGCTCGCCAGGAGCAGGGCCATTTACCTCAGCGGTACCAAACTGGTTCTGGCGGGTTTTGTTGCAGCGTTGGCATTGATGCTGGTGGCTGCGGGGCTGTACCACTGGGTGTTCCTCAAAGGCGCACGGGAGGGCTGGCCCGTCATTGGTGCGCTGGTGAAGCTGATGGTCAAGGATGAGTTTGACCAGCGGGACCGCTTCCTGCGCGAAAACCTCGACGTCATGGCCAAGCGCGTGGGCGAGATGCAGGCCAAGATGATGCAACTGGAGGCCTTGGGTGAACGCTTGTCCGGTCTGGCCGGCGTCAACCCGAACGAGATCAAGACGCCGCCAGGGCGTGGTGGCGTGCTGGTTGGCGGCCCCTCACTCTCCATGCAGGAGTTGCAGGCCACGCTGACCGAACTCGACAAACTCACCGACCAGCGCGTGGACCTGATGACCGTGATGGAGTCGCGCCTGTTCGACCAGAAAGTCAAAAAGATGATGGTGCCCACCCAAGAGCCCGTGGCGGGCGGTAATCTGGGCTCGTCTTTTGGCTGGCGCATTGATCCACTGAACGGCCGGTCTGCGCTGCATACTGGCCTTGATTTCCCTGCCGCATCGGGCACGGCCGTACTGGCTGCTGCCGGCGGCATTGTGGTGTCGCAGGAATACCACCCGGAGTACGGCAATCTGGTCGAGATTGACCATGGCAACGATCTGGTCACGCGCTACGCCCACGTTTCGCGCGTTTTTGTGAAAAAGGGTGATCTGGTCAAGCGTGGTCAGAAGGTGGCGGAAGTCGGAACCACTGGTCGCTCGACCGGGCCGCACCTTCACTTCGAGGTGCTGGTGCAGGGCGTCTTTCAGGATCCGCAGAAGTTCCTGAATGCGGGCCGCCAGTTGCCCGTGGCCCCGATGGCAATCGTCCAGACCAACGCCCAGCCCAACCGGCCAGTCACGCCGCCACAGCTCCCGCAGCCGCCTGTTGCGGCCGCGCCGACCAGCGGGGGGGCTGCTGTCTCTCCAGCGCCGGTACCAGCCAACCCGCCACGCTGAAATCCTGCGGATTGACGCTGTGAGGCGGGCGCTGCTCCCGCCGCAGCGATTCGCCCTATGGAGGCTAAAATCAGGGGTTTGCGCCCGGTTGAACTGCCCGGCGTCGCCCACATCTCTGCTTCGTACTCATTAAGGGATTTCGGTCGCACCACCCGCTCACGGGAGCGTTCAGTGCGACCTCTCACGTATGGCCTCCAACTTCCTGACCCAAATTTTCGGCAGTCGCAACGACCGGCTGCTCAAAACCTACCGCAAGACGGTCGAGCGCATCAACGCGCTGGAGCCCCAGTACGAAAAACTTTCCGATGACGAACTGCGCGGCAAGACGGATGAGTTCAAGAACCGCCTGACAGCCGGCGAAGAACTCGACAGCCTGCTCCCCGAAGCCTTTGCAGTGGTCCGTGAGGGCAGCAAACGCGTCATGAAGATGCGGCATTTCGATGTGCAGATGCTGGGCGGCATGTCACTGCACAACGGCAAGATTTCCGAGATGCGCACCGGTGAAGGCAAGACGCTGACTGCCACGTTGCCGGTTTACCTCAACGCACTGACCGGCAAGGGCGTTCATGTGGTCACCGTCAACGACTACCTGGCCAGCCGTGACGCCCGGTGGATGGGCAAGCTCTACAACTTCCTCGGGCTGACAGTCGGCATCAATCTGCCCAATCTGTCGCGCGAGGAAAAGCAGGCCGCCTACAAATCCGACATCACTTACGGCACCAACAACGAGTTCGGCTTTGACTACCTGCGCGACAACATGGTGTACGAGGTGGCTGACCGCGTGCAGCGCGGCCTGAACTACGCCATCGTCGACGAGGTGGACTCCATCCTGATCGACGAAGCGCGCACGCCGCTCATCATCAGCGGACAGGCGGAAGACCACACCGAGATGTACCTGGCCATGAACAAGGTGGTTCCCTTGCTCACGCGCCAGGAAGGCGAAGCCGATCCCCGCACCGGCGAAGGTGTGACCAAGCCGGGTGACTACACGATTGACGAGAAATCGCACCAGGTCTTCCTCACCGAGCAGGGCCACGAGAACGCTGAGCGCCTGCTGTTCAACCTCGGCCTGATCGCAGAGGGCGCCACGCTGTACGACCCGGCCAACATCTCGCTGATGCATCACCTGTACGCAGCGCTGCGTGCCAACCTGCTGTACCATCGCGACCAGCACTATGTGGTGCAAGAGGGTGAAGTGGTCATCGTTGACGAGTTCACCGGCCGCCTGATGTCGGGCCGCCGCTGGAGCGATGGTTTGCACCAGGCCGTCGAGGCCAAGGAAGGCGTGCAGATTCAGGCTGAGAACCAGACACTGGCCTCCATCACCTTCCAGAACTACTTCCGCCTCTACGGCAAGCTGGCCGGCATGACCGGTACGGCCGATACCGAGGCCTATGAGTTCCAGGAAATCTACGGGCTCGAAACCACCGTCATCCCGCCGAACCGCGTCAGCCGGCGCGACGACCAGCTGGACCGCGTGTACAAGACCACCCGCGAGAAATACGAAGCCGCCATCAAGGACATCCGCGAGTGCTATGAGCGCGGCCAGCCCGTGCTGGTGGGCACCACGTCGATTGAGAACTCCGAGATCATCGACCAGTTGCTGAACAAGGAAAACCTGCCGCACCAGGTGCTCAACGCCAAGCAGCATGCGCGCGAAGCGGACATCGTTGCGCAGGCCGGTCGGCCCAAGATGATCACCATCGCCACCAACATGGCAGGCCGCGGTACCGACATCGTGCTCGGCGGCAATGTGGAGAAACTGGTCGAGGCGGTCGAGGCTGACGAATCCCTCGACGCAGCGGCCAAGCAGGCAGAGATTGCACGCCTGCGCGCCAACTGGCAGCAGGAGCACGAGCAGGTGACTGCGCTGGGCGGTCTGCGCATCATCGCGACCGAACGGCATGAGTCCCGCCGCATCGACAACCAGCTGCGTGGCCGTTCCGGCCGGCAGGGTGACCCGGGCTCATCGCGTTTCTACCTGAGCCTTGACGATCCGCTGATGCGCATCTTCGCGGGCGACCGCGTCAAGTCCATCATGGAACGCCTGAAGATGCCCGATGGCGAGGCCATCGAAGCCGGCATCGTGACGCGCAGCATCGAGTCCGCGCAGCGCAAGGTGGAAGCGCGCAACTTCGACATCCGCAAACAGCTGCTGGAATACGATGACGTGGCGAACGACCAGCGCAAGGTGATCTACCAGCAGCGCAACGACATCATGGACGCGACCAACCTGCAGGCCCAGATCGCCTCGTTGCGCGAAGGCTGCTTCACTGACCTGACGCGCCAGTACGTTCCCGTTGAGAGCGTGGAAGAGCAGTGGGACCTGGCCGGACTGGAGGCTGTGCTGCGCGACGAATGGCAGATCGACCTGGCCCTGCGCCAGGAGCTCGAAAGCGCCACCGCGATGACGGATGAAGACATCCTTGAAAAGGTGGTCGCAGCCGCCCACGCGGCTTTTGCCGACAAGGTGGAGAAGATTGGCGAGGAGAACTTCACCGCGTTCGAGCGCATCGTGCTGTTGCAAAGCATCGACAGCCACTGGCGTGAGCACCTGAGCGCACTGGACTACCTGCGGCAGGGCATTCATCTGCGCGGTTACGCCCAGAAGCAGCCGAAGCAGGAATACAAACGTGAGGCCTTCGAACTTTTCGGCCAGTTGCTGGACAGCGTGAAGAACGAGGTCACCAAAGTGCTGATGACAGTGAAGGTGCAGTCCGGAGAGCAGTTGGAGCAGGCTGCCGAAGAAATGGAAAGTCGCGCCGAGAATATTGCCAATGTGACCTACACCGCGCCCACGGAGACCGGTGAGGTCGAAACCACGGTGGACGAGGACTCCCGGCGCACGACTCTGGCCGCATCGATGGCAGCAGCCAGTGCTGGTGGTGCTGTACCCCGCGCCGGGCGCAACGATCCCTGCCCCTGCGGCTCGGGCAAGAAGTACAAGAACTGCCACGGCCGCCTGAGCTGAGTCTGCGCGATTCACCCAAGGGGTCAGGCAACGGCCTGACCAGAATTTTTTGTGGGGCTCGCCCCGATTCGTGGAGTCAAGACGATGCCTGTCAATCTGGTCGCAACACCCGCCGCAGCCCTTTTCCCCGTGCCGGGTGTTCGCTGGGGCATCACTGAGGCGGGTATTCGCAAGGCCAACCGCAAGGATCTGGCCGTCATGCTGCTGGACGAGGGCGCCAGCGTCGGTGCCGTCTTCACACAAAACCGCTTTTGTGCGGCACCCGTGCAAATTTGCCGCGAGCACCTCGCCAAAAACAGCGGGCAGAGTCTGGGCATCCGGGCCATGCTCATCAACACCGGCAATGCCAACGCGGGCACTGGCGACGACGGCCTGCACCGCGCCCAGTCCAGCTGTATTGCGTTGGCGCGCCTGCTGGAGCTTTCGCCCGAGCAGATCCTGCCCTTCTCGACCGGCGTGATCATGGAGCCGCTGCCGCACGACCGCATTGCTGCAGGCCTGCCAGCCGCGCTGGCCGACGCGCGCGCTGACAACTGGGCCGCTGCAGCCGAAGCCATCATGACGACCGACACCGTGGCCAAGGCCTTTTCGGCTCGCGTGAAGATCGGGGACGTCACCGTCACCGTCACCGGCATCAGCAAGGGCGCGGGCATGATTCGCCCCAACATGGCCACCATGCTGGGCTTCATGGCGACTGATGCCTGCGTGGCGCAGCCGTTGATGGCGCAGCTGGCGCGGGAGCTGGCCGAGGGCTCATTCAATCGCGTCACGGTCGATGGCGACACCTCCACCAACGATTCATTTGTGGTGGTGGCCACCAACCAGGCGAAGCATGCGCCGGTGACCTCGCTGGACAGCCCCGAGGGTCAGGCGCTGCGCAAGGCCATGCTGGACATTGCCCGTCAGCTCGCCCAGGCCATCGTGCGTGACGGGGAAGGTGCGACCAAATTCATTACCGTGACGGTGGAAGGCGGCAAGACCGGCGAGGAATGCCGACAGGTCGCCTATGCGATTGCCCACTCGCCGCTGGTCAAGACCGCGTTTTTTGCCAGCGACCCGAACCTGGGCCGCATTCTGGCCGCTGTGGGCTACGCGGGCATTGCCGATCTGGACCAGACCCGGATTGATCTGTACCTCGACGATGTGCTGGTGGCCAAGAACGGCGGGCGGCATGTGTATTACGTCGAAGCCGACGGCCAGCGCGTGATGAAGCAAAGCGAGATCACGGTGCGCGTGGTGCTGGGTCGCGGCGCGGCCACCGACACGGTCTGGACCTGCGACTTCTCGTACGACTACGTCAAGATCAATGCGGACTACCGCAGCTGAACCGTGAAAACAAACGGCGCCAGAATTTACCCACCCACCACGCACACCGTCCAGCCCCATGAACGAGCATTTTGAACGCCTCATCACCCGGGCCGAGTCCCTTATGGCCCGGATCGAGTTGGTGCTGCCACAACCGCTGACCGCACCTGACTGGACTGCAGCGGTGGCCTGGCGCTATCGCAAGCGCAGCTCGGGCCATGGCACGCTGGAGCCAGTGAAGCATCTGGGCGCGATGCGTCTGGGCGACCTGAAGGAAATTGAAGACCAGAAGGAGAAAATCCGCCGCAACACCGAGCAGTTCGTCAACGGCAAGCCGGCCAACAATGTGCTGCTGACCGGCGCGCGGGGCACGGGCAAATCGTCTTTGATCAAGGCCTGCCTGAATGAGTATTCGCCCAGAGGCCTGCGGCTGATTGAGGTGGACAAGGCCGACCTGACCGATCTGCCCGACATCGTGGATGTGGTGTCCAGCCTGCCCGAAAAATTCATCGTCTTTTGTGATGACCTGAGTTTTGAAGAAGGTGAGCCGGGCTACAAGGCGCTCAAGTCCATCCTCGATGGCTCGGTGGCTGCTTCCACGCCCAACGTGTTGATCTATGCCACCAGCAACCGGCGCCACCTGCTGCCTGAGTACATGACGGAGAACCTCACCTACACGCACAGCGAGGATGGTGAGGTGCATCCGGGTGAGGTGGTGGAAGAAAAGATTTCGCTCTCCGAGCGATTCGGCCTGTGGGTGAGTTTTTATCCCTTCAGCCAGGAGGAATACCTGACCATCGTGGCGCAGTGGCTCTCGTCGTTCGGTGTGAACCAGGACGCGATTGCCGCTGCCAAGCCAGCATCCCTCGTCTGGGCACTGGAGCGTGGCTCGCGCAGCGGCCGTGTGGCCTACCAGTTCGCGCGTGACTTTGCGGGCCGCGATGGCGCGACCACGTCGGTGGCGACCCAGGTCATCCTGCCCTATGAGCGGGGCAGTGCGTCGGCCACTGTGCTCTCTGACCAGGCGCCAGACCACTCCACATGAGCGTGCTGGTCGCCGACGGTGAGCGGCCGCGCGAAGGCGGCGCAGACCGCAAGGTGGTCGACGTGGCTGTGGGCGTGCTGATCCGACCCAATGGCGAATTTCTGCTGACCTCACGCCCACCCGGCAAGGTGTACGAAGGCTACTGGGAGTTCCCGGGTGGCAAGCTGGAAGCCGGCGAAACGGTGGAGCAGGCCCTGCGCCGCGAACTGCAGGAAGAGATCGGCATCACCATCGGCACGGCCCATCCCTGGAAGGTCGAACTGGTCGACTACCCGCATGCGCTGGTGCGGCTCAATTTCTGCAAGGTTTTTGCCTGGACCGGGGAGTTGCAGATGCATGAGGGCCAAGCGTTCGCCTGGCAGACTTTGCCTGTTCAGGTCGAGCCGGTATTGCCGGGCACATTGCCGGTGCTGGGATGGTTTGCTGAGGAACGCGGCAGCACCGACCTTAAGCGCTGAATTCCCATCTTTTGGTGGCTGCCATCACGGCATTGGGGTAGGGCGATTTTCCGCGCGATCCGTTGTAGCGACCCAGACCCATGAAGAGGTCACCGCGTTCTCGATCCAGGTAATGCCGAAGGATCACGCAGCCGAAGCGCAGATTGGTCTGCATGTGAAACAGCTTGCTGGCGTCGCCGTCACCGATCACACGGGTCCAGAAGGGCATCACCTGCATGTAGCCGCGGGCGCCGACCACGCTGACTGCGAACTTGCGGAAATTGCTTTCCACCTGGATCAGGCCCAGCACCAGCGGGGTATCGAGCCCGGCGCGCTTGCTCTCGTACCAGACGGTTTGCAGGAATTCCTTGCGCACCTGCCACTCGGGTTTCTTGGGTCGGAGCCGGTCGCTCATCGCCCCGAGCCAGCGCAAATACGCGAGGCGGCTTTCGGTGTCGCGAAACTCCGGAATTGGTGGTGCCTGGTTGGCGATGGCCGAACTTAGTGCGGTGCGTACTGAATCGACCAGCGGTTCCTCCAACTGGCCACCGGCCATCGCCTGCGTGGGCATCAACAGCGGCGTGGCCCCACAAGCGGCGGAGACCAGCCAGCTTCTGCGGGAAACCCCACTTTGCGTGTCTGCGGGGCCGGTGACTACAGGGGCTGGCAGGGTGGCACGCGTCATGGCCGCGTCACAGGCCCAGCTTGCCCTTGAGAAAGGTCAGCGCCGTGGCGGCCTCGATGGGGGTGGATGCCGCGTCGCGGCGGTGCTGGTATTCCATCTTCCCTTCCTTGAGGCCGCGGTCGCCGATGGTCACGCGGTGCGGCACACCGATGAGCTCCCAGTCGGCAAACATGGCGCCGGGGCGTTCGTTGCGGTCATCGAGAATCACATCAACGCCGGCAGCGAGCAGCTCGCCGTAGAGTTTTTCGGCGGCGGCCTTGACCTCGGGGAAGCGGTCGGGGCTGATCGGGCACAGCACCACGGTGAAAGGTGCAATCGCGTCGGGCCAGATGATGCCGCGTTCGTCGTGGTTCTGTTCAATGGCGGCTGCGGGCAGACGGGTGATACCGATGCCGTAGCAGCCCATTTCCATGAACTGTGGCTTGCCGTTCTCACCCAGAAAGGTGGCGTTCATGGCCTGGCTGTACTTGGTGCCGAGATAGAACACATGGCCCACCTCGATGCCGCGCTCAATCGCCAGCACGCCTTTGCCATCCGGTGACAGGTCACCAGCCACCACGTTGCGCAGGTCGGCAATCAGGTCAGGCTCTGGCAGGTCGCGGCCCCAGTTGACGCCGGTGATGTGAAAGTCCACTTCGTTGGCACCGCAGACCCAGTCGGCCATCACGGCGACCTCGCGGTCCACCACCAGTTTCACCGGTTTTTTCAAATGGAGCGGGCCGAGGTAGCCGGGCTTGCAGCCGAAGTGATCTTCAATTTCGGGCAAGGTGGCGAAACGGAAACCAGCCAGTCCGGGCACTTTGCCGACCTTGACTTCATTCATGTCGTGGTCACCGCGCAGCAGCAGCAGCCAGACCTGTGTCTTGCTGGCCTTGCCGGTCTCCTCCAGCACGTCGGTGGCCAGCACCAGCGACTTCACGGTAGTCGACAGGGGCAGCCCAAGCAGTTCAGCCACTTCTGCGCAGGTCGCCTTACCGGGTGTCGGCGTTTTCGCCATGGCCTGTGTTGCTGAGGGGCGGGCGCCCTGCGGTGGCAGAGCCTCGGCTTTTTCCATGTTGGCGGCGTAGTCGCTGCCGGGGCAGTACACGATCGCGTCTTCACCGGTGGCAGCAATCACCTGGAACTCTTCGCTCAGATCGCCGCCGATGGCTCCGCTGTCGGCGGCGACAGCGCGGTAGGTCAGGCCAAAACGGTCGAAGATCCGGCGGTAGGCGGCGGCCATCACTTGGTAGCTGGCCTGGGCGCCGGCCTGGTCACGGTCGAAGCTGTAGGCGTCCTTCATGATGAACTCGCGCCCACGCATCAGGCCAAAGCGCGGGCGGCGCTCGTCCCGGAACTTGGTCTGGATCTGGTACAGGTTCTTTGGTAACTGTTTGTAGCTCTTGATGTCCTGGCGCATCACGTCGGTGATGACCTCTTCGCTGGTGGGTTGCACCACGAAGTCGCGGCCATGGCGGTCCTGGATGCGGAGCAGCTCCGGGCCCATTTTTTCAAAGCGCCCGGTTTCCTGCCAGAGCTCTGCGGGCTGGATCACCGGCATCGTCATTTCAATGGCGCCAGCGCGGTTCATCTCGTCGCGCACGATGGCTTCCACCTTGCGGATGACCCGCAGGCCCATGGGCATGTAGTTGTAAATGCCGGCGCCCAGCTTCTTGATCATGCCGGCCCGCATCATCAGCTGGTGGCTGACCACTTCGGCGTCGGCCGGGGCTTCCTTGAGGGTGGAAATGAGGAACTGGGAGGCTTTCATGAGGCGATATTCGGGACGGCAGGAGGGTTTTGGGGGCGTTCGCCCGGGGTGCGCTTGGCTCTGAGCATTCTGCTGTGCATAATGGACTCAGTTTAAAAAATTTGAGGTTTGATTATGCTTGACCGGGACGGCTTTCGGCCCAACGTCGGCATCATCTTGCTCAACCAGCGAAGTCAGGTATTTTGGGGCAAACGTATCCGTACCCACTCGTGGCAGTTTCCGCAGGGTGGCATTGATCGGGGCGAAAATCCCGAGCAGGCCATGTACCGCGAACTGCATGAAGAGGTGGGGTTGTTGCCGCAGCATGTGAATGTGCTGGCCCGAACCCGTGACTGGTTGCGCTATGAGGTGCCTGACCGGTTTATTCGCCGCGATGCACGCGGACACTACAAAGGCCAGAAACAGATCTGGTTCCTGTTGCAACTGGTCGGTCACGACTGGGACCTGAACCTGCGCGCCACAGACCACCCTGAGTTCGATGCCTGGCGATGGAATGACTACTGGGTTCCCCTGGATGTGGTGGTCGAGTTCAAACGCGGCGTGTACGAGATGGCGCTGACAGAGCTGGCCCGCTACGTGCCACGCACGGACTCGCGGGGAGATGCGCGTGCAGACGCGCGGTTCGATGCGCGCCCTGATCACCGCAACCGCTACCTGCGCGGTGGTTTGCACCAGCGCGATCTGGCGCATGGCCAGATGCCGCACCGCAGCCTGGATGGTGAATCGCGCGGGCAGGGGCCGATTGAAACCTCCCCAAACCATGGTCGGGCCGGGGCTTTTTTCGAGCTGCCTCCCGGAGCCACTTTTGAACCCGATCCACAGACCAGTCTGAATGCGGATGTCCCCGCACCCAAACCATGAAAATCAAACTGGCCTCCCTTGCTGCATGCGTGTGGCTTGCCTGCGTGACAGGCGCCGCATTCGCACAACCCACATCAGACGACCCGGACTGGAAGGAGTCGGAGGCGCCACCGCCACCCGCCTTCGACATGGGTAAAGTGCTGCCCTTTGACGTGTCGATCAACTCCGCGCTGACTTATGGCGTGGACCCTGCGTCCATCACCATTTCAGCCGCTGACGGCATCGTGCGTTACGTGGTGGTGGCCACCAGTGCCAGCGGGGCCCGCAACGTGATGTACGAGGCCATCCGCTGTGCCACCGGCGAGTTCAAGACCTACGCCCGCTACACACCGGACAACAAGTGGGTTCCAGTGGCCAAGGCCGAGTGGCGATCGATGTTTGACAACATGCCGTCAAGGCATCCTTTGCGTTTCGCACGCGTGGCGGCTTGCGACAATGCCGCACCTGTTTCCACGGTGGCACAGATGGTGTCCCGTCTGAAGAACCCCGCCTTGGCCAATAGCCGCTAGCGGTGGCACCGCTCGGTCGCCGTGACCGGCGGCTGACCGGATTCCTGCAGGCTCAGCAACTGAGCAATTCAGCGACTGAGAACCAGGTTGGTCCTGTGAACCATCTCCGGCTCACCCGTGTAGCCCAGCAGTTTTTCAAACTCGGACGAGGCCTTGCGGCAAATCATCCGGGCTTCTGCGCTGGAGTAATTGGCCAGTCCGCGGGCGATCTCGGTGCCGTCGGTGTCGAGCACGGCAATCACATCGCCGCGCGAGAACTCGCCTTGAACGCCCACCATCCCGATAGGCAGCAGGCTCTTGCCCTCGTCGCGTACCTTGGCTGCGGCGCCGGCGTCCACCGTCACCGAGCCTCGCATCTGCAGGTGATCGGCCATCCACTGCTTGCGGGCCTGGTTTTTCTGGGTTTGCGCCACCAGCAGGGTGCCGATGGCCTCGCCTTGCGTGAGTCTAACCAGCGCCTGCGGCTCGCGTCCCCAGGCAATCACCGTGGATGCGCCGGAGCCAGCCGCACGTTTGGCGGCCAGGATTTTGGTGATCATGCCGCCCTTGCCGATGCTGGAGCCTGCCCCGCCCGCCATGGCCTCCAGGGCCGGGTCGCCCGCCTTGGCCTCGTGAACGAACTGTGCGGTGCTTTCCTTGCGCGGGTCGGCGGTGTAGAGGCCGCGCTGGTCGGTCAGGATCACCAGCGCATCGGCCTCGACGAGGTTAGCGACGAGTGCGCCCAGGGTGTCGTTATCGCCAAATTTGATTTCGTCATTGACGACGGTGTCGTTCTCGTTGATCACTGGCACCACGCCCAGCTGCAACAGGGCGAGCAGGGTGGAGCGTGCATTGAGATAGCGCTCGCGGTCAGCGAGGTCGGCGTGGGTCAGCAGCACCTGCGCGCTACCGATGCCGTTTTCACGCAGCTTGGTCTCATACACCTGCACGAGTCCCATCTGACCGACTGCCGCCGCCGCTTGCAGTTCATGGATGGCCTTGGGGCGGGTACTCCAGCCCAGGCGTTTCATGCCTTCGGCAATCGCGCCGCTGCTGACCATGATGACTTCGCGGCCGTCCTTGACCAGCGCTGCCAGCTGCTCGCACCACAAGCCGATGGCGTTGGCATCCAGCCCTCTCCCCTCGTTGGTGACCAGGCTGGAGCCGACCTTCACCACAATGCGTCTGGCGTTGCGCAGAACTGTCGAGGCGGTGGGGTCTTGCATGTCGGTAGCTCTCTGGCCCAAAAGAAGGTGACGGGTTGTTTGGCTCGCCGGGTCGTGGTGCCGGGGCGCGAACAGAAGTCGAAAGAGGTCGAACGGTCAGGTTTCTGGCGGCAGTTCAATGAAACGGGGATCGACTTCTTCCACCACCTGTTCACTCTTCTGGACTTCTTTGACGTGCTGGTAAATCGTCTTGACCAGCTGCTCGCAGCCCTCGCGTGTCAGTGCCGAGATTTCGAACACCGGGCCCTTGAACTTGAAGCGCTTGACAAAATCCTTGACGACGGCCGCGCGCTGGTCTGCATCAATCATGTCCAGCTTGTTCAGCACCAGCCAGCGCGGTTTTTTGTAGAGCGCCTCATCGTATTTCTTCAACTCGCCGACGATGGCCTTGGCTTGTGCGACCGGGTCCACACCCTCGTCGAAGGGGGCCAGATCCACAATATGCAGCAGCAGCCGGGTGCGCTGCAGGTGGCGCAGGAACTGGTGGCCGAGACCGGCGCCTTCCGAGGCGCCCTCGATCAGTCCGGGCAGGTCGGCCACGACGAAACTCTGCTCGGGGCCCACGCGCACCACACCCAGATTCGGGTGCAGCGTGGTGAAGGGGTAGTCGGCGATGCGCGGGCGCGCGTTCGAGACCGCCGAAATGAAGGTGGATTTGCCGGCATTGGGCATACCCAGCAGGCCCACGTCTGCCAGCACCTTGAGTTCGAGCTTCAGGCTCTTGCGCTCACCGGGCCATCCGGGTGTCTTGCTGCGCGGTGCCCGGTTGGTCGAGCTCTTGAAGCGCAGGTTGCCGAAGCCGCCATCACCGCCTTTGGCGATCAGCACCTGTTCGCCCGGAACCAGCAGTTCGTAGAGGACTTCACCGGTTTCTGCGTCCGTCAGGATGGTGCCGACCGGCATTTTGAGGATGATGTCATCGCCCTTGGCGCCGAACATGTCGGAACCCATGCCATGCTCACCGTTGCGTGCCTCGTGGCGGCGCGAAAACCGGAAGTCGACCAGTGTATTCAAGTTGACGTCGGCCACGGCATAGACGTGCCCGCCCCGTCCGCCGTCGCCACCGTTGGGTCCGCCGAACTCCTTGTATTTCTCATGGCTGAAGGAGACGCAGCCGCTCCCGCCATCGCCCGCAGCGATGTCAATAAAGGCTTCGTCAACAAATTTCATGATGGAGAACCGTCGGCGGAACGTGGTGTACCGGAAAGTTTACAAACAAAAAAGCCCCGACATGTCGGGGCTTCGCTTCAGTCCTGATGACTGGTCGAAGTGATGTGCCTGCGCCCGTTCAGGCGGGAGTCACGCTCACGGTGTGCTTGTTCAGCGCACCCTTGACGGCGAAAGACACCTGACCGTCCACCAGTGCGAACAGGGTGTGGTCCTTGCCGATGCCGACGTTGTCGCCAGGATGGAACTTGGTGCCGCGCTGGCGCACGATGATGCTGCCTGCGTTGATCACTTCACCGCCAAATTTCTTGACGCCAAGCATTTTGGGTTGCGAATCGCGCCCGTTTCGCGTAGAGCCGCCGCCTTTTTTCTGTGCCATTTCTCGTTACTCCTGGTGCTTTGCTGCTGAACCAGTTCAACCGGCGATGGCGCCGATTTGCAGTTCAGTGAAGTTCTGCCGGTGACCTTGGCGCTTCTGGTAGTGCTTGCGACGACGCATTTTGAAAATGCGCACTTTGTCGTGCCTGCCGTGAGCCAGGACAGTGGCTGTAACAGTTGCGCCGGAAACCAAGGGCGTACCCACCGTGATAGAGCTGCCTTCTCCGACAGCCAGAACCTGGTCGATAACGATCTCTTGGCCTACGTCCGCAGCAATCTGTTCTACTTTAATTTTTTCTCCAGCAGCAACTTTGTATTGTTTGCCGCCGGTTTTTATGACCGCGTACATGTAAGACCTCGTGAATTGAGTTCTGCAGACGGATTTCCGCAGAGCCTCGTAGTCTAGCATATTGGGCCGGAATTGGCTACCTTGGCGCCTGCGCGCCGTCCAAATGTGGTCTGACGGCTGCGTTTCGCCTTTGACTGCACCCCGGATGACGTGACCGGGCGGGGCGCTGGCTGGGGCCATCCAAGGCGCTGCGGCGGGTTGTGTACCTGCTTTTCTATAATCAGAGTCCGATTCCCCGTCTGGAAGCTCTTTTGTCTGCCAACTCATCAAGCACCGCCGCTGCCCTTGCCCTGATTGCCGAAGACATGCGGGGGATGGACGCAGTGATCGATCTGCGGCTGAAGTCCGAGGTGCCACTGGTCAGTCAGGTCTCCCAGTACATCGTGGCGGCGGGTGGCAAGCGGTTGAGGCCAGCTCTTCTGCTATTGATGTGCGGGGTTCTGGGCTACCGCGGTGAGCAGCGCTTCAATCTGGCCGCTGTGGTGGAGTTCATCCACACCGCCACACTGTTACATGACGATGTCGTGGACGAGTCCACCCTGCGTCGCGGGCGAGCCACCGCCAACGAGGCTTTTGGCAATCCAGCCAGTGTTCTGGTGGGTGATTTCCTCTATTCGCGCGCCTTCCAAATGATGGTCGAGGTGGGCGACATGCGGGTCATGCAAACGCTGGCCGAGGCCACCAACGTGATCGCCGAGGGGGAGGTGCTGCAGCTGATGAACATGCACGACGCCGGCCTGTCTGAGGCGGACTATTTGCGTGTGATCCGGTCCAAAACGGCCCGGTTGTTCGAAGCCAGCGCGCGTCTGGCCGCTTTGCTGGCAGGATCTTCGGCGCCCGTCGAGCAGTGCTGTGCCGACTATGGGCAGGCGCTGGGCACGGCATTCCAGGTGATTGACGATGTGCTGGACTACGACGGCGATGTGTCCGAAATGGGAAAAAACCTGGGCGACGACCTCCGTGAGGGCAAGGCCACGCTGCCATTGATCATTGCCATGCAGCGCGGCACGACGGAGCAGCAGGCGATCATCCGGGAGGCCATTGAAACCGGGGGGACAGACCGCATGCCGGAAATCATCACCATCGTGCAGCAGACCGGTGCGCTCGAAGCAACCCGGGACGCCGCTGCACAGGAGGCCACGCGCGCGCTTGAGGCCTTGCAAGTGTTGCCCCAAAACCAGTACAGTATCGCCCTGCGCGATTTGGCCTCACAACTGCTGGAGAGGCGGTTTTAGGGGTCTTGTGTGTTCTGGGTGTCCTAGGGCCTTGGTAAGTCGTAGGTCAACAGTTCAATCGAATCAGTGACCGGCCGGTACGTCAATCGTCTTAACGGTCAACATGTGCAGCGTCTGACCTTGCAGTGTCGGATCATCGGGGTGTAGCTTAGCCTGGTAGAGCGCTACGTTCGGGACGTAGAGGCCGGAGGTTCGAATCCTCTCACCCCGACCAGATTGCACAGCGTCAGGGCCCGTGGTGGGCACCGTGACTTCGACTGCGTCGGCGTTTTTCTGTGGACAGCTTTCACACCTGCGGCTGGTGTCGGGTCAGTTTCGATTTACACCGCTTGCCCGATAGGCGATGATGGCGCTTTGAGTCAACGCTTTCACCATGGCTGCTGTCGATACCGCGATCAATCAATCTCCCGCCATAGCGCTGCCTGGCCTCGGACGAGCGCTGGTGGTGGCAGGAAAGCTGGGTCAAAAGGCCGCCGAAGACATTTTCCGTAAAGCCCAGACCGGGCGGACCAGCTTCATTGCCGAGTTGACCGGCTCGGGCGCGGTGTCCGCATTTGATCTGGCGCACACCATGTCCAGTGCGTTTGCCGCACCTGTGCTGGACCTCGAAGCCATCGACGTCCAGCGTCTGCCCAAGGGGCTGCTGGACAACAAGATCTGCACCACTTACCGCATCGTGGTGCTGAGCAAGCGCAACAACCGGCTGATCGTGGCGACGGCAGACCCGTCCGACCAGGAGGCCGCCGAGAAAATCAAGTTCTCGACGCAGATGGGCGTCGACTGGGTGATTGCGGAATACGACAAGCTCTCCAAACTGGTGGAGGCGGCCAACACCACGGCCGCCGAAGCCATGGAAAGCATCATCGGTGACGACTTCGAGTTCGATGAGTCCGCGACGGACGCTTCGCCTGACGACGGTGACGCGGCTGTGTCCGAGGTTGAAGACGCACCCGTCGTCAAGTTCCTCCAGAAAATGCTGCTGGATGCGTTCAGCATGCGCGCGTCGGACCTGCATTTCGAGCCGTTTGAGCACACCTACCGCGTGCGCTTCCGTGTGGACGGTGAACTGCGCGAGATCGCGTCGCCGCCGGTGGCGATCAAGGACAAGCTGGCCGCACGCATCAAGGTCATCTCCAAGCTCGATATTTCCGAAAAGCGCGTGCCGCAGGACGGCAAGATGAAGCTCAAGGTCGGACCGGACCGCGTGATCGATTTCCGCGTCAGCACCCTGCCCACCATGTACGGTGAAAAGATCGTAATCCGTATTCTGGATCCGAGCAGTGCCAAGCTGGGTATCGATGCGTTGGGCTACGAGCCTGCCGAAAAGGAGCGGCTGCTCGCCGCTATTCAGAGGCCGTACGGCATGGTGCTGGTCACCGGCCCGACGGGCTCAGGAAAGACGGTGTCCCTCTACACCTGCCTGAACATCCTCAACAAGCCGGGCGTCAATATCGCCACGGCGGAAGACCCGGCCGAGATCACCTTGCCCGGCGTCAATCAGGTCAGCATGAACGACAAGGCTGGCATGACCTTTGCCGTCGCGCTAAAGGCTTTCCTGCGGCAGGATCCGGACATCATCATGGTCGGTGAGATCCGCGATCTGGAGACGGCAGACATTGCGATCAAGGCGGCGCAGACTGGTCACATGGTGATGTCGACGCTGCACACCAACGACGCGCCGACAACGCTCACGCGCATGCGCAACATGGGTATTGCACCCTTCAATATTGCGTCCAGCGTGATCCTGATCACGGCGCAGCGGCTGGCGCGTCGCCTGTGTCCGAATTGCAAGGCGCCTGCCGATATTCCCCGGGAGACCCTGCTCGAAGCCGGCTTCAAGGAAGACGACGTGGATGGCTCGTGGACGCCTTATCGTCCGGTTGGATGCAATATGTGCACAAACGGTTACAAGGGGCGTGTCGGCATCTACCAGGTCATGCCGATCACGGAGGAAATCCAGCGCATTGTGTTGCGTGATGGCACCGCACTGGAGATTGCCGAGCATGCCCGCGCCGAGGGCGTCAACAGCCTGCGCGAATCGGGCCTCTATAAAGTTAAACTCGGAATGACTTCGCTGGAAGAGGTGCTCAGTTGCACCAACATGTAGTGTCAAGCGTGGCTTCTCATTCGTCCGGCCTCCTGCAGCCGCCAACAAACGATTGATCGCTGTCCCGTTAACGAGAAGGCAATATGGCAACAGCAGCAGCATCCAAGGACGTGAAGGAATTTGTCTTCGAGTGGGAGGGCAAGGACCGTGCTGGCAAGCAGGTTCGAGGTGAAATCCGCGCAGTCGGTGAGACCCAGGTCAAGGCGACGCTGCGGCGCCAGGGCGTGACGCCCAGCAAGATCAAAAAGCGCCGCATGCGGGGTGGTAAATCCATCAAGCCGAAAGACATTGCGATCTTCACGCGCCAACTCGCGACGATGATGAAAGCGGGTGTTCCTTTGCTGCAGTCCTTTGACATTGTGGGACGTGGCAATCCCAACGGGAACGTGACCAAGCTCCTCAATGATGTGCGCACCGATGTGGAGACGGGCACCTCGCTCAGTGCAGCCTTCCGCAAGTATCCGATGTACTTCAATGCGCTGTATTGCAACCTCGTCGAGGCTGGTGAAGCCGCCGGTATTCTGGAGTCGCTGCTGGACCGGCTGGCGGTCTACATGGAAAAGACCGAGGCCATCAAATCGAAGATCAAGTCGGCGCTGATGTACCCGATATCGGTGGTGGTGGTCGCCTTTGTGGTTGTCGCCGTGATCATGATCTTTGTGATCCCTGCGTTCAAAAGTGTGTTTTCGTCATTCGGTGCAGATCTGCCCGCCCCCACTTTGTTCGTGATCGCCTGCAGCGAATTTTTTGTTTCTTATTGGTGGCTCATCTTCGGCGGCATCGGTGGTGGCCTGTACTTCTTCATGCAGGCTTGGAAGCGCAGCGAAAAGGTTCAGAAGTTCATGGATCGCTTGCTTCTGAAAGTACCTGTTTTTGGTGCCCTGATTGAGAAATCGTGCATCGCCCGCTGGACACGCACCCTGTCCACCATGTTTGCTGCGGGTGTGCCACTGGTTGAAGCGCTGGACTCGGTCGGCGGCGCTTCAGGCAACTCGCTGTACGCCGATGCCACGGAAAAAATCCAGCAGGAAGTCTCCACCGGTACCAGCTTGACCGCAGCGATGACCAACGCCAACCTGTTTCCGACCATGGTGCTGCAAATGTGTGCCATTGGTGAAGAGTCCGGCTCGGTGGATCACATGCTGGGCAAGGCCGCTGACTTCTATGAGGCCGAGGTGGATGAAATGGTGGCTGGCCTTTCCAGCCTGATGGAGCCCATCATCATTGTGTTTCTTGGTGGCCTGATTGGCGGCATTGTGGTGTCCATGTACCTGCCCATCTTCAAATTGGGTCAGGTGGTTTGATGGGGGGTGGTGCAGAGCTGCCACCCTGGGCGCTGGTTGCCGCAGTTGGTCTCTTCGGACTGCTGATCGGCAGTTTCCTTAATGTGGTGATCTATCGTCTGCCAAAGATGATGGAGCGGCAGTGGGCCGAAGAGTGTGCAGATCTCTCCGGAACGCCGTTGGCGCCTGCCGACAAATTCAACCTGCTGGTGCCGCGGTCGCGCTGCTCCAGCTGCGGCCATCTGATCGCGTGGTATGAAAACATCCCGGTACTGAGTTACCTGTGGTTGCGTGGGCGTTGTTCGGTGTGTGGCACTGGCTTCGGCATTCGCTACCCGGTGATCGAACTGCTGACCGGCGCCCTGTTCGCGTTCTGCGCATGGCGCTGGGGCTCCACGCCAACCACGGCGGCCTGGGCCACTTTCTGCGCGGCCATGCTGGTTCTGGCCGTGATCGACTGGGATACCACCCTGCTGCCCGACGACATCACCCTGCCCTTGCTCTGGGGCGGACTGATCGCTGCGGCGCTGCAATGGAATCCTGCTGTCAATCTGGCATCGGCCTTATGGGGTGCGGTGGCGGGTTATCTGTCGCTGTGGCTGGTGTACTGGGCGTTCAAGCTGGCGACGGGCAAGGAAGGCATGGGGCATGGCGACTTCAAGCTGTTTGCTGCGCTGGGCGCGTGGTTTGGCTGGTCTGCGCTGGTCCCTATCATCCTGATGGCCTCGGTGATCGGTGCCCTGGTGGGCATCGGCCTGAAGCTGTCTGATGGATTGCGCGAGGGAGGGTATGTGCCTTTCGGCCCCTTTCTGGCGGGCGCGGGTTTCACCGCCATGTTCTTTGGTCCTCAGACGATCCTGCGTGTGATCGGCCTCTGAGGCAAGGCATAGCGCGACGGCACCGATGTCTCCCCTCTGTATCGGATTGACCGGTGGAATCGGCAGCGGCAAGAGTACGGTGGCCGCCATGCTGTCGGAGTGTGGCGCCACCTTGATTGACGCGGATGCGATCTCCAGGTCAGCCACAGCCGCAGGCGGTCAGGCGATGGCGCCAATTGCCGCAGCCTTCGGCGCTGACTTCATGGCGACTGACGGGTCGCTGAACCGTGACCGGATGCGACAACTGGTTTTCACCGATCCATCAGCCCGTCAGCGGCTGGAAGCCATCGTCCACCCCGTGGTTGGCGAGGCGATTCGATTGCAGATGCGGCACGCCGCCGAAGCCGGATCACGCTGTGTCGTGGCGGACATTCCGCTACTGGTCGAATCCGGGCGGTGGCGACCCGCGTTGCACCGCGTGCTGGTGGTGGACTGCAGCGAAGCGACCCAGAAGGCCCGGGTAGCTGCTCGTGAGTCGGGTCGGCCGGGCTGGACGCCAGAGGCCACCGACAGGGTCATGGCCAGTCAGGCCAGCCGGACGCAGCGCCTGGCGGCGGCCGATATCTGCATCCACAACGACGGCATCAGCCTGCCCGAACTGCAAGACCTCGTGCGTCGGCTGGCGCCGTGCTTCGGGCTATGATGCGCAAAGATTTCACCACGTCAGCCAAGTAGCCTTTAGAGCCCAGCAAGTCCTGTGATCCTGTACGAGTACCCTTTCAACGAACGCATTCGCACCTACTTGCGGCTGGAGCACCTGTTCCACCGCCTGGGTGAACTGGTCGAGAGGGAAAGTCCGACCGACCATCACTTTGCGATCACCACGATCTTCGAGATCATGGATGTGGGTGCCCGTGCCGACCTGAAGACTGATGTGCTGAAGGACCTGGAAAAGCAGAAGCACGTGCTCAACGGCTATCGCGGCAACCCGGCCATTTCTGAGGCGGTGCTGGACGAAGTCACCGCCCAACTGGAAGGCTGCTTCGCGGCGCTGAACAATCTGCCGGGCAAGGCCGGTCATTCGCTGACCGAGAACGACTGGCTGATGAGCATTCGCAGCCGCGTCGGCATTCCGGGCGGCACCTGCGAGTTTGATTTGCCAGCCTATTTCGCATGGCAGCAACACGCACCTGCAGCCCGCCAGCAGGACCTGCAGCGCTGGATTGCCCCGCTGGTGCCGCTGGCCGAGTCCATTCGTGTGCTGTTGACGCTGCTGCGGGATTCCGGCGCGCCGCAGAAAGTGGTGGCGCCTGCCGGGCAGTACCAGCAGACCCTGCCGCAGGGCCGCACATTCCATTTGCTGCGTCTGCGCATCGACCCCGGGCTCGGGTTGATCCCCGAGATCAGCGGGAATCGTTTGATGGTGTCTGTGCGCCTGATGCGTCATGAAAGTGACGATCGCCTGCACCCCAGTGCCGACGATGCGACGTTTGAGCTGACGCTGTGCTCCTGAACTGACGGATTTCCGGGTAGACCTGATACAGATTGAGACCGAGATTGAGACTGAGATGAGCCAAGATCCCCTGCCCGTCAAACAGGTGGTGTGTCCGGGTTGTGGCGGCCCCAGCATTTACGCCCCCAGCAACCGGTTTCGCCCGTTTTGCAGTGAGCGCTGCAAGAACGTCGACTTCGGTGCGTGGGCCAGCGAGGGCTTCCGGCTGCCGGCCGATGCCCCGCCAGATGACGAAGTCTACGGCGACCCCAAGTTGCAGTGAATGAAGGCCCTCGCGCGCAGCGTGATGGAGCCACAAGAACAAGCGGCAGGCAATCGGGCCCAGCCGTAGTCAAGAGGGAGGAAAAGCATGAAATTCCAGAATCAAGGGCGGGCTATCGCCTTGGTAATCGCTCTTTCAGCGGGCAGTACTGGTGGTTCTGCGCTCGCGCAGATCACGCCGTTTGCGGCGGCTACCAGCGAATCGACGGCCAAGCCCAGCAAGAAAAAGAAGTCGGCCAAGACTTCCAGCGCTTCCGGAGGCGCGGGGTCTGGAAGCGTCAAGTTCCTGCCAGGTTCAGAGGAAACACGTTCGCAGCGTGCTACCCGCCTGAAGCGCGAGTGCAAGGGGCGTGTGAACGCGGGTGCCTGCGAAGGCTACGCCAGCTGACCAGCCAGCGCCGACGGCCTCCTCTGGAGCCTTCAGTTGGCTGGTGCGCCCAGCACCTGCTGCAGTTCACCGTTTTCGTACATCTCCATCATGATGTCCGAGCCGCCGATGAATTCACCCTTGACGTAGAGCTGCGGAATGGTCGGCCAGTTGCTGAATTCCTTGATGCCCTCGCGGATCTCCGGATCTTCCAGCACATTGACCGTGGCTGGCTTGGTGACGCCGCAGGCCTTCAGGAGCTGGATGGCCCGGCCTGAAAAACCGCACATCGGGAACTGGGCGGTGCCCTTCATGAACAGGACCACATCGCTTGATTTGACGATATCGGCGATGCGTTGCTGGGTCGGGTCGGTGGTGCTCATGGTGAAATCCTCTGGAATTCTTCGGGGAAAGGCGGTTTGCCTGCGCAAGGGGGCGTGTGTTCACAGCGCCGCTAGTTACATGGACTCTGGAAGCCAGAATTCAACGGACTGATTATCTCGCCGTTTGCGGTGGCCGTGTCTGCGCCGGGCCTGGCGCTCACCCAGCCGGCCATTGGCCGCCGCTGCAGCGTTCAATGCCCGCCAGGTCTTTGCGGCTCTGGACCAGCGTGAAACCCTGCTGGGCCAGCAGCCCGCGCGCGGTTGCGGCTTGGTCGTGACCGTGTTCCAGCAGCAGCCAGCCGCCTGCAAGCAGGTGTCCGGAGGCGTGCTGGACGATGTCCCGCAGGTCATCCAGCCCGTCAGGCCCGGCTGCCAGCGCCTCAAGGGGTTCATGGGTCAGCGCGTCCAGATGAGGATCGCCGCTGGCGACGTACGGCGGATTGCTGACGATCACGTGAAAGTGTCCACTGACTTCATTCAGCCAATGGCTCTGGATGAACTCAACCGGCAGGCCCAAGCGGGTGGCGTTGCTGCGGGCGACCTGCAGGGCATCCGCACTTGCATCGACGGCGACAACCCGCGCCCGGCGGCCGCCGGACTGGCACACGTGGCAGAGGGCCAGCGCGATTGCGCCACTGCCGGTACCGAGGTCCAGGACCTGATGCACAGGGGTGTGCTCACCCACCGCCAGTACGTCCAGCGCCCATTGCACCAGTGTTTCGGTGTCGGGCCGGGGCACCAGCACCCTGGGGTCGACCTGCAGGTCAAGGCCGAAGAATTCCTTGTGTCCGACGATGTAGGCCACCGGCTCACCCTGGGCCCGGCGCAGACACAGGGTCTGGTAGCGGGTGGCCTGCTCGATCGCCAGCAGGTCGGTGTCGTGGGCCAGCAGCCATGCGCGCTCATCTGCGGACCTGCCGAGTGTGTGCAGCAGCAGCAACTGCGCGTCCAGCCGGTCCAGCCCCAGGGTCTGGGCGGAGGCCAGCGCCTGCGAGAGCGTGGGTTGGTTCATGCGGCTATTCCCTTTACGCGCCCTGGCTGGCGCTTTCCAGATCCGCCAGTTGCTCGGCGCCGCGCGCGACCTGCAGGGCGGTCACCACATCGCCGAGGTCACCTTCCATCACGGCCAGCAGTTTGTAGAGCGTGAGGTTGATACGGTGGTCGGTGAGCCGGCCCTGCGGGAAGTTGTAGGTGCGGATGCGGTCGCTGCGGTCGCCGCTGCCGACCAGCCCCTTGCGCGTGGCAGCGTCCTTGGCGGCGCGCTCGGCGCGGTCTTTTTCGACGATGCGGGCCGACAGCACCTGCAGCGCCTTGGCCTTGTTGCGATGCTGGCTGCGGTCGTCCTGGCATTCGGCCACGATGCCGGTCGGGATGTGGGTGATGCGCACTGCCGAGTCGGTCTTGTTGATGTGCTGGCCACCCGCACCGCTGGCGCGGTAGGTGTCGATGCGTAGGTCGGCCGGGTTGATCTGGATGGCCACCGCCTCGTCGGGTTCGGGCAGCACGGCCACCGTGCAGGCGCTGGTGTGGATGCGCCCCTGGGTCTCGGTGGCGGGCACCCGCTGCACGCGGTGGCCACCGGACTCGAAACGCAGCTTGCCGTACACGCCCACGCCGGTGGCATCGACCGGTCCGTCGATGCGCAGCACCACTTCCTTGTAGCCCCCTAGCTCGCTGGGTGATTCACTGATGATCTCGACCTGCCAGCGATTGCGCTCGGCGTAGCGGGTGTACATGCGGCACAGGTCGCCCGCAAAAAGCGCCGATTCATCGCCACCGGTGCCGGCGCGGATTTCCACGAAGGCGGCCCGCGCGTCGTCCGGGTCTTTCGGGATCAGCATCAGCTGCAGGGCTTCGTCGAGCTGCACGATGTCGGTTTTGGCGGCGGCGATCTCTTCCTCGGCCATGGCGGCCATCTCGGGGTCGTGGCGCGCGTCGAGCAGCATGCCTTCGGCGCTGGCCAGATCGGCCTCGCGGCTGGTGAGGCGGCGGTAGTGTTCCGCCACCACGCTGGCCTCGGCATGCTCGCGGGTGAGCGCGCGGAAGCGGTCAAGGTCGCTCACCACGTCGGTGGCTGAGAGCAGGGCGTCCAGCTCATGCAGGCGGAGCAGCTGGCGCTCCAGGGTCTGGCGAAGAAAAGGCTTCATGGCTCGGGTGGGGCTCGGGGAACTTCAACGGGGGAGCCACGGCAAGGTGGCAATAGCATAGTCCCGCGCGGCTTGCCGGGACGGGCGAGGGGCAAATCACGCGTTTGCGCGTTTGCCCGGTCGCTAATGCTCTTTGCCGTCCTGCGGCGCAGGCGCAGTGGGGCGCGCCTTGGGGGTCTGCCCGCGCAGGAACAGCCGTGACACGGCCTGTGCCGTGGCGTCGTGTGTGGTGGCGTCGCTGGCATGCAGCTCGGCCATCGCGCCATGCATCATCTTTTGTGTCAGGCCGCGGGTCAGGGCTTCGAGCACCGAGTCGATGCTTTCGCCTTTGGCCAACAGCTTTTTGGCGCGGCTGATTTCCAGCGCCCGCCATTCATCGGCCTGCGCGTTGAGCTGCTGGATCAGGGGCACGGTGCGCCGTTGGTCCAGCCAGTGCATGAAGTTCTGCACACCGGCGTCGATGATGACTTCAGCCTGCGCCACTGCCGCCTGGCGGTTGTCCTTGCCGGTCTGCACCACCTGGGCCAGGTCGTCGATGGTGTAAAGGTAAATATCCGGTAGCGCCTTGACCTCGGGCTCGATGTCACGCGGCACCGCGAGGTCGACCATGAACATCGGGCGGTGTTTACGACGTTTCACCGCACGCTCCACCGCACCCAGACCAATGATGGGCAGGGTGCTGGCGGTGCAGCTGATGATGGCGTCGAACTCATGCAGCCGGTCGGGCAGGTCGGCCAGGCGCATCACTTCGGCGCCGAAACGGCCGGCAAGCTTTTCACCACGCTCCAGCGTGCGGTTGGCAATCGCCATGGACTTGGGGTTTTTGGCGGCGAAGTGGGTGGCTGCCAGCTCGATCATCTCGCCAGCGCCGACGAACAGCACCTTGATGTCGCCGAGGTCTTCAAACAGCTGCCCGGCCAGCCGCACGCTGGCGGCTGCCATGCTGATGCTATGGGCACCGATTTCGGTGCTGGTGCGAACTTCCTTGGCCACCGCAAAGGAGCGCTGGAACAGCTGGTGCAGCGTGGTGCCCATGGCGCCCGCATCTTCTGCGGCACGCACGGCCTCCTTCATCTGACCGAGTATCTGCGGCTCGCCCAGCACCATGGAATCGAGGCCACTGGCCACGCGGAAAGCATGCCGTGCGGCCTGGTCATCATGCAGGGTGTAGGCGTGGGAGCGGAGCACATCGATGTGCACGCCGCCGTTCTGGGCCAGCCAGTGCAGGGTCTGCTCCAGATCGTTGTGCTCGCCGGCGCAATAGATCTCGGTGCGGTTGCAGGTGGACAGCAGCGTGGCTTCAGGCTGGCGTACCAGCGACTCGCGCAAGCCCCGCAAGGTCGGTACGATCTGGTCTACCGCATAGGCAAAACGCCCGCGCAGATCGAGCGGCGCCGTGTGATGGTTTAGCCCGAAGGTCCATACTGACATGCTTCATTATAAAATTGATCTGCCTCCACGGGTTTGGGCTCTGTCAATGACTTCTGATAGTTTTCCCTACGCCAAAGCAGGATTTTCTGCAGGCTGCCACCGCTCACTCCGGCACTGTTCATGACCGCCTACCTTCTCCTCAATCATCTGCTGAACTTTGTGGCACCTGCGGCCATGGTGGCGTTGCTGCTGGTCGTGGCAACGCGATTGATGCCGGGTTTTTTGGGGGCCAAGCGGTCAGTGGTGCCGTCGATGCGGTCCCAGCTGGCCGTCACCTTTCTGACCGGTCTGGTGATTCTTGTGGCCGGGTTGCTGGTGTTCGGGCGGGACGGCAAACTGCTGACCTACGCCGCACTCGCAGGCGGCGCGGCACTCAGCCAGTGGCTGCTGCTTCGCGGCTGGAAGCGCTGAGTCGCTTGTCGGCCCTGGCCTGCGCTGGTGAGTTCAGTGATCCGGCCGGATCACATCCACCCGGTCGGTGATGATTCCATCGATGCCCAGATCAAGCAGCCGCTGCACATCGGCGGCTTCATTCACGGTGTAGCAGAGCAACCTGAAACCAGCGCTTTTTGCCTGCGCAACGGTATCGGCATTCCAGAGCAGGTGGTGGCACACGAGGGCCACGCAGCGCAGCGCCGCGGCGATACCCAACCAATCTGGCGGCAATTCGTGCAGCAGCAATCCGCGCGGTAACTGAGGCTGTGCCGCAGCGGCAGCGGCCAGAGCCTCTGGCTCGAAGGAGGTCAGCAAAGGAGGCACGGCAGCGCCTTGCCACAGCCGAGCGGCCATGTCGGCGACATGTTGCCCCGTGCGCGAGGCCTGCCCTGGCGAGGGCTTGATCTCGATGTTCAGCAAGTGCCCCTGCTCGCGGCACCAGCGGGCAATCGACTCCAAGGTGGGCAAGGGCTCGCGTGCATGGTCTGCGGAATGCCAGCTCCCGGCATCGAGCGCGGCGAGGGCGTGCCACGGCTGGTCGCCGGCCACGCCGGTGCCGTTGGTGGTGCGCTCCAGCGTCGCGTCGTGAAGCAAAAAAGGCACATCGTCTGCGCTGAGCTTCACGTCGCATTCGAACATGCGGTAACCGTGACGCGCGCCGAGCTGGAAGGCGGCCAGTGTATTTTCAGGCGCCAGCTTGCCGGCGCCGCGGTGCGCAATCCAGCGCGGGTAGGGCCACGTCGGCGGGATACCCGTTGTGCTCACACCCGTTTTCCAGTGGCGGCGTCAAAGTAATGCATGCGCTCTTCGCGCGGCAGCGCGTGGATGGTGCTGCCCACGGCGGGTGCGGGTTGGTCTTCGTGGGTGCGGATGATGAGCCGTTCTTCGCCCAGCCGTGCGTGAACCAGTCGCTCGGCGCCGAGTAGCTCCACGGTTTCGACCTGCAGCGCCCAGCCGCTGGGGCCGATGTCCAGATGTTCGGGCCGCACACCAGTGATCTGGCCCGGCTTGCCGCCAGGGGCGGACTTCAGCAGGTTCATGGGTGGGGAGCCAATGAAGCTGGCCACGAAGGTGGTGGCCGGGCGCGAGTAGACCTCTTCCGGCGTACCGAACTGCTCCATGTTGCCGGCGTTCATCACGATCATCCGCTGCGCGAGCGTCATTGCCTCGACCTGGTCGTGCGTGACGAACAGCGAGGTGATGCCGAGCTCCCGGTGCAGCTTCTGGATCTCGAGGCGCGTCTGGGCGCGCAACTTGGCGTCGAGATTGGACAGCGGTTCGTCGAACAGGAACACCTGCGGTTGGCGCACGATGGCGCGGCCCATGGCGACGCGCTGGCGCTGACCACCAGAGAGCTCGCGCGGTTTGCGGGCCAGCAGGTGGCCCAGCTCGAGGATGCCGGCGGCCTTGTCCACGCGCTGCTTGATCTCGGCAATCGGCACCTTCTTGATCTTCAGGCCGTAAGCCATGTTGTCGAATACCGTCATGTGCGGGTAGAGCGCGTAGTTCTGGAACACCATGGCGATGTCACGCTCGGCGGGCTCCAGGTTGTTCACCACGCGGCCACCAATGCTGATCTCGCCGCCCGAGATGTCCTCGAGACCAGCCACCATGCGCAGCAGTGTTGATTTGCCGCAACCCGAAGGCCCGACGATGACGATGAACTCCCGGTCGGCAATGTCGGCGTTGACGCCGTGAATGACCTGCAGCTCGGTCTTGCCGCTGCCGTACTTCTTGATGACGTTTTTGAGTTGTATGGATGCCATAGACACAGTTTTCGGTGAATTAATTCAAGCGGACACCGCAGAACCGGCTCTGCCGGGCTGCTGGCGTCGCCCCCTTGAGGGGGCTGAGCAGCCGCGGCTCCGGACCTGTCTGCGCAGGTCTGGACGGCTGCGAAGAGCCACTGCCTCTGGCAGTGGCACCACGCCAAAAGGCGCTTCGGGGGGGAATCATTTCTCTGTATCCACCAGACCCTTGACGAACCAGCGCTGCATGAGAATCACCACCAGCGCTGGCGGCAGCATGGCGAGGATGGCGGTTGCCATCACCACGTTCCACTCGGTGTAGGACTCGCCGGCGATCAGGCGCTTGATGCCCATCACCACAGGGTACATGCTCTCCTCGGTGGTCACCAGCAGGGGCCACAGGTACTGGTTCCAGCCGTAGATGAACTGGATGACGAACAGTGCCGCAATCGAGGTGCGGGACAGTGGCAGCAGCACATCCTTGAAAAACCGCATCGGACCGGCGCCGTCCATGCGTGCCGCTTCCACCAGTTCATCCGGCACCGTCAGGAAAAACTGGCGGAACAGGAAGGTGGCGGTGGCCGAGGCAATCAGCGGCACGGTGAGGCCAGCGTAGGAGTTCAGCATGCCCAGATTGGCCACTACTTCGTACGTCGGCCCGATACGCACCTCGACCGGCAGCATCAGGGTGACAAAGATCATCCAGAACACCAGGTTGCGCAGCGGAAAACGGAAATAGACGATGGCAAATGCCGACAGCAGCGAGATGGTGATCTTGCCGATCGTGATGATGAGTGCGCTCATCAGGCTCACCCACATCATGGGTGCAGCGGCAGGTATCTTGCTGCCAGCGCTGGTCTCGCCGCCGAAAAGGGCGGTCCCGTAGGTCTGCAGCATGTTGGTGCCGGGCAGCAGCGACATCGGGAAGGACTGGGCAATCTGCTCGGCGGTCTGCGTGGAGGCGACCAACGTGAGGTAGAGCGGAAATCCCACCACCAGCACGCCCAGAATCAAGATGGCATGCGACAGGACGGTGAGGCCGGGGCGTTTTTCAATCATGGCTGGGCCTCAATACTGCACTTTTTTCTCGACGAAGCGGAACTGGATCACAGTGAGCGTGATGACCACCACCATCAGCACCACCGATTGCGCGGCCGAACCGCCCATGTCCAGTGCCTTGAAACCGTCGTAGTAGACCTTGTAGACCAGGATGGCGGTGTCCTTGCCGGGCCCGCCTTGTGTGGTGGCGTCGACGATGCCGAAGGTTTCAAAGAAGGCATAGACGATGTTGATCACCAGCAGGAAGAAGGTGGTGGGCGAAAGCAGCGGGAACACGATGGACCAGAAGCGCCGCCACGGGCCGGCGCCGTCAATGGCGGCCGCTTCAATCAGCGATTTGGGGATGGACTGCAGACCCGCCAGGAAGAACAAGAAGTTGTAGGAGATCTGCTTCCACACCGCTGCGGCCACGATCAGCGTCATGGCGTGGTCGGCGTCCAGCAGGTGATTCCATTCGATGCCCATGGCCCGCAGGTAAAACGCCACCACGCCCATCGGCGATGCAAACATGAAGATCCACAGCACGCCGGCGACCACGGGAGCCACGGCATAAGGCCAGATCAGCAGGGTCTTGTAGACTGCGGCGCCCTTGAGTACGCGGTCGGCAAACACAGCCAGCATCAGCGCAATCGACAGGCCGATTACCGCCACCAAAATCGAGAAAACTGCCGTGGTCTTGAAGGACGCGAGGTAGGTGCTGTCAGACCACAGGCGCCTGAAGTTCTCCAGACCCACAAACTCGGTGGACAGGCCGAACGGGTCCTGGGTGAGCAGGCTCTGATACAGCGCCTGTGCGGCCGGCCAGAAGAAAAACACCAGCACCACCGCCATCTGCGGTGCAATCAGCACCCAGGGCAGCCAGCTTGACTTGAACCGGACGCGTTTTTCCATGGAGATTCAGCTCAATAAAAGAAACAGAGAGGAGCAGCGAGGAACAGGGTTCAAAAGCAAAAACCGCCCTGGCCCGTGGTGTCGGTCGCAGGGCGGGTGGGGCCGGGCCCGGTCAGAGAGCCGGGCCGCCGGATCAGGACTTGTTAGCCTTCTCGAAGCGCTCGAGCTGCTCGTTGCCGCGCTTGACTGCCGAGTCCAGTGCGTCCTTGGCCGATTTCTTGCCGGCCCAGACCTGCTCCAGTTCCTCGTCATTGATGGTGCGGATCTGCACAAAGTTGCCCAGACGGATACCGCGCGACTTGTCGGTGGTCTTGCGGATCATCTGCGTGACCGACACATCGGTGCCCGGGTTCTGCTTGTAGAAGCCGCTGCTGTCAGTCAGCTTGAAGGACTCGATCGTGACAGGCAGGTAGCCGGTGCGCTGGTGGCTCTTGGCCGCCTCGGCCGGCTTGGACAGGTGGGCAAAGAACTGGGCTACGCCCTTGTATTCGTCAGCCTTCTTGCCGGACATCACCCACAAGCTCGCGCCACCGATCACGGTGTTCTGCGGTGCGCCCGCCACATCCGGGTAGTAGGGTAGGGTGCCGATACCGGCAGCGAACTTGCTGTTGCGCTTGATGTTGCCGTAGAGAGCCGAAGAGCCGGTGACCATGGCGCATTCGCCCGATACGAAAGTGGCGTCCGCCGCGTTGCCGCGACCCTTGTAGACGAACAGGCCGGTCTTGGCCATGTTGGCCAGGTTGTCGATGTGGCGAACGTGCAGCGGGCTGTTGAAGTTCAGGCGGGCGTCAATGCCGCGCATGCCATTGCCCTTGGTGGCAAATTCGGTGTTGTGCCACGCTGCAAAGCTCTCCAGCTGCGTCCAGCTCACCCAGCTGGTCGTGAACGGGCACTTGTGGCCCGCTGCCTTGAGCTTGCCGGCGGCCAGAGCCACTTCAGGCCAGGTTTTGGGCGGGTTCTCGGGGTCCATGCCAGCCGCCTTGAACGCGTCCTTGTTGTAATGGAACACTGGCGTGGAGCTGTTGAACGGGAAGCTCAGCATCTGGCCATTGGGGGCGGTGTAGTAGCCCGCCACTGCCGGCACGTAGGCGGCCGGGTCGAACTTCACGCCGGCGTCGTTCATGATCTTGCCCACCGGAACGATGGCCCCCTTGCTGGCCATCATGGTGGCGGTGCCGACCTCGAACACCTGCAGGATGTGCGGCGCATTGCCTGAGCGGAAGGCCGCAATGGCCGCCGTCATCGACTCGTCGTAACTGCCCTTGAAGGTGGGCACGATCTTGTACTGTGACTGGCTGGCGTTGTAGTCCTTGGCGAGGTCGTTGACCCATTCGCCGAGGGCGCCACCCATGGAATGCCACCACTGGATTTCAGTCTGGGCGTGGCTGGACAGCGGAAGGGCCAGCGCCAGGGTGGAGAGGGCGAGGGCGGAAAGACGTTTTTTCATGCAGGCTCCTGAGGAAAGGGAGAGAAAGGTCGCGGGTTGCGGCATTTCAGGTTAAACCCATGAGGGTAGGCACTGTTTGTGACAAACCGATTTAAGTCACTTGCCAACATGTCCACAACGGGGGTTTCCATGAGAACCCAAGGGGTCATGTGGCGCCAGACCGGGCAAATGAGCCCCCTGCGGTAACATAGGCGACTGCTCCAGCCACGCACGGATACGCGTGAAAAGGGGTGGCTTTTCCCAATGAATGCCCCTACTACCCTCCAAGAACTGAACGTTTTTGCCGACCCGGCAAAAGCAGGTGAAACCCGCATCCGCGAGATTCCCTACAACTACACCTCGTTCTCAGACCGCGAGGTGGTCATTCGCCTGCTCGGCGCGCCCGCCTGGGACCTGCTCAATCGCCTGCGCGACGAGCGACGCACCGGCCGTTCGGCCCGCATGCTGTACGAGGTGCTGGGTGATATCTGGGTGGTGCAGCGCAACCCGTATTTGCAGGACGACCTGCTCGACAACCCCAAGCGCCGCAGGCTGCTGGTCGATGCCTTGCTGCACCGTCTGGGCGAGGTTGAAAAGCGCCGCACGCCCGATGCCGATTCCCAGCGTGACAGCATCGTCGGCGAATTGCTGCATGCGGCGCGTGGCGCCGTCAGCCGGTTTTCCGCATCGTTCGAGGACATGGCCGCCCTGCGCCGCCAGACCGAGCGCAAGCTGCGCAAGCTGACGTTGAAAGACAACATCAAGTTCGACGGCCTGTCGCGCGTCTCGCATGTCACCGACGCGACTGACTGGCGCGTGGAGTACCCCTTCGTCGTGCTGACGCCTGACACCGAAGTTGAGATGGCCGGCCTCGTCAAGGCCTGCATCGAGTTGGGGCTGACGATAGTCCCGCGTGGCGGCGGCACCGGCTACACCGGCGGGGCGATTCCGCTGACCTGGAAGTCGGCGGTGATCAACACCGAAAAGCTCGAAGCCATGACGGAAGTCGAGATGGTTTCGCTGCCCGGCCTGCCAGAGCCCGTGGCCACCGTCTGGACCGAAGCCGGCGTGGTGACGCAGCGCGTCGCCGATGCCGCAGAGCGCGGCGGTTTTGTGTTCGCCGTGGACCCGACCTCGGCCGAGGCGTCCTGCATTGGCGGCAACATCGCCATGAACGCCGGCGGCAAGAAGGCCGTACTCTGGGGCACGGCGCTGGACAACCTCGCCTCCTGGCGCATGGTCACGCCCGAGGCGCAGTGGCTGGAAGTCACGCGCCTGAACCACAACCTGGGCAAGATCCACGACGCCGAACTGGCCAGCTTCGAGCTGAAGTATTTCGAAGCCGACGGCAAGACGCCGGTGCGTACCGAGCGGCTCGATATTCCGGGCAGGAGCTTTCGCAAGGAAGGCCTGGGCAAGGACGTCACTGACAAGTTCCTGAGCGGCCTGCCCGGCATCCAGAAAGAAGGCTGTGACGGCCTGATCACCAGCGCCCGCTGGATCGTGCACCGCATGCCGGCCCACACGCGCACGGTGTGCATGGAGTTTTTCGGCAATGCCCGGGACGCTGTCCCGAGCATTGTGGAAATCAAGGACTTCATGTTCGCCGAGCACAAGCGCGGAGGTGCCATCTTGGCCGGGCTGGAACACCTGGACGACCGCTACCTGCGCGCCGTCGGCTATGCCACCAAGTCCAAGCGCGGCGGCCTGCCCAAGATGGTGCTGATCGGCGACATCGCCGGTGACGACGCCGACGTGGTGGCGCGCGCCACCAGCGAGATCGTGCGCATTGCCAACTCCCGCAGCGGCGAGGGCTTTGTGGCCATCAGCGCCGAGGCGCGCAAGAAATTCTGGCTGGACCGCAAGCGCACTGCAGCGATTTCCCGCCACACCAACGCCTTCAAGATCAATGAAGACGTGGTGATTCCATTGCCGCGCATGGCCGAGTACACCGACGGCATCGAGCAGATCAACATCGAGCTCAGTCTGCGCAACAAGATTCGCCTGTGCGACGAACTGGAAGCCTTCTTTCGCCACGGCAACCTGCCGCTGGGCAAGTCCGATGACGCCAGTGACATCCCGTCGGCCGAGTTGCTGGAAGACCGCGTGGCCCAGGCGCTGGCGGTGATTGCCGATGTGCGCACGCTCTGGAGTGGCTGGCTGGCAGGGGTCAACGAGTACTTCCCGCAGCTGCAGGACCACACCCTGCGCGCCAGCTGGAAGACCCAGATTCGCGCGCCTCTGCAGGCCATCTTCACCGGCGGCGCTTTCCTGCCGATTCTGGAGGAGTGCAATACGATTCATCAGCGCGTGCTCAAGGGTCGCGTCTGGGCGGCGCTGCACATGCATGCCGGTGACGGCAATGTGCACACCAACCTGCCCGTCAACAGCGACGACTACGAGATGCTGCAGACGGCACACGAGGCCGTGGCCCGCATCATGGTGCTGGCCCGCTCGCTCGACGGTGTGATTTCCGGGGAGCACGGCATCGGCATCACCAAGCTCGAATTCCTGACCGACGCGGAACTGCAACCCTTCAGCGATTACAAGCAACGCGTTGACCCCGAAGGACGTTTCAACAAGGGAAAGCTGCTGCGTGACGCTGACCCGGACATGCATGCCGACCTGACCAATGCCTACACCCCCAGCTTCGGGTTGATGGGCCACGAGTCGCTGATCATGCAGCAGTCCGACATCGGCGCGATTGCCGACAGCGTGAAGGACTGCCTTCGCTGCGGCAAATGCAAGCCGGTGTGTGCCACGCACGTGCCGCGCGCCAACCTGCTGTACAGCCCGCGCAACAAGATCCTGGCCACCTCGCTGCTGGTGGAGGCCTTTCTTTACGAAGAGCAGACCCGGCGCGGCGTGAGCATCAAGCACTGGGAAGAGTTTGAGGACGTGGCCGATCACTGTACGGTGTGCCACAAGTGCTTGACACCGTGCCCGGTGGACATCGACTTTGGCGATGTCTCGATGAACATGCGCAACCTGCTGCGCAAAATGGGCCAGAAGTCCTTCCGGCCCGGCAATGCGGCCGCCATGTTCTTCCTGAATGCCACCAGCCCGCAGACCATCAAGGTGATGCGCAGCGCCATGGTCGATGTCGGCTTCAAGGCACAACGCCTGGCCAACGACCTGCTGCGCAAAGTCGCGCGCAACCAGACCAACAAGCCGCCCGCCACCGTGGGCAAGGCGCCGGTGAAAGAACAGGTCATCCACTTCATCAACAAGAAGATGCCGGGCGGCCTGCCGAAGAAGACCGCCCGCGCCTTGCTGGACATTGAAGACAAGGACTACGTCCCGATCATCCGCAACCCGAAAAACACCACCTCGGAAACCGAGGCGGTGTTCTATTTTCCTGGTTGCGGCTCGGAGCGATTGTTCAGTCAGGTGGGTCTGGCCACGCAGGCCATGCTGTGGCACGCCGGCGTGCAGACGGTGCTGCCACCGGGCTATCTGTGCTGTGGTTATCCGCAGCGCGGCAGTGGCCAGTTCGACAAGGCCGAGAAGATCATCACCGACAACCGGGTGCTGTTCCACCGCGTGGCCAACACGCTGAACTACCTCGACATCAAGACGGTGGTGGTGAGCTGCGGTACCTGCTACGACCAGCTGCAGGGCTATGAGTTTGACAAGATTTTCCCGGGCTGCCGCATCATCGACATCCACGAGTACCTGCTGGAAAAAGGCATCACCCTGCGCACCGATCAGCCCGGTGCGGGTTATCTGTACCACGACCCCTGCCACAGCCCGATGAAGCTGCAGGAGCCGATGAAAACCGTCAAGGCGCTGCTGGGCGACAACGTGCTGAAGAACGAGCGCTGCTGCGGCGAATCGGGCACGCTGGGTGTGACGCGGCCCGACATCTCGACGCAGGTCCGCTTCCGCAAGGAAGAAGAACTGCAAAAAGGCGAAGCCCAGTTGCGCGCCTCGGGCGCCGTCGGTGCCCAGGAGAACGTGAAGATTCTGACCAGCTGCCCGAGCTGCCTGCAGGGCCTGTCGCGCTACGGCAATGACCTGCAGAACGGCCTGCTCGAAGCCGATTACATCGTGGTGGAAATGGCCAACCAGATTCTCGGCAAGGACTGGCTGCCGGCTTACGTGGAGGCAGCCAACCACGGCGGCATCGAGCGGGTGCTGGTGTAGTGACCATGACCGGTTGCGTGCTGTGCGACACCGATGGCGGGCGGGTGGTGTTCCACTGCGACGACTTCCGCGTCATCCAGGCCGATGAGAAGGGTTTCCCGGCCTTCTACCGTGTCATCTGGAACCACCACGTGCCCGAGTTTTCGGACCTGACGGACGCCGCACGTGAGACCTGCATGCGCGCCGTGCTCCACGTGGAGCAGGCGCTCAGGCAGGAGTTGCAGCCGACCAAGATCAACCTCGCCGCGCTGGGCAATGTGGTGCCGCATCTGCACTGGCATGTGATTGCCCGGTTTGACTGGGACAGCCATTTCCCGGCGCCGGTGTGGGCGGCAGCCGTCAGACCCCTCGACGACGCCCGGCTGGGCGAACTCACCACGCGTTGCGAGACCGTCAACGGGAAGCTCGCCCGCATGGCTGCCGTTACCTGACTGCTGGACAGCGTCGTTTCACCCATTTGATTTCAGAAAGCAGCATCCACCATGGCAGGACTTCAAGCAGGCGCCCCGACACCCACAGCACTCACGGTGCACAACCAGTCCCGTGTGCTCGAGATCGATTTTTCCGATGGCGCGAGTTTCCGCATTCCGCTGGAGCTGATGCGGGTGTATTCACCGTCGGCCGAAGTGCAGGGCCATGGCCCCGGGCAGGAGGTGCTGCAAACCGGTAAGCGCAACGTTACGCTGCAGGAACTGGAAGCCGTCGGCAATTACGCCGTCAAGCCGGTGTTTTCAGACGGGCACGAAAGCGGGATTTTTTCCTGGGACTACCTGTATCACCTGGGCGCCGATCAGGACAGCCTCTGGGCTGACTACGAGCGACGTTTGCAGGCGGCCGGCGTGGACCGCGATGCGCCCATGATCCAGGCTGGTGGCCACGCCTGCGGCAGTCATTGATCGCACGCCGATCCCGCCACGCCGGGGCTCTTCGACCTGCCCGGAGTGCAGCGCCTCCGAGCGATTGCCCTGTTGTTTTTCGGTGATAAATCCCGTCAATGCCCCGGGTGAAAACGGGGTTGTCGCGGCTCCACCTGCCTTTGCCCTCTAGCATTCAACTTATGAGCACCACCCATTTCGGTTTCGAGTCCGTTGACGAGCGCGAGAAAGCCAGTCGCGTTCGCCATGTGTTCGACTCCGTGGCGCCCAAGTACGACGTCATGAACGACCTGATGTCCATGGGCCTGCACCGCGCATGGAAGGCTTACACCGTCATGGTGGCCAATGTGAAGGAAGGCCAGCAGGTGCTGGACATCGCCGGCGGTACGGGCGACCTCGCACTGGCATTTGCCCCCAAGGTCGGGCCCGGTGGCCGCGTCGTGCACACCGACATCAATGAAGCCATGCTGCGCGAAGGGCGCAACCGCCTTCTCGACGCTGGTGTGTCCCTGCCCACCCTGGTCTGCGATGCCGAGCACCTGCCGTTCGCCGACGCCAGCTTTGACCTGGTCACGGTCGCCTTCGGCCTGCGCAACATGACGCACAAGGACGAAGCGTTGCGCGAAATGAACCGTGTGATCAAACCCGGCGGCAAGCTGATGGTGCTCGAGTTCTCCAAAGTGGCCAAGCCCATGGAGAAGATTTACGACTGGTATTCGTTCAAAGTATTGCCCCAGTTGGGCAAGCTGGTGGCCAACGACGCGGCCAGCTACCAGTACCTGGCGGAGTCGATTCGCATGCACCCCGGTCAGGAGGAGCTGAAAGCCCTTATGCACAAAGGTGGTTTTGGCCATGTGGACTATCACAACATGACGGGCGGTCTAGTAGCATTGCATGTTGGAATCAAGTGTTGAGCAGGTTTTGAGTGGGTCGTTTTGAATTGTTTTGTGCGCCGCATCCGGCGCGCACTTTGCGCTGAGTAGTCATCAAGGAGACGGTATGAGAAAAGTCTGGACTGGAATCATTTCTTCGGTGTTTGCCATCACCCTGGCGTTCGGAAGCCAGATGGCTGAGGCCAAGCGTCTGGGCGGCGGGTCGTCCTTCGGCAAGCAGTCCTCGAACGTGACCAAGCGGGATGCTGCTCCAGCGGCACCCGCCACGGCGACCAACTCGGCCGCCAAGCCTGCCGCACCAGCGGCCGCAGCCGCGCCCAAGAAGCCTTGGGGCGCCATGCTCGGCGGTCTCGCGGCTGGTCTGGGTCTGGCTTGGCTGGCCTCGTCTCTGGGACTTGGCGAGGAATTCGGCCAGATCATCATGTTCGCGTTGTTGGCCCTGCTGATCATGGTGGTGGTTGGCTTCGTGATGCGCAAACTCAAGGGTGGAGCCGCTGGCGCAGGTGCGGCGCGGTCGCCGCTGGCCTTTCAGGGCGCAGGTGGCCCCAACGCAGTGACACCCCGCAACTACAGCCCGGAGAACGTGGGCAACGACTCGTCCGCACGCCCCTGGGAGCGCAACAGCACAGCATTCGAAGCCAGCAAATATGCGTCGGGATCCTCCGGTTCCGGCTCCATCATTGGCTCCTCGCTGCTGGGCAACCAGTCCTGGGGTATTCCTGCAGGCTTCGACGCAGAAGGCTTTCTGAGTGCCAGCAAGAAAAATTTCGTGACGCTGCAGGACGCATGGGACCGCTCTGACATCCAGAGCCTGCGCGCCATGATGACGGACGAAATGCTCGAGCAGATCAAGACCCAGCTGGCCGACCGCGAGTCCCACACCGGTGGCATTGTGAACAAGACCGATGTCGTCATGCTTGATGCCCAACTGCTTGGCATCGAAGAGCTCAGCGATGTCTACATGGCCAGCGTCGAGTTCTCCGGCATGATCCGCGAAGACGCGTCGGCTGGTGCCAGCCCGTTCCGCGAAGTCTGGAACATGACCAAGCCCCGCACCGGCAGCGGTGGCTGGTTGGTGGCGGGCGTGCAAGCACTTCAGTGAACACCCCCGTCCGGGCTCACTTCGTGTAGCCCGTTCCCCCCTTGCAGGGGGCGGTGCCTGCGGGCTGGCAAAGCCAGACCCGCGGCACCTGCTGGTGAAATACCCACGCTTCTTAGGTCACTGAAACATTCAACCGCGCACTAGCCATGACCGGCTTCGCCGGGCTGTGGACAGGTGGCTGCTTTCGAGTGCAAGGGACGGGGATCTGCCGCAGGCGCCAAGTGCGCGACCGTGGGGGCCATGTCAGAATCGAGGGTCGTATGAACACCACATCCCCCTTTTCATTTCTGGAATCCCTTGCCTCCCGTTTTCAGCCGCCTGCTTGGGCCGTGGATGAGGGACAGCACCGGCTGGTTCTGTTTTTGAACCACGTTCTGATGCAGGAGAAACAGGCCCAGGACCGTCTGATGCGCCAGAAGGGCCGGGTGGTTCATCTGCAGTGGGGCGTTTTCTCTCTTGATCTGCTGATCACACCTGCCGGGCTGGTGGACCGTGCTTCCCCATCAGTGACCCCCGATTTGCGTCTGGTGGTGGAGGGCGACTCGCCGCTCAGTGCTGTTCAATCGCTGTTATCCGGTCAGCGGCCACCCGTGACCATCGAGGGTGACGTACAACTCGCCGCCGACATCGGGTGGCTGGCGGAAAACCTGCGCTGGGATGTGGAAGAAGACCTTTCCCGCGTGATCGGTGATGTGCCTGCCCATGCGCTGGGCGATTTTGGTCGGCGTGCGGTGTCGGGTCTGCGAGACTTCTTGCGCACGACGCCTTTTGCACAAGGTGCAGGTGGCACGGGTGTCTCGGTGCCCCCGGTGGATCCGGCAGCGCCAGCCTCGACCAAGGCGTCTGCATGAACCGGTTTTTCAGGGGGGTGTTCATCGTCTGGACCGTCCTGAGGTTCGGACTTGATGAACTGGTTCTTTCCAGCTTTGCCCACCCCTGGCTTCGGCGCCTGACGCGTATTGTTTCGCTCGGGCGCAATCTGCGCGCACCGCGCGGCGAGCGCCTGCGTCTGGCGCTGGAGGCGTTGGGGCCGATTTTCGTGAAGTTCGGTCAGGTGATGTCCACCCGCCGCGATTTGCTACCCGCCGATATTGCCGACGAGTTGGCCCGCCTTCAGGACCGTGTGCCGCCGTTCGAGTCGGCGCTGGCCGTGGCCATCATCGAGAAAGCCTTCGGGCGCCCGCTGGACCGCATTTTTGCGTCGTTCGAGCAGACGCCAGTGGCCAGTGCATCGATTGCCCAGGTGCACTTCGCCACCTTGCCTGGCGGGCGGGAAGTGGCTGTCAAGGTGTTGCGTCCCAACATGCTGCCGGCCATCGAGAAAGACCTGGCCCTGATGCACATGATGGCGGGCTGGGTCGAGCGCGCTTCGGCAGATGGCAAGCGCCTGAAGCCGCGCGAGGTGGTGGCCGAGTTCGACAAGTACCTGCACGACGAGCTCGACTTGCTGCGCGAAGCGGCCAATGCCGCGCAGTTGCGGCGCAACATGCAAGACCTCAACCTGGTGATGATTCCCGAGATGGTCTGGGACTTCTGCATGCCCGATGTCATGGTCATGGAGCGCATGAAGGGCGTACCCATCAGCCATACGCAGCGCCTTCGCGACGCGGGCGTGGACATGAAAAAGCTGGCGCGCGATGGCGTGACGATCTTTTTCACCCAAGTCTTTCGCGACGGGTTTTTCCATGCCGACATGCACCCGGGCAATATCCAGGTCAGTCTCGCGCCTGCCACCTTCGGGCGCTACATCTCGCTGGACTTCGGCATTGTGGGTACGCTCACCGAGGTGGACAAGGAGTACCTGGCGCAGAACTTCAGCGCCTTTTTCCGGCGCGACTACAAGCGTGTGGCCGAGCTGCACCTGGAGTCGGGCTGGGTGCCGGCCACCACGCGGGTGGACGAACTGGAGGCTGCCATTCGCGCCTGCTGCGAGCCTTACTTTGACCGGCCACTGAAAGAAATCTCTCTGGGCCTGGTGCTGATGCGTCTGTTCCAGACCTCGCGGCGCTTCCACGTGGAGATCCAGCCGCAACTGGTGCTGCTGCAGAAAACCCTGCTCAACATCGAAGGGCTTGGCCGTGACCTGGACCCGGACCTCGACCTGTGGAGCACCGCCAAGCCGTTTCTGGAGCGCTGGATGCTGGAGCAGGTCGGGCCTGAAAAGCTGCTGGCCCAGCTCAAGGCCGAGGCACCAACCTATGCCAAGCTGCTGCCGGGTCTGCCGCGGTTGATCACCCAGTACCTCAAGGCGCCGCCCGGGGTGTCGCGGCAGGAACTCGACGCCCTGCTGGCCGAACAGCGGCGCACCAACCGGCTGCTTCAGGCGCTGATCTATGGCGGGCTGGGTTTTGCGCTGGGTCTGATGGTGATGCAGTTCATCCTGCGGATTCGGCTGTTCTGAGTCCCGGCTGGCGGTTAGCCGCAAGGCAACTGAGGAGGTGCGCAGCGCCTATAATTGAGGGTTTTGCATCTGGCAGGCTTTTTCTGCCAGTTTCCGCCGGAGATCTGTCCGGAAACCCGCCAAAACTCGCCAAAAACCCTTCAGCACTATGCCAATCTACGCTTACAAATGCGGGTCCTGTGGGCATGCCAAGGACGTTTTGCAGAAAATCTCGGATGCGCCCCTGACCGACTGTCCGCAATGCGGGGCTCCCAACTTCAGCAAGCAAGTGACGGCTGCCGGCTTCCAGCTCAAAGGCTCCGGCTGGTACGTGACGGATTTTCGCGGCGGCAACACGGCGGCCGTGCCACCAGCCAATCCGGTTGAAAGCCCAGCCGGCGGCGACAGCAAAGCCGATTCTGCCGCGCCCGCGGCCACGCCTGCTGCAGCCACTTCCGCTTCGGCAGCGCCCGCGCCAATCGCCCCGGCGGCCACCTCCACAGCATCCACGACCAGCAGCACGTCGACTGCCAAACCATCGTGATGAGCGCTGTCCGCCGATGGTTGCTCGCGGGTCTGCTGGTGCTGGTGCCACTGGCTATCACCCTGTGGGTGCTTGACTGGATTGTCGGCACCCTCGACCAGACCCTGCTGATCCTGCCCAGTCACTGGCACCCGGACAAGCTGATCGGCTTTCACCTGCCCGGCTTCGGGGTCCTGCTGACGCTGCTGATCGTGCTGGTCATGGGCGCGATCACGAGCAATTTCTTCGGCAAGAAGCTGGTCAGCTGGGGCAACTCCTTCCTGAGCCGCATTCCCATCGTGCGCTCCATTTATTCGAGCGTGAAGCAGGTCTCTGACACGCTGTTCTCCGAGAACGGCAATGCCTTCCGCAAGGCACTGCTGGTGCAGTGGCCACGTGAAGGCGTCTGGACCATCGGGTTCCAGACCGGGCAACCCGGCGGCGATGTGGCCAACCACCTGCAGGGCGACTACCTCAGCGTGTATGTGCCGACCACGCCCAATCCCACCGGTGGCTACTTTGTCATGCTCAGGCGCAGCGACTGCATCGAGCTGCACATGAGCGTGGACGAGGCGCTCACCTATGTCATTTCCATGGGGGTGGTTGTGCCCAAGCAGGCCGTCCGTCCGCCGCTTCCTCCCGTCTGATTCCGTCTGAACCACGGCATAGCGCCGCGATATTTGCAACACCGCGCCTCAGGCGCTGAAAGTCCGAGATTCTTATGGCCATCGCTGATACCCAAGTTGCTCCCATGCGTTCCAGTTACTGTGGTCTGGTGACCGAAGGCCAGCTGGGCCAGACCGTGAGCCTGTGCGGCTGGGTGAACCGCCGCCGTGACCACGGTGGCGTGATCTTCATCGACCTGCGCGACCGCGAAGGCTATGTGCAGGTCGTCTGCGACCCGGACCGTGCCGACATGTTCAAGACCGCCGAAGGCGTGCGCAATGAGTTTTGCGTGCAGGTCAAGGGTGTAGTGCGGGCCCGCCCTGAAGGCACCACCAACGACAACCTGAAAAGCGGCAAGGTCGAGGTGCTGTGCCACGAACTGATCGTGCTCAACCCCAGCGTCACGCCGCCGTTCCAGCTGGACGACGACAACCTGTCCGAGACGACGCGCCTCACGCACCGCGTGCTGGACCTGCGCCGCCCGTACATGCAGAACAACCTGATGCTGCGTTACCGCGTGGCGATGGAAACCCGCAAGTTCCTTGACGCCAACGGCTTCATCGACATCGAAACCCCGATGCTGACCAAGAGCACACCTGAAGGGGCGCGCGACTACCTGGTGCCCAGCCGTGTCAATGAAGGCATGTTCTTCGCACTGCCGCAGAGCCCGCAGCTGTTCAAGCAGCTGCTGATGGTTTCCGGCTTTGACCGCTACTACCAGATCACCAAGTGCTTCCGCGACGAAGACCTGCGCGCTGACCGCCAGCCCGAGTTCACCCAGATCGATATCGAAACCTCGTTCATGGGCGAACAGGAAATCCGCGATCTGTTCCAGGGAATGATCAGCAACATCTTCAAGACCGTGCTGAACACCGATCTCGGCGAGTTCCCCGTGATGGCCTATGCCGAGGCGATGCACCGCTACGGCTCCGACAAGCCCGACCTGCGCGTGAACCTGGAGTTCACCGAACTCACCGATGTGATGGCCAGCGTGGACTTCAAGGTCTTCAGCACCCCGGCCACCACGGCGGGCGGCCGTGTGGTCGCCCTGCGTGTGCCCGGTGGCTCCGAGATGAGCCGCGGCGAGATCGACGGCTACACCGAATTCGTCAAGATATACGGCGCCAAGGGTCTGGCCTGGATCAAGGTCAATGACGTCAGCCTGGGGCGTGATGGCCTGCAAAGCCCGATTGTGAAAAACCTGCACGACGCAGCGATTGCACAGATCCTGGAGCGCACCGGTGCGAAGAATGGCGACATTCTGTTCTTCGGTGCCGACAAGGCCAAGATCGTGAACGACAGCATCGGCGCGCTGCGCCTGAAGATTGGTCACAGCGAGTTCGGCAAGAAGACTGGTCTGGTGACCAAGGGCTGGAAACCACTGTGGGTGGTGGACTTCCCGATGTTCGAGTTCGACGATGAAGCCCAGCGCTGGAGCGCGGTGCACCATCCGTTCACGGCGCCCAAGGACGGCCATGAAGACTGGATGGACACCGACCCGGGTCGCTGCATCGCCAAGGCCTACGACATGGTGCTCAACGGCTGGGAGCTGGGTGGTGGCTCTGTGCGTATCCATCGCGCCGATGTGCAAAGCAAGGTGTTCAGTGCGCTGAAGATCGGCCCCGAAGAAGCGCAGCTGAAGTTCGGCTTCCTGCTCGACGCGCTCCAGTACGGCGCGCCGCCGCACGGTGGTCTGGCCTTCGGTCTGGACCGCATCGTCACCATGATGACGGGCGCCGAATCGATCCGCGACGTGATTGCCTTCCCCAAGACCCAGCGCGCGCAAGACCTGCTCACGCACGCGCCGAGCCCGGTGGACGAGAAGCAGCTGCGCGAGCTGCACATCCGGCTGCGCAACCCCGTCGCGTGATGCTGGCGCGGGAGTGTGGGGGCGATCTGCAGTGAAAGCCTTCAAGATTCCCGAGTCTGTGCTGGTGGTGATCCACACCCCGCAGCGCGAGGTGCTGCTGATTGAGCGTGCCGACCAGCCCGGCTTCTGGCAGAGCGTCACCGGTTCCCGCGACAGCCCCGGCGAAGCGCTGCATGACACCGCTTTGCGCGAGGTGCATGAAGAAACCGGCATCCGCGCAGACCCGCACGCCCTGGTGGACTGGGGGCTGTCGAATGTGTACGAGATTTACCCGGTGTGGCGCCACCGCTATGCGCCGGGCATCACCCACAACACCGAGCACGTGTTCGGGCTTTGCGTAGCGCCGGGCACTGCCGTTCGACTGAACCCGCGCGAACACACCGCGTGGCAGTGGTTGCCCTTCGAGGAGGCGGCTGACCGGTGTTTCTCACCTTCCAATGCCGAAGCGATCTTGCTGTTGCCGCGGCTTGCCGGCTGAATTCGCTTGTGCTCGGGGTGCAAAGGTGTCTTTACATCGCCGGAATCGGGCTTTTCCCCGTGGGCGGCAGGGCGTATCCGGGTTCCAATGCAGGCCTCATGAGTTTTTCACCCGACGCACCAGCTGGCGATGCGATGGACATCTGGCCGCTGCACGTCATGTCGGCCTTTCTTGATGTCTGCGCTTCACAAGTCTGATTCCCTTCGCCTGCTGCAAGGCGGGGAGGCGCTGTTCCCCGCTTTGGTGGCGGCATTTGATAGCGCCCAGCGCTGGATCCAGCTGGAGACCTACATCTTCGATTTTCATGGTGCAGGTGCCGAGGTGGCTGAGGCCTTGATGCGCGCGGCGCAGCGCGGTGTGAGTGTGCAGGTGCTGGTCGATGGGGTGGGCACCGAAACACTGCCTGATGAGTGGCTCGACAAGTTGCGCGGCGCGGGTGTGGAGTTGCAGACCTACTCGCCGCTGGGCTCGGGCCTGATTGGTCTGCTGGTTCCGGAGCGCTGGCGCCGGCTGCACCGCAAGCTGTGCGTGGTCGATCTCACGACCCTGTTCTGTGGCGGTATCAATATCCTCGATGATTTTTACGACCCTAACCACGGTGAGCTGAGCGCGCCACGGTTTGATTTTGCAGTGGCCGTGACCGGCCCGCTGGCCACCCAGGCGGCCGACGCGATGGCGCTGCTCTGGTGGCGCGTGCAGGCGGGCTACAGCGCGCGGCAACGGCATCTGAGCGCGGCGTGGGAGAGCTTCAAGGCCGGTGGCTATGGCGGGCGCACCGCAGCAGAACTCAGACCGCTGTCCGTTCGCCAGAGCGCCGGCGCAGCCGGCACAAATGGGGTGGGGCCAGGTCCCAAGGCCGCACTGCTGTTGCGCGACAACCTGCTCAATCGCCGTGCCATTGAGCGGGCGTACCGCAAGGCCATCGGTCGTGCGCGCGATGAGATCATCATTGCCAACGCCTACTTCCTGCCGGGCGGCAAACTCCGGCGTGCGTTGATGGCGGCATCGCGCCGCGGCGTGAAGGTCACCTTGCTGCTGCAGGGCAAGTACGAGTACTTCATGCAGTATCACGCGGTACGACCTGTCTATGGCGCGCTGCTGTCGGCGGGCATTGCCATCCACGAGTACGAGGCCAGCTTCCTGCATGCCAAGGTGGCCGTGATTGACGGGCATTGGGCGACGGTCGGGTCTTCCAACCTCGACCCGCTCAGCCTGCTGCTGGCCCGTGAGGCCAATGTGGTGATCGAGGACAAGGTGTTCGCGGCCGACCTGCGCGCGCGCCTGTGCCATGCCATGGACACACAGGGGCGGTTCATCGACCCTGCCATTTACAGCGACCGGCCGTTGGGTCAGCGTGTGCGCGGCTGGATGGCCTATGCCCTGATGCGGCTGGCCCTGATGCTCACAGGGCAGCGGTACTGAGCCGTATGCGGGCTGGGCAGGCACTTTTTCACGATTTTTGAGACTCCTGAATTGATAGCTGCGAGCGACCATCCTGCAAGGGTTTGATTCCAAAACCCCTGTCATGATGATTGGAGGCGTGGACTGTTAATATCTGACATGCTTATGAAATCAACCACACCCCTGCCAGATGTGACCGACGAAGGAACGCCGGTGTCGGTCAAGATCCGCGAGCGCCTGAAGCAGTCGCGCAAGCGTTTCAATGCCAACGACAACATCTCCAGGTTCATCGAGCCGGGCGAGCTCGAGAAGCTGCTTGACGAGGTCGAGATCAAGATGCAGGGCGTGCTCGACAGTCTGGTGATCGACACCGAGACCGACCACAACACCCAGAACACCGCCCGACGGGTCGCCAAGATGTACCTGAACGAGGTGTTCAAGGGACGCTACCTGCCGGCGCCCACCATCACCGAGTTCCCCAACGCCGAGCATCTCAATGAGCTGATGATCGTCGGCCCCATCACCGTGCGCAGCGCCTGCTCGCACCACTTCTGCCCGGTGATCGGCAAGATCTGGATCGGCGTGCTGCCGAACGAACACACGAATGTGATTGGTCTGTCCAAATACGCGCGTCTGGCCGAGTGGGTGATGGGTCGCCCGCAGATCCAGGAAGAGGCCGTGGTGCAACTCGCCGACCTGATCATGCAGAAAACCCAGCCCGATGGCCTGGCGATCGTGATGGAAGCCAGCCACTACTGCATGTCATGGCGCGGCGTGAAGGACATGGACAGCAAGATGATCAACTCCGTCATGCGCGGCGTGTTCCTGAAAGACTCGACCCTGCGCCGCGAATTCCTCGCACTGATTCCCCAAAAAGGTTAACCATGTTGGTCCGTTTACTCTACGCAAGCCGCGCGGTCGATACCACTCCGGAGGCCATTGAAGGCATCCTGTCGCAGTCCCGCCAGCACAACCCTTCGTCCGGCATCACGGGTATCCTGTGCTACGGTGGCGGCATTTTCCTGCAGGCGATTGAAGGCGGCCGCATGGCCGTCAGCACGCTGTTCGGACACATCCAGAAAGACGCCCGCCACAAGGATGTGGTGCTGCTGCACTTCGAGGAAATTTCCGAGCGCCGCTTCAGTGGCTGGACCATGGGCCAGGTCAACCTGTCCAAGCTCAACCATTCCATCCTGCTCAAGTACTCGGAGAAGGCAGAGCTGGACCCGTACGCGGTTTCTGGCAAGGTGTCTTTCGCGCTGCTCGAAGACCTGATGGCCACCGCGTCCATCTGCGGTCGGGTCTGAGCGAGGGCGGTTGCGCGCACTGCCGTCTGGCAGACTGCGCCTGCAGCGATTAACTGTTCCCGGAAGTGACTGCTGTGATGTCCTCCTCATCAGCAGTCACACTGGTCGGCTGCGATTTTTCCAGTCGCCCCGATCGGCGCAAACCCATCGTAATGGCCATCGGCTCGGTGGATCGCGGGCGGGTGCTGCTCGAAAAACTGGAGCGACTCGAATCGCTGGAGGCGTTTGCACACTGGCTGCAGCAACCTCGCAGCTGGGTGGGTGCTTTTGATTTTCCCTTCGGCTTGCCGCGTGAACTGGTGCTGCAGCTGGGTTGGCCAACCCAGTGGGCCGAGTTGATACGTCATTACGCCAGCCTCAGCCGCGCAGAGATCAGGGATACCTTCGCAGCATTTTGCGATGCCCGTCCCGCAGGCGGGAAGTTTGCCCACCGCGCGACGGACCGGCCTGCAGGCGCCAGCCCCTCGATGAAATGGGTGAACCCGCCAGTGGCCTACATGCTTCATGCGGGTGTGCCGCGTCTGCTGGATGCCGGTGTGCATTTGCCCGGCCTGCACAGCGGAGACGCGAGCCGTGTGGCACTGGAGGCCTATCCGGGCTTTCTGGCCCGCGAGGTGCTCGGCGCAAGGTCGTACAAAAGCGATGACCGCGCCAAGCAGACACCGGAGCGCCTGATTGCCCGCAAAGACCTCATCACCGCACTGGAGCACGGCCAGACCCGTCTGGCGCTTCGCCTGAAGCTCAGTCATGCCCAGCGCGACACCCTGGTCGCCGATGCCAGTGGCGACAGCATGGATGCAGTGCTTTGTCTGATGCAGGCGGCGTGGGCGCAGCAACAGGGCACGCCGCTTTTCGGACTGCCGCCGCAGATGGACCCGCTGGAGGGCTGGATTGTGACCGCAGCCTGGCCAGATGCCGCCTCACAGGAATGACATGACGCAGTGGTCGTGGCGGGTTTCGCCCTCCGTGTTCAGGCTCATCGTGGTGCTGAGCCTCTGGCCGGCGGTGGTGGTGGGCGCACAGCCGCGGCACGACTGGACCGGTGTGGTGACCCATGTGGTGGACGGTGACACCGTCTGGGTGCGGTCGATGGATGGCAGCAAGCCTGTCAACGTGCGCCTCGAGGGGCTGGACGCGCCTGAAATTTGCCAGCCCGGCGGAGTGGCTGCCCGCGAAGCCCTGCAGCGACGCGTGCAGGGGCGTCAGGTGCTGGTGCGTGGCGTGCGGCAGGACGACTATCAGCGCCTGCTGGCCCGCATCGAGCTAAATGGAGAGGACGTCGGCACCGGGTTGGTTCTCTCAGGGCATGCGTGGTCGTACCACCGACGCGGCAACCCCGGCCCCTATGCTGCCGAACAGCGGCAGGCCAGAGCCGCGCGGGCCGGTCTTTTTGCCATCCGTCATCCGCCGCCGGTGTACCCGGGGCGCTTCCGGCGTGAGCACGGCAGTTGCTACACCCCCCAGAAGCGCTGAGCGGTCCGCGTAGAAACAAAAAAGCGGGCTGCCAGAAAACCGGCAACCCGCTTCGCACCAACCCAGCGGCCAGCAGGTCATGCCTGCCGGCCGCAGAGGTCAGACGGCTGGAACGATCAAGGGCGAACGACGATGTCGTTGCGCACCGCGCGGACACCTTTGGTGCTGCGGGTGATGTTCTCAGCCTGCATCTTCTCGGCAGAAGATTTGGCGAAGCCGGACAGCTGCACCGTGCCGTTCAGCGTTTCCACGCTGATGGCCATGGCAGAGACGGTTTTGTCTTCGACGAACTTGGCCTTCACGGCGGCGGTGGTGGTTGCGTCATCGACGTAGGCGCCGGCTGTTTCCTGACCACGCCCGACGGCGCAGCCGGTACCGATGATGGTGATTCCGGCCAGAGCGGCGAATGCAAGTGCGCGAGCGTATTTCATAGGAGTTCCTCTTGATTGAATAGTTTGGATTTGGTGCAAAGTGGACAGGCTGGCAGGTCGGCGGCACCACGCTGACTTGCCAGCAACGGTTTATTTCTCGAGCCAGTCCGCCAGCTCGTCGGCATGTGTTTCTTCGTCGGCCAGGATGTCTTCCAGCATGCGGCGCGTGGTCGGGTCTTTGTCGCCCAGCAGCGAAATCATCTGCCGGTACGCTTCGACGGCCACACGTTCAGCCACCAGGTTGGCGCGCACCATGGCCTTCAGGTCATTGGCGGCGTCGTAGCTGGCGTGGCTGCGGGCCATCAGGGTTTCAGGGTTGAAGTCGGGCTCACCGCCCAGCTGGACGATGCGCTTGGCGAGCCGGTCGGCATGGGCCGCCTCTTCGTTGGCGTGCACCATGAACTCTTCGGCGATGCCGGCCGACGACACGCCGCTGGCCATGAAATTGTGCCGCTTGTAGCGGAGCACGCACACCAGTTCCGTTGCCAGAGCATCGTTCAGCAATTTGACGATGGCCTCGCGGTGCGGCCCCAGGGCGGCTGTGACCGCGCCGTCCTCCAGGCTTTGCCGAGCGGCGCTCAGGCCACGCTCATCCAGGATTAGGGTGTCGGTGGTGGTGTCAGAGTGGGTCATGAAGTGGTGTGTTTGTGGATGTGTTTGGGTGTGAGGGTCGGCGCGATACCAGCGACATTACGACGGAAGACAGCCCGGACGACTTGACCGTCGCCAGCAAGAGGCCGCCGATGGAGACGAGGCGCCAGGGCTTGATGATCACAACGGCCGCACCGGCCACTGCTGCAATGCCGAGGAGCTTGGCCGGATGCTGCCGGGCGTAGCCTTGAACGACGGGGCGTGCCAAGTCCACTGCGGCATTGAAGGGGTGATGCCGCCACCACACGCTGAGCGCATGGCTGACTGTGGAAAAGAGGGTGTCGCCATCCGGATCGCCAGCGCCATCCGCTGCATTGGCAGTCGCTCCTGCAACGCGCTGCGCGTCACTGCCTTCTTCCGACGGCTCGCCGTTCATGTGGCGCACCAGCGCGTGGCGGCTTTGCGCCAGACGCAGCACCGGGTTGTCCGGCGTGGCGTTGGGGAGAAGCGAAGGGGGAACAAAGTCTGGCATGGGATTCCTGTTAACCGGTCGAGCCAAGCACACGCAGTGCTTGCATGTCGCTGTCCAGCTGGGACTTCAGTTCGACGAAATCCTGTGACGTCTGCGGCTTGCTGGCCAGCCGCCAGGCCATCAGGGCCGCAGCCAGCACACAGCCAGGCACCAGCACCAGCACCCAGTGGAACCGGTCTTGCAGGACACCGAGCATCAGCGCGGTTCCCGTCAGTCCCAGAAACACCACCAGCAGCAAGGCCGTCAGAACCCAGGCCATCGCACGCGTCAACCATTTGCCACTCGCGCTGGAGGCTTCCTGCCTCGCCAGCGCCGCATAGGCCGACAGGTGTTCAACCACCAGGTCGGGCCGCTGCGCAAGAGTGGAAAAAATCGGATGCAACATGGTCAAAGGCGATGTTCTGGCGTCAGTTCAGAAATTTCAGTAACCCGACTTGCTGTGCTTGCGCGATGCCACCACCAGCGCAGCGATTGCGGCGCCCACTGCAGCGGCAATCAGCACCGAGCGCATGGGTTGCTCGGAAACGTAGCGGGTGGTCACGTCAGCGGCGTGCGTCAATGACTTCTGTGCGCGGTCTTTCGCCTCGGAGGCCATGTCCAGGCTTTGGCGAGCAAGCTTCTGTGCTTTCGATGCGAGCATGTCGACCATCGGGTCCACGTTGCCGCGCAATTCACGCACCTTGTTCTCGGCGGCGTCCAGTGCCTCGTTGGCATGGTCGCGTGTCGAGCTCACGGCGCGTCCTGCGGACTGCAGCACGTCGTCGGTGACCTGGCGTACAGCGGGCATGGCATCGTGGGCGGAGGGGGAAACGGTCTGGTGATTCATGGTGAGTCCTTGGTTTGGAAATCCGGGAAGGGAAATGGCGGAAGGTGAAGGGGAGGGCAGCGCGGCGCCTGAGGCGTTCAGGAATCTGGTTCCAGAACGCTGACGGACGTCAATGGCACGCCGCAGGGCGCTGTCAGTTCTTGCGAAGCAGGCTGACCACGAAGCTCACGATGGCCATCAGCGCGAAGATGAAAAAGAGGATCTTGGCGATCTCCACCGCACCTGCTGCAATGCCGCCGAATCCGAAGACGGCAGCGATCAATGCAATGACGAGAAAAACAACTGAATAGTGCAGCATCTGGGCTCCTTGCTCTGGTGAGGTGCGCTTCAAACTGAAACTGAAGCACATGCAGCAAGGTTATCCAGCGGGTGCCTGATGCGTCATCGGCTGTGAGCGTGCACCCCTGTCAGTTTCCGGTGGCAGGGGCTGTAGGTGATGGCTGACGGTACGCAGCAATGAAGCACGGGGTGAGCGCGTGATGGGCGCATGGCGTGCTTTGCATGCCACGCGACATCGCACCGCGTCAGGAGGGCAGTGGCAACACGGCAGAAATTCGCGTGCCGCGACCTTCCTGACTGGTGACCGTCAGTCTTCCGCCGGCGGCCTCCACGCGGTGGCGCATGCCTGCCAGCCCGTGACTGCCGGCCCCGACACTGCTGACCTGAAAGCCTTTGCCGTTATCACTGACTTCGACCAGGATGTAACTGTCAAAGTTGTGCAGGCTGATGGTGGCCTCGCTGGCTTCCGCGTATTTGCCGATATTGGTGAGCGACTCCTGCACCAGACGGTAGACGGTCAGCTGTGCTGAACCGCCCAGGTCGGCTGTTTCCAGATCGGTCGTGATGGCCAGGCCCGAACGCTCCTCGAACTCGCGCGCAAGGATTTCGAGCGAGGCCACCAGTCCGAGGTGTGACAGTGAGGACGGCCGCAGGTCTTCGACAATCCGGCGCTTGAGTGCAATGCCGTTGTTCAGCGTCTGTGTCAGGTGTTCCAGTCGCTCATTGGCTTCCGGGAAGTTGCCGACCATACGGGATTTCAGCCGCGCCACGTCCAGCTTGGCCGCGGTGAGCAGTGCACCGAGTTCGTCGTGCAACTCACGGGCCAGGTGGCCACGCTCGTCCTCCCGCACGTTCTGCAGGTGGGTGGCCAGCTCAGCCAGGTTGGCGGTGCGCTCGCGGACCTGCTTTTCAAGGAAGTCGCGCTCCCGCTGCAGCGACTCCTGCTCGCGCAGCCCCGAGTCCAGCAGGGCCTTGGTCTGGCGCAGGTACATGTAGAAAGCCAGCAGGCCAGCCAGTGCCATGATGGCCACGCCGATGCGTGCGAGCTGCAGGGTTTTCTGAATCTGGGCCTGGCCCTGCTCCATTTTCTGGATGCTGTTGGAGGCCAGTTTGGACGACTGGTCGCGGATGGCGTCCATGTGCTCCTTGCCGACGTCGGTGGTCAGCACGAACTTCCACGCGTCTTCATTGCCTTCCTTGCGCATGCGCACGCTTAGGTCCATTTCCGCCAGTTTGCGCGAGACGTGCCGCGACAGCAGATCGAACTCGTCGAGTTGTTGCCTGTACGGTGTAAAAAGCTGTCTCAGCGTGTCCAGGTTCTGGTTGATTTCCGCAGTGGCCATGTTGTAGGGCTCAAGGTAGCGGGGGTCGCCGGTCAGCAGAAAACCGCGTTGTCCAGTCTCTGCGTTGAGCACCTGCTGGAGCAGCTTGTTGATGGCACCCCGGGTCAATTGCGCCTCTTCGATGCGCGCCGCAGCCTCGGTGGACTCCTGGTAACTCGCCTCGTTGATGAAGATCAGGATGGCTGCAGCCAACACCGCCAGCGGCAGGCTGATGGCCATTTTGGGGATCGATAATTTTTTCACTGCCTGCTCCGTTCCATACTTCATCCGTTAATTCGTCAATAATGGGGATCACATTTCAGTGACAGAGCGCCCGTGTCGGGCGCTCATTGCAGTGCGATGCCAGTGTGCGCTGGCGCACAGAAAGACAGCGACATGATCAAGATCGGAATTGTGGACGACCACGCCATTGTGCGTTCGGGCCTGCGGCAGTTTTTCTCGGAGCAGGTGGACCTGCGTGTGGTCGGCGAGGCCGGTAGCGGACGCGAAGCCATTGACCTGGTGCGCAACGTGGAGCTTGACATCCTCGTGATGGACCTCTCGATGCCCGGCCAGAGTGGCATCGACGCACTGGCCATGATCCGCGCCAAAGCGCCTGATGTGGGCATTCTCATTCTCAGTGGCTACCCCGAGGAGCACTACGCCGTGAACCTGATCCGTCAGGGCGCCAGTGGCTACCTGAACAAGGAGTGTGAGCCCTCGCAGATTGTGGACGCGATCCGGGTCATCTCGCTCGGCAAGCGCTACATCACGCCAGCCGTGGCTGAGCTGCTGGCGCAGCAGCTGAATCGGCCCAACGATGTGGCAGCGCATGAGCAGCTCTCCGAACGTGAGTTCCAGGTTTTCCTCAAGCTGGCCAAAGGTGAAACAGCGGGAGACATTGCCAAGGCGCTGTCGTTGAGCGTGAAGACCGTGAGCACCTACCGTACGCGGGTGATGGAGAAGATGAGCTTGTCGTCCAACAGCGACCTGACCTACTACGCGCTGAAGAACAAGCTGATCGACTGAATTCAAGCGCCCTTGGCGCTTTGCTCGCTCTGCTGGAGACAGTAGTCGACCAGGGCGTCAATTTCATTGGATTTGTCGAACACGGCATCGACGCCCAGTTGGGCACACCGCCGGCGAATGTCTGCCGTTGCGTAGTTGCTCAGTACCACCACCTTTTGACGCGGCGGCCTGTCCCGGCATGCGGCCAGAACGCCGAGCCCACTGCCCTGCTTCAGGAACAGGTCAACGATCGCCAGATCCCAGGCGTTGCCATTTTCGGAGAGCCACGCCTTGCCTTCGTTTTCAGTTTCCGCCATGCCAATCGTATTGACACACGCCAACTCTTCGAGAGTACCAATCAGGTTCTCCCGGATGGTGGGGTTGTCTTCAACGATGTAAGTCTTCAGTCTCACTGATCAAGTCCAGATGATGTGACAAGCTTCCGGAAGATGTCGGAGAGCCGGCAAGGGGAGGGGGCGGTAAACACTCTGTTTCCTAATGTATCTTTGATCCATTGCCGATTCTGCCAGCGACTGCGGCCATCGCCTGTAGGCCTTGTCCTACCAGAGCTCCCGTTGCCACGGGACCTGCTGGTCACCTTGTAGGCACCCGCTCACACCGCTTGCTCGCTGTTCCCGACGGACCCGAGCCTCCGGCGCCTTCATAGTGGGAGTCTCGTCAACAGGCGCCTTCGCGCCTTGCCGGTGGGCTGTCCTGTTGGGTGGCCATGCGCACCGGGCCATGGGGCTGCCAATCCGGCTGGCAATTGGGTTGCCAGGGGGGTCGCCAGGTCGGCGCGATGCGGGTTACTCGGGGTCTGCAGCTATGAACAAGCTTTCGTTTTCATCTCACAAGCTTCGCTGGGCGCTGGGGAGTGTGTCCGCGCTGCTGGTGGTCATGCTGCTGGTGATTGTTTTTTTTCCGTGGAATCTCCTGCGTGAGCCGCTGAACCGCTATGTGTCCGCGCAGCTCGGACGCCGGTTCGAGATCACCGAGCAACTTGACGTACAGGTCGGCAGGACCGTGACGGTGCGCATGCAGGGTCTGGAAGTTGCCAATCCCGAATGGGCCACCGATCCGTACCTGGTAAAAGCCAGCGCGGCCGAGTTTGACGTCGAGTTCCTGCCGCTGCTGGTGGGCAGGCTGGTCATGCCGCGGGTGGTACTGACCAAGCCCCGGATCGGCCTTCAGAAAGAGGCTGACGGCCGCATGACCTGGGTGCTGGCGCGCGACACCTCGCGGTCCGACATGGCGCCGCAGATCGGCTCGCTGCAGGTCGACGACGGCTCGCTCGCCTACCGGGCCGAAGCCGAGGGCGCCAACATCGTCGTGCAGTTTTCGCTGGCCGAAGGGTCGGCTGGCTTTGAGCCTGCTGATGCCTCCGCCGCGCAGTTGCCACTGAGCTACAAGGCATCGGGCACGTGGAGGAAAGAGGTTTTTTCCGCCTATGGCCGTGCGGGCGGCGTGCTGCAGTTCGGCGCTGATGACCCCAAGCCCTTCCCGGCCGAGATCAATGCCATGGTCGGCAAAACCCGGCTCAAGGCGGCGGGTACCGTGGCCAGTCTCAAGCCGCTGACAGGCATGGACGCCACCTTTGACCTGCAGGGGCGCAATCTCGACGAACTTTACAAGCTGGTGGGCGTCGTCCTGCCGTCAACGCCCCCCTACCGCCTGCGCGGCAAGCTGGCCCAGCAGGGCCGGGTTTGGGCGGCCAGCGAGATTCGGGGCACGCTCGGGGAGTCTGACCTCAATGGAGAGCTGGCTTTCGATCCGACACCCAGCCTGCCCCTGCTGACGGGCAAGCTGAACTCCAGAGTGCTGGACTTTGCCGATCTGGGACCAGTGATTGGCGTGGGAACGCAAACCGCTGCCGCGCGTGACGCATCCCCGACGCGCAAGGTGCTGCCCACCGCGACGCTGGATGTGACGCGGCTCAAAGCCATGAATGCGGATGTGACCTACAGCGCGGCCGCGATTCGCCACGTGAAGGCGTTGCCGCTGGACAAAGGCAGCGCGCGCATCCTGCTGAAAGACGGCGTGCTGACACTGGACCCGCTGGCCCTCGGCGTGGCGGGTGGCACCATCAATGGCCGGGTGAAGATTGATGCGAACGTGGTGCCTGCGGTCTTCAGCACGCGGCTCGACGTGCGTGCGCTGCAACTCGGGCAGATACTGCCCGCCGTTGAAACCTCGCGCAGCAGCCTCGGAAAAATCAGCGGTCAGGTGGCACTGGACGGGCGGGGAAATTCCGTCGCGCAGATGCTGGGCTCTGCCTCCGGCGATGTCTCGGTGCTCACCGGGCGCGGCCAGATCAGCAATATCCTGCTGGAGTACATGGGGCTGGACGGCGGCGAGATCATCAAGTTCCTGGTCAGCGGTGACCGCAACGTGAACCTTCGTTGCGCCGCTGTGGCCTTTGGCGTGAAGAAAGGGCTGATGACCAGCCGGGCCATCGTGCTCGACACCACCGACACCGAGATCCACGGTGAAGGCCAGATCAGTCTGGCCGATGAAACCCTGGATCTGGTGCTCAAGCCGCAGCCCAAGGACCAGAGCATTCTCAGTCTGCGCTCTCCGCTGCTGATCCGCGGCACGTTTGCAGCGCCAACCGCTGGCCCCGACAAGGCGGCCCTTGCCGGGCGTGTGGGCCTGGCCGTGGCGCTGGGCTTCATCAACCCTTTGCTGGCACTGGCAGCGACGGTTGAAACCGGACCCGGGCAGGATGCGGATTGCCAGCAAGTTCTGGCGCAGGCGGCCAAAAAAGGTGGCGTGGTGCCATCACCCTCTGCTGCAAAACCTTGAGTTTCTGCGGGATGCTCGCAACGCCGACGCCCTGAATATGGCAGCAGGTGCGGGGAAGCCGTGGTGTGCCGTCAGCCGTGCCCGCACACCGGGCAATGCGCGTCTTTGGCGACAGACATTTCATTCCATTCCATGCTGCGCCCGTCCAGCATCAACAGCCGACCCGTCAGAGGGCGGCCCACGCCGCATAACAGCTTCAGGGCCTCGGCAGCCTGCACCGTGCCGATGATGCCGACCAGAGGCGCAAACACGCCCATGGTGGCGCACTGGGTTTCCTCCAGATGGCCCGACTCGGGAAAAATGCAGGCGTAGCACGGTGACTGCGCGTCACGCATGTCATAGACGGTGACTTGACCATCAAACCGGATGGCCGCCCCCGACACCAGCGGTTTGCGGTGCGTGACGCAGGCCCGGTTGATGGCATGCCGCGTGGCGAAGTTGTCGGTGCAATCGAGCACCAGATCGGCATCGGCGACCAGTGTGTCCAGCAGCGCAGCGTCGGCTCGCTGGGTGACCGGAACAACTTTCACATCCGGATTGATCGCCGCAATCGAATGCATGGCCGACACCGCCTTGAATTCGCCGATGCGCGCCAGGTTGTGCGCGATCTGCCTTTGCAGGTTGGTGGCGTCCACCCGGTCCGCGTCCACGATGGTGATCTGGCCGACCCCGGCGCTGCCGAGGTACAGGGCGACCGGTGAGCCGAGCCCGCCCGCGCCAATCACCAGCACGCGTGCAGCAAGAAGCCGCTCCTGGCCTTCAATGCCAAGTTCATCAAGCAGGATGTGCCGGGAGTAGCGAAGCAGCTGATCGTCGTTCATGCAGGGCCGGCGGCGGAAATGGGTAACTCAGGGTCTGCGCAAGTTGCTCAGACCCGGCCGTTCAGTGCGCAACCTGACTTCGGTCGCGCACCTGCCAGGCTCAGTTTTCTTTCTTCTCGGTTTTGTCTTCCACCACGGCGGTCTTGCTGACCAGCACAGGACGGCCCTTGAGCTTGTTGAGCGCCTGTGTCAGCTGGAAGTCCTTGTCGCTGCCCAGCTCCGGCGGACGGCGCTGTTCAGGGGTTTTCTTGGCGTCTTCTTCCAGTCGCTTCAAGGCCTCTTCACGCGCTTTCTCGCGTGCCGGGTCCTTGGCTTCGGCGCCCTGACCGCTGTTGAGGTGCTTGTCCAGATCGGCCTCACGGGTGCGCAGGGCGGCAAACGGACTGCCTTCAGCGGTCTCGTCGACCAGCACGTCCGGCACAATGCCGCGCGCCTGGATGGATTTGCCGCTTGGCGTGTAGTAGCGGGCGGTGGTCAGCTTGATGCCGGTGTCAGGGCCCAGCGGACGCACCGTCTGTACCGAGCCCTTGCCGAAGGTCTGTGTGCCCATGATGATGCCGCGCTTGTGATCCTGCAGGGCGCCGGCGACGATTTCACTGGCTGATGCCGAACCTTCATTGACCAGCACCACCAGTGGCACGGTTTTCATGGCGGCCGGCAGGCGCTTCAGCGGATCAGAGCCGTTACGCCGCTGGTAATACTCTGGTGCGGCCTTGTAGGTGAACTTGCTCTCCGCCAACTGGCCGTTGGTGGAAACCACCGTCACGTTTTCCGGCAGGAAGGCTGCCGAGACGGCCACCGCCGCATCAAGCAGGCCGCCCGGGTCGTTGCGAAGATCGAGCACCAAGCCCTTGAGGTTGGGCTCCTGCTTGTAGATATGTTCCATCTTGGTGACGAAATCTTCTACCGTGCGCTCCTGGAACTGGCTCAGGCGGATCCATGCGTAGCCGGGTTCCACCACCTTGCTGCGGACCGATTGGGTGCGGATTTCCTCGCGAATGATGGTGACCGGGAAGGTGCGGTTCTCGTCCTTGCGGAAAATCGTCAGCGACACCTTGGTTTTGGGCTCGCCGCGCATGCGCTTGACGGCTTCATTGAGCGTCAGGCCTTTGACGGCGGTGTCGTCGATTCGGGTGATCAGGTCGTTTGGCTTGAGGCCGGCCTTGTCGGCAGGCGAGCCTTCAATCGGGGACACCACTTTGACCAGACCGTCTTCCTGGCTGATTTCAATACCGACGCCGACAAAGCGGCCGGTCGTGCCCTCGCGGAATTCCTTGTAGGACTTCTTGTCAAAATAGACTGAATGCGGGTCCAGGCTGGCGACCATGCCCGAGATGGCGTCCGTGATGAGTTTTTTCTCGTCCACCGGCTCCACATAGTCGGACTTGACCATGCCGAACACTGCGGCCAGCTGCTGCAGTTCTTCCAGCGGAAGCGGCGTCAGGCCACCGCGCGCGACGGCCTGCAGTTGCACGGTGGTGAGTGCACCGGCAATCGCACCAATTGAAATCCAGCCTGCAATCTTGAGCTTCTGACCCATACAAACACCTTTTTAAGCCCGACGGAAAGACCTTGCTCCGCCATGTCTGGAGCAATATACACCTTGGAGAAAGGCCATGCGAGACAGTTCCTTGCACCGGGGCCCGAGGCAAGGAAAAAGTCCGTCTATAACCCGGTTTTTGCCCGGTTCAGCCGCTCTGATGGCATTTTCCGCTGCAGCTTTACCGCGCGTTCACGCCGTGGTGCCGGAAACTGGCAGAAAACCGGTCGTTCAGGCTTTGCCCTGGGCGCCTACCGCGGCGGCCGCAGCGGCAGCGGCCTCGCTGTCACCCAGGTAGTAATGCCGCAGCGGTTGCAGATTGGCGTCGAGTTCGTACACCAGCGGAATGCCGTTCGGGATATTCAGGCCGACGATGTCGCTGTCGGAGACCTTGTCGAGGTATTTCACCAGCGCGCGAATCGAGTTGCCGTGCGCGGCCACCACGATGCGCTTGCCGGCCTTGATGGCGGGCGCCATCGACTCGTTCCAGAACGGCAGCACGCGGTCCACCGTGTCTTTGAGGCACTCGGTCAGCGGAACCTGCCCGGGTTGCAGTTTGGCGTAGCGGGGGTCGCCGCGCTCGCAGCGGGGGTCGTTGGCGTCCAGCGCGGGCGGCGGCGTGTCATAGCTGCGGCGCCACACCAGCACCTGGTCGTCGCCGTATTTCTTGGCGGTTTCGGCCTTGTTCAGGCCCTGCAGCGCGCCGTAGTGGCGCTCATTGAGCCGCCAGCTGTTGACCACGGGCAGCCAGGTCCGGTCCATTTCGTCCAGCGTATGCCACAGGGTGCGGGTGGCGCGCTTGAGCACGCTGGTGTAGGCCACGTCAAAGTCGTAGCCTTCGGCCTTGAGCAGCCGGCCGGCATTCTTCGCCTGCTCCACGCCGGTGTCGGTGAGGTCCACGTCGGTCCAGCCGGTGAAGCGGTTTTCAAGGTTCCAGGTGGATTCGCCGTGGCGGATGAGCACGAGTTTGTACATGTTGATGAGGTGAATGGCAGTGGAAACGGGAGAGGTGAGCATGGATTCCGGGGCCTTCGGGACGCCGGACCGTGCCTCCATTCTAAAATCATGGGTTGGCTGAAAAAACGCAAAGGGTAAAACGTGAAATTTCTGATGGACAACTGGATGCTGATTTCGATCGCTGTCGCTTCGGGCGGCATGTTGATCTGGCCGCTGATTGCTGGTGGCATGAACGCTGGCGCACTGACGGCCAGCGGGGCGGTCCAGCTGATCAACCGTGAAAAAGCGGTGGTGGTGGATGTGGGCGACGAGGCCGAATTCGCCTCCGGGCATGTGACGGGGGCCAAGCATGTGCCGCTGAACGAACTGGAAGAAAAGCTCGTCGCCACCGTCAAGAACAAGGCCGTGCCGCTGATTCTGGTTTGCGCCAACGGAGCCCGATCCGCACGGGCTGTGGCGACCGCCAAAAAACTCGGTTACGAGCAGGCTCAATCGCTGGGCGGCGGACTCAAAGCCTGGAAAGAGGCTAACCTGCCCCTTGAAAAAGCCTGAGCCAGTTCGAAAGACATTCATGCAAACCGTCAAAATCTACACCACGGGCACCTGCCCCTACTGCATCCACGCCAAGCAGTTGCTCAAGCAGCGCGGCGTCACGGACCTCAATGAAATCCGTGTCGACATGGTGCCCGATGAGCGCCAGAAAATGATGGAAATCACCGGCCGGCGCACGGTGCCGCAGATTTTCATCGGCGACACCCACGTCGGTGGCTGCGATGACCTGGTTGCACTCGACGGCCGGGGCGGCTTGATGCCGCTTCTCAACGGGGCCTGACCACCCATATCCTGCCCGGCGGGACACTGTCCAGCGGGCATTTTTGGCCTGAGATAATGCGCGCTTGATTGCATGTCCTTGCCCGGCTTCACCTCCGCGACCAAGCGGCTGCATCTGACAGGGGCACGTTGTCTTTGCCAGCACATCCACTCCTACTCACTCTGTCCTGAAAGACCACCATGGCCGAAGCCAATCTTGACCCCGTATTCCAGATCCAGCGCGTTTACCTCAAGGACGTGTCGCTGGAGCAGCCCAATTCCCCCGAGATTCTGTTGAACCAGGAGCAGCCCGGCGTTGACATCCAGCTGGGTGTTGAGGCCGCACCCGTGGCCGAAGGCCTGTTCGAGGTGACGGTGACTGCCACCGTCCACACCAAGATCGCCGACAAGACGGTTTTTCTGGTCGAAGCCAAGCAGGCTGGCATTTTTGAAATCCGCAATCTGGCGCCCGAGCAGATGAATGGCATTCTCGGCGTTGCCTGCCCGCAGATCGTCTACCCCTACCTGCGCAGCAATGTGGCCGACGTCATCCAGCGTGGTGGTTTCCCGCCAGTCCACATGGCCGAGATCAACTTCCAGGCCATGTACGAACAGCAGCAGGCCGACGCCGCTGCCGCAGCGGCACCCGCCGCGCCGCAGATCATCGTCTGACAGGTAGATTCACGGATGCAGCCACTGGCTGATTGCCGCCCGTGCCCATGAACATCCTCGTGATTGGCGCAGGTGCCTGGGGCACCGCGCTGGCCGCCAGCAGTGCGCCCCGACATCGCGTCACCCTGTGGGCGCGCGATGCGGCGCTGGTGCAGACGCTGGCCGATACCCACACCAACCCGCGCTATCTGCCTGGCATCACCCTGCCCGCGTCGCTGCGGGTGGCTGGCGGCAGCGACGCCTCGCTGGCCGACGCACTGATTGGTCAGGATCTCATCATCGTGGCCACGCCGGTTTCTGCAGCGCGCAACATGCTGACGCGCCTGCAGAACCTGACCGCGCCGGTGGCCTGGCTCAGCAAGGGCTTCGAAGCCACAGTGGCCGCCTGTGCAGAGCCGCATGGCCTGCTGGTCCACGAAATCCGCTCCCAGGTGGCGCCAGGTTTACTGGCGGGCGTGTTAAGCGGCCCCAGCTTTGCGCTGGAAGTGGCCCGCGGCCAGCCCACCGCCCTTGTGGCGGCCAGCGAGCATGCCAGCGTACGTGAGATGCTGGTTCAGGCTTTCCACGGGCCCGCCCTGCGGGTGTACGCCAATGACGACGTGGTCGGCGTGGAAGTGGGCGGTGCGGTCAAGAACGTGCTGGCGATTGCTACTGGGCTGTGCGATGGCCTGCAACTGGGCCTCAATGCCCGGGCAGCGCTGATCACCCGGGGGCTGGCCGAAATGACCCGTTTGGGCGTGGCGCTCGGTGCCAGACCAGAAACCTTCACCGGCCTGTCGGGCCTCGGCGATCTGGTGCTGACGGCCACTGGCGATCTGAGCCGCAACCGCCGCGTGGGCCTGCTGCTGGCGCAAGGTCAAACTCTCGCGCAGGCTGTGGATTCGCTGGGCCATGTCGCCGAAGGCGTGTATTGCGCCCGCACCGTGGTGCAGCGCGCGGCGGGCTTGGGCGTGGACATGCCGATTGCCCGCAGCGTGGTGGACTTGTTGGACGGACGGCTTCAACCTGCCGCTGCCGTGGCGGTACTGATGGGGCGCGAGCCGACTGCAGAATCGGCCTGAACTGCGGCCCGGTTCTTCAGTTCAGCCTGCGGCGCCTGAGGGCTCGCCTCGCCCGGGCATCACCAGAGTTACCAGCAGCGACGCGTCGCGCAATGCCGTCAGCCCATGCGGCACACCGCCTGCCAGCCACAGCAACTGACCGGCTTTCATGCGCTGTGTCGCGCCTGCCGAGCTGAACTCAATCTCGCCTTCGAGGCATTGCACGGTGATTTCCCCCCGCACCTGGTGGGTCGGGACGGACTTGCCGGCGGGCACCACCAGCCGCATGACTTCCAGTTCGCGGCTTTTGAACAGTGCAAAGGTACGGGTGTCGGACAGCTTGTCCGCCAGCGGTTGGACGTCCACCAGTTGCCCCGACGAAGCGTGTGCGATGGCCATGACGGATTCCCCAGAAGTGATTGGATGAGCCGTCCCACTGTATACCTGACGGTGCCTTGCGTGAAGTGCACTGGGCGTTCTGGCGTTGTCAGATTTCGAGGTTGTCAATCAGGCGCGTGTTGCCCAGCTTGGCGGCGCCCAGAACCACCAAAGGCTGGTCGCTGAGGGCGCCCTGTGGTGGCAGCAAGTCGCTGCGGCGGCGCACGGTGAGGTAGTCGGGCTTCCACCCACGGCGCGCAAGACTTTGCATGGCTTGCGCTTCCAGTGCGGCAAGATCGGGCGTCGGTGTGGCGCGCGCGGCAGTGCCTAGCGCACGCAAGGCCCGAGACAGCTCCACCGCTTCGGTCCGCTCCGTCGCATTGAGGTAGCTGTTGCGGGACGACAGCGCCAAACCATCTTCTGCGCGCTGGGTTTCACCGGCCAGGATCTCGATGGGCAGCGCGAACTGCTGCACCATGCGGCGAACCACCATCACCTGCTGGTAGTCCTTCTTGCCAAATGCCGCAACGCCTGAAGGCTTGCCGGCATAGACGCAGGAAAACAGCTTGAGCACCACCGTGCTGACGCCGATGAAAAAGCCGGGCCGGAAGTGGCCTTCCAGAATGTCGCTCAGGTCTGTGGCTGGGTGGACCTTATAGGTCTGAGGTTCTGGGTACAGTTCTTTCTCGCGCGGCGCGAACAGCACATTGCAGCCGGCCTCTTTCAGCCGCTGGGCGTCGGCGTCCAGCGTGCGCGGGTAGCTGTCAAAGTCCTCATGCGGCGCAAACTGCAGGCGGTTCACGAAAATGCTGGAAACCGTCACATCGCCCAGCGGCTTGGCCTGTTTGACGAGTGCGATGTGGCCGTCGTGCAGATTGCCCATGGTGGGCACAAAGGCCGGGCGCTGGTACGGCGCCAGATGTTCGCGCAGCTCGGCGATGGTGTGAACGATGTGCATGGTGTCTCCGGGGGGCGCAGGGGGGCGTGTTGGAATGAGGGTCGGTCGGTGCAGCGCTGGCTCACCAGGCGTGAACGGCGTCTACCGGGAAGCTGCCGTCCTTCACAGCGCGAACGTAGGCTTCCATGGCGCCACGCACGCTGGCGCTGCGGTTGTCGGGCCCGTCCATGAAGTTGCGCACAAACTTCGGCATCTTGCCGAGATTCATGCCCAGCATGTCGTGCAGAACCAGGACCTGACCGGCCGTGCCTTTACCGGCCCCAATGCCGATGGTCGGGCAGTGGGTGAGTTCCTGCGTGAGCGCGGCAGACAGCGCGGCGGGCACCATCTCCAGCACCACCATCGCGGCACCGGCGTCCTGCAGCTCGTGGGCGTGGCGCCTCAGTGTGGCTGCCGCCTCATCGCCCTTGCCCTGCACCCGGTAGCCGCCCAGGGCGTGCACGGTCTGCGGCGTCAGGCCCAGATGCGCGCACACCGGAATACCGCGTTCGACCAGAAAACGCACGGTGTCGGCCGTCCAGCCGCCGCCTTCGAGCTTGACCATGTGGGCGCCGGCCTGCATCAACACCGCCGCGCTGCGCAGCGCCTGCTCTTTGGATTCGTGATACGTGCCAAAGGGCAGGTCACCGATCAGCCAGGCAGTGGCCTGTGAGCGGCGCAGGCCGTTGGCCACGCATTCGGTGTGGTGGCGCATGGTTTCCAGCGTCACGCCGACGGTGCTGGTCAGGCCCTGGCAGACCATGCCCAGCGAGTCGCCCACCAGAATGCATTCCACACCTGCAGCATCGGCCACGGCGGCAAAGGTCGCGTCGTAGGCGGTCAGCATGGTGATTTTTTCGCCCTGGGCATGCATTTCGCGCAGGCGCGGCAGGCTCAGTGGTTTGCGCGCCGAGGGCGTGGACGACGGCGGCAGCGTGCCATAGGGCGTAGCTGACGCAGCGGAGGTGTTGGAAGGTGTCGTCATGCGGCGAATCCGGAAAATTAGCGAGAGTCTAACCAGCTTCCGCCGTCTTGCTGAACAGGTGTTTAGAGAGGCCAGACCACGGCCGTGGATGCCAGCCCCTCGATATCAACCCTCTGGGGTCAGCGCCGGCGGCGCCGCGCGGCCCATGCCCAGGCGCTGCAGCAGTTGCACATCGGCATCGGTGTCTGGGTTGCCGGTGGTCAGCAGTTTGTCGCCATAGAAAATCGAATTGGCCCCGGCGAGGAAACACAGGGCCTGCACGGCGTCGCCGATCTGCTGGCGGCCTGCCGACAGTCGCACCCGTGCCGCCGGCATGGTGATGCGCGCCACGGCGATGGTGCGCACAAATTCCAGCGGGTCCAGGTCCTGCTGGTCGGCCAGTGGCGTGCCTTCTACCTTGACCAGGTGGTTGATGGGGACGGATTCCGGGTAGGGCTCCAGGTTGGCCAGCTCGGCGACCAGACCAGCGCGCTGGCGTCGGGTTTCGCCCATGCCGACAATGCCGCCGCAGCAGACCTTCACGCCGGCGCCGCGCACCCGGGCGAGGGTGTCCAGTCGGTCCTGGTAGTCGCGCGTGGTGATGATGTCGCCGTAAAAATCGGGCGCGCTGTCGAGGTTGTGGTTGTAGTAATCGAGGCCGGCGCTCTGCAGCGTCTCGGCGTGGCCGTCTTCCAGCATGCCCAGCGTGGCGCAGGTCTCCAGGCCCAGTGCCTTGACGGTGCGCACCAGCTCGGCCACTTTTTCAATGTCGCGGTCTTTGGGCGAGCGCCATGCTGCGCCCATGCAGAAGCGGGTGGCGCCAGCGGCCTGTGCCCGTTGTGCGGCGGCCAGTACTTCGGCGGGCTCCATCAGCTTGCTGGCTTCCACGCCGGTGTCGTAGCGCGCAGCTTGCGGGCAGTAGCCACAGTCTTCCGGACAGCCGCCGGTCTTCACCGACAGCAGGGTTGCGAACTCGACCTGGTTGGGGTCGAAATGCGCGCGGTGAACCGTTTGCGCTCGGTGCATCAGCTCCGGGAAGGGCAGGTTAAACAGCGCCTCGATCGCGTCCACGCTCCAGCGTTCGGCCCCAGTCTTTTTCGCTGCGGGTTGAGGGCGGTGCAGGGTGATGGCTTGCTCAATGACGTGGGACATCTTCTCTTCCTGGAAATGTGTTCTCAGAGTCTATCCAATACGATGTTGATGATCGCTCTGTCAGGCGTGAGGTGAGTGTTGCCTACGCCGCCAGCCTCAGGGCTGTTGCACCGGCACCGATGAGCGCTGTTCATGGATGCGGTTGTCGTGCGTGACGAACACCAGCTTCGGGCTGAAGCCTGCCAGGTGGTCCTCATGGACCTGGGCGAACGCCGCAATGATGACGAGATCGCCCACCGCCGCGCGGCGTGCGGCAGAGCCATTGACCGAGATGATGCGGCTGCCCCGTTCAGCGCGGATGGCGTAGGTGATGAAGCGCTCGCCGTTGTTGATGTTCCAGATGTGCACCTGTTCGTTTTCGGCGATGTTGGCGGCGGCCAGCAGGTCTTCATCAATCGCGCAGGAGCCTTCGTAGTGAAGCTCGCAGTGTGTCACGGCGGCGCGGTGGATCTTGGATTTGAGCAGGGTACGGAACATGGCGGGTGCGGTGTGGAGTGCAACAAAGAGGCGGGCGGGAGGCCCGTCGAGGTGGCGCGATGATGGCGCGACTTTGGGCCGCTGCTTGCCGTCGCTGTAACATTTGCGACAAATTTTGGTGTCATTTGATAGTTTAGTGCAGGGTAGGCGGCCGAATTTTCTTAGATTGCTCATGAAAAAGTCATTTGATTTCTCGGTGGACACCTTGGGCGTGCTGGCCCGGGCGGACGCCAGGCGTGCACTGGCAGAAGACGTCGGCGACGGCGATTTGACGGCGGGGCTGATCGATCCGGCCCGCCAGGCCGGCGCGCAGGTGGTGGCGCGTGAGGCCGCCGTGCTGTGCGGTAGTGCGTGGGTCGAGGCGACCGTGCGGCAGCTCGATCCGCGGGCCCGGCTGGTCTGGCGGGTGCTGGACGGGCAGCGCTGCCATGCCGGTCAGGTGGTGTTTGAGGTGCATGGCCAGGCGCAGGCGCTGCTGACGGCCGAACGTACCGCGCTCAACTTCCTGCAGTTGCTCAGCGGCGTGGCCACCAAGACCGCGACCTATGTCGAGCAGGTGCGCGGCACGCGTGCCGTGATCGTCGACACGCGCAAGACGGTACCAGGCCTGCGGTTGGCGCAGAGGTACGCCGTCGTCACCGGCGGTGGCACCAACCACCGCGTGGGCCTGTACGACGCGGTGCTGATCAAGGAAAACCACATCGCCGCTGCCGGCGGTATCGCGCAGGTGCTGGCCCGCGCCGCCGAAGTCGCCGCGCGTGCGGATTTTGTGGAGATTGAAGTCGAGACGCTCGATGAACTCGTTCAGGCGCTGGATGCCGGCGCCCGCATGGTACTGCTCGACAACATGTCGCTGGTTGAGCTGAAAGAAGCGGTGCGCATCAATCAGGGTCGCGCGGTACTGGAGATTTCAGGCGGCGTGACGCTGGAGGGGCTGCGCACGCTGGCGGAAACCGGTGTGGACCGGATTTCCATTGGCACCTTGACCAAGGACGTGAAGGCCGTGGATTTCTCCATGCGCTTCAGTGCCTAAAGCGCGGTGCCCGGATGAGCGCCGTCATGCCTGTGATTCGCGTGGACTATGAACAACCCACTGCGCCCGATGCTGTACAGGGCGCAGTCTGCGCAACACGCCAGGCCTGGGCCCGCCTGCCGGTCGAGCCTTCGCAGGCCGAGCGTGCGCTGCTGAAAGAACGCATCCGTCGCCTGCTCAAGGAGCGCAATGCCGTCATGGTGTCGCACTACTACGTGCATCCGGACCTGCAGGATCTGGCCGAGGAGACCGGTGGTCTGGTCGCCGATTCACTGGAGATGGCCCGCTTCGGCCGTGACCATGCCGCGCAGACGCTGGTGGTTTCTGGTGTGCGTTTCATGGGCGAAACAGCCAAGATTCTCTCGCCTGAAAAGCGTGTGCTGATGCCCGACCTTGACGCCACCTGCTCCCTCGACCTGGGTTGCCCGATTGACGCGTTCAACGCCTTCTGCGACGCCCACCCTGACCGCACCGTGGTGGTCTATGCCAACACCAGTGCGGCCGTGAAGGCGCGCGCCAACTGGGTGGTGACCTCCAGCTGTGCACTCGACATCGTGAGGGCACTGAAAGCACAGGGCCAGAAAATCCTCTGGGCGCCCGACCGGCACCTGGGCAGCTACATCCAGCGTGAGACCGGCGCTGACATGGTCTTCTGGCAGGGCGCTTGCATCGTCCACGACGAGTTCAAGGCCTTCGAGTTGCAGGTCCTGAAAGCCGAGCACCCGGGTGCGAAGGTACTGGTGCATCCTGAATCGCCGGCTGATGTGGTGGCCCTGGCCGATGCGGTGGGCTCGACGTCGGCCATTCTCAAGGCTGCACGCGAGCTGGCTGCCAGCACCTTCATCGTGGCCACGGACAGCGGCATGCTGCACAAACTGCGCACGCTCAACCCCGGCAAGGTCTTCATTGAAGCGCCTACGGCCGGCAGCAGCGCCACCTGCAAGAGCTGCGCGCAATGTCCGTGGATGGCCATGAACAGCCTGGCCGGCGTGGCGCAGGTGCTGGAAACCGGTGCGCGTGAGATCCATGTGGATGCTGCGCTGGCGGCGCAGGCCCGTCGGCCGATCGATCGGATGCTGGCGTTCACCGCCCGCATGACAACCTGCGTTGCGGGCAGCCTTCAACCCCACACGGGCGCTGCCTAGGCCGGCGTGTAAGCCAGCCGCACGTAAATGGGCGCAAACGCCTCGGCCTGAGTGACTTCGAGCAGGCCTTCTTTCGACAGTTCCAGCAGGGCGATGAAGGTCACCACCAGCACGGGCATGCCGCGCCGCGCGTCGAACAGGTCTTCAAACTCAAGGAAGGTGCGCCCCTGCAGCTTGCGCAGCACGATGCTCATGTGCTCGCGCACAGAAAGCTCTTCGCGGCTGATGACATGGTGCTGCACCAAGCGTGCTCGTTTGACGATGTCGCGCCAGGCTTCCTGCAGGTCCACCACGTTGACATCTGGAAAGCGCGGCTGAAGCGACTGCTCGACATACACCTGTGCCCGCAGGAAGTCGCGGCCGAACTGGGGCACTTCATTGAGCTTGTGGGCGGCCAGCTTGATCTGCTCGTACTCCAGCAGACGGCGTACCAGCTCGGCGCGCGGGTCCTCGGGCTCCTGGCCTTCTGCCGTTTTTTTGGGTGGCAGCAGCATGCGCGACTTGATCTCGATCAGCATCGCGGCCATCAGCAGGTACTCGGCTGCCAGCTCCAGGTTGGTGGCGCGAATCTCCTCGACATAGGCGAGGTACTGGCGCGTGACCGCTGCCATCGGGATGTCAAGGATGTTGAAGTTCTGCTTGCGGATCAGGTAGAGCAGCAAGTCGAGCGGACCTTCAAACGCCTCCAGAAACACCTTGAGGGCGTCTGGCGGGATGTACAGGTCGTGCGGCATCGCAAACAGCGGCTCGCCATAGAGCCGTGCCAGCGCCACCTGGTCGATCACCACTGGCATGTCGGGCGGCATGACAGGCGCTGTGGCGTCCGCCAGGGCCAGCTCGCCAGCCGGTGGCAGCGCGTCCAGCGAAGGGGGCAGGGGTGTTTGCGACATGGGTCGACCGGCGGGCGCTGGCAGATTTTTCGGGAAGGTTTTTCGGGAAGACTTACTTCGCGTTGTCGTGGCCGCTGGTGCCGTAGACGTAGGGCTTCTGGGGCACACGTGCTTCGGCGTACTCGGCCTGGTCGCCGCGGTTCAGGTTTTTGTCCCAGAGCAGTGCACGGCCAGCGCGCTGCTCGGCCTCCAGCGTGGGCTTGCTGGCCTTGAGCTGTTCAATGAACTGCGTGGTGTCTGACGTGTAATCGGGGCGGCGGAAGAAAGGCATGGGGCTAAACTGTTCAGTGCGTGTAGTTGCATGATTTTACCGGGGAGCGCCTGTGCGGCCTTTATCGCGATATTCGTTGCCATGTTTGTGGCTTCCTGCCGGATCTATTGCGCATCTGCCGAAAGCGATGCCTAGGCCTTGGAAGACCACCGGCCCCCAAATTCTCATCAGGACGTTTTTCGTTATGGGTCTGCTGTCTTTCATTCTGGGTCTGGTCGGCTGCGACCAACAGCGCGTTGCGGAGCTGGAAGAGGGGGTGTCCACCGAGGCCGATGTGCGGGCGCGCTTTGGCGAGCCCGAAAAGGTCTGGACCGCTGCCGACATGGCCAGCCTGCCCTTTCCGGGAGCGGCTGCAGCCCCCGGTGCGCGAACGCTGGAGTACAACCGCCAGCCGCAGGGCATGGTCAATTACATGATCACGGTGGGTGCAGACGGTCGAATGACGGCGCTGCGCCAGGTGCTCACGCCGCAGAACTTCGAGCGGGTGCTGCCCGGCATGTCGATGGAGCAGGTGCGCAAGATGCTGGGCAAGCCGATGAAGATCACGCCCTATGCGCTCAAGCAGGAAACCCATTACGACTGGCGCTATCTGGTGCCGCCCAATGTGCCGTGGGTCTTTACCGCGATCTTTGATGCCGATCTGAAGGTGGTCCGCACCACCATGGTGGACGAGCAGAGTCTCTTTCCTCCGGGCAACGGTGGTAGCCGCTAGGGCAGCTGGCGCGCTGAGGCTTACAGCAGCTCGACTTTTTCCAGAAACCCGGCCTGTTCCATCACTTCGCGCGGCTGGGCATTGAGCCCGGCCAGCAGCAGGCGGCCACCGCGCAGCACGATGGCCTTGTGCAGCTGCTCCAGCACATCCATGCCCGAGGTGTCGAGCAACTGCAGCGACTGCACATCCAGCCGCACGGCCAGGCCCTGCGGTGCGTTTTCCACGGCGGTAAGGATGGGATCCACCTTCGCAACGGCGCCGAAGAACAGCGAGCCATACAACTGGAAGCTGGCCGAATCGGCGGTGCGTGAGGTCTCCACCACCTGAAACAGCGAGCTCATGCGCCGTGCCAGCAGCACGCAGGCCAGAACCAGCCCGACCTGCAGCGCCACCGTGAGATCAAAAATCACTGTCAGCAAAAAAGTGCCCAGCATCAGCAGCCGGTGGTGGTTGCTGGCCTTGTGGATTTGCGCAAACTCGCGCCACTCGCCCATGTTCCACGCCACATAGAGCAGGATGCCAGCCAGTACCGCCAGCGGCACATGCACGGCCAGCGGCGCGGCCACCAGCACCACGGTCACCAGCGTCACCGAATGCACCAGTCCCGAGATGGGCGAGGTGGCGCCGGCCCGCACATTGGTCACGGTGCGGGCAATCGTGCCGGTGGCCGGCATGCCACCGAAGAAGGGCACCACGAAGTTGGCGACGCCCTGCGCCATCAGTTCCTGGTTCGGGTCGTGCCGCGGCAGGCCGGAGATCTGGTCCGCCACCCTGGCGCACAGCAGTGACTCGATGGCACCCAGCAGCGCAATCGTGAGGGTGGGCGCCACCAGCAGTTGCACGGTGCCCCACGAGAAATCAGGCAGCTCGAAGGCGGGCAGCGTGCGCGGAATGCCGCCAAAGCGGGTGCCGATGGTGTCGACTGGCAGCGACAGGGCATAGGCAAACGCGGTCAGCGTGATGAGCGCCACGATCGGGCCCGGCATGCGCGAGGCGAGGCGCGCGGCACGCCACAACTGCACGCCTTCCACCGCCTGCATCATTCGAGTGATGCGGACGCTGAAACCACTGGCGATACGGGTCTGGGTGTCAAACAGGCGCGGCCAGACAAACAGCCCCAACAGGCAAGCCAGCCCAATCCCCAGTGCCAGCGGGTTGAAGCTCTCCATGTGGTTGGCCATCACGCGCAGCTGCGAGAAAAAGTCGGCTGGCATCTTGGCAATCTGCAGCCCCAGCAGGTCCTTCACCTGCGACAGCGCGATCAGCACCGCAATACCGTTGGTAAACCCCACCACGATGCTCACTGGCACGTAGCGCACCAGCGTGCCAAGCTTGAGGAAGCCCAGCACAAACAGCAGCACACCGGCGCACGCGGTGGAGATCAGCAGGTTGGCCAGGCCATAGCGCTCGACGATGCCGTACACGATGACGATGAATGCGCCGGCTGGCCCGCCAATCTGCACCGCCGAGCCGCCCAGTGCCGAGATGAGCGCGCCGGCGATGATGGCTGTCCAGATACCGGCTTCCGGTTTCAGGCCCGAGGCAATCGCGAAGGCCATGGCCAGCGGCAGCGCCACGATGCCGACGGTCACGCCCGCACCAGCGTCCTTGAAGAAGCGCTCGCGGTTGTACCCGGTCAGCGCCGCGAGCAGGCGGGGCCGAAAAGGTGCGAGGTAAGCCGGCAGACCCATGTGCCCCTATTGTGCATCTGCCCTTTGGGTAGGGGCATACGCCAGATGGCGGGCGTCAGGCGCCTGGTTTGGCTGGTTGCGTCAGCGCACCCGCATGCCGGGCGTGGCACCGGGCAGCGGCTCCAGCACGTAGATGCCGGGGTTGGCCTTTTCATCGCCGTGGCTGGCGGCCAGCACCATGCCTTCGCTGACGCCGAACTTCATCTTGCGCGGCGCGAGGTTAGCCACCATCACGGTGTGCTTGCCAATCAGGTCGGCGGGCTGGTAGGCGCTGGCGATGCCGCTGAAGACGTTGCGGGTTTTACCCTCGCCGACATCCAGCGTCAGGCGCAGCAGCTTGGTTGAGCCTTCTACCGCTTCACAGTTGACGATGAGCGCGATGCGCAGATCAATCTTGGCGAAGTCGTCGATGGTGATGGTGGGGGCGAGCGCTTCGCCGCCGGGCAGGGTAGCCTCGGCTTCGGGCTTGGCGGGCTCGGCCGATGCTGGGGGTTCGAACAAGGCTTCGAGTTGTTTGGGGTCGACGCGCTGCATCAAGTGTTTGTAGTCGCCAATCATGTGCGCCTTGCCCAGACTGGTGGACGCATCGGCGAATGTGAGCGGTGCGCTGTGGAGGAAAGCTTCCACTTGCACGGCCAGTGCCGGTAACACAGGCTTGAGGTAAATCGTCAGCAACCGGAAGGCCTCGATACACACGGTGCACACGTCTTGCAGGCGGGCTTCCATGGCGGTCTGCTTGGCCAGCTCCCAGGGCTTGTTCTGGTCCACATACGCGTTCACGCGATCGGTGAGCAGCATGACTTCGCGCAGTGCCTTGGCGAATTCGCGGCTTTCATACAGCGGGGCAATGCTGGTGCCGGCGGCCCGCAGTGTCTCCAGCAGAGCGTCGCCGTCGGCGGACGGTTCGCCGAGCTGGCCGCCAAAGCGTTTGGCGATGAAACCAGCCGCACGGCTTGCGATGTTGATGTACTTGCCCACCAGGTCGCTGTTGACCCGCGCCATGAAATCATCGGCATTGAAGTCGATGTCTTCATTGCGTGCATTGAGTTTGGCCGCGAGGTAGTAGCGCAGCCACTCGGGGTTCATGCCCAGGCTGAGGTACTTGAGTGGGTCCAGCCCGGTGCCACGGCTCTTGCTCATCTTCTCGCCGTTGTTCACGGTGAGGAAGCCGTGCACAAACACGTTGTCTGGCGTCTTGCGGCCGCTGAAGTGCAGCATCGCGGGCCAGAACAGCGTGTGGAAGGTGACGATGTCCTTGCCGATGAAGTGGTACTGCTCCAGACCCGGCGTGGCCATGTAGGCCTCGTAATCTTCGCCGCGCTTTTCGAGCAGGTTTTTCAGCGAGGCGAGGTAGCCCACCGGCGCGTCCAGCCACACATAGAAGTATTTGCCTGGTGCGTCAGGAATCTCGATGCCGAAGTAGGGGGCGTCACGACTGATATCCCAGTCACCCAAGCCTTCGCTTTGGGTACCGTCCGGATTGGTGCGGACGGTGAACCATTCCTTGATCTTGTTGGCCACTTCGGGCTGCAGCTTGCCGTCTTGCGTCCAGTTCTCCAGAAATTCCACACAGCGCGGGTCAGACAGTTTGAAGAAAAAGTGCTCTGAACTCTTCAGCTCTGGCTTGACGCCAGAGAGGGTGGAATACGGATTGATCAGGTCGGTGGGCGCGTACACCGAGCCGCAGACTTCGCAGTTGTCGCCGTACTGGTCCTTGGCGTGGCACTTTGGGCATTCACCCTTGATGTAACGGTCGGGCAGGAACATGTTCTTTGCCGGGTCAAAGAACTGCTCGATGGTGCGCACTTCAATCAATGAGCCATCGGCGCGGTCGCGCAAGTCGCGGTAGATCTGCTGCGCCAGCGCGGTGTTCTCGGGGGAGTGAGTGCTGTGCCAGTTGTCAAAGCTGATGTGAAAGCCGTCCAGATAGGGCTTGCGGCCCGCTGCAATGTCGGCCACAAACTGCTCGGGTGTCTTGCCGGCCTTCTCGGCCGCAATCATGATGGGCGCGCCGTGCGTGTCGTCTGCGCCCACAAAGTTCACCGCATGGCCCTGCATGCGCTGGAAGCGCACCCAGATGTCGGCCTGGATGTATTCCATGATGTGGCCGATGTGGAAGTTGCCGTTGGCATACGGCAGGGCTGTGGTGACGAAAAGGCGGCGCTGGGTCATGGGGTCTGGAGTGGGGTGCTGGGTGAGGCTTGTAGGCTAACCCACGATTTTAAGTCGCGGCGCTGAGGCAGGTGGATCAAAGCCGCAGGACGGCATGCCCCTGCACCCCGGCAGGTTCAGGCCGGGGCGTTAGACTTTGGGGTTGCGCAGCGGACGGCCATCCGCCCTCCATGCAGCGCCGACCCTGTACCGATTCACTGGAGACTTCCCCGATGCCCCCCGAGCAGCCACAACAACAGGCGGTCCTGAACGCCGTTCAAACCGTCGTCGATCCCAATACCGGCAAAGACTTCGTCAGTACCAAATCCGTCAAGAACCTGCAAATCACCGGTGGGGATGTGGCGTTTGACGTGGAACTGGGTTACCCGGCCAAGAGCCAGATTGCCGGCTTTCGCAAAAGCCTGATCGCCGCCGTCAAGACGGTGCCCGGCGTGGACAACGTGTCCGTGAATGTGACCGTGAAGATCGCCAGCCACAGCGTGCAGCGTGGCGTGCAGCTGCTGCCCAATGTGAAGAACATCATTGCCGTGGCCTCCGGCAAGGGCGGCGTGGGAAAAAGCACCACCGCCGTGAATCTGGCCCTGGCTCTTGCTGCCGAAGGCGCGAGCGTCGGCCTGCTGGACGCCGACATCTACGGCCCCAGCCAGCCCATGATGATGGGCATCGAAGGCCGGCCCGAGAGCGTGGACGGCAAGAACATGGAGCCGATGGAGAACTACGGCATCCAGGTCATGTCGATTGGCTTTCTGGTCGCGCAGGACGAGGCGATGATCTGGCGCGGCCCCATGGCCACCCAGGCGCTGGAGCAACTGCTGCGCCAGACCAACTGGAAAGACCTTGACTACCTGATCGTCGACATGCCGCCCGGCACCGGCGACATCCAACTCACCCTGAGCCAGCGCGTGCCGATGACTGGTGCGGTGATCGTCACCACGCCGCAGGACATCGCGCTGCTCGATGCCAAGAAGGGCATCAAGATGTTCGAGAAGGTGGGCGTGCCCATTCTCGGTATTGTGGAAAACATGGCGGTGCACATCTGCAGCCAGTGCGGCCACACCGAACACATCTTTGGCGAAGGCGGCGGCAAGAAGATGGCAGCCGACTACAAGATGGACTACCTCGGTGCGCTGCCGCTGAACATGCAGATCCGTCTGCAGGCAGACAACGGCCGGCCCACCGTGGTGGCCGATCCTGATGGCGACGTCGCCGGCATTTACAAGGCGGTGGCCCGCAAAGTGGCGATCACCGTCGCGGCCAAGGCGAAGGACTTCTCGTCGAAGTTCCCGACCATCAAGATTTCCAAAGACACCTGACCACCTGGCGGACCGGTGAGTTGACCGCTGGCCAGTCAGCGCCAGCGTTCAACCAGCGCCCAGCCTTCGGGCCATGCGCCCAGTCCGCTGTCGGCATTGAGGTGCCCCTGCGGTCCGAGCGCGATGTGTTCGACGCCCCATGCGTGGGCCACCCTGCGCGCATAGCCGGGACTGGAGTAGGGGTCGTTCTCACTGCTGACCATCGTGGCGGGGCGGCCACCGAGGTGGTCAGGCACCACCTCGAAGCCCCGCGCGTCCAAAGGGAAGTTCGGGCCTGCCGGGTCGGGCACTGCCACCAGCAGCACGCCACGGACCTGGCGCCGTGACTGGCTGCACCACTGGGCTGCCACCAGGCAACCCAGGCTGTGCGCCACCACGATGGGCGGTCGCGCCGCATTCGCCACTGCCCGGTCCAGCACCTCCACCCATTCCTCGCACACTGGATGATCCCAGTCGCGCTGCTGCACGCGCGCCACGCCGGGATGCGCGGCCTCCCACAGGGTGTGCCAGTGGGCAGGGCCGGAGTTGAAAATACCTGGGACGAGAAGTACGGGTTGCATGTGAGCCTGCCTCAAGAAGTGGGGATGCACTACGATAGGATTGAGGCCCGATTCGGGCAATGCAAAAGTATCTGAAGATGGTCGCGCGAACCTTGAAATCATCGGCAGTCGAACTCGACAAGAAGGACCGGGCCATTCTGAAGGCCTTGCAGCACGACGCACGCATCAGCCTGTCGGCCCTCGGCAAAAAGATCGGTCTGTCGCAGCCGGCGGTGAGCGAGCGGGTCAGGAAGCTGGAGGACGCGGGCGTGATCGATGGCTACGCGGCCCGCATCAACCTCAAGGCCGTCGGCCTCGGCTTGCAGGCCATCGTGCGGGTGCGCACGACGCACGAACACATCCAGCGCTATCTGGCGCTTTTCAAGACGCTGCCTGCAGTGCTGGAGGTTTTTCGTGTCACGGGGGACGACTGCTTTGTGCTGCGCTGCGCCTTCGGCGAGCCGGGTGAACTGGAGTCGGTGGTGGACGCGCTGGCCGCCCATGGCAGCGTCACGACATCGCTCGTGCTCTCACATCCACTGACACAGGCCGCATCGCTGGACCATGCCTAGTTTTGCGGCATGAGTTGCGGCATGAGTTGCTGCATGGCTGGCCGCGTGAGTCCTGCGCCTTGCGGCAATCGCGCCTTGCTTTAAGTCAATCGATGCCGCGATTCAATTTGACCCACCGGTCCCCCGCACGCACACTGGCGATGCTTGAGGGTGACTGAAGTCGCCACCACGCGGAACACAACCAGCATGTCAGGCATTCTCGACAAAGAGCGCACCGTTGCCGGCCCGGGTTTCAACCGCTGGCTGGTGCCACCGGCTGCGCTGGCGATTCACCTGTGCATTGGCATGGCCTACGGCTTCTCGGTGTTCTGGTTGCCGCTGTCCAAGGCGCTGGGACTCAAGGACCCCATCGAATGTGGCCCTGAGGTGAGTTTCATTCAGGAACTCTTCACCACCAGTTGTGACTGGAAGATCTCCACGCTTGGCTGGATGTACACCTTGTTCTTTGTGTTGCTCGGCACGGCCGCAGCGGTCTGGGGGGGCTGGCTGGAGCGGGCTGGTCCGCGCAAGGCGGGCGTGGTGTCGGCGGTCTGCTGGTGCGGCGGCATGCTGATCTCGGCGCTGGGCATTCACCTGCACCAGTTCTGGCTGATGATCCTGGGCTCCGGCGTGATCGGCGGCATTGGCCTGGGGCTGGGTTATATCTCTCCGGTCTCCACGCTCATCAAGTGGTTCCCGGACCGGCGCGGCATGGCCACCGGCATGGCCATCATGGGCTTTGGCGGCGGCGCCATGATCGGCTCGCCCCTGTCTGCAGACCTGATGACCTACTTCGCCACGCCAACCGATGTCGGCGTGATGCTAACTTTTGTGGTCATGGCGATTGTTTACTTCGTGTTCATGATGGCGGGCGCTTTTGGCTACCGCGTGCCCGAAGCGGGTTGGAAGCCCGCCGGCTGGACGCCGCCACCGGCGCACACGGGCAACGCGATGATCACGCAGCGCCATGTGCACGTGACCAGGGTCTGGGGCATTCCGCAGTTCTGGCTGATCTGGATGGCCCTGTGCATGAACGTCAGCGCCGGCATTGGCGTGATCGGCATGTCCTCGCCGATGCTGCAGGAGGTGTTTGGTGGTTCACTGATTGGTGTGCCGCTGAAGTTCGGCGAACTCGACAAGTCGCAGCTGGTCGCCGTGGCCAGTGTGGCCGCAGGCTTTACCGCGTTGCTCAGCCTTTTCAACATCGGTGGTCGTTTTTTTTGGGCCAGCCTGTCCGACAAACTCGGCCGAAAGCTGACGTATTCGGTGTTTTTTGTACTGGGTGGTGTGCTGTACTTCGGGGTGCCGGGCAGCGCGGTTGCCGGCAACATCTTTCTCTTCGTCGCTGCGTTCTGCATCATCCTGAGCATGTACGGCGGTGGCTTTGCCACTGTGCCGGCCTATCTGGCTGACCTGTTTGGAACGCAAATGGTGGGCGCTATCCATGGCCGCTTGCTGACCGCCTGGTCCACTGCGGGCATCATTGGCCCGGTGGTTGTCAATTACATGCGCGAGTACCAGCTGGGCCTTGGCATGGCGCGAAGCCAGGTTTATAACCAGACGATGTACATCCTTACCGGTATGCTGGTGGTGGGTCTGGTCTGTAATCTGCTGGTGCGGCCGCTCAACGACAAGTGGTTCATGACCGATGCCGAACTGGCGGAAGAAAAGCGACTGGCGCATGAGAAGGCGTCGGCAACCGAGTTGCGCCGCTCGGTGGCTGGCCCGGGCACCGACGCCGTGAGCCCCGTGGTGGTGGCCTTGGCGTGGCTGGCAGTCGGCCTGCCGCTTGTCTGGGGGATCTATCGCACGATGCAGAGCGTTTCACTTTTTATCCACTGATTGACTCAACGGCCCAAGGGTGGCGGCACATGCTGCAGCGACCCGGTGCCCCATGCCATGAACCAAAGAGGTCGTCCTGCCGAAATGAAAGCTGTTTCCGTCATCACGGTGGAGGAGATGCGCGAGCGCATCCGCCGCAAAAGCCGGCTCAAGGGGCGCCAGCCCGACGAGGTATCTCTGGCCGAAGTGCGCGCACTGATCGGCGAACGCCCGCCGGAGGGGCGCCGCCGTGATCTGCTCATCGAGCATCTGCACAAACTAAACGACGCGTACCGTTGCCTTCACGACCGGCATCTGGTGGCGCTGGCCAAAGAGATGAACATCTCCATGGCCGAGGTCTATGAGGTGGCCACGTTCTATCACCACTTCGAGGTGGTGCGGGGTGATGATGCCGCTGCGCCGGGCCGCCCCAAGCGAGGCGTCACCCCCTCGGGGGGCAGCGAAGCACACGCAGTGGCGAGCGTGGGGGTCAAACTACCGCCGGCGCTGACGGTGCGTGTGTGTGACGGCCTCGCGTGTGAGCTGGCAGGCGCGCAGGACCTGCTGGCGCGCCTGCCCACACTTTTAGGCGATGTGGACGTGCGCGTGATTTCGGCGCCGTGCATTGGCCGCTGTGAGCAGGCACCTGCGGCGGTGGTGCACCAGTGCCCGGTGCCGTTTGCCACTGCCGACAAGGTGGTGGCCCATGTCCGCCATGGCCAGACCGGCCATCTGGCACCCGCCGCCGTCGCCCACTTCTCAGCGGCCGACCATGTCGGCTCGGCGATTCCCGTGCCGACCGATCCAGTGGAGCGGTGCAGTCCTGCGTACACCGACTACGCCACCTACCGCGCGCAGGGCGGCTATGCACTGGCAGCGGCGCTGGTTAATGGCGAAGACGATGTGGAAGAGGCGCTTCGGGCGATGGAAGACTCCGGCCTTCGCGGCCTGGGCGGCGCAGGCTTTCCGGCCGGGCGCAAATGGCGCATCGTGCGCGACCAACCTTCCCCACGATTGATGGCTGTGAACATCGACGAAGGCGAACCCGGTACTTTCAAGGACCGCACTTATCTCGAGCGCGATCCGCACCGTTTTCTGGAAGGCCTGCTGATTGCTGCTCAGGTGGTCGGTATTGAAGCCTGCTACATCTATCTGCGGGATGAATACCACGGTTGCCGCGCCTTGCTGGAAGCCGAAATCGCCAAGCTGCATGCCGACCCGCCTTGCCCCTTGCCTCACATCGAGCTGCGGCGTGGTGCCGGCGCCTACATCTGCGGCGAAGAGTCGGCCATGATTGAAAGTATTGAAGGCAAGCGCGGGGAGCCGCGTATGCGTCCACCCTACATCGCGCAGATGGGACTGTTCGGCCGGCCCACGCTGGAGCACAACTTCGAAACCCTGTACTGGGTGCGCGACATCATTGAAAAAGGACCGCAGTGGTTCAGCGGCTTTGGCCGCCATGGGCGCAAGGGCCTGCGATCTTTCAGTGTGAGCGGCCGGGTGAAACAGCCGGGCGTCAAGCTGGCGCCTGCGGGCATCACACTGCAGGAGCTGGTTGACGAGTATTGTGGCGGCATGCAGGACGGACACACGCTGTATGCCTACCTGCCGGGTGGGGCGTCCGGTGGCATCTTTCCTGCCAGTCTGGCCGATGTGCCGCTGGACTTCGACACCCTGCAGCCGCACGGCGGCTTCATCGGTTCGGCTGCGGTCATCGTGCTGGGCCACCACGACAAGGCCCGCGACGCTGCGCTGAACATGATGCGTTTCTTCGCCCACGAAAGCTGTGGCCAGTGCACGCCGTGCCGGGTGGGCACGGCCAAGGCTGCCGCGCTGATGGAGGCGCCGGCCTGGGACCACAGCACGCTGGAAGACCTGAACGTGGTGATGACCGATGCATCGATTTGCGGGCTCGGTCAGGCTGCGCCCAATCCGGTGCGTTGTGTGCAGAAGTACTTCTCGCATGAAATTTGACCCTCCCCCGAAGCGGCCTCTGGCCGCCTCCCCCTCAAGGGGGCACCACCAGCAGCCCGGCAAAGCCGGTTCCGCGGTGGTCGCTGGCACGGTCAGTTTCACGCTGGACGGCAAGTCCGTACAGGCCTATGAGGGTGAATCGATTCTGAAAGCCGCCGAGCGCAACGGCGTGTGCATTCCCCACCTTTGCTACAAGGACGGCCTGCGCGCCGACGGCAACTGCCGCGCCTGCGTGGTCGAGATCACCGGCGAGCGTACGCTGGCGCCCAGCTGCTGTCGCACCGTCACCGCCGGTATGGAAGTGCAGGCGACCAGTGAGCGCGCCGTCAAGAGCCAGAAGATGGTGCTGGAGATGCTGCTCTCCGACATGCCCGACACCGGCTACAAATGGGACGAAGACGATGAGTCGCTGCAGCATGGCGAGCTCAGCGAATGGGCGTCGCGCATGAAGGTGAACGTGCGCCCCGAACTGAAAGCACTGCGCCGCGAGCAGCCCGCCGCCGACGTGTCGCACCCCGCCATGGCCGTCAACCTCGACGCCTGCATCCAGTGCAACCGCTGCGTGCGCGCCTGCCGCGAGGAGCAGGTCAACGACGTAATCGGCTACGCCCTGCGCGGCGCGCACAGCGAGATCGTCTTTGACCTCGGTGATCCGATGGGCGACAGCACCTGCGTGGCTTGCGGCGAATGCGTGCAGGCATGCCCCACGGGCGCCTTGATGGCCAAGACGCAGATCGGTTCGCAGGTGGTGGACAAGAAGGTGGACTCGGTCTGCCCGTTCTGCGGCGTCGGCTGCCTGCTCACCTACAACGTGAAGGACAACCAGATCGTCAGTGTGGATGGGCGCGACGGCCCGGCCAACCACAGCCGCCTGTGCGTCAAGGGCCGCTTTGGCTTTGACTACGCCCACAGCCCGCAGCGCCTGACGGTGCCGCTGGTCCGCAAGGCCGGCGTGGTCAAGGGCCCGCAAGCGTTGCAACACCTCAATCGTGATACCGCCGACTGGTCCGAAGTGTTCCGCGAAGCGACTTGGGAAGAGGCTTTGGCGCTGGCCGCAGGCCCGCTCAAACACCTGCGCGACACGCACGGCAAAAAATCGCTGGCTGGTTTTGGTTCGGCCAAGGGCAGCAACGAAGAGGCCTATCTGTTCCAGAAACTGGTGCGTACCGGCTTCGGTTCCAACAATGTCGACCACTGCACACGGCTGTGCCACGCGTCGAGCGTTGCAGCGCTACTCGAAGGTGTGGGCTCGGGTGCTGTGAGCAACCAGGTGAACGACGTCGAGCATTCGGACCTGATTTTCCTGATCGGCTGCAACCCGACCAACAACCATCCGGTGGCCGCCACCTTCATGAAGAACGCGGCCCAGCGGGGCGCCAGAATTGTGGTGGCTGATCCGCGCGGCACCGACATTGCCAGGCACGCCTGGCGGGCGCTGCCCTTCAAGGCCGATACCGATGTGGCCATGCTCAACGCACTGATCCACACCGTCATTGAAGAAGGGCTGACTGACGAGTCTTTCATCCGCGAACGCGCGCGCAATTACGAGGCACTCAAGGAGAACGTGAAGGGCTATAGCCCCGAGGCCATGGCGCCGATCTGCGGCATTCCGGCCGAAACGCTGCGCGAAGTGGCACGCGCTTTTGCCACGGCCAAGGGCGCGATGATTCTCTGGGGCATGGGCGTGAGTCAGCATGTGCACGGCACCGACAACGCGCGCTGCCTGATTGCGCTGAGCACCGTCACCGGGCAGATCGGCAAGCCGGGCTCCGGTCTGCATCCACTGCGAGGCCAGAACAATGTGCAGGGCGCAAGCGACGCCGGTTTGATCCCGATGATGTTTCCCAACTACCAGCGGGTCGACAACGCCGGAGCGCATGCGTGGTTCGAGAAATTCTGGAATACGCGATTGGACGAAACGCCTGGCTACACCGTGGTCGAGATCATGCACAAGGCGCTCGCGCTCGACAGCGACCCGCACAAGATTCGCGGCATGTACATCATGGGCGAGAACCCGGCGATGAGCGACCCGGACCTGAACCATGCCCGCCACGCGCTGGCCAGTCTGCAGCATCTGGTGGTGCAGGACATCTTCATGACCGAAACCGCCTGGCTCGCCGATGTGGTGTTGCCGGCCACCGCCTGGCCCGAGAAAGCCGGCACGGTCAGCAACACCGACCGCATGGTGCAACTGGGTCGGCAGGCGATTGACCCGCCAGGCGAAGCCAGACCCGACCTGTGGATCATCCAGCAAATGGCTGAGCGGATGGGTCTGACCTGGAACTACACCGGTGAACATGCTGGCGTGGCAGAGGTCTACGAAGAAATGCGCCAGGCCATGCACGCGGTCATTTCGGGCATCACCTGGGAGCGGCTGCAGCGGGAGTCCAGCGTCACCTACCCCTGCCTCACTGAAGACGACCTGGGCGCGCCCACGGTGTTCATCGACCACTTCGCCACCGACGACGGGCGGGTGCATCTGGTGCCGGCGGACATCATTCCGGCCAACGAGCGGCCCGATGCCGACTACCCGTTTGTACTAATCACCGGCCGGCAGCTGGAGCACTGGCACACCGGCAGCATGACGCGCCGAGCCTCTGTGCTCGACGCCATCGAGCCTATGGCCACCGCATCGCTGTGTGGTGACGACCTGCAGGCGCTCGGTCTGGTGCCGGGCGATGTCGTGACCGTGCAGTCCCGCCGCGGCGAGGTGGTCGTCCATGTGCGGCGCGATGACGGAACGCCGCGCGGCGCGGTGTTCATGCCGTTCGCCTACTACGAGGCAGCCGCCAACCTGATGACCAACGCCGCGCTGGACCCGTTTGGCAAGATTCCGGAGTTCAAGTACTGCGCGGTGGCGGTGCGCAGAGGGGGCGTACTGGCCCCCTTGGCAGGCTACGGGTCGCAAGTCGAGCCAGCTGCGCAGTAAGTGCCCGCTACCGCCTGAACCGGCAGTCAATGAACCTGTGACTGCAGGGTGGGTATTGCCCGCCGTACACTCCCCGGATGTCTGACTTCCTGCTCCACACCGCCAACCCGGAGGCCGGGGTGCGCCGGCCTTTTGTCGAGGTCGCGGTGGTGATGCGCCGCGAGCGGATCGACAACCCCTGGCAGCCGTGGCGCTGGTCGCTCGCCGACATCGTGCCGAACGAGGATGGTTTTGGCACGCAGCCGAGGCTGCTGCTCAAGGACGACAGCGAAGAGCGCTGGCTGCACCCCGGCTTCAAGGTCGAACTGTTCACCGACGACGCCGAAGGCTATTACCTCAATGTGACCACCGAGACACCCTGCTTCTGGGTGGTGTGGCGCATGGAAGAAGAAGCGGGGCTGGCCGAAGAGCCGGTGGCGATTCCGCAGACCGTGACGCTGAGCTACCACGACGCCGGCCGCTGGCTGGATGCACAGGAAACCGTTGAGCAGGTGCCCGTGACGCTGGAGATCGCCGAGTGGATGCAGGCCTTTGTGGACCAGCACCATGTGCTGGAAGCCAAGCGCCGCCAGCGGCCGCAGAGCTTCAAGTCCCTGACTGACCGCTTTGGCAACCCGGCGCGTGTCAGCACCGACAAGACCTTCGGTGGTGGCGGCGGCGGAGGAGGGCGTGGCCGTGGCTGAAGAGCCAACTGGTTTTCTTGGCCGCTGGGCCCGCCGCAAGACGGCGGTGCTGCAAGGCAAGCCCGTGGAGGATCCGGCGCCAGAGGTGAAGACGCCTTCGCCTGCCGCCACTGCGGTTCCTGCCGGAGCCGCCGTGCGCACGCCAGCAGGTGATTCGCAAGCAGCCGTGCCCACAGCCGGATCGCCAGCCAGCGAGCCCGCCAAACCCCTGTCACTGGACGATGTGCGCACGCTGACCAAGGACTCCGACTTCAAGCCCTTCATGGCTGGAAATGTCGGCCCTGAAGTGCGCAACGCCGCCATGAAAAAGCTCTTTGCCGACCCGCACTTCAACGTGATGGACGGCCTGGACATCTACATCGACGACTACTCCGTGTCCGAGCCGATTCCGGAGTCCATGCTCCGGCAAATGACCAGCGCCAAGTTCCTGAACCTGTTCGACGAGGACAAGGAAGAAGACAAAAAAGACGACCAGAAGGACGGAATTGCCACCCCACCAGCGGGGGAAAGTGCGTACCCGCCAGACAGCGAAAGCGTGGCACAGTCCCCCCAGTCCCCGGCGGCATTGCCAGCCGGTCCCTCCGGAGCTTCAGACCCTTCCCTCGTTCCAGGGTCTTCCGGTTTTCCAGATACCGATACCAGCCAGCCTGTTCCCGTTCCGGGCGCAGAAGCCAGCCCACAGCACCATGCCCACACTGATTTGCGACTGCAACCAGACCATGCCGCTCCAGCCCCCCACGCTGGGCGCGGCACTGAATGAAAAACTGACCCTGCACTCGGCCCTGTGCCGGCGCGAGATAGGCAGTTTCCAGAAAGCCATGACATCAGGCGACGACGTCGTGGTGGCCTGCACCCAGGAAAAACGCGTCTTTGCCGAGGTGGCCAGCCAGACCGAGGGCGTGACTTCCGTCATCAAGTTCGTCAACATCCGCGAGACCGGCGGCTGGAGCAAGGACGGCGCCAGCGCCAGCCCCAAGATCGCGGCACTGCTGGCCGCCTCACACCTGCCCGATGCAGAGCCAGTGGCCACCGTCACCTACAAAAGCAGCGGCCGCCTGCTGATCGTCGGCCCGCTGGACCGGGCCGAGCAGGTCGCCGCGCTGGTGGCCGACACGCTGGACGTGACGATCTTTGCGCAGGGCGTGTCTGCACAGCCGCAGCAGGGGTTCCCGGCGCAGGAGCGCAAGTACCCCGTGATCAGCGGCGAGCAGCTGTCGCTGACCGGCTGGCTGGGCGCGTTTGAGGCCAGCTGGCACAAGAGCAACGCGATTGACCTCGACCTCTGCACACGCTGCAACGCCTGTGTGACGGCCTGCCCCGAAGGCGCGATCGATCTCAGCTACCAGGTCAATGCCGACAAGTGCACGGCCCACCGCGACTGCGTGGCGGTGTGCAAGGTGGCCGGCGCCATCGACTTCACGCGCGAAGCGAAAAAGGTTTCCGAAACTTTCGATACCGTGCTCGATCTCGGCGCCACGCCGCTGATCGGCCTGCATGCGCCGCCTCAGGGCTACTTTGCCGTCAACGCCTCGGCAGGACTGGCATCACCGGGCTTGCTGCCCGCCGTGATGAAGCTGCGCGAACTGGTGGGTGAATTCGAGAAACCGAAGTTCTTTGCCTACAAGCAAAAGCTGTGCGCCCACAGCCGCAACGAAACCGTGGGTTGCAATGCCTGCGTGGACATTTGCTCGGCCCAGGCCATTCGCAGCGAGAAAAGCCGCCAGCAGATCGTCGTCAACCCCAACCTGTGTGTGGGCTGCGGGGCCTGCACCACGGTCTGCCCCACCGGCGCGCTCACCTACGCCTACCCGCGTGCCAGCGAGCAGGGCGTGCGCCTGAAAACACTGCTCTCCACCTACACCAAGGTGGGCGGTACCCATCCGGTGCTACTGCTGCACAGCCAGACGCAGGGCCAGCAGACGGTGGAAGCACTGGGACGTGCGGCCCAGCTCAACAAGGCCGTGCGCGGCGTGCCCGCCAACGTGATTCCGCAGCCGCTGTGGCACACCGCCAGCGCCGGCATTGATTTGTGGCTCAGCGCCGTCGCGCTTGGCGCGTCGCAGGTGGCGGTGCTGGTGACCGATGAAGAGGCGCCCGCCTATCTGGAAGGCCTGACTGACCAAATGAAGGTGGCGCAGGCGTTGCTGAACGGCATGGGCTACGCCGGTGTCCACTTCCAGCTGGTGCGAGCCAGTGCCGCAGGCGATGAGGCACTGCAGGCGCTTGACGCGACACTGCAGGCCCTGAGCCGTGCCCGCCCGGCCGTGCCGTCGGCCACAGCCCGGTTTGCGGTGGTGCAGGAAAAGCGCAGCACGCTCGACATGGCGCTCGACCACCTGATGAGCCACGCGCCGGCGCCGTTGCCGGAGGCGGTGGCGCTGCCTGCCAAAGGCTCGCCATTTGGCAGCCTGAAGGTCAACGCCGACACCTGCACCCTCTGCCTGAGCTGCGTCAGCGCCTGCCCGGCCAGCGCGCTGCAGGACAACCCGGATCGGCCGCAGCTGCGCTTCATCGAGAAGAACTGCGTGCAGTGCGGCCTGTGCGCCAGCACGTGTCCCGAAAACGCCATCACGCTGGAGCCGCGCCTGCTGCTCACGCCACAGCGCAAGGAAGCCCGCGTCCTCAACGAATCCCAGCCCTACCAGTGCATCCGCTGCAGCAAGCCCTTCGGCACGCTCAAGGCGATCGAGTCCATGCTGGGCAAGCTGGCAGGGCATGCGATGTTCCAGGGCGCCGCTGCCGACCGCCTGAAGATGTGCGGCGACTGCCGCGTGATCGACCTGTACTCGGCCGAGAACGAAACCAAGATCACCGACATCCGCTGACGAACCTGCAAACCATGACGCAAGCTCCTGTCTCCACTCCCGTTTCAACTTCCACCCTCGACGAAGAGACCGCCCGCGCCGAGGTCTATGGCCTGCTGGCGGCGCTGTACTACGCCGCGCCCTCCGCCGAGCTGCATGAGAACCTGCGCGTGGCCGTGACCGAAGCGCCCGCCGCAGGTGCACTGCTGGAAAGCTCCTGGCGCGATGTGGTGGCCGCAGCGCGCGAGATGCCGCTCGCCGACATCCAGCGGGAATATGAAGCGCTCTTCGGCGGTGTCGGCAAGCCCGAGGTGTACCTCTTTGGTTCTCATTACCTGAGCGGATTTCTCAACGAAAAGCCGCTGGCCCTGCTGCGTGAAGACATTGCCGCCCTCGGGCTCACGCGCGATGAAGCCATGTTCGAAACCGAAGACCATGTGTCTTATGTCTTCGAGGTGATGCGCTACCTGATTGCCGGCGACGATGTGGCGGTGGCCAATCTCACCCGGCAACGCGAGTTCTATACCCGCCATGTGCAGGCCTGGGTGCCGGCCATGTGCGACGCGGTGGCTGCGCATCCGGCAGCGCGTTTTTACCGCGCACTCGCCGCTTTCACCGGGCACTTTGTCAGCGTCGAAACCCAGGGCTTCGACATGCTCGTCTGAGTTGCTTCAGGCGTTTACCCTGTAACGCTTTCGACCCTGTTTTCCCTGTGCCTTCCACGTGCGCTTCGTGGGCGTAAAGGGTGTGGCGTAACGGTGATTCAAAGGGTTTTCACTAGTCCCCATTTATCTCAATTTGAGACACTTGCATGCATGAAGACAGTGCATCGCAACGATAAGATTACTTACCTTTTTGGTGCAGAGTCTTGTGCGGGTTATCACATTGGTTGAAGCCCTACTCTGACGTAAAGTATGCAAACAAGAACATAGGTTCAGCTCACGTACCGCCTTTGCTTTCCAGGAGACCGAAATGAACGACAGTCAACCCAAACCCTCACGCCGGGGTTTCTTTTTTGGTGCAGCCGTCACGGGTGCCGCCGCTGCCGCCGTGGTGGCATTGCCCGGTGCGCCAGCCCTGCAGGCTGAAGCTGTGGAGACCCTGAAGCCAGCCCCTGAAAAAGGCGGTGGCTACACGCTCTCCGAGCATGTCAAGCATTACTACAAAACCACGCGTATCTAATCGATTCACCCTCTACGGAGAGCTTCATGCTGCTCACGAAAAAATCCAATGATGTTCATCCTGCGCACCGCGCAGGCTCCACGCGTTTTGTGCAAAGCCTCTCGCGCGGGCTGTCGGGCGCCCTGCCGACCATGGACCGCCGCGCCTTCCTGCGCCGCTCCGGTCTTGGCGTGGGCGTGGGTCTGGCGGCGACCCAGCTGACGCTGGTGAAGAAGGCCAAGGCGGCCACGCCAGGTGCGGGCGACGGCACCGGCAAGATTGAAGTCAAGCGCACGGTGTGCACCCACTGCTCGGTGGGCTGCGCGGTCGATGCCGTGGTGGAAAACGGCGTCTGGGTCCGCCAGGAGCCGGTGTTCGACTCCCCGATCAACCTCGGCGCCCACTGCGCCAAGGGTGCTGCGCTGCGCGAGCACGGCCATGGCGAGTACCGCCTGCGCTACCCGATGAAGCTGGTGAACGGCAAGTACGAGCGCATCAGCTGGGATGTGGCGCTGAACGAGATCACCGCCCGCATGCAGGAACTGCGCAAGGCCAGTGGCCCTGATTCCGTCTACTTCGTGGGTTCGTCCAAGCACAACAACGAGCAGGCTTATCTGCTGCGCAAGTTCGTGAGCTTCTGGGGCACCAACAACTGTGACCACCAGGCGCGTATCTGTCACTCCACCACGGTGGCTGGCGTGGCCAACACATGGGGCTACGGCGCCATGACCAATTCGTACAACGACATGCAGAACAGCAAGTGCGCGTTGTACATCGGCTCGAACGCCGCCGAAGCGCACCCCGTGAGCCTGTTGCACATGCTGCACGCCAAGGAAACCGGCTGCAAGATGATTGTGGTGGACCCGCGCTTTACCCGCACCGCTGCGCGCGCCGACGAGTACATCCGCATCCGTTCCGGTTCGGACATCCCGTTCCTGTTCGGCATGCTGTACCACATCTTCAAGAACGGTTGGGAAGACAAGAAGTACATCAACGACCGCGTCTACGGCATGGAGAAGGTCAAGGAAGAGGTCATGGCCAAGTGGACGCCGGACAAGGTCGAAGAGGCCTGCGGTGTGCCCGAGAAGCAGGTCTACATGGCTGCCGAGATGATGGCCAAGAACCGTCCTTCCACCATCGTGTGGTGCATGGGCCAGACCCAGCACACCCATGGCAATGCCATCGTTCGCGCCTCGTGCATTCTCCAGCTGGTGCTGGGCAACGTCGGCGTGTCCGGCGGCGGCACCAACATCTTCCGCGGCCACGACAACGTGCAGGGCGCAACCGACGTCGGCCCGAACCCGGATTCGCTGCCTGGCTACTACGGTCTGGCCGAAGGCTCGTGGAAACACTTCGCCAAGACCTGGGGCGTGGACTTCGACTGGATCAAGGGCCGCTACGCATCGGCAGCCATGATGGGCAAGCCCGGCATCACGGTGTCGCGCTGGGTCGACGGTGTGCTCGAAAAGAACGAGCTGATCGACCAGGACCCGAACCTGCGCGGCGTGTTCTTCTGGGGCCATGCACCCAACTCGCAGACCCGTGGTCTGGAGATGAAGCGCGCCATGGACAAGCTGGACCTGCTGGTGGTGATCGACCCGTACCCATCGGCCACTGCCGCCATGGCGGCCATGCCAGGCAAGGCTGAAGACCTGAACCCGAACCGTGCGGTGTATCTGCTGCCAGCGGCCACCCAGTTTGAAACCACCGGCTCGGTGACGGCTTCCAACCGTTCCATCCAGTGGCGCGAGAAGGTGATCGAGCCGCTGTGGGAAAGCCGCAGCGACCACATGATCATGCATCAGTTCGCCGAGAAGCTGGGCTTCGCCAAAGAGCTGTCCAAGAACTACAAGATGCAGAAGGTCAAGGGCATGGACGAGCCCGTGCCAGAAGACATCCTGCGCGAAATCAACAAGTGCGTGTGGACCATCGGTTACACCGGTCAGAGCCCTGAGCGCCTGAAAGCGCACATGCGCAACATGCACCTGTTTGACATCAAGACGCTCAAATCCAAAGGCGGCAAGGACAAGGAAACGGGTTACGACACCACCGGTGATTACTTCGGTCTGCCATGGCCCTGCTACGGCACGCCGGAAATGAAGCATCCTGGCTCGGCCAACCTGTACGACACCTCCCGTCATGTCATGGACGGCGGTGGTAACTTCCGCGCCAACTTCGGTGTTGAGAAAGACGGCAAGAACCTGCTGGCAGAAGACGGCTCCCACTCCAAGGGCGCCGACATCACCACCGGTTACCCCGAATTCGATCACCTGCTGCTCAAGAAACTCGGCTGGTGGGACGAACTCACCGACGCCGAGAAAACCGCCGCAGAGGGCAAGAACTGGAAGACCGACTCGTCCGGCGGCATCATCCGCGTGGCGATGAAGAACCACGGTTGCCATCCGTTCGGCAACGCCAAGGCACGCGCCGTGGTGTGGAACTTCCCCGATGCCATTCCGCAGCACCGCGAGCCGCTTTACGGCAACCGCGCAGACCTTCAGGCCAAGTACCCGACGCACGACGACAAGAAGGCGTTCTGGCGCATGCCGACGCTGTACAAGACGATCCAGCAGAAGAACATCGCCGACAAGGTGCACGAGAAATTCCCGCTGGTGATGACCTCCGGTCGACTGGTCGAGTACGAGGGTGGCGGCGAGGAAACCCGCTCCAACCCGTGGCTGGCCGAACTGCAGCAGGAAATGTTTGTCGAGATCAACCCGAAAGTGGCCGCCGAAAAAGGCATCCGCAACGGCGAACGCGCCTGGGTCAGCACGCCAACCGGCGCACGCCTGAACGTGCAGGCCCTGGTGACCGAACGTGTGGGACCGGACACCGTGTTCCTGCCCTTCCACTTCTCGGGTCGCTGGCAAGGCGCCGACATGCTGGCTTACTACCCGAACGGTGCTGCACCAGTGGTTCGCGGTGAGGCCATCAACACGGCCACCACCTACGGCTACGACAGCGTCACGATGATGCAGGAAACCAAGACGACGGTCTGCAACGTCGAGAAAGCATAAGAGGACATAAAAATGGCACGGATGAAATTCGTCTGCGACGCTGAGCGTTGCATTGAGTGCAACGGCTGCGTGACAGCCTGCAAAAACGAGCATGAAGTTCCTTGGGGCGTGAATCGCCGCCGCGTGGTCACGCTCAATGACGGCGTTCCTGGCGAGCGCTCCATTTCGGTGGCCTGCATGCACTGCAGCGATGCACCCTGCATGGCGGTGTGCCCAGTCAACTGCTTCTACCGCACCGACGAGGGTGTGGTGCTGCACGACAAGGACATCTGCATCGGCTGCGGCTATTGCTCCTATGCCTGCCCGTTCGGCGCACCGCAGTTCCCGGCTTCTGGCACCTTCGGGGTTCGCGGCAAGATGGACAAATGCACCTTCTGCGCCGGTGGCCCTGAAGCCAACGGCAGCCAGGCCGAGTTCGAGAAGTACGGCCGCAACCGTCTGGCCGAGGGCAAGCTGCCCGCCTGTGCCGAGATGTGCTCGACCAAGGCGCTGCTTGCTGGTGATGGCGACGTGGTGGCGGACATCTTCCGTGCCCGCGTGGTCCAGCGCGGCAAGGGTGCTGAAGTCTGGGGCTGGGGCACGGCCTACGGTTCCAAGCAAGCGGGCAATCCACCTGCAGGAGCAAAGTCATGATGACCAGAACCCTCACACTCGTCTCGGCACTGGTGGCCGTGGTTGGTCTGTCTGCCTGCGGCGACAAGCCGCAGGGCATGGGCGGCGTCAAGAGCGATGTGCCACCGTTCAAGGGCGTCGAGACCAAGTACGCCGAGCCAGGCTGGAAAGCCGGCGACAAGACCAGCTGGGAACAGGCCCTGAAGGCCCGCGCCCAGTACACGCAAAACGAATACAGCCGTACGACGGCCCCGAAATAAACTGACGGAGGCCCGATCATGGTGCGTGCAAAGTTTGCAGTTTTTCTGGCCGCCGCGGCCCTGAGCGGGCTGGCCATTGCCCAGGCGCCTGCACCCGCAGCGGCGCCTGCGGCAGCGGCCGCTGCGCCCGCCACCGGCGGCATTCAGGGGCAGAACATCTTCGAGGTCAAACCCGAAGCCAGCGCTGACCCCAACTACGCCAAGCAGACCAATGGCGAGCGCGCCCAGGTCCAGCCCGGCAACAACGCGCCGATGTGGCGGCAAGTCGGTGAAGGCGTTACTGGCTTCACCAGCCTGCCCAAAAGCATGGCGCCGGAAGCCGGCAACCTGATCCAGCCGTTTGTGCAGTACCCCGGCTCGCGCCTCACCAACGCCGGTGAAGCGTGGCGCCAGGTCCGCAACAACTGGATCATTCCTTACGGTGGTTCGCTGGTGCTGATCACGCTGCTGGCCATTGCGATCTTCTACAAGACCAAGGGCACCATCATGCTGCACGGGGCCGAGACCGGCCGCAAGATCGAGCGCTTCACACCCTTCGAGCGTGCCGCACACTGGTCCAACGCGATTGCATTCTGTGCGCTGGCCATCTCTGGCCTGGTCATGGCGTTTGGCAAGTTCTTCCTGCAGCCCATCATTGGCGGCCTGCTGTTCGGCTGGCTCACCTATGTGCTCAAGAACGTGCACAACTTTGCCGGCCCGCTGTTTGCGGTGTCTCTGGTGATTGTGTTCGTCACCTTCCTGAAGGACAACTGGCCACAGAAGGGTGACCTGAACTGGGTTCTCAAAGGCGGCGGCCTGATCGGCAGCGCCGAGCCACCCTCGAACCGCTTCAACGCTGGCGAAAAAATCGTGTTCTGGGGTGGCGTGTTCTTCCTCGGACTGATCGTGGTGGCTTCCGGTTTCGTGCTCGACATGATTGTTCCAGGCATGACCTACGAGCGCTCGACGATGCAGATTGCCCACATGGTGCACGCCATCGCCACGGTGTTGATGATGTGCATGTTCCTCGGCCACATCTATCTGGGTACGCTCGGTCAGGATGGCGCCTACAAGGCCATGCGCACCGGCTATGTCGACGAGACCTGGGCCAAGGAGCACCACCAGTACTGGTACGAAGACGTCAAGGCTGGCAAGGTGCCCGCCCAGCGCAGCCCGACCACACCCCCTGGCCAGACGGTTCAGGCCTGACGAACAAAACGTGAAAGAGGATGGTATGAAAAACGCCCTGAAACACCTGATTGCCCTGGGTCTGCTGGCTGGCTTTTCCGTCGGCGCCATGGCCAAGTTGCCTGCGTTGAGCGATGAAGCCAAAGCCAAGGCTGCTGAAACGGCAGCCAAGACTGCCTGGGCCGGCAAGGTAGACGGCTACTTGCTGTGCAAGTCGATGGATAAGGTGGCTGCCAGCTACTACAAGACTGCCAAAGCGTCTGGCAAGGACACCAAGCCTGCCACCGCCACACCGGCTTGCGCCGACCCCGGCCCGTTTGTTTACACTGCAGCCGCGCCGAGTGCACCCGCTGCGCCGGCTGCAAACGCCAAGCCGATTGAGGCTGCAGGCGCACACTCACCCTCTGGCACCACGGTCAGCCCGCCGAGCGGCAAGGCGCCTGATGCCGTGGTGAACCCGGCCAAGAAGTCCTGAACGGACGCCTGAGCCACCCGCTGAGAACTTTCTCTTCACAGCACAAGCCGGCCTGCCAAGCGCCGGCTTTTTCTTTTTTGCTGTAGCCTCTGCATCCCAACATGTCTGCGTCATCCACCGTGTCGTCTCCGTCCGTTACCCAACCCGTTGGCTCCGTCAGCCCCGCCGGCCTCACCCGTGCGCCGGCGTTGCCGTACCTCAGCGCGGCGTACGCCCCGCTGACCTGCGAGGTGGACGCCGTCAATGAATTCGGCGAGCACCAACGCATCGCCATTCCATCGGAACGTGCGCTCACGGTGTATGTCGACAAGCGCGAGCTGGTCACGCTGATGACGCTGGGCGCCCACCCCGAACTGCTGGTGCTGGGTTATCTGCACAACCAGCGCCTGGTGCGTTCTGCTGGCGATGTTGAATCCATCACGGTGGACTGGGATGTGGGTGCCGCCGCCGTCAAGACGCGCCACGGTATCGCCGACATCGAGGAAAAAACCGCACGCCGCGTGGTCACCACCGGTTGCGGTCAGGGCAGCGTGTTCGGCGGCCTGATGGACGAGGTGGACCAGATTGTCCTGCCCGCCGGTGCGCAGATCACGCAGAGTCAGCTTTACAGCCTGGTCAACACCATCCGGCTGAAAGAGACCACTTACAAATCAGCCGGCTCCGTGCACGCCTGTGCGCTGTTTTCCTGCCTGACGCCCGAGCCGGAGATGCTGCTGTTCGTCGAAGACGTGGGCCGCCACAATGCCATTGACACGATTGCCGGTTGGTTATCGATGAATAGAGCCCCCACGCTCTCCACTGCGTGTGGTTCGCTGCCCCCCGAGGGGGCGCGTTTCGACTTGGGGCGGCCCGGCGTCGAAACTGTCCCGCCCACGCAAGCGGCTTGGGACGGCCTGGTGTTCTACACCACTGGCCGCCTGACTAGTGAAATGGTCATCAAGTCGGCGCAAATGGGCGTGCCGATTGTGATCTCGCGCAGCGGCATCACCCAGATGGGTCACCAGATCGCGCAAACCGTCGGGCTGTGCGCCATTGGCCGGGCGACCAACAAGCGCTTTGTCTGTTACGCCAACCCGCAGCGACTGCAGCTGCAACCCGGTCTGGTGTCCCGCCTGGATGCCGCCACTGAGGCCAGGCCCTGACCTTCCAAATCCCGTGTTGACAGCCGGTTAACCCGGATGCGCTAAGGTAGCGCCATGGCACCCTTATTCCTCCGGCTCGGCTGGAAAACCATGCTGCGCGATTTGCGTGCGGGCGAGCTGCGCCTGCTCATCGTGGCGGTGACGCTCGCAGTGGCCGCGCTCACGGCAGTGGGCTTCTTTGCGGACCGCATCAAAGGCGGCCTGCAGCGCGATGCGCGGCAGCTGCTGGGCGGCGATGCAGTGGTGCGCAGCGATGCCCCCACACCGCAAGCCTTCATCGACAAGGCCCGCGCCCTGGGCTTGCAAACCGCATCGACCGTGACCTTTCCCACCATGGGCCGGGCACGCGATGAAGACGGCGGCGCCAGCAAGCTGGTGGCTTTCAAGGCCGTGCCCGAAGGGTATCCGCTGCGCGGCAAGCTGAAGATTGCCGACACCCTGGAAGGCGCCACTGCTGCCGCGAAGGACACCCGCGACATCCCCGCACCGGGCACGGCGTGGGTGGACCCGGCACTGCTCGATGGCTTGGGCCTGAAGATCGGCCAGCCCCTGCTGATGGGCGACTCCACCTTCACCGTCACCCGCGTCATCGTGCAGGAGCCTGATCGCGGTGCCGGCTTCATCAGTTTTTCGCCCCGGGTGATGATCAACCAGGCCGACGTGGCCGCGACCGGGCTGATCCAGCCGGCCAGCCGCACCAACTACCGCTTTGCTGTGGCAGGTGATGAGAAAGCGGTCAGCGCCTACGTCCAATGGGCGACCGACCTGATCAAGGCGCCCGAGGCAGAGACGGGCAAGGCGCGCCTGGGCGGCGTCCGGCTGGAGTCACTTGAAAGCGGCAGCCCTGAAATGAGCCGCACTCTGGACCGGGCCGAGAAATTTCTCAACCTCGTGGCGCTGCTGGCCGCCTTGCTCAGCGCAGTGGCTGTCGCCATCGTGGCGCGGGGTTTTGCTGCCAAGCACCTCGACGACTGCGCCATGCTGCGGGTGCTGGGCCAGCCCCAGCGCACCATCGCGCTCGCCTACACCTTTGAATTTGTGGTGGCGGGGCTGATTGCCAGTGCCTTGGGCGTGGCTCTGGGATTCGCTGTGCACCACGCCTTTGTGCTGCTGCTCTCTGGCCTGGTCGAGACTGTTCTGCCCAGCGCCACCTTCTGGCCGGTGCTGTTCGGCATGGGCATGGGCCTGACGCTGCTGCTGTCTTTCGGGCTTCCTCCCGTGCTGCAGCTGGCGCAGGTGCCGCCGCTGCGTGTGATTCGCCGCGACGTGGGCAACCTGCGGCCGGCATCGATGGCTGTGCTGGGTGTCGGCATGCTGGGTTTTGCGGCACTGCTGGTGGCTGCCAGCAACGACCTGAAGCTGGGCCTGATTGCCGTGGGCGGATTCGCCGGCGCGGCGCTGGTGTTTGCTGCGGCCAGCTTCGCAGCGGTCAAGCTGCTGCGCGCCAGTGTCAACGAGAGCACCGCGCCAAGGTGGCTGGTGCTGGCCACACGCCAGCTGTCGGCGCGGCCGGTTTACGCTGTGGTGCAGACCAGCGCACTGGCTGTCGGGCTGCTGGCGCTGATGCTGCTGGTGCTGCTGCGTACCGACCTCATCAGCAGTTGGCGCAAGGCAACGCCGCCGGACGCGCCCAACCGTTTTGTCATCAACGTGCAGCCGGAGCAGGCCGCCCCCTTCCAGCAGGCTCTGATTGAAGGCGGCGTGACGAAGTACGACTGGTACCCGATGATTCGCGGCCGGCTGGTCGCCATCAACGGCAAGACCGTCACACCTGACGACTACGACGATGATCGCGCCAAGCGGCTGGTGGACCGGGAGTTCAACCTGTCTCATGCCGCCGCCCAGCCGCCCTACAACCAGATCGTGGCCGGGCGCTGGACTGCCGACGAGAAAAACGCCGTGAGCGTGGAAGACGGTCTGGCGAAAACACTGGGTCTGAAGCTCGGTGACACCCTGCGTTTTGAGATCGGCGGCCAGCAGAATGAAGCGAAGGTGACCAGCCTGCGCAAGGTCGACTGGGGGTCGATGCGCGTCAATTTCTTTGTGATGTACCCGGTGGCGCGCATGCCCGCCGAAGTACCACTGTCCTACATCACCGCCTTCCGTGCACCGGAGCCTGCAGCGCCTGTGGCTGGCCAGACCGCCCCGCAGAGTTTTGACAACACCCTTGTGCGGGCCTTCCCCAACATCACCAATGTTGACATGAGCAGCACGCTTGCACAGGTGCAGCGCGTGCTTGATCAGGTGATACGCGCGGTGGAGTTCCTGTTCGGCTTCACGCTCGTTGCCGGGCTGGTGGTGCTGTTTGCTGCCATCACCGCCACCCGCGAAGAGCGTGCAAGGGAGTTCGCCATCATGCGGGCTGTGGGTGCGCGCGCGTCGCTGCTGCGGCAGGTGCAACGCGCTGAACTCGCGGGTGTGGGTCTTCTGGCAGGCTTCCTAGCCTCGCTGGTGGCGCTGCTGGTGGGCTGGGGCCTGGCACGCTACGTGTTTGATTTCAGCTGGACGGGCTCGTGGACGGTGCCGGTGCTGGGCAGTGTGGCCGGTGCCGTGCTGGCTTTGGCGGCGGGGTGGTGGGGGTTGAGGTCGGTGTTGAATACGCCGGTGGTGGAGACGTTGCGGAAAGCACAGTAGAAGGTCTTATCCGTTCTGGCTGAGCCTGTCGAGGCCTTTGATCTTTCGCTACCGCCCGGAGCCGGGACTCGCCCCGGCGGGCGACTCACTTTCTCTTGCTTCGCCAAGAGAAAGTAAGCAAAGAGAAGGCGACCCGAAGTCTGGGTCCCTGCGCTTCGCTGCGGGCAACCTGCGCTGCTCGACTCCAGCGGGGGTCCGCAGAACTCGCTTCGTT
>CALRUD020000003.1:0-444895 GCA_943371225.1 Rhizobium sp. Q54 | reverse complement strand
CGGTGCGGGCGCCCTCGCCCAGCATGTCATATGAAAATCTGAGCCCCCACGCTTGCCCTGCGGGCTGCGCTGCCCCCTCAAGGGGCTGTTCCGCCTTAGGGCGGCCCGGCGGCGGAACGCGCAGGTTGGAAATCTTCTTGCGGGCGTCGTCGGCCTCATCCATCGCGTCGCCAATCGTCTGGCCCAGCACAAACTGCCGGCCCAGCAGCTGCACCGCGCGCAAGGTCGCCGCCACCACGGTGCGCGCGCCCAGCTTGCTCATGATGTTGGGCTGGCCCCCCTCCGGCAAAAACATCTTGGACATGGCAATCGCCGACGCCGACAGACGCGCCATCACGCCGTCACCCGCGCCGTCAAAGTCGGCCCGGCCCAGCTGGTCGGCCGTCAGCGCAATCGCGGTTTCGGCGTCGGGCACGCGCAGCAAAGCCTCGGCCAGACGCATCAGGGCCAGGCCTTCGGCGCTGGAAATCGGGTACTCCTTGAGCAGGCTTTCCATCGCCCAGAACGGCGGCGGGTTGTCGCGCACCGCCTGTACCCAGGGCTGGGCCGACTGGGCTGCGGCGGCCCAGTCGAGCGCGCCGGCCAGCCGCTGCAGGTCAGCGGCAACAATGTCGGCTTCGGGGCGGTACGGAGAAGGCAGGCGGGGTGAGGTGAACATGAAAAGCTCCTGAGGAATCATTCGGCAAGATGGCTTTGGCCGCCGACAATTCGCCTATGGTGCTTGCAGTGCCGGTGAATTTCACGCTAAATTTAAGGCTTTTACCGAATATTTCACTACTCATGTTCGAACCCTCGCCCGATCTCGACCGCATCGACCTGAAAATCCTGAATGTCCTGCAGCAGGACGGGCGCATCTCCAACCTGAAGCTGGCCGAGAGCGTGGCGCTGTCGCCCACGGCCGTGCTGGCACGCGTGCAGCGGCTCAGCCGCGACGGCTACATCCTGGGTTACGAAGCTCTGCTGAACCCGCTCAAGCTGGGCGCCGGCATGATGGTGTTTGTTGAAGTGCTGCTGGACCGCACCACGCCCAATGTGTTTGAAGCCTTCAAGGCCGCCGTGCAAGTGCGCCACGAAATCATGGAATGCCACATGGTCGCCGGCGGCTTTGATTACCTGCTCAAAACACGCATGGCCGACATGGCGGCCTACCGGTCTTTCGCGGGCACGGTGCTGTGGCAATTACCAGGTGTAAGGGAAACGCGTACGTATGCGGTGATGGAAGAAGTCAAAAGTACGCAGCGGCTGGCACTGGGGGTTTAATCACAGCGGCAAAGCGCCGCATTTGTATTGCCATGTGTGAGTGAGTGCGTTAAGTTGTACAGCCCGAACACTGCGGTGTTCGACCCTGTGCACGATCAGCGCGATCCACACGATCTGCGCTTCCAGTCATGACCCGAAAGGAAACTGCGATGACGCTCAAACCATGGCCCGCCCTGTTGGCATTGCTTCTTGGATGGAGCGCAGTGACCGCGCACGCCGCCGACCCCGGCGTGAGCGACAACGAAATCCGCATCGGCCAGTTCGCAGCGCAGACCGGCCCGGCGGCAGAACTCGGCAAGCGCATGCAGGTCGGCATCCTCGCGCATTTCAGTGCGGTGAATGCGGCAGGCGGCATCAACGGCCGCCAGCTCAAGCTGATCTCTCGCGACGACGGCTACGAGCCCGAAAAAGCGGCCGCTGCCGTGAAGGCGCTGATTGAAGAAGACAAGGTGTTTGCGCTAATCGGCTCGGTCGGCACACCCACCACGCTGGCGGCAGTTCCGGCGATCAATGCGGCTGGTATTCCGCTGATCGGCCCCTTCACCGGCGCGCAGGCGCTGCGCGAGCCCTTCAACCGCAACCTGTTCCACGTGCGCGCCAGCTACTTCGACGAGACCGAGCGCATCGTTCAGCACCTCAGCACACTGGGCATCAAGAAGATCGCCGTGTTCTACCAGAACGACTCCTACGGCAAGGCCGGGCTGGCCGGGGTGGAGCGGGCATTGACCAAGCGCAACCTCAAGCCGGCGGCGGCGGTGACGGTGGAGCGCAACAGCGTGGACGTAGCAGCGGCACTGGCCGAAATCCTGAAGGCGGCGCCCGAAGCGGTGATCCAGATCAGCGCCTACAAATCCTGCGCAGCACTGATCAAGCAGGCTCGCGCAAAAGCCTATGGCGGGCAGTTTTTCAATGTGAGCTTTGTCGGCTCGCAGGCACTGGCCAACGAGCTGGGCGATGCAGGTGTCGGCGTGACCATTTCGCAGGTGGTGCCCTTCCCCTACATCGCGTCGTCGGTCGTGGTGCGCGAATACCAGCAGCGCATGACGGAGGCTGGCCAGAAGGAGTTCGACTTCTCCAGCATGGAGGGATTTCTGGCCGCCAAGGTGTTCACCGAAGGGCTGCGCCGCACCGGCAAGAACCTCACCCGGGACGGTCTGATGACGGCGCTGGAGTCGCTGCGCGACCTGAACATGGGCGGCTTCACCATCAACTACGGGCCGAAGGAACACGAGGGCTCACGCTACACCGACCTCACCATCATCGGGCGCGGCGGCAAGTTCATGCGCTGATACCCGTCCCCGCGACCCATCCCCGCGTGGTGAACAGGCCACCTGGGTGATTTACAGACTGAGGCGCCGGACCAATAATCCGCCTCATTGCCAACTTCAGGGAGACCCCTCATGAACCACCGCCGCCTGCTGTGCGCCACCGCACTGGTGCTGGCCGCCGCCTCAACCGCCCACGCCCAGAGCATGAAGCCAGGCCTCTGGGAAGTGAACAACAAGATGGGCGGTAGCCCCGAGATGGACAAGGCCATGGCCCAGATGCAGCAGCAGATGGCCAGCATGTCGCCTGCGCAGCGCAAGCAGATGGAAGACATGATGGCCAAGCAGGGCATGAGCATGGGCGGTGCGGCCAACGGCGGCATGGTCATGAAGATGTGCATGACCAAAGAGATGGCCGAACGCAATGAGGTGCCGATGCAGCAGCAGGGCAACTGCACCACCACGACCAGCGACAAGACCGCCACCGGCATGAAGATGAAGTTCACCTGTACCAACCCGCCTTCCAGCGGCGAGGGCCAGATGACATTCTCCGGTGACAGTGCCTACACGATGAAGATGAAAATCAACAGCAGTGGCCAGGGCAGCCCCAAAACCATGACCATGGACGCTTCGGGCAAGTGGCTGGGCAGCGACTGCGGCGCCATCAAGCCGATGACAATGCCGAAGAAATAAGGGTTTCCATCACGGACCGCTGTCCGGACCATCGGACGGCACACGCCATGGAAACTCCAGACAACGAGGTGATTGCCGATGCCGTGCTCGCGCTGGTGCGCCAGCGCGGTGCAGATTCCAGCGCCTGCCCGTCCGAGGTGGCGCGCAGGCTGGCACCCGACCACTGGCGACAGCTGATGCCGCAAGTGCGCGAGGTGGCCTCCCGGCTGGCGACTCAGGGGGAGATCGAGATCACGCAGCGCGGCGTCGCTGTGTCACCGCAGGGACCGTGGACGGGCCCGATCCGGCTGCGGCAGCCACCCGACACATGACACCAGACCGGGCGCTGGCTCAGCCCCGGCCACCAAAAATGGCCGTGCCCACCCGCACCATGGTGCTGCCCGCGTGAATGGCCGCTTCCAGATCCGACGTCATGCCCATCGACAGGGTGTCCATCGGCCTGGGTAAAAAGCCGGCGGCATTGATGCTGTCGAACAGGTCTTTGGTCTGGCGGTGAACGGCGAGCGCAGCGTCGAAGCTGTCGGCAGGCTCCGGAATCGCCATCAGGCCGCGCAGCGTCAAGCGCGGAAGCGCCGCCACCTCCCGCGCCAGTGCCATGGCTTCATCGGGCGACACACCGGACTTGTTGGCACCGCCGTCGATATTGACCTGCAGACACAGCTGCAGCGGTGGCAACTCTGGCGGCCGCTGCTCGCTCAGGCGCTGCGCGATCTTCAGCCGGTCCACCGACTGCACCCAGTCGAAATACTCGGCCACCAGCCGGGTCTTGTTGCTCTGCAGCGGACCGATGCAATGCCACTCCAGCGGGGCACCGACAGAGCCGGGGTGATCGGCCTGCCAGGCCCGCAGCGCCAGGATTTTCTCGACGCCCTCGGCCACGTAGTTTTCGCCAAACGCCCGCTGACCATCGGACATGGCGTCGATCACCGCATCGGCACCAAAGGTTTTGGAGACCGCCAGCAGACGTACCGCGGCAGGGTCGCGGCCAGCGGCCACGCAGGCGGTGGTGATGCGGTCGCGCACACCTTGGAGATTACGCACAATCATGGTCATAATCGAACTGTAAACCGGTCTGGACACTGCGCGTCTGGACGCCGCACCCTGCCATGAACACCGACTAGCAAGGATCCCGAGGGATGGACATCACCCAACTGTTGGCCTTTAGCGTCAAGAACAAAGCCTCTGACCTGCACCTGTCGGCCGGGCTGCCCCCGATGATCCGTGTGCACGGCGATGTGCGCCGCATCAACATCGATCCGCTGGACCACAAGCAGGTGCATTCCATGGTGTACGACATCATGAACGACACCCAGCGCAAGACCTACGAGGAATTCCTCGAGGTCGACTTCTCGTTCGAGATTGACGGCCTCGCGCGCTTTCGCGTCAACGCCTTCAACCAGAACCGCGGTGCCGGCGCTGTGCTGCGGACGATTCCCTCGAAGATTCTTTCGCTGGAGCAGCTGAACGCGCCCAAGATCTTCGGCGATCTGGCGCTCAAGCCGCGCGGCATGGTGCTGGTCACCGGCCCGACCGGCTCGGGCAAGTCCACCACGCTGGCGGCCATGGTCAACTTCCTGAACGAGACCGAGTACGGCCACATCCTGACGGTGGAAGACCCGATCGAGTTTGTGCACGAGTCCAAAAAGTGCTTGGTCAACCAGCGTGAAGTCGGCCCGCACACGCTGAGCTTCAATGCCGCCCTGAAGTCGGCCTTGCGTGAAGACCCGGACGCGATTCTGGTCGGCGAGATGCGCGACCTGGAAACCATTCGCCTCGCGATGTCTGCAGCTGAAACCGGCCACCTGGTGTTCGGCACGCTGCACACCTCAAGCGCCGCCAAGACGGTGGACCGGATCATTGACGTGTTCCCTGCCGAAGAGAAGGAAATGATCCGCGCCATGCTGTCCGAATCGCTGCAGGCGGTGATCTCGCAGACGCTGTGCAAGACCAAGGACGGCCAGGGCCGCGTGGCGGCGCACGAGATCATGCTCGGCACCAGCGCCATCCGCAACCTGATCCGCGAAGCCAAGGTGGCGCAGATGTACTCGTCCATCCAGACCGGCAACAGCGTGGGCATGCAGACGCTGGACCAGAACCTGACTGATCTGGTCAAGCGCAACGTGATCTCTGCCGCCGAGGCGCGGAGCAAGGCCAAAATTCCCGAAAATTTCCCCGGCTAAAGATGTTGCCCCCACGGTCGCTCACTGCGTGTAGCTCCCTGCCCCCCGAGGGGGCCGCCCCGCCTGCGGTCTGGCAAAGCCAGTCCCGCGGCTCCTGCTTGACTGAAGAGTTCTCCTTGTCCATGGCCGCGCCTCCAGCGACCGCAGCATCTGTTTGAAAGGAGTCGCACATGGAACGCGACCAGGCCAGTAAATTCATCAACGATCTGCTCAAGCTGATGGTCAGCCGCAATGGCAGTGACCTGTTCATCACCGGCGACTTTCCGCCCGCGATGAAGGTCGACGGCAAGGTGACCAAGGTGTCCCCGCAGCCGCTCAATGCCGGCCACACGCTGGCGCTGGCGCGCGCCATCATGAACGACAAGCAGGCGGCCGAGTTCGAGCGCACCAAGGAATGCAACTTCGCGATCTCGCCACCCGGCGTGGGCCGCTTCCGCGTGAATGCCTTTGTGCAGCAGGGCAAGGTCGGCATGGTGATGCGGACGATTCCGGCCACGCTGCCCACCATCGACGGGCTGGGCGTGCCGCAGGTGCTCAAGGATGTGGTGATGTCCAAGCGCGGGCTGACGATTCTGGTGGGCGCCACCGGCTCCGGCAAATCCACCACGCTGGCTGCCATGGTGGACTGGCGCAACGAACAGTCTTACGGCCACATCATCACAATTGAAGACCCGGTCGAGTTCGTGCACGCGCATAAAAACTGCGTGATCACGCAACGCGAAGTCGGTCTGGACACCGACAGCTGGGAAGCGGCTCTCAAGAACACGCTGCGCCAGGCGCCTGATGTCATCCTGATGGGCGAGATTCGCGACCGCGAGACCATGGAACACGCCATTGCCTTCGCCGAAACCGGCCACCTGTGTCTGGCCACGCTGCACGCCAACAGCGCCAACCAGGCGCTGGACCGCGTGATCAACTTCTTCCCCGAAGAGCGCCGCGCCCAGTTGCTGATGGACCTGTCGCTCAACCTCAAGGCGATGATTTCGCAGCGACTGGTGCCCAAGCAGGACGGCAAGGGCCGCTTTGCGGCGGTGGAAGTGATGCTGAACTCGCCGCTGATTTCCGACCTGATCTTCAAGGGCGATGTCTCCGAGATCAAGGAAATCATGAAGAAGAGCCGCAACCTGGGCATGCAGACCTTCGACCAGGCGCTGTTCGACGCCTTCGAGGCCAGCCACATCACCTACGAAGATGCGCTGCGCAATGCCGACTCGGTGAACGACCTGCGCCTCCAGATCAAGCTCAACTCCCAGCGCGCCAAATCGAGCGACCTGTCGGCCGGCACGGAGAACTTCGCGATCGTGTGACGGCGTTGCGCTGCCCGCAAAACCGATTTGCACAGGGCAGCGTTTCGCATCTGACCGGGGCCGGGCAAAGTCGGGCATTCCTTCAGGAGAATGCCATGCCTTATGTTCGTATCGAATTGCCACCGACGATTGCACCGGAGCACGCCCACCACATCGGTGATGCCGTGCACGACGCGATGGTCGAAACCATTGCAGTCCCGGTTGAGGACAAGTTCCAGCTGATCACCCGACATCCGCCGGGTGCCATCGTCTGCACGCCCGAGTACCTGGGCGTCAAGCACACCGCGCAGGCGCTTTTCATCCAGATCTTCCTGGCGCCCGGCCGGACGCTTCAGCAGAAGCGCGCCCTGTACGCCATGATTGCACGCGACGTGTCCGTAGCGGCGCAGGTGAGCCCATCGGACGTGCTCATCAGCCTGGTCGAAACCCTGCGAGAGAACTGGTCGTTCGGCGATGGGGTGGCTCACTACACGTTGTGAGCTGCGCGCCTAGAATTGCCTCTTCACTCCAGGAGCCGCGACCGATGTCTTCGACAAACCCCAAAACCTACGAACCCTCCACCCCCTGCAAGGTTGCCTTTCTGGGCCTTGGCGTCATGGGCTTTCCCATGGCTGGCCATCTGGCGCTGGCAGGGCATCACGTCACCGTGTACAACCGCAGCGCAGCAAAGGCCGAGGCCTGGGTGGCTGAGTTCAAGGGCCGGTCAGCAGCCACGCCACGCGAAGCGGCCGCGGGCGCCGACATCGTCTTTTGCTGCGTCGGCAACGACGATGACCTGCGCGGCGTGGTGCTCGGCGCCAACGGTGCGCTGGCAGGCATGAAGCCCGGCGCGGTGTTCGTGGATCACACCACGGCCTCGGCCAGTGTGGCGCGCGAGCTGTACACCGCCGCCAAAAACCTTGGCCTGCACTTTGTCGATGCGCCGGTGTCGGGCGGTCAGGCCGGTGCGCAGAACGGCGCGCTCACCGTCATGTGCGGTGGCGACAAGGCGGCCTTTGACGCCGTGCGGCCTGCGGGTATGGCATTTTCCAAGGCCTTCACCCTGATGGGCGACAGCGGCGCCGGCCAGCTCACCAAGATGGTCAACCAGATCTGCATCGCCGGTCTGGTGCAGGGGCTGAGCGAAGCCATTGCCTTCGGCCAGAAAGCCGGGCTTGACGTGAACCTGGTGCTGGATGTGATTGGCAAGGGCGCCGCGCAAAGCTGGCAGCTGGACAACCGCGGCAAGACCATGGTGGCCGACAAGTTCGACTTCGGTTTTGCAGTGGACTGGATGCGCAAGGACCTGGGTCTGGTGCTCGACGAGTCCAAACGCAACGGCGCACGCCTGCCCGTCACCGCACTGGTGGACCAGTTCTATGCCGACGTGCAGGCCATGGGCGGCCAGCGCTGGGACACCTCCAGCCTGATTCGCCGGCTGAAGTAATCAGCCGCGGCCATCGAGGAAAAGAACCCTCGCGCGCGCCCCTCTCGTCCGGTCGGCAATCACCAGCAGGTGCCGCGGGACTGGCTTTGCCAGACCGCAGGCGCCGCCCCCTGGAGGGGGGACAGGCTACACGCAGTGTGCCTGGACGGGGGTGTTTATGGTTTGTTGGCACTCGCCGGCTGCGGCTTGGCCGGGGTCGGTAGCATGCGCGCCAGTTCGTCTTCGCTGATGATTTCAAACATGCGCACCACCCGCTGCACCCCCGGCGTGGAGCGGACCAGTGCCGTGGCGCGGTCCGCCTCGCGCTGGGTCACGCGGCCCATCAGGTAAGTGGTGCCGCGCTCGGTAACGACCTTGAAGGCGTTCGAGAACAAGTCTCTCGCGTCCAGCAGGTTCGCCTTGACGCGTCCGGTGACCAGCGCATCGGAAGAGCGCTGCGCCAGCGTGGAATTGCCGCTGATGGCCAGCTCGTTCACCACACCGGTGACGTTCTCCACACGGGTCACGATCTGCTCGACCAGCTGCTTGTCCTGCTCATTGGGTACCTCGCCCGTCAACAGGACCTGGCGGTTGTAGCTGGCCACATTCACATGCACGCGGTCACCCACGTTGGTGCGGATGCGGCTGGCGGCACGCAGCTCGATGCCTTCGTCCTCGAGCTGGGCGCCCGAGGTGCGGCGGTCTGTTGCCACCAGGGCACCCCCGGCGACACCGCCGGCAATGATCGGGAAACAGCCCGTCAGTACAACGGACAGTGTGGCGGCGGTCAGGGCCGACAGGGCCAGACGCCGGATCGCGATACGTTTCATGCTGAAGACTCCTGATCGCCAAGTAACTGGGTGTCCACACCATCGCAAATGCAATGCAGGACGAGAAGGTGCACTTCCTGGATGCGGGCGGTGCGCTCATGCGGCACGCAGATGTGCACATCGGTCTCGCGCAGCGCCTGGGTCATCTTGCCGCCACCCCGGCCAGTGAGCGCTACCACCGTCATCTCGCGCTCGTGCGCGGCCTCAACGGCCGCCAGCACATTGGCCGAGTTGCCGCTGGTGCTGATGGCCAGCAGCACGTCGCCGGCACCGCCGAGCGCACGCACCTGCTTGGAGAAGATCACGCTGAAGTCGTAGTCATTGCCAATCGCGGTGAGGATGGAGCTGTCGGTTGTCAGCGCAATTGCGCCCAGTTCAGGTCGCTCCCGCTCGTAGCGGCCGACAAATTCGGCTGCGAAATGCTGGGCGTCTGCCGCCGAGCCCCCGTTGCCACAGGCCAGGACCTTGCCGCCGCTGGTCACACTGGCGAGGATGGCCTGCACCGCCGCTGCAATCGGCTTGGAGAGGACCTGCGCAGCCTGGTACTTCAGGTCTGCGCTGTCGATGAAGTGCTGTTCAATGCGTTGTTCGAGCATGTGCCAATGATAGCGGGTTGCAGCTTGCAAGCTCATGCTGACGATGCTAGAGCACCGGTAGCTCACGCGACATCGCCATATCAATCACTTACGCATGTGTTGACGGCTTTTGTAGATTTGCAACATCCTGCTTGCATACCTCAGTGGAAGCGTTCGGTTAACACGCGACGTGAACGATCTCAGCGACACTGGTATGGACTTTCACTTGCAAGCTCCTGTCTGGTTTGCATATCAATAATGATGACGGTTGCTTTCGGGTAGTTGTGGCACAAGGCGTTCCGCACTGAGTAAATGCCGCTACCTGTTGCGGACAACACCATGCCTGTATTAATTTTCTTACCGCCAGCATCAATTGCTCTAAGCTCGTAGTTTCCTTTGAGTGTGGCGCATGCTGTCAAGAGTGCAGCGACGGTAAAAGCAGAAGTCAGTTGTTTCATGATGAACTTTCTTTGTATATTGTGTAAATAGATGATTAACTTTGGGGCATTGCCCGACATGGTTATTGCGAGAGCGGAGGGGGATTAAACCGCGAAATGGGATTTTTCCTCGATAGTAAAGAGAGGTCAGTGGTCGTGATCTGGATGGCTAAGACCACCGCACCGTTAAGCGTGGTGTCCGCTCCAGACGTCAGGCTGGCGGTGTAGCCAGCGCTCCACTGGGTTTTGATGTGCGCGATATCACCGCCATTACCCTAGCCAGTGATTTTGCTCACACTGGCGTTAAAGCTCAGACCGCCTTCGCTGCCCAGGCTGACGCTGCTGATGTTCTGGGCGGCCAGTAGCCGGATTTGTTTATCTGCGGCGATACGATTCCTTTCGAGGTTGATGTGGCATGACAGTCAGGGGCTATTCCGTCTATGTCTATTTATGGCTTGCAAGTTGTGCTCTGCATCGCGGCTCATGGCTTGATTTCTTCAATCCTGACGGACTCGATAAGGTGGCGAAACATGGCCTGGAAGTTGGCATGGGCTTGTGGATGTTGTAACGATTGCTTAGTCGCGCCTAGCTGAATCGCCAAGGTATAGCCAGTATTGCCAACCGGTGCCAGCCAGCTCTTAAACCAACCTCCTGTCCCCGCTGATTGCAGTTCGTTTTCTTCATTTTCTAAAGCCCACCAGTTAACGCCACTCACCTGCCTTTGTGCCCATTTTCCAGACGGGTTATATGCAGACCACATAGCTTTCCATATACCCACATCACGCTTATGTAGCCTCAGAACCAGCGTATGACTTGTCCCCACCCAAGCCTCAAAGCAAACAGGCTCCAAGCCCGTCTCGTCTTTTTCCAGCATGCGCCCGGTTCTTTTTCCCGCAGCGTCGAACTCGGGTATCTGGCGTTTGTAGGTGGGGCGCACGAAGCGGTCGAAGTCGTACGGTCCGAGCTGAGGGTCGAACCGCTGCCAAGTTTTCCCCTGCTCCTCGTAAATATCCCTCACCGCATAGACCTCGCCCCTGAATCGATCGACCCGGTTCAGGGTCGGCAGCTTTCGATACTTGCAATTGCCAACTACTGGCCAGTCATGTGTGACCCAGTACTTATCCAGGAATTTAAAAGAGTAAGAATCGTAGTAGCCCGTCATCGGTGCATCTAGCGCCCCAGGCTTAAGAAGTTTCTCCTCACGCGCTTTATCCGCAAGTTGCCCTGCTACAAAACCGCATGCAGAAAGACTTGCCAGCACACCAATGCCCAAGATAGTTAATGCGATTTTTTTCATGAGAGTCTCTTATTTGGCAGTATTGATGGGATTGTTATTACTGTCGACTTGAATACCTCCCTTGTAGCGAACCAAGTCGCTGTTATCTTGGGTGGCTCCTGACGGTGCGTTGGGAGAAAGAATTTCTGTCTGCCGACAGCCTGCGGCGCCGGTACCGTAACAGCTGTGAGCGCTATTCGAGGTCTTCAGCACCTGCCAGAACTCCGACAAACTCAGCACCCCAGGGTTGCCGCCCGTGGCCACGGGAACTGGATCAGTTTTGAAGTAGTTAAATGTGATGCTGCTCTTGTCTCCTTTCGGTCCTTGAACAGCCGCCGCCGCATCCGTAAACACCTGTGCGCCCACGGCGCCACCCACTCCGCGCACAGCCAAGTTTGAATTGGTGAACCCTTGATCGGCCAGAATACGGTTGGCGTTGGTCTGCACAATAGTTCCCCGGCTGTGGCCAAGGCTGATGGTCTCGTCATTGCCCCTGGCTTTCAGGGCATCCGCATACGCGTGGTCCTGGTTGGTGTAGCCCAGTGTGGAAGCCAACGACTTTTCGTAGGCTGCGACCATCAACTCACTGATGCCGTTACTGGCGGGTATATAGTGCATCAGGTAGATAGCGGGCGGCTTCTCCCCGGCAGGATTCTGTTCAGTTTTATTGACCGGCTCTGCATTCTGCATAGCCAGCTGCCCGGCACGCTCCAGTGGGTTGTCGATACCGTTGACGGCCAGCACAGCACCTTTGCCCGCCTTAGTCAGTTCCGCCTGGACTTGTTCAGGTGTGCCCTTGACCAGTTCGGTTTTGGTCAACTCAGGATTTTTAGTGCAATCTGCGCCGCTTGGACACACCAGTTTGTAGAACTTCGGGCTTTCCTTGAACATGACGCGATAGGCATCGTCACTCAGGGCAGTGAACTGCTTGACGGCCTCCTGCCTGATCGCCCTCTCAGCCTCTACGGTCTGCTGCAGAGCCTTGACGTCTTGCCTCTGCGCTGCAGTGTGCGCCCCGGCCGTGTCACGGCTCAGGCTGGCTACGGTTTGCTCGGCGTTCTTGCCCGTCAGTTGATGCTGGCGCGCATTATCAGTGATCGTCACCGCACCCACGCTTACCGCACTTTTCGTTTGCCCCAGAGAGCCGCCTGATGCAATGGCGTTGTCAAGCATATTGCCCAGCAGGGCTTTGGCGACGCCGTACTTGCCTTGGCCAAGTACGTCCGAGTTCAGATTAATGCTGCTGCTGCCGGCAAGCGCCTCGGCTTTGTTCTGGAGGTCGCTGATGGTCAAGGTGGCAGTAGTCAAGCTGTTTTTGTCGTTCAGGATCGCCTGATCTGTGGAAGCGATTACGCTGCCCTTAAGGTCGGTGTTGCTGTTCACCGTCACCTGGAACCCGCCATCACCCGCTTTCAGCCCGCTGGTCTCGGTGACGCTTTGGTAATTGCTGTTGATGTTGCTCTTGCCGGCGCTGATACCACCACCGGTGAGGCCGCCCGTGCCGAATGTGAGTGAGCCGCCTGCGCTGCTTTGCTGGCTGGTGTAAGTGCTGGTGTCTTGCAGGCTCTGGATGGTGAGGTTGCCGCCAATATCTGCATTGATCTGGTTGGCCGATACCACCGCACCCTTGATGGTGGTGTCCGCCCCGGACGTCAGGCTGGCGGTACTGCCCGCGTTCACCTGGGTGTTGGCGAAACTGGTGTCTGACCCATCGGCATTGCCCCGGGCCTTGCTGGCGCTCAGGGTGGCGCCGGTGCTAGCGCCCAGGCTTACACCGATGGAGCCGCTGCTGCTGGAGTTGTTGCTGGTCTGGCTGCTGGTGTTCTGCGCGGCCAGCAGTTTGATCTGGTTGTCTGCAAGGAGGGTGACGCTGTTTCCGGCGGTGAGACTGGAGCCTTGGACGGTCAGGTCGCTGGCTTGGCCGGCACCGGTGGCCTGGATGGTCAAGTTGTTGCCGGCGGCAATGGTTGAGCCGCGGGCGGTGTCGCTTTGGCTGCTGCTGGTGCTTTGGCTCTTGCTGGAGCCGACGCTGACGCTCAGTGAGGCGGCCTTGCTCACATCACCGCTGGCCAGTGCGCTGGCGGCGCCCTTGATCTCGCTGGCGTTGTTGTACACATTGAAGGCGGTGGCAGCGACTGCCAGTGCCTGCATGCGGGCGTCGCTGGTCTGGCTGGCCGCCTGGGCCAGGCTCTGCGCGCCTTGAACCGCGCTGATGAGTGGGCTGCCGAGCGACACGCTGACGCCGCTTTGCTTGAACTTCTGCTCGGTGGCGCTTCGGCTGGTCTCTCTGGCCTCGACGATATCGACCGTCTTTGCGGCGATTGTCACATCTCCCCCGGGGGCCATGACGTCGCTGCCCACCTGCCGGTAAGCCTGGCCTGCCGTTGCGGTCACATTGCCGGCAATACTGCCCACCGTGGCAGCAGAGGCGGTGGTTTGCTGGTTCTGCTGGTCGGTGCTTTGCTGGCGTTTGCCGACCGTGAAGCCAATGCCGCTGGAACTCATGAGTCCAGACTTCTTCTCTTCACGGAAGGTGGTGGAGGTCTCGAAGTTTTTTGCTGCCTCGACGGTCACGTTGTTGGTAGCCAGCAGCGTAGTCTTGTTATCGCTGACGACGGAGCTGCCGCGCACCGTGAGGTCTTTGCCTGCGGTGATGCTGATATTCCTTCCGCTCAAGGCGCTGCCAACGGCAATGTCAGAGCTGCCGGTGTCGCGGGCGGTCTGGGTCTTGCTGCTGAAGGTCTTGCTGCCCTTGGTCTCGTTGAAGAGGTCGTACTCGCCTTTTTCTCGGGCCTCGACGATGTTGACGTTATTGGCGGCGGCTACCGTGAGCTGGCCGGTGACTGCGTTCACGCTGGAGCCCTGGATGGTGATGTTGCCTTTGCTGGCGTCTGGTGCAGTAGCCATGGCAGCCAGGGTGACGTTGTCGCCGGCGACCAGATTGCTACCGACCACGCGCTCTTGGGCGGTGTGGTCGTTGCGCACATAGCCTTTGGCGCGCATGTTCTCGTCGAGCTGGGTGGTGTCGGTGGCTGCGGTGATGTTGAGGTTTCCCTGGCTCACCACGGTCAGGTTCTGCCCTGCACTGATCTGGGCGGCCTGGAGGGTGGTGTCTGCGCCGGACGAGAGGGTCAAGTCGCCACCGGTCTGCAGGCTGCTGGCGAGGTTGGTGGTGCCCTGGCTGCGGCGCACGCCCATGACGCTCACATCCTGGGTGCTCTGCTGAGTCTGAAGGGTGTCCACCACCAGGTTGGCGCCTGCGCTCAGGTTTGCATTGCCTTGGGCCGACGCCAGCGCCCCGGCCAGCCGGATGTCGCGCCCGGCACTCATGGTGAGGTCGCCACGAGAAACCACGCTGCCCTGGGGGCCGACTTCACTGTTGCTGCCGCTAACCTGACCCGCGCTGGTTTGGCGGCTGGCGGTGATCTGGCGCGTGACGGTATCGAGCTGGATGTCGCGGCCGGCGCTGAGCTGCACGCTGCTCCCGCTGATGAGGCTTGAGCGGTTGACGATGTCGGTGGTTGCGCTGACCTGGGTGCTGCCCTGGCTGGCGTCGATCAGGCCCAGCTCGTTGGTGACCTTGTTGGCGGCGAGCAGGATGCTGCCCTCGGCCTGCAAGGCACCGTTGTTGGTGAGGTCGCCCTGGGCGGCGATGTTGACACTCTTGCCGGAGATCAGGGCGCCGGTGGGGTGCAGGTCGGCAGCGTGAATCTGGCTCAAGTAGACCACGGGTACCCAGGCTTGGGTCTGTACGGTGCCACCTTTGCCGTCTGAGACCTTGACGGTCTGCTCCACCAGCCAGACCATGTCGCTGGTGAGGCTGGCCACCTGGGCGGCTGTGAGGGCCACGCCGGGGCGCAGGTTCCACTGCTGGGCCACCGTGACGCCGTTGGTCATGAGCGCCTGGTACTGGGCTTCGTCGTCGGCGTAGCCGTCCAGAAAGCGCCTGCCGGTCAGCTGACCCACCTGCTCCCGGATCAGGCGTTGCTCGTAGAAGCCGTCGCCCAGGCGCTTTTGCATCAAGGCCGGGTCGGTGCCGAGCGCCGAGAGCATGTAGTCACTTGAAAGCCATGTGCGGTAGTCGGTAAACCGGGGATCGCTCTGAATGAGGTAGCCCTGGGTGGGGTTGGTCGGTGGTGGGATGACCAGTGCTGTGACGGCAGGGATCACGAACGCGGTACCAGCTGGGGCCGGCGACGCCGCGCCCGTGGTGTTGGACTGGCCGGGCAGCGCATTGGTGTTGACGACCGAGCCGGCGTTGACGGTGAAGTTACGCCCGGCGCTCAGGGTGCCGCCGATGCGGCCCAGCACTACCGTGCTGGAGGTGGGTGCGATGCTCTGGGAGATGGCTGTGCTGTAGCTGCGGTTCCAGCGGAACACCGAGTACTCGTCGACGCCGGTGGTCTGGTTGAGCAAGCCGCCAATATTGGTGACGCTGGCCGTCTGGTAGGCGCCCAGCGGGTCGGCGTTGCCGATGGTCACATCCTGCCCGGCTGCGAGAGTGCCGTACTCGTTGCGCAGGTTACCTACGTTCTTCAGTATGAGGTTGCGGCCCGCCAGCACTTTGGGCTCTGGCTGGAGCGTTCCGGTCATGGTGTTGGTGGTCACCGTGGTGGTGGTGTAGCGCTCGGTCTCCACCATCCAGCCGCCAATGAACATGCCGGGCCTCTCGCCATAGGGGTTGATGTGAATGGCCGGGTTGTACCAGCTCATATTGGCGTAATGGTTGGCGCAGTAGCCGGCGAAGCTGTCAATGTAGTTGCCGTATTCGCACATCCAGTAGCCACTGGCTTTCACCAGTGTCTTGTTGGAAGTGCTGGTGGAGCTGGTGATGGCCGGAGCAGGCCGGACGTTGTTGAAGGTCTGGGCGGCAATCTGGACGTCGTTGTCACCCTGCAGCAGGGAGCTGTCGTTGTTGACGAGGGCGGTGCGGTTGAGCAAGGTGTCGCCCGCATCACGGGCGCCATTAGCGGCGATGTTGAGGTCGCCCAAGCTGTAGACCGTCGCGCCTGCGGTGTTGTTCAGCGCATTGGTGACATACAGGTTGACCTGGGAGGTACCCGCGATGAGGGCTGACGTGCCCTGGTTGTTCAGGGTGCCAGCCGTCACGGTGACGGTGTTGCCTGCAATACCTGAGGTGTTGTTGACGGTACTGGCGGTCACATCGACGGCATCGCCTTCAATGCGGCCTGCGCCCTGGTTGTTCAGGGTGGCCGCCTGTACCGTAGTTTGCTGGCCGACCAGCTTGCCCTGGTTGGTAAGGGTCCCGGTCGTTGACACACCCAGCTGGCCGCTGGCATTGAACTGACCGGCGTTGGTCACGGTTTGTGCCGAGGCGTTGACAGTGCCGCCCTCGACCTGGCCTGCACTGGTGTTGGCCAGCGTATCGGCCTGCAGCTGGACATCGCCGCCTTTGATCAGCTTGTTGTTCGTCAAGGTGCCGGTTGCCGTGATGTCTGCAAGCCCGGCGGCCGTGATTTGGCCGTCATTGACCACTGTGGTCGCCGTGACGTTTATATCTGCCGTGCTGGTGAGGCTGGCGGTGGCGGCATGACTCAACAGGCCGTTGGCGCTGATGGCGACGTTGCCAGCACTGGCGGCGATCGTACCGGCGCTTCGAACGCCCAGGCCCAGCTCGGTGCCGACCAGGGTGATCTTGCCGGCGTACATGCCGCCCAGTAAGGCGGTGTCGATGGCGAATGCTGGCGCTGTGCCAGAAGCCGAGCCTGGCGCGGCGGTGGCCACGCTCTGGTAGGCGTTGACCTGGTTGGCGCCAGCCGTCACCTTGAGCTCTTTGGCCCAGATGCCGGCATTGACCTCAATGGCCCGGGCCATCAGGCCAGTGAAGTCGGTTTGGGTGCTGTTCAGACCAGCGCCGTTGATGCTGATCACACCTTTCTGGACGAGAAAGCCGTCGAGATTGCCCCCGTTCATGATGGCTGTGCCAGTAGTCAGCGTGGCGCGGGTGGCGTTGATGAAGCCTCCGCCGTCGACCTGGATGCCAGCCGGATTGGCGATGATGACTTCGGCGCGTTGGCCACCGACTTCCACAAAGCCGCGCAGTTGTGTCGGGTTGGCGGAGTTGACTTCATTGAGGATGACGCGGGCACTGCCGGCGGCCAAGGCAGGGTTGCCCTGGATGAAGCCGCCGAGCTGAGTCTGCACATTGGTGCGCGAGTTGTTGAGGATGGCGCCTTGCGACTGGATGTCGAACTGATTGAAGGTGTTGCGTGACACCCCGCCCGCGCTGGGCGCGGTGATGTTCACCTGCGGCAGGCCACTGGCGGTGCTCAGGACGGTGGCGCGCTGGCTTGCCGGCGCACTCGGGTCCACGATGATCTGTGCGTCTGCGGTGTTGAACAGCGTCATAGCGGCAAATGCAAGGGAAGACAGCGCGGTGACGAGCAAGGTGGCGCCCACCGGGCCATGCAGTGAGCGGCCTGCGGCCGTAGCTTCACCACTGGCAGATTTGCCGTCCGCGCTGGCGCATTCCCCCACAGCCATCCATTGGTCGCGCTTTTTGTTGAAGATGATCCGGTACAGATGCTTGTTCATGGCAGGTTTTGGTGCAGGTGCAGCGACGATGTCACTAGAAGCTGTAGTTCAGGCTGAAGCCGGCGGTGGCGCTGGCAGTCTGGTACCCCTCGGGCTTGTGCAGTGGCCGCGCAAGGCAAAGGTCGTACTGCAGACCTTTGAAGGCACCACGCAAACCCATGACAACGCCGGTGAGACTGGAGCCAAGCAAGAGTGGTGCGGAGGGTCCGCCCACGCGGCCATAGTCCACACCGGCATAGAGTTCCTGACCGCTGTCACCGAGGGCCAGTCCGAGGTCATTGCGAATCAGCACGCCGCGCTCGGCGGAAAGCGAGGTTTCACTATCGAAGCCGCGCACCGTGTAGCGTCCGCCGATGGCAAAGCGGTCTTGCGGCGTGAGACGGGTGTGATCGAACTGCGCGCGCAGCAGCCCGGTGTAGCGCCAGCGTTGCCCCCAGGCCTTGAAGGGGGCGTTGAGGTTCACGTCCACCACAGTCAGCTTCATGCGCGCGGTGCCTTCACCACGCAGCTCTTCAGGTGCTGGTTGGGCGCCAAAGGCTCCCGTGCCGCGCCTGTAGGCCACGTTCAGGTCGAGCGTGGCATCAGCGATGAACTCACGGTGGTTGGCACTGAGCTCGAAGCCACCCACCACGCGCCGCTGGTTCTGGATTTCAGTGTCGTCCACGAAGTTGCTGGACTCGCGCCGGAAAGCCCGCACTGCGAGGTTCGTCTTGCGTGAGGCGTCGCGGTATACGAGGCGCGACAGCTTGACTTCCATGTTGCTGCTGTTTCCGCTGTACACATAGCTCTGGTTTATCCCGGCGACCGTTTGGCGGTAAGTACTGCTGCTGACCGTCGCGCCGACCAACCAGAAACCGTAAGGCAGCGAGTAGTGCACAGTGTTGCCATATGTGCCATGCACATCGGGCTGGCCGCCACCACCGAGATCGCTGCTGACCGTCACGTAGAGGAGATCGCTGAGCGTGAGCCAGTTGTCAAATGAGAACGTGGCGCTACCCTGGTACTTTCCAGTGGCTTTGGAGCCGCTGTCGTCCAGCGACAAGGACAATCTGAAAGGGAAGGCTTGCTTGTAGCTGATGACCAGGTCGCTGTCACCGGGTTGCGCTCCAGATTGGGCCGCCGGTTCGATCTGGATGTCAGCCTCGGCGGTGGGTACGCGCTTGAAGTTCTCCAGCGACTGCTCGATGTCGCGCAGATTAAGCAAATCGCCGGGCTTAGCCGCCAAGGCATTCCAAAGGCTGGCGCGGTTGTCGCTGCCATCTTTAAAGCGGATGGCATGGATGCGGCCGGGCAGTACCAGCATGGTGAAGACACCGTCCGTCAGGTCCTGTGGCTCGGCCACGACCCGAGTGGTGACGTAGCCCTTGGCCATTACCACCTCCTGGACTCGCTGCAGGATCAGATTGATGCCTTGTGCACCCAGGCAGCGGCCAACCGGTGAGTCGCCATGGCCAGGGCCTGCGGCTGCGCTGAGCGCCCATTCCCAGTCGGCGGGGTCTTGCGCTACTCGCGTGATGGCTGGACCAGCAGGGGTCTTGATGGCCAGTTGGCGGATGACGAAGCAGGGGACTTCGCTCCGTGGTAGGCGGGTCAGGGTCGGCGCAGCGGGCGCGGGAAGGCGCACATCGGGCGGTTTGGGCTGCTGCTCCCGTAGCAGGCGATCACGGTCTTCTGCCCGGCGCTGCTCTTGCTCGTCGCTCAGTTGCTGTGCCGATGGGGTCGATTGGGCGTGGGCCTGACCAGCGAAAGTGGCCATCGCGAAGGAAAACACTGCTGCGGTCAGGACCTGTCGTCCTAAATTGTGGACGCGTACAAGCACCCTCCCAGGTGATACACCTGAGTCTTCGTGTGGCTGGGCCAATCACACGCTCCCTGCTGTTCTTATCGTTATGAAAAAACAAGCTCGGCTCTCACACGGAGAACAGTCAGTGGACTGATATGGACGGTTGACCCCGAGACTTGCAGACAGCTGGATTCTCCATACGCGCCAGACATCCGACCAGTGAATTCATCTCATGCACCGATGCCACAAAAGCATGGCTGTAACTGGATGTTTTTCAACGTAAATGGTTGACGGACTGAACACCAGGCAAACAGCCAAGCCACGATACCCGGTACGTCACAAGAAACGTTCCGTACTGGCTATCGCGCGTAAATATTTACGAGCGCCGTAGTGTGTGGACTTACAACGGGGGAACCGTGACCCTTGCAAAGGGTGGCCCCTCAGGTGCAACCTCACCGCATCATGCAATCATCTCGCGGGACTGCAATCAGGCCATCCAGGCCCAACCTAAGGAAGATCGGACAGATCAGAGAGAAACTCTCTAACGATGTCATGCGCATAGCGGCTGGCCACATGCTCGACAAAATGCGCGAAATCCACGTGTGCGGTGTCGTCGGCCCGGTCGGAAATGGTGCGCATGGCTGCGAAAGGAATGCCGTAGTCCACACACACCTGCGCCACGGCGGCGCACTCCATCTCGACCGCCAGCACCGCATGCCCTGCAGCGGTGAGCACACCGTGCAGCGCACTGGACTCGTCTCCGCCAGAGACAAAGCGGTCGCCGCTGGCAATCAGGCCCCGGTGCACCCGGGCGCCGGCAAATTCGTCGCCATGCCCACGCCGCGCGAGCACCCGGTTGGCGGCAGCCCACATGAGCTCGCCCAATGCCTCATCCGCGTCGAAACGGGCTTTGCCATAAAACGGCACCTCGAATCGCGGGAACAGGGGCGAGACATCGAGGTCGTGTTGCACGAAATCGGTGGCAACCACCACATCCCCCACATTCACCGTCGGGCCCAAGCCGCCGGCCACCCCGGTGAACACAATGCGGCCGACACCGAAACGCTCGATCAGTGCGCTGGCCGTGGTGGCTGCGGCCACCTTGCCGATTCGCGACAAGGCCAGCACCACCGGGTGCCCATGCAGCTGACCGAGCCAGAACTCCCGACCGGCGTGCGTCACACGGCTGGGAGCCTGAAGCACATCCACCAGACCGCGCTGCTCCTGCGGCAGTGCGCTGAGGATGGCGGTCGGTGCGACGTTGGAGCCGGCAGACGAGGGTATGAAAGACATGGGAGGATTTTGCCGGTAAACAGGACGCACGGAACGCCCACCCCCTGCAATGCCAGGGCAGAGACACGGACGAAAAAAAGGGCGACTTGCGCCGCCCGGAAAAATCACGTGCCGATGTACAGCTTATTTCTTGTCGCGCAGTTCGCGGCGCAGAATCTTGCCCACTGGCGTCTTGGGCAGCTCGGTGCGGAACTCCACCACCTTGGGCTGCTTGTAGCCGGTGAGATTGGTTTTGCAGAACTCCCGCACCTGGGCTTCGGTGAGGTCAGGGTTCTTCTTGACGATGACGAGCTTGACGGCTTCGCCGGATTTGTCATCGGCCACACCGACGCAGGCGCATTCCATCACGCCGTCGAGCTTGGCCACCACGTCTTCGATCTCGTTCGGATAGACGTTGAAGCCGCTGACCAGAATCATGTCTTTCTTGCGGTCCACGATCTTGAAGAAGCCCTGATCGTCGAGGATGCCGATGTCGCCGGACTTGAAGTAGCCGTCGGGTGTCATGACCTTCGCGGTCTCGTCGGGCCGCTGCCAGTAGCCGGCCATGACCTGCGGGCCCTTGATGGCGATCTCGCCCGGCTGGCCCTGGGGCACTTCGTTGCCGTCGTCGTCGAGCAGCTTGAACCAGGTGCCTGGAATCGGCACGCCGATGGTGCCGGTGAAGGCTTTGCTGATGGTCGGGTTGCAGCTGGCCGACGGCGAAGTCTCGGACAGGCCGTAGCCTTCGCAGACCGGGCAGCCGGTTTTCTCCAGCCACAGCTTGGCCACCGCACCCTGCACTGCCATGCCGCCACCCAGCGACACCTTCAGGTGCGACCAGTCCACGGTATTGAAGTCGGGATGATTGGCCAGACCGTTGAACAGGGTATTCACGGCAGGGAAGCTGTGGATGCGGTGCTTGGACAGTTCCTTGAGCACGGCAGGCAGATCGCGCGGATTGGGGATCAGGATGTTCTTGGCGCCGGTGCGCATGCCCAGCATCATATTCACCGTGAAGGCGAAGATGTGATACAGCGGCAGAGCGCACACATAGGTGGGCTGCTCACCGGCCGGCATGGTGGCCATGGCCGGAGCGTTCCAGGCTTCGGACTGCAGCAGGTTGGCGATGATGTTCCGGTGCAGCAGCACTGCACCCTTCGATACCCCGGTGGTGCCGCCGGTGTACTGCAGAACCGCGACGTCGTCAGGCTTGATATCGGGGCGCTTGAGCGTGGCGCGGGTGCCGCGGGCCACTGCGTCATTGAAGCGCACCGCCGTCGGCAGGTTGAACGCAGGCACCATCTTCTTGACGTTGCGCACGACGTAGTTCACCAGCGCGCCCTTGAGCATGCCCAGCTGGTCGCCCATGGCGGCCAGCACCACATGCTTGACCGGCGTGTTGGCAATGCACTGCTCCAGCGTGTTGGCGAAGTTCTCGATGATGATGATGGCCTTGGCGCCAGAGTCCTTGAGCTGGTGCTCCAGTTCGCGCGGCGTGTACAGCGGGTTGACGTTGACCACCACATAACCGGCACGCAGGATGGCGGCGACGGCCACCGGGTACTGCGGCACATTGGGCATCATGATGGCGATGCGGTCGCCCTTGGCCAGACCCAGGGTCTGCAGGTAACCACCGAGGGCCAGCGAAAGGCTGTCGGTCTGGGCGAAGGTGACTTCCTTGCCCATGAAGCTGTAGGCCACACGGCTGCCAAACTTCTGGAAGCTCTCCTCCATCAGCGCTACCAGCGACGCGTATTGCGACGGATCAATATCGGCCGGGACGCCGGGAGGATAGGACTTGAGCCAGGGGCGCTCAAGGATGGCCGTATTCATCGGTGCATTCATGTTGTCTCTCCTTGACTGTTTTCTTACTGCCACGAATTCTGGCGGTACGCACTCTGCATGGCTATTGTGTTTTCCCTAGGGAACCCGGGAAATCAGAAGGGATGCCTCCCTAATTTCGACGATGCTGTCGCCCTCTCCTGTAGCCCTCTCGTCAGGCACGCACAATCCAGCGCTGCTGGGCGGCCAGCTTTTCAACATCTTGCCAGCGTGCGCACTGCGTGGACACGCGAGGCCAGATGCGCAGCAACAACTCACATTCGGCCAGCGTGTCGGCGGCGGCCTGATGCCGATTGGCGCAGACGATGCCGAAGTGGGCCAGCCACTCGTCCAGCGCACGCGCCCTGACTGTCTCGTGGGTGACTGCACACAGCTGCTCGATATCAAGCCATCGGTTGGGCAGGGCAGCGCCCAGGTGCGCCAGCGCATGACGGCCAATCATGGCCTGGTCGAAAGGCGCGTGAAAAGCCAGCAGTGGCGAGTTGCCAGCGAATTTTGCAAACGCGCGCAATCCGTCGGGCATGGGCTCCCCTTCGCGCTGGCGCTGCAGGCCAATCCCGTGCAGCAGGATGTTGCCCTTGTCCGAGACCACATCAAACTGGCGGAGCACCACCTCGAAGCTGTCGCCCAGGCTGATGCTCAGGTGCCGCGTCGCCCAATCCACCTGAACGGCAATGGCGGCAATCGCCAGCAACTGGTCGCGCTGCGGGTCCAGCCCGCTGGTTTCGACGTCCAGCACCACCCAGCGCGCTTCGTTCACTGCCGCCCGGGCACCCCACCAGCCGCGCAGCCGGTCGCCCCAGTTCATCGCGCGTAGTCCATTTGCAGGCGCTGCTGAAGTGAACGGGCCACACGAAACGATTCGCGCAGGATGCGCCGGTCAATGTCGTTCAGGCGCGCGACTTCGATGTGATTGGGCTGTTGCGGCGAGGCCGTACCTTCGAGCTGGATGCGCAGCCGCAATGTCTGCAGAAATTCAAAGCCGCTGACCCAGGCCTCGTACTCCGGCGGGGCCAGTCCAAGCAGCTCGCCAATCGCCTCCAGCCGCTCGCGGGTGTTGGTGACAGTGATGCCGTGGCTCAATGAATAAATGCGCGCCACATCGACAAAAATCGCTGCACCCTGCAGCTTCAGGTCAATCAGGCCCGCATCGTCCACCGCGATGCTGCCGGTCCAGTTCAGTGGCACGCTGTGGGTCAGCGCATTGAGCGTCAGTTGCTTGATGAAGCGCGGCGCGCGGCGCGCAGCTTCGGTGACCTCGCGGCGCAGGTCCTCCGCCAGGCCCGCGTCGCCAGACAGCACGCGGAAATCAAAGTAGATGCTGGCCTGCAACAAATCCTGTGGCGCGCCGTGTTCGATCCAGTGCGCAAAGCGCTCGCGCCACTGGCGCAGCGTCAGGCAGCAGGCCGGCTCACCGGCCATGATGCCACCGCGGCACAACGGGTAGCCACAGAGGTCCAGCGCCAGATTGACCTCGCGTGCGAACCGCAGCGCCGCTTCGCGGTCGGATGGCGTGGTGTCGTCCGGCAGGATCAGTGCGTTGTCCTGATCGGTGGCAATCGTCTGCTCGCTGCGCCCTTCCGATCCCAATGCCAGCCAGCAAAGACGCGTCAGGTCGATGCCGTGCTCTTTCGCCTTGATCTGCAGCAGGCTCGCAGTCAGCACGTCGTTCAAGTGGCTGATCAGCGCGGTGAGCTGGCGCGCATGCACACCCTGGCCGAGCAGGCTGTGCGCAAACCGGCGCATGTCCTGTGCCACCAGCCTGAGCGTCTCGACATCAACCGCCGACCGGATCGAGGTGCTGACCTGCTTCAGGCTGAGCCGCTGCATCGCGAACAGATCACGCTCGGACACCATCCCGACCACCGCCCCGCCGCGTGTCACCGGCACATGGCGAATACCGTGCTTGCTCATCAACAGTGCCGCGTCGAGGGCGGTGTGTTCGTGGCCCAGCGTCAGCACCGGTTGCACCATCACCTGGGAAATCGGGGTGTCAAGGGGCAGTCCCGGCAGCGTGACCTTGCCCAGGATGTCGTAGCGCGTAAGGATGCCCAGTGGTTGCTGCTGCGCGTCGGCCACCAGCATGGAGCCTATCCGCCGCTGGTGCATGGTCGCCAGCGCCTCGCGCAGCGGTGTGCCGGGCAGACAGGTCACAGGCGCCTGACGTGCGACGTCGCCCAGCGGCGTTTCCAGCGACTGCTCCGCGAGGGCCTGCGACGCATAGGCCACCTGAAGCGCGCGCCGCGAGAGGTCCAGAAACTTCAGGATGCGCCGGTTCAGAAAGTCGGCAAACGACGGGCTGAGCACAGCCAGCGCGCGCATCGCATCGAGCGGCAGGGCCAGCACGAAGGTGTCGGCCACGGCCTTGTAGCTGGCCGTGACCGCCCGCTGGGCCACCGCAGCACTGACCGGAAACAACTCCCCGGGTTCGTAATGAAACGCGCCGCCCGAAAGCTCGGCCAGGCCACGCTCGCCAATCACCGCGCCCTGGCGAATGAAAATCAGGTGTTGCACCGGCCCGCTGTCGGGGTCGATCAGCCGTTCGCCGGGGGCGTAGTAGTTTTCGGTGGAATGACTGAGGAAGAAGTCGACATGCTCGGCCGACATCTGCGCAAACGGCGGGTGCTGCATCAGCGCCAGACGCAGATTGGCCAGCAGGCTGCTGGACGGACTCTGGTCGGCTTGGAGCGGCGAAAGCGGCGGGTCTGCATCCATCATGGTCGTCCCCTGCGATTTTGAATCGACGGTCACGAGCAGACCCGCGCGCCCTCAGGCCTGACTACGGCACCGCTTACTCGATGGCCTTGCCCATGTCTTCGATGACTTTCTTCGCGTCGCCGAACACCATCATGGTCTTGTCCATGTAGAAGAGCTCGTTGTCCAGACCCGCATAGCCGGCAGCCATCGAGCGCTTGTTCACGATCACCGTCTTGGCCTTGTAGGCCTCGAGGATCGGCATCCCGTAGATCGGGCTGCCCTTGGTGTGGGCTGCGGGGTTCACCACGTCGTTGGCACCCAGAATGATGGCCACATCGGCCTGACCGAACTCGGCGTTGATGTCTTCCATCTCGAACACCTGGTCGTAGGGCACTTCGGCCTCGGCCAGCAGCACGTTCATGTGGCCGGGCATGCGGCCCGCCACCGGGTGAATCGCGTACTTCACGGTCACGCCTTTTTCGGTCAGCTTGGCGGCGAGTTCCTTCACCGAGTGCTGCGCACGTGCGACGGCCAGACCGTAGCCCGGCACGATGATGACGGTTTCCGCGTTGCCCAGAATGAAGGCTGCATCGTCTGCAGAGCCGGACTTGACGTTGCGCTGCACTGCAGAGCCAGCAGCGGCGGCACCAGCCTCACCACCGAAACCACCCAGAATCACATTGAAGAACGAGCGGTTCATCGCCTTGCACATGATGTACGAGAGGATGGCACCCGAAGAGCCCACCAGCGAACCCGCGATGATGAGCATGGAGTTGTTCAGCGAAAAGCCGATGCCTGCTGCCGCCCAGCCCGAATAGCTGTTGAGCATGGACACCACCACTGGCATGTCAGCACCACCGATGGGAATGATGATCAGCACGCCCATCACGAAGGCCAGCGCCAGCATGACGAAGAAGGCTGTCCAGTTGCCGGTGAACATGAACACCAGACCCAGACCCAGCATCAGCAGGCCAAGCACCAGGTTCAGCATGTGCTGGCCGGAGAAGGTCACCGGTGCACCCTGGAACAGGCGGAACTTGTATTTGCCGCTGAGCTTGCCGAAGGCAATCACCGAGCCGCTGAAGGTGATGGCACCAATGGCCGCACCGAGGAACAGCTCCAGCCGGTTGCCGGCAGGAATGGGCTCACCCTTGAGCGCGATGCCGAAGGCATGCGGCTCAGCCACGGCGGCCACCGCGATGAACACCGCAGCCAGACCGATCATGCTGTGCATGAAAGCGACCAGCTCCGGCATCTTGGTCATCTCGACCCGCTTGGCCATCAGAGTGCCGGCAGCACCACCGACCAGCAGGGCAGTGAGCACATAGACCATGCCGCTGGCCTTGCCGCCGGCGGTCTCGACAATCAGCGCGCCGGTGGTGAGCACGGCAATCGCCATGCCGACCATGCCGAACAGGTTGCCACGGATGGAGGTGGTGGGGTGCGACAGGCCTTTGAGCGCCTGGATAAAGCAGACCGACGCGATGAGGTACAGCAGCGTGACAACGTTCATGCTCATTTCGCCGCTCCTTCAGCAGGAACTGCTGCTTTCTTTTCCTTCTTGCGGAACATCTCCAGCATGCGGCGCGTGACGAGGAAGCCGCCGAACACATTCACCGCCGCCAGCGCCACGGCCAGCCAGCCCATGGTTTTGCCGAGCGGTGTTTCGGTCAGCGCTGCTGCCAGCATGGCGCCGACGATGACGATGGCCGAGATCGCGTTGGTCACCGCCATCAGCGGCGTGTGCAGCGCGGGTGTGACGGTCCACACCACGTGGTAGCCCACGTAGATGGCCAGCACGAAGATGATCAGGTTGATGATGGTGGGGGAGACTGCATCCATGGTCTTGTTCCTGGTATTCAGTGGGGGCTATCGGGACTCTCGCGGCCCCGGACTGTTTATTTGCGCTTGACCTCGCCGCCCTGCGTCATCAGGCAGGCGGCCACGATGTCGTCGGCCATGTCCAGCGTGAGCGCGCCTTCCTTGCTGATGATCAGCTTGAGGAAGTCCAGCAGGTTGCGGGCATACAGCGCGCTGGCATCGGCCGCTACAAGGGCGGGCACATTGGTTTGACCGATCAGCGTGACGCCATGCTTGACGACGTTCTTGCCGGGCTCGGTGAGCGGGCAGTTGCCGCCTTGCGGTGCAGCCAGATCCACAATCACGCTGCCAGGCTTCATGGCCTTGACCATGTCTTCGGTGACCAGCACCGGGGCCGGGCGGCCGGGGATCAGCGCCGTGGTGATGACCACATCGGCTTGCGCGACACGCTTGGCCACTTCAGCCTTCTGGCGGTCCAGCCAGCTTTGCGGCATGGGCTTGGCATAACCGCCCACACCCACAGCGGCTTCGCGCTCTTCGTCGGTTTCGTAGGGCACATCGATGAACTTCGCGCCCAGCGACTCGACCTGTTCCTTCACGCTGGGCCGCACGTCAGACGCTTCAATCACGGCCCCCAGACGCTTGGCCGTGGCAATCGCCTGCAGGCCAGCCACACCGACGCCAAGAATCACCACGCGTGCGGCTTTCACGGTGCCTGCAGCCGTCATCAGCATCGGGAAGAAACGCTGGTACTGCTCGGCGGCCATCATCACGGCCTTGTAGCCGGCGATGTTGGCCTGTGACGAGAGCACGTCCATGCTTTGCGCGCGGCTGGTGCGGGGCGCGGCTTCCAGTGCGAAAGAGGTGACCTGCGCACCCGCCAGACGCTGCAGGCCAGTGGCATCGAAGGGGTTGAGCATGCCGACCAGCACGCTGCCAGCCTTGAGGTGCGGCACTTCCGCATCAAGCGGGCAGCGCACCTTGAGCACGATGTCGGTGGCGTAAGCGCCGGCTGCGTCGGTGATCTCGGCACCGACGGCGACATAAGCCTCGTCGGTCACGCTGGCAGCAACACCTGCACCAGACTGCACACGGACCGTATGGCCCTGGCTCTTCAGCTTCTTGGCCGTCTCCGGTGTGACGGCGACGCGCGTTTCTCCGGCCGTGATTTCGGCGGGTACCCCAATCAGCATGGGTCTCTCCTCAATGCAATCGTTGTGTATCAGCCCGACATGGCGCCGGGGCGGTTTTCAGCTGTCGTGGAGCTTACATGAGTTTTTTAAGTCCCATGACGGGGTACGCCATCCTTTTGCCGCAAATAGGCACCCAACCCTAAGGCAGGCGAAACTGAGCCCCGCGCCGGGAAGGTCCTTCGACAGGCTCAGGACGAACGGAGAGAAGTCAGCGACCGTGGAGGCATGTCTTCACCAGCGGAGCCGCGGAACCGGCTTAGCCGGGCCGCAGGCGGACGGCCCCCTCGGGGGGCAGCGAACCACGCGAAGTGGGGAGCGTGGGGGCTCTACTTCGCGGTAGGCATCACGAATTCAGCCCCCTTGCCAATGCTCTCCGGCCAACGCTGCATGATGGACTTCTGCTTCGTGTAAAAGCGCACGCCCTCTTCGCCATAGGCGTGCATGTCGCCGAACAGGCTGCGCTTCCAGCCACCGAAACCGTGCCAGGCCATGGGCACGGGAATCGGCACATTGATGCCGACCATGCCGACCTGCACCCGGCGGCCAAACTCGCGCGCCACGTTGCCGTCGCGGGTGAAGCACGACACACCGTTGCCGAACTCGTGGTCGTTGATGATCTTCAGCGCCGTGGCGAAGTCAGGCACGCGCACGCAGGCCAGCACCGGGCCGAAGATTTCTTCCTTATAGATCCGCATGTCGGTGGTCACGTGGTCAAACAGCGTGCCGCCCATCCAGAAGCCGGCCTCGCAGCCCGCACCGGCGGCCGCGCCGTTGAACTCGCGGCCATCGGCCAGCAGCTTGGCGCCTTCCTTAATGCCGACGTCGATGTAATTGGTGATGCGGTCATGCGCGGCGCGGGTCACGATGGGACCCATCTCAGCGGCCAGGTTGGTGCCATTGAGCACTTTCAGCGTCCTGGTGCGCTCCAGCAGTTTGGGCATGACCTTGTCGGCGGCGTCGCCGACCAGCACCGCCACCGAGATCGCCATGCAGCGCTCGCCAGCCGAGCCATAAGCCGCACCGATCAGCGCGTCGACCGACTGGTCGATGTCGGCATCGGGCATGACGACCATGTGGTTCTTAGCGCCCCCCAGGGCCTGCACGCGCTTGCCGTGGTGGGCGCCGGTTTCGTAGATGTAGTTGGCAATCGGGGTAGAACCGACGAAGCTCACCGCGCGCACGTCGGGATGGACCAGCAGTGCATCGACCGCTTCCTTGTCGCCCTGCACCACGTTGAACACGCCATCGGGCAGGCCGGCTTTTTTCAGCAGATCGGCCATGAAGAGCGAGGGCGACGGATCGATGGGGCTCGGCTTGAGCACAAAGGTGTTGCCGGCTGCAATCGCCACCGGGAACATCCACATTGGCACCATCACCGGGAAGTTGAACGGCGTGATGCCGGCCACCACGCCCAGCGGCTGGCGCAGCGTCCAGTTGTCCATGCCGGTGGAGACCTGGTCGGTGAAGTCGCCCTTGAGCAGCTGCGGAATGCCGCAGGCGAATTCGACGATATCGATGCCGCGCGAGACCTCACCCTGCGCGTCGGTGAACACCTTGCCGTGCTCGGCCGTGATCATGCGGGCCAGGTCGTCCTTGTGGGCGTTGAGCAGTTCGAGGAACTTGAACATCACGCGGGCGCGGCGCAGCGGCGGCGTGTCCGACCAGGCCGGGAAAGCCGCCTGGGCCGAGGCCACGGCCGCATCCACCTCGGCCGCGCTGGCCAGTGCCACGTGGCCGGTCACGGCGCCGGTGGCCGGGTTGAACACGTCCTGCTGGCGACCGGATGTGGGCTGGGTGACCTTGCCGTGAACGTAATGGGCGATGACGGGAATGGATGACATGGTGTTTCCTTTGTAGATGACTGCAGTCTAGGCCTGCCCACCCGATTTGATAATGGGGCTAAATCTGATTACATTGTTCATATATTTGAACAATAGAATGGACTTATCGCGGGCTTACCCTCGCCTGCCTCTCTGCGGATTCATCCGATGTCCTCTGACCAACTCTCCCCGCTGGTGGCCGATCTGCATCTGCTCACCATTCTGGCCACCACCCGCAGCTTCACCGAAACCGCGCGGCGGCTGGGCGTCTCCAAGGCCTCGGCCAGCATGCGCATCAGCGAGCTGGAGCGCGCCGCTGGCGTGACCCTGGTGCGCCGCACCACCCGTTCGGTGGGGCTCACCGAAGCCGGGCAGCAGCTGGTCAACGAAATGCAGCCGGCCTTCAACCGCATCAGCGACAGCTACACCGCGGTGCGCGACCTGGTCGGCACACCGCGCGGGCTGGTGCGGGTGACGGCGCCGGTGGCGTTGGGTCGGCAGCATCTGGCGCCCTGCATTGCGGGGTTTCTCAAGCGCTACCCCGACATTCATGTCGAGCTGGAGCTGACGGACCGCTTTGTGAACCTGACCCAGGAGGGCTTTGACCTCGCCATCCGCCACACCAACACGCCGCCCGAAACCCATGTGGCCTGGGTGCTGTGCGAAACCGCCTCAGCACTGGTCGCCAGCCCCCAGTACCTGGCCGAGCGCGGCGCGCCGCAGCACCCCTCGGAGCTGACCGCGCACGACTGCCTGCTGTATCTGGGCGGCAGCCATTCGGCGAACTGGACCTTTGTGAAGAAAAGCCGGCGCAAGCCCGGCGAGCGCGTGGGTGTGACGATTGACGGCAAGCTCAAGGCCAACAACAGCGAGGTGCTGCGCGATGCCCTGCTGGCCGGGCTCGGTATCGGCCTGCTGCCCGACTTCAGCATGCCCGCGACTGCGGCGGGCAAGCCCCCGGCCCTGGTCCCGGTGCTGCCCGACTGGCAGGTGCAAGGCTTCTTCGGCGAACGCATCTACGCGCTGCGGCCCTGGTCGCCGCAGGTGCCCAAGGCGGTGGAGTGTCTGGTCAGCCACCTGCGCGAGCACTTCTCGACCGGATTTCACGCCGCCCACGCATAATCGCCCGCATGATGAACCGATGGAAACCCAGCGTCACCGTGGCGGCCGTGATTGCCAAAGACTTTGACGGCGTGCAGAAATTCCTGCTGGTGGAGGAAGAAACCCGCGACGGCCTCAAGCTGAACAACCCGGCCGGTCACCTCGACCCGGGAGAAAGCCCGATCCAGGGCTGCGCCCGCGAAACGCTGGAAGAAACCGCCTGGCACTTCACCCCGACCGCGCTGGTCGGCGTCTACATGTCACGCTTTGAGCGGGCCGAGCCGGGGCAGGACGAACCGACAGACATCACTTACCTGCGCTTTGCTTTCTGCGGGGAGCTGGGCGCGCATGTGGCGGGCCAAGCGCTGGACGAAGGCATCGTCCGCGCGGTGTGGCTGACGGCCGACGAGATCCGCGCCAGCACCGCCATGCACCGCAGCCCCTTGCTGCTGACCTGCATGGAAGACTATCTGGCAGGCAAACGCTACCCGGTGGAACTGCTGACCACCGACCCCAGCGTCTACGCCCGCAAAAACTGACGTCAGCGACGCTTGGCCGCCCTGCTTGTCCCCGCCGCGCCGGGGACAAGCCCTCAAAACTAAAATAGGCGGATGCAAAAGCAACAGGGAAGGCAGCGGGTCGTGGTGGGCCTGAGCGGCGGGGTCGACTCCGCGGTGACGGCGTGGCTGCTCAAACAGCAGGGCCATGAGGTCATCGGCATCTTCATGAAGAACTGGGAAGATGACGACGACAGCGAGTACTGCTCGTCCAACATCGACTTTGTAGACGCCGCAGCCGTGGCCGACGTGATCGGCATCGAGATCGAGCACGTCAACTTCGCCGCCAACTACAAGGACCGCGTGTTCGCCGAGTTCCTGCGCGAATACCAGGCAGGCCGCACGCCCAACCCCGACATCCTGTGCAATGCCGAGATCAAGTTCAAGGCCTTTCTCGACCACGCGATGCGCCTGGGCGCCGAAAAAATCGCCACCGGTCATTACGCCCGGGTGCGGCACAACGAAAGCACCGGCCTGCACGAGCTGCTCAAGGGCCTGGACCCAGCGAAGGACCAGAGCTACTTTCTGCACCGCCTGAACCAGGCGCAGCTCTCGAAAACGCTGTTTCCGGTGGGCGAGCTGAAAAAAACCGAGGTACGCCGCATCGCCGACGAGATCGGTCTGCCCAACGCGAAGAAGAAGGACTCCACCGGCATCTGCTTCATCGGCGAGCGGCCGTTCCGCGAGTTTTTGAACCGCTACATCGCCAAGGAGCCAGGCCCCATCAAAAACGACAAGGGTCGGGTGCTGGGCGAGCACGTCGGGCTCTCCTTCTACACCTTGGGCCAGCGCCAGGGTCTGGGCATTGGCGGCGTCAAAGCCAAAGGCGCCGAACTGAAAGCAGTGCAGGCCCTCGGCCAGCGCGGCGTGGGCGAACACGCACCCTGGTTTGTTGCCCGCAAGGACATGGCCAGCAACACGCTGTGGGTGGTGCAGGGGCACGACCACCCTTGGCTGCTGTCGACCGAGCTCACCGCACAGGACTGCAGCTGGGTGGCTGGCGCGCCACCGGCCGCGGGGCGCCTGGCCGCCAAGACGCGGTATCGCCAGGCCGATGCCGCCTGCACCCTGCGTCACCCCACGGCAGACGGCTGCGAGCTGGTGTTTGAGGACGCGCAGTGGGCGGTCACACCCGGGCAATCGGCGGTGCTGTATCAGGGTGAGGTGTGTCTGGGCGGTGGCGTGATCGCCGCGAGCAACGTGCAAAACAGTCCGACTCAAACTACGGGCACAAGCACCCGCACCGCCACCGTCTGAGACGTATGAACCCCGGGGCGCGGTCTCAAATGGGCCCGGCCCACCAGTTCTCTGCAAACTGCTCCTGCAGCCAGCCGACAAACTGATTGACCTTGGCCGGCACCATGTGCGGCGACGGGTACACCGCATTGATTTCCTGCCCCGGCAGGTTCCAGCCGGCCAGCAGCGGCTGCAGCACGCCGCTCTTGATGGACTCCTGCGCCACATAGCGCGGCAGCGCGGCGATGCCCATGCCACTGCGCGCCGCCACCAGCAGCGCCGACAGGTTGTTGGACCGCAGCGGCCCCCTGACCACCGCCGAACGTGATTGCCCATCGGCGCCAGTGAACTGCCAGCGCGCATCGCCCTGCACCGAGCTGTAGACCAGCGCGGCGTGGCCCGGCAGATTGTCGGGGCTCAGTGGCACGCCGCAGCGCTTGAGGTAATCGGCCGAGGCCACCACCACCCACGGATTGACGCCGAGGTAACGCGCACCCAGCGTGGAATCAGCCAGCCGCCCCATGCGCACCGCCACATCAATGCCCTGCTCCACCAGATCGACATAGCGGTCTTCGAAGTTGAGCTCGACCTGCAGTTGCGGATGCAGCGCCATGAAACGCATCACCAGCGGCGCCAGCACGCGCCGGCCAAACGCCACCGAGGTGCTGATGCGCAGGCTGCCATGCACCTGCGACTGCAGCAGGGCCGCGACGGACTGGGCCTCGTCGATGTGATGGGTGATGACCTTGCATTTCTCGTAGTAAAGCAGACCGATCTCGGTTGGCGTCACGCCGTGGGTGGAGCGGTGCAGCAAACGCGAGCCGAGCTGCTTTTCCAGCGCTGCCACCAGCTTGGTCGCTGACGGCTGGCCGATGCCGATATCGGCTGCTGCCTTGCTGAAGGAGCCGAGATCGACCACGCGAACGAACAGGCGAATGGCTTGAAGGCGATCCATGGCTGCAGTGAAGCACGAAACCGCCTTTTATTCCATGCGGGAATAACCGTAATGCACTGGCAGCGGATTCCAGATTCCGCCGCACGCCGCCACCATTCGCAGCAGTCAACAAAACCTCAAGGAGACATTCAATGGCAAAGATGAAAGCCGCCATGGCGGCGGTTCTGGTGATGGAAAAGGAAGGCATTACCCAGGCCTTCGGTGTGCCGGGTGCGGCCATCAACCCGCTGTATGCCGCGCTGCGTGATCGCCAGTCGATCACCCACATCCTGGCGCGCCATGTGGAAGCCGCCTCGCACATGGCCGAGGGCTACACCAGGGCCAGGGCCGGCAATATTGGCGTCTGCATTGGCACCAGCGGCCCGGCCGGCACCGACATGATCACCGGCATGTACTCGGCCAGCGCCGACAGCATTCCGATTCTTTGCATCACCGGCCAGGCGCCGCGCGCCCGGCTGTACAAGGAAGACTTTCAGGCGGTCGATATCGAAAGCATCGCCAAGCCGGTGACGAAAATGAGCGTCACCGTGCGCGAGCCGGGCCTGGTTCCACGTGTGTTCCAGCAGGCCTTCCATGAGATGCGCAGCGGCCGCCCGGGCCCGGTGCTGATCGACCTGCCGTTCGACGTGCAGATGGCCGAGATCGAATTCGACATCGACACCTACGAGCCACTGCCGGTTTACCGCCCTGCCGCCACGCGCAAACAGATCGAGAAAGCGCTCGACATGCTGCAGGCGTCAGAAAAACCGCTGATCGTCGCCGGTGGCGGCATCATCAACGCCGATGCGTCGAAGTTGCTGGTCGAGCTGGCCGAACTGACGGGCGTGCCGGTGATTCCGACCTTGATGGGCTGGGGCAGCATCCCCGACGACCACCCGCTGATGGCCGGCATGTGCGGCCTGCAGACCAGCCACCGCTACGGCAATGCCACGATGCTGGCCAGCGACTTCGTGCTCGGTATCGGCAACCGCTGGGCCAACCGCCACACCGGCTCCACTGAGGTCTACTGCAAGGGCCGAACCTTTGTGCACGTCGACATCGAGCCGACGCAGATTGGCCGCGTCTTCACGCCCGACCTGGGCATCGTCTCCGACGCCAGGGTCGCGCTCGAGCTCTTCGTCGAGGTGGCGCGCGAGCGCAAGGCAGCGGGCGCGCTGAAAGACCGTTCCCATTGGGCCTTCCGCTGCCAGGAGCGCAAGCGCCTGATGCACCGCAAGACCCACTTCGAGCAGACACCGATCAAGCCGCAGCGCGTCTACGAGGAAATGAACAAGGCCTTCGGTCGTGACACGGTGTACGTGACGACCATCGGCCTCTCGCAGATCGCGGGCGCCCAGTTCCTGCACGTCTACGAGCCACGCCAGTGGATCAACTGCGGCCAGGCGGGCCCGCTCGGCTGGACGCTGCCGGCCGCGCTCGGCGTTGCCGCCAGTGACACCACGAAGACCGTCGTCGGCCTGTGCGGCGACTACGACTTCCAGTTCCTGATCGAGGAGCTGTCGGTTGGCGCGCAGTTCAACCTGCCCCTTGTCGTGGTGCTGGTCAACAACAGCTACCTCGGGCTGATCCGTCAGGCGCAGCGGGGCTTCGAAATGGACTACTGCGTGCAACTGGCCTTTGACAACATCAACGTGGACGACCCGGCGCTCAAGGGCTACGGCATGGACCACGCCAAGGTGGTTGAGGGCATGGGCTGCAAGGCGCTGCGCGTGACCGACCCCGACAAGATCGAGTCTGCGCTGGCGCAGGCCAAAGCCATGACGCACACGCTGCGCGTGCCGGTGGTGGTGGAGGTGATTCTTGAAAAGGTGACCAATATCGCAATGGGCACCGAGATCGACAAGATCAACGAGTTCGAGGACATCGACTGCCGTCATCCCGAAGGATTGAAAGGCCTGGAACTGGCGGGCCTGCTGGAATAAACCAGCCCCGATCACCAGGCTGATTACAAGGCCGACTCGAGGTAGGTATAGATGTAGTTCGAACCGCCGTTGACGTTGCCGAGCACACGCGAGGCACCAAAAATGCCGGAGCGGTGCGACACGCCGAAACCGATGTAAGTGTCTTTCAGCGGCCGGTAACCGATCAGGTCGCCCAGGCTGACGTCGAGCGTCGGGTCGAGGTAGTTGAGCACCTTGGAGCCGGTCTTGCCGCCGGCTGCCGCGCTGGCTGCCTCGATGTAGGGCACACGCTGCGCCATCGACACGCCCACGCCCAGCCCGAGCCGGGTCTTGACGCGGTGGCTCCACGGGAATCCCGAGTACACCGCTTTCATGAACAGGTCGAGCTGCGCGCCGTTGCGCTGCAGGCCGCGCTCGTTGTGATGGAGCAGGCCCACGTAGCCAATGAAGTCCAGCGGCCAGCCGTTGACGTTCTGCAGGAAGGGCTTGCCGATCTGCACGCCAGCAATGCTGGTGCCGTTGACCTTGGCGGTCGACAGGCACTGCGCGGTGACGATCTTCAGCAGGTGGCAGCCATCGTCGGTCGACTTGCCGTATATCAGCTTGAAGTAGGTCGGCGAATCGTTCTCGGCCCACTCGCGCTTGTGGCCGCCAAAGTCATAGGCCGCGCCCACGTACACGGCAGGCAGCACCCGCTTGCCGACGATGGGGCTGTCGGCCACGCCCTTGGGCAGCATGGTGACCGACACGCCACCCAGCAGGCGCCAGCGCTCGGTGAGGTCATACGAGCCGTAGAGCCCCACCGAGGTGTTGATGCCGGAGCCCGGTGCATACGCCGGCCGGCCGGCCATCGCTTCGCTTGCCGACACCCCGTAGTAGTAATTGTTCAACCGCGCACTGCGCATGCCCAGCGTGATGCTGGGCCGCAGCAGCCAGGGGCCGGACCGCCAGTCGTAGGTGTAGCCGACGCGGAACTCGCTGCCCTTGGAAGCGCCGCCGACGTCCTGCACCAGCTCGGCCTGCACCGTGCCCCAGGGCTGGCGGTACCGATAGGCCACACCCAGATCGATGCCGGAATCACGCTGCGCCATGCCCGACAGGCTGGCTGGCAGGCGGTCGGCCGGGTAGCCTTCCAGGCGCTGCTCAATGAAGAGGTCAAAGCGGTTCTCGCTGCCGTTGAGCAACTTCACGCCGCCGCGGTTGGCATGCAGAAACAGCCGCTCGCCTTCGTACAGATAGAGCGGCAACAGGTCGTAACGCGTGCCGGCGTCGCGGTAGGGCGAGGCCTCAATCCGCGTCACCAGGCCCAGTCCGGCACTGCCGGGGGTCGAGAGGATGTCGGTCAGCGGCTCGGTATTGCCGGCCGCCTGCGCGCCAGCGCCAACCAGCAGACCGAGCGCCGCCACCGCCGCCCGCCAGGTCGCAGGCCGCACCGGGCCGGGCTTTCGGAAGCGGGAAGCAGAAAAACGTGCAGTCGGTGCGGAAGGTGGCATGGTGTGGGTCATGTGGCGATAAAACCTTTTGATACTAACCATCCGCGCGCTTTTCACGGGGCCGAACCTGTAAGTAAAAACTTACATCTGTTGCCAGACGAAGGCGCGACTTTGTCGCCAGACACAAAAAAGCCCGCACAGGGCGGGCTGGTGAGGCAAACGTCCGTCAGTTCAAAACGGAATATCGTCGTCCATGTCATCAAACCCGCTGGCGGCCTTGGCGGCTGGCGCCGGGCGGGGTGCTGGCGCCGGGGCGCGGGCGGCAGGTGCCGAACGCGGTGCATCGTAGCCACCACCGTCATCCGAAGGGCCGCCCATGCCTTGGCGGCTGCCCAGCATCTGCATCTGGTCGGCGCGGATTTCGGTGGTGTATTTCTCGGCGCCGTCCTTGTCGGTCCATTTGCGGGTGCGCAGGCTGCCTTCGACATAGACCTGCGAGCCCTTGCGCAGGTACTGACCGACGATCTCGGCCAGACGGCCGTTGAACACCACGCGGTGCCACTCGGTCGCTTCCTTCATCTCGCCAGACTGCTTGTCTTTCCACTTGTCGGTGGTGGCGATGGTGACGTTGGCGATCTGGTCGCCGCTGGGGAAGCTGCGCATTTCAGGATCGCGGCCCAGGTTGCCGACGATGATGACTTTGTTCACTGATGCCATGGGGTACCGCCTCTTGCTCTGATGGGGTGGGGACTGATGGGTGGGGACTTGCGGGGCTGTCGCCGTCCGGTGGCGTCGCCAGACCCGGCCCGGCCACCGCCCAAAATGACGATTGTGCCGCATTCGCCAGCACGCCGGCCGGGCGCTGGCACAGCTATTGCACACCCCCGGTGAAAATAACAGGCTGCCATGAACCGCGAACCGGATTTCCTGCAAAACCTCCAGACCGAGCTGTCCAACGGGCGCCTGTGGTTCGACCGCGCCGTGGTGCTGATGTACGCGGTGGCCGCTGGTCTGCTGGTAGTGGCCTTCACGCTGCTGAGCGAGTGGAGCTTCAGCCTGTTCGAGGCGCTGTATGGCTACAACCCGTGGCTAGTGCTGCTGTGGACGCCAGCGCTGACGGCGGCCATTGTCTGGCTGACGCGGCGCGACTTTCCCGGCGCAGCCGGCTCGGGCATTCCGCAGGTGATGGCAGCGCTGGACCCTGCCACGCCACCAGAATCGCGCAGCCGCTTCGTGTCCTTGCGGCTGGCGCTGGCCAAGATGGGACTGGCGGCCGGTGGCATGCTGGCCGGCCTGTCAATCGGCCGCGAAGGGCCCTCGGTGCAGGTGGCGGCGGGTGTGATGCACCATGCACGCCGCTGGATACGACCCGAGTCGGGCATGAACGCACACGCCCTGCTGGTGGCGGGCGGAGCGGCGGGCATTGCGGCGGCCTTCAACGCGCCGCTGGCCGGGGTGGTATTTGCCATCGAGGAGCTGTCGCGCAAGCTGGCGATGCGCGGCAGCGGCCTGATCATCGTGGCCATCGTGCTGGCCGGTCTGATCGGGGTGTCGGTGTTCGGCAACGTGAGCTATTTCGGCGTCATCAAGGTGCCGCCACTGGGATGGGCGGCGGTGCTGCCCGGTCTGGCGGTGGCGCTGCTGTGCGGGCTGCTGGGTGGTGTGTTTTCGCGGCTGCTGGCGGCCTCGCTCACCGGCTCGCCCGACCGCATCAGCCAGTGGCGCCAGCGCCACCCGGTGCGCTTTGCGGCGGCGGGCGGTCTGGTGATTGCCGTTATTGGCCTGGCGAGCCAGGGGGCCACCTTTGGCGCCGGTTCTGGTGCGGTGATGCAGATGCTGGCCGGCGAGACCGAGGTGCCTTCGCTCTACGTGCTGCTCAAGTTCATCGCCACCTGGCTGGCCGCGTGGTGCGGTGTGCCGGGCGGCATTTTTGCGCCCTCGCTGTCGATTGGCGCCGGCGTGGGCCACAACGTCGCGGAACTGGTCAGCCCTGAATTGGGCGCTGCCTTGATTGCCATGGGCATGACGGCTTTTCTGGCTGCGGTGACGCAGGCGCCGCTGACGGCCTTCATCATCGTGATGGAAATGGTCGACGGCCGCGCGATGGTCTTCAGCCTGATGCTGGCGGCCATGCTGGCCAGCCTGGTCTCACGGCTGCTGAGCCGGCCACTCTATGAAACGCTGGCGCAGCATCTGGTGAACAGCCTGCCCACAAGCGCCGCAGCGCCTGAGCCACCACAGCCCGCGGCAGACCGGCCTGCGCCCAATTCATAGGCGCTCGGTGCAAGTTCAGTGCGAGGCCTGCTTGCGCGCTAGGGCGGGCAACAACCACCAGGCCAGCAACAACCACAGCAGCGACAGCCCCGCCATGGCACCGAACAGCACGCCGGTGCCGCCACTCTTGAGCAGCAGGCCACCCAGCGCGCCACCCGCAAAAAGACCCAGCGACTGCGCGGTGTTGAAGACACCCAGTGCCGAGCCGCGGCTCGATGCAGGAATCAGGCGCGACACCAGGCTGGGCAGACTGGCTTCGAGAATATTGAAGCTGCAGAAAAACAGCAGGATCAGCGTGGCCAGCCCCCACAGCGTTGGCGCACCGGCGATCTCCAGAAAGCCCAGTTGCACCAGCGCCAGCAGCGCAATGGCGGCCAGCAAAACGGCGCGCAGGTGGCCGCGGCGCTCCATCGGAAACAGCGTGCCGCCCATCACCACGAATGACGCCAGCACCGCCGGCAGGTACACATGCCAGTGCAGGGATTTGTCCAGCCCGGCCTGCACCAGCATCGCCGGCACCGCGACCCACATCGCCAGCTGCACGGCATTGAGTGCAAACACCCCGAAATTCAGGCCCAGCAGTTCGCGGTTGCGCAACACATCCCAGAAGCGGCCGCCCTGCAGGTCCTTGTGCTGGGGCGGCTCGGCTGGCACCAGCCGCAGCGTGATGAAGATGCCCGCCAGCGCCATCAGTCCGGTGGTGGCAAACAGGCCGGACAGCCCGATGTGGGTGTTGAGCAGCGGCGCCAGCACCAATGACAGCGCAAACATCAGGCCGATGCTGCCGCCCAGCAGGGCCAGACCCTTGGTGCGCACCTCGTCGCGGGTCAGGTCAGCCAGCAGGGCCGTGACCGCCGCCGACATGGCACCAGCGCCCTGCAGGGCACGGCCAATCATCAGCCCGTGGATGTCCTGCGCCGCCGCCGCGACAAAACTGCCCGCAGCAAACACCAGCAGGCCAACCACGATGACGCGCTTGCGACCCCAGGCATCGGACGCCATGCCAAAAGGAATCTGCAGCAGCGCCTGTGTGAGGCCAAAGAGGCCCATGGTCAGACCCACGAGAGCCGGGTCCTGCCCGCCGGGGTAGCGCGCCGCCTCCAGCACAAACACCGGCAGCACCAGAAACAGGCCCAGCATGCGCAGCGCAAAAATCGACGACAGCCAGACGCTCGCACGGCGCTCGGTGGCGGTCATGGCGGACGCTGGAACAGACGGAACGGGAATGGCAGCCAAGGCGATGGATCGACGCGATGAGAAAAACAGGGTGGGCAAGTCACCCCCAGGAAGGCGAGGCCCAATGCCCCGGCTCCCTGACGGGCCCCAGCGGCTATTGTGCTTGAAACACCGCAACGCTCTATGATGGAAGGTTTTGCGGCGCACCCTTTCCAGTGAACTCTCCCAACGACAGCAAATACCTTGAGGCCAGCGAGGCAGCTCGCACCGCCGGCGCGGCGAAAGACCGTCCTGCACCCCCCGCAGGGGCGGGCGTATTCCCCATGCAGAGAATCAGCATCAGAGGGGCACGCACGCACAACCTCAAGAACATCGACCTCGACATTCCGCGCAACCAGTTGGTGGTTATCACCGGCCTGAGCGGTTCGGGCAAATCGTCCCTCGCCTTCGACACGCTGTATGCCGAGGGGCAGCGGCGTTATGTCGAGAGCCTGTCGACCTATGCGCGGCAGTTCCTGCAACTGATGGACAAGCCCGACGTGGACATGATCGAAGGCCTGTCGCCCGCGATTTCCATCGAGCAGAAAGCCACCTCGCACAACCCCCGCTCCACCGTGGGCACAGTGACCGAGATCCACGACTACCTGCGCCTGCTGTTCGCCCGCGCGGGCACACCCTACTGCCCCGACCATGATTTGCCGCTGCAGGCGCAGAGCGTCAGCGAGATGGTGGACCATGTGCTGGCCCTGCCCGAAGACACCAAGCTGATGATCCTCGCGCCGGTGGCGCGCGACCGCAAGGGCGAGTTTGCCGATGTGTTTGCCGAAATGCAGGCGTACGGCTATGTGCGCTTTCGAATCAATGGCACGGCGTACGAGTTCGACGACCTGCCCAAGCTCAAGAAGAACGAGAAGCACGACATCGACGTGGTGATTGACCGCATCAAGGTGCGGGCCGACATGCAGCAGCGCCTGGCCGAAAGCTTCGAGGCCGCGCTGCGGCTGGCCGACGGCAAAGCGATTGCGCTGGAGATGGACACCGGCAAGGAACACCTGTTCAGCGCCAAATTCTCCTGCCCGGTCTGCAGCTACAGCCTGAGCGAGATGGAGCCACGGCTCTTTTCCTTCAACTCGCCGGTGGGCGCCTGCCCGAGCTGCGATGGCCTCGGCCACCGCGAGTTTTTCGATCCATCACGCGTGGTGGCGTTTCCGTCGCTGAGCCTGGCCAGTGGCGCCGTCAAGGGCTGGGACCGGCGCAACGGCTACTACTTCTCGATGCTGGAGAGCCTTGCCAAACATTACCAATTCGACATTGAAGGTGCCTTTGAAGACCTGCCGGACAGCGTGCGGCAGGTGGTGTTGTACGGCTCGGGCGACGAGGAAATCAAGTTCAGCTACGTGATGGATTCGGGCAACTCGGCCGGCAAGCGGGTCACCAAGAAACACGCGTTCGAGGGGGTGATCACCAACTTCGAGCGCCGCTACCGCGAGACCGATTCCCCAGCGGTGCGGGAAGAGCTGTCGCGCTACCGCAGCGTGCAGCCCTGCCCCGATTGCCAGGGCACGCGGCTGCGCCGGGAAGCGCGCCATGTGTATCTCGTCGGTTCTCCGTCATCGAAGAGCGACGGTACGGCAACCCCACACCGCAAGGCAATTTTTGAGATCAGCCGCGTCACCCTGCGCGAATGCTTTGACTACTTCAACACCCTGACCATGCAGGGCGCCAAGGCCGAGATCGCGGCCAAGGTGGTGCGCGAGATCGGCCTGCGCCTGAAGTTTCTGAACGACGTGGGCCTGAATTACCTGAGCCTGGACCGCAGCGCAGAGACGCTCTCAGGTGGCGAGTCGCAGCGTATCCGGCTGGCGTCGCAGATTGGCTCGGGCCTGACCGGCGTGATGTATGTGCTGGACGAGCCCAGCATCGGCCTGCACCAGCGCGACAACGACCGCCTGATCGGCACGCTCAAACACCTGCGCGACATCGGCAACAGCGTGCTGGTGGTCGAACACGACGAGGACATGATCCGCGCCGCCGACCACGTGATCGACATGGGCCCGGGCGCTGGCATCCACGGCGGGCGCGTGATGGCGCAGGGCACGTTTGAAGAAGTGCAGGCCCACCCCGACTCGCTGACCGGCAAGTACCTGGCCCAGGTGCTGAAGATTGCGGTGCCCCAGCGCCGCACGCCGTGGTTGCCCACGGTGAAGGCCCAGCAGGCGGCAGAGAAGAAAAAGGTCTCGCGCTTTCCGCAAAGCCCGGCCGCCGAGCGGCGTGCCGCGCGCGAGGCGGTGCACCAGGCCACGCTGGGCGATATGCAGGCGCTGCGCGTCATCAACGCCACTGGCCACAACCTCAAAGGCGTGAGCGTGGAGTTCCCGGTCGGCCTGCTGACCTGTGTGACGGGTGTATCCGGCTCAGGCAAGTCCACGCTGGTCAACGACACGCTGTACACCGCCGTCGCCCGCACGCTGTACCGCGCACATGAAGAACCCGCCGCGCACGACAGCATTGAAGGCATCGAGCATTTCGACAAGGTCATCAACGTGGACCAGTCGCCGATTGGCCGCACACCGCGCAGCAACCCGGCCACCTACACCGGCCTGTTCACGCCGATCCGCGAGCTGATGGCCGAGATGAACACCGCACGCGAACGCGGTTATGGCGCCGGGCGCTTTTCCTTCAACGTCGCCGGTGGCCGCTGCGAGGCCTGCCAAGGCGATGGCGTGGTGAAGGTCGAGATGCACTTCCTGCCCGACGTGTACGTGCCCTGCGACGTGTGCAAGGGCATGCGCTACAACCGCGAAACGCTGGAGGTGCAGTACAAGGGCAAGAACATCGCGCAGATTCTCGACCTCACGGTGGAAGCGGCGGCCGAGTTCTTCAAGGCGGTGCCGACGATTGCGCGCAAGCTGCACACGCTGCTGGATGTCGGCCTGTCTTACATCAAGCTGGGCCAGGCCGCGACGACGCTCTCAGGCGGCGAGGCGCAGCGCGTCAAGTTGGCGCTGGAGTTGAGCAAGCGCGACACCGGCCGCACGCTCTACATCCTCGATGAGCCCACCACCGGGCTGCACTTTGCCGACATCGACCTGCTGCTCAAGGTGCTGCACCAGCTGCGCGACGCGGGCAACACCATCGTGGTGATCGAGCACAACCTGGACGTCATCAAGACCGCAGACTGGCTGATCGACATGGGTCCGGAAGGCGGCGCCGGCGGCGGCACCGTGGTCGGCGTGGGCACGCCGGAAGACATCGCCGCCAACCCGGCCAGCCACACCGGACGCTACCTGCGCCGGATGCTCGACCTCTGAGCCTTGGGGCCCCCGGGGCGCCACCCGCTGCCTTTGGGGGTCCCAGGCGACTTCCGGCTGCCACGTCGGAATGCCCTCCCTTGAGCCCTGAGCGGCGCTGGCCCTCGCGCGCCGTCCTATGCGGATTGCGTTGGTTTTGCGCTGGTTTGTTGCATATCGGTTGATACTTTTGTGGCCGCGGGGTAACGTAGTAACCAATGGTGTCAAATGTAATTATTGCCCATGGAATGCCGGAGCTTGCCCATGTGAAAAGGCGTCCGAACCCGGAATCCTGGACAGCTTTTCTATGGCGCTGCCTGCTCGCGCTGGTGCTTGGCCTCGGCCTGCAAACCACCCAGGCCCGCCAGATTCTGGACCTCGATGAGCTTCGCCAGCCTGTGGCGATGCTCGACTGGGGTGACGCCTGGATCGACGAGACGGGAAAGAAAAGCATCGCCGACATCGTCAGCATCCCGCTGACGCAGCTCACGCCGACCGGGCCTTGGCGCCAGTACGACCTGCCACCGGGAGCGGTGCTCTGGATCCGCTTCAGCATCCCTGCGGCGCCGGACGCTGAGCGCTGGTACCTCAAGCTCACCACGCCTGGCCTCGACAGCGTGACCCTTTACACCCGCGGTAACGACGACAACTGGAGCGTGCAAAAGGCTGGCGACCTGATGCCGGTGGCCGACTGGCCGCTGCCCAACATCTACCCGGTGTTTCCGCTCAGTGTGTCGGCAGAAGACCTGTCGGTGTATGCGCTGCGCATCGAGAACCGCCAGCGCTTTTATGTGCCGATTGCCTTTGAAAACGAAAGCGGCCTGAGCACCAGCCTGCAGGGCCGCTCGATGGTGTACGGCTTTTATTTCGGCCTGCTGATGATGGTGGCAGGCTTCGCGCTGTTCACCTCGCTGGCCCTGCGCGATCTGGCCCATGCGGCCTTTGGCCTCTGGACGGTGATGCTGACCGTGGCGATTGCCAGTGACCAAGGGGTGGGCGGCATGCATCTGTGGCCGCAACTGGCGCAGTGGAACGATGCATCACGCTATGTGATGCCGGTGCTCAGTCTGGCGCCGCTGCTGGTCTTCACCGCGCAGTCGATCTCCCTGCGGGCCCGCAAACCGTGGCTGTACGCTGCCTTCTGGTCGCTGGCGCTGGTGGCGCTGGGCATTGGCGCCAGCGTGTATGCCGCAGACAATCCGGCCCGCATGCTGATTGCCGCGTCGGCCTGTGTGGTGGCGGCCCTGCTGTGCACCGCGGCCACGGTGTGGGCGCTGGCCAGCGGCGACCGGTTTGCCGGCTGGCTGCTGCTCGGCTTTGCGCCGCTGCTGGCCGCACTGACGGTGAGCATGGTCCACGCCGCAGGCTGGATGGGTGCCAGCCTGGTGACAGAGTACGCCGCACCGCTCTCGGCCGGCATCGCGATTCCTTTTGTCTTCTTTGTGCTGATGCTGCGGGGCCAGGAACGGCGCGACTACCAGCGGCGCATTTCGCAGATTGACCGGGTCGACCCGGCCACCGGCCTGATCAACGACCTGGTGTTCATGCACCGCATGCGCAGCATGATCGAGCGCTCGATCCGCCTCAACCAGCAAAGCGCCGTGGTGGTGATGGACGTGGCCAACCGCGCCGAAATCTTCGACGACTTCGGCCGGCGCAACACACTGAAAGTGATCCTGCGGCTGGCCGGCCGCCTGACCAACATCATGCGTGACGTGGACACTGTCGCGCGGCTGGGCGACGCCCGCTTTGGCCTGCTGGTGGAGGGGCCGGTGCCTGCAGACCGCATCACCGGCATGGCCACCAAGATTCTGGCCCGCTGCATTGCGCCTTTTCCGGGTATGCCGGTCGGTCTGGTGCTCAAGCCCAAGATCGCAGTGATCGTGGTGCCGCTGCAGGCTCAAACCCCGGAAGACGCGATGGCGCAGCTCAACCGGCTGCTGATGGAAGCGGCGCCCGACTACCGCAAAAACATCTTCACGCTCGATTTGCAGAGCGTGCCGCCGTCTTCCCAGTGACCGGCAGCGCGCCATCTGGGTGAAAATAGCCCTCCCTGACTGATTCACCCCCGCCTGCCATGTCCTCCATCACCCTGCGCTTTCTGGCCGAACCCAACACCGTCAACTTTGGTGGCAAGGTGCACGGCGGCACCGTGATGAAGTGGATTGACGAGGCCGGCTATGCCTGCGCCACCCGCTGGGCCAAGCGCTATTGCGTCACCGTCTCGGTCGGCACCATCCGCTTTCAGCGCCCCATCATGATTGGCGACCTGGTCGAGGTCGAGGCGCGGCTCGCCTACACCGGCCGCACCAGCATGAACATCGCAGTCGAAGTACGCGCCGGCGACATGAAAACCGGCCAGATGCAAGTCATCACCGAATGCGTGGTGGTGTTTGTGGCGGTCGATCCGGCTGGCAACACCATTGCCGTGGAGCCGTGGCTGCCCGAAACACCGGGCGACATGGCGCTGGCTCAGCAGGTCAAGGCGCATCTGGACCTGGCCCGGGCCCAGCAGCCCGCAGCCTGACCCGCCCCATTTCCACACCGCTCCATCGCTTGTCCATGCCACCTGCCGCCTTGACCGGGCGCGACTTCGCGGCCGCCCTGACTGTGGTGGTGCTGTGGGGCGTGAATTTCGTGGTGATGAAGTACGCCCTGCGCGACTTCACGCCCTTCCAGCTCGGCGCCGCACGCTATGTGTTTGCGGTGCTGCCGCTGGTGCTGATCATCCGGCCGCCCAAGGTTCCGGTGAAGTGGCTGCTGCTCTATGGCCTGCTGCAGGGCGTGGGGCAATTCGGCATCTTGTTCATCGCACTGCAGGTCGGCATGACGGCGGCGCTGGCCTCGGTGCTGCTGCAGACCCAGGTGTTTTTCACGGCACTGTTCGGCTTTGTGCTGCTGCGTGAGCGGGCCAGTCGCCCGCTGCAGGCGGGTCTGGTGCTGGCTGCGCTGGGGCTCGCCTGCTTTGCCGCCAACTACCTCGGCGCTGGCCACGCGGGGGGCACCACGGCACTGGGTTTTGTGCTGACGCTGGGCGCTGCAGCGATGTGGGCGATGTCCAACATCGTCGCGCGGCGCGCGCAGCAGGAAGCGGTGGCGTATTCGCCCATCTCGTTTGTGGTGTGGAGCAGCTCGGTCGCGGTGCTGCCTTTTGTGGCGCTGTCGTACGCGTTTGATCCAGAAGCCACACGCTGGCACTGGCTGGATGCGCGCACCTCCAGCTGGCTCGCTGTGGCCTACCTCGGCTGGATCGCAACCATCGTCGGCTACAGCCTGTGGACCGGCCTGCTCAAGCGGCATCCGGCCAATCGCGTGGCCCCGTTCAGCCTCGGCGTACCGGTGGTGGGACTGGCCACCGGCATGCTGGTGCTGGGCGAGGTGATCACCGCGTGGCAATGGGCCGGCATCGCGCTGGTGGTGGCCGCGCTGGTGTGCGTGATGCTGGGCGGGCGACTCGGACGCACCTGAACGGCCTTTCTACCGGGAATTTGCCGAAAACCTGCCGCATGCCTAGCGGCATCACCGTGCGCTGTCGCACAGTAACTGCACCCACAAACGCATGCGATCTGCTCTAGGCGCATCGGACTACAGCCGCACCCTCGCCGCGCTGGTGTGCGCCAGCATGTCAAGCACTTAAATTGGCGGGATGCTCTTTTTTCACACCCCCCAAAAGTCTCTTGCATGATGATTCCAGCGACCTGGCGCACGGTCTGTTGCAGCCTGTTTCTGGTGATCAGCCTGAGCGCTTGCCAGGACCCACCTCCGCTGGCGGCCAGCACCGCTGCATCAACCCAACCGACGGTTACCGCCAGCCCAGCGCCACCCGACCCCGGCGTGCTGCTGCTGCTCGTGCCGGATGGCCAGCTGCTCGATGCGCCCAGTGTCACCGCGTGGCTGGATGCCGCCTCGGAGACCGGCGTGCGCATGCTGCCCGTGACCGATGCCGACTTCCTCACACTCGGCCCCGCCGCACTTCAGTACGCCGGGCTGGTGCTGCCCGACCAGATACACACCGTGGCGACCGACGCGCTGCTGCAGGCCGTGCGCCGCTACACCCAGGCGGGTGGTCACACGCTGCTCACCTATGACTTCGGCATCTTCAAACTCGACGGCAACCTGAAGCCCACCTACTCGATTCCCCGGTCGCGCCTGAGCGATCTGGCTGGCGTCGATTACGGCCTCTACGACACCCTGCGCGAGAAAAGCACCACTGTCGGCAAGGTGGTGGCCATGCGCAGCACGCTGCGTGCGCTGCAGGTGCCGCCGGGCAAATCCATGGCCGACGTCCACCCGGCGGATACATCACCGGCATCAGCAGTGAACGCGGGCACTGACAGCATGGGATTGCTCGCAACCTACCCGCCCCGCAGCAGCGCACCGCAGAGTGCGTCTGACGCGCTGGAGGTCTACAGCGGCTACCTGACTGGCGGGCTGGTGTACTCCAGCTTTGTCACGCAGGGCGCATTCAATGGCACCACGCTGGCCGCCTCGCGCGAGGCCGGGCTGGTGGCCGGCATCCACACAGTGGGACGCGGCAAGGTGCTGTTTGTAAACCTGCCACTGACCTACCTGAAAGTGGCGCGCACCGATGCGCTGCCGATGCACGGCTTTCTGCACTACTTTGCGAACAGGGTGCTGAACATGGCCCAGCTCTCGGCGGTGCCCAATGGCGTGGCCGGCCTGACGCTGAACTGGCACCTCGATTCCTTCGCCGCGCAGCAGCCCTCGCTGCAGCTGGAGAAGCTGGGCATTTTCAACGACGGCCCTTTCTCCATCGACATGACGGCCGGCCCCGACGCCGTGGCCACTGGCGATGGCAAGGGCTGGAACCTGCCGCAGAACCCGATTGCACGGGACATGCTGCGGCGCTTTTCTGCGCGTGGCCATGCCATCGGCAGCCACGGCGGCTGGAACCACGACGACTACGGGCTGAACGCCACCGAAGCCAACAGCGCGCTGTATCTGCCCTATCTGCAAGCCAATATGCAGGCCATCCGGCAGACCGTGGGCAACCCGCTGCGCGAATGGCTGGGCCTCAGAAGCCCGACCCCCGACGGCACGCCGGCTTTCTTCCTGCCGGTGGTGCGCTCGCTCAAAACCACCGCCGACAAGCTGCTGGGCCCGCTGGTTCGCCAGTACTCGCCGCCGGTCGGCAACAACCCGACCTGGGCCATGGACTGGCTGGAGCAACAGGGCGTGGTGGCGGCCTACTTCGCCGGGCACACCGGCCTCGGCCCCACGCGGCAATACCGCGATGGCCAGTTGCGCAACCCGGCCCTGTGGGTGTTCCCGGTCACGCCGGCTGGCTATTACGCAACTTTCGAGGAGTTCCAGGTCAACGGGGTGCCGCAGCAAGAGGTGGAAGACTGGTACCGCGATCTGGTGGATTTCGCCGTGAGCCACCACACCACGCGCATGGTGTACGTGCATCCCAACGGCGTCAATGTCTGGCCCACGGTTCTGCAGGACCTGCTGACGCATGCCAAGGCGCAGGGGCCGAGCCGCTTCCAGTGGTACACCATGCCGCGGCTGGCCGACTTCATGACCACGCGCATGGCGGTGCAGTGGCGGGAGCAGCGTGTGGCCGGTGGTTTGTCGCAGTTTGAGGCCAGCCACCCGGGCAGCCTCAGCGAGATGGTCTGGCGGCTCCCGAAGGCGCGCTATGCCGACCTGCCCCGCACCGACGACGGCAGCGTCACCATCGCTGACGGTGGCGACCACTGGATTGTTCGTGCCGGCAACACGCACCGCGCACGCTTTTCAGCCTACGCCCGCTGACGCAAAAAAGCTACTGTGCCGGGCGAGCCGCCTGCAGCACGTCGCGCGTTCTGATCGCCTCGCGCCGGGCAGCCGCTGCGAAATCGTCACTTGATGAGGCGTACAACACAGCCCGCGAAGAGTTGACGATGATGGGCGCACCGGGCTTCCAGCCGGCACGCACTGTGGCCACCGCATCGCCACCCTGCGCACCAACGCCGGGAATCAAGAGTGGCAGCGTGGGTGCCACCGCGCGCACCCGCTCGATTTCTGCCGGATAGGTGGCACCCACTACCAGACCGAGCTGGCCATTGAGGTTCCACGGCCCCTGCGCGAGACGGGCCACATGCTCATACAACAGGGGCTGACCTTCCACCGAAGCGAAACGCTGGTTCTGCAGGTCGTCACCGCCGGGGTTGGAGGTGCGGCACAGCAGGAACGCGCCTTTGCCTTCGTACTTCAAATACGGCGCCACCGAATCAAAGCCCATGAAGGGCGACAGCGTGACCGCGTCAGCCCCGTAGCGCTCAAACGCTTCTTTCGCGTACTGCTCGGCGGTGCTGCCGATGTCACCGCGCTTGGCGTCAAGAATGATGGGTACCTGTGGCGCCACGCGGCGCATGTGTTCCATCAGGCGTTCGAGCTGACCTTCGGCGCGGTGGGCGGCGAAGTAGGCAATCTGCGGCTTGAACGCAATCACCAGGTCGGCCGTGGCATCGACAATCGCGGCGCAGAAGTCGTAGATCTTGTTGGCGTCGCCCTTGAACGCCCCGGGAAACTTCGTCGGTTCCGGGTCCAGGCCCACGCACAGCATCGATTGGTTCTGGCGTTCGGCCGCGGCCAGCATGTCAAGAAAGGTCATGCCTCATTGTAAATACGGCCTTTACTGTGAACCCAGCGGAGCCGTGGAACCGGCTTTGCCGGGCCGCAGGCGGACGGCCCCCTCGGGGCTGACGACCGCGGCTCCAAACCTGCCTGCGCAGGTTTGGACGGGAGGAAGGGCTCACGCCTCAGGCGTGAGCACGTGCAGGAAGTTACGCGAAGCGAACGGCCGTGGGGGCTGTGTCCCTACCAGAGGAGCCGTGGAACCGGCTTAGCCGGGCCACAGGCGGACGGCCCCCTTGGGGGGCAGAGAGCTACACGCAGTGGGCGAACGTGGGGGCACAATTCCCCCATGCAACTCACGCGCCGCCAACTGACTCTGCTGATTCTTCTCACGCTGGTGTGGGGCTTCAACTGGCCGGTGATGAAGCTGGGCATCACCGACTATCCGCCACTGACTTTCCGCGCCATCTCGATCTGGATTGGCCTGCCGGTGCTCGGGCTGGCGCTGGTGCTGATGAAGGTGCCGTTCACTGTGCCGCGTGAACGCTACCGCGAGCTGTTCTGGCTGGCGGCGGCCAACATGCTGGTGTGGCATGCGCTGATCATCATTGCCATCAAGCAGCTCAGCAGCGGACGCGCGGCCATCCTCGGCTACACCATGCCGATTTTCTCGGCGCTGCTGGGCGCGTGGGTGTTCGGTGCGCAGCTGCAGCACCGCAGCTGGCTGGGCGTGCTGGCAGCCGCAGTCGGCGTGACACTGCTGCTGTGGTTCGAGTTGACCGATCTGTCGGGCAAGCCGGTTGCCGTGCTGCTGGCGCTGGTGGCTGCGGCGACCTGGGCGCTGGGCACTCAGCTACTGAGGCGCACCACCATTCCTGCCGCCACACTCACGCTGTCGTTCTGGATGACCGCCATGACGGCGGTGATGCTCACGGTGCTTGGCGCTGTATTTGAATCGTCGCAATGGAAAGCGCCGTCCGCCACCACCTGGGGCGCCATCGTCTACAACGCGGTGCTGATCTTCGGCTTTGCCCATGCCGCGTGGTTCTCGCTGGCGCGTGATTTGCCGCCGGTGGCCTCCACGCTGAGCGTGATGATGATTCCGGTGCTCGGTGTGTTTTCGGGGGCGATCTGGCTAGGTGAGGTGCTGCACTGGCAGGACTGGGCAGCCGTGGTGCTGATGGTGGTGGCTATCGCCTCGGTGCTGGCGCCCAGCCGAAGCGGAAAGACCTGATCGCCAAACCCACCAAACCCGTCAGCGCCCGGCGACAACCGTGAGCGCCAGACACAAATCATCCCACGCACGGGCCTTGTCAGCCGGACTGCGCAGCAGGTAGGTGGCGTCATAGGTGAGCACGGTGCGCACGCCCTGCACGGAGTGCACCTGCCCTCGCAGCCTGCCAAAGGGCTCGCCCGAGCCGACCACCGCCTGACCGGCCAGCCGGCCCATCACCAGCAGCACATCGGGCTGAAATGAGGCCATCAATTCCGGCAAGGCGGAACGGAGTGCAGCTGACGGTTCAGCCGCCGAACCCAGACGCGCCAGCGGCGCCAGATGCACCGTGGCACCCTGATGCAGACGCGCAGCGCGCAGCATGTTGTCAAGCAGCTTGCCGGCATCGCCCTCGAAAGGCTGGAAGGGGTTGCGCGCCAGCACCGCCTGCGGCGCCTCCACCAGCACCAGCCAGCGCGGGCCGGTGGAGGGTGCGGCATCGGCATACAGCGCGGTGGGCGCGCCCAGAGCCCACGCTGCGGTGGCGCTGGCGGTGTCGGTGCTTGAACGGGGGAGAGGTGTGCTTGCCGATGCGGGTACGGGTGCCGGTGTGGCTGCCACTGGTCGCACCGGTGTTGTCGGCGCAGAACGAACCGGAGTGGTCACCGGCTCGGGTGCAGTCGCCATCGAGGGCTCGGCTGGCGATGCCGTCACAAGAGGCGCCGTGGGCAGCCACACGCGCACGCCCATCTCGCGCAGCATGGCGCGGTGGCGTTTGTCGAGTTGCAGGCTCATGGCGTGGTGCTTTTCGATGGAGGGCTAGTGTGGTTCACAGCGCCAGACTCATGACGATGGCGTCTTCGCGCTGCCCACCCTGGGCAGGGTAGTAATGGCGGCGCGTGCCGACATGGCGAAAACCGTACTGCTCATACACGGCCTTGGCGCGGGCGTTGCTCACGCGCACTTCCAGCCACAGCCACTGCGCGCCCTGCCCGCGCGACCACAGGGCCAGCGCGTCCAGCATCACGCGGGCCCAGCCCTGGCGCTGGTGCGCGGGCGCCACCGTGATGTTGAGCAGATGCACTTCGTCCACGCCCTTCATGGCCACAAAGTAGCCGAGCAGTTCGCCTTCGGGCATGGTACCGCCGCACAGCAGTTGCGCGTGGTAGCCCGCATTCAGCGAGTCGGTGAAATTGCCGTGCGACCATGGATGCGCGTATGCGCTGTTCTCCACCCGCAGCACCGCCTCCAGCGACGCGGGCGTCATGGGTTCGAACTGCGCTTCAAGTGGTTGGAGGACGGCGTTCATCGGGGTAGTGAGGTCAGGACACGCTGGCAAGCTTCGCAGCTTTCAGCTGCTCGCGCTCTTCGGTCGTCTGGGCCACTTTATCCCGAACATAGAGCGGCAGGGCCAGCGCTGCGTCGACGCACTGGCCTGCTGCGATCAAAGCCGGCGCCACGCGAAGCAGCGCGGTGGCGGTGGGCAGTGCTTCCCGCTTCCGCGCGGCAGCCAAGGCAGAGGGCAGGCGGTCTGCGTACACCGTGAACACATTGCCGGCCCAGCAGTCGCTGGCGGGGTCAGGCTGCAGCGATTCCGGACGGACCAGTTCGCCATCGCCCAGCGAGCGGCCCACGTCACCCACAAATTCAAAGCGCTGCACGTACATCTCGTCCATGCGGGCGTCAAGCAGGGCGGTCACGCGCCACAGCTGCTTCAAGGCATTGGCATCAGAAGCGCTTTCAAGCCAGCGGGCTTCTTCGGCCACCGCCATCAGCGTGTCGACCGGCAGCACTGGCACACCGGCCCCTTGCCGGGCACCAAACGCCAGGCCCTGCGCCACCGCACACGCCGTGCGCAAGCCAGTGAAGGAGCCCGGCCCGCGGCCAAAGACGATGGCATCCAGCCCATCGATGGACAAACCCGCTTCGGCCAGCAGCGACAGGATGGCTGGAATCAGCGAGGTCGAGGCCTGAGCGCCGCCCGGCCCGCTGTGCGACCACGTGCGCGCGCCATCACTCACGGCAATCGACAGGCGGTCGGTGCTGCTGTCAAAGGCGAGCAGTTTCAGGGCGGCGGGCATTTGCACGATTATCCCGTGTAAGAACTTCCCGGCTGACGCTGCACGGATAATCCGCCCATGACGAATCCCCTGAGCCGCACATGGCCCTTTGCTGGCCTGTTCATCCCGCTGACCCTGTGGCTGGCGAGCGGTTGGGCGGCAGCACAAGCCCTGCCGCCTGAAGTCGAAGCGCAACTGGCCCGCGCCAAGGTACCGCGCGACGCGCTCGCAGCCATCGTGATCGACGCCGCGCCCGCACTGGCAGGCAAACAAACACCGCTGCTGAGTCACCGCGCCAGCGCGCCCATGAACCCCGCGTCGGTGATGAAGCTGGTGACCACTTACGCCGGGCTGGAGCTGCTGGGCCCAGCCTACACGTGGAACACCCCGGTGTACGTGGATGGGCCGATCAGCAATGGCGTGCTGCAGGGCAACCTCATCATTCAGGGCCGGGGCGACCCCAAGCTGGTGCTGGAACGCCTGTGGCTGCTGCTGCGCCGGGTGCAAGGGCTGGGCATCAAGACGATCACCGGCGACATCCTGCTCGACCGCAGCGCCTTTGCTGTCAGCGCGCCGAATCCGGGTGACTTCGACGGCGAGCCCCTGCGGCCCTACAACGCCTCGCCCGACGCGCTGCTGCTGAACTACAAGTCGGTGGTGATGACCTTTGTGCCCAACCCGGGCAATGGCACCGCCAGCGTGAACTTCGAGCCGCCACTGGCCAATGTGCAAACACCCGCCACTGTGCCCCTGACGGCGAGTCAGAACGGCGCTGCCAGCGACTGCGGCGATTACCGCGGCATGCTCAAGGCCGACTTTTCAGACCCGTTCCGCATTGTGTTCAATGGCAGCTACCCGGTCGGTTGCGGTGAGAAAGTCTGGCCCGTGGCCTATGCCGATCCGGCCAGCTATGCCGAGCGCGCCGTCGCCGGCATGTGGGCCGAGATGGGCGGCAAGCTGGGTGGTCGCGCGCGCGAAGGGCGCGCCGCGCCCGGCCTGAAGCCGGTGTTTGAAGTCGTCTCGCCCACGCTGACCGAGGTGATTCGCGACATCAACAAGTTCAGTAACAACGTGATGGCGCAGCAGCTCTTCCTCACGCTCAGCCTGCGCCCGCGTAACGGCGGCCCGGACACGGCCGGTTATGCCGCCAATTACGCCGCCTCGCGTGAGGTGGTTCGCGTCTGGTGGCGCGAGCGTTTTGGCGACGCGGAGCCGCCGCTGCTCGACAACGGATCAGGTCTTTCACGCAGCGAGCGGGCCACGCCGCAAAGCCTGGCGCGCATGCTGCAGACGGCTTATCTGTCCGGCGCCATGCCCGAGCTGATGGCTTCGCTGCCCATCGTTGGCGTGGACGGCACCTTGCGGCGCAGCAGGTCACGTACCGCGCAGGGCTGGGCCCACCTGAAAAGCGGCACGCTGCGCGACAGCACCGCGCTGGCCGGTTATGTGCACACCCCCAGCGGCAGGCGCCTGGTGGTGGTGGCCATCATCAACCACCCGAACGCACCGGCGGCGCGCCCGGCGCTGGAAGCCCTGGTCGACTGGGCCGTGAAAGAAGGCAATCCATGAACTGGACCGACACGGTCGGCTACATCGCCGCCACGCTGACCACGCTGAGCTTTGCGCCGCAGGCCTGGCTGACCTTTCGCACCCGCGATGTGAGCGGCATCTCGCTGGGCATGTACAGCGCCTTCACGCTGGGCGTGGCCCTGTGGCTGGCCTATGGCTGGATGGTGGGCGCCTGGCCCATCGTGGTGGCCAACGGCATCACGCTGCTGCTGGCCATGGCGATCCTCGGCATGAAGCTGGTGTACGGCAGCAGGCGCTGAGCCGCAGGCGGTTCAGCGCTCGCGGCAATCCCGCAGCAACACCTTTTCTTCACCCGTCCCACCTGCCGAACGCTGGTACAGATGGCCCTCTGCGCCCTTGGTGCGCCACACATAGCCCAGCGCCTCGTCGACCGAGCCATAGGTGGCGCCGGAGCCCGTAGGCAGGGTCTTCATCAGCACCATGCGCCCACGGTGTTGCAGCGTGGCAAACGACTGACCATCGTTGATATTCAGATAGACCACCTGCAGTCGCTTGCCGCCCGCGCAGCGGTACTGCACTGACGAGGAAGTGAAGCCTTCAGCAGCAGGCGCCTGCGACCACACGGCCAGCGGCAAACCAAGGCAGAGAGACAACGCCGCGATGGCGGCTGCACGGGTGACGGTTGTGGACATGCGCTCTGTTCCTTTCAAGTCAAACACATCGGAGCCGACACATGAAGGCGCTCAGCTGGCTGCTGCTCGCCCCAGCCGATCACGCACACCGTCCCATGCCGGATCAGGCGGCGGCGGTTCGATCCAGATCAGCTTCACACCTTTGGCATCGAACTCGCGCAGCACCGCAAACAACTGCTGCGCGGTGGCCAGGGCGTCGTCGGGCATGCGGCGGTACAGCACCTTGTCAGATTTGATGCGTACCACGCTGCGCGCGTACACGGCCAGGTGCGCCGCATCGGGGCCGAGCAAATCCAGCGCGGTCTGGATGCCGGCAGCGTTCATCAGGCGCACCTTGGCGTCCGGCGCATAGTGCGCCTCCAGAGTGCCTGAGGCACGCGGTGTGGCGCCCGCCCCAGCAGCGAGTTCGTCCTTGTCCAGCACCGCCTCGCCGCAGGCCGCCGCGAGCTGGTCGCGGGTCAGCACGCCGGGGCGCAGTAGCACTGGTCGGCCGCGCGTGCAATCAACGATGCTCGATTCAATGCCGACGTCGCAGGGGCCGCCATCGAGCACCAGCAGGCTGTCACCAAACTCCTGCTGCACATGCTGCGCGGTGGTTGGACTGACGCGGCCAAAGCGGTTGGCGCTGGGGCCCGCCACACCCTTCACGCCGCGTTCCAAGCAGGCCCGAAGAAACGCCAGCGCCACCGGGTGGTTCGGGCAACGCAGGCCAATCGAGTCCTGCCCACCGGCTGTGGCTGTCGCGACGCCAGCGCGACGCGGCAGGATCACGGTGAGCGGGCCGGGCCAGAAAGCCTGCATCAGGCGCGCCGCAAAGGGCGGAACGGCACTGGCGTAAGCCGCCACCTGCTCTGCGCTGGCGACATGCACGATCAGCGGGTGATCGGCCGGCCGCCCCTTGGCGGCAAAGATGCCGGCCACCGCCGCATCGCTGCCGGCGTCTGCGCCCAGGCCGTAGACGGTTTCGGTCGGAAAGCCGACCAGGCCGCCGGACTGGATGCAGCGCGCGGCCTCTGCAATGGCGCTCGGGTCGCTGCCGGGGAGAACCATGGTGGGCCTACAGCGCCTCGAGTCCGGGCAGGCCCAGAATCTGCGCCGCGCGGCGGGCGGTGGCTTTCACGGTGGCCACGTCCGCCGCCGTGATATTGAGGTGACCCATTTTGCGGCCACGCCGCGCCTCGGTCTTGCCGTAGAGGTGCAGATGGGCACCAGGCAAGGCCAGAACGGCCTGCCAGTCTGGCGTGCGCACTGCGCCATGGGTGTCGAACCACACATCGCCCAGCAGATTGAGCATGATGGCCGGGGAATGCTGGCGCGACTGCGGCAGTGGCAAGCCAGCCATCGCATGCACCTGCAGGTCGAACTGCGACACATCGCAGGCGTCAATCGTGTAATGGCCGCTGTTGTGCGGGCGCGGTGCCATTTCGTTGACGACCAGCGCACCATCCGCACTGCCGTCATCAATCAGAAAAAACTCGACGCACAGCACGCCGACATAGCCGACGTGCTCGGCAATCGCCCGGGTCGCCTCGCGGGCGCGCTCGGCCAGCGTGGGCGGCATGTTGCCCGGGTACGCGGCCGTGACGGCGAGGATGCCATCGACATGCACATTGAACTGCGGCGCAAAGCTCACCATCTGCCCGTCCCAGCCGCGGGCCACGATCACCGAGCACTCGGCTTTGAGTGGCAGCATCTTTTCCAGCACGCAGGGCACCTGCTTCAGGTCGGCCCACGCCGCTGCCAGCGCTGCGGCGTCTTTCACGCGCACCTGGCCCTTGCCGTCGTAGCCCATGCGGGCGGTTTTCAGGATGCCGGGCAACAACTGCGCTGGTACGGCCTGCAACTGGGCTGCGGTTTCAATCACCGCGTAGGGCGCGCAGGTCACACCGGCCAGAGCACCCGGCCGGCTTCTCGCTTCATCGGCGGTAGCGGTGAAATGCGATTTCTCCTGAATGCGGTCCTGCGCAATCGCCACGGCAGCCGCACCCGGCGCCACTGGAATGCGTGCGGCCAGCGCCTTCAGCGCATCGGCCGGCACGTTCTCGAATTCGGTGGTCACCGCGCCGCACAGCGTGGCCAGCTGCGCCAACCCTGCCGCGTCGCTGTAGCCGGTCTGGATGTGGTGGTGGCTGACCTGGCCGGCCGGGCTTTGCGGATCCGGGTCCAGCACCGCTGTGAAGTAGCCGAGCCGCTGCGCGGCATGCACAAACATGCGGCCCAGCTGACCGCCGCCCAACACACCCAAGGTGGCGCCCTGGCCGGTAGCCGACGCGGTGCCGGGGAACATCGGCAAGCCCTCGGGAAGACTCATGCCGGCGGCAGCGTCATGGCGCTGGCTGCGGCGGTCTGTTCGGCGCGATACGCATCGAGCTTGGCGGCCAGCGCCTTGTCGTGCAGCGCCAGCAGCGCGACTGCAAACAGGGCGGCATTGGCCGCACCGGCGTTGCCGATGGCGAAGGTGGCCACCGGTATGCCCTTGGGCATCTGCACGATGCTGTGCAGGGAATCCACTCCCTGCAGATGCTTGCTGGCCACTGGTACACCCAGCACGGGCACAGCGGTTTTGGCAGCCAGCATGCCGGGCAGGTGGGCCGCGCCGCCCGCACCGGCAATGATGGCCTGCAGACCACGACCGGCGGCTTCTTCTGCATAGGCAAACAGCGCGTCGGGCATGCGATGCGCCGAAACCACGCGGGCCTCATGCGCCACGCCAAAGTGGGAGAGGATTTGCACAGCGTGCTGCATGGTGTCCCAGTCGCTGCTGGAGCCCATGACCACACCCACAAGAGGTGCGGCGGGAGGATTGCTTGTCGTCATAAAGACCTTTGAGGTCAAGGTTGCTGGCCATGCGGCAGGACAGCCGATTTTACGGGCTGGGCCCGTGCTATCGTCGGCCCCGCGGGCAGCAGCACCTGCCGCCCCGCTTGAAAATCCTTTTTGCAGCCTCAGCTCTGAACCACCATGATCGACGTTACCCTCGCCAATTTTGAACAGGAAGTGGTTACCGCTTCCATGACCACTCCCGTGCTGATCGACTTCTGGGCGCCCTGGTGCGGGCCCTGCAAGTCGCTGGGGCCGATTCTGGAAAAGGTCGAGGTGGCCTACGGCGGGCGCTTCAAGCTGGTGAAAATCGACTCTGACCAGGAGCAGCAACTCGGCGCGGCGTTCGGTATTCGCAGCATTCCGACCTGCATCCTGATGATGAACGGCCAGCCAGTGGATGGCTTTGCCGGCGCGTTGCCCGAAGGCAAGGTCAAGGAATTCCTCGACAAGCACCTGCCCCCCGCGCCAGAGACACCGCCTGAAGCCGAAGAAGCGCTGCCCGACGTGGCGGCCGACCCCGAAGCCGCGCTGGAGAAGCTGCAGCACGCGGTGGCCACCAACCCGGCCGACGACAACGCCCGCTTTGACTACATCAAGCTGCTGGTACAACTCGGCCGACTGGACGACGCCAAGGTCGCCTTTGCGCCAGTGATTGCCCAGACAGGCGTGGTGCGGCGCTTCGATTCACTGCAGCGCTGGATGACTGCCATCGACTTTGCAGCTGCCAGCCCCGATGCGGCAACGGCAATCGCAGCGCTAGACGCGCGGATTGCCACCAACAAGCGCGACTTCGACGCCCGCTTTGACAGGGCGAGGTACCTGCTCGCCGCACAGCGCTGGACCGACGCGCTCGACGAACTGCTCGACGTCCTGATGCGCGACAAAACCTGGTCGGACGACCTGGCCCGCAAGACCTACATAGCCGTACTCGACATCATGGAAGCGCCCAAACCCAAAGTCGCCGACGGCCAGATCCCGCCGGAAGACCCGACGGTAGCGACTTACCGCCGGCGCTTGAGCAGCGTCATCCTGAGCTAAGAGACGAACGCCCAGTGCCAAAACATCGCGGAACCGGCTTAGCCGGGCCGCAGATGTTGCCCCCTTGAGGGGGTTCCGGCTACACGAAGTGAGCCGAGACAGGGGTGTTCAACTAACAAGGCGCGTAAGCGCCTCCTGGTACTTGGCCGCCGTCTTGGCCACCACGTCCGCCGGCAAGTGCGGCGCCGGCGGTGTCTTGTCCCAGGGTTTGCCGTTGATGCGCACCGACTCCAGCCAGTCGCGCACAAACTGCTTGTCGTAACTGGGCGGGTTTTCGCCTGCAGCGTAGGCCGCTTCATAGCCCTCGACTGGCCAGTAGCGTGACGAGTCGGGCGTCAGCACCTCGTCCATCAGCGTGAGCGTGCCGTGCTCGTCGAGGCCGAACTCGAACTTGGTGTCGGCAATGATGATGCCCTTGGTCAGCGCAAAGGCAGCGGCGGCCTTGTAAATGGCGATGCTGATGTCGCGGATCTTTGCAGCCATCTCGGCGCCAACCACTTTGACCACCTGCTCGTAGCTGATGTTCTCGTCGTGCTCGCCCACTTCCGCCTTGGCGGCGGGCGTGAAGATCGGCTCGGGCAGCTTGCCGGCATTCTTCAGGCCGGGTGGCAGCGGGACGCCGCACACCGCCTGGCTGTCCTGGTATTCCTTCCAGCCGCTGCCGGCCAGATAGCCCCGCACCACCGCCTCGACCGGAATTGGCTTGAGCCGCTTGACCAGCATCGAGCGGCCCACCACCTGCGGCAGCTCGGCCGCAGTGACGGCGCTCTCGGGCGATTCACCGGTGAGGTGATTGGGGCAGAGGTGGCCGAGCTTGTCGAACCAGAACAGCGCCATCTGCGTCAGCAGCGCGCCCTTGCCGGGAATCGGCTCACCCAGTATCACGTCGAAGGCACTCAAACGGTCGCTCGCCACCATCAGCAACCGGTCTTTTCCCACCGCGTAGTTGTCGCGGACCTTGCCACGGGCCAGCAGGGGCAGGGAGGTGAGGGCGGAGGTGTGAAGCGCTTGGGTCATGGTGAGGTGATAAAAGTAAAAAGCCCGTGGGACTCGGGGAGAGTCCACGGGCTTTCAATTATCGCAAGGTTCCTTGCCAGCCGGACGGCGGCAGGCCCCCGGGAGCCTGTCAGTGAACGACCTGCGCCAGCTCGCCCTTGGCGTATTTGGCGGCAACCACCTGCAGGGTGTCACCCTTGATCTTGGCGCCCTGGCCTTCGCAACCGAACTGGATGTAGCGCTGCTTGCAGATCTGCTTGGCCGCCTCGCGTGCAGGCTTGAGCCATTCGCGGGCGTCGAACTTCTCGGGGTTCTCGGCCAGGAACTTGCGCACCGCCGCCGTCATGGCGAGGCGGATGTCGGTGTCGATGTTGATCTTGCGCACGCCGTGCTTGATGGCTTCCTGGATTTCCTCGACCGGCACGCCGTAGGTTTCCTTCATGTTGCCGCCGTACTGGCGGATGATGGCCAGCAGGTCCTGCGGCACGGAAGACGAGCCGTGCATCACCAGGTGGGTGCTGGGGATGCGTTTGTGGATTTCCTTGATGCGGTCAATCGCGAGGATGTCGCCGGTGGGCTTGCGCGTGAACTTGTAGGCGCCGTGGCTGGTGCCAATGGCAATCGCCAGTGCGTCGATCTGGGTCTGCTTCACGAAGTCAGCGGCCTGCTCGGGGTCGGTCAGCAGCTGCTCACGGGTCATGGTCGCATCGGTGCCGTGACCGTCTTCCTTGTCGCCCTTCATGGTTTCGAGCGAACCGAGGCAGCCGAGCTCGCCTTCCACCGTCACGCCGTACCGGTGGGCCAGCTGGGAAACCTTTTTGGTCACCTCGACGTTGTACTCGTAGCTGGCAATGGTCTTGCCGTCGGCTTCGAGGGAGCCGTCCATCATCACCGATGAAAAGCCGAGGTCGATGGCGCCCTGGCACACGTCCGGGTTCTGACCATGGTCCTGGTGCATCACCAGCGGGATCTGCGGGTACATCTCGATGGCAGCCTGGATCAGGTGCTTGATGAAGGGCTCACCGGCGTACTTGCGCGCGCCGGCGCTGGCCTGCAGGATGACTGGCGCGCCGGTTTCCTTGGCGGCTTCCATGACGGCCTGCACCTGCTCGAGGTTGTTGACGTTGAAAGCCGGAATGCCGTAGCCGTTGACTGCTGCATGGTCCAGCAGTTCGCGCATGGATACGAGTGCCATGGTGAAAGTCCCCAGAAAGTTGAAAGGTGAATCGCCGCCGAAAGGTGTGCCGGCAGCCTTGCGCCCCGACATTGCGAGGGGCTGGCAGCGCCCGGACACGGGTTCCGGATGGGTGCCTGTAACTGCCGGGTAACCAACCCCCAGATTCTACCGGCTGCACCCAGAGACTCTGTGCGGTAGCGGGGCGGGCCTGAAGGGAGTCAGGTTTTCGATTTGACGAAAGCCGTCACCCGTTCCAGCACCGGGGCTTTCTCCCGCATCACGGCCGCCATGGAAGCGACCAGGGTCACATGGTTGACGGTGGAGAACAGGTCCGACTCGACCTTGACGCCGGCGCTTTTGAGGCGTTGCGCCAGTGTCACCGTGCTGCGCTGGGTATTCACGAGGTGATCCACCGCAGGGGCCAGCAGCAAGGTGTCGGGCGCGCCCGGCGAGACGTGCACCATGGGCTGACTGTCGGTTGGCGTGTCGGGCCAGTTGAAGGCCACGCGCGTCTGGCGGTCGCCAATCGGCAGGAAGTCGTAAGGGCCAGCCAGCCCGATCCAGCCCGCCAAGCGCGAGGGCGCCAGGCCCTCGGCACGCAACCAGCGTGGATCCAGCGCCACCATGGCGGCGTTGTAGGCGCCCGCGCTGTGGCCCATCACAAACACCCGGCCAGGGTCAGCCCCGTACACCGGCGCCTTCTCCAGCGCCCAGCGCACCGCGCGGGCGCTGTCTTCCACGAAAGCCGGGTAGCGGAACTCGGGGCTCAGGCGGTAATCGGCCACCACCGTGACGATGCCTTCCGAGGCCAGGGCTTCGCCCACAAAACGGTAATCAGCCCGGTTACCAGACGACCAGGTGCCCCCATAGAAAAACACCACCAGAGGCGCGCCCTTTATGTCGCCCGGCGGCTGGTACACATCCAGCCGCTGGCGACCATGGGGGCCGTAGGGCACCCCGTCCACCAACCGGTAGGTGTCTTTCGGCACGGTCGCATTGAGCAGGTCCACCGCCGAGCAGGCCGTCAGCAGCGCAGGCAGCATGGCGAAGAGGGAGCGTCTTGGCAATTGAGTCGGTATGTTCATGGCACTAGTTTGTATACGCAATGCATGACCGGCCGGATTCAGCGAGGGGCGTCACATCCTATCGGACCCCACGTCTTCCCAAGCCAGTGGGCGCAAGGGTCCGGCTTTGCCGGTCCGACGCGCCCGTCCCCTGCAAGGGGAAAAGGGGTTACACGAAGTGAACCCCGATAGGGGTGTGCAAATCAAGCCACCCTACAGATCTTGAGCATATTGGTCCCCCCCGGCGCCCCCATCGGCTCGCCGCAGGTGATGGCGTAGACATCCCCGCTTTGCACGATGTTTCGGCGCAGCAGGTGGCCCTCGGCCTGCTCCAGTGCGGTGTCGCGGTCGGCGCTGGTGTCCATCAGCAGCGGGCGCACATTGCGGTAAATCGCCATCTTGCGCTGCGTGGCGAGGCGAGGCGTCAACGCGTAAATCGGCACACGGATGTCGTGGCGGCTCATCCACAACGGGGTAGAGCCGCTGTCCGTCAGGGCCACAATGGCCTTGGCGCCCAGGTGGTTGGCCGTGAACAGCGCGCCCATGGCGATGGACTGATCAATGCGGGCGAAGGTCTTGCCGGTGAAGTCGGCGTCGAGCTCCTTGTATTCGGCTTTCTCGGCTTCCTCGCAGATCTTGGCCATTTCCTCGACCGTCTCCAGCGGGTATTTGCCGGCGGCGGTTTCGGCGCTGAGCATCACTGCGTCGGTGCCGTCCAGCACCGCGTTGGCGACGTCACTGACCTCGGCACGGGTAGGCACCGGCGCGAGGATCATGCTCTCCATCATCTGCGTGGCGGTGATCACCACCTTGTCGTGGGCCCGGGCCAGCTTGATCATGCGTTTTTGCAGGGCCGGCACGGCCGCGTTGCCGACCTCGACCGCCAGATCGCCGCGGGCGACCATGATGCCGTCGCTCACGCGCAGGATTTCCTCCAGCTTGGGGATGGCTTCCGCGCGCTCGATCTTGGCGATCAGGCCAGGTTTGTGCTTGTAGGGGGCCGCAGCCACATTGCACAGCTGGCGCGCCATTTCCATGTCGGTCGCGTTCTTGGGAAAGCTCACTGCCACATAGTCGGCCTGGAAGCTCATCGCGGTCTTGATGTCTTCCATGTCCTTGGCCGTGAGGGCCGGGGCGGTGAGGCCGCCGCCCTGCTTGTTGATGCCCTTGTTGTTGGACAGCTCACCGCCGAGCTTGACGGTGGTGTGCACTTCCTCGCCGCGCACGGAGTCGACCGTCAGCACAATCAGGCCATCGTTGAGCAACAGCAGGTCGCCCGACTTCACATCGCGCGGCAGTTCCTTGTAGTCCAGCCCCACGCCCTTGATGTCGCCCGGCTCGGTGCGCGAGGCGTCGAGCACGAACTTCTGGCCCGCCTCCAGCTGGATCTTGCCTTCGGCGAACTTGCCGACGCGAATCTTCGGGCCCTGCAGGTCGGCCATGATGGCGACCTCGCGACCGGCGCGCTGGGCAGCCTCACGCACCAGCTGGGCGCGGTCCACATGGTCCTGCGCCGTGCCATGGCTGAAATTCAGGCGCACCACGTTGACGCCGGCGCGGATCATTTTCTCCAGCAGAACAGGGTCGCTGGACGCGGGTCCGAGGGTGGCAACAATTTTGGTAGCGCGACTAGCCATGAATCAGTCTCCGTGTAATTTAGTTTCCATTTTCACACGGAACCAGTTACCAACCCGTTACGAATTTCCGCGTGGTGCCTCATGGTGCCTGTTGCCCGGTGCGACGGGGATCAGCCGGCCGCCCGCTTCTGCAGAATTTCGAAAGCCGGCAGGGTCTTGCCTTCAAGCACTTCGAGGAAGGCGCCGCCGCCGGTGGAGATGTAGTCCACCTGTTTCTCGATGCCGTACTTTGCAATCGCGGCCAGCGTGTCGCCGCCGCCAGCGAGAGAGAAAGCGCTGCTGTCAGCAATCGCATGGGCGATGCCTTCGGTGCCTTTGGAGAACGCGTCGAATTCAAACACGCCGACCGGCCCATTCCAGACGATGGTGCCGGCCGCCTTGAGTTGTGCGGCCAGGCGCGCCGTGGTCTCGGGGCCGATGTCCAGAATCAGGTCATCGTCTGCCACCTGGTCGGCCGCCTTGATGGTGGCCGGCGCGTCGGCGGCGAAAGTTTTCGCCGTGACCACATCGGTCGGGATCGGCACCTCGGCGCCCCGCGCCTTCATGGCGTCAATCACAGCCTTGGCCTCGGCCAGCAAATCCGGCTCGGCCAGGCTCTTGCCGATCTTCAGGCCCATGGCCAACATGAAGGTGTTGGCGATGCCGCCGCCGACGATCAGCTGGTCCACATTGCCGGCCAGCGCCTTCAGGATGGTGAGCTTGGTCGACACCTTGCTGCCCGCGACAATCGCCACCAGCGGGCGGCGCGGGTTGGACAGCGCCTTGGAGATCGCGTCCATCTCGGCGGCCAGCAAAGGGCCCGCACTGGCCGTGGGTGCGTATTGCGCGATGCCGTAGGTCGAGGCTTCCGCCCGGTGCGCGGTGCCGAAAGCGTCGTGCACAAAGATGTCGCAGAGGGCGGCCATCTGCCGCGCCAGCGCTTCGTTGTTCTTCTTCTCGCCCTTGTTCAAGCGGCAGTTTTCCAGCATGACGAGCTGGCCGGGCTTCACATCCACACCACCGACCCAGTCGGCGATCACCGGCACCTCACGTTTCATCAGTTCACCCATGCGCGCGGCCACCGGTGCCAGCGAATCTTCGGGCTTGAATTCACCTTCGACAGGTCGACCGAGGTGGGAAGTGACCATCACCGCCGCGCCCGCATCCAGGGCCATCTGCAGGCAGGGAATCGACGCACGGATGCGCGTGTCTTCCGTGATCTGGCCCTGATCGTCCTGCGGCACATTCAGGTCGGCACGGATGAACACCCGCTTGCCAGCAACTTGGCCACTGGCACACAGGTCGGAAAAACGGATGAAATTCATGGAGGGCTCACAAAATGATGAAAGGCTTGGGGCGTAGCGCCCAAAGCCTTAAATTGTAGGTGGGTGCATAGACCCGCCCCCGTCCAGTCTCACTTCGTGTAGCCTGTTTCCCCTCAGGGGGCGGCGCCTGGGGCCGGCGAAGCCGGACCGTCGGCGCCCACTGGCGAAATACCAACACTACATACGCCCTGAATCTTCAACCCAGTTGAGCCGTGGAACCGGCTTTGCCGGGCCACAGGCGGACGGCCCCCTCGGGGGGCAGCGAACCACACGAAGTGGGGAGCGTGGGGGCCACATTCACCATCCGAGTCCAACATGCAGCGGCAAATACACCGCCATGCCCGCCACGATGGTGCCCAGCACGCCCTGGCGCCACTGGTGCCAAGCCACGCCAGCGGCCACCGCGAACAGGCGTGCGTCTTTCCAGGTGTCGATCAGGTGGCCCTGCGTCATCACCATCTCCGGAATGATCACCGCCGCCAGCGCAGCAATCGGCGCGTAGTGCAGCCCGCGCTGGGCCCAGTCCGGCAGCGACCAGGGCTTGCTGGAGAGAAAAAAGAAGGACCGCGTGATCACCGTCACCACCGCCATGCCGACAATCGTGCCGACGGTCCAGAGGTCGGTGCTGCTCATGCGGCGTCTCCTTTCGGCGCGGCAGCCGCAGGCGGCGGGGCTGGCGGCTTTTCGAGCAGCAGGCAGACGGCCACCGCCGCCGCAATCGCCACCAGAATGTTCAGCTTGAGCGGCAAGGCAAAGGCCGCCACGGCGGCGGCCCCCGCCACGCCCGCAGACACCACGCGCAAGCGGGTGGTGGCCAGCGAGCACATGATGCCCAGCAGTGCCAGAATGCCCGCAAAGCCAAGCCCCCACGACAGCGGAATGGCATTGGACAGCGCAATGCCCAGCAGGCCAGCACCGACCCAACTGAGCCAGTTCAGCGCGCAGTTGCCAGCCAGATAGGCCTCCTGCGCGCGTCGTACCTCAGGGTCCTCAGAGGGGTGTGGAAAGCGCCGGGTGAACAGCACATAGCTGAGGTCCGCCGTCAGGTAGCCACTGAGCAGGCGGCGCCAGAAGCTCTGATGCATCACATAGGGTCTCAGGTGCGCGCTGAACACCACAAAGCGCAGGTTCACGCAAAACGAGGTGGCCAAAATCACCCACATCGGCGCACCCGCCGCAATCAGTGGCACGGCCGCCAGCTGCGAGCTGCCGGCAAAAACAATGACGCCCATCAGGATGGCCTCGAACAGGCTCATGCCTGACTTGACCATGGCCACACCGGTCATCAGGCCCCAGGCGGCAATGCCCGGCGCCACCGGAATCATGTCCTGGATACCGATGCGAAATTCGGGGTGTTTGTGCAATGCCGTCACAGACCGCTCACCTTTGCGACACAGCCTGGCCAAACACCATGCCCGGCGCGATGGCAAATCCGCGCAGGAACTCGGCCACCTCCAGCGGCTTGCCCCCGGGCTTTTGCAGGCGGCCGAGGCGCAGCACGGCATCTGCCGCGCAGACATCCACACCGGCATCGCCTGCGGCCAGCACCTCGCCGGCCTTTGCAGCCGGGGGCCGTCCGGGCAAGACCTCGGCACGCCAGCACTTGATGACGACCCCGTTCAATTCAGACGCTGCACCGGGGAAGGGGTTGAAGGCGCGGATGCGCCGCTCCAGCACTGCCGCGGGCAGGGACCAGTCGAGCACCGACTCGGCCTTCTCGATCTTGTGGGCGTAGGTGATGCCGCTGGCCGGCCCTTCGGTCGGTTGAGGCACGGGATGAAACCCGCCGCAGGCCGCCAGCTCCAGCGCCTCCACGATCAGCCGCCCGCCGAGCACCGCCAGCTTGTCGTGCAGTGAGGCGGTGGTGTCTTGCGGGCTGATTGCGATCTTCTCCACCAGCAGCATGTCGCCGGTGTCCAGCCCTGCATCCATCTGCATGATGGTGACGCCGGTCTCCAGATCGCCCGCCTCGATAGCGCGGTGAATCGGTGCCGCGCCGCGCCAGCGCGGCAACAGGGACGCATGAATGTTGACACACCCCTTGGCGGGCGCATCCAGCACCCACTGGGGAAGGATCAGGCCATAGGCGGCGACCACCATGACATCGGCGCGCGCGGCCTCGATTGCCACTTGCGCGGCGGCCGCATCGTCGGGGTATTTGCCGTCCAACCGCAGGCTGCGCGGCTGGGCCACCGGCACACCATGCGCCTCGGCCCATTGCTTGACGGGCGAGGCCTGCAGGTGCATGCCGCGGCCGGCAGGCCGGTCGGGCTGGGTCAGAACAAGGGGGATTTCAAAGCCGGCAGCATGGAGTTTTTCCAGCGCGACTCGGGCAAATTCAGGGGTTCCGGCAAAGACAACGCGCATTGCCGTGATTGTAAAGACCCCTGCAGCGGGGTCATCTTGCAGATAAAGCCGATGAAGGACAAGACTCAACGCACAGCGTCGCGCTCGTCTTCCTTTTTCTGCTTGATCATCTTGGTCTTGATGCGGTTGCGCTTGAGTGGCGACAGGTACTCGACAAACACCTTGCCCATCAGGTGGTCCATCTCGTGCTGGATGCACACCGCCAACAAGCCTTCGGCCGCATGCTCCTGCGGCTGGCCGTCGCGGTCGAGGGCGCGCACGCGGATGGCGGTGGAGCGCTCCACACCGTCGTAAATGCCGGGCACCGAGAGGCAGCCTTCGTCGCCCACGCGCTTTTCGTCGCTCGCCCAAGTGATCTCCGGGTTGATCAGCACCAGCGGCTGGTCGTGCCCCTCACTGACGTCGATGACGATCACCCGCTCGTGCACATCCACCTGCGTGGCTGCCAGGCCAATGCCATCGGCGGCATACATGGTTTCGAGCATGTCGCTCACCAGCTGGCGCAGGCGCGCATCAACAGCCGCAACAGGCTTGGCAACCGTGTGCAGGCGGGGATCGGGATAACGGAGGATGGTCAGGGTGGTCATGGGGCAAATCCGGGGTTGTCGCTATTTTCGCCACTTTTCATGGCTTTTTCCGGGCCCGGGCATTCGCCAAACCCACTAATCGTTGCCTAATCAAGGGCTTAGGTACAGAATTGCCAGTAAATTATGAAGAAGAAGCGCGGTCTTTTCCCCAGCCTTGCGGGGTTCTCTTCGCCTTCTTCTGTCCTTTTTCCTGACCGCGCCAGCCCCGCTGTCGCGCCCAAGGCTTTTTCTATGCACACTATTTCTGGTCGTCTGAGTCACATTTCAATAGCGGCATCCCTGCTGGGCCTTGCGCTCGCGGCAGCAGTGCCCGGCCTGTACGCCCAGAACTTTCCGATCACCGCAGACCAGAAGGCCACGGCCACGCAGGTGGCGGAAACCGGCGTCCCGCTGTCGGACCTCGCACCCAACGCACCGGACAACTACACCGTGCGGCGCGGCGACACGCTGTGGGCCATCTCCGGCATGTTCCTCAAGAGCCCTTGGCGCTGGCCGGAACTGTGGGGCATGAACCTGCAGGACGTCCGCAACCCGCACCGGATTTATCCGGGCCAGCAGCTGTATCTGGAGAAATCCAACGGCCGCGCGACGCTGCGCACGCGCCGGGCCAGCACCGAGGGCCCGCCAACCGACACCGTGCGGGTATCGCCACGCACACGCTATGAAGGTCTGGCCGATGTGGCGATTCCGACCTTGCCACCGAATGTGATCGAGCCCTTCCTGACCGAAACGCTGATCGTCGATGAAACCGCCCTCGTCAACGCACCGCGCATCGTCGCCGCACAGGAAGGCCGCGTTCTGCTCAGCCGCGGTGACCGCGCTTACGCGCGAGGACTGAACGGCAGCGGCGCAGGCACCGGCGTGGCGCTCAGCGACGCCAAGGGCCAGCCGCGCGACTTCCGCGTGTTCCGCAACGCCACACCGCTGAAGGACCCGACCACCCAGAAAATCCTGGGCTACGAGGCGCGTTACCTCGGCAAGGCGGAACTGGTGCGCGGGGAGTCCGTCGCGCAGGTGGAAGGCAAGGACGGGAAAATCCAGCCTGAAATCATTCCGGCAACCATTGACATTGTTTCGGGCAAAGAAGAAATGCGCGCTGGCGACCGGCTGGTGGCCGAGCCGCCCCGCGAACTGCTGACGTACACGCCGCGAGCACCCTCGACCCCGGTATCGGGCCAGGTGGTGTCGGTTCATGGCAACGCAGTGGCCATGGCCTCGGAAAATCAGGTGGTGGTGATCAACCGCGGCGCGCTTGACGGCATGGAGCGCGGTCACGTGCTGGCCATCATCAAGGACGGCCAGCGACTGATTGACAAGACCGACAGCGGTCGCACCGCGATCAAGCTGCCGAACGAACGCAACGGCCTGCTGATGGTGTTTCGCACCTACGACCACCTGTCTTACGCGCTGGTGCTCAACATCACCGACGGCGTGAAGGTCGGCGACCGCGTCATCAACCCGAACTGAGCTTGATGCTCGCCGTGTGCCGCCGGACCACCGGTGGCTGACCGCTCCATGGACGCATTGGAACTCTCCGCATGGCTGCGCCTGGGCCTGACGCCAGGCATTGGCAACGAAGCCGCACGTCGCCTGCTGGCGGCGTTTGGCTCACCCCAGGCGATTTTTCAGCAGGAGATGGCGGCGCTGAGTCAGCTCGGCAACGAGAAACTCGCCCGCGCCCTGCTGCGTGAACCCGCGACGCTGGCAGGCCAGCTGGACACCACACTGCAATGGCTGGAAAGCGGCACCCATCGCCGCGTGGTCACGCTGGGCGACAGCGCTTACCCGCCCAGCCTGCTGCAGATCGAAGACCCGCCGCTGATGCTGTACATGACGGGCAGTCTGGCCGCCGCCACAGTGGACCCGGCACGCGCCGAAGCGGCGCGCATTGCCATGGTCGGCAGCCGTAACCCGACACCACAGGGCGAGGGCAACGCCCGCGAGTTTGCACGCGCCTTCGGACGCGCCGGCCTGTGCGTGGTGTCTGGACTGGCGCGCGGCATTGATGGTGCCGCGCACGACGGCGCGATGCTGGGTGGTGGCGACACCATTGCCGTCGTCGGCACGGGTCTGGACCGGGTGTATCCGAAAAAGCACCTCGCACTGGCCCACCGTATCGTCGAGCAAGGCATGATCGTCAGCGAATTCCACCTCGGCACACCCCCGCTGGCTGCGAATTTTCCAAGGCGCAACCGCATCATCTCGGGCCTCTCACGCGGCACGCTGGTGGTCGAAGCGGCGCTGCAGTCGGGCTCGCTGATCACCGCGCGGCTCGCCGCAGAGCAGGGCAAGGAGGTGTTCGCGATTCCGGGCTCCATCCATTCGCCGCAGTCGCGGGGTTGTCATGCGCTGATCAAGCAGGGCGCCAAGCTGGTCGAGCTGGCGCAGGATGTGCTCGAAGAGTTGCAGTTGGCGCCCGCCGCAGGCACTGTGCCCGTTGGCCACAAAGATGCGTATGAAGAAGCAGAGACCTCCGGCGATCCGCTGATTCAGGCGCTTGGCTTTGATGTCACCAATCTTGATGCGCTGCAGGCCCGCACCGGCATGGATACGCCGCAGTTGCAGGCGCGGCTGCTGGAGCTGGAACTCGAAGGGCTGGTGGCGCGTTTGCCGGGCGGCCTTTTCCAGCGTCTCGCCGCCGGTTGACAGCCCGTCCATCTGCGATATATTGAGTACATGTTCGAAGTACTGGTGTACGTCTACGAAAACTACTGGCAAGGTGACGCTTGCCCCGCCGCCAGCCAGCTCAGCCGCAAGCTCACTGCGGCGGGCTTCGAACCCGAAGAGATACAGGCCGCACTGATCTGGCTGGAAGGTCTCAACATTGCCGCCCAGGGCACGCAGATCAGCCTGCCCGCTTCCGGCGCCACCACCGACACGATCAATCCATCCGCCAGCATCCGTGCGCAGGCCCCTGACAGCCTGCGCATTTACTCGGTGGCCGAACAAACCCACCTGGGCGCGCAAAGCCTGGGCTTTGTCAGCTTTCTCGAGTCGTCGGGTGTGCTGCCGCCCCACATGCGCGAGATCGTCATTGACCGCGCCATGGCCGCACCCGGTGACCCGGTCACGCTGGACGACCTGAAAATCATCGTGCTGATGGTGTACTGGAGCTTCGGGGAGGAGCCCGATGCACTCGTGCTCGATGAGCTCTGCGATGACACCGAGTTTCGGCTCGCGCATTGATTCGTTATTCAGCCACCCTGAATCTGCTGCGATGAAGGCAGTGGCGCGCGCCCAGATCCGTGGTCACCAAACCTTGCCTGCAGATGCCGAGGATGTTCAGCCTAGCAGACGCTCGGGATTGGCATCTAGCTTGGCCAGTGCGTCGCGGGTGGCACGCACGGTGAGCGTTTCTTCCTCGATCGGCACCAAAAGGCCCGCCTGCAGGTAAGCCGCCAGACGGCGTCCCTGGATCAGGAAATTGCGTCCGTTGGCCGATGCGAACAGATGCAACTGCTTGCGCTCGCTGCACCAGGCGAACTGGACTTCGCTGACCTTGGCGTTGTGGTCCAGACTGAACCATGAGCCCAGCTGAAGCTCCTTGGCCCAGGCGCGCATGGCTTCGGTCGGCTGGCTGCCACCGTCGGTGATGATCTCGATTTCTGCGGCATCGATGCCAATCATCGTGACCAGGGTGTCGGTGTCCAGTGGCAAGTCGCCCAGGTCCTCGTCCGACAGGTAGTCTTCCAGATTGCTCAGGCGCTTGGCCATGGCATCCACCCGCTCGGGTGGAATGGCATCGGTCTTGGACATGAAGGCATCGGCCAACGTGTCACTGATGATGCGCAAATGCGCGTCCTGCGCGGGAATGTCCAGGCCCAGCAATGACATGCCCAGCCGCAGCAGTTGCAGCAGCTTGGGCAGGTCGGCGATCACGCGGGCGCGGTCGTTGCGGTTGGGCTTGGCGCTCGCAGCCCAGACCAGGTCGGTGGCGGCGCGCTTGAGCTGCAGGGTTTCCTCGTGCTGCGCCCCGTTTTTCATCGAGGCGATGGCAAGCGCCTCGGCCCACACCTTGAAGAGAAACTCGCGGATCTCCTCGCGGACCGGCATGTCATTGAGCATCTTGCGCATCTCAATGGTGTACTGGATGGCCATGGTCTCTTTTTGCTCGACCTGCTGGGCCACGCTGACCACCCGGGCTGCGCTGCCGCTCTGGGAGAGGAACTTGGAGAGGAATTTCTCGAATTCGTCGTAGACCAGCTGGAACACCCGGCGCCCGGTCTCAGGGTACTGCTCGATGACCTGCACGACCCGCTTGATCTCGGCCTCCATCGCGCCGCCCGAGACCGTCACATCAAAGCCGAGCACACAGGACCCCATGCGGTCAATCAGTCGCCGGGCCGGGTGCTGGAGCGAGCCGAAAAACTCAGGCTCGGCAATCGCCACGCGCAGCACCGGCATCTGCAGTCGAGCGAACCAGACGCGCACCACAGCCGGAATCCGCTCCTCGGCCAGAATGCTCTGGAACATCAGCGCCACAATCTCGATAGTGGCTTTCTCGGCGGAGGTCGATGCCGCCTTCTTGAGTGTGCTGGTGCGCTCGCGCAGTGCACCGACCGCCTGCTCGACATGGTTCTGGCCATACACCACATCGTCCAGACCGCCTGACGACTCGGCCGCCACTGTCTTGTCAGTGCGGGTGTCTTCCACCTGCATCATGCTGGCCATGGCCTCGGCCAGCTGGGGTGATGCCCGGTTCGGACGGGTGTCGTCAAAACCAGCCACCTGCTGGGTCAGGAGGCGCTTGAGATGCCCCATGACGCCCTGCGCCCGCATCCGCGCGCGGGACAGCGGCGTGGTAGCGGTCTGCATGCGGGTTTCATCAAAAACCGCATTGCCGCCGGAAGGGCCCCGGCCACTGCGCGCAATCTGGCCGGTATCAGACCCGGCAAAAGACGAGCCCTGCCCAGCGCCTTGACCATAGTCGCTGGCTGGGCCCCCGGCACGGCCGCCACCGCCACCGCCACCGCCACCGCCACCGCCACCACCGGAATACCCTTGACTGCCGGTATCACCGCCCGATGCCGGGGGCTTGGCAGGCGCCGGCGGCACCGCTTTGCGCGGCGCCTCTGCTCCCGAGGGGGTGCGCTTGACCAGTGGCCGCAGGTCGATGTCAGCCATCACGCCCTGCTGAATAAGAAACTCGTTGACCGCATGGTAGGTTTCCAGCAAATGCTCACTGAGCCGCTTCTGGATCAGATCCTGCACCGAGAGCCAGACCTCGCGCGACAGTCCGGCCTTGTTCCACTGTTCGATCAGGTGGTGGGCCAGGGTTTCGGGCCGGAGGATGTCCTGCTTGTGCAGGTCGGAAACGCCCTCGATGTTCTGGATGCGCAGACGCAGGTCGTTGAGCTCCCAACTGATGACGTCGAGCAGGCGAAGCGCCAGTCGCGAGGCGAGGATCTTGCCCTCCATGACCTCGTCACCCATCAACTCGAACTTGCCGCTGTCGAGGAATTTCGGTGTGGCGGTGGCCACCGGCAGGGTCTGCGCCTGCGTCCAGGCGGTCATGGTGCCGCGAATCCACCCCTCGCCCAGACTCTCGAAGGCCATCCACGCGTCGCGACGCTCCTGCATCTCGCGGGCGCTGCCCAGAAGATCGGCTTGGTTGCGCAGGAGCTCCTGGATCTCGCCCGACATCTCGGGGAGCAGCCGGACAGCCCGCTCGACAAACAGCGCACGGGCTTGATCGGCAAGACGACGGTTATTGTTTGTTCTGGGCGCCACGACCGTAGGGGTTGGTTAGCCTCAAGCTTACACCGTCGCCCCTGCGTTCGGGTCGTTGGGGTCTTCGTCTTTTCTGGCAGGGCTCTTGATCAGGTCTTCGCGGCGGATGCCCAGCCACATGGCGATGGCGGCGGCCACGAAAACCGAGGAATAAATACCGAAAAGAATGCCAATCGTCAGCGCCAGGGCGAAGTAGAACAGCGTGGGGCCACCGAACAGCAGCATCGACAGCACCATGATCTGGGTCGAGCCGTGGGTGATGATGGTGCGGCTGATGGTGGACGTGATCGCGTTGTCGATGATCTCCGTGGTGTCCATCTTCCGGTAGCGACGGAAATTTTCACGTATCCGGTCAAAAATCACGACCGACTCGTTCACCGAGTAACCCAGCACCGCCAGCACCGCGGCAAGCACGGCCAGTGAGAACTCCCACTGGAAGAAGGCAAAGAAGCCCAGAATGATCACCACGTCATGCAGGTTGGCGATGATGGCCGCCACCGCGTATTTCCATTCGAAGCGGAAGGCCAAGTACACCATGATGCCCACGACCACCATGGCCAATGCCTTCAGACCGTCCTGCGCCAGCTCCTCACCCACCTGCGGCCCGACAAACTCGGTACGACGCAGCGTGACCGCCGGATCTACCGCCTTCAGCGCAGCCAACACCCGGTCGCTCTGTTGCGCTGTGGTGACACCTTTCTGCACAGGAAGGCGAATCATGACATCGCGGGAAGTCCCGAAGTTCTGCACCTGCACATCGGTCAGCCCCAATCCAGCCACCGTGGTACGGATTTTTTCGACGTCGGCGGCCTGCGTGTAGTTGACCTCCATCAGCGTGCCGCCGGTGAACTCCACCGACAGGTGCAGCCCGCGCGAGAACAGGAAGAACACCGCCAGCGCGAAGGTCGCAAAGCTGATCACGTTGAAGATGACCGCGTGCCGCATGAATGGGATGTCGCGGCGGATCTTGAAAAATTCCATGTGAAGTCCTTGAGGAAACTCGGGAAACTCGAAGTAAACCGGTCAGGCGCCTAAGCGCCTACTTGCTGACAGCGCCAGAAGTGGCGGGCCGCCAGATGGTCCCGATGGACACGCTCTTGAGTTTTTTCTGCCGGCCATACCAGAGGTTGACCAGGCCGCGCGAGAAAAACACGGCCGAGAACATGCTGGTCAGGATGCCGATGCAATGCACCACGGCAAAGCCGCGCACCGGACCAGAACCGAAGGCCAGCAAGGCCAGGCCGGCAATCAGGGTTGAAATGTTCGAGTCCAGAATGGTCGCCCAGGCGCGATCGTAGCCCGCGTTGATGGCCGCCTGCGGCGAAGCCCCGTTGCGCAACTCCTCGCGCACGCGCTCGTTAATCAGCACGTTGGAATCAATCGCCATGCCCAGCGCCAGCGCCATGGCGGCCATACCGGGCAGCGTCAGCGTGGCCTGCAACATTGACAATGCGGCCACCAACAGCAGCAAGTTCACCCCCAGCGCCAACCCTGAAAACAAACCGAACAGCATGTAATAGGCAGCCATGAACGCAACGATCACGAGAAAGCCCCAGGTCACGCTGTTAAAGCCTTTGGCAATGTTTTCGGCGCCGAGCGTCGGGCCAATGGTGCGCTCTTCAATGATTTCCATGGGCGCGGCGAGCGAGCCGGCGCGCAGCAGCAGGGCGAGGTCGCCTGCTTCGACGACGGTCATGGAGCCGGAAATCTGGAAGCGGTTGCCGAGTTCGCTCTGGATCACCGGTGCGGTCAGCACCTCGCCCTTGCCCTTTTCAAAGAGCAGGATGGCCATGCGCTTTTTGATGTTCTCGCGGCTGGTGTCGCGCATGATGCGCCCGCCCTTGGCGTCCACCGTCAGGTCAACCTTGGGCTGCTGGGTTTGTGAGTCAAACCCAGGCTGTGCGTCTGTCAGGTTTTCACCCGTCAGGATCACCTGCTTCTTGACGATGACGGCCTGACCATCGCGCTCAAAGTAGCGCTCGGTACCAAACGGCACCGGGCCGGTGTTGGTGATGGCGGCACGCGCTTCGGCGCCGTCGTCCACCAGACGCATCTCCAGCGTGGCGGTGCGACCCAGGATGTCCTTGGCCTTGGCGGTGTCCTGCACGCCGGGCAGCTGCACCACGATGCGGTCCAGACCCTGCTGCTGGATCACCGGCTCGGCCACGCCCAGCTCGTTGATCCGGTTGTTCAGCGTCACCATGTTCTGCTTGAGCGCCTGGTCCTGCACGCGGCGCGCTGCCTCGGGCTTGATGGTGGCGGTCAGCTTGTACTCGGTGCCTTCGGCAGCTTCGGCCGCCTGCAGGTCGGCAAACTGGTCCTGGATCACCGCCTTGGCGGCGGCCAGTGTTTCGGAATCGCGCACCCGGATTTCAATCGCCTGGCCGTTGCGGGTGATGCCGCCGTGACGGACATTCTTCTCGCGCAGCGCCAGCCGCAGGTCGCCCGCCTGGGACTCGGCCCGCTTGGTCAGCGCGGCCTGCATGTCCACCTGCAGCATGAAGTGCACACCGCCACGCAGATCCAGCCCCAGGTACATCGGGAAGGCATTGAGCGAGGTCAGCCACGCCGGTGAGCGAGACAGCAGGTTGAGTGCCACCACGTAGTTGGGGTCCGCCGGGTCCGGCGACAGCGCCTTCTGAACCGCGTCCTTGGCCTTGAGCTGCGTATCGGTGTTGTCAAAGCGGGCCTTGACCGAGGCACCGTCCAGCGTGATGGCCTCGGCCGTCAGACCCGCCTCCTTCAGCGCCTGCTCCACCCGCGCCATGGTGGTGGTGTCAATCTTGACCGTGGATTTGCCGCTGGAGACCTGCACCGCAGGCGCTTCACCGAAAAAGTTGGGCAAGGTGTAGAGCGCGGCAATCAGCAGCGCAGCCACGATGACGATGTACTTCCAGACCGGATAGCGATTCATGGGGAACAGTTCCTGGTGGCAGGTGGCGGGGAAGGCCCGGCGCGGACACAGCGCACTGGCGGTGTCCCCATCGGGCGGGCGTCCTGATTATTTGATGGAGCCGATGGCGCCTTTGGGCAGCACCTGGATGACGGCGCTGCGCTGCAGCTGGACTTCCACGCCGGGGGACAGCTCGATCGACAGGTAGGCGTCGCTGAGCTTGGTGACCTTGCCGAGCAGACCGCCAGCGGTGGCGACTTCATCGCCCTTGGCGAGTGCATCGATCATGGCGCGGTGCTCTTTCTGTTTCTTCATCTGGGGACGAATCATCACGAAATACAACACCACAAACATCAGCACCAGGGGCAGCATGCCTGTCAGCGAAGACATCATGTCGCCGCCACCGGCTGCAGCAGGGGCGGTTTGGGCAAAAGCAGAAGAAATGAACACGGCAAAGCTCCACAACAATTGGAAACGGTCACAAGCACCCCTGCGGATGCAGGGGCAGGGCAACCCGCGATTGTAAGCGTCGGGTCACTTGCAAGAACTTGTAACCCCGAGGCTTCGCGGGCCATCGGCCGGTGCCGGACTGCGGGGCCTCCCGGGCCGGGTCAGGCTGCGCGCTGCCGCGTCACGGCGGCGCCACGGCGCCAGCCGTCCATCAGCGCCGCCCATTGCGGGCGCGCCAGCGCCAGATGCCGCGCCTTGACATGGCCATAGCCCTTGATGAGCTCCGGAATCCGGGCAATGTCCAGCGCCACCGCGTGGTTGTCGGCGTTCAGGCCCGCCATCACTTCCTCAACGCTGGCCCGGTACTCGTCAATCAACGCGCGCTCCATGCGGCGCTCTTCAGTGCGCCCGAAGACGTCCAGCGCCGTGCCGCGCAAGCCCTTGAGGCGGGCCAACAGGCGAAAACCGGTCAGCATCCACGGACCGAATTGCTGCTTTTGCAGCTCGCCCTTGTCGTTTTTGGCCGCAATCAGCGGCGGCGCCAGGTGGTAGTTGAGCTTGAAGTCGCCCTCAAATAGGGCGCCCACCTTGTTCAGGAAGCTGGCGTCGGTGTGCAGGCGGGCGACTTCGTACTCGTCCTTGTAGGCCATCAGTTTGAAGAGGTAGCGGGCCACCGCCTCGGTCAGCGCGGTTTTGCCCAGCGGGGCTTCAGCCACCCGCACCTTTTCAACGAAAGCCTGGTAAGTCTGGGCATAGGCCGCATTCTGATAGGCGGTGAGGAACTCCACCCGCTTGGCCAGCATGTTGGCGAGCGACGGGCGCTTGACGAACTCAATCACCTGCGCCGCCTTGAAAAGCGCCTGCACCGCAGCGAGGTCATGGGCGCAACGCCGGCCCCATTCAAAGGCGGCCTTGTTGTTCTCAACCTGCACACCATTGAGCTCGATGGCACGCATCAACGCCGCGTGCGACAGCGGCACCCGGCCCTTTTGCCAGGCGTAGCCCAGCATCAGCGGGTTGGTGTAAATCGAGTCACCGATCAGCTGCACCGCCACCTGCTCGGCGTCAAAGCTGCCCAGCAAGTCAGCGCCCACTGTTGCAGAGACTGCCGTATCGCAGCTGCCACCCGGAAACTGCCAGCCCGGGTTGGTCACAAAAGCGGCTGTCGGCGTGCCGTGCGAATTCATCGCCACGTACGTACGACCCGGCTGCATCACGGTCAGCGTGTACTTGCTGGCGGTGACGATGGGGTCGCAGCCGATCACCAGATCGGCCTTGGCAGTGTCCACCTTGGTGGTGTAAATCGCCTCGGGCCGGTTGGCGATCTGGATGTGGCTCCAGGTCGCGCCGCCTTTCTGGGCCAATCCGCCCGCATCCTGCGTGACCACGCCCTTGCCTTCAATGTGCGCCGCCATGCCCAGCAACTGGCCGATGGTGATGACGCCGGTGCCACCGACGCCGCCAACAACGATGCCCCACGCGCTTTCAGCCACCGGCAGCACCGGCTCGGGCACGGGCGGCACCAGTGCGCCGCCTTTGGCTTCTTTCTTCGGCTTTTTCAGCTGGCCGCCCTCGACGGTGACGAAGCTGGGGCAGAAGCCTTTGACGCAGGAATAGTCCTTGTTGCAGCTGTTCTGGTTGATGCGGCGCTTGCGGCCGAATTCGGTTTCCAGTGGCTCCACCGACAGGCAGTTGGACTGCACCGAGCAATCCCCACAGCCCTCGCACACCAGCTCGTTGATGACGACCCGCTTTTCCGGGTCCACCATCGTGCCGCGCTTGCGGCGCCGGCGCTTTTCGGTCGCGCAGGTCTGGTCGTAAATGATGGCGCTGGTGCCCTTGATCTCGCGGAACTCGCGCTGGATGCGGTCCAGTTCGTCGCGGTGGTGCACCGTCACGCCGGGAAGCAGCGCCACGCCGTCGTATTTGGCCGGCTCGTCGGTCACGATCACCAGCCTGACCGCGCCTTCGGCCAGCACGCTTTGCATGATCTGCAGCACCGAATGGCCTTCGGGCCTCTCTCCGACCTGTTGGCCGCCCGTCATGGCCACCGCGTCGTTGTAGAGGATCTTGTAGGTGATGTTCACGCCCGACGCAATCGCCTGGCGGATCGCCAGCAGGCCGCTGTGGAAGTAGGTGCCATCACCCAGATTGGCGAACACATGGGAGTCGGTGGTGAACGGGGCCTGCCCGACCCAGCTCACGCCCTCGCCGCCCATCTGGCTGAAGGTCGAGGTGCTGCGGTCCATCCAGGTGGCCATGTAGTGGCAGCCAATGCCGGCCACGGCACGCGAGCCTTCGGGCACGCGGGTGCTGGTGTTGTGCGGGCAGCCACTGCAGAACCACGGTGCGCGCTCGCCGGTGTCGGTCTTGGCCTCGGCCAGCGCGCGTTCGCGGCCTTCAATGATGGCCAGACGCTCATCCATGCGAGCCACCACATCGGCCGGCACGCCCAGTTTTTTCAGCCGCTTCGCAATCGCCTTGGCGATGATGGCCGGCGTGAGATCGGCCTTGGCGCGCAGAAGCCAGTGGTCGCTCGGGTTGGAGCGGCCCCACTCGCCACCGGACTGATCGCCCTCGGGCTCGTCGAACTTGCCCAGCACATTGGGCCGCACGTCGGCGCGCCAGTTGTAGAGCTCTTCCTTGATCTGGTATTCAATGACCTGGCGCTTTTCCTCGACCACCAGAATTTCCTGCAGGCCTTCGGCGAATTCGCGGGTGATGGTGGCCTCCAGCGGCCACACCACATTGACCTTGTGCAGGCGGATGCCGAGCTGATGGCAGGTGTCTTCGTCGAGCCCAAGATCGGCCAGCGCCTGACGTGTGTCATTGAAGGCCTTGCCACTGGCGATGAGACCAAAGCGGTCTTTCGGTGAGGCAATCACGTTGTAGTTGAGCTTGTTGGCGCGGATGTAGGCCAGAGCGGCGTACCACTTGAAGTCCATCAGGCGCGCTTCCTGCTCCAGTGGCGGATCGGGCCAGCGGATGTGCAGGCCGCCGGGCGGCATCTCGAAATCTTCAGGGATGACGATCCTCACACGGTCCGGGTCCACCAGCACCGAGCTTGAGGACTCCACCACCTCCTGAATCGTTTTCATGCCCGACCAGACGCCAGAGAAACGGCTCATCGCAAAGGCGTGCAGCCCCATGTCGAGGATGTCCTGCACATTCGACGGAAAGAACACCGGCAGGCCGCAGGCCTTGAAGATGTGGTCGCTCTGATGTGCCGCTGTGGAGCTTTTGGAGACATGGTCGTCGCCGGCAATCGCGATCACACCACCGTGTTTGGCCGTGCCCGCCATGTTGGCGTGTTTGAAGACATCGGAACAGCGGTCCACGCCCGGGCCCTTGCCGTACCAGATGCCGAACACACCATCGAACTTCTTGCTCTGTGGGTACAGGTCGAGCTGCTGCGTGCCCCACACGGCTGTGGCGCCAAGTTCTTCATTGACGCCGGGCTGGAACACGATGTTCTGCGCGGCGAGGTGTTTTTTGGCGGCCCACAACGCCTGGTCGTAGCCACCCAGCGGCGAGCCGCGGTAGCCGCTGATGAAGCCGCCGGTGTTCAACCCGGCCATCGCATCGCGCGTGCGCTGCAACATCGGCAAGCGCACGAGAGCCTGCACACCGCTCATGAAAGCACGGCCATGCTCAAGGCTGTATTTGTCATCAAGCGTGACGGTTTCGAGTGCCTTGCGAATGTGCTCGGGAAGTGGCGCGTTCATGGTCTGTGTCTCCTGGCGTGGGTAAGGCTGCCTTGTGGGCAGAGCAAATCGAGACTGTCGCCGGGTAGGGAACAGCCTCTACGATGATGCAAAGTGTATGCCGCGGCGCGAGATATGTCTTTGCTTTCCATGCCCGTTTCCGGCTGTACAAAGAAAGAATCTTGCTGGAAAATCAACTTAATGGGAACATTGGACAAGTTCGACATCGCCATCCTGAATGAGCTGCAAACCGAAGCCCGGCTCACCAACACCGAGCTGGCCTCGCGTGTGGGGCTGTCGGCTGCGCCGTGCTGGCGCCGTGTGCGGGCGCTGGAGGAAGCCGGCTTCATCACCGGCTACCGTGCGGAAATCAACCGCCACAAGATCGGCCTGGGCGTGCTGGCCTTCGTGCGGCTGGACGCTGACCGCAACAGCGGCGACGCCACGCGCCAGCTGGAAGAGGCCATCAAGAAGCTGCCGGAGATCGTCTCCTGCCACTACATCAGCGGCACCGGCACCTTTGAGCTGCAGGTGGTCGCGCAGGACCTCGAAGCCTTCAGCAAGTTTGCACTGCAGAACCTGATCAACCTGCCGAACGTGAAAGACCTGCACACCAGTTTTTCGCTGGGCGAGGTCAAGGCCAGCAGCGCCTTGCCGCTGGGGCATCTGGCCCGCGCCATACCTTGACGACCGGAGAACACGCGATGACACACCGCCTGCTTGCCCTGCCTTCGATGGCCCTGACCGCTCTAACCGCCCTGATGCTCATGGCCGGTGCAGCCGCCGCGCAGGGCTACGCCACCGCACCAACCGGCGTCGAGTCTCTGCCGCTGCGCAACCTGCAGATTGAGGTCCGGCAGGTGCGGGGCAGCAGCCAGAGCGGCAGTCAGTTGCAGGCGCAGGGCGGTGTCACCCTGAGCCCCGGCCAGTCTGGCGCCAATGTGCAGATCAACGCGCAGGACAGCCAGCGCGATTCGAACCGCGACCTCGTCCAACGGGTGTTGGTACTCAACGGTCGCCAGGCGGCAATTCGCCTGGGCAATTCCGTGCCGCTGCGGCTGGTGCAAACGGTGGTGCAAGGCGGGGTGCTGCGCGTCATTTCCGGCAGCGTGCTGGTCGATGCGAACAGCGGCTTTTCGGCACGCCCGGTCTGGCGCGGCGGCAACAGTGCCGAACTGGAACTCGCAGCGGGACAAAGTGCGCGCGGCGGCCCGGGCGCCTACCCGCCCGGTGCGATCAGCTCCTCATCGACCGACACCGTGCTGTCGTTGCCGCTGGGCGAATGGGTGACGGTGGCCCAGTCTGACGATGCGCTCAGTGGCAGCAGCAGCCAGTTGGGTGGTTCGGCACAAAGCAACTCACGCGAAGCCTTGCGGGTAGAAGTGCGGCTGTCGGTGCGCTAAGGGACTTCCTTCAGCCAACGTCATTCACGGACACAGCGCGCCACCAGCGGCAGCGGCGGGTACCTGAGCACCGCCTCCCGGCCGCTCGCACCGAGGCCGAACTCGGCCCGCATGCGCGGGTTGCTGTAGACCGATTGCTGCGCCCCCTGCCCGCCGGCATCGCGGTACAGCACGTCGTAACCGCGCGTGCCTTCAAGCACCGCCGAGTCGTCGATGAACCGCACCGTGAACTCAATCCCATGCTCACAGCGGTAGAGCGGCCTGGCCGATGGATGGGTGGTGCCAGCACATCCAGCCACCGCGGCCGCGCCGGCCACCATGGCTGCCGCCACCCACGGCCGGTTCAGGGGCGGCTTTAAGTTACTGATGCGCAGTGCCGTCATCATTGGCTCCTCGGGGTGAAGGCCAGGGGGCTCATTTGGGCCACAGCACCCAGAGGCGCAGCGGCTGGTTCATGCGTGAGGCGAACAGCCCCGCCTCGGCGCCGGTGCCCGCAAAGTAATCTGCACGTACCGCACCCACGATGGCACTGCCGGTGTCCTGCGCAAACACCAGTTTCTGCAACGTGCCCGCCGGACCACGAGAAGTCAGCCACACCGGTGTGCCATAAGGAATGCTGCCCGGGTCCACCGCAATGGAACGCCCCGGCGTCAGCGCCACACCCTGCGCGCCCTTGGGACCAAACGTCGCATCCAGATCACTAAGCGGCTGCTCCTGAAAGAAGGTGTAGCGCGGATTGCTCCACAGCATCTGCTGCACACGCTGCGGGTTGCGCGCCGCCCATGCCCGGGTCGACTCGACCCACGGCGTGGCCATGCGCCCTTCACCCTGCTCCTGCAGCCACTGCACGACGCTGCGAAACGGCTGGTCATTGGTGCCTGCGTAGGCCACGCGGATCAGCCGCTGCGAGCCGTCTGGCTCGGTCACCGACAGCCGGCCCGAGCCCTGGATGTGCAGCGACATGACCTCCACCGGATCGGCCAGCCAGGCGATCTCGCGGCCCTTGAGCGCGGCGCGCGCCTCGGCCGAGGTGTCGATCTCCTGGCGCGTGTACCAGGGCTTGCGGCTGCCCAGCGACGCGGGGGGCTGGTACAGCGGCACTTCAAAGCCGGGCGCCTGCTGGCGGCTGGCCTTGAGCAGCGGTTCGTAATAGCTGGTGAGCAAACCATCGGCCCCGCCAGCCGGCGCCTCGACCCGGTAGGGCTGCAAGCGCGACAGCATCCAACGGCGCTGCTCCTCGCCGGTGGCAATGCTCAGGCGCCGCACTTCGGCACACAGCGAGGCGAATGTGACGCCCGGCCGCTCGCAGCTTTTCAGCCACGCGTTCCATGCTTCAAACAGGGCGTCTTCCTCGAAGCCCGGCAGCTCGGCCCAGCGCACCGGCACCCAGCGGCTTTTGCTGCGCACCAGCGGGGCCGGCAGCGCAGCGCCATCGTCGGGCCGCACGGTGCTGATGGCCAGGTCGGAAGAGGGGGCGGTTGTCGGGGGTGCGGGAGACATCGCGCACGAGGCCAGCAGCGCGCCGGTGGCGATAATCAGCGCCAGTTGGACGCGTGCGATGCCGGTCTGGGCGGCTGCCGGGTGTGGCGCCTGTCGCGTCTTCTGATTTGCTTTTGGGAACAATGTCATGGTCTTGCTTTTGCTCGAAGCCCTGGGGGCGTTGCTGCTGCTGGTGTTCATTGTGTGGTGGACCATGTTCTCCGGCCGCAAGAACGGCGAACTGAAAAACATCGACCCGCCGATCGACACCGTGGAAAGCGACTCGCGGGACCAGGGATCCAACCGCAAGCCGTAAAAAAGTTGCCCTGGTACCGTGCGCCAAACAGGTGGCAGTACCTCACAGATTGCGCAGCAGGTTCGCCAGCTCAACAGCGGAACGCACGCCCATTTTCTCAAACACCCGGGCGCGGTGGACTTCCACCGTCCGCACACTGATGTCAAGCTGGTCTGCCACCAGCTTGTTCGGCAAGCCCTCCACCACCAGCCGCATCACGTCGCGCTCCCGGTCGGTCAGCCCGGCCAGCCGCGTCTGCAGGCTGGTTGATTCGGTGTGCTGCGCCAGCGCTGATGCCGATTGGGCCAGCGCCTGCTCGATGCGGTCCACCAGCGCGTTGTCGGAGAACGGCTTCTCGCAAAAATCGAATGCGCCGCGTTTGACCGCATCGACCGCCGTTGGGACATCGGCATGGCCGGTCAGGAAAATCACCGGCAGTGTCGGTAGCAAGCCGTAGCCGATGAGCTTTTCAAACATGGCCAGACCACTCAATCCGGCCATGCGGACGTCGAGCAACACGCAGGACGGCGCCCGCACCTGGAATTGCCGCGAGACCACCGCATCGAAGGCCTCGGCGCTGTCAAAGCTCTCGCTCAGCAGCCGCCGTGAGCGCAGCAACCACGCCAGTGCATCGCGCACGCTGGCGTCGTCATCAACGATATAAACCGTGGCGTTGTGGATCGGTTCCATGGTGCTGTCCTGCTTTCCCAATCGCGATGATGTCTCAGTGATGCTCGATCTGCTCCGCCTCGGCGTGGATGGCCACCGGCAGCGTGAAACTGAACACCGTGCCCTGCGGCTGCGCAGGCTCGAAACCTAGGAAGCCGCCATGCTGCTCAATAACCGTACGGCACAGGCTCAGGCCCAGGCCCATGCCTTCTTCCTTGGTAGTGAAGAAGGGCGTGAACAACTGGTCAGCCACCGCCTCCGGAATGCCCTGACCACTGTCGATCACCGCAAAATCAACCCAGCGGCTCTGTGCATTGGACGCCGCAGGCCGGATGCGCAGCGTCAGGATTTTCTCGCACCCGCTGCCCACGCCCGGGCCGGTGTCGGCAAAGTCGTCCATGCCCTGCATCGCCTGCATGCCGTTGCGCGACAGGTTGAGCAGCACCTGCTCGACCATGGTGCGGTCGCACAGCACCGGCTCGCAGGCATTGTCGATCTCGGTGACCACCCGCACGCCGAGCTTGCGCGCCTGCAGCGTCACCAGCGGCATGATGGCGTCGATCAACGCCGCCGGCTCCACTGCCTCGCGCACCTGTTCGCGGCGGCGCACAAAGTCATGCACGCTCTTGATGACCTTGCCGGCACGCTCGGCCTGCTCGGCAATGCGCCGCATGGCGAGCTGCAGGTCTTCCGACAGCGGCGACAACTGGGTGCCCGTCGCCGTGCCGCCCTGTCCGTGGTTGGCGCTGTTTGCAAACCCGCTGCCCTCTTTGCCTTCCTTACCCTCTTCCATCTCGCCTTTCAGCAGATTGAGCGAGCCGGTGGCATAGCTTGAAATTGCGGCCAGGGGTTGGTTGAGTTCATGGCTGAGCAGCGAGGCCATCTCGCCGACCATGGCCAGACGCGCCGTGGCCTGCAGCCGGTCCTGGCTGGCACGGGACAGTTCCTCGATACGCCGCTGCTCGCTCACATCGAGGATGGCGCTCATCCAGCCGGTGTGCTTGCCCACCGCGTTGATCAGTGGCGCCTCCATGATCAGCACCGGAAAGCGCGTGCCGTCGCGCCGCATGAACACCGACTCGTGGCCTTGCATGGGCGTCGGGTTGGGCGGGCCAATGCCTGACAGACGAATCTCCTGCCGCTGCTGGTACACCGCGGCCAGCTCGGGCGGCCAATAGGGGGCCGGAAAGCGCTGGTTGAGCAGTTCCTTGGCTTCCACACCCACCATCTTGCAGAAGGCCGGGTTGACGTAGGTGATGCGCCCCTGCAGGTCGCGCGCCCGCAAGCCGGTGAGCACAGAATCTTCCATCGCCTTGCGGAAGGCCAGCGCCTCGCCGAGGTCGTGCTCCACCTTCTGGCGCCGCCGCATGTCGCGGGCCAGCAGGAACAGCACGGCCAGCAGCGCCAGCGACATGGCCATGACCAGCGCCGTCAGCACATTGGGAAACAGCGCCGGCCGCGTGCGCCGGCTTTCCATGCGCAGGATCAGCGTGTTGCCGGGCAGGTCCAGCAGCTGCTGGGCCAGATAGATTTCGCTGCCGCGCAGCGGAACACCGTGCAGCGCCAGGCGTGTGCCATCAGCCTCGGTGAACGACAACGCGACACCGCGCGCCAGCTGCCGCCCCACCAGCTCGCTCAGCATGTCCTGCAGCGAGTAGGTCGCCACCGTGAAGCCGGCCAGCCGCCCGGCCGCCATGACTGGCAGACACATGTCCAGCACCTCCAGACCCAGACCATCGGCCTGCGGCAAAAAGTAGCTGCTGGAATAGGCTGCACCGCTGAGCCGGCGTGCTGTGGTGCAGGTCAGCCCAATGTCGGTCACGACGCTCTGGCGACCCAGTCGCTCGAACACCGGCGCGCGGTAGGGGGTGCCGGCGTCGGCGACTTCCTGCAGCAGCTCGTCGCGCCATTCCACGCGCATGATCTCGCGGCGCTCTCGCAGCAGCTCTGCAGCTGCCATGCGCCAGGTCTCCGGTGTGCGCTCGATCGCCTGCAGTGCCTGAAGCGACTGGATGTTACGGGTCAGGCCCGACCGGATGTCGGTCACCGTGTCTGCGGCATCGCGCTCCAGCCGGGTCTGCACCATGCTCGACTCGTAACGGCCCGACAGCCACACCAGAATCCCCAGCAGGGCCACCACCAGCGCGACCAGCAAAGCCCACAGCGTCCAGCGCCGGCTGGTCCAGTTGATGCCACGAATCCAGGTCAATCCCATGTCAGGCCTCAAAGCACCCGGTGGCTCAGCGCCGGCAGGCGCTGGCGCGTCTCCTGCAAGCGGGCTGGCGACACTTCGGCCAGCACCACGCCAGCGCCTGTCGGCTGCTGCGCGAGCACCTCGCCCCACGGATCGACCACCATGCTGTGGCCCCAGGTGGTGCGGCCGTTCTCGTGGGTACCGCCCTGCGCGGCAGCCAGCACATAGGCCATGTTCTCGATGGCGCGGGCCCGCAGCAGCACCTCCCAGTGCGCCTGGCCGGTGGTGTGGGTGAAGGCGCTGGGCACCAGCAGCAAGTCGCTGGCCAGCGCGCGGTAGAGCTCCGGAAAGCGCAGGTCGTAGCAAATGCTCATGCCCACCCGGTAGACATGGCCGTCGCGCGAGGGCAGCTCGAAGCGCACCGGGCTGGCGCCTGCATCGAGCACGCGCGTCTCGTCGTAGTCTTCACGGCCCTGCGCAAAGCGGAACAGGTGGATCTTGTCGTAGTGCGCGACACACTCGCCAGACGGATTGAAGGCCAGCGAGGTGTTGCGCGCGCGCTGCGGGTCGGCAGTGGCCGTGGGCAGGGTGCCGCCCACGATCCACAGGCCCAGACGCCGCGCCGACTCGCTGAGGAAATCCTGGATCGGCCGCTTGCCCGCCCCCGCCTCGCGACCCTCCTGCCACTGGAGTTTGTCGGTGTCTTTCATGCCCATGATGCAGAAGTACTCGGGCAGCACCGCCAGCTCGGCGCCCGCTGCAGCAGCCTGCTCAAGCAGCCCCTGGGCTGCTGCCAGGTTGCGCGCAACGTCTGTTCCGGAAACCATCTGGATGGCGGCGACTTTCATGGTCAGCGTGTCTCCCCGGAAGGCGTGTCGGTCTTGTCGGTAGCCGCGGTGCGCTCCACCTTGGTCACTCGCGGGTCCGACCAGGTGCCGTCGACCTGGAACTCCTGCGTTGCCGCCTGCATCAGCGGACGGCGCAGGAACATCTGGGCCAGAAAGCTGCCCAGGCCAATCGCCGGGTTGATGGCGGTGGCAATCAGAGAAGCGGTGCCGGCGTTGATCTCGGGCACCACCACCACCTTGAGGCTCTGCGTTTCCTTGGCGATGTCGGCACTGCCCTCCATCAGCACGGCGGCGTTCACGCCGCGCATCTGCAGGTTGTTGGTGTAGGCAAGTCCCTGCTGGATCGACACATCGCCGCGGACGAAGTCAAAGGCGAAGCCTTCGGAAAACACATCACGGAAATCAAGCGTCAGTCGTCTTGGCAGCGACTGCAGGCTGAGCACACCCAGCAGTTTGGCAATGCCCGGGTCGGCCTTGACGAACTGGCCAGACTCCATGTTCACATTGAACTGCCCGTTCAGCGTGGGGTAATCGAGGTTGAGCGGCGAGCCAATCCACGCGATCTGGCCTTCAAGCCGCCCCTTGCCGCGGCGAATCACATCGGCCATGCCAAAGCGCTTGAGCAACTCGCCCGAGTCTGCGACTTCCAGCCGGAAATTCATCACCGTGCGGCGGCGCTCGGCGGGTGACCGGGCACCGCGCACCGCAGCCGTCGGCACCTGTGCATTGATCGCGACCCAGTTGCCGGTGGCTGTCAGCACCGCTTCCGGCAGGATGATGTTGAACTTGTTGAGCCGCCATTCACGCACACCGTCGCGCGCAGCGGACGAGGCGCCGCGGTTGACCGCATCGATCTCCACACGGCCGAGTTTCTTGCCGCGCAGCTCCAGGTCTTCCACCACAATGTCCAGTGCCGGGATGCTGGTGGGTTGCTCGTTGAGCAGGGCCTCGACATCGCTCGCCGTAGTCGGCGCGAGGCTGAGGCGCGACAGACGCGCATAAAGCCGACCGGCCCCGATGCCGCCGGGCTGGCGGTATTCGAGGTAGCCGTTGAGCTCGCTGGCATCGACGTTGGCGCGCCAGGTCAGTCCCTCGCGCGAACCGCCGACCACCACATTGTTCAGTGTGCGGCCCTCGACGACCAGCTCCTTCGCACGGATGGCCATGGTGTTGGGCAGGTAACCCAGCGCAGGGCCGGCAGCGACCCGGTTCACCGCCGCCGTGGTGCCTGTTGTCGGGGTCGCGGCAGCGGGCTCGGCCAGCAATTTCTGCCACACATCCAGGTCAACCCGTGCCAGGTTGACGCTGGCTGCCACGCCCGCCTCGGGCATCGGCACGGATTCGCCTGCCTCCAGGCCCACACCAATGCTGCCGCGCGCCACCCGTGGCTCGTCGGCGCCCAGCGTGCGGATGTAGTTGACGGCCGCCACACGCCCCAGCGTGACAGACACCTGGTCCTGCAAGGTTTGCCCCGCAGCCATCGAGGCCGGCACCAGCGCGCTTTCAAACCGCAGCGGCAGCGCGGCCTCCGCCGTTTTGCCCAGCGGCGCGGGCAGGTCCAGCGCCAGACCCTGCAGGGTGGACGACACCATCACCTCCGGCCGCCCGCGACGGAAGGCCAGCGTGGCCGTGTAAGGCGTACTGCCCGTCGCACTGCGGGCCATGCGTGACAGCGCGCCCAGATCGGGCGCCTGCCGCAGGCCATCGGCGGTGGCGGTGCCCTGCGCCCTGAAGCTCAGGGTCGGCGTGGCCGCCACACCCGGCCTGAGCGGCAGCGGCGGTGCCCGCATGCCACCGTCGATGCGCACATCACCGCCCAGCAGCCGGGCCTGAGCACCAGCTACCGAGAACCCTTTTTCGGTGATCGCGATGCTGGCTTTGAGCCGCAGCAGCGGCGGGAAGGCGTCGGAAAACTGCACATCGTTGCCGGGCAGTTTGACAGTGCCTTCCACCTGCGTGCTGTCGATGTTGTTGATGGGCAGCGTGAGCTTGAAGCGGTAATCCCCGGTGCCGGTGCCGGTGGCCTGGGTCAGCACCTCGCCGGTCAGTCCCGCCAGCGGGGAGGTGTTGACGAAACCGAAGGCTTCCGCGAGCGGGCCCTTGATGTCGGCATTCACCTCGACCGTGGCGTTGCGCATCAGGTCGGGAATGCGCGCATCGGCCTTGACCACCTGCAGGCCCGGCAAGCCCACCACCTTGCCCGTCACGCCATTGATGTTGAGCGCCGCGCGCTGGAACACCAGCTCCCCCTGCAGGTCGCTCAGCGCCGGCCACGGCGCAGCGCCAGCCGGCTGGATGGCGCGAGGCACATAAGCCAGCTGGCCATTGCGGATTTTTGCGCTGACCTTGAATTCGCCCTGCTGCGGGTCACTGAAGGGAATCTGTTCCACCGGCCCCTTGACCCGGAACTTCACATCGCTGAGCTCGCCCTGGCTCACCGCGTCGCGTACATAGTGGCGCACCGTGTCGGCCATCACCAGCGGCAGGTAGCGGTGCACCCGGTCACCCGCGCCGCGGCTCAGCGAGCCCTGCAGGTCCAGCACGCCCATCGCGTCCGGTCCGGCGGCCGCACCGCTCGACAACCAGCTCACCTGCGCCTCTCCTTGCGCATCGGCGTTAGCGAACTTCAGGTCGCGCAATTGCACTTCGGTTTTTCCGTTGGCATGCTTCCACTGGGCATTCACCGAGAGGCGCTCCATGGCAATCACCGGGTCTTCAAAAATGCCCGGCAGTTCCAGCTTGCCGTTGGCCATGCTGATGCGCGCCTGGCCGCCTTGCTGCGTTACATCGAAATCCATGCTGGCGCCGCTGAGACCGGGCCGGCCTGTCACCGGGCTTGCACCTGTACCCACCGTCGGTCCGGCTGGCGCCGGCAGGGCCGCGAGGCTCAAGCCGGAAACGCGTCCCTTTGCAGCATAGGAAGTCGGCGCCTGAAGCGCGCCCTGCCAGCGGGCATCGATGCTCTCCACCAGCCCGGCCGGTGCGAACGAGGCAATCCAGGTGCGCGTCTGCGCGTCCAGCGGCAGGCGGTCAGCGATCTGCGCCAGTGCGGCCAGGTCCAGCCGGTCGGCCTTCAGCTCGGTGCGTGCCGCCGCACTGCCCTGTGCCTCGGTGTGGCTGAGCTGCACATTGCCGCCGGGCCACTGCAGGCCGTCACGGGTGCGGAAACTGAGGGCTTCGGTGTTGAAGTCAAAACCGTCCGCCCGCTGGCCACCGCCCACGCGCCCGGCCACGAAATCAAAAGCCAGTGGCTGCAGGCGCACGCCCATCAGCGCATCGACATCGCGCAAAGCCACGTCGGCGGTGCCGCCCACCCACTGGCCTTGCGCCACATCGATCCACGCACGCAGGGCGCCAGTGCCGCGGGACAGGTCCACGCCCAGCGTTTCCATGTTGGCGTAGGGCCGGGCCTGCGAGAAATCCAGCCGCTGAAAGTCACCGAAGAGCTGGCCACTCCAGCCGGAGAAGTCGCTTTCACTGGTCTTGAGCAGGGACTGCCGGAAGATGCCGCGCACCGAGAAGCGGTCGCCCCATTCGGGCGGTGGCGTGGCGTCGACGCGCAGCATATGGCGCTTACCGCCATTGCGCGCCACGCCATCCACGCCAGTCAGTGCCAGCGTCGGCGCCTTCTTGAGCTCATCGGTCCAGCGCACGGTGCCGCCGCGAATGACCAGCTCGTTCTGTGACAACAGCCAGTCGGCTGCAGCGCTGTGGCCGCTGTCAGCGTCCTGGGTCACATCCAGCCCGCCGACATGGATTTTCCCGTCTGCACCGCGGCGGATGTCCAGCTCCGGCCGGTCCAGATGAATCTGCTCAAAGCCCAGACCCAGCAGGGAGGCGGGCGACACCGCGCCCAGCAGGCGCGGTAGCCGCAGGGCCTCGCGGCCTTGCGCGTCGAGAAAGGTCACGTCGCTCAGCTCGAAGGTGGGGATCATGCCCACCGATTCGGCGCGGATCGCGCCGATGCGCACCGGCACACCCACCGCCTTGCTGGCCTCGAGTTCCAGCCTCGGACGGAATTCCTCGATTCGCGGCACAATCCAGCCATGCAGCACCCCCAAGCCGATGCCGAACAGCACCCAGGCAGCGCCCACCAGCCACAGCGCCAGGCGCATGAATGCGCCCAGCCATCGGAGACGGCTCGCGGACACGGCGGACGGACGGACGGGTGCGGACTGCATTGACACTGGAATTATGACTGCCGGCCTCAATCGCGCCCTGCATGCCCCGATGAAGTTTTGTGAATCATTGTGATGACCGCCGCTTCCGCCGACAGCCTTCTGAACCCGCCCGCGCCTGACACCGCAGGCTCCACTGTGGCCCCCGCTGCCATGGCAACTGCGGCGCTGGCCTCCGACTACTCCCGCTTCATCCAGCGCATCCGCCGCCGCTACGCCGCCGAAATGCCACTGCTGGCCGGCAGTGCTCCCGTGCGCGCCACCATGCAGGCCATGCTCGACGCCTTGCTGGCCCGGGGCCTGGAAGCCGGTGCCGCGATGCGCGTGCTGCGCCAGGTGGTGATGGAACGGCTGGTGGCCATGGACTGCGATGGGGTGGCCGCCGACGGTGCGCCGCGCGAGCAGGCCCCGCTGGGCGTGATCACCCGCGCGATGACCGAGCTGGCCGAGCTGACGCTGGACGTGGCGATGCGCGAATCCGCCCGCTCGCTCGATGCACTGCATGGCGCACCACAAGCCCCCGGCGGTGCGCGCGCCTGCATGTGGGTGGTGGGCATGGGCAAGCTGGGCGCACGCGAGCTGAATGTCTCCAGCGACATCGACCTGATCTATGTCTACGACCACGACGGCGAGACCACTGGCCGCGCCGACGGACGGGGCCGCATTTCCAACCACGAGTACTTCGCTCAGCAGGTCAAGGCGGTATTCGGCCTGATCGGCGACTCCACCGAACACGGCTTTGTGTTCCGCGTCGACCTGGCCCTGCGGCCCAACGGCAACTCTGGCCCGGCGGCGGTATCGCTCAGTGCGCTGGAGGAGTATTTCCAGGTGCATGGCCGGGAATGGGAGCGTTTTGCCTGGCTCAAGAGCCGCGTCGTGGCCCCACTGGCCTGCGTGCAAAGCGGCTCCGCCCAGGCGCTGCGCAGCGCGGTGCTGCCTTTTGTGTTCCGCCGCTACCTCGACTACAACGTGTTCGATGCGCTGCGCACCCTGCACCGGCAGATTCGCGAGCACGCCGCCAAACGCTGCGCCGGGCACCCGGAGCGCGCCAACGACGTGAAGATTTCGCGTGGCGGTATCCGCGAGATCGAGTTCACCGTACAGCTGCTGCAGGTGGTGCGCGGCGGCCAGTTCCCCGAGCTGCGCACCCGGCCCACGCTGGACGCGCTGCAGCGGCTGGCGCGGGCGGGGCTCATGCCGCAGGACACCGCCGACGCGCTGGCGCGGGCCTACGACTTCCTGCGCCGCGTGGAGCACCGCATCCAGTACCTCGACGACCAGCAAACCCATGTGCTGCCCACGCGTGACGACGACCTGGCCTGGATTGCCCGGACCATGGGCTACACCGACTGCTGTGCCTTCCTCGGCGACCTCGACATGCACCGCGAGCTGGTCGCTGGCGAGTTCGACACGCTGCTGGGCGGCAAGCAGCCCTGCAAAGGCTGCGTCAAGACGCCGGGCAACCCCACCGGCACGCCGCAGCTGCTGGAAGACATGCTGGCCCATCTGTCGGAACAATGGCCCACGCAGTTCCGCGAGCGGCTGGCGCTGTGGCGAGAGCACCCGCGGGTGCTGGGCCTGAAGGAAGAGTCCCGCGCCCGGCTGGTGCGGCTGGTGCAGCGCACCGCGCAGTGGCTGCGCGAAGGCAGCGTCACGGAAGCGGCAGCGGTGCGCATCATCGACTGGATTGAACCGCTGCTGCGGCGCGAAAGCTATCTGGCCTTGTTGCTGGAACGCCCGGCCGTGCACGAGCGCCTGCTGCGCCTGCTCGGCTCGGCCAAATGGCCGGCGCGCTATCTGGTGCAGCACCCCGGTGTGATCGACGAGCTGGCCAGCGACGAGCTGATGCATGAGCGCTTCGACGCCGCCGCCTTCAGCCGCGAGCTGCAGCAACGGCTGCAGGCGCTGCGCAGCACAGGGGAAGACGACGAGGAAACCTGCCTCAACCTGCTGCGCCGCGCGCACCATGCCGAGGTGTTCCGCACGCTGGCCCGCGACGTGGAAGGCGTGCTCACGGTGGAGCAGGTGGCCGACGACCTCAGCGCGCTGGCCGAGGCGATTTTGCGCATCACCGCCGAATGGTGCTGGGCGCGGCTGAAGAACACCCACCGCGAAAAACCCCAGTTCGCCATCATTGCCTACGGCAAGCTGGGTGGCAAGGAACTGGGCTACGGCAGCGACCTGGACATCGTGTTCGTCTATGAAGACGAGGACGAACGCGCGCAGGAGGTGTATGCCGCCTATGTGCGCAAGCTGATCAACTGGCTGACCATCAAGACCGGCGAGGGCGACCTGTTCGAGATCGACACCGCGCTGCGCCCGAATGGCAACTCTGGCCTGCTGGTCACCACCTTCGCCGCCTACACGCGCTACCAGCAGCAACGCGGCAGCAACACAGCCTGGACCTGGGAACACCAGGCCATGACGCGCGCCCGCTTTGTGCTCGGCGATGAGTCGCTGCGCGAGCGCTTTGACAGCGTGCGGCAGTCGGTGATCACCGCCCCGCGAGACAACGAGGCGCTGCGCCGCGAGATCGTCGCCATGCGGCAGAAGGTGCACCAGGCCCACCCGGTCCGGCGCGCCAAATCCCTGTCTGACGGTGCGCCCGAAGGCGAGCCCTTCGATATCAAGCACAGCCCCGGCGGCATGGTCGATGCCGAGTTCGCCGTGCAGTACCTGGTGCTGTCGCAGGCCGCCTGGCACGGCGAGCTGGTGGACAACGTCGGCAACATCAGCCTGCTGCGGCGGGCGGAAGACGTGGGCCTGCTGCCCGAAGGCGTGGGGCAGCGCGCGGCCAGCGCCTACCGCGAACTGCGGCGCGTCCAGCACCGGGCGCGCCTGAATGAAGAACCGACACAGGTGATCCTGCCGGCCCTGCAGGCCGAGCGCGACGCCATCCTGGCGCTGTGGGACGCCACATTCAAATCAATCGACTGATTTAATTCAATCGATTGTTTTATTTATGTGCTCTAATCGGGCGCATGAATTTGCCACCGCCGTCCCCGGGCACCTCTGCCGCCCGGGGCACACCCCCAGCCACCCATGAGCCCGAGGGCCGAAAGCAGCGCTCCGACGGCGTGGAGGCGCGCGCTCACCTGCTGCACGCCGCTCTGCGCCTGTTCTCGGAGAAAGGCTACGCCAAGACGTCGATACGCGAGATTGCAGGCGTCGCTGGGGCGAATGTCGCAGCCATTCGCTATTACTTTGGCGACAAGGCCGGTCTCTACCGCGCCGCATTCACCGAGCCACTCGGCAGCCCGGCTGACGATATTGCGCTCTACAACCAGCACGACTTCAACCTGCGCCAGTCGCTGGAAGGCTTTTTTGCCGGCTTTCTGGAGCCGCTGCGCCAGGGTGAGCTGGTGCAGCTGTGCACGCGTCTGCATATCCGGGAAATCCTGGAACCGACCGGCCTGTGGGCCGAAGAAATCAACGAAGGCATCAAGCCGGCGCTTGCGGCGCTGGTCGAGGTGCTGTGCCGGCACATGGGCCTGCAGCAGGCCGACGACGACGTGCACCGCCTCGCGTTTTCCATCACCGGAATGTCGATGCAGCTGTTCATCGGCCGCGATGTGATTGACGCCATCCGGCCCCAGTTGTTTGGCAGCCCCGAAGCGATTGACCGCTGGGCCGTGAGTCTGGCGGACTACGCCGAGGCGATGGTCGCCACCGACGTGGCACGCCGGCGCCGCGAGGCCGGTACCCGGCCTGCGAACCAGCCTGCGAAACAGGAGAAAAACAAGTCATGAGAACGCCCGAAAGCGCCCTCCGTCAACCCCGGCCATCAGGTCCATCGCGGCCGGCATGGCAACGGCTGACCCTCGCGCTGCTGCCGATGAGCCTGGTAGCCTGCGCGGTGCATGGCCCGCCGCCCACCGTTGCCACGCCAGTGCCCCCGCAGTGGCAGGCCCCGCTGCCACACCAGGGCAGCGTGGTGGAACTGGGCCGCTGGTGGCGGCAACAGGACCCGCTGCTGGCCGAGTTGATCCTGGCCGCCGATTCGGTCAGCCCGACGGTGGCCTCGGCCAAATCCAACATCGAGCAGGCCCGTGCGGCCCGCGCGGCAGCCAGCGCTGCACTGCTGCCCACGCTGGACGCCTCGGCCAGTGTGTCCCGCTCACGCGGGGCCGTGTTCAACCGCATGGTGCCACCGGCCACCACCACCGCGCAGCTGGGCCTGCAATCGAGCTGGGAGATCGACCTGTTCGGCGGCGCTGCGGCCAGCCGCGATGCGGAGCAGCAGCGCCTGCAGGGCAGCCAGGCGCTGTGGCACTCGGCCCGTGTATCAGTCGCTGCCGAAGTGGCCACGCAATACCACAGCCTGCGCGCATGCGAACAGCTGCTGGCCGTCGCCCGGGCCGATGCCGCCTCGCGCGCCGAAACGGCCCGGCTGACCGACCTGGCCACAAAAGCCGGGTTTCAGGCCCCCGCCACTGCCGCCCTGGCGCAGGCCAGCGCCGCCGAGGGCCGAAGCGCGGCCACGGCACAGGCCGCCCAGTGCGACATCGACATCAAGGCACTCGTCGCGCTCACTGCGCTGCCCGAGCCGGAGTTGCGCAGCAAGCTGGCGCAGAGCCCCACGGCCGCCGCAGACACCCAAAGCGACGCCACGCTGGCGCCCGTCATCAGCGTGCCGGCCGTGGTGCTGTCGCAGCGCCCCGACATCTTCAACGCGGCGCGCGAGGTCGATGCCGCCCATCTGGATGTCGGCAGCGCGCGCGCTGAACGCTACCCACGCCTGTCGCTGAGCGGCTCCATCGCGGGCAACCGATCCCGCACCGATGGCGTTTCACAGCGCTACAACACCTGGTCCATCGGGCCCCTGCAGCTGACGGTTCCGCTGTTCGATGGCGGAGCCAGTGCGGCCAACGTCGAGGCGGCCAAGGCCCGCTACGAGAACGCCACGGCGCAATACCGCGGCAGCGTGCGGCAGGCGGTGCGCGAAGTGGAAGAAGCGCTGGTCAACCTGCAAAGCACCGCCGACCGCAGCCGCGATGCGGCCATTGCGGCCGATGGCTACCGCGCCTCGTTTGCCGGCACCGAGGCCCGCTACCGCAGCGGACTCGCCAGCTTGGTGGAACTGGAAGACGCGCGGCGCACCCTGCTGGCGGCGCAAGGCGCGCTGGTGAACCTGCAGCGCGAACGCCGCGTGGCCTGGGTGTCGCTGTACCGCGCCCTGGGCGGCGGCTGGACCGCCGACAGCACAGAGGGGCCGGTTGCGGGCAACGCCCCAAACACCAGCGGCCCGGTCAACTGACCCACCTCCCCCACATCACCAAGCCAACACGCCACAAGAACCGAACCGCCAGACGACCAGACGGACCCTCACCATGAACCTTCCGAAACTCTCTCCCGTTGCGCTTGCCACCACCGCTGCCGTCCTGCTGGTCGCCGGGGTGGCGGTGTACTTCATCACACGCCCTGCGGCCCCCGACACCGGGAAAGCGGCAGCCGTCAAGCCGGCGCTCACCGTCACCACCACGGTGCCGGAAACCGCCAGCCTGCCGGTGCGGCTGAGCGCCAATGGCAACATCACCGCCTGGCAGGAAGCCATCATTGGTTCGGAATCCAACGGTCTGCGTCTGGTGAAGATCACGGCCAATGTTGGCGACAAGGTCAAAGCCGGGCAGGTGCTGGCGGTGTTCTCTGCCGACAGCGTGCAGACCGAAGTCGCGCAGGCCAGGGCCAATCTGGCCGAAGCCGAAGCCAACGCGGCCGATGCGATTGCCAACAACGCGCGGGCCCGCACCCTGGAAAACTCGGGCGCCCTGAGCGCCCAGCAGATCACCCAGTACGCCACCGCCGAACAGAGCGCCAAAGCCCGCGTGGAAGCAGCGCGCGCCGCACTCGACGCGCAGCAACTGCGCGGCCGCCAGACCCAGGTGCTGGCACCCGACAACGGCGTGATCTCGGCACGCGAGGCCACACTCGGCGCGGTGGTGGGCGCCGGGACCGAGCTGTTCCGCATGATCCGCGGCGGGCGGCTGGAGTGGCGCGCAGAAGTCACCTCCAGCGAGGTCGGCCGCATCAAGCCCGGCATGGTGGCGCAGGTGACGGCCGCCAGCGGCGCGCAGATCAAGGGCCGGGTGCGCATGATCGCTCCCAGCGTGGACCCGCAGACCCGCACCGCACTGGTGTACGTGGACCTGCCGGTATCGGCTGGCCTCACGCCGCCTACCAAGGCAGCGGAAGGTGCGCCCGGCATGGCCCTGGCGGGCATGTTTGCACGGGGCGAGTTCGATCTGGGTGCCACGCCGGCACTGACGATTCCGCAGCAGGCGCTGGTGATCCGTGACGGCTTCAACTACGTGTTCCGCGTCAACCCCAACAACCAGGTCAGCCAGATCAAGGTGCAGACCGGGCGCCTGTCGGGTCAACGGGTGGAGATCACGTCGGGACTCGACGCCAACGCACGACTGGTGTCCAGCGGTGCTGGATTCCTCAACGACGGCGATCTGGTGCGCGTGAATGACACGCCCGCGCCCACGGCGCCCACCTCAGCCGCGTCAGCCGCACCGGCAGCCTCTGCTCCAGCCGCCGCACCAACACCGCCCGCTGCGGCCAAGTGAACAGGGAGCACCCAACATGAATGTCTCCTCCTGGTCGATCAAGAACCCGATTCCGGCCGTCATGCTGTTCGTGCTGTTGTCGTTTGCGGGGCTGCTGTCCTTCAAGGCGATGAAGATCCAGAACTTCCCCGACATCGACCTGCCGACCATCACGGTCACCGCCTCGTTGCCGGGGGCCGCGCCCGCGCAGCTGGAAACCGAGGTGGCGCGCAAGCTCGAAAACTCGATCGCCACGGTGCAGGGGCTCAAGCACATCTACACCAAGGTGCAGGACGGCGGCGTCAACGTCACGGCCGAATTCCGGCTGGAAAAGCCGGTGCAGGAAGCGGTGGACGACGTGCGCGCCGCCGTGGCGCGGGTGCGTGGTGAATTGCCGGGCGATGTGCGCGACCCGGTGGTCTCCAAGCTGGATCTGGCCGGTCAGCCGGTGCTGGCCTTCACCATCCGCTCGGTCAGCATGGACGATGAAGCACTGTCCTGGTTCGTCGACAACGACGTGGCGCGCAAGCTGCTCGCGGTGCGCGGCGTGGGCGCGGTCAACCGCGTCGGCGGTGTGACGCGCGAGGTGCGCGTGGCGCTCGACCCTTCCCGCCTGCAGGCGCTGGGCGCTACCGCCTCCGACATCTCGCGCCAGTTGCGCCAGGTGCAGACTGAAGGCGCCGGCGGCCGCGCTGACCTCGGCGGCAGTGAGCAGCCGATCCGCACGTTGGCCACGGTGCAGTCGGCCGCAGAGCTCGGGCGGCTGGAACTGGCCCTGAGCGACGGCCGGCGCATCCGGCTCGATGAGGTGGCCACCGTGACGGACACCACCGCCGAGCCCCGCGCCGCCGCGCTGCTGGACGGCAAGCCTGTGGTCGGTTTCGAAGTGGCCCGCAGCCGCGGCGAGAGCGAGGTCGCCGTCGGCGATGCGGTGCAAAAGGCGATTGCCGAGCTGCGACTGCAACGGCCCGACGTTGAAATCACCGAGGCCTTCAACTTCGTCAAGCCGGTGCAGGAAGAGTACGACGGCTCTATGAAGCTGCTCTACGAGGGCGCGCTGCTGGCGGTGCTGGTGGTGTGGCTGTTCCTTCGCGACTGGCGTGCCACCTTTGTGTCGGCGGTGGCACTGCCGCTGTCGGTGATCCCGGCCTTCATCGGCATGTACCTGCTGGGCTTTTCCATCAACGTGGTGACGCTGCTGGCACTGTCGCTGGTGATCGGCATTCTGGTGGACGACGCCATCGTCGAGGTCGAGAACATCGTGCGCCACCTGCGCATGGGCAAAACGCCTTACCAGGCGGCGATGGAAGCGGCCGACGAGATTGGCCTCGCCGTGGTGGCCACCACCTTCACGCTGATCGCCGTGTTCCTGCCCACCGCCTTCATGAGCGGCGTGGCCGGCAAGTTCTTCAAGCAGTTCGGCTGGACGGCTTCGCTGGCGGTGTTCGCCTCGCTGGTGGTGGCACGTGTGCTCACGCCGATGATGGCGGCCTACATTCTCAAGCCCATCGTCACCGCCCACAAGGACCCGGCGTGGATGAACATCTACATGCGCTGGGCCGCCTGGTGCATGAAGCACCGGGTCACCACCATGCTGGCCGCCACCGCTTTTTTTATCGGCTCGGTGATGTTGATTCCGCTGCTGCCCACCGGCTTCATTCCGCCGGATGACAACTCGCAGACGCAGGTGTATCTGGAGCTGCCACCGGGTGCGACCCTGTCGCAAACCAAAGCCGCTGCGGAGCACGCGCGGCTGGCGATCAGCCAGGTCAAGCATGTGCGCAGCGTGTACACCACGATTGGCGGTGGCACGGCAGGCGGTGACCCCTTCGCGCCGCCGGGCACAGCCGAAACCCGCAAGGCCACGCTGACGGTGCTGCTGGATCCGCGCACCGAACGCCCGCGCAAGCAGGGAATTGAAAACCAGATGCGGGCCGCACTGGAATCGGTGCCGGGCGTGCGCAGCAAGGTCGGCCTGGGCGGCTCCGGCGAGGCCTATGTGCTGGTGCTGACCTCCGAAGACCCCAATGCGCTGACCGCCGCCGCCCGTGCCGTGGAAAAAGACCTGCGCACGATTCGCGGCCTCGGCAACATCTCGTCGAGTGCCAGCCTGGTGCGCCCCGAAATTGCCATTCGCCCCGACTTCGCCCGCGCAGCCGACCTCGGCGTGACCAGTGCCGCCATCGGCGACACCCTGCGCATCGCCACCGTCGGCGACTACGAAGAGGACCTGCCCAAGCTCAACCTGTCGCAGCGGCAGGTGCCCATCGTCGTGAAGCTGGCCGACGATGCGCGCAAGGACCTCTCGGTGCTTGAACGCCTCGCCGTGCCCAGCACCAAGCCCGGTGTGGGCCCGGTCATGCTGGGGCAGGTGGCGACGCTGGAAGTGGCCGGCGGCCCGGCAGTGATCGACCGCTATGACCGCTCCCGCAACGTGCAGTTCGAGGTCGAGTTGTCCGGTCGCGCGCTCGGCGACGTGACCGAAGAAGTCAAGCTGTTGCCGGCTGTGCAAAACCTGCCGCCCGGGGTGAAGGTGGTCGAGGTCGGCGACGCCGAGATCATGGGCGAGCTGTTCGCCAGCTTTGGCCTCGCCATGCTGACTGGCGTGCTGTGCATCTACATCGTGCTGGTGCTGCTGTTCAAGGACTTCCTGCACCCGGTGACGATTCTGGCAGCGCTGCCGCTGTCGCTGGGCGGCGCCTTCGTGGGCCTGCTGATGGCACAGAAGAGTTTTTCGATGCCTTCGCTGATCGGCCTGATCATGCTGATGGGCATTGCCACCAAGAACTCCATCCTGCTGGTGGAATACGCCATCGTGGCACGGCGCGACCACCAGATGTCGCGCTGGGACGCGCTGCTGGACGCCTGCCACAAGCGGGCCCGACCCATCATCATGACCACGCTTGCGATGGGCGCGGGCATGCTGCCGATTGCCATCGGCTTTGGCGCGGCCGACCCGAGCTTCCGCTCGCCGATGTCGATTGCGGTGATCGGTGGACTGATCACCTCCACCGTGCTCAGCCTGCTGGTGGTGCCTGCCGTGTTCACCTACATCGACGACCTGGAGCAGTGGACGGCGCGACTGGTGGCACGCTGGCGTGGCCATCCACCCGCACATGCTGTGCCGGCTGACGCTGTTCCGGTAGCCGACGGGCCGGCCAAGGCTTGACTGACAAGGTGTGACCGCAGGGCGGCGCGCAGCCTCAACACGTCGAAGAAAGACATGCGCCGCTGACATGAGGAGAGTGAAAGGGATGAAAGGGAGCGCCCTCCTATAATCGCGCGTTCATCTTTACATTTCTTCACATGTCAAAACGCGTACTGCTTTCAGGCGCAACGGGCCTGATTGGCGGCGAGTTGATGCTGATTCTGGCCGCCCGAGGTGTTTACAGCACGGCGGTGGTCCGTGCAGCCGACGCTGGCCAGGCACGCCAGCGTCTTCTGGACCGCCTGCAAAAAAGCGTGCTCTGGAAACCCGAGTTCGGGGAGATGGTGTCGGCCGAGGCAGGCGACATCGTTCACCCCCAATTCGGCCTGAGCGATGCGGTGCTGAAGTCGGCCGATGTGATTCTTCACTCCGCTGCCAGCACCTCCTTCAAGGCCGACGCGGGCGTGTACCCGATCAACATTCAGGCCGCCGAGCAGTTCGCCGGCATCCTCAAGGGCCTGGCGCCATCGCAGCGCGGCTTTTTCGTCGGCACCGCTGCGGTGACCACCGAGCCGCGGGGCGTGGTCACCGAAGACATGCCGTTTGCCGGCTACGCCAACGACTACATCCGCTCCAAGCGCGATGCCGAAACCCTGCTGCGCGCCACCGGTGCGCCGTTCATCAGCCTGCGCCCCGGCATTGTGCTGTCGCGCGGCATTGACGACGCCAAGCTGGCGCGCAACATGCTGTGGTCCATCCCGGTGATGGCCGAGCTGGGTGATGTGCCGCTGGACCCGCACGCGCGGCTGGACTTCGCGCCGGTGGACTTCATCGCCAGCGCTTTCGCTGAAATGCTGCTGAAAGACACCCTGCAGCACGACTGTTACCACGTCTCCACCGGCGAAGATTCGATGACCTTCAAGGCACTAGCCGATGAGCTGACGCTGACCATGCCCGGCATCGGCAAGCTGAACATGCGCGGCCGCGATTTTGTGCCGCAGCCAAAGTTTGCCCGCCAACGCTGGATGTTCGAAGCCTTGCAGCCTTACCTGCCGTTTCTGACGGCGGACGCCGTGTTCAGCAACGCCCGCCTGCGCGCCGAAATCGGCCCCGCGGCGGGGGCCCCGGCACCTATCAGCTACCTGGGTGAATTGCTGGGGGCGTTCAGCCTGTCCGACGCCGTGCGGCAGATGTACACCCCCTGATGTGGCGAAAAACCCTCTTTTTGGGCTGTTTTGCGTAGTCTTTGACGCTCATTAAAATCCTTGCGGTCTCTGCTGACTGGTGCTCGTAGCAGTTCGGGGACAATGTTGTTTTTGCTTACCAAATACTGACCAGCCGATGAATTCCGATCTGATTCAACTCTTCGCCAAGACCTTTGGCATCAGTGAAGACAAGCTGTTGCCGGATGCGACGCTGGAGAGTCTCGGCCTGGACTCGCTGGCGGTGATCGAATTCCTGTTCCAGATCGAGGACCAGTTCGGCATCCAGATCCCCGACCAAGCGAATCCGCCACGCACCCTGGCCGAGATGGTTCAGCTGATTGAACCGCTGCTTCCAGCCGCCAAGCCGGTGGCCTGAGCGCCCCCCCGACTCCTGCCCATGCGTCGCGTTGCCATCACCGGTCTGGGTGTCGTCTCCGCAACGGGTACCGGCACCGACGACTTCTTCAAGGCGCTGCTGACGGCGTCTTCTGGCATCCGCACCATCGACATCCACTTTCCGACCGGCACCGAGAAAGTGCTGGCCGGTGCCATTGACTTCGATCCAGACCCGCACTTTCCCAAGGGACGCCTGCTCACCATGGACCGGGTCAGCCAGTTCGCGCTGATTGCCGGCCGCGAGGCCATGGCCCAGGCCGGGCTGGGCCACACCGACACCCCCGCCAACCCGCTGGCGCCTGACCGTTTCGGCGTGTCTGTCGGCACCGGGAGCGGCGGCGCGGGCTCCACAGAATCGGCCTACACCTCCTTACTGGAGCAGAAAGTCGCGCGGCTTCGCCCGATGACGGTGGTGCTGGCGATGAACAACGCCATCGCCGCCCATGCCTCGATGGAGTTCGGCCTCAAGGGCCCGAGCAGCACCGTCTCCAATGCCTGCGCCTCATCGGCCACGTCCATCGGCGAGGCGTTCCGGCAGATTCGCCATGGCTATGCCGATGCCATGCTGGCCGGCGGCGCCGAGGCGCTGCTGAACCGCGGCACCATCAAGGCCTGGCAGGCCATGCACACACTGGCCAAGCCCCATGCCGATGGCGACGCCACCTCCTGCCGCCCGTTTTCAGCCGACCGCAGCGGGCTGGTGCTGGCCGAAGGCGCGGCCATGCTGGTGCTGGAGGAGTGGGAAAGCGCCCGGCGCCGTGGCGCCAACATCCTTGCAGAGGTCTGTGGCTATGCCTCGACCACCGACGCCCACCACCTGACGCAGCCCGAAGCCCACGGTCAGGCGCGGGCCATGACGCTGGCCCTGGCCGACGCTGGCCTTAACCCCGCCGACATCGGTTACCTCAATGCCCACGGCACGGCCACCGAAGTGGGCGATGTGGTAGAAACCAGCGCCATCCGGCTGGCATTCGGTGAGGCGGCCAATGACCTCGCCGTGAGCTCCAGCAAGGGTGTGCACGGCCATGCGATGGGTGCAGCCGGTGCCATGGAGTTCATCGCCAGCGTGATGGCGCTGCGGACCGGTCAGTTGCCGCCTACGGCCTTTTTGAAGACGCCCGATCCGCGCTGCGATCTCGACTACGTGCCGCTCACCGCGCGCCCTGCGCCCGGTCTGCGGGCCGTGATGTCCAATTCGTTTGCGTTTGGCGGCTCCAACGCCGTGCTGATCGCCAAGGCGGCCTGACGACCCCGAGCCCTGGCGTGCGCGCCAGCGTCAAGTGGAAGCGCGGATTTTCTTCACCAGTGCAGTGGTCGAGTAACCGTCGACAAATGGAATCGCCAGCGCCTTGCCGCCATGGGCTTTCACCACCGCGGTTTCGGCCAGCGTGTCCATGTCGTAGTCGCCGCCCTTGACGAGGATGTCGGGCCGCAGCGCCGAGATCAGCGCCAGCGGCGTGTCTTCATCGAACCACGTGACCAGACTCACCGAGTCGAGTGCCGCCATCATCACCGCGCGGTCCTGCTCATTGTTGAGGGGGCGATCCGGGCCTTTGCCCAGCCGCCGGGCCGAGGCATCGGTGTTCAGGGCCAGTACCAGACTGGCGCCCAGCGCGCGGGCCTGCGCCAGATAAGTCACGTGCCCGCGGTGCAGCACGTCAAACACGCCGTTGGTGAACACCACCGGGTGGGGCAGCCGGGCCACCCGGGCCACCGCCTCGCCGGGCGGGGTGATCTTGTCGAGGAAAGCCGGTGGCGCCAGCGTCATCACGCGGCGTGCGGCTTGCCGTCGGTCGTCAGCGCGGCAGCGAGGTCCTTGCCGATGTCCTTGCGGTAGCGGTTCAACTCCTGCACGCTCTTGAAGCTCTGGTTCAGCAGCAGGCTGAGGTTGTGCAGGATACGGTCCACCACCTTGCCTTCCCACACAGCATCGAACTTAATCTGCGTGTCCAGCCAGTGCTCCAGCCACTCCGGGTTGGGCAAGCGGCTCTGGATGGTGTCGCGCGGGAACAGGTTCTTGTTCACATGCAGATTGGTCGGGTGCAGCGCCTGCGCGGTGCGGCGGGCGCTGGCCATCAGCACCCCGACCTTGGTGAAGGCGGTCTTGGCTTCGTTGCCGAACTTGTTGATCGCACGCTTCATGTAGCGCAGGTAGGCGCCGCCGTGGCGGGCTTCGTCCTGGCTGAGCTGGGTGTAGATCTGCTTGATGACCGGCTCGGTGTGCCATTCGCTGGCACGACGATACCAGTGGTTGAGCCGGATTTCGCCGCAAAAATGCAGCATCAGGGTTTCCAGCGCCGGGGCGGGTTCGAACTCAAAGCGCACCTCGTGCAGCTCCTCCTCGGTCGGGACCAGGTCGGGCCGGAAGCGCTTGAGGTACTCCATCAGCACCAGCGAGTGCTTTTGCTCTTCAAAGAACCAGATCGACATGAAGGCGGAAAAGTCACTGTCGTCCTTGTTGTCGCGCAGGAACATTTCGGTCGCTGGCAAGGCCGCCCATTCGGTGATGGCATTCATCTTGATGGTCTGCGCCTGCTCGTCGGTGAGCTTGGACGCATCAAAACTGGCCCATGGAATGTCCTTGTCCATGTCCCAGCGCACAGATTCGAGTTGTTTGAACAGTTCGGGGTAAAGCATATGAACTCCTTGGCATGCTGAGGTACGCAGATCAAGCCGCCCCGGATGTCTTGCCGGGCGATGCGGGGCTTCAACATCGCTGAAACACGGGGCTGAAACGGTACTTCTCAATTTTAGGCGGCTATTGTGACAACCGGCGAATTACGGGTCATTTGCTGACAAATCGTCCCGTTTCGGGGCTCAATCCCGCGTTTTCCCTTATTCGTTTGAGCCCACCCGATCTGGATCGACCCTGCACGAGGGCCTTGCCGGTCGAATCTGCACGGCAGAATCTGGCGTATCACCCGACTGCGGCGCCGTGATTTGACCGGCCCGGCACATGCGCCAGGCGCAACGCCCTCAGAATGCAGCACACCCCAAACTCTGAACCGCTGGATCAGCACCCTGCCCCAACGAAGGAACACACCATGACCCGATCGACTTCCACCCGGCACCTGCTCGCCATCGCCTGCACCAGCCTCGCAGCGCTGTCGCCAGTGGCACATTCGGCCGCACCGGCAGCGGGCGCAGTGGTCAGCGCTGCCCCGGCGGCCTGCCCGCCGCTGTTGCAAAAAACCTTCCCGAGATTGCAGGACGAAAAGCCCCAGTCGCTGTGCCAGTACAGCGGCAAGGTCGTGGTGGTGGTGAACACTGCCAGCTTCTGCGGGTTCACGTCCCAATACAAGGGGCTGGAGGACCTGTACTCCCGATACAAGGACCGTGGTCTGGTGGTGCTGGGCTTTCCCTCCAACGACTTTTCCCAGGAAGGCGGCAGCAACAAGGAGATTGCCGAGTTCTGCGAAAACACCTTTGGCGTGAAATTTCCCATGTTCACCAAAACCACCGTGACCGGCAAGGACGCCAATCCGCTGTTCCGGCAACTGGCTGAGAAGTCCGGCACCAGCCCGAAGTGGAACTTCTACAAATACGTGATTGCACGCGACGGCACCCGGGTGGCGAGTTTCAACTCAATGACCGAACCGGGCAGCAAGACTTTTGTCGCCGAGATCGAGAAACAACTGACCATCCGCCAGTAAAGTGCTGACACCGCTGGTCTCGGACAGCCCGCAACGGCAGCAGGGCGCTTTACAAGAAAATTACCGAACAGTCGCGAATTGACTTTTCGGTAATTTTTCCATTATCATGGGTCAAACATAGCGCATAGCCCCAAGTGGTGAGGGCGCCGGAAGGCGGGTCGGAAGGCCTGCTCCTCTTTTTTCCACAGGCCACCCACCTGAATTTCATGGGTCTCAGCATGCGCACAGGGAACGTTAACAAAAATTTACCTGCCCAGTCACCGGTCCTCCGGGAACTCGTGGTGCCGGTGCGCGCTCCAATCGGGGTGAAAAACGCTAGCGCATGCGCTGGGCATTTCAAAAGATTCGGTTTCATTGTTGCGAAGTCTTCCAGTTCTCCAAGGTCTGGATGCAATCCCGGGGCGCTCCTCCTCCTCCCTCCCTCCCTCGTTCGCGCCGGGGCGCTTCGCAGCATCTTTGTATTCGGTCCCCATGAGGCTTCATCGGGACGATTCGCCAGAGGGCCTGTGGCATGAGCCACACCGGCCTTCGCGTTGCGGTTGTCGGCTCCGGCATTTCCGGCCTGGCCGCCGCCCACACGCTTCAGGGTCTGGCCGACGTCACCCTGTTTGAAGCGGGCGACTATTTCGGTGGACACACCCACACCGTGGACGTCACTTTGCCCTCCGCACAGGGCACGGTAACGCACGGCGTGGACACCGGTTTTCTGGTGTTCAACGAGCGGACCTACCCGAACCTCATCAACTTATTTGCCGAGCTGGACGTGAAGACGGCCAAATCGGACATGTCGTTTTCCGTCAAGGTGCCGGATGCACTGGCCGGCCAGGGGCTGGAATGGAGCGGCTCCAGCCTGAACACGGTGTTTGCCCAGCGCAGCAACCTCACACACTGGCCTTTCCTGCGCATGCTGGGCGAGATCGTCCGCTTCAACCGCATCACCACGCGCCTGGCCAAGTCAGGGGCTGACGTCGACATGATGCAGCCGCTGGGCGACTTTCTGCGCTCACGCAAGTTCTCGAACGAGTTCCGCGACTGGTACTTTCTGCCGATGATGGGCTGTATCTGGTCCTGCCCGACCGACCAGATGCTGCAGTTCCCAGTAGCCACCATGATCCGCTTTTGCCACAACCACGGCCTGATCCAGATCACCGACCGGCCGCAGTGGTGGACGGTGCAGGGCGGCGCCAGGCATTACGTCGAGAAGATCATCGCCAACATTCCCGACAAGCGCCTGAACACACCGGTGCAGCTCATCGAGCGCGACGCCGATGGCGTGCGCGTGGTCACCGAAGGCCGGGCCGAGCGCTTTGACAAGGTGGTGATGGCCGCCCACTCGGACGAGTCGCTCAGGATGCTGCGCGCACCCAGCGAAGCCGAAGCCGAGGTGCTGGGCGCGATCCGCTACCAGCCCAACCGCGCGGTGCTGCACACCGACGCCTCGGTGCTGCCCAGCCGCAAGCTGGCATGGGCCGCCTGGAACTACGAACGCGCCGAGAACACCGACCGCGAATCAGCCCGGGTGTGTCTGCACTACCTGCTGAACATGCTGCAGCCGCTGCCCTTTACCCAGCCGGTGGTCGTGTCGCTGAATCCGGTGCGCGAGATCGAGCGTAAACACATCATGGGTGAATTTGACTACGCACATCCGGTGTTTGATCTGGACGCCATTCGCGCCCAACAGCAGCTGGGCGACATGCAGGGTATGCAGCACACCTATTTCTGCGGCGCCTGGACAGGCTACGGTTTTCACGAAGATGGGCTCAAGTCCGGGCTGCAGGCCGCGCGCCTCTTGCTCACAGCAGCCAAGGCAGGTGCATGAACACGTCCGGCAGCGCCTTCACCACCGCCCAGCCGCTGATCGGCTTTGGCCAGGTGCGCCACACCCGGCTCAAGCCTGCTCGCAACGCCTTCAATTACCCGACCTATTTCCTGATGCTGCCGATGCGCAGCCTTCACCGGCCCACCGGTGCGGAGCCCGCCACACGCAGCACGCTGGCGCATAACCGCCCCGCAGCGCTGAGCTTCTTCGACCGTGATCACGGTGACGGCAGCGACAACGCCCTGCAATGGCTGGACCGCCTGCTGCTGCGCGAAGGCGTGGAAGACGCGCTGGGCGAAGTCTGGCTGCACACCTACCCGCGCGTGCTGGGCTACACCTTCAAGCCGGTGAGCTTCTGGTACTGCCACCGCACGGATGGCACGCTGCGCGCCATCGTGGTGGAAGTCAACAACACCTTTGGTGAGCGCCATTGCTACCTGCTGGACGAGCCGCAGTACGGCCAGGAGTTGACTGCCGACAAGGTGTTTCACGTCTCGCCCTTCTGCACACTGGAAGGCGGCTACCGCTTCCGCTTTCTGCACATCGACAACGACGGCCTGAAGAAAACCGTTGCGCGCATCGACTACGACGACGCCGAAGGTCCGCTGCTGGAAACCAGCGTCAGCGGCACGCTCGAACCCGTCACCGCCGCCAGTCTGCGCAAGGCCCTGTGGGGCTACCCGGCCATGATGTTCGGCGTGATCGGCCGCATTCACTGGCAGGCCTTCAAGCTGTGGTGCAAGCGTGTGCCCTTTATCCGTAAACCCAAGCCCCCTGAAATCTTCGTGACGCGATGAACACATTGAACAACTCCTCCGCATCCCAGGGCTTTGCCATTCCCGGCGACGCACCCAGCGCCGCCCGCACCGCACTCAAGCTGCTGCTGCGCCTGAAGCACGGCACGCTGACCGTGCAGCTGCCCGACGGCTCGCTGCAGCGCTTTGGCTCTGGCGAAGCACCGATGGCCAGCCTGCACCTGCACAACTGGAATGTCTGCAGTGCGGCGCTGCGCTCGGGCGATATCGGCTTTGCCGAAAGCTACATCGCCGGCGACTGGACCACGCCGCACCTGACCGACCTGCTCGAAGTGTTCCTCGTCAACCGCAAGGAGGTCGAGGACGTGATTTACGGCAGCTGGCTGGGCCGTCTGGCCTACCGCATCAAGCACCTGCTGAACCGCAACACCAAAACCAACAGCCAGAAGAACATTCACGCCCATTACGACCTGGGCAATGCGTTTTACGAGCTGTGGCTCGACGGCACGATGAACTATTCGTCGGCCATCTTCGAGACACCCGAGACCTCGATGAAAGACGCGCAGCTGGCCAAGGTGCGCCGGGCGCTCAACATGGCTGGCGTGAAGCCGGGCGACCGCGTGCTGGAAATCGGCTGCGGCTGGGGCGCACTGGCCGAGATGGCCACCACCGAATTCAAGGCCTCGCTGGTCGGCGTGACGCTGAGCACCGAGCAGCTGGCCTGGGCCCAGGCGCGAATGGAACGCGTCGGCTCCGCAGCCAGTGCTGATTTGCGTTTGCAGGACTACCGCGACATCGGCAAGACCACGGTCGATGCGCCGTTTGACGCGATCTGCTCCATCGAGATGATCGAAGCCGTGGGCCGCGAATACTGGCCGGAGTACTTCCAGACCGTTTCGCGCCTGCTCAAGCCGGGCGGTCACGCCTGCATCCAGAGCATCGTGATTGCCGATGACTTGTTCGAGCGCTACATCGGCTCCACCGACTTCATCCAGCAGTACATCTTCCCCGGTGGTTGCCTGCCCAGCCCGACGCAGTTCAGGGCGCAGGCGGCAGCGGCCGGTTTCGATGTGGTTGACGAGTTTTCGTTCGGGCAGGACTACGCGCACACGCTCAAGCTGTGGCGCGAAGATTTCCTGGCCCAAGAGTCACGGGTGCTCCAACTCGGGTTTGACAAAAGGTTCATACGCATATGGGAGTTCTATCTGGCCTACTGCGAAGCCGCTTTCGCGCAAGCCAACACCAACGTGATGCAGTTCACCCTGCGCAAGCGCTGACACCGCGAGGCCCGGCGCCAGCCGTGGCCGCCCTGCTGCTGGCGGCGTCCCTGGCGGGTACCGCTGCGGCTCAAGCCCCCTCGGCCGATGCAGCGACCGCGGTGGCCTCCAACGAGACCACGAGCGCGCCAGCGCCGGCCGACTTCCGCCCGGAGCTCAAGGACGCCCTGCCCAAGGCCCAGTTGATCGGCAAGTCGCGCCTCACCGTATGGGGTTTCCAGGTCTACGACGCGCGCCTGTGGGCGCCGGCCGGTTTTGGCCCCAGCAGCTACACCAGCCAGCCGTTGGCGCTGGAGCTGGACTACCTGCGCGCTTTTGACGCCGTGGACGTGGCCGACCGCTCCATCCAGGAGATGCGGCGCAGCGTCAACATCACCGACGCGCAGGCCACCAAGTGGACAGCCGAAATGCTGCGCGTGATTCCCAATGTGAAGAAGGGCGACCGCATTCTGGGCGTGCACCAGCCGGGCGTGGGCGCCTCGTTCTGGGTCAACGGCAAGCCGAATGGTGAAATTCGCGACCCCGAATTTGCGCGGCTGTTCTTCGGCATCTGGCTGTCGCCTAAAACCTCTGAGCCCAAGCTGCGCGATGCACTGCTCGCCGGGGCGGACAGATGACATCGCCGCCGGCGGACCCGCAGGCGTTCACCACACGCAACGGCTTCGCCTATGGCCTGCTGGGTCTGCCGCTGGCCTTTGTAGCGCTGCCGCTGTATGTGATCCTGCCCAACCACTATGCGCGCGAGTTCGGCGTGCCGCTGGCCACACTGGGCGCGATCCTGCTGGGTGCGCGGCTGTTCGATGCCTTCATTGACCCTTTGCTCGGCCGCCTGAGCGACCGGCTGTTCGCACGCTCGCCGGGCGCGGTGCTGGCGCTGGGCGCTGCTGCCGCGCTGGCACTGGCACTGGGTTTTGCCTTGCTGTTTTTTCCGCTGGTGCGAGAGCCCGGTGCGCTCATCGTCTGGGCCACCGTGATGCTGGTACTGACCTATGTGGGTTACAGCGTGCTGAGTGTGTCGCACCAGTCCTGGGGCGCGATGCTGGGCGGCAATGAAGCCCAGCGCAGCCGCATCGTGGCGTGGCGCGAGGGCCTGGGTCTGGTGGGCGTGGTGATGGCTTCGGTCACGCCGGTTGCCCTCGGCTTGCCGGCCACCACGGGCCTCTTTTTCATCATGCTGGCGCTGGGCTGGGTGGCGTGGACGCGGGCCGTCAAGCCGCGGGCGCAGCCGGCGACGACAGCAACGACCCGCGCGGTGCGCTCGCCGCTGTGGTTGCCCTTCCGCTCGAAAGATTTCCGCCGCCTGCTGGCGGTGTTCATGCTCAATGGCATTGCCAGCGCCGTGCCCGCGACGCTGGTGCTGTTTTTCATCCAGGACCGGCTGCAGGCCCCTGCCGCCATGGAGCCTGCCTTTCTGGGCAGCTACTTTTTGTGTGCTGCCCTCTCGATCCCGCTGTGGCTGGCCGTGGTCAAGCGCATCGGACTGGCCCGCACCTGGCTGATCGGCATGTTTCTGGCCATTGCGGTGTTCGCCTGGGCGACCCAGCTGGGCGCTGGGGACACTCTCGCGTTTGTCGTGGTCTGCGCCTTGTCGGGCGTCGCCCTCGGGACCGATCTGGCCTTGCCCGGCGCCATGCTGGCCGGTGTGATCCAGGCCAATGGCCAGTCGGGGCAGTCTGAAGGCGCTTACTTCGGCTGGTGGAACTTCGCCACCAAACTCAATCTGGCGCTGGCCGCCGGTCTGGCGCTGCCGCTGCTGGGCGTGTTCGGTTACGCACCTGGCGTGCGCGACGCTGCCGCGCTTGACGCGCTGGTCATTGCCTACTGCGTACTGCCGTGTGTGCTCAAGCTCGGCGCTACGGCGGGTCTGTATTTTTTCATCATCCAACCCTCCAAAGGTGTTTCACCATGATTTCCACCCTGCGACGTCCGCTGGCCGCGCTGTCGGCTGTCACCCTGTCACTGGCGCTGCTGGCCGGTTGCGCCGGCCCCCAGATCACCGACTACGCCGCCGAGAAACCGGTGCTCGACATGCGCCAGTACTTCAATGGCACGCTGGACGCCTACGGCGTATTCACCGACCGCTCGGGCAAGGTCGTCAAGCGTTTCACCGTGGTGATGAAGTGCACATGGCAAGGCCCACCCGGCGCCGAAACCGGTGTGCTCGACGAAGACTTCACCTACTCGGACGGCACCAAGAGCCGCCGCGTCTGGACGCTCAAGCGCGGGCCGGACGGCCGCTACACCGGCACCGCTGACGACGTGGTGGGCGAGGCCAACGGCCAGGAAAAAGGCAACGCCTTCCGCTGGGGCTACACCCTGCAACTGCCGGTGGATGGCCGCATCGTGGAAGTCCAGTTCGACGACTGGATGTACCTGATGGATGACAAGGTCATGCTCAACAAGGCCGAGATGAGCAAGTTCGGCTTCAAGCTGGGCGAGGTCACGCTGTCCTTCGTCAAACGCTGAACGGACACCACCATGTCCCTCAACCCCCTCATTTCCGACTGGCACGGCAAGACCGTGTGGCTGGTCGGCGCCTCCAGCGGCATCGGTGAGGCCACCGCCCACGCCCTGCACCAGCGCGGCGCCCGCGTGGTGGTGTCGGCGCGCAAGGCCGAAGCGCTGGCCGCTTTCGTTGAAGCACATCCAGGCGCCGAAGCCTTGCCGCTGGACGTGACCGACTGCGCTGCGGTGCAGGCCGCCGCCGACACCCTGCGCAGCAAAGGGCCGCTGGACCTGGTGCTGTACTGCGCCGGCTACTACAAGCAGCAGCGCGCCACCCAGTACGATCTGGCCGACATGCTGCGCCACAACGACGTGAACTACAACGGCGCGCTCTATGTGCTGCAGGCCGTGCTGCCGGCGTTTCTGGCGCAGCGCTCAGGCCACATCAGCCTGATCAGCAGCGTCGCGGGCTACCGCGGCCTGCCCAAGAGCCTGGCCTACGGGCCAACGAAGGCCGCACTGATCAACCTGGCCGAGACCTTGTATGTGGACCTGAAAGACAGCGGCATCGGTGTCAGCCTGATCTGCCCCGGTTTCGTCGAAACGCCGCTCACCGCCCAGAACGAATTCACCATGCCAGGGCTGATCAAGCCAGCGCAGGCGGCCGAAGAAATCCTCAAGGGCTGGGCGCAGGGGCAGTTTGAAATCCACTTCCCCAAGCGCTTCACGCTCTGGATGAAGACCCTCGCCCTGCTGCCCAGTGCGTTGTATTTCCCGGTGATCCGCAAGTTCACCGGACTGTGACGGGCGCCATGCACGACCCGAACGCCTCTGCCTTGCCGGCCGCACCCGCCGCCCACTCCCGGGTGGAACGGCTGATCAGCTTCTTTGAAAGCCTGTCACCGCAGCGGCTGAGCGAACTGGGCAGCGTCTACACGCCGAACGCCTACTTCAAGGACCCATTCAACGAGGTGCGCGGGCTGGCGGAGATCCGGGCGATCTTTGAGCACATGTATGTGGCGCTGGACAAGCCCTGCTTTGTGGTGACCGGCACGGTGGCGCAGGACGATGAATGCTTTGTGACCTGGAACTTCGAGTTCCGCATGAAGGCCTGGGACCGCCAGACGCTGCAAACCATACGCGGCACCTCGCACCTGAAGTTCACAGCCGACGGGTTGGTCGATTACCACCGCGACTACTGGGATGCGGCCGAAGAGCTGTATGAAAAGCTGCCGGTGGTGGGCAGCCTGATGCGCTGGCTGAAAAAGCGCGCCAACACATAGCGCCCTCCCGCGAGGGCAGCCGGCCGGTTTGCCGGTCTGCCGCTTGACTTGTATTTCTCCGACCCCGCAGCGGAGTCGCAGCGACAACCAGGCTAGCCCGGCTGTGTCTCAATGAAACTCGGGCGCTGTGCCAGCTTTTCCTGCAGCTTGGCCAGATTGGGATAGGTCTCACGCCACTTGATCTGGGCAAAACGCAGGTCCAGGTAGCTGAGCGCGCAGCCGACCGCCACATCCGACAGGCTGAAGTGGATGCCGCTGCAGAAGTTCTTGTCGCCCAAGCCGGTGCTCATGGCCTTGAGCGAGAGGTCAATCTTGGACATCTGCCGGGCAATCCAGGCCTTGCTGCGCTCCTTGTCGCTGCGGCCGGCCCAGGTGGCTTCCAGCCGGGCCAGGATGGCGGCGTCAATCAGGCCGTCCGACAGCGCTTCCCAAGTCTTGACCTCGGCGCGCTCACGCCCCTGGGTGGGAATAAGTTTGCCCACAGGCGACAGGGTGTCGAGGTACTCGACGATCACGCGGGAGTCGAACACGGCCTCACCGCCTTCCATCACCAGACAGGGCACTTTGCCCAGTGGGTTGGACGCATGGATGGTGGTGTTGGCGGCCCAGACGTCTTCGAGGATGAACTGGTAGTCCAGTTTTTTCTCGGCCATCACGATGCGTACTTTGCGCACGTAGGGGCTGGTGGCGGATCCGATGAGTTTCATGGTGGGAGTGAGATCGTGGTCCGAAGGAAATGCATTCTATAGAGTAAGCCCCATACCCTGCTGACAGCCTGGCCGACAAATCGCACGCCCTACAATTGCGCCATGAGCTTTTCCACCATCAATGCGCTGTCACCGCTGGACGGCCGCTACGCCGGCAAACTGAGCCAGTTGCGCCCCCTGATGTCCGAACAGGGCTATATGCACCGCCGGGTCCAGGTCGAAATCGCCTGGTTCATCGCGCTGTCCGACGCCAAGTTCGCCGAATTCAAGCCACTCAGCCCGGGAGCGCGCACTTACCTTCTGGGTCTGGTGAAGAACTTCTCCGAGGCGGATGCCACCGCCATCAAGGAAATTGAAAAAACCACCAACCACGACGTCAAGGCGGTCGAGTACTGGATCAAGTCCAAGTTCGAAGCCCGGCCCGAGTTGCAGGCGGCCAGCGAGTTCGTGCACTTTGCATGCACCAGCGAAGACATCAACAACACCAGCCATGCCCTGCAGCTCAAGAGCAGCCGCGACCTGGTGCTGTTGCCAGTGCTGGATAAGGTGATCGGCCAGCTGCGCGACATGGCGCACGCCTTTGCCGATGAGCCCATGCTCAGCCGCACCCATGGCCAGACCGCCAGCCCCACCACGGTGGGCAAGGAAATCGCCAACGTGGTGGTGCGACTGGCCAATGCCCGCGACCGCATTGCCGCCATCAAGCTGATGGGCAAGATGAACGGCGCGGTCGGTAACTACAACGCCCACCTGTCAGCCTGGCCCGACTTTGACTGGGAAACCTTCAGCCGCGGCGTGATCGAAACCCCGGAGCCGCTGGGCCTGGGCCTGACCTTCCAGCCCTACAGCATCCAGATCGAGCCGCACGATTACATGGCTGAACTGTTCGATGCGGTGGCACGCACCAACACCATCCTGATCGACCTGGCGCGCGACATCTGGGGTTATGTCAGCGTGGGCTACTTCAAGCAGCGTCTGAAAGAAGGCGAAATCGGCTCCTCGACCATGCCGCACAAGGTCAACCCGATCGACTTCGAAAACGCCGAGGGCAACCTTGGGCTGGCCAACGCGCTGCTGCGGCACCTGAGCGAAAAGCTGCCGATCTCGCGCTGGCAGCGTGACCTGACCGATTCGACCGTGCTGCGCAACATGGGCGTGGCGCTGGGCTACGCAGTGCTGGCCTATCACTCACTGGGCACCGGCCTTGGCAAGCTGGAGCTCAACCGCGAGGCGCTCAGCGAGGACCTCAACGCCTCGTGGGAAGTGCTGGCAGAACCCATACAGACCGTGATGCGCCGCTACGGTGTGCAGGGCGCGTACGAAAAGCTCAAGGAAGTCACACGCGGCAAGACCGTGAAGGCCGAAGACCTGTACGCACTGATCCGCTCGCTGGAGATTCCTGATTCAGAAAAAGAGCGTTTGCTGGCCATGACGCCGGCGAGTTACACCGGGTTGGCGGCCGCGCTGGCCAAAAGAGTCTGATCAGTAGGGCCCCACGGTCGCTCACTTCGTGTAGCTCCCTGCCCCCCGAGGGGGCCGTCCGCCTGTGGCCCGGCGAAGCCGGTTCCACGGCTCAGCTGGTAAAGACATGACTCAGCCGCGTACTGAGTTCAGTTCGTCCTGAGGTATCGAAGGACCGGCTGAGGTCAGGTGCCCACGGGCATATCGGCGCCGCATTGCCAGCATTCTTCGAAGCCGCCCTCTACCTGCTCGCCGCAAACGCACAGCCAGCTGCGCTGGGGGCGGTTCTGCAGCGCTTCCAGCAAGGCTTTGGCCTGGGTTTCATGCTCACGGTGGGTCAGCCACACCTCGGGGTGGCATTGATCGGGTGGCAACTCACCGGCGACGCTGCCTAGAAAGTAGCGCTGCACGCTGGCGGCCATGCCGGCTTGGGTGAGCGCGTCGGCCCACAGCGCGGCAATGGCGATGTTGGGAGCGCGGGTCAGCCGGATCATCGGAGGGCCCGAAACCGTCAGCGGTCAGCGCCGGACTTTTCAAGCGCGCGATCGGCGTAGCGGCCGAAGCGCCAGGCCGTCGCCTCCTGCGTGATGCGGCGCCAGGTGCCGCGTTTTTCGGCCGGCGTCATTTCGGGCCAGTGCTGCACTTCGTCAAAGGTGCGGCCGCAGCCCTTGCACAGCGCGTCGCCCTGACTGGTGGAGCAGATGGCGATGCAGGGCGTGTCGGCGGTGGTGTCGTACCAGGCGCGCCAGGCGGCCATGGATTTGGGCGGAAAGCTCTTCTCGTCGGCTTCGTCCTCGTGATAGAAGACCAGCAGCGCATACACCTCGGCGAGGGCGCGCAATTCAGGCGCCAGCGTGACGCCATCCGGTGACGGCTTTTTCTCGCGCCAATAGTTGATGGCGGCTTCGATGTCGGTGATGTGGATGCCAGGCATGGGACGAACAGGAGAGGGACAGAAATCCGGAAAGACCACCGCCATCAGGAATGGCGGAAGCGCAAATGGGCTTGCTGGCCGGGCCACCCATTATGGGCCAGCGGTCCATCGGCGACAGGGCGGCACCTCCATACCCCGTCACTCCGACGAGCGCCGCACAGGGCGTGGGCATGGCTGATTCCACCCAGCCATCGTTGCCCAAAACGATGGGAATCAAGCCCTCGTTTGCAAAATTACCGGTTTTGTTGTCAAATTATGGGCTTGAAGGGGAGTAACTCCCCCGATGTGCCCTGCGATCCGATTCGCAGTTTCACGGCCACATCGGTACAACAAGTCGTCAATACGAAGTTTGCACTTCCGGCTTGTTGGACATGCGGCAGCGCTGCATGTTGAGCCAGACCTTCGATTGAAGCCTGAACAGGGCTGATCGAGGCGTTTCGGCACCCTTTTGCGTTGCGCGCTCCATCACGGCCTGTCAGGCTTTTTCATCGGGACACCCCTTTGCAAAGTCCCGCGCCTACACCTGACCTGGAGCTTGAACGTGGAATTGTTTTCAACCGCCTGGTGGTCTGCCTTGCTGGCCATCATCCTGATTGACCTGGTGCTCGCTGGCGACAACGCCATCGTGATCGCACTGGCGTCGCGCAACCTGCCGCCTCACCTGCAGAAAAAAGCCATCGCCTGGGGCACGGTCGGCGCGATTGCCGTCCGCTCGGTGATGACGGTCGGCGTGGTGTGGCTGCTCAAGATTCCCGGGCTGATGCTGGTGGGCGGACTGGGCCTGCTGTGGATCGCCTACAAGCTGCTCGCCGACCAGGACGACGGCCACCATGACGGCCCGGTCGCCACCACATTCTGGGGCGCGATGAAAACCATCATCGTGGCGGATGCACTGATGGGCATCGACAACGTGCTGGCCGTAGCCGGTGCGGCGCACGGCTCGTTTGATCTGGTCATCATCGGCCTGCTCGTCAGCGTGCCGATTGTGGTGTTCGGCAGCACCATGGTGCTCAAGCTGGTGGAGCGCTTCCCGGTCATCATTCAACTGGGTGCCGCCGTGCTGGCCTTCACCGCCGCAAAGATGGTGGTGGGTGAGCCGCTGTTGGATCCGGTGTACGGCGGTCCCGACACACCGGCTTCTGCCCAGCCCTTGCAGACCGTCGCACAGTGGGCGACTTACGTGGTGGCCGTGGTTGGCGTGCTGGGCGCCGGCTGGCTGGCCACGCGGCGCCAGAAGGGTGCCGGCGATGAAGCCGCCGTGACGCCCTGAGCCGGCAAGGCCCTGCTGCGACGCGATCCGCCCGAGAGCCTGCCGTGGACAACATCATTGTGTACGTGGACGATGCAGACTGCGCCCGGCAGTGCCTGCGGGCGTTGCTGGACAGTCTGGCGAATGGAGATGGAAACAGAGATGGAAAAGGAAATGGGCCTTCGGGCCCTCCGCGTCCGCCCCGGCGCTGGATCCTGCTCGGGTGCGCGCCCCGCGTCACGCACCGCGCCAGCAAATGGGTGACCAACAGCGCCCGCGAGAGCTGGCGCGGCCGATGGGCAGACCGGCTGTTTGCTCAACTGACTCCCTTGCTGGAAGGGGGCGGCGATGAAGTGATCACCCAGTTAGCGCAATCCACACTGGGCAGCCAGACCGAAGCGTTGATACGCCAGTTTGGCGCCGCACGGCTGGTGGATGCGAGACGCCCGAGAGCCGCTGAAGAGCGATCGGAAAGCACCACACCGGGCCCCGGAATCACCCCGGTTCACGGCCAGCCGGGTGGTATTCTCTGACCATGAAACTCATCACCTCCTGGCTCCTGAGTGCAGCCGCCCTGCTGGCCGTGGCCTACCTGTACAGCGGTGTCACGGTGACCAGCTTCACCAGCGCGCTGCTGGCCGCTGCGGTACTGGGCGCGCTGAACATGATCGTGCGGCCGCTGCTGGTGCTGCTCACGCTGCCGGTCACAGTGGTGACGCTGGGGCTGTTTCTTTTCATCATCAACGCCCTGATGTTCTGGGCGGCTGCCAGCCTGGTCAGTGGCCTGAATGTCGCCGGCTTTGGTGCGGCGCTGATTGGTTCGCTGATCTACTCGGTGCTGCAGCTAGCGATCGACTTTCTCCTGGAGCGCCTGTTCCTTGATAAGTGACTCGAGCTGCCGCGCACGCGTGTCAATGATCGAGCCCTCCACAAAATCCGCACTGGCCGGGTTGCTGCGCATCATGGCCTGCGCGGCCTTGAGACGGTCCAGCGCGGCCGGATAGTCCAGCTGGGCCGCGCGGCTTTCAGCCTCGGCCCGGATCGCCCGGACCGCCTGACCCTGATTGCCATAGGCTGTGGCCAGCAGCTGCCAGGCCTGCGCATCCCTCGGGTTGGCCGTCACCCAGGTTTGCAGCTTGCCCGAGACTTCCGGAGCCCGTTGTGAGGCCAGCAGCGCACGCGCCAGCACCAGGACCTCGGCACGGTTGCTGGCACTGGAAAAGCGGGCTGACGAAGCGAGGGCCGCAGGCGTTCCGGCCTGCAGGTCGATCTCAATGGCCAGCAGGTCCAGCGCATCACTGGCGCGCGGAACACCAACCGCAAAAGGCCGGAGCGCACCCATGAAAGTCCGCGCGCCCGCGAAGTCGCGCAGTTGCATGGACGCGAGTGCCGCAGCGTACAGGGTGCCCACATCGCGCACGTTGTCGGCGCTGGCGGGCGTCTGCGGCGCCGCCAGCGGCAACGGCCGGCGCTGCGCCTCGGCCAGCATGGAACGCAGGCCGTCCACACCCGGCGCAGCGAGCACGCGCGCCCGGGCGGCCATCATCGCGTGCAACACACGCGACTGGCTTTGGGCCAGTTCCTTCTGCGCCGTCGGCTGTGGCGCCTCGGATGCAGCCAGTTGCACGCGCGACTGGGCCTCGGCAATGCGCTGCGTGTTGAGCGGGTGGGAGCGCAGGTAGGGAAACGCACCGTTGTCGTTCAGGCGCGAGGCCTGCTGCAGCTTCTCGAACATGCTGGCGACGCCGCGGCTTTCAAAACCGGCATCGGTCATCACGCCAAAGCCGATGCGGTCGGCTTCACGTTCCATGTCGCGCGAGAAATTGAGCTGGTTCTGCGCCAGTGCCGCCTGCCCACCGACGATGGCGGCATTGCCGACCTCGGCATTCTTGCCTGCCGCCAGCACGCCAAGAATCATGGCGGCAATCACCAGCGGTGTCTGCCTGGACTGCTGCGTCATCAGCCGCGCGATGTGGCGCTGTGTCACGTGGGTCAGTTCGTGGCCGAGCACTGCGGCCAGTTCATCCACGTTGCTGACCGTGCCGATCAGGCCGAGGTGAAGGCCGAAGTAGCCCCCCGGCAATGCAAACGCATTGACACTCCGGTCGCGCACCAGAAACATCTCCCAGGCGAAGCGCTCATCCAGTTCGGCATTCAGCTCGCCGCGCGCCCGGGCTGCGGCCATCAGCGGCTGCCAGATGCCCTGCACGTAATCGACCAGCACTGGATCGTCCACGTAATCCGGATCGCGGTACACGCTGACGGCAATGCGGTCGCCGATGCGCCGCTCTTTGAGCACGCTCAGGTCAGAGCTTTCCCCCAATGAGGGCAGCGATCCGCTGTTGGCGCTGTTGGTATTGGGCGCCTGGGCCTGCGACAGGGCCGAGGACGACAGCCACACCAGCGCGGACAGCACGGCCACGGACAAAACTCGCCGCGCGGGTCGGGGCCGCCCGCTGGACAGGCTGACCCGACGGGAAGGGTTGACGGGATCAGAAGGAATCAATCGGAACAAAAGCAATGACCTCCGCAGTTTGGGTGTCGAGCAGGACCGTCCAGAAGCTCTGCCGGGAAATGAGAGGAACATAGCCCACACTTTCCTCGCGACGGCTTGGGTGTGCTGGCCTTAAGACAGCTTCAATGTCTGCGACACGCGACGGAAACCTGCTTTTCAAATCTGACAATGCTCGTGTCCGAGCCAAGACCCGAGGAACAGCTAACTCGTAACGCTGCCACATGTCAGGACGCGCGCCAAGAGGCAAGCCCCCGAGCTCAGCCATCGTTGCATCCATCCTCTCCTTGGAATTTGCGAATGCGCGAACCGACAGTAATGAAGGTCCCGAGAAGGGCAGTTTTCGGAATTCTGGCGGTGCCTTAGCCAGAAGCTCGTCGGGGACGTCAACCGCGTGCACTACTCGAAAGCGATCTACTTCGAATACCAGATGAACGGGCCTGGCAAGCGCGACTGTCCACAAACCGTAGCCCAAGGCAGCAATCTGCAGGATACCGATAATCATCAAATCGCGGCGTAGCTCGCTGACCCGCTTGTTTCGATTGAATACTGCCAACGTGAGCAAAGGCCCCATGATCACATCGACAGCCACGACAATCAAAAACAACTCGCGTCCACCTGACATTTCACGATAGGAGCCGGGGTACCAAAGCGCAAATACCAGACCTGCAGCCAGCGCTGCGACCAACAAACTGACGCCGAGATGAATCCCCGAGGCAGCAAGGCGGTCCCTCCAAGGGTTTGTGAGTACGGACATGGCTTTATGATCGGACGCGAATGTAAAGGTTCTGTAACGACATGACAACGTCACCTCAATTTTTGACTCACTTCGATAGCCACGGTCAAGCTCATATGGTCGATGTGGCAAACAAGGCTGCGACCCATCGTAGGGCTATCGCACAAGGGCGCATTACGATGCGCGCGGAAACACTGTCCATCGTGATGCAAGGCAGCTCCAAAAAGGGGGATGTGCTCGGCGTTGCACGAATCGCCGGCATTCAGGGCGCAAAACAAACCAGCGCACTGATACCCTTATGTCATCCATTGGCCATCACCCATATATCTTTGGATCTCACTCCTGATATTGCCACCTCCAGCGTCACTTGCCTTTGTACTGTAGAGACAGTAGGACCTACCGGTGTAGAAATGGAGGCGCTCACTGGTCTCCAAATTGCTCTTTTGACCATTTACGACATGTGCAAGGCAGTCGACAGGGGAATGATGATTACCGATGTTAAATTGCTGGAGAAGCACGGTGGTAAATCAGGAAGTTTTACCGCCCAAGGTTGAATTGCAGGCGATTTTTGGTACGTTGACAAGCTGCTCGGAAGCCACTTTCTTGCACCATCTCGCATAGTCCTCCGGGAAGGCCGCGAGGTACCGCTTTTCGTGAAACCGGGCCTCATCTTCCAGCTTGAGCAGCAAAGCGCTTTCAATCACTTTTTCGATCACTCGCGGCTCCGGCGAAAAGTGTAGAAGCTGATGGCTCAGGGCGCTCAACTTCAACGCATTGGTCAGAGTCAAGGGTGTCAGACTCAGCTCGGCGAAATCCACCTGCCTGCGAAATAGCAGCGTGTCGCGTACGCTTTCAAAGGTGCTATCGCGATAGGCAAGATAACGTTGCGCCTGCGGGCGATAAATCTGACTGACGCGAAGATAGTCCCATGCCGCGTAGATTGCGGCGATCATCACTGCGCAGGCAGCAGCAGCCTGCCAGCCACGAATGCGTTGAGGGAAGTTTGCAGCCCTTGAAGCAAAGCCAAATGCATCGCCTCCTTTTTCCGAAGTTGTCCAAAGCAAATACACGCTTAGGACAACTGCCGTTTGAAATGGCCCGTACCACAACGGGTACTCAAGCATGCTGTGCAAAGCAATCAGTGCGAGAACTCCCCATGCCATCTGACGAATGGGGTTCGTTTCGGCCCATGGGCGGGCGCGTAGCGTCAGCCAGCAAGATAGACATAGCGCCAGCACCGCAAACGGAATGCCTAACTCGACTGCCAAGTGCAGCGGCAAGTTATGGGCGTTGTCGAGAATGTCGCAAAACCGAACTTCGGGGTATAGCGTGATGTAGTGAGCGTAGTCCAGTTCACCCCAACCCCAACCGGACCAAGGCTTTTCAAGGATTAATTGCAGCACGTTGGACCACAGTACGATTCGGCTTGCGCACCCCGGCGCCTCAAGAAATCGCCCCATCAGACCAGCTGAATCCACATCGGCAAACGATGCAAGGAGCTGTGGCAGCGTAATCACTGCCGACACGTAGAGTGCAAAGGCACGGAGCGCCAACTTCAGCAGTCTGCGTTGTCCATGAATTACCCAAAAGCCGCTAAGCACAACAATTCCTATCCATTGAATGGCACCGGTACGAGAGCCTGAAGCGGCGTTGCCGAGTGCCAGCAAGAGCAGCATCCCGATATGGGTTACCGTCAACTGCCGCCTGGCAATCACCCAAAGAAGCGTGATCAACCCAATCCCCATCAGTGTGGCAAATTGATTACGCTGTCGCAGGTTGGCGAAGGCTTCTCCGGGCAGCGTCGGACTGATCCATGGCTGAAAAGCTTGGCTTAAGCCGAAGTACTGTAAAAGACCGAAAGCAGCGCTGATCAGTGCTGCCGATAACCAGGCGTACGCCACGATTTCGGGCGTTATGAGCTTGCCTTTTGAAACGGAACAGAAGACCAGCAACGCCCCCACACAGAATGCGGTGCCCAGCCAAGATGACACCGCTGGTGAAGGGCCGCCGCCAGATGGCATCAACCAAGGAACGAGTAAGCACGCGAACGCCAGCCACTTTGCATCGCAAGCGTGGAGCAAAGCTTTTGAAACAAGGCCAGATACATTTTGCAACTTGGGTACCTGGCAGGAGAACTTACTCTCTAACAATAAAAACCTCTGAGGGGATGTCGCTTTCGGAGCGGCAATGTTTGCGATAGCGCGTTAAGTCAACCGCAACAAATTTGCGATATATTCAATCATGGCAGAGCTTGACGAGAGATTTCTTGATGTAAATCGATACGGGGTTTTGAGGGTTCCTCTTGCACTGTGGCTGGGTATCGCTTTTGTGGGCCGTTATTGGCTACTGCTCGTCATTGTCATGTCATCGGTGCGGCGCTCCCCTGAGACTGTTCAACTTCTGGGTCACGGCGTCTCTTGGCTGATGTTGTTACTTGAGCTCCCCGTGTTACTGCTTGCGTATGCCGGCCTTTCGCGAGTCCCCACCGGCGGAGCAGTGCCGCGGCTTATTTGGTCGAAAGGCCGTCTGATTTTAGGTTCGACGGCAATTCTGAATTTGGCGTGGCTAGCCTGGTTTTTGTGGAGTTCGGACACTTGGCAACGCTGGCCACACCTGTTCCTTGCGAGTTGCGGTCTGTTGGACTTCGCGATCATTTACGGCATTTATCAATCCGCTTACGTGAAGCAGATTTTTCTTGAGTTTCCCAAACCTGTCGCGCAAGGACCGTCTCCATGATTCGCGTCTTCATTGGTTTTGACCCCCGCGAGACGGTCGCTTGGCATGTGTTGACCCATAGCATCATGGCCAGGGCGTCGCAGCCTGTGAGTTTTATCCCGCTTGCGTTGAATAATATGAAAGAGCTGATGTGGCGGCAGCGTGACCCACTTCAGTCCACCGATTTTTCGTTTTCACGCTTTCTTACGCCACACTTGAGTAATTACGAGGGCTGGTCGCTGTTCATGGATTGCGACATGCTGGTGCTGGATGACATCAGCAAGTTATGGACGTTGCGTGATGAGCGTTACGCAGTAATGTGCGTGAAACACAACCATGTCCCCCATGAGTCGTCAAAGTTTCATGGCGAGAAACAAACAGCCTACGGAAAGAAAAATTGGTCCAGCGTGATGCTTTTTAACAATCCGAAGTGCTCGGCGTTATCACCGAAGTACGTCAATAGCGCAAGCGGGCTTGAGCTGCATCAATTCAAGTGGCTTGACGGTGAAGAAAATCTGATTGGGGAATTACCGGCTGATTGGAACCATCTCGTGGGATACGACAGAAAATCCAGCGGCGTTGCGAATGTTCATTACACCAGCGGTGGCCCTTACTTCGATGAGTTCAGCGCCTGCGACTACGCAGAGCCTTGGTTCAGGGAAAAGGAAAATATGCTTCGAGTCGATCAGCGGAAGTAGAGGTTAGAGTACATATGCCATGCTGATTTATTGGCTCGTCGATGGTATAAAAAAAGATATAGGCGGTGGCTTTACAAGCTCGCTTGCGTCTAATCGCTACCGCGCCATTATTCCTGCATCGCAGCTTCTTCGCGACGGCCATGCGGTTGAGCTTATCCCCATGACAATGTCAGCTGGCGAGCTAGAAAAACTTACGCCACCGGATGTTTTTGTCGTAGGCAAGCTTTTGCTCAACAATGACCCAATGCGTTTTGAGCGCTTGGCACTGAACGTACTCGACAGTGTTGCCAGTGCGTCAGGCCGTGGAACCACCACCGTTGCAGACTTCAGTGACAACCATTTTGATAATCATCAGGTTGGCGCGTATTGGCGGGCACTTGCCGCACAAGCTGATGTTTGTACTGCAGCATCTGACGCCATGGCACACGAGGTACAGCGGCACAGCCGGGGGCCTGTATTCACCGTTGTAGACCCTTTGGCGTCTCCGGCGTCTGTTCCCCGGGTTTTTAGGAGAAGACAAGGTTTGTCGGCTTGGAGCCGACAACTATTGAGTGGTAGCGCATCTCTGCATCGTCTCAAATTGGTTTGGTACGGTAACAAGGTCAACTGGCCATCAATGAAGCGATGGGCAGAAGCCCTGGGTAAGTTTGCTGCAACCCAGCCGCTGATGATCTGGGTAGTGACACAGCCTGACCCCATCATTGAAAATTACATTCGTCACTTCAACGAGAGATACCAACCAACGGCGCTGATGGAGCTGGTTGCTTGGAACGAATCAACTCAATGGTCGGTGGTGGCGGATGCAGATGTTGTCCTTTTGCCTTCCGATCTTTCAACCAACACCAAGACCGTGAAGTCTGCAAACAGGCTGACTGACGCAGTTAATGCGGGACGTTATGTGGTCGCCTCTCCTATCCCTGCATACCAAGCGTTCAGTTCCTACGTCACCCTCACTGAGGATCCGGTTGAGGCCATTCGTGAGTATCTTGCACAACCAGCGAAGGCATTTGAGAAACTTTCCGCTGGGCAGGCGGTCGTGCGCTCCCATCACAGCTCCTCGCAAGTCGCCACTCAATGGCTCCGGGCATTCCGACTGAAGGGCACAGGCATCAATGATTCGAGCGGGCCCCACCCCGCCATAGGGTTGGCGCCGGAGATTGAGCGTGCGCCGCTCGTTCGGCTGAACCTAGGCTGTGGCGACAAGATTCTTCCCGGCTATGTGAATGTGGACGTGGTGGAGTCTCGCGCAGGAAAGTCTCCCGACGTACTCTGCGACCTCCATGACCTGTCCTGTTTTAAGAATGACCATGCCGACGAAATCATGGCCATTCATGTAGTGGAGCATTTTTGGCGATGGGAGATCGAAGATATCCTGCGGGAATGGTTACGGGTATTGAAACCTGGAGGGACCATGATTCTGGAGTGCCCGAATCTGCTAAGTGCCTGCGAGGCATTGCTCGCTGAGCCGGAGACTCGATCTCGGGCAGACAAAGCAGGACAGAAAAGTATGTGGGTTTTTTACGGCGACCCCGGATGGAAAGATCCACTCATGATCCATCGGTGGGGTTATACCCCGTACAGCCTAGGGCAACTCATGCAAACCATAGGACTGGTAAATGTCCGCCAGGAACCTGCCGTCTATAAACTCAAAGAACCGCGTGATATGCGATTGGTCGGGGAGAAGCCTGTTTTAGGTCTGAGCAACTCAGGGGGCGAATAGCGCAAGCGCCAGAAAAGATCGAAGTCTCACTGCAACGGAGGGACTTTCACTTTCTCCTAAATCTGAGAGTGCGCAAATCTACAGCACCACGGCTTAAAGACACCCGAATCAAACTATGGTTCGACGGAGTTTTGATTCCTGCCCAAGTATCAATTCAGATGATATAAGTCGCTCGCTTAATAAACTTGAGCTTTCTGCGCATCTGTCGTGGGCAGTCTCTACCGTTTGCGACTGATGTGCACAATCATCGCTTCGGTGGCAAAGTCAACAAACGCTTTGGTGTACCCAAGCTCTGCCAAGGCCCATCTGAAGTGATTCCCGAGTCGGGCACGGGAAAACCATCCCAACTTATGGGTGTCGTGGAATTCAACTGCTTTGATACAAGCATCTTCCGTGATTCGAGTCAGACGGTTGACCGAAGGACGTTTACCTGGCTGACTGTCCAAGGCAGGCGGATATCGTTTGGCAATCTGGTCTGCCAAATCGACAGCAAACTCTTTGATTTTTGATTTTCGCGCTGCGCGGAGAAAACTTAGCATCGGGAGTCCTGATTGGTGAAGAGGCGACGAGCACCTCTTCACCAAGCTGAAGTTGAAAGATCAGGTGCCGCGGCAGGAGGCTGGTGCGTACTTGGCAATAGATGCGTTACACGTCCAAACCACTGTCTGACCAGTCCAGCTCGGGGTCAAGGTGACAATGAACGAGTCCGTACCAATGGCACTTTTTGAGGTGACAGCAATAGTTCCCGACGTATCCACCGAGCCAGTGGATACAAATTTGGAGGATGCAATAGCCAATTGAAGGGCGCTGGCAGCGGTTGCGCCGATGGCCATGGTATTGGCCAATTGCGCAGCCTCCGTGACCCCGGTGCGGGCTGAAGAGCCAGCAAGAATGACTTCAGAAGCACGCGCACGAATGGTGTAGTCCTGATAAGCCGGCAGTGCCACTGCAGCCAGAATGCCGATGATCGCCACAACGATCATCAGCTCGATAAGGGTAAAACCCCTTTGGATGGATTTCATAAAAACTCCTTGAAAATTAAGCCTAAGCCACTTGCGCGACCAAAAAGTCTGATCGTGCCAATCAGCGCCGCAACTCCCATGCCAAGGCGATATGCGTCAAATAAAGCGGTTTTTCCGGAGAACAGCCCCCTTCCAACTACACCGTCCGACAAATTTGTCGGCAAGTGTCAGAAAGTGTCGTGCAAGTGCTGGATCGCCATCTGGATCACACCTGGCCAGTCATTGGGTTGTGGCTGCCGCAGCACCCGGGCGTCGGGGTACCAAGGCATGTAAGTACTGGTCAAGCCGTAACGCCATTCTGGGATATGAGGCGCGAGAACTAGTACTTTCTTACCCAATGCGCCCGCGTAGTGAACAGTTGTATTGCAAACCGTCACGACGCAATCCAGCGCTTCAATCAGTGCTGCAAATTCATCGAGGTCAGCAATTGCTTCGGGCCAATGCGTCAATGTGACGCCAGCCGCCGCTGCGATTCCTATATCTTCATCTACCGAACCGTACTGCAGGCTGATCCACGTCGCATCGACAGCAGCCGTCATTGGAGCCAGTTCAATCGGTGACATGGAGCGCAATACACGGCGAGTGGCCTGCAACCCCCCGCGCCAAGACACACCAATCCAAGGTCGGGGACCAGCCGCTTCAAGTTTCTGGCGCCAGTACGCCACGCGGCCCGGATCGGCTTTCAGGTAAGCCTGCGCAGGAAACGCCTCAACACTTGTTCTGAAGTACTGCGGAAGATCGCCGAGCGGGACAAAATAATCGACGTCGCCCACCGTTTTTGCCCACTCCATTTTCTTGTCTTGCTTGGTGTGTACGACTTCGCACTGCGGAAAAGAGCGAGCCAGCGTAGGAGCCACCCGTCCGATCGCCTCCACCACTACGCGTGAAGGTTTCAAAGCCCACAAGTCAGGCAAACAAGAAGCCAACATGACCTGATCGCCTAAGCCCTGCTCGGCAAGAACAACAATGCATTTACCCGCGATATCCTGCCCCCGCCATTTCTTGAACGGCAGTACCCGGTATTGGCGCGAATAGGCGAGTCCCCGGTACGCATAACCGGCCCAACCTTGTGCAAAGTTACCCAGTAACAAGTTAATCTGGGCACGCTGCAAATGCAGATTAGCATCCCGTGGCTGAATGGATAACGCTTCATTCAGCATGGCCAAGGCCTTGTCGAAATTTCCACTGTAGGCCTGCGCTACCGCATAAGAAACAAGAAACACGCTCTTTCGCGCGGGCTCTTTCTCGATGAGATCATCAAACAGCGCAATCGCCTCCTCGTACTGGCATGCCGTAGACAGAGTCGCCGCAAGTTGCGCTTGCGTGAGGAAGTTGGGCTCAAGCTCAAATATATGACGCCTTACTTCAAGCGCTTCGGCGTGCTTCTCCAAGTTAGTCAGGCAATGCGCCAGGTCGCTACGCACCTTTATGGAATCAAAACCCTGCTCTATGGCCAGATTCAGAAGGCGTTCCGCTTCGGCATTTTCATTGGCACCAAGGAGCGAGGCTCCAAGCGCTGCGAGCGCTGGTCCATCTTCGGGGTGTCTGGCCAGATAAGCCCTCAAGACATCCATGCCGCTGCGGGCATCTCCCACCTTGCGGTACAACACATCCAGCTCGCATACCGGCCCGGAGTTATCTGGCCATTCCAGGCAAATGGACTCGGCCCGTTCGATCGCCTCGTCTGTTTGACCCGCTTTTTTCAAGGCGTCTACCTCGTCCCACAACTGTCGCCACAAAGGGCGCTCCGCCTCTTCCAACGCTGCCACCGGAGGATCAGAGGACGCTGTCGCCGGCATAAAGACCGCACCGACAGCACTCATTTCACCCTCAAGCTGCAAAAGATTCTGCAACGCCAAGGCGAATGTTGGGTCTAATTTCAACGCCTTCGAAAAACAGGCATGGGCGTCGCCTGGCTCCTGCTTGGCCAGGTACACCAGCCCCAGATTATTCCAAGCCGCCTTGTCTTTGTCGTTCAAGCGCAAGGCCTGGGTCAAGGGCAGTTCAGCACTCGGAAAGTTGCCAATCGTGACTTGGCAGCAGCCCAACTGCGCGAGATAGCGTGCGTCGTTCGGGGCAACATTTTTTGCGAATTGTGCGTGCTCGATCGCTGCCTCGGTATCGCCTTGCTCGAGCAGTAACAGCGATAGCCCGTAGTGCGCGTCGGCGAAGCCCGGCGCATCTTTCAGCACCGCACGAAAGCCATCCTCGGCATCTGCATCCCTTGCTTGACGAAATGCAATTTCCGCGAGAATGCAGTCGCGGACCAGCTCTCGCCGGGGAGTTGCCGGGTGCAGTTGAACCACCGCCTCCTGAGCGCCCACCAGATCCCCCGCAAGAATCTGCTCCCGAATTTCTTCAACCGTCCACGAGCGTTTACCCGAAGAGAAAAGTGTGCGTACCAACTGCTTGAGCATGAGCCGGATCCAGACCGAACGAAAACAGCATCATATCGCCGAGATAAAACTGCCTACCTGAGAACCAACCTTACAGCCATGACACGCTTGCTCACTTGATACACACCGACCGCACCATCTTCAGGTCGGTCAGGCCCATCAGCACTTTTTCCATGCCGTCCATTTTCAGCGTCCGCATGCCGCTGCTGAGGGCGCTGGCAAACAGTTCGGCGACGCGCGCGCGCTCTTGGATCAGCTTCTTGAGCTGGTCGTCGGCGATCATCAGCTCATGCAGGCCGATACGGCCCTTGTAGCCGGTCTTGTTGCACTTGTCGCAGCCGACAGCCCGGTACAGCTTGAGGCCGCCGTCCTTGCCGTAGCGCGTCATCCAGTCGTCAAGCAGCTGCTGCGCTTCGCCGCCCGGGTCGGCCTTCCAGGCCTCGGTGTTGCGCAGCTCCTCGGAGTATTCCTTGATGAAGTCCTTGATCTCCTGCGAGCTGGCCACATACGACTCCTTGCAATCGCAGAGCTTCTTGGCCAGCCGCTGCGCGAGGATGCCCAGCAAGGCGTCGGCAAAGTTGAATGGGTCCATGCCCATGTCCAGCAGGCGGGTGATGGACTCTGGCGCCGAATTGGTGTGCAGCGTGGAGAACACCATGTGGCCGGTGAGCGAGGCCTCCACGCCCATCGACACGGTTTCCTTGTCGCGTGACTCGCCGACCATAATGATGTCGGGGTCGGCCCGCAGGAAGGCACGCATCACCAGCGCAAAGTCGATGCCCGCCTTCTTGTTGACCTGCACCTGGCGCAGGCCTTTCTGCGTGATCTCCACCGGGTCTTCGGCGGTCCAGATCTTGGTGTCGGGCGTGTTGAGGAATTTCAGGATGGAATGCAGCGTCGTCGTCTTGCCCGAACCGGTCGGGCCGCACACGTAGAACAGGCCGTAGGGCTTGGAAACGGTTTTTTCCAGCCGGTCCTTGTTGTGGTCGGTCAGACCGAGTTTTTCCAGCGGGATGGGTTCGCCAGCGGCCAGAATCCGCATCACCACGTCTTCCACACCGCCTGCCGACGGAATGGTGGCGACCCGCAGCTCGATGTCCAGCGGACCGTATTTCTTGAACTTGATCTTTCCGTCCTGCGGCTTGCGCTTTTCCGAGATGTCGAGGTCGCACATGATCTTCAGCCGCGTCACCATGGCCTGCCGGAACTGTGCGGGCACTTCGATGTAAGGCTGCAGCGTGCCGTCGATGCGGAAGCGGATACCGGTCTTGGCCTTGCCGGGCATCGGCTCGATATGGATGTCTGAGACCTTCTGGTTGTAAGCGTCGATGATGACCTTGTTGACGAACTTCACCAGCTCGTTGTCGGCTGCGGCCGACTCCAGCAGCGACTCATCTCCGGAATCGCCGTCCAGCGGTGAATCCATGTCGGCCAACAGCTGGTCGATGGAGCTGCCTTCGCCAGCCACGCCGAACAACTGGCCCAGCGTTTCCTCGAACTCGGTCTGCGTCGTCACCCGGTAGGCGAACTTGGCCGTGCGGGGAAAAACCTGCGGCACCACCCGCGCACCGCGTACCGCCTCGGGGTCCAGGCACATGATGAGCAGGCCCTCTGGCGTGTCTTCCAGCGGCATCCAGCCCTGCTGCTCGATGAAGTCCCGCTTGAGCGGCCCATGAAGCACCTCGGAGCGGATGCGTCCTGGATTGAACGGCTCGTAGGTCACACCGAAAAAGCGCGACAGCGAGGCGCCGATCTGTGCCGGGCGGATGCTGTACTTGCCCATCAGGATGTGCTCGACGGACTTGCCGCCCTCGCGGGCCTCCTGCACGCACTCCTGCAGATCGCTCTGGGTCAGTACGCCGGCAGTCACCAGTCCGTCGTATTTCGTCGCCTTGCGCCGCTGCTGCTCGTCGGCCTTCTGCATGCGCTGGCGGATCGCAATGCCCAGCGTCTTGCACAGCTGGCTGGCGCCGTCTTCCTCCAGCTTGCCGAAGGGCTGATCGCTGCGGTTGTTGATGACCTGCAGCACGCCATACAGCGTGTCGCCGTCCATCACCGGCGCCACCAGCATCTGCTTGGTGCGGTAGCCAGAGCGTTTGTCCACTTCCTTGAGAAAGCTGAGCGCCGGATGGATTTTCTTGAGCGCTGCATCGTCGTATACGTCTGCGATGTTGACCATGGCGCGCGACATCGCCACATAGCCAGCGATGCTCTGGGCGCTGATGGGCAGCTTCAGGTCCTTGCTGGTGTTCAGGCCGGTCTTGACCTTGGAGGTGATGGACGTGCGGTCTTCATTGACTGCGTAAAGCGTCAGCCGGTCTGCATTGAACAGCTTGCAGATGTCCTGGCTGGCGTCCAGCATGATCTGGTCGATGTTCTCGGTTTCATAGATGCGGTTGGTGACCAGCTGCAGCTGTCTGAAATACAGCGCCTCGAAGGTGACGCCGCGCTCCTGCGGCGGCAGCATCTGGGAGTCAAAGAACTCGTCCTGGGGATCGCGTTGTACAACGGCATTCATAGCTCGAACTCCTGACCCGCTCTCAACCAGCGGATATCGTGTGTGACATTGGGGCCCATCGGGCGAGTCTGGTCGAAACCCTGGATTTCCGCCATGATCAATTCGGTCTCGGCGGGCTTGGTGTGGGTGATGTAGATCGGATAGTTCTTGTCGCGGGCGATGCAGTCCAGCTCGGTGGCCAGTACTTTAGGCGAGAGGTGAAGACTCAGCTTGGCCAGCTCCCGCTCGCGGTTGCTGAAGGCGGTCTCGATCACCAGCATTGCCACGTCAAGCTGGTTGATGCGCTTCCAGAGCGCCGGGTTTTCCTCGGTGTCACCGGTGAACACCCAGCAGCCCTTGCGACCGCCAATCGCATAACCCACCGCCGGCACGGTGTGGACCGCTGGCAGCACCTCCACCGGCTTACCGCCCAGTACCAGCGTTTGCCCCAGTTCCAGCGGATGAAAGCTGATGAAGGGCGCCTCCGGCGTCGGAATGCGCGAGAAGTCGGGCCAGATGGTGTTGTTGAAGATGTGCGTCTTCAGCGCGTCAATCGTGCCCTGCAGGGCGTGGATCTGCACCGACCGGGTGCGGCGCGAGGCGATCGCGTCCACCATCAGGGGCAGGGCGGCGACATGGTCGAGATGGGAGTGGGTCAGCAGCACGTGGTCGACGGCGGCCATCTCGTCGAGCGTGAGATCTCCCACGCCAGTGCCGGCATCGACGAGCAGGTTGTCGTCCAGCAGAAAAGACGTGGTGCGGCAGTCCCTGGCAATGGCGCCTGAACAGCCGAGTACGCGTACTTTCATGGGTGTTTCCAGTTGGCCCCGCGCATATCCGCGCGTTACTTCGTTTCAAAATTGGTTGCGCCATCCCAGCCGGGATCAAAAGGCAGCAACCGCATCGAGGCTACACGCTCTGCGTACAGGCGGTAGAGGTACTTTTCACCATTCATCTTCTGCAGGTTCAGCAGATGCAGATCGCATGCCTCCCAATCCTGCGTGCGGTAGGCCTTCAGGGCCAGACTCCACGTCTTGAGCTCCAGCGCATCGTCGCCGGTCGGCTGGGCCACCGTCAGCGGCCAGAAAATCGCTACTGCGTGATCTTTGCCCTTCACGCGCACTTTGTCCAGCTCTTGCCAGACAAAGTCGCCGGCCAGCTTGCGGGTGGACTCGCTGACGATGATGTCGACCCCGTAGATTTTGGACAACCCCTCCAGGCGCGAGCCCAGGTTCACCGCATCGCCGATGACGGTGTAGCTGCGGCGGATGTCCGAGCCCATGTCTCCCACACACATGGTGCCGGTGTTCAGGCCGATGCCGATGCCGATCTCGGGCAATCCCTTGCTCCGGTGGTCGATGTTGATCTGGCGCACGATGGCCGACATGCCGAGCGCCGCCTTCACCGCGAGGCTGGCATGTCCGGGGGTTTCCACGGGTGCGCCCCAGAATGCCATCACGCAGTCGCCCATGTATTTGTCGATGGTGCCCCGATGGGTGCGGATCACCCCGGTCAACTGGCTGAACACGCTGTTGAGCAGCGCCTGCAGCTGGGTTGGGTCCATGGTTTCCGACATCTTGGTGAAGCCGCGCATGTCGCAGAACATCACCGTCAGTTCCTTGGACGCGGCCTTCATCGAGTAGCTGTCCGGGTCCTTCACCATTTCGTCGACCAGCTCGGGGGGCACGTAGGTCCCGAACAGGTGGGCCAGCTCCCGTTTGGAGCGGCTTTCCACGAAGTAGCCGTAGCTCATGTTCAGCGCAAACGCCGTCACCGCCATCACCAGCGCGCCCGCCAGCGGCAACACCAGCCCGTAGCCGGCATAGAGCCAGAAGTTCAATCCCGCCAGCGCCGCAATCACCGCAGCGCTTGCCAGAACTGCCCGCAGCGCTGACAGCAGGGGCAGGGTGAACGCGAGAATCAGGCCGGATAACAACAGCACCACCAACTCGAAACCCATCGCGTAATCCGGCCGGACCAGGGTCTTGCCGTCGAGCAGGCCGGATATGACGTTGGCGTGGGTCTCGACACCGGGGTAGGTCTCGCCGACCGGCGTCACCCGCAGGTCAAGCAAACCGGGGGCGGTGGTGCCGACCAGCACGATCTTATCTTTCAGCGTCTCAGGCGGCAGACGGCGGGCAATCAGGTCGGCAGCCGGGATGTACTTGAATGAGCCGCCCTTGACGCCCCCATTTCCCCGGAAGGGCACCAGCGTCGCAACCCGGTCATCGACCGGAATCGCCAGTTGTTTGCCATCCTGCGTCAGCAGGATGCTCTCAAGCCCGTGGTAGCCGCGGGTGAGCAGTTTCTGCGGCGGGAACCCGGGCTCAACCTTGGGCATTCCCGCGAGCATGCGGAACATGGCCAGCGACAGCGATTCGTAATACTGGCCCTTGAACTCCGCCACCAGCGGAAGCGATCGCACCACGCCGTCGCCATCGGTGATGGAGTTGAAAAAGCCGCCCAAGGGTGCGGCCTTGCCCAACTGCTCGATGTTGGCGCCGTAGCCATTCCACACCGTGAAGCGGATCGGTCGCCCGGCGAGGGTCTCCTTCTGCATGACCGGCGCCGGCAGGTAGCCATTGACGCGGCCGTCGCGGTCGCTGGTGAAGTAATAGCCCAGCACCACCGGACGCCGCGAAATGGCTTTGGCCAGCAGCGCGTCGTAGTCGAGGCTGCCCTGCAGTTGATTGAGTTTCTCGGCAAAGCCGGGCTGGTCCTTGAGTTCGGACTGGGCCAATTGCCTGAGCTGCTTGAGGCCGGAGCTGTCGTCCGGCTCGGCGAACACGACGTCAAACCCGATCAGCGCCGCGCGCTGCCGGCCATGAAGCTCATCGACCAGATCGGCCACCTTGTTGCGGCTCCAGGGCCAGCGTCCGATCTCGGCCAGGCTCTGCTCGTCGATATCAACAATGACGATGCGGTCGTCGAGCGTGCCGGGCATGGTGGCCCGCAGGCGCGCGTCGTAGATGATGTTGTCCAGGCGCTCCAGCACGCCGATGTGCAGCACGCCGGCGGCATGCATGAGCGCAAATACCAGCGGGATCAGTGTGACGGCGATGCGCGGCCAGTGCCTGGAGAGAAGTCTCATGGCGGCTCCATGTCGGAGGGCAGGTACACCGTGCCGTCAGGGCGCAGGGCGGCGCCGCAGTCAGTGCTGGACGAACTGCATTCGCGTTCCGGCCAGCTCGAGCATGTCACCGTTTTTGAGCGGCACCGGTTCGGGGCCGATGGGCGCGCCGTTGAGCGTCGGTTTACCAGCGCCTTCCACATGGGCCACCACAAAGCCCTGTGGCCGCTTGGTGATGGCGGCCACCGCCACGCCGGGTTTGCCGATGGTGGTCACCACCTTCACGAGCGCCACCTCACGCCCGGCCGCTGCGCCGGACATGACCTTGATGGCACCGTTCATGCCCATGATCGGATCGCTTGCCGCAGCCGGTGCGACCAAGCCGCCCGAGCCGGCCTTGATGACCATGGTTTTGTCGAACCCGGCAGCGGCGTTCTCGCTGACGTACTTGATCTTGTATTTGCCGATTTCGACGGTGTCGTCGTTCTGCAGCAGCTGCTTCTTGACGGCCTTGCCGTTCACATAGGTGCCGTTGGTGCTGTTCAGGTCTTCCAGGTGGACCTCGTTACCCGCCATCTGCAGAACGGCATGCTCACCGCTGACAGCCAGGTTGTCGATCACGATGTCGTTGTAAGGCCGGCGGCCCAGGGAGGTTCTGTCCTTGGTCAGCTGCACTTCCTTGATCACAACACCGTCGATAGAGACGATCATTTTCGGCATGGCCGACTCCAGTCTGTTTTTAACAATTCCATCACTGCTTCATTTTCCCAGTATTCTGGAGAAGAACCCCCGTTTGCCGGCGTCTTCACGCGCCTCGGCCAGCAGAACTGAAATATTATCGCGTCCTCCCGCCTGATTGGCGGCCACAATCATCTGGCGCGCCCGCTGCATCAGGGTTCCCTCGCTCCGCAGTATGGCAGCTATGCCGTCATCAGGCACCATGTCGGACAAGCCGTCCGAGCACATCAGATACACATCACCGGTCTCCACCCGGTGCTCGTTGACTTCCACCATCACGGTGTCTTCCACCCCCAGCGCCCGGGTCACCAGGTTGCGGTTCAGGGACGTCAGCGCCTGTTCCGGCGTGATCAGGCCGGCATCGATCTGCTCCTGAAGCAGGGAGTGGTCCTTGGTGATCTGCTCGAACACGCCGGCGCGCAGACGGTAACAACGGGAGTCGCCGATATGGCCCAGCGTCAGCCGCCCGTCCTGGAAGGCGCCCACCACCAGCGTGGTGCCCATGCCGGCGTACTGCGGGTTGGAGTTGGCGGCATTGAAGATCGAGTGGTTGGCGTTCTCTACACAGATTTCGAGCGCCCGTCGCACCTCGCGGGAGTTCGCGTTGCGGCCCGCCTGGGCCAGCCAGCGGCCCATTTCCGACTTGATGAAAGCGACTGCCATGCCACTGGCGATCTCACCCGCGTTATAGCCACCCATGCCGTCGGCCAGGATGCACAGTCGGGTCAGGGAATCGAATGCGACAGCGTCTTCGTTGTTGTCCCGCGTCAGGCCTGGGTCGGTTTCCGTGCAAATCTCGTAAATCATGTGTGCGGAGGTCAGTGTGGATCGGCCCCGGCGGCAGGCGCCTGGGTGGTGACGGTTCTCTCGAACGGCGGGGTTTCTGTCGGGGTTGCGGCGCCTGGGGCCACCGGTGCCCCGTGGACCGCGGGCGCGCCGGACGGCGCCAGCGTGGCGATCACGGCCCGCAGGTCGGCGCCGAGCTGATCGCCGTCCTGGTAACGCTGCTCGGGCTTTTTGGTCAGGCACTGGGCCACGATCTGCGCCAGGGCGTCGGGAAGGTCCTTGCGGACGATGCGGATGTCGGGCGCCTCTTCATTGGCAATCTTGTACATCAACTCGGCCATCGAATCCCCCCGGAAGGGCAACACGCCGGTCAGCATCTGGTAGAGCATCACGCCCAGCGAATACAGGTCGGAGCGGCCATCGACCTTCTTGCCGGCAATCTGCTCCGGCGACATGAAGCTGGGCGTGCCCAGCACCAGACCGGTTTTGGTTTTGCTGGAGTCGGTGATGCGGGCAATGCCGAAGTCGGTGACCTTGACGGTGTCCGTGGACGGCTCGTACATGATGTTGGCCGGCTTGATGTCGCGGTGCACCACATTCTGCTTGTGGGCGTAGGCCAGCGCCTCAGCCACCCGGGCGACGATGGACAGGACCTGCGGCATCAGCAGCAGATGGCCGTCACGGGTCACATCGGCGAGATCCTTGCCCTTCAGGAACTCCATGGCGATGTAGGCCAGGTCGTGCTCTTCGCCAGCGTCAAAGATGGTGACGATGTTCTGGTGCTGCAGGCGACCTGCGGTTTCGGCCTCGCGAAAGAAGCGCTCGCGGGCGTCGTCCAGCTCCTCGCCTTCGAACTCCTGGCTCAGCGCCATGGTCTTGATGGCGACCACGCGGCCGATCTTCGGGTCTTTGCCGAGATACACCACGCCCATGGCGCCCTTGCCCAGTTCTTTTTCGACCTGGTAGCGACCCAGCATCGGTTTTTCGACAGCGCCGCCGTCGAGCAGCAGCGTGCCGCCGGGGTGGCTGCTGCCGCCACCCAGAATCACCGTCTCGGACAGGTTTTTCGCCCGGTTCAGCTTGGACTGCAGGTCCTTGTGGTTCTTGTTGTAAGTGGCCATGTACTCGTACACGGCCTGCGCCTTGTTGAACTGCCGCTTGCGCTCGAAGTCCAGCGCCAGGTTGTTCATGTTGTCCATCAGCGCATCGGTGAACGGTACCCGGCGGAAGCGGTCGAAGGCCATATCCAGCTGCCCCTGCCCCTGCAGCGCCAGACCCATCATGCGGTTGGTTTCAGCCGATTCCTCGTCGGATTTCTGCTTGCCCGCCTCGGTCACCAGGAAGCGCTTGGTGGTCAGCGCCAGATGCCCGATCACCAGCAGGGCGGCCGGAAATACCAGCTTGAGCCAGGTCGCGGCGGCCGAGAGCAGGCCGAACTCCAGCACCAGCAGCCCCACAAAAAGACCCAGCGTGACCACCGCTGCCTTGCCGGCGGAAAGCCGCGGCAGACCGGCCACCAGATAACCCGCCACCAGCAAAAAGGCGCCGAGCATGGCCCAGACACCCCAGCCCGGCTGCACGATGAAATGCTCGCTCAGGATGCTGGAGGTGATGTGCGCCATGGTTTCGGCTGGCGACAAACCCGCCCCGGCAGGCGTGGCGAACTGGGTGCCTACACCTGCTGCCGTAGCGCCGATGATCACGATCTTGTCGGCGTATTTGCTGGCCGGGATCTTGCCGGAAGTGACGTCGTAAAAGGAGTCCACTGCAAAGGCCGCACGCCCATCGCGGCCCCGGTAGAACTGCGGCAGCATCAGGGCGGCTTCGTCGGTGCGAACCACCTTCTTGCCGATCTGCACCGATTCGCCGTTATTGAGCCGGATGTCGGCCGCGCCCAGATTCAGGCTTTGCGCCGCTGCCAGCAGGCTCATCGAGGGGATGGCCTTGCCGTAGTAGTTGATCAGCAGCGGCTCCTGGCGCACCGCGCCGTCGACGTCTGGCAGCTGGTTGAGGTGGGCCACGCCTGCAGCGGCCGAACCGATCAGCTCGATGGGTTGCTGGCCGCGAACGGCCGGGAGGGAGAAACCAGCCGTCTCGTCGACCGCGGTTTTCAGGGCGAAGGCGGGCAGCGGGCTGTCGGGCCGACCCTGGGGTTCACCCAGTGTGAAAACCGAAGGCACCAGCACATTACCGGCGGCCTTCATGCTGCTGGCCAGTTTGGCATCGGTGTCCAAGGCTACCTCGGCATCGGCGATGACCTTGCCCAGCTGCTCGGCCAGACCACCCGGCGGGGGCGCGGTCAAATCGGGGGAAGTCGACACCGCTGCAGCGTCTGCGGATGAAGCGGGCGCCGGGGCTGGCGAAGCCGGGGCCACGGGGCCAAGCGCCTCCTTGATCTTGCGGATGAACACCAGCCCACGGTCGGTCTGCGGCTCAAAAAAGAAGGCGGTGTGGACGATGGTCTTGGCCTTGGCGGCCGCCAGCTGGTCGATCAGCTGGGCATGTACGTCGCGCGGCCACGGCCATCGGCCGATGTTGGCAATGCTCTGGTCGTCAATCGCGATGATGGCAATGCGGTCAGACGGCTGGCGTGAGGTGCTGGTGCTCGCGAAGTCGTAATAGCGACGCTCCAGCGTGCTGAAGAAATCGGTGGTGACATGGAACACCAGAACGGCCACCACCACCAGAAAGCCGACGAACCAGTCGGCCCGCCAGAACTGATTCCACTTTGCTGATGATTTGGCCACTTCCCGTCCCTTGTGCTGCTTGAACCGTGCGCAGCCCCCTCACCAGGAACCTGCGCTCGGCCATTCGAGCCGTTACCGACTGTTTCGAACTTCCCCCAGCCCTGCCGAATGTTTCGGTCTTGTTACAAGCTGCTGGATTTCGGACGTTAACAGACGGGGTGCTGCCGGACAAGTGACTTTTGCACGGCCTTGGAGGGTGTGAAAGCTTGTGTTGCGAATATGTTCTGCGCCGCAGCCAGCGGCACAGCGCCGGGCCGGGCGCTGGACTGCGCACCGGCTCCGGGCCCGACGGCCGATCCGGCCGTCGGCCCCGGTCAGGCCGGGGTGGAGCTTTTCTGGCGCATTTGCAGCGCCTTGGCAATGACCAGCACCAGCAAGGCACCGGCGGCAGCCGCCAGATAACCGCCATAGGCGAAAGCTGGCAGATAAGGCTTGATGGCCGGGTCGCTGTAAGCCATCTGGCCGGCGATCCAGCCCAGCAGCATCGCGCCGAGCGTGATGATGATCGGGAAGCGTTCCATCAGCTTGAGCACGATCTGGCTGCCCCAGACGATGATGGGAATGCTCACCACCAGACCGAAGATGACCAGCGGCAGCTGGTGCTGCTGCCCCGCACCCTGGGCGGCACCGGCAATCGCCAGCACGTTGTCGACGCTCATCACGAGGTCAGCGACGATGACCGTCTTCACGGCGCCCCAGAGCTTGTCGCTGGGGCTGATGTTGTGGTCGCCCTCGTCTTCGGGAATCATCAGCTTGACACCAATCCAGAGCAGCAGGATGGCACCCACGATCTTGAGGTACGGGACGGACAGCAGTGCCAGCGCAAAGGCAATCAGGATCACCCGGAGAACAATGGCGCCAGCGGTACCGTAAATGATGCCCAGCCGACGCTGTTTGGGGGGCAGGTTCCGGCATGCCAGTGCGATCACCACCGCGTTGTCGCCACCCAGCAGGATGTCAATCATGATGATCTGACCAACGGCAAGCCAGAAGCTTGCGGTCATAAACTCTTCCATGGGAACCTCTCGAAAAAATCAAAAGACCGATTGTCGGTGAAGACAATCGGCCTGTCTGTTGTGGCTAACCGCAACCGGCGGTCGGCGGATGGGCTTATTTCAGCAAAGCCTTGAGCAGTTTGCCCATTTCGGACGGATTGCGCGTCACGGTAAACCCGCAGGCTTCCATGATGGCCAGCTTGGCGTCGGCCGTGTCGGCACCGCCGGAGATCAGCGCACCGGCATGGCCCATGCGCTTGCCAGCCGGGGCGGTCACGCCGGCGATGAAGCCGACGATGGGCTTCTTCATGTTGGCCTTGCACCACTGGGCGGCTTCTGCCTCGTCCGGGCCGCCGATTTCGCCAATCATGATGACGGCGTCGGTGTCGGGATCGTCGTTGAAGGCCTTCATCACGTCGATGTGCTTGAGGCCGTTGATCGGGTCGCCGCCAATGCCCACTGCGCTGGACTGGCCCAGGCCGATTTCGGTCAGTTGCGCCACGGCTTCATAGGTGAGCGTGCCGGAGCGCGACACCACACCAATGCGCCCCTTGCGGTGGATGTGGCCGGGCATGATGCCGATCTTGATTTCTTCCGGCGTGATCAGGCCGGGGCAGTTGGGGCCGAGCAGCAGGGTTTTCTTGCCGCCGGCGGCTTCCTTGGCCTTCATGCGGTTGCGCACTTCCAGCATGTCCTTGACGGGGATGCCTTCGGTAATGCAGATCGCCAGGTCGAGGTCGGCCTCCACGGCTTCCCAGATCGCGGCGGCAGCGCCTGCGGGTGGAACATAGATGACGGACACCGTTGCGCCGGTGGCCTTGGCGGCCTCGGTCACGTTGGCGTAAATCGGGATGCCTTCGAAGTCTTCGCCGGCTTTCTTGGGATTCACGCCGGCCACAAAGGCGTTCTTGCCGTTGGCGTAATCACGGCACATGCGGGTGTGGAACTGACCCGTCTTGCCGGTGATGCCCTGGGTGATGACTTTGGTGTTTTTGTTGATGTAGATGGACATGCTGTGTTCTCCTGGGCTTACTTGACGGCAGCCACGATTTTGGTCGCGGCTTCGGCCATGGTGTCTGCGGCGATGATGGGCAGACCGGAGTCGGCCAGCATCTTCTTGCCCAGGTCTTCGTTGGTGCCCTTCATGCGCACCACAAGCGGCACGGACAGGTTCACCGCACGGCAGGCGGTGATCACGCCTTCGGCAATGGTGTCGCACTTCATGATGCCGCCGAAGATGTTGACCAGGATGCCTTTGACGGCCTTGTTCTTCAGCATGATCTTGAAGGCTTCGGTCACCTTCTCGGCGGTGGCGCCACCGCCCACGTCCAGGAAGTTGGCCGGCTCGCCACCAAACAGCTTGATGGTGTCCATGGTGGACATGGCCAGACCGGCGCCGTTCACCAGGCAGCCGATGTTGCCGTCGAGGCTGATGTAGGCCAGATCGAACTTGCTGGCTTCCACTTCGGCCGGGTCTTCCTCGTCCAGATCGCGGTAGGCCACGATTTCGGGGTGACGGAACAGCGCGTTCGGATCAAAGTTGAACTTGGCGTCCAGCGCCATGACGTTGCCCTTGCTGTCGCGGTTCAGGGGGTTGATTTCCACCAGCGATGCGTCGGTGTCCATGTAGCACTTGTAGAGCTTCTTGAACACATCGGTGGCCTGGGCCAGCGAGTCGGCCGGCATGCCGATGCCGTCGGCAATTTCCTTGGCCTGGGCGTCCGTCATGCCGACCAACGGATCGACAAACACCTTGATGATCTTCTCGGGGTGGGAGTGGGCCACCTCTTCGATGTCCATGCCGCCTTCGCTGGAGGCAATGAAGGCCACCTTCTGGGACTCACGGTCGGTCACGGCCGACACGTAATATTCTTTCTGGATGTCAGCGCCGTCTTCAATATAGAGGCGACGGACTTTCTGGCCTTCCGGGCCGGTCTGGTGCGTCTTGAGCTGCATGCCCAGGATTTCACCGGCAATGCGCTTCACATCGTCAATGGTTTTGGCCACCTTGACGCCGCCGCCCTTGCCACGGCCACCGGCGTGGATTTGCGCCTTCACGACCCACACCGGGCCGCCGAGCTTCTGGGCGGCTTCGACCGCTTCCTGCACAGTGAAAGCCGGAATGCCGCGCGGCACAGGCACACCAAAATTGCGCAAGATTTCCTTGCCCTGGTACTCGTGAATTTTCATGGGGGACCTTCAGAATTCAGTAGAAAAGGGGGTGCAACAGGGGATTCGGGCGAGGAAATGAGGTGTCGGAAACAGGCCACACCAGCCCAAAAAACCACGTCAGCGGTCACTGCAGGCAGCAACGCAGAACTGTATCATGGTGCGACGCACAATCCTTGTGCACGGCTGACGCCGGTTTTGAGGCCCCCAAAGCAGCCTCCGGATGCCCGTCACAAGGCCGCCGGCTCCCAAGGCAACCCGCTCAACGTCCCGTTTTTCCTGTCATTTCCCCTGTTGTTTTCACTTATATTGAAAGTGCTGGATGGCCAAAGTATTCATTGATGGAGAGGCGGGCACCACCGGCCTGCAGATCCGCGAGCGGCTGCAGGCGATGCCGCAGATCGAGCTGGTCAGCATTGCACCGGAACTGCGCAAGGACGCCGCCGCCAAGCGAGACCTGATGGCGCAGGTGGACCTGGTCATCCTCTGCCTGCACGACGACGCGGCCCGCGAGTCGGTGGCCATGATCGACAGCCTGCCGGGCAAAAAGCCCAAGATCATCGATGCGTCCACCGCGCACCGGACCGTGCCCGGCTGGGTCTACGGCTTTCCCGAACTGACCCGCAGCCAGCGCGACGCAGTGGCGTCGGCAGAGCGGGTGGGCAACCCGGGCTGCTATGCGACTGGGGCGATTGCGCTGATTCGCCCGCTGGTCGATGCCGGCCTGTTGCCCCCCGATTTTCCTTTGAGCCTGCCGTCGGTGAGCGGTTACTCCGGCGGTGGCCGGCAGATGATTGAGGCTTACGAGGCCGGCACTGCGCCGCTGTTTGAAATCTACGGTCTGGCGCTGGAACACAAGCACCTGCCGGAAATCATGAAATACACCGGCCTGAGTCGCCGCCCGGTGTTCATTCCGTCAGTCGGCAACTTCAAGCAGGGCATGCTGGTGCAGTTACCGCTGCACCTCGACCTGCTGCCAGGCAAACCCACGGCAGCGCAGCTTCAGGCCGCGCTCAGCGCCCACTATGCGGGCAGTGAATGGGTGACTGTGGAAGACGCACCGGGCACCGGCAAGCTCGATGCGCTGGCGCTCAATGACACCAACAAGATGGAACTGCGGGTCTTCGGCAACGAAACCCACCGCCATGCGGTGTTGATCGCGCGTCTGGACAATCTGGGCAAAGGGGCTTCAGGCGCCGCAGTGCAGAACCTGAAGCTCATGTTGGGTCTTTAAGGCCCCCACACTCCCCCACTTCGTGTGGGTCGCTGCCCCCCGAGGGGGTCGCCCGCCTGTGGCCCGGCAAAGCCGGTTCCACGGCTCTGCTGGTGGAATACCTGTCCGCCTCAATCGTCGCCGTGTATTCCGTTCGTCCTGAGGTATCGAAGGACCAGCCCGCGCTCAGCCTGAGTTGTCCTCAATCGTCTTCTGTTGACGAAACCACGCGTCGGATGACGTCACCGCCGAAACCCCGGGCCGCCAGAAAACGCATTTGTTTGGCGCGACCGGCGGCGTCAGGCGCGGGTTCGCCGAACTTGCGGCGCCAGATGTCGCGGGCGCGGTCCAGTTCGGTGGACTTCAGGGCGTCCATGGCGTCGGCCACGCGTTCAGTGTCCAGCCCCTTGTTCAGCAGCTCATGGCGGATGCGTGAAGCGCCGAAGCGGCCGGCGCGCCGGTGGATGACAGACTCAACCACCCGCGCCTCGCTGATGAAATCCTTGGCCTGCAGGTCGTCAAGCACCTGAGCCAGCTGGCCGGGTGTCTCCTCGAACGGTGCCAGCTTGCGCTCCAGCTCGCTGCGCGAATGCTCGCGTGCCGCCAGGTAGCGCAAGGCGCGACCCTTGAGGGATAGCGCAAAGCCCGCACGGGCGGCGGGCTTGCGCGGGGCATCGGCGCCCGTCTCAGGGGGCGAGGCGTCGGAGGAGGTCATGGCTCAAACGCGCTCATTTAAATACAGATCAGGCCGCAACTTTGGCGGGCTTCTCAGCCTTTTCAGCTTTTGGGGCTTTCTCGGCTGGTGCAGCGTCCACGCTGCCTGCCACCTGCACCGGTGGAATGCCCAGCGACTCGCGCACCTTGTTCTCGATCTCGATGGCGAGCTCCGGGTTCTCCTTGAGGAACTCACGGGCGTTGTCACGACCCTGGCCGATCTTTTCACCGTTGAAGGCGTACCAGGCGCCAGCTTTCTCGACGATGTGGCCCGCCACGCCCAGGTCCAGCACCTCGCCCAGCCGGCTGATGCCCTCGCCATAAAGAATATCGAACTCCGCCGTCTTGAAGGGTGAGGCCACCTTGTTCTTCACCACCTTGACGCGGGTTTCGTTGCCGATGACGTCTTCGCCCTTCTTGATGGAGCCGATGCGGCGAATGTCCAGCCGCACCGAGGCGTAGAACTTCAGCGCATTGCCGCCGGTGGTGGTTTCGGGCGAGCCGAACATCACGCCGATCTTCATGCGGATCTGGTTGATGAAGATGACCATGCAATTGGCCTTCTTGATGGTGGCGGTGAGCTTGCGCAGGGCCTGGCTCATCAGTCGGGCCTGCAAGCCGGGCAGCGAGTCACCCATTTCGCCTTCGAGTTCGGCCTTGGGCGTGAGGGCTGCCACCGAGTCGACCACGATCAGATCGACCGCGCCGGAACGGGTCAGCGAATCGACAATCTCGAGCGCCTGCTCGCCGGTGTCGGGCTGGCTGATCAGCAGATCCTGCAGGTTCACGCCCAGCTTTTGCGCGTACTGGATGTCCAGCGCGTGCTCGGCATCCACAAAGGCGCAGGTGCCGCCCAGCTTCTGCATCTCGGCAATGACCTGCAGCGTCAGCGTGGTCTTGCCCGACGACTCCGGGCCGTAGATTTCAACCACCCGGCCGCGCGGCAGACCGCCGACGCCCAGGGCAATGTCCAGACCCAGCGAACCGGTGGAGACGACCTGGATGTCCTCGATCACCTCGCCGTCGCCCAGCTTCATGATGGTGCCTTTGCCGAACTGCTTCTCAATCTGGGCAAGGGCCGCCTGCAGGGCCTTGGCCTTTTCGCTGTTCAGGGCGGCGGTTTGCACAGGGTGCTGGGCGGGGTTCAGTTTGCTGGTCAGTTCCATGAAAAACTCCTTGAAAATCAATGACTTGGGTAAATACGGATGCTGCTTGGGGATTCCAGATCGCTCTGCTTTTAATCACAGCGCTGGATACATGACCAGTACTTTATGAGCAGGGTATAAATAAGTAAACCCTGTTTTTAGTCAGTTTGCCTGATTAATCGGGATGAATGCGCTAGCATGGCCGGCATGCAGGAAATGAACGCTCAAGCCATGTCCAACCGCTTCGGACCGGCCGAGCCCGGCTGGCGGCTGACGCACCTCGGCCGGCGCATGGGCCACGCGCTGCGACGCTTTGACGAACGCGTGCTGGCGCTGATGGCCAGCAACGTGGAAGTGCCGCTGGCACTGTCCAACCTCGCCGCGCGCGACCAGGTCGGCGCTGCGCACATCCACATCACCCGGCATCTGGCGGTCAATGGTTCCCGGCTCACCGACCTGGCGCAAAGCGCCGGCATGAGCAAGCAGGCGATGGGCGATCTCGTGGACCAGTGCGAAGCATGGGGGCTGGTGACCCGCGAGCCGGACCCACACGACCGGCGTGCGCGCCGGGTGGTCTTCACCGCATCCGGCCTGCAATGGCTGGAGGCTTTTCGCCGCGCGGTGCTGCAGGCCGAAGAGGAGTTCAGGCAAGCAGTTGGAACCGATGTGGCGACCGTTGTGGCACTGGGACTGGAGGCCTACGCCACCGCATGAGGTGCATCAAGCGGCCCGCGCCCAAGGACCCAAAACAAAGGCCTAGAATTTGGCAAACAAGCAATACCGTGTTCCCGCAACTCTGCCGCGAACCGATTCCTGGAGACAGCCATGCGTATTCTGATTGCCGAAGACGACCAGGTTCTGGCCGATGGCCTGCTCCGCACGCTGCGTGCCTCGGGTGCGGCGGCTGACCACGTGGCCAGTGGCACCGAGGCCGACGCGGCCCTGCTGACCAACACCGAGTTCGACCTGCTCATTCTCGACCTGGGTCTTCCGCGCATGCACGGGCTGGAAGTACTCAAGCGCCTGCGGGCGCGCGGCTCGGCAATGCCGGTGCTGATCCTGACTGCGGCCGACAGCGTGGAAGAGCGCGTCAAAGGCCTGGACTACGGCGCCGACGACTACATGGCCAAACCCTTCTCGCTGCAGGAGCTCGAAGCGCGCGTGCGCGCACTGATCCGCCGCGGCATGGGCGGCGCCAGCAGCACCATCAAGCACGGCCCGCTGGTGTACGACCAGGCCGGCCGCGTGGCCACCATCGACGGCCAGATGCTGGAGCTGTCTGCGCGCGAGCTGGGTCTGCTTGAAGTGCTGCTGCAGCGCGCGGGCCGACTCGTCAGCAAGGACCAGTTGGTCGAGCGCCTGTGCGAATGGGGTGAAGAAGTCAGCAACAACGCCATCGAGGTGTACATCCACCGATTGCGCAAGAAGATTGAAAAGGGGCCGGTGCGGATCGCGACGGTGCGCGGCCTGGGTTACTGCCTTGAGAAAATCCCTGGATGACGGAGCCCCCACGGTTGCTCACCGCATGGGGCGCCCTGCCCACCGAGGGAACCGCCCTGCCTGCGGCCCGGCGAAGCCGGTTCCGCGGCTCCTGCTGGCATGAAGAAAACGCTCAGCGGGTGAACGTCCCCCTGGCACCTTGATTTGTGGCCCTTAGACTTTTCCAACGCGAGCGCAGGAGCCTTTTCGGCGAGATCCTCGACTGGATGCTCACGCCGCTGCTGCTGCTGTGGCCGATCAGCCTCGCGCTGACGTGGCTGGTGGCCCAGAACATCGCCGACAAGCCGTTTGACCGCGCGCTCGAATACAACGTGCAGGCGCTGGCCAAGCTGGTGGTGGTGAGAAACAACCAGGTGCAGTTCAACCTGACCGCGCCGGCCCGGGAAATTCTGCGCGCCGACGACACCGATCTGATCTATTACCAAGTGATTGGCGCGCGCGGCGAATTCCTCAGTGGCGAGCACGATATGCCACTGCCGCCGGAGGAGGACAAGCCGGTCAATGGCGAGGTGCGTTTGCGTGAGGACGTGATCCAGGGCGAAGAGGTGCGTGTGGCCTACACCTGGCTGAAGGTCGACCTGAAAGTTGAGGCAAAGGGCGACACCAAAACCAGTTCGCCCACGGTGCTGGTGCAGGTGGCCGAAACGCTGGAAAAGCGCAAGACGCTGGCCACTGAAATCGTCAAGGGCACCATGGTGCCGCAGTTCGTCACGCTGCCGCTGGCGGTGCTGCTGGTGTGGCTGGCGCTGGTGCGCGGCATCAAGCCACTGGCACAGCTGGAAAAGCGTATCCGTGCGCGCAAATCGGACGACATGAGCCCGCTGGATGAAACGGTAGTGCCCGAGGAAGTCGCGCCGCTGGTGTCGTCCATCAACGACCTGCTCAGCCGTCTGAAGATCTCGCTCACCACCCAGAAGCGCTTTCTGGCCGATGCGGCTCACCAGCTCAAGACGCCGCTGGCGGGCCTGCGGATGCAGGCCGATCTGGCGCAGCGCGAAACCGATGCCGACGAGCTGAAAAAATCGCTCAAACACATCGGCCGCGCCAGCGTGCGGGCCACGCACACCGTCAACCAGCTTCTGGCACTGGCCCGCGCCGAGACCACCGGCCGCAGCCTCGCCAAGCAGCGGGTGGACCTGGTGCAGGTGGTGTCGGAGGTGATGGCCGACTCGGTGCCGCGTGCGCTGGAAAAGCAGATCGATCTCGGCTATGACGGCCCCGAAGCGGGCGAGCTGGCTACGCAGCTCGACGGCAACCCCACGCTGCTCAAAGAGCTGGTGCGCAACCTGCTCGACAACGCGATCAACTACACCCCCGAGAGCGGGCAAGTCACGCTGCGCCTGATGACCGACCGCTTCAGCGGCGTGCTGGTGCTGATGGTGGAAGATTCCGGCCCGGGCATCGTCGAGTCTGAACGTGAGCTGGTGTTCCAGCCCTTCTACCGCGCGCTCGGTACCAACGTGGATGGCTCCGGCCTCGGTCTTGCCATCGTGCTGGAAATTGCCAAGCAGCACGGCGCCACCATCATCATTGAGGATGCGGGCCTGCCCGGCCACGCCCCCGGAACCCGGGTGACAGTGCGCTTTGTCGGCATCCCGCAGCCGCTGCCCGAATGACCTTGGCCCGTTCCATGCGTCCAGCTGTTGTCATCGCCCGCCAGACCACCCCCGAGGAAGCCCCATGACCGCCACCCGCCGCTTGAAGATTGGTTTGTCTGCCTGCTTTTCACACGCCGATCCAACACGCTCCTTCTTCACTGGCAAAACCCTGCAGTACGTCGAGCAGTCAATTGCCCACTGGCTGATGTCGTCGGGCGCGATGGTGGTGATGGTGCCCTGCCCCACCGGCAGCACACAGCGCGGCGATGTCGCTTACGAGCACTATGCCGAGTGGCTGGACGGTCTGGTGCTGCATGGCGGCGCCGACGTCTGGCCCGGCAGCTACGGCGAGACGCCGCTCCAGGAGCAATGGTCGGGCGACCGCGTGCGTGACGAGTACGACATGGCGCTGGTGAAGGCCTTCGAATCCGTGGGCAAACCCATCTTCGGCGTCTGCCGCGGCCTGCAACTGCTCAATGTGGCCTTCGGCGGCACGCTCTACCAGGACATCAACACCCAGGTGCCTGAGTCGTTCGTCCACCGCGATGCCACCACCTACGACCAGAATTTCCACAGCGTCAACATCGTGCCGGGCTCACACCTGTCGACGCTGTATCCGGGCGTTGAACGGGTGCGGGTGAACAGCATTCACCACCAGGGCATCAAGCAGCTGGCGCCCGAGTTCGAAGTGGAAGCCATCAGCGTTGACGACGGCATTGTGGAAGCCATCCGCCGCAAGGACCGCAGCAAGAGCTACATCGCTGCCACCCAGTGGCACCCCGAGTTTCACGAGCAGGGCGCCAACACCATCGATGACGCCGCGCTGCTCGAAGACTTTCTTGCGGCAGCCGCAGCAGCCAAAGTTCGCCCGCATCGCTGAGGCCACTGCCATCACGCCGTGAGCGCGTGAATGGCGCAATGCAGGTCGCGCCTCGTCCACCCCGTTTCGCATCGCCCCATCAGCCGCCAACGAGCGGCTTTGCCCGCTGCAGAACCCCGGCTCTCGCGAAAAGCTGACGACAAAAGGCCTTTTTACCTAGGACAAACCCTAGGTTTGTGAGATTTTGTTGACTTCTTTTCTTTCACTAAATACATTTCTTGAAAGACCTCATTCAGTTATGAAAAACACCTCCGTCCTTCAAACCATCAGCCAGGCCGCCATCGGCAACTCACCCGCGCTGGAGAAAGTCGGCCTCTGGATGGCTGCTCATCCGCTGCGTGTGATTTCCATGAGTGCCGAAGAAGTGGCCCAGAACGCCACGGCGTCTCTGGCGGCCGTGAACCGCTTTGCCTGCAGCGCCGGTTTTGAAGGTTTTGCCCACCTGAAGGCGGCGCTGTCCGAGGAGTTGCACGAAGCGTCCGAGCCGATCCGCAAGCTGATGCCCGCCTCCGAAAGTAAATCCAGCGGCAAGACCAGCGACAGCGCCACCTCGCTCGGACTGGTCCAGCACAATCTGATGCTGGCCAGCCAGGCCATCAACGACCGTGATCTGGACACCGCCGCCCGCCGCGTGCTGAAAGTCCGCACGCTCTACACCCTGGGCCTGGGCATCAGCAACGCCCTGGCCAGTGCAGCTGCCCACTTGTTACTGCCCTATGTGCCCACCGTGACCCAGGTGGCTGGCGAAGGCGGAACGGAAGTGGCCGCCCGCCGCATGATGCGCATCTCGTCGCAGGACACGCTGCTGGCCATCTCGCTGCCGCGCTACTCCCGTGACACCGTGGCGCTGGCCCGCTATGCCCGTGAGCGCGGCGCCTACGTCATCGCTATCACCGACCGTCCTGGCGCGCCTCTGGCCGCACAGGCTGACACCGTTCTGCTGGCACCGTCCACGCACAACGTGATCTCGAGTTCCGCTGTCGCCGCACTGGCGATGGTTGAAGTTCTGGCGGCCCGCGTCATGCAGCTGAATCCGGATTCAGCGCGCCTGGCGACGGACCTGTCTGAAGCTGTTCTTGAACACCTCAGCGTGGGCAAGAGCAAAACACACCTCTGACCTCTATGCCACTACCGGCGATCAAGGAGCAATTCATGTTTCGAAAACTTTTGTGGGGAGCTGCCGTCTCGGCGGCTGTTTTCTCGACCACGCCGGCCATCGCCGGCAAGACACTCGATGCCGTCAAGCAGCGCGGCAGCGTCAACTGCGGCGTGCACACCGGCCGCGCGGGCTTCGCCCTGCCGGATGCCACTGGCAACTGGGTCGGCTTTGATGTCGACTACTGCCGAGCACTGGCCGCCGCCGTGCTGGGCGATGCCACCAAGGTGAAGTTCGTACCGACCTCCACGCAGACGCGCTTCACCGCTCTGCAGGCGGGCGAGATCGATGTACTGGCCCGCGGCACCACCTGGCAGTTGAGCCGTGACACGTCGCTGGGCATTCTGTGGGCCGGCGTCAACTTCTATGACGGCGGCGCCTTCATGGTCAAGCGCACGCCGGGTCTGGACAGCGTCAAGAAACTGGGTGGCGCCACAGTGTGCGTGACGTCGGGCAGCACGGCAGAGAAGACGACCAACGACTTCTTCCGCGCCAACCGCATGAGCTTCAAGCCGGTGGTGTTTGACAACACCGAAGCAACCAAGCTGGCCTTTGAAAGCGGACGCTGCCAGGTGCTGGGCAACGACTACGCCGCGCTGGCTGTGACCCGCACGGAGTTCAAGAACCCCGACGCCTACATGGTGCTGCCTGAGCTGGTCACCAAGGAACCCCTGGGCCCCGCCGTCCGCCGTGGCGATGAAGACTGGTTTGCCATCGCACGCTGGACGCTCTACGCCATGATCGAAGCGGAAGAGCTCGGCATCTACCAGAGCAATGTGGACGTGGTCAAAGCCACCTCCGAGTCGCCGGAAGTCAAGCGCTTCATGGGCCTCAGCGAAGACATGGGCAAGAACATGGGTCTCGACAGGGACTGGGCCTACCGCATCGTCAAGCAGGTGGGCAACTACGGCGAGAGCTTTGACAACAACCTCGGCCGCACCAGCAAGCTGCGCATGCCACGCGGCAACATGCGGCTCTGGAAGAACGGCGGGTTGATGTACTCGCCACCGTTCCGCTGATCTGAAGAGAAGGACAGGGACAGCCATGTTCACCAAGATTTCCTGGAAGGCCTGGACAGCTCAGGCGCTGCTGCTGGTGGCGTTGCTGGCCCTGCTTGCCTGGCTGGCAGGCAACGCCCAGACCAACCTTGCGGCAAGGGGCCTGAGCTCGGGCTTTGACTTCCTCAGCGAGTCGGCTGGCTTTGGCATCGCGGAGGGGCCGGTTCCGTATGACTCCAGCGACAGCTACCTGCGCGCGTTTCTCGCCGGCGCTGCCAACACCATGGTGGCGGCAGTACCCGCCATCCTGCTGACGACACTGCTCGGATTCATTCTGGGCATCGCCAGCATCTCGCGCAACGAGCTGCTGCGCGGGCTCGTCCGCGTCTATGTGGACGGTGCCCGCAACATTCCGCTGCTGGTTCATGTGCTGCTGTGGTACGTCGCGTTCACCAGCGTACTGCCCGACAGCAACCAACCGGCTTCGTTCGGTCCGTTCTACCTGAGCAAGTCAGGTTTCGCGATGCCGCATCCACTGACGGGCGACCTGCCCACCCTCGGCACTTTCGGGCTGAGTGGGGGCTTGTACATCTCGCCGGAATTCATGGCCATCGTGATGGCGCTGGCAGGTTACAGCTGTGCGTACTGCGCGGAATTGGTGCGCTCTGCCCTGCTGGCCGTTCCCAAGGGCCAGTGGGAAGCAGCGCATGCCCTGGGCCTGGGCCGTGGCAAGACCATCCGCTTTGTCGTAATTCCGCAGGCACTGCGCGTGATGATGCCGCCCTACATCAGCCTGGCACTCAACACCATCAAGAACTCGTCACTCGGTGTCGCCGTGGGCTATCCCGAGATCGTCTCGATCGGCACCACTTCGCTCAACCAGAGCGGGCGGGCGATTGAATGCGTGGCTGTGATTGCGGCGGTCTATCTGTTCCTGAACCTCGTCACCTCTTTCGTGCTCAGCCTCTACAACCGCCACGTGCAAATCAAGGAGCGCTGATCATGTCAACGCTGTCCATCTCTTCCACCACACCGCCCGTGGTCGCCCCGACCCGACTGAAAAACCTGTTCAACACGCCAGGCAACGCGGCCCTCACCATCACCCTGATCGTGCTGCTGGCCGTGCTCGGCTGGTACCTGCTTCGCTGGGGTGTTCTTTTCGCCGTGCTGGAGCCGAACGCCGAGATCTGCCGCCGGTCCGACGGCGCCTGCTGGGGCGCCATCGTGGAGCGGGGCCGGATGATCCTGCTTGGCCGCTTTCCGGTCGGCGAAAGCTGGCGCCCGGTGCTGGCCATGCTGCTGCTCTCGGCGACCATCGGTCTGGCTGCGCTGCCGCGCTTCTTCAACCGCACCGGCCTGATGATGCTGCTCGGCGGACTGGCCGCATTCGTACTGCTGATGCGTGGCGACTTCGCCGGCATGTCCAAGGTCACCTCCGACCTGTGGGGCGGTCTGCCACTGACGCTGTTCCTTGCGGCTACCGCCTGCCTGGTCGGTGTTCCGCTCGGTATTGTGCTGGCGCTGGGAAGGCGCTCCACGCTGCCGATCGTGCGCTGGCTCTCCACCACCTACATCGAGACGATACGCGCGATACCGCTGATCACGCTGCTCTTCTTCGGCGCCTTTGTGCTGCCGCTGCTGCTGCCACCCCAGTTCAAGTGGGACGCCATGATTCGCATCGCGCTGTGCCTGATCGCCTTCGAGGCTGCCTACATCGCCGAGGTGGTGCGCGGTGGCCTGCAGGCCATCCCCCGCGGGCAGTACGAGGCCGCGCAGGCCCTGGGCCTCACGCGGCTGCAGGCGCTGCGGCTGGTAGTGCTGCCACAGGCGCTGCGGCTGGTGATTGGCCCGACTGCCAACAACATCATCGGCGTCATCAAGAACACCTCGCTGGTGGCTATCGTGAACGTCTATGACCTGACGGGTGCACTGAAGCTGTCCCTGGCCGATCCGACCTGGAAGATCTTCTTCATCGAGCAGTACCTGCTGGTCTGTGCCGTCTATCTGTTGCTGGGCATCCTGATCGCCAGCTACGGCCGGTTCCTCGAGCAACGGTACGCGCTGCACCACCGCTGAGCCCTGCCATGAACGCTCAAATCAAGACACCCGACACCGCCGATCTGGCCCGGATGGACGTGGTGCAACTGCACCGGCGGGTCTACGCCGAGCTGCTGCCCGGCATCGCTGCACGCGAAGGCCGCGTGGCTGCCGAGCAGCGCCTGCTGCGCTTCAAGGTACTCGGCGGGCTGGGCCCGGCGGCGACGGCAGACTTTCTGCAGGAGGTCATCGCTGCCACGCCTGCAGCGAATGACCGCCAGCACCTGCGGCTCGATGTGAAGATCGATTCCATGATGGGTACCGTCGGGGAAAACGACGACTCCGTGCTGCCCGTGACGCAGATGGCGCTGGACCGCCTGCTCGCGGACGTGGAAGGCGTCACGGCGTTCTGCCTGCCCTGCAACACCGCGCACTGGCGCATCGAGCATCTGAAGTTTGACCGCAGCCGAATCACCTTTGTCTCCATGGTGGATGCCACGGTGGCGGCAGTGCAGGCCCTGTTCCCTGCGGGCGCCAAGGTCGGTTTGCTGGCCACCCGCCGGATGGTGGCCTCTGGCATGTACCAGTCGGCGTTCCATCAGGCGGGCTACGCGGTGTTCACGCCCGGGGCAGATGTGCAGCAACTCGTCAACACCGCCATCTACGGCGGCACCATCGCCGGCCGCACTTACGCGGGCGTGAAAGGCGGCGACACCAGCCCCGGCGCCACCTCGCTGGTGCAGTCGGCGGTGGACCATCTTCGCTCGGACCACGAGATCGACGTTGTCTGTCTGTCCTGCACCGAACTGCCTCTTCTGTTCGGGCCGCAGCTGGGCGCACCTTCCAGAGGCAACGCCCATGGGTTGCCGGTGGTCAATTCCACCCGCGCCCTCGCTCACAGCTTTGTCCGCCATGCGCTGCGAATCCAGGCGCAGGCACTCCTCAACACCTGAACGGAATAGACCATGACCTCCACCCAACCCATTCTCCAGATTGACAACATCGACAAGTGGTTCGGCAGCTTTCGCGCACTCGACGACGTGAGCCTCACCGTCAACCCCGGTGAACGCATCGTGATTTGCGGCCCCTCGGGCTCCGGCAAATCGACCCTGATCCGCAGCATCAACCGCATCGAGCAGATTGACGACGGCGCCATCACCTATGAAGGCATCACACTGGACGACAGCGCCGCTGCGCGGAAGGCGCGCCAGTCCATCGGCATGGTGTTCCAGCAGTTCAACCTGTTCCCGCACCTGAGCATTGTGGAAAACCTGATGCTCGCCCCCGTCCAGGTCAACCGAATGGGCAAAGACGAGGCACGCGAGCTGGCCATGGAACAGCTCAACCGCGTCCACATCGCCGAGCAGGCCGACAAGTACCCCGGCCAGCTCTCCGGCGGCCAGCAGCAGCGCGTGGCGATTGCACGCGCACTGTGCATGAAGCCGCGCCTGATGCTGTTTGACGAGCCGACGTCGGCGCTGGACCCGGAGATGGTCAACGAAGTGCTGGAGGTGATGATCGAGCTGGCCGAACAGGGCATGACCATGCTGGTCGTTACGCACGAGATGGGGTTTGCCCGCAAGGTGGCCAACCGTGTGGTGTTCATGGATGCCGGCAAGATTGTCGAGATCCAGTCGCCACAGGGCTTTTTCGACAACCCGCGCAACGCGCGTTCACGCGCCTTTCTCGGCAAACTCATCAAGCACTGAGCACCCCATGTCACATCCAGATTTTGTTCTCGCCATTCATGGTGGCGCAGGCGCCATCGCACGCAACTCGGCCGACACCGCCCCTTTTCACACCGGACTGCGCCAGGCCCTGCTGGCCGGCAATGCGATTCTTCAGGAGGGCGGGTCCGCGCTGGACGCGGTGCAGGCCGCCGTGGTGGCACTCGAAGACTACCCGCTCTTCAACGCCGGTCGCGGATCGGTCTACACCTCTGACCAGACCCACGAGATGGACGCCGCCGTGATGGACGGCTCCGACCTGCGCGCGGGCGCGATTGCCGGCGTTCACGGTGTGCGCAACCCGGTGGCGCTGGCGCGCCGCGTGATGGAGACATCAGGCGCCATCTTGCTGGCCGGTGCAGGTGCGCAGCGCTTTGCGGCAGAAAACGGCATGGTCACCGAGTCGGCCGAATACTTTCACAGCGAATACCGGCTGGCCCAGCTGCGCATCATCCAGGCCGGTGGCAGCCGGCAGGCCGCGCTGGACCACAACATCGAGCTCTACGCGCCGCTCGACGAAGACCGCAAGTACGGCACGGTCGGCGCGGTGGCCTGCGACGCGCAGGGGCGGCTGGCGGCTGCCATCTCCACCGGCGGCATGACCAACAAGCGCCCGGGGCGCATTGGTGACTCACCGCTGGTCGGTGCCGGCATCTACGCCAACAACGAAAGCTGCGCGGTGGCGGCCACCGGGACCGGCGAGCATTTCATCCGCTCGGTGGTGGCCCACGACATCCACTCGCGCATGGTGTACCAGGGCAAGTCGCTGGACGAAGCGGCGCAGGCCGTGGTGCACGGACCGCTCAAGCAGCTTGGCGGCGAGGGCGGTCTGGTGGCGGTCGATGCACAGCGGCGCATCTCCATGCCCTTCAATTCACGTGGCATGTACCGCGGCTTCATCCGGCAGGACGGCACGCCGCAGACCTTCATTTACGCCTGAGACGCAAGCGTCCGGTACCGCCGACAGGAGACGCCATGAACGTGAGCAAGGAAGACCTGCACCAGCTGGACCGACAGTCGCTGCATGACCTGATCCACACCGTGCTGTTGCCGCGCATTGAAGCCCTGACCGACTGGGAAACCTGCCAGCACCTTATGCTCCGCTTCAAGGTGCTGGGTGGCCCGGGCCCGGCGGCCACAGCCGAGTTCCAGCTGGCTGTCGTCGACGAAACGCCCGCCACCCGCGACCGGCACCACCTGCGTCTCGACATCTCGGTCGACCCACTCACCGGCATGACCCCGGGCAAGTCGCCCCTGCCTGCAACGCAGATGGCACTGGATGACCTGCTGGGAGACAGCACCGAGCCCACCGTCCTGTGCATGCCATGCGACAGCCCGCATTGGCACATGGACGTGCTCGCCTATGACCATGAACGCGTGCGGTTTGTGCCCATGGTCACGGCCACCGTGGAGGAGGTGGCAGACCACCACCCCGATGTATGGCGCATCGGCCTGCTCGGCACCAAAGCAGTGATCGAGTCACAGGTGTATCAGAAGGCTTTCCTGAACCGCGGCATTGTGGCGGCGGCCCCTCACCCGGCAATGCAGAAAATCGTGGACGTGCTGATTGAGGGCGGAGAGATCAACGGCACCGAGTACCGGGGCGTCAAGGCCGGCGATGCCGGTGCGGCAGCCACCGCGCAGTTGCAGCAGGTGGTGGACCATCTGCGCATGCAGCACCGAGTGGATGCCTTCTGCGTGCTGTCACCCGACCTTCATGGCCTGATCGGCGAGCAACGAAATGGCGAATGCCGGGGCGACACGCACCGGCTCGCCGTGATCAGTACCACCCGCGAGCTGGCCAAACGATTTGTCCATGAGGCGCTCACCGTGCAGGCCGAGTACCTGATGGACTTTGAGGCACATCTGCCCCTGTCAAGCTTGAAACACCAGCCCGTTGCCACACAAGCGGCGTGAGGCCAGGACGCGCTTGTCGCGCCGGGGGGGACCTTATCCCATTTTTATCCCAGGTGCTTGCCCACAATCCCGGCGAGCTCGAACATCGTCACCTGCGGCTTGCCGAAAACCGGCAGCAACTTGGCATCGGCATTGATGGCGCGCTTGTTGGTGGCGTCCTGCAGGCCTTCGGCCTTGATGTAGTCCCACAGCTTCTTGATGACCTGGGTGCGCGCCACCGGCTCGGCGCCAATCACCGCAGCCAGCGCGCTGCTCGGCGTAAGGCCAGTGCCCGGCTTGGCCACGCGGGCCACTTTCGGTTTGGCGGTTTTCGCGGCGGGTGTCTTTTTGGCTGCCACTTTTTTCGCTGCTACCTTCTTGGCCGCCGGCTCGCCCGCCGTTTTCACCGCCACCGTCTTGCCAAACGGGGTTTTCACCGTGCCGGTTTTGGCCGCAGCCGGTTTGCGTGGCGGGAACTTGGACGGCGCGAACTCGAAGTTCACCTTACCTGCTTCTGCGTCCCAGGCCAGCATGGCCTTGAAGGGGCGGCGGGTGCGCATCGATACAAACTTGTCGAGCATGTCGGTCTTGCCGGTTTCCAGCAGCTTGTGCATCTGCTCGCGCTCCACCGGCTGCTGCAGGATCACCTGGCCGGTCTTGAAGTCGCAAGTGGGCGTGGGTTGCGCGTGCGTGGGCACTGATTTTTCGCAGACGTAGTTCTTGCCGAACTCGAACACGCGCGAGGCGCATTTCGGGCAGGGGCCCAGCGACTGCTGCGCGGCAAAGTCCACTATCTCACCGGTCTCGGCATTCTTGTCGTCGCCGAAGTCGAATTCCAGCTTGTAGTTCTTGGTCTCTTCGTCGAACTTGATCACCATCTCCGCGGTGAAGGGCCAGCCCGCCTTGGAGCGGAAGCCATCGAGCGGGCCGATCTTGCGGTCGCGCAGGAACTGCTCGACCTCGGCCAGTTCGAAGGTGCGACCGGCGGGCGTCTTGCCGAAGGAGAAACCGCAGCCACTTGTCTCACCATCTTTACCCGTTTTGCCGGTGCAGGTGTAGCGGCGGTAGTTTTCCTTGATCACGCCGCCGCAGTTCGGGCACGGCGTTTGCAGGGTGGCGTAGTCACCGGGTATGGTGTCCTTGTCGTAGCCCTTGGCCTTGTTGACGAGGTTCTCCGTCATGGCGGCAATCTCGGCCATGAAGGTTTCGCGGCTGAGCTGGCCGTGCTCCATCTGCGCCAGCTTGTGCTCCCACTCGCCGGTGAGCTCGGCCTTGGAGAGTTCTTCCACGCCCAGGCCGCGCAACAGCGTCATCAGCTGGAAGGCCTTGGCGGTGGGAATCAGCTCGCGGCCTTCGCGCAGCATGTACTTCTCGGCGATCAGGCCCTCGATGGTGGCGGCGCGCGTGGCCGGCGTGCCCAGGCCTTTTTCCTGCATGGCTTCGCGCAGCTCGTCGTCGTCGATCATCTTGCCGGCGCCTTCCATGGCGCCCAGCAGGGTCGCCTCCGAGTAGCGGGCGGGCGGGCGGGTCTTCAGGCCTTTGGCCTCCACCACTTCGGCGCGCACCATCTCGCCTGGTTTGACTGGCACCAGGTTCTGGCCCTTGTCGCCGTCCTTGGCGTCGGCCACTTCGTCGGCGGCTTCCTTGCCGTAGATTGCGAGCCAGCCCGGCTTGACCAGCACCTTGCCCTCGGTCTTGAAGCTGTGACCCACCGCCTGTGAGATGCGCGTGGTCACCAGGTATTCGGCGCTCGGGAAGAACACCGCCATGAAGCGGCGCACCACCAGGTCATAGAGCTTTTGCTCCGCATCGCTCAGACCGCTGGGCGCCTGCAGCGTGGGGATGATGGCAAAGTGGTCGCTCACCTTGGCGTTGTCGAAGATGCGCTTGCTGGGCTTGATGTAGCTGCCATTCAGCGCGGTCAATGCAAACGGCGCCAGGTGCTTCATACCGCTGTCGGCCAGCATCTCAAAGGTTTTCTTCACCACCGGCAGGTAGTCTTCGGGCAAGGCACGCGAATCGGTTCGCGGGTAGGTCAGGGCCTTGTGGCGCTCGTACAGGCTTTGCGCAATCGACAGCGTGGTCTTGGCCGAAAAGCCGAACTTGCCGTTGGCCTCGCGCTGCAGGGACGTCAAATCAAACAGCAGGCCGGCGGCCTGCGTGGTGGGCTTGCTTTCTTCCGTGACGGTGGCCGCCTTGCCGCGCACCGCTTCGGCAATCGCCAGCGCCTCGCGCTCGGACCACACACGGTCGGCCTTCAGCTCGGCATCGGGCTCGGTGTTATCGGCGTTCGCGGCGGCTTTTTTCCACTTCGGGTCAAACCACTTGGCGGGGTACTCGCCGGCTTCGGCGAGGAAGGAGGCGTGGATTTCCCAGTAATCGCGACTGACGAACTTGCGGATTTTTTCCTCGCGCTCCACCACCACCGACAGGGTGGGCGTCTGCACGCGGCCGACGGTGGTGAGGAAGAAGCCGCCATCGCGCGAATTGAAGGCCGTCATGGCGCGTGTGCCATTGATGCCGACCATCCAGTCGGCCTCGGAGCGTGAACGCGCCGCATCGGCCAGGCCCTGCATCTGCTTTTCACTGCGCAGGCTTTCGAAGCCGTCACGGATGGCGGCCGGTGTCATCGACTGCAGCCAGAGGCGTTTGACGGGGTGCTTGCTCTTGGCGTACTGCTGGATCAAGCGGAAGATCAGCTCGCCCTCGCGGCCGGCATCGCACGCGTTGACGAGCGTGCCGACGTCCTTGCGCTTGGTCAGCTTGACGATGGCGTTGAGCCGCGTCTTCGTCTTGTCCATGGGCTTCAGGTCAAAGTAGGGCGGAATCACCGGCAGGTTGGCAAAGCTCCATTTGCCGCGCTTGACATCAAACTCTTCCGGAGCCTGGATCTCCACCAGGTGGCCCACCGCAGAGGTGACCAGCCACTCGTCGCTCTCAAAGTACTCGTCGTGCTTTTCAAATTTGCCTGCGGTGGGCGTGATGGCCCGCACGATGTCCTGGGCCACCGAGGGCTTCTCCGCAATCACCAGCGTTTTCGTCTTCATAAGTACTTCTTCAAACCTTCAATGTCTTCGGGGAACATTTCCCCGCTTTCCGCAAACACGACTTTGCCGTCGCGCCCGCGAACCACCACCACCGGCAGACCGGCCGGCTTGGGGAGCAATTTCGCGGCCTCGGGGGTCAGCATCCCGGCGGGAAAGCTGTAGCCCTTGGCCCGCATGTAGTTGATTGCCGCGGCCGGCTGCTTGTCGATCGACAGGCCCAGCACCTGCAAGCCCTTCGCGCGTTGCGCCCGCCACAGGGCTTCTATATGAGGCGACTGAACCGCACAGAAAGGGCACCAGCTGGCCCACCAGTACACCACAAGCACTTTTCCCTCGGCCTCGCGCGGTGTCCAGGCGCGGCCATCGAGCAAGGTGAGCGAGGGCAAAGGCAGCTGGCTGCCAACTGCCGGCAGCGGCGCGCCATCACCCTTGGCCCACGCGCGTTGACCCCCGGCACCCAAGGCCGGCAGGGCGATGGTGGCCAGACTTCGGAACAGATCCCGGCGGTTGAACAAAGGTGAACTCCTGTGATGGCGGCAGGCGCCTCATACAATAGCGGCTCTCGCGCACATACGCGCGCGGGTGCGCGGGCGCACATGCACGCACGCGCACCTGCATGAATTAACCATACCAAAAAAATACGTCGTGTCAAAAACAGAGGCTTCGGCCGCCCCCGTCACCACTTCACTTAAGACCGCTTTGGCGCCTGCGGGTTCCACTGGCTCTGCCGCCACGATGGACGGTCGCCGCATTCAGACCCGGCGCTCTGGCGTGCATGGCAAGGGTGTGTTTGCACTGCAGGATCTGGCCGAAGGCGAGACACTGATCGAGTACGTGGGCGAGGTCATCAACTGGGAAGAAGCGCTGCGCCGCCACCCGCACGACCCCAAGGACCCGAACCACACTTTCTACTTTCACATCGACGAAGACCATGTGATTGATGCCAAGCACGGCGGCAACTCGTCGCGCTGGATCAACCACAGCTGCAAGCCCAATTGCGAAGCCGACGAAGAAGGCGGTCGCGTGTTCATCAAGGCGCTGCGCAACATCAAGGCCGGTGAAGAGCTGTTCTATGACTACGGCCTGATCATCGACGCCAAGTACACCAAGAAGCTGTTGGCCCAGTACCCCTGCTGGTGCGGTGCGAAGAGCTGCCGTGGCACGCTGCTGGCGCCCAAGGACAAGGACGACAAGAAAAGCGGCAAGAAGAAGATTGAGAAGAAAGCCAGTGCAGCCGATAAGGTGAAAAAAGCCGAGAAGGCCACCAAGAACAAGAAAGATAAAAAAGGGAAGAAGGACAAGAAGAAGTCTGGCAACAAGTCCACCAGCAAAAAGAAAGACTGACGCCCCGGGCCCTGCGCCCGCTTGCAGCCCGCCCTTCTCTTCCCATCCCTTCCACCCGACTTACCGTGAGCCCCACACCCGCCCCACCCGTCCGATGGCCCGCCGAGGCGATCTGGGAGGCCGTGGCACCGGGCTTGCCCGGCTTCACCGTGGAGGTGCTGCCCGAGATCGATTCGACCAACACCGAGCTGATGCGCCGCTTCAGGGGCGCTGAACCGAGGCCCGAGCCGATTTTGCTAGTGGCCGAGCAGCAAACCGCTGGCCGCGGTCGCCAGGGCCGCCAGTGGCACAGCCAGCGTGGCGACAGCCTCACCTTTTCACTCGGCCTGCCATTGCAGCCCGCCGAATGGTCGGGTCTGTCGCTGGTAACGGGCATCAGCGTGGCAGAGAGCCTCAGTCCACTGCCTGCGGGGGTACCCGGCGCCCAGTACATTGGCCTCAAATGGCCCAACGACCTGTGGCTGTGCGGGCCTGAGGGCAAACGCAAGCTCGGTGGCATCCTGGTCGAGACAGCGAGTTGGGACCAGCTCCGCTTTGTGATCATCGGCATTGGCCTGAACATTCGCGCGCCAGCCTTGCCGCCTGCAGACACCCCAAACAGCCCGTCCCCAGCGATGGCCGCACTGCCACCGGGCGCGCTGCAAAGCCTGCTGCCTGGCATCACGGCCGCCGAGGCGCTGCTGCGCATCGTTCCGCCGCTGGTGCAAGCGGTGCAGGCGTTTGCACAGTTTGGGTTCGCGCCCTTCCAGGCGCGCTTTGCGGCGAGGGACGTGCTCGCCGGGCGCGCGGTGCAGCTGTCCGATGGCACCCACGGAAGCGCCCATGGCGCCGGCGAAAACGGGGCACTGCTGGTGCATACTGCGGCTGGCATGAAAGAAATCACCAGCTCTGAAGTCAGCATCCGGCCTGTGCCCGCCGCTGCTGGCACACCCCCGAAAGCCCGGCCGTGACACTGCGGCTGCTGGTGCTGGTGCTGCTGCTGGCCAATGGCGCTTATTTCGCGTGGGCGCGGGGCCTGCTGGCCGATTACGGCTTTGAGCCCAGCACACAGGCCGAGCCGCAACGCCTCGACCAGCAGATCCAGCCACAGGCCATGCGCCTGCTGACGCCCGCCGAAGCGCGCCAGATCGAGAATGCCGCGGTGGTCACCACGGCCGCCCAGCCCGCCACCGAATGCCTGCAGGCTGGCCTCTTCAACGAACAGCAAACCGGGGCGCTCCGCCCGCTGCTTGAAACCAGCCTGCCCCCGGGCAGCTGGGCGCTGGAAAGCAGCGTGGAGCCGGCGCGCTGGATCATTTACATGGGCAAGTTCGCCAGCGACGACGCGCTGGGCAGGAAACGCAGCGAGCTGCGGCAAATCAAGGTGTCTTTCGAGTCGGTCACCAACCCGACTCTGAGCCCGGGCCTATCGCTCGGCCAGTTCAGCCAGAAGGCCGAGGCCGACGCAGAGCTCGCCAAAATCGCCACCCGCGGCGTACGCACCGCGCGCGTGGTGCAGGAGCGCCCCGAGGTGCGCGGCCAGGTGCTGAAGCTGGCCAAGGTGGACAGTGCCCTGAAAGCCCAACTCGAAAGCCTGAAGCCGCAGCTGGAGGGCAAAGCCCTCCAAGCATGCAGGTAAGAAGGCCCCCACGGTCGTTCGCTTCGCGTAACTCCCTGTACGTGCCCAAGCCAGAGGCGTGGGCCCTTCCTCCCGTCCAAACCTGCGCAGGCAGGTTTGGAGCCGCGGTCGTCAGCCCCGAGGGGGCCACCCGCCTGCGGCCCGGCAAAGCCGAAACATTGGCACACCCCTATCGAGCTCACTGCGTGTAGCCCTTTTCCCCTTACAGGGGACTGTGCCAGCGGCCCGGCAAAGCTGGTTCCGCGGCTCATGCGGGTTTAGGACCCCAACTTTAGTCGCAGCGCCCGGTTCCACCAGCAGGGGCCGCGGGACTGGCTTCGCCAGACCGCAGGTGCTGCCCCTGGAAGGGGGGACGGGCTACACGCAGTGAGCCTGGACGGGGGTGAGCTGCTTCTCTAAACCGCTTTCCAGTGCCGCAGCGGCACACAGGTTTGCAGTCGGGTCACCGCCTGATCCATCAGCGCCGGGTGCAGCTCATGGCCCAAGGTGGCTGCCACGTCGAGCGTGGCGTCAGCACCCAGTGTCATCAGGTGATCGAAGTCGCTGCGCATTCTGGCCAGGGGCACGACGGCATCGTTCTGACCGTGCAGCAGATGCAGCGTGGTGAAGGCAGGCGCTCTGGCCGGCCACACCGGGTAACCGCCGCCAAACGCCAGCACCCGGCCCACCGTGCCGTCGTGCGCGTCGCTCAGTGCCAGGGCCAGGCTGGCGCCCGCACCAAAGCCCGCGAGCGCGGTGTCGGTCTGCAGTACGTCAAAGCGCTGCTGCTGCGCGCGCACAAACCCGGCCAGCCGTTGCACGCGTGCGGCCAGCGCCTCCGCGTCGTCGTCACCCGAAGCCAGCGCCACGGCGGGGTCGGCATGCTCGCCTGCCAACCCTTCAGGAATCAGAACGGCCGCCTCGGGGAAGGCCCCGCCCAGCACCTGCCCCAGTTCCAGCATGTCGGTCCCATGCCCGCCCGCGTCGTGCAGCAGCACGAACAATTGCCGGGGCGTGGCCACTGCAGGCAAGAGCTCGATAGCGCCGGGCATCGGTGCATCTGCCATGGCAGCAGAGCCGGAAACACTCATCCCACATCCTCTTTCGTTGGACTCATGACGCAACCATGGAGCAGCGCCGCAGGCAGTTTACCTATCCATCTCATGTCACCTGAGGCCCGCAACCAGGTTTTCAACGGGTTGCTAAGATCATCCCCATCGCCGCAGGGTACCTCTCGGGGTGCGATGCGGCAACCTGATCCTCACCCACACACCTTTTGCAGAGCCCCATGAAAATCGAAAAAAATACCGCTGTCACCCTGCGCTTCAAGGTGTCTGACGCCAACGGCAAGCTGATCGAAGAAAGCAAGGACCCGATGGTCTACCTGCATGGCGGCTATGGCAACACCCTGCCGAAAATCGAGGAAGCGCTGGAGGGCCAGGAGCCTGGCTACCAGACCGTGCTGGCGCTGGCCGCCGAAGACGCGTTTGGCCTGCGCGACGAAGCGCTGGTGCGCACCATTCCGCGCAGCCAGTTCCCGCCCGGTGTGAAAGTGGGCGGCCAGCTCGAAGGCCGCGGCGACGACGGACGCGTGCAGATCTTCAACGTCACCAAGATCAAGGGCGACACCGTGCTGCTCGATGCCAATCACCCGCTGGCCGGCAAGGCGCTGCGCTTCACGCTGAAAGTCACCGACGTGCGCGTTGCCTCGGAAGAAGAGATTGCCCATCAGCATGTGCATGGTGAGCACGGGCATCATCACTGAGACTGGAAAAAGTCGGCACATGCGCAAGTCCCCGGCCCCATGCCGCTGCGCATGAACCACACCCCGCCCCACGCCGTCTCCCTCCTGCGCACCGCCCGCCTGGCGCGCAGCACCAAACCCTTTCTGGCCCGTGGCGGCCCGCGTGGTGAGCGTTGTGCCGGTTGCCGTCTGCTGCCCAGCCATTGCCTGTGTGCCTTGCAGCCTGCCATCGCGGTGCGTGCAGGGGTGTGCCTGCTGATGGCCGATACGGAGCCGCTCAAGCCCAGCAACACCGGCTGGCTGATCGCCGATGTGGTGGCCGACACCTTTGCGTTTGGCTGGGCGCGTACCGAGGTCGACCCGGCGCTTCTGGCCCTTCTGGCGGACCCGCAGTGGCAGCCGTATCTGGTGTTTCCGGGCGAGTTTGTCGCGACTGAGCGGGTGGTGGCTGAGGTGCTTCACTGCAAGCCTCCCGAGCGCAAGCGCCCGCTGTTTGTGCTGCTCGATGCGACGTGGCCCGAGGCGCGCAAGATGTTCCGCAAGAGCCCTTACCTGAATCACCTGCCGGTGCTCAGCCTGCAGGGCGATCAGCTCTCGCGCTACCGGCTGCGCCGGTCGAAACGGCTGGTGGGGGAGCAGAGCCACTTTTGCACCTCGGAAGTTGCCGCACTGTGCCTGGAGCTGGCCGGGGAAACCCATGCGGCGCAGACGCTGGAGGCTTACCTTGATGTCTTCACCCATCACTACCTGCAGGCCAAACAACAGTTGCCCGTGGACACGGAGTGCGCCGCGCACCGGCGTTTGCGCGGCCTGCGCTCAGCGTTCGGGTCGCACGCGGGTAGCATCGGGGCATGACACAAGACAACCCGCCCAAAGACAGCACACCTCAAGACGCCGCTGCCGCAGCACGTGCCAGCGAGCTGAAGAAGATGGCGCTGTGCGACTCCTGCGCTGGCATTCAGCGCAACTGGCGCAAGGCACCGGGCCACCCAGAACTGGTGCAGGGCAACAACCGCCACGAAACCCGCCGCGGTGGGCTGGTTGCCATCACCAGCTACCGCTGTGACCGCTGCGGCACCGCGTGGGAATACGAGAACGACAAATCGAACCAGCAGGCGGGCTGGTCGGTGGTGGGGCGCTGAGCCAGACTCTGAGAGCGGCGGGGAATTGCTCACGGCCCTGCTGAATTGACGCGCAAAAATTCGGGCCCTTGGATGACAGCACCGGACACAGGGCAGGTGCAGCATCAGGTGCATGAGCGTCTTCACCACCCCCCTCACTTCTGACCTCAATCCCGCACTGATGCGGCGGCGAACCCTTCTGGCCACATCGGTTCAACTGGCGATGGGCGGCGCGGCCTCTGCTGCGCTTTTCAGCGCCCACGCGCAACCCAGCTACCCGGTGTCTGCAGAGCAACTGCAGCGTGCTGTGGACAGCCGCTTTCCTTTGACCTATCCGGTGCGTGGCATGCTCGACCTTAAGCTGCAGGCCCCGCGCCTGCGCCTGCTGCCTGCGCAAAACCGGCTGGGTGCCGCATTGGATGTTGACGCTTCCGGCCCCGCGCTTCATCGCGCACGCTCCGGCCGCTTTGACCTTGACTTTGCGCTGCGCTATGAGCCGCGCGACCTGACCATACGCGCGCACCAGCTGCGGGTGAACACGCTGCAGCTCGACGGCCTGGCGGCCCAGCCGTCGGCACTGCTGGCAGCGTATGGTCCGGCGCTGGCAGAGCAAGCCCTGCAAGACGCGGTGCTGCACACACTGAAACCGCAAGACCTCGCGCTGCCCGATGGCATGGGTCTGCAGCCCGGCAGCATCACGGTGACGGCGCAAGGGCTGGTGATCGGGTTCGTGCCCAAGACCTGAGCGGCCGGCAGAAAGCAAAATGCGACTGGCACCCCCGTGAGAGGGCGGATCAGTCGCTCGGCCATCAGCAAGTCAGAGCACACCGTGAGGCACGCTCTGAACCGACTGAACAGCGTTTACTTGGAAGGAACCAGCACCAGCGTGTCGCCGGTCTTGCCGGTCGCACCCGTGCTGCCAGTGCTACCCGTGGCACCGGTGGCGCCAGTGGCACCCGTGTTGCCGCTGTAGCCGGTAGCTCCCGTGGAGCCGGTCGAACCCGTGGCGCCAGTCGCACCGGTCGGGCCGGGAATGCCAACGCCTGCACCGGTTGCGCCGGTGGAGCCGGTGGCGCCCGTCGAGCCTGTGGCACCGTCGGTGCCAGACGCGCCCGCAGGGCCGGCCGGTCCAGGCACAGTCACCACGGCAGCGGGTGGGGTCACCACGGTACGGTCACAGGCGGCCAGGCCCAGGGTGGCAATGGAGGCGGCAAGAATCAGGGGAAGGGAATAGTTCATGGGGGTCCTTTAATGGGAAAGCTGAGATGCGCCCGATATGGACGCAGGCAGTGTGTCTGCCTCGGCGATGGATCGCCCGAAAGAAGTTCGCGGGAGTTCAAAAGCTCGAATGACGACGTTAACCAGCCCACGTCGCCCACCTTGTAGGCCAAGCGCACCTGCGCCTGTGCGCCTATCTCGCCACCCGGCCTTCGTCGCGTGGTGCGACGTCTGCCGTGCGAGGCGCCGCAAGATGCGCCGCAAGAGGTTCACCAGACTGTTCGGTTTGCGCAAAGTCAGGGAAGCCCCGGGCCAGAAACTCGATGAGCTCGCGCACGGCCGGCAGCAGGCCGCGGCGTGACGGAAACACGGCGTGCACCACGCCTGCACGCGGGCGCCAGTCCGGCGTGAGGTCGACCAGCGCGCCTTGCTGAAGGTCTCGCCAGACCATCATTGTGGGCAGTTGCACCACGCCCACCCCCTGCAGCGCGGCCTGGCGCAGCGCCTGACGGTCGTCGGTGACCAGACGCGGGTGGTGTTCGATCTCCTGCACCACACCACCGGGGCCGAGCAGGGCCCACACGTGCCGTCGATGCGGTGGCCCTTCGTCAAGACTGGGCAGACCGCTGAGCGCCTGAGGCTGCAGCGGGGCGCTGCGCTGGTGCTGCAACAACAAGGCCGGGCTGGTCACCAGCCGCTGCGTGCTTTCACCCAGCACGCGCATCACCAGATCGGTGTCTTCCAGCGGCGGAAAGCGCACCCGCAAAGCCACATCAAAGCCCTCGCCAATCACATCGACCCGCCGGCCTGTGCTTTCCAGCTGCACCTGCACACGCGGAAAGGCCACCATGAACTGGCCCATCAACTGGCCGACCTGATAGTCCAGCAGTGCCGGCGGGCAACTCAGCCGCACTATGCCCTGCGGCTCCGCGCGCTGCCGGTCTATGGTTTCCTGCGCGGCGTTGGCCTCGACCAGCATGGCGACGCAGTGGCGGTAGTAGTCCTGGCCGACCTCGGTCACGGTGAACTGGCGCGTGGAGCGCTGCAGCAGCCGCACGCCCAGCCGCTCCTCCAGCGCGGCCACACGCCGGCTCAGTTTGGACTTGGGCATGTTCAACGCGCGGCCAGCGGGCGCGAAGCCGCGGCTATCGACCACCTGCACGAAGTAGTAGAGATCGTTGAGGTCTTGCACCCGGTCATTGTTCCATATACAGAACGCTGAGTGTGTTTTTTGCCGTCTAGTGCACTTAGTGTTCCTTGAATATCGTTGCTGCATGGCTTTGAGGCCCGCGCCACGGCCGGCCTGCACTGTCTTTCAAAGGAAAAGCTCGATGCTCAATCTGTTCGTTTTCAACTGCCAGCGGTCCGGCACCCACCGGGTGCTGCCCGCATCGCCCCTGGGGACAGCCCATGGGCGCTAGGACCAGCGCCGCTGTTGCGGCCACGCTGTGGGGCTGCACGTACATCGTGTCCACGGCGCTGCTGCCTCCCCATCCCTTCACGGTGGCGGCCGTGCGTGCCCTGGGCGGCGCCGCGGTGCTGCTGCTGTTTGCGCGGCACCTGCCGCCCCGCCACTGGTGGGGCCGCGTGGCCGTGCTGGGCACACTCAATGCGGGGCTGTTCTTTGCGCTGCTGTTTGTGGCGGCCCTGCGCCTGCCCGGTGGCGTGGCCGCGATCTTTCAGGCGCTGGGCCCGCTGACGGTGATCCTGCTGGGCTGGGCCATCCTGCGCACCCGACCGACGCTGCTGAAAATCGCCAGTGTGTTGATGGGTGCGGCGGGCGTCAGCCTGGTGGTGCTCAAGGGCCCTGCCGCGCTGGACGTGGTCGGGGTGCTGGCGGCACTCGGGGCTGTGGCCTCGCTGTCGCTGGGCGGTGTGCTGATGAGCAAGTGGGGCAAGCCTCCGATGCCGCTGATCGCCTTCACCGGCTGGCAACTGCTGGTGGCCGGCGCAGAGTTGCTGCTGCTGGCGCTGCTGGCCAATGACCTGCCCGCCGACATCACCACCACCCACATGGCCGGCTTTATGGTGCTGGCGATGCTGCTCACCGCAATTCCGTTTGCGCTGTGGTTCAAGGCGATGGACAGGCTGGGCGCAGTGACGATCTCGCCGTTTCTTCTGCTCAGCCCGGTCACGGCGTTCGTACTGGATGCACTGATCAAAGGGCTGGTGCCCACTGCGCTGCAGTTGATCGGCGTGGCGACGGTGGTAGCCGGCCTGCTGCTCAGCCAGTGGACGCCGCGCGGCCGTGCAAGCGCCAGCCGTGCCAGCCGCCCCAGCCACGCGCTGCGTGAGCTTGAAACCGACCCGGCCCGACCTCAACTCCCACAACGGGCTACGCTAGCCCGTCCAACGCACTGAAAGCGCCACCATGACTGTCACGAACTCCCTTCACCAGCCGGCAACCGTTCGAGCAGAGGCTCCGAAGAGCCCTGTCATTCAGGTTCAGCCCCTGGGCTTCCCCTGGCCGACCATCGACCCCTTCCTTTTCTGCGTGTACCACGACGATGCCTACCCAGCAGGCGACGGCCACCTCGCGCCCGCTGCCTCGCTGGCCGGCCGGCAGATCGGCCAGGACTTCAGCCGCAAGGATGGTTGGTGCATGTACCACGGACAAACGGTGCCCGGCTTCCCACCGCACCCGCACCGCGGCTTTGAAACCGTAACCATCGTCCGCAAGGGGCTGGTGGACCACTCGGACTCGCTGGGCGCCACTGCGCGCTTCGGGCGGGGCGACGTGCAGTGGCTGACCGCTGGCAGCGGCATCGTGCACTCGGAGATGTTTCCGCTGCTCAAGCAGGATGAGGCCAACCCGCTGGAGCTGTTCCAGATCTGGCTGAACCTGCCTGCGGCCTCCAAGATGGCATCGCCGCACTTCACGATGTTCTGGTCGCAGGACATTCCGCGCATCACGGCCACAGACGCGCAAGGCCGGCGCACCGAAGTGGCGGTGATTGCCGGCACGCTGCAGGGCGAGCCAGCGCAGAAAGAGGCGAAGGCACTGCCGCCACCACCCGACTCATGGGCCTCGGCAGCCGATGCCCACTTGGCCATCTGGACACTGCGCATGGCACCCGGCGCGCGCTGGACGCTGCCAGCCGCGAAAGGCGACAGCACGCGGCGCCAGCTGTACTTCTTCAAGGGCGCAGCGGTGCAGGTGGGCGGTCAAGCCATCTCGGACGCCTGCGCCGTGGAAGTACGCGCCGGGCAGGATATCGAACTCGTCAACACGGGTGCAACGGAGGCCGAGTTCCTGATGCTGCAGGGCCGCCCGATTGCCGAGCCGGTGGTGCAGTACGGCCCCTTTGTGATGAACACACAGGCGCAGATCGTGCAGACCATGGACGACTACCAGCGCACGCGCTTTGGTGGCTGGTCGTTTGACGACGCAGCGCCGGTCCACGGCCATGACCCGGCACGTTTTGCACGGCACCCCGACGGGCGCGAGGAGCGGCCCGCCGAAGTGCCCGGCGCCTGAAGCCGGTGCCGGCTTACTTCGCCGCTTCGCCGAGGCGGCGACCCAGCGACAGCGCGTAAGGCGCAGGCCGTGCCAGCAGCACTGGGTCGGCCGAGGGCTTGATGCCCGCCGGCAACACCAGTGGATTGAAGGTGATCTTGTCGCAGGCCGCCATGGTGGCGGCATCGACCTTGTCCAGCACCAGCTTGCCGGCGGTGACGACCTTGCGGCTGTCAGGCCAGACGCGGGTGGGGTCGGTCAGCTGGTCGCCCGCTTCTGCGAGTTGCAGCTTGAAATCGAAGCTCACCGGGCCAGAAGCCACACGTTTGGTGAACTCATCCGCCAGGAAGTTGTCGGGGAAAGTCTTGAGCTGCTCTTCGGTCAAACCGACATCACCGGCAGACGGTGCGAACTGCCAGCGCACGAACTGGCTCTGGCCGCTGCGGCTCACCATCTCGAAGGCGTTGGTGCTCCAGTAGTTGACGGTGGCGTAGCTGGCGGGAATCGGTGCCTTTGCAAGGTAAGCGCCTTGCAGCGTGGTCTCGGGGTTGGCTTCGTTGAAGGCCTTCAGCTTGTCGGCGTCGGGCTTGCCGGTGGCCGGGTCGGGCGTGCGCACCTGCAGGAAGGGCGCGAACTGTTCGGGCTTGCTGACGAAATACATCGGCGCCGAAATGTTGGCCATGAGCCACTGCTCGCCGTTCGGTAGGCTGAACTGCAGCGCCAGACCGCGCACCGAGCGGCTCTTGTCGCTGGCCTTGGGGTTGCCGCCACCGACCGAGAAGCGGGCAATCACTGGCACGCGGTCACCGTTGAACACCGCAGCGCTCGACAGACCGCGCCCGGTGGCATCACCGACAAAATAACCAGCGGCGCAGAAGCCCTTGGCCTGCGAGCGGCGCGAGCCGGCCTGCTTGCCGAACAGGCCCTCCAGCGCATTGACCTGCGCCTCCGGCAACGAGGTTTGTGCCTGGGCGGCAACAGGAATGAAGGTGCCGCCGAAACCGACGGCCAGCAAGGCGAGAAGCAAATGATTCATGGGTGGACCTTTGTTGAGTTGGACTGATACCGAACATGAGCAACACCCCGAAGGGCGCGTGTGACAGCTCTGCACGTGAGTCGACCCGGGTCCAGTTTCCTTACACCGCCTGATTTGACCGATTGATTTTTCAGATCACACGGTATGGCCACATCAACGCGTGCGCAGGTCCTTCGCCCATCGTGATTGACTGGAAGTTGCGGGGTCCAGCAAGCACTTCACCGCTGCGACACTTCGGAAAAGAGCATTGTGAAGGCGCCCTGTACCTGACGCTGTAGAAAAGCGCGATCTGCCAGTCACTGAACCGGCAGATGCCCGGTCTTGACCAGGATGGTGCAGCCTTCCTCGGTGAACGGTGTGTGCTCGCTCAGGTGCGGGCCGCGAATCCAGGTGCCCGCCGGGTAGCGGCCGTGGTCATCCGCAAACACGCCGTCCAGCACAAAGATTTCTTCGCCCCCAAAATGCCGGTGCCGGTTGAAGTAGGTTCGTGGGGCCCACCGCACCAGCGCCGTGTTGGTGGTTCCAAAGCTCCACAGCGGGAGCACCGACAAGCCGCTGACCATGCCGGGAAACCACTGCGCCGCAGCGGTGTTGACGGCCACAGGCGTCGAATCGTCAGGGTCCAGCTGGCGCAGCTTCACAAACAGTTTGCAACCGCCCACCGACCCCGGCGCATGCGAGGAGCCCGCCGGGTTCTTGATGTAGGTGCCCGGGCCGTAGCTTCCCGACTCATCAAAAAAATCGCCCTCCAGAACCAGAATCTCCTCGCCCAGCGGGTGACTGTGGCTGGTGAACCGGGAGCCGGCTGCGTAGCGCACGATCGACGTCGCCTGTGCGGCTTCTTCGCCGAGGCGGTGCAACAACTGCCGCTCTATGCCCGGCACGGGAGAGGCCACCCAGGGCAAAAGAGCTGTGTTGACAACCACGCGTTGTGAGAAATCTGAATGGAGTTGCATGGAGATGTGATGAAGAGATGGATGGGTTGGCAGGTGTTCAGTTCTTCACAGGCGTGACCAGTGCCGCCGTGGCACTGTGCGCGGAGCCCGGCGTCACCGGTGCATCCAGCGCGGGGGCGATCTCGCGCTGCTGCTGAATCAAGCGCGCCGTCAGTCGCCACGCCACGGCAATGGCCAGCAGGCCAAACAGCGATGAGCCAACCGCCTGCCCGATAAGCACGCCGCCGGGGCCGTAGTGCGAGCCCCAGTAGGCAAACGGGATCGTGCCCAGCGTGGCACGGCCCCAGTTGAAGGCCGTGGAGAGCAGCGGGTACCCGAGGTTGTTGAAGGCGGCGTTGGCCACAAACAGCGCGCCAATGAAAAAGTAGCTGACGGCAATCGCCGAGCAGAACAGGGTGATGAGCTCTGCCGCCACGCCTTCGGCCGAGAAGGCATGGATCAGCGCGCCCTGCAGCAGGGCCAGCAACAGCCACGCAATCGCCACCGCAATGCCCATGAACAGCAGGCTGGCACGCAAGCCTTCACGCACGCGGCCCAGTTGCCCGGCACCCAGGTTCTGCGCCAGGATGGGCCCGACGGCGCCACTCAGCGCATAGATGAGCCCGAAGGCCACCGGGCTGACGCGGTCGATGGTGGCCGCGCCCGCCACCGCCGACGGACCAAACTGCGCCATCGAATGCGTGACGAACGCCGCAGCCACCGGCGTGGCAAGGTTGGTCAACACTGCCGGCCCGGCCACCTGCATCAGGCGCCGCGCGTCGGCCCCGAGGCGCGGCCACTCCAGCGGGCCCAGCATGCGGTGTCGCACCACCACGCCATGCAGACCGACCCCAGCCAGCGCCAGGCGCGAGACCACCGAAGTGATGGCCGCGCCATCCAGCCCGAGGTTGAGACTGAAGATCAGGATCGGATCGAGCACTGCGGTGGTGATGGCCGCCATCAGCGTGATCATCATGGCGCGGCGCGCATCGCCGATAGAGCGCAGCAGGGCAGCGCAGGCCATGCCAAGGCCCAGCAGCGGCAATGAATGCACGGTGACCGCCAGGTAACGCTCTGCAAAGCGCGCCACCTCGCCCTGCGCGCCCAGCGCCTGCAGCACAGGCGCGAGAAAGAACGCCGTGCCGCTACCCACCACCACCGACACGCCCGTCATCACCACCAGGCTGGAGGTGGCCAGACGCCGCGCATCGCTACTCGCACCGCTGCCGATGGCGCGCGAGACCATGGCTGCGATGCCAATCGTCAGCCCGATGCAGATCGACGCATGAAAAAACCCGACCACGCCGGCGAAGCCCACGGCGGCGGCAATCGCCTGCTCGCCCAGCAGCGAGATGTAGAACAGGTTGATCAGGTCCACCGCGAACACGGCGATCAGGCCGATGGCGCCGGTGCCGGCCATCACCACCACATGCCGCATCAGCGAGCCGGTGACAAAGCGGGCTGGGGGCGCCGGGCGGCTCACAGCGCCTCCACGGGCATGGTCGGGCACGATGCGCCAGGGCGGGTTGCAGAGTTGAAGACGGAGCGCATGGCGGCATTGTGGAGCAAGCCGATTGAACCCGCAGCGGCATGGTCAAGCCGCATCAGCAGAAGGGCGACTTCTGGTGCGGCCACAAAAAAGCGCCCCTCAGGGCGCTTTTGAAAGAACACGAAACGCGCTTGTTGAGCGGGCTTACTTCGCCACGACGCGCACCATTTCCAGGCACTTGTTGGAGTAGCCCCACTCGTTGTCGTACCAGGCGACGACCTTGATGAAGGTGCCGTCGAGTGCGATGGACGCGTCGGCGTCAAAGATCGAGGTGCGGGTGTCGCCGCGGAAATCAGTAGCGACCACCTTGTCTTCGGTGTAGCCGAGCACGCCCTTGAGTGCGCCTTCGCTTTGCGCCTTCATCTCGGTGCAAATTTCTTTGAGCGTGGCTTCCTTGACCAGCTCACAGGTCAGGTCCACCACCGACACGTCGGAGGTGGGCACGCGGAAAGACATGCCGGTGAGCTTCTTGTTCAGCTCGGGAATGACCACACCCACCGCCTTGGCTGCGCCAGTAGACGAAGGAATGATGTTTTCCAGAATGCCGCGGCCACCGCGCCAGTCTTTGTTGCTCGGGCCGTCCACGGTTTTCTGCGTGGCGGTGGCGGCGTGCACGGTAGTCATCAGGCCGCGCTTGATGCCCCACTTGTCGTTCAGCACCTTGGCCACGGGCGCCAGGCAGTTGGTGGTGCAGGAGGCGTTGGAGATGATGTCTTCGCCCTTGTAGGTCTTGTCGTTCACGCCGAAGACGAACATCGGCGTGTCGTCTTTCGAAGGCGCCGAGATGATGACCTTCTTGGCGCCAGCGGCCAGGTGCTTGCCGGCGCCGGCCTTGTCAAGGAAGAGACCGGTGGATTCGAGCACGATGTCGGCGCCGATGTCGCCCCACTTCAGGTTGGCCGGATCGCGCTCCTGCGTCAGGCGGATCTTCTTGCCGTTGACGATCAGCGTGTTGCCGTCAACAGACACCTCGCCCTTGAAGCGGCCATGCACCGAGTCGTACTGCAGCATGTAGGCCAGGTAGTCCGGCTCCAGCAGGTCGTTGATGCCCACGATCTCGATGTCGCTGAAGCTCTGCACCGCCGAGCGAAACACATTGCGGCCGATGCGGCCAAAACCATTGATACCGAGTTTGATAGTCATCTGAAATACTCCTGGAGGTTGAATCTTTGCGTTCCGTTCGCCCTGAGTCTGTGCCCAGCCCGAACGGGGATGGGTTCTGATTTATTTTTTGAGCACCTTGCGCACGGTGTCTGCTACGTTCTCGGGCGTGAAGCCAAAGTGCTTGAACAGCACCGGCGCCGGGGCCGACTCGCCATAGGTGTCGATGCCGACCACCGCCGCGCAGCCATATTTCCACCAGCCGTCAGTCACGCCCATTTCCACGGCGATGCGCGGAATGCCTTCGGGCAGCACTTCCGATTTGTAGGCGGGCTTTTGTTGGTCGAAGGTGGTGGTGCTGGGCATGGAAACCACACGGACTGCAATCTTGTGCACGGTGGCCAGCAGCTCCTGGGCCTTCAGCGCCAGCTGCACTTCGGAGCCGGTGGCGATGATGACGGCCTGGGCCTTTTTGTTCAGGCCCACTTCGGCAGGCTCGGCCAGCACGTAAGCGCCTTTGCTGATTTCACCCAGATCGTTCTTGGGGGCGTAAGGCAGGTTCTGGCGGCTCAGCAGCAGCGCGGTGGGCTTGGTCTTGTTCTGCAGCGACACGGCCCAGGCCACGGCGGTTTCAGCGGTGTCTGCGGGGCGCCAGACATCGAGGTTGGGAATCAGGCGCAGGCTGGCGGCGTGCTCGACGGACTGGTGCGTCGGGCCGTCCTCACCCAGACCAATCGAATCGTGCGTGAACACATGCACCACGCGCAGCTTCATCAGCGCTGCCATGCGAATGGCGTTGCGGCTGTAATCGCTGAAGGTGAGGAAGGTGCCGCCGTAGGGGATGTAGCCACCGTGCAATGCAACGCCGTTCATGATGGCGGCCATGCCGAACTCGCGCACACCGTAGTTGATGTGGCGGCCAATCACCCCCACGCCCGCGCCCACGCCATCGGCCTTGGGGGTCAGCACCACTTCGCCATTCATGTCAAAGCGCAGGGCCGGCGTGGCCTTGGTGTTGGTGAGGTTGGAGCCGGTCAGGTCAGCCGAGCCGCCCAGCAATTCGGGCAGGCCGGCGGTAAAGGATTCAAGCGCCAGCTGCGAGGCCTTGCGCGAGGCCACGGTCTCAGCCTTGGTGTGGGCGCCAATCACGGTGTCCACTGCCAGTTGCGAGAAGCTCTTGGGCAGCTCGCCCTTCATGCGGCGCACCAGCTCGGTAGCGAGTTCCGGGTGGGCTGCCTTGTAGGCGGCGAATTTCGCGTCCCATGCGGCTTCGGCGGCGAGGCCCTTGGCCTTGGCGTCCCAGGCGTCGTAGCTTTCCTTCGGAATCTCAAACGGCGCGTGCGGCCAGTTCAGGGCCTCGCGCGTGAGCTTGATTTCTTCGGCGCCCAGCGGCTCGCCATGCGCCTTGGCAGTGTTCGCGCGGTTGGGCGAGCCTTTGCCGATGTGCGTCTTGCAGATGACCAGCGTGGGCTTGTCGGTGGATTTCTTGGCGTCGGCAATCGCAGCCGTTACCGCTTCCACATCGTGGCCGTCCACCGGGCCGATCACGTTCCAGCCGTAGGCGGCAAAGCGCAGCGCGGTGTTGTCAACAAACCAGGGCGTGACCTGGCCATCAATCGAAATGCCGTTGTCGTCGTACAGCGCAATCAGCTTGCCCAGCTTCCAGGCGCCGGCCAGCGCCGCCGCTTCGTGGCTGATGCCTTCCATCATGCAGCCGTCACCCATGAAGACGTAGGTGTGGTGGTCAACGATGGTGTGGCCTTCGCGGTTGAATTCCTTGGCCAGCAGCTTCTCGGCCAGCGCCATGCCCACCGCGTTGGTGATGCCCTGGCCCAGCGGGCCAGTGGTGGTCTCGACGCCCGGAGTGATGCCCACTTCGGGGTGACCGGCGGTCTTGCTGTGCAGCTGGCGGAAGTTTTTCAGCTCGCCGATGGGCAGCTTGTAGCCGGTGAGGTGCAGCAGGGCGTAAATGAGCATCGAGCCGTGGCCGTTGGAGAGCACGAAACGGTCGCGGTCCAGCCAGTGCGGGTTGTGCGGGCTGTGCTTGAGGTGGCGACCCCACAGCGCCACTGCCATGTCGGCCATGCCCATCGGGGCACCGGGGTGGCCGGAATTGGCCTGTTGAACAGCATCCATGGCCAGTGCGCGGATGGAATTGGCCATGAGGGATGAGGTGGTGTCAGCCATAGAGAGTCCAGGGTGGAAGGAGGAGACGAGGAAACGGGAATCGCAGCGCCCGGGGCCAAATCGGCACCACAAGCTCTTTCGAGACGTACGGCCACCGGCTCAGGGGAAACCCCGAATTTTAAGGGATGGGGCATGGCGGAACCCGATGACCCACCCGGACACGGCCACGGACGAGGCGATGCTATGAAATCAATAGCTGTTCGGTCTTTCTCAAAGCGGTTGTTCAGGCTTTGTGGTGTCAGCCTGAGGCGGGGCAGCGATAATCCGCCACACATGAGTACCCAAGCCCTGATCCTCGCCGCCGGACGCGGCGAGCGCATGCGCCCCCTGACCGACGCCTGCCCCAAACCGCTGCTGGCGGTGCAGGGCCGACCGCTGATTGCGTGGCATCTCGAAAGCCTGGCGCGCGCCGGCGTGCGCGATGTGGTCATCAACACCGCGTGGCTGGAAGAGCAGTTCGCACCGGCGCTGGGCGATGGCAGCACTTTCGGCCTGCGCATCCGCTATTCCCACGAAGGCGCCCGCTTTGGTGGCGCACTCGAAACCGCAGGCGGCATTGCCACCGCGTTGCCGCTGTTGCGCGACGAGCCGTTCTGGCTGGTGGCCGGCGATGTGTACATGCCGGGCTTTGCCTTTCCTGCGGTGGATGCGGCAACGTTTGCGGCCTCCGGGGCGCTGGCCCACATCTATCTGGTGCCCAACCCGCCGCACAACCTCAAGGGCGACTTCGGCCTCTCGGCTGGCGGGCTGGCGCTCAATGACGCCGACATCAAATACACCTACAGCACGGTGGGCCTGTACCGCCCCGCCCTGTTTGCCAATACCCCGCCCGGCCAGAAAGCCGCACTGGCGCCACTGCTTCGCGCGGCCATGCAGCACGGGCAAGTGACGGCGGCGCTATATTCAGGAGCATGGACAGACGTCGGCACACCGGAGCGTCTGGCCGAGTTGAATAGCTGAATTGAACGACTGACCGCGCCCAGCGGCAACACGGAAGCGACATGACCACCTCTACCACCGCTGTATACGCCAAACGCCGCGCCACCATCGCCCGCGCCCTGAAAGCTGCCGGCGGCGGCATCGCACTGCTGCCCACCGCACCCGAGTACCCGCGCAACCGCGACAGCGACTTTCCGTACCGCCACGACAGTTATTTCTATTACCTGACCGGCTTCACCGAGCCACAGGGCTGGCTGGTGATTGAGTCCACCGGCAAGACCACGCTGTTCTGCCGGCCCAAGGACCTGGAGCGCGAGATCTGGGACGGCATTCGCCTCGGCCCCAAGGCAGCAGTGGCCGCACTCGGCGTGGATGCCGCCTTCGCTGTGGACACGCTCGACGACAAGATGCCGCAGCTGCTGGCCAACCAGCCGGCGGTGTGGTTTCCGTTTGCCACGCACAAGGGCCTGGAAACACAGGTCGACAGCTGGCTGAACAAGGTGCGCGCCCGCGTGCGCTTCGGCGCCGAATGCCCGCAGAGCCAGCACGACCTGTGCAAGCTGCTCGACGAGATGCGGCTGGTGAAAGACAGCCACGAGATCGCCATCCTGCGCCGCGCCGGGCAGATCTCGGCCGGTGCCCATGTGCGCGCCATGATGACTTCCGCCGCCATGCTGCGCACAGGCGTCAAAGGTGGGCTTCGTGAGTACCACCTCGAAGCCGAACTGCTGCACGAATTCCGCCGCCATGGCTCGCAGTTCCCCGCCTACGGCAGCATCGTGGCCGCGGGCGCCAACGCCTGCATCCTGCATTACCGCGCCGGCGACACCGAGCTCAAGCCTGGCCAGTTGTGCCTGATCGACGCAGGCTGCGAGCTCAATGGCTACGCCAGCGACATCACACGCACCTTCCCGGCCGACGGCAAGTTCACGCCCGCCCAGCGCACGCTGTACGACATCGTGCTGGCGGCACAGGATGCTGCGGTGAAGGTCACCAAACCGGGCAAGCGCTTTCTGGACCCGCACGAAGCGGCCACGCGCGTGCTGGTGCAGGGCATGCTGGACACCGGCCTGCTGCCCAAGGCCAAACACGGCACCGTCGATGACGTGCTGGAGTCCGGCGCCTACCGCCAGTTCTACATGCACCGCACCGGCCACTGGATGGGCATGGATGTGCACGACTGCGGCGACTACACCGAGCCGGGCAGCAAACCGCGCGAAGAAAAAGACGCGCTGGGCCAGACCGTGATGCGCAAGCCCTCACGCATCCTGAAGCCCGGCATGGTGCTGACCATTGAGCCGGGCATTTATGTGCGACCGGCCAAGGGCGTGCCGAAAGAGTTCTGGAACATCGGCATCCGCATCGAAGACGATGCGCTGGTCACCGCCAAAGGCTGCGAGCTGATGACGCGCGGCGTGCCAGTGAAGGCCGATGAGATTGAAGCGCTGATGCGGGGCTGAGCCCCCTCACCCTCAAGTCCCGCCGGGTTCAGCCTTCGGTGCTGCCCGTGGTGGCGGCGCCACCATCGACCACCACGCCGCGAGCGGGCGCCGCTTGTGCGGGCGCCTGCGAAATCGTCATCACCACCACCCGGCCGCCGACGCTCACGCGCAGTTGCAGCGGCAGCCCGCCCGCTGGCGGCTGTGTGGCCACGAACGACTGGCTCTGCGCGTCGTAGCGCATCCATGACGGCAGGGGCTGGCCGCTGAGCGTGGTCACCACCACCGGCGCACCGGTGGCAGCGGCCTGGGCCAACAGGCTCTGCGGCAACGCGAAACGGAACAAACCACCAGAGGCGGACGCGTCACGCGGCAGATTGACCGACACCAGGCCCGCTGCGCTGTCGGTCGGCTCGCGCACGGTACCCACCTGCACGCCGGGGCTGTTGGCAGCGACGCAATTGGCGCCCTCGCAGCCGCCGCCGGCCGCCGTGGGGTTGCTCTCCAGCAGGGCATTGGCATCGGCCACGCTGAGGCCCGTCGCGACGGGCGCCGGTGCAGGCAACGTCGAAGGTGGCGGCGTACCCGACAGAACCACGTTGCGGCTGGTTGTGAGGTCCACCACCGACGCGGTGGCGCTGGCGGTGGTTTCCTGCAGCACATAGTTCTGCGCATCGGCGCCGCCCAGCGCGATGCCGGTGATGGAGACCAGCTTGTTCGTGCCGGCAGCTGCCGTGTCAAAGTTGCCAGTGGCGGCGGCCACCGACAGGCTGTCGCCAGACACCGCACCCACATAGGAGGCGCCGCCGGTATTCAGCGAAGCCTGCGTACCACCGTCCTGGGCCTTGTTGTTGGCGGTGATGCCGGCCACCCGGCTGATCGTGGCTGGCGTGATATTGGCCGTGGTGACAGCGGTGGCGCTGACCGCGTAGTTGCTGGCATCGGTGCCGCTGGCGCCCAATCCGCTCACCGTGACGGTCTTGCCAGTGCCCACATTCTTGTCGGCGAAGTTGGCGCCGCCGCTGCTCACCGTGAGCACGTCGCCGGCGACACGGTTGTCGGTGAGCGACACTGTCGCTGCGGTGCTGCCGTCATACACGCGGTTCTGTGCGGTGGCTGATACCGTCAGCGTGCGGGCCGTGATGTCTGCGCTGGTGCTGGCGGTGGTGTTGGCGCTGTAGTTGCCGGCGTCGGTGCCGGTCACGCTGATGCCGCTCACGCTCAGCGCCTTGCCGGTGCCCACATTCTTGTTGGCAAAGCTGGTCGGGTTGCTGGACACGGTGAGTACATCGCCGCTGAGGCGGTTGTCGCTCAGGTTGACGGTGGCATTGGTGGTGCCGTCATAGACCCGATTGACCCCGGTGGCGCTGACCGTCAGCGCGCGCTTTGTGATGGTCAGCGCGCCGTTGGTCAGCGCCAGCGTGTAGTTCTCGTTGTTGGTGGCCGAGACCGTGATCGCCACCGGACCGGCAGCGACGGCGGTGCGGTCCACCGCGGTGGTGGCATAGGCCACGCCCAGCCCGGTGGCGGTATCGCCATCAATCAGGCCCGAGACGGTGCCGGTGAGCGTCGGGTTGCCGTCGCCATAGACCTTGGACTTGTTGTCGGTCACCACCGTCAGCGTGGGCGCTATGCGGTACAGGAAGGTGTTGGCACTGCCGGCAGGCACAAAGCTGGCGTTGCTGTTGTAGCGCTTGCTGTAACCGGTGACGCCCTCGGTGGTGGTGGACGGGTTACCGCTGTAAACCAGGTAGCGGCCTGCACTGGCCACGATGCCCGCAGTGCCGACGTTGTTGATCAGCTGGCCGCCAGTGGCCACGCCGGCGGCGTTCGAGCTCCCGGCCTTGAGCACCACCGCGTCGCCGCTTGCGCCCGCGCTGACGGCGTTGTTCAGCGTCATGTCAGACGCTGCGCCGGTGGTCTCGATGCGGGCTGCGCCGGTGGTGGTGACGCCCGCCACACCCACCGTGCCGACGGTCAGCGCGCCGGCCTGGCGATAGTCCACGCTGCCGGTGCTGGCCGCCAGTGTGGTGACGGCGTTGCTGGCGTGTGTGAGGGTGTAACCACCGCCCGTTCCTTGCAGCGACAGCCCTGCCGCCTGGATGGCGCCGGTCTGCGTCACGGCGCCAGTGGCAGACAGCGTGGCATTGCCCGTGGTGGACAGCGCTGCCACGGCAACGCCATTGCTGTCGGTGTACTGCAGCGCGCCTGACGCATTGGCGGTGTCACCGGCATTGCGTGCCTGCAGATTCACGGTGGCCACGTCGTTGCCAGTGTTGGTCAGCGTGATGCCGGCGGCGCCTGCTGACAGTGTTTTCACATTCAACGTACCAGCCGTCAGGTTGCCGGTGGATGCGGTCTGTGTAACGGCGCCGGTGGCCACCAGGTCCAGCGTGCCCGTGCCCACACTGGACGCGGTCGTGCCGACACCGAGGTTGACCGCGCCCGAGCGGATGAATGCATTGGCGTTGCCCGTGGTGTTCACACTGAGATCGGCGGCCGCCACATCAATGCCGTTGGCAGTGCTGGTGCCGATCTGCCCGTTGGCGTTCAGCGACAGCTGGCTGGCGGTGATGGTGCGCACGCCGGTGTCCGTCATGCTGCCGGCGTTGAGCGTGAGGTTCTTGCCCGCCAGACTGACCGCTGCGCCCACGGTCAGCACGCCGGTGCTGGCGGTGTCACCGATCACGATGGGGCCAGTCGCACCGCTGGTAAATGCCGTCAGTTCGGCAGTCTGCAGGTCGAACGAGCCGGCAGCGCCCAGCGTCATGGCGCGCGACGCGGTCCTGGGTTTGAGCGTGAGCACGCCCGACGTGCTGAAGGCGTTGTTGCCGGTGTTGGTGTTGAGCGTCACGCTGTCAGCCCCCACCGTGATGGCGCCGCTGCCCGTGGCCACGTCAATGTTCGCGTTCTGCGTGTAGGTGCCGGTGCCGGCATCAATACTCACGGCGGTGTTGGTCGTCGAGAGGTTGCCCGCCACGGTGACGCTGCTGTTGCCGTTGGTCAGCGCAAAGCCGCCGGCGGCGGTGATGGCGTTGAGGGTGGTGATGTTGTTGGTCTGAGACGCGAATTGCACCGCACCGCTGTCCGTACCCGTCACAGCCAGAGAGCCGGCAACGACCGCACCCGACTGGGTCACGTTGCCCGCAGACTGCAGCGTCAGCGAGCTGGTGGTGTTGACACCCGACAGGTCAAAGCCGCTGGCATCGCGCAGGCTGATGGCGCCCGCCGCGTTGGCTGTGTCGCCGCCGTTGCGCGCCTGCAGGTTGGCGCTGGTGACCTCATTGCCGGCGTTGTTCAGGGTGATGGCGGCACCGGCATTGATCAGTGTTTTGGCCGTCAGTGTGGGCGTGGTGATTGCACCGCTTTGCGTGATGGCGCCGCCCGCTGTCACCGACAGACTGCTGGCCGCGCTGCTGGTGCCAAGGACGATGGCGTTGGCATCGCGCAGCGTGACGTTGTTGCCACTGGTGACGGCGATGCTGGAGAAGTTGTTGGTGGCGGTGCTCAGCGTGATGTTGTTGCCCGTCCCCGCAGCCAGCGCGGTCGCGCCGGTCGCGACGACAGCGCCGCTCTGCGTGATGGCGCCTGCGGTGTTCACGCCCAGCGTGCCGGCGACAGTGGAGGTGCCCAGCACCAGCGCATTGGCGTCGGTGATGCCGACATTCAATCCGCTGGTCACGGCCACCGTGCCGAAGTCGTTGCCGCTGTTGTTCAGCGTGACGTTGTTGGTGGCACCTGCGGCCACCGTCGTTGTGCCCTTGATCTGGAGTGCGGTGCCTGCGCCCTGGCTGATGGCACCGGCGCCAGCGACGGTGAAGTTGCCGGCTCCGGCACCACCAGTGGTGTCGATGTTGCCCAGCACCTTGCTGGCGTTGCTGTTGGTGAGGGTGACGTTGCCGCCGCCAGTGGTGATGGCGCCGCTGGCGCCGAAGCTGGTGGCGCCAGTGCCGCTGGTGATGGCCACAGCCGTGTTGGTGCTGGTGATGGCGCCGTTGAGCGCGACCGCGTTGTTGCCGTTGGTGAGCGTGAAGCCGCCCGGCGTGGTGAGCGTGCCAAGGGCGGCGATGTTGTTGGCCTGCGTGCCAAGGTTCAGCGCGCTGCCCGCACCGGTCAGCGTGGCGCCAAGACTGGCGGCACTGACCACCCCGCTCTGAGTGACAGAGCCGCCGGCACCCAACGACAAAGTGCCGCTGACGGTGGACGCGCCGAGCGCCAGGGCGTTGCTGTCCGTCAGGCTGACATTATTGCCGCTGGTCACGGCGACCGTGGCGAAGTTGTTGCCAGTGTTATCAAGCGTGATGTCGTTGGCTGCACCGGCCACGAGCGTGGTCGTGCCGGTGACGGTCAATGCGCCACTCTGCGTGATGTTGCCAGCCGTGGTCACGCCCAGGGTGCCGGAGACTGTTGACGCTCCTAACGCCGCCGCATTGACATCCCGCAGGCTCACGTTGCGGCCGGACACCACCGACACCGCACCGGTGAAGTTGTTGCCGGTGTTGCTGAGCGTGATGTCGTTGCCTGCGCCTGCCGTCAGGGAGGTGGTGCCGCTTACAGTCAGGGCGCCGGTCTGGGTGATAGCGCCCGCTGCGGTCAGCGCGAGGTTGCCGCTGACACTGCTGGCTCCGACGATGACAGCGCCACTGTCGCGCAGCGTGACGTTGTTGCCGCTGGTGATGGCGACGGTCGAGAAGTTGTTGGTCGCCGTACTCAAGGTGATGTCGTTGCCAGTGCCGGCGGCCAGCGTGGTGACCCCCGTCACCGCGACTGCGCCGGTCTGCGTGATGCTGCCTGCCGTGGTCACGCCCAGCGTGCCGGATACCGTGGAGGCGCCCAGCACGGCAGCATTCGTATCCTGCAGCGTCACGTTGCGCCCCGACACCACCGACACGGCGCCAGTGAAGTCGTTGCCGGCGTTGTTGAGGGTGATGTCGTTGGTCGTACCGGCTGTCAGTGAGGTGGTGCCGCCGATGGTCAGGGCGCCGGTCTGGGTGACGGCGCCGGCTGTTGTCACCGCCAGATTACCGGTCACGCTGCTGGCGCCAAGTGCAACGGCGTTGGCATCGCGCAGCGTGACGTTGTTGCCGCTGGTGATGGAGACGCTGGAGAAGTTGTTGGTGGCGGTGCTCAGCGTGATGTTGTTGCCCGTACCCGCAGCCAGCGTGGTCGCGCCGGTCGCGACGACAGTGCCGCTCTGCGTGATGGCGCCTGCGGTGTTCACGCCCAACGTGCCGCTGACGGTGGAGGTGCCCAGTACCAGGGCGTTGCTGTCGGTCAGGCTGACGTTGTTGCCGCTGGTCACGGCGACCGTGGCGAAGTTGTTGCTGCTGTCGTCCAGCGTGATGTTGTTGGCTGCCCCGGCCACGAGAGTGGTCATACCGGTCACGGCCAGCGCGCCGCTTTGCGTGATGCTGCCTGCTGTGGTCACGCCCAGCGTGCCGGAAACGGTGGAGGCGCCCAGCACCGCCGCATTGGCGTCGCGCATGCTGACGTTGCGGCCGGAGACGACCGACACCGCGCCGGTGAAGTTGTTGCCAGTGTTGCTGAGCGTGATGTCGTTGCCTGCACCTGCCGTCAGTGAGGTGGTGCCTCCCACCGTGAGCGCGGCCGTCTGGGTGACGGCGCCGGCCGTCGTCAATGCCAGATTGCCGGTCACGCTGCTGGCGCCGAGCGCGATGGCGTTGGCATCGCGCAGCGTGACATTGTTGCCGCTGGTGATGGCGACACTTGCGAAGTTGTTGGTCACGGTGTCCAGGGTGATGTCATTGCCGGTACCCGCGGCCAGGGTGGTGGCGCCCTTGATCACCAGGGCGCCCGAGGTCTGCGACACGGCACCGGTCCCGGTGATGCTGAAATTGCCGGTGCCCGTGCCACCGGTGGTGTCAATGCCGCCCAGCGACTTGGTGGTGCCGGTGATGGCCACATTGCCGCCACGGGTGCTCAGTGAGCCGCCCACGCCGAAGGTGGTCGTCCCGGCAGCATTCAGGTTGGTCGATAGCGATGCGTTGGATGAGGTGATGGCGGCGTTGACCGCAATGTTGCCGTCGGCCGCCAGTGTCAGGGTGCGTGCGGTACCGCTGGTGTAAGCGATGTTGTTGGCCACCGTGATGTTGCCGCTGCCGCCCGTACCGGGACTGGTGTTGACGGTGACGTTGGCGCTGGCCAGCTGGCCCAGCAGCGTGGTGATGTTGAGGTTGGCCGTGCCGGTGCCGTTCTGGAAGGTCGGGCCGGTACCCAGCCCTCCGGAGTTGGCAGCAGTGGAGATGGTGATGTCAGAAGGGTCCAGAAGTAGCGTGCCTGTCTCTCCGCGTGCAGCCGTCAGGTCGGCCAGACCGGTGTATTCCAGATACTGTTTGCCAGAGACCTCGGCCATGCCGCCGTTGCCGGACTTGCCGCCGCCGGTGGCCGCGATCTGACCGGCAAAACGGGTGGTGTGATCGGCCCACACCACGACTTTGCCGCCGTTGCCACTGCGACCGGCGCTGGCGTTGATCTGCACCTGCTCGCCGACAAAGGTGCCGCTGGCGTTCTGTTCCGGGCCTTGCCCCTGGTAGTTGCCGCCCACCAGCGTCGTGCCGCCGCCCGCGTCGCCCGAGGTGTTGATGCGCGCGCCATCAGTGAGCGCCACCTTGTCGCCCAGCACATGCACAGTGCCGCCCGCCTGGCCTGCAGAGGTGCCGCGGGCACTCAGCTCGCCGCTCACGTTCACCACACCGCTGCCACCGCCGCTCAGAACGATCATGCCGTCGCGCTCAACAGCAGTGTCGGCGCGGATCACCCCGCTCTGGTTGATGACGGTCGCCAGCGCATCGCCCATGGCGCTGGCCAGCACCGCGACCTGGCCACCGCCGGCGGTGATGCTGCCGCTGTTGCTGATGGCCGCACGGGCAGCAGCCGCATCGACAGAAAACCGCACCAGCCCCGCGCCGGAGGTGTCGACCGAGACACGGGAGCCAGCCAGCAGGCCCACCGAGCCACCGTCGGCGCTGATGCTGCCCGCATTGCCGACCTGGGGCGCCGCAAGCAACACATAACCGCCACGGCTGGCCTGAATGGTGCCGTGGTTCTCGACGGCTCCGGCGCCTGCCGACCCGGCGCTGAAACGGTAGCGGCCGGCCATGAAGTCGTCGTTGTTGATGGCCAGACTGGACGCGACCAGCCCGCCCACGCTGACCTGCGCACCCGGCGCAAACATCACGCCGGCCGGGTTGATGAGAAACACCTGCCCGTTGGCCGAAAGCGAGCCGAAGATGGAGGAGGCCCCGTCGCCGATCACCCGGTTGAGCGCGACCGAGGCCGCGCCGGGTTGGACAAACTGCAACGACTGCCCGGTACCGATGTTGAAGCTCTGCCAGTTCAGCACGGCCTTGTCGGTCGTCTGCGTGATCTGCATCGACTGAGCCGTGGGGGTGGAAATGCTGGCCTGCCCGGCGACCACTTCGCCGCCCGCGGGCAAAGCCGATGCCGGTTGCCATGCGGCCCCCAGCAGGAGCGCCAGCAGACTGGAAAGGCAACGTGCGGCGCGGATGCGGTAGGTGGCGGTCAGCTTGCGCGACAGGCGCACCGTGACGATACGCACCTGCCAGGGCGCGTAGGGCTTGCCTGGGTGGACGCCGTTACGCATGGCAAGATCCAGTATGAGCGCCTGCGCGGCACATGTCGAGATCAAAGTGATGTGGAATATCGATCATCTCAACTAGAACCAGGTTTGCGCAGACACCCAGGCGCGCGGGGCCCGCGAGCCGTCGCCGGTGGAGGGTGGCAAGTCATTGCGTGGCCAGGCGAGGTAGGTGCGCAGCAGAAAGCGGCCACTCTGGCCCACGGTGGCGCCGATCCCGAAGCCGCTCAGGGTGAGGCTGTTGGCCGCCCCCGCCACCGTGGCGCCGTTGCGGTTGAAGTGCACCTGCCCGATGTCGTAGAAGACCAGCAAGGTCAGCGGCAACCCGATGACCGAGGCATCCACGTCGTGGCGGTATTCGAGGTTGAGCAGCAGGCCGGTGTCGCCCACGCCCTCACCCACCGGGTAGGCCCGCACGCCGTTGGGCCCGCCGAGTGTCATTTTCTCGGCTGACGACAGGTTTTTGCTGGCCCACTGGGCTTGCGCCAGCAGCGACACACTGGCCGCCCGGTCAAGAATCTGCAGGCGCTGGTAGTCGATGTTCAGTTTGCGGAAGGTGCCGGCGGTCTTCAGTCCGTTCGCACCGCTGTCGCTGGCCTGGTCGGTCGGGCTCAGTGTCAGCTGGCCCAGCGTGGCCGTGGCCGAGTAGCTGTTGCGCGCCTGACCGCCCGCCACGCTGTCGGCGAAATTCCCGGCCAGTCCGGCTTTCAGCGAGAGGATTTCCCGCTCGCTCCGCAGCACGGGAGTGGCGGTTTCATCCACCAGCTTTTTGCGCTCCACACCTGCGATGCCCTGCAGATTGGATTCGCGGCTTCGCACCAGCGGCTGAACCACCGTGACGCCGACGATGTCAGCCTGCCCCGTGGCACCCAGGGCCGTGAACTGCTTGCCCAATGCGTATTCAAGCCGCAGCACCTGAGCGCTGACTTTGGTGCCGTAGCCCCCCACCGGCAGGGTGTAGCCGATCCGGTAGGTGGCCGAGCCGCGCTGGCTGGTGTTCTGGATGGTTGCCGCCAGCAGATCGCCACGACCCAGCAGGTTGTTGATGCTGGCATTGACCGATGCGCGGGCAGCCCCCGCCGCGCGGGCGCCATGGTTGTCCACACCCACGGACAGGTCGGTGCGCGACCCGGCCGCCGTGACGGTGACCACCACATCGGCCTGCCCCGCCTCGCGGCCGGGCTCGACCACGGCGGCGGCATCGTAGCCCGCCAGATCACGCAGCAGCAGCACCGCCTTGTCGAGGGCGTATTCGGTCACCGCCTCGCCAGCCACCAGTTGCTGGCGGACCAGTTGCGTGGCAAAGGCGCTGGAGATCTCCGGCTCTTCAGCCTTCACCGTGACCTGCCCGATCCGGGCTTCCAGCACTGCAATGGTCACCGTGCCGCCGGTGGCCGCAAAAGCCTGCGCCGGAATGTAAGCCTCGGTGAGCAGATAGCCACGGGCCCGGTAAAAGGCGCTGATCCGGTTGGCGGCTTCCGTCAGGCCGGCCAGGTCGGTGGGCTGGTTCAGCTGATCGGCCAGCAAGGGGGCCAGCACCGCCGCGTCGAACACCCGGTTCCCCACAAAGCGGAAGGCGGCGGGCGTCATGCGCACCGCAGGCGAGGCGGGTGGACGCACCGACGGCGCGGGGGCACGTATCAGCGGCGCGCCCTGGCTGGGCGCTGGGAGCGCGGGCGCCTCAGGCACCGACAACACACCCGCATCGGGTCGCCCACGCGGGGTTTGCGCCGTGGCTGCTGCAACAAACAGCAAACCGACGATCAACACCCCCGAACGGGCCAACAACGGCGATACCGCGCGTGCGAGCAAGACTGTCTCCCCTTACAAAACGAAACAATTTGTAGTGCATCGGGTTGTAGTCGTTCCCCCGATGTAAGTCCAATGCTTTACGCAAAAGAGCTGATGCAAGTGCCGGTTCTGCGCAATTTTGGGCATCAAATGCCGTCAGGTCGTGCCTATTTCACGACAGCCCGGACTCAAGGCCCAGCGCGGCTCAGCGCATCGCGGAGTCCTGAATTTCCTTGTCCAGGGCCGATTTCGCCACCGAAAAGTCACAGGCGCAGCACCTGCTTTGACAACACCGCATAGCGCGGCACCTTTGTTGCATGCGCCTACAATCGCAAACCCTTACACGAAATTGACGGCCTCACCGGCCGCGTCTGCTGGAGACCCACTGAATGTCGACCACCCCCGCTGCAACGCCTGCCAACGGCGCGAACCCCCGTGAAGAAAAACGCGCTGAACTGCGCCGTGCAGCACTCGAATACCACGAGTTTCCGACCCCGGGCAAGGTGGCGATCGCAGCGACCAAGCAGCTGACCAACCAGCGCGACCTGGCGCTGGCCTACTCGCCCGGCGTGGCCGCACCCTGCGAGGAGATCGTCAAGGACCCCAACAACGCCTTCAAGTACACCAGCCGGGGCAACCTGGTGGCCGTCGTCACCAACGGCACTGCCGTGCTGGGCTTGGGCGACATCGGCCCACTGGCCTCCAAGCCGGTGATGGAAGGCAAGGGCGTGCTGTTCAAGAAGTTCGCTGGCGTGGACGTGTTCGACATCGAGATCGACGAGAAGGACCCGGCCAAACTGGTGGACATCATCGCGTCGCTGGAGCCGACCTTCGGCGCCATCAATCTGGAAGACATCAAGGCACCGGACTGCTTCTATGTGGAGCGCGAACTGCGCAAGCGCATGAAGATCCCGGTGTTCCACGACGACCAGCACGGCACCGCCATCACCGTGGGCGCCGCGGTGCTGAACGCGCTCAAGGTGGTCGGCAAGAAGCCGGGAGACGTCAAGCTGGTGACTTCGGGCGCTGGCGCTGCTGCGCTGGCCTGCCTGAGCCTGCTGCTCAAGCTCGGCATTGACCGCAAGAACGTTTATGTGACCGACCTGGCCGGCGTGGTCTATGAGGGCCGCACCGAACTGATGGACGAGGACAAGATCCAGTTCGCCCAGAAGACAGACGCGCGCACGCTCGGCGAGGTCATCGACGGCGCCGACATCTTCCTCGGCCTGTCCGCCGGTGGCGTGCTGAAAAAAGACATGGTCGCGAAGATGGCCGCCAAGCCCATCATCCTGGCGCTGGCCAACCCGAACCCGGAGATCACGCCAGAAGAGGTCAAGTCGGTCCGTGACGATGCCATCATGGCCACCGGGCGCACCGACTACCCGAACCAGGTCAACAACGTCCTGTGCTTCCCCTACATCTTCCGCGGTGCGCTGGACGCTGGTGCGTCCACCATCACCATCGAGATGGAAATCGCGGCGGTGCATGCGATTGCCGAGCTGGCCCAGGCCGAGCAGAGCGAAGTGGTGGCCGCCGCCTATGTGGGCGAGAAGCTCGCCTTCGGTCCCGAGTACCTGATTCCCAAGCCGTTTGACCCACGGTTGATGATGAAGATTGCCCCTGCAGTGGCCAAGGCAGCGGCCGACAGCGGCGTCGCCCTGCGTCCGATCAAGGACATGACCGCTTACCGGGAAAAGCTGCAGAGCTTTGTCTACGCCTCCGGCACCATGATGAAGCCGATCTTCACCGCCGCCAAAAGCGCCGCACGCAAGCGTGTGGCCTATGCGGAAGGCGAGGAGGAGCGCGTACTGCGCGCCTGCCAGATCGTGGTCGACGAAGGTCTGGCCCGGCCGACGCTGGTCGGTCGGCCGGCCGTGATTGCGCAGCGCATCGAGAAGTTCGGCCTGCGCCTGAAGGAAGAGCTGGACTACGACGTCGTCAACGTCGAGCAGGACCACCGCTACCGCGACTTCTGGCAGACCTACCACCGCATCATGGAGCGCCGCGGCGTGACCGTGCAGATGGCCAAGATCGAGATGCGCCGCCGCCTCACGCTGATCTCCGGCATGCTGCTGCACAAGGGTGACGTGGACGGCCTGATCTGCGGCACCTGGGGCACCACCGCGCACCATCTCTCTTACCTGGATCAAGTCATCGGCAAGCGCGAAGGCGTAAACACCTATGCCTGCATGAACGGCCTGATGCTGCCGGGCCGCCAGGTCTTCCTGCTTGACACCCATGTCAACTACGACCCGACCGCCGAACAGCTGACCGAAATCACCACCATGGCCGCCGAGGAAATGATGCGCTTCGGCATCAAGCCCAAGGCCGCCCTGCTGTCGCACTCCAACTTCGGCTCCTCCGACCAGCCCAGCGCATTGAAGATGCGCCGCACCCTCGACCTGCTCCGGGAGAAGGCCCCCTGGCTGGAAGTGGACGGGGAAATGCACGGCGACGTCGCGTTGGACGCCGGCGCCCGGGCACTGATCATGCCCAACAGCACTCTCGCTGGAGAGGCCAACCTGCTGGTTCTGCCCAACATTGATGCAGCCAATATCTCCTACAACCTGCTCAAGACGGCCGCCGGCGGCAACATCGCGATTGGCCCGGTGCTGCTGGGCGCGGCTAAACCCATGCACATCCTCACGCCGACCGCCACCGTGCGCCGGATTGTGAATATGACAGCTTTGACAGTTGCAGATGCCAACGCGGCCAGATAATGCATAAATAGTGAGCAAGTGCATACTTTTGACGCACTTATTCCCTGCTCTATCTGCCTAAATTTTCAGCATCCACTTGCCTTTTGCCGCGACTTGCGGCAAACTACCGTTCTTGAATTTTCAGGGTTAACCCGGGAGTATCCGGGCTGAATCTGGAATCAAGAAAGGGATTTTTCATGTGGCGCTTCATACGGCGCAATGGGTGGGAGCGATGGCGGCAGATGAATGCCGCCCTGCTGGTGGCCCTGCCGATGCTCATCGGCGGCGCTCTGGTCGGATGCACCAACGCGGTGCACGCCAAGAGCCCTCCCGGACTGGCGGCCGAGACCATCTCAGTCGCCCAGTTGCCGCCCCAAGGGCGCGACGTGATGAAGCTCATTTATCAAGGCGGTCCCTTCCGGTACGACAAGGACGGAACGGTTTTTGGCAATCGGGAGCGGTTTCTCCCGATCAGGCAACGCGGGTACTACCGCGAGTACACCGTCAGAACGCCAGGTGAGCGAAGCCGGGGGGCCCGGCGCATTGTGTGTGGTGGCCAGATGCCCACCGCGCCTGATGCCTGTTATTACACCGACGATCACTATGCGAGTTTTCGCAGAATCGTTCAGTGAGCTGAACCGTGATTGTCACTTTGAGTTGTTGACCTAAGAGAAAGAGTAGCGGAGATGGATACACCACTTCGTCGTGACAGCGACGCTCCTGCGCGCAAGGACCACGAAACGCCCTTGCGTGGCGTGCGTCCGAACATCGTGCAGTCGATTCGCGCGTTCCGCGTGCAGGACCTGCAGGATGCCGCGACGCACCTGAACCAGCACTTCCTGTACGCCAACCTGTGCAACGCACAGAGCAAGCAGGACGTGCTGGACATGATTGCCGCCCAGTACACCTTCCCGGCCCATTTCGGGAAGAACTTCGATGCGCTGTACGACTGCATGACCGACCTGGTCCACAAGTCTGGCCCGCAGCCTGGCTTCATCGTGGTGCTGGAGCAGATTCCTGCCCACGCCAAGTTCGACAAGGAAGCGCGCGAGCAGCTGCTCGACATCTTCAGGGATGCCGCGGACTACTGGGCGGATCGAAAGATCCCGTTCAGATGCTTCTATTCTTTTCTGTAGCCCGCTCCCCAGACATCGGCCAAGGGGATCGGGCGAATGAGGCCCAGCAAGCAGTCGCAGAAGGTGAAGAACCCATGCCTACCGACAAACTGGTAGACGTATCGCCACTGGCTTTGCGCATGAGCAGTCCGTTCAACGCGGGTTACTGGCTCGCTGCTGCCTGAAGTCGCTGACTTCAGCTGCACAAAAAGCCCGCTTTTGCGGGCTTTTTTCATTCCACCGTCATGCGGCGCTGGCCGCTGACGGCGCCACTCCGGTCAGGCTGTGGGCGAGTGAAACGTATTCCGCCACTGGCACCTCTTCGGCCCGACGCTGGATGTCAAACACACCGGTGTAAGCGCGCTGCTCCAGCCATTTGCCCAGCGTGTGGCGCAACAGCTTGCGCCGCTGGCTGAAGGCGACCTGCACCAGCTCGCTGAGAGCAGCCACGCGGAGCGGGACAAATTCGGCATGCGGCACCATGCGCACCACTGCACTGTCGACGCGCGGCGGTGGGTCGAAGCTTTCTGGCGGGACGAACAGCACATTCTCCATCGCGTAGCGCCACTGCAGCATGACACTGAGACGACCGTAGTCGCTGGTGGCAGGCGACGCGACCATACGGTCAATCACCTCTTTTTGCAGCATGAAGTGCTGGTCTTCAATGACCTCCACCGCATCGAGCAGGTGAAAAAGAATCGGGGTGGAAATGTTGTAAGGCAGATTGCCCACGACGCGGAGTTTCCGGGTAATGGGCAAGTCCCTCTCAGCGGGCAAAGACGCTTCTTGCGCCAGCCTCAGGAGATCGACCTTGAGCACATCGGATTCGACCACCCGGAGCTGCGGATGCGAGCGCAGCTGGCTGGCCAGATCCCGGTCGAGTTCGATGACGGTGAGCCGGCCCAGGCGCTCCACCAGCGGCTGCGTCAACGCCGCAAGGCCGGGGCCGATCTCGACCACGCGTTGACCGGGTTCGGGCGCAATCGCGCGCACGATGTCCTCAATGATTCCCTGATCGGTGAGGAAATGCTGGCCGAAGCGCTTGCGGGGAATGTGTTTCACGTCATGCCATCAGGCTTGTGCAGACCCGGGCCGGGCCGGACATCACCAAAGGATTGGTGTCACTGGGGAGCTTCCCGGTATTCCACATAGGCCCGGCCCCGGACCTCTTGCGCCCACAGGGCGACGGCCTCGCCCAGTTTTCTCTCGCGCAGGACATTGCGCGCCAGCTCCCGCTGCTCACGCGGTGACAGCTGGGTATTGCGGCGTTCCAGCACCTGGATGAGGTGAACACCGAAACGGGACACCAGCGGTTGCGAAACCTGGTTCGGCGCCAGGCCATTCATGGCATTTTCGAACTCAGGCACAAACAGGCCTGGACCCGCCCAACCGAGGTCGCCGCCGTCTTTGGCCGAGGCATCCTCGCTGTTGTCCCGGGCCAGCGCAGCAAAATCGGCCTGTCCGGCGACCACCTGCTGGCGGAGCCCGGCCAGCTTTTCAATCGCGGCCGCCTCGCTCAGTTGCGGACTGGGCCGCAGCAGGATGTGCCGGGCGCGGGTCTGCGTGATGGCCATGCTGGGCATGCCCGCCTGACGTTTTTCAATCACCTTGAGAATATGGAAACCGGCGCCGCTCCGGACCGGACCGGCCAGCCCCCCGACGGGAAGGGTCTTGACGGCCTCCACAAACAGCGGCGGATAACGGTCCACGGCACGCAGGCCCATCTGCCCCCCCGTGCTGCGGGTGGCCGAACCAGAGAACTCCAGGGCGAGAGCCGCAAAGTCGCCACCGGCGCGCGCGCGCTCCACCACCTGCTGGGCCCTGGCCTGCAAGGCCGACACCTGATCGGCGGTCGCAGTCTCGGGGACTGGCACCAGAATTTCCGCCAGATTCAGCGCCTCGGGCGTGGTCGCACCTGCACCCGCCTGCTCGGCCAGGAACTGGTCGATGTCCTGCTCGGTGACCACCACGCGGGGCTCCACCTCACGCTGGCGCAACCGGCTGACGAGCATTTCATCGCGCAGTTCAGACCGGAACTGGTTGTAGTCAATGCCATCGGCCCTGAGGCGGCGGCGCAGCTCTTCGACCGTGATCTGGTTTTGCCGGGCAACGGTATCCACCGCACCCTCCACCGCGCTCTCCTCGACACGGATGCCTGAGGTCTTGGCCAGCTGGAGCTGCGCCTTGTCGATGATCATGCGGTCCAGGATCTGGGCCACCATCTCCCTGCGCGGCGGCATAGCCAGGCCCTGCTGTGTCATCTGCTGCTCGGTGCGCAGCAGCCTCACGCGCACCTCGGTGTTGGTGATGGGTTCGGAATTCACCACCGCCACAATGTAGTCGGCCTGCCGTGTTGCGCCAGCGGGCACAGGGGCCGCGGCAGGACCCAGCAAGCGCTGTGCCGGCACCACCGGCCTCAGTCCCTGCGCGTGAACGGCCAGTGCCGGCAACAGCGCGCAGACCAGTGCAGACAGAATGCCCGGGACGAGGCTGAGTTTGGCGGAAGAATGATTATTCATAGGTGGTGAAACGGCTCGGAGCCTCGATTTTCTCACGCAAGTACTGGTAGCGCGGCACATTTGACTTGAGCGTCTGGAGGGTGTTTGCACCAATGCGCGAGAAGCCGACCAGCTCCAGCTGGAACAGGATGCGGGTGTTGGAGTTGCTGATGCTGTTCGACGAGCGCTGAAGCACCAGGCGGGCAATCCAGCAGCAGCCGTCGTATTCGAACCCGATGATCGAGTCCACCAGTTTCTTGTCGAGCGTGCTGTAGTTCAGGCGGCCCACGCTGTAGAGCCGTCCACCGCCCTGCCCGCGCCCTTCACCGAGGTCCAGGCCCTTGTCGCCCCACAGGTCGTTGACCGGCCACTGCCAGCCCACATCAATCTGCTCGCTCACGTTGCGCTGGCGGCGCAGTGCGGCGCTGATCACGCGGTAAGGGCTGGGGCTGTAACGTACGCCGACGGACGCTCGCTCGGACTGCCGGAGTTTCTGGTTGTACTGCACCGTGGTGTCAAAGCTCCACTGCGGCACCCAGTTGACCGAGGCGCCAGCCAACAGGTCGCTGATGCGGTCCGTGATCGGCAAACCACCTGGCAAGGTCACCCGCTGGTCTTCAAAACGCAGTCGCTGGGCCACACCCACCCGCACCACCTCCGCCCCGGTGGCGGGCTCCAACAGGCGGGAAGTCACGCCCAGAGTCAGCAGGTTGGCATCTGCGATGCGGTCGTTGCCACCGAAGGCGTTTTCCGTGAAGACCGTCGCAAAATTGAAGTCGTTGAGACCCGAGTCGTAGTTCGGCAGATTGCTCTGGTCGCGAAAGGGTGTCCGCACGTAAAAGGCGCGCGGCTCCAGGGTCTGGGTGAAGCTTCGGCCGAAATAATCGGCACTGCGCTCGAACTGCAAGCCGCTGTCCAGGCTGAAGGTCGGCACCACCCGCGACGCGCTGGTCGCGCCGTTGGCCAGCGCAGAATCAAACTGGTAGCTCGTTGCATGCAGCAGAACCTTGGGGGTGATGTAACCCGCCGCAGCCAACAAAGGGTAACTGGCTTGAAACCGGGTCACCGCACGATTCGCATTCGGCTGTTTGGTCAGGCCGCGATTTGCCGAAAAGGCCGTGACATCACCCGAGACCGACCAGTCAAAGCCGCGCCCAAGGCCCAGCAAGGGAGCATCCGCGCGGGTGTAGCTGGCGGTGATTTGCGGCAGCAGATCGTAGGGGGGCGTGATCGGAGACGTCACGTCCTGCAAGGTCTGCCACTTCAGCGTGCGGAGGGACGAGGAGAAGAACCCCCGTCCCCAGGTCAGGTTGACATCGTTGGTCAGCAGTCGCTGCGAACCCGTGGCTCCGGGCGTCTGAAAATCACGCCAGTAATCGTTGTCACTGACCCGGTTCAGGTTCATCGAGAGGCCCACCGCCCCCACTGACGCAATTCCGGTGTTGATCGGTCCGGTGTGCTGCAGGCTGTAGGACCACCGGTCGCGGTTGCGCAACTTGTCGCCGGGCAGGATATTCGCCTGCACCTTGCCCGAATACCCGGGCTCGAGATAACGGAACTCGCCTGCCAGATCCACGCCGCGCTTGCTGATGTAAGCCGGTGAGAGCGTGGCGTCGCGGTTGGGAGCGATATCGAAATAGTAGGGCTGCCGGTACTCAAAACCGCTGACGGAGCTGGTGGCAATCGTCGGCGGCAAAAAACCCGACTTGCGCTTGTCGCTCAAAGGAAAACTCACCGACGGGAACGCCAGAATGGGCACCTTCTTGAACCGGATCACTGCGTTCCTGGCCACGCCCACATCGGTTTCCAGATCAAACTCGAAGCTGTCTGCGGTCAGCACCCAGGATGGCTCCCAGGTGGCCTCGTTGTTGCGCTCGCAGGTGGTGTAGCTGGCCTTGCGTGCCGTGAGGTGCTTGTCGTCCAGAAAGTCAATGCGATCGGCGCGACCATTGCCACCGTTGCTCAGGAAGCGGTAGCCCGGTGAAGTGAAGAAGCCCTCGAAGCGGTCCAGCTTGATCTCCAGCTCGGGTCCGTCAAAGCGGTTACCGGCGCGGTTGATGCGCACATTGCCGCGGCTCTTGACCTGGTCATCCGGCTGGTAGTACTCGATGCGGTCGGCACGAATCGAGGTGGCGCCGCGGCGGAGTTCGGCGTTGCCATCAATCAGCGTGTCCAGATCGGGCCGCCCGGTGACGCGGTCACCGAAGACAAACGTCGGTCCCTTGTCTTCCGGCCGGTTGGAGACCTCCTCTGCCAGCATGGGCGTGCTCTTGAGCTTGAGCCCCTCGCCGACCACTTGCCCAGCCGGGCTTTCAGCAGCCGGCGAAGTCGATGGGGCGGCGAGTGATGCCGGTGCGGCCTGCGTCTGGCCGTGCGCCAACCCTGCCCCCCCGCAAAAGGCGCCCAGCACCACCCACGAGACCGCGCGCGCTACCGGGGAAAGAATAAAGGGCGAGGGAGATGCCGGGCGCATCGTGGATGTGAGATAAACCCATTTGTAAAATCAGACCCGATTATCCATGACCCACCCTCCTGCACCCTTTACACACCACAGGGTGCCAACACGGACCCGGCGCGCTTGCACAGCAGCAGCCGTTACCGCATGACAACGCCCCTGATCACCTGGACCGATGCCGCGCGCGCCAGCGCTTTTTCGCAATGGCTGCATGCCGTGTCGCCGCAGCATGCCTTGCGGCCCGATACCGTGCGCCCCGCATCGGCCGATGCGAGCTTTCGCCGCTATTTCCGCGTCGATGCGCAGCCCGGCCACACGAATGATGCGAAGAGTTACATCATCATGGATGCGCCTCCGGCACTGGAGAACTGCCGCCCCTTCGTCGACATCGCCCGCCTGATCCACGACGCAGGCCTGTCTGCGCCCGAAGTGCTGGCGTGGGACGAACTGCAGGGCTTCATGCTGCTCAGCGATCTCGGCAGTCAGACCATGATGGAAGTCATTGCGCCGCCCGAAGGGCCTGACGCAGTGGCGGTGGCCACACCAGCCCACCATGCGCTGTACATTGCCGCCATCGACATACTGATCGGCTGGCAGCTGGCCTCGCGGCCCGGCGTGCTGCCACCCTATGACGACGCCCTGTTGTCCCGTGAACTGGCGCTGTTCCCCGAGTGGTATGTCGCAAAACACCGCGGCATCGCGGTGGATGCCGGCTTGCAGGCCAAACTGCACGGCCTGTTCGAGCAGATCAAGGCCAGCAACCTCAACGCACTGGGCGGCGCACGCGTTTTCGTCCATCGCGACTTCATGCCGCGGAACTTGATGGTAACTAATGCGGCCCCCACGCTTGTCGCTTCGCGTACTGCGCTGCCCCCCGAGGCGGCTGAGCTTGCTCGGGGCGGCCCTTCGCTGCGCTCGGCCACCCCAGAACAACCCACTGACTTTGCTGCCCCCCGGTTAGGGGTTCTGGACTTCCAGGACGCGGTTTACGGCCCCATCACCTATGACATCGCCAGCCTGCTGCGTGACGCCTTCCTGAGCTGGGAAGAAGACTTTGTGCTCGATGTCACCGTGCGCTACTGGCAGAAGGCGCGCGCCGCCGGCCTGCCGGTGGGCGATGACTTCGGCGAGTTTTACCGCGCCGTCGAATGGATGGGGCTGCAGCGCCATCTGAAGGTGCTGGGTATTTTTGCGCGCCTCACCCTGCGCGACGGCAAGCCCAAATACCTGGCCGACACGCCGCGCTTCATCCGCTACGTGCGCAACACCGCGGCGCGCTACCGCCAGCTCGGGCCGCTGATGGTGCTGCTCGACGAGATCGAAGGCAACGAGACCCGCATCGGGTACACCTTTTGATAATCGTCGGATTGTTTGATGTAGGCCCGCCGTGAGCGCGCGTTTTTTCGCCGACATCCCGCTGTCCACCGGCCTGACGTTCACCCTGCCGGAGCAGGCCGCACGTCATGTGCAGGTGCTGCGCCTGCAGCCCGGCAAATCCATCGTGCTCTTCAACGGCTTGGGCAACGGTCACGGTGACAGCGAAGGCGAGTTCACCGCCACCATCACCCGCATGGGCCGCAGCGACGTGGAAGTCAGCGTCGGCGCCTACCAGGCCACTGCACGCGAGCTGCCGCGCGCCATTCACCTCGCCATGGGCATGCCCGCCAACGAACGCATGGACTGGCTGGTGGAAAAAGCCACCGAGCTCGGCGCAGCCAGCCTTCAGCCGCTGGTCTGCGAGCGCAGCGTGCTGCGCCTGAAGGGCGAGCGGGCCGACAAGAAACTGACGCATTGGCGCGCGGTGGCCGCCGCCGCCAGCGAGCAGTGCGGCCGCAACCGCCTGCCCGTCATCCATGAGGTGCTCAGTCTCACCGACTGGCTTGCGTCCGTGCCGGCTCCCGCCGCCAGCGCACCGTTGCCCAACCGGCTGCTGCTCTCCTTGCAGGCAGGTGCCTTGCCTCTGGTCCAGCGCGCCGCACCCTCGGGCCCGCTGATGTTTATCAGTGGTCCTGAAGGCGGTTTGAGCCCGTCCGAAGAGACCGCCGCAATGGCTGCTGGCTTTGTGGCCGTCACGCTCGGGCCGCGCGTGCTGCGTGCTGAAACCGCGCCGCTGGCCTGCCTCGCCATGCTGGGGGGCACGGCATGAACCGCAACCTCTGGCTGCTGGTGGTCTGCCAAGGCCTGTTCCTCACCAACAACGTCACCTTCATCGCCATCAACGGGCTGGTTGGTCTCAATCTGGCGCCGCTGGGCTGGATGGCGACGCTGCCGGTGATGGGCTATGTGGTCGGCGGTGCACTGGCCACCGGCCCGGTGGCCTTCACCCAGCGCCGCTTTGGCCGGCAGGTCTCTTTCCAGCTCGGCCTCGCAGTCGCAGTGGCCTCGGCACTGCTGTGCTGCTATGCCGCCTACAGCCGCAATTTCTGGCTGCTGGTGGTGGCCACTGTGGTCGCGGGCTACTACAACGCCAATGCACAGCTCTACCGATTTGCGGCTGCAGAGCTGTCACTCCCGGCCTTCCGCGAGAAAGCGGTGTCGCTGGTGATGGCCGGCGGCCTACTGGGTGCGGTGGCCGGCCCCAACCTCGCAGCTCAAACCCGCAGCCTGACCGAGGTGCCCTTCGCCGGCGCGTATCTGGCGCTGGCCGGTGTCGCGCTGCTGGCCATGGTGCTGCTGAGTCAGATCCGCTTTCCACCCGTTCCCGTGGCGAACGCTGCCCGTGGTGGACGGCCCTTGGGCGAGATTGTTCGCCAGCCGGTCTTCATCATCGCCGCAGCGTGCGGCGCGCTCGGCTATGGCGTGATGAATCTGCTCATGGCAGCCACACCGATAGCGATGCAAACCTGCGGCCTGCCGTTTTCCGATGTCGCCACCGTGCTGGAGTGGCATGTGATCGGCATGTTCGCGCCCGGTTTCTTCACCGGCCACCTGATCAAGCGCTTTGGCACCCTGCCCATCATGGCGGTCGGTCTGGTTCTGAACATCCTGTGCGTGCTGATTGCGCTGTCGGGTGTGGATTTCACGCAGTTTCTGGCGGCGCTCTTTTTGCTGGGCCTGGGCTGGAACTTCCTGTTCACCGGCGCCACCACGCTGGCATTGACCGCCTACCGCCCGGAGGAGAAAGACAAGGCCCAAGGCGCGCTCAACTTCTGCGTGTTCATCGTGCTGGCACTGTCGTCGCTGTCCTCGGGTGTGCTGGTCACCACCCAGGGTTGGACGCTGCTGAACATCGGCTCGCTGCTGCCGCTGGCTCTTACCGGGCTGGCGCTGGGCTGGCTGGCGCTGCGCCGCCGGGGAACCCCCTCAGCCGCCTAGAACCGGGCGTCCAGCCAGGCCTTCAGTGCATCGAAGACCGGTGTCGGGAACTGCTCGTTGAAGATCTCGTGATACAGCCCGTCAAAGCGCTGGCTGGTCACCATGCCTGGCTTGACTTTCCCTGAACTCGCCGCCGCGCGTGCAAATGCGCGGCTGCCTGCCGGACTCACCAGCCGGTCGGCGCCGGCATACAGCAGCAGCGTGGGCGTGGACCAGTGCGCCGCCGCCGCGATCGTTGGCGGGCCGTTGTCGGAAATGAACCGCCCCAGTCGCGCCGAAATTCGCCTGTGCACCAGGCGGTCGGCCCGGTACGCCTTGATGACCTGTGGGTCGTGCGACAGGTAGCGCTCGTTCAGTCCATTGCCGACCGTGAGATCGGGCGCCACCCGGGGCAGCACGGCCAGCAAGAGTTTCTGCAGCGGGTTGAGCCCGGCATCCAGCGCAGGTGAAGACAACACCAGCCCGTCGACCGGTCGCATGCCCAGCGAAACGAAACGGCTCACCACCAGCCCGCCCAGACTGTGCCCCAACAGAATCAGCGGCAGCGGCGCGGTCACGCCTTCAGGTTGCAGGCTACGCAAACGGGTGTCATCCACGATCTCGGCCAGGTCTTCCAGCAGGGCGTCGTCACTCGGCAGCACACCGCGTGCGCCGCCCGACTCCCCGTGTCCGCGCTGGTCATAGGCGCGCACCGCAAACCCCCAGTCCAGCAGCTTGTGCGCCACGCGGCCATAGCGGCCCGTGTGCTCACCCAAGCCATGCACCAGCAGCACCATGGCACGCGGTGGTGCCGGGTCCAGCCCCAGACCCAGCGTCCATTCGTCCAATGGCCACTCGTACACCGCGAGGTTCTCGCCGTCGCGCGCGGTGAAGGGCGCGAGAATGGTGGGCTGCATGCCGGAACGTGCAAATGCCGTGTGGACGCTGCGCGCTCAGCCCGGCACGCGGGCCATCACGTGGGCAACCGCTGCGGTCAACTTCTTGGCGTACGGCACATGCAAAAACTCGTTGGGCCCGTGCGCATTGCTCTTGGGGCCGAGTACGCCGCAGACCATCATTTGCGCTTTCGGGAAGCCCTTGCTCAACATGTTCATCAGCGGGATGGTGCCGCCCTGGCCGATGGTGCCGCAAGGCGCACCGAAGAAGCTTTGCGATGCGTCATTGAGCGCGTTCTCAAACCACGGCACCGTGCTCGGCGCATTCCAGCCGGTTGCGCCGCCGTTGCTTTCAAACGTGACCTTGGCCTGGTAGGGCGCGTTGTCTTCCAGCAGCGTCTTGAGTTCCTGCACCGCGGCGGCCGCATCGATCAGGGGCGGAAAGCGCAGCGACAGCTTGAACGCCGTGTAAGGCCGCAGCACATTGCCCGCATCCTGGAGCGTCGGAAAGCCTTCGGCACCGGTCACGCTGAGCGTGGGGCGCCAGGTGCGGTTAAGCAGCGCTTCGACCGGGTCGGTCGTGGTTGGCAACGCGAAGGCGCTGGAGCCTTCGCAGTCGTAATGCGCCCACGGAAAGCGCTTGTAGATTTCGTCGCCCAGAATCTGCGCCGTGGCCCTGGCCTGCGCCAGCCGGTCGGCCGGAATCTCGCAGTGAAAGCTCTGCGGCAGCAGGCGCCCGGTCTTGCTGTCTTCCAGCCGGTCCAGCACCTGGCGCATGATGCGAAAGCTCGATGGCACCAGCCCGCTCGCATCACCGGAGTGCACGCCCTCGGTCAGCACCTCCACCTTCAGCACGCCCGCTGCGTTGCCGCGCAGGCTGGTCGTAAGCCAGAGCTGGTCGTAGTTGCCGGCACCCGAGTCGAGGCAGACCACCAGCGCCACCTCGCCCAGACGCGAGCGCAATGCATCCACGTAGGGCAGCAGGTCGTAGGATCCGCTTTCCTCGCAGGTTTCGATCAGGCCGACGATGCGCGGATGCGGCACCTTCTGCGCCTTCAGCGCCTGAATGGCCGCGATGCTGGCATACACCGCATAGCCGTCGTCAGCAGCGCCGCGGCCATAGAGCTTGCCGTCTTCGTACTTGGCGGTCCACGGGCTCAGGTCCTTGCGCCAGCCGTTGAATTCGGGTTGTTTATCCAAGTGACCGTACATCAACACAGTAGGACGAGCCCCCACGCTTGTCGCTTCGCGTACTGCGCTGCCCCCCGAGGGGGCCCTCGCGCCTTGGGGCGGCCCGGCGGCGCTCAAGTCGCCTGATGAGGCTGGAATTTCGAAGAACAGCACCGGCGTGCGGCCTTCAAGGCGGACCACTTCCAGCGTCAGGCCTTCCACTTTTTGCGCCTCGACCCACGCGGCGGCATTGCGCATCACGGTGTCGATGTGGCCGTGCTTGGCCCAGTCACTGTCAAAGGTGGGCGACTTCGCCGGAATGGCGATGTAGTCGGTGATCTGCCGGAGGATGTCGCCATCCCACTGGGCGCTGACCTGGTTCAGGGCCTCGGTGGCGTTGAGGATGCTGGCGGGAATTTCGCGGTGCAGGGGGGCGTTCATGCGGGGCTCCAGAAGGCGGTCGTCCGGCGATCACCGGCCCGACGCCAGCTCCCTACTTTACGCCTCCCGCCAAAACCCTGCTACCGCTTGCGGGACAGCCCCCTGCGCCGCGCCATCACTCTCCGCAGGACGCCATCGCCTCACCGAGCTGGATGGCGCGACCCGGCGCCCATGCGGGGTTGAAGGCGACAGGGCCTGGACCAAAGCGCGACGGGAACAGCATCACCACCGTGGAGCCCAGCAGGAAGCGGCCCATCTCGTCACCGCGCCGAAGCTCCGGCGCGGGCTGGTCATCCACCGGATAGTCCCACTGCCGCAAATGCCCGGGCCGAGGCGGGTTCACCACGCCATGCCAGACGGTGACCATGCTGCCAACGATGGTGGCGCCCACCAGCACCAGGACAAAGGGACCGAGCGCCGACTCAAACACGCAGACCACACGCTCGTTGCGCGCAAACAGGCCCGGCACACCGCGCGCCGTGGTCGGGTTGACGGAAAACAGATCGCCCGGCACATGGATCATGCGCACCAGCCGCCCGTCGCAGGGCATGTGGATGCGGTGATAGTCGCGCGGGCTGAGGTACAGCGTGGCAAAGCTGCCGTTGTCAAAGCGCGCGGCAAGCGCTGCGTCGCCGCCCACCAGCGCGGTGGTGGAGTAGCGGTGGCCCTTGGCCTGGAAAATCTGGTCGCGCTCAATGGCGCCGAACTGGCTGATGGCGCCGTCCACCGGGCAGATCAGGTCGGCGCTGGCCAGCGGACGCGCGCCTGGCTTCAGCGCGCGGGTGAAAAAAGCGTTGAAGCTGGGGTAGCTGGCGATGTCCGGATTGGCCGCCTCTGCCATGTTGACCTGGTACTTCGCCACAAAGCGCCGGATGATTTCTGTGGTAATCCAGCCCCGCTCGCGCGAGGCCACAAAACCGGCGAAGGCGGTGAGGGCCTGTTTGGGCAAAAGGTACTGGAGCCAGACAGCAGAACGTTCAGACACAAAAAAGGGCGGTAGTCGAAGACCGCCCGATTCTATCGGGGCACCACCGGGGGTTTCCCGCGTCTGTCGCCCTTGCGCGCGGCGCTGCGCACGCTGACTCAGCCTGAATCAGTGCGTGGGGTAGCCCGCCTCGTTCAGTTTGGCAACGACTGCCTGCCGGTCACTGCCGGATTCAACGGTGACTTTTCTAGCCGGCAAATCCACCGCCACCTCGGCTTTCGGATCCAGCGCCTTGACGGCTTCGGTGATGGCCTTGACGCAATGGCCGCAGCTCATGTTGGGTACAACGAATTCCATGACAACTCCTTGGGTGTGCAATCAACGATTCACCGCAACAGCTGCGGCAAAGAAGAAAGTAAGAGAAGTCTGAACCTTCCCACGGGGGCAAACTCAAGCCGGCGCGCGATTGCCCTGACTGCCAAAAGGGGCATTGCACAACCCCTGCTTGACCTTACCATGATGGAAGGGTTCAAACTCTTCCACATGAACACGAACACATCCACCATCCTTCCGGCCAGCCCATCCCCCACGCTGGCCTCCTGGCAGTTCCCCGTGCAGGGCATGACCTGCGCCTCATGTGCGACCCGCGTAGAGCGCGTGTTGTCCGGTGTGCCGGGCGTTACCGAAGCCACCATCAACCTCGCCACCGAGCAGGCCACCGTGACCGCAGAGGGCGTGTCGATGGCCACGCTGACCAGCGCAGTGGAAAAGGCTGGCTACCGCGTTGGCCAGCAGACACTGCGGCTGCAGATCGGCGGTATGACTTGCGCCTCCTGCGTGGGCCGGGTCGAGAAAGCGCTGCGCGAGGTGCCCGGCGTGCTGTCGGCCCAGGTGAATCTGGCCACCGAAACGGCCGAGGTACAGCTGGCGGGCGCTGGCGGTGCCGCGCGGTTGATCGCCGCCGTCGTGAAGGCCGGCTACGAGGCCAGCGAACTCGCGCCGGACGCCAGCGCTCCCGCCGCGAAGGGCGTGGCCTGGTGGCCCATCGCGCTGGCCGCTGCGCTGTCGGCGCCGCTCGCCTTGCCGATGGTCGGCATGCTGTTCGGGCGTGAATGGATGCTGCCCGGCTGGTGGCAGCTGGCGCTGGCCACACCGGTGCAGTTCTGGCTGGGCTGGCGTTTTTCTGTGGCCGGCTTCAAGGCAGTGCGCGCAGGCACCGGCAACATGGATCTGCTGGTGGCCATTGGCACCTCGGCCGCCTATGGCCTGAGCGTGTATCAGCTGCTGGTGCACGGCAATCATGGCATGGCGCATTTCTACTTTGAGGCGTCTTCCGTGGTCATCACGCTGGTGTTGCTCGGCAAGTGGATGGAAGCGCGCGCCAAGCGCCAGACCACTGAAGCCATCCGCGCGCTGAACGCGCTGCGACCCGACACCGCGCGGGTGCGGCAGGGCAACGAAGAGCGCGAGCTGCCGGTGTCGCAGGTGCGGCTTGGCGATCTGGTGGTGGTGCGCCCGGGCGAGCGCTTGCCAGTGGACGGCGAGATCGCCGAAGGCGCAACGCAGGTGGACGAGTCGCTGATCACGGGCGAGAGCCTGCCCGTCAACAAGCATGCGGGTGACCATGTGACCGGTGGCGCCATCAATGGCGAGGGCCTGATCGTGGTGAAGACCACCGCGATTGGCGCTGAATCGACGCTGGCCCGCATCGTGCGGCTGGTGGAGTCGGCGCAGGCAAAAAAGGCGCCCATCCAGCGGCTGGTGGACCAGGTCAGCGCGGTGTTTGTGCCGGTGGTGCTGGTGATTGCGCTGGCGACACTGCTGGGCTGGGGGCTGGCCACCGGCAACTGGGAAACGGCCATCCTGAACGCCGTCGCGGTGCTGGTGATTGCCTGTCCGTGTGCGCTGGGTCTGGCGACGCCCACCGCCATCATGGCTGGCACCGGCGTGGCCGCCCGCCATGGCATCCTGATCAAGGACGCCGAGGCGCTGGAGGTGGCCCACCAGGTGCGCATGGTGGCCTTTGACAAAACCGGCACGCTCACCCAAGGTCATCCGGAACTGGTCGCCCTCGAGCCGCATGTCGACCCCAATGGCGAGACACGCGAGACGGTGCTGGCGCTAAGCGCCGCAATCCAGTCGGGCAGCGAGCATCCGCTGGCCCGCGCCGTGACCCGCCGAGCGAAAGAAGAGGCCAGCCCGGTGTGGGCGGCTACCGAAGTGCGCGCCGTGGCCGGGCGTGGCATGTCGGCCGTGGTGGAGGGCCGACAGCTACGGCTGGGCAGCCCGCGCTTCATGCAGGAGCTGGGCGTGGACCTGTCGCCGATGACGGCGCGCGCCCAGACACTGGAGGCAGAAGGCCGCACCGTCTCGTGGCTGGCTGATGTGGGAGGCACGCAGCCGCGCCTGCTCGGTCTGCTGGCGTTTGGCGACACGCTCAAGCCCAGCGCCGCTGCCGCCGTAGCAGGGCTGCATGCGCTGGGCATTGGCAGTGCCTTGTTGACCGGCGACAACGCCGGCAGTGCGAAGGCCGTGGCGCAGCAACTGGGCATCGACATCGTGCACTCACAGGTGCTGCCTGAAGACAAGGCCCGTCTGGTCGCGGAACTCGGGCAGCACCCGCAGACGCATGGCGGACGCGTGGCCATGGTCGGCGACGGCATCAACGACGCCCCCGCACTGGCAGCCGCCGACGTGGGCATTGCGATGTCCACCGGCACCGACGTCGCCATGCATGCGGCAGGCATCACGCTGATGCGCGGTGACCCGGCACTGGTGGCGGACGCCATCGACATCTCGCGCCGCACCTACGCCAAGATCCGGCAGAACCTGTTCTGGGCATTTTTTTACAATGTGGTCGGCATTCCGCTGGCCGCCATGGGCCTGCTGAACCCGGTGATTGCCGGCGCCGCCATGGCCTTCAGCAGTGTCAGCGTGGTGTCGAACGCGCTGCTGCTGCGTCGCTGGAAAGGACTCTCTCAATGAAAAAGCAGATGTCTGCCGAAGGCCCGCTCAACATCGGCGAGGCGGCGGCGCGCTCCGGCGTATCAGCCAAGATGGTCCGCCACTACGAGTCGCTGGGCCTGCTGCCGTCGGTGCACCGCACCGACGCTGGCTACCGGCAGTACGGCGAGAAGGAAGTGCACACGCTTCGCTTCATCCGCCGCGCACGAACGCTGGGCTTCAGCATGGTCGAGATCGCCGAGCTGCTCAAGCTCTGGCAGAACACCCGGCGCAGCAGTGGCGACGTCAAACGCATCGCGCTCACGCATGTGGCCGACCTGGAGCGGCGCATCGCGGAAATGGAAGCGATGAAAAGCACCCTCAAGCACCTCGCGCATTGCTGCCACGGTGACAACCGGCCTGACTGTCCCATCCTGTCCGAGCTGGCTGCCTGAGCCAACCACCCAAACGGCCCACCCGAACTGACAGCGGCATGCAGGACGAGCTGTTCACCGACGACCGCGCAGCGGGTGGCGCGAAGCTGCTGCTGGCCCCGGGCGCATGGCTGCTGCCGGGTTGGGGGCTCAAGGTAGAAGCGGAGTTGCTGCAGTCGCTGGCAGACGTGATGACCGCCGCGCCACCGCAGCAGATGACCACGCCAGGTGGCCAGGCCATGTCGGTCGCCATGACCCACTGCGGCCGTCTCGGCTGGTGGAGCGACCGCCGCGGTTATCGCTACGAGCCCGCCAACCCGGTGACGGGCCAGCGGTGGCCTGCGATGCCCGAATGCTTTGCAGCGCTGGCTTGTCAAGCGGCCGCCGAGGCGGGCTTTGACGCTTTTGAGCCCGACAGCTGTCTGATCAACCGCTACGTGCCAGGCGCGCGCATGTCGCTGCACCAGGACAAGGACGAGAAAGACCTCACCGCACCCATCGTGTCGGTGTCGCTCGGCCTGCCGGTTGTGTTTTTATGGGGCGGCTTGCAGCGCAGCGACCGCGCGCAACGCATCCCGCTTCATCACGGCGATGTGGTGGTGTGGGGCGGCCCGTCGCGGCTGGCGTTTCACGGCGTGGCGCCGCTGGCTGCGGGCCATCATCCGCAGCTGGGGCCGCAGCGCATCAACCTGACGTTCAGGCGGGCGGGTTAGCCGTCGCAGCGCCCGCTGCGGGCGGTGTGTCGGGGCCAGGGGCTGTCTTGCATTCCCAGAACACGCGAGCTGTGCAGCGGCGGCAGATTTCCGGGTCGAGCTTGTTGAAGATGGTGGAGATCGCGGTGAACTTGTCGGGGAACTGGTGCTCCGGGCCAAGCAGCGTAGTGAAGCCGGTCTTGCGCCACATGCGGATCACCTCGGGGCGCGGGCGGTGAAAGTACAGGTCGCCACCGATTGCGCGGCGCGCGGCCAGCTCGGCTTCCCACAGTTCTGCACCTGCGAGGTCAATGAAGTTCATGCTCTTGCCCATCACCAGCAGGTGCTTTTGCGGCTGCGGCTGGCTGCGCAGCTCGTGCAGGATGTCGGCGACGTGTTGCGTCGCACCGAAATACACCTCACCCTCCATTCGCAAGAGCTTCAGTTGCGGGCATTCGGGAAGTGGATGACGCGGTCCGTCGTCGGATTCAGCACCGCGATGCACGCGTGCCGTTTCAACGGTTTCCAGCGCCGCATCGGGCGAAGGATCAATCACCACAAACTGCCGGTCTGCTCCGGTGCTGTCAAAACCCATGGTGCGCATCGCCGGCCGCGAGGTGCGGTAGAGAAACGACATCAAAGACAGGATCATGCCCAGCAAAATGGCCATCTCCAGCCGGATGGTGACGGTGGCGACCATGGTCGCCAGCGCCACGCCAAAATCGCTGCGGCTGAGCGTGAGCAACTGCCGCCAGCGCGCCATGTCCAGCAGGGCCAACGCGACCAGCACCAGCAGCGCCGACAGCGCCGCCATCGGAATGCGCGCCAGCAGCGACGCACTCACGGCCACCAAGGCCAACAGCAGCAAGGCCGAAAACACCGACGCCAGCGGCGTGCGCGCACCGGCTTCGAGGTTTGGCATGGAGCGGTTCATCGAGCCGCAGGACACATAGCAGGAGAAGAACCCGCCCACCATGTTGGAGAGGCCCTGCCCGCGGAATTCGCGGTTGGCATCGATGCGCTGACCCGAGCGCAGGGCCACAGTCTTGGCAATCGAGATCGCCTGGCCCAGTGCGACGATGGTGAGCGCAAACGCCAGGCCGATCAGTTCTGGCACCTGCGTCCACGCAATGCTCGGCACCTGGAAGTGCGGCCAGGGCGGCGGTATTTCGCCCACCAGGCGCAGGGGCACTGTCGGCGCGGCGTTGCCCGGCATCAGCATCTGGCCCAGCCCCTGGTCCCACAACCAGACCAGCGCCGTTGCTGTGAACAGGCCAATCAGCATGTAAGGCCATTGCCTGCGAACGCGCCGCAGGATCAGCGCCACGGCCAGCGTGATCCCTCCCACCACCAGCGCCGCCGGTTGGGCCGTCAGCGCCTGTGTGGCCACATGCCGCAGCACGGCACCCGCACCATGCCCCTCCGGCTTGGCAAGACCCAGCAGGTCCGGCAGCGCGTGTACCGCAATCAGCAACGCAGCGCCGGAGGTGAAACCGAACAGCACCGCCGGTGAAATGAAGTTGGCCAGCATGCCCAGCCGCAGCGTGCCGATCAGCCACTGCATGATGCCAACCATCACGGTCACCGCCAGCGCCAACTGGATGTATTGCGGACTGAACGCGATCGCCAGCGGCGACAGCATCGCAAACAGCGCCAGGGAGTTGGCGTTGGTCGGGCCCGACATCACGTGCCAGCTCGACCCAAAGAGAGCGGCAATGATGCAGGGAATCACTGCGGTGTAGAGGCCGTACTGCGGCGGCAGGCCAGCCAAAGTGGCAAACGCGATGCCCTGCGGCAGCACCAGCACCGCGCCCAGCAGGCCGGCCATCGCATCGGCCCGCAGGGTGGCGGGCGACACGTGGTGTACCCACTCGCCAAAAACCCGCTCTGAAAGCGGGGCGGGGTGGGCAGTGTCAGCGGCGGAGGTCATGGGTCAAAGCATAACCCTGCGCCCGCGTCACGCCCACCCGACCAGCCGCAGCACCAGCCCAGCCAATGCGCAAGCCGCAATCACCGGAATCACCCCCAGCTTGAACCGCAGCAAGGCCACCGAAGCAGCGAATGTGATGGACAGCGCAAAGAAATCGATGCGCGCCAGCCACCCCTGCGAGGCATCGGGCTGGATGGCGATGTAGGCCAGAAAGAAAAGCGCCAGGCTCGCGATCACGCCCACCACCGCCGCCGTGATGGCCGTCAGCGGCGCGGTGAAATGCAGCTTGCCGTGGGTCGATTCGACCATCGGTCCACCGGCCAGAATAAAGAGAAACGACGGCAAGAAAGTGAACCACGTCACCACAGTGGCCGCCAGCGCAGCACCTGCAAACAGCAGATCCGGGCCCAGCACTTCCTTGGTCCAGCCGCCCACAAAGCCGACAAAGGCGACCACCATGATCAGCGGTCCGGGCGTGGTCTCGCCCAACGCGAGGCCGTCCATCATCTGCGGTCCGGTGAGCCACTGGAACTGCTCCACCGCGCCCTGGTACACATAAGGCAGCACCGCATAAGCCCCGCCAAAAGTCAGCAGCGCCGCCTTGGTGAAGAACCAGCCCATTTGCGTGAGCGTGCCGTCCCAGCCCTGCCAGGCGCAGAGCACGCCGATGGGCAGCAGCCACAGCACCGCGCCCACGCCCACCACGGCAGCCAGCCGCGAGGGCTTGAAGCGCGCGTGCTCTGGCGTCGGTGTGTCATCGTCAATCAATGCCGGGCCGTAGTCTTTCTGTGCGGCTCCATGGCCGCCGCCACTGGAGAACTGACCGGGTGCGAAACGCGAACCCCACCACCCGGTCAACGCCGCGAGACCGACGATCAGCGGGAAGGGCAGTTTCAGCGCGTAGATGGCGACAAAACTGGTCACCGCAATCGCCCACAGCAGCGGCGCCTGTGACGGCTTCTTCAGGGACCGCGAACCGATGCGGTGTACCGCCTGCAGCACGATCGCCGCCACCGCCGGCTTGATGCCGTAGAACAGCCCCGCCACAAGGGGCACATCACCGAACGCAATGTAGATCCAGCTCAGCGCAATCAGGATGAACAGCGAGGGCAGCACAAACAGCACACCCGCCACAATGCCGCCCCAGGTGCGGTGCATCAGCCAGCCGATGTAGGTGGCCAGCTGCTGCGCCTCCGGCCCGGGCAGCAGCATGCAGTAATTGAGCGCATGCAGAAAGCGGCGCTCGCTGATCCAGCGCCGCTGCTCCACCAGCTCGCGGTGCATGATGGCAATCTGCCCGGCCGGTCCGCCAAAGCTGATGAAGCCCAGCTTGAGCCAGAACTTGAAAGCCTCTGCAAAACTCACCGGCGTCATTGCGCGGCTCCTGTCATGGTGTGCACTTTCCAGTTGTGGGTTTCATCGCGCGCGCTGCGGCACCATTCATACAGCGCGTCATAGACCGGCATGGCCGCTTCAAGCATGCCATGGTCGTCGTCGGCGTGCAGGCGGGAAAGCCCCAGCGACACAGCGAGCAGCCCGGCCGCCTGCGGCGCCAGTTCGGGGCGTGCCGTGTCGGCCCCTCGCACGATGGTGGCCAGCAAGTCCAGCGCCGGCTCCTGCAGGTCGAAGGCGCGCAGCAGGGCGTCAAAGCTGCAGCGCTCCCACTCGTGGGTGATGGGCGCATCCGGGATGTCGTAGGCCACTGCATTCAGGCGTTTGGCCTCGTCAAAAACCTGCGCTGTCGGCACGTAATGGAACACTGCCTGCGGGTCGATGAAACGGCGGATCAGCCAAGGGCAGGCGATGCGGTCGATCTTGGGCTTGGCGCGCGTGACCCATTGCGATGGCGCCTCCCCGGTCACGCCCCAGTCGGGCCGCTTGCGCACCCGCGGCAGCGGGTCGGCGCGCCACGCGGCGATGTCACCGGGCGAATCGACGCCGTCTTCGCCACCCTCAATGCCACCCGCAAGTGCATGCGCATCCCAGCCAGCTGCGCGCAGCTCAGTCACTGCATCGGCACTGACGTTATGGCCATACACGCAGTAGACCACCACCTCGCGCGGAGACTGGTTGCGGGCGAAGGCGCCGATCTGCTCGGGCGGGCAACGCAGCGCACCCGCCAGCCGTTGCGCGCTTTCGGCGAACTTGGCTTCACGCCGCACGTCGAGCAGCAGCGGTGCATCTGCGCGCCCGATGCGGGCGGCCAGTTGTTGTGGGGAAATCGAGGGAACGGAAAGAGTAGAGGTGTCCACGGAATACTCCAATGAGTTGCCAGCGCTTGGACGGGACACCGTCTATCTGTGAAGATTCGGGAGGCTGAAATCCCGATGGCGAATATTAGCACCAGCCGGCTCAGCTTTCAAAGCCGCCGCGCTGCGGGTGCAACGATCGTCAGCTGCGCTGGAACTTGAACACTGCGCGACTGGCGCGGGCATTGGGCCAGAAGCGGACTTCGCGCCCGTCCTGCAGGCCAAACTGGTCGAGGATGCGCAGGTGGTTCTGCTTTGCCAGCGCTTCAAAATCCTGCAGGGTGCCGACGCGGATGTTCGGCGTGTCGTACCACTGGTAGGGCAGCACCTTGGTGACCGGCATGCGACCACGCAGCACCGCGAGGCGGTTGGGCCAGTGGCCGAAATTGGGAAAGGCCACCACGCCGGTACGGCCGACCCGCGCGGTCTCGCGCAGCATCACTTCTGCATTACGCAGATGCTGCAAGGTGTCGATCTGCAGCACCACATCGAACGAGTTGTCGCCGAACATGGCCAGCCCCTCGTCGAGGTTGAGCTGGATCACGTTCACGCCGCGCGCCACGCAGGCCTGCACGTTGGCGTCGTCCAGCTCCACGCCGTAGCCAGAGCAGCCGCGCTCACTGATCAGGTGGTCGAGCAGCTCGCCGGTGCCGCAGCCGAGGTCGAGCACGCGGGCACCCTGCGGCACCAGACGGGCGATGGACAGCATGTCGGCCGGTGGCAGCGCGCTGGACACAAGGCGGGCGCTCATGCGGCCACCTTGCTGGCAAAGTAGGACCGCACCACGCCGAGGTAACGCTCATCCTCCAGCAAAAAGGCGTCGTGCCCATGCGGCGCGTCAATCTCCGCGTAGCTCACGTCGCGCTGGTTGTCGAGCAGGGCCTTGACGATCTCGCGGCTGCGCGCCGGCGCAAAGCGCCAGTCGGTGGTGAAGCTGACCAGCAGGAACCGGGCCTTCACATGCGCCAGCGCTTTCGTCAGGCTGCCGCCAAACGCCCGGGCTGGGTCGAAGTAGTCGAGCGCCCGCGTGATCAGCAAATAGGTATTGGCGTCGAAGTACTCGCTGAACTTGTCACCCTGATAGCGAAGGTAACTTTCGATCTCGAACTCGATATCCTGTGTCGTGTATTTGTAGGGGGAATCGGTGTTTGCGGTTTCCGCCACCGCCTGCCTGAGTTGCCGTCCAAATTTCTCGTTCATCACGTCATCGCTCAAATAAGTGATGTGACCAATCATTCGGGCGATGCGCAGGCCGCGTTTGGGCAACACGCCGTGGCGGTAAAAGTGGCCGCCGTGGAAATCCGGGTCGGTGACGATGGCGCGGCGTGCCACTTCATTGAAGGCGATGTTCTCGGCGGTGAGGTTGGGCGCGCTGGCCACCACCACCGCATGCCGCACGCGGTCGGGGTGCTGCAGTGTCCAGCTCAGCGCCTGCATGCCACCCAGGCTGCCGCCCATCACGGCCGCCAGCGTCTGGATGCCCAACTGGTCCAGCAGGCGCGCCTGGGCGTTGACCCAGTCCTGCACCGTCACCACCGGAAAGTCGGCGCCATAGATCTCATTGGTCTCGGGGTTGCGCTGCATCGGCCCGGTGGAGCCAAAGCAGGAGCCGAGGTTGTTCACGCCAATCACAAAGAAACGGTTGGTGTCGACGGGCTTGCCGGGGCCGATCATGGTGTCCCACCAGCCTTCGGATTTGGGGATGACCCGCCCGCTGGCATCGGCATACACGCCGGCCACATGGTGCGATGCGTTGAGCGCGTGGCAGATCAGTACGGCGTTGGATTTGTCGGCGTTGAGTTCGCCGTAGGTCTCGTAGCTCAGGTCATAGCTGCGCAGGCGGGCGCCGCTTTGCAGCGGCAGCGGCTCCGCGAAATGCATGGACAGTGGCGTGGCAACAAAACTCAAGACATCACCTGCAGAAAAGCAAAAACCCGGTACCGCTAAAGCGATTCCGGGTCGATGGATGTCGTCTTTAGCTGAACTTTTTAAGCGCCCGCAAGCTGAGCAAATCGGCGCTGAGCCCGCAGTATATCAAGCAGGCTGCCACACTTCAGGGCGCACTTCCGTCGCTCAGACCGGAATCAGCAACGCCATGGCGCCGAGCACGGCAAATACCAAAGCCGACACGACATGCACCACGCGCAGCGGCACCCAGTGCATCGCCCGGCTGCCCAGCCACACCACCGGGGCATTGGCCAGCATCATGCCCAGCGTGGTTCCAGCCACCACGCTGAGGTAAGCCTCGTAGCGAGCGGCCAGCATCACGGTGGCGATTTGCGTCTTGTCGCCCATCTCGGCCAGAAAGAACACGATCACGGTGGTCGCGAACACGCCCATCCGGGGCAGCCCTTTGGCGGTGTCGTCTTCGTCGACCTTGTCGGGAATCAGCATCCACACCGCCATGGCGATGAACGAGGCGCCAAGGATCCAGCGCAGCATCTGCGGACCTATGACGGTGGTGACCCAAGCGCCCAGGGCGCCTGCCAGTGCGTGGTTGGCCACGGTGGCGACCAGGATGCCGAGCACGATGGGCCAGGGTTTCTTGAAGCGGGCAGCCAGCACCAGCGCCAGGAGTTGCGTCTTGTCGCCGATTTCAGCGAGGGCGACGATGCCGGTGGAGACGAGGAAAGCTTCCATGAAAAACACTCCGGCCGGATGACAACCCATGACTGCACGGACACCCCCGGCCAAGACGGGGCCATGCAGTCAAAGGTCTCGCGGAGTCCGAAGACCGCTTGCGCCATGTCGCCACCGCGGGTGGCAAACAAGTCTGTTGACGCAAGCCCCTGTTCTGCGCCGGGGCGGTGCCCGTGGTGCAGCAGGGTGGCTACTCCCCAATGACAGCCTGCATTGTAGTTCGCGGCCCGGCATACCCCTGCACACGCCTTAATGCACCGCCGGCGCACCATCTAAGCACAGTCTACACGCCAATGGCGCACTTCTTGCTTTGTTTTGGTGCGTTTTGCTGATTTCACAGTTTTACGCACCATCAAGAGACATTTAACCCCCGAAAACGACAAGAGGATTTCATGGAAGCACTAAAACAGGGCTCAGATGCTTTGTTCATTCTGTTGGGCGGCATCATGGTGCTGGCCATGCATGCGGGTTTTGCCTTTCTGGAACTGGGCACCGTCCGCAAGAAAAACCAGGTCAATGCGCTGGTGAAGATCCTCACCGACTTCTCGGTCTCGACCGTGGTCTATTTCATGGTCGGCTACAGCGTGGCCTATGGCACCCACTTTTTTGTCGGTGCCGAGCAACTGGCCGCCAAAAACGGCTACGACCTGGTGAAGTTCTTCTTCCTGCTGACCTTCGCGGCGGCGATTCCGGCCATCATCTCGGGCGGCATTGCCGAGCGCGCGCGCTTTTATCCCCAGCTGATCGCCACCGCGGTGATTGTTGGACTGGTGTACCCGCTGTTTGAGGGCGTCGTCTGGAACCAGCAGTTTGGTGTGCAGGCCTGGATCAAGTCGCTGACCGGTGCCGAGTTCCATGACTTTGCCGGCTCCATCGTTGTGCACGCGGTGGGTGGCTGGCTGGCGCTGCCCGCCGTCATTTTGCTGGGCGCGCGCAGCAACCGCTACCGCAAGGACGGCGCGGTGTCGGCCCATCCGCCATCGAACATTCCCTTTCTGGCGCTGGGCGCGTGGATTCTCACCGTCGGCTGGTTCGGCTTCAACGTGATGAGCGCGCAGACCATCGACAAGATTTCCGGTCTGGTCGCCGTCAACTCGCTGATGGCCATGGTGGGCGGCACGTTGGCCGCGCTGGCACTGGGCAAGAACGACCCGGGCTTTGTACACAACGGCCCGCTCGCCGGGCTGGTGGCGGTGTGTGCAGGCTCGGACCTGATGCATCCGCTGGGCGCGTTGGTGGTGGGCGGCGTGGCCGGTTCGGTGTTTGTGGTGATGTTCACGCTGACGCAGAACAAATGGAAAATCGACGACGTGCTGGGTGTGTGGCCACTGCACGGCCTGTGCGGTGCGTGGGGCGGCATCGCGGCCGGCATCTTTGGCAGCACCGCACTGGGCGGGCTGGGCGGCGTCACGTTCAGCGCGCAGGTCATCGGCACCTTGCTCGGCATCGGCTGGGCGTTGTTGGCGGGCGTTGTGATCTACGGCGTACTGAAGGCCACCATGGGGCTGCGCCTCACCCAGGAAGAAGAACACGAAGGCGCCGACCTGTCGATTCACCGCATCGGCGCGACGCCGGAGCGCGAGGTGAACTGGTAAGGCCGCCGAGACGTCTCAGCGGGCCCAGCGCCGCGCCACCGCCGGCGCGGCCCAGCGGTCCAGCGACCAGGGGCCCAAACCGTAGATGGCCAGTCCCGCGAGCAGCGAGCCCCAGAACACATGCTGCTGCATCGCGGCCGGCGCGATCTCGCTGAGTGAGATCACCGCCACCGCGTTGACCACGAACAGGCCGAGGGCGGAAAACCGCCCGCCCAGACCCAGCACCAGCAGCACCGGCAGCACGATCTCGCCCGCCGTGCCCAAGGCGGCCGCCACGGCAGGCGACAGCAAGGGCACATGGTATTCATCGGTGAACAGCGCCACCGTGATGCCCCAGTCACGCAGCTTGGTGAGGCCCGACATGAAGAACACTTGCGCCACATACAGCCGCGCCAGCAGCGCCGCCGCCGGCTGCAGATGGTCCAGGGCGCGCGTCAGCACCGCCCACAGGCCGAGGGCGCGTGCTATGGGCGTAGTGCCCGGCGAAGCGCCGGTGGCAGATAAGTCATGGGGTGGGTTCATGGGTTCCTCCTGTAGTTAAGTTGGTTCGCTTGTTGTTGTGGACGCGCGTTATACGCGGGTAAGACTGGTCATGCTCAAGTGACATCGGGAGCCGCGCCCGCGAGACGCACCACGCCGGTCACCAGCCCCTGCGGCACCGCAAGACCCAGCCAGTCACTGAAATCAAATTCTGCGGCCTGCGCCAGCGCGATGCCAAGCGCGGCATCGAGTGACGCGCCTTGCTGCAACGCCTGCAGCAAAGCGGCTTCGGCCGCAGTGATCGCCGCCACGCGTGGCCTGAAGCCCTGACGCCAGACCAGCACCTGTTCGCTCACGCCAGCCTGAAGCCGCTCTGCGGCTGTCGCTAGGTCGGGCTCTATCTCAACGTCAGCAGTCAGGTGGGCCTTCACCAGACTGGCCGCCGGATAGGGGCTTTCCAGTAGCCATACACCGGCTGCCAGCTGAAGCGAGATTTCGCCAGCATCTATGCTGGCCAGCCATGCAAACGACGACGGCTCTGGCACCACATCAGCCGCGCTGGCAGCCCGGTGCAAGGCCCATTCGACGCGCGCCACATCGCCGAGGAATGGCTCTTCGGCAAGTTGCGGCGCCGCTTCCACAAATGCTGGCAGCTCACCGCCCCACTGCGCCAGATCGCCGCGCTCCGGCGGCGCGCTGAGCCAGAAATGCCGGGCCAACGCCGCAAAGTTGTCTTCACCCAGCAACTGCACCAGCACCGGGTAGGCCGCGCCGAGCGCCCGCTCGGCCAGCGCCAGGCCGTTGCTCTGGTACGCCAGCAGGCCACGGCGCGCCAGGGCCGCGTGACCACCCCCGGTCTTCAGGCGCGGCCACAAGGCGTTGTCATCGCGGTCGCCCACCAAGGCACGCAGCAATTGCTGCTGGTCGTGCGCCAGTTGGGCAAGCGCGCTCATCGCTGAATCTCTCCGTGGGGCGATGCGGCGGCGGACAGGGTGCGCGCATGCGCCGCCTGATCAAGCAATACATCCAGGGGCGGCAGGTCCGTGTCCCACTCCACCAGAGTGGGCACGCCGCCAAAACGCTGAAGCGCATACCGGTAAACCTGCCACACCGCGTCGCACACGACGCTGCCGTGGTCGTCAATGACCACATCGCCACAGTCACGGTGTCCGGCCACATGCAGCTCGCCCACAGCCCCCACCGGGATTTGATCCAGCCACTGCATGCACGCCATGATGGGATCGACATCGCTGCCCGCGAGAAGGGCATTGCGTGCATTCACATAGAGGTTGTTCACATCCACCAGCAACTGGCAGCCGGTATGGGCGGCCAAATCCGCGAGGAATTGCGGCTCCTCGCGGTCGGCGTGGTCAAAGCTCACATAGGCCGACAGGTTTTCCACCAGCAACGGCCTTTTGAGCCGGTTTTGAACGCGTTCGACGTTCTCGCTCATCACGGCCAGCGCCGCGGCGTTGAAGGGAATCGGCAGCAGATCAGACGCATGCACCGCCGCATCAGGGCCGCCTGCGACCGGCAGCAAGACGCGCGCGAAACACGCGTGGTCAGAAACCCGAACCGGCTCGATGCGCGCCACCAGCCGGGCCAGCTGGTCCAGGTGCCAGGGGTCAATGCCGCAGGCTGAGCCGAGGCCAAGGCCCACGCCGTGAAGGCTGACGGGGTAATGGCTGCGCGCCTGCGCCAGCACCGCCAACGCAGCACCGCCATCGGCAAAGAAGTTTTCGGAGTGGACCTCCAGAAAATCAAGCGCAGGGCGCGCCTCCAGCACTTCGCCGTAGTGCGCATGGCGCAAGCCAATCCCTATCGGGGTAAACGGGGCGCCCGGAGTGGCCGAATCGGCCCTGTCATCGGGAATGGAGCCTTTGTGCGCGAAAGAAGGGTTCATGGGTCAGACACAGCCCCAACAGTCGAAGCCGCGTGTAAACACCGTGGGCTCGCGGAACAAGCCCGCAGCGGGCTGCACATCACACACCCGCTGCAGTTGCCAGCATCCGCCGGTGCTCAGCTCTTCTTTTGAGCGACTTTGGCCTTGGCCTGCTCTGCGGTGAGGCCTTTCAGGCTGGCGCAGGTGCCCTTGGCGACGTATTTCCACTCGTTGACATCGGCGCTGACCTTCGACTGACCCGCGCAGGAGTGCGTGCCGCTGAGGTTGGCACAGTCATTCTGGCCAGCTGTGGCGATGCCGTAGCATTTTTCCTTTTCCTGGGCCATCGCCGGCGTGGCAACGATCAGGGTGGACAGCAGGGAGGCGGCAGCGGCAGCGATCAGGGCACGTTGGGTCATTTGAATATCTCCATCAGGAATCGGGTTGAACATATCGGAATCGACCAGTTCAGCGAAGGGCTTGCCAATTCTGACTGGTTGCGAGTTGGTCGCAGCCCGCCCGGGTTTCTTACAACATGGCTGCATAGCGCCATGTTTCGCGATTCAAACGCACCCTTACAGCGGAGTCAGAGCAGCTCTGCAATGCTGTCCCAGGCCTCGGGCGGAATGCGCCCCACATAGCGCTGCACCACCTTGCCCGTCTTGTCGATGAGTAGTGCCGAGGGCAGCTGCGCATGCTTGCCGATGTTGTCCTTGTAGGTGGTTTCGCCAGTCCACAGCTGCACGAAGCGTTGCTTGAGCGGGACGGTGGCAGAGATGATGCGTTCGTAATCGAGGAAGTCCTGTACGCGGGTGTCGGTGTTGACCGCCACCAGCTCGAAGGGCTTGCCCGTCCAGCCCTGGTAGTTGCTGCGCAATTCGGGCATCTTGTCGCGGCAGACGGCGCAATTCGTGGACCAGAACATCACCAGCACCACCTTGCCTTTGAGCGACTCCAGCTTGAACGGTGCGCCCTCAATGGTCTTGCCCTCGATGGCGGGCGCGCTCGCGGCCTGTGGGGCCGCCTGCGCTGCAGCGGCCGCGGGCCTCGCTGGCGTTTGTGCGTAGGCACCAGACATGGCCATCCACGACATGGCGAATGCAGCCACGCCAAACACCGCGCGCCTTGCGCAAGTGAGTGGGGAAAGACGCGTTGCTCGGACAGAACTCATGGGATCTCCTCGGGGTGAAATGGCTTCGCGCCTCCGCGCACACGGCGGCTTGCAGGGTGTTGCCGCAGTCGCTGCCGGCATGCTGAAACGGAGTATGCCGTGGGTGTGAAGTTCCCGGCAACCAAAATTCTCATGGGTTTGAAGACAAGGCGCACGCGGCCAGCTAGACTGCCGGGCAACGCCACTTCCAGATTTCACCATGGCCAGTTTTGAAGAGCAGTTGGTTGAGCACCGTGTGTATCTGCTGCGTTTTGCGCGCCTGCAACTGCGCAATGACGACTGGGCAGAAGACGCGGTTTCCGAGACCTTGCTGGCGGCACTGTCCAAGCCGCAATCGTTTGGCAACCGCTCCCAGCTCAAGACGTGGCTGGTCGGCATCCTCAAGCACAAGGTGATTGACCTGATCCGCAGCAACGCACGGCTGGTGGCGGTGCCCGACGCGCATGCAGACGACGAGGGCGACGAACTCGACCGCCTGTCGTTCAAGGCGGATGGGCACTTTGCGGAGACGCCCAACGACTGGGGCAACCCCGATCAGGCCTTGCAGCAGGTGCAGTTTTTCCAAGTGCTGGATGCCTGCATGGAAAAACTCCCGCCGGCGCTGGGGCGGCTGTTCCTGATGCGAGAGTGGCTGGAGCTGTCGTCGCAGGAAGTGTGTAAGGAACTCTCGCTCACGCCGACCAACTTTTATGTCCAGCTGCACCGCGCACGCCTGCGCTTGCAGGAGTGCCTCAACATCCACTGGTTTGGCAACCACAAGCCTCAGGCCAGCTGACGCCCTGACTTCATCATGACCTTGCTACGACGAACTTGCCGGGAAGCGGCCGCACTGCTGATTGCGCGGGAAGACCGCGCGCTCAGCATTCCGGACCATGTGGCCCTGAAGCTCCATTTGATGGCCTGCAAGGCCTGTCCGAAGTTTGAAAACCAGGTCCTGACCATGCGTGTCGCCATGGCGCGCTGGCGCAACTATGCCGGCAACGAGCCGGACGCAGAGACCGAAAACCCCGCAGCACCACCGGCCTGAGCCCGCTGCGGGCGCCGCACACACCGCAAAGTTCTGTAACTATTGCCTCCGGCGTTACAGGTCCTGGCGCGCCGCAATTAGGGTCGATGGAACTCCCTGAAAGACCCGCCACAGTCACCTAGCGCACCCGTTGGATCCGCCGAAACGGCGACAGTCAATTCACCTGCCGCCTGCGGCTTCTGGCATCGAAAGGGGAAGCTCATTTTTGTCAATGTGTGCACCCACTGACGCCAAGCCAGCCGTTTGACGCCGCTTGCACCAATGTTTTTTCTATTTCACGCCTTGGCGTCGGTGATGTGGGTGTCGGCTTTGTTTCCCCCGCCAACGACCCCGCCAGGTCCGCAAGCACCCGGGGAAAGCCCGGCCAGGAGGACTGCCAACGGCCTCTTCGCACCTCATTTGCCCCGCCATCAAAACCGTCCCGAACTCGCCGGATGGACCGCAAAGCCGCGTGGAACATGGGCTGGCGGCATCTACGGGATAACGATAGTTGATTGTGTTTTGAGTAAGTGAAGCATAATATGGCGGTACGGGTGTCAATACCTGTACACGTTAGGTGATCGGTCAGTTTCGCGCGCTACAGCGGTACGTATCAAGATTTGTTGTGCTTTCGGGACCCCATCGCTTTTGTTTTTGTGTTTTAGAGGAGTCCCTTCATGGGCAACAAACTTTACGTCGGCAATCTGCCGTACTCGGTGCGCGACGAAGATCTGCAGCAGTCTTTTGGTCAATTCGGCGCTGTCACCAGCGCTAAAGTCATGATGGAACGCGACACCGGTCGCTCCAAAGGCTTTGGCTTTGTCGAAATGGGCAGCGATGCTGAAGCCCAGGCAGCCATCAACGGCATGAACGGTCAGCCTCTGGGCGGCCGTAGCGTTGTCGTGAATGAAGCCCGCCCCATGGAGGCACGTCCTCCACGTAGCGGCGGCTTCGGCGGCGGCGGTGGTGGCGGCTACGGTGGTGGCGGCGGCGGCGGTGGTTACGGCGGTGGCGGTCGTTCCGGCGGCGGCGGCAGCGACGGCGGTTTCCGCAGCCCTTACGGCGGCGGCGGTAGCGGCGGTGGCCGTTCCGGCGGCGGCGGTGGCGGACGCGGCGGCTACTAAGCCCTCGCAATCATCCCTTCAATCCGCAAGGATTGAAGACGCGTGAACCACACGCAAAAAAGGCTTCAGGACTTCGGTTTTGAAGCCTTTTTGCTTTGTATCGATGCGCTGCTTTGGGTTGCGCAATCGGCTTGGTCCGGTGGAAGCGCCGGACCAACCCGGCAGCAGCCTCAGTTTTCGCCGCTGCGGTGTTTGCGCGGACGCCCGGCAAGGGCCTTGTCGAACAGGGCGTTGGGTAGCAGCCGCAACAGCTTGGCGACCACGCCCATCTGCCACGGAATCACGCGGTAGCTTTTCCCGGCCTGGATGACCGAGAAGGCCTGATCTGCAAACGCATCGACCTTCATCAAAAACGGCATGGCGTAGCGGTTTTGCTGCGTCAGTGGCGTATCGATATAGCCCGGACAGACCGTCACCACTTTCACACCACTGGCGAGAAGCTCACCGCGCAGGCTTTCGCAGTAGCTGATGACGGCCGCCTTGCTGGCGCAGTACGCGCCATGCCCGGGCAGTCCGCGGATGCCGGCCACGCTGCCAATCCCAACCAGCGTTCCTGACCCACGCTGGACCATGCCTGCGATGAAGGGGTGAAAGGTCGCCGCCACACCGACGTTGTTGGTGGCAAACGTCTGGGCCATGACCTTCAGGTCGGCGCGCTCTGCGGTGTCCATGCCGATGCTGATGCCGGCATTGGCGATCACGACATCGGGCACGCCCTGAACAGCCATGCATTGCTGGCCAGCGGCCACGATGCTGTCGATATCAGACACGTCGGCCTTGTACACCTGATAGCGGTCTACGCTCAGCGATTGCGCGAGGGCCCAGGCCTGAACCTCCGCCGTGCGCCGGGCCACCAGCGCCAGCCGGTAACCCGCCGCATGGTAGCGAAGCGCCAGCGCCTGTCCGATTCCGCTGGACGCGCCGGTGATGAAGACCAGTCGGGACATCGGCGCCTTGGGCCTAGGGTTTGGCAGGGGGAGGCAGCGTCAACAGGGGCGCAGGCGCAGCGCCATCTGTTGCCGCCGTCGCGGAGCGGGGCACCAGGATGCCGCGTACCCGCCCCTTGAGATTGGCCACTTGGTCCAGGTTGTCATAGTCAAAAGTGTCACCCACAAACTGGTCCTGGCCGCGGATCAGCAACACGGGTTTGTGGGACTGCACCCGTTCGTCGTTGAGGAAGGCATGCAGGAATTCGCCCCGGAACTCCATGCGCGGCGCTTCTTTGCCGTCCACATCCTTGCCGGCCTCGCGCACCACCAAGGCGTTGCCGACCAGCTGTACTTCAGAACCATCCCCATTGACGTACGCACGGTTGGCCGTCGCGTTCGACACCCGCCCTTTCACGCTGACACTGCGGATGCGGACGTCGTCAATTTCAAGAATGTCGGTGTCGGCGTAATGCCGGCCTTCCACGCCGAACAGCTCGCTCTTGAGCTGCCCCTGTTCATCAAAGGTCTTGACAGTGAACTTGTTCAGAAAGTAATCCACCTCATGCCGGACCTCCTTCACCATTTCGGCTGGCGGGGCCACCGGCGTGTTGCGCACCAGCCAATAGGTGCCGAGTGCGAGGGCGCCCATCATGGCCAGTGGCGCATAGATCGCCACCCGGTCCCACAGGCGCAGCGCCCGGCGCCACACCAGCCTGACGACCTGCAGGGGGCTGACGGTTTGCGCGGTCATGTTCACCGAGTGTATTCCGCGAGCAGCGAGGCGTAGCGGCCACTGGCCACCAGCAGCAGGTCGCACAGCTCGCGCGCCGCGCCATGGCCGCCGGCCAGCTTTGTCACGTAATGCGCCTGGGCGCTTACCTCGACCTGTGCATTGACTGGCGCGCAGCTGAAGGCGGCGCGGCGCATCACTGGCAAGTCAGGCCAGTCGTCGCCCATGGCGGCCACTGCCGACCAGTCCAGCTGCAGCGCGGCCAGCGTCGCCTCGGCCGCAGGCAATTTGTCTTCGGTGCCAAAGTGGGCGTGGGTGATGCCCAGCGCCTGCAGGCGTGCACGCAGGGCCGGACTGTCACGCCCCGTGATCACCGCCGGCGTGATACCGCCTTTTTGCAGCATCTTCAGCCCATGTCCATCCAGCGTGTTGAAGCGCTTGAGGGTTTCGCCCTGCTCCGAAATCAGCAGGCCGCCATCGGTGAGCACGCCATCGATGTCAAAAAACGCGACGCGAATGCCTTGCGCGCGCAGCAGGAGTTGAGGCGGATAGCTGATGGCTGGCACGTGGGGGTTCATATGACTTTTGCCCGCATCAGGTCGTTGGTGTTGAGGGCGCCGCACAAGGTTCCTGCGTCGTCCACCACCAGCACACTGTTGATGCGGTGCTGTTCCATCAGGGCCACTGCTTCGACGGCCAGTGCATCGGCCCGCACAGTCTGCGGATTGGGGTGCATCACCTCGCCGGCGTGGCTGCTGCGCAGATCAACGCCCTTTTCAATCAGGCGGCGCAAGTCGCCGTCGGTGAAGATGCCGAGCACCCGCTGGCTGCCATCCACCACGGCCGCAGCGCCCAGGCCCTTGGCGCTCATCTCGCGCATCAGGTCGGTGAAGTTGGTGTCCAGCCGCACCATGGGCACAGCGTCGCCGCTGCGCATCACGTCGCTGATGTGCGTGAGCAGCTTGCGGCCCAGCGCACCGCCAGGGTGTGAGCGCGCAAAGTCTTCTTCCCTGAAGCCGCGCGCATCCAGCAGCGCCACGGCGAGCGCATCGCCCATGGCCAGTTGGGCTGTGGTGCTGGCCGTGGGTGCGAGGTTCAGCGGGCAGGCTTCAACCACCACACCGCTGTCGAGCGTGACACGGGCCTGCTTCGCCAGGGTCGATTGCAGCCCACCGGTGATGGCCACCAGCGGCACGCCTTGCCGGTTCAGCACCGGCAGGATCACGGTGAGCTCTTCGCTCTCGCCGCTGTTGGAAATGGCGAGTACCACATCGTCGGCTGTGATCATGCCCAGATCGCCGTGACTGGCCTCCGCAGGGTGCACAAACAGGGCCGGCGTGCCTGTCGAAGCCAGCGTCGCCGCCACCTTGCGACCGATATGCCCGCTTTTGCCCATGCCCATCACGACCACGCGGCCGCGGCAGTCGAGTATCAAGGCCACTGCCTCGGCAAACTCCGGCCCCACGCGCGCAGCCAGACCCTGCACCGCAGCGGCCTCGATGTCGAAGGTCTTCCGGGCCAAGGCCATTGCCTGCGCGGCTTCAAATTTCCCGGCGTGATTCCCGGCGTAAGAGCTCATGAGTCCATTCTATCGAGGACCCATCAAGGACCCGATGGCCCTGCGAAGAGCGCGCACAACCGTACCCGCCACGGCAGGGCTCGGCTACCATCCAGACATGAGCGCACTTGAGATTACGCTGTTGTATCTGCTGGCTGCAGTGCTGGGCGTGGTGGCTTGCCGCTTCTTCAAACTGCCACCCATGCTGGGCTACCTCGCGGTGGGCGTGGTGATTGGCCCGAACGCGCTAGCGCTGTCGCAGAACGCCGACGGCGTGCGCCATCTGGGCGAATTCGGCGTGGTATTCCTGATGTTTGTGATCGGGCTGGAGTTCAATCTCTCCAAGCTGCGCTCGATGCGCCGGCATGTGTTTGGCCTGGGCATGCTGCAGGTCACGCTGACCATCGTGCTGGGCACCGGCGGCACGCTGTTTCTGGCCGCTGTCGCGCCGTCGCTGTGGGGCATGGGCTGGCAGACGGCGCTGGCGCTTTCGGGCGCGATCGCGATGAGCAGCACGGCCATTGTGGTAAAGCTTCTCTCCGAGCGCCTGGAGCTGGAGTCCGAGCACGGCAAGCGGGTCATGGGCGTGCTGTTGTTCCAGGATCTGGCCGTGGTGCCCTTGCTGGTGCTGATTCCAGCACTGGGCTCGCCACCGGATCAGCTCTTTACCGCACTGGGTATTGCCGCACTCAAAGCCACCGTGCTGCTGGGAGTGCTGCTGACTGGCGGGCAGCGCCTGATGCGCTGGTGGCTCACGCTGGTGGCGCGCCGCAAGAGCGAAGAGCTGTTTGTGCTCAACCTGCTCCTGGTCACGCTAGCGCTGGCCTGGCTGACCGAGCGCGCCGGGCTCAGCCTGGCGCTGGGTGCGTTCGTTGCGGGCATGCTGATCTCGGAGACCGAATACAAACACCAGGTGGAAACCGACATCCGGCCGTTCCACGACGTGCTGCTGGGCCTGTTCTTCATCAGCATCGGCATGATGCTGGACTGGCGGCTGGTGCTGGAGCGCTGGCCGCTAGTGATTGTGCTGGTCACGCTGCCGGTTCTGTTCAAACTGGCGCTGGTCACTGTACTGGCGCGAGGGCTGGGCGCCACGGCCGGCGTGTCGCTTCGCACCGGTCTTTATCTGGCGCAGGCGGGCGAGTTCGGCTTTGTGCTGCTGTCCCTCGCGCAAGACAACAACCTGGTGCCACCGGAACTGCTCAATCCGATTCTGGCCAGCATGGTGCTGTCGATGCTGGCAACGCCTTTCATCATCATGTACAGCAACCGCATCGTGATGAAGCTGGTGGCCAGCGAATGGTTGCAGCAGTCGCTGCAGATGACCACCATCGCTCGCAAATCAATCAACACCAGCAAGCACGTCATCATCTGCGGCTACGGCCGTTGCGGCCAGAACCTGGGCCACATGCTGGAAGCCGAGGGCATCCAGTACATGGCGCTGGACCTCGACCCGGATCGCGTGCGCCAAGCCGCCGCCGCCGGCGACTCGGTGGTGTTTGGCGATGCCGTGCGCCTGCAGGCGCTGATGGCGGCCGGGCTGTCGCGCGCCAGCGCGGTGGTGGTGACTTACCTCGACACCGCCAGCGCGCTCAAGGTGCTGGCCAACACGCGCGCCCACGCACCGCAGGTGCCGGTGATCATCCGCACCGTGGACGATCACGATCTTGAAAAGCTGCAGGCCGCAGGCGCGACAGAGGTGGTGCCCGAGGCCATTGAGGGCAGCCTGATGCTGGCCAGCCACGCCCTGGCGCTGGTGGGCGTGCCGATGCGCCGGGTCATCCGGGTGGTGCAGGACCAGCGCGACGCCCGCTACAACCTGCTGCGCGGCTATTTCCGCGGGGCGGATGACGACACCGTGAACGAAATCGACCAGGAGCGCCTGGCCACAGTGACGCTGCCGCTCGGAAGCCGTTGGGTGGGACAGCCGCTGGGCTCCCTGACGCTGGACGCCGCCGGCGTGCGCGTGGTGAGCCTGCGCCGCAGCAACGGCAAGACCGACCCGGGCAAAGAGGACGCGGCGCTGGAAGGCGGGGACACGCTGGTGCTGTCAGGCCGCCCGAAGGCGTTGGCCGTGGCCGAAGAATTGCTGCTGCGTGGCCGGCCAGTCTGACTTCAGCGGCAGGATGGCGCCCTCGGCGCAAAGACCCCCCGAATAGCCCCAGCCCAGCGGCAACCTCTGTCTTGCGCGATCATTTGCAGAGCTGCGCAGGCCCGCGCGCCCCAGCCGATATCTGTCCATTTTTCCGCAGGAAGAAGACCATGCAACGACGCCCCTTGCTGATCATCCCCCTTGCCGCTATGGCGGCGCCGTGGTCCGCCTCAGCGCAGGACGCCGCCGGGCTGTTGCGTACCGGAGGGTGTGTGGTCATGCTGCGGCATGCACAAACCGAGGCGGGCATTGGCGATCCGCCAAGCTTCTCGCTCGCGCAGTGCAGCACCCAGCGCAACCTGAGCGCGCAGGGCCGTTCCCAGGCAAGCGCCATCGGGCAATGGTTTCGCGGCCATGGCCTGCAGCCCCGGCAGGTGTTGAGCAGCGCTTGGTGCCGGTGCAAGGACACCGCCGATCTGGCGTTTGGCCGGCACACGGTGCTGCCCGCGCTGGCCTCCACGTTCAACACCTCGACCGACGGCTCGCAGACGCAGGCCCTGCGCGGTTTGCTGAAAACGATTCCGGCCGGTCAGTTTGATGTGTGGGTCACCCACCAGGTGAATATCTCCGCGCTCAGCGGGGGCTACCCCGCCATGGGTGAAGGATTTGTGCTCGGGCCCGATGCGAAGATTCAGGCCCGCACCCTGTTCACCTGAGGTACAGCGTTTTGCCCGGCCCTAGTTCAGGTCGCCGTACTGGGTGGTGCTGAGCGCGGGCAGCGTGGGTGAGGGCGCCATTTCGGTGTCCTCAAACCCGGTGAGTAGTGTGTATGAATGCGGCCCCTGCCGGGACTTGTCGGGCGCCTTGCTGGCTGCCCGGGCCGACGTCCGCTCGGGTGCGCGCTCCTGTGTCGCCCCGGAGAGCAGTGCCTTTTTGAAGGCGGCCACTTCCTCGGCCTGTATCGGCTCATAGCGCGGTGCCGACGGTGCTTTTGTGCCTTCGGCGGGGCGCTTCATGGTGGCGATGTCGTCCATGCGCCAATAAACCGCCGGCACGGTGATCTCGAATCGCGCCTTGGCGTGCTGGATGATTTGCGTTTCGATTTCGCCGAACTTCTCGGGCTGGCTGAAGCCGTGCGCCAGGTCCACCATGACCATGAACTCGTTGCCACGCGGGTCCAGCGACAGCACCTTGAACTTGTAGCCTGACGACAGCACGCCCGCGTGGGTCATGGCTTCGCGGATGGCCAGATAGAGCTGGTCGCGCCGGGCGTGGCGCTTGAGCTTGCCCGCTTCACTGCGGGCATCGCGTTCCGGTGCAGTGCGCTCGGCAGCGGCATCTGCCGCCTTGTTTCGCTCGGTTCTGGCGTGCTTGCGGTCACTGGTGGCCGCGCCGTTGCTGCTGGCTTTGCTTTTGCCAGCACTTTCACCTGATGCGCGGGGGCTGGGGTCGCGGGAAAGCCAGTTGAAAAAAGCCATGTTCGAAGTGTGTTCAGTGATTGCCGGGACAGGGCGGGGTGGGCCGTATCAGGACGGGACGTCCATCAAACTGTACTGTAGCCAGCGCATCCGGCGGCTCTCGGGTAAAAAGTCACGCTGCCGGGCGTTCTTGCAGCACTTCGTGGCCAGCGGCTTGTGACCACGCCGGCCTTCAGGTGACCGCCACGCGCTTCGGGCGGTTGTAAAGCCGCTTGGCCATCACCGCGCCCATGGCCATGGTCAATTCCAGTGCAATCGGGCTGTGGCGATTCGCCAGCTCCAGAAACCGTGTGGCCGTCAGGCACCAGAGTTTGCAGGCGGTGGAGGCCTGCACGGTGGCGCTGCGTGGCATGTGAGAGAAGAAGGCGCCCTCGCCAACCACCGAGCCGGCACCCACCATGGCCATGCGGACACGGGATTTCTCGTCCTGGTAGTGAACGCTGAGCGTGCCGCTTTCGATGAAGTAGAGAGTGCGGTCCTGCGCGCCCTGCTCCATCAGCACCTGCCCGCTGTTCAGCGCGAAGGGCTGCATGTAGCTGGCCAGGATTTCCCAGTTTGGCTGGCTGAGCTGACAACGCAAGGCGTCGCTGGCGTGGCAATGCGCAATCGCTTTGGCGAGCCCTTGAATATCGAAGCGAAGGGAGGACGGCAATGGAGCGTTCATGGTCGCTGGACGATACCGGCGCGTCCGCAGCCTCGCAAGACGCGTTAACCGCCCCTTACACCTGATACAGCGGGAACTCTATTTGTAATTGCCCACGCGCAGCGGCCCTCTCGGTGGCCTTGCGCTGTTATTTGCCGATACAGAATTTCGAGAAGATTTCGCCCAGCAGGTCGTCTGGCGTGAACTCCCCGGTGATCTCGCTCAGCCGGCCCTGGGCCTGCCGCAGGTCCTCGGCCAGCAAATCCAGCGCTGGCTGCGTGGCGTCGAGCTGCTGCCCCGCCGTTTCAAGCGCTTCGGCCACACGCCGCAAGGCCTGCACGTGCCGCTCGCGGGCCATGTACACGCCCTCCGGCGCGGCCTGCCAGCCCACCACCTGCAGCAGCCGCTGGCGCAGCGCGGGCAGGCCCTCGCCCGTTTTGGCCGACAGGGCCACACCGTCTGTCATCTGCGCCGCGAGTCCAGACAGCTCCGCCGGGAGCAATTGGTCGGTCTTGTTCCAGATGTCGATGATGGGCGTTCCGCGGGGCAGCTTCGCGGCCAGCGTAGCGCTGATCTCGCTGTCTGCTTGCAAGTAATCGAATGAGGATTGCCGCTTCAGGTCGTGCAGGAACAGCACTGCATTGGCGGTTTCAATTTCGGCCCACGCGCGCTCCACGCCGATTTTTTCCACTTCGTCCAGGGCCTCGCGCAGACCCGCGGTGTCGACCACATGCAGTGGCACGCCGTCGATCTGGATCAGCTGCGTGACCTTGTCGCGCGTGGTGCCCGCAATCGGCGTGACGATGGCTAGCTCGGCACCGGCGAGCGCATTGAGCAATGAGCTTTTGCCCGCATTGGGCTGCCCGGCAATCACGACCTTGATGCCTTCGCGCAGGATGGCGCCCTGCACTGCGCGCTGCATCACCGTGGCCAGTGTTTGCCGGATGCGCACGAGCTGCCCGGCTGCATCGGCCTTTTGCAGGAAGTCGATGTCTTCCTCCGGGAAGTCCAGGGTGGCCTCGACCAGCATGCGGAGGTGAATGAGCTGATCGAGCAGCGCCTGAATGGCGACAGAAAACTCGCCCGACATGGAGCGTGCGGCCGACAGCGCGGCCGTCTCGGTGCTGGCGTCGATCAGGTCAGCTATCGCTTCGGCCTGGGCCAGATCGATTTTGTCGTTGAGGAAGGCGCGTTCGGTGAACTCACCCGGCTGCGCCACGCGCAGGCGTGGAAGCCGCTCCGCGCCGGTGACCGCATCTACGCTGGCCGCTGCTTCCAGGCAGCGCGCCAGCAACAGCTGAAGCACCACAGGCCCGCCATGGGCTTGCAGCTCCAGGACATCTTCGCCGGTGTAGGAGTGCGGCGCGGGAAAGTGGATCGCCAGTCCCTGGTCGAGAATGTGGCCCACCGCATCCCTGAAGGGCAGATAGGTGGCATGCCGTGGCTGCAGAGGGCGGCCGCAGACGGCTTGAACCAGCCCTGTGATGTCTTTGCCAGACACCCGAACGATGCCGACTGCGCCCCGCCCGGGAGCGGTAGCGATGGCGACAATCGGGTCTTGGTGGCGGGCCAGCATGTTGGAGCAATGTTAATCGGCGCACCACAAAGAAGACGGGCCGCTTACGCGGCCCGTTTTTTTGTACCGCCTTCGGTCAGCGGAATTTCGGTAAATTGAACTCCGGCGGCGCGCCCATACGGGTGTTGATGACCCACTGCTGCGCAATCGACAACACGTTGTTGGTGATCCAGTACAGCACCAGACCGGCCGGGAAGAAGAAGAACATCACGCTGAAGATCAGCGGCATGAACCACATCAGCTTGGCCTGCATCGGATCTGGCGGCGCAGGGTTCAGCGCGGTCTGCAGCATGGTGGTGAGCGTCATCACGACCGGCAGAATGTAGTACGGGTCTGGTGCCGACAAGTCCTGGATCCAGCCAATCCATGGCGCATTGCGCATCTCAACGCTGGACAGCAGCACCCAGTACAGCGCGATGAACACCGGAATCTGCACCATGATCGGGAAGCAGCCGCCCATCGGGTTGACTTTTTCCTCGCGATAAATCTTCATCATGGCCTGCTGCATTTCCTGCGGCTTGTCTTTCAGCCGCTCGCGCATTTCCATGATCTTCGGATTGACGGCCTTCATCTTGGCCATGCTGGCATAGGCCTTGGCATTGAGCCAGTAGAAGGCGATTTTCAGCAGCAGCACCAGCGCCACAATCGCCCAGCCCCAGTTGTGCAGGAAGCCGTGCAGCTTGTCGAGCAGCCAGTACAGTGGTTTGGCCAGAATCGTCAGCCAGCCGTAGTCCTTGACCAGCTCCAGCCCCGGGGCGAGCGCTTCCAGGGCTTTTTCTTCCTGCGGTCCGACAAAGAAGCGGGCGTCGATGGCGGCGGTCGCGCCGGCGGCCACCGGCTCCATGGGCGTGATCATGCCGACGGCGTAAAGGTTGTTGTCCACCTTGCGGAAGAACAGGTCACGCTTGATTCCGTCGGCCAGAATCCAGGCGGTTGCAAAGTAATGCTGGACCATGGCCACATAGCCGTTCGTGGCCTGTTTCTCGGCTTCAACCTGATTTTTCTCAATATCCTTGAACTCCACCTTCTGGTACTTCTTGGCTTCGGTGTAAATCGCTGGGCCGGTGAAAGTCGAATAGAAAGAGGACTCGCCCGGCGGCGGGTTGCCGTCGCGCACCAGCTGCATGTAGAGCTGCGGCGCCACGGCCGCCGTGCCGGTGTTGACAACTTCATGGCGAACGCCGATGTCGTAAGCGCCGCGCTTGAGGGTGTAGGTCTTGATCAGCTTGACACCGCCGACGTCGGCCGATTCAAAGCGGACTTGCAGGGTGTCCTGCCCGTCTTTGAGCGTCCGGTCGCCGGGAACCACGGTCATGGGGGTCTTGTGCGTTGGCAGGGCCGCAATCGCGCCGTTGGCGCCGCCGGAGATCAGCCCGCTTTGCGCCAGATACACACGCTTGCTGCTTTCATCCAGCAGCACGAAGCCTTGTTCCTTTTGCTCGGCGTCCTTGAATTTAGGGAACACCGAATGCACCATGGAGCCGCCTTCGCTGTCGAAGGTGAGCGACATGACATCGGTCGTGACCACCACACGCTCGCGGTTGGGCGCTGCGGCGATGGCGGGTGCGCCGGTGGGCACAGCGCCTGGCGTGGCCACGGCTCCCGTCGACACAGGCGAAGGCACGGACGCAGCGCCCGCGCCGCTGGCGGCCGGGGCAGCGGCTGAAGCTGGAGATACGGTCGCGGCGGCCTTGCTGGTCTGGCTTTGTGTGGCCGACGGGAAAAAAGTGGGCGTCTTGCCCTGGTGGACTTGCCACTGGTCCCAGAGCAGGACCATGGAGAAACCAAAAATCACCCACAAGATGGTGCGGCGGATGTCGTTCATGACGGCGTCTTTTCAGAAGAGGGTGCGGAAGAAAGTGAATTCGCCGGGTTCACCAGGCGGGAGAAGAGGAAACCGGATCGACCTGCGGGCGGCACCGGGTCATGGCCGCCGGCACACCAGGGCTGGCAGCGCGCCAGCCGGTGCAAGGTCAGGTAAGTGCCCATGACTGCGCCGCGCTGCTCAAGCGCCTGCAGGGCATACGCGGAACAGGTGGGCTCAAAACGACAGCCTGAGCCCAGCCACGGGCTGAGCAGCAAACGGTAGGCTTTGACAAGGCCGATCAACAGAGTTTGCGGAAGCCGGATCAATCGGCTCGCCAGACGGGGGCCGGTCATGGTGCGGTCACCCCGGCCATCAGCAGCGTGTGGACCTCGGCGCGAACCGCCTGTTTGAGCGGCTCGGAAGTGGCGCTGATGAAGTCCTTGCGGGAAAAGTCACGCCGCAGGCGGACCACATAGGCGGCCTGGGGATACTGGCGCGAAAAGTCTGCACTCACGGTGTAAATCTGCCTTTTGATGGCATTGCGCGTGACGGCCCGCTTGGCCCAGCGCTTGGGAACCATGGCCCCAATCCAGAAGTCCTGGCGGGGAAACAGGGGCCGGGCCGTCGCCTTGGGGGCGGCTTCGGTTTCAGCAGGCTGCGCGTCCAGCGTGTTGCGGTGCAGGGCGAAGTGCGTCGTCTTGGCAACGATGGCACCGGCCAGCACGGCCTGAAACTGGGGTCTGGTTTGAAGCCGCTGCACAAGCACCCGGCTTCAATTCAGGCGTGCAGGAATGAGCAGCCAACAGCCTGCGTGACGCAGACTCAGACAGCCAGACGCTTGCGGCCTTTGGCGCGGCGCGCAGCAATCACGGCACGGCCACCGCGGGTTTTCATGCGGGTCAGGAAACCGTGCGTGCGGGCACGCTTGACTTTGGAAGGTTGATATGTGCGTTTCATGATGAATCCAGTCCTGTTAAGCCGACCGGCCTCAAGGCCGCTCGCTGTGCTCCCGAGCAATTCGAATGATCTTGGTGGCCATACAACACAGCCAGCTCTGCAAGCCCGCAGGACATGCAGCATGCTCGCGCCAGAACAAACCGGGCGGGCAGCGTCAATCCGCTACGAATCGGGGAACCCATGATTATCGCAGATTTCCCAGTCCAGGCAACAGCTTAGGTCAGTTTGTGGGGGTAAAGGCTCAGATCCGGCTGCCACTGCGGCCACGGGACAGACGGCCAGATCTTGACCGGCAAGCCGGCGTTGAGACAGCCCCGCCGCCGTCTGAAAATAGGTTGAAACCCGGGTCATTTATTGTGTGGATAACTTGCCCTGCGGACTACAATCAACGGTGCCAAAAATAAACGATATCCACAAGCACCACGCGGGCCCAGCACCGCTGGTCACCCGCACTCCACGCCCATGACAGAGGGAATCACCCCAGACTCTGGCCACGATTTGTGGCAAAACTGCGTCGACCATCTGGCGCAGGAACTGCCTGAGCAGCAGTTCAACACCTGGATCCGGCCGCTAGTGGTGGACGTCGCCCCCGACCTGTCCAAGGTCACGGTACAGGTCGGCAATCGCTTCAAACTGGACTGGGTCCGCGCGCAGTACGCTGGCCGCATTTCTGCCTTGATTGAGAAGATTTCAGGACAGAACATACCCATTGAGTTAGCGCTCGCTCCTCGTGAAGTGCCTGCGAAGTCTAATTCTCTGGTTCGTAATTTTGAAGGTGCAGGCGTGCCTGAGCCGATTGGCCTGGGCGTGGCAGAAGAGGCACCGGGTGCGCCTTTCAAGAACCGGCTCAACACCGCGCTGACGTTTGACACCCTGATTGAAGGCACGGCCAACCGCATGGGCCGTGCCGCCGCGCTGCATGTTTCCAGCAGCCTGGGCCAGCTTTACAACCCGCTCTTTATCTATGGCGGCGTCGGCCTGGGCAAAACCCACCTGATGCACGCCATCGGCAACAAGTTGTTGTCAGACAACCCTGCGGCCAAAGTTCTCTACATCCACGCGGAACAGTTTGTGTCGGATGTGGTTAAGGCCTACCAGCGCAAGACCTTTGACGAGTTCAAGGAGCGTTACCACTCGCTCGACCTGCTGCTGATCGACGACGTCCAGTTCTTTGCTAACAAGGACCGCACGCAGGAGGAGTTCTTCAACGCCTTCGAGGCCCTGCTGACCAAGAAGTCGCACATCGTGATGACCAGCGACACCTATCCCAAGGGGCTGACGGACATCCACGAGCGGCTGGTGTCGCGCTTCGATTCCGGCCTGACGGTCGCCATCGAGCCCCCCGAACTGGAAATGCGCGTGGCCATCCTGATCCGCAAGGCCGAGGCCGAAGGCGCCGTGATGCCGGAAGAGGTCGCGTTTTTTGTGGCCAAAAACGTCCGCTCCAACGTGCGCGAGCTGGAAGGAGCGCTGCGCAAGATCTTGGCCTACTCGCGCTTCAACCTGAAGGAAATTTCCATCCAGCTGGCCCGGGAGGCGCTTCGCGACCTGCTGTCCATCCAGAACCGGCAGATCAGCGTGGAGAACATCCAGAAGACGGTGGCCGACTATTACAAGATCAAGGTCGCCGACATGTACAGCAAGAAGCGCCCCGCCAGCATTGCCCGGCCGCGCCAGATTGCCATGTACCTGGCCAAGGAACTGACCCAGAAGAGCCTGCCCGAGATCGGCGAGCTGTTTGGCGGGCGCGACCACACCACCGTGCTGCACGCCGTGCGCAAGATGTCGGCCGAGCGCCAGCAAATGACCGAGCTCAACCAGCAGCTGCATGTGCTTGAACAGACGCTAAAAGGCTGAAATGGAGGCTGAAAAATGACCCTTCTGACAACCATGGGGACAACTTTTGAACAACCGTACAGTTATCCACAGAAGCAGATGACAATGGCAAGTTGTTCATCTTCGGCAGTGCAGTTCAGGGGCGACTGAACACAAGGTTAAACAAACGCCAAGTGGTTGATCAAAAAGGGGAAAATGGCACTGTCCACAGAAGTGCGCTGCCCTTACTACTACTACTAATTTGAATTAAAGAATTAAAGAGAAACAAGAGGAAGTCATGATCGTTCTGAAAGCCACCCAGGATAAAGTTTTGTCGGTCCTGCAATCGGTCTCCGGCATCGTGGAGCGCAGGCACACACTGCCTATCCTGGCCAATGTGCTGATCCGAAAGACGGGCGCACAGGTGCAGCTCACGACGAGCGATCTTGAAATCCAGATCCGCACCACCGCCGACCTGGATGGCGACAGCGGTAACTTCACCACCACGGTGGGTGCCCGCAAGCTGATCGATATCCTCCGCTCCATGCCCAGCGACCAGACGGTGTCGCTGGAGTCGTCGCAGAACAAGCTGATCCTCAAGGGCGGCAAAAGCCGCTTCACGTTGCAGACGCTGCCGGCTGAAGACTTTCCGCTGGTGCAAGAGGCCGCCAACTTCGGCCCCAGCTTCTCGGTGCCGCAGAAGGTGCTCAAAGAGCTGCTCAACCAGGTGTCGTTTGCGATGGCGGTGCACGACATCCGCTACTACCTCAACGGCATCCTGTTCGTGGCCGAAGGCAAGCAGCTCAGCTTGGTGGCGACTGACGGCCATCGCCTCGCGTTTTCCTCGGCCACGCTGGACGTGGAAGTGCCGAAGCAGGAAGTGATCCTGCCGCGCAAGACGGTGTTGGAAATGCAGCGTCTGCTCAGCGACAAAGAGGGCGCGATTGAAATGCAGTTCGCCGGCAACCAGGCCAAGTTCAGCTTCGAGGGCATGGAGTTCGTCACCAAGCTGGTCGAAGGTAAGTTCCCTGACTACAACCGCGTGATTCCCAAGAACCACAAGAACATCATCACGCTGGGCCGCGTGCCACTGCTGGCCAGCCTGCAGCGCACCGCGATTCTCACCAGCGAGAAGTTCAAGGGCGTGCGCCTGAACATCGAGCCCGGCACGCTGCGGGTCGCATCCAACAACGCCGAGCAGGAAGAAGCCGTCGATGAACTCGACATTGACTACGGCGGCGATGCCATTGAGATCGGTTTCAACGTCACTTACCTCATCGACGCACTGGCCAACATGGAGCAGGACATGGTGAAGATCGAGCTGGCCGACTCCAACAGCTCGGCGCTGCTCACCATTCCCGACGATGCAGCCTTCAAGTACGTCGTGATGCCGATGCGGATTTAAGGCGAAAACCTTCCGCGCCCACCGCGCAAAACACCCGACAGACCCGCGACTCTCCGCGGGTTTGGTCATTCAAGAGATTGAAGAAACCGAAGCAATTCAGAAGAAACCCGGACATAAAGCTGGCCATGACAGACGAAAACAAACCGAACGAAGCCGAACAAGTGCATGTGACCGACGGCGCAGCAGGCGAGGGAAGCTCCAATTTCCAGCCCAAGATCGACACCAATCAAGCCGGCGCGTCTGAAGCCTATGGCGAGGGTTCGATCCAGATCCTGGAAGGGCTGGAGGCCGTGCGCAAGCGCCCCGGCATGTACATCGGCGACACGTCTGACGGCACTGGTTTGCATCACCTGGTGTTTGAGGTGGTCGACAACTCGATTGACGAGGCACTGGCTGGCCACTGCGACGACATCGTGGTCACCATCCATTCCGACAACTCGGTCAGCGTGACGGACAACGGCCGCGGCATTCCGACCGGCATCAAGATGGACGACAAGCACGAGCCCAAGCGCTCTGCGGCCGAGATTGCACTGACCGAGCTGCATGCTGGCGGCAAGTTCAACCAGAACAGCTACAAGGTGTCAGGCGGTCTGCACGGCGTGGGCGTGAGCTGCGTGAACGCATTGAGCAAGATGCTGCGCCTGACCATCCGCCGCGACGGGAAGGTGCATGTGATGGAGTTCTCGCGCGGCTTTGTGCAGAACCGCATCGTCGAGCAGGTTGACGGCATTGATGTGTCGCCAATGAAGGTGATGGGCGATACCGACAAGCGCGGTACCGAGGTGCACTTTCTGCCTGACACGGAAATCTTCAAGGAAAACAACGATTTCCATTACGAGATTCTCAGCAAGCGCCTGCGCGAACTGAGCTTTCTGAACAACGGCGTGCGCATTCGCCTGAAGGACGAGCGTACCGGCAAGGAAGATGACTTTTCGGGTGCCGGCGGTGTGAAGGGCTTTGTCGAGTTCATCAACAAGGGCAAGACGGTGCTGCACCCCAATGTGTTCTCGGCCATGGGTGACCGGCAGAGCGACCAGGGCACCAACATCGGTGTGGAACTGGCCATGCAGTGGAACAGCGGCTACAGCGAGCAGGTGCTGTGTTTCACCAACAACATTCCGCAGCGTGACGGCGGCACTCACCTGACCGGTCTGCGCGCTGCGATGACGCGCATCATCAACAAGTACATCGACGACACAGAAATGGCCAAGAAGGCCAAGGTGGAAGTGACGGGCGACGACATGCGCGAGGGCCTGTGCTGCGTGCTGAGCGTGAAGGTGCCCGAGCCCAAGTTCAGCAGCCAAACCAAGGACAAGCTGGTCAGCAGCGAGGTGCGTGGCCCGGTCGAAGACATTGTGAGCCGCTTGCTGAACGACTACCTGCAGGAGCGGCCGAACGATGCGAAGATCATCGTCGGCAAGATCATCGAAGCGGCGCGCGCCCGCGAGGCTGCACGCAAGGCCCGCGACATGACGCGCCGCAAAGGCGTGCTCGACGGCATGGGCCTGCCCGGCAAGCTGGCCGACTGCCAGGAGAAAGATCCCGCCATGTGCGAGATCTATCTGGTCGAGGGTGACTCCGCCGGTGGCTCTGCCAAGCAGGGCCGCGACCGCAAGTTCCAGGCGATTCTGCCGCTGCGCGGCAAGATTTTGAACGTGGAAAAAGCCCGCTACGAAAAGCTGCTGACCAGCAACGAGATCCTGACGCTTATCACCGCATTGGGCACGGGTATCGGCAACGCGGGCGGGCCGGGCGGCTCGGCGGGCACTGACGACTTCAACGTTGCCAAGCTGCGCTACCACCGCATCATCATCATGACCGACGCCGACGTGGACGGCGCGCACATCCGCACCCTGCTGCTGACCTTCTTCTACCGCCAGATGCCCGAGCTGGTGGAGCGCGGCCACATCTACATTGCCCAGCCACCGCTGTACAAGGTGAAGGCCGGCAAGGAAGAGCAGTACCTCAAAGACACAGCCGCGCTCGACGGCTTCCTGCTGCGCATTGCGCTGAAAGACGCCAGCGTGCAAACCGGTGGCGAAGGCAGCACCGTGCTGACAGGCGACACGCTGGCCGAGCTGGCGCGCAAGCACCAGCTGGCTGAATCACTGATTGCCCGTCTGCGCGGCTACATGGACGCCGAGGCCCTGCGCGCGATTGCCGACGGCGTGAGCCTGAACCTGGACACTGTGGCCGAAGCCGAAGCCTCAGCCATCACGCTGCAGGCCAAGCTGCGCGAGCTGAACACCACTGGCGCGCCAGCTGAGGTGGCGGGCGAGTTTGACGTGCGGACCGACAAACCCATTCTGCGCATCAGCCGCCGCCACCACGGCAACGTGAAGAGCAGCGTCATCACGCAAGACTTTGTGCACGGCGCCGATTACGCCACGCTGGCCGATGCGGCCGCCACCTTCAGGGGCCTGATCAGCGAAGGCGCCAAAGCCATGCGCGGTGAAGGCGAGCGCCAGAAGGAAGAAAAGATCAGCGACTTCCGCCAGGCCATGGCGTGGCTGATCGGACAGGCCGAAAACGCCACCGCTCGCCAGCGCTACAAAGGCCTGGGCGAGATGAATCCCGCCCAGCTCTGGGAAACAACCATGGACCCGACCGTGCGCCGCCTGCTGCGCGTGCAGATCGACGATGCCATCGAAGCTGACCGCGTGTTCACCATGCTGATGGGCGACGAGGTGGAGCCGCGTCGGGAGTTCATTGAGCAGAATGCGCTGCGGGCTGCGAATATTGATGTGTAAATATTGATTTCCAGGGGCAGGCCATGCAACGCACGATAAAGCTCACGTCGCTGCGCACTGCGCAGGGGAAAGATGACCTTTCCTTTTGGCTTGCGCAGTCCGTTCAGGCGCGAATCGATGCGGTCGAAATCTTGCGCCTTCAGCACAGCCAAGGACAGCCCAATGTTGACACCCGACTTCAAAGAGTTTGCCGCGTTACTCAACTCAAATAAAGTTGAGTACCTGGTGGTGGGCGGCTACGCATTAGCCGCCTACGGCCACCCAAGATACACGGGCGATCTGGATTTCTGGATTGGTACAGACGCACTCAATGCAGACAGGGTGCTTGCAGCGCTGGATCAATTCGGCTTCGGAAGCCTCGGCGTCAGCAAAGCAGACCTGACGACAACCAACAATGTGATTCAGATGGGCTATGCCCCGGCGCGCATTGATTTGTTGACCAGTATTGACGGGGTTGATTTTGCCGATTGCTATCAGCGTCGCTTGATTGTTGTGCTTGATGGCGTTGAGCTGGGATTTATCTCGCTGGACGATTTCAAGACCAACAAAAGAGCCGTGGGACGTCACAAAGATTTGGCGGATCTGGAGGCGCTTGAGGGACTTAGGAAGCGTGAATGATGGGCTGGCTGATCCGCCCCCCCCGAGCCGACCGCGTGTTCACCATGCTGATGGGCGATGAAGTGGAGCCGCGGCGGTAGTTTATTGTGCAGAATGCTTTGAGAGCAGCGAATATCGACGTGTAAAGGCAATGTGGCTAGGCGTGTCCTAGAAATTAGTCTGGGGTGTTTATGGATTGGTCGCGCGAGGAAGTTGAAGCGATTGTTGCTGATTACCTGCAGATGCTAACGCTGGAGCTAGCGGGTCAAAACTACAGCAAGACGGCTCATCGTCGTAAATTGCAGGAAAAACTGCAAGATCGCTCAGAGGCCTCTATTGAGTTTAAGCACGGCAACATCAGTGCGGCGATGATTGATCTTGGTTTCCCATACATCCGAGGGTACAAACCGCGATCAAATTACCAGCTCCTTCTAGCAACTGTTGCGATGGATCAGGTTCGCGGCAAAACAACCCTAGACAAAGTCGCACTCGCAGCGGTTGAACAACCAGCGTTGGTTCCAGCACTCACGGACTTTGCAAAGGTAAAGGCAGAACCACCGGAGAAACAGAATCGCGTGGCTGAAGTTAGCAATCCTTTGCTTTTCAAGCCGATGAAACGTGACTATCTCGAACGCGAAGCACAGAACATGTCACTGGGCTTTGCGGGGGAGGAGTTTACTGTTCAGTACGAGCATTGGCGCCTTATTCAGCTAGGCCAACCACGCCTCGCGGACAAGGTTGATCACGTTTCGCAATCCAAGGGCGACGGGCTGGGGTATGACGTGTTGTCGTTCGATGCCGATGGAAAAGAACGTTTCATTGAGGTGAAGACCACGACGTTTGGACGCGACACCCCATTTTTCGTGTCGCGCGGAGAACTGGCTTTATCGCATGGCGCGAAAGACCAGTTTCATCTCTACAGAGTTTTCGAATTTAGACGAACACCACGCCTTTTCGATTTGAAAGGTTCCCTTACCGAGCACTGTGTTCTCGACCCGGTGACGTATCGAGCTAGCTTTGGCTGAGCCGACGTGAGTCCGAATCCCGGCCGTTAGCGAAAGCGTCTACTGTTTCGCTGACAAATCGACCACCCCCACCGCCTCCACCTCAATCAAAAACCCATAGTGCAACAGCGGCACAGGCACTACCGCCCGCGCTGGTGGCTCGGCGCCAGCCCACTCTTTGTAGAGGCGGTTAAACGCGGGCCAGTGCTCGATGTCTGTGACGTACACGCGTACCTGCACCAGCTGGGCGATGCTGCTGCCTGCAGCTTCTAACGCGGTTTTCACATTGGCCAGCACCTGGGTGGCCTGTTCTTCAAAGCAGGCTTGGTTGAGCTTGTCGCCTGCCGGGGTGATGGGCAGCTCGCCTGAGATGAAGACGAAGCCGTTGGCCACCACGGCGTGGTGGTAGTGGCCGCCGGGTGGGGCCATGGTGCTGGGGTTGATTCGCTGGATGGTCATGGTGGCCTTCTTGGTCTTTGCTCGCGCTCACCAGCCGTAGAAGCGCGGCCAGGTGGGGCCCAGCTCCTCGCCGCTTTCTGTCTGCTGAATGGCGTGGTATTCGGGGAACTGGGCGCCGGTGGCGCAGGCGTGGTTGGGCAGCACGCGCAGCTGGGTGCCGACGGGAAAGTGCTGGGCGATGTCGTGGTCCGCCTCGCCGCTGCGGCTGATGATGCCGTGCTCCTGGTTGGCGCCGGTGAGGGTGTAGCCCTCCAGTCGCTGGCCGCTGGCGTCGCACAACTGGCCATAGCCGTAGTCGTGTTGCTGCTTCTGGGTGCCCCGGTCGCGGCTCATGGCCATCCAGCCGGCGTCCACAATTGCCCAGCCCTTGTCGACCTGGTGGCCGATGACGGTGGTCAGCACGCTCAGCGCCACGTCGTCTGGCGAGCACACGCCGACATTGGCCATGATCAGATCAAAAAACACATAGACGCCGGCACGCACTTCGGTCACGCCATCGAGCTGGCGGGCTGACAAGGCGGTGGGTGTGGAGCCGACGCTGACATTCGGACAAGGCAGGCCGGCGGCGCGCAGGCGCTGGGCGGCCAGCACGCACAGGCTGCGCTCCTGCTCGGCCATGGCTTCCAGTGCCTTGGGTGTGTTCAGGTCGTAGCTGGAGCCGGCGTGGGTCATGACGCCGCCCAGCGTGGTGCGGCCGCCTTCATGCAATAGCCTGCCAATGGTGATGAGCTCGTCGCCTTGCGGTTGCACGCCGGAGCGGTGGCCGTCGGTGTCGATTTCAATCCACACCTCGAAGGGCGTCCCGTGCTCGCGTGCGTAGGCGACTATGGCGCTGGCCGAGTCGGCGCTGTCGGCAATGATCTTGAGCGCGCAGCCTTGGGCAATCAGGGCCGCGGCCTGCTTGAGTTTGGGCGCGACCATGCCGACGGCGTAAAGAATGTCGGTGATGCCGGCGGCAGAGAACTGCTCGGCTTCTTTGAGTGTGGACACGGTAATGCCGCGCGCGCCGGCTTCAATTTGTGCCTGCGCGATGGCGATGCATTTGGTGGTCTTGACATGTGGGCGAAAGGCCACGCCCAAGCTGTTCATGCGCTGTTGCATGCGGGTGATGTTGCGCTGCATGCGGGCGGTGTCGACCAGCGCGGCGGGGGTGTTGAGGTCCTGGAGGTGCATGGGGTGGATTTTGCCTGTGGCTGGGGGTTTGGTGGTGATGGTTCTTAGACAGGCTCGGGACGAACGGGTGGATGGTGAGGCCAAGTGGATGCGGAGTGCGCGGGGCATCGCTCCCCTTCATAATCCAACCCACACAATAAGGAGCACACCGTGACACTACTGATTCTGGGTTTGGTACTTTTTCTGGGCACGCACTCCATCCGCATCTTTGCCGAAGGCTGGCGCACGGCCATGATCGGGCGCATGGGCGCCATGCCGTGGAAGGGCTTGATCGCGGTGCTGTCGCTGGTGGGCTTTGTGATGATCGTCTGGGGCTTTGGCATGGCGCGGCAGCAGCCGGTGCAGCTGTGGGCGCCGCCGGTGGGCATGCGGCACCTGGCCAGCTTGTTGACGCTGATCGCCTTCATCTTTCTGGCCGCGGCTTATGTGCCGGGCAACATCATCAAGGCCAAGCTGCGCCACCCGATGGTGCTGGCGGTGAAGGTGTGGGCATTGGCGCACTTGCTGGCCAACGGCAATGTGGCGCATGTGATTCTGTTCGGCACCTTCCTGGTGTGGGCGGTGCTGAACTTCCGCGCGGCGCGTGGGCGCGACCGTGCTGCTGGCACGGTGTACCCGGCGGGCAAGGCGGCTGCCACGGCCATCACGGTGGTGGTGGGTGCTGCGGCCTGGGCCGGCTTTGCCTTCTGGGCGCACGGCGCGTGGATTGGTGTGCGGCCGATTGGTTGAACCGTAGTCGACACGGCTCAAGGGGACTGCTTCAGACCGCCAGCGCGTCCTTGATCCACTTCACCACCGCCTCGCTCGCCACCACGGGTGTGGTGAGGTGGTTAGCCTGCACTTCCAGGTACTGGCTCTTGGGGTTGACGGGCAACTTGTCGACGAAGTAGCTGCGCGCAACATTGCGGATGCTGTCGGCGTCGCCGACTACCGTCAACACCGGTGTGGTGGGTGGAATGCGTGGCGCGGTGACGCCCATGTCGGCGTCAGACGCGGGGTCGAAGTACGACAGATAGTCTTTGGCGGTGGCGATCACCGGCAGTTGGCGGCCCTGGTTGATGTCTGAAAAGCGCTCGCGCACGTCGCCCTTGCCTTCGGCAACCAGCTTGCGCGCCGCGTCCACGCTGTCGCGCACAGTGGTGTTCTGCTGGAAGGCGTAGTACCGCGCTGGCACATGGCCCGGCGCCAGCAGCACCAGCGCCTGCACATCACCGCCGCGCGCGGCAAAGCCCATGGCTGCGGGCGAGCCCATGCTGTGCCCGGCAATCGCGATATGGGTGGCGCCCTGGCTGCGCAGGGTTTTGACGTGGGTGGCAATTTCGGCCATGGCCTGGTCAAAGTGGCCATCGAGGTAGCGGCCGCGCGACCACGGCATGTCGGGGTACAGCGCCAGCATGCCGGCGCCTTCAAGCGCAGGCTTGAGGCGGCTCATGTTCGGGTCCTGGTTGCTGCCTGGGTTCTTGCCGTGCAGCATGAGCACGCCGATGCGCTGTGGGGTCTGCGCCCACGCGGGCAGGCCCAGCGCGGCGGGAACGGCGGCCAGCGCGCCAGTGAGCAGGCGGCGGCGGTGGGTGAAGGTGAGGGCGGCGGTGGTCGTGTGGAGCGGGTGTGGTGTGGTCATAAGGCTTTGGATGCTGCCACAAAGCAGCCAGAGCGTGATTCGTGAAAACCCATGCAGCGCAAGTGCCGGCGGCTACTCGTCGTCAGCATCGCGCTCGCGGCGGCTGCGCCAGATGGCGCGCACCAGCCACAGCCCGCCAGCGGCGGCGCCCATGAAACCCAGAAACCCGAACAGCGGCAAGCCAAACAGCGTGGGCCCGCCCTTGACCGTCATCACGATGGACGAGCCGATGATGAGTGCCGAAATCACCAGCGCCATGGCCAGCCGGTTGGCGGCGCGGTCGATCTGGTCGCCCACGCGCTTGAGGTGTGCCAGCTCGATGCCGACCTGCACGCGGCCGTGGCGCGCGTTGCGCAGCAGGCGCGAAAGATCATGTGGCAGCTGTTCCACTACGGCCAGCGCGCGCCGCAAGCTGCGCCATCCGCGCCCTGCCAGCGCCTGCGGCTGGAGGCGGGCGCGAACCACGGCGTGCAGCAGGGGCGTGGCTTCGGTGGCCATGTGAAAGCCCGGGTCCAGACCGCGGCCCATGCCCTCTAGCGAGATGAAGGCCTTGATGAGCAGCGCCAGATCGGGCGGAAGGCTGAGGTGGTGCTCGCGCAGGATGCCTGTGACGTCAGACAGCATTTGCCCCAGGTTCAGCTGCGCCAGCGGGGTGCCGTGGTACTGGTCGACAAAGGCCTCGATCTCGCCTTCGAGCTGGCCGAGGTTGACGCCCTGTTCGTTGCCTGTCCATTCCAGCAGCACATCGGCCACCGCCTGCGGCTGTTGCTCGACCAGCCCCAGCAGCAGCTGCAGCAGCTCCTCGCGCCGGCGCTCGGTAAGGCGGCCGATCATCCCGAAGTCAATGAACGCAATGCGGTTGCCGGGCAGGTAGAACACATTGCCGGGGTGCGGGTCGGCGTGGAACAGGCCGTCTTCCACAATCATCTTGAGCACCGCGTGCGCCCCGCGGCGGGCCAGCTCGCTGCGGTCAAAGCCTGCTTCTGGCGTGAGCTGGTCGAGCGCGCTGCCGGGCACACCCTGCACCATGTCCTGCACGTTGACGCGCGTTCCGGTGTGTGCCCAGTGCACGCGCGGGATGCAGATGTAGTCGAGCGCTGTGAGGTTGTTGGCAATGCGCTCGGCGTGGCGGCATTCGGCGGCCAGGTCCAGCTCGCGGCGCAGTGACTTGGCCAGCTCCTGCACCAGTTGCTGCGGGCGGTAGGGCTTGAGGGCGGGCAGTTCGGTTTCGGCCAGTGCAGCGGCGCGTGCCATCAGGCGCAGATCGGCTTCGATCACCTCGGTGATGCCGGGGCGGCGGATCTTGACGATGACCTCGCTGCCGTCTTTCAGCCGCGCGCGGTGCACCTGGGCGATGGACGCGGCGGCCAGTGGCTCGGTGTCGAACCAGGCGAAGACATCCTCCGGCTCGCCACCGAGGTCGGCACGCAACTGGGGGCGAAGCTGCTCCAGCGGCACGGGCGGCACGTGGCTGTGGAGTTTTTCAAACTCGGCGATCCACTCGGGACCAAACAGGTCGGCACGGCCAGCGAGGATCTGCCCGAGTTTGACGAAGGTGGGGCCCAGCTCTTCCATGGCCAGACGGACCTGTTCCGGCGGCTCGATGCGCGCCAGCTCGGCCACATCGTCCCAGCGCAGCACATGGCCGGCGCGTTCGAGCTGATCGGCCAGCCCGAGCCGGCGCACGCTGTCGCCAAAGCCGTGGCGAACCAGCACGCCGACGATTTCCTTGAGGCGCGAGATGTCTCGCGCCGCACCGAGAGTGCCCATCAACATGCAGCCATGATAGACCGCGAGGGGCCGCACGGGTTGCGATTGCTTGCTTACGATACATCTGCCCCCGGATGGGCTTTCACATCATGAAGGGCGGACCTTGAATGAGCGCTCACTTACGTCGATCGTGCTGCCCGCCGGTGTTTGTGTATCGACTTACAAAGTCAACCAAGGCGAAACCTGCGCGTGGTTTTAGCTTGCGAGGATGGAGGCCTGTTCAACCACAGGAGTTTCAATGACTCGACTCGAGCAATCATCCATTCAGTCTGCCTCTGTACAGCCTTCCCGCCGCACACGGTCTGCCGGCCCGCTGCGGGCCGTGGCCTCGGGGGTGTTGTTGACCACCGCGATGGCGTGGGGAACTGCCGCACAGGCCGGCCCGCTGGGGCTTGATGTGGGCGCAGGTGTGAATGCGGGTGTGAGCGTGGGCACGGCAGGCGCGGGTGCAGGCGGTGGCGCCAACAGCGGCGTGACGATTGGTGGCGGCACGGCCAACCGCGCCCTGGGCGTGGATGTGCGCGCCGGGGCCAATGGCAATGTGACGGCTGAAGAGCGCTCTGCTGCGATGCGCGCGACCGGCTCGACCGGTGCCAGTGTGCAGGGCGACAGCGCGGCTGCCGGTTCGGTCAGTGGTTCAGGTTCCATGAGTGCCACCGGCGCTACCAACCGCGCGGCGGGCATGGCTGACACTGTGAAGGGCACCACCAAAGCCACCGCCGGCAAGGCGCGGCAGGCGGGCCAGAGCGTGGTGGGCAAAGCCACTGGCGCTGTGCAGGGCGCGGGTAGCGTTGATGCCGGCGTCAATGCCGGTGCGAATGCAGGTGCCAACGCCTCTGGCGGATCGATGAGCCGCTAAGCGGCGAGGCAGTCCGGCCCCCGTGACCCATCCGCCCGGTGGGTCACGCCCTCAAACACCTGCCCGCAAAGGCGGGTGTTTTCAAGTCGGGCCTTGATGCATCTCAGCGCGCCGCGCGCACCGGCTTGTTTTGGGTCGGATTCCTGGGCTGGTCTGGCAGCTCGATCTTGACTTCCAGCACATCCAGATTGTCTTGCCGCTCCAGGTGCAGCTTGATGTCGTGCGGGTTGATGTGGATGTATTTGGCGATCACGGCGACCAGGTCGCGCTGCAGGGCGGGCAGGTAGTCGGGCTCATGGCCGTGCCCGCTGCGTTCGTGCGCGAGGATGATCTGCAGGCGCTCTTTGGCGACGCTGGCGGTCTTCTTTTTCTCGCCGAGCAGGAAGGACAGAAACGAGGCCATGCCTTACTTGCCCCCAAACCAGCGCTTGAAGAGGCCGGGCTTTTGCGCGTCAATGAAGCGCATGGGTTTGTCTTTGTCGCCCAGAAAGCGGTCCACCACGTCCTTGTAGGCCTCTGAGACATCGCTGCCCTGCAGGTGCACGGCGGGCACGCCCTGGTTGGAGGCCTGCAGCACCGATTCGGATTCCGGAATCACGCCGATCAGCTTGATGCGCAGGATGTCTTGCACGTCTTCGAGCGACAGCATTTGCCCCTGATCGACCCGGCCCGGGTTGTAGCGGGTGATCAGCAGGTGCTCCTTGATGGGGTCGCCGCCGTCGATGCCGCGCTTCGTCTTGCTCGACAGCATGCCGAGAATGCGGTCCGAGTCGCGCACTGAAGACACTTCGGGGTTGGTGACGATCAGCGCCTCGTCGGCAAAGTGCATGGCCATCAGCGCGCCGGTCTCGATGCCGGCGGGCGAGTCGCAGACGATGTATTCGAAGTCCATGGTGGCGAGGTCTTTCAGGACTTTCTCCACGCCATCCTTGGTCAGCGCGTCCTTGTCGCGGGTCTGCGAGGCGGCCAGCACGAAGAGGTTGTGGCACTGCTTGTCCTTGATGAGCGCCTGGTTGAGCGTGGCTTCGCCCTGAATGACGTTGATGAGGTCGTACACCACGCGCCGCTCGCAGCCCATGATGAGGTCGAGGTTGCGCAGGCCGACGTCGAAGTCGATCACGGCCGTCTTGTGCCCGCGCAGCGCAAGGCCGGTGGCAAAGCTGGCGCTGGTGGTGGTTTTGCCGACCCCGCCCTTGCCGGAGGTGACCACAATGATTTTTGCCATCAGATGAGAATCCTTTTGAGAACGGAACGCGAAATAAACAGAAGAGAAGAGGAAAAGTTTGAAAGCGCGCTGCGCTCACATGGCGTGCATCACCAGGCGGTCGCGGCCCTCGCCGGCACCCTCGCCCGGAATCAGCAGCACCTGGGTGGGCCGGCCGGCGATGCCTTCGGGCAGCGGCGTTTCGGCGGTGCGGTAAACGCCGGCAATCGAGATCAGCTCGGCTTCGAGCAGCAGCGCGAAGATGCGCGCGTCGGTGTTGCCGCGCGCACCGGCCATGGCCTTGCCGCGCAATGGGGCGTACACATGGATGTGGCCGTCGGCAATGACCTCGGCGCCGGCATTGACCATGGCCAGCACCACCAGGTCGCGGCCACGGGCATAGACCTGCTGACCGGAGCGCAGCGGCTTGTCGATCACCAGCGCACCGGAGGGCAGGGCGACGCGTTCCGTCAATACGGGTGGTGATGGGGTGTTGACCGGTGCGGTTTTGCTCACCGGGCGCGTGGGCACCAGATGCGCGTCGGGCACAGGCAGAAGGCCGGCAGCCAGCGCGGCCGCCATTTGCGCCGCACTGCCACCCTTCACGCACAGCGGCACCAGCTGGAACTGGCCGAGCAGCGAGATCAGCGCTGGGAAGTCGATGAGGGCAGTGGTTGCTGCGCTCGTTGCGTCTCCTGCCGCCTGCAGCGGCGAGAGGTCGATCATCAGCGCGTCCTGGTCAAAGAAGTCGGGAATGTCGCCAAAGCGCGCCTGCAGTTCCCTCGCGATAGCGGCGAGATCGGTGGTCTTGAGCAGAAGGGCCACCAGAGGCAGGTTGGCGCTTTTGATGTCGAAGGTGGCAGGTGCGTTGGCTGTCAGGGCAACAGTCATGGATGAGGTGTACGGGTTGAGGGCCGGCAAGGCGGCAGTCTGTGTGTGCCGGTTGGCGCGGAGCGCAGCCGGGCAAAGCGAAGGCCGAGGGTAGCCGCGACGGCAGCGTATGGGCGCGCACGCCTTGTCGCAGTTGTGAGCGCATGAAACGGGTTGACGCGCCAGGCCTGAGGGCGCCATGGCGTCAGAGCCGGGTGCTGCGGGCGAATGAATGTGCGGCGGCCTGGCTGGTGATCTTTGTAACGGCGCTGCCAGCTGCTTACATCCGGGCACGCTTTCGGCGCCATTTTCCTTGTGATTACCCGTTACGCGGGCGGCCTCCTACGCGGGAGGCTGCCTGATGCTGATGACAGACGATATGTATACGTTCGACCATCGAGTGACAGGGCGTGACGAGAGGCTGGCGCTGCTGATAGCCCTGCTGTGTACGGCGCCAGTGCCTCTACACCGCTGGAGTTCATAGCCCCTTGTGTCGGGTATTCCTGAAGGGGAATCAATCATGCGTTCATGTTCTTTGGTCCTGGGCAAGTCGGCGATCTGCTCGGCGGTGCTGCTGGTTATTGCCGCGACCACACCGGTTGTTTTACAGGCTCAGCCTGCGCATGTGCACAAGGCCTGTCAGCCTGCGGACGTGGAGGACGATCTGTTCCAGCGCGAGAGTGCCCAGATTGGCCCCAGCCATGCTGCTGCACATGTGCGCATGAGGGTGCAGCAGTGCGAGGTGGAGCGTGGACTGCGCAAGGTACCGGCTGCCGGTGTGGTGACCCCTGCGGCACAGACGCTGGAGGAGGACCGCGCGGCACGGCGGGCAGTGATTGCCCGGACCCGCGCCGAACAGCGTCGGGCCAGTGCGGACAAGTCAGTCATCCAGACTGTCGCGTGGCGGACGGGGGTGGGAACCAAGGTGCAATTTGTTTCGCCGCAACCGGCACCCGAGCTCACACAGGGACGCTGGAGTGCACCTTTCGTCATACCGGTGGTGGGCGTGACCGCCGTGTTGCTGCACACCGGGAAGGTCATGTTCTGGTCGTACGACCCTGTGGATTATCACAACCCCTCGAGGTCGCGGAACGGCGTCGGGCATATCTGGGATCCGGCCACGCGGGTGGGGTACAACAGCCCGCCGCCTGAGAACATCTGGTGCTCTGGTCAGACCATTTTGAGTGATGGCCGGGTGTATGTGGCGGGTGGCAATCTGCGGTATCCGGACGGCAATGCGCCGGATGGGCAAAAGAGCTGGCAGGGCCTGTTGAGCAACTACACGTTCAACCCGATCGCGGAGCGCTGGGCGCGGCAGCCTGACATGGTGCGCGGGCGCTGGTACCCGACGGTGACCAAGCTGGCCGACAACCGTGTGGTGGTCACCAGTGGCATTGATGAAACCGGGTCGAACGCCATCACCAACCAGGTCGAGGTGTTCACGCCAGACCCGAACATGGACGGCATTGGCCGCATCGACGTGGTGTCGATGCATAACTCGTCGGGGGTGTACCCGCTCCAGTTTTTGTTGCCATCGGGCAAGATGCTGGAAGCCGGACCGGCAGCGAGCAGCAGTTTCCTGATGGATACCGTCACTTGGAACTGGAGCGCGTTGCCAGCGATGACCAGCAGCCACCTGTATCTGGGCAACGGCATCTCATACACCAACGCGGCCGTGACGCCGGCGCGCCAGCTGATCATGGTCGCTGGCGGGCATACCGAGCAGGTGGTGCAGGCGAACAACGAATGGCTCGACGGCAACAACCCGCAGGCGGGATGGAAGCCCTACCCGCAGTGGAAGCAGGCGCGGCACAACGCCAACACGGTGATCCTGCCGGACGGCACCTTGTTCACCATGGGCGGCAACAAGGGCTTGTATGGCTATGAAGATGCGTTGCTGACCTCCGAGTTGTATATCAAGCCGGCCGATGACACCACCGGCACCTGGGAGACCGTGGCACCGCACCTGATACAGGCGGCGTATCACTCCACAGCCATTTTGCTGCCCGACGCCACGGTGTTGCTGTCGCAGGACGACATGGACAGTTCAGCAGCAGCCGCGTTTCAGCACAAGGCGCAGGTGTATTCACCGCCCTACCTGTTCAAGGGCGCCCAGCCGGTCATCACGTCGGCCCCTGCCGCCGCGAAGCTGGGGTCTTCGTTTGTGGTCTCTACCGACCGCGACGGCATGGCCAGTGCGGTGCTGGTGGCCCCCGGCGCTACGACCCACGGCAATGACATGCACCAGCGTGTGATCAAGCTGAAGGTTCAGCCGCGCACCAACGGCTTGCAGGTGACGGTGCCCAGCTCGGCAGCAACGGTGCCACCGGGCTACTACATGCTGTTTGTGATGGACTCGGCGGGAATACCGTCGGTGGCCAAGTTTGTGCGTGTGACTTGAGGCATCGACCCCACGGCGGGCGTGGTGTTTTTTCGCGGGATACGGCGGCGGAGGGCGGAGGGTCCCTGGGCGATCATGCCCCGGTGCCGCTCGCCGGCCTGCGCAGCAAGGGTGCTGATGAACTGCGCCTCGGGCAGGTTCTTCCAGTAGCGGCGCGGCATTTCCTTTTGCATCATCTTCAGCTTCAGGCGCGCGGGGTTGAAGATGTGCTGATAGTAGGTGAGCCACAACTGTTCGCCGGCGTCGGCCTCGGGCGCGTCCTGCTTGCGCGCACCGGGGCCGAAGTGCAGCGTGGCGCCGTTCCAGTCCATGCTGCGTTCGGGCGTGAGGATGGCCCAGCGCATCTGCGTGAAGCGGCGGGTGAAGAAAGGCGCAATCGCTTCCACGATGTGGTGCTCGGGCTCAAACCAGGCCACATGCAACGGCCCGCCTTCGGGGTGGGTGCGGAAGGTGTCGTCCTGTACGGTACGAAAGCGCACGAAGGCTTTCATCTTGTGCATGTCGCGGCGCACAGCTTGCGCCATCTGCCCGGCGAGCACCCGGTCGGCGTCAAGCGGGTCGTGTCGCAATGACGGCTCGTGCACCATGCGCCACAGAAGCCGGTACATCAGGTCGAAGCGGCCCGGGTCGCGGTGCAGGATCACGATTTGCAGCAGCGTCATGAAGTCAGGCGGCACCGACACGGCAGGCGCATCGGCTGGCAGAGTGGTTGTCTCCGGCGACGAGGCAAAGAGATCCTGTGCCCGGGTTTCGCTGCAGTGCCAGCTCACCGCCGACGGCGGCATCTGCTGTGCCAGCAGGGCGCGCGCGTGCTGGCGAAAACCCGCGAAGTCGGTCGGCCCCTGCAGGGTGACGGGCCGCAGCATGTGGCCAAACAGGTCGGTCGTCAGCAGGTCATTCATCACGCCCATGCAAAGCTCCTTTCGCTGTGGTTCACCCGACCGGTGGCTGGTGCGGCCACCGGGGCGGGTGATAAACCGGATGGTGCCGTCAGTGGCGCGGTCAGTGGCGTAGGCCTTGGCCGCATGCCGGTGAGGGCCGTGGCGCCAACGTCTGCCGCTGGGAGCGGCTGCGCCTCGGTCGCGTCGAACAGGCCGGGCTGGTGTGGTGCCAGCTGCGCTGCGAGGTCAAGGGCATCGAGGGTCTTGCCGGGTTGATGGTCGGCCAGCAAGACAAAGGGCATGACTTTTTTGAGCGGCACATGCAGGCGCAGCAGGTCGTCGGCGCGCAGCTGGCGCACGCGCCGCGCGGCGACGATGCGGGTGACCGCCTTCACGCCGAGCCCGGGCACGCGCAGCAGCATCTCGCGCGGGGCGCGGTTCAGGTCCACAGGGAACTGGCCGCGGTGGGCCAGCGCCCAGGCGAGCTTGGGGTCCATGTCGAGGGCCAGCATGCCGGGGGTGCTGTCTTCTGTACTGGCAGGTGGCACGATCTCGTCGTGTGTGAAGCCGTAAAAGCGCATCAGCCAGTCGGCCTGGTAGAGCCGGTGCTCGCGCACCAGCGGTGGCTGGCGCAGCGGCAGGTGAGCCGATGCGTCGGGAATCGGGCTGAAGGCCGAGTAGTACACCCGGCGCAGCCGGTAAGCGCCATACAGGCCCGCGCTGGTCTGCAGGATGGTGCGGTCGTCGGCGCTGTCGGCGCCCACGATCATCTGCGTGCTCTGGCCACCGGGTGCAAAGCGCGGAGGCTGGGCGCGCTGCACCCCCGCCAGGCGGCTGCGTGGCATTGAGATGATGTGGCTGCGGCGGGCCTCGCGCGACTCGCCCTGCGCGTGGTCGATGTGCTGCCGCAGCTGGCCCATGGAACGTGTGATGGCGGCGCCGTCTTTCTCGGGCGCCAGCGCCGCCAGACCAGCTGCGGTGGGCAGTTCGATGTTGATGCTGAGCCGGTCGGCATAACGGCCGGCGCGCGCCAGCAGGTCGGGCGATGCGTCGGGAATGGTCTTGAGGTGGATGTAGCCGCGGAAGTCGTGGTCTTCCCGCAGCACGCGGGCCACCTCGACCACCAGCTCCATGGTGTAGTCGGGGCTCTGGATGATGCCCGACGACAGGAACAGGCCTTCGATGCAGTTGCGGCGGTAGAAGTCGAGCGTGAGCTGCACCACCTCGTCGACAGTGAAGCGGGCGCGGGGCACGTTGCTGCTGACACGGTTGACGCAATACAGGCAGTCGTAAGTGCAGAAATTGGTAAGCAGGATTTTCAGCAGCGAGATGCAGCGGCCATCAGGCGCATAGCTGTGGCAGATGCCCGAGCCTTCGGTGGAGCCGATGCCCTTGCCGCCCACGGAATTGCGCGCGCTGGTGCCGCTGGAAGCGCACGAGGCGTCGTATTTGGCCGCATCGGCCAGGATGGCGAGTTTCTGCTGGATAAACACTGTATTAATATACAGTGTTTGACCTGGGGCTGCACGGGATGTGGTTTTCCCGCGACCTTCAACCCGGAGCCGGGCCGTTACCCGGGTGCGTTACAGCTCGATTTCAGCCGCCAGCGGCGCGTGGTCCGAGAGGTGCGACCAGGGCTTGCTGGGCAGCACCACCGGCGCGTGGCCGATGGCGTTGCGCACATAGATGCGGTCCAGCCGCAGCAGCGGCAGGCGGGCCGGAAAGGTGCGCGCCGCCTGCCCGTGGGCCTGCACAAACACCTCGTGCAGGTCGGCGCCCTGCTCCAGCAGCACATGGGCACGGTGCCGCCAGTCGTTGAAGTCGCCGGCCACCACCACCGGGGCTTGCGGCGGGATGCCCTTGCGCACCAGATCGCAGAGCATCTGCATCTGCTGCACGCGGTGCGACTCCATCAGGCCCAGGTGCACACAGATGGCATGCACGTTGACGCTGCGGCCGGGAATCTGCAGCTCGCAGTGCAGCAGTCCGCGCCGTTCGGGGCCGCTGATGGAGACGTCGATGTTCTCAAAACGCACGATGGGGAACTTCGACAGCACCGCGTTGCCATGGTGACCGTTGGTGTAGACCGCGTTGCGGCCATAGGCGAACTGCGGCCAGATGGTGTCGGCCAGAAACTCGTAGTGCGGCGTTTCCGGGTAGTTGTCGAACTTGTCGGGGTGCTTCTCGTGGTTGCCGGTGACTTCCTGCAGGAACACCACGTCGGCCCCCACCTGGCGCACCGCTTCGCGCAGCTCGGGCAGGATGAACTTGCGGTTGAAAAACGTGAAGCCCTTGTGGATGTTGACGGTGAGCACCTTGAAGGAGAAGGTGGACTCCGGGCTCACGGCGGCCATCGCGGTGCGGGTGTCGGCGTCGACAGCCGCCATGTCCAGGTTGTCGTAGAACTCAGGTGGCGCAGCCGTGGATAGGCCATCGGGCAGCGTGGCAGGGGACGATGCTTGCGGTGCGGGTGGGGCGTTGGCCGATGGCGGGAGTGGCTTGGTGTGCATGGACGAGGGGCCTGGGCCGGAGCTGTGATTGTCATTCTGCGCCCTTGAGGCCGCTTGTAGGACGTTGACTGAATCCCTTGGTTGATCAGTTGGCCATGGAGCGCGATCTTTCAAGTGGGTTTCATGGGTTACTTGGGTCGGGGCCGCTGGAGGTCGCGGCCGGGCGGCGGGAGCGTGCCGGCGCGCAGGGCTTTCACGGTGCCTGCCACGGCGCGGGCGACCTGGTGAACCTCGGTCTGCAGCGCGGCGTCGGCGTCGAGTGCGTCGTGGCTGGTGGCATAGGGCTCGTAGTAGCCGATGTAGCGGTCCAGACGAGCCGCGCTGCCGGCATCAATGAGGCCCATCCAGTCCAGCCAGTCGGACAGGCTGCGGCGCGCGCCCTCAATGCCAGCCACATCGCCATGCACCACCAGGCCGTAGGCGCGGCCGGCGAGGTGTTTGGGGTAGTCCCAGCCCTTGAGTTCGAGTGCTTTGGCTTCTGCGGCCTTCTTGCCGTGGGTGGTGGTCGGGTCGGGGTTGCCGCCGTCGGCGCAGACCAGGCGGTCGATCATCAGCTTGAGCGGGCTGGGCGACTGGTACCAGTACACCGGCGTGGCGATGATGACGCCGTGCGCGGCGGTCCAGCGTTCGTAGATCTCGGCCATCCAGTCGCCAGTTTGCCCGAGTGCGTGGTTGGGGTAGCAGGTGCAGGGCCAGTGGCACAGCGGCATGGCGGTGGACACACAGCCCTTGCAGGGGTGGATGTGGAGCCTGTAGCCGGAGGTGAGCAGGCTGAGGTCGAGCACGTCGGTTTCGATCTGCGCGGCGTGCAGTGTGTCCTGCATCCACTGCACCATGCGATGGCTTTTGGAGACTTCGCCGGGGCAGGTGCCGTCGTTGCGGGCCGAGCCGCAGATGAGCAACACGCGCGGGGGTGTGGCGGGGTCTTTCCAGACGGCGGCGGCGCGCGCCAGCCGTTCCCGCGTGGCCAGCCAGTCCACCGAGAGGTCGTAGTCGGGATCGGCGAATTCGGTACCGGCCTTGCGCGTGACAGGCGCCTTGCGGCCTTCTTCGTAAGCGGCCCAGGCGATGGCTTCGACGCGCGAAATCGCCTCGGCCTCGACCTGGTAGGCGGGGTCCACAAAGGACTGCATGAAGCGCTCGTGGAAGGTGTGGCGCTCAAGAGGGGCCGGCGCCTGGCCTTTGCGGATGGAGGTCATCAGGCCAGTGTAGGAACGCGCAATGCCCGCCAGACGTGGCAGAGTGACTGTCTGACATGGAGCGGTACCGGTGGCCGACAGCCCGGCCGGGCCGCACGGCAAAACGCCTGCACACGGCCTGGTGAGAGGCCGGGTGCAGGCGCGTACGTGCAGCGAAGGACTGCGGTCAGGCGGCTGACCGGACTGGGGCCTCAACCCCTGTGCATGCCACCGTGGTGCCCATGGTGACCACCACCACCGCCGCGCTTGCCCATCTTCTGGTGCTCGGCGTCAAAGGTTTTCTTCTGCTCGGGTGCGAGCGTCGAGTAGAAGGTCTTGATGGCGTCGTTGCGCTTGCCCATGGCCGTGCTCATGGCGGTCATGCGTTCGGCGCGCAGGGCGGTCATCCGGTCGATGCGCTCTGGCGTGGTCAGTTTGGCCATCTCGGCGCGCTGCTCGGCGGTGGGGCGTTTGCCCCAGGGGCCCTGTCCTGCAGGCGGCTGCAACGCGGTGGTGAAGCTGGTCCACGCGCCTTCCTGGGCCGGCGTGATGTTGAGTTTGGCTTTCAAGTCAGCCATGCGCTTGGCCGTGCGTTCAGCCATCCGGGCCTGCATTTTGGCGGGATCGTGTTTGCCCATGTGGTGGCCACCATGGCCGCCGTACCCGCTTTGACCGCTCGTGGCTGCAGGGCTGGCTGGGGCAGGGGTGGCGGTGCCTTGCGCCGTGGCGCTGACGCCCACGGTGGCCAGCAGGCCGGCGAGCACGAAGGCGTTGAAAGTGGGGGAGCGTTTGAATGTGACAGACATGGAGAACTTCCTTTCAGAAAGTGTGGCGGATCGTCTTGTTGCCCTGCTGCCTGTACCCGCTCTGGGCCCTGTGGCGTCAGGTTGAAGGTCAGTGTGAGCGCGGGCTGTATCGGCGCCATGAGGGTGGCGTGATGGTTTGTAAAGATCGGTGAAAGCCGTGTTTCTGCGTTTCAGGCCGGTGCGGTGGGCAGCATTGCCATCCCCTTCCGCGCTGCATACAATGACTGCAGCTTGTCGGGGTGCCCAGGAAGTTTCTTTCAGGGCTGAGATCGCAATTGCGAGACCCGCTGAACCTGATCGGGATCATGCCCGCGTAGGAAACAAGGCACTTGGCTCCGGCACCTTCAACGCAACCCGAAGGACTCCCCCGGCCTCCCAGGCAAGCACCGCCCACACCCTGTGGAACTGCTGGACGTTCTGGAGAACAAAGCCATGGCCAAAACCCGTCTCACCGTCGATACCAACGACCTCACCAGCCGCATCACGCGTGCGCCCTTTCCTGGCTCGGCCAAGATCTATATCGAAGGTTCGCGCCCCGACATCCGGGTGCCGTTCCGCGAGGTCACGCTGACCGACACGCTGGTGCATGAAGGCGCCGGCGAGCCGCGCCGTGAGGCCAACCCGCCGCTGCGCCTCTATGACGCGTCGGGCGTGTATACCGACCCGTCGCAGCCGATCGATATCACCCGTGGCCTGCCGCCGCTGCGCGGCGCGTGGATCAACGAGCGCGGCGACACCGAGGCCCTACCCGGCATCAGCAGCGCCTACGGCCGCCAGCGCCTGAACGACCCGGCCCTTAGCGCGCTGCGCATGGCGCATGCCCCGGTGCCGCGCCGTGCCAAGCCGGGCGCCAATGTGTCGCAGATGCATTACGCCCGCAAAGGCATCATCACCCCCGAGATGGAATACATCGCGGTGCGCGAGAACCTGGTGCGTGCGCAGCTCGCCGAGCGGCTGGCTACCGAGCGCATGCCGAAAAAAGGGCATTCGTTCAACGCGGCGATTCCGGAGCAGATCACGGCTGAATTTGTGCGCGACGAAGTGGCCCGCGGCCGCGCGGTGATTCCAAACAACATCAACCACCCCGAGAGCGAGCCGATGATCATTGGCCGCAACTTCCTGGTGAAGGTCAATGCCAACATCGGCAACTCGGCGGTGACGTCGAGCATTGAGGAAGAAGTCGACAAGCTGGTGTGGTCGATCCGCTGGGGCGCCGACACGGTGATGGACCTCTCGACCGGCGAGAACATCCACGAGACGCGCGAATGGATTCTGCGCAACTCGCCAGTGCCGATCGGCACGGTGCCGATCTATCAGGCGCTGGAGAAAGTCAACGGCAAGGCCGAAGACCTGACCTGGGAGCTGTTCCGCGACACGCTGATCGAGCAGGCCGAGCAGGGTGTGGATTACTTCACCATCCACGCCGGTGTGCGGCTGGCCTATGTGCCGCTGACAGCCAACCGCCTGACGGGCATCGTCTCGCGCGGTGGCTCCATCATGGCCAAGTGGTGCCTGGCGCACCACCGCGAGAGCTTCCTGTACGAGCGCTTCGACGAGATCTGCGAGATCATGAAGGCCTACGATGTGTGCTTCTCGCTCGGCGACGGCCTGCGCCCCGGCTCGATTGCCGACGCCAACGACGAAGCCCAGTTTGCCGAGCTGCACACGCTGGGCGAGCTGACGCAGATCGCCTGGAAGCACGATGTGCAGGTGATGATTGAAGGCCCCGGCCATGTGCCGCTGCAGCTGGTGAAGGAAAACGTCGACAAGCAGCTGGAGGCTTGCTACGAGGCGCCGTTCTATACGCTGGGCCCGCTGATCACCGACATCTCCCCCGGCTACGACCACATCTCGTCAGCCATGGGTGCGGCCAACATCGGCTGGTATGGCACCGCCATGCTTTGCTATGTGACGCCGAAAGAGCACCTGGGCCTGCCGAACCGCGACGACGTGAAGCAGGGCCTGATCGCCTACAAGATTGCCGCGCACGCTGCCGACCTGGCCAAGGGCTACCCCGGTGCGCAGATGTGGGACAACGCGGTCAGCAAGGCGCGCTTTGAATTCCGCTGGGAAGACCAGTTCCGCCTGGCCATCGACCCGGACACGGCGATGAAGTACCACGACGAAACACTGCCGAAAGAGAACGCCAAGGTGGCGCATTTCTGCTCGATGTGCGGACCGAAGTTCTGCTCGATGAAGATTTCGCAGGAGGTGCGTGACTTCGCGCGTCTGAACCCGGCCAGCACCACGCTGGCGCCAGGCGTGATTCCGATTCGTGCGGCAACTCCGGCACCGGCCGATGTTGCCGTGGTCGAGGCGGGCTTTGAGGAAAAGGCCGAGGAGTTCCGCCAGCGCGGCAGTGAGATTTATTCCTGATGGCCCACCGCTCGCTCTGAGCGGGTCGAAGGGCTCTGCGGAACGCCTCACCATGACAAGTCAACCCCACATCGGCATCGTCGGCGCCGGCCTCGCGGGCCGCGCGCTGGCGTGGCGCCTGCTGCGCGCTGGCTGCCGCGTGAGCCTGTTCGATGCGCGGCCACGCGACGACCTGGCCACTGCCTCGCAGACGGCGGCGGCCATGCTGTCGCCGCTGGCGGAGCTGGCGGTGTCGGACGAGGTGGTGTTTGCGCTCGGCCAGCGCTCGATGCAGCTGTGGCCGCGCTGGATTGACGAGCTGGAAGCCGCAGGCGCAGGCCGCGTGTACTTCCGCCGCGAGGGCACGCTGGTGGTGGCGCATGCGCCTGACCAGGCCTCGCTGGAACACTTCACGCGGCTCTTGCAGCACAAGCTACCGGCGAACAGCCGCGCGCAGTTGCACGCACTGGATGCAGCGGGCGTGGCCCGTCATGAGCCTGCTTTGGCGGGACGCTTTGGCGAGGGGCTTTTTCTCGATGGCGAGGGCCAGCTGGCCAATGACCAATTGCTTTCGTCGCTGGCCCGTGCGATTGATGCGCTCGGTGGCCAGTGGCACGAGGGCGTGGCGGTGGAGCGCGTGGAGGCGCACCGCGTGGTGTGCAAGGACCAGGGCCATGTCGGCGATGTGGCGGTGGATGTGGCTGTTGATGCGCGCGGTGTCGGTAGTCATGCGCAGTGGCCGGCAGGCAACCCGCTGCGCGGTGTGCGCGGCGAGGTGCTGCGCGTCGAATGCGCGGGCTTGAGCCTGCAGCGGCCGGTGCGCCTGATGCACCCGCGCTACCAGCTGTATGTGGCGCCGAGGCCTGGCCACCAGTTTGTGGTCGGCGCGACCGAGCTGGAGTCCGAAGACACCGGGCCGGTGACGGTGCGCTCCATGCTGGAGCTGGGCAGTGCGCTGCACAGCCTGCACCCCGGTTTTGGCGAGGCGCGTGTGCTGCGCATGAGCGCCGCCCTGCGACCCGCACTGGACGACCACCGCCCGGTGGTGGAAGCGCGCAGCGGGGTGTGGCACATCAACGGCTTGTACCGCCACGGCTATCTGTGCGCGCCCGCGCTGGTGGACGATCTGGCCCGTCACATTCTTCGGCGCGACCAGGTTCCTGATGCAGAGCACGCCGTGGCCCACGAGGTGCATTCATGAACACGTTTGAAATTTCACTCAATGGCGAGCGCATGCAGACCGAGGCGCCGACCTTGCAGGACTTGTTGCTGGCACGTGGCTACCAGATGGGTGCAGCTTTTGCGTGCGCCATCAACAGCGCATTTGTGCCGAGGGCAAAGTGGCCAGAGCGCGTACTGCAACCCGGCGACAAGATCGATGTGATCACGCCAATCCAGGGTGGATGAATGATGAACACCCCCGTGGCTGCGCTGCGCTTCGCCCTCCCCCTTGCAGGAGGCGACACCTGCGGTCTGGCAAAGCCAGTCCTGCGGTGTCCGCTTGCATTACCTGGAGTCACGAAATGAATTCTGATGCAACTTCAATTGCCCACGGCCAGCCGTGGACGGTGGCGGGTACCACGCTGCGCAGCCGCTTCTTTCTAGGCACCTCGCACTACCCTTCGCCGCAGGTGCTGGGCGATGCGGTGCGGGCCAGCGGCACCGAGGTGCTGACGGTCGGCCTGCGCCGGCTGCAGCCTGAGAGCGGCGGGGGCAACAGCTTCTGGCAGCGCGTGCAGGCGATGAACTGCCACATCCTGCCGAACACCGCGGGTTGCCACACGGCGCAGGAGGCCATCACGCTGGCGCAGATGGCGCGCGAGATTTTTGGCACCGCGTGGATCAAGCTGGAAGTGATTGGCGACGACTACACGCTGCAGCCCGACACCGTGGCCACGCTGGAAGCCGCCACAGCGCTGGCCAAAGACGGCTTTGCGGTGTTCGCCTACACCACCGACGACCTGGTGATGGCGCAGCGCCTGCACGCGGCGGGCTGTGCGGCGGTGATGCCATGGGCGGCGCCGATTGGCACCGGCCGCGGCCCACTCAACCCTTACGCGCTGGAGACCATGCGCCGCCGTCTGCCGGATGCGGTGCTGGTGGTTGATGCGGGTCTGGGCCGGCCTTCGCATGCGGCGCAGGTGATGGAACTGGGCTTTGACGCGGTGCTGCTCAACACGGCCGTGGCGCAGGCTGGCGACCCGGTGCGCATGGCGCGCGCCTTTGCTGATGGCGTGGCGGCAGGCCGTGCGGCGTATGAATCCACCCCCATGCCAGAGCGCGCCGCGGCGCAGGCATCAACCCCCACCGTGGGCGTGCCGTTCTGGCACAACGCCTGACTTGATTGTTTGCCATGAACCCCAACGCCCTCGCTCCCTTCGCCCCGCTGATTGCCCCCATCGGCTTCTACCCCGTCGTGTCGGATGCCGAATGGGTCCAACGCCTGCTCGGTTGGGGTGTGCGCACCATTCAGTTGCGCTTCAAGGCCATGGGTCACACGCCGGAAGAGATCGAGCGCGAAGTGCGCGCGGCGGTGGCCGCAGGTCGTGCAGTGCCGGATGCGCAGGTGTTCATCAACGACCACTGGCAGATGGCACTGGCGGCAGGTGCCTACGGCGTGCATCTGGGGCAGGAAGACCTCGACGCGCTGTCCGCGGCCGACCTGCACACCCTGCAAGCCTCGGGCGTGCGGCTGGGCGTGAGCACGCACACGCCGGCCGAGCTGGCGCGGGCCAAGGCGGCGCGGCCCTCTTACGTGGCGATTGGCCCGGTGTACCCGACCACGCTCAAGAAGATGCCCTACGAGCCGGTGGGGCTGGAGCGCCTGAAGCTGTGGGCGGCAGATGCGGCGCCTTACCCGGCGGTGGCCATTGGCGGCATTTCACTGGAACGCATGCCTGGCGTGATGACCTGCGGCGTGGATGGCGTGGCGGTGGTCAGCGCGGTGACGCAGGCGGCCGACCCGGAGCGGGCAGCGCACAAAGGGCTTGAGCTGGCACGCCAGCGCTGAGCCCAGGCCGGCCCATGAGTGGCCGGTTTTCTAGATACGTCCCTCTTCAACCGCATGACAGGCCACGCGCACACCCGCGATGGTTTGCAGCACGGGTCGCTCTTCGCGGCAGCGCGCGTTGGCGTGCGGACAACGCGGATTGAACGCGCAGCCGGCGGGCGGGTTCAGTGGATTGGGCACCTCGCCCTGCACCGGTGTGCGGGCACGGCCGGTGTCATGCATCTTGGGAATTGCATCCAGCAGCATGCGTGTGTAGGGGTGGCGCGGACTGTCAAACAGGGTGTGTTTGTCGGCCAGCTCCACCAGCCGCCCCAAATACATCACGCCCACCTGGTCGCTCACGTGCCGCACCACCGCGAGGTTGTGGCTGATGAAGAGGTAGGTCAGGCCGCGCTCGCGCTGCAGGTCCTTCATGATGTTGAGCACCTGCGCCTGTACGCTCACGTCAAGTGCTGAGGTGGGTTCGTCGCAGACCAGAAATTCTGGTTGCGTGGCCAGCGCACGCGCAATCGAGATGCGTTGCCGTTGCCCGCCCGAGAACTGGTGCGGGTACTTGACGCGGTCCAGCGGTGACAGGCCGACGGACTTCAGCAACTCGCCCACGCGTGCCTCCAGCGCCTGGGGGTCGCTCTCGATGGCGTGTTCGAGCAAGGGCTCGGCAATGATGTCCTGCACGCGCCAGCGCGGATTCAGGCTGGCATACGGGTCCTGGAAAATCATCTGGATGCGCCGGCGCAGCTGGCGGCCTTCGGGTGTTCTGAATGCTGCGTGTGCGTCCACGCCGTCAAAGCCGAAGCCGCCGCGCGTGGGCTCGTACAGGCCCACCAGCAAACGCGCCACGGTGCTCTTGCCGCAGCCGGACTCACCGACCAGGGCCAGCGTCTGGCCGCGCCGGATCTCGAACGACACGCCATCAACCGCGCGCAGCAGTTGCCGAGGTTTGCGCTCAATCACGCGGTTGAGCCAGGGCGGCGAGACGTCAAAGGTCTTGGCCAGATCGGTGGCCACAACAAGCGGGGCCTCCGCGCTGGCCTCACTGAGGGCGGCTGGCGCGCTGTTCTTTTGATGTGGGGTGACGCCGCTCATGCGCTGGTTTCCTTGGCAGACTTCGCATGCAGCCAGCAGGCAGCGTGGGTGCCGCCCGCAGGCAGCAGGTCAGGGCGCTCGACATGGCAGCGTTCAAACACTTTTTCGCAGCGCGGGTTGTAGGCGCAGCCCGCTGGAATGGCATTCAGGCGCGGCATGGCGCCATCGATCTGGTGCAGGCGTTCACGGTCCACGGTCATGTCGGGAATACAGGCCATCAGGCCGGCGGTGTAAGGGTGCGACGGGCGGTTGATGACGTCATGCACCGGGCCGATCTCGGCAATCCGGCCCGCGTACATCACGGCAACGCGGTCGCAGGTTTCAGCGATCACCCCCATGTCATGGGTGATCAGCATCACGGCAGCGCCGCGGTCTTTGCAGATGGTCTTGAGCAGCGTGATGATCTGCGCCTGAATCGACACATCCAGTGCGGTGGTGGGCTCGTCGGCCACGATCAGTTGCGGCTCGGCCGCCAGCGCCAGTGCGATCACCACGCGCTGACGCATGCCACCCGAAAACTGGTGCGGAAAGTGGTCGATGCGCTGCTCGGCCGCCGGGATGCCGGTGTCCTTGAGCAGCTCGATCGCGCGGCGACGCGCTTCAGACGCGCTCACGTTCAGGTGCGTGATGATGGTCTCGGTGAGCTGCCGGCCGACCGAGTACAGCGGGTTGAGCGAGGTGAGCGGGTCCTGAAAGATGGCGCCTATCTTGCGGCCGCGAATCCGGCGGATTTCCTCGTAAGGCAGCTGGTCGATGCGCCGGCCTTCCAGCAGGACCTCTCCTGATGCAATGCGCCCGGGCGGCTCCAGCAGGCCGATGATGGCCGCGCCGGTGAGCGATTTCCCGGCGCCCGACTCACCCACCACGCCGAGGATTTCCCCGGGCGCGATGTCGAACGAGATGTCGTCAATGGCGCGCAAGGTGCCGCGCCGGTGGGGAAACTCCACCACGAGGTTCTTGACTTGAAGCAGACTCAAGGCCTACCCCCGATGCGGCCTGCGGCCGCTTCCCCCTCAAGGGGGCACCACCAGAGGCCCGGCAGAACCGGATCTGCGGTGGTTGCTTGAAAAGAAATTCGCATCATTGCAATCTGGGATTTAAAGCGTCGCGCAGCCAGTCGCCCAGCAGGTTGACCGACAGTGCAATCAGCACCAGCATGACGCCGGGAAAAATGGTGATCCACCATTCGCCTGAGAAAAGATAGTCGTTGCCAATGCGGATCAGCGTGCCGAGCGATGGCGAGGTGGGCGGTGCACCGACGCCGAGGAATGAAAGCGTGGCTTCCGTGATGATGGCCGTGGCGACCTGGATGGTCGCCAGCACCAGCACCGGGCCCATCACGTTGGGCAACACATGCAGCCGCATGATCCGAAACGGCGCCACGCCTGTCACGCGCGCGGCCTGAACGTACTCCTTGTTGCGCTCGACCAGTGTGGAGCCGCGCACGGTGCGCGCGTACTGCACCCAGCCGGTCAGCGAGATCGAGATGATCAGCACGCCGAAGGCGAGGGTCTCATGCGCATTCGGGAACAGCGCGCGCCCCACGCCGGCAATCAGCAGCGCCACCAGAATGGCAGGGAAAGACAGCATCACGTCGCACAGGCGCATCAGCAGTCCGTCGACCCAGCCGCCGAGGAAGCCAGCGATGAGCCCGAAGCTCACCCCGACGACGACCGACAGCACCACCGAGGCCAGACCGACCGCCAGCGAGATGCGGGCGCCATACATCAGCGCCGACAGGATGTCGCGGCCCTGGTCATCCGTGCCCAGCAAGAAACTGCTCGAACCACCTGCGCTCCAGGCAGGCGGCAGGCGGGCGTTTGACAGCTCCAGCGTGGTCAGGTCAAACGGGTTGTGCGGCGCAAGCCACGGCGCGAACACGGCGCTCACCACACACAGCAGCGCGATGAACGCGGCGATGATCGCCGTGGGCGAAGAGAGGAAGCTGTGGCCGACATCGCTGTCGCGCCATTTTTTCAGGAAATTCATATCAGTGTCCGCCCGGCTTTTCAACGCGTAGGCGCGGGTCGACGGCAAAGTAAAGCAGGTCCACCACCAGATTGATGACGACGAAGATCAGCGCAATCAGGCACAGGTAGGCCGCCATCACGGGAATGTCGGCAAAGGTCACGGCCTGGATGAACAGCAGGCCCATGCCGGGCCACTGGAACACCGTCTCGGTGATGATGGCAAAGGCGATCAGCCCGCCGAGTTGCAGGCCGGTGATGGTCATGACCGGCACCAGCGTGTTTTTCAGTGCATGGCCGAAGTGCACGGCCCGGTTGGTCAGGCCCCGTGCGCGCGCGAACTTGATGTAGTCGGTGCGCAGCACTTCAAGCATTTCCGCGCGCACCAGCCGCATGATCAGCGTGAGCTGGAAAATCGCCAGCGTGATCGCCGGCAGCGTGATGTGCTGCCAGCCCTTCGCCGTCAGAAGCCCGGTGCTCCACCAGCCCAGTTTCGTCACTTCCCCGCGGCCAAAGCTGGGAAACCAGCCCAGCGTGACGGCAAACACCAGGATCAGCAAGATGCCGATCAGGAAGGTGGGCAGCGAGACCCCCAGCAGCGAGACGGTCATGAACAGCTGGCTGATGAACGAGCCGCGCTTGAGCGCTGCATAAACGCCCATGGGAATGCCCACCATCAGGGCCAGCAAGCCAGCCATCAGGGCGAGCTCCAGGGTGGCGGGCAGGCGCTCGCCAATCAGGCGCGAGACCTTCGTGCCCTGGCGCAGGCTCATGCCAAATTCGCCTTGCGCGGCGTTCATCAGGAAGTGCCAGAACTGCACCACAAAGGGCTGGTCCAGCCCGAGCTCGGCACGCATCGCGCGCACCTGTTCGGGCGTGGCGTCCTGTCCCAGCAGGAAAACGACCGGGTCACCGACATACTGAAACAGCATGAAGGCGATCAGCGCCACGCAGACCATGACGACGACGGCTTGCGCCAGTCGCCTGAGAATGAATGCAAGCATCGTGATTCAGGCAGGCCAGACCCGCCGGGTTGCACACAGAAATGAACCAGCCGGTACCGCCAGGGGGCGCGGTCCGGCCGGGGGTCAAGGGGTCAACAGGTCGGACGCAGCAGGTCAGTTGACCTTGATCAGGCGCCAGTCAAGCCGGTTGTCGGCGCGGTGCACCACGTCGATGTTCTTCTTCATCGCCCAGGGGATGATCTGGTTGTGAAGCGGAAGGTGGGACACATCCTCGTTAGACAACGTCAGCGCTTCAGTCAGCAGGCGGGCGCGGATCAGTGGATCGGTCTCGGTCTTGGAGCGGTCAATGATGGCGTCCAGTTTGGGGTTGCTGTAGCGGCCCACGTTGTAGTTGCCGTCACCGCCCGTGCCCACCGTGCGCACCAGTGACTGCAGGGAGTACAGCGCATCGAAGGTCGGCACGCCCCAGCCCAGCATGTAGATGCTGGCTTCATAGCGCTGGATCATCGGGAAATACGTGGCGAGCGGCAGGGTTCGCAGCTTGGCTTTCACCCCGACGCGCGCCCACATGGCTGTGACGGCCTGGCAGATCTGCTCGTCATTGATGTAGCGGTTGTTGGGGCAGGCAAAGTCCACCTCGAAGCCGTCCTTGTAGCCGGCGTCGGCCAGCAGCTTCTGGGCGGCGGCCACGTCAAACGGGAAGCGTGCGTGAACCGATTCGGTCCAGCCTGCCACCTGCGGCGCCACCAGCGCACCGGTGGGCTGGCCCTGGCCACGCAGCGCGACGCGTGCGATGGTCGGCATGTCGATGGCCTGGTACAGCGCCTTGCGAACGCGCACATCCTTGAGCGGGTTCTTGCCCTTGATGTTGCTGCCCACCAGTTCGTTGCGGTGCTGGTCCATGCCGAAGAAGATGGTGCGGTTTTCAATGCCGTCGAGCACTTTCAGGTCGGGGTTGGAGCGCACCCGTGGCAGGTCTTGCGGGCTCGGGTCAAGCACCAGATCGACCTCGCCCGAGAGCAGGGCGGCCATGCGCGTGGCGACCGCCTTGACCGGGGTGTAGACAATCTCGGTGACATTGCCTTCGGCCTTGCCCCACCAGTTGGGGTTCTTGACCAGCACGATCTTCTGGTCGGGCTGCCACTCCTTGAGCATGAACGGACCGGTGCCGTTGGCATTGCGGTGCGCAAAGTTCTCTTCCGGGGTCTTGATGTCTTTGGGCGTGGCGGAGTTGTTCTTTTCTGCCCATGCCTTGCTCATCATGCGCAGCTCGGTGAGCTGGTTGATCAGCACTGGATTGGGGCCGGCCGTGATGATGTCGATGGTGTTGTTGTTGACCTTGACGACCTTGGTGATGCCCTGGGTATAGACCGTGTAGTTGGAGTTCTTGCCCATGGCGCGTTCGAGCGAGAAAACGGCGTCATCAGCGGTAAAAGGCGAGCCATCGTGAAACTTCACGTTGTTGCGCAACGTGATGCGCAACTGCGTGGGTGTCATCTGGTTCCAGCTGGTCGCCAGCACCGGCTCCGGCTTGAAGGTGCGGCTGTTGTAGAAAACGAGCGAGTCATACACCGCAGAGTGGACGCTGTTGCCCAGGGCGTTGTTCTGCGAATGGATGTCCCAGGTCGGAATGTCGCTGGCGCTGGTCCATTTGAAGGTTTTGGCCTGCACCGCGCTGGTGCCGAGAGCGAGCAAGACACACAGAGCGATGGAGCTGCGGGTGAGTTTCATGGGCATGTTACCTGTCTAAGTGAATGACAAAAAAGGACTATGCAACAAACGTTCCCGCTGCAAGCACGGTGCTTACCCCAGTCCTCGCCCATGCCCCTGCCTGGCGGCACCGGGAATTCCCATGACCTGCGCCATCAGGAAGAAAAGTGCCATTCGTCAACGCCTGAAACCGCTGGGCGCTCCTTTAAATGTAGCGCGCACTGATAGCAGGCGCGTTCGATCCGGCATTTGGGATGGCGACCGATGTCGTGCAGGAGACACATTCAAGGTGAGGGCGCAGGCGGTGTTGAAGGGCTTGCGCCCCGCCCAGCGCCCCTGAGGTCAGGCCGCGGGCTCAGGCCGCTTTCAGCGTCGGGTAGTCGGTGTAGCCCTTGGCGCCACCGCCATAGAAGGTGGCCTTGTCCGGCGCATTGAGCGCAGCGCTCTTGCGCAGGCGTTCCACCAGGTCGGGGTTGGCCAGGAAGGGCACGCCAAACGCCACCAGATCGGCGCCGCCAGCCACGGCTTTTTCAGCGAGTGCCTTGTCGTAGCCGTTGTTCACCATCCAGGCACCCTTGCCGCCCGCAGTGCGGTAGGCGGCCTTGAGCGCTGCGTAGTCAAACGGTGCATCGGGCAGCTCGCGCGGGCCGCCGGTAGCGCCTTCGATGATGTGGATGTAGGCCAGGTTCAGCGACGCCAGCTCGCGCACCACGTATTCAAACAGTGGCTGCGGGTTGCTGTCGCGGGCATCGTTGGCCGGCGTGACGGGTGACAGGCGAATGCCGGTGCGACCACCGCCCACTGCGGACGTCACGGCGCGCACCACTTCCAGCAGCAGGCGGGCGCGGTTCTCGATGCTGCCGCCGTAGTCGTCGGTGCGCTGGTTGGAACCGTCGCGCAGGAACTGGTCCAGCAGGTAGCCGTTGGCGCCGTGGATTTCCACGCCGTCAAAGCCGCAGGTCTCGACCGCATTGCGCGCCGCCGCCTGGTAGGTGTGCACGATGCCGGGCAGTTCTTCGGCCTTCAGCGCGCGCGGCTCGGAGGTGTCGACAAACACTGGTGCACCGTCTTTGAGCAGCACGGTCTTGGTTTTGGCGGTGATGGCCGAGGGGGCCACCGGCTGGCCGCCGTCGGGCTGCAGGTCGGTGTGCGAGACGCGGCCCACATGCCAGAGCTGCACCACGATCTTGCCGCCGGCTTCGTGCACCGCGTGCGTCACACGCTTCCAGCCGTCGAGCTGTTCGGTGCCGTAAAGACCTGGCACGTCGGCATAGCCCTGGCCCTGGTGGCTGATGGCGGTGGCCTCGGTGATCAGCAGGCCGGCCGAGGCGCGCTGGGCGTAGTACTCGGCCATCAGCGGTGTGGGGATGGCGTTGGGCGCGCGGTTGCGCGTCAGCGGCGCCATCACGATGCGGTTGGCCAGTGCGAGATCGCCCGCATGGGTGGGGTCGAACAGTGTGGTCATGGAAAGCTCCCTAAGAACGAAAGAGGGCGTAGTGTGCGCGTCATGCAATGACTGCGCACAACACGGGCTGCTCGGTTCGTGATAGGGGCTTTGCTGCGAAACACCTGCTTACTTGATGAGGCCTTCCTCCTTCATCGCGGCCTGCACTGCCGGGCGGGCGGCCATGCGCTCGCGGAAGGCTGCGATGTGGGCAAAGCCCGAGATGTCCACCCCCACGCGCGGGGCCCAGTTGGTCACGGTGAAGAGGTAGGGGTCGGCCACGCTGAAGGTGTCGCCCATCAGGTACTGTTTGCCGGCCAGCTGGGCATCGACCCATTTCAGGCGCGACATCAGGCGGTCGATCACGATGGGCTTGTACTCGGTCGGTGTGGCGGCATTGAACAGCGGGCTGAAGCCCTTGTGCAGCTCGGTGCCGATGAAGGTCAACCACGACTGCAGCTGGTAGCGCGCCAGGGTGCCGTTGGCGGGCGCCAGGTTTTTCTCGGGCACCAGGTCGGCGATGTACTGCACGATGGCCGGGCCTTCGGTGAGGCGGGTGCCGTCGTCGAGCTCCAGCAGCGGCACATAGCCCAGCGGGTTGATGGTGTAGTAGTCGGTGCCGTCCTCGAGCTTGTGGGTTTTGGTGGGCGCCAGCATGTGCTGGAACTTCAGGCCAGACTCGTGCAGCGTGATGTGGGGCGACAGCGAGCAGGCGCCGGGCGAGTAGTAAAGCTTCATGGAAAGACTCCTTGGCAGGAAAGGTAGGAAAGGCAGCCAACGCAGGGGCCAGCCGCCGTGAAACTGGTGAGCGAAACGGTGATGCTAGCCGGGTTGCGGCATCCTTGCAGTGCGTTGCCCGTGGCCGCTTGCGAGCGGTGACCGCATCACAACGCGCCACAATAGTGGCATGACCAAGGTTTTCAAATGGCTGGTGATTGCCGCGCTGGCGCTGATGCTGCTGCTGGCGGCCACGGCCTTCACGCTGCACCGCTGGATCGGCACCGACGACTTTCGCGGCCGGCTGGAGCGCGAGGCCTCCACCGCATTGGGTGTGCCGGTGGCGCTGGGCAACATTGCGGTGGATGTTTGGCCGCTGCCGGCGGTGGCGCTCAGCGGCATTGAGGTGAAGACCGCCGCGCCCATCACCGTGGGCCGTGTCGAGGTGCGCCCGCTGTGGCGCCCTTTGCTCTCGGGCCGGCTGGAGGTGGCGACGCTGCTGGTGCGCCGCGCCGTGATTCCGCAGAAAGGCGTGGACGCGGTGATGCTGGCGATGCAGAAGAAAAATCCGGAGCCTGCAGCAGCCCCCAAAGGCAGCAAGCCCCCCGCGCCGGCGAAAGATGTCGGCGGTGCGGAGGCGGGTGCGGCCGTGGCGGCCTTTCTGCCCCGCCGCACGGTGCTTGATGATGTGACCTGGGTCAGCGTGGCGGGCGCCCGCACCACGGTGCAGGCCGACGCACAGCTCGGCAGCGACGGGCTGCCGGACAACGCCACATTCAAATTGCTCAAGGGCCATCCGCAGGGGCTGCAGGCCACGCTGGTGCGCAAGGAGGCGGCGGCCGACCTGGCCAGCGTCGGGCATGAATGGGCCCTGAAGGTCAATGTAGGCGGCGGCACGGTGGAAGGCCCGCTGGGTCTGCAGCGTGCGCCGGGCGCCGAAGGGCGCGGTCCGCAAGGCGGGGTGTGGGTGCTCAAGGGGCAGCTCAGGACACAAGGCGTCGAGGTGTCGGCGCTCACCGCGCCGAGCAAGACGCTTTCCGGCCTGCTGGACGCCACGACCACCCTGCAGGGGCGGGCCGCCAGCACGGCGGCGTTGGCCGAAGCCCTTCAGACGCAGACCACTTTCACGGTGCGCAATGCGGTGCTGGACGGCATTGATCTGGCCAAGGCGGTGCAGACGGTGGGCATCAGCCGCGGTGGGCAGACACGCATCGACACCCTGGCCGGGCAGGTCACGACGCAGGGCAAGGCGGTGCAGCTGAACAATCTGGTGGCCAGCTCCGGTGCGCTCAGCGCCACCGGCAACGTGGCCATTTCGCCCGCCAAGGCGCTGAGCGGACGCGTCACAGTGGCCGTGGCCGGCGACACCAAGGTGGGCAGCGCGCTCGGTGGTGCGGTCGGCGTGCCACTGACGGTGGGCGGAACTATCGACAAGCCAGAGGTGAGCCTCTCGCGGTCGGCGCTGGTGGGTGCGGCCATCGGTACTGCATTGCTGCCGGGCGTGGGCACGGGTGCCGGCGCGAACATTGGCGACCGCATGGGTGAAGGTTTGCGCGGGCTGTTCAGCAAATAAGCCCACCACGCGACGCTGCGCTGCGCTGCAAAGCGTTACGCCGAGTTACCTTCAGCAACCCCCCCATACCGGCCTGACGGCCATGTCCTACAGGTCGATGCGGGCGCTGCTGAGCGGCTGTGGCGCCGCTGGCTTTTAGCATGGAGCCAAGGGGCAGCACGACTTGCCTGACCCGCCCGACGGACGTCACGCATTGCCATATCGCAGTGACTTGTCGTTCGAACTCTGTAATTCCCCCGACCGCCAGCAGGCGCTGGCTGCATCGGGGCGCGATGAACAGGAGACCGCCATGCTCAAGTACGCGATTATTTTTGCCGTCATTTCCCTGATTGCCGGCGCGCTCGGCTTCGGTGGTGTTGCCGCCGGTGCGGCCGGCATTGCCAAGGTGCTGTTCGGCTTCTTCCTCATCCTCGCCGTCATCTTTGTGGTGCTGGCCGCGCTGGGAGTGGGTGCAGTGAAGAAGGTGCTCAAGTGACGGACCCGAAGCACCATCCCAAGGAATCCACTCGCGCCATCATCACCGCGCCGGCTCTGCTGCCTGCCCTGCCGGCCACGCGCGGCAGCCGTGCGTTGATGCGGTTGCAGGCCGGTGTGGCCGAGCTGCTGTTGGTGTGTCGCCTGCGTGCCCGTCAGCGGGCGGTGCAGTCGGCCGATGTGCTGGAGCGCGCTGCGCGCATTGTGTGGGTGACCTGCCAGCACTGGTTTGTGCTGGAGCCGCAGGCCCACCGCCAGCCAAGAACCCGACTTTGATTTTTTTACATTCCCCCACCTCATGCACACCACCGTGATCGACCTGCTGCTGGAATACCAGGTCAGCGCCCCCGCCCATTTCCTGTTTCACATCGAGGCGGCGTTTGACGACGGCCACCGCGTGGTGCAGGAACGCCTGACGATCACGCCGAGCATGAAGGTGCGTAGCTTTTCAGACGAGCGCAATGGCAACCGCTTTTTTCGTCTCGATGCGCCACCGGGCGTGCTGTCGGTCAACTACCACGCCACGGTGGAGCTGCACCAGCCGGCGATTCCGCTGCATCTGGACGAAGCGCCGGTGACCTCCGTGCCCGACGATGTGCTGCGCTACCTGATGCCCAGCCGCTACTGCGAGTCGGATGTGATGAGTCGCGCGGCCCAGCAGCTGTTTGGCCATTTGCCGCCGGGCATTGGCCGGGTGCGTGCGATTGAGTCGTGGATTCATGACTCGATTGCCTACCTGCCGGGCTTCAGCAATTCGACCACCACGGCGCAGGAGGTGTTTGTGCACCGCGCCGGTGTGTGCCGCGACTTCGCGCATCTGGGCATCACGCTGTGCCGCGCGCTGAACATTCCTGCACGGTTGGTGGTGGGCTATGTGCACTTCACCGACCCGCCGGAGGACTTTCACGCGGTGTTCGAGGTCTGGCTGGACGGGCGCTGGGTGCTCTTCGATGCCACGCGCATGGCGCCCATCGACCGGCTGGTGCGCGTGGGCACTGGCCGCGATGCCAAGGACGTGGCCTTTGCCACCATCTTTGGCGGCGTGCAGATGCTGCGCAAGGACATGCGTGTGGTGGAAGGCGACGCGCAAGCGCCGGCTACCGTGCCGCGTTCAGTGTCGGCTGCCCCGGCGCGTTTGTTGACGGCTGGCTAGCGCTGTCTCTGACGGTTCAGGGCGGCGTGGTCAGCAGTTCCAGCCGGTCCAGATAACGGAGCGCATGGGCGTTGCCGGTCGCCCGCGCGTCTTCGTCGGAGCCACACATGTCCAGTGAGGCAGACAGACCGCTGCAGACGGCCGGGCGCTCTGGCCGGCCAAAGATCATGCAGCGGTTGCCAGCATCCAGCTGCACGCAGCGCACACCGGCCGGCTTGCCGTGGGGCATGCCGGGAATTGCAGAGCTGATGGACGGCGCGATGCAGCAGGCGCCGCAGCCGGGGCGGCAGTTCACGGCAGCAGCCCCCCGGGCTTGGTCCCGGTTCGTGTTGACACGCGCCTCCAGCGTGCCGGTTCAAGACATGGGCAAACAATCGGGCGATTCATGGGGCTTTCCTGTCGTTTTCAGATGCCCTCACTGTAGGCCTTTGCTGCCTGCGCGAGTTGAAAGCTCGCTTGAAGGGCGCTTTCCGGGTGGGTTGCCATCGTTTCGTCACACCACCTGTCGCATTTTGAGAATTCCCGCAGGCCGCACAGGGTTTGTCCTAGGGGCTGGCAAAGTGCGCAATCCAACAATCGTATGCAGATTTGTTCATAGGCAAGGCGATGGGCTCGGCACACCGTGGTGGCCAGTCTTCAGCCATTACCCCAAGGAGATCGGCATGCAAAAAGTGTTGCACATCAACCCGGAGAAATGCACCGGCTGTCTGCAGTGCGAGATGGCGTGTTCTTACGAGAACTACGGCGTGTTCGCACCGGCCAAGTCGCGCATCAAGGTGTTCGATTTCCACGAGACCGGCAAGAAGGTGCCCTACACCTGCACCCAGTGCGACGAAGCCTGGTGCCTGCATGCCTGTCCGGTCGAGGCCATCACCATGGACAAGCTCACCGGCGCCAAGGTGGTGAACGACAGCACCTGTGTCGGCTGCAAGGTCTGCACCATCGCCTGCCCGTTCGGCACCATCAACTATGTGCAGGAAACCGGCAAGGTGCAGAAGTGCGACCTGTGCGGCGGCGAGCCGGCCTGCGCCGAAGCCTGCCCGACCGGCGCCATCACCTTCATCGACGCCAACTGGACTGGTCTGGACAAGATGCAGGCCTGGGCCGATAAGCTGGGCAACCAGCCTTCCTCTATTTGAGTTTGAAGGAGCACACACATGTCCTGGGCTGGAAAAATCCTCCGCGTCAACCTCACGGCTGGCACCGTCACCTCTGAACCCCTCAACATGCAGTGGGCCGAGAGCTATCTCGGTTCGCGCGGTCTGGGCAGCAAGTACCTCACCTCGGAAGTCAATCCGAAGGTAGACCCGCTGTCGCCAGACAACAAGATCATCTGGGCCACCGGCCCGCTGACCGGCACCATGGCTTCGACCGGCGGCCGCTACACCGTCATCACCAAGAGCCCGCTGACCGGCGCGATTGCCTGCTCCAACTCGGGCGGCTACTGGGGCGCCGAGCTGAAGATGGCCGGCTGGGACATGGTCATCTTCGAGGGCAAGTCGCCCAAGCCGGTGTACCTCTACATCAACGACGACGTGGCCGAGCTGCGCGACGCGGCCCACCTGTGGGGCAAGAGCGTCTGGGAAACCGAAGCCATGCTCAAGAAGGGCCTGCAGGACCCGCTGATGCGCGTCTCCAGCATCGGCAAGGCGGGCGAGAACGGCGTGCTCTACGCGGCGGTGGTCAACGACCTGCACCGCGCCGCTGGCCGCTCGGGCGTGGGCACGGTGATGGGCAGCAAGAACCTCAAGGCGATTGCGGTGCGCGGCACGATTGGCGTGGGCAATATCCGCGACCCGAAGGCCTTCATGAAGGTCACCTTCGAGAAAAAGAAAATCCTGCACGACAACGCCGTCACCGGCCAGGGCTTGCCGAAGTTCGGCACCCAGGTGCTGATGAATGTGATCAACGAAGTCGGCGGCCTGCCGACCCGCAACCACCAGGACGTGCAGTTCGAAGGCGCCAAAGACATTTCTGCCGAAGCCATGGCCACGCCGCGTGAGACCGACGGCAAGGCCCAGCTGCTGACCAACCAGGCCTGCTTTGGCTGCACCATTGCCTGCGGCCGCATCAGCAAGATGGACGCCGGCCACTTCACCGTGGCCAACAAGCCGCAGTACTGGGGCGCCTCGGGCGGTCTGGAATACGAAGCGGCGTGGGCGCTGGGCGCGGCCAACGGCGTGAAGGATCTGGAGGCGCTGCAATACGCCACGCTGATCTGCAACGAGGAAGGCATTGACCCGATCAGCTTTGGCGCGACCATCGGTGCGGTGATGGAGCTCTATGAAATGGGCGTGCTCACCAAGGAGCAGGTTGGCATCGAGGCGCGGTTCGGCTCGGCGCAAGCGCTGGCGTTTCTGGTGGAAGAAACCGTCAACGGCCGCGGCTTTGGCAAGGAGATTGGTCAGGGCTCCAAGCGACTGACCGCCAAGTATGGCCACCCCGATTTGTCGATGTCGTCCAAGGGCCAGGAATTCCCCGCCTATGACGGTCGTGCCATTCAGGGCATCGGTCTGGCTTACGCGACCTCGAATCGCGGCGGCTGCCACCTGCGCGGCTACACCATCGCCTCCGAAGTGCTGGGCATTCCGGTCAAGACCGATCCGCTGGAGCACGAAGGCAAGCCGGAGCTGGTCAAGGCCTTTCAGGATGCGACGGCAGCGTTCGATTCGTCGGGCCTTTGCGTGTTCACCACCTTCGCATGGGGCTTGGCCGATCTGGCGCCTCAGCTGCAGGCGGCCTGCGGCGAGCAGTACACCACCGAGGAGCTGGAAAAAATTGGCGAGCGCATCTGGAACATGGAGCGCGAGTTCAACAACGCGGCCGGCTTCACCAAGGCCGACGACTCGCTGCCAAAGCGCCTGCTGACTGAAGCCGCCAAGACCGGCCCGGCCAAGGGCAAGGTCAACATGCTGGCCGAGATGCTGCCCAAGTACTACGCCGCGCGCGGCTGGGACGCCGAAGGCGTGCCGACCAAGGCGACGCGGGAGCGGCTGGGGCTCTGATCCCCGCCGCTGGGTGATGAACACGGGTGGGCACTGCATGCAGGCCCACCCTTTTTACTTGTCATGCCGGGTTGGTTGATGACCCGAGAGTGAGGAAACGATTGCCATGACCCACCACGTCATTCTGGGCGCAGGCCCTGCCGGTGTGATTGCGGCGGAAACCATCCGCAAGCACGCGCCCCACGACACCATCACGCTGGTCGGTGACGAGAAGGAGCCGCCGTATTCACGCATGGCGATTCCCTATCTGCTGATGGGCAACATCGACGAGCGCGGCACCTACCTGCGCAAGACCCCCAGCCACTTTGCCGACCTGAAGATCAAACAGATCACGGCCTGCGCCAGTGCCATGGACGCCGCCAAGAAAACCGTGCTGCTCGACAACGGCCAGACGCTGGCCTTTGACAAGCTGTTGATCGCCACTGGCTCGCGCCCGATGCGCCCGCCGATTCCCGGCATGGACAGCGCCGGCGTGCACCCCTGCTGGACGCTGGAAGACGCGCGCCGCATCATGGAATTGGCCCAGCCCGGCGCCCGCGTGCTGCAGATGGGCGCAGGCTTCATCGGCTGCATCATCATGGAAGCGCTCAAGCAACGCGGCGTGGAACTGAGCGTGGTGGAGATGGGCGACCGCATGGTGCCGCGCATGATGGGCCCCACGGCCGGCGGCATGATCCGCGACTGGTGCGAGACGCAGGGCGTGAAGGTGTTTACCGGCACCAAGGTGGAAGGCATTGAAGCGTCGGGCAAGGGCGGCCCGCTGAAGGTGCGCCTTTCCAGCGGCCAGACGGTGGAGGCCGATCTGGTGATCAGCGCCACCGGCGTGAAGCCCAACATTGCCTTCCTTGAAAAATCCGGCGTGACCTGCCTGCAGGGCGTGCTGACCGACGAACACCTGCAGACCAACGTGCCCGGCATTTATGCGGCGGGCGATTGCGCGGAGGCGTTTGACAAGGTGAGCGGCAAAACCATCGTCAGCGCCATCCAGCCGAATGCGGCCGAGCAGGCGCGCGTGGCGGCGCTCAACATGGTCGGCCAGCGCACCGAGTTGCGCGGTGTGACGCAGATCAACGTGCTTGACACCCTGGGGCTGATTTCCACCAGCTTCGGCAACTGGGAGGGCGTCCCCGGTGGCGAGAAAGTGGAATTGACGGACCAGAGCGCCGCAGGCGGCAGGGGCCGGCACCTGAGCCTGCAGTTCAACGGCGATGTGATGGTCGGCTGCAACAGTGTCGGCTGGACCGATCACGTGGGCGTGATGCGCGGGCTGGTCGAAGGCGCGGTGAAACTCGGGCCGTGGAAAGACGTGCTCAAGCAGGACCCGACCAAGCTGATGGAAGCCTATTTGGGCAGTGCCCAGGGGCAGGGCGAATGGACGGGCGCGGCCGACCAGCGGCGGCGCTGACGACGGCGTTGTTTGCCTGCGAGCTTTCAGATCCCTCATGAAAATCACCTTCAAGCTGTTCGCCACGCTAACCGACTACCTGCCACCGGAGTCACGCCGCAGCAATGTGGTCCAGCTCGACGTGGCGCCCGACGCCACCATCAGCCAGATCATCGAGCCCTTCGGCCTGCCGCCCAAGCTGGTGCATCTGGTGCTGGTCAACGGCACCTACATCCAGCCCGAGCAGCGCCTCACGCGCACGCTGGTCGAAGGCGATGTGCTGGCCATCTGGCCGCCGATTGCCGGGGGCTGAGGCTTGCAGTCCTTCTACGCGGAGGCTTTCGCCCGTGAGATGGGTTGCACCGAAACCGAATGGCTCGGCTGGCTTCCCGCCGCCATCGGCAGCCGCCCGTGGCAGCGCGAGGGTTCGGCCGTGCAGGTGCAGATTGAGCCGGGAACCCTGAAGATCGACTGGCAAGTCGGTGAGCCCCGCCTGCTGGGAGGTCTCGCCCGCATACCGCGGCTCCATGTGCGATTTGCGTTCAGCGGACTGGATGAGGCACAGCGCTATGTGTTCATGAAGCGCTTTGATCTTTACATGCAGCGCGGGGGCGGCTGAGGTCGCGCGTTAACTGGCCAACCGCCCCGCCGCGAACAACACCTGATCAATCACCGCCTGCACATTCTTGCGGTAAGTCTCATTCACCAGCTTTCCTTCAGCATCAAACGCCTCACCCGCGCGGCCCAGCGCGAAGGCCTTGGGGGCGATCCAGCACTGCGCGTTGAGCAGCAGCGGCACCAGATGGCTTTGTGAGCGCAGGCCGCCCAAGGCGCCAGGGGAGGCGCTGAGCACGCCGACCACCTTGCCGGTGAAGGACTTGAAGCCTTGCTGCCAGGCCGGGTCGCTCTTGACGGGGCTGGAGGCCCAGTCGATGGTGTTTTTCAGCAGGGCGGTGTAGCTGCCGTTGTATTCGGGTGAGCAGATGATCCAGGCCGGATGTTCGAACATGATCTGCTTGAGCTTCATCACATCGGGCGGTGTGCCCTGGGCTTCGAGGTCGGCGTTGTACATCGGGATGTCGAGCTCGCCCAGTTCCAGCAGGGTGACGCTGGCGCCGCTGGCGCGGGCCATGTCGGCGGTGGCATGGGCCAGCTGGCGGTTGAAGGACTTGGCGCGGGTGCTGCCGGCAAAGACCAGCAGTTTGGGTGCCGAATGAGGTGGGGTGGTAGGCGTGTTCATCGCGCGATTTCAACACAGCGGGTGAGGGCTTGGCGGCGCGCTGCCCGAAGGGTGTCGAGTGCGGTAAAATGTACGAAATCAATAGTTTTGTACAAAATGCACACCATTCCCTTGAGCGAATTCCGCGCACATGCTTCCGCCATGATTGATCTCGTGGAAAAGGGCGAGACTGTGCGCATCCTGCGCCACGGCAAGCCTGTGGCCGAGCTGGTGCCGCTGAAGGCCGAGTCGCAGACGCGCCTGCCGAGCTGGAAGCAGCCCTTTGAGCCGGTGCAACTGCCGCCGGGCGTTTCGCTGTCGCAAGCGGTGCTTGATGAACGGGATGAAGCGCCATGGTGAGCCGGGCTGGCAAACCTGTGCGCGCCTATCCGGCAGCGGTCGCGACGCGGGCTGTGGCTAGGGATGGGGACATGCGCCTGATGTTCGATGCGTCGGCGCTGACCAAGCGCTATGCCTCCGAGCCGGGGCGTGAGCGCGTACTTACTCTGTTTCAGATGGCCAGTGAGCTGCTGGTGGCGGCGCATTGCCAGACGGAGCTAGCGTCGGCCTTGTTGCGGCGCCGGCGTGAGGGCAACTTGCCGCCAGCCGAGTTTGACCGTGTCTGGACAGCGGCGCAAAGCGATGTGGCAGACATGATCCGTGTGCCGCTGGACAGTCATGTCGAGCGCTTTGCGTTTGCTGCCATGGAGCACGGCCCGCTGCGCGGCATGGATGCACTGCACGTCGGCAGTGCTTTGGTGGCACGGGTGGATTTGTTTGTGACGGCCGACCGTCGCCAGGCACAGGCCGCGCGCGGCATGGGGCTGCAGACGGAATTGATTCAGGGCGACAGCGATGTCGCCGCAACAGGAATGGCAGCATGATTTACCCGCAAGAATTTGACGTGATCGTGGTCGGTGGTGGCCATGCCGGCACCGAGGCCGCGCTGGCGGCTGCCCGCATGGGCTGCAAGACGCTGCTGCTCAGCCACAACATTGAGACGCTGGGGCAGATGAGCTGCAACCCCTCGATTGGCGGCATCGGCAAGGGCCACTTGGTGAAAGAGGTCGATGCACTGGGCGGCGCCATGGCGCTGGCGACCGACGAGGGCGGCATCCAGTTCCGCATTCTCAACAGCTCCAAGGGCCCGGCCGTGCGCGCCACCCGGGCGCAGGCCGACCGCATCCTGTACAAGGCGGCGATCCGCCGCATGCTGGAGAACCAGCCCAACCTGTGGCTGTTCCAGCAGGCGGTCGATGACCTGATGGTGGAGGGCGACCGCGTGGTGGGCGCGGTGACGCAGGTCGGTATCCGCTTTCGCTCGCGCACGGTGGTGCTGACGGCGGGCACCTTCCTCGACGGCAAGATCCATGTGGGCCTGAACAACTACGCCGCTGGCCGCGCGGGCGACCCGCCAGCAGCATCGCTGAGCGCGCGCCTCAAGGAGCTGAAGCTGCCGCAGGGCCGGCTGAAGACCGGCACGCCGCCACGCATCGACGGCCGCACCATCGACTTCAGCAAGTGCATCGAGCAGCCGGGCGATGGCATGCCGGGCGGCACGGAGGGGCCGGTGCCGGTGTTCAGCTTCATGGGTGGCGGCATCGCCCACCCGCGGCAGATGCCGTGCTGGATCACACACACCAACGCCCGCACGCACGAGATCATCCGCTCGGGTTTTGACCGCAGCCCGATGTTCACCGGCAAGATCGATGGCGTCGGTCCGCGCTACTGCCCCAGCGTGGAAGACAAGATCAACCGCTTTGCCGACAAGGAAAGCCACCAGATTTTCCTGGAGCCGGAAGGCCTGACCACGCACGAGATCTACCCCAACGGCATCTCGACCAGCCTGCCGTTTGACATTCAATACGAGCTGGTGCGCTCCATGGCCGGCATGGAGAACGCCCACATCCTGCGGCCTGGCTACGCGATTGAATACGACTACTTCGACCCGCGGGCGCTGAAAACCAGCTTTGAGACCCGGGCGATTGGCGGCCTGTTCTTTGCCGGCCAGATCAATGGCACCACCGGCTACGAAGAGGCGGCGGCCCAGGGCCTCTTCGCCGGCATGAACGCGGCGCTGCAGTGCCAGGGCAAAGAACCTTGGTTGCCCAAGCGCGATGAGGCCTACCTCGGCGTGCTGGTGGACGACCTGATCACCAAGGGCGTGACCGAGCCCTACCGCATGTTCACGAGCCGGGCCGAGTTCCGCCTGATGCTGCGCGAGGACAACGCCGACATGCGCCTGACCGAAAAAGGTCGCGAGCTGGGCTTGGTGGACGACGCCCGCTGGGAGGCCTTCAACCGTAAACGTGACGCTGTTTCACGTGAAACAGAGCGCCTGCGCTCCATCTGGGTGAACCCGAACAACCTGCCGGTGGCCGAGGCCGAGCGGGTGCTGGGCAAGTCGATCGAGCGGGAATACAACCTGCTCGACCTGCTGCGCCGTCCCGACGTGAACTACGCCGGGCTGATGTCGCTAGAGGAGGGCAAGTACGCCAATCCGGTGCTGGCAGCAGAAATGGCCGCCAGCGACGACATGGCCAAGAGCGTGATCGAACAGATCGAGATCACCGCCAAGTACGCCGGCTACATCGACCTGCAAAAGACCGAAGTCGAGCGCGCCGCCCACTACGAGAACCTCAAACTGCCGACCGATCTGGACTACCTGCAGGTCAGCGCGCTGAGCTTCGAGGCACGGCAAACCCTGGCCAAGCACCGGCCCGAAACGCTGGGCATGGCTTCGCGGATTCAGGGCATCACGCCGGCCACCATCTCGCTGCTGCTGGTGCACCTGAAAAAGAACCTCTGGAAAAACAAGGTGCCAGCCGCCGCAGAACAGGCCCGGGTCTGATGGCGGGCGCAGATCTGCGTGCCACCCTGGTGGCCGGTCTGGCCGAGTTGGGGCTGGCGCTGAACGAGGAGCAGGTCAGCAGTCTGTTGGCGTATCAGGACCTGATCGGCAGGTGGACGCAGGTCTACAACCTGACGGCGGTGCGCGACCCGGCAGAAATGATGACCCACCACCTGCTCGACAGCCTGGCGGCGGTGCTGCCGTTGCGGCGCTATCTGGCGCAGGCGGGCTTGAACTCGGCCCGTCTGCTGGACGTGGGGTCTGGCGCCGGTCTGCCGGGCGTTGTGTTCGCCATCTGCTGCCCCGGCGTGGCCGTGACCTGCGTGGACACCGTGGCCAAGAAAGCCGCTTTTATCAAACAGGCCGCGCTGGCCCTGAAACTGCCCAACCTGCACGGCTTGCATGCCCGCGTCGAAACCATCGCTCCGCCAGCAACCGAACCCTTTGATGTGATCTGCTCTCGCGCCTTTGCCTCGCTGCCTGACTTCACCCGCTGGTCCGCCAGCGCGCTGGCGCCGCAGGGGGTATGGATGGCGATGAAGGGCAAACACCCCGATGACGAACTGGCTGCACTGCCCGCCGATGTGACCATGTTTCACGTGGAACAGTTGCGGGTGCCGGGGTTGGATGCCGAGCGCTGTATCGTCTGGATGCGGAAAAGCACGACTCCGCAAACGGCTTGATCCCGCCGGGACTGTAAACTCGACTTTCTGTTTCGGGGGAATTTCCATGGTGGGTTCATTTTTCGGCATCGCCGACTACGGCGCATTCGTGGTCGCCATCATTGTTTTCCTGCTGATCCCCGGGCCCGGCAATCTGGCGCTGATCACCTCGACCAGCAAGGGCGGCATCGCCGGCGGGCTGGGTGCGACTTTCGGCGTGATCGCTGGTGACCAGGTACTGCTGTGGGCTGCGGTGGCTGGTGTGTCGGCTGTCATGGCGGCGTACCCGACGGCCTTCCATCTGGTGCAGTGGACCGGTGCCGTGTACCTGGCCTGGCTGGGCTTCAAGATGCTGATGACCAAACCCGGCGATGCGCCGTTGCTTAACATCAAGCCACGCCACTACTTTCAGCAGGCTACCCTGATCACCTTGCTGAACCCCAAGGCCATCGTGTTCTACATGGCTTTCTTCCCGCTGTTTGTTGACCCGGCCCAGCACCAGGGCCTGACCACCTTTGCCGTGATGGCCACGACGATTGCCGCGTTGACCTTTCTCTACGGCCTCACCTCGACCCTGCTGACCCACTTTCTGGCCGAGCGCATCCGCTCCAACCCGAAAATCACCAGCCTGCTGAACAAGCTGGCGGGTATCTTCCTTATCGGCTTTGGCATCAAGCTGGCTGTTTCCAAATAATCCCGACCCCATAAAAAGAATCAGATGGCCAAAATTTTCTGTGTCGCAAACCAAAAGGGCGGGGTAGGCAAGACCACGACGACCGTGAACCTCGCGGCGGGTCTGGCCAAGGTCGGCCAACGCGTGCTGATGATCGACCTCGACCCGCAGGGCAATGCCACCATGGGCTCGGGCGTGGACAAGCGCAAGCTGGAACTCACGGTGTACGACGTGCTGCTCGAATCCGCATCCATTGCCGAAGCGCGGGTGCGCAGCGAGAAGTGCGGCTACGACGTGCTGGGTGCCAACCGCGAACTGGCTGGCGCCGAGGTCGAGCTGGTGGAAGTGGAGCGCCGCGAAAAGCGCCTGAAGCTCGCGCTGGAAGCGGTGGCCGCCGACTATGACTTCGTGCTGATCGACTGCCCGCCCTCGCTCAGCATGCTCACCCTCAACGGCCTGTGCTGCGCGCACGGTGTGATCGTGCCAATGCAGTGCGAGTACTTCGCGCTGGAGGGCCTTACCGATCTGGTCAACACCATCAAGCAGGTGCACGCCAACCTCAACAAGGATCTGCAGATCATCGGCCTCTTGCGCGTGATGTTCGACCCACGCATCACCCTGCAGCAGCAGGTGAGCGACCAGCTCAAGCAGCACTTCGCCGACAAGGTGTTCAACACCGTCATCCCGCGCAATGTGCGCCTGGCCGAAGCGCCCAGCTACGGCCTGCCTGGTGTGGTGTTCGACCCTTCCTCCAAGGGCGCACAGGCCTTTGTGACTTTTGCCGAGGAAATGGTCGAACGCATCCGCAAGATGTGACGCAGAGCGCATGCGCACAGTATCCATTCGCTATCAATTCAATAGCGAACTTCCTTTTCAGAACCTGTGAAACCGGCGAACGTCCTGATTCTTCCCGGCTGGCAGAACAGCGGCCCCGACCACTGGCAAAGCCGGTGGGAGCGTGCCCACGGCTACACCCGCGTCGAGCAGCACGACTGGATGCGCCCGCTGCGCGGCGACTGGAGCGCCCGGCTGGAAGACGTGCTCCTCTCCGGTGAGGAGCCTGCCGTGCTGGTTGCGCACAGTCTCGGTTGTATGCTGACGGCCGCTTGGGCCTCGCATTCCCGAAATACCCCGCGCGTCAAGGCGGCCTTGCTGGTGGCGCCGCCTGACGTGGAGCGCGACGATGTACGCCAGATGCTGCCGGGCTGGGCACCGGTGCCGATGCAAAAATTGCCGTTTCCCGCCGTGGTGTTCTGCAGCAGCGACGACCCCTTTGGCACACCCGACCGCGCCCGCCAGTTTGCGGCAGCCTGGGGCGCCGAGCTGCACGACATCGGCCCGCGCGGCCACCTGAATGCCGACAGCGGCTTGGGCGACTGGCCCGAGGCGCATGAACACCTGCAGCGATTGATGCGAGGCTGAGATGTGGGGCTGACGCGCGAATACGCCTTGGCCCCTGAACCCGACACACTTGAAAGACGAAAAGAAAACCATGGTCACCAAAAAACCCAAAGGACTGGGCCGCGGACTGGAAGCCCTGCTGGGCCCGAAGGTCAGCGAAAACGCATCGGACGCTGACAACAACGCCAGCAGCCTCAATGGTCCGGGTTTGCCCGCCTCGCTGCGGCTGGTTGACATGGTGGCCGGCCAGTACCAGCCCCGCACCCGCATGGACGAGGGCGCGCTGTACGAGCTGGCCGAGTCGATCAAGGCGCAGGGCATCATGCAGCCCATCCTGGTGCGGCGCCTGACCAAGGGCGCCAACGACGGCAAATACGAAATCATTGCCGGCGAGCGGCGCTTCCGGGCCGCCAAGATTGCGGGCCTGGACAGCGTGCCGGTGCTGGTGCGCGACGTGCCCGACGAGGCCGCCGCCGCGATGGCGCTGATTGAAAACATCCAGCGCGAGGACCTCAACCCACTGGAAGAGGCCCAAGGTCTGCAACGTCTTGTCAAGGAGTTTGGGCTCACTCACGAACTGGCGGCGCAGGCGGTAGGGCGCTCGCGCAGCGCGGCCTCCAACCTGCTGCGGCTGCTCAATCTGGCCGACCCGGTGCAGACCATGTTGATGGCCGGCGACCTCGACATGGGCCATGCCCGTGCGCTGCTGGGCCTGGACCGCGCCGCGCAGATCACCGCCGCCAACCAGATCGCCGCAAAAAAAATGTCGGTGCGCGAGGCGGAAAGCCTGGTCAAGAAACTCAGCGCCGAGTTCTCGCTGAAGCCGCAAAAAGCCGCCAAGGAAAAGTCGCGCGACACCCGCCGGGTCGAAGAGGAACTGGCCGACCTGCTGATGGCCGAGGTCGAGGTGCGCGTGAAAAAACAGGTCAAGCGCAACGGCCGCCGCGAAGACATGGGCGAGGTGGCGATCCAGTTCAGCTCGCTGGATGAACTCAACGGGCTGATCGAGCGCCTGCGCGGCAACCGCTAAAGCCATGGTGTCGCCGCTGCGGCGCCTGGGGGCTGTGTGGAAATTTGTCGCCAACGACCCGCTGCTGCTGATCCTGCTGGCGGTGCTGGTCGCCCTGATGGCGCTGGCGCCCACGCCCTCCGGGGGCTTTCCGGCGGGCTACCTGCATCTGGTGGACTGGCCAACGGTCGCCGCACTCACCGGCCTGCTGGCCCTGACCGTGGGGCTGGACGCCAGTGGCGGCCTGCACCGCCTCGGCGTGTGGCTGCTGCACTTCATGCGCACCGAGCGCCGTGCCGCCCTGTGTCTGGTGCTGGCGTCGGCAGCCCTCTCCACGGTGCTCACCAACGATGTGGCCCTGTTCGTGGTGGTGCCGCTCACGCTGGGCGTGTGCCGCATCACCGGGCTGCCTGCCACGCGCCTCATCATCTTTGAAGCGCTGGCGGTGAATACCGGCTCGGCGCTCACGCCCATCGGTAACCCGCAGAACATTTTTCTCTGGCAGCTCTCCGGCAGCTCGTTCGCCGGTTTTGTCCAGCACATGCTGCCGCTGGTCGCGGTGTTGATGGGGCTGCTGCTGGCATTGACCTGGGCGGTGTTCCGCAGCACCGCACCGCTGGTGCGAAGCGACGAGGCGCCCCCTGCGCTCGACCGCCCAGTGCTCATCACCTCACTGCTGCTCTATGTGCCCTTTCTGATCGCCACCGATTTGCGCCAGGCGGGTTGGGCAGCAGCCGTGGTGCTGTTGGTGTTGGCGCTGCTGCGGCCGCGCCTGTTGTTGCGCCTGGACTGGGGACTGCTGCTGGTGTTCGTGCTGATGTTCATCGACCTGCGGCTGCTGGCCGGGCTGGGCGCGGTGCGCGACGCCATCACCGCGCTGGACTTGTCGCAGCCGATGCGCCTCTATCTCGCTGGCATTGGCGCTTCGCAGCTCATCAGCAACGTGCCTGCCGCAATTGCACTGGCGGAATATTCAAACGACTGGCGCGTGCTGGCCTATGCCGTCAATGTGGGCGGTTTTGGTCTGATGGTGGGGTCGCTGGCCAACCTGATTGCCCTGCGCATGGCAGGTGACCGCCAGGCGTGGATGGGCTTCCATTTCTATGCGCTGCCATTTTTGGCGATAGCTACCGCCGTGGGGTGGTGGTTGCTGTTCTGAGGTGAAACCGGCGCGACTGGCCCGCGCCATGGCTCAACGCTGCCCGATGGTGATGTCACCAAACAGTTTGCTCAGGCCGCGCGGCTGCGAGCGCCAGTACTGCTTGGGCGCCTCCACCTGCGCGTTGAGCTTGGCCGCCGCGTGCCAAGGCCAGCGCGGGTCAAACAGCATGCCGCGCGCCAGCGCCACCATGTCGGCCCGACCGTCCTGCAGAATCGCCTCGGCCTGCTCGGCTTCGGTGATCAGACCCACGGCCATGGTTGGCAGTCCGACTTCTTTGCGCATGCGGTCGGCCAGCGGAACCTGGTAGTTGGGCTCCAGTGGAATTTTCTGCAGTGGCGACACGCCGCCGCTCGTCAAATGCACAAAGGAGCAGCCGCGCGCCTTGAGCGCCTGACCGAAGGCCACGCTTTGCTCGATGTCCCAGCCGCCCTCGACCCAGTCGGTGCCCGAGATGCGCACGCCCAGTGGAAAACCTTCCGGTAGCGCGGCACGCACGGCATCGAATACTTCGAGTGGAAAGCGCAGGCGGTTCTCCAGCGAGCCGCCATAGGCGTCGGTGCGGATGTTCGACAGCGGCGAGAGGAACTGGTGCAGCAGGTAGCCGTGGGCGGCATGCAGTTCGATCAGGTCCAGGCCCAGGCGGTGCGCACGCACGGCGGAATCCACAAACGCTTTCACCACGCGTTGGAGGCCAGCGTCATCGAGCGCCAGCGGCGGCGTCTCATGCGGCAGGTGCGGCAGTGCAGAGGGTGCAACCGGGGTCCAGCCGCCTTCGCTGGCCGGAATCAGTTGCCCGCCTTCCCACGGCGCGTGGCTGGAGCCCTTACGGCCCGCGTGCGCGAGCTGAATGCCAATCGGCATGGACGAGTACTTGCGAATCGCGGTGAGCACCTTGCCCAGCGCCGCCTCATTGGCATCCGACCACAGGCCCAGATCGCCCGGGGAGATGCGGCCGATGTCTTCCACGGCGGTGGCTTCCAGAATCAGCAGGCCCGCGCCTGAAAGCGCCATGTGGCCGAGGTGGATCATGTGCCAGTCGCTGGCGTCGCCGTTGTCGGCAGAGTATTGGCACATCGGCGCGATCACGATGCGGTTGGGCAGGGTGAGGGGGCCGATGGTGTAGGGGGAAAACAGCAGGCTCATGGGGACTTTCTGGATGCAATGACAGGGCGATAAACGGTGTTGTCGCCGAAAACTCAAACCCTCCGATCTTGCCAACAATCGGGCGTTTTGTCCTGGCGCCCTGCGCGCCTGGCCGCATGCCCCGGCTGCAGTGTCAGACACCCTGTTTCAGGTACTATGAATGCATACGGCTTGCACCGCGCTGCACATGACCGCCGCACCCCCGACCATGGCCAACTCCCGACTGATGCTGGTGGACAGCAACCACTACACCGCTTCCGTTCTGGTGGAAGACCTGCGGCGGCGCGGGCTGGGCTACATCGAGTGGGTGGCCAGCACACTGCAACTGCCCAAGGGGCTGGAGGCTGGCGAGCCGGATGTGGTGGTCTTCAACTACCACTCCGATCAGCCCGACAGCCTGATCGTCTGCAGCACCATCAAGCTGATGGTGCCCCAGGCCGCCACCGTGGTCATCGCGTCGCCGGGCCCGGCGCTCAAGGCGGTGCGCCACTGGGCCAAACAGACCCAAAGTGTGGACGTGATCATTGAAAAGCCCCTGTCTGACGAACGTTTTTTCATCACCGTGACCGAGCTGCTCCGCGTCAAGGCCGCTTCCCGCGAAGTCAACACCCGCGTGGCACAGCTGGCCAACCTGGTGCCCGACGAGGCCCTGTCCCTGATGGAGGGCGATGCCGGCGACGAGGCCGAACTTTTTGAAGCCGCAGTGCTGTTCACCGACATCCGGGGCTCGTCGCAACTGATCCGCGACATGCCGCCGCAAGCCTTTTTTGAAAACCTCAACGCCTTGCTCAGCGCGCAGGCGGCGCTGGTGCGCAGCCACCAGGGCTCCGTCATCAAGTACACCGGCGATGGTGTGATGGCGGTCTTCCGCGGCATGGGCCGGTCGTATCTGGCGCTGCGTTGCGGCCTTGCACTGGCCGAGTTGAATGGCAAGCACCCGTTTCCGTTCGGCATCGGCGTCGCGCAGGGGCTGGTGCTGGCCGGCTTCATTGGCGATTCCAGCCAGGCCGGGCAGAAGCGCCAGTACGACGTGGTCGGCGCCACCGTGCATCTGGCCGCGCGCCTGTGCGAAATGGCCAACGGTGGTGAGGTGATTGCCACCCAGGCGCTGAACAAGGCCGCGCGTGTGAGCTCCCCGGCACCGAGGCCGATCACCGGCGTCAGGGTACGGGGGTTTGACACCGAAACCGATTGCATTGCCTTCACGCCTGAAGGCGCACCACCCACCTCCGAGGAGACATGACCATGAAGGAACAGTTTGACGCCGCCCAGATCAGCAAGGTGATCGACCAGGCGCTGGTGTACCAGTGCGCCTGCCCGGCGCAGGTGTGCCGCGCCATCTTTGAGTTGCGGGAGTTGTACGAATACCAGATGAACTGCGCCAACGATTCAGTGAACGACGCGCTGGTTCACCAGACCATTGCCGCAGCCACTGAAAAGTCGCACGAACTGATGGAAGAGTGCCTGAAGAAAATCCTCGAGATCGAAGGCTGGGACCAGAGCACCTTCGCGATGCCCGAGGCGCTGAAGAAAAAGCCGGCGAAGGCCCTCTAGCCACCGCCGTGGCGTGAAGCCATCGCTGTGTCAGGACAGCGAGAAGATCTTCCCCGGGTTCATGATGTTCTTCGGGTCCAGTGCGCGCTTGATGGTGCGCATCATCTCGACCGCGCCATCGCCGGTTTCGGTGACGAGGAAATCCATCTTGTGCAGGCCCACGCCGTGTTCGCCGGTGCAGGTGCCTTCCAGGGCCAGTGCGCGGCTTACCAGCTTGTGGTTGAGCGCTTCGGCCACTTCACGCTCTTTCGGAATGTCGGGGTCGATCAGGTAGCCGAAGTGGAAGTTGCCGTCGCCCACATGGCCGACCAGGAAGTAGGGCAGGCCGCTGGCGTCGACCTCAGCCACCGATTCGAGCAGGCAATCGGCCAGGCGCGAGATGGGCACGCAGGTGTCGGTGGAAATGGCGCGGCAGCCGGGCTTGGACTGGATGGCTGCAAAGTAGGCGTTGTGCCGCGCGGTCCAGAGCCGGGTGCGCTCTTCGGGCGTGCTGGCCCATTCAAAGGCATTGCCGCCGTGGCCATTGGCCAGTTCCTGCACCAGCTCGGCCTGCTCCTTCACGCTGCTTGGTGAGCCGTGGAATTCCATCAGCAGCATGGGCTCTTCACGCAGTGAGAGCTTGGAATGCGCATTGACCATGCGCACGGTGTTGTGGTCGATCAGCTCGACACGCGCAATCGGCACGCCCAGCTGGATGATCTCGATGGTGGTGCGCACGGCAGCCTCGATGCTCGGGAAGGAGCAGATGGCGGCCGAGATGGCTTCAGGCAGCGGATAGAGCTTGACGGTGACTTCGGTGATCACGCCCAGCGTGCCTTCGCTGCCAACCATCAAGCGCGTCAGGTCGTAGCCTGCGGAGGACTTCTTGGCGCGCGTGCCGGTGCGGATCACGCTGCCGTCGGCCGTGACGACTTCCAGCGCCAGCACGTTCTCGCGCATGGTGCCGTAGCGCACGGCGTTGGTGCCGCTGGCGCGCGTGGCGCTCATGCCGCCCAGTGTGGCGTCGGCGCCGGGGTCAATCGGGAAGAAGAGGCCGGTGCTTTTGACCTCTTCATTGAGCTGCTTGCGCGTGACGCCTGGCTGCACGGTGACCGTCAGGTCTTCGGCATTGATGGACAGCACCTTGTTCATGCGGCTCACGTCGATGCTGATGCCGCCCTGCACGGCCAGCAGGTGGCCTTCCAGCGAGGTGCCTACGCCGAAGGGAATCACCGGCACGTTGTACTGGCCCGCCAGCTTCACGGCATCGGCAACGTCGGCGGTGCTTTCGGCAAACACCACGGCCGAAGGCGGTGGCGAAGCGAAGGACGATTCATCGCGCCCGTGCTGTTCGCGCACCACCATCGCGGTGGAGCAGCGGTCGCCAAAGCGTGCCTTGAGCGCATCGATCAAGGCGGCGGGGGTTTCGCGCTGGTGGATTTCGGGAATCAGGTGCTGTGGCAGCGGTGCATTCATGGGTGTCTCCGGGTGAAACCGCAGTTTACGCCGGGCCGTCACGCGCCGCCACGGGGCGGGCCCCGCCTCCAGCCTCAGACGCCAGCCGCCTTGCTGAACTCGTCACGGGAGAGAAAGCTGTCCTTGTTGCCGTCGATCTGCTCGAAGCGGCTGGCGATCTCGGGGTAGCGCTCGGTTTCCTCGCGGCTGAGCTTGCCGTCCTTGTTGGTGTCGGCGCGGACAAAGGCGGCCGTGACCTCCCTGGCCCCGGTCTTGTTGGCCGGAATGGCGTCGGCGGCCTTGCCCGGGGTCGCGGCCGGTGGTGCGGTCATCGAGGGCGGGCTCATCGGGCTGGCGGGCGAGGGCGCGGTGGTCTGGGCCTGCACGGCAAGCGCGCTGCAGGCGAGGGCGGCGCCCAGCAACCATGTCAGTGTCGGTGCGGGGACCGGTATGCGTTGAAGGGTGGACCTAGAATCGGAGTGGAACAAGATCATGTGGCTGTCCTGGAGAGTTGAAAGGACCGCCATTTCAGCGCAGAACACCGGTGCCAGCCAGCACTCTTGCAGGGTGTTTCTCCGCTCACAGGATGGCCGACAAGGACACATTTTCTTGCCCCGGGTAACCCGCGCTTCCGTCAACCCTCAACCACGCTCCAACCAGGTTTCACCATGGCCAACCGACTCTCTGAAATCGCAACCCGTACCGGCGACAACGGCACCACGGGCCTGGGCGACAACACCCGGGTTTCCAAGCACAGCCTGCGCGTGCACGCGATGGGCGATGTGGACGAGCTCAACTCCGGCATTGGCGTGTTGCTCTGCGAGGAGCTGCCGGCCGATGTGCGCGAACTGCTGGTCGAGGTGCAGCACCAGCTCTTCAATTTGGGCGGTGAGCTGTCGATTCCGGGCTTCGAGCTGCTCAAGCCCGAGGCGGTGGCGCAGCTCGACGACGCGCTGGCCCGCTACAACGCCACCCTGCCGCGCCTGGCCGAATTCATCCTGCCGGCGGGCTCCCGCGCGGCGGCGCTGGCGCATGTCTCGCGCACCGTGGCGCGCCGTGCCGAGCGCGCTGTGGTCGCACTCGGCATGGCCGAGGCCCTGCACGATGCGCCGCGCCAGTACCTGAACCGCCTGAGCGATTTGCTGTTTGTGCTGGCGCGCGTGCTCAACCGCATGAACGGCGGTGACGACGTGTACTGGAAGAGCGAGCGCATGGCCCGCGGCGGGGCCAGCGAATAAGGACCGGTCAGCGCAGCGCAGCCCACTCCGACGGCAGGATGCGCGCCACCACTGTCCAGCGGGTGGTACCGGGGCGAATCACCACGGCTTCCCCTTCGGCCAGGTGCGGTGCACCGGCCACGGCGCGAAACGGAATGCCATGGCCCACCATCCAGCGGTTGGCGCCAGCCGGCACTGGCGTGGCCAGCAGGGTTTTGAGGCCCGGGTAGTCGTCGCCCTCGCGCTCGCGCAGTTCGGTGCGCGGCGTGGCGCGCGACAGCATCTGGCGCGCGGTTTCCAGTGTGCGGCAGAAGGGGCTGGCAAACACCTCGGTGACCGGCAGGCCCAGCCGCTTGACGTGCTGCCCGATGGCCCGCGCATCGGCGCGGCCCTGCTCGTTCAGCGGCCGCTGGTTGGCGCAGTCGGCATAGCCCTTCATGTTGGCGTCATTGCGCGAAAAATCGGTGGCGGTGTGGCGGAAGTAAATCACGTACCCCCCACCCTGCAGGGCGGCTGCCAGCTGCTGCGGTGCGATCCGGGCGGTGGGCTCCGGCGCCGACGACTCGGTGGAGGGAATGGCCACCGGCTGCGCGTGGGCGGCTGCGGCCATCAGGCCAAGCGACAGCCACAGCAGCAGGCTGCGGCGCAGGGGGCGAATGGGATGAAGGGGTGTGAGGTGGGGGCTGAGGAATGAGGGCATCCGGCTCAGAGAGGCCGGCAGTGGCGAAGTTCCGCGCGACGGCAGAAACACCCCAGAACGAGAAGCTGGCGCGGGCAGGCGCCTCCGACCGCCACCCGGCGCAGCTCAGCCCAGCTCAGCCACGCGGCTGCAGCACCGCCATCGTGATGCGCGCCACGCAGGTCAGCTCATTCGCGTCGTTGTGCAGCTCGATGGCCCACACCTGTGTGCTGCGCCCGATGTGCACCGGGCGCGTGGTGCCGGTGACCCAGCCGCGTGTGACGCCCTTCAGGTGGTTGGCATTGATGTCCTGGCCCACGGTGCGGTGACCTACCGGCGCCGCATGGGATGCGCCACACGAACCCAGGGTTTCGGCCAGCGCCACAGACACACCGCCGTGCAGCAGGCCATAGGGCTGGATGGTGCGGCGGTCTACCGGCACGCGGGCCCGGATGAAGTCATCCCCCACTTCGAGGAACTCGATGCCCAGATGGGTCACGGCGGTTTGAGCGGTGTAGGCGGTCAGCAGTTCGACCGAGATGGGTTGTGTCCAGATGCGCATGGGTCTCTTTGAAGTCAGGAGAACGGGCGAGTTGTAACGACGTGTGCCTTGAAAGACGGCGTCTTTACATGACGGCAGGGGATCAAGGGTAATATATGTGGCGGTTTCGGCGGGCTTGGCTTCTTACCGAAGCTGACAATTGCAGGCTCCGACGATGTGCAACCCTCCAACCTCCTGAGGCCTGACGTGTCCCAACCCTCCCCTGCATCTTCCAATGACGCCAAAAAGAGTGCGACACCGCTGGAGCGTGCGCTCGACAAGAACGAGGCCGTGAAAGAAACGGTGGAGCAGTCTGCGGCCGAGCTGGTGATCGTCAATGCCGTGCTGAATCAGGAACTCCCTGACCACGTCCAGACCGGCGATGTGGCGCAGGCGCTGCAGAAAACCAGCGAACTCGAAACCCGCATCCAGGACTCGGCTGAAGAGCTGCATCAGGTCAATGAAGCGCTCGCCCAGGAAATCGACGAGCGCACCCAGCTGGAAGGCAAGCTGGCCAAGACCGAAGCTGCCCTGGCGAAGGCCACCGGCAAGCCGGCGCCCTGATTCGCTGACCCGGCCGCTGTGCGGCATGGGTTGCTCCTCAGCGCTTGCGTCCCAGCAGCGCCCACAGCAGGATCGCCCCGAAAGTCGCGGTGCCAATACCGCCCAGCGCGAACTGGCCGAACTTCAGCGTGAAGTCACCGGTGCCCAGCACCAGCGTGATGGCCGCCACCAGCAGGTTGCGATTGTCCGAGAAATCGACCTTGTTATCGACCCAGATCTTCGCACCGGCCACGGCAATCAGACCAAACACCACAATGCTCACGCCGCCCATCACCGGCAGCGGAATGGCCTGGATCAGTGCGCCAAACTTCGGGCTGAAGCCGAGCAGCAGCGCAATCGCGCCGGCCACCATGAACACCGCGGTGGAGTAGATCTTGGTCGCCGCCATCACGCCAATGTTTTCGGCGTAAGTGGTCACACCAGTGCCTCCGGCTGCGCCCGAAACCATGGTGGCAACCCCGTCGCCGATGAAAGCGCGCCCCATGTAAGTGTCGAGGTTCTGGCCGGTCATCGCGGTCACCGCCTTGATGTGGCCCAGGTTCTCGGCCACCAGGATGATGGCCACCGGCGCGATCAGCAGCATGGCGCTGGCTTCGAACACCGGCGCGGTGAAGGCCGGCATGCCCACCCAGGCCGCGCTGGCGATGCCTGACAGGTCCAGCGGCTTGCCCAGCCCCAGCCCGTTGGTGAGCACGGCGTAGATCACGCTCGCCACGATCAGGCCGACCAGAATCAGCAGGCGCTGCACCATGCCGCGCGTCATCACCGCCACCAGCGCCACGCTGACAAAGGTGACGAGTTGCATCCACGCGTCGAAGTTGCCAGCCGCCATGTTCTTGACCGGAATGCCCGCGAGGTTCAGGCCGATCACCGCCACCACCGAGCCGGTCACCACCGGTGGCATGAAACGTTCGATCCAGCCGGTGCCGATGGCCTGCACCACCACGCCGATCAGCGTGTAGAGCAGGCCGCAGGCGACGATGCCGCCCAGCGCCACGCCGAGGTTGGCGTTGGGGCCTTTGCCGGCGTAGGCGGTGGCGGCAATCACCACGCCGATGAAGGCAAAGCTCGACCCCAGGTAGCTGGGCACCTTGCCGCCGGTGACGATGAAGAAAATCAGCGTGCCGAGGCCACTCATCAGGATGGCGACGTTGGGGTCAAACCCCATCAGGATGGGCGCCAGCACCGTGGCACCAAACATCGCGATGACGTGCTGGATGCCCATCACCGCGGTCTGCGGCCACGGCAGCCGCTCGTCCGGCCCGATCACGCCGCCCTGCTGCAGCACTGCGCTGCTTTTCTCTGCCCAGCTGAACATGCTCATGTGTGTGTCCTCCCTTGAAGTGATGAATGCCTCTGGCGCCTGATGCAAACCGTGTCACGGCTTTGCATCGCTTTGAGGCTCCGACATGGTAGTGCCAGTCGGACGGAGGTGCATGTCAGCTTCGGGTCACCAGGGTCTTACGGCGAGGTCACGAAGGTGGTCACTGCCTGTAGCACGGCTGCGTCCTTCAGGAGATGCCGGTGCCCCAGCCCCTCAGTTGCAATCAGCTGCGCGCCGGCGATGTGCCGTTGGTACGCCAGGCCATCCTCAAAAGGATTCACGCTGTCGCCCCGGTCATGCACCACCAGGGTGGGCACGTTCACGCGCGGGCCGACGCTGGGCGGCTCGAACTGCGGCATCAGCACCGCCTCGCGCGCTTCCACCCGGCGCTGCATCGCGAGGCGCGTGGCTTCGCTGAGGCCAAACACGCGTGCGAACAGCCGGGTGTATTCCAGCGGCGACGCGGGCGGGGCCAGCAGCACCAGCCGGCGCGCCAGTGCGCCGCGGCTCAGTGCATAGGCGGCCGCGTTGGCGCCCAGCGAATGGGCGATGATGGTTTCAACCGGCGTGCCCTCCTGTGCCAGACGGGCGCAGGCATAGTCCAAGGCGCGAGCAAACTGCGGCAGGTTGCTGACCGCGCCGTCGTTGCGGCCGTGGGCGGGCATTTCGAGGATCACCGTTGGCACCCCTTGCTGCTGCAGTGCAGTGGCCAGCGGCACCATCTGGCCGGCGTGGCCGCCCCATCCGTGCACCAGCAAGGCGATGAGGCCGCCGGTTGCCGAGGCGGAGGGCTCGCTGTGGCGGTACAGCGTCAGGCTGGCGTCTTCAAACGCCCAGCGGGTGATCTGCCATGGCGCGGCCCAGGTCCGGCGTCGGGTCAACCAGCGCGGCGGCAGTGGTGTGCCGAACAGACGTGCCGCCGCGCGCACCGCCAGTGCAGGCCACCACTGCTGCGCGGCCCGTAAGCCCCAGCGTGAAAATTGCATCAGGGCGCCGCCCTGGCTGCTGTAGAAGGCCGAGGTGGCCTCCAGAGTGCTGCGTGTCATCGTGATCTCCTTGTACGGTTTCAGTACCAGACGCAGTCGTCGTTGCTGCGCGGCAGTTCGCGCATCGAGGCGAGGGCGGCCACCACCGCCCGCATGCCCACGACGACGATGAATGCAAGGCCTACGGCCAGAATCGACATTTCCATGATGTTTCCCTTCTTCGCACACTCGTGCGAAATTTACTTACCATTTGACGAACCACTTCCTTCTTGTTCTGGTGCTTTCAGGTCTCCGGTGAATCGCCAGGCTGCGGCCTGATCTGCTGGCTGGGCGGTTACCTCAGCGTTTGTTTCAGCCTTTGTGTGGTGCCTGGTAGCTCTGCAGCAGCCGCGCCCAGGTGCGGCCGGCGCGCTCGGCGGCGCGGTTGTCGCGCAGGAAGCGGGCGTCGTGCAGCATGCCCATCGCCAGGCTGTAAATTTCTCCGACCAGTTGTTCGGCATCGGTCTCGGCGTGCAGGTGCCCGGCATCAATGGCCTGTTGCACGGTACGTCGCAGCGCCGCGCGCCAAGCGATGATGGCCGCATGCAGCGTGTCGCGCAGCTCGCCTTCCTTGTCGTCCAGCTCAAAGGCGCCCGCGGTGTAGATGCAGCCCTGCTTGGCTTCCACATCCCGGGTGCGGGCAATCCAGCGCTGCACGATGGCGTCCAGCCGCGGCAAGCCCTTGGGTTGCTGCATGGCCGGCACAAACACATCTGCCAGAAAGCGCCGGCCAAACTCCTCGATCACCGCCTTCTGCAAGGCCTCGCGCGAACCGACCCGCGAAAACACGCCGCTCTTTGACAAACCGATGCGATCAGCCACGGCCTGCAGCGAAATCGCCTCCAGCCCCTCGGCCGCAGCCAGGTCCATGGCCGCACCGACGATGGCGGTGCGCGTCATTTCGCTTTTCTGGGTTTTGGCTTCGTGGAGGACGTCCATGGCGGTGACTTTAGCACATGCGTGCGAAAATGCAAGCGCCGCGATTTTCGGGGCCTTCTTCACGGGGAAAGTCCGGCTGCCTGTCTCTGGCGGGGCGGTTAAGCTGCCTCTCATGTCTGCGCCCTACATCCCCCAGATCCGCCTCTACCAGCAGTGGCTGCACACCCACCGGGGCCTGTCGTTCGACAGCTATGACCAGCTGTGGCAGTGGTCGGTCACCGAGCTTGACGCCTTCTGGCAAAGCATCTGGGACTACTTCGAGCTGCAATCCCCCACGCCGCATCGCACCGTGCTGACGAGCCGCACCATGCCCGGCGCCCGCTGGTTCGAGGGCGCGCAGTTCAACTACGCGCGGCAGGTGTTCCGCCATGTCGATGCCGCGCATGCGGCTGGTTTTCCGGCGCTGATCAGCCACAACGAAAAAACACTTGCCAGCGGTAGCGCGCGAGAGCTGAGCTGGCCCGCGCTACGGCAGCAGGTGGCTTCGCTGGCGCTGCACCTGAAGGCGCAGGGGCTGCAGCCGGGTGACCGGGTGGCGGCCTACCTGCCGAACATCCCCGAGGCCATGGTGGCGTTTCTGGCGGTGGTCAGCGTGGGCGGCGTGTGGAGCATCTGCGCACCCGACATGGGCACCCAGGCGGTGCTGGACCGCTTCAGGCAGATCGAACCCAAAATCCTCATTGGGTGCGATGGCGTCACTTACGGCGGGCGCGACTTTGACCGGCGCGACGTGATCGCCGAGTTGCACGCCGCCCTGCCCAGCGTGCAGCATGTGCTGCTGTACCGCAACCTGGATGCGAACCAGACCGTGGCGCCCTACGCCGACTTCACTGCCGCCACGTCGCGCGACGACGAGGACACGCGGGCCTTTGAGCCGATGTGGCTGCCCTTCGAGCACCCGCTGTGGATCGTGTATTCCAGTGGCACCACCGGCCTGCCCAAGCCGATTGTTCATGGCCATGGCGGCACCGTGATCGTCGCGCTGGCGCTCAAAACCCTGCACAACGACATCGGCTGCAGCTACGAGCCCAACAGCTGGGGTGAGCGCTACCACTGGTACAGCTCCACCGGCTGGGTGATGTGGAACGCGCAGATGAGCGGGCTGCTCAGCGGCACCACCGGCTGCATCTTCGACGGCAACCCGGGCGGCACCAAGGACAAGCCCGACTGGTCCACGCTGTGGCGCTTTGCCGCTGAACTGGGCGTCACCTTCTTCGGCGCGGGCGCCGCCTTCTTTGCCAACTGCCTGAAGGCCGGTGTGGACCTCATGGCCCTGCCGGGACTGAAGACGGTGCGGGCGCTGGGCACCACCGGCTCGCCACTGTCAGCTGAAGCGCAGAACTGGGGCACCGAGCAGTTCAAACGTCTCCATTCCTCAGCGGCGAAGGACGGTGAGGCTACCTCTTCGCACCAGCAGGAGCCGCGGAACTGGCTTTGCCAGACCGCAGGCGGAGCGGCCCCCTCGGGGGGCAGCGACCCACACGCAGTGGGGGAGCGTGGGGGCACCATCTGGTGGTGCAACATCAGTGGCGGGACGGATTTCGCGGGCGCGTTCATTGGTGGAAACCGTGATCTGCCACTCGTTCCCGGCGAAATGCAATGCCGCCTGCTCGGCTGCGCGGTCTATGCGTGGGATGAAAACGGCCACCCGGTGACCGATCAGGTCGGCGAGCTGGTCTGCACTGAGCCCCTGCCGTCGATGCCGCTCTACTTCTGGGGCGATGAGGGCAACAAGCGCTACCTCTCCAGCTACTTCGACATGTACCCCGGCGTCTGGCGCCACGGCGACTGGCTGAAGATCGGCGCCAACGGAGGCTGCATCATCTATGGCCGCAGCGACGCCACCATCAACCGGCATGGCCTGCGCATGGGCACCAGCGAGCTCTACAGTGCGGTTGAGGCATTGCCCGAAGTGCTCGACACTATGGTGGTTGATCTGGAATACCTCGGCCGCGACAGCTACATGCCGCTCTTCGTCGTGCTGCGCGAAGGCCACGTGCTCGATGACGCCATGCGTGGCCGAATCAACAACGCCATCAAGACGGCCCTGAGCCCGCGCTTTGTGCCAAACGACATCTTTCAGGTGGCCGAGGTGCCGCGCACCCTCACCGGCAAAAAGCAGGAGCTGCCGATCAAGAAGCTGTTGCTCGGCCAGCCCATCGACAAGGTGGTGAACCGCGACGCCATGGCCAACCCGGGCTGTCTGGACTGGTACGTGGCCTTTGCACAGAAGCGGCAGGCCAGCGCTCCCGCCTGATGGGCAGCTGATCAGCCAGCGGACGCCAGACTGGCCACCGCCGCCTGCACGCCACCGCGTCCGATTGGAATGCCCTGAACCTGCATCGCAGCTTCAATGCCCGCGAGGCAGCCGAGAATCATTGCCGGGTTCATGTCGCCCAGGTGTCCGATGCGGAAGGTGCGGCCGGCCAGCGGCCCCAGCCCGCCCGCCATCGCCACCTGAAAACGCTCGCGTGCCACGGTGCGTAGCGCCTCTGGCTCCACGCCGGGGCTGACGGCAATCGTGGTGACGGACACTGACCGCGCTTCGGGCACTTCAACGAACAGGCGGAGCGCGCCGCCCTCGCTCCACGCATCCACCGCCGCATGCACGGCGCGGGCGATGCGCCGGTGCCGTGCCCACAGTTCGTCCACGCCTTCGGCAAAGATCAAACCAAAGGCCGCCTGCAAACCCATCAGCAGGCTTTGCGGTGGCGTGCCGCAGAACTTGCGGTAGCTGAGCGGGCTTTGCCTGCGAATCCAGTCCCAGTAAAAGCGCGGCGCGGTGTTGCGCCTGGCCACGTCCATCGCCTTTGCATCGGCTGCCACAAAGCCCAGGCCGGGCGGCACCATCAGGCCTTTTTGCGAAGCGCCCAGGACCACGTTGGCGCCCAGCGCATCCATCGCAAACGGTGCAGCGCCGAGTGACGCCACCACGTCGACCACCAGCAGGGCCGGGTGCCCGGCGTTATCGATGGCGCGGCGAACGGCATGCATGTCGCTGGTCATGCCGCTGGCGGTGTCGGTGTGCACGGCCAGCACCGCCACGATGTGGTGGGCGGTGTCGGCCCGCAGTGCGGCCTCAACCGCTTCGCTGTCGATCGGGTAGCCCTCGCGCCACGGGGTGCGAACCACGGTCACGCCCATGGCTTCGGCCTGAATTGCCCACGACTCCGAGAAGTGCCCAGTGCCCGCCACCAGCACCTGCTGGCCGGGCGCGGCGATGTTGGCAATCACCGCCTCCCACACGCCGTGGCCGTTGGCGGCGTACAGGAACACATCGGCTGTTTCGGTGTGCAGCAGGCGCTTGAGGCCGCGCTCGCAGGCGGCGATGATCGCGTCGACGCGCGGGTCGGCCAGGTCCATCGGCTGCCGGTGCATGGCATCCAGTACCTCGTCGGGTATCCGGGTCGGCCCGGGGGAGTGCAGGAAGCGGTGGCCAGGGATGCGTGGGGCTGGGTTCATCCGCAAAAATTATGCGCCAAGCGGCGGCGGCCTGCTGACGAGGTGCACAAGGCTCAGGATGCCGACGGTGCGCGATTGACCAGCACAATGCCGACCGCCACTGTGGCCAGCGCCACCAGCAGCGTCGGCGTGACGGCTTCGCCCAGCCACAGCGCGCCGAACAGCAGCGCAAACAGCGGCGTGAAAAACACAAACACCGAAATTTTGGTGGCCGGGTAGCGGCCCAGCATCCACATCCACGCCAGGTAGCTGGCGAACGCGCCCACCACCGTCTGCAGCAGCAGCGAGGTGATGGCAAAGCCGCTGAACTGCCAGACCCACACCTCGCCCAGCGCCAGCGACAGCGCAGGAAAGCTCACCGCGCTGACGGCCAGTTGATAGAACAGCAGCTTTTCTGCCGACACCTTGGTCAGCGTCGAGGCGCGAATGACCACCGTGGTCAGCCCCCACAGCGCACCCGCCAGCAGCGCCAGCAGGTCGCCGCGCGCGGTCGCAGCCTGCTCGCTGGTGAAGCCCTCGCGCAGCGCAAACGCCACAGCGACGAAGGCGCACAGCAGGCCGATCCACTGCAGGCCACGCAGGCGCTCTGACTTCACCCACAGCGGCACCAGCAGCGCCACCCAGAACGGCGAGGTGTACAGAAACACCGTGAGCCGCGACGCGGTGGTGTACTGCAGCCCGATGTAAATGCACGCGAACTCGCTGCCAAACAGCGCGCCGGCCAGCAGCCCGGCACGCAGCGAGCCGTCACGCTGCCACAGCGGAATGCCGCGCCACACGCACCACAGCCACAGCAACGCCGTGGCGCCGATGAGCCGCAAAGAGGCCTGAAACATCGGCGGCAGCTCGGCAATCGTGGCCTTGATCAGCACCTGCTGCAGACCCCAGAACAGGCAGCAGCCCAGCAGCACGGTGATGGCGAAGGCGTCGAGGTGGGATTTGCGTGCAGTCATGCCGTGCGGGAAATGTGGGGGCGGAGCGCGGATCCGGAGGCACTCCGCGTTGCATTATCCCGCCGGCAGGCCCTTGGCCCGGCGCATCACTCCGGCTTCACGCCTGCCTGCCTGGCAATCTCGCTCCAACGCGCCACTTCGCTGCGCATGAAGCTGCGCAACTCATCGCGTGTGGAGCCTTTCAGATCAATGCCGAGGGTGCTGAGTCGCTCGCGCGTACTCGGATGCACCAGCGCGGCAGTGATCTCGGCGCGCAGGCGCTCCACCACTTCAATTGGTGTGGTGGCCGGCGCCACCACGGCCCACCACTGGGTGAAGTCCATGCCCTCAAGACCGGCTTCGCGCGCCGTGGGCACATCGGGCAGCGCCGGCAGCCGGGCCGCACCGGTCACCATCAGCGCCGACAGCTTGCCCGCGCTGTAGAGCGCGCTGCCGCTGGCCAGCGTCGCGAAGTGCCCCGCCACCTGGCCGGCGGCCACATCGGTCAGCGCGGGGGCCGAGCCGCGGTAGGGCACCGCGACAATCTTGAAGCCGCCGCGACTGGCCAGCACTTCGGCGGCCAAATGGCTGCTGGAGCCCGCGCCGCTGTTGGCAATTGCCAGCGACGCCTTGGGGTCGCGCGCGCGTTGCATGAAGCTTTTCGCATCGCCATTCCTGTGGTTGGCGGGGTTGACAAACAACACCAGCGGCGAGGTACCCACCAGGCTGATCGGCGTGAAGTCGCGCAGCAGGTCGTAGGGCAGTTTGGCCACCACGGCGGGCTGTATCGCGTGCGGCAGCTCCACGATGGCCAGTGTGTAGCCGTCCGGCGCGGATTTGGCGGCTGCGTCGGTGCCGATTTGCCCCGCTGCGCCGGCCCGGTTGTCCACCACCACGCTTTGCCCCAGCGTCTGGCTCATGCGCTGGGCTATCGCGCGGGCGATGGCGTCGGTACTGCCGCCGGGCGCCCACGGCACGATCAGCCGCACCGGCTTGTCCGGGTAGGCGGCCTGCGCCCCGAGGCTTGTCAGCGCTACGGCAGCGGCAAACAAACTGAGAAGTCGTCTGAACATGGAAGCTCTCCTTGATATCAGGAAACGAGGGAAGAAACAAACGGAACAAAGGGATCGCGATCACCCTTGGCGGTGAGCAGCAGCAGGGCGTGTTCGGATGGATCGATGCGGCCCTGCGCTAGCAGCTGCGCCAGTGCACTGACGCAGCCGCCTGCACACCGCTCGACCCACAGACCCTGCTGCGCGAGCTGTGCCGCACCCCACTCGGCCTGTGCGTCGCTGGCCACCACTGCACCCCCGCCGCTAGCCTGCACGGCCAGCTGCTGCTGGCGGGTGACCGTGCTGCCCGCCACCGAAAACTGCTCGGTGGTGCCGTTGAACTCGCCGTGCACAGGCGCGCCCTGCAGAACCTGCGTGAGGCGGGCAAAGGGCTCCACCGCCCACAGGCGCGGCAAGCGCGGGAGCAGCCCGGCCGCAACCAGATCGCGCAGGCCGCTGTAAATGCCCCACAGAAGATCACCACGCGCCGTGGGCACCAGCACGTGGTCAGGCACGCAACCCTGCGCCACAAACTCCAGCGCAATGGCGCGGTAGCCCTCGACGCCATACACCGGGCTGCCGACCGCGGGCACGCTGTAGTTGGTGAGTGCGAATGCGCCGTCAGCCTCGACCCGCTGGCGCACGTGGGCCCAGCGGTCCACGCCGTGCTCGAAGGCCATCCGCGTAGCGCCCAGCCGCTGCAGGGCCCGAACAAAGGGCTCGGGCATGTGTCGGTAGGTGGCGACTTCACACGCCAGCCCGGCGGCGGCGCAGTAGGCAGCGGCCGACACCGCCGCGTTGCCGCTGGAGGCCAGCACCACCGAGCGCGCGCCGACGTCCAGGGCGCGGGTCACCGCTTGGGCCGACATGCGGTCCTTGTGCGAGCCGGTCGGATTCATGCCCTCGTGCTTGGCGCTGAGGCTCGCCATGCCCAGTGTGCGCGCCAGGCGTGGCAGGGTCAGGCAGGGCGTGTCGCCCTCACCCAGCGTGACGCCCCGCAGATAGGGCAGCCAATGGCCCCACTTATAGGATGTGGGGGATGGCACCATGTCTTGCGGCAGCCCGCGATAGACCGCTTCGAGGCTGGACGCCAGCCCTGCCTCACTGCAATACGGGCAGCCTGCCGGAAAGTCCAGCAACGGGAATTCACTGCTGCAAACAATGCATCGCAAATGGGACAGGCGTGGATTTCGCATCAAGCGATGGTAGGCCGCAGAAGCATCACGCCGTGCAGGCTGACGTACACTCAAATTAAGCAAAACTTATAGCTTTAGCACCATGAGCGAACCCAGTGCGCGCCAGATTGAGGTCTTTCGCATGGTCATGCGGCTGGGCAGTGCCAACCGCGCGGCGGCAGCCCTGCATGTGAGCCAGCCGGCCGTGACCCAGCTGTTGCAGCAACTCGAGGAGCGCGCCGGGCTGCGGCTGTTTGGCCGTGTCAGCGGCAAGCTGGCGCCGACGCCCGAGGCGCATGCCCTGTTCGCCGAAGTCGAACGGGTGTACGAGGGGCTGGAGGCGGTGCAGCGCAAGATCGTGGCGCTGCGGTCGCAGGAGGACCAGGTGCTGCGTGTCGGCTCGCTGCATGCCATGTCAGCCAGCGTGATGCCTCGCGCCGTTGCGAAGTTCCAGCGCAGCTACCCGCGCATGCGCTTCCTGCTCAGCGTGGACAGTTCGCGTGCACTGCGTGATGCGCTGTTTCAGGGCGCGCTGGACCTGGCCTTTCTGGGGGACGAGGCCGACACCAGCGGACTGGACTCCTCGGTTTTCTATGAAGTGCCCGCAGTGTGTGCCATGCCGAGCACCCATCCGCTGGCGCGCAAGACCCGGCTGCTGCCGGGCGACCTTCGCGATGTGCCCCTGGTCGGCCTGTCGGCCAGCGACCCGGCGCAGCGCCGGCTGGAGGTGCTGCTTCGCCAGGGCGGTGTGGAGCCGCACACCATCATCGAGACACCCTACAGCGCCACCCAGTGCGCGCTGGTGCTGGCCGGTGCCGGCCTTGCCCTCACCAACCCACTGGTAGCGCGCGAGTACGCGGGCCTCGGGCTGCGCTGCGTGCCACTGGAGGGGCCTGCGGTCTTTCGCGCCTTGCTCGCATTTCGACCCAAGCAGGCGCAGTCGCGCGCCGTGCAGGAGTTTGTGGCGCTGTGTCGTGCCTTGCTGGACGAAGGGCGTGCCGGTCGTTGATGGCTTGATGCCGGCCCGATTCGCGCACCGGTGGCGCTTTTGCGATGCCGGGCATTGGTGGTAGCGTTCGCCGTGCGCCAACGCAAAAACCCAACGCACAAGCCACCGAACCAGGACGCCGCCGCATGGACCACAAATGGCTGGAAGATTTCATTGCCCTTGCCCGCGAGCGCAGCTTCTCGCGGGCGGCGGAGCAGCGGCATGTGACGCAGCCGCAGTTCTCGCGGCGCATCCGGGCGCTGGAGATGTGGGTCGGGGCCGACCTGGTGAACCGTGCCGTGCTGCCTTTGGGCCTCACACCGGCCGGCGAGGCGCTGCTGCCGGTGGCGCGCCGTGCGGCGTCCAGCCTGCAGGATGTGCGCGACCGAATCCGCCATGCGCAGGGCGGGCTCGACTGGGTCACGCTGGCGACCGGGCGCACGCTCTCGCGAACGGCGGTGCCGGGCTGGCTGGCCCGCGTCAAGCGCGAGGTGGGCGAGTTCCGGCTGCGTATCCTCACCGGTTCCATCCATGAAGGCGCAACCGCGCTGGAGCAGGGGGCGGCCGATCTGCTGCTGTCCTTCACCCATCCGCGCCTGCCACTGCTGCTCGACGAGCAGACCTTTGAAGGGCTCACGCTAGGCACTGACGAACTGGTGGCCGTCAGCGCACCGCGCAGCGATGGACGGCCGCAGCACGCCTTGCCCGGTGCTTCGCGCAAGCCGGTGCCGGTGCTGGGGTACTCGCCCACGCTGGCCCTCAGCCAGATCCTGCAGGACGGCCTGGCCCGCATGCCGCGCGAGCTGCACCTGCATGTGGTGACCGAGTCCGACTTCGCTGAATCGCTGCATGAGCAGGCTCGCCAGGGCGTGGGGCTGGCGTGGCTGCCACGCGGACTGGTGGGGGACGACCTGCGCAGCGGGCGGCTGGTGGAGGCCGACGCGTCGGGCGCCGCAGTGCGATTTGAAATCCGGCTGTACCGCCCACGCAATCCGCGCAACGATGTGCTGCAACGCATCTGGTCTGCCAGCCCGCCATCGGGCGTCTGACACTTTGCCTGCGCCGGCTGACCGCCGCTTCGCATGCGGCCATGCGTGATGCGCATGTGACTTGAAATGGTCACTTCTAGACTGGGTTTTCCTTTCCATTCAGGAGCCCGTCATGGCCTTTTTCCATTCCCCTTTGACCCGTTTCGGCCGCCGCCCGTTCGGCATCTCCCTGTGCGTGCTGGCTGCCAGCGCGCTGGGTTATTCATCTGCCTGGGCGCAAACCTGGCCGACCAACAAACCCATCACGCTGGTGGTCGGCTACCCGGCTGGCGGCAGCGTAGACCTGGTGGCGCGCACCGTGGCCGAGCCGCTGTCCAAACGGCTGGGCACACCGGTGATCGTCGAGAACGTCGGTGGCGCCGGCGGCACCATCGGCGCCCAGAAAGTCGTCAGCGCCAACCCCGACGGCTACACGCTGTTGCTCGGTTCGGGCAGCGAGGTGTCGATCGCGCGGCTGTTCAACTCCGCCGTCAAGTACAACGGCGAAACCGACCTCACGCCGATTGGCCTGATTGGCGTCACGCCCATGGTGTTTGTCACCAACACCTTCACCGGCGTCAAGACCATGGACGAGGCGATTGCACGCTCGAAGAAAGAGCGCAACCAGCTGAGCTTTGCCTCGTCGGGCATTGGGACGCCGCTGCATGTGTCGGGCGAACTGCTCAACCTGCTGGCCGGTACCAGCTTCCGCCATGTGCCGTATCGCGGCGCCGGGCAGCAGCTGCAGGACCTGCTGGGCGGCAACATCGAGTTCAGCGTGTCGGTGCTGTCATCGGCGCTGCCGCATATCGAGTCGGGCAAGATGGTGCCGCTGGGCGTGACCACGTCGTCGCGCTCGCGGGCCGCACCGCAGATTCCCGCGCTGGGTGAGAACCCCAAGCTCAAGGGCTACGACATGAATGTGTGGTTCGGCCTGTTCGCGCCGGCCAAGCTGCCGGCACCCATGGTGGCCCGTCTGAACCGTGAGCTCAACGAGACCCTGCGTGAGGAAGCCGTGTGGAAAAAGCTGCAGAAAGCCGGTATCTCCAACGAGGGCGGCACGCCCCAGGAGCTGACGGCATTTGTCCGTGCCGAGACCCAGCGGGTGCGCACCGTGGTGAACAAGGCGGTGGCCACCGGGTCGGCATCGTGAGGGTGATGCCGCCGCCGCACCATGCGGTGCTGCTGGAGCCGCCCGGCTTGTCGTTCTGGGCTGCATCACCGCTCGGTGTGCCGCATGTGCATGAGCGCCGCGCGGCCGAGCCCGGCCCCGAGGTGCTGGTCACGGCGCTGGTGCATGGCAACGAATACTCCGGCGCGTGGGCGCTCGATGCGTTTTTGCTCAGCGGCCTGCAGCCCCGGCGCGGCCGCATCACCGCCGCCTTCTGCAACATCGAGGCCTTCCTGAAGTTCGACCCCCGGCAACCCGATGCCTCGCGATTCATCGACGAGGACTTCAACCGCCTCTGGTCCCCCGAGGTGCTGGACGGCCCCCGGCGCAGCATGGAGCTGCAGCGCGCGCGGGCCCTGCGCCCCTTGGTGGACCGCGCCACGCATCTGCTGGATTTGCATTCGATGCATGAGCCGGGCGAGCCGCTGCTGGTCACCGGCACGCTGGCGCGCAACATTGCCTTTGCGCAGAGTCTGGGCACCGGCGAGCAGGTGGTGGTGGACGAAGGCCACGCTGACGGCGTGCGCATGCGCGACTACGGCCCCTTCGGCAACCCCGACAGCGACCGCATCGCGCTGCTGCTGGAGGCCGGGCAGCACTGGGCGCCGTCATCGCTGCAGGTCGCGCGCAATGTGCTGATGCGCTTTCTCGTGGGTGCAGGCGTGCTGGAGCTGGCCGATGTGCCCCCCGGCTGGCTCAAGACCGAACTGCCCGCCTGTCCGCCGGTGGTGGTGACCGACCGCGTGGTGGCGCGCTCGCCGCATTTCCATTTCATTCACGAGTTTCACGGCGGCGAGCTGATCCACCGCCGCGGCACGGTGATCGCCTACGACGACGGCGAGCCGGTCACCACGCCGTATGACAACTGCGTGCTGGTCATGCCCTCGGTGCGTCAGCTGCGCCCGGGGGTGACCACGGTGCGATTGGGGCGTCGCCTACTCCCCCCGGAAGGGGCGTTCAGCGGTGGTCATGTTCAGAGCGGATGCTCGGTATAGAACTTCCCGCCGTGGAACAGCAAAGGCGCCGCACCAGGGCGGTGGCTGCAGCGTTCCACTTCGCCGACGAAGATCACGTGGTCGCCCTCTTCATAGCGGCTGCGGTTGAAGCATTCAAAGCTGGCGGCAGCGCCTTCGAGCAGCGGTGAGCCGGCGATGCCGTCGGTGAAGGCCACGCCTTGCCAACGGTCCTCGCGCTTGCTGGCAAAGCGCTCGGCCAGCGCTTTCTGGTCGGCCGCGAGGATGTTGATGGCGTAGTGCGAGCCGGTGCTCAGCGCCGGCATCGAGCCGGCGGCCTGCGACAGGCTCCACAGCACCAGCGGTGGGTCGAGCGAGACCGAGTTGAAGGAGTTGGCCGTAAGGCCCACCAGCTCGCCAGTGGCGGTGCGGGCGGTGACGATGGTCACGCCGGTGGCGAACATCGCGAGCGACGCGCGGAATTCGCGCTGGGAAAAGCTGGGTTGGCTGGCTTGGCGGGGAGAAGGCATAGACAGCTAATTTAACTGATGCCCTCAGCCCCTCGTTGGCGCAGGTCTTGCCAGCGCCGGCGCCAGCACCCCGACAGGCCCTAAACTTCAGGCGATGAACCGGTCCTTGCCAAGCTTTCTGGCCGCGGCGGCCTTCTGGGGTGTTGCCAGCGCGCACGCCGCAACGCCTTGCGCGGAGTTCTCCACCCGCCTGCCGAATGTGAGCCGAGCGCTCTGCGATGCGGCGCAGCTGCAGGACTCGGGTGTCCGCTCGGTCAACGGTCGCCCGCTGTGGGTGCGCGACGTGGACCCGGGCCGTGCCTCCATGCGAATTCTGGTCACGGGTGCGATTCATGGCGACGAGCTGTCGTCGGCGGCAGTGGCGCTGCACTGGATCCGGCTGGCCGGTCAGCCGCCGCAGGATGCGCCGCAGACCATCCACTGGCGCTTCGTTCCGGCACTCAATCCGGACGGCCTGCTGGCCAAACCGCCGCGCCGCGTCAACGCCCGCGGCGTGGACCTGAACCGCAACTTTCCCACGCCCAACTGGGATCGCGACGCCAAGATCTACTGGGAAAAACGCACCCGCAAGGACCCGCGCCGCTGGCCCGGGCCGCAGCCGCTGTCAGAGCCCGAGTCGCGCTTTCTGCATGAGCAAATGAAGAGCTTCCAGCCGAATCTGATCGTGAGCATCCATGCGCCGTACGGCGTGCTGGACTTTGACGGCCCATCGGTGCCGCCTTCACGCCTGGGGCGTCTGTATCTGGACCAGGTGGGCATCTTCCCGGGCTCGCTGGGCAACTACGGCGGTGTGCACAAGGGCGTGCCTGTGGTCACTATCGAGCTGCCCAACTCCATGCGCACGCCGCTCGACAGCGAGATGCGTCAGATGTGGATCGACCTGCTGCGCTGGGTGCATGAGCGGCTGGGCGAGCGTCCCGGCAGCGTCATTCGCTGACCGCACCGCGCCGGCTGCATCAGAGCTTGCGGTAGGTGCGGTCCATCTCCGTGCTCTTGCTGGTGTCTTTCACGCCGCGCTGAACATCGCGCGCCGCCTGCTCGATCACCGGGTCCACCGCGTCGGTGGTCATGTCGGTCGACTGGTCCCGTTCATGCGGGAGCGTCAGCGTTGATTCAACCGCTGCATCTTGTGGTGTGGTCTGCTGCTGGGGGCGAGGGCGCTGCGACCTCGGTGGGGCAGTGGGCATGCCGCGGCCGGCGGAGGCGGGTACCGGGCCGGTGGATTTTTTGGGAGGAACCTGGCGGGGTTTTGCGGGTGACATGACACCACTGTGCGGCGGCGGTCCCGTCGGGGCTGTCAGCGGCGCCATCGGGCGGCTGTAGGAAAGCGTCAGGCCTTCATGCGGTCACACCGCGCCAGAGATGGGGCGCGACCGGCGTGCAGTCACGCTGCTGTCGGAAAAGCCATAAAACCCGAAGTTCATGGCCGGCACTTCGCCGCTGATCAGCTCGGCCATGGCCTTGCCGGAGCCTGCGCCATGCGTCCAGCCCAGTGTGCCGTGACCGGCATTGACCCACAGACCACGTACCTTGGTCTTGCCGATGTAGGGGATGTTGGTCGGCGTGGCCGGGCGCAGGCCGGTCCAGAAGCGCGGGTTGCCGCCGTCGGCTTCCAGCCGCGTGTCGCAGACGCCGGGCAGCACCTGCTCGATGCGTTCTGCCAGCATGCGGCAGCGCGCCTGCGCCACCGGCGTGTCGAGCGACAGGTCGTAGCCGCCGACTTCAATCGTGCCGGCTACCCGCAAGTCGTCGCCGAGGCGGCTCATCGCACACTTCACTTCGTCATCGATGGTGCTCACGTATGGCGCCAGTTCCGGCTTAAGCAGGCGGAAGGTGGCGCTGTAGCCCTTGCCCGGGTAAATCGGCAGGTCCACACCCACCGTGCGCAGCAGCGGCGCGGTGTAGGAACCGCAGGCGGTGACGACTTCGTCAGCCTTCAGCGTCAGCACAGGTGCCCGGTCCCCGTCGGGCTGCCGCGGGCGCACCACCACAGCCTCGATGGCGCCGCCGCTGGTCTGCAGCTGCGTGATGTCGTGGCCATACAGGAAACACGCGCCCCGGTCTGCACAGCGCTGCGCCAGCGCCTGCGTGAACACGCGGGCATCGCCGCTTTCGTCGCTGGCGGTGTAGGTGCCGCCGACGATGCGGTGGGAGAAGGAGCGGAACGCCGGTTCAATTTCCAGCAGCTCGGCAGTGCTGATCACGCGCCGCGCCACGCCGTATTTCTGCATCAGTGCCGCCGCCTCGCCAGCGGTGTCAAACGACTGCTGGTCGGTGTAATAGTGCGCAATGCCGCGTTCCAGCCGGTGGTAGTCGATGCCGGTGGCGGCCACCACGTCTTTCAGTGCCGCATGGCTGTAGGCACCCAGTGCCACCAACTGCTGCACATTGCGCTCGAAAGCCGCGTCGTTGCACTGCGCCAGGAACTGGAGGCCCCAGCGCCATTGCTGCCAGCCCTCGCCCAACGGCCATTGCGGGCGGAACAGCAGCGGCGCGTCGTTGCGGAACATCCATTTCAGCGCCTTGAGTGGCGCGTCCTTGTTGGCCCAAGGCTCGCAGTAGCTGACGGAAATCTGCGCGGCGTTGCCAAAGCTGGTTTCCATGGCCGCATCGCTCTGGCGGTCGACCACCGTGACTTCATGGCCACGCTCCAGCAGGTGCCAGGCCGTGCTGACACCAATGATTCCTGCGCCCAGGACGACAACCTTCATGCGATCACCTTCATGGCCGGAAGTGTGAAGGATGTTGCTTTCAATTAACAGCGAAATTAAACTATCAGCCGAAACATCAGACCGACTAATAAAAGGAAGCGACATGAGCACATTTGATCCGGATGCCCTGGAGTGCCTGGCGGCGATTGTGGAGGAGGGCGGTTTCGAGCGCGCGGCGCAGCGCCTGTCGATCACCCAGTCGGCGGTGTCGCAGCGGCTGCGCGCGCTGGAGGCGCAGATCGGCACCGTGCTGATCGTGCGCAGCCGCCCGCTCAAACCCACATCGGCCGGGCAGTTGCTGCTCAAGCACACCAAGCAGCTGCGCCTGCTGCGCGCCGACCTCGAGCGCGACCTCAAGGAGCTGGCGCCCAGCTCGACTGGCGGTGCGCGAGAGGAAGAGCGCATCGCCATCGCCATCAACGCCGACAGCATTGCCACCTGGGCGCTGCCCGCGCTGACCGAGCTGGCCTGTCAGGGCCTGCCGCTGGAAATCATCCACGATGACCAGGACTTCACCCAGGAGTGGCTGCGCGAAGGCCATGTGGTGGGCTGCGTCACCACGCTCAAGCAGGCGCTGCGCGGCTGCAAGGTGACCTCGCTGGGCGCGATGAATTACGTCGCGGTCGCGCAGCCGGCCTATGCGCAGAAGCACTGCCCCAAGGGGCTGAGCCCGCACAACTTTCGCGACATGCCCTTCATCGCGTTCAACCGCAAGGACGACGGCCAGACCGAATTTGTCAGCAAGGCCTTTGGCCTGAAGCGGGTGACGTTGAACCAGATGTTCGTGCCCAGCTCCGAAGGCCAGGTGCGTGCGGTGCTGGCGGGCTGGGGAGTGGCCGTGGTGGTCGAGCAGCTGGCACGCGGCCTGATCGAGCAGGGACAGCTGGTCAATATCGCGCCGGCCTACGTGCTGCCGATCCAGCTCTACTGGCACTGCTGGAACCTGGAGTCCGAGGTGCTGGATGCGCTGACCGAGGCGCTCAAGCAGGCCTCAGCCCGCTCTCTGGTGGCGTGACTCTGGCCGTGTGAAGGCCCCGCCCGACACCCGCTGGTGCCGACACTGACGAATGGCTGACGGGCGGCCGACAAGAGGTCCGCCCGGGACAGGGCCTCAAGACAAACCCTCTATGTAAGAAGATGTAACGTCTCTAACCTTGGAGGTTCAGGAGACAACACCATGAACGAGACAAACTGCCCCGCAAGGCTGTCGCGGCGCCTTGCCGGCGCATTTCTTTTTGCCCTGGCCGCCGGCCAGGCCTTCGCACAGTCGGCACCGACACCTGCGCCCGCCAACACCGTGAAGATCGGCGTCATAGGCCCGTTCACTGGCGCTTCGGCAGATTTCGGCGTGCCCATGCTCAACGGCATCCAGCTGGCGGTGGACGAGATCAACGCCGTGGGCGGCTACCTGGGGCGCAAGCTTGAAATCGTCCGCCGTGACGACAAGGCCGACCCCGATGTGGGCCTGAAGATGTCACAGGAGCTGGTGGCCGAGAAAGTGCTCGCCACCATCGGCTTTTGCAACACCGGCGTGGCCGCCAAGGCGCTGGACGTGTTCCAGACCAACAAGATGCCGCTCATCATTCCGTGCTCCACCGGCTCCCCGCTGACGGCAAAATTTCCGGCGCCCGAGAGCTATATCTTCCGCACCTCCGCGAGGGACGCCATCCAAGCGCCGTTCGTCGTTGACGACATCCTCAAGCGTGGCTGGAACAAGGTGGCGGTGTTTGCCGACACTTCCGGCTACGGCGAGGCCGGGCTCAAGGATGTCGAGAAGGCGCTCGAAGCCAAGGGACAAAAGCCGGTGCATGTGGCGCGCTTTCCCTTGGGCGTGAAAGATCTGACCGAGGAGCTTAAAGCCGCCAAGGCAGCGGGCGCCAATGTGGTCTTCAGCTACACCGTCGGCCCGGAGAACGCAGTGATCGCCCGCGGCCGGCAGGCGCTGGGCTGGAAGGTGCCGCAAGTTGGCGGATGGCCGCTGTCCTTCCCCTTCTTCATCGACGGCGGCAAAGAGGCTGCTGACGGGGCCCTGATGGCGCAGACCTTCATTGCCGAGCCCAGCAATGAGCGGCGTGCCTCCTTCCTGACGGCCTACGCCCGCAAATTCAACGTGAAGAAAATCCCGGTGCCGATGGCGGCTGCGCAGGGCTACGACGCCGTTTACATCCTCGTTTACTCGCTCTTCGGCATCCGCGATGGCAACCTCACTGGTCCGGCCATCAAGACGGCACTGGAGAGCAAGAACCGCACTTACTACGGTGTCGTCGCGACCTACGAACGGCCTTTCAGCCCGAACGACAAGGACGCCATTACCCAGAACATGCTGGTGATGGGCATGGTGAAAAACGGCGGCGTGACCTTCGCCTACCCCGAAGACGCCAAGCGCAACCTCTTCGTGCAGCGCAAGCAGTAACACCGCACTCCGAGCGGTGTGTGGGGCTGAGGCCCCGCGCGCCGTTCCTCCCCGCCTGGAGCGCGGCCCCGTCTCGGGTCCCATCTCCCCCGGGCTGTTCTTGCCAGACAATTTGTTGCATGATGAACGCTGATCGCTGATCGCGTGAAAAGGAACAACTTGATGCAGGCTTGGTGGGGGCTTCGTTCGCGCCTCGTTCTGTTGGTGCTGGCTGCCTTGCTGCCGGTGTTCGGCCTGCTGCTGTATTCCACGGCCCAGAACCGCGAGATTGCACTCGCGCTGGCGCAGAGCGGTCTGCAGTCGGACGTCCGGCTTGCGGCTGCCTACCAGCGGCGTGTCGTGGACAAAGTGGGGCAGCTGCTGCGCGACATGGCCAGCGGGCCATCGATACGCAACACCACCATCCGGCTGTGCGTTCCCTACCTGCAGAACCTGAAGGCGCAAGACCCGTCCTATGCCAATCTGGGCGTGGTGGGCCTGAACGGGCGCGTCACCTGCGAGGCGGTGGATCCCTCTGGCAATGCGTATGCAGGTGACCGGCCCTTCTTCCGGCAAGTCATCGCTGGCGCGAAGTTCTCGGTCGGCGAGTACGGCATCGGCCGCAGCAGTGGTCGGCCAGGGCTGGGCTTCGGCGTGCCGGTTTATGGCGATGACGGCCACCTCAACGGCGTGGCGTTTGCCGTGGTCGATGTGGCGGGCATCGACCGCGCCATTGACAACCAGCCTCTGCTGAAGGGGGCCCAGTTGCGTGTGATGGACCGCAACGCCAAAGTTCTGGCTGCGCACCCGGCAGCGCCGCAGGCCATCGGCAGAACCGAAAGCAATGAGGCGCTGGTAGAGGCCGTTCGGACGCGCCGGGAAGGCCTCTGGCAGATGGCGGACGCGCAAGGCGTGGAGCAGGTCTATGCCATGGCGCCGGTGGGCGGTGAAGCGGGCAATCATCTGTTCGTTGCCATCAGTGTGCCCCGCGAGACCCTGACGTCCGGCCCGGATCAGGCGCTGCGCTTTGACCTGCTGGTGTTGCTGTTCGTCACCGCGCTGGGCATGGTGTGCGCCTGGTGGGCGGGTGGACGTCTGGTGGTCCGGCCGGCGAACGTCATTGCCCGGCAAGCTGACGCGCTGGCCGATGGCGCGCTGTCCTCGCGCATTCCGGCTGAATTTGCCGGAGCAGGCGAACTCGGCACCATCGCGCAGACCTTCAACCACATGGCCGAGTCGCTGGAGGCCAAGCGCACGGAGCTGGAGCACGTGCTCAGCCATGTCGGCGAAGAGCATTCGCGGCTGGAACTGATCATCAACAGCATGAGCGAAGGCCTGATCGCTGTGGACATGGATGGCCGCTTCCTGCTCTGCAACGAGGCCACCACGCGTCTCTTTCCGGCCGTTCCGGCCGATGGTCTGCTTAGCACGTGGCGGGAGACCCATCAGTTGCTGCAGCTTGACGGGAAAACGCTGTATCCCCCCGACGAGCGGCCGATCAGCCGTGCGCTGCGTGGCGAGCAGGTGAGCAACTGGGACGTGATGTTACGGGTTCCCGGTCGGCGCGACCGCATTCTGCGCATGAACATTCAGCCCCTGCGCGACCCGCAAGGGCAGCTGATCGGGGGCCTCTCGGTGTTTGGCGACATCACCGAGCGCAAGACGACCGAAGACTTCGTGATGGCCCAGGAGCAGGTGCTGGAACTCATTGCGACCGGCGTGGCACTGCCGCATTCACTGGAAGCGGTCGTGCGCCTCATTGAGTCGGCTGCACCCCAGAGCCTCTGCACGGTGTTGCTTGTTCAGGGCGAGCGTCTGCGCCATTTTTCATCGGTGCGCCTGCCGGCGAGCGCTGGGGCAGCGCTCAGCGACATCCCCATCGCCCCGGATTCGGGCGCCTGCGGTGCGGCAGCGTTCCGAAAAAAGGCGGTGATCGTGGAGGACATCGAGACCGACCCGCTGATGAAGGACTACCGCGACATTGCCCACACCTACCAGTTGCGGTCGTGCTGGTCGGCACCGGTCCTGTCGCAGGCCGGCGATGTGATGGCCACCTTTGCGATCTACCACCCCGAACCCCGCACGCCCGACACCCGCGACATGGCCCTGCTGGACACCGCCGTGCGTCTGGCCCGCATCGCACTGGAGAAGGACCGTGCAGAGGCTGCGCTGCTCGGCAGCGAGAAGCGGTTCAGGGAGCTGGCTGAGAACATTGAGGACGTTTTTTACAACCGCGACGTTCACGGCAGCCGCATGGCTTATGTGAGCCCAGCCTACGCCACCATCTGGGGCCGAAGCTGCGAGAGCCTGTACGCCGAACCGCGCTCCTATATCGATAGCGTTCACCCGGATGACCGGAAACTGCTGGAAATGGCTGATGAGGCCAATCTGCAGGGCAAGGTGTCAGATGCCGAATACCGGGTGGTGCGTCCCGACGGCAGCATTCGCTGGGTGCATGACCACACCTATCCGGTGGTCGGGACGTCCGGTCAGGTCGAGCGCGTCGTGGGCACCGCACGTGACATCACCGAGCGCAAGCTCGCTGACCTGGCACTGGCCCGCTCCAAGCGGGCGCTGCAGATGCTCAGCGAGTGCAACCGGGCCCTGACGCGCATGGAAGCCGAGCCCGCCCTGCTCGGCGAGATCTGCCGGCTGGCTGTCGAGGTCGGCGGTTACCGCATGGCCTGGGTCGGTTATGCGATGGATGACGAGGCCCGCAGCATCCTGCCGATGGCCTACGCCGGCCATGAGGACGGCTATCTGGCGGATACGCCACTGAGCTGGGCCGAACTGACACCCGGCGGTCTCGGGCCCGCGGGCCAGTGCATCCGAACCGGGCAGCCCAAGCTGAGCGGCGACATCGCCAGAGCAGACAACAGCTTCTACAGCGGCGCCCAGGCCCTGCCGCGCGGTTACCGCAGTGCGATTTTTCTGCCTCTGCGCAACGCCCGGCGCAGCTTTGGCCTGCTGGGCCTGTATGCGGCAGAAACCCAGCAGTTCGCCGATGAAGAGGTCGGCTTGCTGCAGGAACTGGCCGACAACCTGGCCTTTGGACTGGGGGCGCTGCAGTCGCGCCAGGAGCGTGCCCGCATCGAGGCCGCAGTGTTCAAGATGGCGGCTGGTGTGTCGGCCAGTGGCGGCGATGTGTTCTTCCAGGAGCTGGCGCAGAACATGACGGATGCGCTGGGCGCCGATGCCGGCTTTGTGGCCCAACTGCTCCCTGGCGAGCCGCGGCGTGCACGCGCCTTGGCAGGTACCGTGGACGGCCAGCCGGTGCCCGGGTTCGATTACCTGGTGGCAGACTCGCCGTGCGCCGGGCTGCTCACGTCAGACAGCGTCATCATCACTGGCGATCTTGCTGGCATCGCGCCTGATTCATTGGCGGTCACCTCGCTCAACGCGTCCTCCTATGTGGGCCATTGCCTGAAGGACGCCAAAGGCAAGCCCGTGGGCATGATCTTCGTGCTGTTCCGCAAGCCGCTGGAGAAAACCACTTTCATGGAATACACCATGAAGGTGTTCGCCTCCCGCGCCGCCGCAGAGCTGGAGCGGCTGGAGGTCGATAACCAGCTGCGCGAGCAGGCCTCGCTGCTGGACCGCGCGCAGGACGCCATCATGGTGCGGCAGCTGGACCGCACCATCAGCTACTGGAACAAGGGCGCCGAGCGCCTTTATGGCTGGACCGCAGAAGAAGTGATCGGCAAGACCATGGTCACCGAGATGTACCGCGATCCGCGACTGCTGGAAGCCACCATGGCCAAGACCATTGCCAACAACGGCGACTGGTCTGGCGAGCTGGAGCAGCGGGCGCGTGATGGCAAGGCGGTGCTGGTAGAAGCCCGCTGGACCGTGGTGCGCAACGCCGAAGGGCAGGTCACCGGCGTGCTGGGCATCAACACCGATATTCGTGAACGCCACCGCGCCCGCGACGAAATCCTGCGCCTCAATGCGAGCCTGGAAGAGCGGGTGCAAAAGCGTACCGCGCAGCTGGAGTTTGCCAACAAGCAGCTGGAGGCCTATTCGTATTCCGTCTCGCACGACCTGCGCACGCCGCTGAGCGCGATTGACGGCTTCAGCAACCTGCTGGAGCGCACTCTGGAGAAAACCACCGATGACCCGGTCACCCAGCGCGGGCGCCACTACCTCGCGCGCATCCGTGCCGGTGTGTCACAGATGGGCGAACTGATCGACGCCATGCTGGCACTGGCACAGGTGTCGCGCTCCACCTTGCGCTGGGAAGAGGTGGACCTGAGCAACATTGCCAGAGAATTGCTCGACGGCTACCAGGAGCGACATCCGCGTGCCGGTGCGGTACTGCAGGTCACGCCGGGGCTGGTGGCCAATGGTGACCCGCGCCTGCTCAAGCAGGTGCTGGAGAACCTGCTGGGCAATGCGTGGAAGTTCAGCGGCAAGAAAGACCACACTGAAATCACCTTCGGGCAGAACCTGTCGGTGGACGGTGAAAAGGTGTTCTTCGTGCGCGACAACGGCGCCGGTTTCGACATGACTTACTACGAGAAGCTGTTTGGCCCGTTCCAGCGCCTGCATGGTGTGTCGGAGTTTGCCGGCACCGGCATTGGCCTAGCCACGGTGCAGCGAATTGTGGCCCGTCACGGCGGGCGGGTCTGGGCCGAGGCGGCGGTGGATCAGGGCGCGACTTTTTACTTCACGCTAGGCGTGGCCACTCTGTAGCAAGCCTGGTACGCCGTCACCCCGCCGGGCGCCACGGCAGGGCCTACAGGCTGTGCCCCTGCAGCGTCTCGCGCAGGTTCTGCGCCTTGTCTGCATCGAAAGGCCCGCTGGCGCGTGCCAGCACCTCACCGTCGCGGTTGACCACCACCACATGAGCCTGCTCGACACCCCCCAGACCTGCGGCGCGTACAAAGTGGGCCCGGTCGGTGAACACCGGCACCAGCCGGGCGCGCTCTGAATCGGCGACATAGCGTTGGCGCAGCCGGTTCTCGACGGCCTGACGGCCGGTTTCGCTGCCGGGGTCGGCAATCACCGGCATGCGCACCCAGGCGATGGACGGGTTGTGGCGCAGGCCGAGGCCCTCGATCCAGCTGTCTGCCGCCGGCCGCTGGCTGCGCTCGAAGGTGATCACGGCGAGTGTCCTGTCAGCGGGCAAACCGCCGGGCACGGCGACCGGCTGCTGCATCAGCGTTTGCGTCATGAAGGGCGGCATGCGCCCCATCACCAGGGTGTCGTCGGGGCTGTGGGCCGCCATGACCAAAGTGAGGGCGGCGGCCATCAACCAGGCGCCGACGTAAGTGGCATTGCTTTTCATGGTCTTCTCCCGTGATGGCGCATGCACCAGCGGTGCAATGGGTCGTCTGGGCAAGATACAGGCAAAGGCCGGTGAGCTCCAGAAGTCATCGGTGACTTCCGGTAAGCAAGTGCTGCAAGCTGTTAACGCCAGACGCGGCCATGGCCGGAAATGCGGCGGCTTGGTCGCCGCTTACTTCGCCAGCTCGCCGCGCAGACGGGACTCCAGTGCCTTGGTGGCCGTGATGTCCACAAAGGTGATGACAGCGCCGTCGATCACGTTGTCGAGCCGGCGGTAGGGCATGATGCGCACCGAAAACCAGCGCTGGTCACTGGTGAGAATCTGCTTTTCAGAAAATACCAGCGTGCGCAGCGTCTCGTTGGCGTCGTCGTTCAGCTCGGGGTACTGCAGACTGGTCGTGAGGTCGCTCAACGGCCGGCCGATATCGCTCTCCCTCAGGTTGATGATCTTGGACGCCCGCTCGGTGTAGCGCCGCACGTTGAGCTTCTTGTCGAGAAACAGGATCGCGATGTCGGTGCTGTTGAGCAGGTTCTTCAAATCGCTCTGCGCCAGCGCGAGGTCGTCCAGCTTGGTCTGCATCTCCGCGTTGATGGTTTGCAGCTCTTCGTTCATGGACTGCATTTCCTCCTTGGAGGTGGTCAGCTCCTCGTTGGCGGACTGCAGCTCTTCGTTGGTCGACTGCAGTTCCTCGTTGGCCGATTGCAGCTCTTCCCGGGAGGCGCGCGCTTCCTCGCGCAGTGTCTGTATTTCATCGCGAAGGCCCTGAAGTTCCGCAGCGTGCGAGGTCTCCATTGCAGTGGCGGCCTTACGCCGGCCCCGCCCGGCGGGCGCGATGTCGCGGAACACGATCATCAGCATGCCGTGCAGGTTGCCGGGCTCGCTCAGCGCCTGCACCGTGACATCGACCGACACGGCGCCCTCGTTGTCCGAGCTCTGCAGGCCGCGCAGCTGCACCGGCTCGCTCTGGGTGGCGGCGCGCTGAAGGGCGTCGGCCAGCGGCGCGCGCAGGCCCTCGCGCACCATGGCGTGGAAGTTCCAGTTGGCCTTGCCGGCGGCAGGTTCCAGGTACTTGCCGGTGCGGCCGCTGATGTACACGATGTCTCCGCTGCCGTTGACGACGACGGCCGCCGGTGCAAACACCTGCAGCAGCACCCGGTCGGCGGCGGACTGCAGGCTCTCGGCGAGAGGTGCGGGTGCGGCGGGGGTGGGCATGTGAGGTTCCTTGTGGGGTCGGGACAGCGGCGGAAACGACTTCAGCAGCAGGTTGGGGTCATTGCCAGGCGCCTTATTCTGGCGCAGATACACGCGCAGCTTGGACTCGGTCGGCAGGAACAGCTCGGTGAAGCGTCCGATGGTCTCCGAGCTGCCGAGCAGCAGCACGCCGCCGGGCCGCAGGCTGTAGTGAAACAGCGGCAGCAGGCGTCGTTGCAGCGCGGCGTCGAAGTAGATCATCAGGTTGCGGCACGACAGCATGTCCAGCCGCGTGAAGGGCGGGTCCAGCACCACGTCGTGCTGCGCGAACAGCACCGTGTCGCGGATGCTCTTGTGGATGCGGTAGCCCCCGTTGTGCGCGGTGAAAAAGCGCGATAGCCGCTCGGGCGAGACCACGTCGCTGATCGATGTGGGGTACTGCCCGCGCCGCGCGGTGGCAATCGCGTCAGGGCTCAGGTCGGTCGCGAAAATCTGCAAGCTGCAGTCCTGATACTGCGGCAGCCGCTGCACCACCTCGGCAAACACCATCGCCAGCGAATAGGCCTCTTCGCCGGTCGAGCAGGCCACCACCCAGGCGCGCAGCTTCTGCTCTGTGCCATCGCCCCGCGCGAGTAAAGCGGGCAGCGTCACATCGGCCAGCTGCTGCCAGACGACCGGATCGCGGAAGAAGCTGGTCACGCCAATCAGCAGCTCCTTGAACAGCAGATCGATCTCCTGGCCGTTGTGGCGGAGAAACTCCGCGTACAGCGGCAGCGTCGCCACCGAATGGATGGCCATGCGCCGCTCGATGCGCCGGTGCAGTGTGCTGGGTTTGTAGAGCGAAAAGTCGTGGCGCGTCCGCCGTTGCAGCAAACTGAAAATGTCCTGCAGCGGGTCAGGCACGGGCCCGGACGCTGATCCTGACGTGGTGTCCGGAGGCGCGATGTCGGCGGCGTCGGAGGTGCGCTCTTCATCAAGTTGCGCGTGATGCTGCGCCTCGCGCTGGTCCGCCGCTGGTTGCAAGCGGGCGATGTAGGCCAGAATGCGCCCCGGCAACTCGCCAGGCGGCGCAATGATGTCGGCGCAGCCCGCTGCGATGGCGCTTTGTGGCATGGAGTCGAACTGCGCGGAGTCAGGCTGTTGCACCACGATCAGGCCACCCAGCGCCTTGATGGCCTGCAGCCCCAGCGTGCCGTCCGAACCCATGCCGGACAGCACCACCGCAATCGCGTTTTCACCCTGCGCGCGGGCCAGCGAAGAAAACAGGATGTTGATCGGCAGGCGCAGCCCGCGTGGCTCGGTCGGTCGCTTCAGGTTCAGCAGCCCGCCCACCAGGCTGAGCTCGGTGTTGGGCGGGATCACATACACACAGTCTGGCTGCACGGCCATCATGAGTCCGGCTTCGACCACCGGCATGGGCGTCACGCGCTGCAGCAACTCGACCAGCATGGCTTTCTGGGTCGGGTCGAGGTGTTGCACCACCACGTACGCCAGGCCGCTGCCGGAAGGCACCGCCGTGAAAAACTGCTCCAGCGCCGTCAGGCCACCGGCAGAGGCGCCAATGCCGACAATGCGCACACCCTCTGGCGGGCGCTCGGCTGGGTAGCGGGGTGGGTCGGCTGCAGCCAGTGCAATCATGTGGCGGGTCGCAGGCTTCTGGCCGCGCTGGGGGATGGGCGCGGGGGGCGGTGAGCGGACGCTGGCGGCCCTATGAGGCGTTCAGGGTGTTCAGTGCCTTCAGGCATTCGGCGCCTGACCGCCGTTGTCCTCGTGGTCTGCTTCATAGCCGGCTTCATCGCCCATTTCAATGACCATGACCAGCCAGCCCGCGATACCCGGGGTGACTCGCGCCACCAGACACAGCCGCCGCTTCGCCCCGCTAACACCTTGATTCGTGATGGCAGCTGCACGCACGGTGCAGTTGCCCACCGTTCGGGGAGATTGCGTTCGTTGCAGAAGCGCCGCCACTGCCGCCCGGTCTTCCACGGCAGCCACCTGCTGCAGCGGGGTGCCGGCCAGATGTTCTGGTTCCACACCAATGAGTCGCTCGCCCACCGGGTTGCTGTCGAGGATGCGCCCCTGCGGGTTGACCACGAAATAAGCCGCCGGGGCCGATTCATACAGTGCCCTGTAGCGGCTCAGCTCGCCTTCAAGCTCGCGCTGGTTGTGCTCCATTTGCTCGTGCTGCAGGTCCAGCTCGACCTGATGAACCTGCAGCTCGTGCAGCAGCTTGAGCGCATCGGGCGCGCTGGCGGGGTCGCTGGCCAGGCTGTAGAGCAGGGTCAGTGCATCGGCGCCGGGCGTCCAGCCTTGGGTGGCGGGCGCCTTGCCAGTCTGGATACGGGACTCCGCGTCCAGCCGGAGCTGTGCAGGGAGGCGGGGAGGAGCGAGGAGGTGGGCCATGGTGTATCCAGTCATGAAAGCGTTGTCGTGTTCGGGCCGTACAACCCACTATAGGCGCTTCACGCCTGACAGGCCATGGCGCAGCCCCACCCCCTGCTGGCCATGCAGCCGAAGGACCGGCGGTCGATGGAGGTGCAGCCCACACTTTGCCCGCAGCGGTCACAAAAAAAAGGGTGTGTTTGCGATTTGTACTGGTGCGGTATCTTTTGCCTAGAATACGCAGATGGTCACCAAACACATCACGGCAGCGCCTGCGGGCGAGCCGGCCAAGGTTTCATTCAAGGCGCAGATGCTGCAGGTGCGGGAGGACGCCATCGTGGAGGCGGCCAACCGCCTGCTGGCTGAAAAGGGTTTCGATCTGATGACGGTGGACCAGGTGGCCGCCGATGTCGGCATTGCCAAAGCCAGTCTTTACAAGCACTTCCCGAGCAAGGAAGACCTGGCCGCCGCCGCCATGGTGCGGGTGCTGGGCCAGGCGCGTGCGTTTCTGGCGGGCCTGCCGGAAGCCGCACCGCTGACGCAGCTCAAAGCGGTGGCCCGCTGGATGATGGAGATGCAGCTGGCCGGCGACATGCCCTCGCTGCCCAGCCAGAACTCCTCGTTGCGCGCCGCGCTGATGGGCAACAAGGCTTATCTGGATGGGCTGGTGCAGATCAGCGACACCATCGGCGGCTGGATCGAGCAGGCGCAGCAATCGGGCGAGCTCAACCCCGCCTTGCCGCCCATGCTGGTGCTTTACACCCTGTATGCCCGCGCCTGCGACCCGGTGCTGGAGTTCATGCGCGCTGGCGGGCAGCACAGCGACACCGAGATCATCGACCTGGTGCTGGCCACCTGTTTTGACGGGCTCAGCTCGCGCTGAGTGGCAGGCTTTCCTGCTCACTGGCGCGCGGCTCGGCCCGGGTGTTGATCAACAGTGACGGCCTGAAGCCTTCCTGCTCCCCTTTGCGCGCATAGCCCAGCGGGTTGGCGACCACGCGGCAGCCGCTTTTCACATAGTCCACCGGGCAATGCAGATGCCCGTGCAGCCACACATCGGCCAGCGGCAACAGTTCGTCGAGCGCGTTGCAAAAGCCGGCCGTACCTGCCACCAGGCCGTAGCGCGGGTCGGCACTGAGCAGGCTGGGCGCGAAGTGGGTGATCACTACGGTCGGCCCGTCAAACGGTTCGGCCAGCGCCTGGCGCAGCCAGGTCTGGCAGGCGAGGGCCTGCTCCCGCACATCGGCGGCAAGCAGCGGCTGGCCGCCACGAAACGCGTGGTTCTTGCTCAGGTAGAAGTTGGCGGCGCGAAAGGCTTTCTCGCGCGCCGCCATGCGGCCGCCCACCGGGGCGAGGTCGAGCAGCGCGTCAAAGTCGGACCACAGCGTGGTGCCGACAAAGCGCACGCCCTGCAGCACCCGGCTTTCGCGTTCCAGCCAGACCATTCCCAGCCGCTCGCAGGTTTCGCGCAGGCGGGTATGCGTGGCGTCGAAATCCAGCCCGTCGTACTCATGGTTGCCCGGCACAAACAGCACTGGCGTCGGCCAGCCGGCACCGCCTTCGCTGGCGGGCAGGGGCGAAAAGCGCTGCAGACCGAAGTCGGGAATGTCCAGCGCCAGCAGCTGCGAGCCCGGCTGGTAGGAGCCGATGTCGCCCGCCAGCACCAGCAAGTCCGCGTCCGGCTGGGCTGCGGCCTGAAAGTGCGGGTTGGATTCGAGGTGGAGGTCGGACAGCAGCTGGATGTTCACGCCTTGATTGTGCGTGAAGCGGTCTGCAGCCGTGAGTTGTCGTCAGAAGCGGTACTTGAGGCCGACGTAAAGCATCCGCAGCTTCACGTCGCTGTCGCCAGCCACCTTGTTGTACTGGGTGTAGCCGACGCGCCCGTCAAGGTTGCCGGTGAGGTTGGCTTCATAGCCGAAGCCGAACATCGGCCCGGTTCCGCTTTCAGAGCCACTGATGGTGAATGGGGCGTTGGTGCCCTTGTCGGTGCCGGAGCCAGATGCTTCGGCCTTGAATCGGCTGAGGCCTGCCTTGACAAAGAAGCCGGGAAGCCCTTGCGTGAATTTGTAGGTGACGCCGAGGTCCAGCCCCTTCAGGCGCAGGTTTCCGGTGGAGCGTTCGTCGATGTCGTCGACATTCACGGAGTACCGGGTGCTGCCGTAGCCGAGCTCGACGGCCCAGTTGGGGGTGATCTGGTAGCCGCCAAACAGCCGGGCCGTGGTCTTGGATTCGGTGAGCGCTGCCGGGCCAGTGGGGCCGCCGGGCAGGTCATCGGTGCTCTTGAGCCGCTGGCTGACACCGTCAACACCGATGTAAAACTGGCTGGGCGTGGCGGTCTGTGCAAATGCGGGTGCTGCGGCTGCAATGGCTGCAGCAATCAGGAATTTCTTCATGGTGCCTTTCCGGTGAGTTGAACAACGGGGGCTTTTGCGTGCCTTGCAGAAGCCCTCAGTCCGGAAATTTAGCAAGTTCATGCTGCGGCTGTGTTGCACGCAGCGAAATCCTGAGTGGACTTTGGTTACATCCGTAACCCGGCTCAGGCCAGCGGCGCCATGACCTTCACCGTGAAGGTGGTGCCCACCCCCGGCTTGCTCTGCACGTCCACTGTGCCGTGGTGCAGGTCGATGCATTCCTTGACGATGTGCAGGCCGATGCCGGTGCCGGAGATGTTGCCGACATTGGTGCCGCGGTGAAAGCTGCCAAAAAGGCGCGGCAGGTCGGCCTCGGGAATGCCGATGCCGCGGTCGCTGATGCGCAGCAGGATGTGCTCGCCCACGCCGCTGGCGGCAAACTCCACCGGCGTGTCGGGGTCGGAGTACTTCAGCGCATTGCCCAGCAGATTAACCACGATGTGGCGCAGCAGGGTCTGGTCGGCCATGCGCGGCGTGTCCAGCCCGTCGCAGGTCATCGAGATGCGGGCGGCCTGTGGGTTGCCGTGTTCCAGTTCGGCCATCACGCGCACCAGCCAGTCCGGCATCAGCAGCGGTGCGGCTTCAAAGCTGAAGGTGCCCAGCTCCAGGCGGCTGGTCAGCAGCACCTGGTCGACCATGCCGTTCATGCGGGCCACGGCAGTCTTGATCTGGTCCAGCAGCTCGCGGCGCTCCTCGGCCGGAAAGCTGGCGCCGTAGGCATCGAGCAGCTCAACCGACGACAAAATGGCCGCCAGCGGGGTGCGGAACTCGTGCGAGGTGACCGCCACAAAGCGCGACTTCAGCTCCGACAGCTCGCGCTCGTGGGCCAGCGCCTTGCGCATGTCGTCTTCGGTCCGCCGCTTGTCCGTCACGTCGGTGAGGAAGTTCAGCGTGGCGGGCGTGCCTTCCCACTCGAAGACCACGGCGCTGATTTCCAGCCAGCGGGTGTCGCAGTTGTCGTGCTGCACCCGGAACTGGTAGTGGTTCTCGACCACCTCGCCGCGCAGGCGCCGCAGGTGGTTGTTCATTACCCACTCCCGGTCGTCGGGGTGGATGAAGTCGATGAAGGGCCGTGAGCGGGCGGTTTCCTCGTCCAGCGATGTGAGCGCCAGCGCCCGCGGGTTGGCATACAGGATGCGGCCTGCCGCAGTGACCAGAATGCCCTCGCTGACGTTCTCGACCACCGCACGGTACTTGGCCTCGGAGTCGGTCCGGCGACCGATCTCCACCCGCAGCTGCTTGGAGGTGTCGAGCTGCCAGGTGACATTGGTGGCCAGGTGAATGATGCGCATCAGCTGGCCGGAGGCGCTGAAGATTGGCAGCGCGCGTTGGCTCAGTCGTGCCACTTCGCCCGTCGGGCGGTGGACCCGGTACTCCATCAGCTGTTTGCGCGGGCTGGTCTGCAGGCGGCGCACCTCGCTGCGGTCGGCCGGATCGACCTGCTCCAGCCAGGTCCACGGCCGCTCGCCGAGCGAGTCGGCCGAGACGCCCCAGAAGGCCTCGAACACCGGGTTGGTGTAGGTGATGCGGCCAGAGTGCGGGTCCCACGACCAGAGCATGGCGTCGATGTTGGCCGCAATCTGTTTGAGCACGGCCTCGCCGGGCAGCGCCAGAGTTTGCGAGGGGGGCATGACAGTGTCAGGGGAGGTCGCAGCCATCGCGAGAGCATAACTGCGGCGCGGGGGCGCCAAACACCCGGTCTTCCCGGGGTTCATGTGGTGATTGGGCTGAGCGATGTCTTTTATGCATAACTATCGGTCAGGCGCAGCTTGAAAACCTAGGGAAAACCCTTAATCTCCAGTCATCGTCACTCTTCACCCCTTGCCGGGTGTGTTTTCCATGTTCCGTTTGTTTGCTCGCCTTGCCGCCTTCATCCCGTCGAACCTCAAGCGCCTGCCCGTGGCAGCGCCCCTGCAGGGCGTGGCCCAGCAGCTGATGGAGCGCGCCGAAGCCCGTGCCGGCCGCAACCCGCGCCAGGCCCGTGAGCTGCGCCGAGCGGCTTACGCCTACCTCAGCGTCATTCGCTGACGCCATCGGCAGCCGCCGCAGCCAGCGCAGGCTGTGCGGCAGCCATCTCCAGGGTCAGTGCCGTCAGGCTGCTGGTGCAGCGGTCGTCGGCACTGGCCAGCTGATCGCCCAGCTGCGCCCACAGGCCAGCGGCCAGCGAGACTTCCATCTCTGCCGCGTGCCGAGCCAGCGAGCGCATGCCCAGCGTACCCGCCGTACCCTTGAGCTGGTGCGCCAGCCGGCCGGCGGCATCGGCGTCCTGCACCTGGGCGGCCGCCCGCAAGTCGCTGAGCAGTTTGCTGGTTTTCGGCCCGAAGCTGCCGATCAGCTGGGCCATCAGTTTGCCGCTCGGGTCCAGCGACATCAGGCTGTGCACTTGCTTGAGGTCTAGCAGGTCGTGGCCACTAGCGGGCATCGCAGCGGGTGCGGAGGGCTCGGGCGTCGCTGGCGTGGACTCTTCAACAGGCGCGGTGGCCGAACGGCCGGCAGTGCCGGCGGCGCGCTGCCCGAAATACACCAGCTTCTCGCGCAGGGCTTCGGCCGTGACCGGCTTGACGATGTAGTCATCCATGCCGGCTTCGAGTGCCGCGTCGATGTCTTCGCGGATCGCGTGCGCGCTCATGCCGACAATCCGCGGAATGCCGCCAAACGGGCGGTTCTTCACCAGAATGCGGGTGGCTTCCATGCCGTCGAGTTCGGGCATCTGGATGTCCATCAGCACCAGGTCGTAGGGCTGGCGGCGCACCGCATCGACGGCTTCCAGCCCGTTGGCGGCGACATCAGCGCGGTAGCCAAAACCCTTGAGCATCTGGATAGCGACCTTGCGGTTGATCTCGTTGTCTTCGGCCAGCAGGATGCGCTGCGGGTAACGCTGCGCCAGCGTGGCATCAAACTGCCGGCCCTTGAGCACCGGAGCGGCAGCGGCCGTGCCGCGTTCGGCCAGCGCCTCGATGAAGCCCTGCGCCAGCACCGCCACGCGGGCCGGCTTGATCACCACCGCGTCGAACAGGCTGGCGTCATCGCTCGCCGGCATACCGGCGCCCGAGAGCAGCAGCATCGGCAGGCGTGCCCCTGCAGCGCCGGGCGCTTCACCGGGTGTTTTGCCCGGCGGTATTGCGCGCACGGCCCGCGCCAGCGCCAGCCCGTCCATGCCAGGCATCGTGAGGTCGGTGACCAGCAGATCGCAGGGCGTTCCCGATGTGAGTTGCGCAAGCGCTTCGGCACCCGAGCCCACGGCTGTGATCGCCATGTCCCAGCGGCGGGCCAACTGGCACAGCCACTGCAGGCAGGCCGGGTTGTCGTCCACCACCATCACGCGTTTCTTGCTGAGCCGGTTCAGCGCCAGCGGGGGCGGGGTGTTCATGGCCATGGCCGGGGTGGTCGGCAGCGTGAAATAAAAGCGCGTGCCCTGGCCCTCTTCGCTTTCCACCCACATACGGCCTTTCATCGCCTCCACCAGTCGCTGGGAGATGACCAGCCCCAGCCCGGTGCCGCCGTATTTGCGCGAGGTGCTGGAGTCGGCCTGCGAAAACGCCTGGAACAGCCGCGGCAGCTTGTCGGCCGGAATGCCGATGCCGGTGTCGCGCACGCAGAACTCCAGCTGCAGCGGTGGGCAGTGGCCCGCTGTGTCGGCTGGTACCTGGCGCACGCTTACCTGCACTGTGCCCCGGTCGGTGAACTTCACCGCGTTGGAAATCAGGTTGACCAGCACCTGGCGCAGCCGGGCGTAGTCGCCTTCAATCCACGGTGGAATGTCGGCGGCCACCTCGCACAGCACGTCGAGGTTCTTCTCCTGTGCCTTGAGCGCCAGCAGCTCCACGCTGCTTTCCATGGTGTCCTGCAGGTCGAAGGGCAGCTGTTCCAGCTCCATGTGGCCGGACTCGATCTTCGAGTAGTCGAGGATGTCGTTGATCACCACCAGCAGGCCTTCGCCGCTTTGCCGGATCACCTCGACAAACTCGCGCTGGCGTTCGTTGAGCGGGGTGTCCATCAGCAGCGTGGTCATGCCGATCACGCCGTTCATCGGGGTGCGGATCTCGTGGCTCATGGCCGCGAGGAAGGACGACTTGGCCCGCATGGCTTGCTCCGCCTCGTCTTTTGCTGCCTTGAGTGACCGCTCGTACTCTTTCTTTGCGGTGATCTCCCGGTTGGTGCCCACCACGCGCAGTGCCATGCCTGCACTGTCGCGGTGGGTGACGCGCCCATCGCTTTGTACCCATATCAGTTGCCCATCATCCCGCATGATGCGATGCTCTACGGAGTAGCTGGGCGTTTCGCCTTTGAGCATGGCGGTCAGTGCGGACAGCAGTGCGGGATGGTCTTGGACGGGCACAAGTTTCGCGAGTGCATCAAATGTGGTGACCGTTGCCTGCTCAGGCCCGCCCAACATGCCGGACCACGCCTCTGAAAGGTACACCTGCCCGGTTTTGATATCGAAGTCCCAGAGCGCCAGACCGGTAGCGTCCAGCGCCCGGGTCAACCGCTCCTCGCTGGTCCGCAACGCCTCCTCCGAGCGTTTTCGTTGCGATATATCCGTGTAGGTCGTGACGAACCCGCCGCCAGGCATCGGTGCGCCCTGGATGTCCAGCGTCACGCCGTTGGGGCGCGTGCGTTCAAACCGATGACCAGACGGCTCACGTGCGCGCGCGACGATCTCGTTGACCTTGGCGTCGAGATCGCCGGACCCGTATTCCCCCTGCTCGGCGTTGAAGCGGATGAAGCTTTCGAAGCTCGGGAGAGGCTGTGCAAACAGGTGGTCCGGAAAGCCCAGCAATGTCCGGTAATGCCTGTTGTGGGCGACCAGCCGCAGATCCGCATCAAACACGCTGACTGCACACGGCAAGTTCTCCAGCATGGTCGCAAACAAATCGTTGGAGCGACGCAATTCGTCTTCCAGCGCTTTCTTGGCGGTGATGTCCTGAAGTGCACCCACCAGTCGCACTGGCTTTCCATTGAAAGTCTTGACGACCTGTCCCACAGACCGGATCCAGATGCGTTCACCCGCGGCGGTGACCATGGGCAGTTCCAGGTCCCAGGGCTTGCCCGACTGTGCGCTCTCCAGGGCGGTGCGCTCAATGGTGGCGCAGGCCTCGGCATCGAAGTAGCGCAGGTGTTCATCCACTGTGGGCTGGTAGCCGGCTGGCAAGTCGTAGATGCGGCAGGTCTGATCGGTCCAGTGGAGGACTTTGGCCTCGAGGTCCAGCTCCCAGCCACCCACACCGGCAATGCGCTCGGCGCGGTCCAGAAATGCATTGCTGGCGCGCAGGCGGTCTTCGGCCTTGCGACGCTCTGTCACGTCGTAGACGGCCCCGACGTATCCCGATTTTCTGCCCGAAAAATCAGTGTGCGCGCGTGCCTTGGCCCGCACGTACAACACCTCGCCCGACTTGCGCAGGAGCCGGAACTCCATGTCGAATTCTTCCCCGCTGGTGGCACAGCGTTGCCACTCGGAAAAAATACTCTCCAGATCTTCAGGATGCAGTGCTTTTGCCCAGCCGTCGCCCAGACACTCATCTCCGTCCATGCCGTACAGCTCTTGCCAGCGCGGGTTGGTGTAAGTGCAGCGGCCTTCCAGGTCGGTGTGGAAAATCCCGAAAGGACAGGCATCCGACAGCGCCTGGAACTTCGGGTCCGAGCCGACGATGGCGACTTCGCGCGCGCGTTCGCGCATTTCCAGTGCCTGCACCGCGGACGTGGCCAACTCCTTGAGCACGCTGCGCTGCGTGTCGGTCAGGTGATGCGGGGTGGTGTCGAGCACGCACAGCGTGCCGACGCGCTCGCCACTGGACATCACCAGGGGCGTGCCGGCATAAAAACGGAAACCCGGCGCGTCGGTGACCAGCGGATTCGCCGCAAAGCGTGCATCGTCGGTGGCGTCGGGCACCTCGATCAGGTCGTCGCCAAGCACCGTGTGTGCGCAAAAGGAAATATTACGCGGCACTTCCGCCACATCGACGCCGACGCGTGCCTTGAACCACTGCCGGTCCTGTTCGATCAGCGTGACCAGACCGATCGGCGTGCCGCACATCGCGGAGGCAGCGCGGGCCAGCGCATCAAAAATCGGCTCGGGCTCGGTGTCGAGCACCATCAGGGCCTTCAGACGCGCAAGGCGCCTCGATTCATCGGTCGGGAGCGGGGACAAGGCCGTGTTCATGAGGTGCTAGCGAAGCCGGGCAGGGTGGCCCGCAGACATCATAAGACGGCATACCAGTCTTGGGGCGGGTTGCCGCCTCGCAGGCGCTGAAATACTGCCAGACGGCCACGCTGCCGTGACGCGGCAGCGGCTTCTAGAGCTTGACGCCAGCACCCTTCACCGCGGGCGACAGCGCGGTCACCTGGTCTTTGACAAAGCTGGTGAAGGCGGCGGGACTGGCCGGGTTGGTGGTGATGCCGAGGTCCAGCATGCGCTTGCGGACCTCGGCGCTGGCCAGAATCTCGTTGCAGGCGGTATTCAGGCGCGTCACCACGTCGGGCGGCAGGTTGGCCGGGCCGCTCAGGCCAAAGAAGTTGTCGAGCACCAGCTTGCGGTAGCCAAACTCGACCACGCTGGGCACATCGGGTACCAGTGGCGAGCGGCTGGCCGAGGTGACCGCCAGCGGCACCAGTTGCCCGCTCTTGAAGTAGGGCACAAACGCGGTCAGCACATCGATGCCAACCGGAATCACGCCGGAGATCAGATCGGTCGTCATGGGCGCGCCGCCGCGGTAGGGAATGTGGACCAGGTTCACGCCCATGGCTTTCTTCATCAGCTCGCCATAGATGTGGCCGATGGACGCCGGCCCGCCTGAGCCGAAATCGAGCCGGCCGGTCTTGCGCGCCTGCGCTTCGAGGTCCGGCATGGTCTTGATGGGCGCGGCGGGGTTGGCCATCACCACACACGGCGCGCTGCCGATCAGTGCCACGTGGGTGAAACCCAGCACCGGGTCGTAGGGCTGTTTCTCCAGCGCGAAGGGGCCGATCGACACCGGCGTGGAGTTGCTGAGCATCAGCGTGTAGCCGTCGGCAGGCGCCTGGTGCACCACCAGCCCGCCCACGCTGCCACCCGCGCCGGGGCGGTTGTCCACCACCACCGACTGGCCCAGCTTGCGCGCCAGTTGCTCGGCCATCACGCGCGCCACGATGTCGCTGGCGCCGCCGGCCGGAAAGGTCACGACGATGCGGATGGGCTTGTCCGGCCACGCAGCCCATGCGGGCAGTGCGACGGCCGCCGCGCCAGCAGCGAACCCCTTCAGAACAGTGCGGCGTGAGGTTGAATGGGGTGTGCGGGGCATGGCGGAGTCCTCCAGTTGTGTGCAAAACTGTATGCAATAAGCGTGCCCCGACGGCCTGCCCATTCCATGCCCATGGGCGGCTGGCGACTTGCGGCTCAGGGGCTGTCTGGAGAAAACGCCCGGTCCGCCGCACGCACCACCGCGCCACGCAGCCAGGCGTGTGCGCCCAGAGGCTCCGAGCGGCGGTGCCACACAGCATCCACGTGTACCGGCGACACGTCAAACGGCAGCGGCCTGAGCACCAACTGGTCGCTGATGCCGGTGACCCGCACAAAGTGGCGCGGCAGCACCGTCAGCAGGTTGGAGTTGGCTACCACCCGGCCGGCGGTGAAGAACTGGTTGACCGTCAGCACCACGCGGCGCTTGCGGCCCAGCGAGGCGAGCGATTCGTCGATGAAGCCATAGGGCCGGCCCGAGAAGCTCACCAGCATGTGGCGCGCCGCGCAGAAGCGGTTCAGCGTGAGCGGGCCGCTGGCCAGCGGATGCCCTCTGCGCATCACGCAGACGTATTCACCGTCGTACAGCCGCTGGTGCAGAAACGACGTCGGCTCGCCACTTTGGGCGCGGGCCGTGATGTCGGCCAGCACCGAGGGGAAGTAACCCACGGCAAGGTCGCAGTTTTCCTCGTCCAGCAGTTTGCGCGGGTCGCGGGTGGTGAGCGGCACCACGCGCAGCGAGACGTTGGGCGCCTCCTGCTCCAGCGTTTCAGTCAGGCCCGGAATCAGCTCGGCCGCTGTGGCATCGGCCATCGCCAGCACAAAGGTGGAGCTGGCCTCGGCTGCAACAAAGGTGCGCGGCACCAGAGAGCTTTCCAGTTGCTGCAGCGCATCGCGCACCGCAGGCCAGAGGGTCAGCGCCCGGGGCGTGGGCGCCACGCCTTGGCCACTGCGCTGCACCAGCTCGTCGCCCAGCGTTTCGCGCAGGCGCCGTAGCGCATTGCTCACGGCCGGCTGGGTGAGCGTGTGGTTGCGCGCCGCCCGAGTCAGGCTGCGCTCGGCCATGACCTCGTCGAACACGCGCAGCAGGTTGAGGTCAAGGGTGCGGAAATTGGGGGCGGACATGGCAAAAAGCGCGGGTGGGGCGGTCAGTGGGGCGCTGGTTTGTGGAGAGTTCGCCAATTCATCACCATTGTGAATGACTGACATCATAAAGATAAAGTTGAACAACATCAGTACTAACCCTAATATTCATGCATCCGCTGCAAACAACCTTGGCGGATGTCATTCAACCAGGAGCCCACCATGACCAGTTTTGTCCATGTCGAACATTCGAACCAGCACCCCGGCGTTGTCCGCGTGGAGTCGGCGATTGACGCCGCAAAGCAGATCAGTCACGGTTTCTATGGTGTGCGCGGCGTTGCCACGCTGCTGCTGTCGGCATTTGCTGCCGCCATCATGGTAGTGGCCTATCAGGTGATGGACAGCGTGGCCGAAGGCCATTTGCTGGTGATGTGGATCGCGCTGTGGATGGTGGCTTTTGCCGCACTGGCACTGTGCGCCGGTACCGCACGGCAAGTGGCGCAGCGGCTCAAAAGCAGCCTTGATGCCTGGTCGCGCAGCATCGCTGAGGCCCGCGCCGACCAGCGCCTGTGGGCTGCAGCCCGCACCGATGCGCGTGTGATGGCTGAACTGCAAGCGGCCGCGACCCGTGCCGATGTGACCGACCGCCCCGAACTGGCCGTACTGCGCGAAGATGCGATGGCGAAGATTTATCGTCGCGGTTACTACATCTGAGTGTGCGCGTCTGCATCAATAAAAAAGCCACCTTCGGGTGGCTTTTTTCATGGCATCACCCAACCACTGTTCAGGCGCTGGCCAGCGCACGGGCAGCGCGTGCGGGCGTGCACCGGTGCCACAGCGCACGCGCCACTGCCGCATCGCTGAGGCCAATGCCCACCGACTTGAACACCAGAATGCCGTCACCCCGCTGTCGCCACGGGGTGCCCGCGCGGTACAGCGCAGGCAGGTCGATGATGCGTTCCGTCTGCAGTGCGCCCGAGGCCATGCCCAGCACCACCTCGCCGGCTTCCAGCATGCTTTGCGGCAACCACTCCACCAGCACGCGGTCTGCGCGTTGCAGCGTGGCGTCGTCCAGCTCGCGGCCAGTGGGCAGGCTGGTACCCATCGCGATCACCGTGGCGTTGCCGGCGAGGTCTGCGCCGTCGAGTACCGGCGTTTTGGAGCGCGTGGTGGTCACCACCAGATCCGCCCCTATCACCGCATCTTTAGCGGTGGTCTGCCGCACCGGGCAACGCCATGCGGCCGCGGCCTGCGCGCACCAGGCCGACACATCGGCCGTGTCCACCACGCGGATCTCGCTGAAACCGATGTGCGCCTGCAAGGCCTCGGCGTGCGCGCGGCCCTGCTGGCCCGCACCAAAGAGCGCCAGCACGCCGCCCGGGTTCACGGTGCGCGCCGCCACCAGGCAGGCCAGCGCGGGTGTGCGCAGCCGCGTGAGCTCATCACCGTTGAGCGTGAACAGCACCTGGTTGGTGGCGGTGTCCCACCCGGTGGTGCTGAAGCTGAATTGCCCGTTCACCGTGAGGTAGGACTTGATGGCCGCAAAGCGCGCCTGCGGCCAGACCGCGCCCATGGTGCTCAGCTTGACGCTGCCGCAGTCGATGCGCTGGCGCGACAGCACTTCGGCCTGACCGATGGCGAGGTCGGCAAAGGCGGCATCCAGCGCCACCACCGCATCGGCTGTGGTGAGCAGACCCCGCACATCGGTGTCGTGCAACATGACTGCGCTGCCTGCAGGCGGTGAGATGAGTGAGAGGTTCATGGGGCGCAGTGTAGGGGCGGGACTGCGCGTCAGGGCATGACAAGATCAGCACGGCCAATGACCTTTTGTTATCGTGCGACCCAAAAAAAAGACCACCGGCTGGTGGTCTTTTCTGTGGAGCGAAGGGGTGGTCAGGCAGCGAGTCGGCGCTCAATGGCCGCCTTGGTCTCGCCCATTTCCTTCGGCAGGTGGTGCTCCAGCTGCTTGAACAGTTCGGCGTGCAGCTCCAGCTCTTTCAGCCATGCGGCCTTGTCGATGCTGGTCACCGTGGCGAACTGCTCGGCGGTGAAGTCGAGGCCGGTCCAGTTCAGGTCTTCATACGCCGGGCTCACACCGGTGATGTGCTCGGTGCCCTTGCCCGTGCCTTCGATGCGGTCGATCATCCACTTGAGCACGCGCATGTTCTCGCCGTAGCCGGGCCAGACGAACTTGCCATCTCCGCCCTTGCGGAACCAGTTGGTGGTGTAGATCTTGGGCAGCTTGGCGCCGGATGCCTTCAGCTTCTGGCCCATGTCCAGCCAGTGCTGAAAGTAGTCGGCCATGTTGTAGCCGGCAAAAGGCAGCATCGCGAACGGGTCGCGGCGCACCACGCCGGCCTGTCCGGTGGCGGCGGCGGTGGTTTCCGAGCCCATGGTCGCGGCCATGTACACGCCCTCCACCCAGTCGCGGGCTTCGGTCACCAGCGGCACGGTGGTGGAACGGCGGCCGCCGAAGATGAAGGCGTCAATCGCCACACCCTTGGGGTCGTCCCAGGCGCTGTCGAGCGCCGGGTTGTTGATGGCGGCCACGGTGAAGCGGGCGTTCGGGTGAGCGGCCTTGGCGCCGGTTTCCTTGGCAATCTGCGGTGTCCAGTCCTTGCCCTGCCAGTCGATCAGGTGCGATGGCACGGGGCCGTCTTTTTCCATGCCTTCCCACCACACGTCGCCGTCGTCGGTCAGCGCGACGTTGGTGAAGATCACGTTCTTGTCCAGACTGGCCATGCAGTTTGGGTTGGTGTGGAAGTTGGTGCCAGGGGCCACGCCAAAGTAACCGGCTTCAGGATTGATGGCGTACAGCTTGCCATCGGCCGACGGCTTGATCCACGCGATGTCGTCGCCAATGGTGGTGACTTTCCAGCCTTCAAAACCGGCCGGTGGCACCAGCATGGAGAAATTGGTCTTGCCGCAGGCGCTCGGGAAGGCCGCTGCCACGTGGTATTTCTTGCCCTGCGGGTTGGTGACGCCCAGGATCAGCATGTGCTCGGCGAGCCAGCCTTCGTCTCTGCCCATGTTCGATGCAATGCGCAGCGCAAAGCACTTCTTGCCCAGCAGTGCATTGCCGCCGTAGCCAGAGCCGTAAGACCAGATCTCGCGCGTTTCGGGGTAATGCACGATGTATTTGGTCTTGTTGCAGGGCCACTTCACATCCTTCTGGCCGGCTTCGAGCGGCGCGCCGACGGTGTGCACGCAGGGCACGAAGTCGCCTTCCACGCCCAGCACGTCAAACACGGCCTTGCCCATGCGGGTCATGATCTTCATGTTGACGGCCACATAGGGGCTGTCAGACAGCTCGATGCCAATGTGTGCGATCGGCGAGCCCAGCGGGCCCATGCTGAACGGCACCACATACATGGTGCGGCCCTTCATGCAGCCGTCAAACAGCGGCTGCAGCGTGGCGCGCATCTCAGCCGGGTCCATCCAGTTGTTGGTGGGGCCGGCGTCTTCCTTTTTTGCCGAGCAGATGTAGGTGCGGTCTTCCACCCGGGCGACGTCGCTCGGGTCGCTGTGGGCAAGGAAGCTGTTGGGGCGCTTGGCCGGGTTCAGCTTCTTGAACGTGCCGGCGTCAACGAGCTGCTGGCACAGGCGATCGTATTCGGCGTCGCTGCCGTCACACCAGTAGACCTGCTCGGGCTTGCACAGCGCCACCATGTCGGCGACCCAGGCGATCAGCTTGGCGTTCTTCACGTAGCTGGGTGTGGCCTGGTTGAGACCCTGCATCACGGGATGGTTCATCGAAATACTCCAAAGTTAAAAAGCGTCATTTCGACAGAGGTCTCGAAGGCCCGCATGCAGCCCGCAGGAGCAACGGCGTCGAGACATCTGTCGGAATAAGGCAGCTGATAAATTCGGTCAGGATCAGGCGCCCGCACCTGCGACAGGTCCCGGTCGGCGAGCGGGATGCTGCTGCGGTGCGAGCGCCTGAAAAGCGGTTTTTGGCGTGCTTTTCAGGTCCCACGGGTCGGCCAGAGAAGGCATTTTAAGAACAATGCCTAAAGTTGCATCAGTGTGACAGGTGAAAGATATGCATAGCTTGCATAGGTTTATGCATATGCTATGTTCCGGTTCCGAGTGTGGTGACAAAGGAGTTTCAATGAATGAGAAGGTGAGTGTGCTGGGGCACCAACGGCTGTCGCGGGTTCGTGTAGTCGCCAATCATCTTCTTGCTGTGGCGAGCGTGGTCTGCCTCGCGCTGACGTCAGGCGCGGTACGGGCGCAGTCGCAAGCCAATCCACAGGGCAAACCCACGCTGGTTGCGGCGGCGGCCAACATGCAGCCAGCTCTGGCCGAACTGGTGCCGCTGTTTGAACGCCAGCGGGCCGGGCGAATTGCTCTCAGTCTGGGCTCCTCGTCCAATCTTGTGCGGCAGATCCAGCAGGGGCTGCCGGCGGAGCTGTTTCTGTCGGCCGACGAGGACTTTGCCATTCGCCTGCACGACGCGGGTCTCACGACCGACCGCGGCGTGGTCTATGCCACCGGGCGCATTGTGCTGGTGGTACCCAGGGCTTCAACCCTTGCGCTCGACGCCAGCCTTCAAGGTCTCAAGGTCGCCGCGCCTGATCTCGGCAAATTCGCTATCGCCAACCCGGAACTGGCCCCCTACGGCAGGGCGGCCCGGCAGGCCCTGGAGAAGCAGGGCATCTGGCCGGCGCTGCAGCCCCGGCTGGTGATTGGCGAAAACATCGCGCAGACCACACAGTACGTGAGCACAGGCTCTGCACAGGCGGGCATCACGGCTCTGTCCCTGGTGCTGGCGCCGGCGGTGGCCGGGCAGTTGCGCCATGTGGTGATCAGCGACGACCTGCACGCGCCGATTCGCCAGCGCATGGTGCTGATGAAAACCGCCGGCCCTGGTGCACGGGCTTTTTACGATTTTCTGCAGTCGCCTGCGGCACGCACTGTGCTGCTGCGCCACGGCTACCAGTGATCAGTGAGGGTGCGGGCGGCATCGGCACAGCCGCTTTCACGCTGGCCCATCGGCCCCCAACCGTCACAATACCAACCCATGGATTGGCAAGCTGCCCGCGTCTCCCTGCTTCTGGCTGTCATCACGGCTGTGGTGCTGTTGCCGCTGGGCGTCTGGCTGGCCCGCTGGCTGGCCACCACCACGTGGCGGTGGCGCCCCGTGGTGGAAGCGCTCATGCTGCTGCCGCTGCTGCTGCCGCCCACCGTGATCGGTTTTTACCTGCTGGCCACGTTCGGCCAAGGGTCTGCGCTGGGGGCGTGGCTTGCGGGCAGCCTGAACCTGAAGCTGGTGTTCAGCTTTGAAGGCCTGCTGCTGGCCAGTGTGCTGGTGAACCTGCCCTTCATGGTTCAGCCGCTGCAGCGTTCCTTTGCCGCCATTCCGCACAGCCTGCGCGAAGCCGCGTGGGTCTGCGGCTTGAGCCACTGGCGTGCCTTCTGGACCATCGAGCTGCCGCTGGCCTGGCCCGGCCTGCTGGCCGGCGTGGCGCTTACCATGGCGCACACGCTGGGCGAGTTTGGCGTCGTGCTGATGGTCGGCGGCAGCATTCCCGGGGAGACGCGCACGCTCTCGATTGCCATATACGACCGGGTGCAGGCTTTCGACATGGCCGCTGCCCACGTGATGGCGCTGGTGCTGGTGCTGTGCTCGCTGTTGGCGCTGGCGCTGGTGTTTGCATCCAACCGCGCGCGGCCTTTGCAGGAGCGGTGAACGTCGTTATTCCCACGTTCACACCGACCCCATGCTTGACGTCCAGCTTCTCAACCACAGCCCGGTGCGTCTGGACGCCACCTTCACCTGTGCGCCAGGCGAACTGCTGGCGCTGGTTGGCCCCTCGGGCAGCGGCAAGACCAGCGTGCTGCGGGCGATTGCCGGACTGCTGGACAGCCCGGGCCTGACGGGGCATGTGCGCGTCGGCGACGGCGAGCGCGGCGTCTGGATGGACAGTGCGCGCGGCATTCGTCTGTCGCCGCAGCAGCGGCGTGTCGGGCTGGTGTTCCAGCATTACGCGCTGTTCCCGCACCTCAGTGCGCTGCAGAACGTGGCCCTGGCCACGCATCCGGTCAAAGCGCCGGCGTATTTTCAGGACCTGTTTCAGCGCATGGGGCTCGCCGGGCTGGATCAGCGCAAGCCGTCGCAGCTTTCTGGCGGGCAGCAGCAGCGCGTCGCGCTGGCCCGGGCGCTGGCGCGCGAGCCGCGGGTGCTGTTGCTCGATGAGCCGTTTTCGGCGGTTGATGCGCCCACCCGCCAGGCCCTGTACCGCGAGCTGGCCCTGCTGCGCCAGAGTCTGGTCATCCCGATGGTGCTGGTCACGCACGATCTGCACGAGGCGCGGCGACTGGCCGACCGGGTCGTGATTCTTGATGCTGGAGAGTCCCTGCAGATCGGCACACCCGGCAAGGTATTTGCCAGTCCGCGCAATGCCCGGGTGGCCGAGCTGGTGGGCATACAGAACCTGTTCAAGGGGCAGTTTTTCCGCAGCAGCGTCGACGAGCCGACCACCTGGGGCCGTCTGGCCTGGTCCGAAGCCGTGTCGCTGCGGGTGGTGGACAAAGGCCGCCTGAGCGATGGTGCCGAGGTGTCATGGGTGCTGGCCGCAGAGCTGCTGGACGTGAGTGCCGCGGCCACAGAGCCGCAAGGCGACAACACGCTGGTCTGCACGCTGACCGAGGTGCTGCCGCTCGGTGAGATCAGCGTGTGCACGCTGGTGCCCGATGCATTGGCCGGCCAGCGCCTCACGCTCAATCTGTCCACCGCGCTGCTGCGTCAATTGGGCGCCATGCGGGGCGGCCGGCTAGCGCTGCACGTGCCGCCGGAGGCGGTGCACATCATGCCGGTGCTGGGTCACCGGCGCAGCTGAGCGCTGCCACGGACGACGGAGCCGCCCGACGCAGGCTTACTGCTTGGCGAAAGCCGCCACACCGCCTGCGGTATTGGCTTGCCCTGACCCCAGAAGCTGGGTGTTGCGAACAGTGATGGCGCCCACATAGCCCTCCAAGGACCCTCCGACGAATCGGCCGTTGATGGACCCGGTGGTGGTCGTGCTCGTGGCGCAGCCCGCTGTGCAGGAAGTACCCGCAAGACTGCTCGGGCCGCCGCCCATCGCCCAAGTGGTGTTGGCGGGGATGGAGTAGACCGTCGAAGCGGTCTGCGCCGCGTTGGTGCCGAAGCTCAGGGTCATGGCCGATGCGGTCTTGATCTGCTGGTTAGTGAAGTCCATCAACAGGTTGCTGCCCGTGAGTGTTCCTACACGACCGAAGTTGTCGGTCGGCGCGGTGCCGCCGACATAGTTGTACTGCGCGGTGCCCGAACCGGGCAGCGAGATGAGAGGCGTGTCACCCCACGCGTGGTGCTGGCCGGCCTTATCGGTCGAACCGCTGGAAGGGGCGTCGTATAACCAATAGGCCGCTGCAGCCGCGCTGGAGCCCACCGACCGACCGACGGACTGAAATGCGCTGGCCAGCCCGGCCGCGTTATAGAACGCAATGCCCTGGACTTCCTTCACCTCGGCCTGAAGCTCCAGCAGGGTGTAGTTTCTGGCGTTGGCTTCTATGCTGGTGCCTGTGGCGTTTTGCACCTCCACCACCGTGATGCCCTTGCCGCCTTGCGCCACCACAGCCGGTTGCGAGGTGGCCGCGAACTCGGTCAACGGGACGATCAGCTCTGTGCTCGGCGCGGCCTGCTCGGTCGGCTGGGGCGAGGTCGAGGTGCTGGTGCCCGATCCGCTGGTGGAGCTGTCAGCGCTGGCCGTGGTGTCGCCAGACCCGCTTGCGGCGGGTGCTGCGGCGCGGCCGCGCGGCGGCACACTGCGGTCGTTCAGCGTGGCCGGGGGTGCGAGCAGGCGGATCGGCGGCGCATCGGCCGACGGCACATGGAAGTAGTCCTGCTGCCCGAACTCGCGCTCGCCGGCATCATTGCGCACACTGATGCGGCCGTCGGTCACGCCCCCAAAGGTGCCGTTGAGCTCCCGGGAGCCGTCGGCGCGCACGCAGTCGTTGTTGCATGCGACCACTGTGAAATGGGTTCCGCGGATGCCGATGGTTGCCGTGGCGGTGCGCACGCCGTAGTTTTTCGGGCTGGCCTTGCCGATAAGACCGGTGATGGTGCGCATGCCGCCTTTGAGCAGACCCATCAGCGAGCGGTCGCTCTCGACATTGCCGGCAAACCGGTAGTCCTCGATGCGGAACTGGCTGTTGGCGCGCAGCGCGACGATGGACTCGTCGCTGAAGCGCACCTGCAGCGCGCTGCGCTCGCCAACGGCCAGCACGTCCCCGCTCTCCACCGTCGTACCGGGCTGCAACGCCACCTGTCGGCCGGCGCGCTCCAGCGTGGCAGCGCCAGCCACCGCCAGCACCTTGCCGGCCGCTTGGGTTTGCGCTGTCGCGACCGCTGCCGAAAGCAGGGCCACCGTGCCCATGGCGATGTGGATGACGGATGGCAAGCGTGTCATGGTGAGCTCCTGAAGTGGATGCCTGAATGTCCGGGTGCGACGCTACTTGAAGTCATAGCGAAGCTTCGCGACCAGCACGTCCCGCGTGTAACTGTAAAAGCCGATCGTGGACCGCTGGTGGACACGCTGGTATTCCGCCTTGAGCAACCAGTTGCGGCTGAGTGCATAGCCCAGCGACAGATCGAGCGCCAGATAGTCATCGCGCCGCGTGCTCAGGCCGGCGGCGAATTCACGCCCGTAGCGGCTGCCCTGGTAACTCAGGCCCACGCCTGCTGTCCACCGCGGCAGGGGCTCCAGCGTCACCGAGCCGCGCACCCCCCACAGGTCGCGTGAGAGGTCGGGCCGGTTCTTCTGGTTGGCTTCGTGCCCGACGTTGATGGCGCCTGCCCAGACCGGATTCCAGCGGTGCGCCATGGTGTGGGTCCAGTTGGCCGTGAGGTTTGTCAGCTCGCTGTCGCGAATATTCGCGCCTGACGACGCGCGCTGTGTCTTCTGGCGGTTCAGGTAGGTGTCGATATTCTTGTAGCCCAGGCCCGACCACTGCAGCGACAGGCCATAGCGGTTGAACTGGTCCTGCTGGTACTGCCATTCACCGACGACTGTGGTGATGTCGAGGTAGGCCTGGTTGCCGACCGACACATGCGTGAAGTCCAGCCCGAGCCGGTACAGGTTGCGGCCGTCAATGACCGACACGCCGCCCTGCAGGGCGTAGAGGGTCTGGTCGAACACGCTGTTGTCGCCTGCGGCATGGAAGCGTCCCGATGCCATGCCGCCGCCGTACAGCGCGACCCCAGGCGCCACCGGCAGTACCCCCTGCAGGCCCGCCGTGGCGGTGCTGAAGAAATCGGACTGCTTCTCGGACGACTGGCCCGGCGCAATCACGAACCCGGCGGGCAAACCATCGACCTGCCCGCTGCGTACGCCGCTGTTGATGTTGGTGTCATACCCGGCGCCCAGCTCGACGAAAGCCGACGCGGTGGGCCGGTAGCGCGATTCCCGCGCGCGGATGGCGTCGAGAAACTGGTTGATGTTGTTCAGCTCGTTGCCCGTGGCGTCGGGCGCCAGGCTGGCGAACTCCTCGCGGGCGCGCTGGTCCTCGCCGACAATGAAGTAGCCGCGCGCAAGCTGGAAGCGTGCCGAGCGGTTGTCCGGGAACTGCAGCAAGTAGCGCTCCAGCGCCAGCACACCCTCGCCGGGTACGCCCGCATTCAGGGCCGCAATGCCAAAGTAGAAGTCAAAAAGCGGCTCGCCCAGCGCATCGGGGGCTGCCCTTCCCGCTTCGTAGGCTTCCTTGTCCTTGCCTTGCTCCAGCAGGGCCTTCACATCGTCGGCCGGTGCCGCTGCAGCGGCCTGATTGACGACCAGGGCGAGCAGGCCGCACGCACCGATTCCCAGCCCTCGTCTCAAGGGATGCCATGGGGAGGCGGTGGAGGGCTGCATGGGACGTGACCGGGGCGGTGATGTAACCAAAGGTTATCACCGGGATCAGGTCAGCGGGGGAATTTCAGGCGCAGCGTGGCTGCGCGCGGGTCACGCGTTGCAGAATGGCTGCATTCCGGGGGCGGGGAAGCCCCGGTGGGGTGTTGCGTGGTGCTGTCGTGGCGCCAGTGCGCGTTCAGGCGAGGAAAACGGCGATAAAGGCCAGCAGGAACATCAGCACGCCACCAACGATGGGCAGCACAATGGGCATCATCGGCACGATCGCGTCCACCGGCTCTTCCGTGGCGGGGGCGGCGGAACTGTGGGTGGCGTGGGCGCTGTGATCGGCTGGGCTGGACATGGTGATTCCTGAAGAACTTGAACTACTTCGACTATTTTACCTTTTTGACATGCAGAGTGGCCAACCGGCGCTGGCGAGCCGGGTTAAGCTGACGGGACTCCGCTTCCAGACCCACCCCATGAATCCCGTTGCCGCCTTGAATCGCCCATCCTGTCATTCCCGCCTCGTCGTGGTCGCCATGGCCGCAGCAGCGAGCGTGCTGGTCGCCGGCTGCGCCTCGCCGGGGCCCAACAGCGCCGACGCCCGGCCGGTGCTGTACCCGAACGCGACTTTCAACCGCCTTGGCGAGGCCCAGGCCCAGGCGGAGGTCAAGGCCTGCCTGTCCCGCGCCAGCGCCTCTGGCCTGTCGCCGACCCAGAGCAGCAACGAAGTCGGCCGCAGGGCTGGGGAGGGCGCGGCCACCGCTGGGGTGGCATCGGCGATTGGCGCCCTGATCACCGGGCGTGGTGGAGAGGGCGTGTTGCGGGCCGGTGCCGCTGGCGCCGCGGTGGGTGGCTCGGCCGGTGCGGTGTCTGGGGCCTTCCACAACGATCGCCCGAACCCCGTCTACCGCAATTTCGTGCAGCGCTGCGTGGCTGAAAAGGGGTTGGAGCTGATCGGCTGGAACTGAGGCCGGGCCGCGGCTGACGTTGACGCCGCTTTAGTGCTGCTCGCTGGCCTCGTAACCCGCGTCATTCAGCACCGCAAGCACCTCCTCGATGTGCTCGCGGCCACGGGTCTGGATCACCAGCTCGATCTCAACGTTCTGAACCGACAGCAGCGTGAATGCGCGCTGGTGGTGCACCTCGTCAATGTTGGCGCCCGCGTCGGCCACCATGGCCGTGATGCGGGCCAGTGACCCCGGCACGTCGCGCACGCTGACCTTGATGCGCGCCAGCCGGCCGGCACGCACCATGCCGCGCTCGATGATGGAGGCCAGCAGCAGCGGCTCAATGTTGCCGCCGCACAGCACCAGCCCCACCTTCTTGCCGGCAAAGCGCGCCGGATATTTCAGCAGCGCAGCCAGCCCCGCCGCGCCGGCGCCTTCGACCAGCGTTTTCTCGATTTCCAGCAGCATCACCATGGCCTGCTCGATATCGCCTTCATCGACCAACAGCAGGTCGTCCACCCGCTTGGCGATGATGGCGCGCGGAATCACGCCGGGCGTGCCGACCGCAATGCCGTCGGCAATGGTCGAGTGACCCTGGGGATGCGCAGTGCCCTTGATGGCGTTAACCATGCCGGGAAACCGCGAAGTCTGCACCCCCACCACCTCGATACCCGGCTTGAGCGCCTTCGCAGCTGTCGCAATGCCGGCAATCAGCCCGCCGCCGCCGACCGCAATCACCAGCGTGTCGAGGTCGGGTACAGCGTGCAGCATCTCCAAGCCCACGGTGCCCTGGCCCGCCACGATGGCTTCGTCGTCGTAGGGGTGGACGAACACCAGTCCTTCGCGCTCGGCCAGCATCAGCGCGTGGCTACGGGATTCGTCCAGTGTGTCGCCGTGCAGCACCACCTCGGCGCCAAAGCCGCGGGTGCGCTCGATTTTCACGCCGGGTGTGAAGCGCGGCATCACGATGACGGCGCGCAAACCCAGCCGCTGCGCGTGGTAGGCCACGCCCTGCGCGTGGTTGCCGGCACTCATCGCAATAACGCCGCGTCGGCGCTCGTCGGCTGACAGCTGCGCCAGTTTGTTGCAGGCGCCACGCTCTTTGAAGGACGCGGTGTACTGCAGGTTCTCGAACTTCAGGTAGATCTGCGCGCCAGTCAGCTGCGACAGGGTTTTAGATTCCACGCAGGGGGTGTCGAGCAACTGGCCCTGCAGGCGCTGGGCGGCTTGTTGTATGTCGGTGAGGCTGATCATCTGGTTTCTCCGCTGCGGTTTTGCGAGGGCATCGTTACGAAGGTACTCCCGCGCACGGCCTGCCGAACCTTTTATTCTGAGGGGCTTTTGCCGCCACTTTGTGGCGCAATTCAAACGAGGACGTTTCAGTAGCGTCTTCCATGATGCTTCAAGCTGCGTTATGGTGGAGTCCGGCTGATGCGGGAACCTGTGGGCGCCTCGACAGTCTGACCCGTGTGACCTGAGCCGCGTGGTGTGTGCTTTGGCGTTCCCTGTTCTCGCGTTCGCACATGAGGGAGGTTTGTCGATGAGCAAGCGTTCCGTGGTTGAGCATTCACAGCAGTGGCTGTTGTCCCCCGGCCTGAAAGAGGCGCCGGTGCTGGACCTGATGTGCTCCCATTTCGTGTTGACGCTGGCCGCGCGGCAGGGCGCCAAATTCAATGTGCGGCGCGACCTCAACAGCCTGCTCTCTCTCGCGGGCCGGCACCTCGTCTGGCCCTTGCCCGCCATGGCCCGCCTGCGTGAATTTCTGGGCCGCCGTTGCAAGGACAACGAGTTCTGGCGTGGCCATGAAACGCTGAGCGATGCTGAGTTCATGACGCGGCACGGCGCCTGGCGCGGCCCCTACGAAGAGGGCACGCTGTTCTTCTACCTCGATGAATACGCCAAGGACCAGCCGAAGGACTTGCTGTCGGTGCTCGCTGCCACCGGCGACTGGCTGACCCACGCGCTCAAGAAGCATTCCACGCTGGTGGAAAAGAACATCGATGCGCTGGCCAACCTGCTGCAGCTCAACCGTGCCGAGCGCGCGCTGCTGCTGTATGGCACCCTGGCGCGCTACCAGCGCGATCTTCGGTCGCTGCTGGTGGAGTTCAAGGTCAACAATGCACCGGAGGCCTACGCCGCGATTGCCGACGTGGCCGGGGTCAAGGCCCCTGAGGTCGCCGAGGCCTTGCGCGCCGGCTCGCGGCTGGAGCGCATCGGCATGGTGGAGAACCTGATCTCCGAGCACAACATCACCGACCTGGCTGACCTGATGAAGGTCAGCGAAAAGCTGCCGCCGGTGCTGATGCGCGAATACCGCGACCAGAACGAGTTGATGGCCGTGTTCACCCGCCCGGCCGCGCGCAGCCTGCTGGGTCTTGCCGACTTCGCCTTCGCGCAGGAGGACACGCAGGTCCTGGTGTCGCTGCTGAAGAACGCCGTGGCGATCCAGGAGCAGGGCGTCAATGTGCTGCTCTACGGCCCGCCCGGCACCGGCAAGACCGAACTGGCCAAGGTAGTGGCGCAGGCTGCCGGGCTGGATCTCTTCGAGGTGGAATACGCCGACCGCGACGGCAACTCACTCAGCGGCCGCGACCGTTACCGCTCGCTGCAGATCGCCCAGGTCTTCCTCAAGGGCAGCACCCATGCGGCCCTGCTGTTTGACGAAGTCGAGGACGTGTTCCCGCCGATCTCCAGCGAGGCGGCGCAGTTGATGGCGCGCTCCGAGCAGTTGGCCGTGCCGGCCAGCGGCTCGGTGAGCGGCAAAGCCTGGGTCAACCAGATTCTCGAATCCAACACCGTTCCCACACTGTGGGTGACCAACCGCATCGAGCAGATCGACCCGGCCTTCCGCCGCCGCTTTGCCTACCATCTGGAGTTGCGCTCTCCGCCCCCCGGCGCGCGTGAAGGCCTGGTACGCAAGACGCTGGAGGGCGTTGAGGTGAGTGACGCGTTTGTTGCGCGGCTCACTTCGCGCAAGGGCCTTACGCCAGCGCAGATTCGCACCGCGGTGCGCTTTGCCAGCCTGGCAAGCGAAACGCACACGCTGACAGGCCCGGTGCCGCAGGCGCGCCAGATGGAGGCGCTTATTGAGCGGCAGCTGCGCAATGCCGATGTGGCGCTGGGCAATCGCTCAGAGACCGCCGCTCGCCGGAGTGTCACCACCTACGACCTCGCCATGCTCAACGTGGAGTCGCGTTTCGCCGTGCCGCGCATCGTCGAGGCCCTGAAGAGCCGGGGCCATGGCAGCCTGTGTTTTTATGGCCCGCCCGGCACCGGGAAGACCGCACTGGCCGAGCATATTGCGCACACGCTGGATCAGCCGCTGATGATTCGCCAGGCCAGCGACCTGATGAGCAAATACGTGGGCGAGACCGAGCAGAACATGGCGGCGATGTTCCGCGATGCCGAGGCCGAAAAAGCCGTGTTGCTGCTTGATGAGGCCGACAGCTTTCTGCAGGACCGGCGCGGCGCCCAGCGCACCTACGAGGTGACCGAGGTCAACGAGATGCTGCAGGGCATGGAGCGTTTTGCCGGTATCTTCGTCTGCACCACCAACCTGCTCGACAGCCTGGATCAGGCGGCGCTGCGGCGCTTCACCTTCAAGATCCGGTTCATGCCGCTCACGCCGCAGCAGCGCGAAGCGATGTTTGTCACTGAGGCCTTGGGCGGAGACGGTTTGCTGCTGACCCCGAACCTGTGCGAGCGCCTTGGCAAATTGGCGTACCTGTGCCCGGGCGATTTTGCAGCGGTCAAGCGGCAGGTGGAGATTCTGGCCAGCGAGTTGTCGGCCGACGAGTTTCTGTCGCAGCTGGAAGCCGAGCACCGCATCAAGCCCGATGTGCGCGAAGGCCGCGATGGCCGGGCCATGGGCTTTTTGCAATAAGCGGAGTCAGACGCAGGCGAGGTTGGCGGCGTTCTTCCTCTGCACTTCCTCGCTCACGCGCAGCTGCGCCTGGCGCACGATCTGCCCGCCCTCCATCCACAGCAACTGGCCCGGCTGCATCTGCTGCCAGTTCTCGTTCAGCGTGAGTGGCTGCGTCGCGACCACGCACAGGCGGTCTTCGGGGGCGTTGGTCTGCGCGAAGTCGATGCTCAGGTCGGCGTCGACCAGCTTGGCGTTGGAAAACGGCCATTCGCGCACCAGGTAATACAGCCGGGTGGAGCAGTGCGCGAACAGGGCCTGCCCGTTGGAGAGCAGGTAATTGAACACGCCGAACTCGCCAGTGCTCTCGCTCATGCTGCAGAGGGTGTCGAACACGGTGTTCAGCGAGCAGGGCTCGCGCGGGCTGATCTGCTTGAGCTTTTCCAGCAGCGCGCAGAAGGCGCGCTCGCTGTCGGTGGTGCCGACCGGCTGGTAATTGCCTTCCAGCGCGGGTTGGTAATCGATCAGGTCGCCGTTGTGGGCAAACAGCCACTGCCGGCCCCACAGCTCGCGGGTGAAGGGATGGCAGTTCTCCAGCCGCAGCGCATCGCCCTGTGTGGCCTTGCGGATGTGCGACACCACATTGCGTGACTTGATGGCGTAGCTCTTGAGCAGCTCGGCCACCGGCGAGGTCGCTGCCGGGTGGTTGTCGAGGAAGATGCGGCAGGCCTTGTCTTCAAAAAAACCGATGCCAAAGCCGTCACCGTGGTGATCGGTCAGGCCGCCCCGGGCCGCAAAGCCAGTGAACGAAAACCGCAGGTCGGTTGGCTTCGCCGCGTTCATTCCGAGGAGTTGGCACATGGGTTTTGGAGTCCGTCGGCGCTGTGGAGATCAAGGCGAATGGGGTCCCACAAGCCCTGCCTGTTTCAGGCTTGTCTGACTTGCAACGCGGCTTGTATACACGGCGTTGACAGATCCTAGTGCCCGAGAATTTTGGACAGAAAGTCCTGCGCCCTGTCGGTCTGCGGATTGTTGAAGAAGGCCTCGGGCGCGTTCTGCTCCACGATCTGCCCCTGGTCCATGAAGATCACGCGGTCGGCCACGGCCTTGGCAAAGCCCATTTCGTGCGTCACGCACAGCATGGTCATGCCCTGGTTGGCCAGCTCGACCATCACATCCAGCACTTCCTTGATCATCTCCGGGTCCAGCGCCGAGGTGGGCTCGTCGAACAGCATGATCTTCGGCGTGAGGCACAGCGCGCGGGCAATCGCCACACGCTGCTGCTGGCCGCCAGAGAGCTGCAGCGGGTATTTCTGAGCCTGCTCGGCAATGCGCACGCGTTCAAGTTGAACCATGGCCCGCTCCACCGCGTCTTTCTTCGACAGCCCACCCACCCAGGTGGGCGAGAGCGTCAGGTTCTCCAGCACCGTCAGGTGCGGAAACAGGTTGAACTGCTGGAACACCATGCCGACCTGGCGGCGCACCGCGTCAATGGCCTTGACGTCGTCGCCCAGCACCGAACCGGCCACCGTGAGCTTGCCCTCCTGGTATTCCTCCAGCGCATTGATGCAGCGGATCAGCGTAGACTTGCCCGAGCCCGAGGGCCCGCAGATCACCAGCCGCTCGCCTTGCTTGACGGTCAGGTCCACGTCGCGCAGCACATGGAAGTTGTTGCCGTACCACTTGTTGACTTTGTCGAATTGAATGATGGCTTCAGACATTTGGAATGGTTCTCCGTTCAGCGGGCCTTGCCCACGGCGAGCCGCCGCTCCACCCACAGGCTGTAGCGCGACATGGCGAAGCAGCAGGCGAAGTAGATGGCAGCAATGAAAAGATAGGCTTCGATCTTGAAGGGCCGCCAGTTCGGGTCCGAGCCCAGCGCCAGCGACAGCGCGCCGGTCAGCTCATACAGCGACACGATGGTGACCAGCGAGGTGTCCTTGAACAGCGAGATGAAGTTGTTCATGATGCTGGGCACCACGGTGCCCAGCGCCTGCGGCAGCACGATCTTGATCTGCGTCTGCCAGTAGCCCAGCCCCAGGCTGGCGGCGGCTTCGGTCTGACCCTTGGGCAGGGCCTGCAGGCCACCGCGAATGATCTCAGCCATGTAGGCGGCTGCGAACAGCGTGATGCCCACGATCACGCGGATCAGCACGTCCGGCGACTTGCCGATGGGCATGAACAGCGGGAACATGAAGCTGGCCATGAACAGCACCGAGATCAGCGGCACGCCGCGGATCAGCTCCACGTACACCACACACAGCGTCTTGATGGCCGGCATGTTGGCACGCCGCCCCAGCGCTACCGCCACCGCAATCGGGAAGGCCAGCGTCATCGAAATCACGGTGAGCATCACCGTCAGCGGCAGGCCGCCCCACTGGTCGGTCGGCACCTTCACGAGGCCAAAGTAGCCCCCACCCATCAGCGTGAAGAAGGCCGCCAGCACCACGACCCACAGTGCAGCCAGCCACGGCTTCCAGAACCAGCGGCTGCAGCTGGCCACCACCAGTCCGAGCAGCAGGAAGGTAGCGAGTTCCGGGCGCCACTGCTCGGTTTGCGGGTAGCGCCCGAGCAGGATGATGCGGGACTTTTCGGTCACCACGCCCCAGCAGGCGCCAATGCCGCGCGCCGCCTGGCAGGCGTCGGCGTTGGCAGCGGTCACGGCATTCACCACCGCCCATTGAAAAGCCGCGCTTCCGGCCCAGATCAGGACGGCCAGCACCAGCAGTGACAGCAACGAGTTGCCAATGCTGGAGAACAGGTTGCTGCGCAGCCAGGCCAGTGGCCCCTCCATGCGAACAGGCGCCGGGCGCGGCTCAATCGGTACAAAGTTCTGGCCCATGCTCAGCGCTCCTTGATGGCCGCACGGCTGTTGAACCAGTTCATCAGCGCCGAGGTGATGAGCGAGGTCGTGAGGTAGATCAGCATGATGATGGCAATGCACTCCACCGCGCGGCCGGTCTGGTTCAGTGAGGTGTTGGCAATCGACACCAGGTCGGGGTAGCCCACCGCCACCGCGAGCGAGGAGTTCTTGGTCAGGTTGAGGTACTGGTTGGTCAGCGGCGGAATGATCACGCGCAGCGCCTGCGGCAGCACCACCAGCCTCATCGAGTGGCTGCGCGACAGCCCCAGTGACGCACTGGCCTCATGCTGGCCCAGGGAAACCGAGGCAATGCCGGCCCGCACCACCTCAGCCACAAAGGCCGAGGTGTACAGCACCAGGCCCAGCAGCACGGCCAGATATTCCGGTGACAACGCGCCGCCGCCCTCGACCTGCGTTTCGGTCAGCTTGGGCAGGTTCCACTCGTTGGGCGCGCCACCGGCCAGCCAGCCGAGCACGGCGCCGGCAACCAGCAGCGCCAGCGATACCCACAGCACGGGCTTGGTGTGGCCGGTGCGGTCGAAGTGCGCGCGGGCGGCCTTGGCGTAAAAGAAGCTGGCCACACCGCCCGCGAACAGGCCGACCACGGCCAGCGTCTGCCCCAGTTGCCAGACCGGCGACGGATAAGACAGCCCGTTCTTGCTCACGTACACCAGCCCGCCCAGCTGCAGGGCGTCCTCGATGGCGGGCAGGTACTCGGTGAAGAGCAGGTACCACATCAGCAGCTGCAGCAGCACCGGAATGTTGCGGAACAGCTCGACATAGGCATAGCAGAATCCGCGAATCAGCGCGTTGCGCGAAAAGCGCCCGACACCCAGCAGCGTGCCGAGAATGGAGGTCAGCACAATGCCGATCACGGCCACGCGCAGCGTGTTCACCAGTCCGACCATGAAGGCGTGCCAGTAGGGGTTGTTGGAGTCGTAGGTCAGCCAGCCTTCGCCGATGTCAAAGCCGGCGGGCTGCAGCAGGAAGTCAAAGCCGCTCTGGATGCCGCGGGTCTTCATGTTGGCCAGTGTGTTGGAGACCAGCAGCCAGATCAGGAAGGCGATCACGCTCACCACCACGACCTGATAGACCACCGCGCGCGCCTGCTTGCTGCGCCACGAGAAATGCTTGCGGCGCGACGCAGGTGCCGTGCGTGCCGGAATCAGCGAATGTTCAGACATGGGAGCTCATGGGAAGTTACCAGGTGAGAGCGCAAAAAGAGCGGGCCACCCGCCCGGAAAGTCGCGCGAGTGGCCCGTTGCGTTCAGCGCATCGGATCTGTCAGGTCAGCGCACCGGGAATGCGTACATCTGACCGCCTTTGGTCCACAGGTTGTTGGCGCCACGCGGCAGGGCCAGCGGTGTCTTGGGGCCCACGTTGCGCTCGAAGATCTCGCCGTAGTTGCCGACGGCCTTGATCGCACGCACCAACCATTCCTTGTCCAGACCCAGCAGCTTGCCGGTGTCTTCGCCGGTGCCGGTCAGGCGCATGACCACAGGGTCCTTGCTGTCCTTGACCATCGCATCCACGTTGGCCTGCGTCACGCCGTACTCTTCGGCTTCAATCAGGCCGTAGACCACCCACTTGACGATGGCAAACCACTCGTCGTCACCGCGGCGCACCATGGGGCCCAGTGGCTCCTTGGAGATCAGGTCGGGCAGGATGACGTGGTCAGCCGGGTTCTTGGCTTCCTTGTTGCGCACCGAGGCCAGGCCCGAGGCGTCGGTCGTGTAAGCCTGGCAGCGGCCCGAGAAGTAGGCGGCGTTCACGGCCTCCTGCTTTTCAAACACCACCGGCTTCATGCCCAGGTTGTTGGCCTTGGAGAAGTCGGTCAGGTTTTTCTCGGTGGTGGTTCCGGATTGCACGCAGACCGTGGCGTTCTTCAGCTGCTTGGCGCTGCGCACCTTGCTCTTGGTGGGCACCATGAAGCCCTGGCCGTCGTAATAGGTCACGGCGGTCTGGTTCAGGCCCAGCGAGGCATCACGCGTGAGGGTGAAGGTGGTGTTTCGGGCCAGCACGTCCACTTCGCCGGACTGCAGGGCGGTGAAACGTTGCTGGGCATTCAGTGGCACCCACTTGACCTTGTTGGCATCGCCCAGCGTGGCTGCGGCGATGGCCTTGCAGGTGTCTACGTCCAGACCGGACCAGTTGCCGTTGCTGTCCGCGGCCGAGAAGCCAGCCAGACCGACGTTCACGCCGCAAATCACCTGACCGCGCGCCTTGATGGCATCCAGGGTCTTGCCGGCATGGGCGGGCGCCATGACAGCCATCGTCAGGCCGGCAACAGCAAGAGCGGCCAGACCACGTTTTTGAGCAAGTTTGATCACGGGATTCTCCAGTCAGTAAATGGTGGTACATCAGCACGAAACATGCCAATGGGCGGATGCTAGCCCAAGCCACCCACGCCCCATGTCAGGGCAAGCCCCTAGTTCGGCGCGCGTGCCCGAGCCGGTTTTGCATGACCTTATGCCCCAAGGCGGGGCAATGGGCTGCTGGGGGGGCCGAGGGTTTACGCGAGCACCGCGCACACCCGCAGCACCTCGGCGCCGTAGGCTTGCAGCTTCTTGGCGCCCATGCCGCTGATGCCTTCGAGATCGCCCATGTCCTGCGGTGCCCGCTCGGCAATCGCGCGCAGCGTGGCGTCGTGAAAGATCACGAAGGCCGGCAGGTTGTGCTCGCGCGCCACCTCTGCACGCCAGGCTTTCAGGCGTGCCAGCCGCTCCAGCGCGCCGGCGTTCAGCGCTGCTTCGGCCAGCCCTTTGACGGATGTTTTCGTGACGCGTTTACGGCGCTCGGTCTGGCCCAGTGATTGCTCGCGCAGCACCAGGCGGACTTCGCCCTTGAGTACCTGCCGCGCATCGGGCAGCAGCTGCAGTGTGCTGAAGGCTTCGGTGTCCACCCGCACCATGTTGCGCGCAATCAGCTGGCGCAGCACGCCGCGCCACTGCGCTTCGGTCACGTCGGCGCCGATGCCGAAGGTGCTCAGCGTGTCGTGGCCGTACTGGGCCATCTTCTCGGTTTGTTTGCCGCGCAGGATGTCCATGATGTGCCCGGCCCCGAAGCTGATGCCGCTGGCCTGCTGCACGCGGTAGATGCAGCTGAGCATCTTGCGGGCAGCGTCGGTGGCGTCCCACACGGCCGGTGGGCTGAGACAGTTGTCGCAATTCTGGCAGTCCGAGCTGTCTTCACCGAAGTAATGCAACAGGCTCACACGGCGGCAGCGTGTGTCTTCCGCCAGGCTCAACAGCGCATCGAGTTTCCCGCGCATCACCTGCTTGAACTCCTCACTGGCTGCTTCGCTGGTGTCGATCATGCGGCGCTGGTTCACGACGTCCTGCAGGCCGTACATCATCCACGCGTCGGCGCTCTGGCCGTCGCGGCCGGCGCGGCCGGTCTCCTGGTAGTAGCCTTCGATGTTCTTGGGCATGTCCACATGGGCGACAAAGCGCACATCGGGCTTGTCGATGCCCATGCCGAAGGCAATCGTGGCGACCATGACCAGGCTGTCCTCGCGCAGGAAGCGGTCTTGCCGCTGCTGGCGCACGCTGGCCTCCAGCCCGGCGTGGTAAGCCAGCGCGGGGATACCCGCGTCCTGCAGCATGTCGGCAATTTCCTCGACGCGCTTGCGCGACTGGCAATAGACGATGCCGGCCTCGCCGTCGTGTTCGTTCTGGATGAAGCGCAGCAACTGTGCAGCCGGGTTGGTCTTCTCGACGATGGTGTAGCGGATGTTGGGCCTGTCAAAGCTGCTGACGAACTGGCGCGCGTCCTCCAGCCGGAGCCGCTCGACCATGTCCTGCCGGGTCAGCGCGTCGGCGGTCGCGGTGAGCGCCATGCGCGGCACATCGGGAAAAGTCTCGTGCAGCAGGCTGAGCGAGCGGTACTCGGGCCGGAAGTCGTGGCCCCACTGGCTCACGCAGTGCGCCTCGTCAATCGCGAACAGGCTGAGCAGGCCGCGCTCGTGCAGTGAGGTGAGCAGCCCCTTCATGCGCGGTGTGTTGATCCGCTCGGGCGCCGCATACAGCAGCGTCAGCTCGTTGCGCAGCAACTGCTTTTCGAGTTGGCTGCCTTCGTCAAAGGTCTGGGTGGAGTTGAGGAAGGCGGCGGCCACGCCAGCCTCGTGCAGCGCGCCCACCTGGTCGTGCATCAGCGCGATCAGCGGCGAGATGACGATGGTCACGCCATGACCAGCATTCTGTCGCACGATGGCCGGGATCTGGTAACACAGCGACTTGCCGCCGCCAGTGGGCATGAGCACCAGCGCATCGCCGCCGGCCACGACATGGTCCACGATGGCCTGCTGCGGCCCGCGAAAGCTGTCGTAGCCGAAGACATCGCGCAGGACGTCGCCTGGCGTCAGCGACTCGGTGGTGACGGAGAGCAGGGTCAAAGGACGTAAACGGTGTGCAGGGGCTGGATCAGAACGCCACCGCCAGTACCCGGCTCACATCTGCTCCCAGGGCAGGCCTTCAAAGCGCCAGCCCGACAGGGTGGAGCGGCGAAAGGTGTTGTCCAGCTCGCCCTCGAAGCCATGCACCACGTGCTGCACATCGGTGAAGCCCGCCGCCTCCAGCGCCTTGCCGGCGTCCAGCGTGCGCTTGCCCGAGCGGCAGATCAGCAGCAGCGGCTGGTCCTTGCCGGTGGCTTCGCGCGCCACCGATTCGGCAAATCGGGCCGGGTCGGGCTGGAGGTCGGGGTATTCGTACCAGGGCACATTGACCACGCCGGGCGGCCGGCCCACATACAGAGACTCGATCTCCATGCGCACGTCAACAAACAGCGCGTCAGGGTGGCCTTGCAGCCAGGTCCAGGCTTCTTGGGGGGTGAGGTTTTTCATGGGCGTTGGCGGAATATGCTTATTGTCCATGCAAGCAGGGTGGCCCCGTAAAATGCAGGCATGAAGCCCATTGCCTACACCCGCGGAGCCACGCTCCCCGCCCTTCTGGAACAACGCATCGCCATTCTGGATGGCGCGATGGGCACCATGATCCAGCGTTTCAAACTCACTGAAGCTCAGTATCGCGGTGAGCGCTTCAAGGACTTCCACAAGGACGTCAAGGGCAACAACGAGCTGCTCAGTCTGACCCGGCAAGACGTCATCCGCGACATCCACGAAGGCTATCTCGCCGCAGGTGCCGACCTGATCGAAACCAACACCTTTGGCGCCACCACGGTGGCGCAGGCCGACTACGACATGGCCGACCTGGCGGTCGAGATGAACTACGAATCGGCCCGCATCGCCCGCGCCGCCTGCGACAAGTTCTCCACGCCTGACAAGCCGCGTTTTGTGGTCGGCGCGCTTGGCCCCACGCCCAAGACGGCCAGCATCAGCCCCGACGTGAACGACCCCGGCGCGCGCAACACCAGCTTCGAGGAGCTGCGCCAGGCCTACTACGAGCAGACCGAGGCGCTGGTCAAGGGCGGCAGCGACGTGCTGCTGGTCGAGACGATTTTCGACACCCTCAATGCCAAGGCCGCGCTGTTCGCCATTGACGAGTACTTCGACAACTCCGGCGAACGCCTGCCGCTCATCATCAGCGGCACGGTCACGGATGCGTCCGGCCGCATTCTGAGCGGGCAGACGGTGACCGCCTTCTGGCACAGCGTGCGCCATGCGCGGCCGCTGGCAGTCGGCCTTAATTGCGCGCTGGGTGCCACGCTGATGCGCCCCTACATCCAGGAGCTGGCCAAAGTGGCCGAAGACACCTTCATCAGCTGCTACCCGAACGCCGGCCTGCCCAACCCGATGAGCGAGACCGGCTTTGACGAAACGCCGGATGTGACGTCGCGCCTGTTGCGCGAGTTCGCCGACGAGGGGCTGGTCAACATCGTCGGTGGCTGCTGCGGCACCACGCCCGACCACATCCAGGCGATTGCCACCGCCGTATCACCGCTGGCCGCGCGCGGCGTGAGCGCCGGGTTTTTCTACCGCGAGGCGGCGTGATTTCTTGGGTGCGGCCAGGGCTTGCCCTTGCCGCGCTGCTGGCGCCACTTCTACTCGCGGCCTGCGGCCAGAGCCCGCCGTCTTGGGACAGCCTGCTGGCCGGCAAGATCACCGGTCAGTACCCCACGTATTCAGTGACCGTAACAGCGCCAGGCCAGCTCCGTGTGGAGCGCCCGGGCATGCAGGGCAAGGCGATTGCCGTCGACCCGATTGCCCAGCACTGCCTGCGCGGCGCCCGGGACTGCAGCTACGCCGTCGAGCAGATGTTGCTGGAATTGCGCGACCCCTGACCGGACCCCGCCGCAGACAGACTAAAATACTGGCTTCCCAAGGAGCGTTGCAGCGAGACAGTCGTCTCGTCAGGCTTGGGCGATCAAGAGCGTACCTGTCCGGCGCGCCGCTTTTTGCAACCACGCTCACCTTGCCCTGAAGGTGATGCGCATGTCTGATAGTCAAAACCCTGTTTCTGTTCCGCCGATGAAGCTCTCGGGGCTTGAGCCCGTGCTCGTCGGCAGCGGCAGCCTGTTCGTCAACATCGGCGAGCGCACCAACGTCACGGGTTCCAAGGCCTTCGCCCGCATGATCCTGAACGGCGAGTACGAACAGGCCCTCGCAGTGGCGCGCCAGCAGGTCGAGAACGGTGCGCAGATCATCGACATCAACATGGACGAGGCCATGCTGGACAGCCAGGCCGCCATGGTGCGTTTTCTGAACCTGATCGCCAGCGAGCCCGACATCGCCCGCGTGCCCATCATGATCGACAGCTCCAAATGGAGCGTCATTGAAGCCGGCCTGCGCTGCATCCAGGGTAAGGGCATCGTCAATTCGATTTCCATGAAGGAAGGCGTCGACGCCTTCAAGCATCAGGCCAAACTGCTCAAGCGCTACGGCGCCGCGGCTGTAGTGATGGCGTTTGATGAACAGGGCCAGGCCGACACCTACCAGCGCAAGGTCGAAATCTGCGAGCGCGCCTACCGCGTGCTGGTCGATGAGGTGGGCTTTCCGCCTGAAGACATCATCTTCGATCCCAACATCTTCGCCATTGCCACCGGCATTGAGGAGCACAACAACTACGCGGTCGACTTCATCGAGGCCACGCGCTGGATCAAGCAAAACCTGCCCGGCGCCAAGGTGTCGGGCGGCGTCTCGAATGTGTCTTTCAGCTTCCGCGGCAACGACCCGGTGCGCGAAGCCATCCACACCGTGTTCCTCTACCACGCGATCCAGGCCGGCATGGACATGGGCATCGTCAATGCCGGCATGGTCGGTGTGTATGACGACCTCGAACCCACGCTGCGCGAACGGGTGGAAGACGTGGTGCTGAATCGCCGCCCCGATGCCGGCGAGCGCCTGATCGAAGTGGCCGAAACCGCCAAGAGCGGCGCCAAGGACGACAGCAAGAAGAACGAGTGGCGCGCCCTGCCGGTGCGCCAGCGCCTGTCACACGCGCTGGTGCATGGCATGAACGAGCACATCGTGGCCGACACCGAAGAGGTGTACCAGGAGATTCTGGCCGAAGGCGGCCGGCCGCTGCATGTGATTGAGGGCCCGCTGATGGACGGCATGAACGTCGTCGGCGACCTGTTCGGGCAGGGCAAGATGTTTTTGCCGCAAGTGGTCAAAAGCGCCCGCGTGATGAAGCAGGCCGTGGCCCATCTGCTGCCTTACATCGAGGCCGAAAAGCTGCTGCTCGAAGCCGGCGGCGGCGACGTCAGGCCCAAGGGCAAGATCATCATCGCCACCGTCAAGGGCGATGTGCACGACATTGGCAAGAACATCGTCACCGTGGTCCTGCAGTGCAACAACTTCGAGGTGGTGAACATGGGCGTGATGGTGCCCTGCCATGAGATTCTGGCGCGCGCGAAAGTCGAGGGCGCTGACATCGTGGGCCTGTCGGGCCTGATCACGCCCAGCCTCGAAGAAATGCAGTACGTGGCCGCCGAGATGCAGAAAGACGACCACTTCCGCATCCGCAAGATTCCGCTGCTGATCGGTGGCGCCACCACGAGCCGCGTGCACACCGCTGTGAAGATTTCGCCGCACTACGAAGGCCCGGTGGTCTATGTGCCGGATGCCTCGCGCAGCGTCAGCGTGGCGCAGAGCCTGCTGTCCGAGCAGGCCACCAAATACATCGACGAGCTCAATGCCGACTACGAAAAAGTCCGCATCCAGCACGCCAACAAGAAGCAGACGCCGATGTGGCCGCTGGCCAAAGCACGCGCCAACGCCACCCGCATCGACTGGGCCCACTACAACCCGCCGGTGCCCAAGTTCACCGGCCGGCGTGTGTTCAAAAATTTTGATCTGGCCGAACTGGCGCAGTACATCGACTGGGGTCCCTTCTTCCAGACCTGGGATCTGGCCGGCCCGTTCCCGGCCATCCTGAAAGACGAGGTGGTGGGTACCGAGGCCGTCCGCGTCTATGCCGACGCGCAGCGCATGCTCAAGCGCCTGATTGAAGGCCGGTGGCTCACCGCCAACGGCGTGATGGGTGTGTACCCGGCCAACAGCGTGGGCGACGACATCGAGATCTACACCGACGAAACCCGCACCGAAGTGGCGATGACCTGGCACGGGCTGCGCCAGCAGGCCGAAAAGACCGCGGTGCCCGGCGCCGACGGCAAGAACCACATGCGCCCCAGCCGATGTCTGGCTGACTTCATTGCGCCCAAGGTGCTGCCGGCCGAAGCCAAGGCGGTGCGCGCCGGCCATGCCGGCCAGGAAGGCCACAACACCTTCATGCTGCCCGACTACATCGGCCTGTTCGCCGTCACCGCCGGCATTGGCGCCGAGAAGAAGGAGAAGTACTTCCTCGACGACAACGACGACTACTCGTCCATCATGCTCAAGGCGCTGGCCGACCGGCTGGCCGAAGCCTTTGCCGAGGCGCTGCACCACCGCGTGCGCACCGACCTCTGGGGCTACGCGCCGGGGGAGTCGCTGGGCATGGAAGACATGATTGCCGAAAAGTACCAGGGCATCCGCCCGGCGCCCGGCTACCCGGCCTGCCCCGACCACAGCGTGAAGAAAGACATGTTTGCGCTGCTCAAGGCCGACGAGATCGGCATGGCCCTGACGGAAAGCCTGGCCATGACGCCGGCCGCCAGCGTCAGCGGCTTCTACCTGAGCCACCCCGAGAGCGCCTATTTCAACGTCGGCAAGATCGGCGACGACCAGCTGCAGGACCTGGCCCGGCGGCGCGGCGCGAAGGCGGAAGACCTGCAGCGCCTGCTGGCACCGAATCTCTAGCATCCGCGAGGTCTTTTCGCCGGAATTGTTTACCGACGTGCCAGCTTGAACGTTACACAGACTGCACGTACGCTATGCCCTGCGCTGCGCTGTCCCGCGCGGTGCACTGATTCAGGAAGGACACCCACATGAATACCGCTATCGACTCACTTCAACCCGGCCAGCAGCCTGCCGGCGCCAGCAACAAGGCGCTGTGGGCGGCCGTCATCATTCTCGGTCTGGCCGTGCTCGGCATGGGCGCGATGATGATCTCCAACCAGCGCGCCATGATGGCGGCAAACACGGCAGCGGGCGCCGCGCCCGGCGTGGCTGCTGCCACTGCAACCACCACGGCCCCACCGGCCCAGGCCACCGCGTCGGCCAAGGCCACGACGGCCGACGATCTGGTGGAAAAGCCGGTCGCCGCACCTGCCAAGCCTGCACCGGCGCCTGCCAAAAAAGTCGTCAAACCCGAACCCAAGCCAGCCCCTGCGCCCAGCACCGCAGGCGTGTCACCGGCACCTGCGCCAGCGCCTGCCGTGGCGGTGTGCGCCGTTTGCGGCGCGGTCGAATCCGTCACGCCGATCGAGCGCTCCAGCAAGCCTGATGGCCCCGGTATCGGTGCGGTGGCCGGTGGTGTGCTGGGCGCGGTGCTTGGCAACCAGATCGGCCACGGCGGTGGGCGCACTGCAGCGACCATTCTGGGCGCGGTGGGCGGCGGCTTTGCCGGCAACGCCATCGAAGGCAAGGTACGCCGGGAAACGGTGTACCAGGTCGGCGTGCGCATGGAAGACGGTTCCACCCGCATGGTCGAAGTTGCCAACGCGCCCAGCGTGGGCAGCCGTGTCACGGTCGAGGGCGGCACGCTGCGCACCCGTGAGGGCGCGGTGTACGCGCCCAAGCCGGCACCGGTGGCACAGCCAGCGCCATCACCCATCCCCACAGACCGCTGAAAGCCCGGCCCGCTGCCTTGCCGGGCGCGGGCCCCTGTTGACGCACACGCCACAAAGACTGATTTCCGGAAGGCATCCCACAGCACATGTTCCGTTTGGCACTCATCCTGTTCGGTGGTGATGCGCTGGTCCGCCGCTGGCGGGTTTTTTATGCCATCGGGCTGCTCACTTTCCTGTGCGGCGTCGCCGTCATCGCTGATCTGTTCGACGGAGCGGCCGATCTGGCTGGCTGGATGTTCGGTCTCGCCCTGTTGGTGCAGGGGCTGGTGGACCTGGTGATCGGCAGCACTCACAGTGGCTCGCGCCGCCGCTCCGAAATGCTGCGCGGCGCCGCGATGCTGGTGTTTGCCTGCCTGCTGCTCGACTTCCCGTGGGACAACTCGATTGCCGCCGGCGTGCTGTTTGCCGGTGCCTTTGCCTTCAACGGCGTGGTGCGCATTGCCTGCAGTCTGCTGGTGCGCTTTCCGGGCTGGCGCGGCTCGCAGGCGATTGGCTGGGGCTATCTGGTCATGGCGTTGCTGCTGATCACCAAGTGGCCGCTGCCCGACAGCATGAACGTGCCGTTTTGCACCGGTCTGGCACTGATGGCGGGCGGCCTGGTGCTGGCCCGCGGCGCCTGGCGCCTGAAGCGCCTGCCCCCGGGCTCACGTCTGGCGGCGATCTCGCTGTACCGGCGCCGGCACGCGGCAGCCATACCGGCACCGGTCGTGTCGGCTGATGCGGCCTTACCCGCCGATGGTGAGCCGATGGTGGTGCATGTGTGGACGGCCATCCACCAGGCAGAAGACCGTATTCGCCTGCCGCTGATTGACCGCTACATCGCCGCGCTGTCGCGCAAGGGCAGCGTGACCACCGGCCATGTGGCGCTGGAATGCGGTGAGCTCTACATCAGCCACCACCCGCGCGTGCGGCTCACCATCACCCAGCACAACCTGTTCGACAAGGTGCGCGCCACCGAGGGCAACGACCACCCCGGCATGTGGCTGCCCACCTATGCCGGCGAGGCGGCCAACACGCAGCCGTCGACCTTCCGCATCCGCTTCCGGGTGTTCAACCGCGCCTACCTGCTGGCCTTCTGGAATGCCTACCGGCAAGACGACACCTACAACCTCACCAGCCGCAACTGCTCGGTGGTGGTGACCGAGGCTGTCGACGCCGCACTGGAGGGCGTGTTCGCCGACAAACCCTTCTGGCGCACTTTGCTGCGCCTGGCCCTGCACCCCGATGTGTGGCTGGCCAGCAGCACCCGTGTGCGCGCCGAGTCCATCGCCTGGACGCCCGGGCTGGCGCTCGACTATGTCAGTGCTCTCAGGCGCATCACCCATCCCCGGCAGCAGCTGGGTGTACAGATGTGGCGCTGGTTCAAGTTCCGCAGGCGACACCTGGACTGAATTCGGGACGCCATTCCGTCAGTCACTTCGCCGGTGCCGATGCAGACTGCATGGCATCGATGGTCTCCAGCGCGTTGAGCATGTAGAGAAATGCACTTTGCTCGTCTGTGAGTGTCTGGCCGGGCTTTACCTCGTCAAGCCAGCGATGGATGTCTGCTGCTCGGCCAGCCAATGTCGTTGCCAAGGCTTGCCTCTCGGCGATGGACGACTCGGCAATGCAGTTTGATCTGGCCGAATCATCGCTGACGCCCCATTGGCGTGCCAGCGCAATGAGGTCTTTGAACTGCGGCGGGACTTTGGCGTCATCCAGCGCGACGGGTCTGTGCGAGGGGCATGCCGAGGCGGGAACGCCTGTGGCTTTGGTGTCGGTGGGTGTGCGATCACTGCATCCGGCCAGCGCGAACACCATGAACACGATGAAGACGAGGCCAAGTTTTGGGGTCATGTGGAGGGCCTTGCGAGTGGGTGGAAAAGCGGGTGCAGTTTCAGGTGAGCGGTCAGGCTGGTTTTCCCATCTGAGCCCGATAGGTCGTTTGGACAAAACCAAAATCGTAGGCTTTGGACGAGACGAGGCGCAGCTTCACGTCGCCCGGCAGCTTCCCGAAAAGCCGCCGCCCCGCACCCAGCAGCACAGGAATCGTCGTCACCGTCATTTCGTCAATCAGCCCGTCTGACAGGAAGCTCTGGATGACCTGGCCACCGTCCACATAGGCCTGTTTGCAGCCTGCGGCGCCGAGGCGATGGAGCAACGCTCGTGGCGACTCGGTGCTCGCCTCCAGTTGAATGCCCGGTCCTTGACGAAACTGAACAGGTCTGGACGTAAGAACCACCACCCGCTTGCCTTCATAAGGCCACGGCTCAAAGGTGGCCACCTGGTCGTAGGTGTTGCGCCCCATGATCAGTACGTCCACCGTGCTCATGAACTGGGCGTAGCCGCAGTCTTCACCGGCCGGCACGGTGCCGTTGGCTTCCATGAGCCAGTCGATCGCGCCGTCTTCACGGGCAATAAAGCCGTCGAGGCTGGTGGCGATGTAAACAGATGCAGTGATGGTCATTGATAGATTCCTGGTGTTTGACGTTGAGTGATTGAAGATCAAGTCTGCGTCGAAGTGAAGAGGCAAACAGCCCTTTCTGGTTCCGTTGTCGTATCGACACGCGCCTCCGCATCACCTGCCTCCCTTCAACGCCCGCCGGTACTGCACCGCCTCCGCCACATGGCTGACCTGCACCTGCGCGGCGCCGGCCAGATCGGCGACGGTGCGGGCGACTTTCAGGCAGCGGTGAATGCTGCGGCCGGACCAGCCCAGGCGGGCGGCGGCGGTGTGGAGAAATTTCGCGGCTGCGTCGTCGAGCTGGCACTGTGCGTCGATGGCGCGGCCTGCCAGTGACTGGTTGGCGCTGCCCTGGCGGGCGATGGCGCGATCGCGGGCGGCCACCACGCGTTGCTGGATGCTGGCGGTCGCCTCACCCGGTGGCGTGTTCACCAGCTCGGCGGCGGCCAGTGCGCCCACTTCCACATGCAGGTCGATGCGGTCGATCAGCGGGCCACTCAGCTTGCCCTGGTAGCGGCTGATCTGTTCGGGCGAGCAGCGGCAGCTGCGTTGCTGCGAGCCAAGGTAGCCGCAGGGGCAGGGGTTCATCGCGGCAATCAGCTGGAAGCGCGCCGGGAATTCCGCCCTTTGTGCCGCCCGGGCGATGGTGATGGTGCCGGACTCCAGCGGCTCGCGCAGTGCCTCCAGCGCGGCACGGGGGAACTCAGGCATTTCATCAAGAAACAGCACCCCGCCGTGGGCCAGCGAGATTTCTCCGGGCCTTGGTGGCGAGCCCCCGCCCACCAACGCGACGGCACTCGCTGTGTGATGCGGCGCGCAGGTGGGGCGCACGCCCCAGTGCTCCAGCGCGAAGCGGCCACCGAGCGATGCGACCGCTGCGCTTTCGAGCGCCTCCTGCGTGGTCATTGGTGGCAGCAGGCCGGCAAAGCGCTGCGCCAGCATCGACTTGCCCGAGCCGGGTGGCCCCATCATCAGCACGCTGTGGCCGCCAGCGGCGGCGATCTCCAGTGCGCGGCGGGCGGCGGCCTGGCCTTTGACGTCGGCCATGTCGGCGCAGTGGGTGGCCGGGGCGGGCGGCGTGGGCGCCACGCGCGCCCAGCCCGACAGCGCCTCGGGCGCGGCGTTGCCGGGCAGAAACTGACGCACCACGTCCAGCAGATGGTGGGCGCGGTAGATTTCGGCTTCCGGTACCAGCGCCGCCTGCTGCGCGCTGCCTTCCGGCAACACCAGCCTGGGCGCGGGCAGGGTCGATTCGCGTGCCTGCTGAATGGTGGCCAGGCTCATCGCCAGCGCGCCCTTGATGGGTCGCAGGTCGCCGCCCAGCGACAGCTCGCCGGCAAACTCGTAGCCCGCCAGCCGCGCGGCATCGACCTGTCCGCTGGCCGCCAGAATGCCCAGCGCAATCGCCAGGTCGAAGCGGCCGGAATCCTTGGGCAGGTCGGCCGGGGCCAGATTGACGGTAATTCTCTTATTGGCCGGAAACTCCAGCCCGGTGTTCTGGATGGCGGAACGAACCCGCTCGCGCGCTTCCTTGACTTCGGTTTCGGCCAGCCCCACCAGCGTGAAGCTGGGCAGGCCGTTGGCCAGATGGACTTCCACCCGCACCGGGTGCGCCTGCAGCCCCAGCAGGGCGCGGCTGTGCACTAAAGACAAACTCATTTCGGCTCCCTCTGCCGGACGCGAAAGCGGTTTGTCGCCCGCCTGCGTCCTGTTTTTGTGCTGGGAGTATCGCCCACGGGTTGCCGCAAACAGGGGCTTTCTGGCCCCAAGGTGAAGAGTACCCAAGCCGCGCAGTTCACGGCCCATGCACCCGATTCATGCGGCCGATGCAGCCAACAACCCTTAATGCACCAATAAAGAGCATTATTTCCGCCCGCTCCCGGTGCATTTCGCTGAAATCGTCGGTGAATCGGCTCTGGTGGCGCCCTAAAGGTGCGTCAGGCGGTGCTCGCCGTGCATCCGCTGGCCCGGCTGGGCAGCGTTTGGCACGTTACGTGCTAAGTCCTTTCCGCGTAAGTGAGTCATGTTCGGAGCTTGTGCTGAGGGCTATTGACTAATTAGATAGCGATTCACGGAAGCCCTGTCATCCGGCAGAGGTGGCGCCCCAGGCGCCGCTTTCCCATTCATCCTTGGAGGAAATCTGAAAATGAAACTAGTAACGGCCATCATCAAACCGTTCAAGCTGGACGAAGTGCGGGAAGCGCTGTCCGGTATTGGCGTTCAGGGCATCACCGTGACCGAAGTCAAGGGCTTCGGCCGCCAGAAGGGTCACACCGAGCTGTACCGCGGAGCAGAGTACGTGGTGGACTTTCTCCCCAAGGTCAAGATTGAAGCCGCCGTGTCTGACGACCTCGTCGACCGCGTGATCGAGGCTGTCGAGGGCGCAGCCCGCACCGGCAAGATCGGCGACGGCAAGGTTTTTGTCTACAACCTTGAACAAGTGGTGCGTATCCGGACCGGCGAAACCGGCAAGGAAGCGCTGTAAGGCTCACCTTCAAAAAAGAGAACATCGACATGAAAAAACTACTTGCCTCCCTCGTATTGGGAATGAGCTTGCTGACCATGGGTGCGGGCGCCATCGCCCAGGCCCCGGCAGCTGCCCCCGCCGCCTCCGCTCCTGCTGATGCAGCACCTGCTGCCGCCGCAGCAGCTGCCCCTGCAGCTGCCGCTCCGGCGGCCGCACCTGCGCCTGCTGCTGCCGAGGCAGCCCCGGCCGCAGCACCTGCACCCACGCCCAACAAGGGCGATACCGGCTGGATGATGGTTTCGACCATCCTGGTGATCCTGATGGTCGTGCCTGGCCTGGCGCTGTTCTATGGTGGCCTGGTCCGCAGCAAGAACATGCTGTCCGTGCTGATGCAGGTCATGGTGACGTTCTCGATGATCGTCGTGCTCTGGTTCATCTACGGCTACAGCCTGGCCTTCACCGAGGGCAACGCCTTCTTCGGCAGCTTTGACCGGCTGTTCATGAAGGGCGTCTGGGACAACGCTGCTGGCACCTTCGCCAACGCAGCCACCTTCAGCAAGGGTGTCGTGATCCCCGAGATCGTGTTTGCCGCCTTCCAGGCCACGTTCGCCGGTATCACCTGCGCACTGATCGTCGGCGCCTTCGCCGAGCGCATCAAGTTCTCTGCCGTGCTGCTGTTCATGGTGATCTGGTTCACCTTCAGCTACGCACCGATCGCCCACATGGTCTGGTTCTGGATGGGTCCTGACGCCTACGCCACCAAGGAAGTGGCCGATGCGATGACTGCAAAAGCAGGTTACATCTGGCAGATGGGCGCCCTCGACTTCGCTGGCGGTACCGTCGTGCACATCAACGCCGCTGTGGCCGGTCTGGTCGGCGCCTATATGGTTGGCAAGCGCATCGGCTACGGCAAGGAAGCCATGGCACCTCACAGCCTGACGCTGACCATGGTCGGTGCCTCCATGCTGTGGGTGGGCTGGTTCGGTTTCAACGCCGGTTCCGCACTCGAAGCCAACGGCTTTGCAGCCCTGGCCTTCATCAACACCCTGGGTGCCACCGCTGCGGCCGTGCTCGCATGGTGTGTGGGTGAGGCCCTGATGCGTGGCAAGGCTTCCATGCTCGGCGCCGCATCCGGTGCTGTGGCTGGCCTTGTGGCCATCACGCCTGCCGCCGGTAACGTCGGCATTGGCGGCGGTCTGGTCATTGGTTTTGTGGCTGGCTTCGCCTGCCTCTGGGGTGTGAATGGCCTGAAGAAAATGCTGGGCGCAGACGACTCGCTCGACGTGTTCGGCGTGCATGGCGTGGGCGGTATCGTTGGTGCGCTGCTGACCGGCGTGTTCAACTCGCCAAGCCTGGGTGGCCCAAGCGCAGTGGCCGACTGGACCACGGTTGCCATGGTTGCACCTGAGGCTTACTCCATCGCCAGCCAGGTCTGGATCCAGGCCAAGGCCGTGCTGCTCACCATCGTGTGGTCGGGTGTGGTCTCCTTCATCGCCTACAAGATTGTTGACCTCACCATCGGTCTGCGTGTGACTGAAGAGGAAGAGCGCGAAGGCCTGGACATCGCCGCCCACGGCGAGACCGCCTACAACCGCTAAGCAAATGCCAGGGTCAGCCGGGTCCCGCACCCGGCGCCCGCCAAAGATCTCCTTTGGATGTTCTGCCCGCCCGAGCCTCGGCTCCGGCGGGCTTTTTTTCGCCTGTGCGTTCAGCCAAAGTAGCCAGGGTGCTGAGTGGCACCATGCTTGCTAAATAAGTAACTAACAAACAAGAATCAAGGAGTCGGCGATGCGCCCGGATCTTTCCCTGTCCCGTCTGCGGGCGCAATACCTCGGTGGCGAGCTCACGCCGCTGCAAATGGTCGAGTCGCTTCACGCCCACCTGCTGGCCGAAGACGCCGCGCTCGACCGCCATGTGTGGATTCGCCGCTTGACGCTCGACGAGCTGCGCGCCTACGCCAAGGCCCTGCAAGGGCGCGACCCACGCGAGCTGCCGCTCTACGGCATTCCGTTTGCCATCAAGGACAACATCGACCTCGCAAGCATTCCCACTACCGCCGCCTGCCCGGAATTTGCCTACACCCCCGAGCGCAGTGCCACGGTCGTGCAAAAGCTCATCGATGCCGGTGCCATTCCGGTCGGCAAGACCAACCTCGACCAGTTCGCCACCGGCCTCGTGGGTGTGCGCTCGCCCTACGGCGCCTGCAAAAACGCCATCAACCCTGAGTTCGTGTCGGGCGGCTCGTCGTCCGGCTCGGCGGTGGCGGTGGCGCTGGGCATGGCCAGCTTTTCCCTCGGCACTGACACCGCAGGCTCGGGCCGCGTGCCGGCGGGCCTGAACAACATCGTGGGCCTCAAGCCCAGCCTGGGCCGCCTGTCTGCCGCCGGCGTGGTGCCGGCCTGCCGCACGCTCGACACCATTTCCGTCTTTGCCCTCACCGCAGCCGACGCCGCCACGGTGCTTGCCGCAGCGCAGGGCGTTGATGCGCTGGACCCGTATTCGCGCGCCATGCCACCGGCCGGTTTTAATTTCGGTGCCGGCGCTTTCCGCTTTGGTGTGCCGCGCCCGCAAGACCTGGAATTTCATGGCAACGCCGAAGGGCCCGCGCTGTTTGCGCAAGCAGTCGCCCGTCTGCAGACGCTGGGCGGCACGCCGGTGGAGATTGACCTCACGCCCTTCCGCGATGTCGCCCGGTTGCTGTACGAAGGCCCGTGGGTGGCCGAGCGCTACGCCGCCATTCGCCCTTTCATCGAGCAGCACCCCGAAGCGCTGCACCCGGTCACGCGCGCCATCACCGAAAAAGGCATCAGTTTCTCGGCCCCCGACACCTTTGCCGCGCTGTACCGCCTCAAGGCGCTGCAGGCGCAGACCCTGCCGGTGTGGAGCGGCATCGACTGCCTGCTTGTGCCCACTGCAGGCGCGGCCTACACCATTGCCGAGGTTGGGGCAGACCCGATCCAGCTCAACTCCAACCTCGGCCACTACACCAACTTCGTGAACCTGCTCGACCTCTCAGGCATCGCCGTGCCCACCGGTTTCATGGCCGAGGGCAAGGCGGCCGGCATGCCCTGGGGCGTGACGCTGCTGGCGCGCGGCGGGCAAGACTTTTCGCTGCTCACACTCGCCGCGCGGCTGCACGCCGCCGGCGCGCCTGTGGTTGCCACAGCGGGTGCGCTGCCGCATGCGCCGCACCTCACGGCCGGCCTGCCCGACGCGGCGGCCTTCCCCTCCGGTCAGGTGCGCGTGGCCGTGTGTGGCGCGCACCTGAGCGGACTGCCGCTCAACCACCAGCTCACCACACGCGGCGCACGCTTGCAGGCCGCCGTGAACAGCGCGCCCGTGTACAAGCTCTATGCCTTGCCCGGTGGCCCGCCGCTGCGGCCTGGCATGGTGCGCGTGGCAGAAGGCGGCGCCGCGATTGCCATGGAAGTGTGGGAACTGCCCGCCACCGAATTCGGCTCCTTCGTCGCCGGCATTCCCGCGCCGCTCGGCATTGGCACCGTGCAGCTTGAAGACGGCAGCGCGGTTCAGGGCTTTGTGTGCGAGTCTCTGGCTGCCGCGCAGGCCGAAGACATCACCCACCACGGCGGCTGGCGCGCCTTTCTGCAGTCACGGCAGTAGGCCGCACCGTGGCCCGACCCGTACACTTTGCGGGTTAGCGGCCCGCCAACCGGCGAGTCCTCACCTGGAGCACCCGCATGGAATGGCAAACCCTGAGCCCGCAGACTTTTGAGCTGGGCGAATCCCCGTTCTGGCACCCCGACGAGCAGACGCTGTACTGGGTCGACATTCCCGCCAGGGCCATCCATCGCGCCAATGTGTACATGGGCACCGTCGACACCTGGCCTATGCCGCTGGAGCCCGGCTGCATCGCTCCCGCACGTACCGGCTGCAAAAACAGCGGCTACGTGATTGCTCTGCGCGACGGCATCTACCGCGCCACGGAATGGGGCGGCGAGCTGCGCCAGATCGCCCGCGCCACGCACGACACTGCGACCACCCGCTTCAACGACGGCAAGGCCGACCCGGTAGGCCGCTTCTGGGCCGGCACCATGTACGAGCCGCGCGACGCGAAGAAGGCGCAGCTCTTCTCGCTTGATTGCAGAGGCGTATCCGGCAGTGCTGTACCAGCGCTAGAGCTCAAGGCAGACAACGCCATCATCGCCAACGGCCTCGCCTGGTCGCCCGACGCCAAAACGGTGTACTGGGCCGACACCACCAACCACATCATCCGCGCCTGGAACTGGAACGCAGAGACCAACGCCATGAGCAACATGCGTGTCTTTGCCCAATGGCCCGGCAAACCTGAAGGCTGGGCCTTCGGCATGCCCGGCTATTGCGGTCGGCCCGATGGCGCGGCGGTCGATGTTGACGGCAACTACTGGGTCGCCATGTTTGAAGGCGCACGCATATTGAAGCTGTCGCCTGACGGTGAGGTGCTGGCGGAGATTCCGCTGCCGGCCCAGTGCCCCACCATGCCGTGCTTTGGCGGGGAAGATGGACGTACGCTGTATGTGACGACTGCGCGCTACAACCGGAGTGCAGCAGAGTTGGCGGTTTATCCGCAGTCTGGATGTGTGTTTTTTGCGCGGGTGAATAGAGCAGGTTTACCAAATAACTTTTTTGAAAACTGAGTTTTGGTCTGCGTTGGTTTCCAGCCTGTGTCTAAACGAGACTTGCGAATCAAATTTAGGCGGAGACAGCTTACTGTCCTTGAGACCAGATGCTAAGCCTGATGCGTGCGATCAAGGCTTCTTGATTAACTTTTCCACCTTAATGACTGCCTCGTTTGAAAGTAGGGTCTGAGATTCAACAATAACTCTCGCCAACTTCAGCTCGACAGCAGCAAGTTGGGCGGCCTCGGAGTATGCGCTGGCAGCTTTAGAGCCAATATTGGCTACACGGTCTGCTGTCAAATCTAACTCCGCTGCTTGTGCTGCAGTAGATTTGCCCTGTTTTTCAGCAGTTTGATAGTCAGCAACTAGCTTGCGGTGTGCGAGTTGAATTTTCCTCATCTCATCATTTAACGCCCGTGCGTTTTTGAGAACAGCCATTCTTTTTTGCTGTGTAGCGGCAAGCGTTTTTTCTGCTTCTCGAGACCGTACTAAATGGGTTATCCCTGGGATCATCATTTGCTCTCTGTAAGCGGCTCCCGCATAAGTATTGGAAAGGTACTGTGAGATTATTCCAGCCGCAGAAATGGCTTCATTGGCTACGTCGTTTGCATCCAGTGCGTGCTTGGTCGCGTTCAATAAGCTGCTCGATGCACGATTTGTAGTTTCAACTAAAAATTGAATCGGTTCTGTAGCCCCAGAACCTGTGGACTGTAAGTTGATTGCTACGCTCCGCGCTCGCTCTTGAATATCAAAGAAGGAACGCCCCTTCTCTTGTATTTTTGACCAGTCCTCCCGGACTGGTGCGGCAAGTGCGCGTGAATTTGCTGCTGCCTCCCCGCTACGAATTACGGAGTACGTCATCGGCGCACTTAGATCATCCTCTGGTTGGGCGTGAACTAACGGGCTGAAGGCAACAAAAAGCAACGCTATAGAGATGTAATTACGGTCCATTCTTAGCACCCTTTAGAACAACTTAAGCAATCAATGCCGCGCAAAACTATTAACCAAATTGCCGTAGCGGGAGAATTGCATCCTAAGGGATTTCGTGCCACTACGCCTTTACTTTTAGCGGAAGTGGCGGTGGGTTCTGTCTGGAATGCAAGGTGCTGACTGGCTGATTTCCTGCGCAGGACGAATCCTTGTGAAGCGTATCAATGTGATATTGCAGAACAAGGCGGAGCTTGCTATCGGGCACAGCCGAGCCTCTTTAATTACCTTCTCCTTTCGATACATCGCTAATCTGAAAAAATCTCAACCGCTACCCCCCAAAATAATCAACCCAGCCGCCAGGCTGGACGCGTACCATCCAAACCATGGTTTCAGAACAGCAAACAGGCACCCCCGTGGCCGACAGCAGCGCACTCCCCACCCTCGTTGACCGCGTCCGCCAGGCCGCAGCCAGCGGCATGGCCCTGCGCACCCGGGGCGGGGGCAGCAAGGACTTTTATGGCGAATCGCTGCAGGGCGAGGTGCTGGATGTCTCTGGCCTGCGCGGCGTCATCAGCTATGAGCCGAGCGAGCTGGTCGTTACCGTACGCGCGGGCACGCCGCTGGCCGAGCTGGAGGCGCTGCTCGCCAGCCAGGGCCAGTGCCTGCCGTTTGAGCCACCGCACTTTGGCCCCGGCGCGACGGTGGGCGGCATGGTCGCCAGTGGTCTGAGCGGCCCGGCGCGGGCCAGCGTGGGCGCGGTGCGCGACTTCGTGCTCGGCGTGGTGCTGCTCAACGGGCGCGGCGAGCTGCTGACCTTTGGTGGCCAGGTCATGAAAAACGTGGCGGGTTACGACGTTTCGCGGCTGATGGCGGGCAGCCTGGGCACGCTAGGCGTGATTGTGGAAGTCAGCCTCAAGGTGCTGCCGGTCGCTACGGCCGAGGCCACGCTGCGCTTTGAATGCAGCCAGGCCCAGGCACTCGACCACCTCAATGCATGGGGCGGTCAGCCGCTGCCGCTCAATGCCAGTTGCTGGGTGGAAGACGAAGGTGTCGGCACGCTCTACCTGCGGCTGCGCGGTGCGCAGGCGGCTGTGGCGGCGGCGTGCGAGCGCCTGGGCGGCGAGCGCCAGGACAACGCCAAGGTGGCTGCCGACTGGCTGGCCTGCCGCGACCAGCGCCTGCCGTGGTTTGAGCAGCGCGCCCCCGAACAGGATTTGTGGCGGCTGTCGGTACCGCAAACCACGCCGGTGCTGGACTTGCCCGACACGCCCCTTATTGAATGGCACGGCGGCCAGCGCTGGGTGCGGGCTACCGCCGCGCACGCGACCAAGCTGCGTGCTGTGGCGGCTGCGGCAGGTGGGCATGCCACCCTGTTCAAGCGGGCTGACACGCAAGGCGCTACTGGCGTGCCGCGCTTTGACGCGCTCACGCCGCCGCTGGAGCGGATTCACCGCGAGCTGAAAAAAGAGTTTGACCCGGCTGGCGTCTTCAACCGTGGCCGCCTGCACCCCGATTTTTGAGTCAGCCCCACATGCAAACCAATCTCGCCCCCGAATTCAAGAACACCACCGACGGCCAGGAGGCCGAGGCCATTCTGCGCAAGTGCGTGCACTGCGGCTTCTGCACCGCCACCTGCCCCACCTACCAGCTGCTGGGCGACGAGCTCGACGGCCCGCGTGGCCGCATCTACCTGATCAAGCAGGTGCTGGAAGGCGAAACGCCCACCCGCAAAACGCAGATGCATCTGGACCGGTGCCTGACCTGCCGCAACTGCGAAAGCACCTGCCCCAGTGGCGTGCAGTACGGCCACCTGGTGGACATTGGCCGCAAGCTGGTCGATGAGCGCGTGCCGCGCCCTGCAGGCGAAAGCGCCTTGCGCTGGGCATTGAAAGAAGGTTTGCCCTCTGCACTGTTCGGCCCGGCGATGAAAGCTGGCCAGGCGGTGCGTGGCCTGCTGCCCGCGGCGTTGAAGAACAAGGTGCCCACCAAGCAGCCATCAGGCGCCTGGCCCACGCGCAGCCATGCCCGCAAGATGCTGATGCTGGAAGGCTGCGTGCAGCCCGCGATGATGCCCAACATCAACAGCGCCACCGCCCGTGTGCTCGACGCGGCCGGTGTGCAGGTGGTGCTGGCGCCCAAGGCCGGTTGCTGCGGCGCGGTGAAGTTTCACCTGAACGACCAGGACGGTGGCAAGGCCGAGATGCGCCGCAACATTGATGCGTGGTGGCCGTATGTGGAGCCAGCCTCGGGTGCGGGTGTGGAGGCGATTGTGATGAACGCCTCGGGCTGCGGCGTCACCGTCAAAGAGTACGGCCATATTCTGAAAGATGACCCGGCCTATGCAGCCAAGGCGGCACGCATCAGCGCACTCACGCGCGACCTGAGCGAGCTGCTGCCCGCCATGGTGAGCGGCCTGCAGGAAACGCAGCCGGATATCGCTCAACGCGTGTCGGCCAGCGCGCCCAAGCTGGCGTTTCACCCGCCGTGCACGCTGCAGCATGGCCAGCAGTTGCGCGGCGGTGTGGAAAAGTCCTTGGGTGCCTTGGGCTTTGACATCCGCATCAGCACCAACGAGTCGCATCTGTGCTGCGGCTCGGCGGGGACGTATTCAGTGCTCAACCCCGAGATCGCCTACCAGCTGCGCGACCGCAAGCTGGGCCATTTGCAGGACATGGCGCCCGAGGTGATTGTGTCGGCCAACATCGGCTGCATCACGCACCTGCAAAGCGGCACTGCGACGCCGGTGCGGCACTGGGTTGAGGTGCTGGATGAGGCACTGGCCTCGAACTGATGCCTAGGCCGCCAGCGCTGCCTCAATGTCTTTCACCAGACTCTCGGGCTTGTCGGTCGGTGCGTAGCGCTTGATGACTTTGCCATCCTTGCCGACCAGAAACTTGGTGAAGTTCCATTTGACGGCCTTGCTGCCCAGCAGGCCCGGGGCTTCGGCGGTGAGCCACTGGAACAGCGGGTGCGCGCCTGCGCCGTTGACCTCGATCTTGGACATCATCGGAAAGCTCACGCCGTAGTTCACCTGGCAGAAGCCGGCGATCTCGCTGTCGTTGCCCGGTTCCTGCCCGCCGAACTGGTTGCAGGGAAAGCCCAGCACCGCCACACCCTTGCCGCCATAGGTCTGGTGCAACTTTTCCAGACCAGCAAACTGCGGTGTGAAGCCGCACTCGCTGGCGGTGTTCACGATCAGCAGCACCTGGCCCTTGAAGGCCGACAGCGACACGGTTTTGCCATCGATCTGGCGCGCTTCGAAGTCGTACACAGTGCTCATGGGTGTCTCCGGAGGATGAAGTTCAAATCATCGTACCGCAGCGATGTGCCGGTCTGTGCGGCAGGGTTATCGCCCGCGTGCCGAGGCCACCGCGGCCAGTACCGCCGCCAGCACGATCAGGCTGCCGCCGGCCAGCACACGCGGGCTGAGTTCGGCCGCGCCCATCAGCGCCGACGAGACACTGGCAAACAGGATTTCAGTCAGCATCAGGATGGCGGTGGTGCCCACCGCCAGTCGCGCAGCGCCGAATTGCAACGCGCTGTTGCTGGCCATGAAGGCCAGGCTCAGACCCAGCAGCACCGGCACACCGGCCAGCGCCATCGACGGCGCGGGGATGGCCTGCTGCGTCATGCCCACCCCGGCGACCAGTGCGGCCATCAGGCCGCTGCCGCCGAACATGGCCAGCATGCGCGAGGCACTGGGTGTGTGCCCGAACTTGTAGAGCAAGGCGTTGGTGACGGCAAAGCCCAGCCCGCCCATCAGCGCCAGCCAGTCGGCGGCGCCCTGCGGAATCGGCCAGGGGGAGTCGGGTGCCTTCAGCACCACCAGCACGCCCGCCATGGCCAGTACCAGTCGCAGCAGCGAGCCGGCGGTGGGCCGCTGCCCCAGCATGACCCACGCCACGATGACCGACCACGCCGGCATCAGATAAAACAGCAGCACCACGCGCACCACGTCGCCCACTGTCACCGCCCAGTTGAAGCCGACGTTGGTGAAACCTGCGGCAGCGCCCAGCAGCCACAGCTGCGGGTGCGCGATGAAGCCGTCTATGGCGCGAAAGCGCAGCGCCAGCACCACCGTGACGATCATCAGGTACATCAGTGCGGTGGCCCACAGAGGGTGCAGCCCGTGGGCCTGCAATTCGCGCAGCGGCCACCACGACACCCCCCAGACGAGGGCGTTGAAAACAATCGCCATGGCGGCGGGCAGGGTCTGGTGTGACCCTGCGTGGGACTCTGCTGTCTGCATCAATGAATCAGGGAATGGGTGAGCGGGGCGGGCTTAATGAGACTTGTCGCTGCGGGCGATGCTCATCAGGTGATCGACCTGCTCTTTGTGCTTGACGAGGTTGCTCTTGTGCCAGCGCTGGATCACGTACATGAAACCCGCCACCACAATGCCAAAGGCGGTGATGGCGCCAAAGGCTGACAGGCCCATGCCGGTGGAGAGGCTGTAGAACGCGCCGAGGCTCAGAATGCAGGCCTGCTCGTTGAAGTTCTGCACGGCAATCGAGCGGCCGGCACCCATCAGGTTGTGGCCACGGTGTTGCAGCAGCGCGTTCATCGGCACCACGAGGAAGCCACCCAGCCCGCCCAACAGAATCAGGAAGGGCGCTGCCACCCAGACGTTGTCGATGAAGTTCATCAAGATCACCAGCAAGCCCATGCCGATGCCCAGCGGCATCACGCTGGTGGCCTGGTCGAGCCGCATCTTCATCGAGGCCAGCACCGCGCCCACCGCGGTGCCGATGGCGACCACACCGACGAGTGACGACGCCTGCGTGGTGCTGTAGCCGAGTGCAGCGGCGCTCCACGCCAGCACGATGTAGCGCAGGTTGCCCGAGACGCCCCAGAACAGTGTGGTGGTGGCCAGCGAGATCTGGCCCAGCTTGTCGCGCCAGAGGGCGGCGTTGCAGCTCCAGAAGTCAGGCAGCAGCTCCAGCTTGTTGCGCGGCATGGGGCGCATCTCGACGCCGGTTTCAGGAATGCGGGTGTTGAACCACGCGGCCAGCGCATAGACCAGGATCAGGATGGCAATGGCGGCTTCGGGGGCGCTGTCGACGCCGGTGTCGATGAAGGGCAGGTCAAACGACAGCAGCATCGACGACATCGCAAAGCCGACCAGCTGGCCACCAAGCAGCACGCCCAGAATGATGGAAGCGATGGTCAGGCCTTCGATCCAGCCATTGGCCTTGACCAGTTGCGAGGCCGGCAGCAGCTCGGTGAGGATGCCGTACTTGGCGGGCGAGTAGGCGGCAGCGCCCAGGCCAACGATGGCGTAGGCCAGCAGCGGGTGCGAGCCGAACAGCATCATCAGGCAGCCGACCACCTTGATCGCGTTGCTGACGAACATCACCTGCCCCTTGGGCCTGGCGTCGGCAAAAGCGCCGACATAGGGCGCCAGCACCACATAAAACAGCGCGAACATCGGCACCAGCGCGGCCGGTTGCCATTTGGGAGCGCCACTCGTCTTGAGCAGTTCCACGGCGGCTACGAACAGTGCGTTATCAGCCAGCGAGCTGAAGAACTGCGCCGCCATGATGGTGTAGAAACCGCGCTTCATTAAACTTGTGGGCTCACGGCATCTGCGCATCAGCCGATCTGATGCTGCGAGATAAAGGTGAATGTCTCCAGTGGATGACGGTTTATAGCATGGGGGCTACTGCCAGAATATAGAAAGACCTTGAACCGCCGTGCCGGTCGCGCGGCGGCTTTGAAACCACTCATCCCATCCAGATTCATGCCACGTCCGATTCTTGCCACCGTCCACACCGCTGCACTGACCCACAACCTGGCCCGTGCGCGCGCGGCTGCGCCTGACGCCCGGGTATGGGCTGTGGTGAAGGCCAACGCCTACGGTCACGGCATTGAGCGCGCCTTTGAAGGGCTGCGCAGCGCCGATGGTTTTGCGCTGCTCGACCTTGATGAAGCGCGGCGCCTGCGCGCGCTCGACTGGCGCGGCCCCATCCTGCTGCTGGAAGGCTGCTTTGACGCGCGCGACCTGGAGCTGTGTTCGCGGCTGGGTCTGTGGCACACCGTGCATTGCAGTGAGCAGATCGACATGCTGGCCGCCCACAAGACGCAGGTCGGCCACCGCGTGTTCCTGAAGATGAATTCCGGCATGAACCGCCTGGGTTTTGCGCCCGGGCGTTACCGCGCCGCGTGGACGCGGCTCAATGCCCTGCCGCAAGTGGAAGAAATTTCACTGATGACGCACTTCAGCGACGCCGATGGCCCGAAAGGCATTGCCGCGCAGCTGCAGACTTTTGAGTCCGTCACGGCCGACCTGCCTGGCGAGCGCACGCTGAGCAACAGCGCCGCCACCTTGCGCCACGCCGATGCGGTGGCCAGCCGCTCCGACTGGATTCGCCCCGGCATTCTGGTGTACGGTAGCGCACCCGACTTCCCCGAGCGCAGCGCCGCCGACTGGGGCTTGCAGCCGACCATGACGCTGGCCTCCCGCATCATCGGCACGCAGAGCCTGGTGGCGGGCGACACGGTGGGCTATGGCTCCAGCTTTGTGGCCGATGGCCCGCTGGAGATCGGTGTGGTCGCCTGCGGCTATGCCGACGGCTACCCGCGCCACTGCACCACCGGCACACCGGTGCTGGTGAACGGCGTGCGCACCCGTCTGGTGGGGCGCGTCAGCATGGACATGATCACGGTGGACCTCACGCCGCTGCGGCAGGCGGGTGTGGAGGCTGGCATGGGTAGCGAAGTCACGCTGTGGGGCGCGGCCACCAACGGCGCGCTGATGCCGATTGACGAAGTAGCCCGCGCCGCCGGCACCGTGAGCTACGAGCTGATGTGCGCGGTGGCGCCGCGCGTGCCGTTTGCCGGGAGCTGAAACAGCGCAAACGGTTCAGCGCTTGCGCAAACCCAGCGTCATCACCGCACCGACCACCAGCAGCGCGCCGGCGACCTGAACGGCCGCAATGCTCTGGCCCAGAATCAGCCAGGCCAGCACCAGCGCGAACACCGGCTCCACATTCATGATGGCCGAGTTGCCCACCACGCCCAGCTTGGGCAGCACGGTGAACATGATGGTGAAGGCGGTGCCGTACAGGAAGGTCAGCGCCGCCAGCCCCCACCAGCCCGCAGGGACCTGTGGCAAGTTGAAGCCGCCCTGACTGACCACCATGATGAGCGCCACCGCGGCCGCCATGCACATGGTGGTGGCGGTGCGCACGCGGCCGTCCACGTCAGCGGCTTCGTGTTGCGTCAGCACCAGCGCGAGGCCGAAGGTGCCCGCCGCCGCCAGCGCAAAACCGACACCGGCACCGATGCGCTCCCACTGGCCGGTGGCACCCAGGCCGGAGGCGGCACCGAGCACGTCGAGCGCGAGCCCGAGCCCGACCAGAATCACCGGCATCGCCAGCAGCAGGGCACGTTCGGGCCGCTGGCGGTAAATCAGCCAGGCCCAGGCAGCCGTCCACAGTGGATAGGTGTTGAATCCCAGCAGCGCGAGGGCCACCGGCAGGCGCGCCACAGCTGAATACAGACACAGGCTCTGCACACCGACCAGCAGGCCGATGATGGGCAGCACGCGTTTGTGCCGCGCCGTGAAGCGCACCTGAGTGCGTGCCAGCGTGAGCAGCACCACAATCACCCCGGCCGTCACTGCACTGCGGAACACCACTGCAGTGGCCACGTCGACGCCGCTGTTGAAGGCAATGCGCGCCGCCACATGGTTGGCGCCCATCATCAGCGCGATGAGCAGCAGGGTGGCAAAGGCGGTGCCGCTGATGGCTTTGCCGGAGCCGGTCATGTGGCTGTCTGCGCGTAAAGGTGATGGACCCTGCCATGCAGCCGCGCCAGACCGAGCAGCGCATCGGTGAACGGCGTGGCCACCTGCGTCAGCGTGCCGAGTTCCTTGACCACGGTGACCAACGCATCCAGTTCAATCGGCTTGCCGGCTTCCACATCCTGCAGCATCGAGGTCTTGAAGGCGCCCAGCTTGCGGGTGATGGCGTGCCGGTCTTCGGGCTGCTGGTCAATGGCGATGCCGATGCGCGCACCGATCTCGCGGGCCTCCAGCATCACGCTGGAGATGAAGCCGCGCACCAGCTCGTCGCCCATGATGAGGTCGGTGGTCGCGCCGGTGATGGCGCTGACCGGGTTCACCGTCATGTTGCCCCAGAGCTTGAACCAGATGTCGCGCTGAATGCAGTCGGACACCGGCGCTTCAAAGCCGGCTTTTTCCAGCAGCACCGCCAGCGCGAGCACGCGTTCGCTGCGCGCGCCCGACGGCTCACCGACGATCAGCTTGTTGCCGAAGTGGTGCTTCACACAACCCGGTGCTTCCAGCGAACAACTGGCATGCACCACGCAGCCGATGATGCGCTCCGGCGCAATCGCCGCCGCCAGCGTGCCGCCCGGGTCCACGCTGGTGAGCTGCATGCCAGCCAGCGGCCCGCCGAAGCCCTGCAGAAACCACCACGGCACGCCGTTCATCGCTGTGAGCACCGTGGTGTGCGGGCCCAGCAGCGGCGCGATGTGCCGCACGACCTCGGGCAAGGACGGGGCCTTGACGGCCAGCACCACCAGGTCCTGCACGCCCAGGTCGGCCGGGTCGGCGCTCGACGCCACCGCCTGCGAGCCGAGCTGCCCGCCCTGCTTGAGCCGCAGGCCGTGCATCTGCAGCGCCTCCAGCGTGGCACCGCGTGCGACCACGCTGACGCTGCAGCCGGCCTGCGCCAGACCGCTGCCGATCCAGCCGCCGATGGCGCCAGCGCCGTAAATGCAAACTTTCATTCGTGGTTAGCCTTCTGGCGTGAAACCGACGGCTTTGACCAAAGGCCCCCAGAGCTCGGTGTCGGCCTTCAGCATCGTCGCCAGCTGGGCTGGCGAGGTCGGCATCGCCTCAAGGTACAAGCCGGCCAGCCCGTCGATCACGTCCTGCGAGGCCAATGCGCTGCGGATGGCGGCGTTGAGTCGCTGCACCACGTCCTGCGGTGTTCTGGCGGGAACGAAAAAGCCGAACCATTCGGTGAAGGCCATGTCCTTGAAGCCTTGCTCCTGCAGGGTGGGCGTACCCGGCGTGAACTTGCCGCGTTTGGGGCCGCTGGTCGAGAGCAGGCGGCATTTGCCGGCCGCCACATGCTGCGCAAAGTCACCGCTCGGTCCGGACACGGCGGCGATCTGGCCGCCAATCATGTCGAGCACCGCAGGTTGCGTGCCGCGGTAGGCGACATGGCGCAAGTCAACGCCACCGGCGCGGCCCAGCAACGAGCCGACGAAGTGCGGCGACGAGCCCGCCGCAGGCGAACCGAAGTTGGCCAGCGTCGGGTTGGCCTTGCACCACGCAAGGAACTCGGGCACGTTACGTACGCTGGCCGGCACCATGGGGCCGACGGCGAAACCGTAGTCAAACACGGCGGCCGCCGAGACCGGCTGCAGGTCGGCGACGGGGTCGTACGGCAGCTTTTTGTAGGTGTGCGGGTAGATGCCCAGCATGGACATCGGCGTGAGCAGCACGGTGGCGCCGTCGGGCGCAGCGTTCTTGACGAACTGCACCGCGATCTGGCCGCCGGCGCCGGTCCTGTTTTCGACCACGGCGGTTTTGGCATAGCCCGGCTGCAGCTTGTCGGCCACGCGGCGCGACACGGTGTCGGCGGTGCCGCCGGGCGCGAAACCGGCGATGACTTTGGTACCGTCAAGGGCCTGCGCCCAGGCGCGTTGTCCCAGGCTGGCGAGCAGTGCAGCAGCGCTGGTGGACTGGATGAGGTGGCGGCGTGAAAGTGTCACGGCGAAGTCCTTTCGTGGGGTGTCCGGCTGAATACGTTGGGCTCGTTAAATCTCAATAGGTCATTCCGGCCGGCGCTGGCGCCATGCCGGCCTTGAACGTCGCGGCCAGCGTGCGGGTGGCGCGCACCAGCAGGTTGGTATCCAGGCCGACCGCCACAAACGTGGCACCCAGTGAGAGGTAATGCCGCGCCAGTGTTTCGTCGGTGGTCAGGATGCCGGCGGCCTTGCCCGCCTTGGTGATGCGCACGATGGCGTCGTCAATTGCTGCCGCCACTTCCGGATGGCCGGGATTGCCCACATGGCCCATCGAGGCCGACAGGTCGGCCGGGCCGATGAACACGCCGTCCACGCCCTCAGTGGCGGTAATCGCGTCGAGGTTCTGCAGCGCGCTGCGGCTTTCCGCCTGCACCAGCAGGCAGACCTGGTCGTTGGCCTGCTTGGCATAGTCGGCGTACGTGCCCCAGCGCGAGGCCCGCGCGCCGGCCATGCCGCGTATGCCCTCGGGCGGGTAGCGCATCGCCTGCACCAGCGCAGCCGCCTGCGCGGCGGTGTCGACCATGGGCACCAGCACCGTCTGCGCGCCAAGGTCGAGCACCTGCTTGATGAGTGCGGTGCCGGCCTCGCCATGACCGAGCGGCACGCGCACGATGGCTTGTGACGGGTAGGCCGCAATCGTCTGCAGCTGGCCGAGGATGCTGCGCAGATCGTTGGGCGCATGCTCGCCGTCGATCAGCAGCCAGTCGAAACCAGCGCCGGCGCACAGCTCGGTGCTGTAGGCGTTGGCGAGGCCCAGCCACAGGCCGATTTGTGGCTGGCGTGCGTCCAGTGCCTGCTTGAAAAGGTTGGGGGGAAGTTGCATCGGCTTGTAGTCGGCCTGGAATTGGCTTGAAGTGGCGAAAAACATTCATCGTACAACCTTGCGGCTTGGCGTGTGGCTGCACCGCAGGGCTTCAATACACTAGCCAGATGGCCAAAGACAAAACGATTTACACCTGCAGCGAATGCGGCGGTACCAGCCCCAAGTGGCTGGGCAAGTGCCCGCACTGCAACGCCTGGAACACGCTGATCGAGTCAGCCGCCGAGAGCAGCTCGCCGGTGAAGAACCGCTTTGCCTCGCTGGCCAAGGCGTCGGAGGTGATGCCGCTGTCAGACATTGAAGCCACCGACATGGCGCGCACACCCACTGGCCACGAGGAGCTGGACCGGGTGCTGGGCGGTGGCATTGTCGAAGGCGGTGTGGTGCTGATCGGCGGCGACCCGGGCATTGGCAAATCGACCCTGCTGCTGCAGGCGCTCGACTCGCTGCAGCGCACGGGGCTGAGTACGCTTTACGTCACCGGCGAAGAGAGTGGCGCTCAGGTGGCGTTGCGTGCGCGGCGGTTGGGGCTGGACGGCTCACAGGTCAAGGTGCTGGCGGAAATTCAGCTCGAAAAAATCCTTGCGACGCTGGAGGCCTCCAAGCCGGCAATTGCGGTGATCGACTCGATCCAGACGGTGTATTCCGACCAGCTGACCTCGGCGCCCGGCTCGGTGGCGCAGGTGCGCGAATGCGCCGCCCACCTCACGCGTGCGGCCAAGTCGAGCGGCGTGTGCATCGTGTTGGTCGGCCATGTCACCAAGGAAGGGGCACTGGCCGGGCCCCGTGTGCTGGAGCACATGGTGGACACCGTGCTGTACTTTGAGGGCGACACGCATTCAAGCTTTCGCCTCGTGCGCGCCATCAAGAACCGCTTTGGCGCGGTGAATGAGATCGGCGTGTTCGCGATGACCGAAAAAGGCCTCAAGGGCGTGACCAACCCGAGCGCCATCTTCCTGAGCCAGCACAGCGAGCCCGTGCCCGGCAGTTGCGTGATGGTCACGCTGGAAGGCACGCGGCCCATGCTGGTCGAGATTCAGGCGCTGGTTGACAACGGGGGCCCGAGCCCGCGGCGCCTCAGCGTGGGCCTGGACCGCGACCGCCTGGCCATGCTGCTGGCGGTGCTGCACCGGCATGCGGGCGTGGCCTGCATGGACCAAGACGTATTCGTCAACGCGGTGGGCGGCGTGCGCATCAGCGAACCGGCGGCCGACCTGGCCGTGATGCTGGCCATTACTTCATCGCTGCGCGGGCGGCCGTTGCCCAAGGGCTTCATCGCGTTTGGCGAAGTGGGGCTTGCCGGCGAGGTGCGACCTGCTCCGCGCGGGCAGGAGCGCCTGAAGGAGGCCGCCAAGCTCGGCTTCAGCGTGGCTGTGGTGCCCAAGGCCAATGCGCCCAAGAAGGCCATCGAAGGCCTGACCATTCATGCAGTCGAGCGGGTGGAGCAGGCGATGGAAGTGGTGCGCAGTCTGGCGTGAGGCGCGCTGTGTCCGGTGCGGCGAGCAGCGGTAAGGAGCAGTACGCAATTTCTGTTCAGGATGGTTTCGCGGCTGCTGCGAAAATAGCGGCATGAATTTCCAGAAAATCCTGATTCCAGTGCTGAGTGTGGTGGCCGTGGTGCTGGGCTACCGCTTTTACGGTTGGGCCGGTGTGGCAGCGGTCGTCACCGCGCTGGTGATGTGGGTGCTGCTGCACTTCACCCGGCTGATGACCATCCTCAAACGCGCGGCAGCCCAGCCAATAGGCCATGTGGCCAGCGCCGTCATGCTCAATGCCAAGCTCAAACCCGGCATGACGCTGATGCACGTCATCGCGATGACGCGCTCGCTCGGGGCGCTGCAGTCCCCCAAAGGTGAGCAGCCGGAGCTGTTTCGCTGGACGGACAACGGGGAATCGCACGTCACCTGCACCTTTGTCGATGGCAAGCTGACGCACCATGTGCTCGCCAGGCCCTCTGTGGGCCAGACTGCGGAATTGTCGGGTTCCAGCGCAGTGCCGCAGGCTGCCCCACCGGCGCCTTAAAATCAGGTTTTTGCGCGCCGGAGCGTTCCCTTTGAAGGGGTGCCGGCGCATGTTCACTTTCTCCCACGACCACTCATCACAGGATTCCCACCATGTCCCCAGTAGCACCTTCCATGGCAGACCGCGACGGCAAAATCTGGATGGACGGCCAGATGGTGGACTGGCGCGACGCCAAGATCCACGTGCTGACCCACACGCTGCACTACGGTTGTGGTGCCTTTGAAGGCGTGCGCGCGTACAAGCAGGACGGCGGCGGCACGGCGATTTTCCGCCTTGAAGAGCACACCGAGCGCCTGTTCAACAGCGCCAAGATCCTGCGCATGAAGATTCCTTTCACCAAGGAAGAAGTCATGGAAGCGCAAAAAGCCGTGGTGCGTGAGAACAAGCTCGACAGCGGCTACCTGCGCCCCCTGACCTGGATTGGTTCACAGAAACTCGGCGTGTCGCCCAAGGGCAACCAGATCCACCTGATGGTGGCGGCCTGGGCCTGGGGCGCCTACCTCGGCGAGGAAGGCATGAAGCGCGGTATCCGCGTGAAGACTTCCAGCTACACCCGCCACCACGTCAACATCACCATGACGCAGGCCAAGGCGGTGAGTAACTACACCAACTCCATCCTCGCCAACATGGAAGCGCTGGACGACGGCTACGACGAAGCGCTGCTGCTCGACAGCTCAGGCTTCGTGAGCGAAGGCGCGGGCGAGAACATCTTCGTGATCAAGAACGGCGTGATCTACACCCCCGACCTGTCGGCCGGCGCACTGAATGGCATCACGCGCAACACCGTGTTCCACATCGCCAAGGACCTGGGTCTCGAGATCGTGCAAAAGCGCATCACCCGCGACGAGGTGTATATCTGTGACGAAGCGTTCTTCACCGGCACTGCGGCCGAAGTGACGCCGATCCGCGAACTCGACCGCATCGAAATCGGTGCCGGCTCGCGCGGCCCGATCACCGAGAAAATCCAGACCGCGTTCTTTGACATCGTCAATGGCCGCAATCCCAAGTACGCTGCCTGGTTGGCCAAGGTCTGATCATGGGCATGTCTTCCACCGTTGAACTGCTGGCCTCTGACCTGAACGGCCAGGGCGGCGTGTACTGCCCCAGCCCCAAGGCCGACATGAAGGTCTGGAACAGCCATCCCAAGGTGTACCTTGATGTGGCCCGCACGGGCCAGGCCAAGTGCCCGTACTGCGGCACTGTGTATGCGCTGAAGGCCGGCGAACATTTCGGCACTGGCCACTAGCGTGTCTCTTCCCCCGCAAGCGGCCGCCGCGGAACCGGCTTTGCCGGGCCGCCAGCGGCGCCCCACTGGGGGGGAGACGACCGGAGGTCGTCATGGGGGGGCTTCGTTAGTTATCGCACCACAGTGGATTGGCGATGCGGTGATGACCGAGCCGCTCATGCGCCGACTGCACGCACGCGGCGAGCGCCTCACCGTCGGCGCGCTGCCGTGGGTGGCACCGGTGTATCGCGCGATGCCGCAGGTGGCCGATGTCATCGAGTTCCCGTTCCAGCACGGCGGCCTGCAGTTCAAGGCGCGCCGCAGTCTCGCCAAACGCATTGAGGGGCAGTTCAGCCGGGCCTACGTACTGCCGAACTCGCTCAAAAGCGCGCTGCTCCCGTTTCTCGCCAGCATCCCTGAACGCATTGGCTACCTGGGCGAGGCACGCGTCGGCCTGCTCACGCACCGGTTGAAAAACCCGAAGAACAAGCCGCCCATGGTGGCGTTCTACTCGGCGCTCAGCGGCGAACGCGAGGTGGCGGATGACCGGCCTCAGCTTCGCCTTGATGCCGGCGTTGTGGATGCGGTGCTGCTGGATCTGGGCTTGCAGCGCGGCAGCTATGTGGTGATGGCGCCGGGCGCCGAGTTCGGCCCGGCCAAGCGCTGGCCTGCTACCCGGTTCTCGGAGGTGGCGTCGAACATTGCAAGCACCGGCCGTTCGGTCGTGCTGCTCGGGTCCGGCAAGGAAGCGGCGCTGTGCGAAGAGATTGCTGCGCCCGTCAATGCCTTGCATGCAGGGCGTTGCATCAATTTCGCCGGTAAGACTTCTCTGTTGCAGGCGCTTGGCCTCATCAATGCCAGCCACCGCACGCTGACCAACGACTCCGGCCTGATGCATGTGGCTGCCGCCTTTGGTGTGCCGCAGGTGGCTGTGTTTGGTTCGTCCAGCCCATTGCACACACCGCCGCTGAGCGACAAAGCGCAGGTGATCTGGCTCAAGAACGACGCAGCCTACCAGCCCCCGCTGGACTGCGCGCCCTGCTTCGAGCGCGAGTGCCCGCTCGGCCACACCCGATGCCTGAACGACATCAGCGCGGCGCGCGTGCTGAACGCGCTGGACGCGGAGGTTTCCACTGGCACACATCTCGCAGGAGGCGCCGCATGAAGTCTCTGCAGCAATCGCTTGGTCTCGCATGGCCCATCATCCAGGCGCCCATGGCGGGCGTGCAGGGCAGTGCACTGGCTGTTGCCGTGAGCAACGCCGGCGGACTGGGCTCGCTGCCAGGTGCCATGCTCTCGCCTGAGGCCTTGCGCGTGGAGCTGCACGCGATCAAGGCGCAGACGGGCAAGGCCTACAACGTCAACTTTTTTTGCCACCAGCCACCCGAAGCAGATGCGGCGCGCGAGGCCCGCTGGCGCGCTGCGCTGACGCCCTTTTACGCAGAATTCGGCATGGACCCGCACGCTGCGCCCGCTGGCGCAGGGCGCGTGCCGTTCAGCGATGCAGCTGCGGAGGTGCTGGAAGAATTCAAGCCGGCCGTCGTGAGTTTTCATTTCGGCCTGCCATCCCCCGCGCTGATGGCCCGGGTGCGTTCATGGGGCTCGATGATTTTCTCGTCGGCCACCACGGTGGACGAAGCGCTCTGGTTGCAGGCGAATGGTGCCGACGCGGTGATTGCGCAGGGGCTGGAAGCCGGCGGGCATCGCGGGATGTTCCTCACGGATGATCTCGATACGCAGCTGGGTACATTTGCGCTGTTGGCGCAGGTGGTGGATGCGGTCAGCGTGCCGGTCATTGCGGCGGGTGGCATTGCCAGCGCCTCGGGCGTCCGGGCGGCGATGGCCTTGGGCGCATCGGCCGCGCAAATTGGCACTGCCTACCTGCTTTGCCCTGAGGCCACCACCAGTGCCGTGCACCGCGCGGCACTTTCCAGCAAGACATCGGGTCACACGGCCTTGACCAACCTGTTCACGGGCCGGCCGGCCAGAGGCATCGTCAACCGGCTGATGCGCGAGCTGGGGCCGATGGCCAGCGCGCCGCCGGTGTTCCCGCTGGCGACAGCGGCCATTGCGCCGCTGCGTGCGCGGGCCGAGAGCCTGGGCAGCGGCGACTTCTCGCCGCTGTGGGCGGGGCAGAACTACAGCGGCTGCAAGGCAATACCTGCGGCCCGACTCACGCGCGAGCTGGCCGGGTTGCCGGGCGACACGGACTGATCGCCCGCCGGCTTCAGCCAGCCGACCCCGCCACCGGCAACTCGACGATGAAGGAAGCGCCGCCGCCCGGGCGCGCTTCACAACGCACCGAGCCACCGTGGCGATCGCTGATGGACTTGACCAGCGCCAGACCCAGACCCACGCCGCCTTCGCGCTCGCTGGCACCGGGCAGCCGATAGAAGGGCTCGAAAATGCGTTCGCGCTGATCGGCCGGCACACCGGGGCCCCTGTCGTGCACCCTGATGACGGCGGTGGGCTGGCCCGCCAGCCGCGTTTGCGCCAGCTCCAGGCTGATTTCGCCATGGCTGTAGCGGCGGGCGTTTTCCAGCAGGTTGCGGATCAGGCGGCGCAGCAGGCGGGGCGAGCCCTGCACCACCAGACTGTGTGCAGGGGTGCCGATGCCCAGATCGGCACTCAGCTCGGCATTCACGCGCGAGCACTCTTCGGCCGCCAGACCAGTCAAGTCCAGTGCTTCAAAGGGCTCGACATCGGCCTGTCTGGCGTCGAGCCGGCTGGCCAGCAGAATCTCGTCGATCAACTGGTCCAGCTCGTTGATGCTGCGGGAAATTTCCTCGCGCTGCAGTGAGCCTGCACCAGTGCCCATCAATTCGAGTCCCATGCGGATGCGCGCAAGAGGCGAACGCAGTTCGTGCGAGGCATTGGCCAGCAGCGACTTGTGCGAATCCATCAGCGTTTCAATGCGCTCGGCCGCGTGGTTGAAGCGCTTGGCGAGGAAAGCCACCTCGTCGTTGCCTTCGGAGTTCACCCGTGCCGACAGGTCGCCGGCACCCCAGCGCTCGACGCCGCGTTGCAGCGCTTCGAGGCGCACCGTGAGCCGGCGCATCACCGGATACGCACCCAGTGCCACTGCCAGCCCGACCAGCGCCAGCATCCAGCCAAAGCCGAACGGTGGGCGGTTCCACGGATTGACCGGCGGGCGCTTGGGCCGGGGCAGCACCAGGTTCAGCTCCTGCCCATCGGTGGTCACCACGTCAAACTCCAGACCATCGCCCGGCTTGCGGTCTGGTCGCGTCTGGGCGGTGCCGATGACCTCACCGGCCTTGTTGTGGATCAGCACCTCGCGGATGGGCAGCTGTGGGGCTTCCCGCGTCAGTCGCCAGGCGGCACCAACGAGAAAGGTCAGCACGATCACGGTGGCCACCACGGCCAGCCAGATGCGCACATAGAGGTGCGAGGTAAAACGGAGCCACATGGGGTGAACGCTTCGCTCGGTGGGGTTCAGGTCGGCAGGCGTCAGTCCTGCTGCTTGGCAAAGACGTAGCCGACGCCGCGCACCGTGAGGATGCGCTTGGGGTCTTTCGCATCGGTCTCGATGGCGCTGCGGATGCGGCCCATGTGCACGTCGATGGAGCGGTCAAAGGCTTCGAGCTCGCGCCCGCGTACTGCTTCCATGATCTGGTCACGGCTGAGCACGCGGCCAGCGCGTTCGGCCAGCGCCACCAGCAGGTCGAACTGGTAAGAGGTCAGCTCGCAGGGCGCACCGGCCACCGACACGGCGCGCGCATCGCGGTCGATTTCCAGCGAACCGAAGCGCATCACCTTGTGGCCGCCGGCTGCAACGCTGGCGGTCTCGCCGCCGCGACGCAGCACCGCACGGATGCGCGCCAGCAGCTCGCGCGGCTCGAAGGGCTTGGGCAGGTAGTCGTCGGCGCCGATCTCCAGGCCAACGATGCGGTCCATCGGGTCGCCTTTGGCTGTCAGCATCAGCACGGCAGTGGTGCTGCCCGCGCCTGACTGGCCCTTGATGCGGCGACACACTTCAAGGCCGTCCATGTCGGGCAGCATCAGGTCGAGGATGACGAGGTCCGGCGGGCTGGCTTCGAGTGCGGCCAGACCGCTGGCGCCATCAGCAGCGTGGGTGAAGCCGTAGCCGGACTGGCGCAGGTACTCGCCCACCATGGTGGCGAGGCGGGTGTCGTCTTCAATCATCAAAAGCTGTTGTGTCATGGTCTGATCCGCTGTGAAAGAGGTCGTCCTCCGTGGGGTCTGCTGGTCGGCTGTGTGGGCTTGTTGCATCGCCCGATGGTGCGCGGCAAGGACCAAGTCCGCTTGAAGCCGCCGTAAAGTTCACGTAAACCGGCGTTGCAATCCATCAGCGGTGCAACAAGCCCTGCTGTCCTAAGTCGGCCCTCAGTCTGCCCGGCGCGGCCCCAGCCGCGACGCGAAAGCCACCAGTATCAGCACAGGCAGGCCCAGCAGGGCGGTGGCCGTGAAGAAGTTGGTGTAACCAAACGCATCCACATACTTGCCGGAGTAGCCCGCCAGAAACTTGGGCGCCAGCAGCATCATGGAGCTGAACAGCGCGTACTGCGTGGCCGAGTAATTGATGTTGGTCAGGCTCGACAAATAGGCGATGAAGGCCGCCGAGGCGATGCCGCTGGAGAGGTTGTCGGCCGAGATCACGAAGATCAGCGCATTCACATCATGCCCACGCGAGCCCAGCCATGCGAACAGCAGATTGCTGCCGGCGCTCAGTGCTGCGCCCAGCATCAGCACGCGCATCACGCCAAAGCGCATGGCCAGCGCGCCGCCCACAAAGGCACCCGCCAGCGTCATGATGACGCCGTAAATCTTGGTGACGGCGGCCACCTCGTCCTTGGTGTAGCCCATGTCCACGTAAAACGGATTGGCCATGATGCCCATCACCACATCGCTGATGCGGTACACCGCAATCAGCGCCAGAATCAGTGCCGCCTGCTTGCCATAGCGGCGCAGGAAATCGCCGAATGGATCAATCAAGGCACCCTTGAGCCATTCGGCGGCGTTGCGCGACGGGGTCAGCACGCGCGGTGCAGGTTCCGAGGACAGCAGCACCGTCACCATGCCCAGCAGCATGGACGCCGCCATCACCAGATACGCCACCTGCCAGGCGCCGTGCTGGTAGTTGCCGGCATCGGCCACCTCGGCACGGGCGGCAATCCACAGCACGCCGGCACCGGCCCAGATCATCGCGATGCGGTAGCCGGTCTGGTAGGCCGCTGCCAGCGCAGCCTGTCGCTCGGTGCCGGCCGATTCAATGCGGAATGCGTCGAGTGCGATGTCCTGCGTGGCCGAGCCGAAGGCCACTGCCAGCGCGCACCACACCACCGGCTGCAGCGCCACCTTGGGGTCGGTGAGCGCCATGCCCACCAGCGCAGCGACGATCATCGTTTGCGACAACAGCAGCCAGCTGCGCCGGCGACCCAGCAGCCGCGTGAGCAGCGGGATCGGCAGGCGGTCTACCAGCGGGGCCCAGACCCATTTGAAGCCGTAAGCCAGACCCACCCAGCTCAGGTAGCCGATGGTGGTGCGGTCAATGCCGGCCTCGCGCAGCCAAAAGCTGAGCGTGCCAAACACCAGCAGCAGCGGCAGCCCGGCCGAAAACCCCAGCAGCAGCATGCGCACCGTGGCGATCTCGGTGTAGACCCGCCACACATCGCGCCAGCGCGTTGGCGCCGGGGTGGTATCAGCCGGTGCAGCGGTTGCCGGGTTGGCAGAGAGGGTGGGGCTGGCGGATTTGTCTGACATGGCGGGAACGATTTGTGACTATTATTGACGCATGTGCCTTCTGTGTGATCTCAAAAGTCCGACAACACGCCCGACAGCATCCCTCTGGCAGGGGCGCCGCGGCTTTCTGCTCGCGGCGGCTGGCGTGGCCACCTCCGCAGCGGCGGGCAGCGCGCTGGCCCAGGTCGAGGTGGGCCCGGCCTCCGGATTGCGCAAGCTGGTGCCGGCCGATGAGCTGGAAAGCGCCTCCACCCAGGAATACAGCAAGATGCTGGCGCAGGCCCGCGCCCAGGGCGCACTGGCGCCGGCAGGGCACCCGCAGCTGCAGCGCCTGCGCGGCATTGCCAACCGGCTGGTGCCGCAGACCGCGCAGTGGAATGACCGCGCCCGCCAATGGAAGTGGGAAGTCAACCTGATTGGCAGCAAGGAGCTCAACGCGTTTTGCATGCCCGGCGGCAAGATCGCTTTTTACACCGGCATTCTGGAGCAACTGCGGCTCACCGATGATGAAGCCGCCATGATCATGGGCCACGAAATGGCACATGCACTGCGCGAACACGCGCGGGCCCGCATCGCCAAGAGTCAGGGCACCAGCACATTGCTGTCGCTCGGCTCGCAGCTGCTGGGCCTGGGGCAGCTCGGTGATGTGGCCGCCAGCATTGGCACCCAGCTGCTCACGCTGCGCTTCAGCCGCGACGACGAAAAAGACGCCGATCTGGTGGGCCTCGAACTGGCCGCCCGGGCCGGTTACAACCCGCAGGCATCGGTGAGTCTGTGGGAAAAGATGGCGCAGGCCGGTGGCGGAGCCGGTGGCCCGAGCTTTTTATCGACCCACCCGTCCGGCCCCGAGCGCATCCAGCAGCTGCAGGCCAATGTGCCCAAGGTACAGGGCTTGTATTTGCGCGCACGCAGTCAGGGCTAGCACGGGCACGCCATCCTGCTCCAGACATCATGGCCACGACCCATCCCGCATTGCTGGCGTTTCTGGAGCAACAGAAGGCCGAATACCGCGCTGCGCTGCCGGCCCGGCTGGCGACATTGACCTCGCTGTGGGCCGAGGTGCAGGGCGGAGCCGCCACACCGGCGACCCTGGCCGATCTGGAGCGGCAAGCCCACGGGCTGGCCGGTTCGGCAGCGACTTTCGGCCTTGCGCCTCTGGGCCTGGCCGCACGCGCAGTCGAGCTGGGCATGGAGCCCTGGGTTACCAAAGGTCCGCCGCTGGACGCCGCCACGCTGGAAGCGGTGGACCGTGCCATGACCACCTTGCTGGCCAGTGCCCGCGAGGCAGGCGTGTGACAGAACCCCACGAATACGGCAGGCCGCTGACGTGAATCCAGAACAGCTGTCGTATGCGTACACACCACATCGCCACTCACCCCGCCATGGCGCAAGATAGGGGGCTGGTGCTGCGGTGCCAGTTCCGGCCACCGTTATCCATTTGAAGGCATCATGCTCGCACCCGTTAAACCTCCCGACGAACACGCCCGCCTGGACGACCTGCTGGCCTCGCGGCTGCTGGACAGTCCGCCCGAGGAGCGCTTTGACCGGTTGACCCGCCTGGCGCGCAAGCTCTTCGGCGTGCAGACCGCGCTCGTATCGCTGGTAGACAAGGACCGCCAGTGGTTCAAGTCGAGGCAGGGGCTGGACGCCAGCGAGACCCCGCGAGACATTTCCTTCTGCGGGCACGCCATCCTGCAGGACCAACCCTTCGTGATTGAAGACGCCAGCAAGGACGCGCGCTTTGCCGACAACCCGCTGGTGACGGGCGGACCCCACATCCGTTTTTATGCGGGCATCCCGCTGCGTGGCCCTGCCGGCTACAAGATCGGCACGCTGTGCCTGCTGGACCCGGTACCCCGCGAGCTTGGCGCGGACGACCGGCGCTCGCTCACCGATCTGGGTGTGATGGTCAGCGCCGAAATCGCCAACCAGGAACTCAACATCGCCGTTCACAAGGCTCGCGAGAGCACGGTTCAGTTGCGCCAGATCACCGATGCAGTTCCGGCGCTGATCGCCTACCTCGACAGGGATGAGTGCTTTCGCTTTCACAACCGCGCCTACCGTGAGGTGTTCGGCCTGTCCGACCAGCAGATCGACGGCCAGCCTTTGGCCACCGTGCTGGGCGATGCGGGCTACGCGGTCGCGCGGGAGCGCGTGGCCCAGGTGCTGGGCGGCCATGCGGTGCACTACGAGCGCCAGTGGATCACCCCGGAAGGCCAGCGTCGGCAGTACGCGATGGACTACTTCCCGCGCTTCGGCGAAGGCCCGAACAACAAGGAAGTGATTGGCTTCTTCTCACTGGGCACCGACATCACCGAGCTCAAGCGGATTGACCGCATGAAGACCGAGTTTGTCTCCACCGTGAGCCACGAACTGCGAACGCCGCTGACCTCGATCCGCGGCTCGCTGGGGCTGATTGCAGGCGGCGTAGCCGGCACCATTCCGGAGCCGGTGCGCAATCTGGTGGGCATTGCCAAAAGCAACTGCGAGCGGCTGATCCGGCTCATCAATGACCTGCTCGACAGCGAGAAGATCGAGTCCGGCAAGATGCGCCTCGATCTGCAGCCCGCCGATGTGCGGCCCCTGATCCAGCAGGCGCTGACGGCCAACGAGGGCTTTGCCGCCCAGCACCAGGTCAAGCTGGTCCTGCAGGCGCCGGACGAGCCGGTGTGCGTGCGCGTCGATGCCGACCGGCTCACGCAGGTGGTGACCAATCTGGTCTCGAACGCTGCCAAGTTTTCACCCGCCCAGGGCGCGGTGGAAGTGCGTGTGAAGCGGCAGGATGGCCGCGTCCGCGTCGAGGTGGCCGACCACGGCCCGGGCATTCCCGAAGAGTTCCGCAGCCGCATTTTCCAGAAGTTCTCGCAGGCCGATGCGTCGGATGCGCGGCAGAAAAGCGGAACGGGCCTTGGCCTGAACATCTCCCGCGCGCTGGTCGAGAAGATGGGTGGCACCATCGGCTTTCACAGCGAAGCCGATGTCGGCTCGACCTTCTTTTTCGAGCTGCCCGAGTGGACTGAACCCGCCATCCCTGAAGCAACGCCCGACAGGCGGATGCCGGCCAGCCCGCGCATCCTGATCTGCGACGCCGATGCCGATGTGGCCAAACTGATCAGCATGATGCTGGAAAAGGCTGGCTTCGTATCGGACGCCGTTCACGACGAGGCTTCGGCGCTGGAGCGGCTGGCCGCTGGCCACTACGACGCGGTGACGGTGGACATGAAGCTCGCCGGTCCGGGCGGCACGTCATTGCTGCATGCGTTGCGCACCAACGAGAAGACACGCGACCTGCCGGTGATCGTCATCTCGGCCCAGGCCTCGTCTGGCGAGCTGCAGTTGAGCCACAAGCCACTGGCGGTGTCGGACTGGCTGGAAAAGCCGATCAACGAGAATCATCTGGTGCAAAGCGTGCGCCGGGCCATTGCCGGGATGCCCGGCGGCAAGCCGGTCATCCTGCATGTGGAAGACGACCTCGATGTGCAGCAGATCACTGCGTTCATCGCGCAGGACCTGGCCGAATTCGAATTTGTGGGAACCCTCGCGCAGGCCCGTGCCCGGCTGCGGGATCGCCGGTTTGACCTGGTGCTGCTCGATCTGGCGCTGGGCGACGAGTCCGGCTGGGCTCTGTTTGAAGACATCGACCGCCTGAACCCGCGGCCACCGGTGATCGTGTTCTCCGCCAGCGATGCCGAGCGCCCCGAAGGCACCCAGCCGCAGGCCATGCTGGTGAAGGCCACGACCTCCAACGAGGAGCTGCTCACTACAATCGAGAATGCCTTGCGGATTCCGGTGAAGCCGGCCTCTGCCGCTTCTTCCCACCGGTCCTGAAGGACTGTTTGACCGTTAACCGACTGATCGACCATGCCCAAACCGCTGACCCGCATCCTCTACGCCGAAGACGAGCCCGACATCCGCATGGTGGCGCAGATGGCGCTCGAAGCCGTCGGTGGCTTCACGGTGATTGCCTGCGCCTCTGGCCAGGAGGCGGTGGCCGCGGCGCCCGGCGCCAACGCCGACCTGCTGCTGTTCGACGTGATGATGCCGGGTATGGACGGCCCTGGCGCTTTGCAGGCCTTGCGCGCCATGCCTGAAACCGCCCACACGCCTGTGATCTTCATGACAGCCAAGGTGCAGGCGGCAGAAGTGGCGCATTACAAGAGCCTTGGCGCTGTCGAGGTGATCCCCAAGCCGTTCGATCCGATGGAGCTGTCCGCGCAGATTCAGCGCATCTGGGCCTCGCTGGACTGAATCACCAACCCGACCAGACTGACCCGTGTGAGGCGCGGAGCCGTCACGCCACGATAGGGAAGGTGACGGCCACAAAACACGCAAAGGTCAGTGCATTGGCCAGCGCAGCCACTGCCGGATGCCCGGTGCGCGCGAACGTCCAGCGGCTGAACAGGCCATACATCACAAACAGCAGCAGGATGGCGGGCACGATGATCGCCAGAAAGAACAGCTTGGCCGGGTTCAGCGCAATCGCCAGCACCAGCGACAGCAGGAAGCACACCTTCGTCACCAGATAGGCGCTGCGTGCCGACCCGGCATCCCGTGTGAGCCACTCATCGGCGATGAAGTAGGGGAGGGTGCCCAGGCACATGGCCAGAACCAGCGGCAACCTCGCTGGCTCTGGCTGTACGTTGAACACATAGCTGTCAACCGGCAGGCCCACTGCAAACAGCGCGTAGGCAGTCGCCATGGCAACGGCCAAAACGGCTGAGCGAAGGCTTCCCACGGCCACGCCGGCAAATGCACCCGGCACGGCGCGGCGCACCAGCGCCATGCCCAGAAAGGTCAGCAAGCCATACAAGGCAAAGTGCATCACGAGGTAGTCGCCAAGCAGCAGCGGCAGCAGGTTGCCAGGCATCTTCCACAGCACCAGCGGCGTGATCACGGCCGGCAGCACCGCCAGTGGCAGGTAGCTGCGCCGGAGCGGCCCCCACCAGCGCATGCGCTCGTGTGTCGCCGCGTCAGAGTCAGAGTCAGAGCGGGCCACGCGGGGCAGCAGGCGCGACAGCGGCCATGCCAGCCCCACCACACCGGCCAGCAGCCAGCCGAGCCAAGGCCCGCGCGAATCGATGAAGGCCTGTGTGGCAGGCGGTCGACCCCACGCTGCGCTCAGCCAGTCCAGCGTCTGATTCAGCGTGGCGCGGCTGTAGAGCACGGCAATGTGTTCCACACCGGGCGCCAGCGTCGCCTTGCGTGCGGTGCCGTCCTCAAAGCGTCCGTAGGTGGTGTCAAGCTTCGCATCGGCTCCAGCCACCCGCGCGACGACGCGCAAGGCCTCGTCGGCCATCATGGCGGGCTCCAGCGCACCTGCCACCACCAGCAGGTTGCGGGGGCTGTTGCCTGGGGTGCTGGCGCTGATGCTGGGCGCAAACAGCGACACGCCGACGGTGGCCACCACGTCCGGGTGCGCCTGCGCATGCCGCACCACGATGTCCGATGCCATGGAGTGGCCAACCACCGCATAGCGCCCATCGCCGCCGTGCGCCTGCGCAAGATGGGTGGCGAAGGCGCCCATTTGTGTCATGGCAGTCAGCAAGCTTTGCAGGCTCTGGTCGGTGTCGGTGATTCCGCCCGGCATGGGCGCCGGGTTGCGGCCATGGCCCGGAAAGTCAAAGGTGATGGCGGTAAAGCCGTTGCGGGCCAGTGTCAGCGCAAAGGGCTGCATCAACTGCTGCGAGCCGGCAAAGCCGTGGGCAATCAACACCACCGGTGCGCTGGCTGTGCTGGCAGCACCGGCAGCACCGGCGGCTGGCGCGGGGCGGAACACCGTCACGGGTGTGGTGCCAAGGCGCTGGCGGTCAGTCGCCACGCCATCAAAGGCGGCTTCCAGTTGCCACACGCCCACCAGGATGGCGACCACTGACACCAGACCGGCCAGGCCCGCCAACGCGCTGGGCCAGCGGCTGCTGGTGCGCGTGATCGTCATGCGCTGCGTTGCCCTGCAAGGGCAGTGGAGGCAGTCAAAGCAGGGGCCGGTGTCATGCTACTGATTCTGCCGCAGGCGGTCTGGGTTATCCTCTGCCCTCCCGCACCGCGACCCTTCCCGAAAGACCTGCCCATGAGCGCCACCCACCATGAACGGATTGACGAGCCGATTGCAGGCCACGACCTTCCGCTGCTCTACAACATGGTGTACTGCAGCCGCGCAGCGCCCGGCGTGAATGCGGAGGCGGTGGACCGCATCATCGCGTCCTCGCGGCGCCACAACCCGGCGCGGGGCATCACTGGCCAGCTCGCCTTTGGCAGCGGCATCTTCTTTCAGTGGCTCGAAGGCCCCCGCGCCAGCGTGCTGCAGCTGATGGACACGCTGCAGACCGACCCGCGCCACGAGGGCATCGTGCTGCTGGCCAGCGACGAAGAGCGGCGTGAACGCATGTTCCCCGGCTGGGACATGGAGCTGGTCACCGAGGTGGACATCCGCGAAGTGCTGGTCGACGCGATTGCCACCGCCGAAGACCCGGCAAATTCCGAAGCGCTGAACCGGCTGCTCGCGCAGCTCGATGCCGGCGAACTCATCGGCCTCGGCAAGGGCTGACGCTTCGCTCCTTACTTCCGCTGTTCTGGCTGAAGTTCCTCTCTTTCCTTTTTCATCGCCCGTTGGCGCTTTTTTGGCGCTGACGGCACCCGGGTGTTGACAGCGATGCAAAGGCCACATTACGATTAACCAAATGGATAAACCACTTGGTTAAAACCGTATCGCCCTGCATTCCATGTCTCGTTCAACTTCACTGCCCGTCCCGTCACTGTTCGCCATCGGTGCGTTGAACCCGACCGCGCAGTCCCTGCCGCTGGACACCAAGACGCGCATTCTGGACGCGGCCTTCCGTTGCCTGGCCTCTCGGGGCTACGCGGCGCTGAGCGTGCGCGAGATTGCCAAGGACGCCGGCGTCAACCACGCGCTCATCAGTTACTACTTTGGCACCAAGGACCTGCTGGTCATTGCGGTGCTGGACGAGGCCAACCGCCAGTTGCTGCTGCGTCAGCGCCAGATGTATGCCGCGCCCGGCGGCTTCGCAGCGAAGTGGCGGCAGGCGCGGCAGTTCTATGAAAGCGACATCGCGTCGGGCTTTGTGCGTGTGCAGGCCGAGCTTTACGCGGCCAGTCTCTCCAACGCCGATTTGCGCGAGCAGTTCCTGCCACGCATCAACGCCTGGAAACAGGTGGTGCTGGAGGCGGTGCAGGACGCGCTGCAGGCGCACCAGCCGGTGCTGCCGCCCGCCTTCAGTGCCCAGGCGATTGCCAGCCTGATCGCCGAGTTCTGGCTGGGCATGGAGTTCGCGCGGCTGATCGGCGGCGAGGGGGAGCGCGTCCGCCATGAACAGGCGCTGGACGCCATCGAGGCCATGCTGGTGGCGCTGGAAGCCTCGCCCCCCGCAGGCAGTGCCGGCAAACGCACCGCACCGCGTCAGCCATCGGCCCGCAACACCGCCTGACGACCGGGAAGGAACCTCATGGCCGAGCACGATCTTCCCCCGCGCTTTCGCACCGTGGCCGGGCCCTTGCCTGAGCCTGGTCGGCTGGACCCGGATGCGCCGCACCCGTTCGAGACCCTGGAGCCCCAGCGCTCGGGTCATGCGGCCAATGGGGGCGTGAAGCTCTGGTATGCGGTATGGGGCAACGCCGGGCCCTGGCTGGCTTTCCCGCCGCACTTCCAGATCGTGCATTCGGCGCTGCTCAAGGGCGCAGTGCCGTGGCTGGCGCAGCACTTTCGCGTGGTCACGATGGATGGCCGTGGCAATGGCCGCTCCGACCGCCCCGAAGGCCAGGCGCACTATAGCTTTGATCTCTATTACCAGGACTTCGTCGCCGTGCTGGACGCGGCAGGCGCTGACCGGGTGGCACTGGTCGGCATTTCCGCCGGCGCGCTGACGGCGCTGCGATTTGCTGCCGAGCAACCACAGCGGGTGACGCATGTCATCACGGCGGGCGGCTTCGCCGACTCGCGGATTGCCACGCCCGCCGTGCAGGCTTTTGTTGATGCCGAGAGCGAACGCATGCACACCGACTGGCCCGGCTACATCGACGCCTTCATGGCCGGCATCTTCAACGAACCTCACAGCACCAAGCCCTACGAAGACGGTGTGCACTACGCGTGGGCCAGCACACCCCAGGTGATTGACTGGTGCGCCCGTGGCTGGCGCAACCAGGATCTGCGGGACCATGCGCGCCGCGTCACCGCGCCGACGCTGGTGATTCATGGCGACCATGACAAACGGGTGGCCTACGCCCGTGGTCAGTCCATCCATGAGCTGGTGCCGGGGGCGCGCATGCTCACCATTGCGGGCGGCGGCCATGTGACGGCCGCGCGCGACCCGGTGGTCTTCAACAACGCGGTACGCGACTTCGTGCTGGGTGCGCCGCAGGCACGCACCTGGGTGCGCGCCATGGCGCGCCCGCGCCGGGCGCTGTTCATCTGCAGCCCGATTGGTCTCGGCCACGCCCAGCGCGATCTGGCGATCGCCCGGGAGTTGCGCAAGCTGCAGCCTGATCTGGCTATCGACTGGTTCACCACCGACCCGGCGGCGCGCTACCTGGAGAAAGAGGGCGAGCATGTCCACCCGGTGTGCAAGCGGCTGGCCAACGAAAGCCGGCATTTCGAGAAGGTGGCCGGCGAGCACGACCTGTCGGCCTTCTTTGCGCTGCGCTCCATGGACGAAATCATGGCGCGCAACATGATGGTGTTTGTGGACCTGATGCAGGCCGAGCACTACGACATCGTCATCGGCGACGAGGCCTGGGACATCGACTACCACTACCACGAGAACCCGGAGCTCAAGCGCCAGCCCTTTGTCTTCCTGACCGACTTCGTGGGCTGCCTGCCGATGAACCCCGACGATGCGCGCGAGGTGAACCTGTGCACCGACCGCAATGCCGACGACATCGGGCACATCGCGCGCTACCCGTACATCCGCGACGCCGCCATTTTTGTCGGCAACCCGGACGATGTACCCGAGCAGCCTTTCGGCCCCGGCCTGCCCGGCATCCGCGAGTGGACCGACCGCAACTTCTGCTACTGCGGCTACTGCCTGCCGTTTGACCCGGCGGCGCTTGCCGACACTGCACGTCTGCGCGCCCAGCATGGCTACCGTACGGACGAAAAAATCGCCATTGCCTCGGTGGGTGGCACCGGCGTGGGCGGGCATTTGCTGCGCAAGATCGCCGAGGCCTTTCCGCAGATGAAGCGCGAGCTACCGGAGCTGCGCATGATCCTCGTCACCGGACCACGGCTGCAGCTCGATTTGCCGCAGCTCGACGGGCTGGAGGTGCGGCCCTACGTGCACAACCTGTACGAGCACCTTGCCTGCGCCGATCTGGCGCTGGTGCAGGGAGGCCTCTCCACAACCATGGAACTGGTGGCCACCCGCAGGCCGTTTCTGAGCTTTCCGCTGCAGAACCATTTTGAACAGTGCGTCCACGTGCGGCGGCGGCTGTTCAATTACGAAGCCGACCACTCGGTCGATTACAGCGACCTCACGGCACGCAGTCTGGCCGAGCGGGCGCTGGCCACCATGCACCAGCCGGTGCGCTACCGGCCGGTGGAAACCGATGGTGCTGTGCGTGCCGCACGGCGCATCGCCGAAGTACTGGAAAACCGCGGGCGGGGTGCCTAGCCGTCTGGCGCGCTGGCCTTGTTCATCAAGGAGCTCATCATGTCAATCATCGCGCTGCTTTATGGTGTCGCCAGTTACGGCGTCTTCTTTTTCACCGTCCTCTACGCCATTGCGTTTGTAGGCAACTGGGTAGTGCCCAAATCGGTGGACGTCGGCTGGCCTTCCGGTGCGGCCGATGACCCGCTGGGCGTTGCGCTGCTGGTCAATCTCCTGCTGCTCGGCGTGTTCGCCATCCAGCACAGCGTGATGGCGCGGCCGGCGTTCAAGCGCTGGTGGACACGCTGGGTGCCCAAGCCGGTCGAGCGCAGCACCTATGTGCTGATGGCCAGCCTCGCGCTGATCCTGCTCTTCGCGCAGTGGCGGCCTATGCCGACCGTCGTCTGGCAAGTGGCCAGCGGGGCGGGCATGTTGCTCACGGCGCTGTCCTTGCTGGGGTGGGGTCTGGTGCTGGTGAGCACCTTTCTCATCGACCACTTCGAGCTGTTCGGGCTCAAGCAGGTGCTGCAGCGGCCCGGTCAACCCGTGCCGGCGCCAGTGTTCCGCACGCCGCTGTTCTACAAGCGCGTGCGCCACCCGATCTACCTCGGCTTCCTGATCGCGTTCTGGGCCACGCCCGTCATGACCGCCGGGCACCTGCTGTTTGCCGTGGGGACAACCGGCTACATCCTGCTGGGCATCTGGTTCGAAGAGCGCGACCTGATCGCGCTCTTCGGCGAGCGCTACCGGCAATACAAAAAGCAGGTCGGCATGCTGTTGCCCTTGCCCGGCCGGCGGCTGGATGCGGATGCGTCGCAAGGCAGCGGTGAACCCGCACCGCTGCGGGACAGGCTATAGGCTGAAGTCGTAGCCGATGGTCATCGGCGCGTGGTCTGAAAAGCGCTGGTCCTTGTAGATGTGCTCGGTGCGCGCCAGCGCTGCGAAGGCGGGCGTGGCGAGGTGGTAGTCGAGCCGCCAGCCGACGTTCTTGGCGTAGGCCTGGCCACGGTTGCTCCACCAGGTGTAGGCGGCGTCGGTGGTGGTCGGCTGCAGCTTGCGATACACGTCCACCATGCCCCCGCCGCGAAGCGAGGGCTCTTGGCGTTCGGTCAGTTCCTCGGCGGCGGCATTGGTCAACTCGGCGTCGCGCAACAGCTCGGTCATCCAGGCGCGTTCTTCGGGCAGAAAGCCGCTGTTCTTTTTATTGCCCTTGAAGTTCTTCAGGTCGATCTCCTGATGGGCAATGTTCACGTCACCACACAGCACGAAGTCGCGGCTTTGTTTGAGTTCGAGCAGCCGTGGATAGAACTCCGCGAGAAAGCGGAACTTGGCGGCCTGGCGCTCTTCGCCTGAAGACCCGCTCGGGAAGTAGCAGCTGATGATCGAGAGTTTGGGACTTTGCGTGCGCCCCGGCCGGTCAAAGCGCAGTTCGATGTAGCGGCCTTCGGCGTCGAACTCGCCAGAGCCGTAGCCGATGATCACATCGCTGGGTTCGTGGCGGGTGTAGATGCCGACGCCGGAGTAGCCCTTCTTCTCGGCGAAGTGGAAGTGCCCCTTCAGGCCCGCCAGCTCCTCGAACTTGCCGCGCACGTCGTCGGCCTGGGCCTTCAATTCCTGCACGCAAATACAATCCGGTTGGTACTGGGCCAGCCAGTCCTCCAGCCCCTTGCTGGTGGCGGAGCGGATGCCGTTGAGGTTGAGGCTGGTCAGTTTGAACATCGGTTTTTCTAGAAAAGGCGTTCCATGGGCACGGCGGAGCAGGACAACAACAAGAGCAACAACAAGAGCGGCGCACCGTCCCCGGACAGCGCGCTGGCACAGGAATTTGTGCAGTTTGCCGTGGAGTCCGGCGTGCTGCGTTTCGGGCAGTTCAAGACCAAGGCGGGGCGCATGAGCCCCTACTTTTTCAACGCTGGCCTGTTTGATGACGGCGCCAAGCTCGGCCGGCTCGCGCAATTTTATGCGCGCCACCTGCTGGCCGAAGAAAAGCGCACGGGCCTCTCCTTTGACATGATTTTCGGGCCAGCCTACAAGGGCATTCCGCTGGCCGCAGCGGTCGCCATTGAGCTGGCGCGCCTGGGCCGCAACTTTCCGTTTGCCTACAACCGCAAGGAAGCCAAGGACCACGGCGAGGGCGGCACGCTGGTGGGTGCGCCGGTCAAGGGGCGTGTGCTCATCATTGACGACGTGATGTCGGCCGGCACCGCCGCGCGCGAGTCGATTGCCATCATCCAGGCCGCCGGCGCCACGCCGCACGCTGTGGCGATTGCGCTGGACCGGCAGGAAAAAGCCACCGAAAACGGCCAAGACGTGAATTACAGCGCTGTGCAGTACGTGACACGCCAGCTTGGCCTTCAGGTTTGTGCCATTGCGCGTTTGACTGACTTGTTGCAATATCTTGTTACACAAAGTGATGCGAAAAACGCACAGGCAGCCGGAACGCCGGATGCACTGGCGCTTCAAAAGCATTACGAGTCTGTTTTGGCTTACCGGGAACGCTACGGCGTCGATTAAGGAACTGGATGCGCTGTCGAAAGCGGTGGATGGTGGCAGTGGCCCTAACGGTGGTCGTCGGGGTGGGCTCCAGCCGTGAGGTGGCCGCGCAGGGTATTTACACCTGTGTGGACGCGAAGGGGCGCAAGATCACCGCTGACCGGCCCATCGCCGAGTGCATGGACCGCACCCAGAAAGAGCTGAACCGCACGGGAACCATCAGGCGGGAGCTGCCCCCTGTCCTCACGGCAGAAGAGCGGGCAGCGCAGGAGGTGAAGGACAAGCAGGCCGCCGAAGCCCGTTCCCGCGCAGCAGAAGAAAAACGCCGTGAACGTGCCTTGCTGCAGCGCTACCCGGACCGCGCAGCGCATGACCGGGAGCGCGTCGCCGCCCTGGCGCACATCGACGAAGTGATCAAGACCGCCAGCAGCCGGACCCCGCAACTGGCCAGCCAGCGCAAGGCCCTCGACGGCGAGTTGGAGTTTTACGCCAGTGACCCGAGCAAGGTGCCCGCCAACCTGAAGCGCCGCATCGAGGAACACGAGAGCGGCGTGGCCGCGCAGAAAAAATTCATCCTGGACAAGGAGCAGGAGAAAACGCGCGTCAACTCGCGTTTTGACGAAGAGCTGGTCAAGCTCAAGCAGCTTTGGACCATGACTGGCAAGAGTTGAACACCGGCCAGTCCGCACCGACCCCATGAACCCTTCAGACCCGATGCAGGCCCTCTACGACTCGCCACCGGTGGCGCAGCTGCGCGCCGATCTGGCGCTGGCACTGCGGGCCGCCGCCCACCATGGTCTGGCCGAAGGTGTGTGCAACCACTTCAGTGTGGAGTTGCCCGACGGCTCCAATCATTTTTTGCTCAACCCGCGCGGCCTGCTCTGGCGTGAGGTGCAGGCCGACGACATCGTGCTGATCGATGTCGAGGGTGGCAAGCTGGCGGGCCGCCATGCGGTGGAGCCCACGGCAATGTTCATTCACGCGGCGATCCACCGCATCGTCGGCAAGGCCTGTGTGATGCACACCCACATGCCCTACGCGACAGCGCTCACCCTCACCTCCGACCGCGCGCTGGACACCACGCTATCGCAAAACGCGATGCGCTTTCATGGCCGCACGTCGGTTGATGCGAACTACAACGGACTCGCACTCGGCCCCGCCGAAGGCGAGCGGATTGCCCGGGCCATGGGCGGTGCCGAGGTGGTGTTTCTGGGCAACCACGGCGTGGTGGTGTGCGGTGATCGCATCGACTACGCCTATGACGACCTGTATTACCTGGAGCGCGCCTGCACGCTTCAGGTGCTGGCGCAATCGACCGGCCGGCCCTTGCAGCCGGTTGCGGCTGACATCGCTGAGCGCGTGGCCGCGGAAACGATGGGCGAGCGCCTGCAGTCCGAGCTGTTCTTCGAGGCGCTGCGTCGTACCCTTTGACGGGCCGCTGACCCGTACAGGTCAGCCGAGTTTCTTCTTCAACAGTTCGTTGACCTGCGCCGGGTTGGCCTTGCCCTTGGTCGCCTTCATGGCCTGACCGACCAGCGCATTCATCGCCTTGGCATTGCCGGCTTTGACTTCCTCGACGTTCTTGGCGTTGGCGGCCAGCACCTCTTCGATGATTTTTTCCAGCTCGCCGGTGTCGCTCATCTGCTTGAGGCCTTGCTCCTCGATGATGCGGTCGACGTAGTCAGTATGCAGAGGTGCTTTTGCAATTGAGCCAGCGGCCCACAATAAATCAAACACCTGCTTCGCAGCGTTGTTGGAGATGGTGCCATCGGCGATACGACCGATCAGAGCTGCGAGCTGGGCCGCGCTCACGACCGAGGCATCAATCGATTTTTCTTCCGCGTTGAGCCTGCGCGACAGCTCGCCCATCACCCAGTTGCTGGCCAGCTTGGGCTGCTTGCTGGCGCTGGCCACGGCTTCAAAGTAAGCCGCAATCGCTTTGCTCTGTGTCAGCTGGCCGGCATCGTATTCCGGTAGTGCGTAATCGGCCACAAAGCGCGCTGCCATCACACGCGGCAATTCGGCCATGGCTGAACGGGTCTTCTCCACCCAGTCACGGCCAATCACCAGCGGCGGCAAATCCGGGTCGGGGAAGTAGCGGTAGTCGGCGGCATCTTCCTTGGTCCGCATCGAACGGGTCTCGCCGGTGTCCGGGTCAAACAGCACAGTCGCCTGCTGGATGGTCTTTCCATCCTCGATCTGTTCGATCTGCCAACGTACCTCGTAGTCAATTGCCTGCTGCATGAACTTGAAGCTGTTCAGGTTCTTGATCTCGCGGCGGGTGCCCAGAGGCTCGCCAGGCTTGCGCACCGACACGTTGGCGTCGCAGCGGAAGCTGCCTTCCTGCATGTTGCCGTCGCAGATGCCGATCCAGGTGACGATCTTGTGCAGCTCCTTCGCATAGGCCACCGCTTCAGCGGACGAGCGCATGTCGGGTTCGGTGACGATCTCCAGCAGCGGCGTGCCGGCGCGGTTCAGGTCAATGCCGCTTTGACCGATGAAGTCTTCATGCAGCGATTTGCCCGCGTCTTCTTCGAGGTGGGCACGCACCAGACGCACCGATTTCTTCTCGCCATTCAGGAAGAACTCCACCACGCCGCCCTGCACCACCGGAATTTCAAACTGGCTGATCTGGTAGCCCTTGGGGAGGTCGGGGTAGAAGTAATTTTTGCGGGCGAACACGCTCTGCTCGGCGATGTGCGCGTTGACAGCCAGACCAAACTCGATGGCGCGCTGTACGGCGCCCTTGTTCATCACCGGCAGCGCGCCGGGCAGGGCGAAGTCCACCGCCGAAGCATTGGTGTTGGGCTCGGCACCGAAGGAGGTAGACGCGCGGCTGAAAATTTTCGATCGCGTGGTGAGCTGCGCGTGGGTCTCAAAGCCGATGACGACTTCGTAGCCTTGAACCAGCGGGGAAGAGGTGGTAGTAGTCGTACTCATGCTCAGACTCCGGGCGCGCGGGTGTGCCAGTCGGTCGCCAACTGGAACTGGTGGGCGGCGCCCAGCAGTTGCGCTTCCTTGAAATAGTTGCCAATCAGCTGCAGGCCGACCGGCATGCCACCGGCGCTGAAACCGGCCGGCACGCTCATGCCAGGCAGGCCGGCGAGGCTGGACGACAGTGTGTAAATGTCGGCCAGGTAGTTGGCCACCGGGTCTGACTTGTTTTCACCAAGCTTCCACGCCACCGTGGGCGATACCGGGCCGGCGATCAGGTCGCACTGCGTGAAGGCGGTCTGGAAATCCTGCGCGATCAGGCGGCGGATCTTCTGCGCCTTCAGGTAGTACGCGTCGTAGTAGCCGTGCGACAGCACATAGGTGCCGATCATGATGCGGCGCGTCACCTCGTCACCAAAGCCCTCGGAGCGGGATTTTTTGTACATGTCGGTCAGGTCGGTGTACTGCGCCGCACGGTGGCCATAGCGCACGCCGTCAAAGCGGCTCAGGTTGCTACTCGCCTCGGCTGGCGCAATCACGTAGTACACCGGAATCGACAGCTCGGTCAGCGGCAGATCGACATCGACCAGCCTTGCGCCCAGCTTTTCGTATTCAGCGAGCGCGACACGCACGGCGGCCAGCACGTCGGGCGCGCACCCCGCGCCGAAGAACTGCTTCGGCAGACCGATGCGCAGGCCGTCGAGCGGCTTTCCAGCGCTGGCTTTTTGCGCCATCAGGGGCGTGGCGTAGTCGGTGGCGGGCAGGTCCAGCGAGGTGGAGTCGCGGTCCGGGTCGGGCCCGGCCATGGCGGAGAGCAACAGCGCGCAGTCGAGTGCGCTGCGCGCCATCGGGCCGGCTTGGTCTAAGCTGGAGGCGAAGGCCACCATGCCGTAGCGCGAGCAGCGGCCATAGGTCGGCTTGATGCCGGTGATGCCGGTGAGTGATGCCGGCTGGCGGATTGATCCGCCGGTGTCGGTGCCAGTGGCGGCAGGCACCAGGCGAGCTGCCACCGCTGCGGCCGAGCCGCCCGAGGAGCCGCCCGGCACGCGTGAGGTGTCCCACGGGTTTTTTACCGGCTGGTACGCGCTGTTGTCGTTGCCCGAGCCCATGGCGAATTCGTCGCAGTTGAGCTTGCCCAGCGTGACCATGCCGGCGCCGTCCACACCGAGGTTTTTCACCACGGTGGCATCGAAGGGGCTGCGGTATTGCTGCAGCATCTTCGAGCCGGCCGTCGTCGGGAAGTCGCGCGTGACAAACACGTCCTTGTGCGCCAGCGGCACGCCCAGCAAAGGCGTGCGTTCGCCAGCGGCCAGGCGTGCATCGGCGGCGCGCGCCTGCGACAGCGACACGTCGGCATCGGTCGCAAGGAAGGCGCCGAGCTGTTCGCCCTGCACGCGGGCCAGGAAATGCTGCGCCACTTCGACGCTGGAGACCTTGCGGGTGGCCAGTTGCGTGGCCAGCTCGGCCACGCTCAAGTCATGCAGGTCGGAAGTGTTGGAGAGACTCATTCGATCACCTTGGGCACGAGGAACAGGCCCCGCTCAACCGCTGGTGCACTCACCTGGCTGATGTCGCGCTGGTTCGGCTCGCTGGCGATGTCTTCACGCAGGCGCAGGGCCACGTCGCCCAGCACTGCGGCGGGGTGGGCCAGCGGCTCCACGCCGTCGGTGTTCACCGCATTCATCTGCTCGACCAGGGCGAAAAAGCCGTTGAGCTGCGAGAGGGTGCGCTCGGTCTCGTCCGGACGCAATTCCAGCCGCGCGAGACTGGCGACGCGGGCAATGTCTTGGGAGGTCAGTGACATGGGTGTGAGGGTGAAAAACAGGCTGAGAACGGGCAATGAACGGGCAACATCCGGAAGCCCGAAAGCCGACTGAATCCAGGCCTCGCGCGAGGGTGTGAGCGAGGGTGTAAAGGTCTGAAATCGGGCGGCCGGGCGGGCCGGGTACAGGGGGGATGCGTTATTATCCCGCCTTTGGTGTCAAATCCGGGAGGGTTGCACTTTTTGGGCGCTTTTCAGGGCCTCAAACAGTCGCTCATGCCGTGACGGCGCCGGCGCGACAGAATTGACTCACCATGACAAGGCGACAGGGCACCGAAGTGTGTCCAGGCCCCAACCGGATTCCTGCATATGTTTGAAGCATTCCGTCGGTACTTTTCCACCGACCTGGCCATTGACCTCGGCACCGCCAATACCCTGATTTTTGTCCGCGACCGCGGCATCGTGCTGGACGAGCCTTCGGTGGTGGCCATTCGCCACGAAGGCGGCCCCCAGGGCAAGAAGACCATCCAGGCCGTTGGCCATGAAGCCAAGGCCATGCTGGGCAAGGTGCCCGGCAACATCGAGGCCATCCGCCCGATGAAAGACGGTGTGATTGCCGACTTCACCGTTACCGAGCAGATGCTCAAGCAGTTCATCAAGATGGTGCACCCGCGCAGCTTCTTCAAGCCGAGCCCGCGCATCATCATCTGCGTGCCCTGCGGTTCCACCCAGGTCGAGCGCCGCGCCATCCGTGAAAGCGCGCTCGGTGCCGGTGCCAGCGATGTGTATTTGATTGAAGAACCCATGGCAGCGGCCATCGGCGCCGGTCTGCCGGTGTCAGAAGCCAGCGGCTCCATGGTGGTGGACATTGGCGGCGGCACCACCGAAGTCGGCGTGATCTCGCTCGGCGGCATGGTTTACAAGGGCAGCGTGCGTGTCGGTGGCGACCGTTTCGACGAGGCCATCATCAACTACATCCGCCGCAACTACGGCATGCTGATCGGCGAGCCCACCGCCGAGGCCATCAAGAAAAGCATTGGCTCGGCCTTCCCCGGCTCCGAAGTCAAGGAAATGGAAGTCAAGGGCCGCAACCTCTCCGAAGGCGTGCCGCGCAGCTTCACGATTTCGAGCAACGAGATTCTCGAAGCCCTGACCGACCCGCTCAACAACATCGTCAGTGCCGTGAAGAACGCGCTGGAACAGACGCCACCCGAGCTGGGCGCCGACATTGCCGAGCGCGGCATGATGCTGACCGGCGGCGGCGCGCTGCTGCGTGACCTGGACCGCCTGCTGGCCGAAGAAACCGGCCTGCCGGTGCTGGTGGCCGAAGACCCGCTGACCTGCGTGGTGCGCGGCTGCGGCATTGCGCTGGAGCGCATGGACCGGCTCGGTTCCATCTTCACTTCGGAATAACACCGGCACAGCCTTACGGACCGGCCATGCTGCAGTCAACGGCGCATCTCGCAGGCCCGGTCTGACAGCACACCATGCCTTTAGGAACACTCGACAGGTCCCCGCCGCCCTTTTTCAAGCAGGGGCCGTCGGCGCTGTCCAAGCTGATGTTTTTCAGCGCGTTTTCGTTGTTCCTGATGGTTGCCGACGCGCGCTTTCGCATCACCCAGCCGCTGCGTGCCACGGTGGCCACCGTGCTGTACCCGGTGCAGTGGCTGGCGATGCAGCCCGTCGATGCCGCCCTTTACGCGGGCAAGTACTTCACCGGTCTGACCGAAGCCCAATCGGCCAGCGAAGGCGCTGCCCGCAAGCTCGCGCTGCAGTCGCTGCGGGCCGGGCAGGTGGAGCAGCTCACCCAGGAAAACAACCGGCTTCGCAAGCTGCTGGATCTGCGCGAGCAGCTCGCCACCTCGGTGATGGCGGCCGAGGTGCTCTACGACGCGGCCGACCCGTACACCCGCAAGGTCATCATCGACAAGGGCCTCACCCAGGGCGTGGAGCTGGGCTCGCCGGTGCTTGATGAGGCGGGCGTGCTGGGCCAGGTCACCCGGGTGCATCCGCTGGTCAGCGAAGTGACCCTGCTGATTGACCGCGAACTGGCGATTCCGGTACTCAATGTCCGCACCGGCGCCCGCAGTGTGGCCTATGGCGATCCGTCATCGGGTGGTGATGGTCTGGAGCTGCGCTTCATGGGCAGCAATTCCGATGTGAAGCAGGACGACCTGCTGACCACCAGCGGTGTGGACGGGGTCTATCCCGCCGGCCTGCCGGTGGCCCGAATCAGCCGCATCGAGCGGCGTGCCGAATCGGCATTTGCCAAGATATTCTGCGTGCCGCAGGCGATGGTGACGGGCGCCCGCCATGTGATTGTGGTCAAGCCCGTGGGCAACCAGATCCCGGCCCGGCCCGAGCCGCCCGCCCCTGAGCTGCCTGCGAAAAAGGGTGCCACCAAATGATCATGCAAGGACTGACACCATGATCATGCGTTCGGGCCAGCAACTGCTGTTGCCTGCCAACCCGCTGTTCATCTGGACCAGCCTGATAGCAGCCTTGTTGCTGAACATGCTGCCGCTGGGCCGTGTGCCGTGGATGCCTGACTTTCTCGCGCTGGTGCTGGTGTTCTGGAATGTGCACCAGCCGCTGCGCATTGGCATTGGCGTGGCCTTCATGTTCGGGCTCGGCATGGATGTGCACCAGTCCTCGCTGCTGGGCCAGCACGCGCTGTCGTACACCGCGCTCAGTTTTTTTGCCACCATGATCCACCGCCGCCTGCTGTGGTTCACGGTGCCGTCGCAGGCACTGCAGGTGCTGCCCTTGTTTGCGGTAGCCCATGGGGTTGAGCTGCTGATCCGCATGGTGGGCGGCGGCATTTTCCCGGGCTGGATCATGGCGCTGGCCCCGATGGGCGAAGCGCTGCTCTGGCCGGTGGTCAGTGTGCTGCTACTGGCGCCGCAGCGGCGGGCTCCTGACCGTGATGAAAACCGACCACTGTGAGGCCCCCACGGTCGTGCACTTCGTGTCACTCCCTGCCCCCCGAGGGGGCCGTTCGCCTGCGGCCCGGCAAAGCCGGTTCCGCGGCTCTGCTGGCCTTTTCTCGGCTCGCTTCGCATCGCCTGATAAAGCAGGGTTTTTATTGCGGGCGCTTGCTTGCAGCTGTAGAGTCTGAACACGATGACTGAGCTGCGGAATGTTGAAGCGGACCTGTCGCGCTTTCGTGCGCGGGTGCTGGTGGCGAGTCTGGTGGTGTTGCTGGCGTTTGGTCTGCTGGCGGCGCGGCTGGTTTATCTGCAGGTGTTTCGCCATGGCGACCTGAGCGAGCAGGCGGAAAGCAACCGCACGGCGGTGGTGCCCATCGTGCCGAACCGCGGCCTGATCCTGGACCGCAATGGCGTGGTGCTAGCCACCAACTACTCGGCCTACACGCTGGAGATCACCCCATCCAAGGTGGCGAACCTTGACGAAACCATCGCCGCGCTGGAGAAGGTGGTGGACATCCAGCCGCGTGACAAGCGGCGCTTCAAGCGGCTGCGTGAAGAGGCCAAGAACTTCGAATCCCTGCCGATCCGCACCCGCCTGACCGACGAAGAGGTGGCGCGCTTCACCGCGCAGCGTTTCCGGTTCCCCGGCGTGGACATCAAGGCGCGGCTGTTCCGCAATTACCCTTTTGGTGAACTGGCCAGCCATGTGGTGGGCTACATCGGCCGTATCAACCAGAAGGAAAAGGAAGCCATCGAGGAAAGTGACGACAGTGGCAACTACCGCGGCACCGACTACATTGGCAAGCTGGGTGTGGAGCAAAGCTTTGAGCAGCAGCTCCACGGCACCACCGGTGTCGAGCAGGTCGAGACCTCGGCCGGCGGCCGCGCGGTGCGCAAGCTGGCCACCAACCCGGCCACGCCCGGCGACACCGTCATGCTGTCCATCGACATCGGCCTGCAGAAGCTGGTGGAAGACATGTTTGGCGAGCGGCGCGGCGCGCTGGTCGCCATCGACCCGAAGACGGGTGACGTGCTGGCCTTCGTGAGCAAGCCGACGTTTGACCCGAACCTGTTCGTCGACGGCATCGACACCGAGAGCTGGGACGCGCTCAACACCTCCATCGACAAACCCCTGCTCAACCGCGCGCTGCGCGGCACCTACCCGCCTGGCTCGACCTACAAGACCTTCATGGCGCTGGCGGCGCTGGAGCGGGGTGCGCGGTCGGCCACCACGCTGATCAACGACCCCGGCTTCTTCATGTTCGGCGGGCGGCGCTTCGGCAGCCCCGAGAACGAGAAGGGCGGCATCATGGACATGAACCGCGCCATCGTCGAGTCCAGCAACGTGTATTTCTATTCGCTGGCCAATGAGATGGGTGTCGACGCCATCCACGACTTCATGAAGCCCATGGGCTTTGGCCAGATCACCGGCATCGACATCCATGGCGAGGTGCGCGGCGTGCTGCCCAGCCAGGAGTGGAAGCGCGGCTACTTCAAGCGTGCCGAGCAGCAAAAGTGGTTTGCCGGCGAAACCATCTCGCTGGGCATCGGCCAGGGCTACAACAGCTTCACCATGCTGCAACTGGCGCAGGCCACCGCCATCATTGCCAACAACGGCGTCAAGCACAAGCCGCGTCTGGTGATTGGCACCCAGGACCCTGTCAACCGTGTGATGCGGCCCTTGCCGCTCGCGCCGGGTGAGAACCTCGGCTACAAGCCCGAGAACGTGGCCGTGATCCGCAAGGCGCTGGTGGGCGTGACGCAGACCGGTACCTCGGCCCGGGTGTTTGCCGGGGCTGGTTACGTCAGTGGCGGCAAGACCGGTACCGCGCAGGCCGTCGGCATGGCGGCCAACAGCAAGTACAACAGCGCCAAGCTTGAAGAGCACCAGCGCGACCATGCGCTCTACATGGCGCTGGCGCCCGCCGATGACCCGAAGATCGCTTTGGCCGTGATTGTGGAGAACGCGGGCTGGGGTGCCGGCTCGGCTGCGCCGATTGCCCGGCGCGCGTTTGACTACATGCTACTGGGCCAGTACCCCAGCGAAGAAGACATGGCCGCGGTGCAGAAGGGTCAGGCGGGCGCGCCGATTGGCAAGCCGCGCCGGGTGGCCGACATGCTGGCCCAGTTGCCGCCGGGTGTGCCCCCGGTGCCGGGGCTCTCGCCCGGTGCCTTGCCTGCCTCCCGGACCCAACTGGTGGAGAGTCGGCCCTTGCCTGTGACGGTGCCCGTCAAGGCTGTGCAGCCAGTGGCTGCGGTCACTGCTCCGCGCTGAGCGGGCGATGGGTGCAAGAGCCCATAAAAAACCGCCCATAAAAAAAGCGCCAGGATGACTGGCGCCTTCTTGTCAGATGGACATCTTTTGGAATGTCTGCCTGTGTTGTTGGAATCTCTTTCGTGTCTCCTCGGCTCCTCGCTTGATGAGCATTGCTGCTCTCAGGCAAGACAACCAGTGTATTTTGTGCACTGCACTAGTGCATTGGGGGTTTCCCGCACCCTGCCAGTGCTTCGTTCCGCCGCCAGCTTCGCTGTGCTCCGGCCGACACCAGCCCCGTCCCCCTCAGTCTGATCCGGTAACACCTGGAAACGTCTAGTCTGAGGAAAAACCAGTCAGCTGGCGGGCCGTCAGGTCACTATTTTGTTGCGTTGCAGCAGGTTATGCGCGAGATGGCACGAGTTATGCCTGTTGGTTATCAACTGGACAGTCCGAAACTGACAGTACTGATAGCAGTGACAACACTGACAGAACCAAGCAGAGGTGGGCATCGTATGGCAATGGGTATCCGGAGCAAGGTGACAGGCATCGTGGTGTTGTGGCTCGGGCTGGCTGGCCAGGCGGTCCTGGCTCAAAATCCTCCGCCACCTCAAGGGGTGGCGCCCGCTTCCACGCCGGCGTTGACCGCCAGCGACCCGGCTGCTGCGGCGCTGCCGGCTGTGCCGGTGCCACCACCCGCACCGGAACCTGCACTGGCACCAGCAGTCGCTGTGGCCCCTGAACCGGCCCCCGCACCCGCCGCCGCTCCTGCCGCTCCCCTCACCCAGCCGGGGCTGGTGGGCACCGACACCATCAATGCCGCTGACACCGCATGGATGATGACCTCCACCGCGTTGGTGCTGCTGATGACGCTGCCCGGCATTGCGCTGTTCTATGGCGGTATGGTGCGCCGCAAGAGCGTGCTCAATGTGATGGCCTGCGTGGTGGCCATCTGTGCGGTGGTCAGCGTGCTGTGGTTCGTGATCGGCTATTCGATTGCCTTCACCCCGGGCACTGGTGCGCTGGGGCCCTACGTCGGCGGTACCGAGCGCATCCTGTTTGAGGGTCTCGACTATCTGAAGGAAACCCAGAAGGTGGCCGTCAGCCACATTGCGCCCAACATTCCAGAGTCGGTCTATGCGATGTACCAGCTCACCTTTGCCATCATCACCGCCGCGCTGGTGGTGGGCTCCTTTGTCGAGCGCATGCGCTTTTCAGCGATGTTGATCTTCATCTCGCTCTGGACGGTCGTGGTGTACGCACCGATTGCCCACTGGGTATGGGAGCCCGGCGGCTGGCTGGCGCGAATGGGCGCGCTCGACTTCGCGGGCGGCTCGGTGGTGCACATCAATGCCGGTGTGGCCGGACTGGTGTGTGCCTATGTGCTCGGCCCGCGCCACGGCTACGGGCGTGAACCGTTCACGCCGTTCAACCTGGGCCTGACCATGGCCGGCGCCGGCCTGCTGTGGGTCGGCTGGTTTGGCTTCAATGCCGGCTCTGCGGTGGCGGCCGATGGGCGTGCCGGCCTCGCGATGGCGGTGACGCACATCGCGGCGGCAGCAGGCGCGCTGGGCTGGATGGCGGCCGAGTGGGCGGTGCGCGGCCGGCCTTCGCTGCTGGGCCTGTGCTCGGGTGTGGTGGCCGGTCTGGTGGCTGTCACGCCGGCGGCCGGATTCGTCTCGCCGCGCTCTGCACTGCTGATTGGGGCGGTGGCTGGTGTGGTCTGCTACTGGGGCGCGACCGGGCTGAAGCGGCTGCTCAATGCGGACGACTCGCTCGACGTGTTTGGCGTGCACGGGGTTGGCGGCATCGTCGGCTCGCTGCTTACCGGCCTGCTGGCCAGCAAGGCGATCTCCGGCGTTGAAGGCAGCCTCGTGACCCAGCTCATCGGTGTTGGCGCGGTGATCGCGTACAGCCTCTTCATGACCGCGCTGGCGCTGTGGATCACTTCGCTGTTTGTGAGCCTCCGGGTCAGCGAGGCGTCCGAGAGCGACGGCCTCGACATCACCCAGCACGCCGAACGCCTGGGCACCTGAGGCCAGCGCTTGAAGTCACGACTCCGCCGCAAAGGACTGACGCATGCCATCGAATGAAAAGATTGCCATCGCCGCCCACCTGCATGTGCTGTTGCGTCGCAAGACCGGGCGCATCACTGACACCGAGTGGCTGGCCAGCAACGTGGACTACGCGGCAGAAATCGTCCGCTTTGCCCGCGAAAAGGCCCGTGAAGACAACCTGCCCGACCTCGCCGTCTGGGCCGACCGGCTGCAGGAGGTGATGGCCACGCCCGACCCGAGGCCACACACGCCGCTGGTGAAGAAGGTTGCCGATGCGATGCGCGAACGCACGCCGCTGCCCGAGACCCCGCCGCCCGACCGGCAGACGCCAGCCCGCACCATCGACACGCGGCAGGAGGTCTACCCGGAGTCGGGTTTCATCGAGTCCACCTTCGGCGCCATTTTTGGCGACAGCGAATCGGGTCGCGAGCGCAAGCCGCGTGACCCTGATGCACCACGCTACGTCAAGAGTCTGCGCTGAAAAGCGGCGGATAAAAAGGCCGACGCACTGGCCCTTCGTATGCGTGCGCTCAGATGCCCGCGCGAATCCACTCGGCGGCTTTCTCCGCAATCATCAGCGTCGGTGAGTTGGTGTTGCCGCTGGTGATCAGCGGCATGACGCCGGCGTCCACCACCCGCAGGCCCTTGATGCCGCGCACCCGCAGGTGCGAGTCCACCACGGCCATCGGGTCGTTGGCCAGGCCCATTTTGGTGGTGCCCACCGGATGGAAGATGGTGGTGGCGATGTCGCCGGCCAGTCGCGCCAGTTCCTCATCGGTCTGGAACTGCACGCCGGGCTTGAACTCCTCCGGCTGGTAGCGTGCCATGGCGCTCTGGCTGACGATGCGGCGCGTCACGCGCAGCGAGTCGGCGGCCACCTGCCGGTCTTCCGGCGTGCTGAGGTAGTTGGGTGCAATCGCTGGCGCGTCTTCAAAGCGGCCGCTCTTGATCTGCACACTGCCGCGGCTGGTCGGGTTCAGGTTGCACACGCTGGCGGTGAAGGCGTTGAAGCTGTGCAGCGGCTCACCAAACGCATCGAGCGAGAGTGGCTGCACGTGGTACTCGATGTTGGGCCAGGCCTGGTCGGGCGAGGAGCGCGTGAAAGCGCCCAACTGTGAAGGCGCCATGCTCATCGGGCCGGTGCGGTGCAGCGCGTATTCCAGCCCGATGCGGGCCTTGCCCCACAGCGAGTTGGCCATGGTGTTGAGCGTCAGGCCCCAGCCCTTGCTGCCGGCCGGCGGCTTGATCTTGTAGACCGAGCGGATCTGCAGGTGGTCCTGCAGGTTGGCGCCCACGCCCGGCAGGTCCTGCACCACCGGAATGCCGTGTTTCTGCATCAGCGCTGCCGGGCCGATGCCCGAGAGCTGCAGGATCTGCGGCGAGCCGATGCTGCCGGCGCACAGCAGCACCTCGCCCATCGACCCCGAGTCGCGCGTGGCCCGTGCGGTGATGTACTTCTGGCCGGTCCAGACCTGCACACCGGTGCAGCGCTGGCTGCCATCGGCCTGCGGCTCAATCACCAGCTTGGCGACCTGCGCGCTGCTCCACAACGTGAAGTTCGGGCGCGCCACACAGGCCGGCCGCAAGAAGGCCTTGGCAGTGTTCCAGCGCCAGCCGGCTTTCTGGTTGACCTCGAAGTAGCCCACGCCCTCGTTGCTGCCGCGGTTGAAGTCAGCGGTGGCTGGAATGCCTGCTTGCACAGCGGCCTCGGCAAATGCGTCGAGCACGTCCCAGCGCAGTCGCTGCTTTTCAATCCGCCATTCACCGCCCGCGCCATGCAAGGCGTTGGCGCCGCCGTGGTGGTCTTCGTGCTGCTTGAAGTAGGGCAGGGTGTTGTCCCAGCGCCAGTCGCTGTCGCCCGTGAGTTCAGCCCAGCGGTCATAGTCGCGCGCCTGGCCGCGCATGTAGATCATGCCGTTGATGCTGGAGCAGCCGCCCAGCGTCTTGCCGCGCGGATAGCGCAGCGAGCGGCCGTTGAGGCCTGCGTCCGGCTCGGTGTTGTAGAGCCAGTCGGTGCGCGGGTTGCCAATGCAGTAGAGATAGCCCACGGGAATGTGGATCCAGTGGTAGTCGTCCTTGCGTCCGGCCTCGATCAGCAGCACCCGCTTGGAGGCGTCGGCGCTGAGGCGATTCGCCAGCAGGCAACCCGCAGTGCCTGCGCCAACGATGATGTAGTCAAAAGGCTGGTTGTCTTCTTGCATGGGGTGTCGGGTTTTGTGTCTGGCTTGTCGGGATCAGGCTGCACCGATTGTGGCAAAACCGGTGCGGTGCTGACGCGGGGATTACCCGTTCGCACCGCCGCCGCGTTTGTCATCCGATGGCGCGGAGTCTGCTTGTAGGACGAGAGCGACAACGCGGCCGTCTGGCGGTGATCTGGCTTGTTGACTGGTTTTCAGCAGGTACCATGGCCGTTTCGCATTGCCCCGGTCTGTGTCCGGCTTCACTGAAAGCTCATGGAAAACGCCACGCCACACATCGAACTGCAGGACACACCGGATGGTCGCGTGCTGACGGTACGCGGGGCGTGGACAGCAGCCGATCTGACCAGTGAGGCCGTGTGGACAGCCCTGACGGCCCAGCTGCGCGATCTGCGCCGTGCCGCTGCGGGCCCTTCTGACCAGTGGCGACTCGGCGAAGTCGGCCAACTGGACTTCTTGGGCGCACAGGTGCTGTGGGACCACTGGGGCCGCCAATGGCCCCCCCGGATCGACACCACGCCGGACCAAAAGATCTTGCTCGATACCGTGGCCCGCTTCACCTGTTCGCCAACGCCCACCCCACCTGCAGATTGGCGCGAGCCCCTCGGCACGCTGGGCGGCCGGGCGCTGAACCTGCTTGAGCATCTCAGGGGGCTGGTCCGGTTGGTCGGGCAACTCCTGCTGGATGTGCTGCGGTTGCTGCGCCATCCTAGGCAGGGCCCGTGGCGCGACATCTCCGGCCACCTGTTCCACATCGGCGCCACGGCGCTGCCGATCACCGCGCTGGTCGGTTTCCTGATCGGTGTGGTGCTCGCCTATCTGATCTCGCAGCAACTGCGGCAGTTTGGTGCTGACGCCTTCATCGTCAACATCCTGGGCATCTCGCTGATTCGTGAGCTCGGCCCGGTGCTGGCCGCCATCCTGATCGCCGGGCGCAGCGGTTCGGCCATCACGGCGCAGATCGGGGTGATGCGTGTCACCGAGGAACTGGACGCGATGCGCGTGATGGGCATTGCGCGCGGCTTTCGTCTGGTCATGCCGCGGGCACTGGCGCTGGCGGTGGTGATGCCACTGATCAGCGGCTGGACCACGCTCGCCGCCTTACTGGGCGGCATGCTGGCGGCTGACGTGGCGATGGGCGTCACGCCGTCCTATTTCATCAGCTCCCTGCCTGCAGCGGTGGAAGTGGCCAACCTGACGCTGGCCACTGCCAAGTCGGTGGTGTTCGGCCTGCTGATTGCACTCATCGGTTGCCACTTTGGCCTGCGCGTGAAGCCCAACACCGAAAGCCTCGGGCAGGGTACGACGGCGTCGGTGGTGACTTCGATCACGGTGGTGATTCTGGTGGATGCGTTGTTTGCGGTGCTGTTCAAGAACGTTGGCATATGAACAGCCCCCACGTTCGCCCACTGCGTGTGGCTCTCTGCCCCCTCAGGGGGCCGTCCGCCTGCGGCCCGGCAAAGCCGGTTCCGCGGCTCCGCTGGTGGAATATAAGCCCCCACGGTTGCTCACTGCGTGTAGCGCCCTGCCTCCCGAGGGGGCCGCTCCGCCTGCGGCCCGGCAAAGCCGGTTCCGCGGCTCCCGCTTGAATGGGGCAGACACTTCATCATGACTGAGGCTGTTGTTGAAATCAGGAAGCTGTGGACGGTGTTCCAGAACGGTGACCGCGAATCGGTGGTGCACAGGGATCTTGACCTGACCGTGGCGCGGGGTGAGGTGCTGTCGCTGGTGGGCGGCTCGGGCACTGGCAAGACGGTGTTGCTGCGGCAGATGCTGGGGCTGGAAAGGCCGCACCGGGGCGAGATCACGGTACTGGGCAAGCCGGCGGCAGAGCTGGGCAAACGTGGTGCGGCCAGCCGGGTGGGCATGCTGTTCCAGCAGGGTGCGCTGTTCTCGGCGTTCACGGTGCTGGAGAACATTGCGTTTGCGTTGCGTGAACTCAGAACGCTGCCGGATGCATTGATCCGCGAGGCGGCCATGGTCAAGCTGCAGATGGTGGGCCTGCCGCCCGACGCCGCCGACAAGATGCCGAGCGACCTGTCGGGCGGGATGATCAAGCGGGTGGCACTGGCCCGCGCGCTCATCATGGACCCACCGCTGCTGCTGCTGGATGAGCCCACGGCCGGGCTGGACCCGGACAGCTCCGACAGCTTCTGTGCCCTGCTGCGCTCACTGCACCAGAGCATGGAGCTCACCGTGATCATGGTCACGCACGATCTCGACACGCTGTTCGAGCTCAGCACCCGCATTGCGGTGCTGGCCGACCAGAAGGTCATCATCAATGACGAGCCACGCCAGGTGGTGGCATTCAAGCATCCCTTCATTGAGAGCTTTTTCCTCGGCGAACGGGGCCAGCGTGCCATGGCCCTGCTGCGCCAGCCCCCTGCTTCGTCTGAACAGACAACGAAAGGTTGAACCATGGAAAACAAAGCCCATGCCATGGCCGCCGGCATCTTTGTGCTGGTGGTGACAGTGATGGTCGCGCTGCTGGCCGTCTGGCTCATGCGCGACGACACCCAGCGCGACCTCTACGACATGAGCACCGACGAAACCGTGTCTGGCCTGCAGCCGCAGGCGGCGGTGCGCTTTCGCGGCGTGCCGGTGGGCAAGGTGGAGCTGATCGGTTTTGATACCAAGATCAAGGGCAATGTGCTGATCCGCGTGTCGATTGACCGCAGCACGCCGATGACCAAATCGACATTTGCCACTGTGGCCTCGCAGGGCGTGACAGGCCTCGGCTTCATCCAGCTCGATGACAACGGCGGCTCGTCCGAGCGCATGGTGCCGAACGACGACGACCCGCCGCGCATTCCCCTCAAGCCCGGTGGCCTGAGCAAGCTGCTGACGCAGGGCGAGGCCATCCTGAATCAGGCCGAGGAGGCCGGCAAGCGCATGAACCGGCTGCTCTCGGACGAGAACCAGGCCGCATTGACCGCCGCCGTGACGCAGCTCGGCGAGGCGGCGAGCAGCATCAACCGGGTGGCCAAGGGCCTGGAACCCACGGTGGCGACGCTGCCTGCGCTGACGCGTGAAGCCAATGCCACGCTGGCTTCGGTGCGCTCCGCCACCGACGAAGTGGCCGTCACCGCGCGGCGCCTCAACGAAAAAGGCGGGCCCATCGACAAGCTGGCCGAAGGCGGCGCTGCGCTGGCATCGGGCGTGGAGACCTTCAGCGCCGCCACGCTGCCCAAGCTCGGCGAGGTCGCCGAAGAAACCGCCCGCGCGATGCGCCAGCTGCGGCGCACCGTGAATGCGGTGGACGACAACCCGCAGTCCCTGATTTTTGGCAACGGCACGCCGGTGCCCGGCCCCGGCGAGCCCGGATTTTCCGCAGAGGGAGTGAAGAAATGACTGCTGTCCTGAAACCCGGCCGCCCCGCGTCCGCATGGATCGCTGCGGCGTTCATGTCGCTCGGCCTGTTCGCGGGCTGCTCCAGCCTGCCCGACAAACCCACGCGCGCCACCATGTACGACTTCGGTCCCGGGCCGCTGGCGCCTGTGCCCACCACCCGCGTGGCACCGTTGCCACCGGTGGCGATTGACGATGTCACCACCTCGGGCGGCGCTTTGGACAACACCGCCGTGCTGTATCGCCTCGCCTATGCCGATGCACAGCAGCTCAAGCCTTACGCGCAGGCCCGCTGGAGCGCGCCGCCCGCACAGCTGGTGCGCCAGCGGGTGCGTGACCAGTTGGGTCAGCGCCGCGCCGTCTTCACGGCGGGTTCTGGCCTCGCGTTGAACCGCAGCCAGAATGCGGTGCTGCCCTTGCTGCTGCGGCTGGAGCTCGACGAGTTCAGCCACCTCTTCACGGCGCCCGATGCCAGCGTGGGCCTGATCCGTTTGCGCGCCACGCTGGTCGAAGTCACGACAGCAGGTGAGAAGCTGCTGGGCCAGCGCAGCGTGGTGGTACAGCGGCCCGCGCCGACCGCCGATGCGCCCGGCGGTGTTCGCGCGCTCACGGCTGCCACCGATGCAGCGATCATGGAAATCGACCAGTGGCTGGAGCAGACCACGCCACGCTGACGCGCGGCGCGCGGGTCGGATTCAGGCGAAGCGAAGGCGCGCTTCACCAATCCCCTCAAACACCGCTGTCACGGTGTCCCTCGGCTGGGCCATCAGGATGCCGCACCAGGTGCCGGTGGTCACCACGGTGCCAGCGGGCATCACGTCGCCGTGGCGGGTGGCATGGCGCAGCCAGGTGGGCAGCAGCCAGGCCGGATCGCCAAGCGAGTGGGTGCCCTTGAAGGTCTGTGCAGCTGCGTTGCCGATCTGCACCCGGCAAGTCTGGCTGGCCCAGTCGCGCGAGGCGTCATAAGCCACCCATTCACCCAGCACCAGCGCGCCATGCACCTGCAGGTCGGCGAGCTTGGCCAGCGCCGAAGCCTGTCTGCCCTGCAACCAGCGCGAGTCGACAATCTCGATGGACACCGTCATGGCGTCCACCAGGGCGCCAGCGGTTTCCGGGGTCAGTGCGGCTGCCTTTGCGGCATCGACAGGCACAGCCAGGCGCAGCGCAATTTCTGCCTCAATGCCGCGCATCGAGAACGGCCACGCGGTAGTAGCCGGGCTGGGCCAGACGCCGGCCGGTGGAAGGGGCGCATGGGTGAGCACGGCGTCGCGTGAAGGCCCGCCCGATTTCCAGTGACGTGCCGGGCCTTCAGGAAACCAGCCCAGCGCCTCGGCCACCGCCTGCTGCACTGCGTAGGCTTGGTCGGCATCGGTCAGTGCGTGATCCAGCGCCGCCGCATCAACCAGCTGCCCGGGTTGGCTTCGCGCCTTGCACAGGACATCCACAACGGTTTGGAGCGAGGGGTTCAGGGTGTTGGTGGTCATGGGGTCAGGCTCATGCGGTCCGCTTATCCGTGCAGGGCGGGAAACAGTTTGCTCAGTCCGTCGGCCATCACCTCGACGGCCAGCGCGGCGAGGATCAAGCCCATCAGGCGCGTCATCACATTGATGCCGGTCTTGCCCAGCACGCGGGCAATCGGGTCGGCCAGCGAGAAACACAGCGCCGTAGCCAGACCAATCACCACGCCGTAGCCGACCAGCGTGCCGAGCTGCAGAAAGGTCTTCGCCTTCTCGGCGTAAATCACCACGGTGGACATGGTGGCCGGGCCGGTCAGCAGCGGAATGGTCAGCGGCACCACGGCGATGCTGGCGCCGCGTGCGGCTTTGGCGGCGCCATCTTCCATTTCATTGGTCATCGGCTTGGCTTCAGCGGGCTGGGCGTTGAGCATGTTCATCGAGCTGATCAGCAGCAGCATGCCGCCACCGACCTGGAAGCTGGCCAGCGAGATGCTGAAGAACTCCAGAATCTTCAGCCCGAGCAACGCGCTGGTGGCAATCACCACAAAAGCGCTGAACGATGCAGTGACGACGGTGCGGCGTCGCTGCGCAGGCGAGAAATCCTGCGTGTAGTGAATGAAGAAGGGCACGATGGCCAGCGGGTTGACGATGGCCAGCAGCGTGACAAGCGGTTTGAAGTCCATGGCTATCGGCCTCCGGCCACATCGAGCAAAGCACCCGTGGTGTAGCTGGCGTGGTCCGACAGCAACCAGGCAATCGACTGCGCCACTTCCTCGGCTGTGCCCGCCCTCTGCATGGGTACCTGGGGCGCCAGGTCGCGCGCCCGGTTGGGCAGGCCGCCCGAGGCGTGGATATCCGTCTCGATGATGCCGGGCCGCACCGCGTTGACGCGAATGCCCTCAGCGGCCACCTCCTTGGCCAGCCCGACGGTGAAGGTGTCGATCGCGCCCTTGGCCGAGGCGTAGTCCACATACTGGCCTGGCGCGCCCAGCCGGGCTGCGGCGCTCGATACATTGACGATGCTGCCGCCCGCGCCGCCGTGGCGCGTGCTCATGCGCCTGACGGCTTCGCGTGCGCACAGGAAGGAGCCGAACACATTGATCTCGAACATGCGGCGGATGCGTGCGTAGCTCATCGCGTCCACCCGGCTGGTCTGGTCCACCACGCCGGCGTTGTTCACCAGCGCGGTGAGGCGGCCAAACTTGGCGTCGATCTTGTCGAACATCGCCAGCACTTCGGCTTCCACGGCCACATCGGCCTGTACCGCCATGGCCTGGCCGCCGCCGCTGCGAATCTGCCGCACCACCTCGTCGGCAGCCAGTGAGTTGGCGGTGTAGTTGACAGCCACCGCGTAGCCATCGCGGGCGGCGAGCAGGGCGGCCGCGGCACCGATGCCCCGGGAACCCCCTGTGATCAAAACAAGCCTGGACATACCGGACCTCCTGCAAAAAATGCCAATCCCGGTTAAAAACGGGGATCGGGCGAGTTCATGTACTGTACCCACACTCGGGACCACCGGCAGCGCTTTCCAGCCGATCACCGGCCCCCAACAACTCCAGGAGACAACACACCATGCCCAGCACTGTGGACTATTACTTCACGCCGCAGAGTCCGTGGACTTACCTCGGTCACCAGCGCTTCGCCGCCATGTTGAAAGCCTCCGGCGCTGCGGTGCGGGTGCTGCCGATCGATCTGGGTGGCAAGGTATTTCCCATCTCCGGTGGTCTGCCGCTTGGCCAGCGCGCACCGCAGCGACAGGCCTATCGCCTGCTGGAGCTGCAGCGCTATTCCGATCACCTGAAGGCGCCGCTGAACCTCAAGCCCAAGTACTTTCCAGTGCCCGGCGATGACGCCGCCCGCCTGATCATTGCGGTGGATCTGCATGACGGCGCCGACGCTGCCATGACCATCAGCGGCGCGATCTTCCGCGCGGTGTGGGCCGAGGAGCGGCAGATTTCTGATGCCGCCGTGCTGGCGCAGTTGCTGGCCGAGTGCAAGCTACCCGCCGAACGCCTGGCGCAATCTTCTGACGCTGCCGTGCAGGCCCGCTATGAAGCCAACACCCAGCAGGCGATTGACGCGAATGTGTTTGGCGCGCCCAGCTATGTGGTTGACGGCGAGCTGTTCTGGGGCCAGGACCGGCTGGACTTTGTGGCGCGCAAGCTTGGCGTGCCGGCGCTGGCCTGACGCTTTCCCCAACTTCATTCAATACCGCTGCTTTATTTCTCACAGGAGTTTTTCACCATGGGTCAATTCACCAACCTCACCTCGGCCGACGGCACCACAGTCCCTGCTTACGTCGCGATGCCCGAAGGCAAGCCGCGCGGCGGCATTGTCGTGCTGCAGGAAATCTTCGGCGTGAACTCGCACATCCGCGCGGTGACTGATCGCTTCGCCGCCCAGGGCTATGTGGCAGTCGCTCCTTCGACCTTCCAGCGCGTGAAATCGGACGTCGAGCTGGGCTACACCGAAGCCGACATGAACGCCGGCTTCGCGCTCAAGACCGCAGTCACCGAACTGCCCGGCGCCGGCGTGCTGCCCGACATCCAGGCCGCGATTGACCACACCGCCAAGCTCAGCGGTGGCAAGGTCGGCCTCATCGGGTTTTGCTGGGGCGGGCTGCTGACCTGGCAATCCGCCTGCAAGCTCAAGGGCCTGAGCGCCGCCGCGCCGTACTACGGTGGGGGCGTGACGGCGCCTGAAGAGATTGCGCGCAAGCCCCTGTGCCCGGTGATGGCCCACTTCGGCGATCAGGACCACTGGATTCCGCTGGAAGGCGTCGAGGCTTTCTCCAAGGCACACCCGGAAGTCACCGTGCATGTGTACGCCGCCAACCACGGCTTCAACTGCGACCAGCGTGGCTCGTACAACGAAGCCGCGGCCACTCTGGCGCGCGAACGCACCCTGGCGTTTTTTGCCGCCAACGTTGGCTGATTTCAGGAGTCTGCCGTGCCTGCATTCACCTCGTTCAGTCTGAAGCCATTCAACCCATGGCAGCAGGCCGGGCGTGTGCTGGTGTGTCTGTCCGTGGCGGCGGCCTGCGCGCCGGCGCTGGCGGCGGATTACACCGGTCCTTTGTTTGACGCGCATCTGCATTACAACGACGAAGCGTGGTCGGGCAACCCTGGCACGGGTGCCCATTCGCCAGCGGATGTGCTGGCCCGCATGCAGCGCAATGGCGTCAAAGCCATCATTGCCAACTCCCGGCCCAACGACGGCACCAAATCACTCGCTGCGCTGCCGCAGACCCGGGCGGCAGGTGTCACTGTGGTGCCCTTTATTCGCCTGTATCGCAACCGCGCTGATTACGACAACTGGTTCCGCGATGAATCCATTTTCGAGATGGTGAAGACCGAGTTCGCGCGTGGCGTGACGGGTGACCAGGCCGGGCCGTACAAGGGCATTGGCGAGTTCCACCTGTATGACAGCGCCAATGCCAATGGCCCGATCGCCAAAAGGCTGATGGCCTTTGCCGAAGAGAACAATCTGGCCATCCTCGCGCATGTGGACGACGTGGCGATTGATCTGTTGATGGCCAACGCACCGAGCAAGGGTCAGAAGACGCGGCTGATCTGGGCGCACACTGGCATTGGCGGCGTTCCTGCGGCGCGCGTCGACCAGCTGCTGAGCAAATACCCGCTGCTGATGGGCGAGCTGTCGTACCGGCCCGGCCTGACGTGCGAGGGCGGCAAGCTGTGCCCCGAGTGGCGCGCGTTGATGCTCAAGTACCCTGACCGCTTCATGATCGGCTCCGACACCTGGGTCAACCAGCGATGGCAGTACTACGACGACACCATGAAGGGCTACCGCACCTGGCTGGGCGACCTGCCGGCTGACGTGGCCTCGCGCATTGGCTGGAGCAATGGCGCGCGTCTGTTTGGCGTGAAGTGATCTGACGGAAACCTGGCTTGGTGGTTCGAAGACGCCTCAACCGGAATTCTCCTGGCGGCGCAACAAGCGCCCGGCGTCCGTCGCTACCGTCTGACCGTGCTGGCACGCCAGCTGGCCATTCACATACACCGCATCAATGCCGGTGCTCGGCCGGGTCGGGTGCGCGAAGCTGGCTTCATCCGTCACGGTGTGCGGATCAAACACCACCAGGTCTGCGGCGAAGCCGGGCGCCAGCACGCCACGACCCTGTAGCCCGAAGCGGCGTGCGCTGAGACCGGTCATCTTGTGCACAGCAGTTTCCAGCGAGAGCAGTTGGCGTTCGCGCACATAGTGGCCCAGCACGCGGGGAAAGGTGCCCCACAGCCGGGGGTGGGGCCGCACGTCGTGGGCCAGACCGTCAGAGCCGATCATGGCCATCGGGTGGCTGATGATGCGGCTCACATCGTCTTCGCTCATCGCGAAGTAAATGGCGCCGGCCGGCTGCAGCTGTGCGGCCATGGCCTCCGGCGTCTGGCCTTGCTCACGAGCCAGTTCAAGCAGCGAGCGACCAGCGGCGGCGGGCTGCGTCTGCGACCAGGTCACCAGAATGTCCGACGACTGGCTCACCCGTGCGGGCAGCAGCATGGTCGATGAGGCGTTGTACGGATAGCAGTCAAAACACACGCCTTGGCTGCTCGCCGCCTGCTCGATCATGGCCAGCGTTTCGCGGGAGCGCCCATGGTTGGCCTTGCCCACCAGCTTGTGGTGTGAGAGCACGGTGTTCACGCCCAGCGCCTTGCCGATGAAGAGCGCTTCGCGCAGCGCGTCAGTGATGGCGTCGCCCTCGTCGCGGATGTGCATGGCGATCACGCATGATGTATCGCGCAAGGCCTCGCCCACAGCCACCACTTCTTCTGCGCTGGCTGCACGGGCGGGCGGGTAGTACAGCCCGGTAGACATGCCAAGGGCGCCTGCCGCGAGTGCCTGCCCGACGTCTTCAGCCATGCGGCCAGCTTCCTTGGGGGTCGCCACCCGGGCCAGATCGGCCATGTGCTTGACGCGCAGGGTTGAGTGACCGATCAGGCAGGCGGCGTTGACGGCCAGTGGTGCCGCCTCCAGCGCATCCATGTAGTCGGCAAAGCGGGCGTAGTGCCAGCCGGTGGACCCGAGCAGGTCCAGCGGTGGGGGCGGTGCGCGGGTCTGCAGCGGCGCTAGGCTCACACCGCAGTTGCCGGTGATGACGGTGGTCACGCCTTGTGACAGCTTGGGGTGCGGCCCGTGCGGTGCCTGCAGCAGCAGCTGGTCGTCATGCGTGTGCACGTCGATAAAGCCCGGCGCCACCACGCGTCCGCTGGCATCGCGGCGTTGTCGGGCCGTGGTGTGGCGCAGGTCGCCGGTGGTGGCGATGCGGCCACCCAGGATGCCGATGTCGGCACGCTGGCGCGGGGCGCCGGTACCGTCGATCAGGTCTGCGCCTTCAATGATCAGGTCGAGCATGCGGCGTCAGTCCACCCGGGTGCCAGAGCGCTTCACCACATCGGCCCACAGGCGGGTTTCGCGCAGGGCACGGTCAAACAGCCGCTCGGGCGGGCCGATGGTTGTCTCGAAGGAAATGGCGGCGTACTTCTCGTTCACCGCTGGATTGCCGAGCACCTTGTTGATCTCGCTGTTGAGCCGGCCGATGATCTCGCGCGGTGTTCCGGCCGGCGCCACGATGCCACCCCATGCGGTGGTCTCATAGCCGGGCACGATTTCGCCAATCGTCGGCAGTTCGGGAAACAGCGGGCTGCGGGACCGCCCCGACACGCCGAGCGCCTTCACCCGCCCCGTCTTGATGTGGGGCGCAATCGAGGAGAGGTTGTCAAACATCAGGTCCACCTGCCCACCCATCAGGTCCTGAATGGCCTGCGGGCTGCCCCGATAGGGCACATGCACGATGAAGGTGCCGGTCATGCTCTTGAACAACTCACCACCGAGATGCCCCGTGGTGCCGTTACCGGCGGAGCCCATGGTCAAGCCGCCCGGTTTCGATTTGGCCAGTGCGATCAGCTCCTTCACGCTGTTCACGTTCAGGCCGGGCCGCACCACCAGCGCGTTCTGCACATAGCCGAGCAGGGCGACCGGCACCAATTGCTTTTCCGGGTCGTAAGGCAGCTTGGCAAACAGCGATTTGTTGATGGCCAGCGTGCCGACGTTGGCATAGCCCAGGGTGTGGCCGTCGGGAGCGGAGCGCACGATCTCCTGCATGCCGATGTTGCCGCTGGCACCGGCCTTGTTGTCGACCACAAAGGCCTGGCCCAGCGGCTTGGTGAGTTCGCTGGTGAGGATGCGGCAGATGACATCTGGCGAACCGCCGGCGGCGGAGGGAACGATCAGGCGGATCGGGCGGTCGGGCCAGGCGGCGCGCGCCAGGGTGGGCACCGCGACCATCGCGACAGCGCTCATTTGCAGGACATGCCGGCGGGTCAGTGCAACAGGTTTCATGGTTCAGCCTTTCAGCGGGAGTGGTGTGGATGGGTTGAGGCGGGTAGGGGTGGTTTGGGGCGATGCAGTGGGGCGGATGATGCGTGGACAAAGCCGCCGCGACAAACGACAATTCCTGCGCGAGCCATGCACTTTCCTCATGGCTGAACCACCACCATCCCCTTTTCACCATGCTGCGCGCACCTTCCACGATGTCGCTGCTGTGCTTTGAAGCCAGCGCCCGGTTGCGCTCATTCACCAGCGGCGGCAAGGAGCTGCACCTCACCCAGGGCGCGGTGAGCCGGCAGGTCATGGCGCTTGAAGAGCGCCTAGGCGTGCGCCTCTTTGTGCGCGGGCGCGACACGCTCACGCTGACGGAAGCCGGACGTGCCTATCTCGACGAAGTCGGTCCCCTGCTGCAGCGCCTGGAGTTGGCCACTGCCAATGTGATGGCGCTCAAGGGCCGGGGCGGTTCATTGGCGCTGTCGGTCAGTGCATCGTTTGGCAGCTACTGGCTGATTCCGCGTCTGCCGGCCTTCACGCGCGCGCATGGCGAGATCACGCTGAACCTGGCCACACGGGTGGGTGCAGTGGACTTTTCCAGCACACGGGTCGATGCCTCGCTGGAGTTCGGTGAAGGCAAGCGGCACGGCCTGCACAACGAGTTTGTGTTGCCGCTGGTGCTGTCGCCCTATGCCGCGCCCGCATGGCTGGCGGCGCATGGCAAGACCTTGTCGGCGCGCACGCCGCGCAGTGCACTGATCCAGCACAGCACCGTGCCGGAGGGCTGGGACGGGTGGTTCAAACTGGCTGGTATCGCGGCCGAGCCGGGCAAGGAAGGGCCGCGCTATGACCTGATGTCGATGGCGCTCAACGCGGCGGTGGCCGGGCTGGGTGTGGTGTTGCTGCCCTCGTTCATGGCCGATGACGCGGTGGCCTCCGGCAAACTCAAAAGCCTGTCGCGGCGGCGCTGGCAGTCAGCGCGTGGCTACTATCTGGTGTACCCGCAGCTGTCGGAGAACATCCAGGCTCTGCAGATCTTCCGCCGCTGGCTGCAGCAGCGGGCAGCACTCACATCCGGTTGAACCCACCATCACCAGACACCATGCTTCAGCTTTACTTTTCCCCCAGCAGCGCGGCCATGGCGCCCCACATCCTGCTTCAGGAACTGGGCGTGCCGTTCGAAAAAATCCTGACCGACACCTCCACCGGTGCGCATCGCAGCGAGGCCTATCGCAAGGTCAATCCGAACGGACTGATCCCTGCGCTGGTCGATGGCGATCTGGTGCTGTACGAGACCGCGGCAATTTGCCTGCATCTGTGCGATATCCATCCGAAGGCAGGCCTGGCGCCGGCAGTGGGCACTGCCGAACGGGCGCATTTTTACAAGTGGCTGATCTGGTTGACCAACACGCTGCAATCCACGCTGATCGTGTACTTCTACACCGAGCGCTGGATGGACGAGGGCAACGCCGCAGGCGTGACAGAACTCAAAGCCCATGCCGAAGCGCGTATTGGGCCGATGCTGGACCAGCTTGATGCCGAGATCGCGCGGCAGCAGGCGATTCACCCTCAAGCCTGGCTGTTGGGGGAGCACTACTCGGCGGTCGATATCTACGCCATGATGCTGTGCCGATGGACGCGCAACTTCAAGTCCCCGCCCGCCCGCGAGCGCAAGCACCTCGGCCCTTACCTGCAGCGTGTGCTGGCGCGGCCCGCAGTCATTCGTGCCTTTGAGGCGGAAGGGCTGGCGCAGCCCTGGGTTTAAATGGGTTGAGGTGAGGCGGCAGAGCGCAAGGGCAAGGTCTTCAGCGCCCGGCGCGCGACAGATAGCGCTTGCGCCAGAACACTACCAGTACCACGGTCACCAGCAAGACCATCAGCCCGAAAACCCACCAGAAGCCGGTAGCCGTGTGGATCACAGGCATGAACTCGAAGTTCATGCCGAAAAAGCCGGTGATCAGGTTGAGCGGCAGGAACACCGCCGTCAACGCGGTGAGCGTGCGCATGGTGTCGTTGGTGCGGTTGCTCTGTGCAGAGAAATGCATCTGCACAGCGGTTTCAGCGCTTTGCTCCATGCGCCGCACGTGGTGGACCACGCGTTCGATGTGCTCCAGCACATCGCGTGAACGCACCTTGAGCAGCTCGCGCTCGCGTTGCTGTGCCGGCGTCTGGCCATCGGGCCAGGTTTCCACCGAATCAATCCAGTCCTGAATGGCCGAGCGCTGGTCTTCGCAGATTTCGTCGAGCTGGTGCATGGCCAGCCGCGCATCCATCAGCGTGCTCCAGTTGTTGAAGCGGCTCGAGGGGTTGAGCAGCTCCACCTGCCAGTGGTCCAGCTGGCGTGTCAGCTCACGCCGCAGAGCCAGGTAGCCATCGACCATGTGATTGACGACGCGAAGCATCAGGTCGGCCGGGCTGGCGGGCAGCTTCACGCCGCTGGCGCGGGATTCGGCTGAGGTGCTGTTCAGCAGCTTGGCGGCGTACGCATCGCGCACCGCGCAATCGGCCGGGTGGACGGTGAGCAACACATTGTCAAATACCGCAAACCCGACCGGGCTGGTGTCGATGCGGCGCAGCACTGGCGGGCCGCCCCGCTTGACGGGCTGGTGCAGGGGCTGGCCGGGCTTGGACAGGTCGGTTTCGGTCTGCCCGCTGGCCAGGCGACGGAACACCAGCATGTCGTACTGCGACGTGTAGTCGTAGTGCGAGGGCAGCTGGTTGTTCAGCAGGTCCAGCACATGCAGGTCGACCAGCTGGGTGCCGCACAGGCTCTGCAGTGTGGCCTGTACCTGCGCCTGCTGTACTTCGAACTCGCGCCGGCCGCAGGCGATCCAGATGAAGCCCTGTTCCGGCAGCTGCGTGGGCAGACTGTCGGTCTCCGTGATGCCCTGCGCGTTCGTGTTGATATGGAAGATGCGCATGGTGGAGGTGTTGGCGGGGTCTGGGCTGTCGGGGGCTAGTCTTCAGCCCTGCCGCATTTTCTTCGCGGCGTCGATGGCGAAGTAGGTCAGCACACCATCTGCCCCGGCGCGCTTGAAGGCCAGCAGGCTTTCGATCATCACCGCGTCGTGGTCCAGCCAGCCGTTCTGTGCGGCGGCTTTCAGCATCGCGTACTCGCCGCTGACCTGGTAGGCGAAGGTTGGCACCTTGAACTCGTCCTTGACGCGGCGCACCACATCCAGATACGGCATGCCAGGCTTGACCATCACCATGTCGGCGCCTTCGGCAATGTCCATGGCGACTTCGCGCAGGGCCTCGTCGGTGTTGCCTGGGTCCATCTGGTAGACCTTCTTGTCAGCCTTGCCCAGGTTGCCGGCGGAGCCTACTGCGTCGCGGAACGGGCCGTAGAACGCGCTGGCGTATTTGGCACTGTAGGCCATGATGCGGGTGTGGATCAGCTTGCGCGATTCCAGTGCCGAGCGGATGGCGCCTATCCTGCCATCCATCATGTCGCTGGGCGCGACGATGTCCACGCCGGCTTCTGCCTGCGTGAGCGCCTGCTGGACCAGCATCTCAATGGTTTCGTCGTTGAGGATGTAGCCGTTGGCGTCGGGCAAGCCGTCTTGACCATGGGTGGTGAAGGGGTCGAGCGCCACATCGGTCATCACGCCCAGATCGGGGAAGTTCTTCTTCAGTTCACGCACCACACGCGGCACCAGCCCGTCGGGGTTCAACGCTTCCTTGCCGTCCACCGTCTTGAGGCTGCCGTCGATCACCGGGAACAGCGCCATCACCGGGATGCCCAGCTTCACGCATTCCTCCGCCACCGGCAACAAGAGGTCGAGGCTTAAACGTTCCACACCCGGCATCGACGTGATCGCCTGGCGCTGCTGTTTGCCGTCGGTCACAAAGACCGGGTAAATCAGGTCGTGTGCGGTGAGCGAATTCTCACGCACCAGATTGCGCGTGAAGCTGTCTCGGCGCAGGCGGCGTGGGCGGCCTGCGGGATAGGGTGCGAAGTTGGCGGCGTGGATAGTCATCGACAAATTGTGCCAAAGGTTGGAAGGGTGCATCCATTATTGGGGAGTGCGCTCCTTGCGGCCTCTTTTCGTGGCGTTGGTTGAATCTTTTGAATTACTCGCCCGGAATGCCAGTTGTACGGGGTAACGCGTATGAATGAGTTCAATTTGGTTCATTCTGAATTGATTGCAATGATTTCGGGGGGCTGGTTAAAATTTATACGTGCAGTTATCAATTTGATGACTGCATCCCGCTTTTCCTCCCTGAGCGGGGCCTTTGCGTGTGACAGCAAAAAGGCTTGTGAGCCCGGTTGGCCCTGTGCCATCCGGGCATTTTTTTGTCTGGCACGCCGGCAAATCCTTTTGCCGGGCGAATTGCGGCACTGAGCGTTAGCGAACGCGTGGCATCCGGCGGTGCCCGACCCTCATGCACCCAAGTGCATTCCGGTTGCTGCGCTCCGGGCGCCTTGCACTTCATCCCGGCAAAGGAATTTTCCGGCGCGCCCAGCGCATCACGGTCACTGGGGTAAGGTGGGTTAGGCCAGCAGGAGCCGCGGAACCGGCTTTACCGGGCCGCAGGCGGAGCGGCCCCCTCGGGGGGCAGCGCAGTACACGAAGTGACAAGCGTGGGGGCTACACTTCCTTATGCTTTGGGTCAAATCCTTCCACATTGTTTTTGTCGCCAGCTGGTTCGCAGGCCTGTTCTACCTGCCGCGGATTTTCGTCAACCTGGCGATGGTGCCGCCCGAGAGCGTGGCTGAACGCGAGCGTCTGCTGCTGATGGCGCGCAAACTGCTGCGCTTCACCACCTTGCTCGCCGTTCCGGCCCTGGCCCTGGGTCTGTGGCTGTACGTCGGTTACGGCATCGGTCTGGGCCCCGGCAACGGCTGGATGCACGCCAAGCTTGTCGTGGTGCTGCTGGCAGTCGTCTATCACCACCTCTGCGCCCGCATGCTCAAGCAGTTTGTGGCCAACCACAACACCCGCAGCCACGTCTGGTTCCGCTGGTTCAACGAAGCCCCGGTGCTGCTGCTGGTTGCCGCCGTCATCCTCGTCGTCGTCAAGCCGTTTTAGCCATCAGGGCCGACTGTGAATCCCCCCAAGTATTCACAAGCAGACGCGGGCGAACCGGCTTTGCCGGACGCAACGCGTCGTCCCCTGCAAGGGGAGGCAGAACTACACGAAGCAAAGCGAAGTGAGGATGTCAGGGGTGTTCGAACGTCGGCTTGGCCCTTGGCCTTGGCTGCAATGTGCCTCATCGCTTACGCCAGCCTCTATCCCTTCACCGACTGGCGCGACCAGGGCATCTCGCCGCTGCGCTTTCTGACCGCGCCACTGCCGCAGTACTGGACCGGCTTTGATGTGGGCGCCAACCTGCTGGGTTATGCGCCGCTGGGCTTTCTGCTCACACTGGCCGCTCTGCGCAGCCGGCGCATCGTGCGGCCTGTCGGCGCTGCGGTGCTGACCTGTGCAGCGCTGTCGCTGGCCATGGAAACCGCGCAGAGCTACCTGCCTTCCCGCATTCCGTCGAACGTGGATTTTTTCGTCAACACGCTGGGCGGTGCGCTGGGTGCGTGCTCGGCCTGGGCGCTGGAAAAGCTGGGCGTGGTGGACCGCTGGAGCCAGTTCCGCGCGCGCTGGTTTGCGCACGATGCGCGCGGCGCGCTGGTGCTGCTGTTGCTGTGGCCGGTTGCGCTGCTGTTCCCCGCCTCTGTGCCCATGGGGCTGGGTCAGGTGTTCGAGCGCCTTGAAGCCGCGCTGGCTGAAGCCCTGCTCGACACGCCCTTTCTCGAATGGCTGCCCATGCGCGACATGGAGCTGCAGCCGCTGGTGCCCGCGGCCGAGTTGCTGTGTGTGGCGCTCGGCCTGCTGATTCCGTGCCTGCTGGGCTATGGCGTGATCCGGCGCGTGTGGCAGCGCGCGGTGTGCGCTGTTGCTGTCATCGCAGCTGGCATCGGCGCGTCGGCCCTTTCGGCCGCGCTCAGCTATGGCCCGGACCATGCGTGGGCCTGGATGGATTTGCCGGTGCAGGTGGGCGTTGGGTTGGCTGCCCTGCTGGCCGTGGGCCTGCTGGCGGTGCCACGACGCGCCGCTGCCGCATTGGGCCTGCTGGCTCTGGCGATTCATCTGACCTTGCTGAACCAGGCGCCTGCTGACCCGTACTTTGCGCAGACCTTGCAGACCTGGGAGCAGGGTCGGTTCATCCGTTTTCATGGGCTGGTGCAGTGGCTGGGCTGGCTGTGGCCATACGCAGCACTGATTCATGTGCTGGTGCGGGTGTCCGGGCGGGAGCGTCCAGAGGCGGCGACGGGTAAAACGTAAAATCGGGCGATGACCCAAGCTCGCTCTCCCGTCATGGCTTCGGCCACATCCACGGCCGACATATCGGCCAGCACACCGGCCAGTACACCGACCAGTTATTACGAGCGCCACATCTTCTTTTGCCTCAACGAGCGCAAAGGCGGCGAAGAGTGCTGTGCCAACCACCGTGCCCAGCAGGCGTTTGACCGCTGCAAGTCGCAGGTCAAGGCGGCAGGGCTGTCGGGTGCCGGCAAGGTGCGCGTCAACAAGGCCGGTTGCCTGGATCGCTGCGCGGCCGGTCCGGTGGTGGTGGTGTACCCGGAAGCGGTCTGGTACAGCTATGTGGACGAGTCTGACATCGACGAGATCGTCGAGTCGCACCTGAAGAACGGTCAGGTGGTCGAGCGGCTGCTGACACCACCGCACCTCGGGCGCTGAGCTTGCGGCATACGTAACCGTTAGACGTGCCCTGCACCGTGAACGCCCACACCCTCAAATCGCTCATCACCGGGCCATCCGGTCCGCTGGAGATCGCCGTGGATCAACCGTCCGGCGCCTCGCGCGGCGTGGCGGTGATCGCGCATCCGCATCCGCTCTTCGGCGGCACCATGGACAACAAGGTGGTGCAGACGCTGGCCCGCGCGTTCATCCAGTGCGGCTGGACGGCGGTGCGCTTCAATTTCCGGGGCGTGGGCGGCAGTGCCGGCAGCCACGACGAGGGCCGCGGTGAGCTGCAGGACTTCATGGCGGTGGTTGCCCACGCTTCGCCCGCCGGGCCGCAGGCGGGTGCGCTGGCGCTGGCGGGGTTCTCGTTTGGCGCTTTCGTCACCACCCATGCCTTCGCGCAATTGCATCCTCTCAGGCCCATCGACAAGCTGGTGCTGGTTGGCACCAGCGTCAGCCGCGCACCGGCCGCGCCCATCGATGCGGCGGCGCACGACAAAACCCTGGTGGTGCACGGTGAGCACGATGACACCGTGTTGCTGCCCGCCGTGATGGACTGGGCGCGGCCCCAATCACTTCCTGTTACGGTGATTCCTGGGGGCGGCCATTTCTTTCATGGACAATTGCCGCTTTTGAAAAACTTGGTGGTGCGCCACCTGTCTTCTGCAACGGCTTGAGCGATTAGCGGATCGCTCTTCCTTGAGGAAGGCGGCGCGCCTCCGTTGCCCTGCTGGTGCGTGTGCACCGGTTTCCCATCACTTTCCAGCGGTCTCTCCTCATGTCATGTTTCTCCCGGCCTTTTCAGGCCCTGTCTGTCTGGCGTGCATTCACCGCCGCCTGCCTGTTTTTTTCCGCCGTCGCACCGGTGGCCCATGCGCAGGCGCCCCAGCCGCCCGAGATTGCAGCGCGGTCCTATCTGCTGCTGGATGTCACCACCAACCAGATCCTCGCCGCCAAGGACATCGACTCGCCGGTGGAGCAGGCCTCGCTCACCAAGCTGATGACCGAGTACCTGGTGTTCGACGCACTCCGGGCGAAAAAGATTGATCTCAAGCAGACCTTCCCGGTCAGCGAGCGCGCCTGGAAGATGCCCGGCTCGCGCATGTTCATCGACCCCAAAATGCAGGTGCCGGTGGAAGACCTGATCAAGGGCATGGTGGTGCAGTCTGGCAACGACGCGACCATGGCGCTGGCCGAGGGCGTGGGCGGCACGGCCGAGAACTTCGTCAAGCTGATGAACGAGCAGGCCAAGGCGCTGGGCATGACATCGACCGCCTACAAGAACCCGGAAGGGCTCACTGAGCCGGGCCACACCACCACGGCCCGCGACCTGGCGACGCTGTCGGTGCGCCTGATGCAGGACTTCCCTGAGTACGTGGGTTACGCGGCCATCAAGAAATACCGCTACCCCGGCACGCCCGCTGCCAATGACACCAACCGCAACACGCTGCTGTTCCGCGATCCCAGTGTCGACGGCCTGAAAACCGGCCACACCGACGCGGCCGGCTACTGCCTGATTGCCACGGCCAAACGCGATTTCCCCAATCTCGGCCCGGCCGGTGCCCCTGGCGGTCGTCGTCTGCTGTCGATTGTGCTGGGCGCCGCCAGCGACAACGCCCGCGCGACCGAGTCGCAGAAGCTGCTCAACTGGGGTTACACGGCGTTCGAGGCAGTCAAGCTGTTTGACGGCGGGCAGGCGGTGGTCAGCCCCTCGGTCTGGAAAGGCAAGTCGGCCACGGTCAACCTCGGCCGGCCGCAGGCCATCGTCGTGGCCCTGCCAGCCGGCAGTGCGGCAAAGGTCAAGACCCAGGTGGCACGCCCTGATCCGCTGGTGGCGCCATTCATCAAGGGCCAGGCGGTGGGCACGCTCAAGGTGCTGGTGGGCGACAACCCGACGCCGGTAGCTGAAGTGCCGCTGGTGGCGCTGGAGGCGGTCGAGCAGGCCGGCATTCTGGGCCGCGCCTGGGATGCGATCCGCCTCTGGATCAAGTGATTCGGATAGTGGGCGCTGACTTATAGACTAAATAGCCGACGAGGTATGCGCAAGCGGCTCACTGCTTGAGCCTTTCGCCTATCCGGTTTATACTAGAAGGCTTTTCCGCGCACGTCGCGGGAAATATTTGTGTCCGCGCATCAACCGCGGTGATCAGTTTCCAGACGTTTAGGGACGTTTTTAATGCCAACCATCAATCAGTTAGTCCGTCAGGGGCGCGAGGTCGAAAAGATCAAGTCCAAGAGCCCTGCGATGGAGAATTCTCCGCAGCGCCGCGGTGTGTGCACCCGTGTGTACACCACGACCCCCAAGAAGCCCAACTCCGCTCTGCGTAAAGTCGCCAAAGTGCGCCTGACCAACGGATTTGAAATCATTTCCTACATCGGCGGCGAAGGCCACAACCTGCAGGAACACAGCGTGGTGCTGGTTCGCGGCGGTCGTGTCAAGGACTTGCCCGGTGTGCGTTACCACATCGTGCGTGGCTCGCTCGACCTGCAAGGCGTGAAAGACCGCAAGCAGTCGCGTTCCAAGTACGGTGCGAAGCGCCCTAAAAAGGCGTAATCAAAGGCTTGATTGCCTTTACCGGCCCGGCCCCTGTGGTCCGAGTCAGAAGAAGTTGTCATGACTTTTTCAAAACAAGGTGTTTCACTCGCTCTGGCAGGTGATGGAAACGAAGTGACCCAAGTGCAAATGGTTTGCACCGGTCGAGTAAGTGAGGGTTTTGATAACCCTCGCGGCATGGCCCCAAAAGGCGATGCCAACTGAAGCAAAGAGGTGAAAAAATGCCACGTCGTCGCGAAGTCCCTAAACGTGAAATTCTTCCTGATCCGAAATTTGGCGATGTTGATCTCGCCAAGTTCATGAACGTGATCATGCAAGGCGGCAAGAAGGCCGTCGCCGAGCGCATCATTTATGGCGCGCTCGACTTCATCGAGAAAAAGAACCCTGGCAAAGACCCGCTCGAGGCTTTCCACATGGCCATCGGCAACATCAAGCCCATGGTTGAGGTGAAGTCCCGTCGCGTCGGCGGTGCCAACTACCAGGTGCCTGTTGAAGTTCGCCCCGTCCGCCGCATGGCTCTGGCCATGCGCTGGCTGAAAGAAGCCGCCAAGAAGCGCGGCGAGAAGTCGATGTCCCTGCGTCTGGCCAATGAGCTGATGGAAGCGACCGAAGGTCGTGGCGGCGCCATGAAAAAGCGTGACGAAGTTCACCGCATGGCCGAAGCCAACAAGGCGTTCAGCCACTTCCGCTTCTGATTGGTCCGGGTTGCCGCTTTTCAGGCAACCCCGCTGCGCTGAGTGGAGGATGGCCGGGCGGTTGTCCGGGTGCAGGTCACCTTGACAACCACGGGTTCGGTCCCACGTTCTGGCGTCAGGATGCGCTTCCGTACCACGGGCCATCCTGCCGGCAGACACGCAGCGAAAACGAGGAAGGCCCTACTGGGCCGTTCTTCAAAGAGTCTTTGTTCGCAACCCCGAACTGAAAGTAATTTATGTCCCGCGCTACCCCCATCCAAAACTACCGCAACATCGGTATCTCCGCGCACATTGATGCCGGCAAGACCACGACCACCGAGCGGATCCTTTTCTACACCGGCGTGAACCACAAGATTGGTGAAGTGCACGACGGCGCCGCCACCATGGACTGGATGGAGCAGGAGCAGGAGCGTGGCATCACGATCACTTCCGCTGCCACCACCTGCTTCTGGCGCGGCATGGACACGTCCCTGCCCGAGCACCGCATCAACATCATTGACACCCCCGGCCACGTGGACTTCACCATCGAGGTGGAGCGTTCCATGCGCGTGCTGGACGGCGCCTGCATGGTGTACTGCGCTGTGGGCGGCGTGCAGCCCCAGTCCGAGACTGTGTGGCGTCAGGCCAACAAGTACAAGGTGCCCCGTCTGGCCTTCGTCAACAAGATGGACCGCACTGGTGCGAACTTCTTCAAGGTCGTGGAGCAGATGAAGCTGCGCCTGAAGGCCAACCCTGTACCGATGGTGATCCCCATTGGCGCCGAAGAAAACTTCACCGGCGTGGTCGACCTGATCAAGATGAAAGCCATTATCTGGGACGAGGCCTCGCAGGGCATGAAGTTCGACTACCGCGAAATCCCCGCCGAGCTGGTTGAGCTGGCCAAGGAGTGGCGCGAGAAGATGGTCGAAGCGGCCGCCGAAGCCTCTGAAGAGTTCATGAACAAGTACCTCGAAGAAGGTGACTTGACTGAAGACGAAATCAAGCTGGGCATCCGCACGCGGACCATCGCCAGCGAGATCCAGCCGATGTACTGCGGTTCTGCCTTCAAGAACAAGGGCGTGCAGCGCATGCTGGACGCCGTGATCGAGTTCATGCCGTCGCCTATCGACATTCCGCCCGTCAAGGGCACGGATGAGGCCGAGGCGCCTGTCACCCGCAAGGCCGACGACGAAGAGAAGTTCTCTGCCCTGGCATTCAAGCTGATGACTGACCCGTTTGTCGGCCAGCTCACTTTCGTGCGCGTGTATTCCGGCGTACTGAAAAAGGGTGACAGCGTTTACAACCCCATCCGCGGCAAGAAAGAGCGCATCGGCCGTATCGTGCAGATGCACGCCAACAACCGCGAAGAGGTCAGCGAGATCCGTGCCGGTGACATTGCCGCTTGTGTGGGCCTGAAAGACGTGACCACCGGCGAGACGCTGTGTGATCCGGATGCAGTGGTCCTGCTCGAGCGCATGGTGTTCCCTGAGCCGGTGATTCGCCAGGCCGTGGAACCCAAGACCAAGGCTGACCAGGAAAAGATGGGCATCGCCCTGTCGCGCCTGGCCAACGAAGACCCCTCATTCCGCGTCAACACCGACGAAGAATCCGGCCAAACCATCATCGGCGGCATGGGCGAATTGCACCTCGAGATCATCGTGGACCGCATGAAGCGCGAATTCGGTGTGGAAGCCAACGTCGGCAAGCCGCAGGTGGCTTACCGCGAAACCATCCGCAAGACGGTGGAAGACGCTGAAGGCAAGTTTGTCCGTCAGTCCGGCGGTAAGGGCCAGTACGGCCACGTCGTGCTGAAGATCGAACCCAACGAAGCCGGCAAGGGCATCGAGTTCGTCGACGCCATCAAGGGCGGTGTGGTTCCCCGTGAATACATCCCTGCAGTGGAAAAAGGCATCAACGAGGCGGTGACTTCGGGCGTGCTGGCCGGTTACCCGGTGGTGGACGTCAAGGTCACGCTGCACTTCGGTTCGTACCACGACGTGGACTCGAACGAACTGGCGTTCAAGATGGCTGCCATTTTCGGCTTCAAGGAAGGCTGCAAGAAAGCCGGTCCCGTGATTCTGGAGCCGATGATGGCGGTGGAAGTCGAGACGCCTGAAGACTACGCAGGCAACGTGATGGGCGATCTGTCCTCACGCCGCGGCATGGTTCAGGGCATGGAAGACATGGTCGGCGGTGGCAAGGCCATCAAGGCCGAAGTGCCGCTGTCCGAGATGTTCGGTTACTCGACCACGCTGCGTTCGATGTCGCAAGGCCGTGCAACGTACTCGATGGAGTTCAAGCACTACGCCGAGGCACCGCGCAATGTGTCCGAAGCCATCATGGCGGCTCGGGCGAAATAAGGTACACCCCCGGGCGGCTTTGCCGCCTCCCCCTCAAGGGGGCACCGCCTACGGCCCGGCAGAGCCGGTTCCGTGGCGGTTGCTGGATTTGATTTCTTGTCTTCGGCGCCACATCTGTGGTTGGCCCGCTGCCCGTGGCGAGGCCTCAGCTGGAGACGTTAAACAGACACGGGCATGTTCTTTGGAGAAAAGAAAATGGCAAAAGGCAAATTTGAGCGGACCAAACCGCACGTCAACGTTGGCACGATTGGCCACGTCGACCACGGCAAGACGACCTTGACCGCAGCGATCACCACGGTGCTGGCAGCCAAGTTCGGCGGCGAAGCCAAGGGTTACGACCAGATTGACGCGGCTCCTGAAGAGAAGGCCCGCGGCATCACCATCAACACCGCCCACGTCGAGTACGAGACCGCCACCCGTCACTACGCCCACGTCGACTGCCCCGGCCACGCCGACTATGTGAAAAACATGATCACCGGCGCTGCCCAGATGGACGGCGCGATCCTGGTTTGTTCGGCCGCTGACGGCCCCATGCCCCAGACCCGCGAGCACATCCTGCTGGCCCGTCAGGTCGGCGTGCCTTACATCATCGTGTTCCTCAACAAGTGCGACATGGTTGATGACGCCGAACTGCTCGAACTCGTTGAAATGGAAGTGCGCGAGCTCCTCGACAAATACGACTTCCCCGGCGACAAGACCCCCATCGTTCATGGCTCCGCCAAGCTCGCCATGGAAGGCGACAAAGGTCCCCTGGGCGAGCAGGCCATCATGAAGCTGGCAGACGCCCTCGACACCTACATCCCCCTGCCAGAGCGCGCAGTCGATGGCGCCTTCCTGATGCCCGTGGAAGACGTGTTCTCCATCTCCGGCCGCGGCACCGTGGTGACCGGTCGTGTCGAGCGCGGCATCATCAAGGTCGGCGAAGAGAT
>CALRUD020000002.1:0-726271 GCA_943371225.1 Rhizobium sp. Q54 | reverse complement strand
CCTTGTGAATGCGCCGAGGAGCGGAGGTTCAGGCGGATCAGGGCTGGCGTTGTCTGAGCCGAAGGCGAGTTTAGCCAGACCCCGCCTGGACCGAGCACCGCAGGTTGCCCGTAGCGAAGCGAAGGGACGCAGGCACCAGGGTCGCCTTTTCTTGGGTTACTTTCTTTTGGCGAAGCAAAAGAAAGTGACTGGCTGCCGGGCCACCCCGGCCTCAACCCTCATCAAACAGCACGACGATCGATCTCAAGAAGGCTTCGACAAGCTCAGCCCGAACGGACAAGGCAGGTCCGTATGAACCTTTCCGAACCATTCGTCCGCCGACCGGTAGCCACAGTCCTCCTCACCATCGGCCTGGCCCTCGCTGGCATCGGCGCGTTCCTTGTGCTGCCGGTTTCGCCGCTGCCGCAGGTGGACTTCCCCACCATCTCGGTCAGCGCCTCGCTGCCGGGGGCCAGCCCGGCCACCATGGCCAGCAGCGTGGCCACGCCGCTGGAGCGTCGGCTGGGCGTGATTGCCGGGGTCAACGAGATGACGTCGAGCAGCGGCACCGGCTCCACCCGCATCAGCCTGCAGTTTGACCTGAACCGCAAGATCGATGCGGCCGCGCGTGAGGTGCAGGCGGCCATCAATGCCTCGCGGGCCGACCTGCCCGCCACGCTGCGCAGCAACCCGACCTACCGCAAAGCCAATCCGGCATCGGCGCCGGTCATCATCCTGGCGCTCACGTCCAAAACCCGCTCGCCGGGGCAGATTTATGACGAAGTGTCGAATCTGATCCAGCAGAAAATCGCGCAGGTTCCGGGTGTCGGTGACGTGGAACTGGGCGGTGGTTCGCTGCCTGCCGTGCGGGTGGAGCTGCTGCCCTTTGCGCTGAACCGGTACGGCGTGAGCACGGAAGACGTGCGCGCCGCGCTGCAGGCCTCGAATGCCAACCGGCCCAAAGGCGCCATCGAAGGCAATGGCCAGCGCTTCCAGATTTATTCGGGCTCCAACATGGCCAGCGGCGGGCTCAAGGCGGCTGACTACCGCGACCTGATCGTCGCCTGGCGCAACAACGCAGCGATCCGTCTCAGCGATATTGCCGAGGTCAAAGATGGCGTGGAGAACGTCAATACGCTGGGTCTGTTCAATGGCGAGCCTGCGGTGGTGGTGCTGGTCAGGCGTCAGCCCGATGCCAATGTGATCGAGACGGTGGACGGCGTTCGCGCGCTGCTGCCCGAGTTGCAGGCGCAACTGCCGCAGGACGTGAAGTTGCAGGTGGCGTCGGACCGCACCACCTCGATCCGCACCTCGCTGCTGGAGATCGAGGTCACCCTGCTCATCTCGATCGTGCTGGTGGTGCTGGTGGTGAGCGCGTTTTTGCGAAGCGCCCGCGCCACGGTGATTCCGGCAGTGGCCACCGTGGTGTCGCTGCTGGGCACGTTCTGTGTGATGTACCTGCTCGGCTTTTCACTGAACAACCTGAGCCTGATGGCACTGACCGTGGCGACCGGCTTTGTGGTGGACGATGCCATCGTGGTGCTGGAGAACACCAGCCGTCATATCGAAGCCGGCATGGACCGGTTCCAGGCGGCGCTGCTCGGCGCAAAGGAAGTGGGCTTTACCGTGCTGTCGATCAGCCTGTCGCTGGTGGCGGTGTTCATTCCGCTGCTCTTCATGGGGGGGCAGACCGGGCGGCTGTTCCGCGAGTTTGCCGTCACGCTGTCAGCAGCGGTGATGATTTCGCTGCTGATCTCGCTGACCACCACGCCCATGATGTGCGCCTGGCTGCTCAAGCCCGATGCTCACCTGGAAAAGCAAGGCCGTGTCGCACGCTGGTTTGACGCCGGGTTCAAGCGCGTCTTGCGTGTCTATGAAGTGAGCCTCGACTGGGCACTGGCCAGCAAGGCGCTGGTGATGCTGATCCTGGTGGCCGTGATCGGCCTCAATGTGTACCTCTACATTGCAGCGCCCAAAGGGTTTTTTCCGCAGCAGGACACTGGGCAGATCAATGCCGGCATACGCGCGGACCGGAGCATTTCGTTCCAGGCCTTGCAGGGCAAGCTCAAGGAGCTGGTGGACATTATCCGGCGCGACCCGGCGGTGGACACCGTAGTCGGCTTCACCGGCGGTTCGCGCGCAGGTGGTGGCTTCATGTTCATCAACCTCAAGCCGGTGGCGGAGCGCAGCGACTCCGGACAGGCCGTGATTGCGCGGCTGCGGCCGCAGCTGGCGCAGGTGACGGGGGTGAGCCTCTTCCTCAACCCGGTGCAGGACCTGCGCGGTGGCGGCAGGCAAACCAACTCGACCTACCAGTACACCCTCAAAAGCGACAGCTCGACCGATCTGAAGATCTGGGCTACGCGCCTCGCCGACCAGATGAAGCTGCAGCCAGCCCTGATCGATGTGGACACCGACCAGCAGGAAAACGGCGTGGAGGTGATGGTCACGGTGGACAAGGAAAGCGCGGCACGCCTGGGCATCAGTTCGCGTGACGTGGACAACGCGCTCTACAACGGCTTCGGGCAGCGGCAGGTGGCCACCATCTATGCCGAGCTCAACCAGTACCGGGTGGTGATGGAAATGGCGCCGCCCTACACACGCAGCCCCGAGTCGCTGAAAGACATCTACATCCCGGTGCGCGGCGGTGCGGGCAGCACGCTGGCCGGGGCCACGCCTGCCACTGCCAGCACAGCTGCCAACCCCGGCTTACGCGATGCCTCCAGCGGCCAGGTGCTGAGCGCCACCGTCACCCCCATGGTGCCGCTGCCTGCCATTGCCACCATCGGAGAAAGCGCCACTGCTGCGTCGGTGAGCCACGAGGACGGTGAGCTCTCCACCACCATCTCGTACAACCTGGCGCCCGGCAGCACACTCAGCGATGCTGAAGACGCCGTGCGTCTGGCAGAGGCCCAGATCAGCCTGCCCAACAAGGTGCGGGGCAGCTTCTCCGGCACAGCGCTCAGTGCCCAGCAGTCGCAGAACGAGCAGCCGCTGCTGATTCTGGCGGCGCTGGTGGTCATCTACATCGTATTGGGTATTCTTTACGAAAGCCTGATCCACCCGATCACGGTGCTCTCCACCCTGCCCTCGGCCGGTGTCGGTGCGGTGCTGGCGCTGCTGATGTTCAAGCTCGACTTTTCCATCATTGCGCTGATCGGCGTGTTCCTGCTGATCGGCATCGTGAAGAAGAACGCCATTCTCATCATCGACTTCGCGCTGGAGGCAGAACGCTCGCGCGGGCTGTCGGCCGTCGAAGCGGTGCGCGAGGCCAGTCTGCTGCGCTTTCGGCCCATCCTGATGACCACTCTGGCGGCCATCCTGGGTGCGCTGCCGCTGGCGATTGGTTTTGGTGAAGGTGCCGAGCTGCGCCGGCCGCTGGGCATTGCCATCATCGGCGGGCTGATCGCCAGCCAGTTGCTGACCCTGATCACCACACCAGTGGTTTATGTGCTGATGGACAAGCTGCGGCGCCGCAGCCCGACCGAGCGGCAATTGGGCCGGCTGGCTACAGCGCCCCATACGCTGGGCGCGCCGCAGCCTGCGCCCTGACAGACACACCGGGTACACACCATGACTTCACTTTCCAACCATCGCCTGCCGCCTCAAAAGCACAGCACCGGCTCCTTGCTGGTCACCGCATTCCTGACGCTGCTGATCACCGGCTGCGCTGTCGGCCCCGACTACCAGCGCCCGACCACCGTAGACGTCACCGCCTTCAAGGAAGCCGAAGGCTGGGTGCCTGCCGCACCAGCCGATGCGCTGGAGCGCGGCCCCTGGTGGGAGCTGTTCAATGATCCGGTGCTCAACCAGCTCGCCTCGCGGGTGCAGGTGTCGAATCAGAACGTGGCGGCTGCTGTCGCCGCCTACGCCCAGGCACGCGCTGTGGTGCGTGAGCAGCGCGCAGGGCTTTTCCCGACGGTCAATCTCAATGCCGGTGCATCGCGTTCGGGCAGCAGCGCCAGCACCAACAACGCCACGGGTCTCACCACGGGCGGCCGCGTCAGCAACAACTACCAGGTCAGCCTGGGCGGTAGCTGGGAGCCCGATGTCTGGGGGCGCCTCGGCCGCACGGTGGACAGCGCACGCGCCAGCGAGCAGGCCAGTGCAGCCGATCTCGCGTCGGCCCGCCTGTCTGCACAGGGCGAACTGGCGGTGAGCTACCTCTCGCTGCGGCAGACCGATGCGCAACTCGCGCTGCTGGCCACCACCCTCACTGGCTTCCAGCGTTCAGTAGAGATCACCCAGAACCGCTACACCGCCGGCATTGCGCCCAAATCCGATGTGCTGCAGGCGCAGACGCAACTGGCCAACGCGCAGGCCGACAACGCCGGGCTGCAGCGCCAGCGTGCCCAGTTTGAGCACGCCATCGCGGTGCTGGTGGGCGAGGCGCCGGGTAATTTCTCGCTACCCACTATGGCCTGGAGTCCAACAGTGCCAGAGGTGCCGGTGGGCGTGCCATCGACCCTGCTGCAGCGCCGGCCCGATATTGCGGCAGCCGAGCGCCGCGTGGCCTCAGCCAATGAACAGATCGGCATCGCCAAGAGCGCCTATTACCCCAGCCTGTCGCTCAGCGCCTCGGTGGGTCAGGGCGCCAGCCGCGTGGCGGACCTGTTCAAGGCGTCGAGCAGTGTGTGGTCCCTCGGCCTCTCGGCGGCGCAAGCGCTGTTCAATGCGGGCGCTACCGGCGCAAGGGTGGCAGGCAGCGAAGCGGCGCGGGATCAGGCGGTGGCGCGCTACAGGCAGACCGTGCTGACCGCGTTCCAGGACGTGGAAGATCAACTGTCGGCTACGCGGGTTCTGGCCACGCAGCAGGCCCTTCGCCGACAGGCCTCGGAAGCGGCGGATCAGGTCGAGCAGCAGGTGTTGAACCGCTACCGCAGCGGCCAGGTGAGCTACACCGAAGTCATCAACGCCCAGGCCACTGCACTGAGCGCCCGGCGCGCACTGGTGCAGGCCATGGCCGACCGGCAGACCACAGCGGTGGCGCTGATCCAGTCGCTCGGTGGTGGCTGGCAGGCGGATACGCCCGCGGCAAAATGAAACTAGGCTGCGGAGCCCGATACCGCAGATACCGCAGATACCGCAGATGCCCGTGACTGCTCATGCAGCGCGTCAAGGAAAAAACGTGCCGCGTCACTCAACGGCCGGTCCTTGCGGGTGATGGAACCGAAGGCCTCCATCTTGTGCTGGATGCGGCAAGGCAGCACCTTGAGCAAGCCGTGATCGCCATAGTGCCGCGCAATCGACTGCGGCATCACGCCGATCATCTCGGTCTGCCCGATCAGGTTGGTGGTGGTCAGGATGGAGGCGGTTTCAATCAGGCCCTTGGGCGTGGGGGCCTGCAGCATGCGGAACTCCTGGTCCAGCACCTCGCGCATCGGGCTGCCCAGCGGCTGCAGGATCCACGGGTAGTCCAGCAGGCTGGCAAAAGGCACCACGCGGCGCCCGGCCAGCGGATGCTGCACGCCAACCACCACTGACAGGGCCTCGTTCTCCAGCGCGGTGAAGGTGTAGTCCGCGCGGTGCTCATCGCGAATGCGGCCGATGGCCACGTCCAGCTCGCCTTCGCGCAGCAGCTCGAACAGGCGGTCGCTGGTGTCGAGCTGCACGTCGACCGACAGCAGCGGATAGGCCTTCTTCAACACCACGATCGCACGCGTCAGCAGGTTGGGCGACGGTGCCATGATGCTGCCCACCGACACCCGGCCCGACGAACCCAGCGCCAGCTCAGCCAGCTCGCGCGTCATCGACTCGACCGAGCCGCGCATGCCGCGGAAGTAGCGCAGCACGCTCTCCCCGGCCGGGGTGAGCTTTTGCCCGCGCCCCACCCGCTCGAACAAGCGCTGCCCCAGGGCCGACTCCAGTTCCTGGATCATCTTGGTGGCTGCGGGCTGCGTCATGCCCAGCTCGGCAGAGGCCCGGCGCAAGGTGCCATGCTCGCCCACGGCCAGGATCAGCGCCACCTGCCGCATGCGCAGGCGGTTCAGCAGTTGGGGCGTGGCGGTGTTGGAAGTTGATCGCGCAGACATGCTTTAAATGATAACTTGGGATTATCAAATAATCATTTATTTTCAATTTACGTTAACAGTCGGGCTGCCTACCATCGGTGCATCACTTCCCCACAACCGACAGGAGACACCCGATGAAATTCCTTTCCACTCTGCTCGTCAGCGCCTGCACGCTGGCCATGGCTGGCACCGCTTTGGCCCAGGACTGGCCAACCCGCCCGGTTCGCATTCTGGTGGGTTCTGCCCCCGGCGGTGGCACCGACGCCATGGCCCGCGCCGTGGCTGACCGCCTCGGTCCGCTGCTCAAGCAATCCGTCGTGGCTGAAAACCGGCCCGGCGCCTCCAACACCCTGGCCGCTGACGTGACCGCCAAATCCACGGACGGCCACACCATGGTGATGGGGGTTTCGACTGCGCACGCCATCGCACCGCACCTGCTCAAGCTGGGTTACGACAACAACAAAGACCTGGTGCCTGTGGTCTTTGTCGGCGCCGTGCCCAATGTGCTGGTGGTCAACAATTCCTTGCCGGTGGACTCCGTCAAGTCGCTGATCACGCTGGCCAAGAGCCAGCCCGGCAAGCTGAACTACGCCACCAGCGGCTCCGGCAGCACGCAGCACATCGCGGCCGAGCTGTTCAAGGACCAGGCGGGCCTTTTCATCACCCACATCCCTTACCGCGGCAGCGGCCCGGCGCTGGTCGACTTGATCGGTGGCCAGGTGCAAATGAGCTTTGACACCATGCCCTCGGTCATTGGCCACATCAAGAATGGCCGCATCAAGGCGCTGGCCGTGGCAAGCGCCAAGCGCAACCCGCAGCTGCCCGATCTGCCAACCATGGCCGAAGCTGGCCTGAACGGTGTCGAGATGAGCGCCTGGTACGGCATCTACATGCCGGCCTCTACGCCCAAGGCCGTGCAGGACCGCGTGTACGCCGAAGTCACCAAGGTCTTGGCCATGCCTGAGACGCAGCAGCGCCTGGGCGCCATCGGCGCCGACCTGACCCCAATGACACAAGCGCAGTTTCTGGCCTTCCATAATGCAGAGAACAAGCGCTATGGCGACCTGATCGCCAAGAAAAACATCAAACTGGATTGATACCGTGGAATCACCTGTCATCGCACCTGTCATCGCATTGACGCTGGGCGACGCAGCCGGCATCGGGCCGGAGCTGATGTCCCGCCTGCTTGGCCAGCCTGGCATCACAGCCCACGCCAACATCGTGCTGGTGGGCGACACCTGGCTCTGGCAGGAAGGCCAGGCCATTGCCGGCCAGAGCGTGGCCACGCAAGCGGTGAACAGCCTCGCCGAAGTGCGCCAGCGCGCAGACCGCTCACTGCCAGCTTTTCTGGCAGTGAACACCATTGCCCGCGAACAGGTGCAACGCAGCCAGGCGCAAGCCGCCTGCGGCGCTGCGGTGCTGAAGGTGCTGAACCTCTGCATGGACGGTGCCAAGGCAGGTACGGTCGATGCCATTTGCTTTGCCCCGCTGAACAAGCAGGCCATGAAGCTGGGCGGCCTGAAGCACGAGGACGAACTGCACCACTTCGCCGAGTACCTCGGCGTGACAGGCTATTTCTGCGAGTTCAACACCCTGGGCGACCTGTGGACGGCGCGGGTGTCATCGCACATCCCGCTGAAAGACGCTGCGTCCGTGTTGAGTCAGGAGCGCATCGTGGCTGCGACCGAGCTGATTTACCGCTCACTGCAAGCCAGCGGCAACGCCAACCCCAAGGTGGCCGTGGCTGCCTTCAACCCGCACGGTGGCGATGGCGGTGTGTGTGGCCGTGAAGAGATCGACATCATTGAGCCCGCAGTGAAAGCGCTGCGCGCCAGCGGTATTCCAGTCGACGGGCCTTTCCCGGCCGACACGATTTTTCTGAAAGCACGCGACGGGCTCTACCAGGCCATCGTCACCATGTACCACGACCAGGGCCAGATCGCGATCAAGCTCATGGGCTTCAGCAAGGGCGTGACGGTGCAAGGCGGATTGCCGGTGCCCATTACCACGCCAGCCCATGGCACGGCCTACGACATTGCCGGCAAAGGCCAGGCCGATGTCAACGCCACGCTGAACGCCTTCAAGATCGCACAGCGCATGGGTGCCGCCCGTTTGCAGGCGGCCTGAGCGGTCAACGCCTTCTGCGCCATTTCTTCTTTCTTCATCCAGCCACATCATGAAAATCAAATCTGTCCGCGCCCGCGTCTTCGAATGGAAGGGCAAGACCGTTCCACCGCAGGGCAACTTCTGCTCCAACGCCATGGACCTCGTTTACTCCAACACCGAGTCGATGAGCACCTTCCGTTTCCACTCATGGACCGTGGTGGAAATCGAGACCGACGACGGCATCGTCGGCCTGGGCAACGTGGCTTTGGCACCGCACATTGCCAAAGCCATCATTGACCAGTACCTCACGCCGCTGGTCGTGGGCCAGGACCCTTGGGACTACGAATACCTGTGGCAGCGCATGTACCGCGCCACCCATGCCTGGGGCCGCAAGGGCGTGACCATGGCCGCCATCTCAGCGATAGATCTGGCCATCTGGGACATCCTGGGCAAGTCGGTCAACAAGCCGGTGTTCAAGCTGCTGGGCGGCCGCACCAAGGAAAAAATCCCCTGCTACTACTCGAAGCTCTACCGCACCGACCTCAAGGCCATGCAGGACGAAGCGCAGAAGTACAAGGACGAAGGTTTCACCGCGTTCAAGATGCGCTTTGGCTACGGCCCGGCACATCTGCAAAAGGGCGTGGCCGAGAACCTGAAATCGGTCGAGGCGATCCGCGAAGTCATCGGCTACGACAACGACCTGATGCTCGAGTGCTACATGGGCTGGAACCTCGAATACGCCACGCGCATGCTGCCCAAGCTGGAAAAGTTCGAGCCGCGCTGGCTGGAAGAGCCCGTGATCGCCGACGACATCGACGGCTACGCCGAGCTGAACCAGCTCACCAGCATCCCGATCTCGGGCGGCGAGCATGAGTTCAGCCTGTACGGCTTCAAGCAGCTGCTCGACAAAAAGGCCGTGAGCGTGGTGCAGTACGACACCAACCGCGTCGGCGGCATCACTGCGGCGCACAAGATCAACGCGCTGTGCGAAGCCTACAGCGTGCCGGTGATCCCGCACGCCGGCCAGATGCACAACTACCACCTGACGATGAGCACCATTGCCTCGCCAATGAGCGAATACTTCCCGATGTTCGACGTGGAAGTGGGCAATGAGCTCTTCTATTACATCTTCGACGGCGAGCCGGTTGCTGAAAACGGCTTCCTGCAGCTTGATGACAACAAGCCTGGTCTGGGCCTCACAATGAAGACCGAGTTCCTCAAAGACTTCAATATCGTCGAATGACCAACATGGTTGCCAGATACCAGGGCGTTTTTCCGGTGGTGCCCACCACTTTTGACGAAACCGGTGCGCTGGACCTCGAGAGCCAGAAGCGCTGCGTCGATTTCATGATCGACGCCGGCTCCACGGGCCTGTGCATCCTCGCAAACTTTTCCGAGCAGTTTGTGTTGTCGGACGACGAACGCGAAGTGCTCACCCAAACCATCCTCAAGCATGTGGCGGGCCGCGTGCCGGTGATCGTGACCACCACCCACTTTGGCACCAAGGTGTGTGCCGAGCGCAGCCGCCGCGCGCAGGACCTGGGCGCCGCCATGGTGATGGTGATGCCGCCGTATCACGGCGCCACCATCCGGGTCAGCGAAGGGCAGATTTACGAGTTCTTCAGCCAGCTGTCGGACGCGATCAACATTCCCATCATGATCCAGGACGCGCCAGTCAGCGGAACGCCCCTGCCTGCCGCGTTTCTGGCCCGCATGGCCAAAGAGATCACCAACGTCAGTTACTTCAAGATCGAAACGCCCGGCGCAGCCTCCAAGCTGCGCGAGCTGATCCGCTTGGGTGGCGACGCGATTGAAGGCCCCTGGGACGGCGAAGAAGCCATCACCCTGCTGCCCGACCTGGACGCGGGCGCGACTGGCGCCATGACGGGTGGAGCCTATCCAGACGGTATCCGCCAGATCATGGACGCCTACGCCGCAGGCCGGCGCGAAGAAGCCGTTGCCCAGTACACCCGCTGGCTGCCGCTCATCAATTACGAAAACCGCCAGGGCGGGATTCTGACCGCCAAGGCGCTGATGAAGGCCGGCGGCGTGATTGCCTGCGAGGCGCCGCGCCATCCCTTTCCAGCCATGCATGCCGAGGTGCGACAAGGCCTGCTGGAAACCGCACGGCGACTGGACCCGCTGGTGTTACGCTGGGCAAAGTGAAGCACCCCCGTGGCGGCTGACGCCGCATCCCCCCATTCCTAAAAAATAGATGGGGGCAACGCTGGCAGACTGGCGGAGCCAGATCTGCGGCGTTTGCCGACTTTGATTTGGCGCCTTGCACATCGGCTATTTGACATTCACAGGAAACACCATGGCTCATCTCAATCTCATCAACGGCCAATGGGTCACTGGCACCAGCGGCAACATCGGCACCGGTGAAACCACCAGTGCCAACATCAACCCGTCCAACCTGTCGGATGTGATCGGCGAGTACGCGCAAGCCGATGCGTCGGGTCTGGACGCTGCGGTGCAAGCCGCGCAGGCGGCCTTTCCGGCCTGGTCCACCTCGGGCATTCAGGCCCGCTCGGACGCACTGGACAAGATCGGTACCGAAATCCTCGCCCGCCGCGAGGAGCTGGGCACCCTGCTCTCGCGCGAAGAAGGCAAGACCCGGCCCGAGGGCATTGGCGAGGTCACCCGCGCCGGCCACATCTTCAAGTTCTTTGCCGGCGAATGTTTGCGGCTGAGTGGTGAAACCCTGCCCTCCGTGCGACCCGGCATCGGTGTGGAAATCACCCGCGAGCCAGTGGGTGTGGTGGGTCTCATCACGCCATGGAACTTCCCCATCGCCATCCCGGCGTGGAAGGTGGCGCCGGCGCTGGCCTTCGGCAACTGCGTGGTCCTCAAGCCCGCTGATCTGGTGCCCGGCAGTGCCTGGGCGCTGGCCGACATCGTTTCGCGCTCTGGCATTCCGGCCGGCGTGTTCAACCTGGTGATGGGTCCCGGCCGCGTGATTGGTGATGCCATGGTGAACCACCCGGGCATCCACGCCATCAGTTTTACCGGCTCGGTCGGTGTGGGCAGCCGCATTGCCGAGGCCTGCGCGAAGAACCTGAAAAAAGTGCAGCTGGAGATGGGTGGCAAGAACCCGCAGGTGGTGCTGGACGATGCCGACCTCGCGCAGGCCGTGGAGCTGTGCGCCCAGAGCGCGTTCTACTCGACCGGCCAGCGTTGCACCGCCTCCAGCCGCCTGATCGTGACCGAGGGCATTTACCCCGCTTTCGTGAAGGCCCTGCAGGAGCGCATGGCGCGCATCAAGGTGGGCGACGCGCTGGCCACCGGTACCGACATCGGCCCGGTCTCGTCCGAAGCGCAGCTGGAGCAAGACTTGAGCTACATCGCCATCGGCAAGGCTGAAGGCGCAACGCTCGCTTTCGGTGGCGAGCGCATCGCCTGCCACACCGGCAGCGGCGCCACGGGTTACTTCATGGCCCCTGCACTCTTCAGGGACAGCGCGGCCACTATGCGCATCAACCGCGAAGAGATCTTTGGCCCGGTGGCCAGCATCATCCGCGTGAAGAACTACGACGAAGCACTGGCCACTGCCAACGACACGCCGTTTGGCCTGTCTGCCGGCATCGCCACCAGCAGCCTCAAACACGCCACCCACTTCAAGCGCCACAGCCAGGCCGGCATGGTGATGGTCAACCTGCCAACGGCCGGCGTGGACTATCACGTGCCCTTCGGTGGGCGCAAAGGCTCCAGCTACGGCCCGCGCGAGCAAGGCAAGTACGCGCAGGAGTTCTTCACCACGGTGAAAACGGCCTACACGCTGGCTTGAGCGTGACACAGGGGTGACGCTGCTGACAGCAGCGAGGGCTTGCCTGAGCTTGCCATGCAGGCTTGCGTTCGTCCAGAATGGGGTCGCTTGCTCCCATTCACTCAGGAAACACCCTGCATGATCCTCTATGTCACTTCTCTGGCTGCGGTCGGTCTGACCTGATCGCAGCACATGGCTTCCTCTGCCGAAACCTCTTCCGTTGAACCATTTTTCCGCGAGGCCGGCAGCGGCCCCGGTGTGGTCTGCATCCACTCCAACGCCAGCAGTTCCAGCCAATGGCGCGGGCTGATGGACCTGCTGGCACCGCGCTATCAGGTGCTGGCCCCGGACTCCTACGGCGCGGGTAAAAGCCCGGATTGGCACTCTGACCGCGTGATTTCACTGGCCGACGAAGTGGCACTGCTTGAGCCGGTGCTGGCGCGTGCCACTGCGCCACTGGTGCTGGTTGGTCACTCCTACGGCGGCGCTGTGGCCCTGAAAGCCGCACTGACCCACCCGGCCCGTGTGCGCGCGCTGGTGCTGTACGAACCTACGCTATTTGCCGTGCTGGAAGCAGAAAAACCCTCCCCCAACCAGGCTGACGGCATCCGCTATGCCGTCAGCGCTGCCGCCGAGGCTCTGGACAGAAACAATCCGGATGCGGCAGCAGAGGCGTTCATTGACTACTGGATGGGGGCAGGCGCATGGGCTGCAACGCCGGAGCAGCGCAAGCCCGCGATTGCAGCGTCAGTGGTGAATGTGCACCGCTGGGCACATGCACTGATGACCGAGCCCACACCACTGACTGCGTTTGCGGCGCTGAATGTACCCGTGCTTTACATGCTGGGCAGGCAATCACCAGAATCCGCGCACGGCGTCGCACGGCTGCTGGTGCCAGCGCTGCCGCAGGCGGAGGTTGTTACCTTCGAAAGGCTCGGTCACATGGGCCCGATCACCCACCCTGAGGTGGTAAACGCAACCATCGCGCGGTTTATCGACCGGCTTTGAGCTTCCGGGAGTCTCAGGCCCGGAGCGTATCGGCCACGCGCTGCGCACACGCACGAGCCTGCTCGGCATCGCGGGCTTCCACCATCACGCGCAGCAGCGGCTCGGTGCCGCTGGGGCGAATCAATATGCGGCCGGTGTTGCCCAGTTCAGCCTCGACCGCCCGTGTAGCCTCCGCCATGGCGGCGTTGTTCTTCCAGTCCTGCCCGGGCCGCAGCCGCACATTGATGAGCGTCTGCGGGAACAGCTGCACGTCGCCCAGCAGCTGGGCAATCGTCTTGCCGCTGCGCACGCAGGCCTGCAGTACCTGCAAGGCGCTGATGAGGCCGTCGCCGGTGGTGTGCTTGTCGAGCGCCAGCAGGTGGCCAGACCCCTCACCGCCCAGCAGCCAACCGCGCTTTTCGAGTTCTTCAAGCACATAGCGGTCGCCGACCTTGGCGCGCACAAACTCCACGCCCTTTTGTTTCAGCGAGACTTCCACCGCCATATTGGTCATCAGCGTACCGACCGCGCCGGGGACGGCCTCGCCGCGCGCCAGACGCTCGTTGACCATCAGGTACAGCACCTCGTCACCGTTGAACAGGCGGCCATTGGCGTCAACCAGTTGGAGGCGGTCGGCGTCGCCGTCCAGCGCGATGCCATAGTGGGCCTTGTTGGCCTTCACCGCGCGGATCAGCGCCTCGGGATGGGTGGCGCCCACCTCGTGGTTGATGTTCAGGCCGTCTGGTGCACAGCCAATCGCAATCACTTCGGCGCCCAGCTCGTGGAACACCTGCGGTGCGATGTGGTACGCCGCGCCGTGGGCGCCATCGACCACGATCTTCAGGCCCTTGAGTGTGAGGTCGTTGGCGAAGGTGCTTTTGCAGAACTCGGTGTAGCGCCCCGCTGCGTCCTCCAGCCGGCGTGCCTTGCCAAGCGATGCAGAGTCAGCCCAGACGGGCGCCTCTTCCAGAGCGGCCTCGACGGCCAGTTCCCATTCGTCGTCGAGCTTGGTGCCCTGGGCGCTGAAGAACTTGATGCCGTTGTCGGCAAACGGGTTGTGACTGGCACTGATGACCACGCCCAGGCTGGCGCGCAGCGCACGGGTGAGGTAGGCCACGCCCGGCGTGGGCAGCGGCCCGAGCAGCACCACCTCGACGCCTGCCGAATTGAAGCCCGATTCCAGTGCGCTCTCCAGCATGTAGCCGGAAATCCGGGTGTCCTTGCCGATCAGCACCGTGGGTTTGGATTCAGTCCGGCGCAACACACGCCCGACCGCGTGCGCCAGACGAAGAACAAAGTCAGGCGTGATCGGGGCCTGGCCCACAGTGCCGCGAATGCCGTCGGTGCCGAAGTATTTTCTGGTCATGGGGAGGTGTCTCAGGTGTCCTGGAGGGTTAGGCGGCGCGGTTAAGCGGTGCTGTTGTGCGGTAGCCCGCGGATGGGACGCAGGCCAAGCATCTGCCCAGGCGCATCCACAGTTTGCAACATTTTAGGGTGACCCTCATGGCTGCACGGTGCGGCGCTGCACAGACCGGATGAGTCAACTCTGGTCGCCCTCCATCCCATCATTGGGCGGCTGACCAGACCTTCAGCGCCTGCACCGTTTCGCGCACATCATGCACACGCACAATCCGGGCACCCCGCTCCACTGCCAGCACGGCTGCAGTCACGCTGGGCACCATGCGCTCCGTCACGTCCAGTTGTGCCACCTCGCCCAGCGATGTACTGCAGACTGCCGCCAGAGACGACTTGCGCGACCACGCTGCCAGCACCGGGTAACCCAGCGCCAGCAGCCCACGCTGCCGCGCCAGCAATGAAAAATTCTGCGCCACGGTTTTGCCAAAACCCACGCCTGGGTCCAGCACGATGCGCGCGCGCTGCACGCCTGCCGACTCCAGGCGTCTGGCCGAATCTGCGAGAAATGCGGTGACTTGCGGCACGACATCGCCTTCCATCGGCGCGACCTGCATGGTCTGCGGTTCGCGGTGCATGTGCATCAGACAAACGCCGCAGCTGGGGTGGGCAGCCACCGCCTCGGTGGCGCCGGGCTGACGCAGCGCCCAGATGTCGTTGATCACGTCTGCGCCGAGGTCCAGCACCGCCTTCATCACCTCAGGCTTGTAAGTATCAACAGATACGGGAACACCCAAAGTCACGGCATGGCGCACCACGGGAACCACGCGGGCCAGTTCCTCTTCAAGTGACACGGGGGGTGCACCTGGCCGGCTCGATTCGCCGCCAATGTCCAGCAGGTCAGCGCCGTCCTTGAGGAGCTGCTCGCAATGTGCAATCACGCTGGCCAGCTTGTCGCTTCCGCTGAAGTACTGGCCGCCATCCGAAAACGAATCCGGGGTGGCATTCACAATGCCCATGACTCTGGGCTGGCTCAGGTCAACTTGAAAACGTGCGGTGTGCCAGATCACGCGAGACTCCAGATGTAAGAGGTGCCCGGCCCGAAAAACGGGGCCAGCTGAGTCTGAACTGAAAATGAGGAGCTTACAAAGAAAAACCGGGGCCAGGCCCCGGTTTTCATCTCATGCTGTGCGGCAGGGCTCAGGCCACGCCGGTTGCTGGGTCGGTGTTGACGGCGGGTGTGCCGCCACCGGGGCCGCCAGTGCCACCCACTGGGGGTACGCGCGGCGTCCAGTCTTTTGGTGGGCGCGGCTCACGGCCGGCCATGATGTCGTCCAGCTGCTCCACGTCGATGGTTTCCCATTCGAGCAGGGCCTTGGCCATGGCATGCATCTTGTCCTTGTTGTCCTCGATCAGCTTGCGCGCCAGGGCGTACTGCTGGTCGATGATGCGGCGCACCTCGCCGTCCACCTTCTGCAGGGTCGATTCGCTCATGTTGTTGGTCTTGGTGACCGAGCGGCCCAGGAACACTTCGCCTTCGTTCTCGGCATACACCATGGGGCCCAGCGCTTCGGTCATGCCGTAGCGCGTGACCATGTCGCGGGCCAGAGAGGTGGCGCGCTCAAAGTCGTTGCTGGCGCCGGTGGTCATCTGGTTCATGAACACTTCTTCGGCGATACGGCCACCGAACAGCATGCTGATCTGGCTCAACATGTATTCGCGGTCGTAGCTGTAGCGGTCTTGTGCCGGCAGGCTCATGGTGACGCCCAGGGCACGGCCACGCGGAATGATGGTGACCTTGTGCACCGGATCGCACTTGGGCAGCATCTTGCCGAGCAGTGCGTGGCCAGACTCGTGGTAAGCCGTGTTGCGGCGTTCTTCCTCGGGCATGACCATGCTCTTGCGCTCAGGGCCCATCAGGATCTTGTCCTTGGCCTTTTCGAAGTCCTGCATCTCGACGGTGCGGGCGTTGCGGCGCGCAGCCATCAGGGCGGCTTCGTTGCACAGGTTGGCCAGATCGGCACCGGACATGCCGGGCGTGCCGCGTGCGATCACACTGGCGTTGACGTCCTGGCCGAGCGGCACCTTGCGCATGTGCACGTTCAGGATCTGCTCGCGGCCGCGGATGTCGGGCAGCGTCACATACACCTGGCGGTCAAAACGGCCCGGGCGCAGCAAGGCGGCATCCAGAATGTCGGGGCGGTTGGTGGCAGCCACCACGATCACGCCGACATTGGTTTCAAAGCCGTCCATCTCGACCAGCATCTGGTTGAGGGTCTGTTCGCGTTCGTCGTTGCCACCACCGAGGCCTGCGCCGCGCTGGCGACCGACCGCGTCGATCTCGTCAATGAAGATGATGCAGGGGGCGTTTTTCTTGGCGTTCTCGAACATGTCGCGCACGCGGGCCGCGCCCACGCCGACAAACATTTCAACGAAGTCAGAACCGGAAATCGAGAAGAACGGCACCTTGGCTTCGCCGGCGATGCCTTTGGCGAGCAGCGTCTTGCCGGTACCCGGAGGGCCAACCAGCAGCAGGCCACGCGGAATGCGGCCACCCAGCTTCTGGAACTTGGCAGGGTCTTTCAGGAAATCAACGACTTCCTTGACTTCTTCCTTGGCCTCGTCACAACCGGCCACGTCGGCAAAAGTGACGGGGTTGGTCGATTCATCGAGCATGCGGGCTTTGGACTTGCCGAAGCTGAACGCTCCGCCCTTGCCGCCGCCCTGCATCTGGCGCATGAAGTACACCCACACGCCAATCAGCAGCAGCATCGGGCCCCAGCTGACCAGCAGCGTCATGAGCAGCGAGCCTTCTTCGCGGGGCTTGACGTCGAATTTCACGTCATTGGCGATCAGGTCGCCGACCAGGCCTCGGTCGAGGTAGGTGGCGGTGGTGCGCACCCGGCGGTCATCGATGGTGGTGGCAGCAATTTCGGTACCGCCCTGACCTTCAGAGATGGTCGCCGTCTTGATGCGCTTGCCGCGCACCTCTTCCAGAAATTCGGAGTAGCCCAGGTAGTTGGCCCCGGCTGCACCACGAGTGTCAAACTGCTTGAAAACAGTGAACAGCACCATGGCGATCACCAACCAGATTGCAATTTTCGAAAACCACTGATTGTTCAAGGACGACTCCGGTGAAATAACCCAAAACTCTTGCAAGGGCACATGCGATTCATTTTAGGGGTTTCAAGGGCAAAACCCGCATGAATCCGGCCTACCCCGCCGTTTGAAGTGGTTTTAAGTGACAAATGCCCCCGCAAACACTTGCGGATACACGGTTTTAGGCCGAGTGGGCCGGTTTTTTCAGACCCCGGCCAATCAGGAAGGTTTCCGACGATCCGGGCCGGGACGCCTTGGGTTTGAGGGGTTTGACCACCTTGAAGGTATCTTTGAAAAGCTTCACGAGCTGGTCGTAGCCGCTGCCGTGAAAGAGTTTGACAACCAGCGTGCCGTCCGGTTTCATCCGGTTCTGGGCAAATTCCACCGCCAGTTCGATCAGGTGGGCGATGCGCGCCGCATCGGCCGATTCAATGCCGGACAGGTTGGGCGCCATGTCGGAGATCACCAGATCGACCGGAGTCGGGCCATGCAGCGTGGCCAGTGTGTGCTCGAGCTGCTCCAGCACCTCCGCCTCCCGGAAGTCGCCCTGGATGAAGGTCACGCCTTCAATCGGCTCCATGGGCAGCAGGTCCAGCCCGATGATGCGGCCATTGAGCGTGCCTGCCGCAGCGCCCGTGGGCGAGAGCTTGCGGCGCACGTACTGGCTCCACGCGCCAGGGGTGCTGCCCAGATCGACCACACAGTCCCCAGGCTTGATCAGCCCGAAGGTTTCGTCGATTTCCTTTAGTTTGTAGGCGGCCCGGGCACGGTAGCCTTCCTTGTTGGCCCGTTTCACATACGGGTCGTTGATGTGGTCGTGCAGCCAGGCCTTGTTGAGCTTTTTGCCCTTGCCGCCGCTCTTGACCGCCGCCTTCGGACTTCCTGGGGGGTTATTGGAGTTGTTGCCGCCATTTACTTTCATGGCCCCTATTGTCCTCTGACCGTCCCCAACGATATCCGCCGATAATTGGGGCATGGCTCAAATACAACTCACTCCCGCGCAGCGCAAAGACCACCGCGCCAACGCCCACCACCTCAATGCCGTGGTGATGATCGGCTCCGACGGCCTCACCCCCGCCGTCAAAAAGGAAACCGATGCCGCGCTCAATGCCCACGGCCTCATCAAGGTCAGGGTGCAGTCTGATGACCGCGCCGGGCGCGAAGCCATTTTTCAGACACTGGCCGACGAGCTCAATGCCGCTCCCATCCAGCACATCGGCAAACTGCTCGTGCTGTGGCGTCCGCAGCCGGAAAAGGAAAAAAAGGTCAATGAAGACCGCATGCCCGGCCCGCGTGACGTCAAGGTGCTCAAGAACAGCTCGCGCTACGGCCAGCGCCCCGAGATCAAGACCCTGCGTGTGCTGGGCAACCAGCGACTCACGCCCGGCGGTACCGTCAAACGCGCCAAACCCAAACAGCGCAGCGTGAAGAAAAGCGCCCAGGGCTGAGGGCGCCCTGACAGCCTTCTGCCTGCCCCGCCTGGGGGCTATGGCGCCCATAGGGAATTTTTGGGACTTTTTTCTTTTCAAGGTAAGGCGGGCCCTTTAGATTGTCGGGTTTCGTCCGCAACTCCAAGCCATGACATACCCAGCCTCTGCCAATCCGCTCCTCGACTTCTCCGACCTGCCCCTGTTTGACAGCATCCAGCCGGAACATGTTGCTCCGGCCATGGATGAGCTTCTGGCGAAAGCCGATGCGGCCCTGGCCCAGGTCACCGCCACCGAATTCCCCGCCACCTGGACCGACATCGCCCGGGTACTGGATGTGGCCACCGAAAACCTGGGCCGCGCCTGGGGTGCCGTGAGTCACCTCAACAGCGTGGCCGACACGCCCGAGCTGCGCGCCGCCTACAACGCCGCCCTGCCCCGCGTGACCGAGTTCTGGACCCGCCTGGGCGCCGACGAACGGCTGTACGCCAAGTACAAGGCCATTGACGTGGCCAGCCTCAACAGCGAACAGCGGCAGGCCCACAAGAACGCGATCCGCAACTTTGTACTGTCCGGTGCCGAGCTGACCGGCGCTGCCAAGGAGCGCTTCGCACAGATCCAGGAGCGCCAGGCCGAGCTGAGCCAGAAGTTCAGCGAGAACGCGCTCGATGCCACCGACGCTTTTGCCTATTACGCGACCGACAGCGAAGTGGGCGGCATTCCCGCCGATGTGCTGCAAACCGCGCGCGCGCAGGCCGAGGCCGAAGGCAAAGCCGGCTACAAACTCACGCTGAAGATGCCCTGCTACCTGCCGGTGATGCAGTTTGCCGACAGCAGCGCCCTGCGCGAAATTCTCTATAAGGCCTACACCACGCGCGCCAGCGACCAGGCCGCACCCGAATTCAGCCGTTTCGACAACTCCGCCGTGATGCAGGAAATCCTCGCCCTGCGACAGGAGGAAGCCAAACTGCTGGGCTACCGCAATTTCGGTGAGGTCTCGGTGGTCGCCAAAATGGCGAAGTCGCCGGACGAAGTCATCACATTCCTGCGTGACCTGGCCAGACGCGCCCGCCCTTACGGCGAAAAAGACGTGGCCGACCTGCGCGCCTTTGCCGCAGAAACCCTTGGACTTTCAAACCCTCAACCCTGGGACTTTGCCTACATCGGCGAAAAGCTCAAGGAAGCCCGCTATGCCTTCAGCGAGCAGGAGGTCAAACAGTACTTCACTGCCCCCAAGGTGCTGGCTGGGCTTTTCAAGATTGTGGAAACGCTGTTTGAAGTGGCCGTCCGCAAGGACGTGGCGCCGGTGTGGAAACCCGGCGTCGAATTCTTCCGTATTGAACGCAATGGTCAACTCGTCGGACAGTTCTATCTGGACCAACCCGCCCGCACTGGCAAGCGCGGCGGCGCCTGGATGGACGACGTGCGCTCGCGCTGGTTGCGGCCAGACACCGGTCAGCTGCAAACCCCGGTGGCGCATCTGGTCTGCAACTTTGCCGACGGTGTGGGCGGCAAGCCAGCCCTGCTGACGCACGACGATGTGACCACGCTGTTCCACGAGTTCGGCCACGGCCTGCACCACATGCTGACGCAAGTCAACGAGCACGATGTTTCGGGCATCAGCGGTGTGGAATGGGATGCGGTGGAACTGCCGAGCCAGTTCATGGAGAACTTCTGCTGGGAGTGGGATGTGCTCAAGCACATGACGGCGCACGTCGACACCGGCGAGCCACTGCCGCGCGCACTGTTCGACAAGATGCTGGCGGCCAAGAACTTCCAGAGCGGCATGCAGACCCTGCGCCAGGTCGAGTTTTCACTCTTCGACATGCTGCTGCACACCTCGCACCGGCCCGGCGATGACCTGATGGCCCTGCTGCAGCAGGTGCGCGACGAGGTCGCCGTGATCCAGGCGCCCGCCTACAGCCGGACCGCCCACACATTCAGTCACATTTTTTCTGGCGGGTACGCCGCAGGCTACTACAGTTACAAGTGGGCGGAGGTGTTGTCCGCAGACGCGTATGCCGCTTTCGAGGAATCAGCGCGTCAGTCTGACGCCGCCGGGCAGCAACCGGGGGGAAACACCGATAACCCCGCCGCGCCCAGCACCGTTAACGTAGAAACAGGCCGAAAGTATCGGCAGGCCATCCTGGAAGCCGGTGGAAGCCGTCCCGCGATGGAATCCTTCAAGGCCTTCCGGGGCCGTGAACCCTCGCTGGACGCACTGCTTCGCCATCAGGGCATGGCTTGAAAATCAGTCAAGAGACACTTATAAAGATGACCATGACACCCAGCACTGCACTGCTCAAGACACCCCGTTTATCCAACGCGCTGGCCGCTGCGGCGGTTATGGTGTTCGCAGGTGCACTGCTGCCGGTCACCGCTTCCGCGCAGCAGGTGTTTCGCATCGTCGGGCCGGATGGCAAAGTGACCTTCTCAGACCAACCCCCACCGCCGGGCAGCAACACCCGGGCCAGTGCTGCCAACACGGGAAGCAGCAGCGGTACCAGCGCCGCCGCGCTGCCTTTCGAGCTGCGTCAGGTCGTCAGCAAGTTTCCGGTGACCCTGTACACCGCCAATGCCTGCGGAGCCTGTGACGCAGGCCGCGCCATGCTCACCAACCGCGGCATCCCGTTTACTGAACGGACCATCGGAACGCCTGAAGACACGCAAGCGCTTCAACGCCTCGCCGGTGATGCTTCACTGCCTTTCCTGACCATCGGTGGTCAACAGATCAAGGGTTATGCCGATGTGGAGTGGACGCAGTTCCTCGATGCGGCGGGCTACCCCAAGAGTTCCATTCTTCCTGCAGGCTACCGGCGCGCCGCCGCCACGCCGCTGGTCACGGTGTCGGCACCGCCTGCTGCGGCACCTGCGGCAGCTCCCGCAGAAACACCCGCCACAGTGGCCCGGCCTGCTCAGCGGCCCGCACCGGCTCCCAACGAAAACCCGGCAGGCATCCAGTTCTGACTCGGGCGTGGCTGATCTTGAGCCACTGCCGGATGCCTTCGTCGGTCAAGCCAGCAGACCAAACGCTTTGGTGAAGAAGTCGTCCGTGCCAAAGTTGCCCGACTTCAGCGCAATGTGCAGCCCGCCGGAAGCGGGTGGCTGCAGTGTGGCGTGGCACCAGGGCACACCCGGGTCAATCTGCGAGCCGATCTGAAGCTGCGAGACACCCAGCGCCTGCACGCAGGCCCCCGAGGTTTCGCCGCCGGCCACCACCAGCTGACGCACACCCGCCTGCACCAGACCCTGGGCAATGGCGGCAATCGCATGCTCCACCATGGCACCGGCGGCGTCCACGCCGAGCTGCCCTTGTACTGATTTCACTGCATCTGGCTGGGCCGTGGAATAAACCAGCACTGGTCCGCTCTTCAACAACGGCGTAGCCCATGCCAACGCCTCGCCCACCACGTCGGCACCGCTGGCCAGCTGCAGGGGGTCAATCGCCAGCGCTGGTCGGCCGAGCCGGATGAACTCTGCCACTTGCCGATTGGTGGCCAGCGAGCAGCTGCCGGACACCACCGCCTGCAGCCCGCTGGCGGGAGGCAACACACTGGCCTGCGTGGACGGTGCAATCCCGAAGTTTTGCGGCAGGCCGATGGCTACACCCGAACCGGCGGTGACCAGTGGCATGCCTTTCAGCGCCGGCCCCAAGCGCAGCAGATCGTCGTTGGAGACCGCATCGACAATCGCCACGCCCACGTCGTCAGTCCGCAGCTGGGCAATGCGCTCGCGCACTGCCGACTCGCCACGCGCCACCACCGTGTGATCGATGAGACCCACCTGTCGCTTGGTCTGCGACTGCATCACCCGGACCAGATTGGCATCGGTCATCGGCGTCAGCGGGTGGTTCTGCATGCCGCTTTCGTTCAGCAGCACATCGCCCACAAAAAGATAGCCTTTGAATACGGTGCGCTTGTTGTCGGGGAAGGCCGGCGTGGCGATGGTGAAGTCAGTTCCCAGCGCATCCATCAGCGCCTCGGTAACCGGGCCGATATTGCCTGTGGGCGTGCTGTCAAAGGTGGAGCAGTACTTGAAGTAGATCTGCGTCGCGCCCTGCCGTTGCAGCCACGCCAGGGCTTCCAGTGACTGGGCGACTGCCTCATTCGCCGGAATGGTGCGCGATTTGAGGGCAACCACGACCGCATCCACCTCGGCGCCCAGCGGCCCGGAGGGAACGCCATTCGTCTGCACCACACGCATGCCGGCGCGCACCAGGTTGTTGGCCAGGTCGGTTGCACCCGTGAAATCGTCAGCGATACAACCCAGGTGGATTTTGTTCATGGCTTCTTGGGCAACTCAATACCCGGAAAAATCTTGATGACGGCGCTGTCATCCTCGCGCGCAAAGCCTGCGGTCGAGGCCTGCATGAACATCTGGTGCGCGGTGGATGACAGCGGCAGGGGGAATTTGCTGCTGCGCGCCATGTCGAGCACGATACCCAGATCCTTCACGAAAATATCCACCGCCGATAGCGGCGTGTAGTCGGCCGCCAGTACATGGGCCATGCGGTTTTCAAACATCCAGCTGTTGCCAGCGCTGTGGGTGATGACCTCATACAGCGCAGCCGGGTCCACCCCCTCGCGAATGCCCAAGGCCATTGCTTCGGCGGCAGCCGCAATGTGCACACCGGCCAGCAACTGGTTGATGATCTTCACCTTGCTCGCAGGCCCGGCCTGATTGCCCAGCTTGTACACCTTGCCGGCCATGGCGTTGAGCACCGGCTCGGCCACCGCGTAGGCTGCGGGCGAGCCGGAGGTCATCATCGTCATCTGTCCGCTGGCCGCCTTGGCCGCGCCACCGGAAATCGGGGCATCGATGTAGAGAATGTCCATCGCGGCGAGGCGCTTTTCCAGCGCCACCGACCAGTTGGGCTCCACGGTGGAGCACATCACAAACACGCTGCCAGGCTTCATCGCAGCGGCGCAGCCTTCGGGGCCGAACAGCACCGCCTCTGTCTGTGCCGCGTTCACGACGACCGACACCACCACATCGCAAACCTGCGCAAGCGCCGCGGGTGAATGCCAGGCTTTGCCGCCGTCTTTGGCAAATGCCGCTGCTGCCTCGGGGCGCACATCGAACACCTGCACCTCGTAGCCGTTGCGACGCAGCGACTGGGCCATGCCGCCGCCCATCGCGCCCAAACCAATCAGGCCTGCCATCACTGTCATGTTGCTCCTTCTGTTGCCGGCATGTTCGTCCGGGTACGCCTCAGACCAAAACCTCGCTTCAAAACACCATCGTCTTCACACCGGTTACGGTGCCCAGCAGACAGACCTGCGCCTTCTGCAGCGCAAACACGCCCACGGTGACCACGCCGGGCCACTGGTTGACCTGGGTTTCAAACGCCAGCGGATCGCTGATTTTCAGACCCCTCACATCGAGGATGTGCTGGCCGTTGTCGGTCACCAGTGGTGCGCCATCTTTCAGTCGCAGAGTGGCGCTTCCGCCCAGCGCTGCAAATTGCCGCATCACACGGGCCGCCGCCATGGGAATGACTTCCACCGGGAGCGGGAAGGCGCCCAGCGTCTGCACCAGCTTGGTTTCGTCGGCGATGCAGACGAACTGGTGCGATTGCGCCGCCACAATCTTTTCGCGCGTGAGGGCCGCACCGCCGCCCTTGATCATGTAACCGGCATGGTCGATCTCGTCAGCGCCGTCGATGTAGACGCCGAGCTCATCAACCTCAGCAGCTTCGAGCACATGGATGCCCAACGCACGAAGACGCGCCGTGGAGGCCTCGGAGCTCGACACCGCGCCGGCAATCTGGTCCCTGATGGTGCCCAGCGCGTCGATGAACTTGTTGACGGTGGAACCCGTGCCCACACCCACGACGGTGCCGGGCTTCACGTAGTGCAGGGCCGCCTGGCCGACCAGGATCTTGAGTTCGTCTTGGGTCATGGAGTGAGATGTTGAGTAAACGACTGCAAAGGCATCGTGGCGGTTTTGAGACAATCACCCCACCACCGCCACCTGTTTCCAATTATCCAATGTCCCTGCTGCCCTACGCCCTCGCCCGCCCTTTTTTGTTTGGCCTTGACCCCGAAACCGCGCACGACCTGACCATGGCCTCGCTGGCCCGAACACAGGGCACGCCGCTGTCGCTGGCCTATTGCGGTAGCCGGGTCAGTGACCCGATCGAACTGGCCGGGCTGACGTTTCCCAACCGGGTCGGTCTGGCAGCCGGGCTGGACAAGAACGCCCGCTGTATCGACGGGCTGGCGGCCATGGGCTTTGGCTTTGTCGAGGTGGGTACCGTCACACCGAAAGGCCAGCCGGGCAACCCCAAGCCGCGCATGTTTCGCCTGCCCGAGGCCAACGCGCTGATCAACCGGCTGGGCTTCAACAACGACGGGCTGGAGGCCTTTCTTGCCAACGTCCAGAAATCGGCCATGCGCAAGGCCGCCGCAGGGTCGGCAGGCCGCCTGCTGCTGGGCCTGAACATCGGCAAGAACGCCGCCACACCGATTGAAAACGCGGTCGATGACTACCTGTTGTGTCTCGATGGCGTATACCCGCACGCCGATTACGTAACGGTCAACATTTCCAGCCCGAACACCAAAAACCTGAGGGCGCTGCAAAGTGACGAAGCACTCGACGCCCTGCTGGGCCGCATTGCCGAGCGGCGCGAAGTGTTGGCTCGGCAGCACGGCAAGCGTGTACCGATTTTTGTGAAGATCGCGCCCGACCTCGACGAAGCCCAGGTCGCGGTGATTGCGGCGACGCTGCAGCGCCATGCCATGGATGGTGTGGTGGCCACCAACACCACGCTGGGCCGCGATGCGGTGAAAGGCATGCGCCATGCGGAAGAAGCCGGTGGCCTCAGCGGCGCGCCGGTGCTGGCGCCCAGCAATGCGGTGATTCGCCAGCTGCGTGCTGCTCTCGGCAAGGGTTTTCCCATCATCGGTGTGGGCGGCGTGATGAGCGGCGCCGATGCGGTCTCGAAAATCAAGGCAGGGGCGGACGTGGTGCAGATTTACACAGGGCTCATCTACAAGGGCCCGGCGTTGGTCACCGAAGCCGCGAAGGCCATCCAGCAAATCAGCACCTGACGCCGAACCTTCCGCAGCGTCAGCGTAACGGGCCACGCCGGGATTCACGCAGAGGATCAAGCAGCGGCTTCAGGCCGTTGTGATCAATTTCCTGCATCAGGGCCAGCAGGCGGCCGATTTCACCTTTGGGAAAACCTTCGCGGGCAAACCAGTTGAGGTAATTCCCTGGCAAATCGGCGATCAGCACACCCTGGTGTTTGCCAAAGGGCATTTTCAGCGTCACCAGCTTCTGCAGGTCTTCGGGGTTCATGGGTGTGGCTCTCCAGACTGACTCAACCCGCCCTCTTCGCCGCATGGCCTTGTTTGTTCAGCACGGTCACCAGCAGATCGGCATGGTCGCCCTGCACTTCAATCACGCCATCTTTCACAGTGCCGCCCGAGCCACAAGCCGCCTTGAGCTGCTTGGCCAGCTGCGCGAGCGCCAGCTCCTCCAGCGGCAAACCGGTGACAACCGTGACGGTTTTCCCGCCCCGCCCCTTGGTCTGGCGCGTCACGCGCACCGGGCCACCGGCTGGCGACACGGCGGCCTTGCCGCACACGCAGGCTGCCACGGCCTGACGACAGTTCGGGCACATGCGCCCTGAATCAGTGGAATAAACCAGCCCGCTGGCGCCACGCGCCGCAGCCGGCGCCGGAAGGGATGCCTTTTTGTTCATGCCCGGTTTATACAGGTCATGCTGGCAACCTCAGACCTCCTTGAGCACAAACTCCATCTCGGTTCCTGCCAGGTTGAGGATGTCGCGGCTGGCCAGCAACAAGGCCCGCGGTCCGATGGGCTGGCCGTTCAGCGTGGGCTGAACTGGCCCGTCCATGCGCACGACGTAATAACCATCACGCCGGTGCGAAATCGATACCACCGCCACGCCCGGCTGGCCAAAGGTGGTGACCGCCTTGACCACCGGCACCTCCAGCCCGGCCGAGGTGCCCGACAACACCCGCAGGCTGGCATGCATGACGCCCGTGGTGCCCGGCAGGCCCAGCGCATCGAGCGACATGGCCATGGTCTTCTCAGGCTTTTCGGGCGCCTCGTGCTCCGAAGAGCTCAGGTACTGCACCCGGAAGTTACCGATGGTGATGACGTCGTTGTTGCGCAGCAGCTGCCGCGACTTGATCATTTGCCCGTTGATGTAGGTGCCGTTGGTGCTGCCGAGGTCTTCGATGTAGACATCGGCGATGCCCTGCAGGTCAAACGCGCAGTGCTCGCCGCTGACCACCAGGTTGTCCAGCACGATGTCGTTGTACGGCTTGCGGCCCAGCGTGGTGCGGTCCTTCTGCAGGTACACGTGCTTGATTTCGACACCCTCGACGGAAGCAATCAGTTGCGGCATGGGCTCTCCTGTGCGATGCGAATGGAACCATCGTAGCCATCTGCCGGCCCGGGCACAAGAAGGCAGAGTCCCCGCTCAGCGCGGCGAGCCAGGCACCGGCGCGGAAAACTGCGCGTTGTCGCCCTGTATCGGGCCCGCTGGAAACCCACCCTGCCCCGGCTGACCTGCGCCCTGCGGCGCCGAAGACGGGTCGCGCTCAAGCTCGCGCGGGCTGCTGTTGGTGTTACCAAACAATGATGAAAACCAGTCGCCGAGTGCCTGTGCCGGATCGACCGGATCGGGCACCACCATCATGGGTGCAGCAAACCGGCTGCGCGCGTCAATCACCCTGGTGCGCAACGATTGCTGGAAGAACTCGCCCACCATCGGCAACGCACTGCGGGCACCTGGGCCCCAGCCGTTGCCCATGGTGATGCGGTTGTCATTGAACCCGGCCCAGGCCCCGGCCACCAGCTGTGGATGCATCAGGATGAACCAGCCGTCGGTGTTGTCCTGCGTGGTGCCCGTCTTGCCAGCCACATCGGCGGTGATGCCATATTGGCTGCGAATGCCGGCACCAGTGCCCTGATTGATGGCGGCCCGCAGCGTGTCGAGCAGCGTATGCGATACCGGTACAGGCATGGCCGTTTCCGGCAATCGGGGCTGCATCACCTCCAGCACCTTGCCATTGCGGTCTTCCACCTGCAGGATCAGCATGGGCTCAATGTACTGCCCTTCGTTGGCAATGCTGGCGTAGGCGCTGACCATTTCCTTGAGCGTCACCGGGCTGGTGCCAAGGGCCAGCGAAGGCACCTCCTCCAGCTTGCTCTGGCGCACGCCCAGCGCCTGGGCCAGTTGCGCCACCTGTGGCGGCCCGACCGCCTGCATCACCTGCGCCGTGATGGTGTTCTTCGAGGAAGCCAGACCCTGGCGCAAGGTCATCATCTCGCCGCTCGGCCCACCGGCGTCGGTCGGCCGCCAGAACGCGCCGTTGCCCAGCGGAATCTCGATGTCACCGTCGAAAAAGCGGTCCGAAGGCGACATGCCTTTCTGGAAGGCCGCACCGTAGACAAAAGGCTTGAAGGTCGAGCCGGGCTGACGGCGCGCCTGCGCAACATGGTCGAACTGGTCGTCAGCAAAATCGCGACTGCCCACCCAGGCCTTCACATGGCCGTTGCCAGGGTCGATGGCCAGAAAGCCGGCCTGCAGCCGGGTCTTGTCCGCCTTGAGCTTTTCCATGAAGGAGGCATCAGACAGCAAGGTCTTCAACACGTCATCGCCCGCTTGACCAGCTTCCACGGCCGCCTTGAACTCGGTTGATTCGCGTACGAAGGATTCAACCATTTCGCGGAAGCGACCCGTTTTCGCCTGCCACACAGAGCGCCCACCCCACTGTCCGTTGGCCAGGCTTTGCAGACGGGTGGTTTGCCGCGTCACGGCCCGGTTGGCCATGGCTTGCAGGCGCGAGTCGATGGTAGTACGCAGCACCAGCCCATCTGCATAAATGTTGTAGTCGTTGCGATCGGCCCACTCGATCAGCCAGCGGCGCAGCTGCTGCGCCACATGGGCCGCCGGGCCGAGGGGTTCGGTCTGCCGCTCAAAATCAACCTTCAATGGCGCTTTTTTCAGCCTCTCCAGCCGGGCTGCCGGCAGCTTGTCGTGCTTGACCATTTGCGCCAGCACGATGTTGCGGCGCTGGATGGCCCGCTCCGGGTTGATGACCGGGTTGTAGTAACTGGTGCCCTTGAGCATGCCCACCAGCGTCGCGCTTTCCAGCACATCCAGCTTGTCCGCCGACTTGTCGAAATAAGTCCGCGCCGCCATCTCGATACCAAACGCGTTGTAGAGGAAAGGCACGGTGTTGAGGTAGGTCTCCAGAATCTCCGGCTTGGTGTACACCGCCTCGATCTTCAGCGCCGTGATGGCTTCCTTGATCTTGCGGGTGAGTGTGGGCGCTCGGCCGATCTCTTCCGGATAAAGATTGCGTGCCAGCTGCTGCGTGAGGGTGGAGCCGCCCTGCGTATCCCCCGAAGCGGTTTTCAGCGCGGCAGACGCGATGCGCCGGAAGTCCAGCCCGTGGTGCGAGTAAAAGCGATGGTCTTCGGTGGCAATCAAGGCTGCCGTGACCTGCGGTGAAATGTCTGCGAGCTTGACCCAGTCGCGGTTGGCGCGCCTGAACACGGCCAGCTCCTGCCCGTCGGAAGACATCACCACCGACGGCTTGGCCGTCTTGGCACGGCGCAGATCAGAAATGCTGGGGGTGAACGGAATCAGCACCAGCACATAAAGCAGCAACAGCGCAGGCACTGCAGACACCGCCAGGGCCACACCGCGCCGGCTGGGATGGCGCAAGCGGGCCATGTAGACCGGGGACTGTGCCGAGAGCCGGTCCATGGCAGACCTTACGCGGGCGATGAATGAAGAGATGTGGCGATTCATGGGGAGTCAGAAACCTGCCGCGAGTCTAGGCTTTTGGCGGCCGCTGCGCTGTAGGACGCCTGCCCAACCCCAAGGCTGCGCCCCTCAAACCGCCGACCGGGCCGCCGCATCCCGCCGCTTCAGGGCCCACGCGAAGTACGCGCCTTCCAGCGCCATCGCGGCGCCCCCCAGGGCCACCACGGCACTGCTGCCGATGCGCTCCACCAGCAGAGCCGCCAGCACCACCCCCAGCGACTGACCGAGGAAGAGGCATGAGGCAAACAGAGACACCGCAGTGCCGCGCGCCTGCGGCATCATCTGCGTGGCGTTTGCCTGCATGGTGTTGTGGAACATGAAAAAACCGAACCCTGCCAGCAGGCTGGCAGGAATGGCCGGCGCCCAGTGCGGCGTGAACGCCAGCACCAGTGCCGACACCCCGACCAGCGCGCCGCCCACCAACACCAGCCCCTGCTGGCCCATGCGGCGAATCAGGCGCCGGCCCACCACCATGAAACCCACGCCACCCAAGCCAAACAAGGCCACGATGGCGCCGCAGATCGACAGCGGCAAACCCAGGGACCGGTGCAGGTGCGAGGCCCACATGGCCAGCACACCAAAGCCCACAGCGCCTTCCACCACCGCCATCAGCAGCACGGTGCGCGACCATTTGCCACTGACGATGGCCAGAGCCTGCTTCAGAAAATGCGGGCGTGCAGCAGCGGTGGCAACGGGCGCGACGGACGCGGCGAACGCTGCGGAAGAAACAGGTGGAACCGAGACGGTCGCCGCATTCTGAAGGCGCAGATCGCGGAACAGCAGCAAACCCACCACACTGAAGAGCAGCAACAGGAACCCGAAAGCCCAGCGCCAGCCCAGGGCGTCGGTGAGCAGGCCGCCCATCAACTGGCCACCCACAATGCCCAGCGTGCTGCCCAGGCCGGTACGGGTCAGCATCTCCTGCAGCTGGTCTGCGGGTACCGCATCGCCCACCCAGGCCATCGCCAGCGGAATCAAGGCCGCCGCACCCAGCGCCATCAGAAGCCGCGCAAACACCAGCGTATCCAGGCTGGCGGCAAACAGCGCCAGGGCACTCCCCACACAGCAGCCCAACGTCGCAAAGGTCACCACGCGGAACTTGCCCAGCCGGTCGCCCAGCGGGCCGTAAAAGAGCTGCGACACGCCGTAAGTCACGGCAAACACTGATACCACTTGCGCAGCCTGCGGCAGGCCCACCGCAAACACCCGCGCCAGCTCGGGCAGCATGGCGTCGCAAATGCGCTGTGCCGCCATGCTGGAAAAGGTGGCGAAAGACAGCAGCAGGATGGACCGGCGCGTGGCCGCCGAGATGGGTCCGGAGGCTGTCCCGGAGATCGGTCCAGAAGCGTTGGCCGACACTTAGAGCGCCTTGCCCAGCCGCCCCACGCCCTCTTCGATCCGCGCCACATCCGCCGTGGCAAAGCTGAGCCGGAAAGTCGCCATGTCTGGCTGCGCCGCGTAGAACGGCGCGCCGGGCACAAAGGCCACACCCTGCTCAATCGCCTTCTTTGCAAAATCGCCCGCGTCCTGCGTCTTGCCGCCTGCGCCGGTCAGGCGTGCCCAGAAGAACAGGCCGCCTGCGGGCTGGGTGAAGGCCACCGCATCGCCCAGCGTCTGCTGCAGCGCACGGCCCATCGCCGCGGCACGCTCGGCATAAACCTTTCGCACATTCAGCAGCGTGGCTGGCATGCGGCCTGCCCTGAGGTACTGCGCCGCCGTGGCCTGTGCAAAGGTGCTGGTGTGCGCATCGCTGAACTGCTTGCACATGGTGGCCTTGGTCAGCAGCTCGGCGGGGGCAATCATCCAGCCCACGCGCAGGCCGGGCGACAGTACCTTGCTGAGCGAGCCGCAGTGCGCCAGCAGCTCGCGCGAGCCCGGCACGCTTTCGCTCAAGGCCAGCAATGAAGGCGGTGGAGGCTCGCCAAAATAAAGCTCGCCATAAGGGTCGTCTTCAACGATCAGCGTGTTGTACCTGACGGCCATCTCCAGCACCTTCTTGCGGCGTTCCAGGCTCAGCATGGCACCGCTGGGGTTGCCGAAGGTGGGAATCAGGTAAACGAATTTCGGCTTGTGCTGCGCGATGAGCTGCTCCAGTTCGTCGGTTTTCACGCCCTCGGCGTCAATCGGCGCGCTGATGAGCTCGGCGCCGTAGAGGCGAAAGCACTGGATGGTGGCGAGAAAGGTCGGGCCCTCCACAATGACCTTGTCGCCCGGCGAAATCATGGTCTTGCCGAGCAGGTCCAGCGCCTGCTGGCTGCCGGTGGTGACAATGAGCTGGTCGGCCTGCACGCGGGCGCCCTTGGTCGCCATGAAGGCGCTGAGCTGATCGCGCAACGGGCCATAGCCCTCCGTGGCGCCGTACTGAAGCGCGCCGCCCGGTTCGTCTGTCAGCGCCTGGTTGCTGGCTGCACGAATGCCCTCCACATCGAACATCGCCGGGTCCGGAAACCCCCCTGCAAAACTGATGATGCCGGGCTTACCCAGCAGTTTGAAAAGTTCACGGATGGCAGAGGTTTCTACGTTGTTCAGGCGGTCGGCGAATTGCAGGGGCATGGCGGGTTCCTTCGAGGGCTCCATTCTCGCCAATATTCACCGTGGCACTCACAATCTGTTTCATTCTTCAGGGATTGACGCGGATTTTTCACTTTGGCACCATTCAGTGATGGTCAACAAGGCAGCGCCTTTTGTTGCTGGCCCCGGGGAAGTCGAGGTTGAGCGTGTCGTGACCGCCAGCATGTCCACCCTGAAGGGAGCCATTTTTGGTGAGATGGAACGCATCCGCTCACGCGCGCTCCAGAAGAACAACCCCGATGGCATTCACGCCGTGCTGCATTACCAGAGCGGCTGGTTCGTCCATTGGGCCGAAGGGCCATCCGCCGCGCTGCGCGGCCTGCTGCAGCACCTTCAGCATGACCCGCGCCACCACTCGCTGCACACGCTGCACATCAGCCAAGGCTTGCGCCTGCTGCGCACACCGTGGTCGATGGCCATGTCACAGTCGACCGAACCCGCAGTGCAGTTCGGCCGGCGCGTGATCGCACTGCGCGAGCAGCTTGAAAAAGGCAAGCAGTACTCGCCCCCTTCGGTGCTGCGCCGTCTGTCTGCCCCTATGCAACTCGGCCGCGCACAGGCCCTGCCCGATCCGGAGGCCTTTCACCGCGTCGGCATCTGTGCCGCCAGTGGCAACGCCGCGTTTGACATGGTCGAATGGCTGGCAGCACAACATGGCGAACCCGTGGTGCGGCGCCGGTTCGCTGGCGAGCGCGACATGGATGGCAGCAGCGAATACGTGGACTTCATGGAGAACGACCACCCCTGCCGCATGATTGCCGTGGCACGCACCGGCCTTTCCCACGGACTGCGGCGCGCCTTCCTGCCCGACTGGCCCTATTTCGTGATGCTGTTCACCGGCTCGCCACCGTTTGATGACGACCTCATGACGCGCATGGTCGCCGCCTGTGAGGGCCTGCCCGTCGCGCCCTGCCTGCTCGGCGTGGCGCCCGATTCCATCACCCACCAGCGAATGCGCCACATGGCGCAGACCGCCGGGCTGGACTACGTGATCGGCGACATCACCACACCCGACAACTGCGCCGGCATCTGGGAGGTGGTGCGGGAACAGTTGCAGCAGGCTGGCCCGCCGCCGAATTCGGCGTGGGACGTGCCGCGGCTGGCCGCCTGACCGACTGTTTGATCCGCTGCCTGACCAGATTGCGCAGAAAGACGTCTTTGACCTCAGCACACACAGCCCGTCACTCCCAAGCTTTGCTTTCAGTGGCCACATGGGTCTGCATGAGCGCATCGCTGTGCTTCTGGTTCCTCTACTTCAGTCTGTACTGGCCGTATCGGGACCTCTTCAACGAGGACGGCCGCTACTTTGATGAACGCACTTCGGCGGTGTACCACGCGCAGAGCAGCTGGCTGCTCTTGCCGGCGCTGGCTTTTTTGATGCTGGCGGCAGGCTTAGGCGCGGCCTGGCGGATGCGTCGCCGGGCTGGCCATGGCGTCGCGAGCTGACAGGTGTGCGCCGCGCGTGACCCGGGCATCAGCCGGGTAAATACGCTCTTGGGCGACGCGAATGAAACGTGAATGAAGTGAGGCGCGCCGATACACTCTTCGCATGAAAACTGCCGACATCGCCCCCTTCTTTGCCACCCTGAAAGCCGCCAACCCGATGCCGATGACGGAGCTGGAATACACCAGCGTTTTCGAGTTGCTCACGGCGGTGCTGCTGAGCGCGCAGGCGACCGATGTGGGGGTCAACAAAGCCACGCGCAAGCTCTTTCCAGTGGCCAACACGCCGCAGAAGATTCTGGACCTGGGCCTTGAGGGGCTTGAGTCTTACATCAAGACCATCGGCCTTTACCGCAGCAAGGCCAGACACCTGATGGAGACCTGCCGCATTCTGGTGGAGCGGCATGGCGGCGTGGTGCCGCGCAACCGCGAGGCGCTCGAAGCGCTACCGGGCGTGGGCCGCAAGACGGCCAATGTGGTGCTGAATTCAGCATTCGGTGAGGCCACCATGGCGGTGGACACGCACATCTTCCGGCTTGGCAATCGCACCGGCCTTGCGCCCGGAAAAACACCGCTGGAAGTGGAGCTGAAACTGCTCAAGCGCATCCCGGCCGAGTACCTGGTGGACGCGCACCACTGGCTGATCCTGCATGGGCGCTATGTGTGTCTGGCACGCAAGCCGATGTGCTGGCAATGTGGCGTGCTGCCCTACTGCAGCTTCAAGCCCAAGACGCCCCAGCCGGACTAAGGCGACTGGCGACTCAACAGGTGATGATCAACGGGTGATGACCACCAGCACGCTGCAGGGCGCGCGCTCGATCAGCGCCTTGGACACCGACCCGCGCCACCAGCGCGCCGCCCAGCTATCCAGATGCTTGTGGCCGACCACAATCAGGTCGGCTTTGTGGTGGGTCGCCTGGCGAACGATGACGTCGGTCGAATCACCCGTCAGCACCTCGCCGCGGGCGGTGTGACCGGCCTGCGCCAGCCGCTTGAGACCGTCGTCCAGCACCGCCTGGTACTTTTCTTTCTCGGCCTCTTCCAGTTCCTCGTTGTACACGCCGCCTTCCACACCACTGAAACCAAGGGGCAGCGGCATCACCGCAATCAAAAACAATTCCGACTGGCTCCATTGAGCCACTTCGTTGCAGTCGAGCAAGGCCTTTTGCCCCGCCTCGGAGCCGTCATACGCCAACAAGATTCGCTTGTACATATTCCATCCTTGGGCTTGCGGGCAATGCCACCCGCGACACAAGCATAGACCGAAGCCGGCCTGAGTGGTGAAAAAACAGAGCCCTGTTCAAGCCCTTTTCAAACACTTTTCGGATCAGGCAGACGCACTGCCTGACCGATAGGCAGCGGTCAGCGTCCCTGCCACTGCGGGCTGCGCTTGCCCACAAATGCGCTCACGCCTTCGCGGAAGTCCTCGCTGCCGTAGCAGCGGTGAATCAGGTCTTCGTCAGCGGGCAGACCGTAGGCGACGATGCGCCGCAGCGCCTCGCGGCTGACCTGCTGCGTTACCGGCGCCAAGCCCGCCAGACGGCTGCACAGGCTGGCTGCCGTCTCGTCGATGCTGGAGGCCTCGACCACATCCTTCAGGAAGCCGCAGGCCAGGGCCTCGTCGGCGTTCAGCACCTCAGCCAGCAGCAGCATGCGTTTGACGCGCGGCAAACCCCACACCGCCACCTGACGTGCCAGATTGGTCACCGACAGGCAATTTCCCAGCGTCTTCGCAATCGGCACACCGAAGCGCGAGGCGGGCGTGGCGATACGGAAGTCGCAGGTAGTGGCAATCGCCAGCCCGCCGCCAATCGTCCAGCCTTCGATGATGGCCAGCGTGGGCATGGGCAGCGATTCGAGCTTCTGGATGCACTTGTCGATCTGCTTTTCGTAGGCCACGCCATCGTCACCCGCCGACCGCTCACTGCCGAAGGCTGTGAACTGTTCGATGTCGGTGCCGGCCACAAAGGCCTCGCCACCAGCACCGCGGAAGGTCACCGCCCGCACCGATGCGTCGGCTGAGAGCTGGTCGCAGATGTGCATCAGCTGGCTGTACATGGCCCAGGTCATCGCATTACGCGCCTGCGGGCGGTCGAACAGCACCGAGGCCACATGGCCCTCGATGTGCAGGCGGACAGCGCCTTCGCTCGTGGTACCCATTGCGCTCATGGTGCTCATGGGGCGAAAGCGCCCTGCGCTTCCAGCTCCGCCCGGCCTGCGGCGTCAATGCCCAGCTCAGCCAGCAGCTCGTCGTTATGTTCGCCAAGCAACGGCGGGTGGCGGCGCACCTGCTGTGGCGTGCCCGAGAGCTTGACCGCAAAGCCGATGTTGGGCACCTTGCCTTCAATCGGGTGGTCAATTTCCATCTTCATCTGGCGCGCCGTGCCGTGCTCACCCTCAAACGCTTCCGGATAGGTCAGGATGGGGCCGGCGGGAATGCCGGCGTCCAGCAGCGTGCCGACCCAGTAGTCCTTGGTCTGCTGGCGGAAGGTTTTCTCCAACTCGGCTTCCAGCGCCGGCCGGTTGTTGAGGCGCAGCGAAATCGTCTTGAAGCGCTCGTCAGCCAGCAGTTCCTCGCGGCCTATCAGGCGGCAGAGCTTTTCCCACAATTTCTGGTTGTTGGCGCCCATCACGAAGTAGCCATCCGAGCAGGCCATGGCCTGGTATGGGGCGGTCATCTTGTTAGAGGTGCCCAGCGGCTGTGGCGCCTTGCCGGTGCCCCAGTAATCGCATATATCCCACACCGAAAAGGCCAGCGCAGTGTCGAACAGCGAGGCATCGACATACTGGCCCCGCCCGGTGTTCTTCGCGCCAATGTAGGCCGACAGCGTGCCGTAGACCGCAAACAGTGCGCAGCCGATGTCGGCCACCGGCACACCGCATTTCACGGGCGGCGAATCGGGGTAGCCCGTCACGCTCATCACGCCGGACATGGCCTGCGCCATCAGATCAAAGCCCGGCCGGTCTGACCACGGCCCGGTCTGGCCGAAGCCCGAGATGCTGGTGTAGACCAGCTTGGGGTTGACCACTTTCAGGTCTTCATAGCCGAGGCCGAGGCGCTTCATCGCACCGGGGCGGTAGTTTTCAATCAGGATGTCGGCGTCTTTCGCCATGCGCAGCAGCACCTCGCGGCCCGCTTTCGACTTCAGGTTCAGCGTGACGCTGCGCTTGTTGCGGTTCATGTTCAGGAAGCCCATGGAGTCGGGCCCCTTCATCTTGAAGCCCATCGACCCCCGCGTCTGGTCACCCGTGCCCGGCGGCTCGATCTTGATGACATCGGCCCCCAGATCCGCCAGCAACATGCAGGCATAAGGCCCTGCCATGACCTGGCTGATGTCCAGCACCCGAACCCCCTCCAATGGCAATGGCCTCATACAAGAACTCCAGCAATGTCTTTACCAGTGGCCGCAGTGGAACCGGCTTTGCCGGGCCACATGCGGCGCCCCCTGAGGGGGTGATGACCAAAGGTCATCATGGGGGGATCAACCCTCTCCTTTTACGCCACCATCCTTGATGATCTTGGCCCACTTGATCTGCTCGGCCGCCATGAACTCGCCGAACTTCTCGGTAGAACCACCGCCGTCCTGCGCACCCGAGGCGGCCAGCTTCTCCATCACATCGGGCATCTGCATGACCTTGTTGATGTCCTCGTTCATGCGCTTGGCCATGGCCACAGGCATCTTGGCAGGCGCCGCCAGGCCATACCAGGTGGTTGCCTCAAAGCCGGGGAAGCCAGACTCGGCCATGGTCGGCACGTTGGCATAGGCGCCGACGCGGTTCTGCCGGGTCTGCGCAATGGCAATCGCCTTACCGCTCTTCACGTGCGGCGTGGCGGCGGTCATGGTGTCAAAGCTGTACTGGATGGTGCCGCCGATCAGGTCGGTGAGCATCGGGCCCGAGCCCTTGTATGGCACGTGGATGGCCTTGACTTTGGCCGCCAGCATGAACATCTCCAGTGCCAGGTGCTGCGCGCTGCCGGTGCCGGCGGAGCCGAAGCTGATCTTGCCCGGGTTGGCGCGGCACAGTTCCACCAAATCTTTCACCGTCTTGGCAGGCTGGCTCTCGTTGCAAATCAGCAGGTTGGGTGTCACGCCGACCAGCACGATGGGCTGGAAGTCCTTGGCGGGGTCGTAGTTGACTTTCTGCAGGCCCGGTGTGATGGCCTGGCTGTTGATATGCGCCATCAACAGCGTGGCGCCGTCACCTGGCTGTTTGGCGACATAGTCAGCAGCGATGGTGCCCGAGGCACCCGCCCTGTTCTCAACGATGATCTGCGTCTTCCACATGTCGCCTAGCTTCTGACCGATCACGCGCGCAAGGATGTCGGTGCCGCCGCCAGGGGCAAAGCCCACGATGATGCGGACTGGCCCCGTGGGCAGGGTTTGCGCCCTGAGCATGGGCGCCGCGAGAGCGGCAGCAGTGGCAGTGGTGGCGTGGATGAATGTTCTGCGTTGCATGGTGTTGTCTCCTTCTGTATTTGAATGAAAAGAATGGCAAAAAGGCCTGCCCATACGCTGTGGGCGTGAAGTCGGGGGAACTCTGAAAGTCGGGTGAAGCGGAAAAAGTGGGAAAAGCGAGGAATCGGGGGAAGCGGACTCATGCAGCTTTGCGCTGCGGAACAACTGCGGCGTGGCTGGAGAAATAGTCCATCGCGGCCTGCACGCCAGAGCCGGCGAGCTTGACGCCCGCGAGCTTCAGGCCCATCTCGCAGCCGCTCAGGGCCGCCATCAGGGTCAGGTCGTTGCAATCGCCGAGGTGGCCGATGCGGAACATCTTGCCCTTGACCTTGCCCAGACCGGTGCCCAGCGAGCAGTCGAAACGCTCGTAAATGATCTTGCGCACCGCATCGGCGTCCACGCCCTCAGGCGTCATCACACCGGTGAGAATGGGCGAATACACCGAGGGGTCGGCGCACTGGATCTGCAGGCCCCAGGCCTTGACCGCCGAGCGCACGCCCTCGCCCCAGCGCTGGTGGCGTGCAAACACCGTCTCCAGCCCATGCTCCAGCAGCATGTCGCAGGCTTCGCTGAGGGCGTACAGCAGGTTGGTGTTGGGCGTTGTGGGCCAGTAGCCGGTCTTGTTCATCTCGATGATTTCGTCCCACGCCCAGAAGGACTTGGGCAGCGTGGCCTTCTTGCTGGCCTCAATCGCTTTGGCGGATACCGCATTGAAGCTGATGCCGGGTGGCAGCATCAGACCTTTTTGAGAGCCGCTGATACTGACGTCGACACCCCACTCGTCGTGGCGGTAGTCGGCAGAGCCCAGACCTGAAATCGTGTCCACCAGCAGCAGGGCCGGGTGTTTGGCCGCATCGATGGCGCGGCGAACGGCTGCGATATTGCTGGTCACGCCGGTTGATGTTTCGTTGTGCACCACGCACACCGCCTTGATGCTGTGCTGCGTGTCGGCCTTGAGCCGCTCTTCAATCAGCGAAGCCTGCACGCCGTGGCGCCACACCTCGGCACCGGGGTAGGACAGCACTTCGGTTTTCAGGCCGAGGCGGGAGGCCAGCTTTTGCCAGAGTGCCGCGAAGTGACCGGTCTCGTACATCAACACGTGGTCGCCCATATTGAGGGTATTGACCAGGGCCGCCTCCCACGCGCCAGTGCCGGAGGCGGGGTAAATCATCACCGGCTGGCGGGTCTGGAACACCTTCTTGATGTCGGCCAGCACCTTCAGGCCGAGCGCAGCGAATTCGGGGCCGCGGTGGTCAATGGTGGGCAGGCTCATCGCGCGCAGCACGCGGTCTGGCACGGGTGAAGGGCCTGGAATCTGCAGGAAGTGGCGGCCTGTGGGGTGGAAGTCGAGCGTCAACATGAAAGAAAGGTCTCCTGGGGGTCAGGCCGACTACGGCCAGAAATTCAATGGATGGGGCATTTTTTGCATACAAAATTCATTTGTCAACCCAAAAAGAGGCTTATTCGGGTTTGTACTGCGCTTGACAAGGCATTTGACACGGTATTTTTTTGCATACAAAATCTTGCAATGTCTGCAGAAATCATCTCCATCCCCCGTTCGGCGCTGCACGAACAGGTGGCCCACCGGCTGCGCCAGATGCTGGTGGAAAACCGCATTCCGCCGGGCGCCAAGCTCAATGAACGCGAGCTGAGCGAAGAACTCAAGGTCTCCCGAACGCCCTTGCGCGAAGCCATCAAGATGCTGGCCGCTGAGGGCCTGGTTGAGCTGCTGCCCAATCGCGGCGCGATTGCGGTCGAGCTGACCGAAGCCGATGTGCTCAATACCTTCGAGGTGATGGCCGGGCTGGAAGCCCAGTCCGGCGAGCTGGCCGCCCAGCGCATCACCGATGCGGAACTGGCCGAGATCAAGGCCATGCATTACGAAATGCTGGCCGCCTACACCCGACGCGACCTGCCCACCTACTACCGCCTGAACGCGGCCATTCACCGCGCCATCAACGCTGCCGCCAAGAACCCGGTGCTGATGAACACCTACAACCAGGTCAACGCCCGGCTGCAGGCGCTGCGCTTTCGCTCCAACCAGAATGAAGAGAAATGGCGGGAAGCGGTGAAGGAACACGAACAGATGGTCACTGCCTTGAGCGCGCGCGACGCTGGTGCCATGCGCACCGTGATGGCCAGCCACCTCGCCAACAAACTGGACACGGTGATCCAGCAACTGCGCAGCCAGGAACATCCCGCCGCGCAAACCGACCAGGGCGCCACCGCCTGATATCTGCCGCCGGACTGCCCATGCAGCCCGCCGCCGTGCCCAACCACTCCCGATTGCATTCCCGATTGCACTCCCCACTGCCATGAACGCTCCCCTGCCCCTCAACATCACCCGCGACAACGCCGTCAAGGCCTACGACGACGTGGCCCGCGTCAGTAACGAAGTCGCCGGCAAACTGGCGCAGCGCCTGGCGGCCGAGACCACTGGTGAGGTGCTGTTTTCCGCCGCAGACCGCGGCCGCTACGCCACAGACGCATCGATTTACCAGCAGATGCCTGTGGGCGTGTTCGTGCCGCGCACTGCGGCCGATGTGAAAACCGCGCTCGACATCTGCCGCGACCTGCAGGTGCCCCTGGTGCCGCGTGGCGGTGGCACCAGCCAGTGCGGCCAGACGGTGGGCGCCGGCCTGGTGATGGACCACAGCAAGTACATGCGCAACGTGCTGCAGCTCGACACCGAGGCGCGCACCGCAGAGGTGGAGCCCGGCATCGTGCTGGACCACCTGAATGCCAGCCTGAAAAAGCACGGCCTCTGGTACCCGGTCGATGTGTCGACCAGCGCGCAGGCCACGCTGGGCGGCATGGCCGGCAACAACTCCTGCGGCAGCCGCAGCATTGCCTACGGCAACATGGTGCACAACGTCCTCGGCGCCAGCGCCTGGCGTTCTGACGGCACGCTGCTGGAACTTGGCCGCTACGACACGGCCAGCGGCGCAGCGCGCGAACTGGGCGACTACGTCAAAACCCTTTCCGATCAGTTGCGCCCGGAACTTGAAGCGCACTGGCCCAAAGTGCTGCGCCGCGTGGCGGGCTACAACCTCGACATCTTCCACAACCAGAACGAGAAGCCCTACACCACCGACGGCTCGGTCAACCTCGCGCATTTGCTGGTCGGCAGCGAAGGCACGCTTGCGCTCACCAAATCGCTGAAGCTGCAACTGAGCGAGTTGCCGCGCACCAAGGTGCTGGGCGTGGTGAACTTTCCGAGCTTCTACAAGGCCATGGACTCGGCCCAGCACATCGCCAAACTCGGCGACGGCACGCTCACGGCTGTGGAGCTGGTAGACCGCACCATGATCGAGCTGTCGCTGCAGAACCCGGCCTTTGCACCCACGGTGCGCACCGCACTGATTGGCCAGCCCGATGCGATCTTGCTGGTGGAGTTTTCAGGTGCCTCCAAGGCCGAGCTCACGCCCAAGATCAAACAACTGGTGGAGCTGATGGGCGATCTCGGTCTGCCCGGCTCGGTGGTCGAGATGATCGACGACGCGCCACAGAAGAACCTGTGGGAAGTCCGCAAGGCCGGCCTCAACATCATGATGAGCCTCAAGGGCGACGGCAAGCCGGTGAGCTTCATTGAGGACTGCGCCGTGCCGCTCGAGCACCTGGCCGAATACACCGACGCGCTGACGCAGGTGTTCCGCAAATACGGCAGCAAGGGCACCTGGTATGCCCATGCGTCGGTGGGCACGCTGCATGTGCGGCCGATTCTGGACATGCGCCGCGATGGCGGCCAGAAGATGCGCGCGATTGCCGAAGAAGCCTCGGCCCTGGTGCGCCATTACAAGGGCGCCTACAGCGGTGAGCACGGCGACGGCCTGTGCCGCGGCGAATGGGTGCAGTGGCAGTTTGGCCCGAAGATCACCGAGGCCTTCTCACAGATCAAGACTTTCCTCGACCCGATCAACCTGCTGTGCCCGCAACGCATCATTGACCCGCCGAAGATGGACGACGCGCGCCTGATGCGCTTTCCACCCAACTACAAGGTCATTCCGATCCAGACCGCGCTGGACTGGAGCGCGTGGAACGTGCAGAACGACCCGGTCACCGAGCTGACCAGCGCACCCGGCACCGGCGGTGACCCCGCGCAGGGATTCGCCAAGGCGGTGGAGATGTGCAACAACAACGGCCACTGCCGCAAGTTCGACGCCGGCACCATGTGCCCCAGCTACCGCGTGACACGCGACGAGAAGCACCTCACGCGCGGCCGCGCCAACACGCTGCGGCTGGCACTGAGCGGTCAACTCGAAGGCATGAACGCCCAGGACGCATTCACCAGCGAAGCCGTGCACGACGCCATGGACCTCTGCGTGGGTTGCAAAGGCTGCAAGCGCGACTGCCCGACCGGCGTCGACATGGCCAAGATGAAGGTGGAGTTTCTTCACCATTACAAGGCCAGACACGGTCACACCCTCAAAGACAAACTGGTGGCGCAACTACCCGACTACGCGCCGTGGGCCGTCCGTCTGGCGCCGCTCCTGAACCTGCGCGACCGCATTCCGGGCCTGGCACTGCTGAGCGAAAAGCTGCTTGGCCTTTCCTCACGGCGCACCTTGCCGCAATGGAAGAGCGCGCACTTTTTCAACACGCCGCGGCGCAGTGCCACGCGCGACGAAGTGCTGGCATCCCGCTTGCCCGTGGTGCTGTTTGTGGACACCTTCAACGGTTACTTTGAGTCGGGCAACGCCAGTGCCGCCTTGAAGGTGCTTCAGGCCGCTGGCTACACCGTGCACGTGGCCACCAAGACGGTGGCCGACGGAAAAGCCCTGTGCTGCGGCCGCACTTATCTCGCCACCGGCATGGTGGACGAGGCACGCACCAAGGCAAAAGAACTGCTGGACGCCCTGCTGCCCTTCGCCGAAAAAGGCATTGCCATCGTCGGGCTGGAGCCATCATGCCTGCTCACGCTGCGCGACGAAATGCTGGCCATGGGACTGGGCGCAGCGGCTGAAACCGTGAGCGGGCAGGCGATGTTGCTGGAAGAGTTCCTGGCGCGCGAAGCCTCGGCTGGCAAGCTGAAGGCGCTGAAAGACCAGCTCAAGCCGATGGCCGAGCCGCTGCTGCTGCACGGCCACTGCCACCAGAAGGCTTTTGGTGCGGTCACGCCGATCATGGAAGTGCTCAAACTGATCCCTGGCGCCAAACCCGAATTGATCGAGTCGAGCTGCTGCGGCATGGCCGGCAGCTTTGGCTACGAGGCGGGGCACTATGACGTGTCAATGCAGATGGCGGAACTGAGCTTGCTGCCCGCCGTGCGCCAGCAGCCAGGCGCAGTGGTGGTGGCCGACGGCACCAGTTGCCGCCACCAGATCCACGACGGCGCACAGCGCGAGGCAATTCATGTCGCTGCGCTGCTGGCGCGGCAGTTGGGTTGATCGTTGGACTGATCCAGCGAGCCGCTCAATCTTTCGGGAGAAAGCACACCTCGCCGGTCGGCGCGATGCCGGCCTCTTTCTTGGCAGCGGCCACACCAGAAACCCGCCGGGTATCGACGCCGTTCTTCACCGCCGTCAGTTCGGCCATTATGGAAATGGCGATCTCTGGTGGCGTCTTGCTGCCGATGTAAAGGCCGATGGGCCCGTGCAGCCGGTCGAGCTCGGCGTCAGTCATCTCAAAGTGTTCGGCCAGCCGCTCCCTGCGGCGCTCGTTGTTCACGCGTGAGCCGATGGCGCCCACATAGAAGGCCTCGGAGCGCAGCGCTTCCATCAGTGCCAAATCATCAAGCTTGGGGTCGTGCGTGAGCGCAATCACGGAGCAACGTGCGTCGAGCTTCATGGCCTGCACCACGTCGTCGGGCATGCCGGTGACCAAGGGCACGCCGGGCACGGACCACGAATCGCGGTATTCCTCTCGCGGGTCACACACTGTCACCTGGTAGTCCATGCCCTGCGCGATCTGCGCCACAAAACGCGACAGCTGCCCGGCGCCAATGACCAGCAGCCGCCAGCGCGGCCCGTGCACGGTGACCAACGCCGCTTCAGACACGTGCATCGGCTGGCTGGGCTGGGCCGCGCTCAGCGTGACGGCGCCCGTCTGCATGTCGAGCCTGCGTGCCACCAGTTCGCCGGCTTCAAGTTTGGCAAGCAGCGCGTCGATCCGGCTGGAAGCCGTCAACGGCTCAATGGCAAGCTCAATGGTGCCGCCGCAAGGCAAGCCGAAGCGATGTGCCTCGTCGGCGGTGATGCCGTAGGTAACGATGGCCGGCGCGCTGCGGGTCAGCCCCTCACGCCGCGCCTTGTCGATCATGTCGTCTTCAATGCAGCCGCCCGAGACCGAGCCGACCACCCGCCCGTCTTCGCAAATCGCCAGCATGGAGCCGGGTGGCCGGGGGCTGGATCCCCAGGTGCGCAGCACGGTGACCAGCTCGGCGCGCAGGCCACTGGCCAGCCACTGCGAGCAGGTTTTCAGTACTTCCAGATCGATGTTGTCCATGGCGCGGCTCCGGGGCAGTTCACCGCATGCTAGCGGCAAGCGCCTCAGGATGCCATGCGGTCCCGGATTTGCTGCAGCGACGCGGGGTCATCCATGGTCGTCAGGTCGCCAGCATCGCGGCCTTCGCACACCGCCTGGATGGCGCGGCGCAGCAGCTTGCCGCTGCGCGTCTTGGGCAGCACGCTGACAAAGCGCACCCGTGCCGGCCGGGCCACGGCACCCAGATCGCCATCCACGCGCTTCATGATCTCGCCTTCCAACTTCATCGCAGCGGCGGTATCCGTGAGGACGGTGGAATCCTTGGGCACCACAAACGCCATGGCCACCTGGCCCTTCAGCGCGTCGGCCACGCCCACCACCGCGACCTCGGCCGCGCCCGCATGGCCCGAAATGCTTTCCTCGATCTCGCGCGTGCCCAGCCGGTGGCCAGCCACATTGATCACGTCGTCAGTGCGCCCGAGGATGAAGTAGTAGCCGTCTTCATCGCGAATGCCCCAGTCGAAGGTGCTGTAAACCATCTTGCCGGGCACGCTCTTCCAATAGGTGTTCACGAAGCGGGCGTCGTCCTGCCACACCGTCTGCATGAAGCCGGGCGGCGTGGGGCCTTCCAGCACCACCACGCCCTTTTCGTTCGGCTGGGTCAGCTCCTCCCCGGTCGATTCATGGAGCAGCTTGACGCGGTAGCCGTACATCGGAATGCCGGGGCTGCCGAACTTGCTGGGTGTTTTCTCGACGCCGTTGGCCACCGTGAGCAGCGGCCAGCCGGTTTCGGTCTGCCAGTAGTTGTCGATGATGGGCACGTTCAGGCCCTCGCTGATCCAGCGCGCCGTGGGCTCGTCGAGCGGCTCACCCGCCAGATAAAGCGCGCGCAGGCTGGAGAGGTCGTACTTTTTCAGCAGCGCCGGGTCTTGTTTTTTGAGCACCCGCACGGCCGTCGGCGCGCTGAACATGCCTGTGACCTTGTACTTTTCGACCAGGCTCCACCAGATGCCGCCATTGGGCTGGCCGTCGAGGCCTTGCGTGGGCAGGCCTTCGTACATGATGGTGGCCATGCCGGCAATCAGCGGGCCATAGATGATGTAGCTGTGGCCCACCACCCAGCCGATGTCGCTGGTGGAGAAGTAGGTCTCGCCCGGCCGGCCATCAAAAATATGCTTCATGCTGGCAGCCAGCGCCACGGCGTAGCCACCGGTGTCGCGCTGCACACCCTTGGGCTTGCCCGTGGTGCCGCTGGTGTAAATGGTGTAGCTGATGTCGGTGGAGTCCAGCCATTCGCAGGGCACCTGCGCGCTCATGTACTTGGCGCGCAGGTCGTTCCACAGCAGGTCACGACCCGACACGCGTTCCATAGTCGCCAACCCGCGATCAACCAGCAATACCACCTCGGGCTTGTGTTTCGAGAGCCTGATGGCTTCATCGAGCAGCGGCTTGTACGCCACCACCTTGCCGCCACGCGAGCCGGCATCGGCGCTGACGATGACCTTGGGCGTGGCGTCGTCAATGCGGGAGGCGAGCGAGCCGCTGGCGAATCCGCCAAACACCACGCAGTGAATCGCGCCGATGCGCGCACAGGCCAGCATGGCAAAGGCCGCCTCGGCAATCATCGGCATGTAAATCAATACGCGGTCGCCCTTGACCACGCCCATGGCTTTCAGGCTGGCGGCCATGCGCTGCACTTCCTGGTGCAGCTCGCGGAAGGTATAGGTCTTTTCCACACCGGTTTCAGTGGAAACATAGATCAGCGCCGCCTGGTCGGGCCGGGTGGCCAGATGCCTGTCGACCGCGTTGTGGCACAGGTTGGTCTGCCCACCCTCAAACCAGTGCGCGAACGGCGGCTTGTCGAAGTTGCAGACGCGGGTGAAGGGCCGGTGCCAGTCGATCAGCTGGGCCTGCTCGGTCCAGAAGGCGTCGGGCTGCTCGATCGAGCGACGGTAAAACTCGGCGTAGCTGGTCATTCAATGTCTCCGATGGGTCGAGGGTGCGTCCATGCGCTGGCAGTTATGGGCAGTGTTTTCAGATTTTGACAACCACGCGACCGCGCACCTTGCCGGACATCAAGTCGGCGGCTTTTTCCACGGCGCGCTCCAGTGGTACCTCTTCCACCATGGCCTCCAGTTTGGCCGTGTCGAGATCTTTCGCCAACCGGTTCCACGCCTGCTGCCGGCGGGCCAGCGGCGCCATCACGCTGTCGATACCGGCCAAAGTCACGCCGCGCAGGATGAAAGGCATCACCGTCGACGGGAAATCAGCGCCCTGTGCCAGCCCGCAGGCCGCCACCACACCGCCGTAACGCGTCTGCGCGCAGGCATTGACCAGCGTGTGCGAGCCGACGGCATCCACCACCCCGGCCCAGCGTTCTTTTTGCAAGGGCTTGCCCGGGGCGGCCAGCTCGGCGCGGTCGATCACGCTGCTGGCGCCCAGTTGCTTCAGGTAGGCCTCTTCGCTGGCCTTGCCGGTGGCAGCGACCACGGTGTACCCCAGCTTGCTCAGGAGGGCGACAGCTACGCTGCCCACACCGCCGGTAGCGCCCGTAACCAGCACCTCGCCTTGACCGGGCTGTACCCCGTGCTGCTCCAGCGCCATCACGCACAGCATGGCGGTGTAGCCGGCCGTCCCAATCGCCATCGCCTGGCGGGTGGTGAAGGCCGCTGGCAGCTTCACCAGCCAGTCGCCTTGCAGGCGGGCACGCTCGGCCATCAGGCCCCAGCGCGTCTCGCCCAGGCCCCAGCCGTTGTGCACAAAGCGGTCGCCAGCCTTCCAGCCGGCGTGGGTGGATTCGATCACCGTGCCGGCCCCATCGATACCCGCCACCATGGGCCAGGCGCGCACCACCGGCCCCTTGTTGGTGATGGCCAGGCCATCCTTGTAATTGAGGGTGGAGTACTCGACCTGCACCAGCACATCGCCAACCGGGAGTTGGGCTTCGTCGATGGATGTCACGGCGGCAGCAAAGCCCGCCTCGCCCTTGGTCAGCTGAAGTGCCTTGAACAAATCTTGTCTCCTGTTGAATCCGTGCTGAATCTGTTTATTCCCGCCATTCAGCCCATGAGTTGGCTTGCAGGCGGTGGGGAACACCCAAAACTGAATTCTTAATTATGGATAACGGGCTTGCACAGGGCTGACGGAAGGTCAAATGCCCCTGAACATCGCTCTGCCCCAGTGCCACGCCGAGCCGTTCGGCGGGAGTGTCGGTACATGGGGTTGGTTCTGGGCTGTTTCTGGATTGTTTCGACGAGGCGACCACAGCAGGTCAAATACGTCACCGAGTCACCCTGCCGCACTGCCCTCAGGCCTTGGCCGCGTCCCTCATCACGCCGGCCATCACGCCATACACCGAGGTCCAGGCCGCCTTCACATCCGGCGTGAAAGCCGGCCCGAGGCCCTGCCCCAACGTCTGCAGCAGCGCACCACCGACGGTGTCGTAATGGGCGTCCTTCACGCCGTAATCGACATGGCGTCGGGCCAGACCCTGCAGAATCGGCACCAGCGTATCCAGGTCGTTGAGCTTGCCAACAGCCGCGCCGATCATCTGCATCAGCTTGGCGCCCTGCTGCTCCATGTCGCCACGAAACAGCGGCTTCAGGGCGGGATCAGCTGCAAACAGGTTTTGATAGAAAAGCGCCGCGGCCTGGGGCGCGATGCCTGCAACACTCTTCCACGAGGTTTGCACGAGCGTGACGGTTTGTGGGTCCATGTTGATGTCCTCCTGGGTTTGTTTAAACACGGAAGGAGAAGTTTGCTGGGCTTGCGTGCTGGCGTCAAATTCGCTGGCCTGCATCCTATAACTCTTTCGGCAATTTGCCCCCGCCTAGAACGACCAGCGTGTCGAGTACCCAAATTCAGGACCTGTCACGGGACCTTGCTCAAGCAGTCCGCCATACGCGTCTGCCACCCGGGTCCAGTGGCTTTCCATCGCTCGATCACGTCGACGGGTAGCCTGATCGACAGCAGCTTGCGCGGATTCTCTGAAACCGGTCTGCCACCTCTTTTCACCTTGGCCCGGGCGAGCATGTCGTCTGTGAGTTCAGGCAGGTCGTCATACTCGCCTTGCTTCACAACGTGTGCGTCTACACGGGCAAGGTCAGATTTCAAGGAGCGGCGCAATGCGGGCTTGCTCGCGTTCATTTGCTTTCCTCATGCTGAAGACGTGACGTTCCGCGCCACGCGGGGTGTATCCGACGACCACCATTCGACCGGCCAACGTGCCGTAACAAATGATCCTTACTTCACCGTAATCTTTTCGCGTGTCTTCCACTTCCACGGTGACGCCCTCGAATACCAGGGCAGCGTCTTCAAAGTCCAGACCCCGGTCAGCAAGTGCCTTGTCGTGTTTGGCAGGATCGAAGGTGACGCGCATGGGTTATTGTATCTACAACAACCATCTCAAGCAAACGGGGCCATGGCGGTGAGCTTTGACCCTGGCAGGGGTTGGCGCGCGATACCTGACTACTTCACCAGACCCAGCACATCCCTGAACGCCGGGTGATCGGCGCTGCCCAGCCACTCGAAAGCCACCATCTCGGTGGTCACCAGCTCCGCGCCATTGCCGGCCAGGCGGTCGAACGCCGCGTCGCGGTTGCGTTCGGTGCGGGAACTGCAGGCGTCTGTCACCACCCACACATCGAACTCCTGCTCCAGCAGGTCCAGCGCGGTTTGCAGCAGGCACACATGGGCTTCGCAGCCGGCGATGACGATGGTGCTGCGGCCAGGCTCTTCTGCCGCTGCAGGTTTTTGCAGGTGCTTGGGCAGGCTGCGGGCATTGGGCCCGGCCTGCGCCTTGCGCACCGGCGGACGCAGCCAGTCGGCCAGGCCGTCGGGCACGGCACTGAAATGCATTTTGGACAGCACCTTGCCGCGGGCGGCCTCAATGGCGCTGTGCACCTCGGGGGTGTTGGGGCCGAGCTTTTCCGGGTTCTGGGCCGTGCCCCACACCGGAACCTCCATGAGCTGCGCCAGACGGGCGAGCTTGACGGCATTGGCCAGCACCTGCTCGCCTCCGAAGATCGCGGGCATCAGGCGGGTCTGGTAATCCACCAGAACGAGTTGGGAGTCATCGGGGTCGAGCAGCATGGAAGGAATGGAGAGTGAAGAGGGATCGGGCCGTTCACGCAGTCTACCGCCACGCGCGACCGCTCCGCATCTGCCGGTCAACCCGCCCCAATGAAAACGGGCCGACCGCAAGGCGGACAGCCCGTTCGACTTCACTTCATGCCGACATCACATCAGCATCGAGCGATGTTCAGGATTGCGTTAAAGGCTGGAAAGATTTTGCACAGCATCGATCACCATGTTGGTGCCGATGGCCAGCAACAAAATGTCGGCTGCAACGCGCACGTACTTGTGGCCTGCAGGTGGCGCGCCGAGCTGCACCACCAGTGCTGGCGGGACGGGGTACCAGACCACGCCTGCTGGCAGTGGCTGACCCAACGAGTACTTCTTGGCTTGGCCCGGAGGCATGCAGCCGTTGTTCTTTTTCGCCAGGCCCGGTGGGCATTTGGCAGCCTTGAACTGCGGGCCGTAGTACTCCTGCAGTGCCACGCGCTGGTTGCTGCCGAAATAGGCACCGACGCGGACATCGCTTCCGCCGCCGTTGCCGTTACCACCACCTTGCTGGCCCTTGCCGGCTTTCTTGCCGCCCTGCCCGCGATCGTCATACATCTCGGACTTATTGCCCTTGTTGCCTTTGTCGCCCTTGCCGCCACCGGCCCAATCCGGCTTTTCAGCGAATGCGGCGCCACAGGCCAGAGCACAGGCCAACATCAGTGCGACGCTGCGGCCACCGCGGGAAGGTTTGAAAAAAGCAGATTGAGTCATGGATATCTCCGGTTTGTTGAAACGCTCAGGACAGTCAATGCGTCAAACACCACTTGGCGCACGATGAGCCGGCTGGCCCGTACGATGCAATCAAAGTGGCACTTTCGCAATATGTCGAAAGTTCACAACTGTCCAACGGTTGCCCTGGCTTGTGGTTGACAGTGCTTTCGCGGGCTGCTGGAAGGCCAGCAGCAATCACGACGTCACTGCCTCACGGCACGGGGAAGACCTGAGTCATCATAATTTTCGGGTGGGATTTGGCTGTCAGCCAACACCTCGTTTCGGCGTGATACGTTTCCATACAAAACACCCACGCAAAGCACCCATGCAGAGAGCGGGCCGCACTACTTCGGCGGTGAATGCGCTGACCCCGCCTGTGCCAGCTTCTGCGGCATCTCCGCAAATTTCAGCAGCCGGGTGGCGATCAGTGTTTCAGCCAGAAAGCAGACCAGTGCAAAGAGAAAGCACATCACGCCAGCCAGAAAGCACACAGTGGCCACCCGCAAAGTGGGCAGCTCCGAGGTCTCGCCCAAAAACAGCAGGATGATGGTGAAGCCGATCAGGATGGCGCAGAACGTGAGCAGCGCGATGCAGCTGTTCACCAGCCAGCCGCGGCGGCGCAACTGGCGCAGTTCGGCGTAAATGCGGTCGGCGCGCGACGCGTCCACTTCGCCGGATTCGAGACGCCCTTCCAGCTGCCGCGCGCGGTCGATGATGCGCGCCAGACGACCGGCCACCGCCGCGATGATGCCGGACACGGCGGTGAGCAGAAAGACCGGTGCCACAGCCAGCTGGATGCCGTGGGTGACCGTGGCGAGATCGGGGGCGAAATTCATTCAGGGCTCCGGCAAAAACGGGCTCACACGGGTGGCAAGCCATGGCGGGATTCTGTCACGCCGCCCCGTCCGCGCAACAGCGGACCCTTGAGAAGTGCGCAGGCTTCACTCGCCAAACTGCCGCACGGCATCCAGCGCCAGACCGGCGCCGATGCTGCCAAACCGGTCACCCTCCACCGCGCGCGGATTGCCCAGCAGCGACGCAATGCGCTCGCGCAGCAGCGGCACGCCGCTGGAGCCCCCAGTGAAAAACACGGTGTCCACCTGCGTAGGAGCCACGCCCGCATCGTTGAGCAGTGCCATCACCGTGGCGCCAATGCTGTTCACCAGATGGTCAATAGCTGCATTCAGGTCGTCGCGGCTAATCGACAACTGCTCGCCCGGCGACACCCGCCCCAGGTCAAGCACGGTGGAGGATGCGTCGGACAGCGCAATCTTGGCCGCCTCGGCCTGCATGGCCAGCCAGTGCCCGGCGCGCTCGCTCACCAGGCGCTGCAGCCGCTGCAGCTTGTCTTTTTCTGCCGCAGCGCGGGCCATGTCGGTGATGTGCGTCCAGGCCTTGCGGGTGTAGGCCATGTTGATGGTGTGCCAGGTGGCCAGATTGAAGTACTGCGCGGACGGCACTTCCAGCCCGTTGAGCTGGCGGCTGCCCAGTCCCATCCACGGCATGACGGTGGCCAGACTCAGGTATTTGTCAAAGTCGGTGCCGCCAATGTGCACGCCACCGCTGGCCAGAATGTCGCTGCGCCGATCGGCCTTGCCCGCCCGGCCGGGGCCCAGGCGCACCAGCGCGAAGTCGGACGTGCCGCCGCCAATGTCCACCACCAGCACCAGCTCCTCGCCAGTGATCCGGGATTCATAGTCGAACGCGGCAGCAATCGGCTCGTACTGGAAGGCAATGTCTTTCAGACCCACCGAACGCGCGATCTCGGCCAGCGTGGCCTCGGCCTGCCGGTCGGCACGGGTGTCGTCATCGACAAAAAACACGGGGCGCCCCAACACCGCCTGCGTACAGCCTTGCCCCGCCGCACTTTCCGCCCGGCGCTTGAGCTCACCGATGAACTGCGCCAGCAGTTGTCGGAACGGCAAGGCCCGGCCGGCGACTTCGGTGTGGTCGTCGATCATGGCGGTGCCGAGCAGGCTCTTGAGGGAGCGCATCAGCCGCCCTTCATGGCCAGCCAGATAGTCGGCCAGCCCGGCACGGCCGTAGCTCACATGCGCGTCTTCTGCATGGAAGAACACCACCGACGGCAAGGTGACCTTGCCCTCTTCCAGTGGCAGCAATGCGGGATGGCCGGGCCGACTCCAGCCCACAGTGGAGTTGGAGGTGCCGAAGTCAATGCCCAGCGGGATGGAGCGACTCACCGCTCCCCCGGTCGGGCAAATCCGCCTTCTGCCCACGCCACTGCGCTGGCGCGCGTGAGCTTGAACGAGGGCGACACACGCACAGAAGCCAGCTCGTCCCCGCCCTCGCCTGCCGCGCTGAGCAGCGCAGACGGGTTGTCTTCATCGGGCTCGATGTCGAGCGACACCGTCACGCGCTGGCCGCCTGCCGTCACGGTGATGCTCTGGTGCAGTGTGGCCTGCAGTTGCTGCTCGTGGCGACGAACGAACTCGGACGCGGTCTTGACCAGCGTGCTGAAGGCCGGGCCGTCGAGCGGCTTGGGGTTCTTCTTGTCGCGGCCCATGGTCCACGGGCCGACCAGTGCAGGCTCGGGCTCGCCGTCCTTGATCATGGCAACGGCCCAGCCATCGTCGTCTTCGTTCTTGATGACTTTGGCGGTCCAGCCGTCACCACACCACAGGCGGGCTTCCTGTATCAGGGGGTGGGCGTCGGATGCGGTGTCGTCAGGCGGGCTTGCGGGCCCGGAGGAGGCAGCGTGGGGATCGGTCAAGGGGATCACTTGAAATGCAACGGAAATGGAACGGGTAGAAGCAAAAAGACACCCGCACGCGCCTGCCGCAAGCAACAGCTCGCGATAACAAAGGCAAGGGGGTGCAGGGCGTCGAAAAAGCGCGGGAGCCGGATTCTACGTTGCGCTCACAAACCCAGGTCACTGAGACTGGGGTGATCGTCAGGCCGACGGCCCAAAGGCCAGTCCGCCGCAAGTGCGGCAGCCCCCCCCGCTCCGGTCACGCCGGATGAATGTCGAACTGGGCGTCACCCATGTAGCGGTCCGGGCCGATGGCGGCGGTCATCGCGGCCGACTCTGCCACCTGCCACCGGGTGAATATCTCCAGTTCCTCGGGCGACAGCACGTTTTCTGCCGGCGACTCGCCGTAGGTGGCAAGCAGCTTCATATAGGCGCGGTAAACCGGCCACACCAGCGCCGCGTCGCCCAGCGAGTCATCGAGCGCCGCCCGGAAGCGCTGCTCCGCCGCCTGCACCTGCTGGGGTGTGGCGTCTTCGGCGGCGTGGAGTTTGACGCGGTAGCTCACGGTTCGGGGAACAGCAAAAACATCTGGGGCATCACGGGCATCAGGGGCGGCTGGCGGCCGGGTCCTGCGTGATGGCGATGCGGCGGCGCAGGCGCTCGGCCTCCTGGGTGTTGCCGCCCTGCTCCGCCCGCTTGAGCTGCACGCCCAGCCACGCGAGCAAGGGCCGTCGCCAACCCTGTGCCGACGCGGTGTCGATGGCCTCGCGGATCACACCGGGGTCGGCTTTACCGGTCTGAAACAGCACGCCCGCTGCCACCAGCCGTGACAAGGGGTCGGCGATGCGCGGCAAAGCCGCCACATCACCCGCCGCCGCGCCACGCTGCGCCTCAGGCAGCAGCGCCATGGCCTGCGGCGACACGTTGCCGCGCAGGTAGCTCGCGTAAGCCCGCGAGGGCTCGGTGGCATCTTCCCGGAGCGCCTCAAAACCGGCGCAGGGTTCGAACACCAGACTGGCCACGCGGCCAGCGCAGTTCAGCAGCTCGGCATTGGCCAGCAGATCGACCCGCCCGGAGCGCGACAGCTGGCTACGCGCCCGGGTCAGCTCGGCCTGCTCTACGCGGGTGTTGCCTTCCAGATAAGCAGTGACAGAGCGCTGCATCGAGCTTTTGGCTTCCAGCTGCCATTGGGGCACGGGCGGGCCGCTGGCGCAACCGGCCAGAAACACACCCACCGCCAGCGTGGCGCCGGAACCCTTCAGAAAAGTGTGCAAGGCGCTCATGGCAGCTTGATCTCCGCGTCGCGCGGGTCTTTGGCAAACGGCCATTTGCGGGCGATCTCGCTGATCAGGCTGTCCACCTTGCGAAGGCTGGCATCGACATCGGCGCGAAGCTGGCCCAGATCAGCCGTGGCGTCTTTGGCATTGGAAGTCACCGCCTGCACGTTCTGCAAAATCGCATCGGCCTGCTTCAGGCTGGTCCGGGCATCGCCGAGCAGCGCGTTGAGCTGCACCACAGTCGCGCGGGTTTCAGGCAACAGGCCCTTGTCGCCAAACACCTGGGTGTCGGTCTTGGCGGCCAGGGTATCCAGCTTCGCCAGCAGCGCGTTGGTGCGCTCCAGCGTCAGCGCCAGCTTTTTGGCCTCTTCCTCGCTGCCCAGCAGCACCGTGAGCGCGCCGCCCGGCCCGTTGAGCCGGTTGGTGGTGGTCTGAAGATTGGCCAGCATGGCCCCGACGGCACCACTGCTGCTGGTGAGGCTGTTCAAGTTTTCAATCAGCTCCTTGGCTGCCGAGATGACTTTCGGAATCTCGGCGCTGGCATCGCCCTGCAACACGGTACGTACCGCGCCATCGGGCAGCGGCGGGTCATTCAGCAAACCGGTGTAAGCCCGGATGTTGGGTGCGCCCACAATGCCGCGCACCAGGGTGAAGACGCTGCTGGTGCGCAGCCAGCGGGCGTCCTTGCTGGCCACATCAACCAGGATGCGGGCCTTGCCGTCTTCGGCCAGTTCGATGCGGCTGACGCGGCCAATCGGAAAGCCGGAGAAAGTCAGGTCCATGCCAACCACCACGCCTTCGGAGTCTTCAGCAATCAGCACCAGCCGCTGGGTCGCCTCAAAGGCGCCGCGGGCGTACAGCACATACAGCGCCGAGGCGCAGACCAGCAACAGCATGAACAGCAGCAGCAGGCGCGCCTTGAACTCCAGGTTGGGCACGGCGTCGCGGGGTGGGACCGGGGATTCTGGCGTGGGGCTCATGAGGAGATGGCAAGGCTTGTGATTTGCTTCGTTGAATCAATAGTAATTGCCGACCAGCGAGGCCAACTCGATCAGCAGTATCACCGCAAACATGCGCACCAGACTGCGCATCTCGGCACTGGTGCGCACGCTGCCGCCATGCAAACCATACAGGGCAGAGGCCATGGGGATCAGCGAGACCGCGAGGCAGAAAAAGACCGTCTTGAGCACAAAGATCAGCGTAACCGACGGCGCAAACACCTGACCAAACAAGCGGGTGAATGACGGCAGACTGGACAGATCAAAGCCGTAGCCCGCCACATAGGCAACGCACAATGCCACCACGCTGCTGAGCGCGGCTAGCGTGATGCCCGAGAACATGCCGGCCACCACCCGTGGCAGGACTTCCTGCCGTATCGGGTCACCGCCTTGGCGGCGTATCTCGTCGAGCTCGCCACTGCTTTGCATCGTGGCGATTTCCACACCATCAGGAATGGTGCAGCGCAGGGCCACAAACAGCGCAGCGGTAAGGGGGATCAATTCCAGCACCAGCACCCGGATCACCACCTGCAGCGCGTACTGGGACAGGCCATAACTCAGCGCGGTGACCAGCACGATGCGGGTGAGTACCACCGTCACCAGCGCGCACAGCACGGTGAACCACAGCAGGATGGGCGCGGTGTTCAGGTAGAGGTGGCGGGCCAGTACCGGCCGCATGTCGCGGCCATAGCTCGATGGCGACAGGGCCAGCACCAGAATCATGGCGCCCAGATGCACCAGCTGCCACCAGGTGGCCAGCCAGCCCTGGGCATTTTGCGAGAGGCGCTCCGTGAGGCCGGCGGGCCGTGAGGGCGTGGGGGTCATCGGGCCATGATACCGGGCCGAACCCTTCAGCGCGCTACGACGCACTCACCCAAGGCAGCGATTTGTAACCGGCCTGGTCACCAGCCGTGTAACCAGCGTCAACCCCCCGGAAGGAGCCGGATGAGTTTGCCGCTGGGGCTGTCGGTCAGCACGTAAAGCAGCCCGTCCGGCCCCTGCCGCACGTCACGAATGCGGTCACCAGCCAGCAGGCGGTTTTCACGCACCACATTGCCGGCAAAAGGCGCCGAAAGCTCAATGCGGTTGAGGTAACCGAACTTGAGCGAGCCGACGAACAGGTTGCCCTGCCACGATTTTCCATAGCGCTCGCTGGTCAGAAATGCCATGCCCGATGGCGCGATGGACGGCGTCCAGTGGTGCAGCGGCGCGGCCATGCCAGGCGCAGAGGTCTGCCCATCGCCGATCTTGCCGCCGCCATAGTTCTCACCAAAGCTGACCACCGGCCAGCCGTGGTTGACGCCTCGCCGCGGCAGGTTGATCTCGTCGCCGCCCTGCGGGCCGTGCTCATGCATCCAGAAGGTGCCGTCTGGTGCCAGTGTCGCGCCCTGCGGGTTACGGTGCCCATAGCTCCAGATCTCAGGCAGGGCACCGGCACGCGAGACGAAGGGGTTGTCGGCGGGCACCGTCCCGTCCTTGTTGATGCGGACGATCTTGCCGTGGTGGTTGTCGAGCTTCTGGGCGTCCTCCTTGCGGGAGTAGCGCTCGCCCAGCAGCAGAAAAAGCTTGCCGTCGGGTGCGCCGTTGGCGCCCGCCCGGCTTTCAACAATGCGGCAACCAAAATGCAGGCTGCTGGACATCTTGGGCTTCTGGCTGAACAGGATCTTGAGGTTTTCCAGCCGGCTGTCGTCGGCGCTGAGCGTGGCGCTGGCCAGCGCGGTGCTGTTGCCATTGCCGATGGCGGCCGGCTCCGAAAAGCAGAAATAGATCACCCGGTTGCGCTCAAAGCCGCTGTCGGTCACCACATCGAGCAAGCCGCCCTGCCCGCCGGCGGCCACTTCCGGCAAACCGGCGACCGGTGCGCCCAGTTTTCCATCAGCCCCCACCACCCGCAGCCGGCCTGGCCTTTCGGTGACCAGAAAACGGTTACCCGGCAGAAAGGCCAACGCCCACGGGTTCTGCAGGCTGGTGGCGACCACCTCGGGCCGGACACCCTGCGCCCACGCCAGCTGTCCCGACCAGCCACAGGCCGCCAATGCGAGCGTCAGTGTCATGGCCATCTTGGCGTGAATCCATCGTTTCGGCATCATTTCAGACTCCTGAGTCAGGGGGTGACAGCATCATTGGTCTCCCGCCGGTTATACGTGAATCGCCCAACCAGACGCCAAACAAGGGTTTTGGGCGCAGCAAATTCCTTACAAATCAATTATCTGCATGCGTTATGTAGAAACAACGTTAGGTTGACGCAGGGCTTTCGCGTCAAGTATCCTCGGGCCCATGCCCCAAAAGCCCATTGCCTTGTTGATCGTTGCCGCCAGCCTCGTGGCGGGGCACGCCATCGCATCGCCGGCCAGTTCAGCGGCAAATGCGCCTGATGACATGGACAAGCTGCTCGCCGACAAAGGGCTGCTGACCCGCATCGACAACGTGCGCCAGAACGTCACGCACAAGGCGTCCGAGCTGGTGGTCAATGCCATGGGTTTCCTGGGCGTTCCGTACAAGCGCGGCGGCAACACGGCCGAAACCGGTTTCGACTGTAGCGGTTTTGTGCGATCCATTTACGAGCAAAGCGTCGGGCTGCTGCTGCCACGCAAGGCCGAGCAGCAGGCCGCTGCAACGCAGCAAATCGACAAGACCGAGCTGCAGCCGGGCGACCTGGTGTTCTTCAACACCCTTCGCCGGGCCTTTAGCCATGTCGGCATCTATATCGGTGACGGCAAATTCATCCATTCTCCCAAGCCCGGCGCCGAAGTCCGCGTAGAGAGTATGCGCGTCAACTACTGGGCCCAGCGCTTTGACGGTGCCCGGCGTGTGGCAGCCCCCGGTCAGGCAGTCGACACGGTGGCAGCCCAACCGGTCAGTCAGCCGTGGCAAGCCCCGCCGCCTGATCTGTACAGCCGCTGATTTTTCAGCGTTCCGCCTCACGGGTTTATCCTGAACCCGCTGACTACGCAGCCTTACGGCTTGCGCACTCCAGTCCCTGTCGCCCACTCCGTAGAGCGTCTTACTCAGGTATCCGACGCATGCATGCGTGCGTCATCATGCGGCGCTAGCATCAGCCACACGCGTACCGGGGCAACGCCGGTCGTGTGAATCCTTCGGCACCTATCTGGAGCAAGCGCAATGGCAAAACTGAACGTGAACGGTAAAGTTCGTGAGTTTGAAGCGGAGGGAGACACCCCGCTTCTGTGGGTCATCAGGGAGCAACTGGGTCTGACTGGCACCAAATACGGCTGCGGCGTGGCCGCCTGTGGCGCCTGCACCGTGCACATTGACGGCGTTGCGACGCGCAGCTGTGTGCGGCCTGTGTCCACGGTCACCGCCAAGGAAAAAATCGTCACCATCGAAGGGCTCTCGCCAAAAGGCAATCACCCGCTACAAAAAGCCTGGGCGTCGCTTGACGTGCCCCAGTGCGGCTACTGCCAGTGCGGCATGATCATGGCCGCTGCCGCCCTGCTGAAGGAAAAGCCGAACCCGACCGATGCCGACATTGATGCAGGCATCACCAACATCTGCCGCTGCGGCACCTACAACCGGGTACGCGCAGCCATCAAGGTGGTTGCCGCTGGCGGCAACACCAAGACCGCCGCTCTGGCCATCCAGCACACCGATGGGAGCACGACATGAACGCACGCGACCCCAACACACTGCCCGCGCCTGAGGCGTCTGAATCCCCCGTGAACCTCACCCGCCGCGGCTTTCTGGGTGCGTCGGCCGCCGCCGGTCTGGTGGTGGGCTTTCATGTGCCGTTTGCCGGCACCGCCCACGCCGCCGATGCCGCCACGCCGGAGATCAACGCCTGGGTGGTGGTCAAACCCGATGACACCGTGGTGATCCGCATTGCCCGCTCCGAAATGGGCCAGGGCAGCCTGACCGGCCTCGCCCAGTTGGTGGCCGAAGAACTGGAGTGCAACTGGGCCAAGGTCACTACCGAGTACCCGACGCCAGGCCAGAACCTGGCACGCAACCGCGCCTGGGGCAACTTCTCGACCGGTGGCAGTCGAGGCATCCGCGAGTCGCAGGACTATGTCCGCAAAGGCGGTGCCGCCGCCCGCATGATGCTGGTGCAGGCCGCCGCGGACAACTGGAAGGTGCCGGTGTCCGAATGCAGCGCAGCCAACAGCGTCATCACCCACGGCCCCAGCAAGCGCACCGTGACTTACGGCAAGGTCGCTGCCGCCGCGGGCAAGCTGACCGCGCCCACCGACATCAAGCTCAAGGACCCGAAAGACTGGAAGCTGGTCGGCAAGCGCCTGGCGCGGCTGGACACCGTTGAGAAAGTCACCGGCAAGCAGATCTATGGTGCCGACCTGAAGCTGCCCGGCATGCTGAACGCGGCCATCAAGGACTGCCCGGTATTCGGCGGCAAGGTCAAGAGCTACAACGCCTCCGCGATTGAAAAGCGCCCCGGCGTGAAGAAAGTGGTGCGCGTCGGTGACAGCGCCGTCGCGGTGATCGCCGACACCTGGTGGCGCGCCAAAACCGCGCTGGATGCACTGCCCATTGAATGGGATTTTGGCGAGCACGCCAACGCATCGAGCGCCGAATTCGCCAAGGTACTCAAAGCCGCACTCGATGCGCCAGAGGCCGTGGTCGGCAACCAGAACGGCGATGTAAAGACCGCCATGGCAGGCGCAGCCCGCAAGATCGAAGCGGTGTATTCCTACCCGCACCAGAACCACGCCACGATGGAGCCGATGAACGCGACGGTGCGCTACACGCCCGAGCGCTGCGAAGTCTGGACGCCCACGCAAAACGGTGAAGCAGCTCTGGCTGCCGCGTCTGAGGCCTCGGGCCTGCCCGCCTCGAAATGCGAGGTGTACAAGCTGCACCTGGGCGGCGGTTTCGGCCGTCGCGGCGCGGTGCACGACTGGGTGCGCCAGGCGGTGGACATCGCCAAGCAGATGCCCGGCGTGCCGGTCAAACTGCTCTGGAGCCGCGAAGAAGACATGCTGCACGGCCGCTACCACCCGGTCACGCAATGCAAGATGACGGCTGGCCTCGACGCGCAGGGCAACATCACGGCGCTGCACATGCGCATTGCTGGCCAGTCCATCCTGGCGGGCGTGTTTCCGCAGAACATCCGCAACGGACTGGACCCCGTGCAGTTCCAGGGCCTGAATGCGCCCGGGCCAGAGGCCTCCATGGGCTACAGCTTCCCGAACCTGCTGATCGACCACGCGATGCGCAACCCGCATGTGCCGCCCGGCTTCTGGCGCGGGGTGAACCTGAACCAGAACGCGATTTACCTGGAATCGTTCATCGATGAGATCGCCGTGGCCACGCAGCAGGACCCGCTGACCCTGCGCCGCAAGCTGATGGCCAACCACCCCAAGCACCTCGCGGTGCTCAACGCGGTGGCCGAGCGGGTGGGCTGGGACAAGCCAGCCCCCAAGGGCGTGTTCCGCGGACTGGCGCAGACCATGGGCTTTGGCAGCTATGTGGCCGCCTGCGCCGAGGTATCGGTCAGCGATGCCGGTGAGCTCAAGATCCACCGCATCGTGGCCGCCACCGACCCGGGTTACGCGGTGAACCCGCAGCAGATTGAAGCGCAGGTGGAAGGCTCGTTCGCCTATGGCCTGTCGGCAGCGCTGTACGGCGAATGCACGGTGAAGGATGGCCGCATTGAGCAGGACAATTTCAACACCTACCCGGTGATGAAGATGGCCGACATGCCCAAGGTCGAGACGGTGCTGGTGCCTTCGGGCGGCTTCTGGGGCGGTGTGGGCGAGCCCACCATCGCCGTGGCGGCGCCAGCGGTGCTCAACGCCATCTTCGCGGCTACGGGCAAACGCATCCGCGACCTGCCTCTGAAGAACCAGAACCTGAAGAAGGCTTGAGTCGGCCTGCCCGTCACGCCGAACCCTGCTGATGACCAGACCCCACAGCCACCCCACCCAGCCCCTGCGGTGCTGGGTGCTGGCTGGGTTGCTGGCCATGATCGGAGCCGCAGCGCACAGCCAGTCCTTGCCACCCCGGGTGGTTGGTGATGCGATCCCGGCGCCACTCACCGCGACGCCCGGCGATGCTGCCCGCGGGCGAGCGATTGTGGCGAACCGGCAGGTGGGCCTGTGCCTGTTGTGCCATGCGGGGCCTTTTCCCGAGGAGCGGTTCCAGGGCAACCTGGCGCCCGACCTCACCGGGGCAGGCTCGCGGTGGAACGAGGGGCAGCTCAGACTGCGTCTGGTCAATTCACGCCACCTCAACCCTGAAAGCATCATGCCGACTTACTTCCAAACCGAAGGCCTGTACCGTGTGAGCACCACCGTACAGGGGCGCCCGCTGCTGGATGCGCAACAGATCGAGGATGTGGTGGCTTTGCTGCGCACTCTGAAATGACACCACAGATATTGAAGAAAAACTCCCTCCCCGACCGGCGTCGGGTGCTGGTCAGCGCCGCTGGATTGGGAGCCTGGGCATGGCTCGCGCCCGCTGCCGTCAGCGCCCAGACAACCACCACGCCCCATACCGATGAACTGGCCGCAGCCATTCAAACCTACACCGGTGGCGCGCCAGTGCGCGTCGGCAAGGTCAAACTCAGTGTGGCCGAGCTGGTGGACAACGGCAATGTGGTCCCGCTGGGTGTGTCGGTTGACAGCCCGATGACCGCTGGCGACTACGTCAAAACCATCGCCGTTTTCAACCAGAAGAACCCACAGCGCGACATTGCCCGCTTCACGCTCGGCCCACGCGCTGGCAAAGCGCAGGTGGCCACCCGTGTGCGACTGGCGACATCGCAAAAGCTGGTGGCTGTGGCACAAATGAATGACGGCAGCTACTGGTCCCATTCCGTCGACGTCATCGTCACGCTCGCAGCATGTATCGAAGGTGACGGATGAGCGCCCGCACCCTCATCAATGCGCCCAGCACCGCAAGGCGCGGCGAAGTCATCGAGATTCGCGCCACCATAGGCCATCCGATGGAAACCGGGTTCCGTACGGGCGAAGACGGCAAGGTGGTGGCGCGCAACATCATCCAGCGCTTCAGTTGCCGCTACAACAGCGAACTGGTCTTCAGCGCCGAGTTGTTTTCTGCCCTCTCGGCCAACCCGTACCTCTCGTTCTTCATCACCGCCACCGAGACTGGCACGCTGACGTTGACCTGGGAAGGCGACAAGGGCTTCACCCACACCGAAACCGTGGCGCTGCGGGTGACGGCGTGAACTTCGGCGCATGAGGCAGCACGGTTGCATCGGCAGGGGTTTTCGCCTGCTGACAGGGTGGATGGCAGCATTCGCCTGCTCTGTCAGTCTGGCCCAGACATCGCCCACACCCCCTGCAGCAGACACGCGCCGCTCCGGCTTTGCCGACATGGGTGTCAGCACCCAAGCGATGCAAAAGGACGACTCGCTCAACCCCGGCATGTTGTGGGCGCAGGGCGGCAAGACGTTGTGGAGCCAAGCCGCCGGCCAGAGCGGCAAGGCCTGCGCCAGCTGCCACGGCGATGCGGCGCAAAGCATGCGCGGCGTGGCGGCGCGTTACCCCGCGTTTGACAAGCGAACGAACAAACCGATCACCGTCGGTCAGCGTATCAACCAGTGCCGGCAGACCCACCAGCAGGCCAGCGCCCTGCGACCGGAAAGCGAAGACCTGCTGGGTCTTGAGAGCCATGTCGCGCTCCAGTCGCGCGGCTTACCCATCGCGCCCGCTGAGGACCCGCAACTGAATGCGCCCCGTGCACGCGGGCAGCAGCTCTTTGTGCAGCGCATGGGGCAACTGAACCTGTCGTGCGCCCAGTGCCATGACCAGAACGCCGGCGGCCGCCTGGGCGGCAGCATCATTCCGCAGGCCCACCCGACCGGCTACCCCATCTACCGGCTCGAGTGGCAAGGCATGGGCTCGCTGCAACGCCGCCTGCGCAACTGCATGACCGGCGTACGCGCAGAGCCCTTTGCCTACAACGCGCAGGAAATGGTTGAACTGGAGCTCTACCTCGCCGCCCGTGCGAAAGGCATGCCACTGGAAACGCCCGCCGTGAGGCCCTGAAACCGCTGACGCTGACTACGTCGCTCAACCATCGTTGTTCAACCAACGTCGAACGACACCGTGACCGGCGTACCCCGCTTCAGCGTCTGGATCACCACACAGGATCGCTCGGCGGCACGCGTGAGCTGCCCGACGCGCTGCGGTTCGGTCGATGGTGCGACACGCAGCCGCACATCGACTGCAAACGACTGGAAGCCCACTGGCACCGCCGGGTCCATGCCCAGCGTGCCGCGCACATCGACCTCGCCCCGCGCCTGCACCTGCAGTTCCGTAATCTCCACCTGCAGGAGGGTGGCGACCATGCGCAGGCTGGACTCCTGACAGCTGGCAATGGCCGCGCACAGAAGATCACCCGGGCACGGGGCATCGTGCGGACCGCCGAGCGCATCGTGCACGGCAAATCCGAACGGCACCGAGGGGCTACTACCCACCTGCACCTCTCCGTGGAAGGGGTCCTGCAGCCTTGTGCCGCCGGTGGATGCATGGTCGGTGACCCAAGCCAGCGCGGGATTCTGGCGATAGCTTTCACGCAGCGCGGATTGGCGCTGGCGGAGTTGTGTGACGGTGTCCATGGCGCTCTGCTCAGCGACGCGTGACAACGATTTCCAGGTAGTCGCTGGGCACCACCAGACTGGCTTCACCACGGGTGTTGAACCGAGCCAGCAGCGCCAGCAAGTCGTCTTCGAGCGCCGGGCCTTTGTCGCCCAGCGCCAGATACGCCTTGTGGACCGGGCCATACCAGGTACGGAACACCTCCAGCCAGTGCTGGGCCGAGCGATAACGGAAATTGAACTGGCGCTTCTCGCAACGGATGTCGCTGGCACCGCCACCGAACAGTGCCTGCAGGCGTGCCTCTGTCCCCCAGAGGGCGGGAGACTGCACCCCCGCCGGTGGCGGCAGGTGCTTGCCGATGGTCTTGAAGACCTGGCCGATAAAGCCCTCAGGCGTCCAGTTGGCCATCGCAATGCGCCCACCGCTGCGGCACACCCGCAGCATTTCGGCCGCAGCTTTCTCCTGATGGGGTGTGAACATGACGCCGAAGGTCGAGATGACGAGGTCGAACTGTCCGTCTGCATACGGCAGCGCCTCCGCGTCGGCGATCTCGAAGGTCACTGACAGGCCTTCGGCCTCCGCGCGCGAGCGCCCCCGCTCCAGCAGCGCGCCCACATAATCGGTGGACACCACCCGTGCACCGCGCCGGGCGGCGGCCAAGGTGGCGTTGCCATTACCGGCGGCCACGTCAAGCACCGATTCACCAGTCAGCACGTCTGAAGCCTCGCACAGCGCTTCACCGACGATCTGCAGGGTGGTGCCCACCACCGCGTAGTCGCCAGACGACCACGCGGCCTGCTGCTTTTGCTTCACGGCGGCAAGGTCGATAGCAGCCGCTGGAGCGGCCGGTGCGGGGGGATGAAATTTGACACGGGGGCATTCATGATGCTGGACATGCGAGTCTCCTTGAGATGGGTTCATCGTCCGGTTGGCGATGTGCAGGCAGTGTGTTTCGAAATGCTGGCCGCTTCCTGCCACAGTCACCGGCAAAACTGACCATCCATCCGGCAGTTGTTGCGAGGTGTCAACCGGGTTGCCCGAGCGTCCCGGAAGCCTGACCAAACGTCCCGCAGGCCACCACACCAACGCAGCGAGTTGCCACTGCACGGGGTGCCACAGCACAATCGGGGATCACTGCCCGATGGAGTTCCGAACATGTCTGACTCACCCATTTCCCTCGCCCTGCAGCGCGCCGAAGAAGCCTTTGCGCAAAAGCCTGGTCTGGCCCTGCAGAACGATGCGCCGGCGAAAGCGGTTTTTGTCGGTGGTCTGGCAACGCAGGTGGCGGGGCCAGCGGGGCACACGGTGGGCACCGACATGCCGGTCACGCTGGGGGGCGCCGGTGCCTGCCCGGGCCCCGGATGGTTGATGCGTGCCGGGCTGGCATCGTGCACCGCCACGGTGATTGCCATGCGTGCCGAGCGTTTGGGCATCCACCTGACGCGGCTCGCCGTCACGGCCAGCAGCCGCTCTGATGCACGTGGCCTGCTGGGCATGGACCCAACGGTCCCCGCAGGCCCACTGAACGTCGACCTGCAGATCGACATCGACGCTGACGGACAGACTCCGGAGACCCTCGCCGAGCTGGTCGCGTGGGCCGACGCGCATTCGCCAGTCACCAACGCACTGCGCCGCGCCATCGACGTGCAATCTCAGGTGCGCTACGGCGCCATCACGCCCGCCTGACGATGGATGCATTGTCTGAAGTGCTGCGCGTGGTGCGCCTCAGCAGCGCGATTTTCTTCAACGCTCGCTTCACGGCCCCCTGGTGCTTCAGCTCGCCGGCAGCAGCCGACGTGATGCAGACCCTGCACCCCGGTGCCGAGCGGCTGGTGGTCTTTCATCTGCTGACCGAAGGGCAATGCCATGTGCAGATCGAGGGCAGCCCACCGCAGGTGCTTAACGCCGGCGATGTGATCATCTTTCCGCACGGCGATGCCCACCTGATGGCCTCAGCCCTGGGTGTAGCGCCTGCCGGGCCGACGGACCTGCAAGCCATTCTGAAGCGCCGCCCGCATCTGCTGAAATATGGTGGCGGCGGTGAAGCGACGCGCTTTGTGTGTGGCTATCTGGTCTGCGATCCACGGCTGTGCCGCTCCATATTGAATGCGCTTCCGCCCATGCTGATCGTCAGCCTGCGCTCCCACGGCGAAAAGGACTGGTTGGAGCAATCCATCCACTACGCAGTGACGGAAGCCGCGTCACCGCGGCCCGGCGGTGAAGGCGTTCTGGCGAAACTCTCGGAGGTGCTGTTTGTGGAAACCTTGCGCCGCCACATCGCGCAGTTACCCGCCGAGCAGACCGGCTGGCTGGCCGGTCTCAGGGACCGCATTGTTGGCAAGTCGCTGGCTCTGATGCACGAGCGCCCTGCCGAGCCCTGGACACTGGAGAGCCTCGCGCGAGATGCGGGCACATCGCGTTCGGTACTCGCCGAACGCTTCAGCCACTTTGTGGGGCAGGCCCCCATGACTTACCTGACTCACTGGCGCATGGCACTGGCCGCCAACCTGCTGCGCCACAGTGCAATGGGCATGGACCAGATCGCGGTCGAGGTCGGCTACAGCACCGACACCGCCTTCAGCCGCGCCTTCCGGCGCGAGTTCGGTGTGCCGCCAGCCAGTTGGCGACGACAGCAGTCGGGGCCTTCGGCGCCGCCAGCGGCACAAACACCAAGCTGAAGACCAGTCTGAATCGACTGCGCGGTTACTTGCGCGCCGGTGGCAAGTCGGTGCAGCTGCCATGTGCCACCTCGGCGGCCATGCCAATGCTTTCGCCCAGCGTGGGGTGCGGGTGGATGGTCTTGCCGATGTCGACGGCGTCGGCTCCCATCTCGATCGCCAGTGCGACTTCGCCAATCATGTCGCCGGCATGCGTGCCGACGATGCCGCCGCCCAGAATCTTGCCGTGGCCATGGGCCTCGGGTGAGTCGTCGAACAGCAGCTTGGTGAAGCCTTCGTCGCGACCATTGGCAATCGCCCGGCCCGAAGCGTTCCAGGGGAACAGGCCTTTTTTGACCTTGATGCCCTGTGCCTTGGCCTGATCTTCGGTGAGGCCCACCCAGGCGATTTCGGGGTCGGTGTAGGCCACGCTCGGGATCACCCGGGCATTGAAGGCGGCGCTGGCCAATTCCTTGTTGCCCAGCAGCTCGCCGGCTATCACTTCAGCGGCCACATGGGCTTCATGCACCGCCTTGTGGGCCAGCATGGGCTGGCCGACGATATCGCCGATGGCAAAAATGTGCGGCACATTGGTGCGCATCTGGATATCGACCGGTATGAAGCCACGGTCGGTGACGCTGACACCGGCCTTTTCGGCCGCAATCTTCTTGCCGTTGGGTGTGCGGCCCACCGCCTGTAGCACCAGATCATAGGTCTGCGGCGCCGGCGCGCCCTCGCCTTCAAAGGTCACCTCAATGCCGGCCTTGGTCGCTTTGGCGCCGACGGTTTTGGTCTTGAGCATGATGTTGTCGAAACGCGGGGCATTCATCTTCTGCCACACCTTCACGAGGTCGCGGTCAGCGCCCTGCATCAGGCCGTCCATCATCTCGACCACATCGAGTCGGGCGCCCAGCGTGGAGTACACCGTGCCCATTTCCAGCCCGATGATGCCGCCGCCCAAAATCAGCATGCGCTTGGGCACTTCCTTAAGGCCCAGCGCGCCGGTGGAGTCCACCACGCGCGGATCGTCAGGCATGAACGGTAGGCGCACCGCCTGCGAGCCGGCGGCAATGATGCAGCTCTTGAACGCGATAGTCTGCTTCTTGCCGGATTTTTCCTGGGCACTGCCGGTGGTTTCTTCCACCTGCAGGTGATGAGCACCCACAAACTGGCCCAGACCCCGCACCACGGTGACCTTGCGCATCTTGGCCATGGCGGTGAGGCCGCCGGTCAGCTTGCCCACGACTTTTTCCTTGTGGGTGCGCAGCTTGTTGATGTCGAGCGTCGGCTCGCCGAAGCTCACGCCCAGGCTGTCGAAATGCTTGACTTCATCCATCACTGCCGCCACGTGCAGCAGCGCCTTGGAGGGAATGCAACCCACGTTCAGACAAACACCACCCAGGGTGGCGTAGCGCTCCACCAGAACCACCTTGAGGCCGAGGTCAGCGGCACGGAAAGCGGCCGAATAGCCGCCAGGGCCGGCGCCCAGCACCAGCAGGTCGCAGTCCAGATCGGCTGTACCGGCAAAAGCCGCTGCTGTGGGTGCGGGGGACGCCGCCGCCGGTGCGGGTGCTGCAGCGGCGGGCGCCGGAGCAGCAGCCGGTGCAGGCGCGGCGGCAGCACCACCGCTGGCCTCCAGGGTCAGCACAAGAGATCCTTGCTTGACCTTGTCGCCCAGCTTGACGCGAAGCTCCTTGACCACGCCCGCCTGCGAGGCCGGAATTTCCATGGACGCCTTGTCGCTTTCGACGGTGATCAGGCTCTGCTCGGCCTTGATGGTGTCGCCGGGCTTGACCAGCACTTCGATGACGGTCACTTCGTCAAAGTCACCGATGTCCGGTACCAGAATGTCGACGAGGGAAGTTGCGCTCATTGGGAGGCTTTCAATTTGAGGGTGAATATCTCGACCGGTCCCGCGGTGTTCTTGTCGAACTCGCAACCGGCATTCATGCCGGCCATCGCGACTTCGCGCGCGGTCTTGGCCGTGTTCCAGACGGCATGCATGGCCCCCAGCGCAAAACTGCGCCCGGAACCGATGCCCCAGAACTCCTTGAACTCGAACACTTCTCGGTAGCTGTACAGCCCATAAATACCGCTTGCGTTCGCAATGACCACGGTGAACTGGCTCGACTCGTAGGGGTCGTTGTCGTCTTCCTTGGTCTGCAGGAAGAACGACTCCTTGAGCAGCGGGTGCAGCTTGATGAAGGTGGCAAACACCTCATCGCGCGAACCGAGCTTGAGTTGCTCGCGTGGCAGGGCAGCCATCGCCAGGCGCAGCACTGGAAAGTGCGCCACCGTGCCAGCCATGCCCACATAGCTGATGCCGGCAGGCGTGTCGACCTTGAAGATCTTGCCATTGGCTTCATAGCGGTGCGACAGGCTGGTGTCCCCGAAGGTCACCAGCGTGTCGGCCGCAATGGCGACCTGCCCGGCTTTCTTGACGACGACGAGCGTTGTCATTGGCTGGCCTCAGGCCTTACGCCTCAAAGCAGAACACGGCGGAAGTCCGCCAGGATCTGGCCCAGATAGGCGTTGAAGCGGGCTGCTGCGGCGCCATCAATCACACGGTGATCCCAGGTGAGCGACAGCGGTAGCATCAGGCGCGGCTGGAAGGCCTTGCCGTCCCACACCGGTTCCATCTGGCTCTTGCACACGCCCAGAATGGCCACCTCAGGCGCATTGATGATGGGCGTGAAGTAACGCCCGCCAATGCCGCCCAGGCTGGAGATGGTGAAGGTGGCTCCGCTCATTTCGGCGGGGCTCAGTTTGCCCTCACGCGCCTTCTTGGCGAGTTCGCCCATTTCCTGGCTGATCTGCAGCACGCCTTTTTTGTCGGCGTCCTTGATGACCGGCACCATCAGGCCGTTGGGCGTGTCAGCCGCAAAGCCGATGTGCCAGTACTGCTTGTAAATCAGTGCGTCGCCGTCGATGGAGCTGTTGAACTCGGGGAATTTCTTGAGCGCGGCCACACAGGCCTTGATCAGGAAGGCGAGCATCGTGACCTTGATACCGCTCTTCTCGTTCTCCTTGTTGGTCGAGACGCGGAAGGCTTCGAGGTCGGTGATGTCGGCGTCGTCATGGTTGGTGACAGCCGGAATCATGATCGCGTTGCGCAGCAGATTGGCGCCGCTGATCTTTTTGATGCGCCCCATCTCCTTGCGCTCGATGGGGCCGAACTTGCTGAAGTCCACCTTGGGCCATGGCAGCAGATCCAGACCGGCACCGCCGCCCGAGGCCGCAGGCGCTTTGGCCACCTGTGCCTGGGTGCGTGTGTCGCCGGCCATCACCGCCTTGGTAAAGGCCTGCACATCGTCCTGGGTGATTCGGCCTTTGGGGCCACTGCCCTTGAGCTCAGCCAGCGGCACGCCGAGTTCGCGGGCGAACTTGCGCACGGAAGGCGAGGCATGCGGCAGATTGCCTTGCGGTGCCACAGTCGGGTTGTGCACAGGTGCGGCCACCGGAGCAGCCGCCGAGGGCGCGGGAGCCGACGCAGCGGCAACCGGCGTAGTTACGGCAGTGGGTGCGGCAGCGGGTGCCGCCGGTGCTGCAGCTGGCGCTGTGGGGGCAGCAGCGGCCGAGCCTTCGAGAATGGCCAGCAAATCTCCGATGTTCACGGTGTCGCCCATCTTGACCTTCAGTTCCTTCAGCACGCCAGCCGCGGACGACGGAATCTCCATCGACGCCTTGTCGCTCTCGACGGTGATCAGGCTCTGCTCGGCCTTGATGGTGTCGCCCGGCTTGACCAGGATTTCAATGACAGCCACATCCTTGAAGTCGCCGATGTCAGGCACGCGCACCTCTACGGGGCCGGATGCTGCTGCAGGTGCTGCCACAGGCGCGGGGGCCGCAGCAGCCGGTGCAGGTGCTGGCGCTGGAACCGCTGCTGCAGGTGCTGCGACAGGTGCAGCAGCGGCTCCCGCCACCTCCAGCGTCAACACCACGGAGCCCTGCTTGACCTTGTCGCCCAACTTGATCCTGAGCTCTTTGACCACACCCGCTGCGCTGGATGGAATTTCCATCGAGGCCTTGTCGGACTCCACGGTGATGAGGGACTGCTCCGCCTTGACCGTGTCGCCCGGCTTCACCAGCAGCTCAATCACCGTCACTTCATCGAAATCACCGATGTCGGGGACCTGAATTTCCATAATTGCCATGTTCTGTGTCTCCGTGCCGATGTCAGGCGTACAAGGGGTTGACTTTGTCGGCCTTGATGCCGTACTTCTTGATGGCTTCCGCCACCTTGGCGACCGGTACCGTGCCCTCTTCGCTCAGCGCCTTCAGCGCCGCCACGACGATGTAGTGGCGGTTGATCTCGAAGTGCTCGCGCAGCTTGCTGCGGAAATCACTGCGGCCAAAACCGTCGGTGCCGAGCACCTTGTAGGTGCGGCCCTTGGGGATAAAGGGACGAATCTGCTCGGCGTAGGCCTTCATGTAGTCGGTCGACGCAATCACCGGGCCGGTGTGCTTCTCAAGCTGCTGCGCCACGAACGGCACCTGCGGCTTGTCGGTGGGGTGCAGCAGGTTGTAGCGATCAGCCGCCTGGCCGTCGCGGCCTAGCTCGTTGAAGCTTGGGCAGCTCCACACGTCGGCAGAGACGCCCCACTCTTTTTCTAGCAGCTCCTGCGCAAACAGGCTTTCGCGCAAGATGGTGCCGCTGCCCAGCAGTTGCACGCGCGGCGTCGCTTTGGCGCCGGGCTTGCACAGGTACATGCCCTTGATGATCTGCTCTTCGGTGCCGGGCGTGAGGCCGGGCATGGCGTAGTTTTCGTTCAGCAAGGTCAGGTAGTAGAAAACGTTTTCCTGCTTCTCGACCATGCGCTTCAGGCCGTGGTGCAGGATCACGCCCACTTCGTGTGCGAAGGTTGGGTCGTAGCTGATGCAGTTCGGAATGGTGCCCGCCAGGATGTGGCTGTGGCCGTCTTCGTGCTGCAAACCTTCGCCGTTCAGCGTGGTTCGGCCAGACGTGCCACCCAGCAGGAAGCCACGCGCCTGCATGTCGCCCGCCGCCCAGGCCAGATCGCCAATGCGCTGGAAACCGAACATCGAGTAGTACACATAGAACGGCACCATGATGCGGTTGCTGGTGCTGTAGCTGGTGGCTGCGGCGATCCAGCTGCTCATGCCGCCGGCTTCGTTGATGCCTTCCTGCAGGATCTGGCCGGCCTTGTCTTCCTTGTAGTACATGACCTGGTCTTTATCGACCGGGGTGTACTGCTGACCTGCGGGGTTGTAGATGCCGACCTGACGGAACAAGCCTTCCATGCCGAAGGTGCGGGCTTCGTCCACCAGAATGGGCACCACCCGCGGGCCCAGGGCCTGATCACGCAGCAGCTGCGTGAGGAAACGCACGTAGGCCTGGGTGGTGGAAATCTCGCGGCCTTCTGCGGTGGGCTCCAGCACCGCCTTGAAGGTCTCGATGGACGGCACGGTGAAGCTCTCGTCGGCCTTTGTGCGGCGATGCGGCAGATAACCACCCAGGGCCTTGCGGCGCTCGTGCAGGTACTGCATCTCGGGCGTGTCGTCGGCCGGCTTGTAGAACGGCAGCTTGGGCAGCTCGCTGTCTGGGATGGGGATGTTGAAGCGGTCGCGGAAGGCCTTGATGTCCTCGTCGGTGAGCTTCTTGGTCTGGTGAACAGTGTTCTTGCCCTCGCCGATCTTGCCCATGCCAAAACCCTTGACGGTCTTGATCAGCAGCACGGTGGGCTGGCCCTTGTGTTTGACGGCCTTGTCGAATGCGGCATAAACCTTCTGCGCATCATGGCCGCCTCGCTTGAGGTTCCAGATCTCGTCGTCGCTCATGTGGGCGACCATCTCCAGCGTGCGGGGATCACGGCCAAAGAAATGCTTGCGGACGTAGGCGCCATCGTTGGCCTTGAAAGCCTGGTAGTCGCCGTCGTTGGTCTCCATCATCAGCTTGCGCAGCGCGCCTTCCTTGTCGCGCGCCAGCAGCGGATCCCAGCTGGCGCCCCACAACAGCTTGATGACGTTCCAGCCAGAACCGCGGAATTCGCCTTCCAGTTCCTGGATGATCTTGCCATTGCCGCGCACCGGGCCGTCCAGACGCTGCAGATTGCAGTTGATGACGAACACCAGGTTGTCGAGGTTCTCGCGCGCAGCAAGGCCGATGGCGCCCAGGCTCTCGACTTCGTCCATTTCGCCGTCACCGCAGAACACCCAGACTTTGCGGTTTTCGGTGTTGGCAATGCCGCGGGCATGCAGGTACTTGAGGAAGCGTGCCTGATAGATGGCCATCAAGGGGCCGAGGCCCATGGACACCGTGGGGAACTGCCAGAACTCAGGCATCAATTTGGGATGCGGGTAGCTGGAAAGACCCTTGCCATCCACCTCCTGGCGGAAGTTGAGCAGTTGCTCCTCGGTCAAACGGCCTTCGAGATAGGCACGGGCATAGACACCGGGCGAAACATGGCCCTGGATGTAGATGCAGTCGCCACCATGGTTCTCGCTCTCGGCATGCCAGAAATGGTTGAAGCCGGCGCCAAAGAGGTTGGCCAGTGATGCGAATGAGCCGATGTGGCCACCCAGGTCACCGCCATCGGCGGGGTTGTGGCGGTTGGCCTTGACCACCATGGCCATGGCGTTCCAGCGCATGTAGGCGCGCAGGCGCTCTTCGATCTCAATGTTGCCGGGGCAATGCACTTCGTCCTGTGGCTCGATGGTATTCACGTAGCCGGTGGTGGCCGAGAACGGCATATCGATGCCTTCCTGGCGGGCCTGCTCAAGCAGCTGTTCCAGCAGGAAATGAGCGCGCTCACGACCCTCGGCATTGGTCGGGCTGCTGGCAATGACGGCTGACAGCGCATCAATCCATTCACGGGTTTCCTGGGTGTCTTTGTCGATCGCGTCGTTCGCAGCTGCACGCAAATTGTCCGTGCCAGCCTGATGGGGATTCGCAGCCATGGTTGTCTCCTGCTTGTTGCCTGTTGAAGCGTTTGAACCCTGCGCTGCGGTCTCTTGTCGGGCCGCGTGCAGGGTCAGTGCCTAAGGTGCGTTCACGTGTTGTAAACCCAAATTAGATTCCAGCGTCTAGTTTCTCATAATATTTCCGCAATTTCAAATAGTGCTTTTTCATTTCATATTAAGAAATTAATTAGCCTCATAGGACCGATGATCTACCCGGGCAGGCACCTGCGACCACCCTGATTGCACTTTTTGCGCGACACATCCCCGTTTTTCAGCGGTATCCGATGCACGCCCTTGATGACCTCAGCGACACCCAGGCAAGGCAAGCGCTCGTTATGACCTTAAACTGCATCTCCCTCCCGCAAAGCCATGTCCAACCCCGACACACCAACCTCCCCCAGTGCTGCCAGTGCCGCCAACGGTACAAGCCCTGCTCCACTGGCGCTTTGGCGTCGGTGGTGGCGCAAGCAATCGCCATCACGGCAGGACCGCTTCATCACGCTAGGACCGCTGGCGGCAGTGGTTCTTTTTCTGGCTGCAGTGATTGCCGCGTTCGGCTATCTGCGCATCGAGGAGATCGACCGGGAGCAGCAGGCCGTCAAACGCGACGTGGAATACGCCCAGCAGCGCCTGCGTCTGCGGCTGCTGGAGCGGCAGGAGCAGTTGATGCGGATTGGTCGCGACGTCTCCAACAAGGAAATCGATCGAGAGGAGTTCATTTCCCAGGCCGAGTCGCTGGTCAACCAGTACCCAGAGCTGATGGCCGTGAGCTGGGTCGACAGTCGGCGCCGCGTGGTGGTGACCTATGCATCGCCCAGCGCCAATTCCGGACAGATTCGCAGCCAGGGTGATGTGCTTCGCACCGGTGAAACCGATGGTACTTATGAACTGGCGCGAGACCTGCGGCAGCCGGTCTATTCCAGACCGCTGCTGGTGAAAGATGCCACCGGAGACAAAGCCCCGACGCTGCAACTGCAGGTGCCGCTGGACGAGCAGGGCAAGTTTGCTGGCGTGATCATGGGTGAATACTCGGTGGACGGACTGCTGCGCTTTGGCGTGCCCACCGAAGTGGCGGCCAAGTACGCCGTGACCCTGGTCACCGACAAAAATGAAGTACTCGCTGGCAGCATGCCCCCGCCACGCAACCGCGCCGCACGCCTGCTGCCCTGGGCGGATGCCGCCGCCGAGTACGAGATTCCTGTGTCCCCCGTCGGCAATGGCTTGCTGATTCGCGCTGAGGGCTATCGCGCCTCGCTAGGTGTGGTCGGCAGTGGCTTCTTCTGGCTGGTGAGTGCATTGAGCGCGCTGACCGTGTGGATGCTGCTGGGCACCTGGCGCCACACGCGCCGCCGGGTGCAAGCGCAGCAGGCCCTGATTTCAGAAACCAACTTCCGGCGCGCGATGGAGAACTCCATGCTCACCGGCATGCGGGCGCTGGACCTGCAGGGCCGCATCACCTATGTGAACCCAGCTTTCTGCCAGATGACCGGCCTCACCGAAGCCGAACTGGTCGGGCAGACGCCGCCCTTCCCACATTGGCCGGAGTCCGAGATCGACATCCTGATGGCGCGGCTGGACGACGAGTTGCACGGCCGCACGCCACCGGGTGGCTTCGAGGTGCGCGTCAAGCGCAAGAACGGCCAGATTTTTGATGCGCGCATGTATGTCTCGCCGCTGATCGACCCACGCGGCCAGCAGACCGGCTGGATGACTTCGATGACAGACATCACCGAGCCCAAACGCATCCGTGAGGAGCTGTCGGCATCCTATGAACGCTTCACGACGGTGCTGGAAGGTCTGGATGCCGCCGTCTCTGTGGCTCCCCTTGGCAGCGAGGAGCTGCTGTTTGCCAACAAGCTTTACCGTTCATGGTTTGGGGGTGAAGTCTCTGGCCATGTGAACCTGATTGCACAGGCAGGTGTTCCTGCCGCTGCGCCCAGCGAGGACGCGATGGATGCGGTGGACGGGCTCGCCGGTCTGCCCACTGATGCGCTGACCGATGCCCTGGCGGAAAACGCCGAGATCTTTGTCCCCGAGCTCGCCAGATGGCTGGAGGTCCGTTCGCGTTACCTCACCTGGGTGGATGGTCGCCTCGCCCAAATGGTGATTGCCACCGACATCACCCCGCGTCGCCGGGCCGAGGAGCAGGCCGCCCTTCAGGCCGAGCGGGCTCAGACCGCCAGCCGCCTGATCACCATGGGCGAGATGGCCTCCAGCGTCGCCCATGAACTGAACCAGCCACTGACCGCCATCAACAACTATTGCAACGGGATGGTGTCGCGCATCAAGGCCCAGCAGATCAGCAATGACGACCTGCTGGTGGCGCTGGAAAAAACCGCCAAACAGGCGCACCGTGCCGGCCAGATCATCCAGCGCATCCGCTCCTTCGTGAAGCGCAGCGAACCCAACCGCACCCGGTCCGATGTGCCCACCATCGTCAGCAACGCGATGGAGCTGGCCGACATCGAACTGCGCCGCCACCACGTGCGCCTGTCGCACTACATTGCTGCACGCCTGCCCCCGATTCTGGTCGATCCGATCCTGATCGAGCAGGTGCTGATCAACCTGATGAAAAATGCGGCCGAGTCCATCGAGCAGGCACGTCTGCCGGCCGCACGCCGCAGCGTCGAGCTGCGTGTGGTGCCGAAGACCATCGACGACCAGCCGGTGGTCGAGTTCTCGGTGCTGGATTCCGGCCGCGGACTCTCGCCGGAAGTGATGGGGCGGCTGTACGAAGCCTTCTACTCGACCAAGGCCGAAGGCATGGGTATCGGGCTCAAGCTGTGCCGCAGCATTGTGGAGTCTCACCAGGGCCGGATGGATGCGGAGAACCTCTACAATGGCGAGGATGTCGTCGGGTGCAGGTTCACCTTCTGGCTGCCGGTGACGCCCCTGCTGTCATCCGCGCCTGCCACCGATGGCACAGCCACCAGGGACGCACGCATTCACTGACGTAACAAATCAAAGAGACATGGCAGGGCCACACTGCTGACAACAAGAGTCAAGACGAAGAAATTCACTGAAAAGGTTTGGCATGAGTTTGATCCCGAAAAAAGGCACGGTCTACGTCGTTGACGACGATGAAGGTGTGCGCGACTCACTGCAATGGCTGCTTGAAGGCAAGGACTACCGGGTGCGCTGCTACGACTCGGCCGAGACCTTCCTCTCCCGCTACGACCCGCGTGAAGTGGCCTGCCTGATCGTCGACATCCGCATGGGTGGCATGACCGGCCTTGAGCTGCAGGACCGGCTGGTCGAACGCAAGTCTCCTCTTCCCATCGTGTTCATCACGGGCCATGGCGATGTGCCCATGGCGGTCAACACCATGAAAAAGGGCGCGATGGATTTCATTCAGAAGCCCTTCCAGGAAGAAGCACTGGTCAACCTCGTCGAGCGCATGCTGGAGCAGGCAAAGGACGCCTTCGCTGGGCACCAGCAGTCCGCCAGCCGCGACGCCCTGCTGGCCAAGCTCACCTCGCGGGAGGCACAGGTGCTCGAGCGCATCGTTGCCGGACGCCTGAACAAGCAAATCGCCGATGACTTGGGCATCAGCATCAAGACGGTGGAAGCCCATCGCGCCAACATCATGGAAAAGCTCAACGCCAACACCGTGGCCGATCTGCTGAAGATCGCCCTGGGCTCCAGCGCGCCCAAGACCTGAAATTCCGTCAGCTGCCGTTTTGGCAGCCCCTCCCGCATCACGCCCGTTTCTGTTGAATTGACGGGCGTTTTCACTTCAAGAATCACACCCATGACCGCTCAACTGATCGACGGCAACGCCCTCTCCAAACAACTGCGTGCCGACGTTGCCGCGCGCGCCGCCGCCCTGCGCGCCCGCGGCATCACGCCGGGCCTGGCGGTGGTGCTGGTGGGCGATAACCCGGCCAGTCAGGTGTATGTGCGCAACAAGGTCAAGGCCTGTCAGGACAATGGCCTGCACTCGCTGCTGGAGCAGTACCCGGCCACGCTCAGCGAAGCCGATCTGCTGGCCCGTGTCGATGCGCTGAACAATGACCCGATGATCCACGGCATCCTGGTGCAGCTGCCGCTGCCGCCGCACATCGACGCCCAAAAGGTCATCGAGGCGATTTCCCCCGCGAAGGACGTCGACGGCTTTCATGTCGCCAGCGCTGGCGCGCTGATGGTCGGCCAGCCCGGCTTCTGGCCCTGCACACCTTACGGCTGCATGAAGATGCTGGAGAGCATCGGTTACCAACTCAAGGGCAAGCACGCGGTGGTGATCGGTCGCAGCAACATCGTAGGCAAACCCATGGCGCTGATGCTGCTGCAGCAGAACGCGACAGTGACCATTTGCCACAGCGGAACCGCCGACCTCAAGGCCATGACGCTGCAGGCCGATGTGGTGGTGGCGGCGGTGGGCAAGCGCAATGTGCTGACGGCCGACATGGTCAAGCCCGGCGCGGTGGTGATTGACGTCGGCATGAACCGCAACGAAGAAGGCAAGCTTTGCGGTGACGTGGACTTTGCAGGTGTGAGTGAGGTGGCGGGCTACATCACACCGGTGCCAGGCGGCGTCGGCCCGATGACCATCACCATGCTGCTGGTCAACACCCTCGAAGCGGCTGAGCGCGTCTAGGGCTGTTCCTCAACCGGCTCCGCAGGCGGGTCGGCACGCGTCAGGCGCCACAAGGCGGCACTGGCGCATAACCACTGCGCCAGATACATCGCACTGCCGAGGCCGTGCCACAGTTTGAGATTGCCCCCTTCCGCACGCGCGCTCGCGATGCGCGGCGACACGCCAAACTCCACCAACAAGGCCAGCAGCAAACCGGTCACCACCAGCTTCATGGCTGCTGAGGCCCAGGCTGAGTGCGAGGGCCCATCCTTGCGATTGAAAGCGGTCAGCAGCAGCATGGTGCAGGCCACGCTGAGCCAGGTTTGTGCGGTGAAAAGCTTGGCAGCCATCGCGCCAGCGGCAGCCGGGCTGCCCAAGTGCATGAACAGAAGGGGCACGACCAGAAACCCGAGCATGGTGAGGCTGCCCCACCACAGGGCTGCGATGACCACGCACATGCGCTGACGGGTGGAAGTCATCAAGCCGTGGTTTGCAGGAGAACGCCGGGATGAACTGGTCAGCTCAATGGATCAGATGTAGGAGACCTTGACGATCTCGTAGCGCTTCACGCCACCGGGTGTCTGCACGGACACCGTGTCGCCCTCATCCTTGCCAATCAGCGCGCGGGCAATCGGCGAGCTGATATTCACCCGCCCCTGCTTGATGTCAGCTTCGTCCTCACCGACGATCTGGTAAGTCACCACATCACCGGAGTCTTCGTCCTGCAGCTCGATGGTGGAGCCAAAAACAACCTTGCCGCCGGCATCCAGACTGGCCGGATCAATGATCTGGGCCGCCGACAGCTTGCCCTCGATTTCCTGGATGCGCCCCTCGATAAAGCCCTGGCGGTCCTTGGCAGCGTCGTATTCGGCGTTCTCGCTCAGATCGCCCTGGGCACGTGCCTCGGAAATGGAATTGATGACCCAGGGGCGGTCCACGGTCTTGAGCTGATGCAGCTCGGCCTTGAGCTTTTCAGCGCCGCGTTTGGTGATCGGAAGGGTTGCCATCTGGTTTTTGCTCCTGCAAAAAGCGAAACCGCCACCAGTCACCTGGCGGCGGAGTGCGAAACCGCCACCAGTCACCCGGCAGCGCAGTATTTAATCGGTGTGGAGTTTAATGCAAATCCGACCCGCAGACCCCGGCAGTTCCACCGATTGCCCGGGGCATTCGGTGGGGCCGATGGTCAGTGTGATCGCCCGATCAGCCCAATCAGGCCAGCTGGGCGTGAAGCTCCTGCACGGAATACACCGGCAGGTTGTCGAGGTGCTTCATGCCCTCGACAGCCGCTTCGGCACCGGCGATGGTCGTGTAGGTGGTCACGCGGGCCAGCAAGGCCGAGGTGCGAATCTGACGGGAGTCGGCAATCGCATTGCGACGCTCTTCCACGGTATTGATGACCAGCGCGATTTCCTCGTTCTTGATCATGTCCACCACGTGCGGCCGGCCTTCGGTGACCTTGTTGACCACGGCACAAGGCACACCAGCAGCCTGAATGGCCGCTGCCGTGCCCTTGGTCGCCACCAGATCAAACTTCATGGCAACCAGCTTGCGCGCCACTTCTACAGCACGCGGTTTGTCATTGTTCTTCACCGTGAGAAAGACCTTGCCCGAGGTCGGCAGCTTGGTACCAGCACCGAGTTGCGACTTCACAAACGCCTCGCCAAAGGTCTTGCCGACGCCCATGACCTCGCCGGTGGACTTCATCTCGGGGCCGAGAATCGTGTCCACACCCGGGAACTTCACGAAGGGGAATACGGCCTCCTTGACGCTGAAGTACGGTGGTGTAACTTCTGCGCCTATGCCTTGGGACGCCAGTGTCTGGCCCACCATGCAGCGCGCCGCCACTTTGGCCAGCTGGATGCCGGTCGCTTTGCTGACAAAGGGCACGGTACGCGAGGCACGCGGGTTGACTTCCAGAACGTAGATGACGTCTTTGCCATCAATGTTCTGGATGGCGAACTGCACGTTCATCAGGCCCACCACATTCAGGGCCTCGGCCATGGCAGCGGTCTGGCGCTTGATTTCATTCACCGTCGCGGTGCTGAGCGAATAGGGTGGCAGCGAACACGCCGAGTCGCCGCTGTGCACACCAGCCTGTTCGATGTGTTCCATCACACCGCCAATAAAAGTCTGGCCAGCGGCATCGCGGATGCAGTCCACATCACACTCGATGGCGTCGTTCAGGAAGCGGTCCAGCAGCACCGGCGAATCATGGCTGACCTTGACCGCTTCGCGCATGTAGCGCTCCAGATCACGCTGCTCGTGCACGATTTCCATCGCGCGGCCGCCCAGCACATAGCTGGGGCGCACCACCAGTGGGTAACCCAGCGCAGCGGCTTTCTCCAGCGCCTCGGGCTCGGTACGGGCCGTGGCGTTGGGCGGCTGGCGCAGTTCCAGCGCATGCAGCAGTTTCTGGAAGCGCTCGCGGTCTTCCGCCGCGTCAATCATGTCGGGCGAGGTGCCAATGATGGGCACGCCATTGGCTTCCAGACCCAGCGCCAGCTTCAGCGGGGTCTGCCCGCCGTACTGCACGATCACGCCGAGCGGCTTCTCCTTGTCGACGATTTCGAGCACGTCTTCCAGCGTGAGCGGCTCGAAGTAAAGGCGGTCGCTGGTGTCGTAGTCGGTCGATACTGTTTCGGGGTTGCAGTTGACCATGATGGTCTCGTAGCCGTCTTCGCGCATCGCCAGCGCGGCATGCACGCAGCAGTAGTCAAACTCGATGCCCTGACCTATCCGGTTCGGGCCACCGCCTAGCACCATGATCTTTTTCTTGTCGGTGGGGGCAGCCTCGCACTCGCTCCCCTCCGCCTCATAGGTCGAGTACATGTACGCCGTGTTGGTGGCGAACTCGGCGGCGCAGGTGTCCACCCGCTTGTACACCGGCCGCACACCAAGCGCCTTGCGTTTGTCGCGGATGGCAGTGTCGGTGGTCTTGAGCTGCTTGGCGAGGCGCCGGTCAGAAAAACCCTTTTGCTTCAGCGCACGCAGCGTGGCGGCGTCGATCTGGTCCAGCGAAGTGGTTTCCAGTTCCAGCTCGATCTTCACGATCTGCTCGATCTGCACCAGGAACCAGGGGTCGATTTTCGTCAGCGCAAACACCTCGTCCACGCTCATGCCCTGGGCGAAGGCATCGCCCACGTACCAGATGCGGTCAGGGCCAGGGGCGCCGAGCTCCTTCTCCAGCACCTCGCGGTCCTGCGTTTTCTCGTTCATGCCGTCTACGCCGACCTCCAGGCCGCGCAGGGCTTTCTGGAAGGACTCCTGGAAGGTGCGGCCCATGGCCATCACTTCACCCACAGACTTCATCTGCGTGGTCAGACGGGAATCAGCGGTCGGGAACTTCTCGAAGGCAAAACGCGGAATCTTGGTGACCACATAATCGATGCTCGGCTCGAAGCTGGCAGGCGTGGCGCCGCCCGTGATTTCGTTGCGCAGCTCGTCGAGCGTATAGCCCACGGCCAGCTTGGCCGCCACTTTGGCAATCGGGAAGCCTGTTGCTTTCGACGCCAGTGCGGATGAGCGCGACACGCGCGGGTTCATCTCAATCACCACCATGCGGCCATCGACCGGGTTGATGGAGAACTGCACGTTGGAGCCACCGGTGTCCACACCGATCTCGCGCAGCACTGCCAGCGAGGCATTACGCAGGATCTGGTATTCCTTGTCGGTCAGCGTCTGCGCAGGTGCCACAGTGATGGAGTCACCGGTGTGCACGCCCATCGGGTCGAGGTTTTCAATCGAGCAGACGATGATGCAGTTGTCGGCGGTGTCGCGCACCACCTCCATCTCGTACTCTTTCCAGCCGAGCAGCGATTCTTCAATCAGCAATTCGTTGGTGGGCGAGGCTTCGAGTCCTCGCTTGCAGATGACCTCGAACTCTTCGGAGTTGTAGGCTATGCCTCCGCCGGTGCCACCCAAGGTGAAGCTGGGGCGAATGACGGTCGGGAAACCCACCGTCTTCTGCACCGCCCAGGCTTCTTCCATGCTGTGCGCGATGCCGGAGCGGGCAGAGCCCAGTCCGATCTTGGTCATCGCGTCCTTGAACTTCAGACGGTCTTCGGCCTTGTCGATGGCTTCGGGCTTGGCGCCGATCAGCTCGACCTTGTACTTGTCGAGCACGCCGTTGCGCCAGAGGTCCAGTGCGCAGTTGAGCGCCGTCTGCCCGCCCATGGTCGGCAAGATGGCATCGGGCTTCTCCTTGGCGATGATCTTCTCGACCGTCTGCCAGGTGATGGGCTCGATGTAGGTGACGTCGGCCGTGGCCGGGTCCGTCATGATCGTGGCCGGGTTGCTGTTGATCAGGATGACCTTGTAGCCTTCCTCTCGCAGGGCTTTGCAAGCCTGCACGCCGGAGTAGTCGAACTCACAGGCCTGGCCGATGATGATGGGGCCGGCACCGATGATGAGGACGCTTTTGATGTCTGTGCGTTTGGGCATTATTTTTTCCCTCCATGCTGATCCATGAGGGCAGTGAACCGGTCAAACAAATACGAAATGTCGTGCGGGCCGGGGGACGCTTCGGGGTGGCCCTGAAAGCAGAACGCCGGTTTGTCGGTGCGGGCCAGGCCCTGCAAGGTGCCATCAAACAGACTGATGTGCGTGGCGCGCAGGTTGGCTGGCAGCGTTTTCTCGTCCACCGCAAAACCATGGTTCTGGCTGGTGATGCTGACACGGCCACTGTCGAGGTCTTTCACCGGGTGGTTGGCACCGTGGTGGCCAAACTTCATCTTGAAGGTCTTCGCGCCGCTGGCCAGTGCCATGATCTGGTGGCCCAGACAAATGCCGAAGGTTGGAATGCCAGTCTCGATCAGCTCGCGCACCGAGGCAATCGCGTAGTCGCAAGGCTCCGGGTCACCAGGGCCGTTCGATAGAAATACACCGTCGGGCTTGAGCTTGAGTACGTCTGCCGCCGGGGTTTGCGCGGGCACGACGGTGATGCGCGCACCGCGCTCGGCCAGCATGCGCAGGATGTTTTTCTTCACACCGAAGTCGAAGGCCACCACATGGAACTTCGGCGTGATCTGCACGCCATAGCCCGAGCCCAGCTTCCACTCGGTCTGCGTCCATTCATACGTCTGCTCGACTGACACCACCTTGGCCAGATCCAGCCCGGCCATGCTGGGCGCACCCTTTGCAGCTTGCACTGCCTTGTCGATAGTTGAGGGGCTCACCGCTTCGCCAGAGGCCAGCGCGAGGATGCAGCCATTCTGGGCGCCCTTGGTACGAAGGTGGCGGGTGAGTTGGCGGGTGTCGATGCCGGCAATGGCGAATGTCTTTTCGCGGATCAGGTAGTCCGACAACCCCATGGACTGGCGGAAGTTGGAGGCCAGAAGCGGCAGGTCCTTGATGATCAGGCCGGCGGCGTGAACCTTGTCTGCCTCCACGTCCTCGGCATTGACGCCGTAGTTGCCGATGTGCGGGTAAGTGAGCGTGACGATCTGCTGGCAGTAACTGGGATCCGTGAGGATCTCCTGGTAGCCGGTCATGGCGGTGTTGAACACCACCTCACCGACGGTGGAGCCGGGAGCCCCAATGGAATTGCCGATAAAGACCGTGCCGTCTGCGAGCGCCAAGATGGCGGGAGGGGTGTTTCCCTTGAGAGACAAAAGCACTGGGTTCTCCGGGTTGGTTACGGTTCGCCCAAGCGTGCACAGAGATCATCTCGATCGAGACTCCTGCAGGCTGCTTTATGAGGGTGTTTGCTTTGTGTGCGCTCGGGCGAGGCTGTGTTTTGAAAAGCCCTTGATTATAGCCCGAGGCGCATCAGGGCTTGATGCCTTTCGTGCATGAGCGACGCGCCGGGTACGCCGCTTTCCCCCATACCGCCTTATCGTCGGCGATCAAGCTTGGCTGGCCGCCAATGCGCTCGCATGCAGGCAAATCGCGGCCGCCGCAGCCACGTTGAGCGACTCCTCGCCGCCGGGCTGGTCAATTCGCACCTTCAGCGCCGCCTGCGCCATCAGGGACGCATGAACGCCCTGCCCCTCATGCCCCATGGCCCACGCGCACGGCATCGGAAGGGCCTTGTCGCGGAGCAGGCGGTTCAACAACTGGCCGTCATGGGAGCTGGTCACCACCAGCGGAATGCCCAACACCGACAAGGCGTCCAGGTCCACCCCTTCCACCAACCGAAGTGCGAAATGTGCTCCCATGCCAGCGCGCAGCACCTTGGGAGACCAGAGCGCCGCCGAGCCCTTGAGCGCAATCACTTGCCCAAAACCGAATGCCGCCGCGCTTCGCAAAATGGAGCCGACATTACCGGCATCCTGCACACGATCCAGAATCACCGATGCAACCAAGGGCTGCAGGACTGGTGCAGCGGGCAAATCAAGCACAAAGCCCATGCGCCCCGGTGATTCCAGGCTGCTGATTTCGGCCATCAGCGCGTCGGCCAGCACCATGTTCCTGCCTGCGGCCTGCACCCAATCCGGCTGGGCATCCCGCCACCCCGACTCGGCGTATACCGCGATGGCGGGTTGGACGCCGCGGGCCAGTGCAGCCCGGCAAAGGTGATCCCCCTCCAGCCACACACGCCCCTGCTTGCGGTAGGCCGTGCTGTCCTGCGACAGCTTGCGCAGGTCCTTGACGATGGGGTTATCCCGCGACGTGACGTAGATGGCATCGCGGGATGAAGTGGTCACCGCAGCACCTCGGCCACCGGCGCGAAAGACTTGCGGTGCTGCGGGCAGGCGCCGTGCTCGCGCAGGGCCGCCAGATGAGCGGCAGTGCCATAGCCCTTGTGCCCGGCAAAACCGTATTGCGGGTACTCCAGGTGAAATTCATCACACCAGCGGTCGCGGTAGACCTTGGCCAAAATCGACGCCGCCGAAATCGCAGGCACGAGGGCGTCGCCCTTGACGATGGCCTCGGCGAGGATGTCGAGCACCGGCAACCGGTTGCCGTCCACCATCACCTTGTGAGGCTTGAGGCGCAAGCCCTCCACCGCGCGTTTCATGGCCAGCATCGTGGCCTGCAGGATATTGAGCGAGTCAATCTCTTCGACGGTGGCCAATGCGATGGAACAGCACAGCGCCTTGGCGCGGATTTCGTCATAGAGCTTCTCGCGCCGCAAGGGCGTGAGCTTCTTGGAGTCCGCCAGCCCCTTGATGGGGTGGAGGTCGTCCAGAATCACCGCAGCCGCCACCACCGGCCCGGCCAACGGCCCCCGGCCTGCCTCGTCCACACCCGCCATCAGGCCGGGCACGTCCCATGACAAGGCGGTTTGCTCAGCCTTCAAGAATTTTCTGGATCGCATCGGTGGCCAATTGGGAGGTGTCGCGCTGCAGTTCAGCATGCAGCGCTGAAAAGCGTTTTTCGACAGCCGCTATTTTCTCAGGTGCAGACACCCGGGCATCCAGCCACTGCATCACCGCTGTCGCCAGCGCTTCAGGTGTGGCAGCGTCCTGCAGCAGTTCAGGCACCACGAAGTCCTGACACAGGATGTTGGGGAGCCCGACCCACGGTTGCAGTTTCTTGCGCCGCATGATCTGCCACGAGAGCCAGTTCATGTTGTAGGCAATCACCATGGGCCGTTTGAACAGCGCCGCTTCCAGCGTAGCGGTGCCGCTTGCGATCAGGGTGACATCACACGCAGCAAGTGCCGTGTGCGACTGGCCCTGAAGAATCAGCACATCAGAATGAACACCAGCGGCGCGGGCCATTGATTCAATGCGCTCTTTCAGCAAAGGCACGGCTGGTACAATGAATTTTGTGGCAGGCCGCTCTCTCCGGATGAGTGCCACCGCGCGGAAAAACCGGTCGGCCAGGTACTGAATTTCAGAGGCGCGGCTACCGGGCAACACGGCGACCACCGAATCATCCACCGCCAGTCCCAGTTGGCGACGGGCCGCGGCACGGTCCACCTGCATCGGAATCGCATTGGCCAGTGGGTGCCCGACATACGTCGCTGCAATGCCGTGCCGGGCCAGCAAGGCGGGCTCAAAGGGGAAGATGCACAGCACGTGGTCCACACTGCGGCGTATCTTCTCAACCCGGTCGGCACGCCATGCCCAGATGGACGGGCTGACGAAGTGCACCGTAGGAATGCCTGCCGCCTTCAGCGAGGCTTCCAGATCAAGATTGAAGTCGGGTGCATCGACGCCGATGAAGAGGTCGGGCGGCTTGGCCAGCAAACGGGCCTTCAGGGCGTCGCGGATGCCGACAATCTCGCGGTAATGGCGCAGTACCTCCACATACCCGCGTACCGCCAGCTTGTCGCTGGGCCAAGCCGGCTGGAATCCGCGCGCAGCCATCTGGGGGCCGCCAATCCCTGTGGCCACCAGGCCAGGCCAACGGGTACGCAATCCATCGAGCAGCAGCCCGGCCAGCAAATCCCCCGAGGCCTCGCCTGCCACCATGGCAACCTGCAGGGCACGCCGCCCGGAGGTCACCCCTTGTTCAGAAGTACCGGCGCCTGTGCCTGCTGGGGTGTGGGACCCGTCAGCATCCATTGCTCGCCTACCGGACGATCCCGCGTTGCGGTGAGGTCTTCGCGAGAAAGGCGCTCATCATGTCGACGTCTGGCTGGGCTTCCGGGTGCTTTTCGACCAGCGCAGCAATCTGCGTACGAGCCTGCTCCAGTGTCAGGTCTTCACGATACAGGGCCTTGTGCATCGCCTTGACTGCAGCGATACGGTCTGGCGAAAAACCGCGACGGCGCAGGCCCTCAAAGTTCATCGAGCGGGCTTCGGCCGGTTGCCCCTGGCACATGACAAACGGCGGCAGGTCAGCGAACAACAGGGAGCACATGGCCGTCATGCTGTGCGCACCGAGCCGCACAAACTGGTGTACCACCGTGAAACCACCCAGGATCACCCAGTCCCCTACCTGCACATGGCCGGCTAGCTGGGCATTGTTGGCAAAGATGGTGTGGTTGCCGACCTGGCAGTCATGGGCCAGATGCACATAAGCCATGATCCAGTTGTCATTTCCAACGCGGGTCACACCGGCATCGCCAGGCGATCCGATGTTGAATGTGCAGAACTCGCGGACGGTGTTGCCGTCCCCGATGACCAGCTCACACGGCTCACCCGCATACTTTTTGTCCTGCGGAATGGCGCCGAGAGAATTGAACTGGAAGATGCGGTTGTTCTGGCCAATCGTGGTGTGACCTTCGATCACGCAGTGCGCACCGACGCGGGTGCCCGCACCGATCCGCACGTGCGGCCCAATGACGGTGTAGGGCCCGACGCTGACCGAGGTGTCCAGTTCGGCCTTCGGGTCTACCAGCGCGGTCGCGTGGATTCCGGGCGTGACAACTTCCACGCTCATCTCAGGCGATGGTGCGCATGGTGCACATGAGCTCCGCTTCGCAGGCGACCACCTCACCCACGCGCGTGACTCCTTTGAACTTAAAGATGCCTGCCTTCATGCGGTCCAGAGACACGTCCATGATCAGCTGGTCGCCTGGCTCCACAGGCCGCTTGAAGCGGGCACCGTCAATGCCTGCGAAGTAGTACACCGTCTTGTCGTCGGGGGTGACACCCAGGGTGTCAAACGCCAGCAAGGCCGCCGCCTGCGCCATCGCTTCGAGCATCAGCACACCCGGCATCACGGGGTGGTGCGGAAAGTGGCCCATGAAAAACGGTTCGTTGATGGTGACGTTCTTGAGCGCCTTGATGCGTTTGCCCTTTTCAATCTCGAGCACACGATCCACCAACAGGATGGGGTAACGGTGCGGCAGGGACTTGAGGATCTGGTGAATGTCCATCATGATTTTTCTGGGTTGTTCTGAAGGCGCGAGAGTGATTTTTCAGCGGTTTTGAGGCGTTCCCGCAGCACATGAAGCTGCTTGAGGGACGCCGCATTTTTTTCCCACGACACATTGTCGTCGATGGGAAAGAGCCCGGTGTACTGTCCTGGCTTGAGAATTGAACGGGTCACCACCGACGCGGCAGAAATGTGCACATGGTCGGCCAGTACGAGATGACCGAGCACGACGGCACCGCCACCCACGGTGCAGTGCGCGCCAATCGTCGCACTGCCGGCCACGCCGGCACAACCGGCCAGCGCACTGTGTTTGCCAATGCGGACGTTGTGACCGATTTGCACCAGGTTGTCGAGCTTGACGCCATCTTCCAGTACCGTATCTTGCAGCGCGCCCCGGTCAATGCAGGTGTTGGCGCCGATCTCAACGTCGTCACCCACCACCACTGCACCCAACTGCTCGATCTTGATCCAGCGCCCCTCATGCGGCGCAAACCCAAAACCGTCGGCCCCAATCACGGCACCAGAGTGAACAATGCAGCGCTGCCCTACCCTGCAACCGTCGGCCACGGTCACGCGTGGGTGCAGACAGGTCAGGTCGCCAATCACCGCTTGATGCCCGATCACGCAGTGCGCGCCAATCCGTGCGCCGTCCCCGATGACCGCCTCCGGACCGACGCAAGTGAAAGCACCAATCGACACGCCGTCACCAATCCGGGCTGACGGATCAATCACGGCACTGGGATGGATATACGGTGCTGCCGCAGACTGGTGACTCCGCTTCCACAGCTGTGTGACCAGCGCAAACGCGTAATAAGGATCGTCGACAACAAGGCAACTGCCCCGCGCAACGGCGGCATCACGCGCAGAGCTGGCCACCAGCACGCACGCGGCACGGGAATCCGCCAGTTTGGCGGCATATTTGGGGTGACTGAGAAAGCTCAGCTGAGCTGATGTGGCGGCCTCCAGCGTGGAAAGCCCGTGGATCAGATGATCTGGATTTCCCACCAGTTCGACGGCCATGCGGGCCGACAGAAAGCTGGTTATCTCGGCAAGGCGTAGCGTCACACTGCGCCTCTGGTGGTCACGCTCGCGTCGGACGTGCGTCCCACAAGCTCAGCGAGACGCGTTGAGCGCCTTGATCACCTTGTCGGTGATGTCGTGCTTGGGACTGACGTAAACCGACTCCTGAAGAATCAGATCGTATTTTTCTGTTTCTGCCAGTGTCTTGACCACTTTGTTGGCACGTTCGATCACGAGCTGGAGCTCTTCGTTCTTGCGGGCGCTCAGGTCTTCCTGAAATTCGCGGCGCTTGGTCTGGAAGGTGCGGTCCTGCTCCACCAGCTGGCGCTGGCGCATGGTGCGCTGGCTCTCCGACAGGGTGGGCGCTTCGCGTTCGAATTTGTCAGAGTTGGTCTTGAGTTGCGTCGCCAGGTCGTTGAGCTCTTTCTCGCGCTTGCTGAACTCCTGCTCCAGCTTGGTCTGTGCAGCCTTGGCAGAGTTCGCTTCGCGGAAGATGCGGTCAAGATTCACAACCCCGACCTTGAACTCCTGGGCACTCGCAGAAAATCCGGCCAGTGCCACCACAAGACCAAGGAAAACTTTGCTTGAGAAATGCTTCATTAGAAAGATGTACCGATCTGGAATTGAAACCGCTCTATTCTATCGCCTGGCTGCTTGCGCAATGGTGCCGCGATCGCCAGACGCAGTGGTCCGACAGGGGAAATCCAGCTGATACCGATACCCACTGAGGCCCGCAAGTCGTTCAACCGGTACTGCTCCCGCTCGCCAAAAACGTTACCAACGTCGAAGAAGCTGTAAAGGCGCAAGGTACGGTCATTGCCGGCGCCGGGGAATGGTGCGATCAACTCGGCATTGAGCGTCAGTTTCTTTGGGCCACCGACAGCAAGGGTGCCGTCGCGTGGGCCCAGTGAGCCCTGCTGATAGCCCCTGACAGATCCCAATCCGCCGGAGTAATAGTTCTTGAATAGCGGGAAAGCCAGTCCGTTGAGGCCTTTGCCCCATCCGAACTCTCCATTCAGCGCAATCGTGAACTGCTTGTTCAGGGGAATGTACTGCTGGACCTGGTAGTTCACGCGGACGAAGCGCAACTTTCCGGCGAGACCCCAGTCGCCATAGAGCCGCTGAAACCGCCCGGAGGTTGGAACCAGCGCGCTGTCGCGGTTATCACGCGACCAGCCAACAGTCAACGGGATGGAGTTGCTGCTCAAGCCAAATTGGTTGATGTATGTCTGGTAACTGCTCGGCAGGTTGTTACCGGGTACGATTTTCAGGCCTTCATACGCGGTACCGAAGTAAACCGTGTCTTCCTCGGTGAAGGGAACACCAAATCGAAGGCTGGCACCCCGCGTCTTCAGGCTGTAGTCGCCCTCCTGGCCGTTCTGGGGCTTGGAGGTGCGTTCATACACCTCGATGTTCCGCGAAATGCCATCGGCCGTGAAATAAGGGTCGATGGTACTCACGACCAACTGCCTGTTGGTCTTGCTGGTGTTGACTTCGAGGCCCAGGTAGTTGCCGCTTCCGAAGACGTTCTCCTGTTTGATACCGAAAATCAGCGAAAGACTGTCAGCGCTGGAGTAACCCGCACCAAGCTGGAGGTTACCAGTCGGCTTCTCCACCACGGTCATGGTCAGGTCGACCTGATCGGGAGTGCCGGGAGCCTCCTGCGACTCCAGGTTCACCTCGTTGAAAAAACCGAGGCGGTCCACGCGGTCTCGCGACAGCCGTATCTTGTCGCTGTCGTACCAGGACGACTCGAACTGCCGGAACTCGCGGCGAATCACCTCGTCACGGGTCCGATTGTTGCCGGCAATATTGATGCGCCGCACATAGGCTCGACGCGAGGGTTCTGCCTGGATGACAAGGGCCACGCGGTTGTTGGTGCGGTCAATTTCAGGGACTGCATCCACCCGTGCAAAAGCAAATCCAAAGGTGCCGAAATAATCCGTGAAGGCCTTGGTGGTTTCGGCCACCGTGTCTGCGTTGTAGGGCTCCCCCGGTGCAATCTTGACCAAGGTCTTGAACTCTTCTTCCTTACCGAGGTAGTTACCGTCCAGTTTCACGCCAGACACCACAAAACGCTCGCCCTCGGTGATGTTGACCGTCACGGCAATGCTCTGCTTGTCTGGTGAAATAGCGACCTGCGTGGAATCCACGCGGAACTCCAGATAGCCGCGCTGCAGATAGTAGGCGCGCAGCGTCTCGATGTCGGCGTTCAGCTTGGCCCGTGAGTAACGGTCAGACTTGGTGTACCAGCTCAACCAGCCACCGGTGTCCAGATCAAAAAGATTCAGCAGTGTCGACTGGCTGAACGCCTTGTTGCCAGTGATGCGGATTTCCTTGATCTTGGCAACGTCGCCTTCGGTGACACTGAAGGTCAGGTTGACCCGGTTGCGCTCGATGGGCGTCACCGTGGTCACAATCTCGACGCCGTAGAGGCTCTTGTTGATGTACTGGCGTTTGAGCTCCTGCTCCGCCTTGTCGGCGAGCGCCTTGTCGAACGGCTGGCCATCGGCGATGCCTGCTTCGCGAAGTGCCTTTTTCAGCACTTCCTTGTCGAACTCCTTAGTTCCAACGAAGTCGACATCGGCCACCGTGGGACGCTCTTCAACGATCACCACCAGCACGTCGCCACTGACTTCAAGACGCACATCCTTGAAAAGACCAAGACCGAACAGCGCGCGAATGGCGGTGGAGCCTTTCTCGTCGTTGTAGGTTTCACCGACCCGGAACGGAAGGGAGGCAAAGATGGTTCCGGGCTCGACCCGCTGAAGGCCTTCCACACGGATGTCGCGCACCGTGAAGGGGTCTACGGCCCATGCCGAGCTGGCTGCGAAAAGACTCGCGGCGATGGCGCAAACGGCCCTGACCTTGAAGCGATTGAATTGTTTTTGCATGAAATGTAAGCGTTAGCCCAAATACCGGGAAACATCATTGAAAAGGGCAACGCACATCATGCCCAGCAAAATCGCAACGCCACCGCGCTGCAATCTGTCCATCCAGGCGTCAGAGACCCCGCGCCCGGTGACGAACTCCCAAAGATAATACATCAGGTGCCCACCGTCCAGAACCGGTAACGGCAGTAAATTGAGCACGCCCAGACTCACGCTCACCAGAGCCAAAAACACCAGATAAGCCGTCCAGCCGATGGTTGCGGACTTGCCCGCGTAATCAGCAATCGTCAGCGGTCCGCTGAGATTCTTCAGCGACGCCTCACCGATCACCATTTTTCCCATCATCTTGAGCGTGAGCACCGAGACCTGCCAGGTTTTTACAGCGCCCTGCCAGAGACCGTCAAAAAAGCCATAACTGATCTCCACGAATTCCGGCCGGGCACCCACGTACGCACCGATCCGCGCCACGCGCGTACCACCTTCCACGCGCACTTCTGGCGTGACATCCACCTCCAGCACCTGCCCGTTGCGGCTGATTTGCCAGCGCTTGGATGCAACAGCCTGTGCTGCCGAAGTTCCCTGACCAGCTGAGGAACGGATGAGTTCGCGCAGTTGCTGCCCATCAACCACTGCCACATCGCCGATGCGCTGCACCACATCACCCGCACGCAAACCGGCGCGCTCTGCAGGGCTTGCAGGCATCACCTCGCCCATGACGGGCGCCGTCCATGGACCGAGCAGGCCAATCTTGCGAAACATCTGTGCATCCGCATCCGGCGATTCCATTGCACTGAGGGGCAATCGCACCTCACGCCCAGGTGCCGACTCGCTGCTGCCCACCACCAGCGTCACATCGCGTGACTCCAGCGCGCCTTGCGTCAGGCGCCATCGCAAGTCCTCGAAGGAGCGAACGGGCTCAGGCTCTTCGTCATCAAAAGCCGCCTGCTGCACCACCTCCCGACCCTGCAAGCCCGCGACGTCGGCGACGGAACCCGCCACCGGGCTCGCCAGAACTGCCCTGGGCTCCTGCACGCCGCTCCAGTTCACAACAGCGTAGAGCAGCACGGCCAGCAGCAAATTGGCCGCCGGGCCGGCCGCGACAACCGCCGCGCGGTACTTCAGGGGTTGGGTGTTGAACGCAAGGTGGCGCTCGGCGGGATCGACAGGCGCTTCGCGCTCGTCAAGCATCTTCACGTAGCCACCCAAAGGCAGCATGCCGATGGAGAACTCGGTGCTCTTGTTCTTCAACCGCCAGGTGTAGATGGGCTTGCCGAAGCCGATGGAGAACTTCAGCACCTTGATGCCGCACGCCACTGCCACCCGGTAGTGACCGTACTCATGCACGGCAATCAACACCCCCAGCGTCACCACAAAGGAAACGAGCGTCAGCATGTCAGGACTCCAGTTGTTGGGCGATGCGCGTTGCCCTCTGCCTTGCCTCGGCGTCGATGGCAAGCAGGCCGCCGAGATCGCCAGCGTCAGACAGCGTCATGGCCTCCAAAGTTGCATGGTTGACGCGGTGAATGTGGTCAAACCGGATTTTCCCCTCGAGAAAGGCAGCAACCGCCACCTCGTTGGCCGCATTGAGCACCGCCGTGCTCCCCACCGGCGCGTCCAGCACCTGCCAGGCAAGCGGCAGACCCGGAAACCGCTCGGGGTCTGGCACTTCAAAAGTCATGGTCGCCAGAGACCTGAAATCCAGCGCTTTGGCGCCGGAGGCGATGCGATCAGGCCATGCCAGCCCGTAGGCAATCGGCACGCGCATGTCGGGCGTTCCCAGCTGCGCCACCACCGAGGTGTCGTGGTACTGAACCATGGAGTGGATCACGCTCTGTGGATGAATCACGACCTCGATCTGCTCCGGGGCCAGCCCGAACAGGTACTTGGCCTCGATCACCTCCAGCGCCTTGTTCATCATCGTGGCGGAGTCGACCGAAATCTTGCGCCCCATGACCCAGTTGGGGTGGGCACAAGCCTGGTCCGGCGTGATGCTGGAGAACGTGGCGGGATCACGGGTGCGGAATGGGCCGCCTGAGGCCGTCAGGATGATCTTCTCGACCCGCTCCGCCCAGGTGGAAGGGTCTTCCGGCAGTGACTGGAAAATGGCTGAATGCTCGCTGTCGATGGGCAGCAGTTGCGCCTTGCCTGATCGCACGGCCTGCATGAACACCTCGCCACCGACCACCAGCGCCTCTTTGTTGGCCAGCAGCAGGCGCTTGCCGGCACGCGCCGCCGCCATGCATGCGCTCAGCCCCGCGGCACCCACAATCGCCGCCATCACGGAATCCACCAGTTCATGCGAGGCGATCATCTCCAGTGCCTCGGGTGCCGACAGCACCTCGACCGTTAGCTGGTTGGCCTTGACTTTCTCCGCCAACTGGCGGGCGTGAGGTTCACTCACCATCACGGCATAGCGCGGCTTGAATCGTGCGCACTGGGCCAGCATCAGGTCCACCTGGGTCGCTGCGCTGAGCGCAAACACCTCGAAGCGCTCCGGGTGTGCCGCCACCACATCCAGCGTGTTGACGCCGATGGAGCCGGTTGAACCCAGGATCGTGATGCGCTGCTTTTGAAAACTCATGGGCACTGCCTGCAGAGGGTGTGAAGGTATGGAGATGTGCGGGTCTGGCGATGTCAGAAGGTCTGGAAGCTGGCCAGCATCATGGCCAGAGGAATGGCGGGCAGCAAGGCGTCCACGCGGTCCAGCACGCCGCCGTGTCCGGGCAGCAGACCGCTGGAATCCTTGACGCCGGCGCTGCGTTTGATGAGCGATTCCACGAGGTCGCCGACCACGCTCATCGCCGTCAGGAAAAGCACAGCCAGCAGCATCATAGGTACACCGTGCAGGGCTACCAATCGGCTGTAAAGGGTTTCCGCTGCAAGCGCCTCATGCCAGTTGCCCGTCAACGCAGCGGATGCTCCCAGCCCGGTCCACGCCAGCGACAGCAGGACCACGCCGACCATGCCGCCCCAGACGCCTTCCCAGCTTTTGCCAGGGCTGATGGACGGCGCCAGTTTCCCGCGACTGAATCGCCCACCCAGCGCCCGCCCGGCAAAGTAGGCGGCGATATCGGCCACCCACACCAGCAGCAATATCGACAGCAGGAACTGCACACCGATCACGCGGGCCTGCGCCACCGCAAGCCAGGTCAGGCACAGCGCCAGCAAGCCGCCAATCAATCGTACGGGCGCCGGAATCAGCGGCCAGCCCACCACGCCGCGGCGCAGCAACCAGCCACCGGTCAGCACCCAGACCGCGCCCGTCACGGCCCATACGACGGGCAGCGGCCGCGCCAGCAAGCCAAAGTACCAGAACGCGCTGCAAGCCCCGAAACACAAGGCCGCCAGACATACCGAGCCGGCCTGACCAAATCCGTTCAATCGCCCCCACTCCCATCCGCCGGCGGCGATCAACACCAGCGCGACCGCACAGAACGGCGTGGGCGTTTGATAGAACAGGGCGGGTAGAAGGATGGCCAGCAGCACCACAGCGGTGATGACGCGCTGCTTCAACATCAGGCAGCCTTTGTGTCGTGTCGGTCGACGGCTGGCGCCAGCTGCGCCGAGGTCTTGCCAAAGCGCCGCTCCCGACCGCGATAGGCCGCGATGGCTTCATCCAGCGCTGCCTCGTCGAATTCGGGCCACAGCTTGTCGGAAAAATGCAGTTCTGAATAAGCCGCCTGCCACAGCAGAAAGTTGCTAATGCGCTGCTCTCCCCCGGTACGGATGATCAGATCGGGATCAGGCACATGCGCGAGCGCCATCGCGCGGTCCAGCGCCTGCTCGGTGATGGGCTCTCCCCGGCTGGCCAGCTGCTGTGCCGCCTGGGCAATGTCCCAGCGACCACCGTAGTTGAAACACACGTTGAGGATCAGGCGGCTGTTGCCCGCCGTACTCAGCTCCGCCTGGGCGAGCCCCTCACGAACACGTTCGGACAGCTGTTGACGCTCGCCCACGAAACGCAGTTGCACGCCGTTGGAGATCAGGCTGGGCACCTCGCGCGTCAGCGACATCGCCAGCAACTCCATCAGCCCCGAAACTTCGTCGGCAGGACGATTCCAGTTTTCAGAAGAAAAGGCAAATACCGTCAGCACCGGAATGTGGCGCTCGATACAGGCACGCACACAACGGTTCAGCGAGTCCACGCCCTGCTTGTGACCGGCAATGCGGGGCAGAAAACGTCGGGTGGCCCAGCGCCCGTTGCCATCCATCACGATGGCGATGTGGCTGGGGCCGGCAGAGGTCTGGTTGGCCATGGGTGTTCGTTCAGGCCACATGCAGTACGGTCAAACCGCCATGATGTCTTGTTCCTTGCCGGCGACCAGCTTGTCGACCTCGGCAATGAAACGGTCTGTGAACTTCTGGATGTCGTCCTGGGAGCGGCGCTCTTCGTCCTCGGAGGCCAGCTTGTCCTTCACCAGCTTCTTGATGCCGTCATTGGCATCGCGCCGGAGGTTGCGGATGGCGACCTTGGCGTGCTCGCCCTCGCTGCGCACCACCTTGGTCAGCTCCTTGCGGCGCTCTTCGGTCATGGCTGGCATCGGCACGCGAATCAGTTCGCCCTGGGTGGCGGGATTGAGGCCGAGATCCGAGTCACGGATGGCTTTTTCAATCTTGGCGCCCATGCCCTTTTCCCAAGGCGATACGCTAATGGTGCGCGCATCCAGCAGCGACACATTGGCCACCTGGCTGATGGGCACCATGGAGCCATAGTAGTCCACCTGCACTGTATCGAGCAGGCCCGGGTTGGCACGGCCGGTGCGGATCTTGGTCAGTCCGTTCTTGAAGGAATCGATGGACTGTTGCATCTTCTGCTGTGCGTGCTGCTTGACTTCGTTAATGCTCATTCTCAACTCTCCGGATTTTGATCAGCAAAAAGGCAAACCGTGGCTCGCGGCGGATCACACGTGGACCAGGGTACCCTCGTCCTCGCCCATTACCACGCGCTTGAGTGCGCCATGCTTGAAGATGCTGAAGACCTTGATGGGCAGCTTCTGGTCGCGGCACAGGGCAAATGCCGTGGCATCCATCACCTCGAGGTTCTTGCCCATGGCCTCATCGAATGTGATGTTGGTGTAACGGGTGGCCTTCGGGTCCTTCTTCGGGTCGGCAGTGTAGACACCGTCGACCTTGGTCGCTTTAAGCACAATCTCTGCACCGATTTCTGCGCCACGCAGCGCTGCAGCGGTGTCGGTGGTAAAGAACGGGTTGCCGGTACCTGCCGCGAAAATGACGACCTTGCCCTCTTCCAGGTACTGAAGGGCCTTGGGTCGGACATAGGGCTCCACCACGCGCTCGATGCCAATGGCTGACATCACGCGGGCGATCAGGCCCGCCTTATCCATGGTATCGCCCAGCGCCAGCGCGTTCATCACGGTGGCCAGCATGCCCATGTAGTCGGCGGTAGCGCGGTCCATGCCGACCGAGCCGCCCGCGACGCCACGGAAAATATTGCCGCCACCAATCACCACCGCCACCTCGACACCCATGCGGGTGACTTCGGCGATTTCCTCGACCATTCGAACGATGGTCGCACGGTTGATGCCGAAGGCATCGTCCCCCATCAAAGCCTCACCTGACAGTTTTAACAAGATTCGCTTGTAGGCTGGCATGTGAGAGCTTTCCGTGGTTGATTGGTTTGAAGTTTAGCGGCCTTCCCGCAGGACTGGAATCTGGCGCACAACGGTCGCGCCTGAGGCGCCAGGTTGCCGGGGCAGCTTGTTCAGGCTGCCTTGGCAGCTGCCACCTGGGCAGCCACTTCAGCGGCGAAGTCGTCGACCTTCTTCTCGATGCCCTCGCCCACCACATAGAGGGTGAAGGATTTGATGGTCGTAGCCTTCTCCTTGAGCATCTGCTCCACCGTCTGCTTGTCGTTCTTCACGAAGCTCTGGTTGTACAGGCTGACTTCTTTCAGGTACTTCTGCACGCCGCCCTCGATGCGCTTGGCAACGATTTCGGCAGACTGCACTGGCTTGCCAGCAGCAGTTGCGATGGCAGCATCTTCAGCGGCCTTGGCAGCTGCAACGGAACGCTCCTTGGCGACCAGTTCGGCAGGCACATCGGCGCTGGTCAGCGACACAGGCTTCATGGCAGCCACGTGCATGGCGACGTCCTTGGCGGCGGTCTCGTCGCCGTCAAATTCCACCACCACACCAATGCGGGTGCCGTGCAGGTAGGACGCGAGTTTGCTGCCCGTGAAACGCTTGAAGCGGCGCACGCTCATGTTCTCGCCAATCTTGCCGATCAGGCCCTTGCGCACGTCTTCCACCGTCGGGCCGAAGCCGTCGAGGGACAGCGGCATGGCGCCGATGGCTTCCACGCTGGCCGGGTTGTTCTTGACGATGCCTTCCACCACAGCCTTGGTGAAGGCCAGGAAGCTGTCGTTTTTGGTCACGAAGTCGGTTTCGCAGTTGACTTCAACCAGCGCGCCGACATCGCCTTCGCGGTGGGTTGCGACCACGCCTTCTGCCGTCACGCGGGAGGCAGCCTTGCCAGCCTTGTTGCCCAGCTTGACACGCAGGATTTCCTCGGCCTTGTCGAAGTTGCCTTCGGCTTCGGTCAGCGCTTTCTTGCACTCCATCATTGGGGCGTCGGTCTTGGCGCGCAGTTCAGCGACCATGCTTGCGGTAATAGCCATGTGTAATTTCTCCGTTTGTCGTGTTTCACCGGCGTGGTGGCTCCAGCCACCCACACCATCTCGTCAAGTTGTGAAAAAGGGGCTACGCGAGCCCCTTTTTCGCGTCAGGCGCAGCGCCATGACTGGCGCACCGTCATCAGGCGGCTGCGTTTTCCACTTCCACAAATTCGTCAGAGCTCTCGGCAGAGACTGCCTTGACCACGTCGTTCACAGCGTTGGCACGGCCTTCGAGGATGGCGTCTGCAATGCCGCGGGCGTACAGCGCAACAGCCTTGGAGGAGTCGTCGTTACCGGGGATCACGTAGTCGATGCCGATGGGCGAGTGGTTGGAGTCGACCACGCCGATCAGGGGAATGCCCAGCTTCTTGGCTTCCAGGATCGCGATCTTGTGGAAGCCCACGTCGATCACGAAGATGGCGTCTGGCAGGGCGTTCATGTCCTGAATGCCGCCAATGTCTTTTTCGAGCTTCTCGATTTCACGCTTGAAGGTCAGCTGCTCTTTCTTGCTGATGGAGTCAAGGCCGGCTTCCTGTTGGGCCTTCATTTCCTTGAGGCGCTTGATGGAGGTCTTGACCGTCTTGAAGTTGGTCAGCATGCCGCCCAGCCAACGCTGGTCAACGTAAGGAACGCCAGCGCGCTTGGCTTCAGTGGCGACGATCTCGCGGGCCTGGCGCTTGGTGCCCACCATCAGGATGGTGCCGCGGTTGGCGGACAGCTGCTTGGCGAACTTCATCGCTTCCTGGTACATCGGAAGCGATTTTTCCAGGTTGATGATGTGAATACGGTTGCGGTGGCCGAAGATGAACGGGGCCATCTTGGGGTTCCAGAAGCGGGTTTGGTGACCGAAATGGACGCCAGCTTCCAGCATTTCACGCATGCTTGTCGACATAGTAGTAACTCCAAAGGTTGTGTCTAAAATCAGCGCTTATCGCCTGCATGCACTGCACACATCGTGTGACTGGCCGCTGGCAACACCTTGAGTGGCTGATTCGCGATTTACCTTGCAAAAGGTTGAAATCGAATGAAATCAAGTCCCGGGTAGTCCCCGATTTCATCGGCATCCGGACATCCGGCTGCACCATTCGCAAAGCCTGTCGAGTATAACACCCTTCGCACCCATGAGTCACCCCCCTGCCCCCAGCGACATTCACTCCGCCCGCGACGCCCTTGCCAGCGGAAAAGCCACTGCCCGGCAGCTGGTTCAGGAGGCATTGACTGCCGCGCACAGCGACGCCTGCCGCCACGCCTTCATGCCCGGTAGCCCCCTGGCAGAAAACGACATCCTGGCAGCATTGCCCAGCGACCCTGTCAGGTCCGACCTGCCTCTGGGGGGCATTCCGGTGTCCATCAAGGACCTGTTCGACATGGCTGGGCATCCCACGCTCGCCGGCTCGACCGTTCTCGCTGGGGCCGAGCCAGCCGCAGCAGATTGTCCGGCTGTAGCTCGCCTCAGGGCTGCGGGGGCTGCCCTCATCGGCCGCACCAATATGGTGGAATTTGCGTTTTCCGGCGTGGGTATCAACCCGCACTACGGCACACCCGCCAACCCGGCCGACCCGCAGGTGCCGCGCATTCCCGGGGGTTCGTCGTCTGGCGCCGCCGCGTCTGTGGCTGCAGGGGCGGCGATGGTGGGTCTCGGCTCCGACACCGGCGGCTCGATCCGCATTCCGGCCGCCTTGTGCGGCATCGTGGGCTTCAAAGGCACCGCGCGCATCGTACCCACCACCGGCGCCATTCCGCTCTCGACGAGCCTCGACACCGTCTGCGCCATGACGCGGTCGGTGCGCGACGCCATCACCGTCCATGAAGTGCTGACCGCACGCAAGGTCTCGCTGCCCGGCAAGCCGCTCTCTGCGCTCCGCCTCGGGCTGGTAAGTACGCAGATGCAGGATGGCCTCGACACCACGGTGGGCAAGGCTTTCGACCGCAGCCTGAAGCTACTGACGGACGCCGGGGCGCACCTCGAGGCCATTGAGCTCTCCGAAATCAACGAGTTGGCCACCATCAACGCCACCGGAGGCCTCTCCGCCGCCGAAAGCCACGCCTGGCATCGCCGTTTGCTCAGCCAGCACAAGAGCCAGTACGACCCGCGTGTGGCGCTACGTGTCCTCCGTGGCGCCAGCATGAGCGCAGCCGACTACATCGACCTTCTGGCCGCCCGCAAGGACTGGATCACCCGCGTGGAGCAGCGCCTGGCAGGCTTTGACGCCATCCTCTCCCCGACGGTGCCGCTGGTCGCCCCGCCAATCGCCAGCGTGATCGATGACGACACCGAGTTCTTCCGCGTCAATGGATTGCTGCTGCGCAATACCGCGGTGGTCAACATGCTCGACGGTTGCGGCATGTCGCTGCCTTGCCACACCCCCGATCAACTTCCCGTGGGCCTGATGCTGTGGCACGCGGCCCTGCACGATGACGCGGTGCTGGATGCTTCGCTGCAGGTGGAATCGGTATTGCGCCGTTCGCTGTAAAGTCGGCGGCCCAATGCAAACCGCCTTTTTGAATGACACCCATTTCCCCGCTCATCATGGACCATCGTCCGCAGCCACCTTGCCTGGCGCTCGAGTGCAGAAAGGCGTCTGAATGAGAGTGGCCGTGATCGGTGCCGGCATTGTCGGCATCACAACTGCCTACGAGCTGGCACTGGATGGCCACGAGGTCACCGTCCTTGAGCGCCGCGGCGCCGCCGCTGAGGAAGCCAGCTTTGCCAACGCCGGCGTCGTTGCACCCGGCTACGTGACGCCGTGGGCTGCACCGGGCATGCCGGGCAAAGTGCTGCGGCACCTGCTGAGCCGGCACGCACCGGTCAAGCTCGCCCTGCCCCTGTCGGCGCAAGACCTGCGCTGGATGTGGAAATGGTGGCGCGCCTGCCGGCTCGATACCTACCTGCTCAACCGCGCGCGGATGCAGCGCCTGGCCTTCTACAGCCGGGAGCGCCTGCACCACCTGACCGCCGAACTGCAGCTCGAATACGACCACAGCCCGGGCTACATGGTGCTTTTGCGCTCCGCCAAAGACAGCGCGCAGGTCGAGCCCGGCTTGCAGGTGCTGCGCGATGCGGGCGTGACCTTCCGGCAGATTGACGCCGCCGAGGTGCTGAAGATTGAACCGGCCATCAACCCCGACACGAAATTCCTCGGCGCGATTCACCTGCCCGATGATGAAGTCGCCAACTGCCGCCAGTTCGCCCTGCTGCTGAAAAACGAAGCCCAGCGGCTCGGGGCGCAATTTGAGTTCAACACCTCCGTCGCCCGGCTTGATCCGGCCGACCCTGGCCGGGGGGTGGTCGCGGCTGACGGATCGGTGCGTCAGTTCGACAGCGTCGTGGTGTGCGCAGGGCTGGATTCAGCCGCGCTGCTGCGCCCGCTGGGGGTGAAGATTCCGATGGCTGCCGTGTACGGCTACTCCATCAGCGCACCGATCCGCGAGCCGTTGAACGCGCCCCGCAGCGCGCTGATGGACGAGCGCTACAAGGTGGCCATCTCGCGGCTGGGCAACCGGGTGCGGGTGGCCGGCAGTGCGGAGCTGGGCGGCACGCTCGGGAACAAACGCAAAGCGTCCATCCAGACGCTTTACAAGGTGCTGCACGACTGGTTTCCAGGCGCGGCGCGGCTGTCCAACTCGGGCACCAGCATTCAGGAGTGGAAAGGCGCACGACCCATGCTGCCGGATGGCCCGCCCCTCGTTTGTAGTGGCGGACGGCCAGGGCTCTGGTTCAACCTCGGGCATGGCTCCAGCGGCTGGGCCTTGAGCTGCGGCAGCGCGCGCGCCGTCGCCGACATGGTGGGGGGCCGCCAGCCAGAGATCGACATGGACGGCCTGGACCTGAGCCGGCTGACCTGACGACCACGGCTTGGCGCAGACGCCTCGCGCGCCGACAATCAGGCCATGCAGAGTATCTCCAGCGCGGCGTCATGGCCGCTTCACAGTGTCGCCTCCACCCGCGACATTGAGCAGGCCTGCGCAGCCGATCTACCGCCTCATACGCTGATGCAGCGCGCCGGGCTGGCTGTGGCCCGTCTGTCGCTGGCGCTCGCGCCCCACGCCCGCCACATCTGGATCGCTTGCGGACCCGGAAACAATGGAGGCGACGGCTTTGAAGCCGCCCTGCACCTGAACCGCTGGGGCAAGACCGTCACGGTCAGTTGGACCGGACTACATGGTGGCTACAAGGCCCAACCGGCAGACGCCGCCGCTTCCAGGCGACGCGCCGAGGAGGCTGGCGTGCGCATACAGGCCGAGCCACCGACCGACTTTGACGTCTGCATTGACGCCTTGCTGGGCATCGGTGGCACGCTGGATGCTTCACGGCCCGGCTCGGCGCTGATGTTGCAATGGCTCACGACCATGGACCAGAGCGGTTCCACAAAATTGTGTGTGGACGTTCCGACAGGATTGAACGCCGATACCGGCCATGACACTGCACTGGAACGCCATCACGGTCAGGGCAAGCGGGTCACCCTGAGCTTGCTAACCCTCAAGCCTGGGCTTTTCACTGCCAGCGGCAGGGACTGCGCCGGGAACGTCTGGTTCGACGACCTGGGGGCGGATATGGGCTACGCTGAAGCGCCAGACGCCTGGCTGCTGGGCCAGGATCAAGCCCAGCCGCTGGGACGCACTGGTGCCCGCCACGCCAGCCACAAGGGTAGCTTCGGCGATGTCGCCGTGATTGGTGGCGAATCCACTGCAACCAGCCACATGGCCGGCGCGGCGCTTCTTGCCGCCCGCGCCGCCCTGCATGCGGGCGCTGGCCGGGTGCTGGTCGCCCTGCTCGGCCAGCCGCGACTGGCGGTGGACACCGTGCAGCCGGAGTTGATGTTCCGCAGCCTCCAAGCGCTGGACATGTTACGGGAAGTCGTGGTGTGCGGTTGTGGCGGCGGCGATGCCGTGCGCGCGGTGCTTCCCAAGGTGCTGTCCACGGCCACCCGCCTGGTGCTGGATGCCGACGCGCTAAATGCCATTGCTGGCGATGCCTCGCTGCAGACGCTGCTGAAAGCGCGGGCCAGCCGCCCGTGGCAGACGGTACTGACCCCTCATCCGCTGGAAGCGGCACGCTTCGGCGGCATGACCGCTGCCGAGATTCAGGCTGATCGCCTGGGTGCCAGCCAGACGTTGGCTGACCGATTTGGCTGTGTGGTGGTCCTCAAAGGATCAGGCACGGTGGTGGCAGCACCCAACCAGGCGCCACACATCAGCAGCAGCGGCAATGCGCTGTTGGCCACGGCGGGAACCGGCGATGTGCTGGCAGGAATGGTGGGCGCGGGTCTGGCCCAAGGGCTTAACGCGTGGGACGCCGCTTGCAGCGCGGTGTTCCGGCACGGGCAGATCGCCGACGAGTGGCTGGCCCGAAGGCCGACGCAGACCCTGACGGCGTCTGACCTCGCGGCATCACAGGCCTGAACCTCAGCCGAGCAGCATCAACCCGATCTGCAACAGCAGCAACAGCACCAGAGCAGACAGGTCCACGCCGCCGATGGTGGGGATCACACGCCGTAGCGGTGCCAGCAGGGGCTCCGTCAGGCGGGCCAGCAAGCCATACACCGGCGAGCCTGGCTGAACCCACGACAGGATGACGTAGCCGATGACCAGCACAAACGCCGTTTGCAGAGCCACGCGGATCAACATCCGCAGCGCGAAGCCAAGCAGCGTGACCACAGCAGCCCCGGAAAACACGGACAGCAGCGCGCCCAGCATCAGTCCCCACAACACGGCGTAGGCCAGCGCCAACAGCGAAGCAGCCAGCACGCTGGCCCAATCAACGCGTGACTGGGCCACCGCTTTGGGCAGGACGCGGCGCAACGGCTGCACGATCCAGTCGGTCAGCGCCATCACAAAAATGCCCGGCTGACCGCGCATGTTGATGCGCAGCCAGTTCATCCACGCGCGCAGCAAAGCCGCAGCGATCAGCATGAAAAACACGGTCTGCAGCAGAAAGGCCAGAATTTGCATCAGCATGGCAGTCGGTTCCTGCAGTTCAGCGGCGCGGCTTCTTGCCCTGCTTGCGACCCGGATTACCGGCCGCCTTCTTGACGGCCGCTTTCAGCGCCTGGATCGGTGACTTGGCGGAGCGCTCACTGCTGCCACGTCCTGAAGCCGCGCTGCTGCCGGAGCCGCCCGCACGGGATGCTGACCGCGACTCTCCGCGGCCAGACGATGCCTTGCCGCCGCTCTTGCCGCCGCCCTTGGTGCCTGCAGCGGCACGTCCACCACTGGCATGCCGGGACGAACCGCGATCCTGCCCGGTCAGCTCATCGACATGCCCGCCCGCCTTGTCCTTCATGGCACGGGCCACCAGTTCCTGCCCCTCGTTCACGAGGCGGAAATCAATCTTACGACCATCCAGATCGACCCGGCTGACCTGCACCCGCACCCGCGTGCCGATGGCGTAGCGGATGCCGGTGCGCTCGCCGCGCAGTTCCTGGCGTGCTTCGTCAAAACGGAAGTACTCACCGCCGAGCTCCGTGATATGCACCAGTCCCTCGACATACATCGCGTCCAGGGTGACGAAAATCCCGAAGCCGGTGGCTGCCGTGACGACGCCACCAAACTCCTCGCCCAGGTGGCTGCGCATGTACTTGCATTTGAGCCACGCTTCCACATCGCGGCTGGCCTCGTCAGCCCGACGTTCGTTGGCGCTGCAATGCAGGCCGGCAGCCTGCCAGGCAAGCTCGTCAGCGCTGGCCTTGCGGGGTTTCTGGGTCGGTTCCTTGACGCGCGAGGCCAGGCGCTTGGACAGTTTGGCCTCTGCCTCGCCCGGCGTGGGCAAGGTCGGCAACTGGTATTTCGCCTTGTTGAGCACCGCCTTGATGACGCGGTGCACCAGCAAGTCCGGGTAACGCCGGATCGGGCTGGTGAAGTGGGTGTACGCCTCGTAAGCCAAACCAAAGTGGCCACTGTTGATCGGCGTGTAGATGGCCTGCTGCATCGAGCGCAGCAGCATGGAATGGATCTGCTGCGCGTCCGGCCGGTCCTTGGTGGCCATGGCGATCTGCTGGAACTCGCCGGGTGCCGGGTCATCGCTGATGGTCATACCGATGCCAGCCGCCTTCAGGTAATTGCGCAGCATGTCCTTCTTCTCGGGCGTCGGGCCTTCATGCACACGGTACAGGCCCACATGCTTGCTCTCGGCGATGAAATCGGCCGAACACACGTTGGCAGCCAGCATGGCTTCCTCGATCAGGCGGTGGGCAACGTTGCGCGTGCGCGGCACGATCTTCTCGATGCGTCCGGCTTCATCGCAGACGATCTGCGTCTCGGTGGTTTCAAAATCCACCGCACCGCGCACGCTGCGCTCCTTGAGCAGCGCCTGGTACACATCGTGCAGGTTCAGCAGGTGCGGCACCAGCGTCTTGCGTTGCGCGGCTTCAGGGCCCCGCGTATTCGCCAGAATCGCTGCCACCTCGGTGTAGGTGAAGCGTGCCTGGCTGAACATCACCGCCGGGTAGAACTGGTAGGCGTGAACCTCGCCCTTGGCATTGACCAGCATGTCGCACACCATGCACAGGCGCTCGACATTCGGGTTCAGTGAACACAGGCCGTTCGACAGCTTCTCCGGCAGCATGGGAATGACGCGGCGCGGAAAGTACACGCTGGTGGCGCGGTCGTAGGCATCAATGTCGATGGCGCTGCCGGTTTCCACATAGTGGCTCACGTCGGCAATCGCCACCAACAGGCGCCAGCCCTTGCCACGGCCGACCTTGGCCGGCTCGCAGTACACCGCGTCATCAAAGTCGCGGGCATCTTCGCCGTCGATGGTCACCAGCGGCACATCGGTCAGATCGACCCGGTGCTGTTTGTCTGCCGGTCGCACAGCATCTGGCAAGGCGCGCGCCAGGGCGAGGGCTTCGTCGCTGAACTCGTGCGGCACACCGTACTTGCGCACCGCAATTTCGATCTCCATGCCCGGGTCGTCAATCTCGCCCAGCACCTCGACCACACGGCCCACCGGTTGGCCAAACAGCGCTGGCGGCTCCGTCAGCTGGACCACCACGACCTGCCCGACCTTGGCCGTGCCTGTGGCCCCCTTGGGGATGAGCACATCCTGGCCGTAACGCTTGTCTTCCGGCGCGACCAGCCAGACACCGCTTTCCTGCAAAAGCCGCCCAATGATGGGATTGGACGAGCGCTCGATGATCTCGGTGACACGCCCTTCGGGACGGTTCTTGCGGTCGTGGCGGACGATGCGCGCCTTGACGCGGTCCTTGTGCAGCACTGCGCGCATTTCATTGGGCGGCAGGTAAATATCCGCTTCGCCGTCGTCGCGCAGCACAAAGCCGTGGCCGTCGCGGTGGCCGGAAACCGTGCCTTCAAATTCGGCAAGCAGTCCGGACGATGCGCCGGCGTGGGAATGGGTGGTTTTGATAGGAAATCTCTCAGGGTTGGAGACAGCGCTTTTGAGTATGCAACTGAAAATTTCAGCGGGGCTGTCTGGAAAATCGTTGAACTAATGGTACACTGCTAGCTGTGCCCGGGTGGCGGAATTGGTAGACGCGCACGGTTCAGGTCCGTGTATCGCAAGATGTGGAGATTCGAGTTCTCTCCCGGGCACCAAATTTACCCAGACAGCAGTTCCAGCAAGCACGCTGGGGTTGAGGTCAAACAAAGACAAAGCCACTGTTCGCAGTGGCTTTTTTGTTGCCTGTGCGGGTTTCGAAACGGGTTCTGCAATCAAAAAGGCAGGGCAATCAGGTCGTGGCCCTGGGTGCCCACAATGCGCGCCCGGGTGAACTCGCCCACTTTCAGCGTCTTGCTGATTTTTTCGGGGGGTAGCAGCTTCACCACGCCGTCAATTTCGGGCGCATCCGCGTAAGATCGCCCGATGCCGCCTTTGCGGCCCAGTGCAGGCGCCGAATCCACCAGCACCTGCATGGTGGCGCCAATGCGCTGCTGCAGCTTCTGGCTGGACACCGCTTCGGCCACCGCCATGAAACGGGCACGCCGCTCCTCGCGGACTTCCGTCGGCAACATGCCCGGAATGTCGTTGGCTGCGGCGCCCTCTACCGGGCTATAGGCAAAGCAGCCGGCGCGGTCAATCTGCGCTTCCTGCATGAACTGGAGCAAGTGCTCGAACTCGGCTTCCGTCTCACCGGGGAAGCCGGCGATGAAGGTGCTGCGAATCACGATCTCGGGGCAGATCTCGCGCCAGCGCGCAATCCGCTCCAGGTTTTTCTCGCCGCTGGCCGGCCGCTTCATGCGCTTGAGCACATCCGGGTGGCTGTGCTGCAGCGGCACATCCAGATAAGGCAACACCTTACCGGTGGCCATGAGCGGCAGCACGTCATCAACGCTGGGGTACGGGTACACATAGTGCAGACGCACCCAGGCGCCGTAGGGCTCGGCAATCTCGCCGAGCGCCTGCACCAGATCGAGCATGCGCGTCTTGACGGGTTTACCGTCCCAGAATCCCATGCGGTATTTGACGTCCACACCGTAGGCCGAGGTGTCCTGGCTGATCACCAGCAGTTCCTTCACGCCGCCTTCAAACAAGGCGCGCGCCTCATTAAGTACATCGCCGATCGGGCGCGAGACCAGATCGCCGCGCATCGACGGAATGATGCAGAAGGTGCAACGGTGGTTGCAGCCTTCGCTGATCTTCAGATAGGCGTAGTGGCGCGGCGTGAGCTTGATGCCCGCAATGCCGAATGAATTGGGTACCAGATCAACAAATGGATCGTGCGGCTTGGGCAGGTTCAGGTGAACCGCGTCCATCACTTCCTGAGTGGCGTGCGGGCCGGTGACGGCCAGCACGCTCGGGTGCATCTGGCGAACCAGATTGCCGCCGTCATCACCTGCCTTGGCCCCCAGGCAACCGGTGACGATGACCCGGCCGTTTTCGGCCAACGCCTCGCCAATGGTGTCCAGGCTTTCCTTGACCGCGTCATCAATGAAGCCGCAGGTGTTGACGATGACGAGGTCTGCACCCTCGAAAGTCTTCGAGGTCTGGTAACCCTCAGCACTCAATTGCGTGAGGATCAGCTCGGAATCGGTCAGGGCCTTGGGGCAGCCGAGGCTGACAAAGCCAACGCGCGGAGCCGGTTTGGCAGGCGATGAACTCACAGGGGAAATAACTTCACTCATTCAGGGATTGTCTCAGAGCAGCGCACGCCAATGCGGGCTGGAAGGTATGCCGTTCAGCGCTTGAGTCCGAAAGCCGAGAGCATCTGCTCGCTCTGCTTTTGCATCTGCTCCTGCATCTGCGTGAACACACTCTTTGACTGCTCGACGTAGGTGCCCATCAGGCCCTGCATCATCGGCGACTGGGCGTTCATGAACTGCGCCCATTTTTCGGGACTCAGGCCCTTCGATTGCTCGGCCATCTTGACCTGCAAGTCCATGAAGCTCTGGACGTTTTTCTCCAGGTACGCGCCCATGAAACCCTGCATGGCGTTGCCGTAAAAACGGATGATGTTGCCAAGCACCGCCTCGGTGAACATCGGCGCACCGCCGGTTTCTTCTTCCAGAATGATCTGCAGCAGGATACTGCGCGTCAGGTCTTCGTTGGTCTTGGCGTCGCGAACCACAAAATCAGCGGTGTCCATCACCAGCTGGCGTACGTCCGCCAGCGTGATGTAGGCCGAGGTTTCGGTGTCATACAGGCGCCGATTCGGGTATTTCTTGATTACGCGCGATGCTGCCGTTTTGCCAGGCGACCCGGCATCCGGGGCTGGTGCAGCCTGCTCGTTCGCGGCTGAATGGCCGGCCTTGGTACCGGTGGATTTGCTTTTTGGCACTGAATGCTCCTGTGAATGACAGCTCGGCTGACGTACGACCAGCAAGGGCCACGCCTGATGCCAAAGCTTAGGGCATTCTAGAAATTATGTAAGGACCAATCCCCTTGGTTTTCCCTGTGCATGCTGAAGGCACCGTGGCGGTGCAATGCGAAATCAGGAAACCGTCTGGGGAATTTGGTAGGCGCGATTGGACTCGAACCAACGACCCCCACCATGTCAAGGTGGTGCTCTAACCAGCTGAGCTACGCGCCTAAGGACTGTTCGAAGCTCAAATTATAGCAGACAGTCTGCCGTATTCTTTGCACCGCTGTGGCCGGCACCTTCGCTTATCGTCGGCGGGCGGAGCGCACACCGGGCACTTCAGCCACGATGCCCAGCACCTGGCTCAGTCGGCCAGACTGTGCGACCTCGACAGTGAACGTCATCCACGCCGTGCCGCCGCGGTTGTCCTTGACCGACTGCGTCTGCACGCCAATCACATTCATTTTTTCCTTGGCAAACACCTCAGAGATGTCGCGCAGCAGGCCCTGCCGGTCGGCGGCCTCCACCGACACGTCCACCGGGTACACCGCACCATCGGCCGACTTGGGCGAGCTCCATTGCACCTCGATCACCCGGTCAGGGCTGCCAGCGGCCATGTTGCGGAAATTGCTGCAGTCGCTGCGGTGAATGCTTACGCCCTTGCCCTTGGTGACAAAGCCGCGAATCACATCGGGCGGCGCGGGCTTGCAGCACTTGGCCAGCTGCGTCAGCAGCGACCCCATGCCGACCACCAGCACGCCGCCGCTCTTGGCATTCTGGCTCGCCGGCCGCGCTTTCTTTGCAAGCACATAGTCATCCTGCGATGGCGGGGACTCTTGGGGCCGGAGCATGTTCTCGATGGTCTTGAGCGACAGCTCGTCTTTACCCACCACTTCGAACAAATCGTCTGCCGCCTTGAAGCCGAGCTGGATCGCCAGATCGTCAAGCTTCATCGCGGTTTTGCCTTCGCGCTGCAGCAGCTTTTCTACCGCCTCGCGGCCTTTGGCCACGGTCTGCTCCATCACCTGGGCATTGAACCAAGCGCGCACCTTGGCCTTGGCGCGGTGGCTGGCGAGAAAGCCCAGCTCGGGGTTGAGCCAGTCCCGCGAGGGGCCACCCTCCTTCACCGTGATCACCTCCACCGTCTGCCCGTTCTGCAGCGGCGTGTTGAGCGGCACCATCGCGCCGTCCACCCGTGCGCCACGGCAGCGATGGCCCAGGCTGGTGTGCACGCTGTAGGCAAAGTCCACGGTCGTCGCGCCCTGCGGCAGTTCCACGATGGCGGCTTCTGGCGTCAGCACATAAATGCGGTCTTCAAACAGGCCCTGCTTGGCATCCCGCGCACGCTGGGCGGCCGGGGCCGACAGGTCGCGCTCCCAGGCCAGCAGTTGCCGCAGCACGGCGATCTTGGCGTCGTATTCGCTGCTGGCAGAAACCCCGCTGTAGCCTTTGGCACCCGCCTCCTTGTAGGCCCAGTGCGCGGCCACCCCATGCTCGGCGTGGTCGTGCATCGCCTGCGTACGCACCTGAATTTCCACCGCCCGTCCGGCGTCGTCGCGCACCACGGTGTGCAGCGACTGGTAGCCATTGGACTTGGGCTTGGCGATGTAATCATCGAACTCACCATCCACCGGTGTAAAGCGCGAATGAACGAAACCCAGTGCGGCGTAGCACCCCTTCACATCGGCCGCGATCACGCGCAGCGCCCGGATGTCAAACACCTGGTCAAAATCCAATGACTTGCCGCGCATCTTCTTCACGATGCTGTAGATGTGCTTGGGCCGACCCTGCACGAGTGCGGCGATGCCGTTCTGGTTCAGCTCCCGCTCCAGTTGGGCGCGCAGCGCTTCCATGAAGCCTTCGCGCTCAACACGCTTTTCGTCCAGCAGTTTCGCGGTCTGCTTGTAGGTCTCAGGCTCCAGAAAACGGAAGGCCAGATCTTCCATTTCCCACTTGATCTGCCAGATGCCCAGCCGGTTGGCCAGCGGCGCAAACACATGCAGCGATTCGTGGGCCACTGACAGCGGCGCTGTCTGGCGGGTGGCTGCGTAGTAGCGCAGCGTCTGCAGGCGCGACGCCAGCCGCAGCATGACCACCCGCAGATCACGCGAAAAGGCCAGCAGCATCTTGCGCACCGTCTCGGTCTGCGCGGCCGGGTCGTCCAGCAACTGGGCCTTGGCCCCGGCGGTACGGGCCTGGCGCTGCACCTGCACCAGCTTGGTGGTTTCCATGGCCAGGGCGGCGTAGTTGGCGCCGAAGGCCTTGGTGATCACTTCCTGCGGTTTGTTCAGGTGGGCACAGGCATAGACGAGGTAGGTGGCAGCCTGCATGGCTTCGGAGCCCCCGATGGCCTTGAGGGTCGCCGCCACAGCGTCTGCGTGCTCAAGGATGTTTTCGCCGGTGTCCAGCGTCTCGCCCCCGATCAAGGGCTCGGCAAAAGCCCGGGCCCGCGCCAGCGCGTGGGGCTGGTCAGGCAGGCTGTCGGCCGTGGCCGTGACGATGGAGGCATTCAGCCCCGCTGAACCACTGATACCGCCGGCGCCACCTGGCCCCAGCACATTGCTTTTCATGACAACTCAATCCAAAACTAGTTCAGCAAAAACCCGGTGACTGCCGCCAGCTGGTCGCTGGCGACCAGCGTTGGCGCATGGCCCACGCCGGCAAACTCCACCAGACGGGCACGCGGGCCGCGCTGGGTCATGGCCTGGGCCGTGGCGGCGCTCAGCAGGTCCGACTGCTCGCCGCGTACAAGCAGGGTCTGTGCCTTGACGTTGTCATAGAGCTGCCAGAGGCTTACTTCCCCTTTGGCGGCTGATTCCTCGTTCGCTTGGGCAAACGGCACCGCTATGGCCGGGTCGTAATGCAGGCGCCACTGACCGGGCGACCCCTCGACCGGTCTGACCATCGGTTGAGAGAGCGCCAGCCATTGCTCGGGCGTGTGGGGGCCGAATCCGGTCGAAATGGCCCACATCGCATCAGCCGCCTGCTGCACCGAGCCGAAATGCCCCGCCTTGCCCAGGTAGGTGCCAATGCGCACCAGCGCCTGCCACTGGATCACCGGGCCCACATCGTTGAGCACCAGGCGTCGCACAGGCACGGGCAGCGGCAAACCAGGGTGTCCGCATACGGCCAGACCAATCAAGCCGCCCATGCTGGTACCGACCCAATCCAGCTCGGCGATGGGCGCGGTCTGGTGCAACTGGGCGAGCAAGGCCACCATGTCGCCGGCGTAGGTCGGTATCTGGTAGCCCATCGGGTCCTTGAGCCAGTCGCTCTCGCCGCGCCCGACCACGTCGGGGCAGACCACGCGGATGCCGCCGGGGCGTGATGCTGCCTGCTCGCACAAAGCCCGAGCGAGTACGTCGAAGTCGCGGCCCTGTCGCGACAGACCATGCACACACACCACCACATGCGCAGACTGCGGGTTGCCCCATTGCCAATAGGCCATGCGGTGGCCACCGCTCGCATCGGGGCAGCTTACGTAGTTCAGCGTAGGTTCGGTCATCGTCAGGTGGGCCGCCAGTGCGGGCGGGATAATGAAAAAAGAAAATATCGGGTTCGGCAGGTGCGGCTTTGTCAGCTTCGCCGCCAGCATCGCATTCGTTCATCGTAAATCATCCGGAGACTTCTCATGCTCAAAGGCAAAACAGCACTCGTCACAGGTTCCACCAGCGGTATCGGTCTGGGCATTGCCAAGGCGCTCGCCGCACAGGGCGCAAACATTGTGCTCAACGGCTTTGGCGATGTGGAAGGGCCCAAGGCCGAAATCACCGCGCTGGGCGTGAAGGTCGCCTATCACGGCGCCGATATGAGCAGGCCCGGTGAGATTGAGGACATGATGAAGTTCGCTGCCGCCCAGTTCGGTCGTGTGGACATTCTGGTCAACAACGCCGGCATCCAGCACGTAGCCCGCATTGAGCACTTTCCGGTCGAGAAATGGGATGCGGTGATTGCCATCAACCTGAGCAGCGCCTTCCACGCCACGCGCCTCGCATTGCCGGCCATGCTGGCAGCCGACGGCGGCAAGGGCTGGGGCCGCATCATCAACATTGCCTCGGCCCATGGCCTGGTCGGCTCGCCGGAAAAGTCAGCTTATGTGGCGGCCAAGCACGGCATCGTGGGCCTGACCAAGGTCACCGCGCTGGAAAACGCCACCACCGGCGTGACCTGCAACGCGATTTGCCCCGGCTGGGTGCTGACGCCGCTGGTGCAAAAACAGGTGGATGCACGCGCTGCAGCTGGCGGCATTTCCAACGAAGCGGCCAAGCAGCAACTGCTGGGCGAGAAAGAGCCCTCCATGCAATTCACCACGCCGGAGGAACTGGGCGCGCTGGCCGTTTTCTTCTGCTCGGAAGCCGGCAACAACGTGCGCGGCGTGGCGTGGAACATGGACGGCGGCTGGGTCGCCCAGTAAATCGCCACCCCATGCACTGAAGTTCATGCCAGCAACCGGCTGACGTACTGCCCGATGGCCAGTGAACTGGTGAGGCCCGGCGACTCCACACCGAACAGGTTCACGAGGCCGGGCACGCCATGCACAGCAGGGCCCTGGATCATGAAATCACAGGCTGGCTCGCCGGGCGCCTGAAGTTTGGGCCGAATGCCGGCATACCCGCGCAGCAGAGCGCCGTCGGGCAGACCGGGCCAGTACTTGCGCACTTCGGCATAAAACGCGTCGCCGCGCGCGGGGTTCACCACCAGATCGTCTGACGACGCCACCCATTCCACATCCGGGCCAAACTTGGCTTGGCCGCCCAGATCAATCGTCAAGTGCACGCCAAGCCCGGCAGCTTCAGGGACCGGATAAATCAACCGGTTGAAGGGCGATTGGCCTGCCAGGGCAAAGTAGTTCCCCTTGGCAAAGTAGCTGGGCGGCACATGCGCCGCATCCAGCCCGAGGAAGCGCCGCGCCAGCGCCTGCGCACCCAGCCCGGCCGCATTGACGACGGCGCGGGCGGTGAGTTGGGTGCCGTCTTCGGCGGTCAGCGTGATAGCGCCTTCTCCGCACACGGCTTGCCGCAAGGGCGAGTTCAGCACCACCATGCCGCCTGCGTTTTCCAGATCACCCTGAAGGGCCAGCATCAGCGCATGGCTGTCCACGATACCGGTGCTGGGCGAATGTACCGCCGCCACACAGGCTAGGTTCGGCTCCATCGCCTGCGCTTGCTCCGCTGTGATCAGCACTAGATCATGCACGCCATTGGCCGCCGCCTTGGCCACAATGCCCTGCAGCTGCGCGACCTGCGCTTCGCTGGTGGCCACAATCAGTTTGCCGCAGCGCCGGTAGCCCACGCCGCGTGCTTCGCAGTAGTCGTACAGCATGGCCTTGCCTTCGACGCACAGGGTGGCCTTCAGCGAGCCCTGCGGGTAGTAGATGCCAGCGTGGATAACCTCGCTGTTGCGCGAACTGGTACCGGTACCGATGGCGTCTGCCGCTTCCAGCACCATCACCTCGCGGCCCTGCAGCGCAAGCGCCCGCGCCACAGCGAGCCCCACCACACCCGCCCCCACCACCACGCAATCGACCTGGTCCATCAGCAGCCCTCGAAGCCTTCAATCACATTCACGGCGTTGGTGCCCAGCTCGGCAGCGGCATACCCCCCCTCGAGCACGAAGACTGTCGGCAGGCCCAGTTGGCCGATGCGCTCGCCGAGTCGGCTGAAGTCACTGGCCAGCAGGGCAAACTTTGAAATCGGGTCTTCGGCAAAGGTGTCCAGCCCCAATGACACCACCAGGGCATCACCACCAAAGCCTGCGATGCGCTGGCAAGCCACTTCCAGCGCCTCAAACCACTGCGCGGCCGTGCATCCCGCCGCCAGCGGCAGGTTCAGGTTAAAGCCTGCCCCTTCCCCTTCACCAGTCTCGTCGGCGTGGCCAAGGTAGAACGGGTACTCGGTCAACGGGTCGCCATGAAGGCTGACAAACAGCACATCGGCGCGGTCGTAAAAAATGCTCTGCGTGCCGTTGCCGTGGTGGTAGTCCACGTCCAGCACCGCCACCCGCTTCGCGCCGGCATTGCGCAGGGCTTGGGCCGCCACTGCGGCGTTGTTCAGAAAGCAGTAGCCACCCATGAAATCGGCCCCGGCGTGGTGCCCCGGCGGGCGGGTGCAACTGAAAACACCTCGCACGCCAGCCGTGCCGGCAGACAACACTGCTGCAGCACTTGCGGCCGCGTCCGCACCGGCCTTGGCCACCGCCCAGCTGCCGGCAGACATCGGCGTGCCGTTGTCCATCGAATAAAGACCGAGCTGCGCGATGAAGTTGACCGGCTCCACATCGCTGCGCAGCGTGCGCACTGGCCAGACAGAAGGAAAAGGCTGGCGCGACTCTTTGCCAGTCTCCAGCGCCACCCAGCGGGGCCAGGCGTGCTCCAGAAAGTGCAGGTAGCGAGCGGAATGAATCTGCTCGAGTAGAGCGCGGCTGTCGATATCCGGTGCACGCAAAGCATGGCCACGGGCCAGCAAGCTGGCTTTCACGTGTTCGGCACGCGCTGGTGTTTCGAAACAGGGCACACGCTCGCCGCGGTAGAACTCGTGTTGCGGTGCGTGTGCAGGATGTTGGTCGTTGAAGAAAGTGATCACGGCGCAGCCAAATGAGACAGTAAGGACAGGGTCACCGGATTATCTCCATGCAACGGCACCCGCCATGGGCACCGCACGTGCATTGGCGCAGGCTCACAACTGACGCGGATCAGTCTTCAGCAACAGTTCCACCAGGGACCGGAGCGTGGCCTTGAGAGCGGGCGCCTCCGGCGTCATCTCCAGCGTGCGTTCATTCATGTAGAGCTTGCGGTTGATTTCGAGCTGGATGCTGTGCCGATGGCGGGCCGGGTCGCCGTAGCGGCGCACCAGCTCCACGCCTTTGTAGGGATGGTTGTACGACACGCTGTAGCCCCCAGCGGCCAGATGCTCGCACACCAGCTGCGACAGCGCCGCGCTGGCCGTCGTGCCCTCTCGATCGCCGACAACAAAATCGGCGTGCGCTTCCCCCGGGAATTCGGTGGCGTGGCTGGACGCCACAGCGGGCATCGAGCGGCAATTGATGTGGATGTTGTAGCCGTGCAGCGCATGCGCCGCCTCAATCGCCTGCGACACTGCGAGGTGGTAAGGCTGCCAGCACTGGGCAATGCGCGCCTCGACCTCGGCCACGCAGAGCTGACGCGTGTAGATGGGGATGCCGTCGTCAGTGGTGCGCCAGATCAGCCCCTTGCCCAGGCGCACCTTGGAGAGCACCTTCGGGTCGGTTTCCACAGGCCCCGACCATGGCCCGTCGAGCAGGGACACATCGACCTCGGTCACGTTCCGATTGGCATCCAGGTAGCTGCGCGGAAACAGCGCCTCGACCCAGTGCACACCGAGGGCCGGCGCAAAGTCATACAGCTTCTCGACGTGGGTGTCTTCTGCGGTGCGGAGCGCTGCGAGATCGCAGGCATGGGCAAAGTCCGCCGGATAAATCGTGCCGCTGTGCGGCGAATCGAGGACCACCGCAGTGGAGCCGGGCAAATGACGTAAAGGCAATTTCATGGCGTGATTGTCGCCCGCGAAGTCGCCCTCGAAAAGTGGCACACCACACGGTTCTCAGGCGCGCAATCTGCTCCCTTCGCGCAGGCATCGCGCCAGAGTCAGGATTCGTTCGTTGGCCCAGCTTTACTGGCTTAATTTACAGACTTAAGGGATGTCCTACAAAAATGCGTCGGTGGTGACTACAGCGAGGGGACGACGTGCCACCTACAGTCCATTCATCTGTAAACACGTGCAGCGCCCGCCGTACGCACGATCCAATGAAAGACCCCACATGACACAGCCATCCCGCAAGTTTTCAAAGCGCATGATCGGCATGACTGCCGCAGCAGCACTGATGGCTCTGGGTGCCGCCACTGCCGCACAGGCACAGACGACCACCCGCCTCGGCTCTGACTACAGCCTCTATGGGCCAGGCTCCAGCTATGTCGGCCTCAATGCCGGCCAGTCCAACTTCTCGGTTGGCGGCGGCACAGGCGTGTTCTCTTCGGAGAAAAAAGACCGCGCCATCGGCGTGACCGCCGGCAGCTATTTCAACAACAACTTTGGCGCCGAGCTGGGCTACACCGATTTCGGCAGCATCTCGCGCGGCGGTGGCAACACCAAGGCACAGGGCATCAACTTCAGCCTGATCGGTCGCCTGCCAGTGGCGACTTCATTCAATCTGCTGGGCAAGGTCGGCGCCACCTATGGCCGTACCAGCGTGTCCTCGGCACCGGGTTCCGGCATCACGGCGGGCAACGAGAGCGGCTTCGGGCTCTCCTACGGCATCGGCGCTGAATACCTGTTCACGCCTGCCTTGTCGGCCGTGCTCCAGTACGACAACCACGACCTGAAGTTCGCAGGCGGTGGCCGTGACCGCGTCAGCGCCACCACACTGGGTCTGCGCTACCGCTTCTGATCGGGCTGACGCCTGACCTTCCGGGCGCGGGCAAAGCGCCCGGAAATCCAGGTGATTGACCGGGCTAGGCCCGCCATGAATCAACGCATGGCGGGCCCAGCGCGTTTCCGGGGGCCGGAACGGCTGAAGGTACGATAAGGGGTGGCATCGCCTGACGTTGCATTGCCCCGATGCCTTGAACCGCCATGACTGCCGCCACGACCGCTCCCAAGACCACCTCCGAACGCTTCCTGCACGCGCTGGCTTTCGAGGTGCTGGCGATTGCCATTTGCGCGCCACTCGGCGCCTTGCTGATCGACCGCCCCGTCGTGGACATGGGCCTGCTCACGCTGGCGATCTCGCTGATCGCCATGGGCTGGAACATGGTGTTCAACATTCTTTTCGACCGTGCCGAACGGGCCTGGCACTTCAGGCGCAACTTCGGCGCGCGTATTGTTCATGCCGGGCTGTTCGAGCTGGGCTTGGTGCTGCTGACAGTGCCGCTGATTGCTTGGTGGCTGGACATGGGCCTGTGGCAAGCGCTTCTGCTGGACTTGGGGCTGGTGCTGTTCTTCGTGCCCTACACCATGGCTTTCAACTGGGTGTACGACTGGCTCCGGCCCCGTTTTTTGCAACTTCGGGCCTGAAGCCTTTCAAGCCCGGCCCGGCGCATCACAGTGTGTCCCGCTCACTTCATCTGGACCGATCCGGACACGGTGACCAACACTGTGCTTTTACCCGCTTCGACCGGCGGCGCCATGTCCGAGATTTCTGACTTGGCCTGCATCGCCATGACACGTGGCCGTGGCGTGTAGCCCTGGTCGTTGGCTGCCACCGACACCTCGCGCAGCGTGTAGCCGCCAAAGCCGAAGCCGCGGGCAATCTCGGTGGCTTTGAGCTTGAAGCGCTCGATGGCCTGCGCTTGCGCATCGGCCTCGACCCGGGAGCGCTGCTCTCGGCTGAGAGCGAAACCCACATTGGCAATCGAGAGCGTCTGGATCTTTCCTGCCGTGCCGGTGATGCGCGGAAAGTCCTTGCCCTCCAGCACCAATTCGGCACTGCCCTGCCAGCCGTTGATCTTGCCGTCCTTGCCATAGCGTGGGTACAGGCTGAAATTGCCGGTGCGCACATCCATCTGGCCCGGCGATGCGGCTTGTCTGGCCAGCTGCAATGCGGCGTCCAGCGCCTGCTTGAGCTGCAGTTGCACAGCAGCAGCATCGGCTCCGTCCCGGGTAGTGCTCATCGACAGGGTGAGCAGGTCCTGCTGGACTTCGACCGAGCCCGTGGCCGACAGCTGGGCGACATTGCGCAGCGGCTCTGCACTCGCGGTCTGCGCGTGAGCCGACATGGGCGCCGACAGGGAAAGGGCCGCCAGGCACACAGCCCCTGCGGCCATCAGTTTTTGAACAGTCATTGAAGGCAACCCTTGAAAAATATGGAAACAGCCATTGTCCGCATGCCGGTCATGGCCTGAAGAGATCACAGTGCACCACCCTTCAAAGACCGATGCCATCCGCCATCCGTCGTCCGATGAGCTCGCCCGACTCATACGACTCGTGCGCCTTGAAACATGGGGCGCAAATCTGCATCACACTCCGCCCGGCTCATCAATAGCGCTAACGCCAAACAGCCGCAAAGGCGATGCACTGACGCGCGCACAAAAACACACTTCGATCGCCATTTTTTCACGGCATTGCAAAGCCCTCATGTGCGCTTTCGCACAGGACAGCGCATCGCGGCAAGTTATGTAACAGTATGTCAAAGTGACTGAAAAATGAGACATTTCGCGTTTTCAGCCCTCAAAATGGCTCTGTTACAAATTACCAGATCACCATGACCCAAGCCCAACCCAACGCCCGTGCCGACAAAATCTTGATCCTTGACGACGACGCGCGCATCCGCGACTTGCTGCGCCGCTATCTGTCCCAGGAAGGTTTTGAAGTCATCCTCGCCGAAGACAGCAAGGCGCTGAACCGCATCATGCTGCGCGATGCCGTGGACCTGATCGTGCTGGACCTGATGATGCCCGGGGAAGACGGCCTGTCCATCTGCCGGCGTCTGCGCGCTGCGAACGACCGCACGCCGATCATCATGCTCACCGCCAAAGGCGAAGACGTGGACCGCATCGTGGGTCTGGAAGTCGGCGCAGACGACTACCTCGCCAAGCCCTTCAATCCCCGCGAATTGCTGGCCCGCATCCATGCGGTGCTGCGCCGCCGCCCTGCCGCCGAGGTGCCAGGTGCACCTTCAAGCGATCAGGAGGTCATCACCTTCGGGCCTTTCTCGTTCGACATGGGCCTGCGCACCCTGCACAAGAACGGCGAAGAGCTGCCATTGACCACCGGCGAATTTGCCATGCTCAAGACCCTGGTGCGCCACCCGCGTCAGCCGCTGTCGCGCGAGAAACTGGCGCAGCTGGCGCGCGGACGCGAGTTCGAGCCGTTTGACCGAAGCCTCGACGTGCAGGTCTCGCGCCTGCGCAAGCTGATCGAGGTGGACGCAGCCGTGCCGCGCTACATCCAGACGGTGTGGGGCATTGGCTATGTGTTTGTGCCGGACGGCACCAACTGACACCTGATGCGTTTGACACCCCGCCAGCAGCCGTCCTGCGCTGGCAGTTTCAACGGATGTCATCAGGCCGCACAAGCGGCCTTTTTCTTCGATTGCATCTTCGAGTGCATCTTCGGGTACAAACCTAGGTTCCATGGACGCCACTGGCCCAGTCAATCTTGAAACCGCTCCCGCCCCGCTGGAGATGCGCCCGCGGCGCGGCATCAGCCTGTTCTGGCGGACGTTTTTCTTCCTCTCCCTGCTGCTGTTTGGTTCCATCGTCGCCTGGCTGCAGACCTTTCGTGCGCTGGAATCCGAGCCACGCGCCATCCAGAACGCCCAACAGTTGGCGTCGCTCGTCAACCTGAGCCGTGCGGCGTTGCGCTACTCCGATTCGATTGCACGGGTGTCGCTGATCAAGACGCTCGCCGAGGAAGAACGGGTGCGCATCACGCCGCGCGAACCCAAAGACCAGTTCGATCCCAACATCAACGATGCGTTTGATGAACGCACCGCCGAGGAGCTCAAGGTACGGCTGGGACAAGGCACGGTGGTGGCCAGCGCGGTCAACGGGCAAAAAGGCCTGTGGGTCGGCTTCTCCATCGAAGGCGACTCCTACTGGCTGCTGACCGATCCTTCAAAAATTGGCCCTGCCAGAGGCAGCACCTGGATCATCTGGCTGATCATCGCCGCCGCGCTGTCGCTGGCCGGCGCTGCCTTCATTGCGCGGCTGATCAACCGGCCACTCAAGCAGCTGTCATTTGCAGCCAGCCGCATGCGCGATGGCGATTTCGACGCCAGTCTGCTGGACGAACGGGTGGCCACCAGCGAGATCCGCGAGGTCAATATCGGCTTCAACCGCATGGCCGAACAGCTGTCAAAAATCGAACAGGACCGCGTCATCATGCTGGCCGGCATCTCGCACGACCTGCGTACGCCGCTGGCACGTCTGCGTCTCGAAACCGAAATGAGCGTCGCTGATGCCGACGCACGCGAGCACATGGCGGCCGACATTTCACAGCTCGACGCGATCATCGACAAGTTCCTTGACTACGCCCGTCCCGAACCGCCGCTGCTGGAGCGCGTGTCACTCAACGCCGTTGTCGAAGCCGCCGTGTATGCGGTGGCCGACTACGAAGACATGCGGGTCAATGTGAGTATTCCGCCCGACATGGGTGTGCTGGCTGACGAGGTGGAGCTGTCCCGGGTCATATCCAACCTGCTGGAAAACGCCCGTCGCTACGGCAAGACGCCAGAGACCGGCATTGCCCTGGTTGACATCGCCGCCAAAGGCAGGGACCAGTGGGTATTGATCAAGGTCCGCGACCACGGCATGGGCGTCGCGCCAGAAACACTGGCCAAGCTCACCCGCCCCTTTTTCCGGGGTGATGCCGCACGCACCGCCGCCACGGGCGCGGGCTTGGGCCTGGCGATTGTGGAGAAAACCATCCAGCGCATGGGTGGCGTGTTCGGTTTGGCAAACACCGGGTCGGGCGGGTTGGCAGCGCACATCAAGCTGCGCCGCAGCTGAGGCAGCCTGGCCTCTCCACGGCCTTGCAGGTGCCTTGCGTCAGCTCAGTACAGCAACACCACCGCCCGGGCTTCCATGCTGAGCCCTTCGCCCACAGGGCCGAGCTTTTCAGCGGTTTTGGCCTTGACGTTTACCCGGTTCACTTCCAGCCCCAGCGCTTGCGCAATGCGCGCACGCATCGCCGGAATGTGCGGCGCCAGCTTGGGTGCCTGGGCGATCACGGTGCTGTCGATATTGCCAATGCGCAGCCCTTGAGCCGCCACCAGGCGCGCTGCTTCCTGCAGCAACACCACCGAATCCGCGCCCTTGAAGCGCGGGTCAGTGTCGGGGAAATGGGTGCCGATGTCGCCCAGGCCGGCACCGCCCAGCAAGGCATCTGTGATGGCATGCAAGAGCAGGTCGGCGTCGGAATGGCCCAGCAAGCCAGTGGTGTGCGGAATCTCCACGCCACCGATGATGAGCTTGCGCCCGGGCACCAGGGCATGGGTATCCCAGCCTTCGCCAATGCGCCAGGTGGGAGGTGAAGCATTCGTTTCTGCGGTCATCAGGACACTTTCTTGGCCGCCTTGGTGGCCAGCGCGCTCAGGTACGCACGGTGCAGGAGGATGGCTTCGGCCAGTGCGAAGTCTTCCGGGTAGGTGAGCTTGAAGTTCTGCGCATGGCCGGGCACCAGCCGCGGCGCCAGGCCCATGGCTTCCATCGCGCTCGATTCGTCGGTCACAGCGACACCGCCCTGCTCCAGCGCCTGAACCAGCAGGCCGATGCGGAACATCTGCGGCGTCTGGGCCAGCCACTTGTCGCTGCGGTCAATCGTCTGGCGCACACGACCTGCGGTTTCGCTTTTCAGCGTGTCGGGCAGCTTGTGCGCGAGCAGGCCGCCCACCTCGTCGTCGGCACAGGCATCCATCAGTTGGTCGATCTGCTCTGGCGTGATCAGGCAGCGCGCGGCGTCATGCACCAGCACCCAGTCGGTGGGCTGCGCACCATCGCTGAGCAACTGGCGCAGCCCGCCCAGCACACTGGCCGCGCGGGTGGCGCCGCCGCAATCGGCCACATCAAAACCTGCCGATGGCTGGTCTTTGAAGAAAACGTCGCCGGGCGCCACCACCACCAGGGTGCGGGCCAGCCGACGCACGCCGGCAAAGGCTGCCAGCGTGTGCAGCACCACGGCACGCCCTGCCACCGGCTGGTATTGCTTGGGAACCGGCGAACCGGCACGGCTGCCTTGTCCGGCACACGGAATCAGCGCAAAAAAGCGGGGAGGCCCTGAATTGCGGGAATTTGCGCTGCTTGTCGTCATGAGTTCATCATAGATTCTAAAATCGGTGCTCAGGCATTGCAGACACCCCATTCCAGCCGGTTTGGGGTGTCTGTCTTTTGCCTTTTCGTTTCTGTAATCGTTTTCGTCATTCTTTTTCCATCGTTTTCGCTCCCTCGCCCCTGTTCATGCCACTTCCCCTCCTCACCACCGGCAAGCGCTACACGGTGCCGCAACCTGCGGGTTCTGCAGACGCCCTGCTGCTAGCCCAGCTCGGGCAATGCGAGAAGGCAGCAGGCAAGCTCACGGCCATCGTCACCTCCGATGCGACGACCGCCCAGCGACTGATGGACGAACTGGCCTTCTTCGCGCCCGATCTGCGCTGCGCCCTGTTTCCCGACTGGGAGACGCTGCCCTATGACACCTTCTCGCCACACCAGGACCTCATCAGCGAGCGGCTGGCCACGCTGTGGCGCATCCAGCAGCGCGACAAGGACACCGGCGCCGATCTCGTCATCGTGCCGGCCACCACCGCGCTGTACCGGCTGGCGCCACCGGCCTTCCTGGCGGGCTACACCTTCCAGTTCAAGGTCAAGCAGAAGCTCGACGAGGCACGGCTAAAGGCGCAGTTGACGCTGGCCGGCTACAGCCACGTCACGCAGGTCGTGAGCCCCGGCGAATACGCAGTGCGCGGCGGGCTGATCGACCTGTTCCCCATGGGCTCGCTGGTGCCCTACCGTGTGGACCTGTTTGACGACGAGATCGACAGCATCCGCACCTTTGACCCCGACAGCCAGCGCAGCCTGTACCCGGTGCCCGAAGTGCGCCTGCTGCCGGGCCGTGAGTTTCCGATGGACGACGACGCGCGTGCGCGCTTTCGCAGCCGCTGGCGCGAGCTGCTCGACGGCGACCCAACCCGCAGCCGCATCTACAAGGACATGGGCAACGGCGTGGCCACCGCCGGCATCGAGTACTACCTGCCGCTGTTTTTTGACGAAACGGCCACGGTATTTGATTACCTCGGCGACAGCGCCACCGTGGTCCTGCATGGTGACTTGGAGCCCGCCTTTCAGCGCTTCTGGCAGGACACCAAGGACCGCTACCGCCTGGTGCGCGATGCACCTGACCGCCCCGCCTTGCCACCCGAGTCGCTGTTCCTGACCGCCGAGCAGTTCTATTCACGCGCCAACGACTACGCCCAGCTGGCCATTCGCGCCGGTGTGGAGGATGTTGCCGACAACGCGCAGTTCCACAAGCTGGACGAGATGGCCGTGGTGCGCGGTGCCGAAGACCCGCTGGCCCGCTTCAAAAGCCATGCCCGCAACACCGCCCACCGCGTGCTGGTTCTGGCCGAAAGCGATGGCCGGCGCGAGAGCCTGCTGGACTTTCTGCGTGCCAGCAACGTCAACCCGCCGGCCTTTGAGTCGCTGGAAGAATTCCAGGCCAGCGATGAAAAGCTGGGCATTGCCACTGCTGCGCTGAACACCGGCTTCAGCTGGCTGGAGCCTGGCATTGACTTCGTCACCGAGACCGAGCTGTTCGCGGCCGGCATCACCACCCGCCGCCGCAACAAAAAGCAGGAGCAGGTCAGCGACGTTGAAGCGCTGATCAAGGACCTTTCCGAGCTCAACGTCGGCGACCCGGTAGTGCACAGCGCCCACGGCATTGGCCGCTACCGGGGCCTCATCAACATGGATCTGGGCCAGGGCGTCAACGAAGACGGCACCCCCCTGCTGCAGGAGTTCCTGCACCTCGAATACGCCGACAAGGCCACACTGTATGTGCCTGTCAGTCAGCTGCACCTGATCAGCCGCTACACCGGCGTCAGCGCTGACGAAGCACCGCTGCACAAGCTGGGCAGCGGCCAGTGGGAAAAAGCCAAGCGCAAGGCGGCCGAACAGATTCGCGACTCGGCTGCCGAGCTGCTCAACATCTATGCCCGTCGTGCCGCACGCGAAGGCCATGCCTTCCGCTACTCGCCCGGGGATTACGAAACCTTTGCCAACGACTTTGGCTTTGAAGAAACCGCCGACCAGCGTGCCGCCATCCATGCGGTGATCCAGGACATGATCAGCCCGCGCCCGATGGACCGGCTGGTCTGCGGCGATGTCGGCTTTGGGAAGACCGAGGTCGCCTTGCGCGCTGCGTTCATCGCCGTCACCGGTGGCCGGCAAGTGGCGTTTCTCGCGCCCACCACGCTGTTGGCCGAGCAGCACTACCAGACGCTGGTGGACCGCTTTGCCAAGTGGCCAGTGAAAGTGGCCGAGATGAGTCGCTTTCGCTCCGGCAAGGAGATCACCGCCGCCATCAAGGGGCTGGCCGATGGCACGGTGGACATCGTCGTTGGTACCCACAAGCTGCTGAGCCAGGATGTGAAGTTCCAGCGCCTGGGCCTGCTCATCATCGACGAGGAGCACCGCTTTGGCGTGCGCCACAAGGAGTCCATGAAGGCCATGCGCGCAGAGGTCGATGTGCTCACGCTGACCGCCACGCCGATTCCCCGCACGCTGGGCATGGCACTGGAAGGCCTGCGCGACCTGAGCGTGATCGCCACGGCCCCGCAGCGCCGGCTGGCCATCAAGACCTTTGTGCGCAGCGAAAGCAATGGCGTGATCCGCGAAGCGGTGCTGCGCGAACTCAAGCGTGGTGGGCAGGTGTACTTCCTGCACAACGAGGTCGAGACGATCGAGAACCGCCGCCAGAAGCTGGAGGAAATCCTGCCCGAAGCGCGTATCGCCGTGGCCCACGGCCAGATGCCCGAGCGCGAGCTGGAAAAGGTGATGAAGGACTTCGTGGCCCAGCGCTACAACCTGCTGTTGTGCTCGACCATCATTGAAACCGGCATCGACGTGGCCAGCGCCAACACCATCGTCATGAGCCGTGCCGACAAGTTCGGCCTGGCCCAGTTGCACCAGTTGCGCGGCCGCGTCGGCCGCAGCCACCACCAGGCCTATGCCTACCTGATGGTGCCGGACATCGAAGGCCTGACCAAGCAGGCCAGCCAGCGGCTCGAAGCCATCCAGCAGATGGAAGAACTCGGCTCTGGTTTTTACCTCGCCATGCATGACCTGGAGATTCGCGGCACCGGCGAGGTGCTGGGCGAAAACCAGAGCGGCAATATGCTGGAGGTGGGCTTTCAGCTCTACAACGAAATGCTCGGCGAAGCCGTGGCGTCGCTCAAGGCCGGCCGCGAGCCGGATTTGCTGTCGCCGCTGAGCGTGACCACCGAGATCAACCTGCACGCCCCGGCCCTGCTGCCCAACGACTATTGCGGCGACGTGCACCTGCGCCTGTCGTTTTACAAAAAGCTGGCCACCGCGAAAAATACCGACCAGATCGACGCGCTGCTGGAAGAAATCGTCGACCGCTTCGGCAAGCTGCCGCCGCAGGCCCAGACCCTGATAGACGTGCACCGCCTGCGCGTCATTGCGCGGCCCTACGGCGTGGTCAAGGTGGATGCGGCGCCAGGCATGATCAACATCACCTTCAAGAAGGACCCGCCCATCGACTCGATGGCGATCATGCACCTGATCCAGAAAAACCGGCACATCAAGCTGGCCGGCAACGACAAGCTGCGCATCGAGCGCGAATTGCCAGAACCCAAAGACCGCGCCCAGATGGTGCGCGACGTTTTGCGATCACTCGGACAACCCACCACGGAAGCCACTCCTGCATGACCCCCGTTGAAATCTCCCCCGGTCTCGTCGTCAATGCTGCTGTCTCTGAGCTGAAACTCAGCGACTTCAAACTGATTGCTTTCGATATGGACTCCACCCTCATCAACATCGAGTGTGTGGACGAAATCGCCGACGCGGCCGGCCGCAAGGCTGAAGTCGCGGCCATCACCGAGGCCGCGATGCGCGGCGAGATCACCGACTACAAGGAAAGCCTGCGCCAGCGCGTGGCACTGCTCAAGGGCGTCAGCGTGAAAAGCATGGAGCAGGTGTATCGCGAGCGACTGAAACTCAACCCCGGCGCTGCCGAACTGGTGCGCGCCTGCAAGAGAGCGGGCCTGAAGGTGCTGCTGGTCAGCGGTGGTTTCACGTTCTTCACCGACCGCATCCGTGACGAGCTGGACATCGACTACACCCGCTCCAACGTGCTGGAAGTCGCCAATGGCGAGCTGACCGGTCGCATGGTCGACCAGCCCTGGGGCGACATCTGCGACGGCGAGGAAAAGCGCCGCATGCTGCTGGAAACCTGCGGCAAGTTGGGTATTGAGCCGCGTCAGGCGATTGCGATGGGCGATGGCGCCAACGATCTGCCGATGATGGGTGTGGCCGGCCTGTCGGTGGCCTACCACGCCAAGCCGCGTGTGCGTGAGCAGGCCATGGTGGCCATCAACAGCGGTGGGCTGGATCGCCTGCTGGAGGTGGTCAGCGCCGCCTGACAACGACGTCTGCCGACCGACCTGCCGCATGCCCGTTTTCAGCAAGTTCGAGAAGCTGCTGCACGCCTATCCTGAGGCGGAGCCGACGCTGCCCCCGAAGCACTTTGTCGCCTTTCTCTGGGCTTGCAGCCAGGGCGCGCGCGGCTACATCCTGGCGCTGGCGCTACTGTCCGGCACCATCGCCGCCTTTGAAGCGCTGCTGTTTGCGATGCTGGGCCGCATCGTCGACTGGCTGGCCAAGGCAGAACCCGCCCGGCTCTGGCTGGACCACGGTCACACACTGCAGTGGCTGGCGGCGCTGGTGGTGGGCAGCGTGGCGGTGGTGGCGCTGCAGACCATCGTCAAGCACCAGACGATTGCCATCAATTTCCCGATGCGCCTGCGCTGGAACTTCCACCGGCTGATGCTGGGCCAGAGCATGGCCTTCTACCAGGACGAGTTTGCCGGCCGGCTGACCACCAAGGTCATGCAGACCGCCCTCGCCGTACGTGACACGCTGTTTGTGCTGGCCGATGTGCTGGTGGCCATGGCGGTGTATGTGGCTACCATGACAGTGCTGGCGGCCGCGTTTGATCTGCAACTGGTGGCGCCATTCCTGATCTGGCTGGCGCTCTACATCGCGTCGCTGTGGTTCTTCGTGCCGCGCCTGGGCCGCATCAGCAAGCAGCAGGCCGATGCCCGCTCGCTGATGACGGGGCGCATCACCGACGCCTACACCAACATCACCACCGTCAAGCTGTTCTCGCACACCCACCGCGAGGCGGCTTTTGCCCGCTCGGCCATGCAGGAGTTCATGAAAACGGGGCACCGCCAGATGCGGCTGGTGAGCAGCTTCGAGATCGTCAATCACGCGCTGAGCATGGGCCTGATTCTGGGCATGGCCGGCACCTCGCTGTGGCTGTGGAGCCAGGGCCAGGTGGGCGCTGGCGCGGTGGCGGCCGCCACGGCGATGGCGCTGCGCTTGCAAGGCATGTCTCACTGGATCATGTGGGAGGCGACCAGCCTGTTCGAAAGCGTGGGCACCGTGCAGGACGGCATCAACACCCTGTCGCGCTCGCGCGTGATTGAAGACAAGCCCGGCGCCGGAGTACTTCAGGTGCCCCACGGCGAAGTGCGCTTTGAAAACATCGGTTTCAGCTACGGCAAGGGTCAACGGGTTATTGACGGCCTCACGCTCACCGTGCGACCCGGCGAGAAGATCGGCCTGATTGGCCGATCTGGTGCCGGCAAATCGACCTTGGTGAACCTGCTGCTGCGCTTTCATGATCTGGACAGCGGGCGCATCCTGATTGATGGGCAGGACATCTCACAGGTCACGCAGGACAGCCTGCGCAGCCACATTGGCATGGTGACGCAAGACACCTCGCTGCTGCACCGTTCAGTTCGCGACAATATCACCTACAGTCGCCCGGCAGCAACCGAGGCCGAGATGCAGACTGCGGCACGGCGGGCCGAGGCCGATGGCTTCATTGCCCACCTGACCGATCCGCACGGACGCAGTGGCTATGACGCCCATGTGGGTGAGCGCGGGGTGAAGCTCTCAGGCGGGCAGCGCCAGCGCATTGCGATTGCCCGGGTCATGCTCAAGGACGCCCCCATCCTGCTGCTCGACGAGGCCACCAGCGCGCTTGACTCCGAGGTGGAAGTGGCCATCCAGAGCAGTCTCAACACGCTGATGCACGGAAAGACCGTGATCGCCATTGCCCACCGGCTCTCGACCATCGCGGCCATGGACCGGCTGATCGTTCTGGATCAGGGCCGCATTGTTGAAGAAGGTGACCACCGCAGCCTGCTCGCCAGCGGCGGCCTGTACGCCCGGCTGTGGGCCCACCAGAGCGGCGGGTTCCTGACTGAAGACTCAGGCAGCGCCGACTGACGGCGCCACTGAACCGGACAAACCGTATCGGGTCAACGGCGGGGCAAACGAACCGAGAAAGTGCTGCCCTCGCCGGCTGCGCTGCGTACCGCGATGTGGCCGCTGTGGCATTCGACCGCGTTCTTCACAATCGCCAGCCCGAGACCGGTGCCCTGAATCCCGCCCACATTGCTGGCACGGTGGAAAGACTCGAAAAGATGGGGGATTTCTTCTTCCGGAATACCGATGCCCTGATCGGACACCTCCATCACCACCTCGTTCCCGTCGTCAAATACGCAGAGCCGAACGGTGCCACCGAGCGGCGAATACTTCACCGCGTTGGACAGGAGGTTGCCGAAAATATGCCGCAGCAGGCGGTCGTCAAACAGGCCCGACTGCACGCTGCTGGTGTAGTCCAGCTCCAGCTCGCACAGACTGTCGGGCTGTTGCATGCGCGCCTCTTCCAGCCACTCCTGGCACAGGCTGCGCAGCTCGACCTGGCGCGGCTCGAACTCCAGCAATTGCGCGTCGGCTTTGCCCAGCAGCAGCACCCGGTCCAGCATGCGCGTCATGCGCTGCACACCGGCAGCAATGCTGTCCAGGATTTCCAGCTTCTCGGGCTCCGGCAGCCGATTGCCATAGTGTCTGAGGAGTTCCTCGGCCGACAGGATGCCAGCCAGCGGCGTGCGGAATTCGTGGCTGGTCATCGCCACAAACCGGGTGCGCAATTCGTTCAGCGCCCGCTGCTGCTCCAGCGCCTCGCGGGTGTCTTCCTCCGACTTCTTGCGCTCGGTGATGTCGAGAAAGGTCCAGATCACGCCAGAGTCCGGGTCGTTCGGGTGGATGCAGCTTCCGGCCATCTGCGCCCAGAAGACCTGGCCATTGGCGCGCTTGAGTTGCCGCTCGCTGATGTAGCTGCCTGACTCGATCAACGTGGCCCGGGCTTCCCTGCCAAACTCCTCCCAGGTCGCCGCGTCGGGGTGGATGTAGCTGGACTTCTGCCCGATCAGCGCTTCGCGCGTGGTGCCCATGATCTCCGCGAACTTTTCATTCACCCACTCATGGCGCCGGGCCACCGACAGCACAATGCCCACCAGCGCACTGTTGAGAATGGCTTCCCGCTCTGACGAGGTGCGCCGCAGCTGCGCCTCCAGCTCCTTGCGCGGCGTGATGTTCATGATCACCCAGACGGTGCCCTGGCTCAGGTCATGGCCACTGACCGCCTTCCCGGAGAGTGACACCCAGATCAGCGTGCCGTCGTACTGGCGCACCTGGATTTCGGCCTCGTAGTTCTCGCCGCGGCTGGCACATGCGGCCACCTCGCCACCGACGCGGATGTATTCCTCGCGGGAGAGGTAAAACGGCTCCATTGAGGTCAGGTTCTCGCTGCCGGTGCCGAAAACCTTCAGCATGGCCTGGTTAGCCCAGCGAAAGCGGCCTTCCGGGTTGAGAAACGCAATGCCCACGATGGAGTTCTCGAGAATCATCTCGCGCTCCTTGAGCTCGGTGCGAAACTTCTCCTGCGAGGCACTCAACGCGTTGACCATGGCCCGCTCGGCCACAATCCGCGCCTGGGCCTGCTCCTTCTCCTGCCGGGTCACATTGATGCGGTCTGCCAGTGCGAACGAGAGCACCACCATCTCCAGTGCCGAGCCGATCAGCAGTGCGTTCGACGTCAGCAGGTTCGACGGCAGCACGCCGGTGTTGTGCAGCGACAGCGTGACCACACCGACCAGCAGCAAGGCCCAGGCTGCCAGAAAGTACTTGGCCCCCGGATGGCCCCGGCGCAGGCTGAGAACACCGACCGACACCACCGCCGTCACCGACAGCACCGCCAGCACCGTGACCATCCATGACGACACGACGTAGGGCAACAGCAACGCCGCCAGCAAGCTCAGCAGCCACCCACCGCCCAGCAGACGCAGCAAGGCATCGAGCCGCGGCATGGTCTGCCGACTCGAAAGAAACGTGCAAGCGAAAAGAATGCCGAACACCGCGGCGGTGGACATGCCTGCAGGCGGCGACACGCTGTTCCACCACGGCCAGTTGGGCCACAGGAACTGCGCACCAAACCCGGTCAGAGCAGCCTGCGCCACTGCCATGCTGGCCACAAATGCCACGTAAACCAGATAGGCCCGGTCACGCACAGAAAAATAAAGCAGCAGGTTGTAGAGAAACAGCCCGATCAGCAGCCCGAAGTACAAACTGAGCAGCGCGTATTCGTACTGGTCGTGCGCCCACAGCGCCGTCGGCTGCCATAGCCGCACAGGCGCCGACACCGTGCCTTCGGACTGGACGCGCAAATACAAGGTACTGGCCGTGCCGGGCGCCAATCGCACCGGAAACACATGGTTGCGGTGCGCCACCGGCCGGTCGGCAAACGGCAGCAGGTCACCGCCCGCCTGACGGGTGTAGCCGCCCTGCCCGTCGGGCGCATAGAGCACCACGCTGTCCAGCGGCGGATAGGCCAGCTCCAGCATCCAGTCCGTCCGGGCATCCGGCGCTGTCTGCAAATTCGCCCGCAACCAGATGGCCGATGTGGTGAGGCCGAAATTGGCACCCGACGCACTTTGCTGCACGGTCTGAAAGCGCGCGCTGGTTTCGGGCTGCAGCACGTCCTGCAGGGTGAGCTGCCCGCCGGGGTCCTGCAAATAACTGAAGTGGGGGGCCAGCAGGTAGCGCCCCTCTTGCGCAATCGACAGCGGGACGGTCTGCGCAAGAGCAGGCAGGCCGCAGGTCGCGGCGATCAGCCACGCAACAGCTGCGGGCAGGCAACGCAACAGGCGCAGGAAGCGCAGGAGGGGGTCCAGCCATCGGTTGGCCCCTGCGGTACCGCAAGCCATCAACCCTCCGCTCCGGGTGTGGTGGAAGCGCGCCGGGCCACGCGACCCGGCAGCTCCGCCGATGCAGGAACCGGCCCACGGGCATGGCGCTGGCCGTTGCAGACTTCGTGGCTGATGGCGAGGTTGTCCTGGTGGCTGTTGCCACCCTCGCTCAGGGGCTGGATGTGCTCCAGCGTGGCCGCTTCAGGCAACACGTGCTCGCCGCAGACCCAGCACGGCACCACACCGTGCAGCTGCCGTGCCACCGTCCGGTAAATCTTCTCGCGGGTATGTCCAAGTCGGCTCACAGACGGATTCTGGCGCAAGATGTTGCGGAACTACTCCAGCTTGGCGGGCCGGGTCTCGGGGGGCTGGATGAAGGAGTCGTCCCACTGGACGGCAAAGCGGTCGTCGCTGTCGCGGTCTGCCGACTTGATGCTGCCTGTGCCCTGGCTGTTGAAACCGATGTTCTGCTGCGCAGGCGCCGACGCCGCGCGTTGCGCGTCCTTGTTGAGCTCCTTCAGGGCAGCCTCTTTGGTGTCCCTCATCTTCTGCTTGGTGAAGGCATCGAGTTCGGCGCGGAAAACGCTGTCGCCACCGCGGGTTTCCTGGGCTTCCTGCGTCATTTCGGCCGGCATCTCGCCAAGGAAGGCGGCCCGCATGGCGGCGCCGGTGGGCAGCCGGCTGCTGCGCACCGTGGTGTAGGCAATGCCACAGTCGGACAGCAGGTTCTCCTTGAGCTCGCGGCTGGCCTTGCTCTGGCCGCGCTTGCCGATGACATCGACACAGCCAACCACCTTGCCGTCAGAGGTGCAGACGGTGAAGGTGGTGTATACGCCATTGAGCATTTCGAGCCAGCGGGCGCTTTCGGTGCGGCCCTTGTCGCGCTCCAGAGGAATCGTGAAGCGGAGCACCGGAATCTTGACCATGACCAGATGATCGTGGAAGACGCCGCGCAGCCATTTCAGCGCCTCGTGCTCGTCGGTGGTCACCACGCCCCGGGCACCCAGCGGCCACTTGCGCGGCAAACGCAAACGCGCATTGGATGCACTTCGCAGCCACAGCGCGTAAGCCACCGCCCCCGCCACTGCCCCCACCAGCAATCCGCCCAGAGCCATCAGCCATGTCAAGAGATTCAAGATCGCTGTCTCCTTTGATGTGTCAGCCCGCTCATCCCGCGTATCCCGCGCTGCTCCCCGTGTCTCATTAAAGCAGGATTTGCACGTTTTGGCGCTGACAGCGCCTCGCCGGACGCTGCGGCATCGCCGCAAAAGCAACATCCCCAGCTATGTTTTTCGTAGCAAATTGCAAATCCGTGGCATGTGGGTGCCCAGTACCGGTGCCAGCTTGCCATGGTGTTCGGTCCTGGCGCTCGGGCACAGCATCCGTCTAATGGCCCCAGCTTTGCCTGTCTGGTGCAGGGTTGCTATGCTGCACCTTTGCAAGGAGTTCACATGACCCGCAAGACCGCCCAAGATTTTGACCAGGAACTGCTGATTCTTTTTGATGCCTACGTGCACGGCACCATCGACCGGCGCGGGTTTCTGGAACGCGCACAGAAATTCGCCACCGCCACCATGAGCGCCGGCGCCCTGCTGGCGGCCTTGAGTCCCAACTTCGCGGCAGGCCAGCAGGTCCCGAAGGACGACAAGCGCCTGTTGACCGAAATGCTCTCTTACCCCTCCTCGGCCGGGAACGGCACCGTGAAGGGCTACCTCGCCAAACCGGCCAACGCCACCGGCAAGCTGCCCGGCATTCTGGTGATTCACGAAAACCGGGGCCTGAACCCGCACATCGAAGACATCACCCGCCGTCTGGCGCTCGACAACTTCGTGGCCTTCGCCCCCGATGCGCTGACCCCGGTCGGCGGCTACCCCGGCAATGAAGACAAGGCACGCGAGCTGTTTGCCACGCTCGACCAGAGCAAGGCCAGGCAGGACTTTCTGGCGGCGGCAGCCTTCCTGCAGGGCCGCAGCGACTGCACCGGCAAGATCGGCGTGGTCGGCTTCTGCTACGGCGGCGGCATGGCCCATACGCTGGCCACACAGCTGCCCGGACTGGGCGCCGCCGTGCCCTTTTACGGCAACCAGCCGGCGCCCGAGGAAGCCGCGAAGGTCAAGGCGCCGCTGCTGATCCACTTTGCCGCCGTGGATGAACGCATCAACGCCTCGTGGCCCGCCTACGAGGCGGCGCTGAAGGCCGCTGGCGCACGCTACACCGCGCACCAGTACCCGGGCACGCAGCACGGCTTCAACAACGACACCACGCCGCGCTACGACGCAGCCGCTGCCAAGCTTGCCTGGGAGCGCACCGTCGCCTTCTTCAACACCCACCTGCGCACCGGCTGAATAACGGCTGAATAACGGCTGAGTACCGGCTGGGCGCCCGGCCAGGGCACAAGGACTTTCCCGGCCCCGAGATGCCAGCGGCACACGGTACCATCGGGGCCCGGGTCTTGCTTGGGTGCATGGGCAGCGGCTCGCATCACGCGACCCGCGCCCTCCCGGGCCGCTCATTCCCCAGAAACTTCAGCTCCTGACATCTCCTCATGGAACAAATCCTCTGGTTCGGCTGGTTCCGGGCCGACATCATTGCGCAATACGCCTCACTGTTCTGGCAAGGCCTGCAAATGACGGTGGCCATCACCGCGATCTGCATCGTTCAGGGCACGGCGCTGGGGCTGGCGGTGGGTCTGGCTGGGCTGGCGGAGTCGCGCCGCTCGCCGGCCAAGCACCTGTGCCGCTTCCTGTTGCGCTGGCCGGCCGGCATTTTTGTCAGCTTCTTCCGCGGCACACCGCTTTTTGTACAGATCCTGCTGATTCACTTTGCGGTGATGCCGCTGTTCATCAACCAGTCGGACGGACTGTTGATCTCGGGCGAAACCGCCCGGCACATCAAACAGAACTACGGCGCCTTCCTGTCGGGCGTCGTCGCGCTGACGCTGAACGCAGGCGCCTACATCTCGGAGATCTTCCGGGCCGGCATCCAGTCCATCGACAAGGGGCAGGTCGAGGCGTCGCGCTCGCTGGGCCTCTCATTCCCGCGCACCATGTACCACGTGGTGCTGCCGCAGGCCTTCCGCCGCATGCTGCCGCCGCTGGGCAACAACGCGATTGCGCTGCTGAAAGACTCGTCGCTGGTGTCGGCCATCGGCCTGGCTGAACTGGCCTACGCTGCCCGCACTGTGGCTGGCGCCTATTCCCGCTACTGGGAACCTTACCTCACGATTTCACTGATGTACTGGGTGTTGACCATGGGGCTCGCCTATCTTGTCAAGCAACTGGAGGCTCGTTATGGACGAGGTGATTCGCGTTAACCGGCTGACCAAGCAGTTCGGCCAGGTGTCGGTGCTGCGCGGCATCGACTGCGCCATCAACGCCTCGGAAGTGGTCTGCATCATTGGTCCGTCCGGTTGCGGCAAAAGCACATTTCTGCGCTGCCTGAACGGGCTGGAAGAAGCCAGTGGCGGCGAGGTGCTGGTCAACGGCATCTCGGTTCACGACCCGAAAACCGACGTGGACGCACTCCGGTCGGAAATTGGCATGGTGTTCCAGCGCTTCAACCTGTTTCCGCACAAGACCGTACTGGAGAACATCGCGCTGGCTCCGACCAAGGTGCGCGGCCTGACTGCAGCGCAGGCGCAGGCGCGTGCCGAAGAACTGCTGGCCAAGGTGGGCTTGAGCGAAAAAATCAACGCCTACCCGAACCAGCTTTCAGGCGGTCAGCAGCAGCGTGTGGCGATTGCCCGGGCGCTGGCCATGCAGCCGCGCATCATGCTGTTTGACGAGCCCACCTCGGCACTCGACCCCGAAATGGTCGGTGAGGTGTTGAGCGTCATGCAGGCACTGGCCGAAGAAGGCATGACCATGGTGGTGGTAACCCATGAAATGGGATTTGCGAGACAGGTCGCCAACCGGGTGTTGTTCATTGACGAAGGCCAGATCATCGAAGACGGCTCCCCAGCCGAAGTCCTGGAGCAGCCCCGGGAAGAGCGCACCCGCCGCTTCCTGAGCAAGGTGCTTTAGCCCCGCCTACAACTAGCGGATAAGGGTATTCCCTGATCCTGGAATCCATTTGGCCAGTTGCCGCGTATCAGCAGTGTCGGTCAGCCCTTGTCCTTGGCTTAAGCCACCGCGCGCCAAGGTTGTAAGAAACCGGGGCAGGTTTCGACAAACTGGATGGCGATGCTTGTCATCGTCTTTTTGCGATTGATCAATCCATTCTCTTAAACCTAGGAAACCCATGAAAAACCTCAAAGCACTTCTCGTCATCTCCGCCCTGCTCAGCGCTGGCGTGGCACAGGCCGCAGGCCACGCAGGTGCCCCCATGACCAAAGACGCAGCGGGCAAGGACACCGCAAAGAAGGAAGAGATGAAAAAAGACGATATGAAGAAAGATGCTATGGCGAAAGATGGCATGAAGAAAGACGAAGCGAAGAAGTAATTCCTCGACATCGAGGCGACAAGGGGGACTGCCGGAAGGCAGTCCCCTTTTTTCATGGGCGGCACGCCCGGGTGATCGCCTCGACACGCCAACTCCTCATAATCGGGCTACCGGGCTACCGCGCCCTCTCCATAAAGACCTGCTGTGCTGAAGAATTTACTGCGTGCGCCTCTGCTGACCAGCCTGCCCTGGCTGCTTGCGCTGACCTCTGACCTCACGCTGGCCCAGACGGGCACGCCACCCACCGCAGCGCATGCGCTGACGGGTACCTGGACCTGGACACTGCCAGGCAAGGCCTGCAGCGAAACCCTGCAGTACCGACCCAACGGCGACCGGCTGGCCACCAGCGGCGAGCAGGTCACGAACGGCGACTATGAGGTGACCCGAGCGCCCAGTGCCGCCGGGTTCCACCGGCTGACGGAGACGGTCACCCAGACCAATGGCAAGCGCGACTGCTATGGTGACCTGCAAGGCAGCAATGAGGAGTCGGCGACGCGCTTCATCCAGTTCAGCCCCGCGCAGGACCAGTTCATCGTGTGCAAGGCCGAATCACTGCAGGCCTGCTTCGGCCCGTTGAGGCGGGTTCCCTGACCGGAGCTATCAGTCGCGCTGGATCAGGGACTGTAGAACACCTGGCTCGAAATGGCGTTCGATGTAATCGGCAAGGCCGTCAAACACCACATCCAGCGTAGGCACCCGGGCACCAAAGAGGGCCTGCAGCACGCGCGCATCTTCAAACATGCCGTGCAAATACAGGCCCAGCACATTACCCGCCGCGTTTTGCCACGCCAAGCCATCAGGCAACACAGCAGAAGCAATGTCCCCTGCCGCTGCCATGGCCGTATGAGCGCGGGTCTGGCCATGGTGAATTTCATAGCCCTCTACCTGCACGCCTGACAGCGCCGACCACGCGCCGCACACAGCGCCAAAGGTTGCGGCTTTGTGCTGCACGGTTTTGGACTCTTCAAACACCGTGACCACCGGCAGCAAGCCCAGACCGGGTGCATTGCCGTCGATGCCGTGCGGGTCGATCAGGGCCTCGCCCAGCATCTGCAGGCCGCCGCACACCCCCAACACCGCACCGCCGCGGCCTGCATGGGCAGCAATCGCTTGGTCCAGCCCTTGCGCTCGCAGCCAGGCGAGGTCACCGCTGGTGTGCTTGGAGCCAGGCAGGATCACCCAATCGGCGTCCATCAGCTCCGCCGGGCTGCGAACCCATTTCAGACGCACACCGGGCACGTTCTTCAATGGCTGAAACTCGTCGAGGTTGCTGATGCGGGGATAGGCGATCACAGCAACGGTGCGCGTCACCGCGCCTGAGGCCACGCTGCTGTCATCGAAGACACCGTCCTCCTCAGGCAAGCCATGCTGCCACCACATCGGCAGGGTAGCGACCGTGGGCACGCCCGTCATGTCCTGCAGCATCTGCGGGCCGGGCGCCAGCAGGCGGGCGTCTCCGCGGAACTTGTTGAGCACAAAGCCCTTGATCAGCTTGCGCTCGGCTTCGTCGAGCATGGCCCAGGTGCCGTAGAGGTGGGCAAAGGCGCCGCCACGGTCAATGTCACTGACCAGCAAGCAGGCCGCCTGCGCGTGCTGCGCCACCCGCATGTTGACAACATCGCTCGATTTCAGGTTGATCTCGGCCGGCGAGCCCGCGCCTTCAATCACCACCACATCGTTCTCTGCCATCAGCTCATCCAGCGCCTGCACCATCACCGGCCAGACCGCGCTGCTGCGCTCACGCCAGGGCATGCGCGAGAGTTCGGTATTGACTTGCCCCATCAGCACCACCTGGCTTTGTGTGTCTTTCTCAGGCTTGAGCAATAGCGGGTTCATGCGCACATCAGGCGCAGCGTTTGCCGCCAGTGCCTGAAAATACTGTGCACTTCCGATCTCGCCTTGGGCCACAACCCGGGCGTTATTGCTCATGTTCTGCGACTTGTAGGGCGCGACTCTGAGCCCTTGGCGGGCGTAATGGCGGCACAGCGCAGTGGTCAGCCAGCTCTTGCCAGCGCCGCTGGTGGTGCCGAGCACCATGACGGTTTTTGCAGTCATTGAGCAGCCCTGGAAAGTTGTTGCCATGCATTGTGCAGCGCGTCCTGCGCTGCCGGCGGCTGCACGCTGATCCGTACATGGCCGGGCAGGCCAAATGAAGTGGCGTCGCGCAACTTGATGCCCTGCGCACGCAGTGCTGCCAGCGCTTGCAGCAAGTCCATACCCGTTGGAAGCGATGGCACCGCGCAGAAGAAATTCGTCTCGCTGGGCAGCACCTGCCAGCCCAATGATTCGCACAGGCGAATCTGCCGGGCTTTCCATGCGCGCAGGGTGTCCAGACTGCCCTGCAACCAGTCCTGCGCTTCGTCGCTCACCCACGACTGCAGCATGGCCACCCCATGCGCGCCGACAGGCCAAGAGGGACAAATCTCTTCCAGCGCCGCAAAGGCTGCGCTCTGCCCCGGCGGCGCAATCGCGTAAGCCGCGCGCACGCCGGTCAAACCGAGTGCCTTGTTGGGCGTCCAGAGCTGCCACCCCGCCTCGGGCGCACGACTCGGTGTTCCCCTCAGTCGCAGGGGCTCGTAGGCCCGGTCCAGTACCACCATCGTCTGATCGTTCAGGCCATCGGCCAGCCGCTCCAACCCGGCATGGGCACCGCCCAAGGGGCTGGACGGCTCGCAGGCCCAGATCAACTGTGCGTCGCGCGGATGCGTTGTCACCGTCAGCCGGTGGGCGTGTGCGGCCTGTACATAGTCGCCATAGCTGTGCGGCGGCAAGCACACGACCTGCCCGCCGTGCGCTGCAACCAGCGTAGTGACGCGGAAGATGAACTCGCTGGCACTGGCGGCCAGCAGCACGCGCGCGCTGTCGACCCCATGAAAGGCCGCCAGTTGCGCCCGCAGCGCTGTGTAGCCTGCATCGGGGTAGCGCGTGACATCGGTTTGCTGAATCGCTGCCAAGGCAGCCGGGCACGGACCGCAGGCGTTGCTGTTGGTGGAGAAGTCGTGCAAAGGCACGCCTTGATGGTCCGGGCCACCGTGCAAGCGCGTGCTCATCGGTGGCTCCCCAGCCATGACCAGCCTGCCGCCGCAGCGAGAGAAATGGCAGCCATCGCGCAGGCCAACAGAAGACCAACTGTCCTGCCGGCATGCATCTGTGCAAGCGCTATGTCATCCGGTCCCGGCGGACGGCCCGCAGGATTGAGGGTGTACACACCCGGTTTTCCGAGCGAGACGCCCAGCGCCAGCGCCATCGCTGCCATGGGCCAGCCGCTGTTGGGCGATGGCGTTCTTCGCGCTTCGGTGCGCACATCAAGCCAGCGCACACCGCGCGTCACCACCACCAGCAACAACGCCGTCAGGCGTGCGGGCAACCACGACAGCACATCGTCGGCCCGCGCCGCCCACTTACCCGCCCATTCCCAGTGCTGCCCACGGTAAGTGCCGCGGTAGCCCCACATCGCGTCGGCCGTGTTGGCAAAGCGGTACACCGCCGCACCCGGCAGGCCAAGCAGCACAAACCAGAAAATCGGTGCGACCACCGAGTCGTTGAGGTTCTCAGCCAGCGACTCAATGGCACTCTCGCGCACCTGGCTGTCGGTGAGCTGCGCCGTGTCGCGGCTGACCAGCCATGACAGGCGTTCGCGCCCGGCGGCCAGCGACTGCTGCAGGGCCGCCTCGACTGCACCAGCTTCGTCGTGCAGCATGCGCCATGACAGCATGCATTTGAGCGCCCAGCCCGCGAGCACAACCAGCATGGCAGCCAGCGCCACCTGCAGCATGTCTGCGGCTGTTAGCGCCTGACCGACCTGCCACAGCACCAGACCCTGCAGCCCCCAAGCAAAGGCGCCCACCACGGCTGCACCGGCGCACCACGCCAAAGCACCGAGCACAAAAGCCGGCGCGGGCGGGCATCGCACCACCCCATCGCCGTACACCTTGAGAAACCTGCCCATCCACACCACTGGGTGAATCGCCACTGGCGGCTCGCCCAACCAGCGGTCAATCGCCAGTGCCAGCAGCAACACCGGCACGGCCCAAAGCGGTGATGTGAAGGACAGCATCAATCAGCCCGCATCGCAGGTTGTCACGGCACCTTCCGGCACCTTGCCCCACCGATCTTCAAACACCATGTCAGACAGCGCTGCGCGACGCGCCCACTTTTCGGCCTGCAACATGGGTTGCTCATAAAACACTTCGACAGGACCAAGGCACAGCACAGCAATCGGCTGGCTGCCTTCAGGCATGTACAGCAATGCGGCGAGCTGCACGGGATCAAAAATCGACACCCAGCCCATACCCAGACCTTCGGCGCGTGCGGCCAGCCAGAGGTTCTGGATGGCGCAGGCGGCCGAGGCCAGGTCCATCTGCGGCAGCGTGCGACGGCCAAACACATGCTGCTCGCGCCCGGGTGGCAGCGCCACCACCAGCACCTCGGCGGCGTCCAATACGCCCTGCACCTTGAGCTTCATGAACTCGTCTTCCCTCTCGCCCAGCGCCTGAGCGGTCAGCACGCGCTCCTGCTCGATCAGCGTGTGAATGCCCTCGCGCAGCGAACGATCGCGCACCCGAATGAAACGCCAGGGCTGCATGAAACCGACGCTGGGTGCATGGTGGGCCGCACCCAGCAGGCGCTGCAAGACCGCATCCGGCACCGCGCCACCACTGAAGTGACGCATATCACGCCGCTCGTGGATGGCGCGGTACACGGCCTCGCGCTCGGCGGCGCTGAAGGTCTGTGATGCTGTGGCTGCGCTCAAGGGAATTCCTAATCTTCAATGCCGCGCTGGGCCGGAATGCCTGCGTTGAACGCATGCTTGACCTTGGTCATTTCGGTCACCGTATCAGCCAGCTCAATGATCTCGGGCGGGCAGCGGCGACCGGTGATGACCACGTGCACATCCTTCGGACGGTCGCGCAGCGTTTGCAGCACATCCTCCAGCGGCAACCATCCATAAATGAGTGGGTAGGTCAGCTCGTCGAGCACCACCATGAAATGCTCGCCGCTGAGGATGGCGGCGCTGGCTTTCTGCCAGCCATCGCGTGCCAGCTGGGCCGAGTGCTCCAGATCCTGGCTTTTCCAACTGAAGCCGTCACCCAGACCTTCAACCGACAGGCCGATCTGCTCGAACATACGGTGCTCACCAAAACGGGCTGTGGGCACCTTCATGAACTGGAAAATCTTCACCGTCTTGCCATGCACATGGTGGCGGCCATGGGCCCGCAGCGCAAGACCAAACGCCGCCGTGCTCTTGCCTTTGCCATCTCCGGTGTGAACGATCACCAGACCGCGGCGCTCGCCTTCCGGCTTCTCATAGGGTTTGACGGAGGGGGGTGTTTCAACTTGCATGGTGCAGACTTTCGTGATTCAGCAATCGGGCGATTCAAGGTTCAAAGCCGGGGCAAAGCCACCCACTGGCCGCCCAGCGGGTGTACGGCGATGCGGTGGTCAAACACCTTCTCCAGCGCGCGGTGCGTAGCCGCGTCGGTGCAGGCGCCCTGGTGGGCGATGCGCCCTTGGGCCATGACCACCAGTTCATCGGCCTGCAGCGCGAGTGAAATTTCATGCAGCACGCTGATGACCGTCTTGCCGCTGGTCACCAGTTCGCGTGCGAGCAGCAGCCAGTCGGCCTGATGGGGCGGATCGAGATTGGCCAGTGGCTCGTCCATCAGCAGCACCTCGGCCTCGACAGCGAGGGCCCGGGCCAGCAGCACGCGCTGGCGCTCACCACCCGACAACTGGCCGAGCGCCCTGCACCGCCAATCCCAAGCGTGGGTGGCACGCAAGGCGCGCTCCACCGCTGCATGGTCGGCTGCGCTGGGCGGCGCCAGCCAGGGCTGGCGCGGCAAGCGGCCCAGCATGGCCACGTCATAGGCTATCAGGTCATCGGCCGAGCTTTCGTTCTGACCCAACCACGACAGCAGGCGGGCACGCTGGCGGCCAGCCGGTGCGCCCGGGCTGTGGCCCAGCAGGCTGACCTCGCCTTGGTAAGGCATCAGTCCTGCCAGCACCTTGAGCAAGGTCGATTTGCCCGCGCCGTTGGGACCCACCACGCTGGTCCAGCGCGCAGCTGGCAGCGTGAGCGAAATGTCGTGCAGCACTTCGGCATGGCCCAGCGTGGCGCGGATGGACCGGGCCTGAAGCGCAGGACCTGCCGGGGCCGAGCGAAGGTCGCCGTTCACAGCATCGCCCCCCGCGTTGCAGCGGGGCCAGTGCCGCGGTGCATCAGCCACAGCAGGTAACCGCCACCCAGCACCGCCGTGAGCACGCCCACCGGCAATTCCTGCGGCGCCACCAGCCAGCGCGCCAGCACATCGGCAGCGGTGAGCAGCACCGCACCCATCAGGCTGGACAGCAAAATCAGGCGACCGTGCGTGGCCTTGACGACCGAGCGCACCAGGTGAGGCGCGGCCAGTCCGACGAACGCAATCAGACCGGTTTGGGCCACCGCCGTACCGGTGGCCAGTGCCAGCACCGCCACCAGTGCCGCACGCATTTGCGGCAGCTTCAATCCCAGGCTTTGCGCGGTGGATTCGCCGAGCGCCAGCCCGTCGAGCACATGGCTCATCATCCACGCCGCTGTGAGACACAGGCCGAAGATGCCGGCCATAACAGCGCACGACGAAAACCCCACGAACGCAGTGCTGCCCAGCATGAAGGACTGCATCGACTGCATGATCTCGGGCGTCATCAGCAGCACCAGCGAACTGAGCGCACCCAGCACCACGCCCACAATCACACCAGCCAGCAGAAGTCGCAGCGTGTGCTGCACGCCCTTGGCCAGCAGCAGCGTGAGCAGCACCGCCAGCACCGCGCCGACAAAAGCCGCACCGGTGATGCCCAGCCGCGCCACCCATTGCGTGGCCATCGGCGACACGCCAAACAGCGCCATCGCCAGTGCCACGCCCAGCGATGCACCCGATGCACTGCCGAGCAAATACGGATCGGCCAGCGGATTGCGAAAGAGGCCCTGCGCCACCGCGCCAGCTAGCCCCAGCAGCGCGCCGGCCAGCCACGCGCCCACCGTGCGCGGCAAACGGATTTCGCGAACGATCTGCAGCGCCTGCGGGTCGATGTGCATGTTCAGCACGCTATCAAAGCCCGTACTGCCCACACTCACGCCCAGCAGCAGCAAACCGGCCGTGGCCAGCAACAGCCCGGTGGCCAACCAGCCCGCCTTGCGAGGTTGTGGTTCAGCGGCTTTGCCTGCGCTGTGGTGGCTCATGTTGCTCATCGCGCTTTGCCCGCCCCACCGGGTGCAGCGTATTTTTCAAGGCAGGCGGCCATAAGGCGTGCAGCCTCGGCCATGCGTGGGCCAGGGCGAACCACCACGTCGGCCTCGCCCACACCGAACACGCAGATGCGTTGCTCCTTCACCGCCTTGATGCCGCCCCAACCCGGATACGGCACCATGGCCTGCATGCTGCGGTTGCCAATCAGGATCACATCGGGATTGGCGCGCACCACATACTCCGGGTTCAGCCGGGGAAAGGGCCCGAGCGATGCAGGCACCACGTTCTTCACGCCCAGCCGCGTCAGCGTCTCGCCGATGAAGGACGACTCGCTCGCGCCATACGGCCCGCGACTGACTTCAAAGTACACCCGCAGCCCCCGCGCCTGCGGCGACAGCGACTGCGCCGCCGCCGACACGCTGGTGTCGATCACGCGCCACAGCCGTGCAGCGCCCACCTCGTCGGGAATCTCCAGTAAGGCGCCGATCTTGCCGAGCACGCGGCGCACATCGGCATGGCTTTTCGGCTCCAGCGCCACGACCTTGATGCCCAGCGACTCCAGCCGCACGCTGGCACGCGACGAGGTGGCGAGCAACACCACATCGGGCTTGAGCGCCACGATGCCTTCGATGTTCGGGTCCAGCCCGCCGCCCATCACCGGCAGGCTGCGCACCGACGCCGGGTGGTTGGAATACCGGTCCACCCCGACCAGCCGGTGGCATTGCTCCATGGCGCAAACGCTCTCGGTCAGCGAGGGAAGCAGGCTCACGATGCGCTGCGGCGCCTGTGCGAACTGCACCGTTACCCCACGGTCGTCGGTCAGCTGCAGGGCGTGTGCCGACAGCGCAAAACCCGAGGCGAGGCAGACCACAGCGAGCCAGCGTTTCATGGCGCACCTTTCAGGAGCAGCGGAAGACCGGCCACCATCAGCGTGACGCGCTCGCAGCCCGCTGCCACCTGCTGATTCAGCCGACCCAGCGTATCAACGAAGGCGCGCGTCTCGCGACCCAGCGGAATCACGCCCAGGCCAATTTCGTTGCCAACCAGCACCACGGGGCCAGGCGCTTCGCGGATGGCCCGCAGCAAGGCGTCAATTTGTGGCGTCGCATCGGTCACCAGGTCTACCGCGCCCGCCGCAGGCATCAGCAGGTTCGTCAGCCAAAGCGTCAGGCAATCCAACACCACCAGGGTGTCGCTGCGGCTGGATTGGGTCACGGCCTGGGCGAGTTGCAGTGGCTCCTCAACGGTCGTCATGCCAGGCACCCGCTCGGCGCGGTCCTGCTGGTGGCGCGCGATGCGCTGCTGCATTTCGTCGTCCCAGGCCTGGGCGGTGGCCACCAGCACCGCGCGGTGCAGCGGCGATTGCGCCAGCCATTGCTGGGCAAGCATTTCGGCGCGGCGCGACTTACCGCTCTTCTGGCCGCCGAGGATGAGCTCGCTGCGGGCAATCACCTGAGGTTCAGCCATGCTCGTGGCTCCATTGCATGATGATGCGGTGCAATTGCTCAACGCCCTCGGTGATCGCGGCTGGTCCCGGCTGCAGGATCTCGGCGGACTTGATCTCGAACAGCTGCCGGGTCTTGACCGCGTTGACCTCTCCCCAGCCGGGGCGCGCCAGCACATGGGCGGGCCGGAACTTGCGGCCGCACCACGAGCCAAAAATGATGTCGGGGTTGCGCCGCACGATCTCGCTGCCGTCGGCAATGATGCGCTGCTTGCCCATGGGTTCGCGTGCCAGTTCGGGAAAGCAGTCGTCGCCGCCCGCGATGCCGATCAGCTCAGACACCCACGCAATCGCGCTGATGTGCGGGTCGTACCACTCTTCAAAAAACACCCGGGGCCGGCGCTTGAGGGACTTGGCGGCCTGTTCGATGTCGAGCAGGCGGGTCTGCATCTGCCGGATCAAGTCCAGCCCGCGTGCCTCTTGCCCGACCATGGCGGCGAGCTGGTACATCATCGAAAAAATCTCGGCCACGCTGCGCTGGTTGAAGATGGTGACCTGAATGCCGTGCCCGATCAGCTGCGAAGCGATGTCGGCTTGCAGGTCTGAAAAGCCGATCACGCAGTCGGGCTGCAACTCCACAATCTTCTCGATCTTGGCGCTCAGAAAGGCACTCACCTTGGGCTTTTCTTCCCGCGCCCGCGGCGGCCGCACGGTGTAGCCCGAGATGCCAACGATGCGCCGCTCCTCACCCAGCAGGTACAGCCACTCGGTCGGCTCTTCGGTGAGGCAAACGATGCGCTGCGGGCCGACACTCGTACGCTGCGCCACTGCATCAGCGCCGGCTGCCAACAAACGCCAGTCGGTGGTGATCGTCATGCGGGCTCCTTCAGAAAAAGCCGCGCGGTCGCCTCAGGGCTGGAGGCAAACCAGGCATGGAAATAACTGGCTTTCACAGACCCCTGCGCATACAGCGCCTCGCCCTGCCCGCGCAGCGTACGCCCGGGCGCGGCCTCGGTGCGGGCAGCTGCTGGCAGCGCCGTTGCTGCCGTCGAATAGTGGAAGGTGTGCCCGCGCAGGGTGCCATGGGGCAGCGGCAGTTGCTGCGGGCCGAGGGCCGCCAGGCGCTTGTTCACCGTCACTTCGCCCGGCAGCAAGCCCCAGGCGGCGTGGCGCTGGCCTTCGCTGGTGGTGATGCCATCAAACAGCGCCATCATGCCGCCGCATTCGGCCCACACCGGCTTGCCGGACTGCACATGCTGATGCAGGCTGGCCTTCAATGCCACGTTACCCGCCAGCGCAGGGCCGTGCAGCTCGGGGTAGCCACCGGGCAACCACAGCGCATCGCATGCCGGCAAGGCGGCGTCTGCCAGCGGCGAGAAAAACACCAGCTGCGCACCCAGTTCCTGCAGGCACTGCAAATTGGCGGCATAGATGAAGCAGAAGGCCGCATCACGGGCCACGGCAATCGTTTTGCCCCGCAGCAGCGGTGCCACAGATGCCGCGGGGGGCGCAGCCGCGCCTTCAAAAGCCACGGCCCAAGCGTCCAGGTCCTGCAAGCTCATGCGCCCCAGCGGCGTGGCCGCCAACGCATCGGCTGCTGCATCCAGCCGCTGCAGGGCCTCGCCCTGGTCACCGAGTTCATGGTCCATCACCAGGCCGAGATGCCGCTCAGGCAGCGTGAAAGCGGCGTCGCGCATCAGCGCACCCATCCACTGCGCGGGCTCTCGCAGGCTGCGCTGCAGCATGTCGGCATGGCCGGGCGACGCCACGCGATTGGCCAGCACGCCGGCAAAACGCAGGCCCTGGCGGTAGCTTTGCAGCCCCCAGGCCAGTGCGCCGAAGGTGCCCGCCATGGAGCCGGCATCAATCACCGCCAGCACCGGCAGGCCAAAGCGCTGCGCCAGATCGGCAGCACTTGGCTCGCCGTCGAACAAGCCCATCACGCCTTCGACGATCAGCAGGTCGGCGTCCTGCGCTGCGGCGTGAAGGCGCTGGCGGCAGTCGGCCTCGCCGGTCATCCACAAATCCAGTTGATGAACGGGCTGGCCGCTGGCCAGCGCGAGCCAGTAGGGGTCGAGAAAATCCGGCCCGCACTTGAACACCCGCACCCGCCGCCCCTGCCGGGCGTGCAGGCGCGCCAGCGCACAGGTCACCGTGGTCTTGCCCTGGCCAGAGGCAGGAGCAGCGACAAGAATGGCGGGGCAGGCAGTGGTTGAAGGCATGTGGAAATGATCCGGAAAAATGGGCAGCTCACTGCGGCGCCCAGGTCAGGCCCACATACAGCGTGCGCCGCGCGTTCGCATAGGTGCTGGCGGTCTGGTAAATCTTGTCCGTCAGATTGTCGAGCTTGGCGATCAGCTTCCAGTCGCGGCCTATTGGCGTGGCCACGCTGAGGTTGACCAAGGTGTAGCCGGGCAGAACGATGTTGTTGCTGTCGCTGTCCTGCGTGTGCGAGGCCATCAGCACATCAGACGCCACCGTCCAGTTGCCCACCCGCGTCTCGGCGCCAAAGGTGCCGTACTGCCGCGAGCGGCGTGGCAAGGTGCGGTTGGTGGCCAGGTTCTTGGGGTTCTGCAGGTCCAGCGAGGCGTGCAGGTAAACATTGCCAATCGTCTCGGCTGCAGTGAAGGTAAGGCCGGTGTACTGCGCCAGCGCCGTGTTGGCGTAGCAGCCCCGGCTGGCTACGGCTGTAGGAGGGCCGCCATTGGTGCAAGGCCCGTTGCCAGTGACAAAGGTCAGGAGGTCTGACACCCGGTTGCGGTAGGCGGTCACGCCATATTGCGATGCGCCCTGCGTGTACTTCAGCGCCACCTCCACATTGCGGCCCGATTCCGGCCGCAGCGTCGACACGCCGTAGATGCTGAAGCGCTGGTACAGCGTCGGCACCCGGAACGAGGTGCCGGCCGAGGCAGATGCCTTCCATGCCGGGGTGATGGCGTAGGCATACGCCGCCGAGCCGGTGGACTTGCCGCCGAACTCGCTGTCGGTGTCGTGCCGTGCATTGAACTGCACGGTATGCGCACCGGCCGACCAGCCGTAACCTAATGCCACACCATCGAGTGAGCGGCTGCGCTGGATGGCGCCGGTACCTGCTGGCACGGCAACAGAGCCGACCAGTTTGAAGCGATCGCGGCGGCTTTCCAGCGTAGCGCTCAGCAGATGGGGGCCGATGCGGTATTCGTTTTGCAGCAGCAGCGTGCTGATGGTGCTCTTGTCGTAAGACAGCGTCGGGCTGGAGCCGTTGGCGCCCTCCTCGGTGCTGTCTGTGCCCTCGCTCAGTGACAGCTTGGTGCTGTAGCGCTCAGACCACTGCGCCTGCCAGGCCAGGCCCACCGTCTGGATGTCGCTGATGCGGCGGTAGTCGCGGGTCAGCCCGCTGTCGTACTGCGCATCCATGTGGTTCTGCAGGATGTTGGCCTCCAGGCGGTGCTGGGCGTGGAGCTGCCAGCCGATACGCGCATTGGCGCCGCGGCTCTTGTAGCCATCGGCGTCCGGGTTCTGACCGGCAACTGGCCGGATGTTGAAGCCGTCGCTGCTGGCCTCGGTCACGCCAAGGGAATAGTCCAGCGCGCCCACCGCACCGCTGGCTGCAAGGTCAAGGCGGCGGGTGTTGTAGGAGCTGTAGCCCACCGTCACCGACGGCGAAAAAGCGCCTTGCCCCTTTTTCGTGAATATCTGGATCAGGCCTGCCACTGCGTCCGAGCCGTACACGGCACTGGTCGGGCCACGCACGATCTCGATGCGTTCGATCTGCGAAATGGGAATGGTGCTCCACGAGGCGCCGCCACTGATGGTCTGCGACTCCACCCGCACGCCGTCGATCAGCACCGGGGTGTGCCGGCTCTCGCCGCCGCGCACCAGCACATTGGTGGCGTTGCCAATGCCACCGTTGCGGGTGAACTGGAAACCGGGCACCCGGGCCAGGATATCTGCCAGACCCACGGCGCCACTGCGCTCGATGGTTTCGCGGTCAATGATGGTGACATCGGCCACCACATCGCCAATCGGCTGGGAACTGCGCGTCGCCGTGACGACGTTTTCCTTCAGCTGGGGCGTCGGGGCCGATTGGGCTCGTACGGGGGAGGATAAAAACAGGCACAACAAAAACGCGCATGGGATGGCAGCGCAGGCCGCAGCCAGCGTCACAGGGTGCAGACGTTCCGCACAGGATTTCATGGATCAACTCAAGTTCAAAGGCCCTCACCGGCTTCCCCGCCAGTGCATGAGCGTCACAAACGCAGCGCCGGATACAGACGCACGCGTTCACCTTGTTGGCCGGTATCCGGGCTGACGGAACTGCTTTCATCGCCTTCCCAAGCGCTTGTTCAGGGCGCTCAGTGGCGAGTGATGAAAACTGAATGGATTCCCGATGTGGGTCAGGAATGCGGCATTCGTCCGTTTTACCGTTGCGGGGGCAGCGCAGGCTGGAGGTCTAGGCGCTTCCAACGGGCACTGGCCCGGCGTGGGTGGCGTTGACTTCCTCCTGCTTCCCGTTGAACTGCGGCGTGTGAACCACACCGCGAGCACCAACAGCGCAGATTCTACGCGCCCCCCTGCCGCAAACCCTACAATGCTTTTTCCATGTCGAACCCAACCCCCATCGACCAGATCACCGAGCGCGTGGAGCGTCTGCTGGTGCGCTACGAGGAATTGCAGCGGACCAATGCACTGCTCAACGACCAGGTCACGGTGCTCACGCATGAGCGGGATTCGCTGCGGTCACGGCTGAGTGCAGCCCGTGCCCGGGTGGATGCACTGCTCGAACGCCTGCCCGAAGCCAACGGCCAGGGCCAGCGCAGCACGGTAGGAACCGAGTGATGAAGCAACTTGAAGTGCAGATCATGGGCCAGAGCTACCTGCTCGGTTGCCCCGAAAACGGCGACGCGCGCATGCTCGACGCCGTCAACCGTGTCGACATGGCCATGTGCAAGATTCGCGACGCCGGCAAGATCAAGGCACGTGACCGCATCGCGGTGCTGGCGGCACTGAACCTGGCGTTTGAGCTGCCTGAGCGCACGGCAGCTGCCCCGCAGACTGCTGCCGCGCCACAGAACACGAGCAAGCCTCAAAACGACGCCCAAATCGACACGCAGCTCAAGGCGCTGCTGCAGCGCCTGGACGCCGCGCTCGGAACCGACGGCCAGTTGCTCTGAACCGGCCCGGTGTGGCCAGTCAACGCATGGGCTGCGACCTGTCATTAACCCCCACCCGCCCTCACGAAAGCCTACAATCGCACTGTCTGCGATGCGCGCCGGGCTTTATATTTCCTTGAACCAATGCTCTTTGAGCCCGGGCTTGGTAAATTGTCAGGCAGGTGTGATCGTCTCGCGTCAGACGAACCCGAAACCTGACTGCCCTTGCCCACCTGAACCCCGGTTCAGGATGCCGGTCCGGTGGCACTCGCAGACACCTTATTTTTCGGCCAGACCCAGCTTCTGTGCCAGCCCGATGCGCTGCAGCTTGCCTGTGGCGCCTTTGGGAATCTCGGCCATGATCAGGATCTTGCGTGGCACCTTGAAGTCGGCGAGTTTCGTCGCCGCAAAGTCGCGAATCTCCCGGTCTGTGGCGGTTTTCCCTTCACGCAGCACCACGGCCGCACCGACCTCTTCGCCCAGCTTGTCATGCGGAATGCCAAAGGTGACCACCTGCGCAACAGCCGGGTGATCCATCAGCACTTCGTCCACCTCACGCGGTGAGATTTTTTCGCCACCGCGGTTGATGATTTCCTTCAGGCGACCCGTCAGCGTCACATAACCGTCAGCGGTCATGGTGCCCTGGTCACCGGTGCGGAACCAGCCATGGGTGAAGGCTTCGGCGTTGGCCTTCTCGTTGTTCTCATAGCCCAGTGTGACGTTCTCGCCGCGGATGACGATCTCGCCAATCTCACCCGGCGCGAGCAGCTTGCCTTCTGTGTCCATGATGGCCACCTCAGGCCCTGCGGCAACGCCCACGGAGCCTGGAATGCGCTTGGCGGGCGGCAAGGGGTTGCTGGCCATTTGATGCGCGGCTTCGGTCATGCCGTAGGACTCGATGAGAGGCGACTTGAATACCTTCTCCAGCTCGGCAATGACCTGCGGCGGCATCGACGACGACGACGAGCGGATGAAGCGCAGCGGATTGGCCTCAATCACATCCATGTTGCCTGCAGCGCGCGACAGAATGGTCTGGTGCATGGTGGGCACGGCGGTGTACCAGGTGGGCTTGCACTCCTTCATCCAGGCAAAGAATTTCAGTGCGTTGAACCCGGGCGTACAGAAGATCTGACTACCCGCCGCCATGGGCGCCAGCACGCCGGCAATCAGGCCGTGAATGTGAAACAGCGGCATGACGTGCAGTTCGCGGTCGGCTGGCGTGAGCTGCAGGGTCTCTTTGATATTACGGGCCGAGGCGCACACATTGCGATGCGACAGCGGCACGATCTTCGGCCGCGATGTGGTGCCCGACGTGTGCAGGATTAGCGCCACGTCGTCGGCGTGTGCCGCGCCCGGCTGGCCTGCTGCGCCTGCGATCACCGAATCGGCCTGGAGCTCGAAGTTACCGGCGCCCTGCTCCGGCAAGGCCTTGAGGTAGATCACCGCCACACCCAGTTTGGCCGCCACCGCCAGCGCGGGCGTTTCGCTGCCCACGGCCACGATGAGTGCCCTGGCTTTCAGGTCACTCAGGTAAAACTCGAACTCGTCAGCGCGGTAAGCCATGTTCAACGGCGCTGCCGTGCACGCACTGGCCACCGCCACGAACGCCGTGGCCATTTCGGGGCAGTTGGGCAGCACGATGCCTACACGGTCGCCACGACCGATGCCCAGCGAATTGAGTTTGTCGGTGGTGCGGCTGATGAGCTGCCCCAGCGCGCCATAGCTCAAGGGCACGCCAGAGGGCGCCATCATGGCCGTGGCGGCTGGCGCCTGCAGCGCGATCATTTCGTGGAGCGTCGTGAAATGGGTCATGGGACAAACTCTCAAAGGTTGGGGATCGGGCGGTTAACCAAGGCGGTTGAATCAGGCGGTCGGATCAGAAGATCGAATCAGGCAATCTTCAGCGTGGCGTTGTGCTTCTGCAGGTTGCTGGCCAAAAGACTGGCCAGTGCGTAAACGGCATTAATGGTGGGCGTCGGCGTCTGGGTGATCTGGCCCAGTTCCATCACCGAAGCCACCAGCGCCTGCAGCTCCAGCGCCCGGCCCTGCTCCACGTCCTGCAGCATCGATGTCTTGTGCTGGCCAACTGCCTGCGCGCCTGCGATGCGCTTTTCCAGACTGACCTTGAACTGCACACCAAGTTTTTCACCTATGGACTGCGCCTCGGTCATCATGGCCGCAGCCAGTTCCCGTGTGGGTGGATAAAGGCAAATGTCTTCCAGCGTGGCATGCGTCAGTGCGCTGATCGGGTTGAAGCTCAAGTTGCCCCACAACTTGAGCCAGATTTCCGAGCGGATATCGGTGGATACCGGCGCCTTGAATCCAGCCGCTTTGAACGCATCGCTGATGGCGCGAATGCTGGGGGAGTCGGAACCGTCAATCTCACCCAGCGTGAAGCGGTTGCCCTCGATCACCTTAATGACACCCGGCTGGATTACCTCGCTCGCCGGGTACACCACGCTGCCAATCACGCTGTCGATGGGGATATGGTGCGCGATGACGCCATCCGGGTCCACCGCACGCACTGGCGAGCCGGCATAGGCGCCCGGCAGCTTGTGGAAGTACCACCACGGAATGCCGTTCTGCATGGTCACGATGCGCGTACCCGCGTGCATCAGTTGCGGCAACTCTGCCGCTACGGCTGCGACTTGGTGCGCCTTCATGCCAAGAATCACCACATCCTGAACACCGGCCGCCGCGATGCTGGAGGTTGCCAGCACCGGTCGGGCCAGCAGTTCGTTGCCGTTTTCCTCGATCAGGCGCAAGCCGTCCCGGTTGACCGCCTCCAGATTGGCGCCGCGCAAAATCAGGGTCACATCGTGCCCGCTGAGGGCCAGCTTGACGCCGAGCATGCCGCCGATGGCGCCTGCTCCGACTACACAAATTTTCATGGGGAAACTTCTTTACTGACTTGTTGAATGACTGATGGATTGTTCGGGGACGACCGGTCAGACGCAAAGGTATTGCGCAGTACACCAATACCGTCAATCGACACCTCGACCACCGTGCCCGGCTTGAGTGGCAGCACACCGAGCGAAGTGCCGCAGGCAATGACGTCGCCCGGAAAGAGCGTCATCTCCCGTGACAGCATCGAGACGATTTGCGCCGGCGAAAAAATCATATCGCTGCAGGCGTAGTTCTGCCGCTCGCGCCCATTGACCAGGGTTCGCACCTGCAGCGTGGAAAGGTCCAGCCCGGTAGCAATCACTGGCCCGAAGATGCCAAACGTGTCAAAGCTCTTGGCGCGCGTCCATTGGGCAAACGAGGCATCGCGTGTGATCAGGTCCAGAGCCGTCACGTCGTTCACGCAGGTCACGCCAAAAATCGCCTGGGCGGCTTCGTCCAGATCGACGTTCTTGCAGGTTTTTCCGATGACGAGCCCAAGCTCGCCCTCATAGACCACACGGCCGTGGTAGCTGGCAGGCACATCAAACGCTTGATCGTGCGCGCAGTAGCTGCTGGATGCCTTGATGAAGTACAGCGGCTCGGCAGGAATGGCCAGCCCCTGCTTGGCGGCCTGCGCGTGGTAGTTGTTCCAGAGTCCGATGAACTTGCCTGGCGTGCAGGGGATGTCGACCGTCACGCTGTCCAGTGGCAGCAACTGCCCGGTGCGTTCAAAGTCGCCGAACATGTCGCCCGTGTAGACGGCAATTTGCTCGCCTTCCAGCAAACCGAACCCGGCACCACCCGGCTCACCTGCGCTTGCATTCGCCCGATATCGAATCCAGACTGACATGACTTCGCCTTTACCGTCTGACGGTCGCCGCACCACAGCAACCACCCTGCGCACACTCGGTTTTGTCGCCATACGACCATTGGCGTTGGCCGATGCAGGATACCAAAATAATCCCGGAAGCCACGGCCATGCGCAGATGTAACGCGCCGATGCGGCCAAGCTGGAAAGCTCCTGATATCTGGATGACGGTAATCCGCCCCTGAATCAGGGGTAAATTACCGCCTTTCAAACACAAGTCTTTTGCGTCTGGTGAAAACCCCGAGCAAAGTTTTTACCGAATGCCACTAGAGCCGTTACTCATTGCCGAACTTGCAGTCCTCGGGATTGCCACTGGTTTTCTCGCCGGCCTGCTGGGCATAGGCGGCGGCATGCTGATGGTGCCGTTCATCAGCATCATCCTGTCGAACCGGGGTGTCGCCTCTGACCTCGCCGTGAAGATGGCAATTGCCACCTCGATGGCGACCATCATTTTCACCTCCATCTCCAGCGTGCGGGCGCATCACAAGCGCGGCGCGGTCCGCTGGGACATCGTCAAGCGCCTGGCGCCCGGGATTGTGGTGGGCAGCTTCATCGGCAGCCTGGGCGTGTTCGCCATGCTCAAGGGCTCCTACCTCGCGATTTTCTTTGGCCTCTTCGTGAGCTTCTCGGCCACGCAGATGTTTCTCGACAAGAAACCCAAACCCACACGCCAGATGCCGGGCACGGCAGGTCAGTTTGCCGCGGGCAGCTTCATCGGCTTTCTCTCCGGTCTGGTCGGCGCCGGTGGCGGCTTCATCAGCGTGCCTTTCATGGCCTGGTGCAATGTCGCCATCCACAGTGCCGTGGCGACCTCAGCCGCGCTGGGCTTCCCGATTGCCCTGACCAACGTCATCGGCTACGTGTTCAGCGGCTGGAACGTGCAGGGCCTGCCAGCGGCTTCGTTTGGCTACATCTGGCTGCCCGCACTGCTGGTGATCGCGCTGGCCAGCTTCTTCATGGCGCCCGTGGGCGCCAGGGCGGCGCACAGCCTGCCTGTGGGCAAGCTCAAGCGCGTGTTTGCGAGCATCCTGTATGTGCTCGCCGCCTACATGCTCTACAAAGGCCTGAAGGGCTGACGAGGTTTTGCGGGCACTCCCTGGGCCTACCTTCCGACAGGCTCAGGGCGAACGGGAAGCCAGTGAGTGGCCCGTGAGAGCCTGCCTCCCCAAGGGCTATATTTTCATGACGACAATCCCGTCGTCATCGGCGCACACCCAATCCCCAGGCCGCACCCACACCCCCTGAACTTGCACATCAATGCCCTGCAAGCCCTGCTGCTTGCGGTCTGTCGGCAGTGGCATGCTGGCCAGCGCCTTGATGCCGACATCGCACTGCACCAGTTCGGCCACATCACGCACGCAGCCGTCAATCACCAGACCCGCCCAGCCGTTGGCTGCGGCCGCGGCGCCCAGCTTGCCGCCCAGCAGCGCACGGCGCAGGGAACCCCCGCCGTCCACCACCAGCACCCGCCCCTCCCCGGATGACTCCACCGCCGCCTTGACCAGCGAGTTGTCGTCCAGGCACTGGATGGTGACCGCCAGTCCGCTGAAGGCGGTGCGGCCCCCAAAGCTGCGGAACACCGGCGGCAGCACGCGAAAGTTGCCCGAAGTGTCGTTCTTGTGCTGGTCACAGAGATCACAGGTCACGAGAGAGCGGGTGGACGTGTTCATTTTCCGGTGACTTTCCTGATGGTAGGCTTGATGTTCTCACGGCGCGCCGGCAACACCACCGCGTTTTCACGCGGCGCGTTGAGCACGATGGAGGTCGAGGTTTCGGTGAGGATGCAGAACTTGGTCACCACCGCGTCCAGGTGCGCCACGTCGATCACGGCGATCTCCAGCACCCAGCTGTCTTCGCCGGTGACGTTGTAGGCATTGATGACCTCCGGCGTCTGCTCGATCAGCTTGACCACCCGCGCGTACTCGGCGCGCGCCACCCGGATGATGGCGCGAATGCCATAGCCCAGCCGGGATAAATCGACCTCAGCGCGGTACCCCTTGATGACGCCATTGAGCTCCAGCTTGCGCACCCGCTCGGTCACCGCCGGCTGGCTCAGGTGTACACGCCGGCCCAACTCGGCCATGGTGATGCGGGCGTCCTGCTGCAGCTCGGCCAGGATTCGGCTGTCGTAGTGATCACATTCAGTGGTTTCGGTCATACGGCTTTTCAACTTTGAATTTCAAAGGCAAGGGTCTCGACTGCCTTTAATTCTGCATGGTCAGCGGCCACATGGCAACCTAACATGCTGGCATGACTTCCGGACTCACCACCACCTCCAGTACCGACAACGCCCACCAAGCACCGTCGCTGCTGATCCCTGCACTGCTCGCCTGCTACCTCGTCTGGGGCTCCACCTATCTCGCCATTCGCCTGGCACTGGTGAGCTTTCCGCCCTTCTTCCAGATGGGTACACGCTTCCTCGCCGCGGGCGTGTTGCTGATGGCCTGGGTGGTTTTCCGCAAGCACCCCATGCCCACCCTCCGGCAATGGTGGCACGCCACCGTGGTCGGCACGCTGATGCTGGGCGGCGGCATGGGCCTGACGGCCAGCGCCGAACAGTACATCGGCTCCGGGTTGATCGCGGCGTTCATCGCCATCGTTCCGATGCTGGTCTGCGCCTGGGGCCTGCTGATGGGCCAGCGGCCCAGCCGGCTGGAACTGGCCGGCATGCTGGTGGGCCTGGGCGGTGTGTTGCTGCTGGTGCGTGGCAGCAGTTTCTCGGCGGCGCCGGTCGGTCTGGCCTGCATTGCGGGGGCCACGCTGGCTTGGTCACTGGGCTCGGTGCTGTCAACCACCCGCATGCCGCTGGCCGCCGGGCCGGTGGGCTTCGCGAGCGAAATGTTGTGTGGTGGCGCAGTGTTGATGGTGATTTCTCTCGCACTGGATGAGCAGTTTCCCTCGGGAAACACGGGCACAGTGGACCCGACGGCACTGCTTGCCTGGGTGTATCTCGTGGTGTTCGGCTCGCTGATTGCCTTCAGTGCCTACCTCTATCTGCTGGCCCACGCGAGCCCGTCCATGGCCACCAGCTACGCCTTTGTGAACCCGCTGATCGCGATTTTTCTGGGGGCTTTTTTCGCCTCGGAGCAGGTCACCGGAGGTGAGTGGGCCGCGTGCGGCGTGATTTTGCTGGGCGTTTTTCTGATTTTCAGAGGTAAATCCGCAACATCAACGCGCAAATAAAGTGCTTTTTCGCTAGGAAACTGCGTTTTTCTCCAGTAGCATCCGATCTGCCACAGGGAAGTAGTTATCCGGGTGGTGATTTATCAACTTCTAGAAGGAAAATCAATCATGGCAACTGCAAAAAAAGCACCGGCAAAAAAAGCAGCCGCAAAGAAGGCTGCACCGGCAAAGAAAGTAGCTGCGAAGAAAGCAGCCCCAGCGAAGAAGGCGCCTGCCAAAAAGGCTCCTGCCAAGAAAGTAGCCGCCAAGAAGGCTCCTGCGAAAAAAGTCGCAGCGAAAAAGCCAGCTGCGAAAAAAGCGCCTGCCAAAAAGCGCACCCCCAACGCAGCGTTCATGAAAGCCCTGACGCTGAGCCCCGCGCTGTCGGCTGTGGTGGGCGACAAGCCTCTGCCACGCACCGAGATCGTCAGCAAGCTGTGGACGTACATCAAGTCCAAAGGCCTGCAGGACAAGGTCAACAAGCGCATGATCAACGCCGACGAAAAGCTGCGTGCCGTTTTCGGCAAGGCCCAAGTGTCGATGTTCGAGATGGCTGGCCTGATCGGCAAGCACGTCAAGTAATCAGTCCTCGACTGATTCTCCAAAGGCCGGTTTTTACCGGCCTTTTTTCATTCCAGCGGCATCGTCGTGCGGAGGGCTGACTGGCATGCTTCATGAATCAAGTTCACGAGGCCTTCTGCCAGCGGTCACGCCCCACTCTTTAACGCATGCTGCGTAATCGCCGACAACGTCCCCCGCGTAGTAATCACCTCCGGGTCCAGCATCACCTCGATCACCGTGCCCTCGGGCCGCGCCAGCGCTGCCAGCAGCTCCGCCTCGAACTCACCCGTGCGGGTGATGCGCACACCGGCGTAGCCGTAGGCGCGCGCCAGTGCGGCGAAATCGGGGTTCTGCAGGCGTGAGCCGCTCACATGCTGCGGATACTCGCGCTCCTGGTGCATGCGGATGGTGCCGTACATGCCGTTGTTGAGCAGCACGATGATGCTTTTCGCGCCGTGCTGCACGGCGGTGGCCAGCTCCTGGCCGTTCATCAAAAAGTCGCCGTCACCTGCAATCGTGAAAGCCACGCGCCCGGTGGTGATGGCGGCTGCAATGCCTGCTGGCACGCCGTAGCCCATCGCGCCCACCGTGGGCGCGAGCTGCGTCTTGTGCCCTTTCACCAGGCCGTGGTGCTTGAAGAAGCGGTGCACCCAGCTGGCAAAGTTGCCGGCGCCGTTGGTCAGCACCGCATCGGTGGGCAAGTGCTTTTGCAGCAGGCCGATGATGGTGGGCATGTCGATCTCGCCGGGCAGGTTGGCGCCGACGGTGGGTTGCAGGTTGCCCAAGTAGTCCTGATTGGCGGCGGTCGTCCAGGCCTCCCACGGCAAGTCTTTCGGCGCGGTGAGCACTTCGAGCGAGCGGGCCGCCGCATTCATGGTGGCGTTGATGGCCAGGTCGGCGTGGTACACGCGATTGAGCTCTTCGGCACTGGCGTGAATGTGTACCAGCTTCTGCGCCGACTTGGGTGCCTTCAGCAGCGTGTAGCCGCCGGTGGTCATCTCCCCCAGCCGCGGGCCAATGGCGATGACGAGGTCGCTCGCCTTCACTCGGGCGGCGAGCTTGGGGTTCAGGCCAATGCCCACGTCGCCCGCGTAAAGCGGGTGGTGGTTGTCAAAGGTATCTTGATAACGGAAGGCGTTACCCACCGGCAGCTTCCAGTTTTCGGCAAAGCGCTGCAGGGCTTGCGCGGCCTGGGGCGTCCAGCCGCCACCGCCGGCAATCACCAGTGGCTGGCGCGCGGCCAGCAGCATTTCACGCAGGGTGCGCAGCGAGCCCGGGTCGCTCCAGGCCTGCACGGCTTCCACACGCGGCAGTGGCTGGGCGTCGGTCTGCTGGGTCAGCATGTCTTCGGGCAGCACCAGCACCACCGGGCCGGGCCGGCCGTTCATCGCGGTGGCAAAGGCGCGGGCCACGTATTCGGGCACGCGATCAGCCGAGTCGATGCGCTCCACACGCTTGGCAAAGGCCTTGGTGCTGGGGCCGAAGAAGTTGAAGTAATCGACCTCCTGAAAGGCCTCGCGGTCGCGGCAGTCGCTGGCTACATCGCCGACCAGCAGCACCATGGGCGTGGAGTCCTGAAACGCGGTGTGCACGCCAATTGACGCGTTGGTGGCACCTGGCCCACGCGTGACCATGCACACGCCGGGGCGGCCAGTGAGCTTTCCGTGCGCTTCAGCCATGAAGGCGGCACCTCCCTCTTGCCGGCAGGTGATGAACTGGATTTTGTCCTGCCGGGCGTGCAGGCCGTCAAGCACCGCGAGGTAGCTTTCGCCGGGCACTCCGAACGCATGTGTCACGCCCTGGGCCAGAAGGCAATCGACAAGAAGGTGGCCGGCTATTTGAGTCATCCGCTTATTGTGCCGCTGAATAAACAGCGGCCACTTCCGTACGGGCAGAGCCTGTCGAAGCCTGTCCTGAGCGGGGCAAAGAATCCTTCGACAGGATCAGGGCGAGCGGGAGGGGCCCCTCACATGTCGGCCCTGTCACGCCGCATGGGCTACACGTTATTCAGGTGTTGAAACGTCACCGTCACCACCGCCAGCCTCAAGCGCCTGACGGGCGAGCTCTTCGTCGCTCAAGGGTGGCGCATCGCCGAGTGCGGCAAGTTCTTCCAGAAACTCTGCCGTGGGCTCTTCGTGTTCGAGCAGCACTTCTTCGAGCTTCTGCTTGCCGGTCTCGACATGGACCGATGGCGAGTGCAGCACGGTGGGCGGGACGGGAAACTTCTCGCCCAGCTCGAACTTCAGGGCTTCGGATTTCTCCTCGACCCAGTGTGCGAAATCACCGTCTTTGGGTGCTTGGGGAATGTTCATGGTCGTCTCCTTCGCATGCACGCGGCCCCGACGCGACTGGCTGGGGCCTGACCCATTATGGGCTTGCTCCAACCGTCTGGGTAGTGCCCCCCTGCCTCCAATCAGGCGGGCACCAGCGCCGTGCGGCGCACCCGCCGCACATTGAAGGCGCTGACGATCAGCACGCCCTGCAGCAGAACCAGACCCAGCCACACCGCCTGGTACTGGCCGTGGTCCATCAACAGGCCAAAGATGAGCGGGGCCACCGCCTGTCCGATGTCGAGGCCCGAATACACCACACCATACACCCGACCAGTGGCGTTCTCGGGCGTGGAGCGCTTGACCAGCATGTCGCGCGATGGCCCCGCCATGCCAGTAACAAAGCCCATGGCGCCAAACAGCACCGGCACCAGTGCGCCCGGCACATTGGCAAAACCCACCAGCAACGCGATGCAGGCCGCCACGCCAAAACCGGTGCCGACCACACGCTCGCAGCGCGCCGGGTTGCTGGCCAAAAAGCCGCCCAGCACCATGCCGGTGGCGCTGCAGATCATGTACACCGTGATGCACAGGGCCACCAGCGCGATCGGTACCGCGTGCAACTGGCGGGCGGCCTCTGGTGCGAAGGCCTGCACCACGCTGAGCGACATGGCGTAGATGAAGAAGAAGGCAAAGCACATCCACACCGCAGGAATTTTGAGGAAGTTCATGTTGTCGGCGTCTGCGGCGGCGCCCTGCCCGCTGGCCGGCAACACGGGCAAGGCCAGTCGGGCGTGGTTGAACAACAGCACCGCCAGCACCGCAAAGATAAATGCGCCTGCGCTGGCCAGCGCCGCCTGCCACGAGAAGGCCAGCGCAATAGGCACCAGCATGGCGGGCGCCAGCGCCCAGCCCAGGCTGCCGGTGATGCCGTGCACGCTGTAGGCATGGCCGAGCCGCGGCGCACTGACCTTGCGGTTGAGCAGGGTGTAGTCCACCGGATGAAACACGCCGTTGCCCACGCCCGCCAGCGCAGCAAAGCCCGCCATCATCCAGTAGCTGGTGCTGAGCGCATAGCCCATGGTGGCGGCACCGAGTAGCGCCAGGCCTACGTAGAGCACCGGGCGGGGACCAAAGCGGTCCACCACGAAGCCGGAGCCGGTCTGCACCGCGCAGGAGACCACGAAGAAGATGGTCATCAGAAAGCCGAGTTCGGCGTAGCTGACGGCAAAGGTGTCTTTCAACCAGGGGAACAGCGGCGCCAGCAGGAGCTGGCTGAAGTGGCTGATCATGTGGGCCACCCCCACGAGGCCGATGATGCCGGCGTCCTGCCGCAGTGGCACGGGCGTGATTGGCATGGTGGCTGACGCGCTGCTTGATGAACTCATGGCGCTATCGTAGTATTGGCACAGCCCGCTGGAAAGCGACAAAACGCCATCATTCGGCGAATTCCGGACAAACCACCCTGGATCATGTCTCCACACCCTGATCCACTGCAACGGGTGCCGCTGCTCCGTGTGCCGGTTGTAGACACCGACCGCTTCACGCCCAGCCGCCAGCACCCGGTACGCCTGCGGGCCCGCACCATGCAAGCCGACACGCACTTCGAGCCGCACGCGCACGCCTGGGCGCAGCTGGCTTATTGCGCGACCGGTGTGGTGAAGGTGACAGCGCAGCGCTTCGCCGGCGACGACGCGGCAGGCGAAGTGACCTACATCGTGCCGCCCTCGCGCGCGGTGTGGATTGCGCCAGGCGCGCTGCACCAGATCACCGTGCTGGAGGCGGCCGAGTTCCGCACGCTGTACATCCACGCAGGTGCCACGCCCAGGGGCTGGAAGGGGTGCCGGGTGCTGATGGTGTCACCGCTGCTGCGTGAATCGGTGCACGCGCTTGACAGCGCACTGGCCGCCAGCACGCCCGGCACAGCACTTGAAGCGAATGACAAACCCAGCCAGCGCGAAAAGCTGCTCACGCAACTGGTGCTGGACGAACTGGCCCGTGCCGACACCCAAGCGCTGGGCGTGCCCATGCCTCACCCCCAGAACGGCGACAAACGGCTGCGTGCGCTGTGCGAGGCGATTCTGCGTGCGCCGGGCGCCCACGCCACGCTGGCCGCATGGACGGCTGATATTGGCGCCAGCGAACGCACCATGACGCGCCTGTTTCGTGATGAGCTGGGCATGAGCTACCAGCAGTGGCGCCAGCAGGCGGTGCTGGCCCATGCCCTGCCGCTGCTCACCAGCGGGCAGTCAGTCAGCGCGGTGGCAGCGGCCAGCGGCTACGCCAGCGACAGCGCGTTTTCTGCGATGTTCAAGGCGGCGATGGGGCAATCGCCCAGCCACTTTCAGGGCAGGAACGTGTCATAGACGTGGCAACTGCCAGCGCCCGAGTGCCATGCAGGGTTTCCACGCCAGCACTGTCCAAACGCGGGGCCGGGCCCTATCATCCAGCGATGGTTCAGACTCCCTCGATAAAGCGCCCCACCAGGTGGAGTGCAGCCGGCTTGCGCACAGCGATGGCTCTGTTGCTTGGCAGCGTGCTGGGGCTCATCGCGCTGTGGCCGCAGGCGGCGCAGGCCCATGCCAAGGAAAGCGATGCGGACTACAGCCCGCTGCTGAACGCTCTGAACACCTTGCGCCAGCGCGGCTGTGTCGGCAGCCCGGTGCCCGCCGGGCAGGTGAACAAAAGCCGGGTGCTGTCGCAGGTGGCCGAGCGGGTGGCCAACGGCCAGAAACTCGACGAAGCCTTGCGCAACGAAGGCTACCGCGCACAACGCGCGTCGCAGATCTCCATCGTCGGTCAGGGCATTACCAGCAGCCTGTCACGCGGGCAGGTGGGTGAATCCTGCAAGACCATCATGTACGGGCCCCTGAGCGAGGCAGGCTTTCACCAGCACGGCGCGCAGGTGTGGATCATCATGGCGGCGCCGCTGGCCATGCCCGACACCAGCCGCAACGAGGAAATCCAGGCGCAGATCCTGTCGCTGGTGAACGATGCGCGATCCCAGCCGCGGCGTTGCGGCAACGACTTCTTCGCCGCCGTGCCGCCCTTGCGGCTGAACTCGGCTCTGTACCGCACGGCGAACGCCTACGCCAACGAGCTTGCCACGCACAGCTACTTCAGCCACACCGACCGCGATGGTTACCGGATCGACTACCGCGCCAGCCGCGCCGGCTACTCCTGGGTCAGCGTGGGCGAGAACCTGGCCGCTGGCCAGGCCACGCCAGAGGCCGCTGTGCAAGGCTGGCTGAACAGCCCGGGGCACTGCGCCAGCATCATGTCGCCGGTGTTTGAAGAGATGGGTGTGGCCGTGGCGGTGAACACCAAGAGCAGCCAGGGCGTGTACTGGGTGCAGGTGTTCGGCAAGCCGCGATAGCTGCTCCGCCGGGTCTGGTGGGGTTCAGAGGAAGCGCTTCATCCAGCCCATCACCTGGTCAAAGCGCTTTCCGTACGGTGGATAAAACAGGTCACCGCGCGCCCACTTCGACTGCACCATCACCGGCTTTTGCTGGCTGAGGCGCAGGAAGCCCGCCTCGCCGTGGTACGAACCCCAGCCACTTTCGCCCACACCGCCAAACGGCAGGTTCTCGTGCGCGATGTGCATCAACGTGTCGTTCACCGTCACGCCGCCGCTCACCGTGCTGGCCAGCACATGGTCGCGCAGGCCGGTGTCGGTGCCGAACCAGTACAGCGCCAGCGGCCGGGGGCCGGCGTTGATGTGGTCAATCGCCTGCTGCAGCGAGTCGTAGGGCAGCACCGGCAGGATGGGGCCAAAAATCTCTTCGCTGAGCAGTTCGGAGCGCGCCGGCACATCAAACACCAGCACCGGAGCCATCTGCCGCGAGCTGACGCTCACCGCAGCGCCACCCGGCTGAATCACCTGCAGGCGGGCGCCCTGCCCCTCGGCCCGCACCAGCATGGCCTGCAGCCGCTCCAGGTGACGGGGGCTGATGATGGCCGCGTAATCAGGGTTGCCTTGCAGGCTAGGGAACAGCGTGGCCACCGCCTGGGAAAAGGCTTCGGCAAACTCCACCTCGCGCCCACGCGGGAGCAGCAGGTAATCGGGAGCAATGCAGGTCTGCCCGGCATTGAGCAGCTTGCCGTGGGCAATCTTGAGCGCCGCCTGGGCGATGTCGCACGAGGCATCAATGATGCACGGCGACTTGCCGCCCAGTTCCAGCGTGGTGGGGGTCAGGTTGGCGGCCGCGGCCTTGGCCACCTCACGGCCCACCGCGGTGGAGCCGGTGAAGAACAGGTGGTCAAACGGCAGGCTCACAAAGGCTTGCGCCACATCGCTGCCGCCCTGTACCACCGCCACTTCGTCGGGTCCAAAGGCCTCGCCCAACAGCCTGGCAAGCAGGGCCGATGTCTGCGGTGTCAGTTCGCTGGGCTTGAGCATCACGCGGTTGCCGGCGGCCAGCGCGGTGATGACCGGGCCTAGCGACAGCTGCACCGGGTAGTTCCATGGCGACACCACACCGACCACACCCAGCGGCTGGCGCTGCAGGAATGCATGCGAGGGCTGCAGATACCACGGCGTGCGCACCTTCACCGGTTTCATCCAGCGCGGCAGATGCCGCAGCGTACTGGAGAGCAATGCGCGCAGCACAAACAGGTCGGCAATTTCGGTGAGCCGGGGGGATCGCACGCCAAAGTCGGCGTTGACGGCGGCGGCCAGCGCATCGGCGTGCTGCTCAATCAGGCGCTGGATGCGCAGCAGGCGATCACGGCGCAGTACCAGGGGAACCTCGGGCTGGTCACGGCTGGCCCGGCGCTGTGCGTCAAACAGGCTCGGCAAGGTGTGGGTGGTCGGGGAATGGCTGGTTGCTGCGGTATCGGCACTGAAGGTCATCCGGCGATGATAGGCGGCGCCTTCTGCCAGCTGTAGGGGAAGGACTCCAACCTGACGCAGGCTCGCGCCGTCGTCTGACGGCTGTCAGGCGTCGGCCACGTCGCCCACCGCGCTGAACAGGCTGCGGATGGCCTGCTCGCGAATGTGGCGCGTGATGAACACCAGCCGCGTGGCCTGGTCCGCGCTGGGCCAGGCGTCCAGATGCACCGGCGGGTGGAAGATGTGCTGCACGCACTGCACCACCACCGGCTGGCCATCGACATTGACAATGCCCTTCACACGCAGCAGATCGGGCCCGCGCATCGAGGTCAGCAACTCCATCGCCGCCGAAAACGCTGTCCAGCTGAAGGGCTTGTCGAAACGCATCGAGAGCGTCTGGATATCGGCCATGTGCCCGGCCACTGACTGCAGGGGTGGCGGCTTGGGGAAGAGCAGCGAGCTGCCGGGCTCCCTGCCCTCACCCAGAAAGCGCAGCGTGTGCGGGCCGGCCTTTGAGCTGGTGAGGCCAATGCCGGTCACTTCGGCGGGGTCGATTTCACCGTGGAGCACGGTGCGCACCGTCGCGCTGCGGTTGATGGCGGCGATGCGCGCCATCAGCTCGTCGGCCTGCGCGGCATCGACCAGATCGGTTTTGGTGACGAGCACCCGGTCAGCCAGCGCCACCTGTTTCTGCGCCTCGGGCTGGGTGGCCAGTTGCGCCGGCCCGTTCAGTGCATCCACCAGGGTGATGATGCCGTCGAGCCGGTAATGGGCGCTGAGCATGGTGTCGCTCACCAGCGTCTGCACCACCGGTGCCGGATCGGCCAGACCCGTGGTTTCGACAATCACACGGTCGAAGTCGGGAATCTCTCCGGCGCGGCGCTTACCAAACAGTTCGCGCAGGGTTTCCTGCAGGTCGGTGCGTACCGTGCAGCAAATGCAGCCATTGGCCAGCAGCGTGATGTTCTCCGACGAGACCTCCACCAGGTCGTGGTCGATGCCGATCTCGCCAATCTCGTTGATCACCACCGCGGCGCGGTTCATGCCCTCGTGCTTGAGCAGATGAGCGAGCAAGGTGGTCTTGCCGCTGCCGAGAAAGCCGGTGATCAGCGTGATCGGCAGCTTGCCTGCCAGTGGTTCGCGTTGCGGACTATTCAAAACGTTCATGGTGAGCGAGCGATCAGCCTCTTGTGTCACACATCCATTTCGAGCACATAGAGGCCGCCGGTGAAGCGGTCCACCGTGTAGACGATGCGGTTCTCGTCCACATGCACGTCGTTGAGCTGTACCGCGCCCACCGGCGACAGCTTGGGCGCGCCCGGCACATAGTAGGCGATCTCCTGCACCTGATAGGGGTTGCTGGTGTCGTACACCCGTACGCCGGCATTGAAGAAGGTGCCGATGATGATGGTGTCAGAGCGGAACGACGCGGGACCGGGCAGGTTCTCGTGCAGGTTGTGCGCGCCAAAGCGCCCGCCGCGCTGGGCGAAGGCGTCAAACGGTGGCGCGGGGAAGGTGCTGATGGGCACCGGGTTGGATTCGCTGCGGGCATCGACCACCCAGACCAGCTTGGGCCAGTCGGCGCCGTTGTCCTGCACGCATTCGTCGCTGACGATCCACAGGCCCCGGTCAAACAGCGGCAGCACGGTGTGCGTGAAGCCGTTGAACGGTGGCGAATGGTTCCACTGGGACACCACTTTGGGCGAGCCCATGTCGGAGATGTCCAGCACCACCGCACCGCCGTCGATGTAGCCGACGTAGGCACGGTCGGGGCGCTCGGGGAACACATTGGTGTTGTGGGTGCGAAAGCCGGTGTCGAACTTTGGTGGCAGGCGTGGCGGTGGCGGCGTGGTGTCGCCCACGCGGGTGCCGGGCATCCACCAGCGTCCGGCCTCCACCGGACGGGCCGGATCGCGCACGTCGATGATGCGGTAGAACTGGTCGTCCAGCGGGTTGTGCGGCTGGAAGTCAGGTGCGCCCGAGGCCATGTGCACAAAGCAGCCATCCACAAACCACAGCGCATGCACGCCACGGGAGTACGGGCCGGAGCAGTCGAAATGCGAAATCAGCCGCGGGCTTTCCGGCACGCTGATGTCGAACAGGTCAAACCCGGCTGGCTTCATGCCCACCACCTGGCACTGGTAGGCCACGGCCATCAGGTCGCCCGACACATCCAGCGAGTTGGAGCGCACCTTCATGTGCGGCAGCTCGGTCTGCACGATCACGCGCGGCTGGCGCGGGTCGGTCACGTCCACGCCGGTGAAATTCTTGGGCGCTGCCTCGTGCGCCAGCCACAGGATGCGCCGACCGTCTTTGGTCAGCTGCATGGCAATGCCCTCGCCCAGGCCACCGAAGCCCTGCAGCTCGTTGTGGCTCAGCAGCTTCATGTTGAAGGCCATGGTGGTGTCGGCGCGGGAAGCCTGGTTCGGCGTCGGGAATTTGTTCATGGTTGTTGTCTCATTGTCTTGTTGTGCAATTTGTATCGACTTTCTCTGCCGACCAGATGCTCACGCCGCATGGACGTGTTACTGATGAAGCAGCCGCGTCACTTCGCGCGCCGCCGTCTCCAGCATCGGCAAGATCGTCAGCAACCGCCGCTCGTTCATGCGCGCTTGCGTGGCCGCCACGGTGATGGCGGCGATGGGACTGCCCGACATGTCGAAAATCGGCAAGCCCACTGCACGCACACCCGGCACCGCATGGTTGCCCGTGAAAGCATAGCCGTTGACTTTGGCCTGCGCGCACAGTTCACGCAGCTTGTCGACGTCCAGATCGCCATAGGCGCCCAGCCGGTGCTCCACGGCGGAGATGACGATTTCCATGTCCATCTCAGGCAAGGCGCTGAGCAGTGCCAGCCCGCCAGCGCTCACGCCCAGCGGCTGCCGGCTGCCCACGGGGACCGAGGGCGTCTGGATCGGGTAGGTGCCCTGCGTCCTTGAAATGCACACCGCGTCGTAACCGCTGCGCAGAAAAAGAAAGGAGGTGTCGCCGGTCTGCTCCGCCAGTGCCGTGCAGACGGGCTGGCAGATGTCCTTGAGGTTGAACTGGTGCGTGGCCGAGATGCCCAGCTCGAAGAGCAGCGGGCCCAGGCTGTAGCGGCGATTGCTGGCGTTTTGTACCAGCATGCCCTCTTGTGTCAGGGCCTTGAGCAGCCGGTGCGCGGTGGGACGCTCCAGCCCCATCTGCTGCGACAGATCCACCAGCCGCACCCCGTGAGGCGCCTGCGCAGCCACCAGCCGCAGGGCCCGGATGGCCCTGCTGATGGTTTGCGTACCGGCAACTTCGCGGGATTCAGAGGGAATGGAAAACCTCGCGCTTCAGGGGCATGGGTTCAATCAGTCGAGCACCACGTTGGCGAGCGTGACGGCCTTGGCCATCTTCTCGGACTCGACCTTCATCAATGCGGCGAACTCGGCCGGCGAGCTGGCCAGATCTTCTGCACCGGCGTTGGCCAGCGTGGTCTTCATCTCGGGGCTGGCCAGGGCTTTCTTCACCTCGGCGCCCAGGCGCTCGACGATGGCCGGCGGCATGCCCTTCGGACCCATCAGGCCGCTGTACAGCACCACTTCCAGCGGAATGCCGAGTTCTTTCAGCGTCGGCACATCTGGTGCTGCGGCAGAGCGCTTGGCCGAGGTGACGGCCAGACCGTTGATCTTGCCGCCCTTCATCTGGCTGATGGCCGGTGGCATGGTCGAGAAGGTGTACACCACCTCGCCGCCAATCACGGCCTGCGTGGCTGGCGAGCTGCCCTTGTACGGCGCATGCAGGGAGTTGGTGCCAGTCAGGTTCTTGAACGATTCGCCGGCCAGGTGCGTGATGGCGCCGTTGCCGGAAGAGGCGTAAGCCACCTGGTCAGGCTTGGCCTTGGCCAGCGCCACCAGACTCTTGACGTCCTTGGTGCCGGAGTTCAGGCTGGAGATCAGCATCAGCGGCGTCGAGGCCACCAGGCTGATCATGGTGAAGTCATTCCACGAGTCGTACTTGAGTTTCTTGTAAGCCGCAGCGGCGATGGCGTGGCTGGTCATGTCCTGGAAGTACAGGGTGTAGCCATCGGGTGCCGCGTTGGCGATGTACTGCGATGCGATGGTGGTCGCGGCGCCGGGCTTGTTCTCCACGATCACGTTCTGGCCCATCTGCGCCGTCAGGCGGGCAGCGAGTGCACGCGACAGCACATCCGAAATGCCGCCCGGCGTGAAGCCGATGACCAGCGTGATGGGCTTGGAAGGATAGGCGGCGGTCTGCGCGGCCGCAGGTGCTGCAAAACCGACTGCACAGAAAAGCGCAGCCCATAAGGTACGGTGTAGTGTCTTCATGCGAGTGTCCAGGTAGATGCGGGTTGTTAAGGCGGGTTGACGAGAAGGTGAAAACAAGGCGAAACAAGGTGAGCGTTGAATCGATTCCGGTTCGGCCTGACTTTCAGCGTCTCCCTGCACGGCTTTTCAGCAGGCTTTGGAACACGCTTTCAGGAGGTCCACATTCATCGTAGGACGCGCCAAGTTTTGCTGTCAACACAAGCTTTGCATATTGCACTATTTGGACTTTTCTCGCCGACTCACTTTGTACCATGCACCAGCTGCGGGCAGGGTATATCTGTTCTGGGGCGCATGATCAACAAACCGGTGCAAGGTCGACGAGGGGCTCTCAGCAGTTGCGCGGTTTGCGGCGCCTGCTGGTTCATCGCATGGGTCACCCGAAAAAGTTCCACCATTTGGACTAAATGAGTCGTGCATTGACTTCATTTTTGGCATCAGAGTACGATGAATTTCGACTTTGCGTGAACGGGTAAACGCGTGCTCCGGAGCGATGCTTTGTAAAGAGCCGCACCGCATCAAACCGACCGCATTGAAACCCCTTTTCGTCCACTTTCACCCCCTTTCACCGCCTTCAGCCAACGAAAGACAGCCGTGACCCGCCCCCCTCGCCCCCTCTTGCCTCGCCACAACCGCTATGACTACATCCCCCTGAACGAACGCAAGGACTACAGCTGGCCTGGCGGCGCGCGGCTGGCGTTTGTCTTCACCACCAACATCGAGTGCTACGCGTTTGGCGCCGGCCTTGGTCACGACCCCGCCAAGGTGGGCGAGCCGCAAACCCACCGCAACTACTCGTGGCGTGACTACGGCAACCGCATCGGCATCTGGCGGCTGTTCGAGATGCTGGACGAACTGAAGATGCCCGCCGCGCACAACACCAACAGCCTGGTCTATGACTTCGCGCCGCAGATCATGGACGAGATCCGCCGCCGCGGCGACGAGATCGTGGGCCATGGCCGCACCAATGCCGAGAACCATCGCGGCATGTGGGAAGCGGACGAAGAGCGCATCATCAAGGAAGTGATCGACAAGTTCGTCGCCCACGAGGGCAAGGCCCCCACCGGCTGGATGGGCTCGGGTGCCTACGAGACCGCCAACACACCCGACCTGCTCAAGGAAGCGGGCTTCAAGTACCTGATGGACTGGCCGATGGACGATCAGCCAATCTGGATGCGCACCCGCAGCGGCCCCATCCTCTCGGTGCCCTACCCGGTCGAGCTGAATGACGCGCAGATCATCACCCACCGCAAGCAGGACGCCAGCGAGTTCTGCGACATGATCGTGCAGCAGTTCGACGAGATGATCGAGCAGTGCGCCCGTCATCCGCTGGTGATGAACATCTCGGTTCACCCCAATGTGTTCGGCCAGCCCTTCCGTCTGCGCCTGTTGCGCAAGGCGCTGCAGCACTGCGTGCAGGGCCCGCACCGGGACAAGCTCTGGCTGGCGCGACCCGGCGAGATTGCCGACTACTGCTACAGCCTGCCGCCCGGCATCATTCCGGGCAGCTGATTTATCCCACCTTCACGGTGCCCGCTGCGCAAGCTGCGTGGCGACACCGCCCTCACCACCCACCCGGAGCCCCCATGAGCATTCCCGTCGGCAGCAGCGTCAGAGCACGCGCCCCTTACCAGTCCATCGTCAACCGCCCACCACTGGCTTTGCCGGGCGGTGCGCGCGTGGTGATCTGGAACATCGTCAACGTGGAAGTGTGGGAGCCCACGGGCGCCATGCCACGCGCGGCCCTGCCACCACCCATGGGCAACCCACTGCTGCCCGACGTGCCCAACTGGGCCTGGCACGAGTACGGCATGCGCGTGGGCTTCTGGCGCATTCTGGAGGCGCTGACCGACCGGAAGATGAAAGCCAGCTTCGCCCTGAATGGCGCCACCTGCAAGATGTACGAAGAGGTGTGCACCGCCGCACTGAAGGCCGGTTGGGAATTCATGGGCCACGGCCTGGTGCAGCGCCCCATGCACAAGGTGGAAGACCAGCTCGCCGCCATCAAGGAAAGCATGGAGGAAATCCGCAAATTCACCGGCAAGGCCCCGCGCGGTTGGGAAAGCCCGGGCTTGACGGAAACCGACGAGACGCTGGACAACCTGGCCGACTGCGGCATCGAATATGTGGCCGACTGGGTGCTGGACGATCAACCGGTGGCACTCAAATCATCCAAGGGGCCGATCACCTCGATTCCCTACACTGTGGAGCTGAACGACGTGGTGATCTCCGCGGTGCAGCAGCACCCGTCTGACGAAATGCTCAAGCGCGGCAAGGCGCAGTTTGACCGCCTCTACCGCGATGGCGCCAAAGCCCCGCGCGTGATGGCGATTTCGGTCCACCCCTACCTCAGTGGCGTGCCACACCGCATTGGCTACCTCGAACAACTGTACGACTACGTGCTGGGCCATGAAGGCGTGCTGGTGTGGACGGGTGAGGAGATCCTCGACTGGTTCCTGGCGCAACAAAAAGAAGCAAAGTAAGACCGCATGACCGTGCCACGCATGCTTCCACGCGTCCCTCCCCGCATCCTGGTCGTGTCGCTGGGCGGCACCATCACCATGACCACCGGCGCCGCTGGTGGCATCACGCCCACGCTGACGGCCGAGCATCTGGTGGGCAGCGTCCCGCAACTCTCATCTGTCGCCTCGCTCGAAGCCCTCACTCGCTTCAGCCTGCCGGGCGCCTCGCTCAGCATCCAGAACCTGGCCGATGTGGCCGCCCTGCTGAAAGAGCGCTTTGCAGCGGGCGTTGACGGCGCGGTGGTGGTTCAAGGCACCGACACGATTGAAGACACCGCTTTTGTGCTGGACCTGCTGATGGACGGCACTCACCCGGTGGTGGTGACCGGCGCGATGCGCGGGCCACAGGCAGCTGGCGCAGACGGTCCGGCCAACATCCTCGCGGCCGTGACGGCCGCCGCCGACCCACGTCTGGCCGGCTTGGGCGTGGTCGTGGTGCTCAATGACGAAATCCACTCGGCACGCTGGGTGCAGAAGTCGCACACCGGGCTGACCAGCGCCTTCACCTCACCGGGCACCGGCTGCATCGGCATGGTGTCGGAGGGCCGGATCGAGCTGATGATGACGCCTAAGCGTGACATCACCCCCATCACGGGAGCGCTGCAGCACGACCGTCGCGTCGCCATGGTCTCGCTCGGTCTGGATGAAGACGGTCGCCTGCTGCCCGTGCTGGCCGAGCTGGGCTACAGCGGCGCCGTGGTTGAAGGCATGGGCGCCGGGCATGTTCCTGCCGGTGCTGCCGAAGCAGTCGCCAGGCTGGCCACAGAAATGCCAGTGGTGCTGTGCACCCGCGTGCGGGCCGGGCGCGTGTTCACGAAAACCTATGGCTTCCCAGGCTCCGAGATGGACCTGATCGCCAAGGGCGCAATTCCTTGTGGCCACCTGAGCGCGGGCAAGGCGCGGCTGCTGCTCACGCTGCTGTTGCGCTCCGGTGCCAGCGCCGACGAGATTCGCCAGGCCTTTCAGCCCCGGGGTGCTGCCCCTGTACCCGCCCCAACACCCAAGGATTGACCATGTTTGTGACTTGCAACGCACTGAACCACGACCAGTGCACCCATGACACCAGCGCTGGCGCAGACGCGGCGACCGTTGACTCCGGCGCCGAGAACCAACCGCGCCGCAATCGCATCGGTCGCAGCAACACCGGCCCACTGCGCATCGACATTCATTGCCACTACTTCAACGCCGATGCCGCCGCCAAGGCCGCGCCGCTCAAGCCGTTTGAAAAAGAGCCGTCCATCGTCTATGCCAACCAGATGACGCGCGACATCAACATGAGCCAGATGAAGGTGCGCGGGCCTAAGCTCTCCGACATCGCTGTGCGCCTGCGTGATATGGACCGGATGGGCATCGATGTGCAGGCGGTGTCGCCGGCACCCGCCCAGTACTACTATTACGCCGATGCCGATTTCGGGCTGGAGCTGGCGCGCGGCATCAACGACCGCATTGCAGCCATTGCTGGCGCGCACCCGGACCGCTTTGTCGGCATTGGCAGTGTGCCGCTGCAAAACGCCGCCATGGCGACCAAGGAGCTGGTGCGCTGCGTCACCAAGCTCGACATGCGTGGCATCGAGATCGGCACCAATGTCAACGGCATGGACCTGACAGACAAGCGGCTGGGCCTGGACAAGTTCTTCGCCAAGGCCGAAGAGCTGGGCACCGTGCTGTTCCTGCACCCGATGGGTTTTACCCATGCAGACCGCATGACCGACTACTACTTCAACAACATCATCGGCAACCCACTGGAGTCGACTCTCGCAGTGGCGCACCTGATCTTCGGCGGCGTGGTGGACCGCTTCCCCAAGCTCAAGTTCTGCGTGGCCCACGGCGGTGGCTACATGCCGCATGCCTTCGCCCGCATGGACCACGGCTGGAAGGTGCGGCCCGACGCGCAGACCGCCATCAGCAAGAAGAAACCGTCTTCGTACCTGAAGAAGTTCTACTTCGACACTGTGACCTTTGACACCGGCCTGCTCGCCACGCTGGTGGACCAGATGGGCGCCAAACAGGTCATGCTGGGCAGCGACTACCCGTTTGACATGGGCGACGAAGACCCGGTGGGGCTGGTCGAGCGTGTGGCTCAGCTGTCAGACGCAGAGCGCCAGCAGATCCTCGGCGGCAATGCAGCCAAACTGCTGAAGATTCGCAGCGCACGGCGCAAGCGCTGAGCGGGGGTGTCGTCCCATGGCGGGACGCGCCGCGGCGGGAATCCATAATGGAGTGATCACGACACGGAAACCCACGGAGGTAACGTCCATGAACACACCCACACACAGAACTAGTGGCAATCGCTCCAAAACCTTTTACGGCTGCGCCGGCGCCATCGCCCTCGTTCTGGCTGCCTGCGGCGCCAACAGCGAAGAAATTGGTGCGGTAGACACCGTTTTCAAGTTCATCGGCCCGGACCACAAGATCGTGGTTGACGCCTACGACGACCCCAAGGTCAAAGGCATCACCTGCTACGTCTCGCGCGCCAAGACGGGCGGCATCAAGGGTGCGCTGGGTCTGGCTGAAGACAAGGCCGAGGCCTCGATTGCCTGCCGCCAGACCGGCATCATCAGCTTTGGCGACAAGCCCATCGAAAGGCAGGAAGAGATGTTCAGCGAGCGCATCTCGCTGGTGTTCAAGCGGCTGCGCGTGGTGCGCATGGTGGACACCAAACGCAACACGCTGGTCTACCTCACCTACTCTGACCGGATCATTGAAGGCTCGCCACAAAACAGCGTGACCGCGGTGCCAGTGCCTGCGGGCACGGTCATTCCTATCAAGTGAACCGATCCAGCAACACGCACAACAACAACCAAAACAAGGAGCATCCCCATGGGCGCGCAATGGAAAGCAAAAGGCAAGGAACTGGCAGCCAACGCCAAAGGCAAGGTGTTTGGCAAGCTGGCCAAGGAAATCATGGTGGCTGCCCGCAGCGGCGCGGACCCGGCGTCAAATGCCCGGCTGCGGCTGGTGGTGGAGCAGGCCCGCAAGGTGTCGATGCCCAAGGACACCCTGGAGCGCGCCATCAAGAAAGGCGCTGGTCTGGGCGGTGAGGCGGTGCACTTTGAGCACGTGATGTATGAGGGCTTCTCGCCACACCAGGTGCCGGTGATGGTCGAGTGCCTGACCGACAACCTGAACCGCACCGCCTCCGAGGTGCGCGTTCTGTTCCGCAAGGGGCATCTGGGCACCTCCGGCTCAGTGGCGTGGGACTTTGACCATGTGGGCATGATCGAAGCCGAACCCACCGCCCCGGGCGCCGATGCAGAAGTCGCTGCCATCGAAGCCGGTGCGCAGGATTTCGAACCCGGCGAGGAAGCCGGTACCACCCTCTTCCTCACCGACGCAGCCGACCTGTACCTTGTCAGCCACGCCTTGCCGGCGCAGGGCTTCACCGTGCTGTCCGCCAAGCTGGGATACCGGCCCAAAAACCCGATTGATCCCGGTTCACTGAGCCCGGCGCATCTGGAAGAAGTCGAGGCCTTCCTCGCCGCGATTGATGCCAATGACGATGTGCAGAATATTTTTGTCGGGCTGCGGGGATAAAGACAGCGCCTGGCATCCCCCAAGGAAGAGAGCAACCGAGGTCCGGACCAAACTAAAGATCGCACTGAAGGTCGTAGTAAGGTATTTGCTGATGGCCAGCACCAGCACTTCCCCCACAATCGGGCCGCATGACAAGCCCCGATCACCTTATGGACACCCTGCACACGCTGGAACTGGCCTTCAATCTGGCGCCGGTCGGCATGTGCGTTTCGCGCCAGCGGGTGGTTGAGCTCTGCAACGAGACTTTTGCGCGCCAGTTCGGCTATGAGATCGACGAACTGCTGGGTCAACCGCTGGCGCCGCTGTACCCGTCGATGGACGAATTCACGCATGTGGGCAACCTCGGGCTGCCGGTCATGCGGGAAAAGGGCACCTACAACGACGAACGCATCATGCGGCGCCGCGACGGCACGCTGTTCTGGTGCCATGTGGCCGGGCGCGCGCTGGACCGCTCAGACCCTTTCGCCTGTGCCGTCTGGATGTTCGAGGACATCTCGGAACGCCGGCCCGTCACGCACCACCTGACACTGCGCGAGCGCGAGATCGCCCAGCATCTGGTGACCGGATCAACCAGCAAGCAGATCGGGCGGGCACTGGGCATCAGCCCGCGCACCGTGGAGGCCCACCGCGGACGGCTGATGAAGAAATATGAAGCGGCCACCCATGGCGAACTGGTGGCGCGCCTCGTGGGTGGCGCCTGAGCGCCTGCCTCACTTCAGCAGTCTGCCACTGCTGCCAATCACGGTCACCTCGACATAGCGCGAGCCCACGCGGTTCTCGGCGGAGTAGCTCACCGAGGTTCCCCCGAGGTCAAAACGCCCCATGCTCTCGAGCGCCTTCACCACTTTCGCGCGGGTCGGCTTCGGGCCGGCGCGCCGCAGCCCCTCCACAAGCACCTTGGCGCCGAGAAACTGCTCGAAGCTGGTGTAGTTGACCAGTTCGCCCGGTGCGTACTTGCGCAGCAGGGCCTGGTATTCGCGCACCACGGGCAGACTCGGCATGAAGGGATAAGGCACCACCTGGCTGACGCCCAGTCCATGGGCGTTCGCCAGGCCAGCGAGCTTGACGATCTCGGCTGGGTCCACCACGGAAATGTTGTAAAGCTGCGCACCGCCGCCGGCTTCGCGGTAGCGCTTGATGAAAGCCGAGGTGGACTTGTTCACCGAAATCATGATCACCGCCTGGGCGTCCGAGGCCTTCACCTGCTTGACGGCCTCATCGACCTTGTCCGTGTTGCGTTCGTAGGGCGCCGCGACCGAAAGCGTCAGCTGTCGCTTGGCCAGTGCTTTCTGCACCCCTTCGAGGCCAGCCTTGCCGAAGCCGTCGTCCTGGTACATCACGGCGATGCGCGTCATGCCCAGGGTGGTGACCTGCTGCACCATGTGCTCGGCCTCGTCGGCGTAGCCGGCACGCACGTGAAAGATCCACGGGTTGAACGGGCTGCGCAGCGGCTCACCACCGGTGTACGGTGCCACCAGGGCCGCTCCGCCCTGCTCCAGCACACCGTCGGTCAGCAGCTTGCCGACATTCGAGGTGCCGGCAAAGCCGTACAGCGCCACCACCTCGGGGTTGGCCAGCGCTTCCCGGGTCAGCCGCACGGTTTCTTCCACCTTGTAGCCATCGTCGGCGACCAGCACGCGAATCTTCTGGCCGTGTATGCCGCCGGTGTCATTGATGTGGTTGAAATAAATCTGGCCACCCAGCACCATCTGTTTGCCGGTGCTGGCCAGCACGCCGGTCAGCGGCGCCAACTGGCTGATCACGATGTCCGCTGCCAGCGCGGCGGTCTGCCCCAGCGCGAGCGCCAGCACACAGGCCGTTCGGCCAAGTACCCCTGTCAGTGCCTTTTTCATGCTTGTCTCCTTTGTTGTTCAACCCACTTCGGGAGCGCAAGCGTAGATGCCGTGGTGCCCGGCACGCCAGACGTAGTGTTACTCCATGGGGCATTCCATGAGGTGTTACTACGCTATGGATGCTGCGTCGCGCAGGGCCTATCCTTGCGGCTTCGTCCGGAACTCCCCAAAAAACCTTGTCACACCCCCCTCACACTGGCTGGCACCAGCAGCCCGCATGAACCTCGCCCTCACGCTCCGGCGCATCGCACTGGCCGACCCGCAGCGGCCAGCCCTTTTAGAAGGCAGCCAGCAATTGCGCGACTACGGCGGACTCGCTGATCGGGCGGCCCGGCTGGCTGCGGCCTTCGCTGGTGCAGGCCTTGCCCCCGGTGAGCGCGTGGCGCTGTTCATGCGCAACCATCCGGCTTACCTTGAAGTGCTTTACGGCGCCTGGTGGGCTGGTCTGGTGGTGGTACCGATGAATGCCAAGCTGCATCTGCGGGAGGCGCAGTGGATACTGGACCACGCCCAGGCCAGCTGGGCGTTTGTCACGCCTGACGTGGGCCGCGGGCTGGTGGCGCCTGGCCGCACGGTGGACGTCACCAGCGCCGGCTACGAGGAACTCTTCGCTCAATCCCCTGCACCGGTGACGGAGCGGTCTGCCACAGACCTGGCCTGGCTCTTCTACACCAGCGGCACCACCGGCAAGCCCAAGGGGGTCATGCTGACCCACCGCAATCTGCTGACCATGGGGATGACCTATTTTGTGGACGTGGATGCCATTGAGTCGCGTGACGCCATCGTGTACGCCGCACCGATGTCACACGGTGCCGGCATTTACGCCATACCCCACGTCATCGCGGGCGCACGCCACGTGGTACCTGGGTCTGGCGGTTTCGATCCAGAGGAAATTTTTGGACTGGCGCAATCGGTCGGGCGGCTCACGATGTTCGCAGCACCCACCATCGTCAAGCGACTGGTGGACCATGCCAGCGCCACCGGCGCGGACAGCAGTGGCTTCAAGACCATCGTCTACGGCGGTGCACCGATGTACGCGGCTGATATCGAGCGCGCCATCGCGGTCATGGGGCCCCGATTTGTCCAGATCTACGGACAGGGCGAAAGCCCGATGGTGATCACCGCCCTCTCACGCGCCCAGCTGGCAGACACCCGGCACCCGCGCCATGCCCAGCGCCTCGCCTCGGTGGGCATGGCACAGACACCGGTTGAGGTTCGTGTGGCTGACCTGTCCGGTCAGGCCCTGTCGTCGGGTGAGGTGGGCGAAGTGCTGGTCCGCGGGGACACAGTCATGAGCGGCTACTGGCGGGATGCAGAGGCCACAGCAGCCGCGCTGCAGGACGGCTGGCTTTTCACCGGCGACATGGGCTCGATGGACGAAGACGGATTTCTGACACTCAAGGACCGCAGCAAGGATGTGCTGATCAGCGGTGGCTCCAACATCTATCCCCGCGAGGTGGAAGAAGTCCTGCTGCTGGCACCCGGCGTGGCCGAGGCATCTGTGGTGGGCGCACCTGATTCGGAATGGGGGGAAGTCGTGGTGGCTTTCGTGGTGCCCCAGCCTGGTGTCACGCTGGACACGGACACGCTGGACGCCGTCTGTCTGGCACACATCGCACGCTTCAAGCGACCCAAGCGCTACGAGATCGTGGAGAGCCTGCCGAAAAACAACTACGGCAAGGTGTTGAAAACCGTGCTGCGCGAGCAGCTGAAGGAGAAGCAGCGTGAGTGAGAAGCATCTGACAGGTCGCCGTGCACTGGTAACGGGTTCGCTGCAGGGGATTGGCCTCGCGATTGCAAGGGAACTGGCCCGTCAGGGCTGCACCCTGGTGCTGCATGGCCTGCCCAGCGGCACCCTGGAGCAGCAAGCGCGCGCCGCCATGCTCGACGCTGGCGCACCGGCAGTCGAGGTGTTGACGCACAACCTGCGCGAAGCCAGCCAGGTGCAACAGATGATGGAGACCGCACTGGCCTCGGGCCCCATTGACATCCTGGTCAATAACGCCGGCATTCAGCACACCGCACCGCTGGCCGAGATGCCGCGCGCCAACTGGGATGACATCATTGCCATCAATCTGTCAGCCGCATTTGACACCATGCGCCTGGCGCTGCCGCCCATGGCCCTTCGTGGCTACGGCCGGGTCATCAACATCGCGTCGGTGCACGGCCTGGTGGCCTCGGTTCACAAGGCACCGTATGTGGCTGCCAAGTTTGGCATGGTCGGCATGAGCCGCGTGGCCGCGCTGGAATACGCCAATGCCGGAAGCCGCGAAAGCGGCGGTGTGACCGTCAATTGCATCTGCCCCGGCTGGACCGAGACAGCCATCATCCAGCCGCAGATTGACGCACGGGCCCTGCAACTGGGCACGGGGCGTGAAGCTGCTGTGCGGGATCTGCTGAAGGAAAAACAGCCCAGCCAGCGCACCTCGCTGCCCGACGAGATCGCCCGGGTGGTCACCTGGCTCTGCGAACCAGCTGCGCACAACCTGACTGGCGTGTCGCTGCCGGTGGATGGCGGCTGGACGGCGCAATAGCCGTCCTTCCCGCGCACCCTTCAATGGGCCGGCGCCTCAAACTTGAACACCCCCGGCTCGCGGATCGGGTCCACGTCGACCGGGATGGTGCTCTTGGGCGGAAAGCGCCCTTCCAGCAGCAGTTTTGAAAGCGGGTTTTCAATCCGCTGCTGAATCGCACGTTTCAGTGGCCGGGCGCCGAACACCGGATCGAAGCCGACCTTGGCCAGTTCGGAAATCGCTGCCTCTGACACCTCCAGTGTGAGGTCCATCTTCTGCAGGCGATCCAGCAGCACCTTGAGCTGAATACGGGCAATCGACTCGATGTTCTTCGCGTCGAGCGAGTGGAACACCACCGTCTCGTCAATGCGGTTCAGGAACTCGGGGCGGAAGTAGTTCTTCAGCTCGTCCGTCACCGCGTCCTTGACCTCTTCGTACGGCTTGCCCACCATGGTCTGGATGATGGGCGAGCCGATGTTGCTGGTCATCACGATCACGGTGTTCTTGAAGTCCACGGTGCGGCCCTGGCCGTCGGTCAACCGGCCGTCGTCCAGCACCTGCAGCAGCACATTGAAGACATCGGGGTGGGCCTTTTCCACCTCGTCGAGCAGCAGCACACTGTAGGGCTTGCGGCGCACGGCTTCGGTCAGGTAGCCGCCCTCCTCGTAACCCACATAGCCCGGAGGCGCGCCGATCAGGCGGGCCACCGAATGCTTTTCCATGAACTCGCTCATGTCGATGCGGATCAGGTGGTCTTCGCTGTCAAACAGGAAGCCAGCCAGCGCTTTGCACAGCTCAGTCTTGCCAACGCCGGTGGGGCCGAGGAACAGGAAAGAGCCGGTGGGCCGGTTCGGGTCGCTCAGACCTGAACGCGAGCGGCGAATGGCATTGGCCACCGCGCCAATCGCCTCATCCTGGCCGACCACGCGCTGGTGCAGCTTGCCTTCCATCTGCAGCAATTTGTCGCGCTCGCCCTGCATCAGCTTGGCGACCGGGATGCCGGTGGCACGGGCCACGACTTCGGCGATTTCTTCCGCACCGACCTGGGTGCGCAGCAGCTTGGGCGCGTTGTCGGCACCCTTTTTCGCCTCAGTGGCCTGCGCCTGCTTCAGGCGCTTTTCCAGCTCTGGCAGCTTGCCGTACTGCAGCTCGGCCACCTTGTTGAAGTCGCCCTTGCGGGTGAACTCCTCGATCTGGAAGCGGATCCGGTCGATCTCTTCCATCACGTCCCTGGAACCGAGCGCCTGGGCCTTTTCCGCCTGCCAGATTTCGTCGAGGTCGGAGATTTCCTTCTGCAGCCGGGTGATTTCTTCCTCGATCAGGCCAAGGCGCTTCTGAGAGGCTTCGTCTTTCTCGCGGCGTACCGCTTCACGCTCGATCTGCAGCTGGATCAGCCGGCGGTCAAGCTTGTCCATCACCTCGGGCTTGGAGTCCATCTCGATCTTGATCTTGGCTGCGGCCTCGTCGATCAGGTCGATGGCCTTGTCGGGGAGGAAGCGGTCGGTGATGTAGCGGTGGCTCAGTTCGGCCGCGGCCACGATGGCCGGGTCGGTGATCTGCACGCCATGGTGCACTTCGTACTTTTCCTGCAGGCCGCGCAGGATGGCTATGGTCGCTTCCACCGTCGGCTCCCCCACCAGGATCTTCTGGAAGCGTCGCTCCAGCGCAGCGTCTTTCTCGATGTATTTGCGGTATTCGTCGAGCGTGGTGGCGCCCACGCAATGCAATTCACCTCGGGCCAATGCAGGCTTCAACATGTTGCCAGCATCCATTGCGCCCTCGGCCTTGCCGGCACCCACCATGGTGTGCAGCTCGTCGATGAAAACGATGGTCTGGCCTTCGTCCTTGGCCAGTTCATTGAGCACGGTTTTCAGGCGCTCTTCAAACTCACCACGGAACTTGGCGCCGGCCAGCAGCGCGGCCATATCCAGACTCAGCACCCGCTTGCCCTTGAGCGACTCGGGTACCTCGCCGGCCACAATGCGCTGGGCCAGGCCCTCGACAATCGCCGTCTTGCCCACGCCGGGCTCTCCAATCAACACCGGGTTGTTCTTGGTGCGGCGTTGCAGCACCTGGATGGCGCGGCGGATTTCATCGTCGCGGCCGATCACCGGATCCAGCTTGCCCAGCCGGGCGCGCTCGGTGAGGTCGAGACAGTATTTCTTGAGAGCCTCGCGCTGGCCTTCGGCGTCGGCGCTGTTGACATTCTGGCCGCCGCGTACGGCGTTGATGGCTGCCTCCAGCGACTTGCGCGACAGGCCGTTTTCGCGGGCGATCTTGCCCACGTCGGCTTTGCTGTCTGCCACGGCCAGCAAGAACAGCTCACCGGCAATGAACTGGTCGTTGCGCTTGATGGCCTCTTTCTCGGTGGCCTGCAGCAGCTTCGCCAGCTCCTGCCCGACCTGCACCTGTTCCTGCCCCTGTACCTGGGGCAGCTTCTTGACGGCGGCATCAGCGGCCTGCGTCAGGCCATTGACGTTGACGCCTGCGCGCTCCAGCAGCGCTCGCGGGCCGTCGTCCTGGCGCAGCATGGCCGCCAGCAGGTGGGCCGGCTCAATGTAGGCGTTGTCGTTGCCCAGCGCCAGCGACTGGGCATCGCCCAGCGCTTCCTGAAATTTGGTGGTGAGTTTGTCTTGCCGCATGGAGAGCTCCCGAATCTGATTACCTGTCATTTAAGGCGCTGCAGGCCGTTTTCAATAGATTGCCCGCGCTGTTCGCCCCACTTGCCCCTGATCACCATAGCCTGAACCGGGCCTAAAATCACTTGATGAATATCAAGCAGGTCACAGTCGCCTACCAGAGCGAGCAGGACCGTCTGCTGATGCGCTTCAATGCCGACCACACGGTCGAGTTCCGCGTCTGGCTGACAAGGCGTTTCACGCTGGCCCTGCTGCCCGTGCTTCGCAAGGCTGCGGGCGACCAGCTGGCGCTGCTGGCGCCGGTGGTCGACGCGGCCATTCCGCTGGAAGATCAGCGCCAGCGCCTGCTGGAGCAGTTCCGCAAGGAAGAGCTGGCTTACGCGGGTGACTTCAAGACGCCTTATGTATCCCCGCCCGGTGCTGCAGAAGCCGGAACGTCCGATGGCGAAAAACCGCCGCTGCTGGTGACCGAGGTCAAGATCACTGTCCTCAAGCCTGGTCAGCTTCAGATGCAGTTGTCTGAAAAACTGCCGGGCCGCAATAGCCACATCGACCTGATGATGGACGCACAAATGACCCAGGGCCTGCTGCATTTGCTGACCCAGGCTTTGAAGTCCTCCCAATGGCTGGAAGACATCACGCCGCTCGCTCCGCAGGCATTGCCTGCTGCCGGGTCGCCTGACGCCGAAGAGTCTGGGGCGCTGCCAGAACCTGCAGACCGCCCCAAATACCTGAACTGAGACTTCCGCTCAGGCGTTGCTGGCCGCGATGCCCCATTTGGCCAGCGCTACGTCGTCACTGACCCGGGCATCCACCCAGCGAGCGCCTGCCGGCGTCTCTTCCTTCTTCCAGAACGGCGCCTGCGTCTTCAGGTAATCCATCAGGAATTCGCAGGCCTTGAAGCTCTCGCCACGGTGTGCCGAGGTGACAGCGACCATGACCACCTGGTCCAGCGGCTGCAACAGACCGACGCGGTGGATGACCCGGGCGCCCAGCATATCGAAGCGCTTGAAGGCCTCGTCAATCATGGCTTCAATGGCTTTTTCGGTCATGCCGGGGTAGTGCTCCAGCTCCATGCTGCTGACGTTGAGACCATCATTGCGATCACGCACGGTACCCACAAAGCTGCAGATGGCCCCCACGCCCTTGTTGTCCGCGCGCAGACGGGCGATCTCGTCGGCGAGGTTGAAATCTGCGGTCTGGATGAGTACACGGGGCAAAGTCATGCAGCAATTTTGCCACTGCTCCTGCACACACGGGGTGTGGTTGCCGCTTGACGAGACGGCGTCGCGCCTGGATCAACCGCCGGTGACAGGCGGGAAGAACGCGACCTCGCAGCCCTCGCTGAGCGGCGCAGACTCGTCGCTCATCACCTGATTGAGCGCCATGCGCACCGACTTGCCACGCGCCAGGCTCTGGGCGTGCGCGGGGCTTGCGACCAGCAGTTCGTCGCGCAAGCCAGCCAGAGTGGTGGCCGCGGTGTCGCGTGTCTCACTGCCCTGCCCGATGGCTTCACGGATGGATGCAAAGTACTTGATGGTGACTTTCATGGCGGTGCTGCGAATCAGGCAAGGAATGCGGGAAAGGGAATGAACTGGACCGGGTCGCCGTGGGCAATGGTCTGACCGGCCGGGTTGTCCACCAGGCCATCGCCCCATACCGCCGACGTCAGCACACCAGAGCTCTGGTTGGCAAACAGGTCCAAACCACCGGCCGCGTTGCGGCGAACGCGCAGGAACTCGCGCCGCTTGTCGGCCTTGGGCCACACAAAATGCGCAGGCAGCGTCATGGGTGATGGCGCGAGTTCCGTGCCCCCCTGCAGCGCGAGCAGAAAGGGGCGAACCAGCAGCAGGAAGGTGACAAAGCTGGAGACCGGGTTACCGGGCAAACCAATGAAATGCGCCGCGCCCACACGCCCATAGGCAAAGGGCTTGCCCGGCTTGATGGCCAGTTGCCACAAGCTGAGTTCACCGAGGGATTGCACGGCGGGCTTGATGTGGTCTTCTTCACCGACCGACACACCGCCGCTGGTGAGGATCAGGTCATGCTGCTGACTCGCGCCTTTCAGTGCGGCGATGGTGGCGTCAAGCCGGTCGGGCACGATGCCGAGGTCGGTCACCACGCAGCCAAGACGCTGCAGCAGGGCACGCAAGAAGAAGCGGTTGGAGTTGTAGATGGCGCCGGGCTTCATGTCGGCTGGGGCCACCTCGCCGGGCATAACGAGTTCATCGCCAGTGGAAAACAGTGCCACGCGCACACGCGGCGCGACGCTGAGTTCACCAAAACCAATGCTGGCCGCAAGACCCAGCGAGGCTGGGCTCAAGCGCTCGCCGCGCCGCAGGACCACATCGCCACGGGCCACGTCTTCGCCACGGCGACGAATCCATTGACCTGACTGCGGCATTTTCTGCACTTGCACTTCCGGCAACGCGCCACCCGCCTCGGCGGTGCGGGCGGTGCAGTCCTCCTGCATCACCACTGCATCGGCACCCGCCGGAATGGGGGCGCCAGTGAAGATGCGGGCGACGGTCCCGGTGGCCAGAGCTTCCCCGTTGCTGCCCGCCGGAATCCGCTGGCTGACCGGCAGCCAGGTCTGCGGATCACCGCACTCGGCTGCACGCACCGCGTAGCCGTCCATCGAGCTGTTGTCATGCGCCGGCACATCGAGAGCCGACACCAGGTCTTCCGCCAGCACACGTCCATCGGCCTCAAAGGTGGACACACGCTCGTTATCAGCCAGTGGTGAAACGTGCGCCAGCAGCTCGGCAAGCGCCACATCCAGAGGTTTGAGCGGAGTGCGAACAGGGACTTGGCTCATGGCATGCAATGGAACAAGGTGCGAGAACAATCAGCGACAGGGCAGCGCTGTCAGCCCTCGACAAAACGATGATCAAACGAGTAATGAAAGCGTTCGTGATTGTTGACCAGGTATTCGGCCACCGCATCGGCGTTGTTCAAATCCAGCACCGGCCGCAAGGTTGCCTGCGGCAAACGGTCAGGCGCATCGGTGGCGATGGCGACGATGAAGTCATCGTCGATGTAGCGGGCCGGACTGCCACTGTACTCATCGGTGGGCGCGCGCCAGACTTCGATCTTGAGGATGTCGCTGCTCTTGAAACCCTCAACCAGCACCCAGTCGACGCCGTCATAAAGTTCAGCGATCAGCTGGTGCACTGTCATGCGCGCGGGCTTTTCAAACTCCCGAATCAGCGCCAGCCGGTTCTGCGAGGCGACCACGACTTCAAAAGCACCTGCCTGCCGGTGACGGTGAGTGTCCTTGCCGGGCTGATCAATATCGAAGCTGTGATGCGCATGTTTGACGACTGAAACTCGCAAACCACGGGATTTGAGTGCCGGGATCAACTTTTCGACCAGCGTTGTCTTGCCGGAGCCGGAAAACCCGGAAAAACCAACCACATTCATGTCATTACTTTCCGGCCGGTTCAGTTCACAGCTGCGACGATGTAGCGCTTGACGGCGGCAGCGTCAGCAGGCAACTCCAGCACCCGCTTGGGCAGGGCCTCGATGCCTTCAAACTTCGCGGGCCGTGTGGGGGACTGACCCAAGGCTTCTTCAATGGTGGCGGCAAACTTGATGGGCAACGCGGTTTCCAGCACGATCATCGGCACGCCGGGCTGCAGGTGCTCACGCGCCACCTTCACGCCGTCAGCCGTGTGGGTGTCGATCATGGTGCCGAAGCGTTGCCAGATGTCGCGGATCGTGGCAAGCCGATTCGCATGAGTGCTCTTGCCGCTGGCAAAGCCATAGCGCTCGCGCGCCTGTGGAAACGCCGGGTCAGTGCCCAGATCAAAACGCCCCTTGGCCGCCAGCTGGTCGTGGAACAGCACGCGGGTTTTGGCGCCGTCGCGGCCCAGCAGGTCGAACACAAAGCGCTCGAAGTTAGAGGCCTTGGAAATATCCATCGAAGGGCTGGAGGTCTCGTGCGTGTCGGCGCTGCTGCGAACGCGGTACACGCCGGTGCGGAAGAACTCGTCGAGCACGTCGTTCTCGTTGGTGGCCACCACCAGACGCTCGATGGGCAGGCCCATCATGCGGGCCACATGACCAGCGCAGACATTACCGAAGTTGCCGGAGGGCACAGTGAAACTGACCTTCTGCGCGCTACCCGACGTGGCCTGAATGTAGCCTGCAAAGTAATACACCACCTGCGCCAGCAAACGCGCCCAGTTGATAGAGTTGACCGTGCCGATCTTGTATTGGCGCTTGAAGTCCAGATCGTTGCTCACCGCCTTGACGATGTCCTGGCAGTCGTCGAACACACCTTCAATCGCGATGTTGTGGATGTTGGCATCCTGCAGGCTGAACATCTGGGCCTGCTGGAAGGGGCTCATGCGGCCCTTGGGCGAGGTCATGAAGACGCGCACGCCCTTCTTGCCACGCATCGCGTATTCGGCCGCACTGCCAGTGTCGCCGCTGGTAGCACCGAGGATGTTCAGCTCTTCACCCCGGCGCGCCAATTCGTATTCGAACAGGTTGCCCAGCAATTGCATGGCCATGTCCTTGAAGGCCAGTGTGGGGCCGTTCGACAGGGCTTCCAGATACAGGCCGTCTTCCAGCTTGCGCAGCGGAACGATCTCTCTGGTGCCAAACACCGCTTCGGTATAGGTCTTCTCGCACAGCGCCCGCAGGTCGGCGGGCGGAATGTCGTCGATGTAGAGCGACAGGATTTCAAACGCCAACTGCGCATAGCTGAGACTGCGCCAGTTTTCCAGCGTGGCGGGGCTGACTTGCGGATAGTGCTCGGGCAAATACAGGCCGCCGTCAGGCGCCAGACCTTCCAGCAGGATTTCACAGAAGCGCTTGCGGTCGCCGGATTCAACCGACGCCGCGCGGGTAGAGACATAGCGCATCAGGCCAGGTCCTCCTTGCGGATGCGGATGATTGGCGCGAGCACCGTGGGCAGCGCCTGCATCTCGGCCAGTGCGCCATTCATCTTCGCTTCCACACAATCGTGCGTGAGGATGATGAGGTCGGTATGGGTGGAGCCTTCGCCACCCACCTCGTCCGCCTCGCGCTGCAGCACGGCGTCGATGCTGATACCAGCCTGGGCCAGGATGCCCGTGACCTTGGCCAGCACACCGGCTTCGTCGGCCACTTTCAGGCGCAGGTAGTAGCTGGTGACGACCTCCGACATCGGCACCACTGGCAGATCGCTCATTGCATCGGGCTGGAAGGCCAAATGCGGTACGCGGTGCTCGGGGTCGGCCGTGTGCAGGCGGGCAATGTCCACCAGGTCGGCGATCACAGCGCTGGCCGTCGGCTCGCTGCCGGCCCCCTTGCCGTAGTACAGCGTGGTGCCGACGGCATCGCCCTGCACCACCACGGCGTTCATCGCACCTTCGACATTGGCAATCAGCCGCTTCACCGGCACCAGGCTCGGATGCACCCGCAGCTCGATGCCATTGGCCGCGCGCTTGGTGATGCCCAGCAGTTTGATGCGGTAGCCCAGCTGCTCGGCATAGCGGATGTCCTGTGCGGCCAGGCCTGTGATGCCTTCCACATACGCCTTGTCGAACTGCACCGGAATGCCGAAGGCAATGGCCGACATCAGCGTGACCTTGTGTCCGGCGTCCACGCCTTCGATGTCGAAGGTGGGGTCGGCCTCGGCATAGCCCAGACGCTGCGCTTCCTTGAGCACGACATCAAAGTCCAGCCCCTTGTCGCGCATCTCGCTGAGGATGAAGTTGGTCGTGCCGTTGATGATGCCGGCGATCCACTGGATGCTGTTGGCCGTCAGGCCCTCACGCAGTGCCTTGATGATGGGAATGCCACCGGCCACTGCGGCCTCGAAGGCCACCATCACGCCCTTGCGGTGGGCCGCGGCAAAAATCTCGGTGCCGTGCACGGCCAGCAGGGCCTTGTTGGCGGTCACCACATGCTTGCCGGCCTCAATCGCCTCGAGCACCAGCTGTTTGGCGATGCCGTAGCCGCCGATCAGTTCAATCACGATGTCCACGTTCGGACTGCCGACCACCTGACGCGCATCGCCCACCACCTCGACGCCGTCGCCCACCACGGACTTGGCACGTGCTGTATCGAGGTCGGCCACCATGGTGATTTCAATGCCACGGCCGGCGCGGCGGCGGATTTCTTCCTGGTTGCGTTTGAGCACGTTGAAGGTGCCACTGCCCACCGTGCCGATGCCCAGAAGGCCTACGCGGATGGGGCTCAAATTCGTCGATTTCGTCATGGCTGGAGTCTTGCGTTGCAGTCAATGTGACGGACCACCCGAAGGTGGCACATCACCAGGGGAAAAGTAAGAACGGAATCAGACCCGGTTCTTGCGGTAGTTCTCGAGGAACCTGGCGATACGGCCAATCGCCTCGCGCAGGTCTTCCTCATGCGGGAGGAACACGATCCTGAAGTGGTCAGGCGCCGGCCAGTTGAAGCCAGTGCCTTGCACCAGCATGACCTTGGTTTCCTTGAGCAGCTCCAGAAAGAACTGGCGGTCATCCTGAATCGGGTACGCCTTGGGGTCAAGGCGCGGAAACATGTAGAGCGCAGCCGTCGGCTTGACGCAGGTCACGCCGGGAATCGCCGTGATCAGCTCATAGGCCAGGTCGCGCTGGCGGCGCAGGCGTCCGCCCTCGCGGGTCAAGTCGTTGATGCTCTGGTAGCCGCCCAGCGCGGTCTGGATCGCCCACTGGCCCGGCACGTTGGAGCACAGCTTCATGTTGGCCAGCATGTTCAGGCCTTCGATGTAGTCCTGCGCAGTTTTCTTCGGGCCCGAGACCACCAGCCAGCCCGCGCGGTAACCGCAGGAGCGGTAGCTCTTGGACAGCGAATTGAAGGTTAGAGTGAGCACGTCGGTAGACAGGCTGGCAATGGCAGTGTGCTGGGCGCCGTCATAGAGCACCTTGTCGTACACCTCGTCGGCCAGAATCACCAGGCCGTGCTCGCGGGCGATGGCAACAATCTGGCGCAGCAGGTCGTCGGAATACAGCGCGCCGGTCGGGTTGTTCGGGTTGATCACCACGATGGCCTTGGTCTTCGGCGTGATCTTGCTCCTGATGTCGGCTGGATCGGGCATCCAGCCGTTGCTCTCGTCGCACATGTAGTGCACCGGTGTGCCACCCGAAAGGCTGGTCGATGCCGTCCAGAGCGGGTAGTCGGGCGATGGCAGCAGCAGCTCGTCGCCATCGTCCAGCAAGGCGTTGGTGGCCATGGCAATCAACTCGCTCGCACCATTGCCGAGGTAAATGTCGTCCAGCGTCACGCCCTTGATGCCCTGCTTCTGGGTCTCGTGCATCACGGCCTTGCGCGCCGCAAAAATGCCTTTGCTGTCCGAATAGCCGGCCGATGCCGGCAAGTTGCGGATCATGTCCTGCTGCACTTCCTCGGGCGCATCGAAGCCGAACACTGCGAGATTGCCCAGGTTGAGCTTGATCAGCTTCTGGCCTTCTTCTTCCATCTGCTTGGCCGCATCCATGATGGGGCCACGAATGTCGTACAGCACATTGGCCAATTTGGCAGATTTGGTGATCGGTTTCATGTCGTTTTTCAAACAGAGAAGTTCTCAATCCAGCGCTCGCCGCGATTCAAGATCGCGACGAGCCGGGGTCTGATCGTCCCGGGGACAGGGAAATTTCAGGCGGAATCTATAATTTGACCACATAAAAACGGCTTTTTCCCTGTTTGGCAGGGGCAAAAGCGGGTGGCCGGGCAGCCTTGGGCGCGCGCTGTCGCCACCTGCAAAAACGTCACCATCGACTTCACGCAAGACACCCACGACAGACCGGACAGCGCATGAAACTCCAACCCGACCGACTCGACGTGCAATCCATCCTGGGCTACGGGCCGGGCTGGGTTGGGCTCGGCAGCAACGGGGTGGCCGAGCGGATTGAGCGCAGCGTCGTCATCGGCTCACGCGGCGAGAAGTTCGACTGGAACTGCCCTCGCTTTGAAGACCTGACGGCAGGCCATTTCGAGCTGCTCGGGCAGACAAAGCCCGAGCTGGTGATTTTTGGCAGCGGCATGCGCCTGCGCTTCCCACCACCGGCCTTTTTGCGCGCACTGATGGCCCAGCGCATCGGCCTTGAAACCATGGACACGCTGGCTGCCTGCCGGACCTACAACATCCTCGCGGGCGAGGGCCGGCAGGTGATCGCGGCCTTGCTGATCGAAACCCCCGACGCACTGCACTGAGCGGCTGCGGCTTTCAGGGTAAAATCTAGGGTTGCATTTGGTACCACCACCCGGTTTGTCCGCCGGGAATCCGTCCGAACGCCGCGGCCAATTACAACTACTTTCGTCAGGGTCCACTCAGTATGGCAGTCGTCGTCAACAAACCACTCCCCGAATTCGAAGCCCTCGCCACCAGCGGCATCAAGGTTTCCAACCAGTCCCATCTGGGCAAGGTTGTTGTGCTGTATTTCTATCCGAAGGACAACACCCCGGGCTGCACCACCGAAGCGATGCAGTTCCGCGACCGCTACAAGGATTTCGTGAAGGCTGGCGCCACGGTTTTCGGCGTGTCTCGCGACAACATGAAGTCGCACGACGATTTCAAGGCCAAGCTCGAACTGCCCTTCGAACTGATCGCCGACACCGAAGAAAAAATGTGCCACATGTTCGGCGTGGTCAAGAACAAGATCATGTACGGCAAGAAGGTCAAGGGCATCGAGCGCAGCACTTTCCTGATCGGTGCCGACGGCCAGCTCAAGGAAGAGTGGCGCGGCCTGAAAGTGCCCGGCCACGTCGACGAAGTGCTCAAGGCCGTCAAGGCCCTCAAGAAAGCCGCCTGAGCGGGCGCACGGGGCCTGCATAAACCATATGAGGCCACCCAGCAACACCAGATTGCCCTGTCACATGAGTTGTGCATAATGGGCTCATGCTGTTGACCTTCGCAACTGCGTTCACTGAAAAAGCCGCCCTGGCCTCAAGGCGGCTTTTTCACTTCTGGAAACTTCTTTTTGAGAGTTTTACGCACCATGCCCCTGCCCCCCGCCCCGACCAAACGTGCTGCCCTGCTCTCGCCCGACGCACTTGACGCGCCCGCCCGCTCGTCATCGCGGGGGGCACGAAAGACGGAAAACACGGAATCGGCGCAAAAACCACCGGTGATGGACTTGTTTGACAGCCGGGCAGTCGGTGACGGCGCCCATCCGGTGGCCTACAAGGACAAGCCCGCTGCACGCAACGAGCGGGCACCCGCAGTCAGCGACCGCGAGAGGGAGCCGACGCCGAAGGTGGCCGAAAAGCCCAAGAAACCGAAACGCACCGGCCCCACCAAACTGTTTGTCCTCGACACCAACGTGCTGCTGCACGACCCGATGTGCCTGTTCCGCTTTGAGGAACACGACATCTTCCTGCCAATGATCGTGCTGGAAGAGCTCGATGGCCACAAAAAAGGCACGACCGAGGTGGCGCGCAACGGCCGGCAGACCAGCCGCACGCTGGATGCGCTGGCTGGCGCGCAAGGCGCCGACATCGGCAAGGGCCTCAAGCTTGACACAACAGGACACCGCGAGGCCGGTGGATCACTGTTCTTCCAGACCAAACCGCTGGACTACACCCTGCCCATGAGCCTGCCCCAGGGCAAGGCAGACAACCAGATTCTGGGCGTGGTCGAGGCACTGCGCCGCGAATATGCACCGCGCGAAGTGGTGCTGGTGTCCAAGGACATCAACATGCGGGTCAAGGCCCGCGCCCTCGGGTTGGCGACTGACGATTACCAGAACGACAAGACGCTGGAAGACGGTGACCTGCTCTATTCCGGCTCACTGGCCCTGCCATCCGACTTCTGGACCCGCCAGAGCAAGACCATCGAAAGCTGGCAACAGGGTAGCCACACCTTCTACCGCATCACGGGCCCTATCGTCGCCAACCTGCTGATCAACCAGTTCGTGTTTTTCGAGGCGCCCGGCGAGCCGCCGCTGTACGCCCGTGTCACGGAAATCCGCGCCAAGACGGCAGTGCTGAAGACCCTGAAGGACTACAACCACCTGAAGAATGCCGTGTGGGGAGTGACCACGCGCAACCGCGAGCAGAACTTCGCGATGAACCTGCTGATGGATCCGGAAGTGGACTTTGTGACCCTGGCCGGTACCGCCGGCACCGGCAAGACGCTGATGGCGCTGGCCAGCGGCCTGACGCAGGTGCTGGACGACCGCCGCTACACCGAGATCATCATGACCCGCGCCACGGTGTCGGTCGGCGAGGACATCGGTTTCCTGCCAGGCACTGAAGAAGAAAAAATGGGCCCCTGGATGGGCGCACTCGACGACAACCTGGAAGTGCTTGGCAAGACCGACAGCGGCTCTGGCGAATGGGGCCGCGCCGCCACCAATGAGCTGATCCGCTCGCGCATCAAGGTCAAAAGCATGAACTTCATGCGCGGCCGGACCTTCCTGAACAAGTACGTGATCATTGACGAGGCGCAGAACCTGACGCCCAAGCAGATGAAGACGCTGATCACCCGCGCAGGCCCTGGCACCAAGATCATCTGTATGGGCAACCTGGCGCAGATCGACACGCCTTACTTGACAGAAGGCTCATCGGGCATGACCTACGCTGTGGACCGCTTCAAGGGTTGGCCGCACGGCGGTCACATCACCCTGGCTCGCGGCGAACGCTCGCGCCTGGCAGACTTTGCGAGCGAGGTACTTTGACGAGCCGCTGAGCCATTCGGGGCACGCCCCTAAGAAAAAAGGCCACGTCTTGCGACGTGGCCTTTTTCATTGTCTGGTGGGCGGTGCAAGTTTCGAACTTGCGACCCCTGCAGTGTGAATGCAGTGCTCTACCCCTGAGCTAACCGCCCTGTAAGTTAGCCTCAGATTATAAGCTGATTTTCCCCCGTCCGGATTTCAGGCGGCCATCAAACGCCACAGGGTCTTGCCTTTGCTGGCCTTGTCGATGTCGGCGAGCGCCTTCTCGTGGCTGCCCATCTCCTGCTCGCTGGCGCTCAAAACTGGCAACTCAAACGCACTCAGGTCGGCCTGCGGCAGGGGTTCACCCTCACCCGACGTCACACCCACCTCCATGACCAGCGAGTTCTGGCCGCGAGTGAGGTTGATGTAAACGTCGGCGAGCAGTTCAGCGTCAAGCAAGGCGCCGTGCAGCGTGCGGCCAGAGTTGTCCACATCGAGCCGGTCGCACAGTGCATCAAGGGAATTGCGTTTGCCCGGAAACAGCTCTTTGGCCATCATCAGGCTGTCGGTCACCTTGGCCACAAAGTGCTTCAGCGGCTGCTGCCCGATCAGCTCCAGTTCCTTGTTCAGAAAGCTGACGTCGAACGGTGCGTTGTGGATGATGAGCTCGGCGCCCTGCAGGTACTCCAGAAGTTCATCGGCCACGGCGTCGAACTTCGGCTTGTCCTTCAGAAACTCGTTGCTGATCCCGTGCACCTTCAGCGCGTCCTCATGGCTGTCGCGGCCAGGGTTCAGGTAGAAGTGCTTGTTGTTGCCCGTCAGCTTGCGGGCGACCAGTTCGACGCAGCCGATTTCGATGATGCGGTCACCGTTTTCAGCAGAAAGGCCGGTGGTTTCAGTGTCAAGAACGATTTGGCGCATGGCTCAGATGATAGTGGCGCTGCGTCAGTAGATGTTTTTCCTCCGGGCCGCCCCAAGGAAAAACGCGCCCCTCGGGGGGCAGCGCAGCACACGCAGTGGCAAGCGTGGGGGCTCTAATGATTCTCTTTGGCGTGATTGATCGAGTACTTGGGTATCTCGACTGTCACATCGGTCTGTGCCAAGAAGGCCTGGCAGCTCAGGCGCGACTGGGGCTCCAGCCCCCAGGCGCGGTCCAGCAGGTCCTCTTCGCTCTCGTCGAGTTCATTCAGCGAATTGAAGCCCTCGCGCACCACCACGTGGCAGGTGGTGCAGGCGCAGCTCATGTCACAGGCGTGCTCGATGTTGATCTTGTTGTCGAGCAGCGCCTCGCAGATGGACGTACCCGCCGGCGCTGAAATTTCAGCACCCTGGGGGCAGTACTCGGGATGGGGCAGGATTTTGATGATGGGCATGGTGCTCAGTCCTTTCAGACTGCCTCGATGTTCTTTCCGGCCAGGGCTTGTCGGATGCCCCGGTTCATTCGCTGTGCAGCAAAGGCCTCGGTGCCTTTGGCCAGTGCTTGGGTCGCAGCTTCGATGGCAGCAGCGTCTCCGTGCGTGCGTGCGTAGTTCAAGGCGATCACCAGCGTGTCAATCTGCGCCCGTTCATTGGGGCTGAGCAGATCGGCATCGGCAGCCAGCGCACTTTGTGTGGCCAGCACCATGCGGTCGGCGTCCACCTGGGCCTCGGCCAGCGCCCTCGCCTGCATGTCCTGCTGAGCGGTGGAAAAACTGTCCTGCAGCATGCGGGCGATTTCGTCGTCGCTCAGGCCATAGGAAGGCTTCACGTCGATCGTGGCCTCCACGCCGCTGCCCTGCTCGCGGGCATTGACGCTGAGCAGACCGTCTGCATCAACCGTGAAGGTCACGCGAATACGCGCGGCGCCTGCTGCCATGGGCGGAATACCGCGCAGCTCGAAGCGCGCCAGGCTGCGGCAGTCGGTCACCAGATCGCGCTCACCCTGCACCACATGCAGCGCCAGCGCCGTCTGGCCGTCCTGGTAGGTGGTGAAATCCTGTGCCATGGCGGTCGGAATCGTCTGGTTGCGCGGCACAATGCGCTCGACCAGGCCCCCCATGGTTTCAATGCCCAGCGACAGTGGAATCACATCCAGCAGCAACAGGTCTGCGCCCGTGTTGTTGCCGGCAAGCTGGTTCGCGGAAATCGCAGCGCCCAGCGCCACCACTTCGTCGGGGTTCAGATTCACGAGAGGCTCGCGGCCGAAGAAGCTCGCCACTGCCTTGCGCACCTGCGGCATGCGGGTGGAGCCACCAACCAGTACCACCCCCTGAACCTCATCCTTGGCCAGCTTGGCATCGCGCAGGGCCTTACGAACCGCGGTGAGCGTGCGTTGGGTCAGGTGCGCCGTAGCGGTCTCAAAGTCTTCCGCCTTCATCTCGAAGTTCACCAGCGCCTTGGCCAGTTGCACGTTGAAGGGCACGGACGGTGCCGACGACAGCGCCTCCTTGCAGGCACGGGCGGCGCGCTGCAGCGCTGCGGTGTCGGAAGGCGTGAAGGTATCGGCGGACAAGCCCGCCTTGACCAGTACCCAGTCGACCAGCGCGCGGTCGTAGTCGTCGCCGCCGAGCGCGGAATCACCGCCGGTCGCCACCACTTCAAACACGCCCTGCGTCAGGCGCAGGATCGAAATGTCGAACGTCCCGCCGCCGAGGTCATACACCGCGTAAACACCTTCGCTGGCGTTGTCCAGACCATAGGCAATCGCCGCCGCTGTGGGCTCGTTGATCAGGCGCAGCAAATTCAGGCCCGCCAGCTGCGCAGCGTCTTTGGTGGCCTGGCGCTGGGCATCATCAAAGTAGGCGGGCACGGTGATGACCGCACCGTAGATGTCGTCGTCAAACGTGTCTTCTGCACGGTAACGCAGGGTGGCCAGAATCTCGGCACTGATCTCGACCGGGCTTTTTTCGCCGGCAACCGTTTGCAGCGTCACCATGCCCGGCTTGTCATTCAACGCATAGGGCAACTGGTGGCGGCTGCCAATGTCGTCGATGCCGCGGCCCATCAGACGCTTGACGGATGAAATGGTGTTGCGCGGGTCTTCCACCTGCGCCGCCAGTGCATCAGCGCCAATTTGCCGCTGGCCGCCTTCGAGATAGCGCACCACGCTGGGCAACAGCACACGGCCGGCTTCGTCAGGCAGGCACTCGGCCACGCCATTACGCACGCTGGCCACCAACGAGTGCGTCGTACCCAGATCAATGCCAACGGCGATGCGGCGCTGATGGGGGTCAGGGGCCTGACCAGGTTCGGAAATTTGCAGAAGTGCCATGGGGCTTTAAAAGGGAATCGGGGAGGTTTGCGCCGGGCGCATCATTGTTCAAGCCGGTCCATGCGGGCATCCAGCTCCTGGATGAAACGCTCTACGAACATCAGGCTGCGCACCTGCTGGGCTGCAGCCTTGAAATTTTTCTCACTGTCGATCAGTTGCGCAATGTTTGACAGCGTGGTGTCCTGATAGGCGCTGGCCGTGGCGGCGATCTCTTCGAATGCCTCTGCGTTCTCCGCCTCATCCAGCGCCTCGCGCCACTGCATCTGCAGCATCAGAAAGTCGCCCGGCATGGCGGTGTTGTTTTCGGCCTGAATCGGCACGCCATTGAGTTCGCACAGGTAGCTGGCGCGCCGCAGGGGATCCTTCAGGCGCTGATAGGCCTCGTTGACCCGCACGGACCACTGCATTGCCACACGCTGGGCAGCGGCGCCCTGCGCGGCGAAGCGGTCAGGGTGTGCCTCGCGCTGCAACTCTTTCCATCGTGCATCCAGCGCCGCGCGCTCCAGCGCGAATTGCGCCGGAATGCCAAACAGCTCGAAGTCGGTGGATTGAAGGTTCATGCCAAGAAAAAGCCGCCTGCACACGCGGTGGGGCGGCGTTCTGAATACAGGGACTGGAGAGACGCCAGAGGGCTGGCGCGCCTCACACCCTGAAGCTCTCGCCGCAGCCGCAGCGGTCGCGCTCGTTCGGGTTGATGAACTTGAAGCCCTCATTGAGGCCTTCGCGCACAAAGTCCAGCTTCGTGCCGTCGATGTAGGCCATGCTTTTCGGGTCCACCAGCACCTTCACGCCGTTGTCCTCAAACACGATGTCCTCAGGGGCAATCTCGTCTGCGTATTCCAGCTTGTAGGCCAGGCCCGAGCAGCCCGTCGTCTTCACGCCCAGACGCACACCCACACCCTTGCCACGCTTGGCCATGTAGCGGGTTACGTGGCGGGCAGCGGCGTCAGTCAGCGTTACGGACATTGGATTCACTCAAAAGGGAACAGTCAAAAATCAGCGGAAGCAAATCAGTGCGTGTGCTTCTGCTTGTAGTCGTTCACGGCCGCCTTGATGGCGTCTTCGGCCAGGATGGAGCAGTGAATCTTCACTGGCGGCAAGGCCAGTTCTTCGGCAATCGCGCTGTTCTTGATGCTTGCCGCTTCGTCGAGCGTCTTGCCCTTGACCCACTCGGTCACCAGCGAGCTCGAAGCAATCGCCGAGCCGCAGCCATAGGTCTTGAAACGTGCGTCTTCAATCACGCCCGTGACCGGGTTGACCTTGATCTGCAGCTTCATCACGTCGCCGCAGGCCGGCGCGCCAACCATGCCGGTGCCTACCGTGTCGTCGCCCTTTTCAAAGGAGCCTACGTTGCGGGGGTTTTCGTAGTGGTCTACCACTTTTTCGCTGTATGCCATTTTGTTTACCTCTGTATATGCTGTGTATTAGCGCTCAATGCGCGGCCCACTGAATCGTTGAAAGGTCGACGCCATCCTTGAACATCTCCCAAAGCGGGGACAGTTCGCGCAACTTAGCCACGTTTTCCTTAATGGTGGCCACTGCGTAGTCAATTTCTTCTTCGGTGCTCCAGCGGCCAATCGTCATGCGCAGGCTGCTGTGGGCCAATTCGTCGCTGCGGCCAAGGGCACGCAGCACATAGCTGGGCTCCAAGCTGGCCGAGGTACAGGCCGAACCGCTCGACACCGCCAGGCCCTTGATGCCCATGATGAGCGATTCGCCCTCGACAAAATTGAAACTCATGTTGAGGTTGTGAGGCACCCGCTTTTCAGCGTGGCCGTTGAGGAACACTTCCTCAACATCCTTCAGGCCATTGAGCATGCGCTCGTGCAGGGCACGGATGCGCTTGTTTTCCTCGTGCATCTCGGCCTTGGCAATGCGATAGGCCTCACCCATGCCCACGCACTGATGAGTGGGCAAGGTACCCGAACGCATGCCGCGCTCATGACCGCCACCGTGCATCTGGGCTTCCAGACGGACGCGCGGCTTGCGGCGCACATACAGGGCGCCGATGCCTTTGGGGCCGTAGGTCTTGTGGGAGGTCAGGCTCATCAGGTCGACCGGCAGCGTCTGCAGGTCGATGTCCACACGCCCGGTGGCCTGCGCCGCGTCGACGTGGAAGATGATGCCTTTTTCACGGCACAGTGCTCCGATGGCCGGGATGTCCTGGATCACGCCAATCTCGTTGTTGACAAACATGACGCTGACCAGAATCGTGTCAGGACGGATAGCCGCTTTAAGGGCGTCCAAATCCAGCAAGCCGTCGGCCTGCACATCCATGTAGGTGACCTCAAAACCCTGGCGCTCCAGTTCGCGGCAGGTGTCCAGCACAGCCTTGTGCTCGGTCTTGACGGTGATGAGGTGCTTGCCCTTGGTCTTGTAGAAGTGCGCTGCACCCTTCAGGGCCAGGTTGTTGGACTCGGTGGCACCGCTGGTCCAGACGATTTCACGCGGATCGGCGCCGATCAGGTCGGCGATCTGGCCGCGCGCCTTTTCAACGGCGGCTTCCGCTTCCCAGCCCCACGCATGGCTGCGCGATGCCGGGTTGCCGAAGTGCTCGCGCAACCACGGAATCATCGCGTCCACCACCCGCGGGTCGCAGGGATTGGTGGCGCTGTAGTCCATGTAGATCGGGAAGTGAGGGGTTTCCATGTGGCTGGCTCTTTGCTTTGAATACGCAGGCTGACGGTTGCAATGCCTGTCAGGCTCGGACGGGCATCTGTGAAGGCGGGGCCGGGCACTGCACTACCAGCAGCCCGGCCACCACATCAGGTTTTCGAGAAGGCGTTCCCGAGGGCAAACACCGAATTGGGTGCATTCACCCGGATCGGCTTGACCGCTGGCGCAGTGAAGATGGCTTTTTTGACCTGAGGCGTGTTCTCAACGACCACACCCTTGGCGAGTTGGTCTTCCACCAGCTTTTGCAGGGTCACGGAGTCAAGAAACTCGACCATGCGGCTGTTCAGCGAAGCCCACAGCTCATGCGTCATGCAGCGGCCGCCCTCGCCCAGGCAGTTTTCCTTGCCGCCGCAATGGGTGGCGTCAATCGGCTCGTCCACCGACACAATGATGTCGGCGACGGTGATTTCGGATGCCTTGCGGCCCAGGGTGTAGCCGCCGCCCGGCCCACGGGTGGACTCCACCAGCTCATGCCGGCGCAGCTTGCCGAACAGCTGTTCGAGGTAGGACAGGGAGATTTGCTGGCGCTGGCTGATAGCCGCCAAGGTGACGGGGCCGCTGTTCTGGCGCAGGCCCAGATCGATCATCGCAGTGACCGCAAAGCGGCCTTTGGTCGTGAGGCGCATAACAAGCTCCTTTAATTGGCTTGACTGTCGTTTTCACCCCGAAAGCCTATGGCTCACGGGGAACTCTTCCTCCAGCCGCCCAAGTCAGTCATCCGGCTATCGCGGGGGCTTTTATTGTTCTGGATATGTTCTTGACTGAATTCGTCAAGTATACCATCAATCGAGGTTTTCTTGCCGGTGACAAACCAATCGGTAGAAATAATTACCAATCAGTCGCAGTTAGTGACGCCCGGCGGCCCAAGAGTTCCCCACTAAATCACTCGCCTACCGTGGAATATGTCACGGCAGGGGCGTTCAGCCCGGTTTTCCCGCATTGGACGCCATGGAAATCGGCAGCACGTTGTCCGACCCCGGTGCGCCGAAGGCTTGCTCTTTCAGGATGTGAAGCTGATCGCGCACCCTTGCGGCCTTTTCAAACTCCAGATTCTTGGCGTGCTCGATCATCTGCTTTTCCAGGCGCTTGATCTCTTTGGCGATGTCTTTTTCGCTCATGTCCTCGACCAGCGCCTTCTGCATCTCGAGCTTCTCGGCTTCCTTGCCCGACTTCTCGCTGTACACCCCGTCGATCAGGTCGCGGATCCGCTTGACGATGCTGCGCGGCGTGATGCCGTGCTTGAGGTTGAAGGCGATCTGCTTGTTGCGGCGCCGCTCGGTCTCGTCCATGGCTTTCTTCATGGAATCGGTGATGCGGTCGGCATACAGGATGGCCCGGCCATTGAGGTTACGGGCCGCGCGGCCAATGGTCTGGATCAGGCTGCGCTCGGCGCGCAAAAAGCCTTCCTTGTCCGCATCCAGAATCGCCACCAGCGACACCTCGGGAATGTCCAGCCCCTCGCGCAGCAGGTTGATGCCCACCAGCACATCAAAAGCGCCCAGGCGCAGGTCGCGCAGGATTTCAACCCGTTCCACGGTGTCCACATCGCTATGCAGGTAGCGCACCTTCACGCCGTTATCACTCAGGTAATCGGTGAGCTGCTCGGCCATGCGCTTGGTCAGCGTGGTGATCAGCACGCGCTCGTTCTTCTCCACGCGGATGCGGATTTCCTGCAGCACATCGTCGACCTGGTGGGTGGCGGGCCGTACCTCGACCTGCGGGTCCACCAGACCGGTCGGTCGCACCACCTGCTCCACCACCTGGCCGGCATGCGCCTGCTCGTAGGCGGCCGGTGTGGCAGAGACAAAAATCGCCTGGCGCATCTTGGTCTCGAACTCCTCGAACTTCAGCGGCCGGTTATCCAGCGCGCTCGGCAGGCGAAAGCCGTACTCCACCAGCGTGGTCTTGCGTGCCCGGTCGCCGTTGTACATGGCATTGAGCTGGCCGATCATCACGTGGCTCTCGTCGAGAAACATCACCGCATCCTTGGGCAGGTAATCGCACAGGGTGGACGGCGGTGAGCCCGGTGGCGCGCCGCTCAGGTGACGGGTGTAGTTCTCAATGCCCTTGCAGTGGCCGATTTCGCTGAGCATCTCCAGATCGAACCGGGTGCGCTGCTCGATGCGCTGCGCCTCGACCAGCTTGCCGTCGGCCACAAACTGCGCCACCCGTTCGGACAATTCGAGCTTGATGGTCTCCACCGCCATCAGCACCTTGTCGCGCGGGGTGACGTAGTGGCTTTTCGGGTAGACCACAAAGCGCGGAATCTTCTGGCGGATGCGGCCGGTCAGCGGATCGAACAGCGACAGTGTTTCGATCTCGTCGTCAAACAGCTCGATGCGGATGGCCAGCTCCGAATGCTCAGCCGGGAACACGTCGATCACATCGCCGCGTACGCGGAAGGTACCGCGGGCAAAGTCCTGCTCGTTGCGGGTGTACTGCATGCGGATCAGGCGGGCAATCACGTCGCGCTGGCCCATCTTGTCGCCCACCCGCGCAATGAAACGCATCTGCGTGTAATCCTCAGGCGCTCCGATGCCGTAAATGGCACTCACCGTGCCGACGATGATGGTGTCGCGCCGCTCCAGCACGCTCTTGGTGGCCGACAGGCGCATCTGTTCGATGTGCTCATTGATGGCCGAGTCCTTCTCGATGAACAGGTCGCGCTGCGGCACATAGGCCTCGGGCTGGTAGTAGTCGTAGTAGCTGACGAAGTACTCCACCGCGTTCTTGGGGAAGAACTCGCGGAACTCGCTGTAAAGCTGCGCTGCCAGTGTCTTGTTGGGCGCAAACACGATCGCCGGCCGGCCCAGCCGCGCGATCACGTTGGCCATGGTGAAGGTCTTGCCTGAGCCGGTGACGCCCAGCAGAGTCTGGAAAACCTCGCCGTCGTTGACGCCCTCGACCAGCTTGTCGATGGCCTCAGGCTGGTCGCCTGCCGGCGGGTAGGGCTGGAACAGCTCAAACGGCGAGCCGGGATAGCGCACAAACGTCCCGGTGGCAGGCGCGTCGGCTGCTTCTACTGCTTCTGTTATGGCTTCCACCGCTTCTGGCATAGGGTTCCCTGTCTGGCTTCGCTAAAATTACGCGCAATCAAACAGAATACGACATTCCGCAGCCCTTTGGAACCCGGGCTGCGCGATCACCCTGTCTGCTGACGGTCAAGCGTCATTTCCCTTTGCGCCGGTGGTTGTCGAGCCCGGTCAGATGTTTCGAGTTTTTCATTTCTGAGGATTTTTCATGTCTTTGTTTACCGCCGTCGAAATGGCCCCTCGCGACCCGATCCTGGGTCTGAACGAACAATTCAACGCCGACACCAACCCGGCCAAGGTCAACCTCGGCGTGGGCGTGTATTACGACGACAACGGCAAACTCCCCCTGCTCAAGTGCGTGCAGGCCGCTGAAAAGCAGATGATGGAATCGCCCAAGCCACGTGGCTACCTGCCGATTGACGGTATCGCGGCCTATGACTCGGCCGTCAGGGCACTGGTGTTTGGCGCCGACAGCGAGCCCGTGAAAAGCGGCCGTGTGGCCACCGCCCAGGGCATTGGCGGCACTGGCGGCATCAAGATCGGTGCCGACTTCCTCAAAAAGCTGAACCCGAACGCCAAGGTGCTGATCAGCGACCCGAGCTGGGAAAACCACCGCGCCCTCTTCCTGCAGGCCGGCTTCCAGGTGGAAAGCTACCCTTACTACGACGCAGCCAAGCGAGGCATCAACTTTGACGGCATGCTGGCCGCACTGAACGCCGCGGCCAAGGGCACCATCGTCGTGCTGCACGCCTGCTGCCACAACCCGACTGGCTACGACATCACGCCAGCGCAGTGGGACCAAGTCATCGCCGCCATCAAGAGCAAGGAGCTCACGCCTTTCCTCGACATGGCCTATCAGGGCTTCGGCCACGGCATTGCCGAAGACGGCGCCGTGATCGGCAAGTTCGTGGCCGCCGGCCTCAGCTTCTTCGTCTCGACCTCATTCTCCAAGAGCTTCAGCCTGTACGGCGAGCGCGTTGGTGCCCTGTCGGTCGTGTGCCAGAGCAAGGAAGAAGCCGAGCGCGTGCTGTCGCAGATCAAGCTGGTGATCCGCACCAACTACAGCAACCCGCAGATTCACGGCGCTACTGTGGTGGCCACCGTGCTCAACACACCGGCGCTGCGTGCCCAGTGGGAAGAGGAACTCGCCGAAATGCGCGTGCGCATCAAGGCCATGCGCCAGAAACTCGTTGACGGTCTGAAAGCGGCTGGCGTGAAGGAAGACATGAGCTTCATCACAACGCAGATCGGCATGTTCAGCTACTCGGGCCTCTCCAAAGAGCAGATGGTGCGCCTGCGCAGCGAGTTCGGCGTCTATGGCACCGACACCGGCCGCATGTGCGTGGCCGCGCTCAACAGCAAGAATATCGACTATGTGTGCGCTGCGATTGCCAAGGTGATCTGATCCGGCACCGGCTCAGTAAAACGCCGCCTTCGGGCGGCGTTGTCGTTTCTGGGCCCCTGCAGTCCGCGTGCCTCAGCCCCACACGACAGAACGCATGGAAATGGAGCCGCCCTGAAAGCTGGTGTTGAAAAACCTCGTCGGCTCGCCAGCCTCTGCCGCACCGGCGGCGTACAGCAGCGGCAGGTAGTGCTCATGCGTCGGGTGGGCCATTTTGGCGACCTGCCCCAGCTTGAGGAAGTTCTGCAGTGCATCGAGGTTGCCCTGCTGCACAAGGCCGCCGGTGGTCTGGTCAAACTCCAGCGCCCAGTCGTAGGCCTGATGGGCTGCCGCACCGCGCTGCATCTGAGGCAGGTTGTGCACGATGTTGCCGCTGCCCACCACCAGCACGCCGCGCTGCCTCAGGGCCTTGAGCTGCCGGGCCAGCGCGTAGTGGTCTTCCGGCGCGCGGCTGTAGTCCATGCTCAACTGGATCACCGGAATGTCGGCCTCGGGAAACATGGGCTTGAGCACCGCCCAGCTGCCGTGGTCCAGCCCCCACTCGGTCATGTCGAGCGCCAAAGGGGCAGAAGCGCGCTGCCGTACGGCCTGGCTGATGGCCTGGGCCGCCGCCGTGTCGCCCGGAGCCGGGTACTGCTGGTCAAACAGCTCCTGCGGGAAGCCGCCAAAATCATGGATGGTCTTGGGCTGCGCCATGCCGGTGAGCCACCAGCCCTCAGTCAGCCAGTGGGCAGAAATACACAGGATCAGCTGTGGGCGCGGCACCTTGCTGCCAAACTCCGCGCCCAGCGCCCGCCAGCTGCGCAGGTACTCGTTGTCGCCGATGGCGTTCATCGGGCTGCCATGCCCGAGGAACAACACCGGCATGCGGTCGGATTTTTTGAGGGAAACCACGGTATCGAGTGTGGCGAGGGACTGGGCTGGAATCATGGCGTTGCAACAAAGTGAGGTGCAGCCATGGTAAACCCGGCCGATGGCAAGAGGCCCCACCACCCCAGGTCGCGGGCCACAACATCCTGTATCGGTCGCTTGATGCACCAAATCTGAACATTTCCTGCTGGCGCGACGGAGCCGAGGAGTTCAGAATTGGTATTCACACCCAAATCAACCGTACACAAGCCTGTTAATATGGTGCAGTGCAACAATTACAATGTGAGCGGATGAATTCATCCTGCTCCCACACCCGGAAAACCGACCATGCTTTATCAAGTCTATGAAACCCAGCGCACCCTGATGGAGCCGTTTGTGGACTTCGCACAGGCCGCTGCGAAGCTGTATGGCAACCCGCACTCCCCTCTGGCTCAAGCCCCTTTCGCACAGCGCGTGGCAGCCGGCTACAGCCTGATTTACCGCTTGGGCAAGGATTACGAAAAGCCGGCGTTTGGCCTGACCACGATTGACATCGAGGGCACCAGCATCGCCATCCATGAACGGGTGGAGATCGACAAGCCCTTTTGCGAACTGCGCCGCTTCAAGCGCTTTTCTGACGACCCGGCCACCCTCACGCGTCTGAAGAGCCAGCCTGCGGTGCTGATCGTGGCGCCACTTTCCGGCCACTACGCCACCTTGCTGCGCGACACCGTCAAGGCCATGCTGAAAGACCACAAGGTCTACATCACCGACTGGAAAAACGCCCGCATGGTGCCACTGTCCGAAGGCACCTTCCACCTCGATGACTACGTCAACTATGTGCAGGAATTCATCCGTCACCTGCAGGGCCAGTACGGTAACTGCCATGTCATCAGCGTCTGTCAGCCCACCGTGCCGGTGTTTGGCGCCATCTCGCTGATGGCGTCGCGCGGCGAGACCACGCCGCTGTCGATGATCATGATGGGCGGCCCGATCGATGCGCGCAAGTCGCCCACCGCGGTGAACAACCTCGCCATGAACAAGAGCTTCGAGTGGTTCGAGAACAACGTGATCTACCGCGTTCCGAGCAACTTCCCGGGTGCCGGCCGCCGTGTGTACCCCGGCTTCCTTCAGCACACCGGCTTTGTGGCGATGAACCCCGACCGCCACGCCAGCAGCCATTACGACTACTTCAAGGACCTGCTCAAGGGTGACGACGCCAGCGCCGAAGCGCATCGCAAGTTCTATGACGAGTACAACGCCGTGCTCGACATGGACGCTGACTACTACCTCGAAACCATCCGCACCGTGTTCCAGGAGTTCAAGCTGGTCAACGGCACCTGGGATGTGACGGCACCAGACGGCACTGTCGAACGCGTCAATCCGGCCGACATCAAGCACACCGCGGTGATGACGGTCGAAGGCGAGCTGGATGACATTTCCGGATCTGGCCAAACCAAAGCCGCGCTGGCGATGTGCAGCGGCGTGCAGCCCCAGAACAAGCAGCATTTCGAGGCCAAGGGCGCTGGCCACTACGGCATCTTCAGCGGTCGCCGCTGGCGTGACCTGGTGTATCCGGCGGTCAAGGACTTCATCCTGTGGCACCACTCGGCCTCGCTCCCAGCAGGCAAAGCGGCTCCAGCCCAGGCCGTGGCCAAAAAGACCGCAGCGAAGACGGTCAAAAAGGCGCTGCCCTCAGCCAAGCCCGTTGCCAAGCCAGCAAGCAAAGCACCGGCCAAAGCCGCCCGCAAAGCAGCTGCGGCCAAGTAACGCGCCGGATGCGAAAGTGCGGGCATGAAGGCTGGACAATAGGCGGGTGAAACCGCCCGCCCAGCCCGGAACCCCGCCCTCCATATCTCCATCCCTTGCGGAGCGGCTCCATGCCGCCCTTCCGCAAACGCAGTGCACGCGCTGCGGCTACCCCGATTGCGCGGCCTATGCGCACGCCATGGCGACCGAAGGTACACCCATCAACCAGTGCCCGCCGGGCGGGGCAGAGGGCATCGCGCGGCTGGCGGCCATCACCGGCCAGCCGGTGATTCCGCTCAACCCCGTTCACGGCACCGAGACACCCCGCAGCGTTGCGGTGATCGATGAATCCTGGTGCATCGGCTGCACCCTGTGCATCAAGGTCTGCCCGACCGATGCCATCCTCGGCAGCAACAAGATGATGCACACGGTGATCGAGCCGCATTGCACCGGTTGCGAGCTGTGCATTCCGGTCTGCCCGGTAGACTGCATCTCGCTGGAGAACGTGTCAGGCATGGCAACCGGCTGGGCCGCCTGGTCTGACGCGAAGGCGCACACAGCACTGGGTCGCTACCAGCGTCACGTGGCAAGAATGAGCAAGACGAAAGATGCGGGCTTGAAAAAATCCGAGACCTCTTCTCAAGCAACCTTGCAAGAGACCACAGCCACTGCCTTACCTGCGCGCGCGGAAAACGACCCTGCCGTGGCCGACCGCAAGCGGGCCGTGATCGAGGCAGCGCTGGCCAGAGCCCGGGCCCAGCGCACGCCCAAGGCCTAATGGCTATCTAGGCAGTGTTTCGGCGCTGTCTCGGCGTCGTCAGTTCAGGCCGGCAGTTCTTTCAAGCCCAGCACTTCCGCCTCATAAGCGTGCAGCGAGGGCGCACCGCCGGTATGGATGAACAGCACGTTCTCGTCCGGCTGAAAGTAGCCCTGGCGCGCCAGACCGATCAGGCCCGCCATGATCTTGCCGGTGTAGACCGGGTCGAGCAGGATGGCTTCGGTGCGGGCCAGTATCTGCACCGCCTCAACCATGGCCTGGTTGGGCACCGAGTACTTGGGTCGCCACCAGTTGCCAAAGCTCAGCACCGCCTCGCGTGGCACGGTGATCTTCACGCCCAGCAGATCCATCACGGCCTGCGCCTCCTTGTGCACCAGCGGATCCTGGTCGGCCGGGTCCCGGCTCACACCGATGCCCACGATGGGAATGTGGATGTGGTTGCCCAGAAAGCCCGCCAGCAAGCCACCATGCGTGCCGGAGCTGCCTGAGCCGACCACCACGCGGTCGATCTGCACACCCTCATCAAACATCTGCTGCTGCAGTTCCTGCGCGCAGGCAACATAGCCCAGACCGCCCAGCGCGTTGGAGCCGCCACCGGGCACGATGTAACCCTTGCGGCCCTGCGCGGCCAGATCGGCCGCCACCTTCTGCATGGCGTCCATCATCGGCGTGCCCGCAGGCACCACCGTGATGGCCTCCACCGCCAGCAGCCGGAACAGGAAGTTGTTGCCACTGGCGCCTTCGGCGTAGCTGTTCGGCACCCGCTCTTCAATCACGAAGCGGCACTTCATGCCCTCCTTGATCGCGGCGCACAGCGTGGCGCGACAGTGGTTCGACTGCGGCGCGCCGCAGGTGATCAGCGTGTCAGCGCCCTGCGCCAGCGCATCGGCCACCAGAAATTCCAGCTTGCGCGTCTTGTTGCCACCGGGCGTGAGGCCCAGCATGTCGTCACGCTTGATCCACACGCGGGGGCCCTTGCCAGACGGGCACGAGGCACGCAGGGCGTCGGTGAAATGCGGCATCAATTCCAGGGGTGTGGCGCCTTGTGAATAACGGCGGCGGGGGAAACGGCTCAAGTCCATAAAGACGGGCTCCAGACAATCAGTGTTGAAAAACGAGGCAGGTTGTACAGTGTGCGCTCTTTAAGTGTGGGGTACGGGATTCAACCCAGCGAGGCAAAAGCGCGAATGACTTCAGGCGGCGCCTGCACCATCTCGATCAGCACGCCCTCACCCGCAATGGGAAATTCATCATTGGCCTTGGGATGCATGAAGCAGATGTCAAAACCAGCGGCCCCCTTACGGATGCCACCCGGCGCAAACCGCACGCCCTGCGCGGTGAGCCATTCCACCGCCTTGGGCAGGTCGTCAATCCACAGCCCGACGTGGTTGAGCGGTGTGGTGTGCACAGCGGGTTTCTTCTCCATATCCAGCGGCTGCATCAGATCAACCTCGACCTTGAACGGGCCGCTGCCGATGGCACAGATGTCTTCATCGACGTTCTCGCGCTCGCTGACAAAGTTGCCGGTGACGTCGAGTCCCAGCATATCTACCCACAGCGTGCGCAGGCGCTGCTTGTCGGGCGCGCCGATGGCGATCTGCTGGATGCCCAGCACCTTGAATGGTCGGCTCATGTTGCTGCAACCTCACGGCGGCCGGAGATGTAGCTGACACCCGATGGCCCGGCGCTTTCAAGGTGTGGCGTTCGCGCAGGCAGGCGAAAGATCTCGCCCGCAGCGTAAGTGGTGGCCACACCGGCCACCGTCAGCGTGATATCGCCCCGGGTGATCAGCGCGCAGGCGTCAAACGGATGGTCATGCTCGCCGAGCGCGTAACCCACCGCGCGCTCGACGGGGGTGATGGTGTCAAAGCCTTCGGCCTTGAGCATGGATTCAAATTCATGCGGATTCATGCCAGTCCTTACAGTTCATCCAGCGGTCGACTCAGGCAAATTCCACAATCGGCTGGTCCACGCTGAGCGATTCGCCCTTGGTGGCAAGCACCTTGCCAACCACGCCATCGGCGGCCGCGAACAGCACATTTTCCATTTTCATGGCTTCAATCACTGCCACCCGCTCACCGGCCTGCACCTTCTGGCCCACCTGTACCGCCACATCGACCAGCAGCCCGGGCATGGGCGACAGCACGTAGCGGCTCATGTCGGGCGGCGCCTTGAAGGGCATCAGCGCGTAGAGTTCGGCCGCGCGCGGCGACAGCACCAGCGCATCGAGGCGAGTGCCGTTGTGCGCCACGCGAATGGCCAGCGGATTGCGTCCCACGCCCCGCTCCACCTGCGCGGCAAACGCCTGACCGTTCACCGTGCCCCGAATACGCGCGCCACCCAGATGCCAGTTGCTGCAGATCTCATAACGCTTACCGCCGGTCTCGACAGCGCTGGAGCCCGACTCGGCCACATAGTCCCGCACCACCACCGACTGCGACGAGTTCTGGCCGGTGGTGCCCAGCCCAATCACCACAAACTCTTCACCCACCGTCACGCCATGCCCGGGCAACTGGCCGCTGATACCGGCTGCACGCCCCAGCAGGCGCCGGTTCACATAGGCCGCCAGCGCCACCAGGAACGAAGGGTCGTCGTGCGGCACATCTTCTGCACGGAAACCCTTGCCATAGTTCTCGGCAATAAAGCCGGTGTTGAAGTCGCCGGTGACGAACTTCGGGTGTGCCAGCAGAGCAGACTGAAAAGGAATGTTGCTGCTGATACCGCGGATCACGAAAGCATTGAGTGCCTCGCGCATCTTGGCAATCGCGTCCCGCCTGTCCTTGCCATGCACGATGAGCTTGGCGATCATCGAGTCATAGAACATCGGAATCTCGCCACCATCCTGCACGCCGGTATCCACACGCACGCCCATCAGCGTGGCCGGGTCGGCCGCAAACATGGTCTGGTGCGGTGGCTGAAAGCGCACCAGCCGGCCCGTTGAGGGCAGGAAGTTGCGGAACGGGTCTTCCGCATTGATGCGGCATTCAATCGCCCAGCCGTTGCGCTGCACGTCCTTCTGCGCCAGCGGCAGCTTCTCACCGGCAGCGACGCGGATCATCAGCTCGACCAGGTCCAGGCCGGTGATGCACTCGGTCACCGGGTGTTCCACCTGCAGACGCGTGTTCATCTCCAGAAAGTAAAAGCTCTGGTCCTTGCCAACCACAAATTCGACCGTGCCGGCGCTCTGGTACTTCACCGCCTTGGCCAGGGCCACGGCCTGCTCACCCATGGCCTTGCGGGTCGCATCGCTGATGAAGGGCGACGGCGCTTCCTCGATCACCTTCTGGTGGCGCCGCTGGATCGAGCATTCGCGCTCGTTCAGGTAGATCACGTTGCCATGGCTGTCACCGATCAGCTGGATCTCGATGTGCCGGGGTTCCTCGACAAACTTCTCGATGAAGACCCGGTCATCGCCAAAGCTGTTGCGCGCCTCGTTGCGGCAACTGGTGAAGCCTTCCAGCGCTTCCTTGTCGTTGTACGCCACCCGCAGGCCCTTGCCACCACCGCCGGCACTGGCTTTGATCATCACCGGGTAGCCAATGCCTTTGGCAATCTCCACGGCTTTCTCGGCGGTCTCAATCGCATCGTTGACGCCGGGAATGCAGTTCACGCCGGCTTTGCCCGCCAGCTTCTTCGACTCGATCTTGTCGCCCATGGCAGCAATCGAATAGTGCTTGGGGCCGATGAAGGTGATGCCCGCCTCCTCCACGCGCTTGGCGAAGTCGGCGTTTTCACTCAGAAAACCGTAGCCCGGGTGCACCGCCTGCGCGCCGGTCTGCTGGCAGGCGGCGATGATCTTCTCGGCCTGCAGGTAGCTGTCGCGGCTGGGCGCAGGGCCGATGTGCACGGCCTCGTCGGCAAGCTCCACATGGCGCGCATCCTTGTCGGCATCGGAATACACCGCAACCGTCTGGAGGCCCATCTTGCGGGCGGTGAGGATGACGCGGCAGGCGATTTCACCGCGGTTCGCAATCAGGATTTTGGTAAACATTCGCTATCTCCTATCGGGAATCAACAAGGTCGCCTTGCAGAATGGCTTGAACAAACCGCTTCGGATTTTCGAGGTCGGGAAAATGCCCGCAGTCTTCCAGCACGGTGACGCGGGCATGCGGCACGTCGTCCAGAATCGCATGCGGCTGGGTGAAGCGGTGCGAGCGGTCCTGCGTGCCCCACAACACGCTGCAGGGGATGCCCTGCAGGCGCGCGGCGTCGGCCGGTTCGCGCAGCAGCCCCTGCACCACACCAGCGAGACTGAAGCACCCACCACAACGCAGCGCGTGGCTGGAAACGCGGTGGAATGGCTCTGCTGGCGTGGCTTTGGGCAACGCAATGCGGTACCACGCTGCGGCCATCTTCTGGCGGAACACGCGGCTGAGCAACTGGCCCAGCACGGGTACTTTCAAGACCGCTGGAACCACGCGATCTGTCCAGCGCCGCATCGCTTCCAGCGACGGGGTCTGCGACAGCACCAGCCGCTCCACGCGCTGCGGCGCGATCTGCGCCACACGAACGGCATAAAAACCGTTGGCACAGCTGAGGGCCAGCGTGGCCCTGGCAATACCCAGCTGGTCAAGCAACTCCAGCATGGCACTGGCACCGCGCTGCAGGCTGTGGTCATAGGCACTGGCCGGGCCGGAGAAGCCGAAACCTGGCATGTCGAAGCACACGACTCGGTAGTAAGGCGCCAGCAGGCCAATGACCTCACGGTAGTGCTCGATCACATTGGGTCCGTCGGGCGACAGCACGATGCAGGGCTTGTCGCCGCCTGAATCAAACACCCGGATGCTGGCCTGCGCCGTGTCCACCCAGCGCGTGGGCAAGGACGCCGTCGTTTCAGACGACGCCAATGCCGCAGATCGCGCGCGCCTGACCGCGCCAGCGCTCAGCCGTGCGTCGAGCCATGCTCCCCAGTTCGCCATGGTCTCAGGGCCTCAGAGTGGAATGTTGCCGTGCTTGCGCCACGGGTTTTCCAGCTTCTTGTCTTTCAGCATCACCAGAGAGCGGCAGATGCGCCTGCGGGTTTCGTGCGGCAGGATCACATCGTCGATGAAGCCACGTGCACCGGCCACGAAAGGGTTGGCAAAGCGGGCCTTGTATTCGGCTTCCTTCGCGGCGAGCTTGACCGGGTCGCCCTTGTCTTCGCGGAAGATGATTTCCACCGCACCCTTGGCGCCCATCACCGCAATCTCGGCATTCGGCCAGGCGAAGTTGACGTCGCCGCGCAGGTGCTTGGAAGCCATCACGTCGTAGGCGCCGCCGTAGGCCTTGCGGGTGATGACGGTGATCTTGGGCACCGTGCATTCAGCATAGGCATACAGCAGCTTGGCGCCGTGCTTGATGATGCCGCCGTATTCCTGGCTGGTACCGGGCATGAAGCCGGGCACATCGACAAAGGTGATCACCGGAATGTTGAAGGCATCGCAGAACCGCACAAAACGCGCTGCCTTGATGGAGCTCTTGATGTCCAGGCAACCCGCCAGCACCAGTGGCTGGTTGGCCACGATGCCGACCGACTGGCCTTCCATGCGGGCAAAGCCGATGATGATGTTCTTGGCGTACTCGGGTTGGATCTCGAAGAAGTCGCCGTCGTCCACGGTTTTGACGATCAGCTCTTTCATGTCGTAGGGCTTGTTCGGGTTCTCGGGCACCAGGGTGTCGAGGCTCAGGTCCATGCGCCCAGCCGGGTCTGCACTGGGTCGCACCGGTGCTTTCTCGCGGTTGTTCAGCGGCAGGTAGTTATAGAGGCGGCGCAGCATCAGCAGCGCCTCAACGTCGTTCTCAAACGCCAGATCGGCCACGCCGCTTTTGGTGGTGTGGGTGATGGCACCGCCCAGTTCCTCCGCACTCACCTCTTCATGCGTGACCGTTTTCACCACCTCGGGGCCGGTGACGAACATGTAGGAGCTGTCTTTGACCATGAAGATGAAGTCGGTCATGGCTGGTGAGTACACCGCACCACCCGCGCTCGGACCCATGATCATGCTGATCTGCGGAATCACACCGCTGGCCATCACGTTGCGCTGGAACACATCGGCATAGCCGCCCAGCGATGCCACGCCCTCCTGAATGCGGGCACCACCCGAGTCATTGAGGCCGATCACGGGCGCGCCGACCTTCATGGCCTGGTCCATCACCTTACAGATCTTCTCGGCATGGGCCTCGCTGAGTGCACCGCCAAACACGGTGAAGTCCTGGCTGAACACGAAGACCAGTCGGCCATTGATCATGCCGTAGCCGGTGACCACGCCATCGCCCGGCACCTTGTTATTCTCCATGCCGAAATCGGTGCAGCGGTGCTCGACAAACATATCCCACTCTTCAAACGTGCCCTCGTCGAGCAGCAGCTCCAGGCGCTCGCGTGCCGTCAGTTTGCCCTTACCGTGCTGCGCGTCAATCCGCTTCTGGCCGCCACCCAGCCGTGCAGCGGCGCGCTTTTTTTCGAGTTGTTCAAGGATGTCTTGCATGGTGTATTTCCCGTTGCTGGATATTTCTGAATCGCACTGTCGATGGCGTCACTCAGGCGCCTTGTTTCAGTTGAGCCCGCAGCAACTGCCGCGCTGCGGTCGAGGCTGGCAGGCTGCCGTTGGCCACCTGCGTGGTGATGGCGGGTAGCAATGCGCTGACGGCGGGGTCATGCCGGAACGCCTGTTTCAGCCCCGCGTCAATCCGCTCCCACATCCACGCAAGCGACTGCTGGCGCCGGCGCTCTGCCAAACGACCATCACGGTTCTGCAGGTCACGGAACTGCGTCACTGCCGCCCAGAAGGCATCGACGCCCTTGTTGTGCAGCGCGCTGAGCTGCAGCACGCGCGGGTGCCAGTGCTGGTCGAAGGTGGCCGCCTGTTCCTTACCCATGGCGTTGTTTACCAAGCCGAACAGGCGCATCGCCGAGGTGATCTGCGCTTCCGCCCGCATCGCCGCATCGGCATCGAGATCGGCCTTGTTGATCAGCACCAGATCGGCCAGCTCCATCACGCCCTTCTTGATGGCCTGCAGGTCATCGCCGGCATTGGGCAGTTGCATCAGCACGAACATGTCGGTCATGTTGGCTACCGCGGTTTCACTCTGACCCACACCCACGGTTTCGACGATGACCACGTCGTAACCGGCAGCCTCGCAGACCAGCATCGCCTCGCGGGTCTTCTCGGCCACGCCACCGAGCGTGCCGCTGCTGGGGCTGGGGCGGATGTAGGCACGCTCGTGGACAGAGAGTTTTTCCATCCGCGTCTTGTCGCCGAGGATGGAGCCACCCGAGACACTGGACGATGGATCGATGGTCAACACCGCCACCCGGTGGCCCTGCGCGATCAGGTGCAGGCCCAGCACCTCGATGAAAGTCGATTTGCCCACGCCGGGTACACCGCTGATGCCGATGCGAAACGACTGGCCGGTGTGCGGCAGCAGCGCCGTGAGCAGCTCGTCGCCCTGCGCGCGGTGATCTGCGCGGGTCGATTCGAGCAGGGTGATGGCTTTGGCGATGGCGCGGCGTTGCAGGACTGGGTTGCCGCTGCGTACATCACCCATCAACACCTCGGAAGTCACTTCAACGCAGCCTTGATCTGCTCCAGCACATCCTTGGCGCTGGCCGGAATCGGCGTACCCGGGCCGTAGATGCCCTTCACGCCGGCCTCGTACAGCATCTCGTAGTCCTGCCGTGGAATCACGCCGCCGACGAACACGATGATGTCGTCGGCGCCCTGCTTTTTCAGCTCTTCAATGATGGCGGGGACCAGCGTCTTGTGGCCGGCGGCCAGCGTCGAAACTCCGACGGCGTGTACATCGTTCTCGATGGCCTGGCGGGCGCATTCCTCGGGGGTCTGAAACAGCGGGCCCATGTCCACGTCAAAGCCCAGATCGGCAAAGGCGGTGGCCACCACCTTGGCACCACGGTCGTGGCCGTCCTGGCCGAGCTTGGAGATCATCACGCGCGGTCGGCGGCCATGGGCTTCGGCGAAGGCGTTGATCTCGGTCTTGAGGTTTTCCCAGCCTTCGGCCGAGTCATAGGCTGCTGCGTACACACCGGTCACCTTTTGTGTATCGGCGCGATGGCGCCCGTAAACTTTTTCCAGCGCATCGCTCACCTCGCCCACCGTGGCGCGCAGGCGGATGGCTTTGATGCTCAGGTCAAGCAGATTACCGTCGCCCTTTTCTGCGGCGGCGGTCAATGCGTCGAGTGCAGCTTGCACGGCTGCGCTGTCGCGCCGGGCCTTGATGACTTTCAGGCGGGCAATCTGGCCCTCGCGCACTGCGACGTTGTCGATGTCGCGGGCATCCACCGCATCCTCGGTCTGGAGCTTGTACTTGTTGACGCCAACAATCACATCTTTGCCGCTGTCAATGCGCGCCTGCTTCTCGGCGGCGGCAGCTTCGATCTTGAGCTTGGCCCAGCCGCTGTCCACCGCCTTGGTCATGCCGCCCATGGCTTCGACTTCTTCAATGATGGCCCAGGCCGCGTCGGCCATGTCCTGGGTGAGTTTTTCCATCATGTAACTGCCGGCCCATGGGTCCACCACATTGGTGATGTGTGTTTCTTCCTGGATGATGAGCTGGGTGTTGCGGGCGATGCGCGACGAAAACTCGGTGGGCAGTGCAATCGCTTCGTCAAAGCTGTTGGTGTGCAGGCTCTGCGTGCCGCCAAACACCGCCGCCATCGCTTCGATGGTGGTGCGCACGATGTTGTTGTACGGGTCCTGCTCGGTCAGGCTCCAGCCGGAGGTCTGGCAGTGGGTGCGCAGCATCAGCGACTTGGGGCTCTTGGCATTGAAGCCCTTCATGATGCGGCACCACAGCAGCCGCGCGGCGCGCATCTTGGCGACTTCAAGGTAGAAGTTCATGCCAATCGCCCAGAAAAAGCTCAGGCGGCCGGCAAAGTCATCAACATCGAGGCCTTTGCCCAGCGCAGTCTTCACATACTCCTTGCCGTCAGCCAAGGTAAAGGCCAGTTCCAGCGCCTGGTTGGCGCCGGCTTCCTGCATGTGATAACCCGAGATCGAGATCGAGTTGAACTTCGGCATGTTCTTTGCCGTGTACTCGATGATGTCGCCAATGATGCGGATGCTGGGCGCCGGCGGGTAGATGTAGGTGTTGCGAACCATGAACTCCTTGAGGATGTCGTTCTGGATGGTTCCGCTCAACTGCGCCTGCGACACGCCCTGCTCCTCGGCGGCCACCACGTAGCCGGCCAGCACGGGCAGCACCGCGCCGTTCATCGTCATGGACACACTGACCTTGTCCAGCGGAATCTGGTCGAACAGGATCTTCATGTCCTCGACGCTGTCGATGGCTACGCCAGCCTTGCCGACATCGCCCGTCACGCGGGGGTGGTCGCTGTCGTAGCCGCGGTGGGTGGCCAGGTCAAATGCCACGCTCACGCCCTGCCCGCCAGCGGCCAGCGCCTTGCGGTAGAAGGCATTGGACTCTTCGGCGGTGGAAAAGCCCGCGTACTGGCGAATCGTCCACGGCCGCACCGCGTACATGGTGGCCTGCGGCCCGCGGATGAAGGGCTCAAACCCCGGCAGCGTGTTGGTGTGCGGCAGGCCCTGCAGGTCCTCAGCGGTGTAGAGCGGTTTGACGCTGATGCCGTCCGGCGTCTGCCAGTTCAGCGCACCGACGTCGCCGCCCGGGGCAGACTTGGCAGCGGCCTTGGCCCAGTCGTCTAACGCGGCTGGTTTGAATTCAGGATGTTTATCGGTCATGGCAGCAGGCCGTTATTGAGCGTTGATATGTCTTGGCAGGGGTTCGCACTGGAAGCGTCGAGTGTCTCGCACATGGCGACTCAGGGCCAGCAGCGTCGAAACAGGCTCGATGGCGCCTAGCTCGTTGAATTTTCAGTACCGCAAGTTTACGTTATTTATAATTATTGATTCAAAATATTCATCCCAGCTTACAATCCGCTGCCATGAACGCCACCGCTTCACGATCCCGCGCTGCCGCGTCGCTGGCGCCCCGTCCGCTCTATGAAGAAGTGGCCGAGCTGCTGCGCCAGCGCATTTTCAGCCGCGAACTGGCGCCCGGCAGCTGGATCGACGAACTCAAGCTCGCCGAGGAATACGGCATCAGCCGCACCCCCCTGCGCGAAGCGCTGAAGGTACTGGCCACCGAAGGCCTGGTGACCATGAAGGTGCGCCGGGGCGCCTACGTGACGGAAGTCTCTGAACGCGACCTGACCGACGTGTACCACCTGCTGGCCCTGCTGGAGAGCGATGCAGCCGGCGTTGTCGCCACACGGGCCACCGACGCCCAGATCAAGGAGCTGCAGGCGCTGCACAACGAGCTGGAAAAATCCACCGGGGACCGCGAGCGCTTCTTCGAGATCAACGAGAAGTTCCACATGCGCCTGCTGGAGATCGCCGACAACCGCTGGCGCGACCAGATGGTGGCCGATCTGCGCAAGGTGATGAAGCTCAACCGGCACAACTCCCTGCTCAAGAGCGGCCGTATCGAGGAGTCGCTGGCCGAACACCGAGCCATCATGGCGGCGCTGGCAACCCGCAACCCGCAGGCCACGGCGCAGCGCATGCAGGAACACTTTCGCAGCGGACTCGAAGCGGCCGCCTGATGTGACCACCCCGGTCACTCGCTGCCTGGCCGATCAGCCCTGCGGCCTAGCGGCGGCAACCACCGGCGCAGGCGGTGCTGGCCGGCTGGTGACCAGAAATACGCCGGGCAAAATCAGCAGCGCCCCGCCCACGTGGTGCCACCCCGGTGGCTCCCCCAGCACCCAAGCCGCTCCAGCAGCATAGAGCGGGCCCAGGTACAGCGACACGGCCACGCGGCTGGCGCCCAGCACCCGTTGCGCCCAGCCATAAATCCAGTAGGCGCCCAAACCGGGCACCAGCGCCGCCACCACCACCAGCCAGAAAGCAGGCCAGCCCCACTGCGTCAATCCCGGCTGCTGTAGCTCCCACACGGTGAACGGCAACAGCACGATCACCCCGCCGGTGCAGATGGCTGCCAGGCGCGCCGTGGCACTGAGCGGACTCGGCCACTTTTTTTGCAACAGTGCGTAAGCAGCCCAGGCCACGGTGGCGGCCAGTATCCAGGCGTCCCCCGCGACAAACTGCACCTCGGCCAGGGCCATCCAGTGCCCTTTGACCACCACATGCACCACGCCGCCCAGGGCCAGCACCACACCCACGGCCTGCTTGGCCGTGAACCGCTCGTTCAGCCACCACACCGCGCCCACACCGATCAGCACCGGTGAAGCGGAATAAATCAGCGCAATGTTCATGGCTCCGGTGGAGCGGGCGCCCTCGTACACCCAGGCGCCGCAGATCAGCATGCCGAGCGCGCCAAGCACCAGGTACTGGGGCCAGACCTGCCGCAGGTGCTGGCGATGCCGCCAGAGCTCTGCGCCCCCCAGCACCAGCAACACCAGCGCCGCCAGCCCCCATCGGCCAAAGGCCAGCAGGTAGGGGCCGATGATGCCGGGCGCCTTGCGGGCCACGATGTAATTGACGGCCCACAGTGCGGGCACCAGCCACACCAGGGTCATGGCCAGCCGGGTCTGCCGTGCCGCCGCGTCAGGCATGCACCGCTTCCGTGGCCGATTCGAAAGGCTGCGAAGCTGCGTGCGCACGCGCCATCACCGCATGGGGCGACAAATCGCGCAGGGTGTGGTCGCTCCATACCTGGCGCCAGCGGCGCGCACCAGGCAGGCCGTTGCGAAGGCCCAGCATGTGGCGGGCAATGGCGCTCCAGGGCGTGCCGTGGTCGCGCTTTTCGCGCAGCATGTAGTCGCACATGGCCGCTTCGACCTGCTCGCGGGTCAAGTTATTCGGGCTGGGTGTGGCGGCCAGAAACTCGCGGTCCCACGAGGCCAGCCACCAGGGGTTGTGATAGGCCTCGCGGCCGATCATCACGCCGTCGAGCGCCTGCAGCTGGGTTGCGACCTGCTCACTGGTTGTGATGCCGCCATTGATGCAGAGGGTGAGCTGCGAAAACTCGCGCTTGAGCTGGTGCACAAGGTCATAGCGCAAAGGCGGGACCTCGCGGTTTTCTTTCGGGCTGAGGCCCTTGAGCCAGGCATTGCGCGCATGGACGATGAACACCTTGCAGCCAGCTTCACTGACGGTGCCCACGAAGTCGCGCACAAAGCCGTAGCTTTCTCCCTTGTCGATGCCAATGCGGTGCTTCACGGTCACCGGCACGCTCACCACATCGACCATGGCCTTCACGCAGTCGGCCACCAGTTGCGGCTCGGCCATCAGGCAGGCGCCGAAGGCACCACGCTGCACCCGCTCGCTGGGGCAGCCACAGTTGAGGTTGATCTCGTCATAACCCCATTGCTCGCCCAGCTGCGCGCTGCGCGCCAGATCGGCGGGCTCGCTGCCGCCCAGTTGCAGGGCCACCGGGTGCTCTTCGGCATTGAAGCGCAGGTGGCGCGGTACGTCGCCATGAATCAGCGCCCCGGTGGTGACCATCTCGGTGTACAGCAGGGCACGCGACGACAGCAGGCGATGGAAGTACCGGCAGTGGCGATCGGTCCAGTCCATCATCGGGGCCACGCTCATGCGCCAGGGCAGCACAGGGCGTGCGGGCGCCACGGTTGGCGGAAGCGGGGGCAAATCGGTCATTCCCCATTTTCCCAGAAACCCGTGGTTTACCTGTGGCACCGAAACTTCCGTCACGGTTAACATGACTCAACCTTTCTCCGTCACACCACGACGATGACGGCGCCACCCCTCCCCCGTACCGCCGTCAGCAGCCGAGCAGGACACCGAATGAGAACTCCCCCTTCACTGGCCATCCCTCGCCTCACCGATCAATTGACCGATCAGCCCTTGCGCCGTGAGGCCGCCGCTGGCGTCTGCGCCACTCGTTCGCTGCTGGCACTGGCAGTCGTCGGTCTGGCGGGGTGCACATCGGTACCGCTGCCCACCTGGGTACCAGCACCGATTCGGCCGGCCAGCAGCCCGGCGCCCACAGCGGCGCCACAAGTGCAACAAGCGCCACAGCCTGCCCCCGCATCGACCGGCGTTCAGGTCTCGCCGGTATTGCCGCCATCGCTGACCCCGGCATCACCCCCTCCCGCAAGCGCGCCGGCTGTGGTGGCGCCCACTGCAGCCGCCCTGCCCTACAGTGCGGCCGTTGCGGCGCGCTTTCCCGCACCGTCAGTGATCTACAGCACCCCGGGCCTGCAGGCTGGCCGAAGCACCTACACGTCTACCAGCGAAATGCAGGCGTGGCTGCGCGAGCAAGGCAGCGCCGCGTCGCGCGCAGGCATCAAGTCGGCCGTGCTCTCCATCGGAACATCGCAACGCGGCGAACCGATTGAAGCCCTGCTGCTAAGCCGCGCCGCCAGCACCGACCCCACTGCCGTGGCGGCCAATGGCCATCCGACGGTGTTGCTCGTCGGCCAGCAGCATGGCGATGAGCCTGCTGGCAGCGAGGCACTGCTGGTGATTGCGCGCGAGCTGGCGCAGGGACTGCTGCAACCGTCGCTGGAGCGCGTCAACGTGATCATCGTGCCGCGCGCCAACCCTGACGGTGCAGCAAGCGGACGGGCTGTCACGGCCAACGGTACAGACATGCACCGCGACCACCTGCTGCTTGCCACGCCGGAAGCGCAGGCCCTGGCCCGTCTGCAACGCGACTATCGGCCCACCGTGGTGCTGGACGCCCACGAATACACCGTGATGGCCCCGTACCTGGAGAAGTTCGGTGGCATCCAGAAGTTCGATGCCCTGATTCAGTACCCGACCACCGCCAACCTGCCCGAGTTCCTCACCAAGGCCGCCGAGGAGTGGTACCGCCGCCCGCTGCTGGCGGCGCTGAAGACACGTGGCCTCAATGGCGAGTGGCAACACAGCACCTCCGGTGATCTGGCCGACAAGAAAGTGGCGATGGGTGGCGCCCGGCTGGATGCGAGTCGCAATGTGAACGGCCTGAAAAACGTCATCAGCCTGCAGATTGAAACGCGTGGTGCGGGCATCGGACGGCTGGATCTGCAACGCCGCGTGCACACCCACGTGACCGCCATCACCAGCGTACTGGCGAGCACGTCGCAACGTGCCAGCGAGCTGGGGCAGCTGCGGCCCTATGTTGAAAAAGAAACCAGCGCAATGGCCTGCAAAGGCGACGCGGTGATCGAGGCCGGCCTGACACCGGCGCGCTACGAGCTGATGCTGCTGGACCCGGCTACAGGCGCCGACAAGCCGGTGATGGTGGACTGGGATTCGGCCCTCGCACTGCGGCCGCTCAAGTCGCGCGCCCGTCCCTGCGGCTATTGGCTGGCCGCCAGCTCGGCTACAGCCGTGGAGCGCCTTCGCCTTCAGGGCGTTCAGGTGTTCCGCGTGGCCGAGGCCGGCTCCATGCTGGGTGACAGCTACCAGGAGACCAGCCGTGACGACACCGACGCCGGCATCAAGGTCCAGCTCAACGTGACGCGTGGTGTGGTCGACGTGCCGCGTGGCAGCTTCTTCGTGCCGCTGAATCAGCCGCTGGCCAACATCGCCCTGGCAGCGTTGGAGCCCGATGCGCCAGACAGCTTTTTTGCCAACCGGCTGATTCCCGCCCTGCAACACACGGTGCGGGTCATGGCCGATCCGGCGGTGCGGCTCGAGGAGCTGCCCTGAATTCACCCGGCGTCCGTGACCGGGGCAGGCGTCACGCCCCAGCGGGAAGTCTGTGTCTGACACGCCAACGCCGTCCTGGCTGACCCGCGAGCCGCTCTTTACACGCTGGAATGGGAGTTCCAACGAACGAAAGGGCTGCCATGAAGAACTTTGTACTTTCCCCCAAGATGCTGAGCCTGGGCGGCGTGTTCTACCCCACAGGCTATGCCGTCATCATGTTCCCCGACCCGGAAGACGCGCGGCAAGTGGCCACCGCATTCGAGGGGCGCAGCGACGACATCATGCTGCTCACGCCAGAAGATGTCATCGGCCAGATCGGCCAGATTGAAGACCACAACGCCGACCTCGCGCTGCCAGGCGTGGGAACGGAAAGCGCCACCGTGCGCAAGTACATCGACCTGGCCCGCGACGGCGATCATGCCCTGATGGTGGCCGTGGACTCGGACGAGACCGCTGAGGCCCTGATGAAACTGGTGCGTGAACGCCCGTTCTCTTACGCCCAGCGTTACCACCTGCTGGCGATTGAAGACCTCGAGTAGGCGCGCCCACACTGTCCACGCTGCGACATGCAGCCGGATCAACGACTGGTTTTGAGGCACACTGAACTTCCCCGGCACAACAGCCGGTGAGCCGAAAACCCAGCCCATGATCGACCTCTATTACTGGCCCACACCCAACGGATGGAAGATTTCCATCATGCTGGAAGAGTGCGGCCTTCCCTACACCCTGCGGCCTGTCAATATCGGCAAGGGCGAGCAGTTTGCTCCGGAGTTTCTGGCCATCAGCCCCAACAACCGCATGCCGGTCATCGTGGACCACGCACCCGCCGGTGGAGGCGAGCCGGTGACTGTTTTCGAGAGTGGTGCCATCCTGCTGTACCTGACCGAAAAGACCGGTCGATTTCTTCCCACCGAGGTACGCGAGCGCTATCAGGTGATGCAGTGGCTGATGTGGCAGATGGGTGGCCTGGGGCCGATGGCCGGGCAGAACGGGCACTTCCTTTTGTACGCGCCGGAGAAGGTGCCCTACGCCATCGACCGCTACGGCAAGGAAGTAGACCGCCTCTACGGCGTACTCGACGCCCAGCTCGAACGCACACAGGCCTTCGTGGCAGGTGCCGACTACTCGGTAGCAGACATGGCGATTTTCCCGTGGGTGCGCACCCACAAGGCGCAGCAGGTGGACCTGGCCCGCTTCCCGCATGTGCAGCGCTGGTACGGCGCGCTGTTCCAGCGCCCCGCCGTCAAACGGGGGCTGGACCTGGGCAAGGAACTGCGTGCACCGGCGCTGACCGATGAAGCACGCAAGGCACTGTTCGGCCAGACCGCGCAGAGCATTCGGGGCGGCGAGCACCAAGCGCCCTGACTCTTCACTACTCCCTTCGTTTTTTCAATCACACAGTCTTTGACCACACACCATGATCGAATTCTTCTTCGACTGCTCCAGCCCCTGGACTTACATCGCCTTTCGCAACATCCAGCCACTGGCCGCCGCGCTAGACGAACCCATCAGCTGGCGCCCCGTGCTGGTCGGCGGAATCTTCAACACCGTGAACAAGGGCATTTACGCCTCGCGCGAAGACATGAACGCGCCCAAGAACCGCTACATGCTCAAGGACGTTCAGGACAACGCCCGCGAATACGGCCTCACGATCCACTTCCCGCCCAAGGTGTTCCCGGTCAACAGCGTGAAGGCCATGCGCGGGTGCATCTGGATCGCACAGGACGCAGCGGCTAGAGCACATTACCTCCCCTTCATCGAATCCACGTTTGCCGCCTATTTCACCCGCGAGCAAGACATCTCGCAGGACGACGTGCTGGCCGATATCTGCCGCAGCGTGGGCATTGACGCTGACAGGTTCATGGCAGGCATCGCACAGGCCGACATCAAGGAGCAGCTCAAGACCAACACCGATGAAGCGATCCGCCGCGGCGCCTTCGGGGCACCCACCTTTTTTGTGGGCGACGACATGTACTTCGGCAACGACCGCCTGCCGCTGGTGCGCTCGGCGGTGTTGCGCCAGCGCGCTGGCACGCGGCCATGACCAACTGAAACGGCATGAAAAAACCCGCCGAGGCGGGTTTTTCTTTGGAGGCAAGCAGCCCGGTGGAATCGGGTCTCAGCCCATGTGCAAGCCGCCGTTGAGCGAGAAGTCGGCACCCGTGGCGTAGCCACCTTCGTCGGATGCAATCCACGAGATGATGGACGCGATCTCTTCCGGCTGGCCGAGGCGTTTGGCTGGAACACCGGCAACGATTTTTTCCAGCACATCAGGGCGAATCGCCTTGACCATGTCAGTACCGATGTAGCCGGGGCTCACGGTGTTGACCGTCACGCCCTTGGAGGCCACTTCCTGCGCCAGCGCCATGGTGAAGCCATGCAGGCCCGCCTTGGCTGTGGAGTAGTTGACCTGGCCGAACTGGCCCTTCTGGCCGTTGACCGACGAGATGTTGATGATGCGGCCAAAACCGGATTCGATCATGCCTTCGATGACCTGCTTGGTCACATTGAACATGCTGTTCAGGTTGGTCGAGATCACTGCGTCCCAGTCAGCCTTGCTCATCTTGCGGAACTGGCCGTCGCGGGTGATGCCTGCGTTGTTCACCAGCACGCTGACATGGCCATGCTCAGCCTTGACCTTGTCGAACGCTGCCACCGTGGATTCCCAGTCGCCCACATTGCCGACCGACGCGTGGAAGGAATAACCCAGCGCCTTCTGCTCATCGAGCCACTTGGTGAAATCGCGGGTGGGGCCGCAGCCGGCGATCACGGTGAAGCCGTCTTTGGCCAGCCGCTGGCAAATAGCGGTACCAATGCCGCCCATGCCACCCGTCACATACGCTACTCGTTTTGTCATCATGTTCTCCTGGTTCTGACTGTGCTGGTCCGGATTCGGCAACGAAGTGCGCCGCCGTCAGGACCGACCAAATGAATCTATCTGAAATTCAGCGCTCGAGTGTGAGGGCAACCCCCATGCCGCCGCCGATGCACAGGCTGGCAATGCCCTTCTTCGCATCGCGACGCACCATCTCGTGCAGCAGCGTCACCAGAATGCGGCAACCGGACGCACCAATCGGATGGCCGATGGCAATCGCGCCACCATTGACGTTGACCTTGCTGGTGTCCCAGCCCATTTCCTTGTTCACTGCGCAAGCCTGCGCGGCGAAGGCTTCGTTGATCTCCAGCAGGTCGAGATCCTGCGGCTTCCAGCCGGCACGCTGCAGCGCCTTGGTCGACGCAGGCACCGGGCCCATGCCCATGTACGCCGGGTCCAGACCCGAGGTGGCGTAGCTGGCAATGCGGGCCAGCGGCTTGAGGCCCAGCGCCGCCGCCTTCTTGGCCGTCATCACCATCACGGCTGCTGCGCCGTCGTTGATGCCCGAGGCATTGCCCGCCGTCACGCCGCCGGCTTTGTCAAACGCCGGGCGCAAGCCTGCCAGCCCTTCGGCATTGGTCTTGCGGTTGATGAATTCGTCAGCGGCAAACACCACTGGATCGCCCTTCTTCTGAGGAATGCTGATGGGGATGATTTCGTCGGTGAACTTGCCGGCGTCCTGCGCGGCAGCCGCCTTGGTCTGGCTGGCCAGCGCCAGTGCGTCCTGGGTGGCGCGGTCAATGCCGTACTTCTTGGCCACGTTCTCGGCCGTGATGCCCATGTGGTACTGGTTGTAGACGTCCCAGAGGCCGTCCACGATCATGGAATCGATCATCTTCCAGTCGCCCATGCGCTGACCGTCACGCGAACCATTGAGCACATGGGGGGAGGCGCTCATGTTCTCCTGGCCGCCGGCAATCACGATTTCGCTATCGCCGGTGGCCACAGACTGGGCTGCCAGCATCACGGCTTTGAGGCCCGAGCCGCACACGGCGTTGATGGTCAGGCCGGGCACGCCGTGCGGCAAGCCAGCCTTGACCACCGCCTGACGTGCCGGGTTCTGGCCTGCGCCGGCGGTAAGCACCTGACCCATGATCACTTCACCTAGCAGGTCGGCGCTCAGGCCGGAACGCTCCAGCACGGCCTTGACTACGGCTGCACCCAGTTCGGTGGCTGGAATCTTGGCGAGTGAGCCGCCGAACTTGCCGACGGCCGTGCGGCCCGCTGCAACGATAACGATGTCTTCCATGGGGTGATCCTTGTGATGAAGTGAGGGGTGATGGTGGAGTGATGAGATTGCGACCGTATCGGATGTCGTGCCGGTCAGGCCTTGACCTTGACGTAGCGGCCCGGTGCTGGCTCGATCACCTTGTAAGTGCGACTGCCGTAAGTCTTGGGGGCGGCAATCTGTTTGCCAGCGTGGCCCTTGAGCCAGGCGGCCCAGTCGGTCCACCAGCTGCCGGGGTGCTCGGTCGCGGTTTTCAGCCAGTCGCTTGACGCCGGCGGAAATTTGCCTGCCGGCAGCCTGTCGTTGGTCCAGAAGCTGCGCTTTTTCTTGGCGGGCGGGTTGATGACCCCCGCAATGTGACCCGAAGCGCCCATGACGAAGCGCTTCTTGCCCGGCAACTGCTGCGTTGAGGCATAGGCGCCGCCGATGGGCACGATGTGGTCTTCACGCGAGCCGTAGATGTACACCGGCATGTCGATCTTGCGCAGGTCGATCTTCTCACCGCACACCACGGCCTTGCCGGGCTTGACCAGGTTGTTCTCGTAGTAGGTATTGCGCAGGTACCAGGCGTAAAACGGGCCCGGCAGGTTGGTCGAGTCGCTGTTCCAGTAGAGCAGGTCGAACGGCGGCGGGGTTTCGCCCTTGAGGTAGTTGCCCACCACATAGTTCCAGACCAGATCGTTCGGGCGCAGAAAGCTGAAGGTGGAAGCCAGGTCCTGGCCCTTGAGCAGACCGCCCTTGCCCATTTCTGCTTCGCGGTACTTGACCGAGGTTTCGTCAATGAAGATGTCGAGGATGCCGGTGTCGGTGAAATCCAGCAGCGAGGTGAGCAGCGTGACGCTGGCCACCGGCTTTTCGCCTCGCGCTGCCAGCACCGCCAGCGCCGTGCCGAGAATGGTGCCGCCGACACAGAAGCCCAGCGCGTTGAGGGTCTTGGCACCGGTGATGTCCTGCACCACGTGGATGGCCTCGATGGCGGCGTTCTCGATGTAGTCGTCCCACGTCTTGTCCGACATCGACTCATCCGGATTGCGCCAGCTGACCACAAAGGTCCTGTGCCCTTGCGCGACCGCGTAGCGGATGAATGAGTTGTCGGGCTGCAGGTCAAGGATGTAGAACTTGTTGATACATGGGGGCACCAGCAGGAAGGGCCGCTCATGCACCTTGTCGGTCAGCGGCTTGTACTCCAGCAGCTGGAAGAACTCGTTTTCGAACACCACCGCGCCTTCGGTGGTGGCGACGTTCTTGCCGACCTCGAACACGCTCTCGTCGGTCATCGAGACATGGCCCTGGCGGATGTCGTGCAGCAGGTTGGTGATGCCTTGGGCAATGCTCTCGCCCTGGGTGGCAATGGCTTTTTGCTGCGCCTCGGCGTTGAGCGCCAGAAAGTTGCTGGGCGCCGCAGCAGCCATCCACTGCTCGACCGCAAAGCGCACCCGTGCGCGGGTTTTCTCATCGCCCTCCACCGCTTCAGCCAGACCCATCAGCGTGCGGGCATTCAGCAGGTAAGCGGCTGCGGAGAATTTGGAGACCGGGTTGGATTTCCAGGCTTCTGATGAGAAGCGCCGGTCCGAAAAAGCCGGGGCATCGCCGCCACCGGTCAGCGCCTGGTTCCAGAGGGCTGCCGCTTCTTCGAGGTAGTCTTTCTGGAGCGCCTGCAGCTTGGCCGCATCGAACTGCAGCACAGGAGCAGCGCCGCCCTGCCCGGCCAGGCCGATCTGCGGGAAACCGGGCGGCATGCCCGCGCCGGAAAATGCCCCCATGGCCTGTTGCCACCCGGCTCCCAGGGTTTCCTGGAACTGTTGGGCCGTCTGGGCCCAGCTTGCGTCAGAATTCATGATGTCTCCTCGATCTTCTGGTGAACTCTGCTGAGTCCACACCACCGCATATCCGCCGGATATGCCCTACTGTGCCAGTATCGTAGGATTTCCTTTTGAATTGCTGACCATCACGGACGATTTATGTATTTGGTTGTCATCGCCTGGATCTACGTCGTCCTCATGATGAGTGTGGCCGAAGCCACCAACAGCACGGGAACGGTTTTCGGCGCTCTGGTGACCTTTGTACTCTACGGAGCAGGCCCTGCGGCATTGGTGGTTTACCTGATGGGAACGCCAGCCCGCAACCGCGCCCTCAAAAAGCGTGAAGCCGAGGAGCGCGCGCGCAGCATGGCGGCGCATCTGGCGGCCACTGGCGCGGCAACGCCCGAGGCCACGCCGCCGTCACACGTGCCAGATGGCAGCAGCCATGCGGCCGGTGGTGCCGCAGCCGTTGGCGCCAGCGCCGCGGCCAGCGTCCCTCCGGTGGGAAAAGAACTCTGAGGGGTTGCCCACGGTGCACCACGGCGCACTGCTGTCGTTGCCATACACCCGGTTGACCCCCAGCGCGGCCAGCCGCAAGCGCGCCAAAGCCGGCAGATCGGCCAGATACTTCGCGCTGCCAGCCTCCCCCGCCTCCCCTGAAACCGCTTGAGCCGCAAAGCAGGCCGCGGCCGCCGGGTCGGCAGCTTCAAACGCAGCCTTGACCTCGGCGCCCACCTCAAACGCCGTCGGGCCAATGCAGGGGCCCAGCCAGGCCATGACCTCAGGTGCGTTTTTCGAATGCTCCCCGGCCACTGCGCGCAGCCGCCCTACGGTGGACTCCAGCACGCCACCGCCACCCACACCCGCCAGACCACGCCAGCCTGCGTGCGCCGCCGCGATCACTGTGCCATCGGTCGTCGTCAGCAACACTGGCAGGCAGTCCGCCACCATGATGGTGCACGCCAGCCCGGCGACTTCGGTCACGCAGGCGTCGGCCTCGGTGCCGTCTTCCGTACATCGCGTGAGGTGTGCCACCTCAATGCCATGCACTTGCCGCAGAAACACCGGCCGGGCATCGATGGCCTGCGACAGCAGCGCCCGGTTGGCACTGACATGCACCGGCATGTCGCCCACATGGTCACCCAGGTTCAGGCTGTCCCAAGGGGCTGCCGACACACCGCCGGCGCGGGTGGTGAAAATCGCCTTCACGCCAGCGGGCGCGGGCCAGTCGGGGATCAGCCAGCCGGTATTCATGCCAGTAGTGGCGACCGGGTAGGCAGGCCAATTTTCCGAAGGGCCGCCCCGAGGAAAATTAGCCCCCTCGGGGGGCAGTGAACCACACGAAGTGGGGAACGTGGGGGCTGCATCTTAGGGTTCGTTGTCAGGGCAGGCCGAAGGCTGCGCCTGCTGGAAGGCTGGCAATGCCATGCAGGCCTCGTATGCCGTCATGGTGCGCGGCAAGCCGTCAAAGCTCACCTTGAAGCGCTGGGCATTGAAAATCTGCGGCACCAGACAGCAATCGGCCAGCGTGGGGGTGCTGCCGTAGCAAAAGGTGGAAGCCGGCAACTGGGCCAGTTGCCGCTCGAAGGCCTCCAGCCCCTCCCGGCACCAGTGGCGGTACCAGGCGTTCTTGGCTTCTTCATCCACCTTCAGCACATGAACAAGGTACTTCAGGATGCGAAGGTTGTTGACCGGGTGCAGATCGCAGGCAATCGACTGCGCCAGTGCGCGCACCTTGGCGCGCCCGACCGCATCGGGGGGCAGCAGCGGTGGCTCAGGGTGGGTTTCATCGAGGTACTCGATGATGGCCATGGACTGGGAGAGTTTTTCACCATCAATTTCCAGCAGTGGCACCAGCGTGTCGGCCGAGAGGTCGACATACGGTGGTCTCTTGTGCTCGCCCTTGGCAATGTGCACCGGCACGTAGTCGTACGGCAATTCCTTGAGCCCCAGCGCGATGCGAACGCGAAACGACGCCGATGAACGGAAATAGTTGTGCAGCTTCATGCCCAAAGCATAAACCAGCGCCTAGCCGCAGCAACCCTCGTCGGGACCGCACGCGCCGCGTCAGGCAGCATCAATCGCCTTCGCGACTGCCCTGCCGCATCCGCGTCGCTACGATGCGCAGGGTCACACATTCACATCAGCGGAGACACCCATGAGCGCCCTCACTTCCCTCACCAACCACCAGATTCGTCTTGCCAGTCGGCCGGTGGGCCTGCCCACCCGCAGCAACTGGCAGTTCACCACCGAGCCGGTCGCTGAACCGGGCCCGGGCGGCGTGCTGGTCAAAACGCTGTACCTGTCGCTGGACCCGGCCATGCGCGGCTGGATGAACGAAGGCAAGAGCTACATTCCGCCGGTGGAAATTGGCGCGGTGATGCGCGCCGGCGGTGTGGGCAAAGTGATCGCCTCGCAAAACCCTGCTTTCGCAGTGGGCGACTACGTGAACGCGGGTCTGGACGTGCAGGAGTACTGCCTGATTCCGCAGGAGCAGATCAAGCGCAGCGGCATGTTCAAGATCGACCCACGCCTCGGGCTGACCACCTGGCTCAATGTGCTGGGTATGCCGGGCATGACGGGTTATTTCGGCCTGCTGGAAGTCGGCCAGCCCAAGGCGGGCGAAACCGTGGTCGTCTCGGGTGCCGCCGGCGCCGTGGGCCAGACGGTGGGCCAGATCGCGAAGATCAAGGGTTGCCGCGTGGTCGGCATTGCCGGCGGGAAGGCCAAATGCGACTGGGTCGTCAAGGAACTGGGTTTTGACGCCTGCATTGACTACAAGAACGGCGACGTGCGCGGCGGCCTGAAAGAGCACTGCCCCAAGGGCGTGGACGTCTACTTCGACAACGTTGGCGGCGACATCCTCGACATGGTGCTGGCGAAAATCACGCGCGGCGCACGCATCATCATCTGCGGGGCCATCAGCCAGTACAACAACACCACGCCGGTGAAGGGCCCGGCGAACTACCTCTCGCTGCTGGTGAACCGCGCACGCATGGAAGGCATTGTGGTGTTTGACTATGCCGACCGCTACCACCTTGGCGTGGCCGAGATGGCGGGCTACCTGAAAGCTGGAAAGATGAAGAGCAAGGAAGACGTGGTCGTCGGGCTGGACACCTTCCCGGAGACGCTGCTCAAGCTCTTCAACGGCGAGAACTTCGGCAAGCTGGTGCTGCAGGTCGCGAGCGACTGAGCGCCTCGCCCCTCACTTGGCGTTGCGAACCAGCCGCAGCGCACCGGGCGCGGAGCGCGGGCTTTCACCCGCACCGCCATCGCTGAAACCCACATAGGTGAAATAGCCCGGGCCGCTGCTGCTGGCCGTCCAGTAACGGGCCACCGGCGTGCCGGGGAAGGCATTGGGGTCAATCGCGGCCTTGCCCTCTTCGGCCTCGCGCACTGCGACGATGCTGGAGAGTTCCTTGAGGATGGGCAAACGCCACTCAGCCGCAGGCGACGATGCCGCCTTGGCGCGTGCGGTGGCCTCCGAGTGGTTGTAAAAGCCCGCCTTGCCAGTGCAGGTGCGGCCCTTCCAGGTCATGCCTTCAGCGCATCGGCGCCAGATCAAGCCAGTTTTGCTATCAGTCACTTCCTGCTCATCGGCGGATACGGTGTAACGCCCCTGCGCCAGAGCGCCCTCTGAAAACGACATCACGATGAAAGCAGCTGCGGCGGCAAACGAAAGGGGAAGGTATTGCAAGGGACGTCTCCATCAAAACAGGCGGGCTCTTGCCCGATGCCCACATGCTAGAGAGATTGACACCGGCCCTGCATAGGACTGATACCTAGCGGGTTTTACTTACACTTGGAACGCAGCAGATTGCAGTCTGTCGACAGTACCCCGCCAGTGCAGCGCATCCCGACATACAGCGAAAACACCCCAGGAGCACCCATGATTCTCGAACTCGCCGACATCCGCATCCACCCTGGCCAGCAAGCCGCTTTTGACGAAGCCATCCAGCGCGGGATCGACACCGTGATTTCCAAATCCAAAGGATTTCACGGCTACAAGGTGAACAAGGGCATCGAAAGCCCAGAGCGCTACATCCTGCAGATTTTCTGGGAGACGCTGGAGAACCACACGGTGGACTTCCGCCAGTCGCCCGCCTTTGCCGACTGGCGCGCCATCGTCGGGCCGTTCTTTGCAGGCCCACCGACGGTGGAACATTTCGAATTGCTCGCGAAGTCGGCCTGACGCCTGTCCGGTGCATGACCGGCGCACCTGCGGCGCCGCCAAAGGCATCGGCAGCGTCCGGGGCTCGTCAGTCCTTGGTGGCGTTGACGTGCCCGACCACCAGCTTGCTCAGCAGCCGGGAGAAGTGCACCCGCTCTTCGGCGTCCAGCGGGCTCAGAATGCGCTGCTGGGCGCGGGTGGCTGCACGCTTCATTTGCAGCGCCACCTGCTCGCCCTCTGGCGTGATCCATAGCAGCTTGCGGCGTTTGTCGCTCGGGTCGGCTTCGCGTTTGACCCAACCCTTGGCCTCGATCCGGCCGATCACCGAGCCAAACGTGGCGGGGTCAAAAGCCACACGGCCCGACAGCGTGATCTGGTCCTCGCCAGGATCGTCAATCAGGGCATTGAGAATGGCAAACTGCACAGGGGTCGCGTCAAAAGCCGCCGTCTCCTCCATGAAGATCGCCACGGCCAACTGCTGTGCCCGCCGGATCAGGTGCCCCGGCGCCTCGCTGAAGTTGAAACTTTTAGCCATGGCGGGAGTTTAAACGGTCAGGGTATGTCCCAAGAAGATATATCGTAAGCATACTTATCATCGATCCCAAGATTCCCTTTTCTTCTCACCCCGTCCCTACAGCATGGCTCAGAAATCCCCCTTTCTCATCTCCGGCGGCGGCATCGGCGGCCTGGCGGCGGCGCTGGTGCTGGCGCAGGACGGTCACCCGGTCACGGTGCTGGAACAGGCACCCAGCTTTGGAGAGATTGGCGCGGGTATTCAGCTGGGGCCCAACATCTTCCGCATGTTCGACTACCTCGGGCTCACCGAGGCCGTCAACCGGGTGGCTTTTTTCCCGCCCGGTCTGGGCATGAACGATGTGCGGACCGGCGAGAAGGTGGTGCGTGTGCCACTGGGCGACATTGCCCGCGCCACTTACGGCTTCCCGTATGGCGTGATCTACCGTGCCGATCTGCATCAGGTGTTTCTGCACGCCTGCCAGGCGCAGGCCAACCTCACCTTGCGCACCGACGCCCGGGTGGAGTCCTTCACCCAGACCGACGACACCGTGAGCGTGCAGCTTGCCTGCGGCGAAACCTTGCAGGCAGCCGCCCTGATCGGCGCCGACGGCATGTGGAGCCGGATTCGCGAGACCATCGTGGGCGACGGCAAGCCGCGTGTGTCTGGCCACATCGCCTACCGCGCCGTGCTCAAGCGCGAGGAAGTACCTGCGCACCTGTGGAGCGACGATGTCACGCTCTGGGGTGGCGAGAAAACCCACCTCGTGCACTACCCTCTGAGGCGCGGCGAGCTCTTCAATCTGGTGGCGGTATTCCACAGCAACAAGTATGACGAAGGCTGGAACACCTTTGGCGACACCACCGAGCTGAACGAACGCTTCGCGCTGGCCTGCCCGCAGGTACGCGAGCTTCTGGGCAAGATCGAGACTTGGAAGATGTGGGTGCTGTGCGACCGCGAACCAGTGAAGAACTGGACCGACCGCCGCGTGACGTTGCTGGGCGATGCAGCGCACCCGATGCTGCAGTACCTGGCCCAAGGCGCCGGCCAGGCGATTGAAGACGCGGTGGTGCTGCGCGAGGCGCTACGCTTTACCCGCGACAACGTGACGCTGGCCTTCCAGAAGTACCAGCAGGCCCGCTATCTGCGAACCGGGCGCGTGCAGCTCACCGCCCGCTTTTACGGTGACATCTACCATGCGGCCGGCGTGCAGCGGGAACTGCGCAACCAGATGTTCCAGAGCGGCACCGAAAGCGCAGGCTTTGCCGGGCTGAAGTGGATGTACGACGGAATCGAGCCCTCAAAACTGTTCCAATAATGGCTTTGTAAGGACCCGCCATGACTCCTCCTCGCGCGCTCCAATCACCTCTGACTCCCCTCCGTTCTCGCCGCACGCTCTGCGCGGGATTGCTGGCGGCATGTGCCGCCATCGGCGCACCGACCGTGGCATTGGCCCAGAGCGGCTCGGCCGCCAGCCCATCGCCATCTGCATGGCCCACCCGGCCCGTGAAGATCATCGTCGGCTTCCCGGGCGGCACCACACCCGACATGGCGGCACGCACCCTCGCCGAGCCACTGGCGAAAGCACTGGGCCAGCCGGTGGTCGTCGAAAACCGGCCGGGCGCCTCCGGCAACATTGCGGCCGATCTGGTGGCCAAGGCCAGCGACGACCACACGCTGGGCGTGGTCATCAACGGCAACCTGACTTCAGCCAAGCAGCTCTACCCCAAACTGCCTTACGACCCGGCGCGCGATTTCGCCTACCTCTCGCTGCTGACGACCGCACCGCTGGTGATGGTGGCACCCGCCAATCTGCCCGGTGGTGCCGATTTTTTTACAGCGGCCCGCCAAGCCGGCGGCCAGTGGAACTACGCCTCGGTGGGCAACGGCTCGGTCGCCCACCTGGGCATGGAGCTCATCAAGAGCCGGGTGCCGGGTCTGGCTGCCCAACACATTCCCTTCCCCGGCACGCCGCAGGTGGTCACAGCCATGCTGGGCGGGCAAATCCAGATGGCGCTGATTGCGCCGGGCGTGGCGATGCCGCATGTGCGCTCGGGCAAGCTGCAGGCGATCGGTCTGGCGGGTGGTCGGTCAGGCCTGGTGCCTGAGGTGCCGCCGCTGACTGACGCAGGCGTCAAGAACGTCAGCCTGGAAGTGTGGACCGCCCTGATCGGCCCGGCCAGTTTGTCCCCCGCCGCCAAGGCGCGACTGGCCGACCTGGTTCCCCGCATCATCCGTGACGCCGAGACACGGCAAAAGCTGTTCAACCAGGGCTGGCAGGCGGCCGGCACCTCGCCCGAAGGACTGGCAGCGCGCGTGAAGGACGAAGCGGCCCTGCTGGGCGGCATCATCCAGTCGCGTGGCATCCGGCTGGAATGACCCTTCGTTAAAGCGCCCTCTGACACCGCAACACAGGCCTACCATGGACATGACCCCTCCCCCGCCACCGGCCGCTCGAAAGGCGTTTTACGACGCCATCTCGACACAGCACATGACGCCGCTGTGGGAGGTGCTGCATGCGCTGGTGCCGCAGGCACCCAACACGCCCTGCCAGCCCGCCCTGTGGAAATACGCTGACATCCATCCTTACCTGATGCAGTCGGGCCAGCTCATCACCGCCGAAGAGGCGGTGCGCCGCGTGCTGATTCTGGAGAACCCGGCCTTGCGCGGCCAGTCGCGCATCACGCAGTCGCTGTATGCCGGGCTACAGGTGATCCTGCCCGGTGAGGTAGCGCCCAGCCACCGCCACACCCAGAGCGCGCTGCGCTTTGTGATCGATGGCCATGGTGCCTACACCGCAGTCGATGGCGAGCGCACGCAGATGAAGCCGGGCGACTTCATCATCACCCCCAGCTGGACCTGGCATGACCATGGCCATGACGGCACGGTGGACCCCGACGGCCCGGTAGTGTGGCTCGATGGCCTCGACATCCCGATGCTGCAGTTCTTCGACGCTGGCTTCGCCGAGAACGGCACCGCCAAATCACAGCCGGTGACCAAACCCGAGGGTGTGAGCTTTCAGCGCTACGGGGCCAACATGCTCCCCGTCCGCTTTGATGCCCAGCGCAACCCGCCTTTCGGCCAGACCTCGCCGATCTTCAGCTATCCCTACGACCGCACCCGCGAGGCGCTGCACCAGCTGGAGAGGCATGAAGATATTGATGCGTGGGATGGCGTGAAACTGCGCTACGTGAACCCGGCCACCGGCGGCTACCCCATGCCCACCATGGCCACCTTCATGCAGCGCCTGCCCGCCGGCTTTGAAGGCAAGCCTTACCGGCAGACCGATGGCGCCGTGTTCAGCGTCGTGGAGGGCACCGGCAGCGTCACTATCACACGGGGCGAAGCGGTGCAGACCTTTGACTTCGGGCCGCGCGACCATTTCGTGATCCCCTCGTGGCACACCGCGCAGCTGCGCTCATCCTCGGGCTGCGTGCTGTTCAGCTTTTCCGACCGCCCAGTGCACCAGGCGCTGGGGATACACCGCGAGGAAAGACTGCCCTGAGTCGCATCGACACACGCTTTTCACCGGGCTCGTCGGGGCCCGGCCAGTCCCGGATAATCCGGGCACTGACAGGAGGCGGCGATCGCCGTCGCACCGCCAAGCACCGGAGACCCCCTTGAAACTGCTCGAACCGCTGGCCAAGGCCAGCGCCATCCTCGCAGGTCTGCTGATGACCGTCATCACGCTGATGACCTGCGCCAGCCTGATCGGCCGCAACACCACCGGCGCCACCATCGTCGGTGACTTTGAACTAACGGGCGTTGCCGCAGGCGCCGCCATCGCGCTGTTCATGCCCTTCTGCCAGCTGCGGCGCGGCAATATCATCGTGGACTTCTTCACCAGCCGTGCCGCACCCCGCACCAACGCCGGACTCGATCGCGTGGGCGCCTTGTTGTTGGCCGCCACCTTTGCGCTGCTTGCATGGCGCACCGCGCTGGGTGGCCTGAATTCCTTCAACACCCACTCCGAGACGCAGATCCTCGGCTTTCCGGAGTGGATCACCTATGCCTTCATGGTGCCGGGCTTTGTGCTGACGGCGGTGATTGCGCTGTGGCAAGCCTGCTTTGGCTTTGCGGAAAACAGCGAGGCGCACCCATGAGCCCCATCACCCTGGCCCTGCTGATCTTCGGCATCATGCTGGTGCTGATGGCCCTGCGCGTGCCCATTGCAATTGCGATGTTTGTGGCGGGCGCCACCGGCTATGTCAGCCAGACCGGCTGGGCACCGCTGGCCAGCTTTCTCAACACCCAGGCCTTCGCGCGCTTTGCCAGCTACGACCTGTCGGTGATTCCGCTGTTCATCCTGATGGGCCACTTCGCCACGCAGGGCGGCATCAGCAAGGCGCTGTTCCGCTTCGCCGCCGCCCTGATGGGCCGGTTCAAGGGCGGACTGGCCATGGCTTCGGTGCTGGCCTGCACGGCCTTTGGCGCCATTTGCGGCTCCTCGGTTGCCACGGCGGCCACCATCACCAGCGTGGCTTTGCCCGAGATGAAGCGCCACGGCTACTCCGGCCGACTGGCCACGGGCACGCTGGCCGCCGGCGGTACGCTGGGCATCCTGATTCCGCCGTCGGTACCGCTGGTGATCTACGCCATACTGACCGAGCAGAACATCGCCAAGCTGTTCGCAGCAGCCATGGTGCCCGGCATCATTGCCATGCTCGGTTATGTGACGGCCATCGCCATCTATGTGCGTATCGTGCCCGGACAGGCACCAGATATAGATGACGACCGTGAAACCGTCACCCCGGCGCTGGTGCTGGGTGTGGCGCCCATTGCGGCGATCTTCGCGCTGGTGTTCGGCGGCATTTACCTGGGCTACTTCACCCCGACCGAAGGCGCGGCCGTGGGCGCCGCCGCAACGCTGCTCGCCGCGCTGGTGAAGCGGGAGCTGACCTGGGCCAAGTTCGCCCAGTGCTTCTACGCCACGGCTGAGAGCGCAGCAATGATCTTCCTGATCTTCATCGGCGCCGACCTGATGAACTCGGCGCTGGCGCTGACGCAAGTACCCAACCAGCTGGCCGCGACGGTGAGCGGCTGGGGACTGTCGCCGCTGATGGTGGTCACCGCCATCCTGCTGTTTTATGTGGTGCTGGGCGCGGTGATGGACGAGCTGTCCATGCTGCTGCTGACCATTCCGATCTTTTTTCCGATGGTGATGGGTCTCGACTTCGGCATGCCCAAGGAGTCCGTCGCCATCTGGTTCGGCATCATGGTGCTGATGACCGTCGGGTTCGGCTTGCTGGCGCCGCCGGTGGGCCTGAATGTGTATGTCGTCAACGGCATGGCCAAGGACGTACCAATCAGCGAGAGCTACCGCGGCGTGATGCCTTTTCTGGTCAGCGACACGCTGCGAACCATTCTTTTGCTGTTTTTCCCCGGCATTTCGCTGTGGCTGGTCAAGTACATCACCTGAAACGCCTGCGCGCAGGGTATGCCCGGCTAGGGCATTCACCGGTACGCAAGCGCCCTGCGCTGCCGTAAATTTGCTGTAGTTCCCTCTTAACTGGAGATCCCCATGATCCAACGTCGCACCCTTCTCAAATCCGGCGCTGCCGTCGCCCTTGGCACACCCGCCCTCACCGGCATGGCCCAACAGGTGGTGACGCTGAAGTTCCACACCTTCATGTCTCCGCAGTCCAATGTCTGGCTGGGCATGCACAAGCCCTGGATGGACAAGGTCGAGAAGGACTCCGGCGGCCGCATCAAATTTGAGGCCTACCCGGCCATGCAACTCGGTGGCACGCCGGTGCAGCTCTACGACCAGGCCAAGGACGGCGTGGTCGATGTGGTGTGGACGCTGCCCGGCAACACCGCCGGCCGCTTCCCGCGCATCGAGGCGTTCGAACTGCCCTTCATGATGAGCAACGCCGAAGCCACCTCCAAAGCGTTTTGGGAGTACGTGCAAACGGCGGCCGTCGATGAGTTCAAGGACACCCAGGTGATTGCATTGCACGTGCACGGCCCTGGTGTGATTCACACCGCCGACAAGCCGGTGCGCTCCATCGCCGATTTGCGCGGCCTGAAGGTCCGCGCCCCGACGCGGCAAGTCACCAAGCTGATGGGCAATCTGGGCGCCACGCCGGTGGGCATGCCGCTGCCGCAGATTCCCGACGCACTCAGCAAGGGCACCATCAATGGCTGCGTCATCCCGTGGGAGGTGGTGCCTGCGGTGAAAGTGAACGAACTCACCAAGTTCCACGCCGAGTTCGACCCGGCCGGTGGCAGCCTGTACACGACCACCTTCGTGATGACCATGAACAAAGCCAAATACAACGCCTTGCCGCCTGACCTGAAGAAGGTCATCGACAACAATTCGGGCATGGTCACATCCGCCTTGCTGGGCAAAGTGCAGCAAGGCAACGACGTCCCAGGCCGCAAGAGTGCCAGCGACCGGGGCAACACCATCTACACCGTGAGCGCCGCCGAAGCGCAGGACTTCCGCCGCAAGTCGCGCGCCGTGGAGGTCGAGTGGGTGGAAGACATGAACAAGAAGGGCTTTGACGGCAAGAAACTGCTCGACACGGCCCGCAGCCTGATCGAAAAGCACACCAAAACCACCAAGGCCTGACGACCCGGCGTGGCGCGCCCTTCGCGCCAGCACACACCATGAAGTAGCCGGGTTCAGCCCGGCTTCTTCATTTCAGACCCTCCAGACCACGCCACGCCGATAGCCCCACCGAAACGCTCAGCCGTACCCCGGCGCTACACTGATTTGATGCAACGCCTGCCCCTCAAACACTGCCATGAATGCGGCAAGGCCGTGATCTACCGGCTGCCCGACGACGGCGACACCAAACCCCGCGCCGTCTGCACGGTGTGCCACACGGTGCACTACGAGAACCCGCTCAACGTGGTCGGTACCGTGCCAACCTGGGGCGACGATGGCGCCCAGGTGCTGCTGTGCAAGCGCAACATTGAACCGCGCTGGGGCAAATGGACGCTTCCGGCCGGCTTCATGGAACTGGGCGAGACCACCGCCGAAGGCGCAGCCCGCGAAACCGACGAAGAGGCCGGCGCGCGGTTTGAAATGCTGGAGCTCTTCACCGTGATGAACGTGGTGCGTGTGGGTCAGGTTCATCTGTTTTACCGGGCGCGCCTGCTCAGCACAGAGTTCGACCCCGGGCACGAAACCATTGAAGCCCGCCTGTTCACCGAGGCCGAGATCCCGTGGGACGAGATCGCCTTCAGGACAGTCAAGGAAACGCTGGAGCGCTACTTCGCTGACCGGCGCCGGGGTGAGTTCGGATTCCACACGCTCGACATCACCTGAGCGATTTCGCCAGTGCCCCGCCGACGCCCCACCAACGCTTTCGGAGATTCTCATGAAAATCATTGACTCGATCGTGACCCAGGCCGCCAGCATCGCCGCCATCCGGCGCGACATCCACGCCCATCCCGAGCTGTGTTTTGAGGAAGTTCGTACCGCCGATGTGGTGGCACAAAAGCTCACCGAGTGGGGCATTCCAATTCATCGGGGGCTGGGCACCACGGGCGTGGTCGGCATCGTGAAAAACGGCACCTCCAGCCGCGCCATCGGCCTGCGCGCCGACATGGACGCCCTGCCGATGCAGGAGTTCAACACCTTCGCCCACGCCAGCCAGCACGCTGGCAAGATGCACGCCTGCGGCCACGATGGCCACACCGCCATGCTGCTGGCTGCCGCCCAGCACTTTGCCAAGCACAGGAATTTTGACGGCACGGTGTACCTGATCTTTCAGCCCGCCGAAGAAGGCGGTGGCGGCGCCCGCGAAATGATCAAGGACGGTCTGTTTGACCAGTTCCCGATGGACGCCGTGTTTGGCATGCACAACTGGCCCGGTATGCAGGTCGGCAAGTTCGCCGCCAGCAGCGGCCCGGTGATGGCCTCCAGCAACGAGTTCCGCATCACGGTGCGCGGCAAGGGTGGCCATGCCGCCCTGCCCCACAACGGCATCGACCCGGTGCCCGTGGCCTGCCAGATGGTGCAGGCGTTCCAGACCATCATCAGCCGCAACAAGAAGCCGGTGGATGCGGGTGTGATTTCGGTGACGATGATTCATGCCGGCGAAGCCACCAACGTGATTCCCGACAGCTGCGAGCTGCAGGGCACCGTGCGTACCTTCACTATCGAAGTGCTCGACATGATCGAGCGGCGCATGAAGCAGGTGGCCGAGCACCTGTGTGCGGCACACGATGCGGAATGCGACTTCGAGTTCGTCCGCAACTACCCGCCCACAATCAACCACACCAAAGAAACTGCGTTCATCCGCGAAGTGATGACGGAGATCGTGGGCGCAGACAACGTGCTGCCGCAGGAACCGACCATGGGTGCCGAAGACTTTTCATACATGCTGCAGGCCAAGCCCGGCGCATATGTGTTCATCGCCAACGGCGACGGCACCCACCGTGACATCGGCCATGGTGGCGGCCCCTGCATGCTGCACAACCCCAGCTACGACTTCAACGACGACCTGATTCCGCTGGGTGCGACCCTTTGGGTCCGGTTGGCAGAGCGATGGCTGGCGCCCTGAAGGCGACTCGAGGCACAGCCCGGAACCCATCCCGGGTGCGCCAACGTAGTGCAGGCCGGTACAGCTGTGCGGAACGTTAAGACATGAAAAAACCTCCAGGAATTTCTTCTTGGAGGTGACACCTGTGCGCCAACGAATGCGTGGTGCAGCTTCTGACGCTTCCTGATCAGGCCGAGCTTCCTCCGAGGGAAGCCCGCGCCGCGGGACACGGCCGTCAATCGTCTGGCAGCAGGCGGTAACCCATGTCATGCCAGCTGCCCGGGCCAGCCGCCAGGGCTTTGATGGCCGCCACGAACTCGGCCCGGTACTGCGTGACATGGCCCGCCTCGACCGCGCATTCCAACAGCCGATGCGCTTCGGTGCGGGTCAGTGCGATCTCTCCCGCAAACCAGGCGGTCAGCCGCTCCATGGCAGCCGTGGCCATCGGCAGGTGCAGTTCAGTCGCACTTTCGGGTCGCCCAGCACACTGACGCCGGTCATTGGCTGGCGCAGAGGAATGATGGTCTCGCATGGTGGTCATACCTGAACCGACCAAACTCCCCGGGGAAAGCACTCCCCGGGGAGCCGTCGCGCTGTACTCAGTAGTCCATATCGGCCGTCGCCGGAGCCGCGGATTTCTCCTCTTTCGGCGCCTCTGCCACCGACGCATCGGTCGTCAGGATCAGACCAGCAACAGATGCCGCGTTCTGCAGCGCCGTACGGGTGACCTTGGTGGGGTCGATCACGCCCATCTCGATCAAATCGCCGTACTGGGACGTGCCAGCGTTGTAGCCCCACGCGCCCTTGCCGTTGAGCACTTTGTCGATCACCACCGAGGCCTCATCGCCGGCATTGATGGCAATGGCGCGCAGCGGCTCCTCGATGGCACGCAGCACGATCTTGATGCCAGCGTCCTGGTCATGGTTGGCGCCCTTGAGGTCCTTCACCGCAGCACGTGCGCGCAGCAGGGCCACGCCGCCGCCAGGAACAATGCCCTCTTCCACCGCAGCGCGGGTGGCGTGCAGGGCGTCGTCGACGCGGTCTTTCTTCTCCTTCATCTCGACTTCGGTGGCTGCACCGATCTTGATGACGGCCACACCACCGGCCAGCTTGGCAATGCGCTCCTGCAGCTTTTCCTTGTCGTAGTCAGAGGTGCTGTTCTCCTTCTCGGCTTGCAGCGTTGCGACACGCGACTTGATTCGGGTCTCTTCTCCAGCGCCGTCGATGATGGTCGTGGTGTCCTTGTGGATTTCCACCCGCTTGGCGCGGCCGAGATCTGCAACGGTGGCTTTCTCAAGCTGCTTGCCGGTTTCTTCGGCGATGACAGTGCCGCCAGTGAGAATGGCGATGTCTTCCAGCATGGCCTTGCGACGGTCGCCGAAGCCCGGGGCCTTGACCGCAGCCACCTTGAGCACGCCACGCATGCTGTTCACTACCAAAGTTGCGAGCGCCTCGCCTTCCAGATCTTCCGCAATGATCAGCAGCGGCTTGCCCGCCTTGGCAACATCTTCCAGCACGGGGAGCAGTTCACGGATGTTGGAGATCTTCTTGTCGTGCAACAGCACCAGCGGGTCGTCCAGCACGCAGACCTGCTTCTCGGGGTTGTTGACAAAGTAGGGGCTGATGTAGCCACGGTCGAACTGCATGCCCTCCACGACATCCAGTTCGTTGTCGAGGGACTTGCCGTCCTCGACGGTGATCACACCTTCCTTGCCCACCTTCTCCATCGCCCTGGCAATGATGTCGCCAATGGCCGTATCGGAGTTGGCCGACAAGGCTGCCACCTGGGCGATTTCCTTGTTGGTGCTGCAGGGTTTGGACAGCGCCTTGAGCTCGGTCACGACCGCCTCGGTGGCCTTGTCGATACCGCGCTTGAGGTCCATCGGATTCATGCCGGCAGTCACATACTTCATTCCTTCCTTGACGATGGCTTGCGCGAGCACCGTGGCGGTGGTGGTGCCGTCGCCGGCCACGTCTGCCGTTTTTGACGCGACCTGCTTGACCATCTGGGCGCCCATGTTCTCGAACTTGTCCTTGAGTTCAATTTCCTTGGCGACGGTCACGCCGTCCTTGGTGATGACGGGCGAGCCAAAACTCTTTTCGATCACCACATTCCGTCCCTTGGGGCCCAGAGTGACCTTCACCGCGTCTGCGAGGGTGTTCACGCCTTTGAGAATCCGGTTGCGTGCACCGTCGTGAAACTTGACTTCCTTTGCTGCCATGTTCAATCTCCTAAATCTTGGTGGTGGTGTCAGGCGACTTTCTTCAGGGTTGCTGCAGGAGCACCTTCGATGATGCCCAGCACGTCCTCTTCCTTGAGGACCAGCAGTTCCTGCTCGTCAACCTTGACGGTCTGGCCAGCGTATTTGCCAAACAACACACGCTCGCCTTTCTTGACCTGCAAGGGGCGCACACTGCCGTCCTGCAGCAGACGACCACTGCCCACGGCAACCACGTCGCCCTGCTCAGGCTTTTCTGTGACGGTGTCGGGGATCACGATGCCGGATGCGGTCTGTCTTTGTTGATCAATCCGCTTAACGATAATCCGGTCGTAAAGGGGACGAATTTCCATCAAGGAATCTCCTTTTCAAAATCAGATTAAGGGTAAGTGCGGCGAATGGGTGGTCGCCGCGCCGACTCAACGAATCGGCGCTGGGGATGATGGGGTCAGGCCAAGGCTTTTCAAGACCCCGATTTCCCAAAAATGCCGACTGCTGTTGTCGCGGTCAGCCCAGTACGATGCGGCTGCTGTGCCCCAGGTGATAACGGGTCGGGCACTTCTGCGGCCCGACCGCTGGACGCGCCCGCACAGGACAAGGCAGGGTTCGCCCCCCGTCGGGCAACAAGGTGTCATCAGCGTCGGTCTGTGGCCACAAGCCGTTTTTCACCGGCCGGAACTGCCACCTGACGTATCCGACCCTGGCCGCAAAGTGCATCAGATCCTCGCGGTCTGGCGCCTCGACCAGCATGAACTCTTCGGCCGGGCCTTCAAAGGGGTTTTCAGCGAAGGCCTGCCGGCACTCCATCGCCTCTTGCGCAGAAGCGCCAGCGGTGTTGCACCCGCGCCGCTCCTCGCGCACCAACTCCCAGGCGCCGAACTGCCAGGCCGCCTGCAGCATGGCGTCATCCAGATGCTCAATGGCCAGCCAAGCGTCGCTCAATTGCAAGGCGGAACCAGGCACGCCCACCGTGGTTTCCGCGTCTTCGCCGGACTCGCTGGACCGTGTGAGGTGGCGTCGGGCAAATCCATGCCAATGCACCATCAGCAGAACCGGGGTGTTGGCGCGGGGAACCGCCGTAAGAGAAACTGCCACGACCGGCAGACCAACAGAATGAATCTGATCCACGACCCTGTCAAAAACCTGCATGCGCCACAACCTCCGGAGGTTGAGAAAATTCTGCGCAATCTTTCTGGTTTTTGCAACTGTGGCTGATAACGATAAGCCGTCGGGCACATATTCCAACCGCCTGAGCATGGGACCGGAAGTGCTCACAACCGGCGCGCTGAGCCAGACGGCACGAAGACGGAACGGACCTCAGACCACGAGGATCCTCCACGAATCACTCACGAAATCCCCGAGGGGCGAATCGACATGAAAAAGGCCCCCAAGTATCGCTACTTGGAGGCCCTTAGATGTTGTTTTGGTCGGTGTGAAAGGATTCGAACCTTCGACCCCTTGCACCCCATGCAAGTGCGCTACCAGGCTGCGCCACACACCGAAGCCTCAAATTATAGCGCGGGCATAACCTGTTGGCCGGGCAGTCTCAGTAAGTACCGCTCAGAAGATCACGAATTTCGGAGAGCTCGCGGCGCACCAGTTGCAGGCGCTGCTGCGCGGCGCCGCCGTCGGCCTCGTCCGTCATGTCGGGCTCGCTGTCTTCAAAGTCGGATGAATCGCCAAAGTCTTCCAGCATCGAGTCGCTGACCTCGAGCACATCCATGCCGTCCAGCCGGACTTCACCATTACGGCGCTTGTCGCGCTCGGTCTGGACGATTTCCTGGAGCTTGTTGCGGGCACCGCTGATCGTGAACCCCTGGTCGTAGAGCAAGTCACGGATGCGGCGGATCATCAGTACCTCGTGGTGCTGGTAGTAGCGCCGGTTGCCCCGTCTTTTCATCGGGCGCAGCTGCGTGAACTCCTGCTCCCAATATCGGAGCACATGAGGTTTGACGCCGCACAGGTCGCTGACCTCACCGATGGTGAAGTACCGCTTCGCGGGAATGGGGGGGAGAGTTTTCTCCAATTAAATCAATGCGCTAAGGAGGAAACCTCCAAATCTACTCTAAGTCGAAACTTAGCGCAAAGACTTGCCACAGTTTTTTGAAATGTGTTGTTCCGTCACACTCGTGACGTCCCGTTACACGTTTCGGGATGTCTGCCGACGGTCAAAGTGACCCAGCAGACAGACCCCAACCGGCTATGCCGCAGATTCGGGCGGGGGGCCGTCCCCCTGAATCTGGTCCTTGAGTTTGTGACTGGCGTGGAAGGTAACCACGCGGCGCGCCTGGATCGGAATGGCTTCGCCGGTACGAGGATTGCGGCCAGGCCTGGGTGCCTTGGTCCGGATCTGGAAATTACCAAACCCGGAAATTTTCACATCGTTTCCGTCCACCAGACTGTCCGAAATCAGGTCGAAAAACGCGTCGATCATGTCCTTGGACTCGCGCTTGTTCAGGCCAATCTGCTCAAACAGCAGCTCGGCCAGGTGCGCTTTGGTCAACGCCGGGGTTTCCAGACTCTCTACGGAAAAATCCATGGGGCAATGCTCCGGATGGTTGTTGTTCTTCTTGTCGATGGCGTGGTGGTCGCTGGCCCTGAGCTTCAAGCACGCAAACGGGCACCGACACGTGCCTCAAGGCTGGCCAGCACAGCCTGCACAGCCGACTCGATCTCCTCGTCGGTGAGTGTAGCGAGCTCGTCCGAAAGCACCAAGCGCACCGCCAGGCTTTTCTCGCCGACCTGCATGCTGGTGCTACCCTGCTGCGGCCTGTAGATGTCAAACAGCACCGCATCCTTGAGCCGGCCTTGCGTCGGCGCGGCATGGATGGCCTCCATCAGCGCCGCGTGCGTCACACGCTCCTGCACGATCACCGCGATGTCGCGCTCCACCGCCTGCAGCTTGCTCACGGGCTGGAACGCTGGCACCGGGCGCTGCAGCACGGCATCGAGGGCCAGCTCAAACAGCACCGGTGCCTGCGCCAGCTCGTAGCCCTGGCGCCATTGCGGATGCAGCTCGCCCACGTACCCGATGGCACGCCCGCCCACGCTCACCTGCGCGCAGCGCCCCGGGTGCATGGCCGGATGGGATGCAGCCGTGAACTCAGCTTGCAGTGGCGAGAGCAGCGCCTCAACATCGCCCTTGATGTCAAAGAAGTCAACGGCCTTGTCAGACTGGCCCCAGCTGAGCGCAGCCCGCGGCCCGTAGGCCAGACCGGCCACGCGCATGGGCTGGTCAAAACCCGCCACGGTGGTGTCGGTGTTCTGGCTCTGCGTATCGCGCAGAAAGACCCGGCCAATCTCAAACACGTTCACACGCGCAGCTTTGCGGTCGAGGTTGAACTTGAGCACCTGCAGCAGCGAACCGACCAGCGAGGAACGCATCACGCTCATCTGGCTGGCGATCGGATTGAGCAGCTTGATGGGGTTGGGGTTACCGGCCAGCTCATGCTCCCAGCGCTCTTCCACAAAGCTGAAGTTGATGGTTTCCTGGTAGCCCAGTGACGACAGCGCGCGGCGCACTGCAAACGGGCTGCGCTCGGCTTCCGGCCGCAGCTTGGCGGTGATCGGCGCCAGTGGCGGCACCTCCGGCAGGTGGTTGTAGCCCACCATGCGCACCACTTCCTCGATCAGGTCTTCCTCGATCTGGAGGTCAAAGCGAAAGCTCGGTGGCGTGACCGTCACTGTGCCCTCACCCTGCGTGAGCGGAAGGCCCAGTCGCTGCAAGGCGTCCACGCATTGCGCCTGGGTCAACGGCATGCCGATCACCTTGGCTGCACGGGCAACGCGCAAGGTCACCGGTGTGGCCTTCGGCAGGTTGACCTGATGGTCGTCCATCGGGCCACACACCGTCTCTGGGATGCCGCAAATGTCGATGATCAATTGCGTGATGCGCTCGATGTGGGCAACCGTCTCGCTCGGATCCACACCGCGCTCGAAGCGGTGTCCGGCATCGGTTGAGAAGTTGTAGCGGCGCGAACGGCCAGCCACAGACTTGGGCCACCAGAACGCGGCCTCCACATACACGTTGCGGGTGTCGTCAGACACGGCCGTGGCATCGCCGCCCATGATGCCGGCGAGCGACTCCACCTGCCGGTCGTCGGCAATCACGCCCACCTTTTCATCAACGGTGATGGTGTTGCCGTTGAGCAGCTTCAGGCTCTCACCGGGGCGGCCCCAGCGCACATCGAGTGCGCCGTGAATCTTGTCGAGGTCAAAGATGTGCGATGGGCGGCCGAGTTCGAACATCACATAGTTCGAGATATCGACCAGTGCCGTCACGCTGCGCTGACCGCAGCGCGCCAGACGGTCCACCATCCAGGCCGGCGTAGCAGCCTTCGTGTTGACGTTGCGCACCACGCGCCCCGAAAAACGGCCGCACAGATCCGGAGCGCTGATCTTCACCGGCAGGCGGGTGCTGTCGGCGACCGCCACCGCCGGGAATTCCAGCTTTTTCAGCGGGGTACCGGTCAGTGCAGACACCTCGCGCGCCACACCGTACACACTCAGGCAGTGCGCCAGATTGGGCGTGAGCTTGAGGGTGAACAAGGTGTCGTCCAGTTGCAGATGGGCGCGGATGTCCTGGCCGAGTGGTGCGTCGGCCGCCAGCTCCAGCAGGCCACCGTGGTCTTCCGAGAGCTTGAGCTCACGGGCCGAGCACAGCATGCCCTGGCTTTCCACACCGCGCAGCTTGCCGACCTTGATGAGGAAAGGCTTGCCATCTTCACCGGGTGGCAGCTCAGCACCCACCAGCGCACACGGCACCTTGATGCCCACGCGGGCATTGGGCGCGCCGCAGACGATGTTGAGCAGGCTGCCCTGCCCCACGTCGACCTGGCAGACACGCAGGCGGTCGGCATTCGGGTGCTGGACAGCCTCCTTGATCTCACCCACCACAATGTGCGTGAAAGGCGGCGCGACGGGCTTGAGCTCTTCAACCTCCAGCCCGGCCATGGTCAGCGTGTCGGCCAGTTGCTGTGTGGTGATGGGCGGGTTGCAGAATTCGCGCAGCCAGGACTCTGGAAATTGCATGGTCTTACCTTGTGCTTCTTGTTGTTCTTGGCGTTCTTAGGACTGGAATTGCTGCAGGAAACGAATGTCGCCATCAAAAAAGAGGCGCAAGTCATTCACGCCATAGCGCAACATGGTCAGGCGGTCTGGCCCCATGCCGAAAGCAAAACCGATGTATTTCTCAGGGTCGAGACCCATGTTGCGCACCACATTCGGGTGCACCTGTCCAGAGCCAGCCACTTCAAGCCAGCGACCCGCCAGGGGCCCTGCCTGAAACTGGATATCGATTTCCGCGCTGGGTTCAGTGAACGGGAAGAAGCTGGGGCGAAAGCGCAGCACCAGGTCATCGGTTTCGAAAAACGTGCGGCAGAAATCGGTAAAGACGAACTTCAGGTCCTTGAAGCTGACGTTCTCGCCGATCCACAGGCCTTCGCACTGGTGGAACATGGGCGAATGCGTGGCGTCGCTGTCCACGCGGTAGGTGCGGCCCGGCGCGATGACGCGGATCTCGGGCATCGAGCCTGTAAAGGCTCCTTCACCCTTATCACCGGCGTCTATCAGCGCGCGATGCTTTTTAACGTGCTGCACCGCATGGCGAATCTGCATCGGGCTGGTGTGGGTGCGCAGCAGGTTGGGCGCCGCCTCGGTGCCACCTTCGACATAAAAGGTGTCGTGCATGGAGCGGGCGGGATGGTCTTCTGGCGTGTTGAGTGCCGTGAAGTTGAACCAGTCGGTTTCAATCTCCGGGCCCTGGGCCACTTCAAAACCCATGGAGCTAAAAATCGCCTCGATGCGTTCCAGCGTGAGCGAAACCGGGTGCAGACCACCCGGCGTGCGCTGGCGGCCCGGCAGGCTCACGTCGAGCGCCTCGGCCTTGAGCTGGCGCTCCAGTTCGGCGTTGGCCAGCGCCTGGCGACGGTCGTTCAGCGCGGCTTCAATCGCCTGCTTGGCGAGGTTGATCGCAGCACCACGGGATTTCTTTTCCTCGACACTCAAGGCAGCCATGCCCTTCATCAGCTCGGTTACTTTGCCCGACTTCCCCAGAAACTGGGCCTTGGCGTTTTCAAGGTCTGCGGGCGTGAGGGCCTGCGCGAAACTGGCCTGCGCGGCAGCAACCAGTTCATCCAGAGTGTCGGGTGCGTTCATAAATTCTCTTGTACGGATACGGGAAACAGCAAAACACGGCGAATCGCAGCAGTCCACCAGCGGCGAAGTCGCAAGGCCCATGAAAAAGGGCCAGAGCCTTTTCAAGCTCCAGCCCTTTATTTCCGGATCCTGGTTGCCGCTAACTCAATAACGGCAGATCCTGAAAATCAGGCAGCCAGCTTGGCTTTCACCTGCTCAACGATGGCGCCGAAGGCAGCGCTGTCATTGATGGCCATGTCGGACAGCACCTTGCGGTCGATCTCGATGCCGGCTTTCTTCAGGCCGTTGGCAAACTGGCTGTAGGTCATGCCGAATGAACGGCTGGCCGCATTGATACGGGCGATCCACAGCTGGCGGAACACGCGCTTTTTGGTACGGCGGTCACGGTAGGCATATTGTCCGGCCTTCATCACCGCTTCTTTGGCGATGCGGAAGACATTGCCGCGGCGACCGCGGAAACCTTTGGCAAGGGCGAGAACTTTTTTGTGGCGGGCGCGAGCCGTTACACCACGTTTGACGCGAGGCATGTGTGTACTCCTTGTTCGTCGTTGGGTTAAATGCCCTGGCCGGGCAGCATCTGGGACATGTGACCCATGTTGGTCGCATGCACAGTGACTGCGCCACGCAGATGGCGTTTGTTTTTAGTGGTCTTCTTGGTCAGGATGTGACGTTTGAAGGCTTGACCGCGCTTGACGGTGCCACCAGGACGAACGCGGAAACGCTTTTTGGCGCCGCTCTTGGTCTTCATTTTGGGCATGTGAATGCTCCTTTTTCATTTGTGCTCGTGAGGCGCTGCGAACCTGACGCAGACTTGATGGCCCCGAGCCACTTGTGTAGCGAAAAGCTTTTCAGCCCTTCACTGGTCGCAAGGGATTTAACTCCCCTGCTTTTGGAAACCAGACCGAAGCCCGGTTTCACCGGAACGCCGCGAGGCGCCCCGTGTTCTTTTCGTCAACCCTCTCAGGCTGCAGCCGACGTGGCTGGTGCTGCTTCTGCAGCTGGCTTGGCACCCGGCTTCTTGCGGCCCGGAGCGATCATCATGACCATCTGCCTGCCTTCAAGCTTGGGGAATTGCTCCACCAGAATCAAATCTGCCAACTCGTCGCGGATCCGGGCCAGCAGCGCCAAACCCAGTTCCTGGTGCGTGATCTCGCGACCGCGGAAGCGGAGCGTGATCTTGCACTTGTCGCCATCGTCAAGAAAGCGCTTGATGTTGCGCATCTTGATGTTGTAATCGCCATCGTCAGTACCGGGACGGAATTTGATTTCCTTGATCTCGATCACTTTCTGCTTGGACTTGGCTTCGGCCGCCTTCTTCTGCTCGGCGTACTTGAACTTGCCATAGTCCATCAACCGGCAGACCGGCGGCACCGCCGTGGGAGAAATCTCTACCAGGTCCACATCCGCCTCACCGGCCAGACGCAGCGCCTCCATGATGCTCACGATGCCCAATGGCTCGTTGTCCGGCCCGGTCAGACGCACTTCGGGGGCCATGATTTCACGGTTCAAGCGGTGCTTGCGTTCTTCGCGCTGGCGGCGGTCACGAAATTCAGTAGCGATGGCTGTAATCCTTTAACTCTTGCTATAAAAGCTATAGCGGCTTGCGCCCGTTCCACGGGAACGAGGGGCCAAAATCATCAACAAGGCTGTGAAGAATCAGGCTTTTTGCGTGATGTCGGAAGCGATCTGCTGAGCAAACGCTTCGAGGGGCATCACTCCAAGGTCTTTGTTACCCCGGGCGCGCACTGCCACTGCGCCTGCAGCCTTCTCCTTGTCACCAACGACGAGGATGTAAGGCAGCTTCTTCATGGAATGCTCCCGTATTTTATACGTTATTTTCTCGTTGCGCAGGTCGAGGTTGACCCTAAGCCCTTGATTTTGCAGCGTTTTGGCCACTTCCCGGGCGTAATCGGCCTGGGAATCGGTGATATTGAGCACCGAAACCTGCTCCGGGGCCAGCCAAGTCGGCAGCGCGCCGGCGTGCTCCTCGATCAAAATGCCGATGAAACGCTCCAGACTGCCCACGATGGCCCGGTGCAGCATGACCGGGCGGTGGCGGGCGCCGTCCTCACCCACATATTCAGCATCCAGCCGCTCCGGCATCGAAAAGTCCACCTGCATGGTGCCGCACTGCCACTGCCGGCCGATGGCGTCCTTCAGGGTGTATTCGATCTTTGGACCGTAGAAGGCGCCATCGCCGGGCGCAATTTCAAACTCGCAGCCCGACGCGCGCAGGCTTTCCATCAGCGCGTGTTCGGCCTTGTCCCAGCTTTCGTCGGAGCCGATGCGCGCCTCAGGCCGTGTCGCCACCTTGTAGATGATGTTTTTGAAGCCAAAGTCGGTATAGACCTTCTGCAGCAGCGTGGTGTAGTCCACGCACTCCTTGAGGATCTGGTCTTCGGTGCAGAAGATGTGACCGTCATCCTGCGTGAAGCCGCGCACCCGCATGATGCCGTGCAGGCCACCCGAGGGCTCATTACGGTGGCACTGGCCGAACTCGCCGTAACGCAGCGGCAGGTCGCGATAGCTCTTGATGCCCTGCTTGAAGATCAGGATGTGACCGGGGCAGTTCATCGGCTTGAGCGCGTACTCGCGTTTCTCGCTTTCAGTGGTGAACATGTTGTCGCGGTACTTGTCCCAGTGGCCGGTTTTCTCCCACAGGGTCTTGTCGATCACCTGCGGTCCTTTGACCTCCTGGTAGCCGTTGTCCTGGTAGACCTTGCGCATGTACTGCTCGACGCCCTGCCACACCGTCCAGCCCTTGGGGTGCCAGAACACGAGCCCGGGCGCGTGGTCGTCGATGTGAAACAGATCGAGCTCCTTGCCCAGCTTGCGGTGGTCGCGTTTCTCGGCCTCTTCCAGCATCGTCAGGTACTGCTGCAAATCATCCTTGGTGGCCCAGGCCGTGCCGTACACGCGCTGCAGCATTTCGTTGCGGTGGTCGCCGCGCCAGTAGGCACCTGCCACCTTCATCAGCTTGAAGAACTTCAGCTTGCCGGTGCTGGGCACGTGCGGGCCGCGGCACAGGTCTTCAAAGTTGCCTTCGCGGTACAGCGACACATCTTCATTGGCCGGGATACTGGCAATGATCTCGGCCTTGTAGTGTTCGCCGATACCCTTGAAGTACGCCACGGCCTCGTCGCGCGGCAGTACGCGGCGGGTGACGGGTTCGTCCTTGGCAGCGAGTTCCGCCATGCGCTTTTCAATCGCCGCCAGGTCCTCGGGTGTGAACGGGCGCTTGTAGGAAAAGTCGTAATAAAAGCCGTTGTCGATCACTGGGCCAATGGTGACCTGCGCCTCGGGGAAGAGCTCTTTCACCGCATAAGCCAGCAGGTGGGCGGTGGAGTGGCGAATCAGCTCCAGGCCGTCTGCATCCTTGGCCGTGATGATGGACACCGCGCTGTTCTGGCTGATCAGGTAGCTGGTGTCGACCACCTTGCCGTCCACCTTGCCGCCCAGCGCGGCCTTGGCAAGGCCCGCACCGATGGAGGCAGCCACCTCGGCAACCGTCAGCGGTCCGGGGTATTCACGTTGGGAAGCGTCTGGGAGCGTGATTTGAATCATGGCGGTCAGTTTGAAAAGCAAACAATCAAAAGAGAGCAACAAAAAAGCGCGGAACCTGCCGCGCTTTGATGGGGTGTGTCGGTTTCAGCTATGGGTTGGTAGCCAATGGTCACCGGGGCATGCGGACAGGCGCCCTGGATGACTCCAGATCACGGACGAGGACGTAGTTCGCGGTGTCATAACCCGAACAATCCTTTCTGTTTCTGAAATAGTGGCCTGCATGGCTCCATTTTACGCCACGGCACAGCGCATGCTGCAAAGCCCGCAAGGCGACCACCTGAACAAGCTTCGGAAAACAAAAAAGCCCGGGGCAGGCCTTGGGGCATGCATCCGGGCTCAAGGCCACGCCGGGTAGGCGCGGCAACCTTGGGTTCTCCTGTCAGAGATCAGACGTTCAGTGGAACTGTTCTTCTTCGGTCGAGCCGGTCAGCGCCGTCACGCTCGATTTGCCGCCCTGAATGGTCGTGGTCACTTCATCGAAGTAACCGGTGCCCACTTCCTGCTGGTGCGACACAAAGGTGTAGCCACGGTCGCGCGCTGCGAATTCCGGTTCCTGCACTTTCTCGATATACGCCGTCATGCCGCGGGCCACGTAGTCCTGGGCCAGATCGAACATGTTGAACCACATCGAATGGATGCCGGCCAGCGTGATGAACTGGTACTTGTAGCCCATGGCGCCCAGTTCTTTCTGGAACTTGGCAATCGTCGCGTCGTCCAGGTTCTTCTTCCAGTTGAAGGACGGCGAGCAGTTGTAGGCGAGCATCTTGCCGGGATGCACCTTGTGCACGGCTTCGGCAAACTTGCGGGCAAATTCCAGATCAGGCGTACCGGTTTCGCACCACACCAGATCGGCGTAGTGGGCGTAGGCAACCGCGCGGCTGATGGCCTGGTCGATACCTTTGCGGGTCTTGTAAAAGCCTTCTGCCGTGCGCTCGCCAGTGATGAAGGGTTTGTCGTTCTCGTCATAGTCGCTGGTCAACAGGTCGGCGGCTTCCGCGTCGGTGCGTGCAATCACCAGCGTGGGCACACCAGACACGTCGGCGGCCATGCGGGCTGCGATCAGCTTCTGCACCGCTTCGGCCGTGGGCACCAGCACTTTGCCGCCCATGTGGCCGCATTTCTTGACGGATGCCAGCTGGTCTTCAAAGTGAACGCCGGCAGCGCCCGCCTTGATCATGGCCTTCATCAACTCGAACGCGTTCAGCACACCGCCAAAACCGGCTTCAGCGTCAGCCACGATGGGCGCGAAGTTGTCGATGTAGCCCTTGTCGCCGGCATCAATGCCTTTGGAGTGCTGGATTTCATCCGCACGGCGGAAGGTGTTGTTGATTCGCTCGACAACTGTTGGCACGGAGTCCACCGGATACAGCGACTGGTCGGGGTACATGGAGGCGTAGCTGTTGTTGTCAGCTGCCACCTGCCAGCCCGACAGGTAAATGGCTTTGACGCCAGCCTTGACCTGCTGCATGGCCTGGCCACCGGTGAGTGCGCCGAGGCAGTTGACGTAGGGCTCGGTGTTGACGAGGTTCCACAGTTTTTCGGCGCCGCGGCGGGCCAGCGTGTGCTCGATCGGGAAGGAGCCGCGCAGGCGAACCACATCGGCAGCGGTGTAGCCGCGCTTGATGCCTTTCCAGCGGGGGTTGGTGGCCCAGTCTTTTTCCAGAGCGGAAATTTGCTGGTCGCGGCTCAGTTGCTCAGTCAGGGTTTGCGGCATGGTGGGCTCCGTAGGTTGGTAAAACAAAAGTGGCGAATCGATGAACCCACTTTAAGTCTTCTACAAGACCTTGAAAAGCTCTTATGTCTTATATAAGACTTTTATTTAATCTAATAAAATCAACACTCTTCTGATTATTTTTCTTATTGTGGAATTCTTTTTCTTGCATTGAGAAATATTTTTGCAGCGCAGCAATTCTATTTTTCACATCAAGAAAACAAAATATCGTATGGTGGAATTTGGGATTTCAGGGCGCGTGGACACGCCCTGGAGCGAGCCCTCCACTGCGACGACCCCAATGCCTAGAGGCCGGGTTCGCTGCGGCGAACCCAGTCACCGCTGGCGACACGGGGCTTGCCCACCGTGTGGCCGGCCGCGATTTCGTAGAGCAGGCAGACCAGCACCTGCGGGAATGCGTCCGCCGCTGCAGTCGCTTCACGCGTCATCATCACAGGCACCTCACGGCGGATGTACTCACCGGTCTGCTGCGGCCAGACCTCTTCAATCGCATCGAGCTGCCGCTCCAGTTCAGGGGTGATGCTGTAAACCTCCCCCACCACGTGCGGGCCATGCGAAGCTGCACTTGGGGTGTTGCTGGGCATCTCGCCGGGAGGTTGAAGCACCAGGCCCGGATAGCTGCCCAGGTCATACAGCACACCAGCCACGCGCCCCTGCCCCACCCAGCGCGGCGCCGGTTGCAGGCGGTTGATGTCTCGCACTTCGCCACGGCGCAGGGTGCCATAGACAAACACATGGCGGCTCTGCAAAGCGCTCATGATGCGACCGAGCCACCGGGTACGGCGCCAGAAGCCGGATACCGACATTGGTCACGCAGGCTGGCCAGCGCACATGACAAATCAGGCATCATTCGGGCCAGTCTTTTCACATCCATACCGATTCCCCGTTTCATGAACCGCATTGTGGCGTACGCCTGTCTTGGCCTGAGCATGTCCCTTGTGGGCAGCTACGTCGCACTGTCCAAACCACTGGTGGCCGCCCTGCCCGTCTTCCTGCTGGCCTGGCTGCGCTTCGGCATTGGCGGTGCGGCCATGCTGCACTGGCTGAAGAAGCCCGCGGGCGAGTTACCCATGACCCGACACACCAAGGGACTGGTGTTTCTGGAATCGTTTCTCGGCAACTTTTTGTTTTCCATCTGCATGCTGTATGGCGTGAGCCTGACCAGCGCTGTCGCGGCAGGCGTGATCATGGCTTCCATCCCGGCGGCAGTGGCTGTGATGAGCTGGCTCTTTCTGCGCGAGCGCATTGCACTGCGGGTGTGGGCGGCAGTGGTCTGTGCCGTGCTGGGCATTGCGCTGGTGTCGATGACCCAAACCGCACCCGCGCATGCGGCCGGTGAATCGATGCCGCCAGCAGATGCACGTCTGGCTTGGCTGGGCAACCTGCTGCTGGTGGCGGCGGTGCTGTGCGAGTCGGCCTATGCGGTGATCGGCAAAAAGCTCACGGGCGTGCTCAGTCCCAAGCGCATCACCGCGATGATCAATCTCTGGGGATTCCTGCTGGTCACCCCGCTGGGTTTGTGGATGGCCTGGGACTTTGACTTTTCGACCGTGGCACCAGGCAGCTGGTTGCTGCTGGTGTTTTACTCGCTGGCAGCCAGTGTGTGGACGGTGTGGCTGTGGATGACCGGTCTGCGGTCTGTGCCCGCCAATCAGGCGGGCGTGTTCACCGTGATGCTGCCCATCAGCGCGGCCGTGGTCGGCGTTCTGGTGCTGGGCGAATCACTCTCTGGCATGCAACTCGGCGCCTTTGCCATTGCCTTGACGGGCGTGGTGTTGGCTACTTTGCCGGAACGGGATCAGGAATCGTCTGCTCCGGCCGTGCCGCCGCACTGATCTCGCGATCCAGCCGGCGCTGGCGGCGCAACATCAAGACGCTGTAGGCAATGATGCCGGTCGACACCACCAGAATCAGGATGGTCGCCGCAGCATAGATGGACGGGTTCACGCCCCGTCGCGCATAGCTGAAGATGACCTGCGGCAAGGTGGTGACACCTGGGCCAGACAGAAACTCAGAAATGACCACGTCGTCAAACGACAGCGTAAAGGTAAGCAGCCATGCCGATACCAGCGCGGGCGCAATGCTCGGCAGTGTCACCAGGAAAAACACCTCGACCGGCCGACAGCCCAAGTCCATCGCGGCCTCTTCCAGACTGCGGTCCATCTCGCGCAGGCGCGACTGGATGACGACCGTGGCATACGCCATACCCAGCAGCGTGTGGCCGCAAACAATGGTGATGAAACCGCGGTCGGGCCAGCCGATGGCCCGCTGGATCGCGACCATCAGCAGCAGCAGCGACAAGCCGATGATGACCTCAGGCATCACCAGTGGTGCATTGACCATGCCGTAGAACAGCGTGCGCCCCCGAAAACGCCGGTAACGCACCAGCACAAAGGCCGCAAAGGTGCCCAGCACCACCGACAGCGTGCCGGTGAGCAGCGCCACCTTGAGCGACAGGAAAAAACCTTCCACGAGACGCGAGTCGGACAGCAAGGCCTCGTACCAGCGCAATGAGAAGCCGGTGAAGACACCGTCCTGCCGAGTGCTGTTGAATGAAAAGACGATCAGGAACAGCAGGGGGATGTAGAGGAACAGGTACATCAACCCAAGCCAGAATTTGCCTAAGTGGTTTTCGCCAAAGCGCAGCAGTGCTTTCATTTCAGCTCTCCCGCGCCTTGTCGTTCTCGATGGCCGAGCGGTAGTAGAGGGCCAGAGGCACCAGGATTAGCAGGATCATCACCACCGCGAGGGCCGACGCCCTGGGCCAGTTGTTGCTGCTGAACATCTCATCCCACACCACGCGGCCGATCATGATGTTCTCGGCGCCGCCCAGCAGCGATGGAATCACGAACTCCCCGACACAGGGAATGAACACCAGCATGGAGCCGGCGATGATGCCGGACTTGCTCAGCGGCACAGTGATCAGCCAGAAGGCCTTCCAGCTGCTGGCGCCCAGATCGTGCGCAGCCTCGAGCAGTCGGAAATCCATCTTCACCAGCGTGGCGTAGAGCGGCAGGATCATGAACGGACAGTACACATAGGTCATGCCCACCAGCATCGAGACATCGGTGTACAGCATGATCAGCGGTTCGTCGATGAGACCCAGCCAGAGCAGCAGATTGTTGAGCACGCCCTGGTCGGCCAGGATCCCCTTCCATGCGTACACGCGCAGCAGGAAGGAGGTCCAGAACGGAAGCATGACCAGCATCAGGAGCGCTGGCCGCAGCTCTGGCTTTGCACGGGCCAGAAAATACGCAAACGGGTAGCCGATCAGCAGGCAGAACAGCGTGGTCAGCAAGGCATATTTCAGCGAGGTTTTATAGGCCTCGGTGTAGATGGTGTCCCCCCACTGGCTGGCAGCCTCCGCGCTGTCCACAAAGATGGAGGCGTAATTGTTGTAGCGCAGCAGGAATTGCCACGAGCCGTCCACCGTCTCGACCAACGGGGCGAACGGGTCCACGCCATTACCCATGTCGGTGACGCTGATGCGCAGCAGGATCAGGAATGGCAGCAGGAAGAAAACAATCAGCCAGACGTACGGCACCCCGACGATAAAGCGCCGACCGAGATTGAGCTGGAGCCAGGAAGGAACTTTCATCGCTTTGCGCCCGCTTCCGTGCTCACTGTGTCAGCACCACAGGCGCCGAATCGTCCCACCAGAAGTACACCATGTCTTCCCACGTGATCACGCTGTTGTCGTGGCGGGTGGTGTTGGTCTCGGTGATCTTCACGGTGGCGCCGCTGGGCATTTCCACGATGAAGGTGTTGTAGCTGCCGAAGTAGGCGATCTCCCGCACCCGTCCGGTGAACAGGTTGACGCGAACATCGGGCGGCGTTTTTGCGATGTGGATCTTCTCTGGCCGTACCGCCACCGCCACCGACATGCCCTGCGCACCACTGATCCCGTGGCCGACATGCACGATGCCATGGGCGGTCGTGATTTCGCAGTGGTCGGCCTCATCCACCGTCAGCTCGCCTTCCATCAGGTTCACGTTGCCGATGAAGTCAGCCACGAAGCGACAGTTGGGGTGCTCGTAGATTTCCTTCGGCGTTCCGACCTGCAGCACACGCCCGTGGCTCATCACGGCGATGCGTGAGGCCATGGCCATGGCTTCTTCCTGGTCGTGCGTGACCATGACGCAGGTCACACCGACCGATTCGAGGATGTTGACCAGCTCGAACTGGGTGCGTTCGCGCAACTTTTTGTCGAGCGCGCCAAGGGGTTCGTCCAGCAACAGCAACTGCGGCCGTTTGGCCAGGCTGCGGGCCAGTGCCACGCGCTGTTGCTGGCCGCCCGAGAGCTGGTGCGGCTTGCGTTTGGCGTAGGTTTCCAGCTGCACGAGCTTGAGCATTTCATCGACCCGGGCGCTGATCTCGCCCCGGGGCATGCCCTCGCGCTTGAGGCCGAACGCGATGTTGTCCCATACCGTGAGGTGCGGGAACAGCGCATACGACTGGAACATCATGTTGATGGGCCGCTCATAAGGCGGGAAGGACGCAATGTCCACGCCATCGAGGTAGACCGCACCCGACGTCGGCTTCTCAAAGCCTGCCAGCATGCGCAGCAGGGTCGACTTGCCGCAACCCGAGCTGCCCAGCAAGGCAAAAATTTCGCCCTTGTGGATCGACAGGGACACCTCGTCAACGGCAGCAACGCCATCGAAACGCTTGACGAGGTGATCAGTCCTTAAAAATCCATCGCCCGGCGATGTCATTGCACTCATGAAGACGGGTTCCTGAAGTCAGATGGACATGAAAAAAAGCTGCGCACACAAAACCATTGTGTGCGCAGCCTGGCCATCGCCGTACTCAGCGGTCAGCTGGGAGTCGAATCACTTGCCTTTTTTGAAGGCGGTGAACACATTGCTCATCGATTCGCGGGCTTCGTTGGTGAAGCTCGCTGGCGACACCATCTTCTGCATGTTGGGCGCGTCAGGGAACACCGCCTTGTCCTGGGCGATCTCGGGTTTGACGCTGGCCAGGCTGGCCTTGTTGGCAGTGGCGTAGCCCAGCTCGTTGGTCAGCGCAGCAGACACATCAGGACGCAGCGAGTAGTTGATGAAGGCCATCGCGTTGTTGGGGTGCTTGGCATCCTTCGGAATGGCGAGGGTGTCAAAGAAGATCAGGCCGCCGGTGCTGGGCAGCAGGGCTTCCAGTTCAACGCCGCTCTTGTTCTCGGCCGCGCGGCCCTTGGCGATGTTGATGTCACCAGCCCAGGCCAGTGCCACGCAGGCTTTGCCGCCAGCGAGGTCGTCGATCATGGTGCTGGAGAACATGCGCACGTGCGGACGCACCTTGGCCAGCATCTCGCCAGCCGCCTTGTGGTCTGCCGCGTCGTTGGAATAAGCGTTCTTGCCGATGTAGTGCAGCGCTGGCGGCAACACTTCGGTAGGCGAGTCGAGGAATGCAATGCCGCAGGACTTCAGCTTGGCCGTGTAAGTGGGGTTGAACACCAGATCCCAGGCGTTTTCAGGCATGGGGGTAGAGCCGAGTGCCTTGGCGACCTTGGCTTTGTTGATACCCACCGTGGTGAAGCTCCACGCCCAGGGCACCAGATAAGCGTTGCCCGGGTCGATGGTGCCCAGCTTTTCCATGATGGCTGGATCGAGGTTGCCGTAGTTGGTGATTTGGGCCTTGTCGAGCTTGCCGAGCAGGCCACCGTCGATCTGGGGCTTGGCAAAGACAGCACCGGGCACCACGATGTCGTAACCGGAGTTGCCAGCGATCAGCTTGGCCTGCAGGGCTTCATTGTTCTCGAAGGTCTGGTAGTTGACCTTGATGCCGGTCTCTTTCTCGAAGTTGGCAATCGTGTCCTTGGCGATGTAGTCAGGCCAGTTGTAAACGTTGAGGACCTTCTCCTCGGTGTTCACTGGCGCGGCAGCCGGTGCGCTGGCCGGAGCTGCCGGCGCGGCGGCAACAGGGGCCTCCTCTTTTTTGCCACAGGCACTCAGCACGACAGCAGACAGGGCAAAAATCCACAAGTTTTTTCTCATGATGCGCGGACTCCGTGAGTAGGGGTAAGAACAAAAAAAGACGGGCGAGGGCAACCGGTGCAGCCGGCAACCCCCGAATCAGGCTGCCGCAGATTGTATAAGAGCCTTTTTTACCGGTAAACCGGCCGGGAACTGGCGCGAAGACTGGCACCGGGACTCTGCAACAAGCTGATGGCCACCGCCATTCAGCGACGGCCCGAAGCAGTCAAAAGCATGCAAAATCCGTACCCGCAAGCAGCGATCCAACAGCCTTCGCCCCGTGCCGCTGCGGCCCGGTTGGTCACGCAAACAGGGTTTTGTACTGGTCGCGAAGCAGGTTTTTCTGGACTTTTCCCATGGTGTTGCGCGGCAACTCGGCCACCACAAAGCACCGCTTCGGAATCTTGAAATTGGCCAAGCGCGACTTCAGGCTGGCCAGAATTTCGGCTGGGTCGGGCGCACTGCCCGGCTTGGCGATGACCACCGCCACGCCCACCTCGCCAAAATCCGGATGCGGCACGCCCACCAGTGCGCTTTCAGCGACGCCGGGAATCTCATTGATGTAGCCCTCGATTTCGGCCGGATAGACGTTGTAGCCCCCGCTGATGATCAGGTCCTTGCTGCGACCCACGATGGAGATGTAGCCACGCGCATCGATCTTGCCGACATCGCCGGTTTTGAAGTAGCCGTCTGCCGTGAATTCTTCTTTGGTCTTTTCCGGCATGCGCCAGTAGCCCTGGAACACATTGGGGCCTTTGACTTGAATGGCACCGATCTCGCCGGTCGGCAGTGCCTTGCCATCGTCGCCCTGCACGCGCAGGCTCACCCCTGGCAGCGCAAAGCCCACGGTGCCGCCCCGCCGTTCGCCACCCTCGTAGGGGTTGGACGTCAGCATCACCGTCTCGGACATGCCGTAGCGTTCCAGAATCGTGTGGCCGGTGCGCTGCTGCCACTCGGTAAACGTTTCGATCAACAAGGGCGCCGATCCAGCAACAAAAAGGCGCATGTTGCGGCACGCTTCGCGGTTCAGTCCGGGCTCACCCAGCAGCCGGGTGTACAGCGTCGGCACGCCCATGAACACCGTCGCTTCGGGCAGCTTGCGCACCACCAGCTTCGGATCGAACTTGGCCAGCCAGATCATCTTGCTGCCGTTGATGAGTGCGCCGTGCAGAGCCACGAACAGGCCATGCACATGGAAGATCGGCAGTGCATGGATGAGCACATCGCCCTTTTTCCAGCCCCAGTAGTCCTTCAGCACCAGGGCGTTGCTCAGCATGTTCTGATGCGAGAGCATGGCACCCTTGCTGCGCCCTGTGGTGCCGCTGGTGTACAGAATCGCCGCCAGATCGTCGGCGCCCCGCTGCACGACGGTGTGCCGGTCGCTGCAGTGCGCCGCACGCTGAAGGAGTGAGCCGGTTCGGTCGTCGTCCAGCGTGAACACGTTTTGGGTCCCCGCCTTGAAGGCGATCTTGCTCACCCAGCCGAAATTCTTGCTGCTGCAAACCACCACCGAAGGCTCGGCGTTGCCGATGAAGTATTCGATCTCGCCACTCTGGTAGGCTGTGTTCAGCGGCAGAAACACGTAGCCAGCCCGCAGCGTGGCCAGATACAACATCATGGCCTCGACCGACTTTTCCACCTGTACGGCAATGCGTGCGCCGGCTGGAAGACTCAGAGAAGCCAGCAGATTGGCCATCATGGCCGTGCCACGGTCCAGATCACGCCACGAATAGAACAGGCCGGTGTCGGTCTCGACGGCGATCTCGTCAAGCGCTTGGGGGAAAGCTGCGCGCAGTGCGGCAAACAGGTTATGGTTTTTCATGGGCCAGGCAAAAAGTAGTGAGTAACAAAAAGAGAAAACAATCAGGTGGCCGTTTGAGGCCACAGCGGAACCTGATTCATCCAGTGAAAACCGGTTCACGCCTTTCAACAAAAGCCATCACGCCTTCACGGTGCTCGGCAGACGCAGCATAGTCGTACGCATGGTCGAGCAGTTCAGTCATGGCGGAAGGCGGCACTGACGCACCGACCACGCGCAAGGTCTGCTTGTTGAGCCGCGCCGCCTGAGGCGCCAACGTCTTGATGCGATCCACGCGCCGCGTCACCGCATCAGCCAGGCCCGATGGAGGCAACACCTCGTGGAAAAACCCGCGGCGCTGCATTTCCGGCGCCCCGAGCACGGCGGCCGTCAGCAACATCTCACGCACTGTCGCCTCCCCTGCCACGCGGGCAACCAGAGCCGCTTCACGCGGTGCCATCGGAAAGCCCAGCTTCGCAATCGGCGCACCGCATCGCGCATCGTCACTTGCCAGACGCAGATCGCAGCAACAGGCCATCTCCAGCCCGGCGCCCATACAGTTGCCTTCAACGTGCGCCACCATGGGCACATCGCAATCAATCATGGCCTGCAACCCACCCCACACATCGTTCTCGTGGAAGTCGCGCAGGCTGCTTTCGGCAAAGCGGAAACTGGCGTACTCGGTGATATCACCACCGGAGCAGAAATGGCCACCCTCGCCGCTGACCACCACGCAACGCAAACCCATATCGCGCTGAATCTGAATGAATATCCCGCGCAATTCACGCCACATGTGGCGAGACATGGCATTGAGTTTGCCCGGGTTGGACAGGACGACGTGCGCAACGTCGCCCTCGATCGCCAGACGGACAGTACCGGTCATGCGCCAGGCCGGGGCGACTGAACAGGTTCGCCCCGGTGAACCTGCCGGATCATTCCAGCTTCGCTCCCGACGTTTTCACCACCTCTGCCCAGCGCTTGACTTCGCTGCTCACAAAGGCGCCGAACTGCGGCGGCGTGAGCGTGCCGAACTCTGCACCATTGCTGGCCCAGATGGCCTTGAGCTCATCGCTGGCAGAGGCTTTGCGCAACTCTTCCACGATACGAGCCTGTACATCTGCAGGCGTTCCCTTGGGCGCCCACAGGCCGTACCAGGTCGTCACGGTGTAGTCGGGCAGCCCCAACTCGGCAGCGCACGGCACATCCGGAAAGGCCGGGTTGCGCTTGTTGCCTGACACCATCAGGGCCTTGACCCGCCCGGCGCGAATGTGGGCAGACGAAGAACCCAGGCCGTCAAACATCATGTCGACCTGACCGCCGACCAGATCACGCAGCGCGGGGCCGGCACCGGTGTAGGGAATATGCGTGATGAAGGTCTTGGTCTGCTGCTTGAACAGCTCGCCCGCCAAATGGTGCGAGGTACCCGTTCCAGCAGAACCGTAATTGAGTTTTCCGGGGTTCTTGCGCACCATCTCGAGGAAGGATTTGAAATCAGGCGACGTGATGTTCTTCGGGTTGACCACGATGACCTGCGGCACGTTGGCCATCAGCGCGAGTGGCACAAAATCCTTCTCAATGTCGTAATCCAGTTTCGGGTACAGCGACGGGGCGATGGTGTGATGCACCGCACCCATGAACAGCGTGTAGCCATCCGGCTGCGCCTTGGCGGCAATGCCGGCGCCCAGCGTGCCGCCTGCCCCGCCTCGGTTGTCAATCACCATGGTCTTGCCAGAGATCTTGGCGAACTGCGCCGACAGCGGCCTGGCAAAGGCGTCGGTACCACCGCCTGCAGGGAAGGGAACCACCACGGTCACCGGCTTGGCAGGCCAGGCAGAAGACTGCGCATGGCTGCCCAGGGAAGCGGTGGCGAGGCCGGCAACGGCCGCGCGCAACACGGTACGGCGGGACGCGTCTGTATGGAAATGAAAAGTCATCTGTCTGTCTCCTGTCGTTATGAAATCAAATCGTCAAACCAAATCAGCCGGTGGCAGTGCCCGCTCCGGCCAACGCTAAGTACACATTTCAAATGTACAAATCTTCAATATCCCCTGATACGGGGATTTTCCCCTGTGCAAGCAGGCCACGATGCTTGTCGAGCCGCTTGAGGTCATAGAGGTAATTCACCATCAACCCATAAGACTGCTTGACCCCTTTGGACGAAGGGTCTGCGGCCCAGTTGAGTCGCTCCACCCGCGCGCCGTTGCCAAGGTGAAAACGCGCCACCGGATCCAGCGGCTTGCCGTCGTCCATCGCCTGGCCCAGGTAATGCGCCGCACATTGCATCAGCATGTGGCGCACCGGGGACTTTTCGGGCAGCGACAGGGGCTCCTCTGCCGCTGCCAAAAAATGACCCGCTGCGGGTGGCTCAAAGCCCACCGCACGCCCGAGCGCAGAGCGGTCTTTCGCATCGAGCTTGTCGAGCATGCTGGCGGCGTTCTTGGACAGCCAGCTGCGAAAACCTGGGATGGGAGAGAGGGTCGCGAACGTCTTGAGGCGTGGGAACTCTTCTTTTAGCGTCTCCACCACGCGCTTAATCAGTGAGTCACCAAAACTCACGCCGCGCAAACCGGTCTGCGTGTTGCTTATGGAATAAAAAATCGCGGTCGTCGCCTTCTTCAGGTCGGATGGCGCTGCCAGCTCATCGAGCAATGGCGTGATGTCGGTGGCAATCTCGTCCACCATCGCCACTTCAACAAAAATCAAGGGCACATCGGGAAGGCGTGGATGGAAAAAGCCGTAGCAACGCCGATCACTGTCTAGCCGGTTCTTCACGTCCGCCCAGCTCTTGATGTCGTGCACCGCCTCGTACTGAATCAGTTTCTCGATCAACGAAGCGGGTGAGTCCCAGCTGATACGACGCAGGTCGAGAAAACCGACGTCGAACCAGGTGGAGAACATGTACTCCATCTCCACATCGAGCGCCTGCAGGCGTTTGTCGGTACGCAGGCTGGACTGCATCTCGGCGCGCATGTTGACCAGAAACTGGATGCCGCCCGGGTAGACGCTGAAGCGCTGCAGCAAACGCCTGCGCGGCGAAACCGTCGCGCGGCGGTAGCGCACTTCCGCCACCGCCTCATCGGGAGTGCCAACGGCGGCCGCAAACTGCGCCTGGGCCGCTTTCACCTTCTGCGGGTTGGCCACGAACTGCTCACTCATCAGCAGCCACAGATCGCGGCGCTGGTCGAGCGGCGCTGCAAGGTACCAGTTGGCCACCTCCATGGCCAGACGCCCGCCTTCTACCTCGCTCACGCGTGGATCGATGATGGCCTGCAGATCGGCCAGCATGCGCCGCAGCGCGCTGGGGGACAGCGCCTCGTCTTTCTGCTTGAGGGTGGCTTTAAGCCGCTCTGGCGTACTGCGGGGTCCGGACGTGCGACCGGCCACAACTGCGTCCGATCCAGTTTTAGCTTTATCGGCTGGCGAAGCCGACTTTTTGTCCCCGGCCGTGAACTTGGAAACGCTGCGGCTGAGCCAGTCGGTCGCGCTCATGAGGCCACCCGGGATTTGCGGGCATGGACCAGCTCGCGCAGGGCCTCCCGCTGGCGCGTGAGGTGCGTGCGCATGGCGGCTTCAGCGCCCTCGCTGTCGCGGCTTTTGAGGGCCGCGAAGATGCTCAGGTGTTCCGACAGACTTTGGGCCAGACGGCCGGGCGCACGCAGTTGCTGCAGGCGCGCCAGCTTGAGTATCTTTCGAAGGTCCGCAATCGCCTGCGCCAGCCAGCGGTTGTTGGCCAGCAGGATGATGGACTCGTGAATGATGAAATTGGTGGCGTAGTAGTCGTTGATGCGCCCCGCCTTGGCATGGCCGGTGAGCTTGTCGTGCAAGGTGGCAAGCGCTTCCAGATCGGCGTCTGTGGCGTTGCGCGCCGCCTCGTGGGCACAACGCCCCTCGAGCAAGGCAATCACCGGAAAAATTTCATCGAGGTCTTGCTCGGTGACTTCGCTCACAAAGCAGCCGCGCCTGGGCTCATGACGCAACAGCCCTTCCGCAGTCAGCACCTTCAGGGCCTCGCGCAGCGGCGTGCGCGATATCTCCAGTCGCTCGCACAACGCCACCTCGTCCAGAAAGCTGCCGGGGGCCAGCGTGCCGGAGAAGATCTGCTCCCGAAGGGTGTTCGCCACCTCGTGATGCAGAGAGTTGTGGACAAGACGCATGCAATGGCTCCAGGGCTCGGTGACGTCGCTCGAAATCAGCTGTTGGCGCATCAAGCGCGGGGAAAACAGCTTCATGCCATCAGTCTTTGCCTTCCCCGCTTTTTTGGGGTGCGCTTTCTGATTAGATTGCCGTAATTATGCGTAATTACAGCAATCTGGCCAAGCGAAAAACCAAGCCCTGTGCGGTAAAACCACAGGGGTATGCCCTAGGACCGCAGAAAAACGGATCGGCGGAGGCAATCCTTGGAGGCAGGCAATCTCGCACCAATCAAGACCGAAAGATCAGCGCGGCCCTCAGGAAGGTCAATGTGTGAAAGTGAGTCGAATACATGCGGGTACCTGAATGCGCGACGCACGATCCCGGGCGCCCTCACACGTCGCTTGCGAGGGACACCCGACCAGTATCGCCGCCAGTTGTCGCTCAGCGGGTCTCTTCGCGCCGGGTGGCCCAGGCCCACAGCGCCACACCAGCCGCCATCATCGGAATGCAAAGCCACTGTCCCATGCTCAAGCCCAGCGCCAGCACGCCAAGGAAGTCGTCGGGCTCGCGGAAAAACTCGGCAATGAAGCGGAACACGCCGTAGCCGAACAAAAATGCACCAGAGACCTGCCCCATCCGGCGGGGCTTGCGGGCATAGAGCCAAAGCAGCACAAACAGCAGCAAGCCTTCCAGCAGGAACTGGTAGACCTGTGACGGGTGGCGCGGCAGCGGCGAACCACTGCCGGGAAACACCATGCCCCATGGCAGGGTTGGGTCCGAGAAACGCCCCCACAACTCGCCATTGATGAAGTTGCCCGCCCGGCCCGCTGCCAGCCCGGTCGGTACGCAGGGCGCGATGAAATCCATCACCTGCAGCCACGGCCTTTGCCGGGTACGGGCAAACCACACTTGCGACACCAGCACGCCCAGCATGCCGCCATGAAAGCTCATGCCGCCCTGCCAGATGGCAAAGATCTCCAGCGGATGGCTGAGGTAGTAGCCGGGTTTGTAGAAAAGGCAGTAACCGATGCGTCCGCCAACCACCACGCCCACGACCCCAAGGAACAGGATGTCTTCAATGTCCTTCACCGACCACGCGCCCGGGCCGGTGATGGATGCATAGGGCTGATGCCGCAGGCGCCGGGTGGCCAGGAAAAAGAACAGCGCGAACGCAGCAAGGTAGGTCAGGCCGTACCAGTGGATGGCCAGCGGCCCGAGCTGAAGTGCAACGGGATTGATTTCGGGATGAATGAGCATGCCTGCATTTTGCACGTGCCACCCAAAGGCCTGCGGCTGCAGCCGGGATCAGCAAAGCGTCTGTACCGCAATCTCTCAACAGTTCACGGATCGAGTGGCGCTTCCATCTCCCTGATCAGCGCCACAAATCGCGCCACCACCGGGTTGCCACCACCTGCCCTCCAGAGCAGGCTGGTTTCACAGCCGGGTACGGTCACGACGTTCTGCACGGCAGCCTTTGAAGCCGACCTGCGCGCGCCCGCACTTTGTGGCGCGACGAGGCGCCGGTACACCACACCAGGCCGCTGGAACTGCTGCACGCTTTCGGGCACCCATGCCAGACCCACCCCGGCCGAGACCAGATTCACGATGGTCTGCATCTGGATAGCCTCCTGGGCCACCCGCGGCAGCTCGCCGGCGGCGTGGTACATCGCAAAGATCGCGTCGTGCAAGGACGGCAGAATGCGGCGCGGAAAAATCACCAGCGGCTCACTTTTCAGATCGTTCACCGACAAGCTGGCCCGCGACGCCAGGGCACTTTGTTCCGGCAGCGCCACCACCAGCGGCTCCTGCGCGATGCGCAAGGACTCCAGCCCGGTCGGTGCAAAGCCGGGGGAATGCAGCACAAACCCCGCATCGATGGTGCCGCGCTCGAAAGACTGCAGCTGCACATCGCCGGTCGACTCCATCAGCTCCAGCACCACGCCGGGATAGCGCTCCCGGAATGCGCGCACCCAGCGTGGCAACAGGTCGAAACCTACGGTGGAGACAAACGCCAGCCGCAGGCGTCCGGCCTCGCCGTCCGCGCTGGCGCGGGCCAGCGCCGGCAACGCCTCGGCCCGGGCCAGCACATCACCCACCTCTGCCACCAGCGCCCTGCCTGCCGCTGTGAGCTGCACGCTGCGCTGGGTCCGGTCGAACAGGCGCACGCCAAGGGTGCGCTCCAGCTGGGCGATGGCCTGGGTCAGGGGTGGCTGTGTCATGGCCAGCCGGCGGGCGGCATTGCCGAAGTGAAGCTCCTCTGCCACAGCCAGGAACTGTCGCCACAGCCGCAGTTCAATGTGTGCAGTCTTCATATGCTGAATATATCAATGCCGCATGAATAATGGATTGGAGAATATCAGACAAAACACGCATACTCACGGCTGATCCGCCGTCGCCACGCCCAAGGCGCCGCCCTCTCCCCAGCCACTACAAGAGACATCCCATGGAAACCAAAACCATCCGCCTCAACCCCCGCAGCAAGAACATCACCGAAGGCAAGTCGCGCGCGCCCAACCGCTCGATGTACTACGCCATGGGCTACGAGGAAGGCGACTTCCAGAAGCCAATGATTGGCGTGGCCAATGGCCACAGCACCATCACGCCCTGCAACAGCGGCCTGCAGAAGCTGGCCGATGCCGCGATTGCCGCCATCGAAGAAGCCGGTGGCAACGCACAGGTGTTTGGCACGCCCACCATTTCGGACGGCATGGCCATGGGCACCGAGGGCATGAAGTACTCGCTGGTCAGCCGCGAGGTCATCTCCGACTGCATCGAAACCTGCGTGCAGGGCCAGTGGATGGACGGCGTGCTGGTGGTCGGCGGTTGCGACAAGAACATGCCCGGCGGCCTGATGGGTATGCTGCGCGCCAATGTGCCGGCTATCTATGTGTACGGCGGCACCATCCTGCCCGGCAGCTACAAGGGCAAGGACCTCAACATCGTCAGCGTGTTTGAAGCCGTGGGAGAGAACGCCGCAGGCCGCATGAGCGACGAAGACCTGCTGCAGATCGAGCGCCGCGCCATTCCGGGCACTGGCAGCTGCGGCGGCATGTACACCGCCAACACCATGTCAAGCGCGTTCGAGGCCCTGGGCATTTCGCTGCCCTACTCCAGCACCATGGCCAATCCGCACGACGAGAAGATGAACTCGGCCAAAGAATCGGCCCGTGTGCTGGTCGAAGCCATCAAGAAGGACATCAAGCCGCGCGACATCGTCACCAAGAAGGCGATTGAAAACGCGGTGGCGGTCATCATGGCCACGGGTGGCTCCACCAATGCCGTGCTGCACTTCCTCGCAATCGCCCACACAGCCGGCGTGGAGTGGACGATTGACGACTTCGAGCGCGTGCGCCGACGCACCCCCGTGCTGTGCGATCTCAAACCGTCCGGCAAATACCTGGCGGTCGACCTGCACAAAGCGGGCGGCATTCCGCAGGTCATGAAGACCTTGCTGGCCGCTGGCCTGCTGCATGGCGACTGCCTGACGATTTCAGGCCAGACGATTGCCGAAGTACTCAAGGATGTACCAGACGTGCCACGCGCCGACCAGGATGTCATCCGTCCGATCAACAACCCGATGTACGCAGAAGGCCATCTGGCCATTCTCAAAGGCAACCTCTCACCCGAAGGCTGCGTGGCCAAGATCACTGGCCTCAAGAGCCCGGTGATGACCGGCCCGGCCCGGGTGTTTGACGACGAGCAGTCTGCACTGGCTGCCATCCTGGCTGGCAAGATCAAGGCGGGCGACGTGATGGTGCTGCGCTATCTGGGCCCAAAGGGCGGTCCGGGCATGCCTGAGATGCTGGCTCCCACGGGCGCGCTGATTGGCGCCGGTCTGGGCGAAAGCGTCGGCCTTATCACCGATGGCCGCTTCTCCGGCGGCACCTGGGGCATGGTGGTCGGCCATGTGGCGCCTGAAGCGGCGGCAGGAGGCAACATAGCGTTCATCCATGAGGGCGACTCCATCACCATCGACGCGCACCAATTGCTGCTGCAACTGAACATCAGCGACGCCGAACTGGCCCAGCGCAAGGTCGGCTGGAAGCCGCCAGCACCCCGCTACACCCGCGGCGTGCAGGCCAAGTTTGCCTTCAATGCGTCCAGCGCCAGCAAGGGCGCAGTGCTCGACGATTATTGAAATTTGGGTTTGAGATCGGGCTTGGGATCAGGCTCTTAGGCCCCAACGAAAAAAGCCTGTCGGGTTCGACAGGCTTTTTTCATGGTGAAGACGGAATGAAGAATGTTTGCTTGCAGATTCACTTGCGCTTGCGCGACAGCATGCCCATGGCGTCACGCTGCTTGTCGATGCGGTCCTGCTTGCGCTTGTCCATCTTCTCGACTTCCTTGCGCTTGGTGTAACCGGATGCGTCGGCCCACCACCACCACACCACGGCGAGCGCGAACGGGGACAGCACAATCCACCAGCTCCACTCAGCCACAGGGCCGATCTGCAGATATTTCAATAAAAGGGCAATCACGCCGGCTACCAAAAAATACATGTCTGACTCCTGAGCCATCTGGCCATACGGGCCGTTTACAACCTCGGGGAATCAAGGTCAACCAGCCTCACTACAATGACGTTGAATGACTGTAACCGAATCCACGTTTGGACTCGTCTTTTCCAAAGGACTTCTCATGAAACTCGCTTTTCTTGCCCTGGCATCCATGACTGCAACCCTGATGGTGGCCACTCCGGCAATGGCCGATGCGCAACTGGCCACGGCCAAGAACTGCATGGCCTGCCACGCGGTCGACAAGAAACTGGTAGGCCCGTCCTACAAGGACGTGGCAGCCAAGTACGCCGGCCAGAAAGACGCCGCAGACAAATTGGCAGTCAAGGTGATCAAGGGCGGTGCAGGCGTCTGGGGCCCGGTGCCCATGCCCGCCAACCCGCAAGTCTCTGCAGACGATGCCAAAAAGCTGGTGACCTGGATTCTGGGCCAGAAGTAACCCGGTCTGAAATCCGACCGGCCCAGCAGGTCGGTGCGGTAAGCAGACACAAAAAAGCCCGTCATCTGACGGGCTTTTTTCATGCTGCGCTACAGATCATTGTTTTTCAGACAGCTGATCGAGGATGGCGGGGTTTTCCAGGGTCGAGGTGTCCTGGGTGATGGCTTCACCCTTGGCGATGCCGCGAAGCAGCCGGCGCATGATCTTGCCGCTGCGCGTCTTGGGCAGGTTGTCGCCGAAACGGATGTCCTTGGGTTTGGCGATCGGTCCGATCTCCTTGCCCACCCAGTCGCGCAGCTCCTTGGCAATCGCCTTGGCCTCCTCGCCCGTCGGACGCGAGCGCTTGAGCACCACAAAGGCCACGATGGCCTCACCGGTCAGATCATCCGGCCGGCCCACCACGGCGGCTTCCGCCACCAGAGTGGAATGCGCCACCAGCGCCGATTCGATTTCCATCGTGCCCATGCGGTGACCCGACACGTTCAGCACGTCGTCGATACGGCCGGTGATGCGGAAATAGCCGTTGTCGATGTTGCGTACCGCACCGTCACCGGCAAGGTAAGTCGTGCCACCCATTTCCTCGGGGAAATAGCTCTTCTTGAAGCGCTCCGGGTCGTTCCAGATGGTGCGGATCATTGAAGGCCAGGGGCGCTTGATGACCAGCATGCCGCCCGCCCCGTTGGGAAGGTCTTTGCCGGTCTCGTCAACAATCGCCGCTATGATGCCCGGCAGCGGAAGCGTGCAGCTGCCCGGGACCAGGGGCGTCGCGCCAGGCAGCGGCGTGATCATGTGGCCGCCGGTTTCCGTCTGCCAGAAGGTATCCACGATGGGGCAACGCTCGCCACCCACGTGCTTGTAGTACCACATCCAGGCTTCCGGGTTGATCGGCTCACCGACCGAGCCGAGCACGCGCAGACTGCTCAGGTCAGAGCGCGCGGGGTGCACCGACTCGTCCGCCTCCGCTGCCTTGATGAGCGAACGAATGGCGGTTGGCGCCGTGTAGAACAGGCTGACCTTGTGCTTCTCGATCATCTGCCAGAAGCGCCCTGCGTTCGGGTAGGTCGGCACGCCCTCAAAAATCACCTGCGTCACGCCGGCAGCCAGCGGGCCGTAAGCGACATAGGTGTGGCCGGTGATCCAGCCGATGTCGGCGGTGCACCAGAACACGTCGGAAGGCTGGACATCAAAGGTCCAGTCCATCGTCAGCTTGGCCCAGAGCAGATAGCCGCCGGTGCTGTGCTGCACGCCCTTGGGTTTGCCGGTGGAGCCCGAGGTGTACAGGATGAACAGCGGGTGCTCGGCACCCACGAATTCAGGTTCGCAGACAGGTGACGCCTTGGCGCTCAGCTCGTGCATCAGGCTGTCGCGCCCCGCCACCATGTTGCAGGCAGTCGGCGTGCGCTGGTAGACGATGACGTTCTTGATGGACTCGCAGCCGCCCATGGCGATGCCCTCGTCCACGATGGCCTTGAGCGGCAGCTCCTTACCGCCACGCAGCTGGTAATTGGCGGTGATCACCGCCACGGCGCCGGCGTCCTGGATGCGCTCCTGCAGACTCTTGGCCGAAAAGCCGCCGAACACCACCGAGTGGGTGGCGCCAATGCGTGCACAGGCCTGCATGGCGACCACGCCCTCCACCGTCATCGGCATGTAGATGATCACGCGGTCACCCTTGCGGATGCCCATCCCCTTCAGGACGTTGGCAAACTGGCAAACCCTGGCGTGCAGTTCGCGGTAGGTGACGTTGGTGACCTTGCCGTCATCACTTTCAAAAATGATGGCCTTCTTGTTTTCGGTCGGGGTACCGAGATGGCGGTCCAGGCAGTTGTAGGACGCGTTGAGTTCGCCGTCGGCGAACCACTGGTAGAACGGCGCATTGGATTCGTCCAGCACCGTATTGAAGGGCTTTTTCCAGTTCAGGTTGTCGCGGGCCAAGCGGGCCCAGAAACCCTGAAAGTCGCTGGCGGCCTCGGCGCACATCGCCTCATAGGCCGGCATGCCCGAAATACGGGCTGCCTTGACGGTGGCCGGCGCGGGCGGAAAAATGCGGTTTTCCACCAGCACCGACTCAATATTGGACGTGGGGTTGCTCATCTGTCTTGTCTCCTTCTTGTCACTGACTGGATGGTACTGTCAAGCCTTGCACTTACAAGCCACTGACTTCTGCGAACCTTACAATTGCACCTTGGCCTGAGCGTGATGCCGCCAAACCCACCCCACCGATCAACCGGTCCGACTCCCGGATTCACCCCGTACAGCCCACGACATGTCCGATCCTGAACACGCCAAGCCCAAGCAAATGCGCGCGCTGCCACGGCTGATTTTCTCCAGCCGGTGGCTTCAATTGCCCCTGTACCTCGGCCTGATCGCCGCCCAGGGCGTGTACGTCGTCCACTTTCTGGTGGAGCTGGTCCACCTGATCGAAGCCGCTTTCGGCAACCAGACGGCGCTGCAGGCGCTCGTCACCAGCATTGGCTACAAAGCCACGGCACCCATCTCCTCGCTGAACGAGACGGTCATCATGCTGGTGGTGCTGGCATTGATCGATGTGGTCATGATCTCCAACCTGCTGATCATGGTGATCATCGGGGGCTACGAAACCTTCGTCAGCCGCATGGACCTGGAAGGTCACCGCGACCAGCCGGAATGGCTGAGCCATGTGAACGCCTCGGTGCTGAAAGTCAAGCTGGCGACCGCGATCATCGGCATCAGCTCAATTCACCTGCTGAAGACTTTCATCAACGCCGACAACTACACCGACCGTGTTCTGATTGCGCAGACCGTCATCCACATCACATTCCTGCTCTCTGCGCTGGCGATTGCCTACACCGACAAGGTGATGTCGAGCATCGGCTCGCAAAAGCACTGAAGCGTCTGCAGATCGCAGGCATGGCCCGGCGCCAACACGGCACCCTGCCTCAGTGCTTGCCGACCATGTCGGCAGGCACCACCCAACGGTCGAACTGCTCGGCCGTCACATGCCCGGACGCAATGGCCGCTTCGCGCAGGCTGCTGCCATCCTTGTGCGCCTTTTTGGCTATGAAGGCGGCCTTGTCGTAGCCGATGTGCGGGTTCAACGCTGTCACCAGCATCAGGGAACGCTGCACCAGCTCCGCAATACGCTCCCGGTTCGGCGCTATGCCCACCGCACAATGGCCATTGAAACTGCTCATGCCGTCGGCCAGCAGCCGCACGCTTTGCAGGAAGTTGTGCGCGATCATGGGTCGGAACACATTCAGCTCGAAGTTGCCCGAAGCACCACCAAAGTTGATGGCGACATCATTGCCAAACACCTGCGCCGCCAGCATCGTGAGCGCCTCGCTCTGCGTCGGGTTCACCTTGCCTGGCATGATGGATGACCCCGGCTCATTTTCCGGAATGCTCAGCTCGCCAATGCCGCTGCGCGGCCCGCTGGCCAGCCAGCGCACGTCGTTGGCGATCTTCATCAGGCTGGCGGCCAGCGTCTTGAGCGCGCCGTGGGCATGCACCAGCGCATCGGCCGATGCCATGGCCTCGAACTTGTTGGGTGCAGTCACAAAGGGGTGACCGGTCAGCGTGGCCAGCTCAGCCGCCACCTGCTCGGCATAGCCCTTGGGCGCATTCAGCCCGGTGCCGACCGCTGTGCCACCCAGCGCCAGTTCATGCAGGTGCGGCAGGGCTGCCCGGATGTGCGCCGCGCCATGCGCCAGTTGTGCCACGTAACCTGAAAACTCCTGGCCCAGCGTCAGCGGCGTGGCGTCCTGCAGGTGGGTGCGGCCGATCTTGACGATGCCGTCAAAGTCCTTCGCCTTCCCCTCCAGCGTAGTCTGCAGTTTGCCGATTGCAGGCAGCAGTTTTTCGGTGATGGCTACCACCGCCGAGACATGCATGGCGGTGGGAAACACGTCGTTGGACGACTGGCTGCGGTTGACGTCGTCATTGGGGTGCACCTGCCGGGCATCGCCACGCTCGCCACCCAGCAGCTCGCTGGCACGGTTGGCCAGCACTTCGTTGACGTTCATGTTGGTCTGCGTGCCCGAACCGGTTTGCCACACCACCAGCGGAAACTCACCGGTATGCAGTCCGGCAATCACCTCATCGGCTGCGGCGACGATGGCCCCGGTCTTGCGCTCGTCCTGCAGCCCCAGCGCGTGGTTGACCCGCGCCGAAGATCGCTTGATCTGCGCCAGCGCGCGGATGATCTCCACCGGCTGGCGCTCTCCGGAAATATCGAAGTTCTGCAGCGAGCGCTGGGTCTGCGCGCCCCACAGGCGGGCGGCCGGAACCTCAATCGGGCCGAAGGTGTCGCGCTCGGTGCGCGTAGGGATAGGGGTAGGTGTGGGGGTGTTCATGGGGCCTGCCTGACCTGTCAAAATAGAGGGTTGAACCATCAGCTGGATGCAAATCCGCGTTCCAGCATAGCTGTTCCCAAAAGCAGCGCCTGCACCATGGGCGTTGCCCCATTTCACGACACACCATGACCACCACCATCCAGCAAGCCGACCTGATCGAATCCGTCGCAGCAGCCCTGCAGTACATCAGCTACTACCACCCTGCCGACTACATTACCCATCTGGCACGCGCCTACGAGCGTGAGCAGAGCCCGGCGGCCAAGGATGCGATCGCGCAGATCCTGACCAACAGCAAGATGAGCGCAACCGGCCATCGGCCGATCTGCCAGGACACCGGCATTGTCAATGTGTTCCTCAAGGTCGGCATGGACGTGCGCTGGGGCGGCTTCACCGGAAGCCTGGACGACGCCATCAACGAAGGTGTGCGCCGTGGCTACAACCACCCTGACAACACCCTGCGCGCGTCCGTCGTGGCCGATCCGCAGTTCGACCGCAAGAACACCAAGGACAACACGCCGGCCGTGATCTTCACAGAGATCGTTCCAGGTAACACCGTGGAAGTCACGGTAGCCGCCAAGGGTGGCGGCAGCGAGAACAAAAGCAAGATGGTCATGCTCAACCCCGGCGACTCGGTGGTGGACTGGGTACTGAAAACCGTGCCCACCATGGGCGCTGGCTGGTGCCCGCCCGGCATGCTCGGTATTGGCATAGGCGGCACCGCCGAAAAAGCCGTGCTGATGGCCAAGGAAAGCCTGATGGACGACCTCAACATGTACGAACTGCAGGCCAAATCGTCATCCGGTGCCAAACTGAGTAAGACCGAAGAGCTGCGCCTGGAACTGTTCGAGAAGGTCAATGCGCTGGGCATCGGCGCGCAGGGCCTGGGAGGTCTGACCACCGTGCTGGACATCAAGATCAAGATGTACCCGACCCATGCCGCGAGCAAACCGGTGGCCATGATCCCCAATTGCGCCGCCACCCGCCACGCCCACTTCGTGATGGACGGCAGCGGCCCGGTGTATCTGGACCCACCCTCTCTGGACCTCTGGCCCAATGTGAACTGGGCGCCCGACTACAACAAGAGCAAGAAAGTCGATCTGAACACGCTGACCAAAGCCGAAGTGGCCAGCTGGAAACCCGGGCAGACCCTGCTGCTCAGCGGCAAAATGCTGACCGGCCGCGACGCCGCGCACAAACGCATCGCCGACATGCTGGCCAAAGGCGAAAAGCTACCGGTGGACTTCACCAACCGCGTCATCTACTACGTTGGCCCTGTCGACCCGGTCAAAGGCGAAGCCGTTGGCCCAGCCGGACCGACCACCTCCACCCGCATGGACGGCTTCACCGAAATGATGCTGGCACAGACCGGCCTCATCTCCATGATTGGCAAGGCCGAGCGCGGACCCGTCGCGATCGAGTCCATCAAGAAGCACCAGAGCGCCTACCTGATGGCCGTCGGCGGTGCAGCCTATCTGGTGTCCAAAGCCATCCGCCACGCAGAGGTGGTCGGTTTTGCCGATCTGGGCATGGAAGCCATTTACGAGTTTGATGTGGTCGACATGCCGGTGACAGTGGCCGTAGACGCTGGCGGCACCAGCGCCCACATCACCGGCCCGGCGGAATGGCAAAAGAAAATTGCCACTGGCGAATTCAAGAAAATTCCTGTTGCCAGCATTTGACATTGCGCTGCGCCATCGGGGTATTTGACAGCGGCGTGGGCGGCCTGAGCGTGCTCCGGGCGCTGCGGGCCCGCTTGCCAGCCGAAGACTTCATTTACATCGCCGACAGCGGCCATGCGCCTTACGGCGAGCGTGACGACGACTTTCTGCGCCATCGCTCGGCCACCATCGCGGCGCACCTCGCGACGCATAACATCTCTGCACTGGTGGTGGCCTGCAACACCGCCACCGCTGCAGCCATCGATGAGCTCCGGCAGCAGCATCCTGCGCTGCCCATCGTGGGCGTAGAGCCCGCGCTCAAGCCGGCGGCACTGACCTCCCGCACGCGCCGGGTGGGGGTGATGGCCACGCGCAGCACGCTGGCGAGCGAACGTTTTCGTACCTTGCAGCGTACCGTGGGTGAACACGTGACGTTTGTGGCGCAACCCTGTGACGGGCTTGCCGACAGCATTGAGCAGGAGGCCTTGTCTGGCGATGCCACCGCAGCCCGCGCGCTGTGCGCGGAATACATCCAGGCCATGGGGCGTTTCGGAGATGTTCCGGGCGCCATCGACACCTTGGCGCTGGGCTGCACCCACTACCCGTTTGCCATCGGTCACCTGCGCGAGCTGTTGCCGCCCTCGGTGCAGATTCTCGACAACGGCGATGCCATCGCCCGCCAGACCGAGCGCCTGCTCTCGCAGCGTCAGGCAGAGCGCCCCGTGCTGAGCGGGGCCAACGTGTCAACGCCTCCGCAGGGTGAGGTGCAATTGATCACCACCGGCGACCTACAGCGCCTGCAGGCCGCTACTGCCCGCTGGCTGGGACTTGAGGTTCCGGTCCAGCCGCTGCGCTTGTAAGACCACACGCCTGACAGACCAATCAGCGACTGAGCTGCGTCTCCGCACGCAGATTCAGGGGCGGCTCAGGTGGTTCTTTCCAGCCGCCACCCAGCACCTTGTACAAGGTCACCTGGCTTTGTAACTGCGCCAGCCGGGTTTGCACCACCGCCTGTTGCGCAGCGAACAGTGAGCGCTGCGCGTCCAGCTGATCCAGCGAGCTGGCAATGCCGTTCTGATAACGAAGGTCGGCGAGCTTGAAGCGCGTCGTCTCGGCCGCAGCCTGGGCCTGCTGGGCACGCAACTGCTCATCCAGCGTCGCACGGCCGGCCAGCGCATCCGACACCTCCTTGAAGGCGGTCTGGATGGACTTTTCATACTGGGCAATCGCAATATCCCGGCCCGCATTGGCCGATGCCAAGCCAGCCTGGTTACGGCCTGCGTCAAAAATCGGCAGCAGCAACTGCGGCGCGAGAGTCCAGCCGTAAGAGCCCGCCTTGAACAGGCCCGAAAGGTGCGAGCTGGCGCTGCCCGCCGTTGCCGTGAGCGAAATCCTCGGGAAGAACGCCGCACGCGCCGCGCCGATGTTGGCGTTGGCCGCCAGCAACTGCTGCTCGGCCTGACGGATGTCCGGCCGGCGCGTGAGTAAGTCCGACGGCAGGCCCGCAGGCACATCGACCATCATCGGCACATCGGCCAGACCCTTGCCTGGCGCCGGCACGACAGCCAGATCACCGGTGAGTGGCTGGCCGACCAGCAACTGCAAGGCGCTCTGGTTCAGGGCGCGCTGGCGCAGCTGCTGGGCCAGCGAGACGCGGGCCGCTTCGAGCAATGACTCGGCCTGGCGCAGATCCATCTCGGACGTCACGCCGTTGTCAAACCGCAGCTTGCTGAGCTTGAACGATTCCTCGCGCGTTGACAGCGCCTGCCGCGTGGTGGCCAGCAATTCCTCATCCGCCAGCAGGCTGAGGTAGGTGTTGGCGACAGAGGCGATCAGGCTGATCTGCGTGGTCTTGCGGCCTTCTTCGGTGGCGAGGTACTGCGCCAGCGCCGCTTCTTTCAAGCTGGACACACGACCAAAGAAATCCAGCTCGTACGAAGTCACGGCGAGGCCACCGGTGTAAACGCTGGTGATGCTGGTGCCACCGTTCGCGGTATTCGGTTGGCGCGAGCCGGTCAGGGCGGCATTGACGGTCGGGAACTGGTCCGCGCGGCGGATGCCGTACTGCGCCCTCGCCTGCTCGATGTTGAGTACCGCAATCCGCAGGTCGCGGTTGTTGTTCAGGGCCGCGTCAATCAGCTTGCGCAGTTGCGGATCGCTGAAGAACGTCTGCCACTCCATATCGGCTGCAGGCACGGTGGACGTCGGTCTCGCCGCAGCACCGGGAACAGCTACCGTGGGGAACTCCGCAGCAACGGGGGCATCTGGCCGCTGGTAGGTGGGGATCATCGAGCAACCCGCCACCAGCAAGCCACTGCCCAAGGCCAGCGCCACTGCACCGGGCCGCGCTGTGCGCATCAATCGGTTAACCATGGGACTTGCCCTCCGTCTGAGGTGCAGCAGGCTGATCCTCAAGACCCACCGCATGCGCATGGGCGGCAAAGCGCTCACGCTGCCGCTCGCTGCCCTTGAACACGCCACGCACCACCACAAAGAAAATCGGCACAAAAATCACGGCCAGAACGGTGCCGGTGATCATGCCGCCGATCACGCCGGTGCCGATGGCCCGCTGGCTGGCAGAACCCGCACCGGAGGCCAGCGCGAGTGGCAACACACCCAGCATGAAGGCCAGCGAGGTCATGATGATGGGCCGAAAGCGCAGGTGCGCCGCTGCCAGCGCGGACTCGACCACGCTCTTGCCGGTGGCCTGCAGGTCTTTCGCAAACTCGATGATCAGAATCGCGTTCTTCGCCGACAACCCGATGATGGTGATCAGCCCCACCTGGAAATACACATCGTTCGCATACCCTCGGAGTAAGGTCGCCACCACCACGCCCAGCACGCCCAGGGGCACCACCAGAATCACTGCCAGCGGAATGGACCAACTCTCATACAAGGCCGCCAGACACAGAAACACCGCGAGGATGGCGAAACCGTAGAGGATGAAAGCCTGCGAACCCGCCAGCTTCTCCTCACGCGAAAGACCGGTCCACTCATAGCCAAAGCCTTGTGGCAACTGCGCGGCCAGCTTTTCCATCTCGGCGATCGCAGCACCGGTGCTGTAACCCGGTGCCGCGCTGCCGCTGATGCGGGCCGCCGGGTAGCCGTTGTAGCGAATCGCCTGCATGGCCCCCTTGACCCAGCGGGTCGAGGCGAATGCAGACAGCGGAACCTGCTGCCCCTGGTTGTTGGTGGCATTGAGCCGGAGCAGGTCTTCGGGTTGCATGCGTGCGGGTGCATCGGCCTGTACCACCACCCGCTGCAAACGGCCCTGATTGGGAAAGTCGTTGACGTAGCTCGACCCCAGCGCCACCGAGATCACTGAGTTGATGGACTCAAAGCTCACGCCAAGCGCATTGGCCTTGTCGCGGTCGATGTCGATCTGCAGCTGAGGCGCGTCTTCCAGTCCATCCGGCCGCACCTGCGCCAGCACCGGGCTCTTGGCAGCCATGCCGAGCAGCTGGTTACGCGCCGCCAGCAGCGCCTCGCGCCCGGCACCGGCGCGGTCCTGAAGGCGGAAGTTGAAACCACTTGACGACCCCAGTTCACGGATGGGTGGTGGACTCAGCGGAAAGATGAAGGCGTCGCGTATACCCGACAACGCACCGAAAGCGCGCCCGGCCACCGCATCGGCCGCCTGCGAGGGTTCGGTGCGGGTGGACCAGTCCTTCAGCGTCACAAAGGCCAGCGCGGCGTTTTGCCCCTGACCTGAGAAGCTAAAGCCCAGCACGCCGACCATGCTCTGCACTTCAGGCTGCTTGAGGATGAACCCCTCGACCTGCTGGATGACGGCACGCGTGCGCTCTTGCGTGGCACCCGGCGGCAACTGGATGTTCACCAACAGGTTGCCCTGGTCTTCGGCAGGCAGGAAGGACGTGGGCAATCGCGTGTAGATCAATGCCACCACGCCGATGATCACGCCGTAAATGAGCAGGTAGCGTTTGGCACGCTGAAGCATACGCGCCACCAAGCCTTCATAGCTTTTGGCGGTGCTGGAGAAGCGGCGATTGAACCAGCCGAAAAAGCCTTTTTTCTCATGGTGGTGGCCGGCCTCGACCGGCTTGAGCAAAGTCGCGCACAGGGCCGGCGTGAGTGACAGGGCGAGAAAGGCAGAAAAACCAATCGCCGCCACCATCACCGCTGCAAACTGGCGGTAGATGTTGCCGACCGAGCCCGAGAAAAACGCCAGCGGCACAAACACCGAGATCAGCACCACGGTCACGCCGATGATGGCGCCGGAGATCTGGCTCATTGCCTTGCGGGTGGCTTCCAGCGGCGGCAAGCCCTCTTCGCTCATGATGCGCTCGACGTTTTCCACCACCACAATCGCATCGTCCACCACGATGCCGATGACCAGCACCATGCCGAACATGGTAAGCACGTTGATCGAGAACCCGAGCGCCAGCAAGGTCGCAAAAGTACCCAGCAGGGCAATCGGCACGACGATGGTCGGGATGATGGTGTAGCGGAAGTTCTGCAGGAACAGGAACATCACCAGGAACACCAGCACCACGGCTTCCACCAGCGTCTCGGCCACCTGCCGGATCGACAGGCTCACAAAGCCGGAGCTGTCGTAGGGAATGGTGTAACTCACGCCTTCCGGGAAGTAGCGCTTGAGCTCCTCCATCTTGGTGCGCACGGCTTTCGCTGCAGCCAGTGCGTTGCCGCTCGGCGTGAGCTGCACACCAATGCCGGTGGAGGGTTGGCCATTCAGTCGCGCGGACGTCGCGTAGGTCTGCCCGCCCAGTTCGATGCGGGCCACATCCTTGAGACGCACGGTGGAGCCGTTGGTGTTGGCCTTGAGCACCACATTGCCGAACTGCTCGACGCCTGACAACTGGCCGTTGACGACCACGGTAGCACTGATGCTCTGGCCGGGCACATTGGGCAGGTCGCCGATCGTGCCAGACGAGATTTGCGCGTTCTGGGCGCGGATGGCATTGGTGACATCCGCCGGCGACAGCGAGAAGCCCACCAGCTTGGCCGGATCGATCCAGATGCGCATGGCGCGCTCGGTGCCGAAGAGCTGCGCCTGGCCAATGCCCGGGAGGCGCTGCAGCTCGGGAATCACGTTGCGCGAGGCATAGTCGCCCAACGCCACTGGATCGATGGCAGGATTGCTCGACGACAGAATCGTGAACAGCAGGAAGTTGGCGTTGGACTTGTCCACCCGCACGCCCTGCTGCGTCACCGCCTGCGGCAGGCGCGGCGCCGCCCGCGACAGGCGGTTTTGCACATCCACCTGCGCGAGATCGGGGTTGGTTCCCGGCTCAAAGCTCAGTGTGATGTTGCCAGTGCCGTTGGCTTGTGCCACCGCCTCCATGTAGATCAGTCCGGGCGTGCCGTTCATTTCGCGCTCGATGACGCCGAGCACGCTTTCTTCCAGCGTGGTGGCCGAAGCACCGGGGTAGCTGGCCGACACCACAATCGCGGGTGGTGCCACCGGCGGGTATTGCGAGATCGGAAGCTGCGTGATCGCCACCGAGCCCATCACCAGGATGAACAGTGCAATCACCCATGCAAAGATCGGGCGGTCAATGAAAAATTTGGCCATGCGCAGGCCTCCTTACTTCGCGGCCGCAGAGGCTGCAGAGGCCGGGGCAGCGGGGCTGGACGCACCTGCCGAAGCAGCAGAAGCAGCAGCTGGCGCCGATGCCGCAGCTGCGGGCGCGCCTGCCGCTGACGGCGGCTGCCACGGCACCGGTTTGACCGTGGCGCCAGGCTGCAGCTTCTGGAAGCCATCGACCATCACCTGCTCGCCGTCCTTCAGGCCATCGAGAACCACCCACTGACCGCCTTTGGCGGAGCCGATCTTCACCGGCCGCGGCGCGACCTTGCCCTCAGGTGAGACCACCATCACGCTGTCGCCCTGGGCGGTGCGGGTCACGGCCTGCTGGGGCAAGGTGATGGCGTTCGACGCCTGGGCCTGCTCCAGGCGCACGCGCACATACAGACCCGGCAACAGCTGGCCATCCGGGTTCGGCACCTCGGCACGCAGGGTGACCTGGCCCGTCGTGGCATCCACCGTCAAATCAGAAAACAGCAATTTGCCCGGGCGGGCGTATTCGGTCCCGTCTTCCAGCACGATCCGCACGCTGGCCGCCTCGGCGCCGCTGGCCCGCTTGAACTGGCCGGCATCCATGGCCGCGCGCAGCTTCATCACCTCTGAGGCCGACTGCGTGAAGTTCACATACATCGGGTTGATCTGCTGAACCACCGCCAGCTGCGTCGCCTCGCCCTGCCCGACCAATGCGCCTTCAGTCACCAGCGCACGACCGATCCGCCCGGAAATGGGCGACGTCACCGATGCGTAACCGAGGTTGATGCTGGCCGTCTGCACGTTAGCGCGGGTCGAAGCCACATCCGCTTCAGCCTGCTTTTGCGCCGCGACCGCGTTGGCAAATTCCTGCTTGCTGATGGCATTGGCTTCCACCAGAGGCTTGTAGCGCTCGGCCAGTGCAGAGGCCTGCGCGAGGTTGGCTTCCGCACGGGCTTGACCGGCCCTGGCGCTCGCCAAGGCTGCAGCGTAAGGCGCAGGGTCAATCGCGAACAGGGCCTGCCCGGCCTTCACGTCGCTGCCTTCACGGAACAGCCGCTTTTGCAAAATGCCCGCCGCACGCGCACGCACCTGCGCAATGCGCGAGGCCTCAAGCCGGCCCGGCAACTCGGTCACCAGCCCCACATCACCTGGCCTGACCACCACAACGCCCACCGATGCGGGTGGCGGCGGGGCTCCGGGAGCGCCACCGCTCTTGCCGCAAGCAACCAAAACCACAGACACCGCGACGAGTGCAGCCAACCGGCAAGCGCGCGGCAGGACAAAAAGATGGGTGGGTGACACGACCGGATGGCCGACGCAAGACTTGGGCATGCTGTTCCTCAAATTTCTGGGGTGGGCGCAAAAGCAGAGCCATCAGTCATTGACATGCGTCAAGCAGACCGACAAAGGGGGAACTGTGTATTCTGCGGCTGCTATAGTTTACATACATTTGTGAATGTATAACGACAAGCAAGCGCACTGCTGCACTGTTGCGAGGAGACACGGCGTGGTACGTCGAACGAAGGAAGAAGCGCAGGCTACCCGCCACCGACTGCTGGACGCTGCGGAGCACCTGTTTCAGATGCAGGGTGTTTCGCGCACCAGCCTGCAGGACATCGCACGCCGTGCGGGCACGACGCGCGGCGCGGTGTACTGGCACTTCAAGGACAAGGCCGACCTGTTCAACGCGATGATGGAACGGGTCACGCTGCCGATGGAAGAGTCGTTCAAGCCAGCCGAGCCTTGCGACGCCAGGGCAGATGAACTGCAGGCGTCCCGCGATGCGATCAGCCTCATCCGGTTGGCCACGCTGAATGCCCTGAACCAGATTGCCACCGACAGCCAGACGCGACGGGTGCTTGAGGTGGCCACCCAGAAAGTCGAATACGTTGAAGAGCTGCAGGCGGTGCGTGCGAGGCATCTCAGGGTCCGCGATGGATTTTTGAGCCGCATTGAGCAGAGCATGCGTGTGGCGATGGGGCGGGACAGCATCAACCCCGGTGTGTCAACCGAGGTCGCGGCACGCGGCCTGCACGCGCTGCTCGACGGACTGATTCAGAACTGGCTGCTGCAGCCGGAAGCCTTTGACCTGCTGGCGGTCGGGGAATCCGCGCTGATGGTGTATCTGAAGGGCTTGGGACTTGGCTGGGATTTTGGCGATACCCCAGTGGCCGCGCCGGTGACCTCAAGAAGACCGAAGTCCTGACCGCACGACCAGCCGCAGCCTAGTGCAGATGACGCGGCTTGCGACCGCCACCATGGCCTGAACCGCCCTGCGGTCCGCCCAGTCCCCGCGGCGGCTTGCCCAGCTGCAGCGAACTGGCCAGCGCGTCAAAACGGCTCTCGAACAACCTGTCGACGGCAGCCACCACTTCGCCGAGCTCCGAGCCATCAAAGTGCCGCTCCATCAGGCCAATCATGTCCTGCACCAGCAAATCGCGCTGAACCTGCATGATGGCGGCCGGTGTCGGCCCGACGAAATACATGGCGAAGTCGTCACGCGCCTCGCCTTCCTGCGCTTCGTCTTCATCGTCAAAGTCGGAATCGTAGAACGTCACCTCGATCGGTGCACCTGCAACCGCCAAGTCGTTCAGGCCCATGCACATTTCATCGAGGGCCTGGCGGAAATCCTCGTCCCCGGGCACCGTCCAGCACATCTGCAGCAGGTGTGCCGGGCTGTCGAAGCGGATGCCTGGCTCCTCTTCGTAGGCGCTGGCCGCTCCCGCTGCGAGTGACTTCGAACCCGCGTACTTCCACAGCGGCTTCAGGGCTTCCTGCAGCTGCTCGAACGTGACATCGTCGCGCAGCGGCACTTCGCCATGCACGTGAATCTCGAAGGGGGTGTTGTAGCGGGCCATGTAATTTATCTTACCCATTTTCGGGAGGGCAACCGCGGGCAAATCAGCCGGGTGGTGCCTGAGACCGGAATCGAACCGGTACGCCCGTTTTCACGAAGCGGCGGATTTTAAGTCCGCTGTGTCTACCTATTCCACCACTCAGGCCTGAGCGTCGCAACCCCAGCGGTATTGTGAGGCAAGCGGGTCGGGCAGCCAGCCTGTTTGACCTGCGCGGCTGTGTTGGGATGGAGGCGCGGGCCGGAGTCGAACCGACCTACTCGGATTTGCAATCCGGTACATAACCGCTTTGTTACCGCGCCGTATCTTTTGCTTGGCGGATGGCGCCTTGAAGCATCATCCAGCCAATACGTTCTTTCCAATGAAAAAGGACAGCATTTTGAAGTGCTGCCCTTTGAATTGGAGCGGGAGAAGAGTCTCGAACTCTCGACCTCAACCTTGGCAAGGTTGCGCTCTACCAACTGAGCTACTCCCGCGATTACAGCCTCAAATTATAGCGCATTTTTTACGCCTTGATCGAGGTCTTCAAAAAATTGATCAATGTTTGACAGTACCCGCCACATCGGCGGGCGCTACCACACCCGCAGGCGCCGCCACGGCAGGCTCTTCGTCGGGCAGTGGCACGGGCTGCCGCTCCAGCGCGACCTGCAGCACCTGGTCGATCCATTTCACCGGAACGATCTCGAGACCGCTCTTCACGTTGTCGGGAATCTCCTGCAGGTCCTTGGCGTTCTCTTCGGGGATCAGCACGGTCTTGATGCCGCCGCGCAGGGCTGCCAGCAGCTTTTCCTTGAGTCCACCGATGGCCGTCACTTCGCCACGCAGCGTGATCTCGCCGGTCATGGCCACATCGCCGCGCACCGGAATGCCGGTGAGGGCCGAGACAAACGCCGTCGTCATCGCAGCACCGGCACTGGGGCCGTCCTTGGGCGTGGCGCCGTCGGGCACGTGGATGTGGATGTCGCGTTTCTCGAACATTTCGTCCTTGATGCCCAGCACCTTGGCCCGACTGCGCACCACGGTACGGGCCGCTTCGACAGACTCTTTCATCACATCGCCCAGCGAGCCGGTGCGGGTGATCACGCCCTTGCCGGGCATGATGGCCGCCTCGATGGTGAGCAGGTCGCCACCGACTTCTGTCCATGCCAAGCCGACCACCTGGCCGACCTGGTTCTGTTGCTCGGCACGGCCGTAGTTGAACTTGCGAACTCCGAGGAAATCGTTCAGGTTGTCTGGCGTGACCACGACCTTCGGCGTCATCTTGCCAAGCTGGATGCCCTTGATGACCTTACGGCAGATCTTGGACAGCTCGCGCTCAAGCGAACGCACGCCGGCTTCGCGGGTGTAGTAGCGCACAATGTCGCGCACCGCCTGCTCCTGCACTTCCAGTTCGCCCTCTTTCACGCCGTTGTTCTTGACCTGCTTGGGCAGCAGGTAGCGCATGGCAATGCTGGTCTTTTCGTCTTCGGTGTAACCCGAAAGGCGAATCACTTCCATCCGGTCCAGCAGCGCTGGGGGGATGTTCATCGAGTTCGAGGTGGCAACGAACATCACGTCACTGAGGTCAAAGTCCACCTCGACATAGTGGTCGCCAAAGGTGTGGTTCTGCTCCGGGTCCAACACCTCCAACAGCGCGCTGGAAGGGTCACCACGAAAATCCGTGCCCAGCTTGTCGATCTCGTCGAGCAGGAACAGCGGGTTGCGGGTGCCGGCTTTTGTCAGGCTCTGCAGCACCTTCCCTGGCAACGCGCCGATGTAGGTGCGGCGGTGACCGCGGATCTCAGCTTCATCGCGCATGCCACCCAGTGCCATGCGCACATACTTGCGACCGGTCGCCTTGGCAATCGACTGGCCCAGCGAGGTCTTGCCCACGCCAGGAGGGCCCACAAGACACAGGATGGGTGCCTTGAGCTTGTCCACGCGCTGCTGCACCGCGAGGTACTCCACGATGCGGTCCTTGACCTTCTCCAGGCCGTAGTGGTCCTCATTGAGCACGTTCTCGGCATTGCCCAGGTCGTGCTTGATCTTGGTCTTCTTGCTCCATGGCAGGCTGGTCAGCACGTCGATGTAGGAGCGCACCACGGTGGCCTCTGCCGACATTGGTGACATCAGCTTGAGCTTCTTCAGTTCGCTCTCGGCCTTCTTGCGCGCTTCCTGCGGCATCTTGGCGGTCTTGATCTTTTTCTCGATCTCTTCGATGTCCGCACCCTCTTCGCCTTCGCCCAGTTCCTTCTGGATGGCCTTGACCTGTTCGTTGAGGTAGAAGTCGCGCTGGTTCTTCTCCATCTGGCGCTTCACGCGGCCACGGATCTTCTTGTCGACATTCAGGATGTCAACTTCGCGTTCGAGCTGCTCATAGAGGTTCTCCAACCGGGACTTGACGTTGTCGAGATCCAGAATGACCTGCTTGGCATCGAGCTTGAGCGGCAGGTGAGCGGCAATGGTGTCAGCCAGACGACCGGCGTCGTCGATGCTGGAAATCGAAGTCAGGATTTCCGGCGGAATCTTCTTGTTGAGTTTGACGTAGTGGTCAAACTGCTGCATCACGGCACGGCGCAGGGCCTCGATCTCGCTGCTCTTGTCGCCGGCAGCAAGCATGGCAACATCCACCGGTGTGATGTTCGCCGAGAAGTGGTGCTCGCCCTCTTCAATCTTGTTGACGCGCGCGCGCTGCTGGCCTTCGACCAGCACCTTCACGGTGCCGTCGGGCAGCTTGAGCAGCTGCAAAATCGTGGCCACGCAGCCGACTTCGAACATGTCCTCGACCGAGGGCTCGTCCTTGGCGGCGGCTTTTTGTGCCACCAGCATGATGCGGCGCTCGGCTTCCATCGCCGACTCCAGCGCCTTGATGCTCTTGGGACGCCCCACGAACAGCGGGATGACCATGTGGGGAAACACCACCACATCCCGCAATGGCAGCAGCGGCAGGTCGATGGGGGAAGATGGCAGGGAGGTTTGTCCGGACATATAAACCTTAAACGTGGGACGAGACGACCAGGGGTCGGATCAGGAAGAGCTCTGTCACTGCAGACTTGGGGCATGCACACCGCTTTTCAAGGCAAGCGGCTCTGCCCTCTCCCTCATGTTCAGGCTTTTTTTGCGGCTTCGCGGTACACCAGAAGCGGCGGTTTGTTTTCTTCGATTGTGGACTCATCCACCACAACCTTGTCGACATTGCTGGCATTGGGCAGGTCGAACATGGTATCAATCAGCGACTGCTCGAGGATGGAACGCAAGCCCCGAGCGCCAGTCTTGCGGGCCAGCGCCTTGCGGGCGATGGCCTTGAGGGCTGACGGACGGATTTCGAGGTCCACGCCCTCCATCGACAGCAGCTTGCTGAACTGCTTGACGACGGCATTCTTGGGCTCGGTGAGGATCTGCACCAGCGCGTCTTCGCTCAGTTCTGCCAGCGTCGCGACCACCGGCATGCGGCCCACCAGCTCGGGAATCAGGCCAAACTTGATGAGGTCCTCCGGCTCGACTTCCTTGAAGGCATCGGTCAGGGTTTTGGCCTTCTTGCTGCGCACTGCAGCGCCAAAGCCGATACCCGATGCTTCGGTGCGGTTTTCAATGACCTTTTCCAGGCCGGCAAAAGCGCCGCCGCAAATGAACAGGATGTTGGTGGTGTCGACCTGCAGGAAATCCTGGTTGGGATGCTTGCGACCGCCCTGCGGTGGTACTGAAGCCATCGTGCCTTCAATCAGCTTGAGCAAGGCCTGCTGCACGCCCTCGCCCGACACGTCACGGGTGATGGACGGGTTGTCGGACTTGCGGGAAATCTTGTCGATCTCGTCGATGTACACAATGCCCTGCTGTGCGCGCTCGACCTCGTAGTTGCAGCTTTGCAGCAGCTTCTGGATGATGTTCTCGACGTCTTCGCCCACATAGCCGGCTTCAGTCAGTGTGGTGGCGTCGGCCATCACGAAGGGCACGTTCAGCGTGCGAGCCAGCGTTTGCGCCAGCAGCGTCTTGCCAGAGCCAGTGGGACCGATCAGCAGGATGTTGCTCTTGGTGAGCTCGACATCGTCCTTCTTGGCTTTTTCGCGGTGACGCAGGCGCTTGTAGTGGTTGTAGACCGCCACGGCCAGCGTGCGCTTGGCGGGCTCCTGGCCAATCACGTAGCCATCGAGCGTGGCCTTGATTTCCGAAGGGGTTGGCAGGCTGCTGCGCGCTTCGTTGACGTCGGTGCCGGCGGGCAACTCATCACGGATGATTTCGTTGCACAGGTCAATGCATTCGTCGCAGATGAAAACCGAGGGGCCCGCGATCAGTTTCTTCACTTCATGCTGGCTTTTGCCGCAGAAGGAGCAATAAAGCGTCTTCTCGCTGGAGGAGCCTTTTTTCTCGGCCATTGGTGGGGATGCCTTTAAGGTGCCTGTGGAAACTGTTACTCAATGATAACCAAATAAAAAACGGCGTTTTCGCAATGGAAAACGCCGTTGTTGCAGAGCAACTGCCGGGGAAATCCCCGGGATTTGGTGGGAAATCAGGGCCGCTTGGCGATCACCTGGTCGACCAGCCCGTATTCCTTGGCTTCGTCGGCAAACATGAAATAGTCACGCTCGGTGTCACGCTCGATTTTCTCGACGGTCTGGCCGGTGTTGGCGGCCAGGATGCGGTTGAGCTGGTCACGCGTTTTCAGGATGTCGCGGGCATGGATTTCGATGTCCGTGGCTTGGCCCTGCGCGCCGCCCGAGGGCTGGTGAATCATCACGCGGGAATTGGGCAGCGTGAAACGCTTGCCCTTGGTGCCTGCGGACAGCAGGAAAGCGCCCATGCTGGCTGCCATGCCGACGCACAGCGTCGACACATCGGGCTTGATGAACTGCATGGTGTCGTAAATCGCCATGCCGGCCGTGACCGAGCCGCCAGGAGAGTTGATGTAAAACGAGATGTCCTTGTCAGGGTTCTCGCTCTCCAGAAACAGCAGCTGGGCCACCACCAGGTTGGCCGTCTGGTCGTTGACCGGGCCGACCAGGAAAATCACGCGCTCCTTGAGCAGGCGGGAATAAATGTCATACGAGCGCTCGCCGCGGCCGGACTGCTCGATCACCATGGGCACCATGCCCAGGCCTTGTGTGTCTTGCGCGCCAGCCTGGTAGCCACCGCCGTGAATGCTGTTTCGAACCATCATGTTTTCTCCAGAGATGCGTGTACTGTACCGAAAATAACCGCCCCAAATGACTTGGGGCCTGTGCCGCAAAGCACAAGCCCCAATTTCAGCGCCATCAGACTGAAGGGTCAGTCCGGATGGCTCAGGATCAGTTCTGGCCCATCAGCTCGTCAAAGGCGATGGATTTTTCGGTGACCTTGGCTTTGCTCAGCACGAACTCGGTCACATTGTTCTCGATCACCACAGCCTCGACTTCCGCCATGCGGCGGTTGTCGCTCAGGTACCAACGCACCACATCCTGCGGCTTCTCGTAGCTGGCTGCCAGTTCGTCGATGTGGGCCTTGATCTGCTCGGGCTTGGCCTGCAGTTCATTGCTGCGAACCAGTTCGGCAACCACCAGACCCAGACGCACGCGGCGCTCGGCCTGGGGACGGAACACGTCTTCAGGAATCGGGGCCTTGTCAGCGTCCTTGATACCGCGCTGCTTCAGGTCGGCGCGGGCGCCTTCGATCATGCGGTCGACTTCGGCCTGCACGCTGGATTTGGGCAGGTCGAGTTCGGCGCTGGCAATCAGTGCGTCCATGACGGCATTCTTGTTGCGGGCCAGCAGACGCGCTTTGACTTCGCGCTCGAGGTTCTTGCGGATGTCGCTGCGCAGGCCTTCAACGGAAGCGTCGGCAATGCCGAGCGATTTGGCCAGGGCTTCATTCACTTCCGGCAGGTGCGCGGCTTCAATCTTCTTCACGGTGACCAGGAAGTCGGCCTGCTTGCCGGCAACGTCCTTGCCGTGGTAATCAGCAGGGAAGTTCAGCGGGAAGGTCTTGCTTTCGCCGCTTTTCATGCCACGCACGGCGTCTTCGAACTCCTTGAGCATCTGGCCTTCGCCAACCAGGAACTGGAAGTCTTCAGCCTTGCCGCCGGCGAACGTCTCGCCGTCAATCTTGCCTTCAAAGTCAATCGTGGCGCGGTCGCCGTCCTGGGCGGCGGCGTCCTGCGCGCGCTGTGCGAAGGTGCGGCGCTGCTTGCGCAGGATGTCCAGCGTCTTGTCGATGGCGTCGTCGCTGACTTCCGAAGTCACCTTTTCAACGGTCGCGCCGGACAGGTCGGCGATCTTGACGTCCGGATACACCTCGAACACGGCATCAAAAGACAACTCGCCCTCAGGCGCGCCCTCTTTCTCGCTGATGCGGGGCTGACCAGCCACACGCAGCTTGGCTTCGTTCGCCGCGACCGAGAAGGCCTCACCAACCTTGTCGTTCATGACTTCGTAGTGCACCGAATAACCATAGCGCTGCGCCACCACATTCATCGGCACCTTGCCGGGACGGAAACCGTCCATCTTGACGGTGCGGGCGATCTTCTTCAGGCGGGAGTCCACTTCGGACTGGATGACGTTGACGGGAAGGGTCAGGGTGATCTTGCGCTCGAGCTTGTCGAGGGTTTCAACGTTCACGGACATGGTGTTCTCTCTGTGTGTAAATGAGGGGCCCCGCTGGCACCAGACGGCGGCTGCAGCGCCGTGCTCCATTTCGGGTAACCCTGTATTCTAAGGGCTAAGGGTTTGCCGGCAGGGTCGGCGGCAGGGCGATAACCGCACGGCTGTTGCCTGATTCCGGCGAGTCGCGCAATCGCTTCTTCGTCAACCACCAGCCGCCCCCGAATCTGCGCGCGTTCAGTGAGCCCCAGAGACAGGCCGTGAATCTGCATCTCACGACATGCTCAGCGACCTCCAGATTCTGTTGGTAGATCGCAAAACACCCATGACGCGCCAGACGAATCGCTGGAAGCTGCCGATTCTGAGCATCTTCACCCCCTAATGGTGCGCCTGCCCGGCTCGCGTGCACATGAATTGACCGCGGGGCGAGACCGATCAAGGCAAAAAAACATCGATCTGAGGGCTGTTCCCCGGCCCAGCGCTGCTCAGCAGCACCAGATGGCAGGCAAAGCCCCGGTCATCAAGCGCACCAACTTAATGCGCACCAGCGACGCCCCAAAGTCTCCAGATGGTGATGTTGAAGGAGGAAATGCGTCAAAACTTTTGTGGATACACGCCTTTTGAAAAAAGTGGATGGCATAAGGCTTGCCTAGGTGCGGCGCTGCCCGGCTGACAAACGGCAGTTTGCAGACCGCTTCTCTCACCAACGCAACAGGAGTTCCCTCATGACGCTGATCCGCCGAAATTTCATCACTGGTGCTGCCGTCGCTGGCGGCGTACTGGGCGCACCCGCCATTGCCCGCGCACAAACCAAAACCGTCCTCAACTGGAAGATGACCAGCGCCTACGGCAAGGGCTCACCCTTCTATATGGATGGCCCCGGCAGCGCGACCGATCTGGCCAAACGCATCCGTGAGATGTCGGACGGTCGCCTGAACATCCAGGTGTTTGGCGCGGGCGAACTGATCCCGGCCTTCGAGGGCTTCGATGCGGTGCGCGCCGGCACCGTGGAGATGAACCACGCCAACAGCTACTTCTGGACCGGCAAGACCTTCGCCGCCCAGTACTTCACTGCAGTACCGTTCGGCATGAACTTCCAGGGCATGAACGGCTGGCTATATGACGGCGGCGGCATTGATCTGTGGAACGAGGTGTATGCACCGTTCGGCATGGTGGCCATGCCCTGCGGCAACACCGGCGTGCAGATGACGGGCTGGTTCAAGAAGGAAATCAACTCCGTGGCCGACTTCAAGGGCCTGAAGATGCGCATCCCCGGCCTGGCCGGCAAGGTGTACGCCAATCTCGGCGTCGACGTCAAAGTGCTGCCGGGTGGCGAAATCTTCCCCGCCCTGGAGCGCGGCGTGATCGACGCGGCCGAGTTTGTGGGCCCGTTCCAGGACCGGCGCCTCGGACTGCACAAGGCCGCCAAGTACTACTACACCACCGGCTGGCATGAGTCGGCCACGGTGTCGGAGCTGCTGATCAACAAGGCAGCATGGGACAAGCTGCCGGCCGATCTGAAGGCCATCGTCAGCAACGCTGCAGCAGCCTGTAACGTCATCAGCGAAGGCTGGTGCCAGAAGGCCAACTCCGAGGCGATGGAAGACCTCATCAAGAACCAGAAGGTGATTGCCAAACCGTTGCCTGATTCAGTGGTCAAGGCCCTGCGGGCCGAGACGGAGAAAGTGCTGGCCGAAGCGGTTGCCAAGGACCCATTGACCAAGAAGGTGCACGACTCCTACTTCTCGTTCAAGGCCAAGTTCGACCGCTGGTCTGAGGTCAGCGAAGAGGCTTACCACATCAAAGTCCGCGGCTGAACGGGAGCACCGGTATGACGAAAGCGATGTCAGTCGCATTGACAGGGATTGAGTCGCTCGTCGACTGGATCGGAAGAGCCACACTCTGGATCGCATTGGCCATGATTGGCCTGGTGGCCATCAACGTGGTGCTGCGATACACACTGAGCTTCGGCTCTGTGTGGGCGCAGGAGCTCGAATGGCACCTGTTGTCGGCACTCATCCTGCTGGGTATGAGCTACGCCATTCAGCGCGGAGACAACGTACGCGTGGATCTGTTCTATGCGGATTTCTCCCCATCAAAGAAGTTTGCAGTTGACGTCTTGTCTATCGGGCTGATCTTTCTGATTGCTCTGATCTTCGTCAAGCTGTCTCTGCCCTATGTGTATCAGTCCTATTCCATCATGGAGCAAGGGTCTGATCCGGGGGGTATTCCTTTCCGCTGGGTTGTCAAAAGCCTGATTCCCCTTGGCTACACGCTGCTCGCCATTCAGTCGCTAGGCGCGTTGTTGCGACTGATTCAGGATCGGCGCCAGCGTTTGGAGGCGAACAATGTTTGAGCCGCAAACCCTCGCTCTGATGATGCTCGCGGCATTCTTCGGAATGCTCATGCTCGGCGTGCCGGTGGCCACCACACTGGCAACCGTTGGCTTTGTCTTTGGCTATATCGGCTTTGGAGACTCGCTCTTCAGCCTGCTCCCGGCACGCGTGTACGGCATCGTTGCCGGGTACCAGTGGATGGCGATTCCGCTTTTCGTCTTCATGGGCGTGATGCTGGAAAAGTCGCGGCTGGCCGACGACCTGCTTGACGTCATGGGCCATATCGCCGGCGGCGTGCGCGGCGGCATGGGTGTGGGCATCATCCTGTTCGGCGTGCTGATGGGTGCCACTACCGGCATTGTGGGCGCCACGGTCATCACCCTGGGCCTGCTCAGCCTGCCCACGCTGATCAAGCGCGGCTACAACAAGAGCATTGCGTGTGGTGCCATCTGCGCGTCGGGCACGCTCGGGCAGATCATTCCGCCCAGTCTGATCCTGATCCTGCTGTCGGACATCATGCAGCTCTCGGTCGGCACACTGTTCGCTGCAGCCGTGGGCCCTGGCCTGCTGCTGTCGGGCGTGTACATCATCTTCCTGCTGGTCCTAGGGATGATCAAGCCTGACCTGATGCCGCCCATCCCCCAGGCTGAGCGGGACAGCGTGAGTCGCCGCGAGCTGTGGATTCGGTTCTGGAAAGTCGTAGTTCCGCCGATCATGCTGGTGGTGTCGGTGCTGGGCTCAATCGTGGGCGGCATTGCGGCTCCTACCGAGGCTGCATCAATGGGCGCGGTCGGTGCAGTGCTCATCACGGTGATCTCCGGGCGGTTCAAGTTCGACGTGCTCAAACAGGTCGCACTGGAAACCAGCAAGATCACCGCCATCATGATGTTCATCCTGATGATGGCTCAGGTCTTCGCCCTCGCCTTCCGCGGCCTGCACGGCGAAGACATGATCACCAAGATGTTTGAGTGGCTCCCTGGCGGCGTCAACAGCGACATCTGGTTCATGATGGCATTGATCTTTGTGCTCGGGTTCTTCATCGAGTGGATTGAAATCAGCTACATCGCGGTGCCGCTGTTCCTGCCCGTGCTGCTGGCCCAGGGAGTGGACCCGGTCTGGCTGGCCATGCTGATCACCGTCAACCTGCAGTCGTCATTCCTGACGCCGCCCTTCGGCTGGGCACTTTTTTACCTGAAGGGGGTGGCCCCGCCCGAGGTGACCATCAAGGACATCTACAAAGGTGTCGTACCCTTCATCATCATGCAGGCTGCAACGCTGGGCCTGGTGTTCTACTACCCGCAGATTTCGCTCTGGCTGCCCAAGGCAATTGGCTGGTGAGCCTATAACTCCAGGTTGAATCCAAAACGCCGGAGGGGAGGACGAATTCGTCCTCCCCTCCGGTTATTTCAGGCTTGCTTTAGAAGCCTGTTCTGAACGCCTTGACGGCAAGCAGTGTCAGACGACCTTGGTGGTCAAGGTGCCCAGGCCTTCGCAATAACCTTCCATCACGTCGCCAGGCTTGACTGCAGCCACGCCAGCGGGTGTACCCGTCATGATCAGATCGCCTGCCTTCAGCTCAAAAATGGCCGACAGGTGCGCAATGATTTCCGGCACGTTCCAGATCAGTTGCGACAGGTCGCTTTTCTGGCGAACGGCACCGTTGACCTTGAGCCAGATCTCGCCTTTGCTGAGGTGTCCGATCTGCGAGGCAGGAACGATCTCACCCATCGGGGCTGAATGCTCGAAGGCCTTGCCGATCTCCCAAGGGCGGCCGGTCTTTTTGGCTTCGCCCTGCAGATCGCGGCGCGTCATGTCCAGGCCGAGTGCATAGCCATACACATGGTCAAGTGCTTTCTCGACAGGAATGTTCACACCGCCGGTGCCGATGGCAATCACCATCTCGATTTCGTGGTGCACATCCTTGGTCATGGACGGGTAAGGAAAGTCGCCGTTGTTGAGGATCAGGTTGTCCGGGTTCTTGTTGAAGAAGAACGGAAGTTCGCGATCGGGGTCGTGACCCATCTCACGGGTGTGTTCAGCGTAGTTGCGGCCCACGCAGTAAATACGGCGAACCGGAAAACGCTTTGTTTCCCCCTTGATACCGACCGAGTTGACCTCTTGCGGTGCGAACAGATACTGAGCTGACATGCTTGATTTCCTTTTTTTATGAGTGAAGGGGTTAGACAGAGTTAAGGGGAATTAACGGGACGAGGCGAAATACTTGAAACGGCGTTCGGTCCACGCCAGCGCTTCATTGATACTGAACGCAAAGGCGAAGATGACCAGAATCAGTGCCCAGAAGTGCTCCATCAGGAAGTGGGCGGCGTAAAGCTCGAAGAGCGTTCCAAAACCCACAACGGAGATCAGCAACTGGCCGATGACCACGCCCTTGACCGCCCGGATCATGCCAAGGCGAATACCCGCAAGAATCTCCGGCAGGGCAGCCCAGACATAGATGTTGACGAAGGACTGGTAGCGCGTGGCACCAAAGCTGCGCGACATCTCCACCAGTGACGGCGGTATGTTGAGCACGCCCGCCCGGGCATTGAGCACGATGATCCAGATCGCAAACAGCACCACCGTCAGCACGATGGTAACTTCGCCAATGCCGGCCAGCACCATGATGACCGGCACCAGGGCCGACAGCGGCGCTGACAGGAACAGGTTGACCCAGGGCAGGATCAACGCGTCAGCGGTCTTGACACGGCCCATCAGCACGCCCATCGGAATACCGATCGCAATCGCGATCAGATTGCCGAGGAAGAAAGACTTGCCGGTGATGTACAGCGCGTCAAGAAAGGACTTGGTCGGAACAATCTCCACCATACGGGTGAAGATCTTGGTGAGCGGCGGCAGGATCAGACCCAGACCGGTGTGCCCCACGATTTCCCACAGGATCGCCCACAGGATGAGCGAGGTGAAAAGCGGTATTCGATAACCTTTGATCAGCATGCTTGCCTCAGTCCAGGAATTTCTTCAGGCTTTGCCAGATGTTCTCAACGGCGTCGAGGTACTCTGGCTGGCGCCGGATGGCCTCGGGGTCCACATTGCGTGAAATCTTCGGCTCGATGATTTCGGAGACGCGGCTCGGACGGCGATGCAGCAGAACAATGCGGTCTGACACATACACAGCCTCTTCAATGCTGTGCGTCACAAAAATAAAGGTCTTGTTTTCCTTGGCGACCAGTTCGAGCATGTCCTCCTGGAACTTGCGCCGGGTTTGCTCGTCCACTGCCGAAAACGGCTCGTCCATCAACAGGACTTTGGCATTCACGGCCAGCGCCCGCGCCAGGCCCACACGCTGGCGCATGCCGCCGGAGAGCTCGTGAGGGTACTTGAGCTCAAAGCCCTTGAGACCCACTGTGTTGATGTACTTCGCGGCGATCTCCTCCCGCTTGGCGCGATCCACGCCGGCAAGCTCAAGGCCAAAACCCACATTGCGAAGAATCGTGGCCCACGGCATCAGTGCGAAATCCTGGAATACAAAGGCCCGCTCCGGGCCCGGCTCGGACACGGGCTTGCCGTCGACCAGCACGCGCCCGCTGCTGGGCTGCAGCAGGCCGGCAATGATTTTCAGCAGCGTGGTCTTGCCGCAGCCCGAAGGGCCCAGCAAGGTGGTGAGCTTGCCGGTGGGGAAGTCGAGTGAAATGTCGTTCAACGCTTCGACACCGCCGGGATAAACCTTCTTGATGTTCTGGACCTGAACAATGGGTGGTGAATTCTGAATGGTCATGAGGGTTGTGAAGTTGATTTGCCTGGGGCGTTGTTCAGATCCGCTTTTCGGGCGAGAACATGAGTTTTTCGGTCTTCTCAAGCATTTCAATGAAAAACACAGAGGACACAATGATGGAAAGAATGGCGGCGTACATCTTTCCGTATTCCGCGACGGACTGGTTGTACGAAATGATGTCGCCAATGCCTGTCGGGGTGATCAGCAGTTCGGCCAGGATGATGCCGATGAAGCCGGAAGCACAGCCCAGGCGAAGGCCCACGAAGATCAGCGGGCTGGCAGCCGGGAGGATGATGTTCATGACCACCTGAAACCGCGTAGCCTGAAACGACTTGGCCATTTCGACCAACGAGCCCGGGGTGTTTCGCACAGCACCCAGGGTGTTGAGCACGATCACCGGCATCGCCATGATGCACACCGTGAAGATCTTGGCGGTGATACCAATGCCATAGGCGAAAGTCAGGATGGGGATCAGCGCAGCCAGCGGTGCTGCCTGGGCCACGATGAAGATCGGGGCGAACAGCCATTCGCCGCCCTCCTTCAGGCCCATGAACATGCCCAGTGACACGCCCACAAAAATCGATGCCAGCAGGCCAATGGCCAGCGGATAGAGTGTTTTGGCAAAAGCCGTACCGAGTGAGCCGTCCATGATCATCTCGAACAGGGCGGCCATCGTTTCGGTGAACGACGGAAGCGCAGAGCTGTAGTTGATCCGTCCGGCGTATTCCCAAAACAGGATGACGACGACGAAAGACGTGATTTTGAGGAAGAAGTTTTTATTCAGAAACATGGGGACTTGCCAGTTCGCGGTGTACCGGGCGAGGGGCCGGCACTGCACCGGTGCGGGCAGACCCGGGAGAGGTGTAAACCTTCCGCGGGTCTGCGGGGAATCTGGAACTTATTTACCAGCGGCCTTGCGGGCCTTGTCCAGAGGGGACAGATACCAGAAATCCTCGACCTTCAGGGAGTCCACCGGGCCTTGCATCTGGCCGGCCTCAACATAGAACTCGAAGTCGCTCTTGGCCACATCAGTGCCGCCGCCCAAAGGTGAGTAGATGCCTTCCTTGGTGCTGACGGTGTAGAAGTTGGAGACCTTCTCCAGCACTTCCTTCGGCTGGTCCATCATCAGCTTGTACTTCACGCGCTCCTGCTCAACGATGGCGGGGTTGGCCTGCATCTCGTTCCAGAGCTTGTAGAACTCGCCGACGATGATGTCGACCTTGGCTTCGTTTTTCTTGATCCAGTCCATCTGGCCGAAAATGGTTTCGTCAGAAGCGGGGTTGCTCACGCCAGGCAGGATGGTGAAGCGGCCGGGGGCCTTTTCCATCAGCTGGTTTTTGTTGGCTAAATCGAGGATGGTGCCGGTGATCTGGCCCTTGATCATGCCAATCGCGCGGTTCTCGGAACCTGGCACGTAGCTGCGATCGCCGAACTTGATGCCTTCGCGCTTGGCGATGATGTTGCCAATGGCCTCGGTACCAGTGCCGCGCGCATGGAAGGTGAAGGGCTGACCATCCAGGGCTTTCCAGTTGGCGTATTTCTTGTCGACCACCGGGAAGAACACCAGACGGGTGCCCTGAAACAGGATACGCACGGGCGCCTTGCTCTTCTGGATCACCGAGTACGGCGTGCCAACACCCAGATCAGACTGACCGTTCATCACCGCCTGGATGGCGAGTTCTTCCTTGGAGAAGAAGGTGATCTCGTAATCGACACCCTTGGCCTTGGCCCGCTCCAGCGCGATCACCATCGACAGGGTTTCGGTCGAAAGCACGTCGCCGAAGGCAACACGTACTTTTTGCGCATACGAAGTGGCGGCGAGACTGAGCAACAGCGCTCCTCCCGCCATCTGGATGAACAACTTGTTGACCCTCTGCAATGACTTGAACATGAACTGTCTCCTTGCTTGTAAAAATGAGGTGCACCGTTTCCTCGCAAGCAACAGGCTGTGAAGTCACTGAACCGGCGAGGCAAACCATTAATTAAATTGGTTTAGGCCTATTAATTATTTGGTTGGGCCATTCTAGTGCGCCCACTTTTTGAATTTACTAGGTGTTTTCCCAATGAAAATGCCTGCTTTTCAATCGCAACCAAAAGCCTTATTGGTTCTAGAATCTACCCGGTGGCTTGCTGGTTGTTCAACCAGACAGCCGTTGATTGCGATTGATTGGGAGGTAAGACATTCATGAGGTCCAGTTCCGTGGCAGAACCAGTCGAACCCGATGCGGTTGATGTGTGGGAGGGTTTGCAGGCCGTCATTGCAGACATCGAGTCTGCAGGCGGGGAAAAACGCCTGCCCAACGAACGCGCACTGGCAGAGCGCCTGGGTGTGACCCGCGCCAGACTGCGCAAGACGCTGCAGGTTCTGGAGAACGAAGGCCGCCTGTGGCGCGGCGTGGGCCAAGGCACCTTTGTCGGCCCCAAGCCGGCCAAGCGCCCTGATCCCATCGTGCTGGCGTCCAAAACCAATCCGGCACAGGTGATGCGTGCCCGGATGGCGCTGGAGCCCGAACTGGCTGGCCTCGCGGCGGTGAACGCCACAGACGACGAAATTGCCCAGCTCAAGGCGCTGAGCTCCCGCTGCAAGGCGGCCGCCAACTGGCGCGAGTACGAGGTGTATGACGCCCTGCTGCACCACGAGATTGCCGTGTCTGCACACAACACGGTGCTGCTGGCACTGACCGACCTGCTGACCGAGGTGCGTCGTTCCGTGACCTGGGGCCGCCCTCGCCCCGAAGGCGCAAAGCCGCCGGAAACCCATCACAGCTTTGCAGACCACGACCGGGTGATCGACGCCATCACACACCGCGAGCCGATCAAGGCGGCCAATGCCATGCGGAGCCATTTGCAGACGGTGGAAGACCGGCTGATGGGCCGGATTTGAAGATGTGATGCGGGTTGGGATCTGACACGGTCATGACCTGAAACCCACAATAAAAAAAGCCCCCCTGATGCCAGGCACCCGGGGGGCTTTTTTCCAGGGCTACTGCCCCTTCATGCTTGCTCAGTGACGAACCGAGTCCAGTGCAGCGTTGAAGGTCGGGCTTGGACGCATCACCGTCACCACCTTGGCAGCGTCCGGCATGTAGTAACCGCCGATATCCACCGGCTTGCCCTGCACCGCCAGCAGTTCACCCATGATCTTCTGCTCGTTGTCCGTCAGTGCCTTGGCCAGAGGCGCGAAATGCGCCTTCAACTGTGCATCGTCGTTCTGTGCCGCCAGTTCCTGGGCCCAGTAGAGCGCCAGGTAGAACTGGCTGCCGCGGTTGTCGATCTCGCCTGTCTTCGCCGACGGATTCTTGTTGTGGTCCAGCAGCTTGCCGGTGGCGGTGTCCAGCGTCTTGGCGAGGATCTTGGCCTTGTCGTTGCCGGTCTTGATGCCCATGTCTTCCAGGCTCACGGCCAGCGCAAGGAACTCACCCAGCGAATCCCAGCGCAGATGGTTTTCTTCCACCAGTTGCTTGACGTGCTTGGGGGCCGAGCCACCGGCGCCGGTTTCGTACATGCCGCCGCCAGCCATCAGGGGCACGATGGACAGCATCTTGGCGCTGGTGCCGAGTTCCATGATGGGGAACAAGTCGGTCAGGTAGTCACGCAGGATGTTGCCGGTCACCGAGATGGTGTCGAGCCCGCGGACCACGCGCTCCAGCGTGTAGCGCATGGCGCGCACCTGCGACATGATCTGGATGTCCAGGCCCGTCGTGTCGTGGTCTTTCAGGTAGGTTTCGACCTTCTTGATCACTTCGGCTTCGTGCGGGCGGTACGGGTCCAGCCAGAAAATCGCCGGCATGCCGGAGTTGCGCGCACGCGTGACGGCCAGCTTGACCCAGTCGCGGATGGGCGCATCCTTGACCTGGCACATGCGCCAGATGTCGCCGGCTTCGACATTCTGCGTGAGCAGGACTTCGCCGGTGGCGAGATCAACAATGCGCGCCTCACCGTCTTCCAGGATTTCAAAGGTCTTGTCGTGCGAGCCATACTCTTCGGCTTGCTGAGCCATCAGGCCAACGTTGGGCACCGTACCCATGGTGGTCGGGTCGAAGTTGCCGTTGGTCTTGCAGAAGTTGATGATCTCCTGGTAGATGCGGGCAAAGGTGCTCTCAGGAATCAGCGCCTTGGTGTCCTTCGGCTTGCCGTCAGCGCCCCACATCTTGCCGCCCAGGCGGATCATGGCCGGCATCGATGCATCAACGATCACATCGTTGGGTGCATGCAGGTTGGTGATGCCCTTGGCTGAATCGACCATGGCCAGCTCAGGGCGATGCTCATGGCAGGCGTGCAGGTCACGGATGACTTCTTCGCGCTTGGTGGTGGGCAGGGCTTCGAGCTTTTCGTACAGATTGACCAGACCGTTGTTGACGTTCACGCCCAGCTCGTCAAACAGCTTGCCATGTTTCTCGAACGCTTCCTTGTAGAAAATGCGCACGGCGTGGCCGAACACGATGGGGTGCGACACCTTCATCATGGTGACCTTCACGTGCAGCGAGAGCATCACGCCCGTCTTGCGCGCGTCTTCCATCTGCTCTTCATAGAACGCGCACAGCGCCTTCTTGCTCATGAACATGCTGTCGATGATCTCGCCAGCCTGCAGGGACACCTTGGGTTTGAGAACCAGGGTTTTGCCGCTCTTGGTGACCAGGTCCATCTTCACATCACGGGCCTTGTCGAGCGTCATCGACTTTTCACCGTGGTAGAAGTCGCCGTGCTTCATGTGCGCCACGTGGGTACGCGACGCCATGCTCCACTCACCCATGCTGTGCGGGCGCTTGCGGGCGTAGTTCTTAACGGCCAGCGGCGCGCGGCGGTCCGAGTTGCCTTCACGCAGCACCGGGTTGACCGCACTGCCCAGGCAGCGGGAATAGCGGGCGCGGATGGCCTTGTCGGCCTCGGTTTTTGGGTCTTCCGGGAAGTCGGGAATCTTGTAACCCTTGGCCTGCAATTCCTTGATGCAAGTCACCAGCTGGTGCACCGAAGCGCTGATATTGGGCAACTTGATGATGTTGGTGTCAGGCAGCAGCGTGAGGCGGCCCAGTTCGGACAGGTTGTCGGGCATCTTCTGGGCGTCGGTCAGAAACTCCGGAAACTCGCCCAACACCCGGGCGGCCACGGAAATATTGCTCTCAACCACATTGATGCCGGCAGGGGCAGCAAAGGTGCGCACGATGGGCAGAAACGCGGCAGTGGCCAGCGCGGGGGCCTCGTCAGTCAGCGTGTAGATGATTTTGGATTTGTCGGTGTTCATGGTGGTCCTTTAAGCCTCTTATTTTAAGCCGCTTCAATTCCGGGTCTTTTGCGCGACAGGCAGGGCGTCGGCAGATTGACAGGGTGACCACCCGCGGCCCGGGGCATGCGCCCGGGCACAGGCAAAAAAAATGACCCGGGCTCCCGGGTACCGGGGCGTCAGGTCATTGTCAGAGTGGTGCGCGGGGCGGGACTCGAACCCGCACACCATTGCTGGCGTCAGGACCTAAACCTGGTGCGTCTACCAATTTCGCCACCCGCGCAGGTTTTCTCAACGAAACGGGTGGGCTTGCATGCAAGACCACCCGTGTGAAATGGAGCACCGCATTTTAGCCCGAGCGGGCTGCGGTGCTGGCTCAAGCCGCCGCAGGCGCTGCGTGAGGCGGTTCGCGTTTGACGCGGAACCACGCGGCGTACATGGCTGGCAATGCCAGCAAGGTGAGTGCGGTGGCCACCACCAGCCCACCCATGATGGCCACGGCCATCGGCCCCCAGAACACACTGCGGGACAACGGAATCATGGCCAGCACAGCAGCGGCCGCCGTGAGCACAATCGGTCGCAGGCGCCGCACGGCGGACTCCACAATCGCGTCCCAGGCGGGCACGCCGCGGGCGCGGTCCTGCTCGATCTGGTCGATCAGGATGACCGAGTTGCGTTGGATCATGCCCATCAGCGCAATCACCCCCAACAACGCCACAAAACCAAATGGCCGGCCCAGCAGCAGCAAGGCGCCCGCCACACCGGCAATGCCGAGCGGCCCGGTGAGGAACACCAGCAAGGCACGGCTGAAGCTGTGCAGTTGCAGCATCAGCAGCGTGAAGGTGAGGAACAGCATGATGGGAATCCCCGCAGCAATCGACGCCGAGCCTTTGCTGCTTTCCTCCACAGCGCCAGCCACCTCGATGCGGTAACCGGCCAGTCCTTTGGCCTGCCAGCCCTCTTCCAGCTTGCGCAACTGCGGCAGCAGCTCCTGCGTGACGGTGGCGCCCTGCAGACCTTCGACGATATCGCTCTGCACCGTGATGGCGTAATCGCGGTTCTCGCGCCACATCACACCGGGTTCCCACGCAAACACTGGCGTAGCAATCTGCGTGAGCGGAATGGACTTACCAGTCGCTGTGGGCAGGTAGGCATTGCCAATGTCGGTGATTGCATTGCGCTCGTCCAGTGGCTGACGCAGCACGATGTCGATGAGTTTGTCGCCGTCGCGGAACTGACCCACCGGTGTGCCGGCGAGGATCGTGCGCGAGGCCTGGGCGATCGACTGACTGGTCACGCCGAGCGCGCGCGCCTTGGCCTGGTCCACTTCCAGCCGAAGCACTTTCACCGATTCGTTCCAGTTGTCGTTCACGCCACGAGTGTTGGGGCTGGCCCGCATGGCGGCCTTCACTTCATCAGCCCGCTCGCGCAGTACCAGCGGGTCCGGCCCGGCCACGCGGAACTGCACCGGGTAAGGCACCGGCGGGCCATTGGGCAGCAGCTTGATGCGGCCACGCACCTCCGGGAACTCGGTAGCGAGCAGCGCAGGCAACTTCATGCGCAGCGATTCACGCACCTTCAAATCCTTGGGCACCACGATCATCTGCGACACATTGGTCTGCGGGAAGACCTGGTCCAGCGGCAAGTAGAAGCGTGGCACCCCGGAGCCGATCCAGGTGCTGACGGTCTGCACGCCCTCCTCCTGCATCAGACGCGCTTCCACGCGCTTGGCAACGGCTTCGTTGGCAGCAAACGAAGTGCCCTCGGGAAACCAGATGTCCATCAATATCTCGGGGCGGCTGGAATCCGGGAAGAACTGCTGCTGCACCTTGCCCATGCCGACGATGCCCAGCGCAAACAGAAGTACTGTGGCACCGATGGTGGCCCAGCGGTGCTCGACGCACCAGTTCACCGTCCGTCGAAAGCGGTTGTAGAACGGGCTGTCAAACAGCTCGTGGGGGCTGCTGTCCGCACTGCCGCTGGATGCATCGGATGCATTGAGGTCTTTTGCATGCGGCGGCACCTTGAGCAGCACCGTGCCCAGATACGGAACAAAGTACACCGACACCAGCCAGCTGAGCACCAGCGCCACCACAGTCACACCGAAGATTGCAAAGGTGTATTCGCCGGTGGTGGACCGGGCCAGCCCGATGGGCAGGAATCCGACCGCAGTAATCAGCGTGCCCGTGAGCATGGGCATAGCCGTCAGCTCATAGGCGAAGGTGGCGGCGCGGATCTTGTCGTAGCCCTCTTCCATCTTGCGCACCATCATCTCGACCGCAATGATGGCGTCGTCCACCAGCAGGCCGAGCGCGATGATCAGCGAGCCCAGCGAAATCTTGTGCAGGCCAATCCCCCAGTACAGCATGGCAAGAAAGGTCAGGCTGAGCACCAGCGGGATCGTGATGCCCACCACCAGCCCCGGCCGCACGTCGATGTAGTAGCGCCGCCAGAGCGGCAACTGCCCCGGACCATCGTAGGGTCGCTTGTGCATGCCCAGGCTGACAAAGCTCACCGCCAGCACGATGACCACCGCCTCAATCAGTACGCGGACAAACTCATTCACCGACGTCGCCACCGCCTTGGGCTGGTTCTGGATATTCACCAGTTGAATGCCTGCCGGCAGCTTGCGGGACACGCTGTCCGACAAGGCCACCAGTGATTTGCCCAGCGCGATGATGTCGCCGCCCTTGGCCATGGACACACCAATGGCAATCACCTCCTTGCCCTGGTGATGCACCTTGACGGTAGGCGGGTCCGCATAGCCGCGCTTGATCTCTGCAATATCGCCCAGCCGCAACTGGCTGCTCGACGCCGAAGTGCCACTGCCATAGCCGCTGCCGCGAATCGGCATGGCGCGCAATTGCTCCACCGCCTCAAACTGGCCAGCCACACGCACCTGCACCACATCCAGCGGCGTCTGCACCGCACCGGCCGATTCCACCGCGTTCTGCTGGCTCAGTTGCGACAGCACCTGCGTCAAATCCAGCCCCAGCTGGGCGAGCCGCTTCTGCGAGATTTCGATGAAGACCTTTTCGTCCTGCACGCCAAACAGCTCGACCTTGCTGACATCGGGCACGCGCAGCAGCTGCTGGCGCACGTCGTCGGCCACGATCTTCACCTCGGCATACGAAAAGCCATCGGCTTCCAGCGCGTAAATGACGCCGTACACATCGCCGAAGTCATCGTTGAAAAATGGCCCCTGGATACCGCCTGGAAGCGTGCCACGCATGTCGCCAATCTTCTTGCGCACCGAGTACCAGACGTTGGGCACATCGGCGGGGCGTGAGGAGTCCTTGATCTGGAAAATGATCTGCGACTCACCCGGCTTGGAGTAGCTGCGGATCTTGTCGGCGTAGGGCACTTCCTGCAGCGTGCGCTCCAGCTTGTCGGTGACCTGCTCAGCGACCTGCTGCGCGGTGGCACCTGGCCAGTAGGTGCGGACCACCATGGCGCGGAAGGTGAAAGGCGGGTCTTCGTCCTGACCGAGCTGGAAGTACGCGGCAAAGCCCAGCACCATCAGCACCACCAGCAGATAGCGCGTGAGGGCCGGGTGCTCCAGCGCCCAGCGGGACAGGTTGAAGCGGCTCGACGGTGTGTCGCCGCCCGCCGGGTGGGCGTCGTGGGAAGGTGTGGTGCTCATCGCGGCCTCACTTGGCCACTGTGGCAGAAGCCGCAGCTGGCGTCGGTGCCACGGATGCGGCAGCGGCCACAGCCGGCTGATACAGCGTGACCTTTTGGCCCGGCGACAACACATGCACACCGGCGCTCACCACCAGCATGCCCGGTTGCAGGCCAGAGCCCACCACCACATCGTTGCCGTCCGCAGTGGCCACCTCAATGACTTGCGGCTTCACCGTCATGCTGGCCTTGTCGACCACCCAGACGGTGGTGGCATTGCCATCGCGCCACAGGGCGCTGGTCGGCAGCTTGATCACCGGCGCGCCGACAATACCGCCGCTGTCGGGCAACACGTAGGCAGTGGCACCCAGCGGTGGCGGCTCCTTGCTGTCGACGCTGGCCTTCACCAGGTAGGTGCGGGTCACCGGGTCGCTGCTGGCTGCCACCTCGCGGATCCGGCCGGGCAGCATCGTGCCCTGCGACCACAACTTGATACGCGCCGCTGCACCGGGTCGCAGTGCGGTGACCTTGTCCTCAGGCACCGAGAACACCACATCGCGCGGGCCGTCCGCCGCGATGCGGACCACAGGCGCACCGGCACTGACCACTTGGCCGGGCTCGGCTTCGATGGCGGTGACCACACCCGATACATCAGCCACCAACGAGGTGTAGGCCGCCTGATTGCCCTGCACGGCAAATTGCGACTGGGCCTGCTCCAGCTGCGCCTGTGCGGATTTCAGCGTGGTCTCACGCCGCTCCAGCTCCGCGCCGCTGATGAAGTTCTGCTCCTTCAGCTCCTTGTATCGCCTGAAATCAGCCGCTGCCAGATCGCGGCTGGTGGTGGCCGCAGCCACCTGAGCCCGCGCAGCGTCGGCAGACAGTTTGTAGTCCTGCGGGTCGAGTTGCGCCAGCACCTGGCCGGCCTTCACGCGCTGCCCCAGCTCGGCCTGCCGCCGCAAAATCTTGCCGCCGACCCGGAAGCCAAGACGCGACTCGACTTGCGCCTTCACCTCTCCGGCGTATTCATGCGCGGAGCCAAAGGCATTGGTGCCGACGGTGAGGACCTTGACGGCACGCACAGGCTCCTGGGGGGGAGTGGCGGGAGAACAGGCCACCAGCAGAACGCTGGCACCAACGAGTGAGAAGATGATTTTTTTCATGTCTGGCTCGAATTCATGGGGAGGCCGGACAATGAAAATCGTGATCTCACTGTACGGTGGTCAGGTGACGACTCATTACGTTTTGGGTGTTATCACCCTCCACTAATGACTGACCGGTTAGTAATCTAGGGGAAATGAAAAACCTTGTCAAGCGACAATCGGGCCATGAATTCAGGCTCAGAAACAGTCGATACAGGCCAGACAGGAAATGGCACCCAAGTCCGACAGGCTGTCGCCAGCACCCCTGCCCCGACAACAGCGCCCCCCTCCTCGCCTTCGCTGCAGGGCGTGAGCCATTACGAGAATTTCCCGGTCGCCTCGTTTCTGTGCCCCCCTGCCCTGCGGCCACCCATCGCCGCCATTTACTGGTTTGCGCGCACGGCCGATGACATCGCCGACGAAGGCGATGCCTCGCCCGAAAGCCGCCTGGCCGACCTCGCCGCCTTTCATGCCGACCTGATGGCCACAGCCGATGGACGCGCCACCAGCGGACGATGGCCAGATGTGTTCGAACCGCTGGGCGCGATGCTGCAGCAGTTTGCACTGCCCGTGCCGCTGCTGGCCGACCTGCTCAGCGCCTTCGAGCAGGATGTGGTCAAGCAGCGCTATGCCAACCAGGCCGAGCTACTGGACTACTGCCGCCGTTCGGCCAACCCGGTGGGCCGCCTGCTGCTTCACCTGTATGGCGTGCAGGACGAGGAGTCGTTGCGACAGAGCGACTGCATCTGCACCGCGCTGCAGCTGATCAATTTCTGGCAGGACATCAGCGTGGATCACCCGCGCGGGCGCATCTACCTGCCCGCCGATGCGTGGGCGCGCCACGGCGTGGACGAGGCGCAACTGCTGCAATTGCAAAGCACACCGGAGGCGATTCGCCTGATCGCCGACTGCGTGGGCCAAGCCCGCGCGCTGATGCGGCAAGGGGCGGCATTGCCCAGGCGCGTGCCCGGCCGTGGCGGGTGGGAGCTGCGTCTGGTGGTTCAGGGCGGGCTGCGCATTCTCGACAAGATCGAGGCCATGGGGTTCGACACACTTGCCCGCAGGCCCAAACTCGGCCCCTGGGATGTGGTGGTGATGGGCTGGCGCGCGCTCTGGATGTAGCGCCGTAACACGCACCCACCAAAAGGCCGACAGCAGTCGGGTTTTACGCCGGTGGCGCTGTCAGCAGCGGTGCCTTGCCATGCAACAATTAGTGCATGACGCCTGAGCAGTATGTCCAGCAAAAAGCCGCCGCATCAGGCAGCAGTTTCTATTACGCCTTCCTCTTCCTGCCCAAGGAACGGCGCGCCGCCATCACCGCCTTCTATGCGTTCTGCCGCGAAATCGACGACGTCGTCGATGAAGTGACCGACCCCGGCGTGGCCCGCACCAAGCTCGCCTGGTGGCACAGCGAGGTGCTCAAGTCTTTTGCCGGCCAGCCCACCCACCCGGTGATGAAGGCTCTGATGCCTTTGACCGCCGCTTACCGCATCGAGCCGCGTCATCTGCAGGCCGTGATTGACGGCTGCCAGATGGACCTGGAGCAGAACCGCTACCTCGACTTCCCGGGCCTGCAGCGCTACTGCCATCTGGTGGCGGGCATGGTGGGCGAGGTGGCGGCCAACATCTTTGGTCAAACGCAGGATGCCACGACCGCCTATGCGCACAAGCTGGGCCTGGCCTTCCAGCTGACCAACATCATCCGCGACGTGGGTGAAGACGCCATGCGCGGCCGCATCTATCTGCCGGTCAACGAGCTGCAGCAGTTCGATGTGAAGGCCCACGAAATACTCAAACGCCAGTACTCGGACCGGTTCGTGGCGCTGATGAAGTTCCAGACCGACCGGGCGCTCGCGCTGTACGAAGAAGCACTGGCCCTGCTGCCAGATGCCGACCGCCGTGCGCAAAAGCCGGGGCTGATGATGGCCAGCATTTACCGCACGCTGCTGCGCGAAATTGCCGCTGATGGCTACCAGGTCCTGCACCAGCGCGTGAGCCTGACGCCGCTGCGCAAGTTCTGGCTGGCGTGGAAGACGCAGGCACTGGGCCGAGTGCAATGAAGCCTTGCTGCACGGTCACCCCTGAGCCGAGGTTCCTGGCGTCATGAGGGTCGCAGTGATCGGCGCCGGTTGGGCCGGGTGTGCTGCAGCCGTTGAAGCCACCCGCCTCGGCCACCAGGTCACGCTGTATGAAACCACCCGCGTGCCGGGCGGCCGCGCCCGCCGGGTCGGCAGCACCCTGGCGGGTGAGCCGATCGCACTCGACAACGGCCAGCACATCCTGATTGGCGCCTATGCCGACACTCTGCAACTGATGGGTGAGCTCGGGGTCGATGTGTCCGCCGCGTTTCTACGCATGCCTTTGACGCTGCAGTTCCCCGACGGCACCGGGCTCACCCTGCCCGACTGGCCGGCACCGCTCGATGCACTGGCAGGTATCGTGGGCGCCCGTGGCTGGAACATGACGGAAAAGCTGTCACTGCTCAAGCTCGCGGCTGGCTGGCGCCTTGGCGGTTTTCAGTGCGCACCCGAAGTGTCGGTGGCGGACCTCTGCCGTGGGCTCGCCCCGCGGGTGATGGACATGCTGATCGCGCCGCTGTGCGTGTCAGCCCTCAACACACCGACAGAGCGCTCCAGCGGGCAGGTCTTTTTGCGTGTGATGCATGACGCACTGTTCGCCGAAAGCGGCGGCTCCAATCTGCTGCTGCCGCGCCAGGACCTCAGCGCCCTGCTGCCAGAACCCGCCATCGCGTGGCTGCAGAAGGAAGGGGCTGCCGTGTATCCGGGCACCCGGGCTTTGGCCATCAGCCAGGAAGGTGCCGGCTGGGTGGTACAGACTGACAACCACAGCGCCGACCACAGCGACAGCCCCGCCGAAACCAGCCAAGCGGTGGATGCAGTGGTGCTGGCCTGCCCGCCGCTGGAAGCCGCGCGACTGGCCAACACCGGCAGTGCCGAGGGTGCGGCCTGGGCAGCGGCTGCACGCAGCCTGCATTACGAGGCCTTGACCACCGTGTATGCCCATCGCGAGGGCGCGCGCCTCGCGCAGCCGATGTTGGCCTTGCGCGACGGACCGGGTGTGCCCGCGCAGTTCGTGTTTGACCGCGGCCAGTTGGACGGACCGGCTGGTTTGCTGGCCTTCGTGATCAGCGCCAGCACCGGGGACAGTGCCGAGCTGACACAGCAGGTGCTGGCGCAGGCCAGCGCGCAACTGGGGCTGTCATCGCTGACGCCGGTGCAGACCATTGTTGAAAAGCGCGCCACCTTTGCCTGCACGCCCGGGCTGCAGCGTCCCGCAGCAAACATTGAACCGGGTCTGCTGGCGTGCGGCGACTACGTGCAGGGCCCTTACCCGGCCACGCTGGAAGGTGCGGTGCGCTCAGGCCTACAGGCGGCCAGACACTTGCACTGAAAAAACCGCGAGGCGGTGAACCGCACTCAGCTGCCGAACATGTCGCACAGCTCGGTCAGTGTCGACACGGTGTCATGCGGCATCAGCTCATGCGTCCAGAGGTGGTCGGCACGGTTGACCCACACCGTCTGCATCCCGCAGTTCAGGGCGCCCAGCACATCCAGCGCGGCATCGTCACCCACGTGCAGCACCTGACTGGCCTGCACATCCACCGCACCGGCCGCTGCATGAAAGATGCGCGGGTCGGGTTTGCCGACACCGAACTTCTGGGCACTGATATTGGCCTTGAAGTAGGGCTCGATGCCAATGCGCCGGATGTCCGCATTGCCATTGGACACTGCAACCAGTGGAAACCGGCTGGACAGAAATTCCAGCGATGCCAATGCGTCGTCGAACAGCGTGACACGGTTGCGCTCGTCGAAAAACACCTCAAAGGCTGCCTCGGCCAGAAGCGGGTCTTCGCCCGCGCGGTACAGCGCCAGGCGTATGGCCTCACGGCGGATACCGCTCAGGTTGTATTGCAGGTCGGGGCGGGAACGGACCACGTGCTCGCGTATCTCATGGCGCGCTGCGGCGCTGGCAAAAAGCGCGGCCGTCATCGGCGCGGCGTGACTCAGCCAGTCGTTGAGTGCTTTCTCGGCCCTCTCGATGGCCGGCCAGACGGGCCAGAGCGTGTCGTCCAGGTCCAGGCTGATCGCACGTACGGTTGTCAGGTCAATCATAGGTAGGCGAGAATAACCCATGTCCCTGATGATGCCGTTCACGCCGGAACCCGCCTTTTCCCACGGCGCACCACCCGCCGCCACCTCCTCCACCGCGATTCTTCTGTGCAACCTCGGCACACCCGATGAGCCCACTGCACCGGCGCTGCGGCGCTACCTTGCCGAATTCCTCAGCGACCCGCGCGTGGTCGAAATCCCCAAACCGGTGTGGTGGCTGATCCTGCACGGCATCATCCTGCGCGTGCGACCCAAAAAGTCAGCCGCCAAGTACGCCAGCATCTGGATGAGGGAAGGCTCGCCGCTGAAGGTCTGGACCGAAAAGCAGGCGCTCATGCTTCAGGGTTACCTCGCCGTGCGCGGCCACTCGGTCACCGTGCGCTACGCCATGCGCTACGGCAATCCGTCGATTGCCTCGCAGCTCGACCAGCTCAAAGCCGATGGTGTGACGCGTGTGCTCATCCTGCCCGCCTACCCGCAGTACAGCGCCGCCACCACAGCCAGCGTGTTTGATGCGGTCTACACCTGGGCGGCGCAGATCCGGCGCGTGCCGGAGTTCCGCTTCATCAACAACTACCACGATGCGCCCGGCTACATCAGCGCGCTGGCCAGCCGCGTGCGTGAGCACTGGCGCCAGAACGGGCAGGCCGATCAACTGGTGATGAGTTTTCATGGCGTGCCCGAGCGCACGCTGCACATGGGTGACCCCTACCACTGCGAATGCCACAAGACGGCTCGCCTGCTGGCCACCCAGCTGGGCCTGCGCAAGGAGCAGTACGTGGTCACCTTCCAGTCGCGATTCGGCAAGGCCAAATGGCTGGAGCCCTACACCGAGCCCACCCTGGTCCGCATGGCGCAGGAAGGCATCAAGCGCGTCGACGTGATCTGCCCCGGCTTCACCGGCGATTGCCTTGAAACGCTGGAAGAAATCTCGATGGAAGCGCGCCAGGCCTTTCTGGAAGCCGGCGGCGAGACCTTTGAGTACATCCCCTGCCTGAACGACAGCCCCGAGTGGATTGCCGCACTGGCCGAGTTCAGCGCAACGCACTTGGGTGGCTGGCCCACCGACGGCGGCGTGCCTGCAGCAGAGTTGGCGGCCTCGCGCGAACGTGCGCTGGCTCTCGGCGCCAGCCAGTGAGCGTTTCAGTAGAGCTGGGCTGGAAACTCAGGCCTTGAGCTTGAGCAGCTGCACCATCAGCTGGATGGTCTTGACCTCGATGTCGATGAAGCCCGACAGGTTGGGCCCTGTGAGCCACGACGGCTCCCAGTAGCTCTCTTTCAGCGTTTTCTTCCAGAAGTCATAGGTCATGGCGACCCGCAATGCCTCGGCCATTTCTGCGCGACGCGCAGGCGGCACCGCCTGGCCAGCAAACGCCGCCCGCCAGTTGGTCAGATCCACATCCACGCCCTGCTCACGCAAGGATTTCACGCCGTAAGCCGCCTTGGCCGACGACACGCCCAGCGCGCGAAGCCTTCCACCGGCAATGTCCTGTGCGAACACGCTGTAGCTCGTGATACCCACCGCCACCTTGCCCATCATCACCGCCTCGACGAGCTCGAAGCTGCGCGCAAACGGCAGGTAGCTGGTGTCGTCCAGCGGCCCACCGGCCGCCTTGGCCAGCAACCCGGTGAAGACATGATCCACGCCGCCTGCAGTGCCTATGCCGATCGGTGTCTGCTTGGGCGCGGTGCGCAAACGCTGCACCAGGTCGTTCACGGTCTTGATGGGCGAATTGGCAGCGACAACCACCACCAGGTAGTCACTGATCAGGCGCGCCACAGGCTGTACTCGGGCCAGCGTCGCCGCCGGCTTTTGTACCGCGATGGAGCCCACCAGCGTGGTGTCGCCCATGAAAAAGGCATTGGGGTCGGCGCTGTGCTTGTCGACGAAAGTCATCAAGCCGACGGTGCCGCCCTTGCCGTCCAGGTTGTCGTATTCAATCTCGTCGGTGATACCCAGCCCGACCATGGCATCCCCGAGTGCGCGACCGGTCTGGTCCAGACTGCTGCGCGAGACCGCCGGAATCACGATCTTGAGTTTGTTGCCGAGTTTGGGAATTTTCGGCGTCTGCGCAAAGCTGATGCCCGGGATCGCCATGGCCATACCGGCCACCCCCACCCTACCCAGAAAAGTACGTCGCGGAACAGTGCGCATGAGGTTCTCCACGCCAGGAATTGCTGTTCACCGGTCAGGGGCTGGCATGACTCCCCGCCCGATGTAACAAAGTGTACGCACGTTCCGTGCCACACGGCAAGCCCTCCCGCGAAGCCTGCAGGCTAGCCTATGCAGCAATACCTCAGGCCGGAACGCCGCGCGCCGACCAGCGCTTGGCCAGACGCGGCAGCACCAGCACGCCGACCACAATCACCATCAGCGTGATCGACATCGGACGCTGGAAGAACACCGCGGCACTGCCCTCGCCAATCGACATCGCGTTGCGCAGCTGCGCTTCGGCCAGCGGGCCGAGAATCATGCCGACGACCACCGGTGCGGTCGGAAAGTCAAAGCGGCGCATCACCACACCGAGCAGACCGATGGCATACAGCAGGAACAGGTCAAACGCGCTCTGTCGCATGCCGTAGGCACCGACCGTCGCAAAAATCAGGATGCCTGCATAGAGCTGGGGCTTGGGAATCTTGAGCAGCTTGACCCACAGCCCGACCAGCGGCAGATTGAGCACCAGCAGCATCACGTTGCCGATGTAGAGCGAGGCAATCAGCGCCCATACCAGCGCAGCAGAGTTGGTGAACAGTTGGGGGCCGGGCTGGATGCCATAGTTCTGGAACGCCCCCAACAGGATGGCGGTGGTGTTGGAGGTGGGAATGCCCAGCGTGAGCAGCGGAATCAGCGCCGCCGTCACGGTGGCGTTGTTGGCTGCTTCGGGGCCAGCCACGCCTTCAATCGCACCACTGGTGCCGAACTCGGCCCTGTCCTCGGGCGTCTTGGCGAGCTTCTTTTCGGTCGCGTAACTCAGGAAGGTTGGAATCTCGGTACCACCGGCGGGAATGCAGCCGAACGGGGTGCCGATGGCGGTACCGCGCAACCACGCCGGTATCGAACGCTTCCAGTCGCGCTTCGTCATGTGCACCCGGCTCAGGCGGTTCTGGCCTTCGACCACCCGGCCTTCATAGAGCACGGCGTACAGCACTTCGGCCACCGCAAACAGGCCGACAGCGACCAGCACGATCTCGATGCCGTCCAGCAACTCGGGTACACCGCCGGTGTAACGGCCCTGGCCGGAAATCTGGTCGAGACCGACGCAACCCGCGGCCAAGCCAACCAGCAGCGCCGTCATGCCGCGCAGCGTGCTCTTGCCCAGCACGGCACTGACAGTGGTGAAGGCGAGCAGCATCAACAGGAAATATTCAGGCGGCCCGAGCTTGACGGCAAACTCTGCCACCCACGGCGCAAACAGCGTGACGATCACCGTGGCAATGGTGCCCGCTACAAAGGAGCCAATGGCGGCTGTGGCCAGTGCAGCGCCAGCCCGCCCGCTCTTGGCCATCCGGTTGCCCTCCATGGCAGTGACCATGCTGGCCGTCTCTCCGGGCGTGTTGAGCAGGATGGAGGTGGTCGAGCCCCCGTACATCGCCCCGTAGTAGATGCCGGAGAAAAAAATCATCGACGCAGTCACATCGACCTTGGCCGTGATCGGTAGCAGCATGGCCACAGCCACTGCCGGACCGATGCCAGGCAGCACGCCGACCGCCGTGCCGAGCGCGCAACCAACGAGACACCAGATCAGGTTGGCCGGTGTGATGGCGGTCGCGAAACCGGCCATGAGGGCATTGAAGATATCGATATCCATGGTGTACCTCGCTCAGAGCCAGCCGCTGCTGGTGAGTCCCGGCAGATTGATGGCGAGAAACTGGGTGAACATCCAGAACACGGGCGCCGAGATCAGCAGGCCCGCCACCACATCGGTGACCCATGTCCGCAGACCGCCCGCTGGTTGCCCGGGTGCCAGTGCGGCGCGACGCAAGCCCTGCACCGCCAGCACGTAGCACAGCGTGCAGCTGAAGATGAAGCCTATGCTGGTGATCAGCGCTGCATTCATCAGCAAACCGGCCGACACCCACACCAGACCGGTCCAATTGGCCTGTGGCGCACCCGATGGTGCCTCCAGCGCGCGAAAGCCGCCGGAGCGTGCCTCCCAGATGATCCATGCGCCGCACACCGTGAGCGACACAGAGACCAGCCAGGGTAGAAAGTTGGGGCCGACACCACCATAGCCGGCCACGGAAGAAATGCCGATGGCGCCGAAGCCGAGCGCCAATCCGGTCAGCAGCACACCCAGCCCCACCAGGGTTTGGGGCAGCACGGCGCTGCCCCCCGCATCAGAGGCGCCGGGGCCCGGGGAGTCTGTTGTGGTCATGGTGAAGGTCCTGGAGATCAGTGGGTGAAAGCAACATGCCGCCACTGGCCTCAGGAGGCCAGCGGAGGCATGTCGGGACTGCCATGAAGACAGTCAGTACGCCGGGGATCAGGCGAAGGGAAATCAGGCGAGGAGAACGCAGCTGATGCCGCGTCAGATCATGCCGGACTTGACCATGGTGGCACGCAGGCTGGCGAAGTCGTCGTCAACGAACTTCTCGAACGCGGCGCCGGTGAGCACGGCGGCGGTCCAGTTGTTCTTCTCGGACGCCTCCAGCCAGCTCTTGGACTTGACGGCCTTGAGGATCATGTCCGTGAGGGCCTGACGCTGCTGCGCGGTGATGCCAGGGGCGCCGTACACACCGCGCCAGTTACCGATGACCACGTTCACGCCCTGCTCCTTGAGCGTTGGCACATCCACGCCCTTGAGACGGGTGTCCGACGTGACCGCCAGCGCCTTCATCTTGCCAGTGGTGATGTATTCAGCGAACTCGCTGTAGCCGCTGCCGCCGACGGTGACGTTGCCACCCAGGATGGCGGCGGTGGCTTCTCCGCCCCCACGGAAGGCGACGTAGTTGATCTTGGACGGATCCACACCCACTTCACGGGCGATCATGGCCGCAGCGATGTGCTCGGTGGAGCCACGGGAACCGCCGCCCCACTTCACGCTGCCGGGGTCTTTCTTGAGCTGCTCGATCACTTCCTTCATCGACTTGAAGGGTGAGTTGGCGGGCAGCACGAACACGTTGTACTCACTGGTGAGGCGGGCAATCGGCGTGGCCTGCGAGAGGCTCACCGGTGGCTTGCCGGTGATCAGACCACCCAGCATCACGGCGCCCATCACCATCAGTGCGTTGGGGTCACCCTTGCTGCCATTGACGAACTGGGCCAGACCCAGCGCGCCGGCGGCGCCGCCCTTGTTGTCATAGTTCACGGTGGCTGCGGCACCCGAGTCCGTCAGCGCCTTGCCGAGCGCGCGGCCCGTGGTGTCCCAGCCACCGCCCGGGTTGGCGGGAATCATCATCTTCACATTGGCTGCGGCCAGCGCAGGCATGGGCAGTGCACCCACAGCGGCCAGAGCGGCCATCGATTTGAGAAAAGTATCGCGACGCATGGATGTCTCCTTGGTATGAAATCAGGACTGGCAGAAAGTGGGCTGATCGTGAGCGGCGTCTGGCGGGCGGCCTTACCGCAGCCGCAAACACCACTGGCCGTTGCGTATCATGCGCCCCGTTTCTGTCAAACGGCTGTCCGGAGACACTGGGGAAAGTGCTAATGTCCTGCCCATGCCATCCACGTCGTCCAGTGCCCATCCCCCCATGAAGCTGCTGCTGATCGAGGACGATCCGTCCATGCAGACCGCCCTGCAGCGGGCGCTGGGGCGCCGTGGCATCGGGGTGACCGGCTGCACCGATGGCCGCCATGCGCTGGCGCAGTGGAGCACCAGCCAGCCTGATGTGGTCGTGCTGGACTTGAGTCTGCCCGGCATGGATGGCCTGCAGGTCCTGACGCAGGCCCGCAGCCAGGGGCTGGTCACCCCGGTGCTGATCCTGACCGCGCGCGGTACGGTCGGTGACCGCATCATGGGACTCAACAGCGGGGCCGACGACTACCTGCCCAAACCTTTTGATCTGGATGAACTGGAAGCCCGTGTGCGGGCCCTGCACCGGCGGCGCGTGCCGGCCGCACGCGAAACGGACCCCGGCGGCCTGCAGGTCGTGGGCGGCCTGAGCCATGACAAGGACAGCGGCGCCATCTACCACCGGGGTGAAGTGCTGGACCTCACACCGCGCGAACTGGCACTGCTGCAAACCCTGCTGGCCAAGCCGGGGCATGCGGTATCGAAAGAGCGGCTGTTCGCCCAGGTGTTTCCCGGCGAGGACGATGTGCAGTACGAAGCGATTGAGGTGGTGGTGTATCGCCTCCGCAAAAAGCTCACTGGCACCGGCGTCACGCTGGTCACCCTGCGGGGCCTGGGCTACCTGCTGAAAATAGACGCATGAGAGCAACTTCCCTCAGACGCTATCTGCTCACCGGCATTCTGGTGCCGGTCGGCGTGCTGATCATCATCAATACCATCAGCCTCTATCAACAGGCACTGGGTGCAGTGAACACCGCCTACGACCGTACGCTGCTGGCATCGGCCAAATCCATTGGGGAAGAGCTCGACGTCGAAGGCTACGACCAGCAGTCCCGCCTCAGGGTGGCCCTGCCCTATGCGGCGCTGGAAGCGTTTGAGGCCGACAACCAGAGCCGGTTTTTCTACCGCGTCTCCAGCCTGAGCGGCGAGGTGGTTTCCGGCTTTTCAGACCTGTCCTTCTGGCGCGGCAGCATACCGGCCAAGCCGCCCTACTCGGCCCTGGTGGACTTCTACGACGACACCTATCAGGGCGACGACGTGCGTGTGGCGGTACTGCTGCAGCCGGTGGCGAGCGCCAATGGGCGCGCGATGGCGGTGATCCAGGTGGCCGAAACGCTGGAGCTGCGCCAGACGCTGGCACGCAAGATCCTGCTGGACACCCTTTGGCGGCAGGCCATTCTGCTGGCGGTGATCGCACTGGTCGCAATCATCGTGGTGCAGCGGGCCACACGGCCAGTGCGCCGGCTCAGTGCCGAACTGCAAGCGCGCCGCGAAGGCGACCTGACACCGATTGCAGCGCCCGATGCGCCACGCGAATTGCTGCCGCTGATGGACGCGACCAACCAGGTCATGGGGCGCCTGCAGCACCTGCTGGACCACCAGAAACGCTTTGTGCGCGACGCCGCCCATCAGCTGCGCACACCTCTGGCGGTGCTCAAGGTGCAGGTGCAGTCGGCCCTGCGCGGCGACCTCGACGCCACTGCAGCGCTTTCCGAAATCAACCAGACGGTGGACCGCGCGACGGTGCTGGCCAATCAGATGCTGGCGCTCGCCAAAGTCGAGCAGCTGCGCCAGCAGCCCGGGGCGCAGCAGAGCGATCTGGCGGCGGCGGTGCGCGCGGTGGCGCTGGACCTCTCACCGCTGCTGGTCGAAAAAGACATCGACTTCGACATCGAGACAGTGGCGGCTGACATCAGCGCGCATGAATGGATGCTGGGAGAGCTGAGCCGCAACCTGCTGCACAACGCCATCAAGCACACGCCCGCTGGCGGCACGCTTGCCGTGCGCGTGATCCGCGACTCCCGCTCCGTGGCGCTGACCATCACCGACAGCGGCCCGGGCATCTCCGCCGAGCTGGCCGCGCGCCTGTACCAGCCGTTTTCTGCCGGCAATGAGCGGCAAGGCTCGGGATTGGGCCTGGCGATCTGCCGGGAAATCGTGGAAGCACTGCAGGGCACGGTCACACTCGAAAACAATGTGGTGCACGGACAGGTGACGGGTCTGACTGCCACGGTGCGACTGCCGCTGGCCGAGATCTCCTGAGGGCTTGGCGCACAAATCCTTTCCTTGCGTCAAAATGATTGCCGATGGATAAACTTCGCCTGGACAAATGGCTGTGGGCTGCACGTTTTTACAAGACGCGATCGCTCGCCGTGGAGGAAATTGACCGCGGCCGCGTGCGCGTGAATGACCAGGACGCCAAGCCGTCACGCGAGGTCAAGGCCGGAGACACAGTGGCCCTGCGGCAAGGGCCGGTGGTGCGAACGGTGGTGGTGCGGGGCATCAGCAGCCAGCGCGGCGGCGCGCCGCAAGCCCGCATGCTTTATGAAGAGACGGCTGAAAGCCTGCAGCGACAGGCGCTTGCTGCCGAGCAGCACCGGCTGGCGAACGATCCGGCGGCCAGCCAGTTGCATGGACGCCCCACCAAGCGGGATCGTCGCCACCTCGAAAAAACTTGGGACAACCGCTGGAGCGCATCGGCTGACTAGAGCCAAGGGCTCAACTCAAACGAATCAATTTGCGGCAGCCGTGTCCGCATAAGCGCGCTGCGCCAAGGCCTGCGCCAGCAGCTCGGCCGGGTCCAGCAGCATCAGCTCCGGCATGCCCGGCACCTCTGGCAAAGCCAGCGGAATTTCTGTGCAGCCAAGGATCAGCGTCGTCAGCCCATGCCGGCGTGCCAGCGCTTCGGCCACTGCACTGAAGCATCCTTGGGCGTAGGCCATGTCGCCCTTCTTGACGCCCAGGTAAATGCCGTCCATCAGCTGCTTCTGCTCGTTGACCTCTGGGATATGGCAACGCAACCCGAGTTCACCCATCGCCTTGTCATACAGACCGGCGCGGTACGTGCCTTCGGTAGCCAGCAGGCCGACTTCCTTCACGCCCCTGCGCGCCAGTGTCTCGGCCACTTCACGGGCGACATGCAGCACCTCCAGCTGGGGGAACCGCTCCTGCAAGTCGGCGTGCCAGGCGTGCGCGGTGTTGCAGGCCACAGCCACTGCGGTAGACCCCAGCGCTGCAAGCCGTCCCATAGCCTGCAGCATGGGCTCCAATGGCTGATGGCCCCCCGGGCCGGGTGATCCCAGCGCACTGCTGCGATCAGGCACCGGAACCTGCGCCAGCCAGTGTTCAGGGAAGGCCTGATCGGTGACCGGAATCTGGAGCGCCTGCATGTGTTCGGTGCAGGCCCTGACAAACAGCCGCACGAAATCGGCGCCAGCGGCTGGTCCCATGCCGCCAAGAATCCCCACGGTGCGGGGACGAAGGGCCTTCTGTGTGCCCAGGGTAGTCATGACCTGCCTCCTTTGGTTCGAATGTCCTGACATGTCCTCAATAGGACCTCGGTAAGTCTGTCAGCAGACATGGCGCCGCCCACGAAAGCACTCGAGGCTTCCGGTCAGGCGGCATTTGCAACTGGGGAATCAGGCGAAGCCGCAGCCCGTGACAGAGAGGGCCTCACCTGTGTCGGCTCGGCAGGGAGCACACCAGCGCGCGCCGGCATGTCCCGCCAGCCGCCGGGCTCACATGGCGGGCTTGTCGCTCAGCGCCTTCATGTTGGCCTTGAGCTCCTCACTCATGGGCAGGTTCAGGTTCACACCCTTGGGTGGAATCGGCGACTGGAACCACTTGGTGTACAGACGCGCGAACTCGCCCGACTTGATCAAGCGGGTGATGGTGCCGTCCACCAGTTTCTTGAATTCCGGATCATCCTTGCGCACCATGCACGCGTAAGGCTCGACCTGAAGGGAATCGCCCACCACGTCGAGGGACTCCGGGCTCTTGGAGTTGGCCTTCAGGCCGAACAGCAGGATGTCGTCCATCGCGAAGGCCAGTGCGCGGTCGCTTTCGACCAGCAGCAGCGAATCATCGTGGTCCTTGCCCAGAATCAGCTGCATGTCCAGTTTCTGGTCGGCACTATATCGGCGGATCACCTGGGCGTTGGTGGTGCCGGTGGTGCTGGCCACTGTCTTCTTGGCCAGGTCAGCGTAGTTCTTGATGCCGGAGCTCTTCTTCACCAGCAGACGGGTGCCGGTGTAGAAGGTGTTGATCGAGAAAGCCACGTCCTTGCCGCGGGTCGAGTTGTTGGTGGTCGATCCGCACTCCAGGTCATAGGTGCCGTTCATCAGCAGCGGAATGCGGTTCTGTGACGTCACAGGCATGTAGGCCACTTCAAGGGTGGGCTTCTTCAGCTTCTTGCGCACATCGTCGATCACAGCTTCGGTGATCTCTGCGGAGAAGCCGACTGCGGTCTTGGAGCCGATGAGGTAACTGAATGGAACCGAGGCCTCGCGGTAGGAGACCGTGATCTTGTTGCTGTCTGCAATCTTCTTCAGCGTCTGGGCGCTGGCCGTGGTGGCCAGGCCTGCGGTGAGCAGAACAGCAGTCATGAGTGTCGAGAGTTTCATTCGAATCCTTTCAGGATCATCGGTTAATGAAGTGATACAGCGGGTGGAAGCTCGCTGCCCTAGTGTAGGAACAGCAACGTGCGCTGTGTCATTCATTTTGACGACAAGCCCATGACCAAAAATTATGGTTTACCCAACACTGGAATACCCGCATACAAAGCGTCAGTCGTTCGCAAGGGTCATAACCGTACAACATGCCTTTCAGCGAAATCTGCATTGTTCAGGGGTGCTGCGTGTCCGTAGAGTCGCACCATTCTCAAACGCAGTCACAGGAGACATCAGATGCATGTGTGTGTATTGGGCGCAGGAATTGTGGGCCTGGCCACCGCCTACCAATTGCGCCTGGCGGGCCATGAGGTAACCGTTGTTGACCGCGCCACGCCGGGTGCGGGCGCCAGCGGCGGAAACGGCTCACAGCTGAGCTACTCCTATGTTCAACCGCTGGCAGACCCGGGCATCTGGCGGCAGCTGCCGAAGCTGCTGCTGTCGCCCGACTCTCCGCTCAAAATCCGTCCACAGTGGGATTGGCGGCAGTGGCAATGGGGGCTGCAGTTCCTCGCCGCATGTAACAGCACCACCTCACGCGAGACCACTGCCAGCCTGCTCACACTGGCCGCACGCAGCCGGCAGTCTTTTGACAACATGCTGGCACGCGAGCAACTCAATTGCGATTTCTCGGCCACCGGCAAACTGGTGCTTTACAGCGATGCGGACTCGTTTGCTGCTGCGAAGCGGCAAATGCTGCTGCAGCGTGCGATGGGCAGCGAGCAGGAAGCCGTGAGTGCCGACCGCTGCGTGGAACTGGAGCCGGCGCTCAAGCATCACCATGCGAACATCTCAGGGGCGATTTACACCCCTGGGGAATGCGCAGCAGACTGCCAGAAAACCTGCACGGCACTGATGCAGGTGCTGCGGTCGCAGGGCGTGCGGTTCCTGCTCGGCACGTCCATCAGTTCGCTGGTGCAGCGGGGCAAGCTGATCACCGCAGTGGCCACCTCGCAAGGCCATCTGGAAGCCGACCGTTTTGTGATGGCGCTGGGCGCCGACTCTCCCAGGCTGGCGGCCAGGCTGGGCATTCATCTGCCCATCTATCCCCTGAAGGGTTACAGCATCACGGTAGACGTCGCCGGTCCGCCAGATGCAGCGCCCTTTGTGAACGTGACAGACAGCGCCCGCAAGGTGGTGTTTGCACGCATCGGTTCACGCCTGCGTGTGGCGGGCATGGCCGAACTGACCGGCTATGACACCCGCATCCAGCTGGCTCAAATCGAATCGCTCAAGGCCTCGACGCAGGCCATGTTCCCCTACAGCAGCCGTTTCGAAGCCTTGCACCCGTGGGCCGGCATGCGACCGGCCACACCCACCGGTCTGCCGGTGGTGGGTTGCCATCAGCGGGGACCAGACAATCTGTTGTTCAACACCGGCCATGGCGCCCTGGGCTTCACGCTGGCATTCGGCTCGGCAGAAAAGATTGCGGCACTGATCAATCGCCCCAGCCCCGCGCTGAATATGCAGGCCCCCTCGACCAGTTCAGACGGTTTGCGCCAGGGCCTGATGAAAACAGCGCACAAAGGCACGTACCGCCACTGAGCCGGGCTTGCCCGCCGGCCACAAGGCCTTGACCGGCACCGGGATCAGGGGGTCGAGTGTCAGCACATCCACCCGCGCGCGGTCGGCAGACGCTGCGGTGCAGGTGTCGATCAGGGCAATGCCCAGGCCGTGATGGGCCAGCGCCAGCGCCGAGTGGTAGGTTTGCACGGTGATGTCGAACTGCAGGCCGACCTCGGCCTCGCGGCACGCCTGGTTCAGGCTGCGCCCCACCGGGTCCATGACATCCAGCCCGATAACAGGCTGACCACTGAGCTCGGCAAGCGACACGCTGCCCCGCTTGATCAGCCGGCTTGGCAGCATGCCCTTGGGCACCACGCACACCATGTGCCCGTCAGATAGATGCTCCTGCGCCAGCGCAGAGTGGGTGACCTGGCTGAACAGAAAGCCCAAGTCGGCCTCCTGCAAGGCCAGGGCCGAGACGATCTGCGGTGAGTGCAAAGCCTGCACGGTGATGGCCACGTCCGCATGCTTGATGCGAAACAGCTTGATGGCCCGCGGCAGGATTTCGTAGCTCAGCGCCAGCACGGTCAACACGCGCAACTCCTTGGCACTGTTGCCGGCCTTCAGTGTGGCGGCGAGGCGTTGCACCTCGTCCAGTTGGGAAAACAGGCGCTCAATGTGCGGGTGCAGGGTCAGGGCTTCAGCCGTCGGCATCAACCGGCCCTTGCTCCTTTGGAACAGCGTAAAACCCAGTTGCAGCTCTGCGTGCTGCAGGATGCGGCTGACGGCGGGCTGGGTGACATTGATCAGACGCGCCGCGCCACTGACGCTGCCGGTCAGCATCACGGCATTGAACACCTCAATATGGCGAAGACGCATGGTCGGCAGGGGCTAACGCGCCCGATGTATTCGGTAAGGGTTGACTCAAGTGATGGATAGGCAACCGGCATGCCGACGCACCGCCAATAGCCACAACAACTCAAGCAAGTATTGTGCGCAGCAGTCTCAGCCGCGCGACATCGCGGAAAACACCGATGGCTGGCCCCCTGGATCGCCGGAGCAGCAACGCCCTGGTCGGGGGCGCAAACTACGCGGCGGTTGCGGCCAGCCGTGCAGCGGCTTCGCGTTTGCCCATCTTGCGGAGCTGGGCAATGGCAGGCAGCTGGCTGGCACGTGGCCGGGTGGTTCCGTCTTCCCAGTTATAGACCGATGCGCCAGACACACCCAGAATGCGCCCTGCGTCGGCAGCAGACAATCCGAGCCGCTTGCGCTGGGCGGCCAGCCCCTTGGCTGAAAACCGCAGTGCAGTTGGCGAATCGCCCGACTCGGCTGCAGGCGAGGCCGCCTTGCCTTTGCCCAATCGACCCACCAGACGTTCCAGCGCCATCACTCTGCGCTTCAGGGCCGCAATGTCGCTTCGGTACTGACTGGAGGCTTTTTTGAGTGACTGAACCTCGGACCGGACTTCCTTTCGGGCAACCCGCGAGATTTCCTGTTTAAGGAGGGACGCAATATTCATCCGCACATTTTGGCACCAGATTGTGTCGCTTCTGCCGTTTCTGTTTACTTTGGATACAAATCACTATCGCATCGAAAACTTCAGACTGCCGCACACATCAGCAACAAAAAAGCCCCACAGCACAAGGGCTGGCGGGGCTTTCAGGGTGTTCTCAATTACCGTTTAAGGGCAGAAGAGAACACAGGTCTGGCGGAAACGGAGGGATTCGAACCCTCGATGAGGCTCTACACCCCATACTCCCTTAGCAGGGGAGCACCTTCGGCCACTCGGTCACGTTTCCAGTACCACAATTATCTCACGACTTGGGCGCCGTGCGCCCCTCCGCATCCGGACAGGCTCAGGCGGCGGATTGGTCCAGATCGAAGGCCTTGTGCAGCGCGCGCACTGCCAGTTCCATGTACTTCTCGTCGATGACAACGGAAGTCTTGATTTCGCTGGTGGAGATCATCTGGATGTTGATGCCCTCCTCGCTCAGCACGCGGAACATCTTGCTGGCAATGCCCACATGGCTGCGCATGCCGATGCCGACGATGCTAACCTTGCAGATCTTGGCGTCGCCGGTGACTTCCTGCGCGCCCAGCTTGGGCAGAACCTGGGTCTTGAGCAGGTCCATGGCCTTGGCGTAGTCGTTGCGGTGAACAGTGAAGCTGAAGTCGGTCTTGCCTTCCTTGCTCACGTTCTGGATGATGACGTCCACCTCGATGTTGGCGTCAGCCACCGCACCCAGAATCTGGTACGCGATACCCGGCGTGTCAGGCACGCCCAGCACGGAGATTTTGGCTTCATCGCGGTTAAATGCGATGCCCGATACGATGGCTTGTTCCATGTTTTCGTCTTCCTCAAAACTGATCAAAGTGCCTGATCTGGCTTCTTCGTTGATGTCGATGTCCCAATCGGTGAAGCTGGACAACACGCGCAGCGGTACCTTGTACTTGCCGGCGAATTCCACCGAGCGGATCTGCAGCACCTTGGAGCCCATGGAGGCCATCTCCAGCATCTCTTCAAAGCTCACCGTGTGCAGACGGCGTGCCTCGGGCACCACGCGCGGATCGGTGGTGTAGACGCCATCGACGTCGGTGTAAATCAGGCACTCATGCGCCTTCAGCGCAGCAGCCACAGCCACAGCTGAGGTATCGGAACCGCCCCGGCCGAGGGTGGTGATGTTGCCGCCGTCATCCACACCCTGGAAGCCGGTGATGATGACCACCTTGCCTGCCGCCAGGTCGGCACGCACGCGCTGGTCGTCGATCGATTCAATGCGCGCCTTGGTGTAGGCGTTGTTGGTCTTGATGGTGACCTGCCAGCCGGCATAGCTTACGGCCTGCAGACCCTCGGCCTGCAGGGCAATCGCCAGCAAGGCACTGGACGCCTGCTCGCCAGTGGCGGCCAGCGCGTCGAGCTCACGGCCATAGGCATCGCCGGGTTTGGCAGGCGACAGCTCCTTGGCCAGACCCAGCAGGCGGTTGGTCTCGCCGCTCATGGCACTGGGCACCACCACCATCTGGTGACCGGCGCGCGCCCACTTGGCGACCCGCTTGGCCACGTTGCGGATGCGCTCGGTGGAGCCCATCGACGTACCGCCGTATTTATGAACGATCAATGCCATTACAGAGTGTCAATCAGGGGTTGGTTGCAAACGCTGCCAGCCGGGCCTGCGAAGGCCTGCCGGCCCCCGCTGTGCACGCGCTTGGGCGGCCAGCAAAGCCTTCAATTATAACCAGCCGGTCTGTCCCGGAACGGTGCTCACTCCCAGTGAAGCCGGTCCCCGACACGGGTGACATGACCGTCCGCCACCTTGAGGTGAATCCGGTGGCCCCGTGTGGTGCAGGCCGCGATCTGCTCAAGCAGCTGATCGAGCTGCGCTGTGCTGGGGGCGGCATGGTGGCAGTCGTCCAGCCATTGCCGCAGCAGGTTGGCCTGTCTGGCCACCGAAAGTGTCTGCAACGCACGAATCAACGGCGGCACCCCCACCCGCTGCAGGTCTTCGCGCGCCACCTCGACCAGCAGCATTTGCGCCTGCGCCGCATGCCGGGCGCTGCGCGCAAAGGTGGTCCGGAACTGCGGACAGGTCGCCTCCAGCGCCGGAAGCAGGCGAGCGCGGATCCGGTTTCGGGTGAAGCGCTCGTCTGCATTGGTGGGGTCATCGATGAACGACTGGCCCTGCTGCACCAGCCAGTCACGCAAGGCGCCTGCCGGCGTCTGGAGCAATGGCCGGTGAAACTGCACGCCGCCGCGCTCAAACTGCATCGCCATGCCCGACAGCCCGGGCAAGCCCGCGCCCCGGCTCAACGCCAGCAGCATCGTCTCAACCTGATCGTCGGCATGCTGGCCCAGCAGCACCGCGCCCGCGCCGAGCGATTGCGCCGCTTCAGCCAGTGCCGCGTAGCGGGCAATCCGCGCCGCGTCTTCGGGGCTTTGGCCTGCAGCATGACCTGCATGCACGCGCACCACGTGCAGGGGAACCGTCAAGACAGCGCAGGTGGTCTCGCACATGCGCACAAAATCATCGGCAGCGTCCTGCAAGCCGTGGTGAATGTGGATGGCGACGACCTGCCCCGGCCAGCGCAGAGCAGCCGCGAGCAGCAAGGCGGTGGAATCGGCGCCGCAACTGAAAGCCACCGCAATCGGCGGATGATCTGAAAGAGAGGGAGGCAGGTGATCCAGCGCGGCAAGCGCCGGATTGGCTGCACCGTCCGGCATGGCCGCACTCATGGGCAATGCCGGGCGGGCGCTGCGGCAGTTTTACTTCGCGTCGGCTTTGGTGTCGGTGAAGCGGCCATAACTCTGCAGGCGTTCATAACGGCGGTCCAGCAGTTCCTTGACCTTCAGGTCGCTGACCTGGCGGAAGGCATCGTTGAGCGCGCGCTTGAGGAAGGCAGCCATCTGCTTGGGGTCGCGATGGGCGCCGCCCACAGGCTCGTTGACGATCTTGTCGATAACGCCCAGTGCCTTCAGACGATGTGCGGTGATGCCCAGGGCCTCGGCCGCTTCCTGAGCCTTGTCGGAAGTCTTCCAGAGAATCGACGCGCAGCCCTCGGGGCTGATGACCGAATAAATCGAGTACTGCAGCATCACCACCTGGTCCGCCACGGAAATGGCCAGCGCACCGCCAGAGCCGCCTTCGCCGATGATGGTCGTGATGATGGGTACTTCCAACTGCGCCATCTCAAAGATGTTGCGGCCGATGGCCTCGGACTGGCCGCGCTCTTCGGCATCGATGCCAGGGTAGGCACCGGGCGTGTCGACAAAGGTGAACACCGGCAGCCTGAATTTCTCGGCCGTCTTCATCAGGCGCAAGGCCTTTCGGTAGCCCTCGGGTTTGGTCATGCCGAAGTTGCGCAGGCCCCGCTCGCGGGTGTCGCGCCCCTTCTGGTGCCCCAGCACCATGCAGGCCGTGCCGTTGAAACGCGCCAGACCACCAACGATGGAGAGGTCATCGGCAAAGTGCCGGTCACCATGCAGTTCGACAAAGTCGGTGAATATCTCGCTGATGTAATCCAGCGTGTAGGGCCGCTCGGCGTGCCGGGCGATCTTGGTGATCTGCCAGGGCGTCAGGTCGCTGTAGATGTCCTTGGTGAGCTGCTGGCTCTTCTTGGCGAGCTGGTCGATTTCTTCGGAGATATCGACGGCCGACTCGGTCTGCACATACCGCAGCTCTTCGATCTTTCCTTCAAGGTCGGCAATCGGCTGCTCGAAATCGAGGAAGGTCTTCTTCGCCATGTGTGCACTCCTCAGGGCTTGACTTAAGGGAACGGATTCAATTCGCGGCAGGCGCCTGCGGCCCGCCCAGCACTGGCACCGGGTCCAGCGAGCGCCAAATATACCAAGTTGCCACGCTGCAGTACGGCGCCCACGCAGCGGCCACCTCGCGGGCATCACTGCGGCTGACGGATTCACCCGAGAAATAGTTCTGGCTGATGCCGTTGATCAAGCCCACGTCGTCCAGTGGCAGTACGTTGGGGCGCATCAAATAGAAGATCAGGAACATCTCGGCCGTCCAGCGACCGATGCCGCGAATGGCCACCAGTTCGGCAATGATGGCCTCGTCGTCCATCGACTCCCAGTCCCGCACGTGTACGGTGCCGGAGTCAAAGTGGATCGACAGGTCCACCAGGTACTCGACCTTGCGGGCACTCAGGCCTGCCGCGCGCATGTCGTCCACTTTCAGGCGCAGCACGTTGGCCGGGGTCATCTTCTTGGGCAAGGCCTCAAAGCGGTGCCAGACCGTCTGCGCCGCCTTCACGGAAATCTGCTGGCCGACGATGCTGCGCGCCAGCGTGCTGAAGGCGTCGCCCCGTGCCTGCAGGCAGGCGTCGCCGAACTGGGGAATCAGCCGCTTCATCACCCGGTCTTTTTTGGCCAGATGCCGGCAGGCTTCTGCCCAGTACGCTGGCATGGGCGCCGGCGCATCTGCCACCTCGGCCAGTTCGGTGCTGCCCGGCCCGGTTTTGACAATTTTTTTCACGGCTGCGATGTCCAGCCCGCAGGCGCCCGGCACAGCCGGTCGATGTCACGACTCACGACTGGACCTCCCAGGTGGTGCCTTGCGGCGAATCCTTGAGCACAATGCCGCGGGCCAGCAAGTCCTGGCGGATGCGGTCAGCGGCAGCGAAGTCCCTGGCCTTCTTGGCCTCGGCGCGCTCGCCGATGAGCCGAGCGATGGTCGCCTCGTCCATGCCAGCGCCCGCCTGCAGATAGGTGGCCGGGTCGGCCTGCAGCAGACCCAGGCAAGACCCCAGTGCCCGCAGCAAGCCCGATCGCTCAGCGGATTGCGCGCGATTGACCTCGCTTGCCAGATCGAACAGCACAGCCACCGCTTCGGGGGTGCCGAAGTCTTCGTCCATCGCCGCCTTGAAGCGGGCTGCGAAGGGGTCAGTCCAGTCCACACGCACGTCGGCAGGCTGGACCAATGCCAGCGCCGTGTAAAGCCGCTTGAGCGCAGCACGCGCGTCGTCGAGATGTGCGTCGCTGTAATTGAGTGCACTGCGGTAGTGGGCACGCACGATGAAAAAGCGCACCGTCTCGGCGTCGTATTTGGCCAGCACATCGCGGATGGTGAAAAAGTTGCCCAGCGACTTGGACATCTTCTCGTTGTCCACCCGCACAAAGCCGTTGTGCACCCAGAAGCGGGCTAGCGGCTTGTCGTTGGCGCCTTCGCTCTGGGCGATTTCGTTTTCGTGGTGCGGGAACTGCAGGTCGGCGCCGCCGCCGTGGATGTCGAAGGTTTCACCCAGCGTCTGGCAGCTCATGGCCGAGCACTCGATATGCCAGCCGGGGCGGCCGGGGCCGTAAACACTTTGCCACTTGGCGTCTTCGGGTTCGCTCTCCTTGGCGGACTTCCAGAGGACAAAATCAAGCGGATCGTCCTTGCCCTCCAGCACCGCCACCCGCTCGCCGGCGCGCAGTTCATCGAGCGACTTGCCAGACAACTTGCCGTAGCCGGGAAACTTGCGCACGGCGTAGTTCATGTCGCCGCTGGAGCCCCGGTACGCCAGGCCCTTTTGCTCCAGCGTCGCGATCATGGCCAGCATCTGGGGCACGTACTCGGTGGCCCGCGGCTCCAGACTCGGGGGCTCGATACCCAGCGCGCCAATGTCCTGGTGCATGGCCGCGATCATCTCGTCGGTCAGCGCGCGGATGGTGATGCCACGCTCCACCGCCCGTTTGATGATCTTGTCGTCGATGTCGGTGATGTTGCGCACATAGGTCACCTTCAGGCCACTGGCCTTGAGCCAGCGCTGCACCACGTCAAACGCCATCATCATGCGGGCATGCCCGATGTGGCAGAGGTCGTAGATCGTCATGCCGCACACATACATGCGGACATGACCGGGAATCAGCGGAGAAAAATCTTCCACGTCACGCGTCAGCGTGTTGTAAATGCGAAGGCTCATGAATGAAGTGTGGCGGTCCGGCCGGGGGCCGTCCGGCGCAGGATATGCAAAGGTTATCTCACGGAGATCAGGGTCAGACAAGGGCCATTGGGCGTATGCAACAACAGGTGTCTGCACACTGCAGCCAGGGCCGGGCAACAGGGCCGCAGCATCGGCCGCGCACCTCGGAACTATACCCCCCTCAGTTACAATCTGGCAGTATACCGAGAGGTCAGTCGTGAGCCGGACGGGTCAAAATCAAGCGGCAAGGCTGGAACGCGATGGACGCAACCCGCTGCGCCAGAGCCCCGCCCCGGTCCGTGCTGGCCGACCTCCCCTGCTACCCTGATGATGACGTGACACCGCAACGCCAAAGCAATGAGCCCAGGCACTGAACAGACAGCACACCATCTTTCGAGAGCATCCATGCGCACTCCCGCTATCGCCCCCCGCCTGCTACTTGCCATCTGGTACCCAATCGCACTGGTTGCCGCGCTCAGCACCACCGCTGCCCGGGCCGACGACTATGCCGACGTCAACCGCCTGATGCGCGCTGGCCAGTCGGCCGAGGCGATGGTCAAGGTCGAGCAGTATCTGGCCAGCAAGCCGCGTGATCCGCAGATGCGATTCCTCAAGGGAGTGATCCAGACCGAGGCAGGCCGAGCCAGCGAGGCGATCACCACCTTCACCAAAATCACTGAAGACTACCCGGAGCTGCCGGAGCCGTACAACAACCTCGCCGTGCTGTACGCCGGCCAAAACCAGTACGACAAGGCACGCGCTGCGCTGGAAATGGCCATTCGCACCAACCCGAGCTACGCCACCGCCCACGAAAACCTCGGCGACGTGTACGCACGACTGGCCAGCCAGGCCTACAGCAAGGCGCTGCAGTTGGACGGTGCCAACACCGGCATCCCGCCCAAGCTGTCACTCATCCGCACCCTCTTCTCAGTGGACTCCAAGGCTCAGGCAAAACCCGCCAGCGGGGCCCAGGCTTCCGGGCCCGTGACGGTGGCACCCCCCTCCCCCGCACCGGCGGCCAAACCTGCAGCCACGGCATCTGTAACGCCCGTGCCGTCTGCCGCGCCAGCTACAGTACCCGCCGCCGCCCCCGCGGCACCGACAGCCAAGGCCCCCGCCGCAGAGCCTGCAAAAGCCGCGCCGGGCACCGAGAAAGAAGTCGAAGCCGCCGTCCGCGCCTGGGCCGATGCATGGGCCGCCAAGGACATGCCGGCCTACCTCGCCAGTTACAGCGCCAGCTTTGATCCCCCCGGCGACATGGACCGCAAGGCATGGGAGCAGGACCGTCGACTGAAGATCACCGGCAAATCGCGCATCACCGTCAAGCTGTCCAACCTGAGCGTGTCCGTCCAGGGCAACAAGGCCAGCGCGAAGTTCAAGCAGGACTACAGCGCGGACACCCTCAACATCTCCAGCCGCAAGACGCTGGAGCTGAGCAAAAGCGGTGCGCGCTGGCAAATCGTCCGCGAATCCACCGGTGGTTGATGGACTGCAGCCCAGCCGAACGCTCTGACAAATGAGGAACATGCCGAGCTCCGCGCTGAAGGTCGGCTTGTGGGCCCTGACTTGCGTTGCCTTGGCGGGCGGCTGGTCAACCCGGAGCATCGCGGCACAGGTCGACAAAGCCCAGTCTCCGGCGCGCAAGACGCCAGCGGCCGCATCCCGCGCTGCTGCCGTGCGTGACGGCGAAGCAGAAGCCAGGCTCATCGAGATTTACCGCCTCATCGGGCGGTCGGCCAATCGCGAAGCCCTCAAGCAGGCCGAAAGCCTGGTGAAAGACCACCCGAACTTCCAGCTGGCGCAGCTCGTCTATGGCGATTTGCTGGCAGGGCAGGTCCGGCCCGTCAAGACCCTCGGAGACGTCCCGGAAGGTGAGGCAAAGGCCGCTGCGCCGGTACTGGCAGACCTGCGCAAGGAGTCCCAGCAACGGCTTCGCGCACTGCGCGAGCGCCCTGCCCCCGGGCTGGTGCCTTCGCAGTTCCTGGCGCTGTCGCCACAGAACAAACACGCCATCGCGGTAGACGCCTCGAAGTCGAGGCTGTACCTGTTCGAGAACTCCGCCACCGGCCTCAAGCTGGTCGCTGACTACTACATCTCGGTCGGCAAGCTGGGCACAGAGAAAGCCGTTGAGGGCGACCAGCGCACCCCGCTGGGTGTGTATTTCATCACCAGCAACCTCAACCCGCGCTCGCTGAAAGACTTCTACGGTGCCGGTGCGCTGCCCATCAATTACCCCAACCAGCTCGACCTCAAGCGCGGCAAGACCGGCAGTGGCATCTGGCTTCACGGCACGCCGCCCGACCAGTTCTCGCGCGCGCCGCAGGCCAGCGACGGTTGCGTGGTGCTCGCCAATCCGGACCTGGAGCGCATCATCAGGACGGTGGAGGTGCGCAGCACGCCTGTGGTGATCTCGCAGAGCCTGAAATGGGTCCCGCCCCAGTCGCTGAAGGCCGAGGTGCAATCGTTCGAGGAAGCCCTGAAGGGCTGGCACACCACGAAATCAAGCGGTGACATCCGCAAGCTCACCGCGTGGTACACGCCGGACTTCACCAGCTACGGTAAAACCTTCGCCCAATGGACGCCCACACTGCAAAGCGAGCTCAAGCAGGTCGGTAACCGGGGTACCCAGATCAAGGATGTGTCTTATCTCCGCTGGACAGACACTGCAGACACCATGGTGGTAACCTTTGGCGAGGTTGCCAAGGGGGCCCGTACCGGGCTCACCAAACGGCAGTACTGGGTCCGCCAAGGCACCCAGTGGAAGATCTTTTTTGAAGGCACGCTTTGACATAATGGCCAAGTCGCCGAACGCCTCCTCACACCAACATGACGCCCCTGCCCTGGGTAGATGCGGCGTATTAGAGTCCGCGCGCCGTCAGTTCCTCACTGGCTTTGGCGCGGTGCTCGCCTGCCTCACCTTGGCTGCTGCGCCGTTGGCCATGGCTCAAACCACTGCATCGACACCGCAAGTGAAGTTCTCCACCAGCCAGGGCGACTTTGTCGTGGAGCTCTACGCGGACAAAGCGCCCAAAACGGTGGCCAACTTTCTGCAGTACGTGAAAGACAAGCACTATGACGGCACGATCTTTCACCGCGTCATCAGCAACTTCATGGTTCAGGGCGGCGGCTTTGATGCCAGCTACACCGAAAAGAAGACGCGCCCCCCTGTCCCCCATGAGGGCCGCGAGGCGCTGAGCAAAGGCGGCCCGAAGAATGTCACCGGCACCCTCGCCATGGCGAGGACCAGCGACCCGCAATCAGCCACGGCGCAGTTCTTCATCAACGTGCAGGACAACGACTTCCTCAACCCGACGCTGATCCCACCCGGTGACCCGGTGCCGCGCTTCGAATACCAGGGGCGCACCTACGAAAACGTCGCGCGGGCCCAGCTGCTGAATGCGCCGCAGCTCTACGGCTACACCGTGTTTGGCAAGGTCATCAGCGGAATGGATGTGATCCAGGCCATCCGGACGGTGCCTACCGGTGCAGGTGGCCCCTTCCCTACCGATGTGCCCAAGACACCGGTCGTCATCAAATCTGCCACCCTGCTCAATCCCTGAGCACTTCCCTTTACCTCTTCACTTTTTCACTGGAACCCCATGAGCAACCCCAAAGTCGAACTCCACATTGCAGGTCACGGCGTCATCACGCTGGAACTGGACGCCGCCAAGGCACCCAAGACCGTCGCCAACTTCCTTAGCTATGTGAACAAGGGCCACTACAGCAACACCGTGTTTCACCGCGTGATCCCCGGCTTCATGGTGCAGGGCGGTGGTTTTGAAGTGGGCATGAAACAAAAACCCACCGACGGCGAGATCGAAAACGAAGCCAACAACGGCCTGAAGAACGACACCTACACCGTGGCCATGGCGCGTACCAATGCACCGCATTCGGCCAGCGCACAGTTCTTCATCAACGTGTCTGACAACGGCTTCCTCAACCACACCTCGCCCACGCCTTCCGGCTGGGGCTATGCCGTGTTTGGCAAGGTGATTTCGGGTACCGAAGTGGTCGACAAGATCAAAACCGTGAAGACCGGCCGCAAGGGCTTTCACGACGACGTGCCACTGGAAGATGTGGTCATCGAGAAAGCCGTGGCGCTGGCCTGACGCGCCGCATGCGCGTGCAGGCCACTCTTTCCCACCTCTGGCACTGAACCGCAGTGCCGCACGCCATGAGTACGCTTGCCGCGCCGCCCGTGATCCAGTCGCTGGAGGCACCCGCCACCTGGCGCACCGTGGACTTCATTTCTGACCTGCACCTGCAGGCAGGCGATGCCGCCACCTTCGCGGCCTGGCAGCACTACATGGAGAGCACGCCGGCAGATGCGGTGTTCATCCTCGGTGACCTGTTCGAGGCGTGGGTGGGCGACGATGCCGCCGGCGCCGACCTGAGCCTGCCAGCCACTTCTTTTGAAGGCCAGTGCGCACGCCTGATGGGGCAAACTGCCGGGCGTCTGGCGCTGTACTTCATGCACGGCAACCGCGACTTCCTCGTCGGGCCCCATCTGATGGACCTGTGCAACGCCACCTTGCTGCAAGACCCCACGGTGCTGATGTTTCCAGCCACGACGCAGCGCCGCTGGCTGCTCTCGCATGGCGACGCGCTGTGCATTGACGATACCGACTACCTGCAGTTCCGGGATCAGGTGCGCAGCCCGCAGTGGCAGGCCGCCTTTCTGGCCCAACCCCTCGCAGAGCGGCAGGCTGTGGCCAGCCAGTTGCGGCAGCAAAGCAGGCAAGCGCATGCGCAGCGCCGCGCTGCCGGCACACCTGACGTCGACGTAGACACCGCTGCTGCGCGCCAGTGGCTGCACACCGCGGATTCGCAGGTGCTGATTCATGGGCACACCCATAAACCAGCCGTTCACGATTTGGGGCAAGGCATGGCGCGCATTGTGCTGAGCGACTGGGACGCCGCCGCCACAGTTCCGCGCGCGGAGGTGCTGCGGCTGACCGCGGACGGCCTCAAACGCATTCCCCTGCTGTGATCAAGCCATGCTGAACTGGCTCAAAAACCTCGGTCGTGCCGCCCAGCCGACTGCATCTGCCACCCCAAGTGCAATACCCGAGCAGCTCTGGCTTGACACGCTGCTGCAATACCCGTTTCTCGCCCGCCGCCCTGTCGCTGATCTGCAGCAACTGCGGGGCCTCGTGGAGCGGTTCCTGAAGCGCAAGGAATTCACCGGTGTCAACGGTTTGGTCGTGACCGACGCGATGGCTGTGGCGATTGCGGCGCAGGCCTGTCTGCCGGTGCTTCATCTGGGCCTTCGCTGGTATGACGGGTTCACAGGCATTGTGGTTCATCCTGGCCCGATGGTGGCGCAGCGTGAAGTCACCGACCACACCGGGGTGGTTCACCGCTACCGCGAAGTGCTGCAGGGCGAGGCCATGCAGGACGGGCCGGTGACCCTCAGCTGGGAGCACGTAGAGGCCGCCGGTGCATCGGCCGAAGGTGGACACAACCTGGTGATTCACGAGTTCGTCCACAAGATCGACATGCGCGATGGCGAGGCCGATGGCTGCCCGCCGCTAGCCACCCGGCGCTCACAGTCCGACTGGCATGAAACCATGCAGCCAGCCTACGACGCCTTCTGCGAAAAAGTGGCCATGGCCCAGCGCTTCGGTGCCGAGGCCCCGTGGCTGGACGCCTATGGCGCCACCTCACCGGCCGAGTTTTTCGCAGTGACGAGCGAAGCCTACTTCGTGAACCGCGAACGCTTCACGCTGGAGTTTCCGGCGCTGACGGTGCTGTTCGACAAGTTCTTCCTCGTTCGTCGCACCTGAGCGTGACGCTCCCGGAGCGACGCCCGAGAGTGCCTAACCATTTGACCCGCTCAACGCTTGAGCAACACCTTCAACGCGTTTTGCACACGGCGTGCATGGGCTGCATCAAACGGGCTGCCCAGCACCTGCGCGACGTCTTCGCCCCAGGTCTCTGAAGGTGCAGGCGCGTTGCGCCGTGTCAGCAGTTGGAGCTGCAACATGCGGCGCGCACTGAGCTGGTCGGCCGGTGTGGGCACATCGGCGGCGATCTCCATGCGGAGCAGCGACTCGGCAGCGTCCTTGCCGGCAGGTGCACTGACGGCCTGAACCCAGCGACTGCGCACCGCTGGCGTGACTTGCTTGCCGAGTTCCTGCGCACCAGGCAGCTGTGCAGGATCGCGTTTTTCCCATGCGGTCACGAGATGGGTCAGCACCTCGCCGTGCGCTTGCATCGCCAGCTTTTTCAAGGCCAGATTAGCAGCCTCGAAGGCTTCGCGCTGGGCGCGGAAAGCGGCATCACCCAAGCGCGGACCGCGCTCCTCAAACGCGGGGCGGTCGCTGCGCGGGCCACGCTCGTCGCGCCCACCACCACGTCCTTCGCGTTCCGGGCGATAGGGCTCGAACTTGTTGTCGATGCTGCCGCGTGGACCACCGGGCTTGCTGCCAGGGCGGGCGTCCTTGCGGTCGCCGAACTTGCCGCCACGGCCGGCCGCTGCGGGCTCTGCCTTGCGCATGCCGGGGCGATCATCACCACGCATGGCGACCACCGGCTTGGGGGCTGGTTTGGGCGGGGCAGCGGGGGCTGGGGCTTCCGCGACAGCCGTTGTCTCTGCGGATGTTTCTGCCGCCACCTCTGCCGTGACCTGTGGTGCCGCGTCGCTGGTTTCCGCAACAGTTTCAGCAGCAGGCGCTTCCGCCACTGTCGATACTGCCACTGGCGCGGAGTCTGTTTCAGCCACCGCTGCGGCAGCCGGTGCCAGCACAGGCACCTTACCCTGCACGATGGCCTCCAGCGCTTTGGCGGCGGCGTGGATTTTCTGCGCATCGCCGCTCGCTGTGGCCTCAGCCACTGCCTTGGACGCTTCGAGCACCATGCGGTCGTACTCACCCAGAGCCGCAGCAGCCTTTTCGCGCTCGGCCGTCTTGCGCTGGAAAGCGTCGTCAATCGGCTTGCGGAACGCGTCCCACATTTTCTGTTCCAGCTTGCGCTCAATAGGCACGGCCTGCGCCTCATGCTGCCAGCGCTGCTGCAGCGACTTCACAGCGTCGATGCGCAGCACGGGCTCGGCGCCCAGAACTTGCGCCTCTTCAATCATGGCTTTGCGGCGCGCGGTGCTGTCGTGGCGTGCGGCAGTCAGCGGCGCATCGGCGGCATTCATCGCCGCTTTCCACTGGGGCTGGATTTCAGCGAACGCTTTCTCGCCCAGATGACCGGCTTCGCGCCACTTTTCCACGAAGCCATTGAGGCTGCGGATATGGTGCTTCCAGTCGGTGTTGGTCTTGTGCGCTTCGGCCCAGGCCAGTACTTCGTCAATCAGCGCACGGCGTTCGGCCTTGACGGTTTCGCTTTGTTCCTTGACCTTCTCCAGCCAGGCTTCAACCACCTTGTGTGCCTCGTTGCAGGCGTCATCAAACCGCTTCCACAGCGCATGGTTGGGCGTGCCGCCCTGATCGCTGGTTTTCCACTGTTCGCGCATGGCGCGCAGCGCTTCCTGCTGTTTGCGGCCGCCCAGTGGCTTGGCCACCAGCGCCTCGGCCTTACCCACCAGTTCCTCGCGGATCTGGTCGGCGCGCCAGCGCTGCCAGCCTTCCAACTCGCCCGCTGCCGTCAGGGCCGCGTGGGCGGCGGCTTCGAGCTTGCTGTCGATGTGGCGAATGTTTTCCTTCAGGGCCTGGCGCAGCTCGGCCGCCACCTTGGGGGTGGACTTGCCGTGGCCCTCGGTCACTTCATGTTCGAGTTTGGCGAGGGCCGCCTGCACGGCAGCGGCAGCTTTTTCACGCATTTCTTTCAGCACGGCCGGGTCCATGCGGGCTTTGGGTGCACGGGCCGCAGCCTCGCCTTCCACCGGCGCTACACCGCGCGCCACGCGCAGTTCGTCTGCCCACACCGGAACCGCTGGCAAAGGCGCAGCCGTGTCTTCGGCGGCCTTCACAGCCTGGGCCAATGCACCCTGGAACGCTTCCCACACCGCCAGCAACTGGGCGCGTGAGGCGTCAAGCAAGGGCGGGAATTTGGCGTCCACACTGGCCCAGTTCGCGTCTGCAGTCACTTCGTCGGCCTGCGCCTGCCAGTGGGTCACATCGGCGCGCAGGGTTTCAAGAGCGGCTTCCGCTTCGCGCCAGGGCTTAATCGACAGCACTTCAATGCGCTGGGCGATCAGCACGGCGGCCTCGCGCTGCACCTGGGTGCGGTGCTGCAGGTCTTCGATGGTTTTCACACGCTCGGCCAGCTGCACCTTGAGGCCAGCCAGTGGCTCGCGCGACAACGGCGCGCCCGCCTTCGCAGCGTCCCGCTGCCAGGCCAGCGCATCGGCCAGGTTCAGCTTGGACAGGGCCAGCAAGGCGTTGGCCTTTTCAGCCCATTCGGCGGCAACCGCCTCCTGGCCCTTGCTGCGCTTGAGCTCGTCGAGTTTTTCCTTCAGCGGCTTGGCAGCGCCCTTGTCGCGATTGGCGAGCTCTTTGTAGACCTCGGCCATCTGCTCGGCGGAAGGCTCAGTGGCGAGCCACTGGCGAATGCGAGCCGCACGCTCACCCGATGTGGGCGCAGAAAATGCGCCGCCCGTGATGCCGTCCAGCGGATGCGCATCAGCGCCTTTGGCTCCACCGGGTTTGGTGGATGGCGCTGGAGAGGTATCGGCTTTGGAAGATTTGGACATGGGGAAACGCAGCATAAAAAGTGAAATTCAATCGGAACGGAAACAATCAAAAGCGCGTCGGTGCGTCAAGACGATGACGCGCGGCGGGCCGGTGCGTTCACCTGCCCCGGGGCAGGCAAACGATCACAGACTGTGGAGGGACATGGAAGCAGCGCCGGCTTGCAAAGCCAGCAGCTCCGCTGCCCGACTTCGTTGCAATCCGGGCAATCCGGCTATTTTCGCTGTTTTTAGGGCATCGCCAAATTGAGCTCGGCGCGCGGCGTCCATTTGGCCTCGGGTGGCACCGCTTTGGCAGCCCCGAGGAAGAGCCGCGCTGGTGGCAATTCACGGCTGGCCAGGTAGTCTTTCACCGCTACACCACGCTGCACGGCCAGCTCGCGCATGGCGTCGTCGTTCACGGTGATGCTGGCCATCAGCAGCTTTTCCATCTCGGGCACTGGCAGGTCTTTGGCCAGGCCGATCAGGTTGCGCGGCTTCGGCATGTCGGCGCGCTTGTAGACCTCCTTGAGTAGCGCGGGATACTCTTCGGCGCTGACCGTCACGGTGGCCGAGGTGGTGCCGCCCTCCTTCACGGTGCTGCGGCGCTTCTCGGCGCGCACCAGTACATCCAGCCGCTCCCGCTTGAAGCCTTCGCGCTCCACCTCAACGCTGCTGGTGCCCACCACCGTGAGTTGCAGCGAGGGGCGGTCCAGCAATGCCTTGGCCACCTTGTCGAGGCCCGCTTTCGCCTCGGCCGACAGCTGCGCGCTGCCGGCTGCAAAGGAAACGATGCTCAGTTCATCAGCGCCGCCCCCGAACGCGCTGGCGAGCAGGCTGAACGGCGCCGTGATGGCTTTGACGATCACGTTGATGATGACCTTGATGATGATGGGCCCCAGGCTGAACTGCGGGTCATTGAGTGAGCCGCTGATCGGCAGGTCAATGTCGATGACGCCGTTGCGGTCGGCCAGCAGCGCTACCGCCAGCTTCACCGGCAAACTACCCGGTGCGCCTTCGACCTTGTCGCCAAAAGCGAGCTGGTTCAGGATGACCTTGTTGGTGGCGGTGAGCTGCCCGTCGGGTTTGATGAGATAGCTGACATCGACACTCAGCTTGCCGCGGTTGATGCCATAGCCCGCGTACTTCACTGAATACGGCGAGAGCGGCGGCAACTCCAGATCGCGCACCTTGCCCTTGATGTCCAGCGCCAGCGGTGTGGCCAGCGGGTTGAGCTTGCCCAGAATTTCGAGCGAGGCGGTTCCCTCAGCGCGGCCCCGCAATTCGAGGTCAGCCATCTCGGGGACGGCCGGCCCGGCGCCCGTGGTGGTGGTGGCGGTGGTGGCCGCAGGGACTGACGAGAACGCACTGAGCTTGCCAGTGAGGTCGCTCAGGTCGGCCGAGTAATTGGGTTTGACAAAGCGGTCGGAGAACAGCACCTTGCCGTTGATGAGGCTCATCGGCCCGAATCGAATCACGGGCTCCAGGCCGCTGTTTGCCGCTAGGGCTGGTGCAGCAGCCTGGGCTGTCGATACCGGAACAGGGAACGTGGCCACCGGCGTAACGACCGGTGGTGTGGCGGGCTTTCTGACCAGATCCTGCAGGTTGATGCGGCCGTCGGGCAGCACGATCACGCGGGCAAAGAAGTCGGTGATCACGGTCTCTTTTACCTCTATTGCCATAGCTTTGGCCGGCTCGACGGCAACATCCACACCGCGCAGGTTGAGCGCTTTCCAGGCCAGCAGGTCTTCGCTGGGCGCGAGTGTGTTGGCCTGAAACTCCTCCAGCGCGACATTGCCCGCCACCCGGGCCTGCGGTCCTTTGGGTGTTTGCCGGTACGACACCCTGCCCTTGAAACTGGCATCGGCGCGGAGCAGTTCGATGTTGACTGCATCGGCGAAATAGGGCTCAAAGGCTTGCACCGGCAGGCGGTCCACCGTGAGCCGCCCCTGCGCCTGAATGGGCAGCAATCCCACTGTGCCATTGAAATCCACCCGGCCCGGCTCGAACCGGCCAGTTGCCAATCGCAGCGAAGCCACCAGCGGCATGGGTTTGGCTGCTTGTGCCTGCTGGCCGGGTCTCTCGTCCAACACCAGTGCACCCAGGCGGGCCTGGGCATCACTGACCTCAAACGCGACCGGCTTGGCGCCAGACTTGTCAGCAAACGACATCGCCCCGCCCTGCATCTGCACGTCGTGGATCGCCACCGCCCAACTGGGCGCCGTGGCGCGGGTGGCTTCGGTGGTTTTGGGCGGCGGTGCAATGACTGGCGTATCGGCTGGCGTACTGGCCACGCCCCTACCTGTTGGTGATTTGGTTGGTACGACCAGCCAGCGCTCGTACATCCAGCGCTTGTCGGTGCCCCGGTCCACCAGCGCCCGCGGCTGGGTCAGTTGCAGCGACGCGGCCTTGAAGGTCTTACCACTCACATCCACCTCAGCCTGGGTCAGCTCGACGCGCTTGACCGACACCACCGAGGTTCTGCCCTCGGCCAGTTGCACATCGCCCACGGCAATCTGCGGCGCGGTGATCTGCAGCCGCTGCGCCTGGTCGCCGCGGGCAGCCTGCCAATTCACTGCCAGTTCGGCATCAAGCTGGCCGTTGAGGGCAGGCAACAGAAATTGCCCCAGGTATTTGGCCGCCATGTTCAGCGGCCACGCAGCAAGTGTGGCTGTGGCCTGTGCCACCTCGTCGGTCGCCGTGCCACGAAAGCTCAGCCGTGCCGGCTGCGCAGGGGGTACCTCTGCCACTGCCTTGGCTTTTTTTGCAGTGGTTCCGCCGGATCTGGAGATGGCCTTGCCGCCCGGCTCTTGGGCCGGCGGCGCCAGGCTGGCAGACCCATCAAACTGCACGGGCGCGGTAGCCGCGAAAGGATAGGCCAGCGCCGACGCATTGAGGGCCACATCGGCCAGCCGAATCGTGGCCGGGGCCGCAAGGCTCTCGTCACGCCAGTTGATCTGTCCGCCCTCTACCCTCATGCGAGCCATTTCGACCCGCCACGGCTGGGTGGCCGCCTGGCTGGGCGCGGGAGACGCGCTTTTTGAGGGCGGCAGCACATTGAGCTGACCCGACCGGCTTCGGCGCAGCTCGATGACTGGCTGGGACAACTCCACCGCAGAAAGCTTAACCACCTGCTCCAGCGGCCGCACGTCGCCCATGACGATGTGCAGGCGCTCAAAACGGAGCAAATCGTGGTTGGCAACAGTGTTACCCATCACCGGGGCCCCCTTACTGGCGGGTGCAGCAGAGCCTTCAGTCGGCAGGGTGTCCAGAATCCGCACCTGGTTGGCCGTGACGGTGCCGGAGATGCGAACCACCGTGTCAGGGCTTTTCTCGAAAGCCACCTTCACCTCGGCATTCACCACGGCACTTTGCAGCCGTACCGGCAAGCCGGCTGGCCAGTAACCAAGATAGGGACTCAGGTCGAAGCCGACAATATTCAGCGTGGCATCGGTTTTACGGGTCTGGGCGAACGGTGTTCCGACTGCCGCAGTATCAAAGTTGCTGCCGTTGAGCTTGAAGGCAAGGTGGGGGGTGGTTTTGACCTGCCGCTGCGACGACAGGTTACTCAGGAACGGCAGCGACAGATTCAGTTCGCGTAACGCATGGGTTTTTGCCATCGGCAGATCGGCAAAATCCAGCTCGCCCCCCCGAATCACCAGGTTGTAGAGGGCAAAACGTGGCGTCTTGGCGGCGGGCTCACTGGGCGATGCGGCCAGGCGCGCCAGAACATCGTCGATGTCGTAGCGCCCCTCGGCCAGCCGGCTGAGAAAAACCACTGGTGCGTCCACCTCAATGGCGTCAACCACCGGCGCCAGCCGCAGCAGGGACTGCAATTCACCATCTATATATAGACGCTTGATCTTCAGCTGGGGAGCAGCGTTGGCCCCTGCAGCGCCTGGCGCTTTCAGGATGGCAAAGTCACTGAGCGTGATCTCCAGCGACCAGGGCTTGAAGTCGACCGAGCCCACGGCGACCTCACGGCCCAGTTTTTCAGACGCGATTTTTTCGATCTGCGACTTCACCAGCGGTGGCACAGCAGCCCAGGCCACCGCCCAAAGCAACACCAGACTGCCCAACGCCCACGCCGCACGCCGCCAGAGGGAGCTGCGGGTCGCGGCAAGCGCCTGCGAGGGAAGATTTCTGGCCGCCGCGCGCCAGTCGGCGGTGCGCAGGCGGGTGACCAGGGAGGCGGTTTCGAGCTGGGGCATAGGCTCCGAGTTTTTAGCGTTAGCGCCCATTGGTCAATGGGCAAGCACTATGGGTGCCGCGAAACACCACAAACCACTACAAAACGTCGGAACGCGGCCCGCTGCGCAGGCCCCAAATGAAAAACCCCGGTCAGCTGAACCGACCGGGGTTGACGGCGGGCGTGATGCTCATGCCGTCGGGCTTCGCAAGGGAGAGCGTTATCGTCTCACAGTGCGATGGAGGCAAGTGATTGCCTCCAATTTTCCCGGGGTTGGTTACCCGGGTGATGCCTGAATTCCTCAGGCACCGCCAGATTAAACCTGCCAGCCGCCGCCTGCAAGCGCAACTTTTCAATCACGATGGCCGGTGTGATTGCTGTTCTCATGGACACATCTCTTTCACCCTCTGCCACCAGCACGCACCCCATCCACCGACGCCTGCCAGGGCCAGCCAAGCATGTCAGTGAATGGCCGACAGGTTGACGGGAAAGCCGCTGATTTCGCCGTTTGGGGAGGTGAACTTAAGCTGGCGTGTTGCATCAATAAGCCGTTGCAAGTGCCTTGTTCCAGTCGGTTTTGCCCTGATTGCCCGTGTTTTGCCCCTCTTTTTAACTACTTTTAATAATATTATTTATACTTGATATTATTGACAGGTTATTAAACAAGCCCATAGAATCCGCGCAGTTCCAAAAACTAAGGGACAACCCGAACCCGCTGCCCTCTTCATCGACGAAGCTGGCAACGTCAAACCAAAGGGGTGACACCCCGCCAAGCTCTCAGTCGAGAGTGTTCCGGTTTGATGGCGACCCAATCAAAGTCTGTGCGGCCCCTCCCGGCTTGCAGACGTAGAAAGGAGTGCTATGACAGCGCTAGGAAAATTCGGCTCCGGTCTGAATGTCAAAAAGCACGTGAACAACGTGCGCAGCAGTGTCTCGAACATTGTTGACGACATCGCCCAGGGCTTTTTCGAGATCACGCACAACAGCTTTGCCCTTCTGGGCTTGGCGGTCGTGTTCGCCGTGATCACCCTCACCGCCCGGCCCGACTTGCGTCAGGCTGGTGAAATGAAGCTGATCACCTGGCTACAGGAGCGCCAGGACGAAGCGTTGGGCTTTACCGAGCCTGCCGCGATTGAACGCGCCACTGCGTCCAACCCCAAGGACCTGCCTGCCCCGCAGGCAGCTATTGCCTACTGGTTGAGCAAAAAATACGCCGTGGCACCTGAGCCGCTGAGTGTTCTCGTGGCCGAGGCCTATGAGATCGGTGCCAAAGCCCGCCTCGACCCCACGCTGATCCTGGCCATCATGGCCATTGAGTCAGGGTTCAATCCCTTCGCGCAGAGCCCGGTGGGTGCACAGGGCCTGATGCAGGTGATGACCAAGGTTCATCACGACAAGTACGACAACTTTGGTGGCAAGCTGGCCGCCTTCGACCCGGTGACCAATCTCCGGGTGGGCGTCAAGGTATTGCAGGAATGCATCGCCCGTGCCGGCTCCATCGAAGGGGGTCTCAAGTATTACGTGGGTGCGGCCAACCTGGAAGATGACGGCGGCTATGCCAGCAAGGTGATGGCCGAGCATGCACGTCTGCAGGCGGTGGCTGGCTCCAAGCGACCATCGCCCTTCCTCAACGCCGGGGATCAGGCGCGCCCCGTGCCGGCTTCGCTGCCAGCCCAGCCCGAGACTGCCGCACCCGCAGACCAGGCTCCAGAAAAAGTGGCCCTGCTCAGCCGCTCCTGAACAGAGTCTTTTCTGCGCCCCTCAGTTACACTAGGGAGGTGCGCAACTGGCGATAGGCTGGCGGTTTTTTCAAACCGAGCGGCTGACGTGGGACACCACTGGGAAGCGCACCGCTGACAGCCGATGGGCCGAAGCGTTCAGCCGTTCGCCTGGGCAGCCCTTGCTTTTGCCGGTCAAGCATGACCGGCGAACAAGGATACAAGTCTTGAAGGACTGCCATGTACCACCGCAACATCCTGGTCGAACAGACCGATCCCGAAATTTTTGCTGCCATTCAGGCTGAGAATGCCCGGCAGGAGCACCACATCGAGCTGATTGCGAGCGAGAACTACGCCTCGCCTGCCGTGATGGCGGCCCAAGGCTCGCAGCTCACCAACAAATACGCTGAAGGCTACCCCGGCCGCCGCTACTACGGTGGCTGCGAGCATGTGGACGTGGCCGAGCAACTGGCAATCGACCGCATCAAGACGATCTTCGGTGCCGACGCAGCCAACGTGCAGCCGCATTGCGGCGCTTCGGCCAACGAGGCCGTGTTCCTGGCCTTCCTCAAGCCCGGCGACACCATCATGGGCATGAGCCTGGCCGAAGGCGGCCACCTGACGCACGGCATGGCGCTGAATATCAGCGGCAAATGGTTCAACGTGGTCTCCTATGGGCTGAATGCCAAGGAAGAGATCGACTACGACGCCATGGAGCGCAAGGCACACGAAACCAAACCCAAGCTCATCATCGCTGGTGCCTCGGCCTACAGCCTGCACATCGATTTCGCCCGCTTCGCCAAAGTGGCAAAAGACGTCGGCGCCATCTTCATGGTGGACATGGCCCACTACGCGGGCCTGATTGCCGCAGGCGTGTACCCCAACCCGGTTCCGCATGCCGACGTCGTGACCTCCACCACCCACAAGAGCCTGCGTGGCCCGCGTGGCGGCATCATCCTGATGAAAGCCGAGCACGAAAAAGCCATCAACAGCGCCATCTTCCCAGGCCTGCAGGGTGGCCCGCTGATGCACGTGATCGCCGCCAAGGCGGTGGCTTTCAAGGAAGCCATGTCGCCCGACTTCAAGGCTTACCAGCAACAGGTGATCAAGAACGCGCAGATCGTAGCGGACACGCTGACGCAGCGCGGTTTGCGCATTGTGAGCGGCCGCACCGAGAGCCACGTGATGCTGGTCGACCTGCGCGCCAAGGGCATCACCGGCAAAGAAGCCGAGGCCGTGCTGGGCAGCGCCCACATGACCATCAACAAGAACGCCATCCCGAACGACCCCGAGAAGCCGATGGTCACCAGTGGTGTGCGCATCGGCACACCGGCGATGACCACCCGCGGTTTCAAGGACGAGGAAGCGCGCCTCACGGCCAACCTGATTGCCGATGTGCTGGATAACCCGCGCGATGCAGCCAACATTGAAGCGGTGCGTGCCAAGGTCAACGCCCTGACCGCCCGGTTCCCGGTGTACAAGTGATCACCCCCCTGAGGCGCTGCGCGCCTTCCCCCCTGAACGCCATCCTTCGGTGGCAGGGGGGACGCACCCAGTGGTCCAGCAAAACCGGTTTCACGGGTGCCCCCGATGGGGTCGAGGCTTTCACACCTGAAAACTCGCAGCCATGAAGTGCCCGTTCTGCGGCAATCTCGAAACCCAGGTCGTGGAGACGCGGGTATCCGAAGATGCGGACTTCATCCGACGCCGCCGGCAATGTGGCGCCTGCGAAAAGCGCTTTACCACCTACGAGCGACCCGACGTCAACTTCCCCGCCATCGTCAAGAAAGACGGCCGGCGCATCGAATACAAGCGCAGCAAGATCCTCGACTCGATGACGCTGGCGCTGCGAAAGCGCCCGGTCAGCACCGAGCAGGTGGACTCTGCCATTGAACGCATCGAGGAAAAACTGCTGAACCTCGGGCTGCGCGAAGTGGCTTCCAACCGCCTCGGCGAGCTGGTCATGCGGGAGCTCAAGAAGCTCGACAAAGTGGCCTATGTCCGTTTTGCCAGCGTCTATCGCAGCTTCGAGGACATTGACGAATTCAAGACGCTGGTTGATGAAGTGGGTGGCAGTTCATCGAAGGGGCGCTGAATCCACCAACGCGACACCAATGCGACGCCTTCAGGCGCGTGCACGGCCATTAGCCGCAGTGGCTCACCGTCAGACGAGTGGTTCTCACCCTGCCGGTATTGCTGAGGACCAACTGACGCGCCTCGGAAGGTGCTGACGACGGCACACAGACGGTGAACGTACCCGCCTGGAAGGCGCCGGAAGTGTGACGGGCCATGCCCAGACCGGTGTAGGAAACGTAGTTCGCCACCGTGCTGTTGCCCGTCAGCCGAAGTGGCGAGGAAGACGGCTGCTCACGGAACAGCATTGCCTCACCCGGATCACGGCTGGCGTTGTTGTTGACGTCGTTGAAGACCATCCAGCCCTCATGCCAGCCCCCGGTGCTGACGCACTGTTCGCCAGCCGGCGATTTGCAGAGCACCACCCTTGAATTGCGGGCAATGGCCTCGCTGCGGGCAAGCTGAAGTCCTGTAAACAGGCTGTTGGCGCTCGCCGTCAAGCGGAATGAATCAGTCAGCTTGCCCATCGCGGGTGCCGCGACCGCCTGAAATGTGATGGCCAACGCCAGCACCACCAACACTTCGAGCAGCGACACACCGTCCTGCCCGGACCGTTTGGACCTCCCCATCAGACCTCCCTGCTTTCTTATTTGTCTTCAGCGATGACCCACCTTCGTGCGAGGCAGTGTCACCCATGCGACAAATCGTAGCGGGACCCTTGGCGGGTGACATCCTCACATTGGAGGAGATCAGCTCAATTCAGCAGGGAAATAAAAACATCAAAGGCAGCGGGCGGCGGTGCATGACCGCCCGCTGCAAGAAACTCACTTCTTGTACCAGTAGGTCCGGCGGATGTTCTTGGGCACCGCCTTGGTCGGCGTGCAGGCGCCGAGTGCGGACTTGCAGTCGCCGCTGGCACCGCCGCCGCCACCGCCGCCGCAACCCACGCAGAATTCCTTCTTGACGTCTCCGGTAGGGGTACTGATCGTCACGATACCGGCCGTTGGAGTGGGAGGCAGACCGCCACCGTCATAAATGGTCGTGACGGCAACTCCCGTGAAGGGATCCAGTGCATACCCTTTGGCCTCCCCGAGGTTTGAAAGGCACGAGTTCGCAACAGGAGGTGTGGGCCGATTGGTACCGAAGAAGGTCGTTCCGCGGATGGTCAGGGAGGCATTGACCGACTTTTCCCCTGTTGCGTACGTCGTGTAGAACCCCTTGAGGGTTCCACCATATGCAGTGGTGGACGCGTCAAAGAGATCGGTCTCTGTGATGATCGTTGCGGCGGATGCATCTTTGCCTGTGATGGTGTCCTTCAACGCATAGAACCGGTTCGTCACGTTGTAAGAAGAGCCCGTAGCGAGGCTTTTCAAAGGATGCTCCCGATCCCCGGATCCCAGCAGAACGATGTCATACGATCCCGTCCCTCCAGTCACTCCCACAGGAATCACGCTGGGTGGGAAGAAAAACTTGCGCGGTGTTGTACCACTAGTACAGGTACCCGCACTGCACCCCAAAGCAGCCAGCTTGATCACCTGCCATTTGTCGGGCGTGTTGTTCGCTCTGAGCTGGGCCGCAGTGGTTCCACCAGCAGGCTCCAGATCCACCCGCCACACGTTACCGCCCATGTCTGGCGCGTAGAAACGGTCGGTCTTGCCATCGTTGTCACGGTCCACGAAGCTGATATCGCTCGGTATCGACCAATTCATGCCCGACACACTGCAAGCGGCCTGAGTCGCAGTACCTGTGCAGGAGGTCGCGCCTGCCGTGTAACCAGCGCTCCAGACCCTTGCGCCGGTTGCAGCATCCAGCACAAAAATACCGCGCCCCATGGTTCCGGACGTAGGAGGCTCGCTGTCTTCTGCCGGGTCATAGCCAGCACCAAAAACAACCACGGGGTTGGCGTATCCATTCACCAGGGTCACGCGTGGCCGCGACCATGTCTGACCCAACTCGCTGAAACCGGTGTCGGAGGAAGAGACTTTCCACATGAACTTCGGATCTGTTGGTTCCGTCACATCTAGGGCGTAGATGAAACGTCCACCGCGGCGCATGGTGAGATAGAGGTACGCTTTATCAATGGTTCCGTCAGCTTTGAGTTGCTGGAACACGCCCGCAGATCCGTCTACGAAGTAATCCTTGGGCCGCGCAGTCGGTAGCGCCGTGGAAGGCAGCTTCAGCTCGGGGCTGTTAATGCGTTGACGGTTCAGTTTCGCAAAAAACTCCGGCAAAACCAGGCCCCACAGCTCCTCACCGGGCTTGACCCCCGACACATCTCCAGAAGGGATATTGGCGGCTTGACTGCCGTTTACAGCGCGGAATACGCCGTCATTGGCACCGTAGTACACGACCAGACCACGACTGTCGCCATAGTTGACCACCACCGGCCGCGAATGCAACACATCCCCGTGAATGGATGGTCGCACCGTATATCCACTGCCTGGGCTGGCCTCGTCACCAAAGTTGTCTTGCCCCCTGACCCAGTTAATCACCTCCGTACGGTCAACAACACCCCCCCTGAGAAGCGTGATGGTTCCAGTAGCGGGCGAGCTGGGCGTTGTCACTACGGTGTAGTTGAACGTGTCGGTCGTCACTCCAGACACCACAAACGTACCCACATAGGCCGACTCCTGGGTTCCCACCGTACCCCCAATGCTTACCGTCGTGCCGTTTGATAGACCGTGAGCTGCTACTGTTGCTGTAGCCGTTGTACCGCTTCGCGTGAGTGCTGTGATGTTCTTAACGGTCGCCGCTCCATCCACATAAATCGTGCCAGTAGCAGGGCTCGCCGGCGTGATGGCCGCGATTGAGTAAGTGAACGATCGATTACTTGGAACCGAAGTAACGGTAGCTGTAATGTTGTATTCGGGTACCGCAACGTTGGACGAATCAGCAATACCAGAAAGCACGATGGAGGTGCCGACGTCAAACCCATGGTTCCTCGTTGTGGTCACCGTGACAGTCGTGCTACCCGCAGCCCGGACCACGCCAGGTGTCGCTGCGTTGTAAGCCGCAATCTCCTTGGCGCTTGTGGTTCCTGATGCTGCAGTCGCCGTACCGCCTCCAGCGGGGGATTTCGGACTTTCCACCACAGCGTAGCTGAAGGTATCTGTCGTCACAGCAGTGAGCACAACTGTCCCGTTGTACGAGGACTGCGTCGCACCCGAAATCGTGACTGTGCTACCGGCAGTAAACCCATGGCCAGCTCGCGTGGCAGTGGCGGTACTTCCGCTGCGAGTAATAGAACTAACTAGGAGCGGGGTTCCTGGTATCGACACCTTATAAGAGCCTAGCGCTGTCGCTGGTGGGTATTCAACAACAGTGAAGGTAAACGTGGTCTCACTTGGGACAGTCACCACGCTTTTTGTGCCGTTGTAATCAGCAGGGCTTGCCCCGCTGATGACCACTGCATCCCCCACGGAAAGACCGTGACTCGTGCTGGTAGTGACAGTCGCCGTCGTGCCCGAGCGCACGACAGATGAAACAGACAATGTCGACGTTGCGCCCAGCAACGAGCTGGTGATTGCAGCATTGGTTGTTGCAAATGCGTTTGATGTTGATGACAGCGTTGCAGAGCAACCTGTTCCGCTCGGGCAGTACGTATACACGCGGCGCGGACCGGTTGGAGTTGCAGCATAGTCCACACTCAGATTGTTCACGCGGGAGCGCTGCGCCGCACCTCCCTTTTCAACCAATTCGCCATCGGGTGAGTCGAAAGCGAGCCCAGCACCACGCTGGTCGTTGATAAAAAATCCACCTGTTGAGTCGGGGGCCGCGCCAGTGTCCTTTCCCGTCCAGAAGCTCACAGCGCCCGGTGTGATGAAGCCCGTTCCCGCCGTGCTGATGGCTGCATTGCCATTGCTGTCACCCAACTTGAGCGTTGCGGTATTGGGGTCTGGCTTGGTCGGATCCGGGTACTCCAGAATGAACTGGTACTGCTTGAGGTTACCAAGCCAGCGTGGATTGGCACCCGAGTCGGGGCGGAACATGCCCAAAAAGATCTGGTTCAGGTAAGTCCCCTGGGCATTCACGCTGACAGGAAGACTCGCGGACGAAAAAACGCTGTTGACCGCCTGAACTTCATTGAGAATCTTCAGGATAGCTGTGGAGATTTCATCGTAAGTCGACGTCGCAAAGTACTTGCCACCGCCGTACTTTGCCATGCTGGTCATCAGCGCCGGATAGTCGGGCTTGCAACTGTTCCCCAGCAATCCCACTGTGTAAGTGGTGATACCCTGGTTGCCGCTGAATCCCCCGTAAATATCTGTCTGGTACATATAGCGCGCCCACTCGTCGGCATAGAGTCCAGAGGACTCCGTGTGATTGCCCATGCTGTAGCTACCACAGCTGAAAGCGGTCGTTCCGTAGGAGCCAGAGGGAACTGTGATGGTCGTCTTCAATGCGGCAGCCTTCTCAGTCGCTGCAGTGATCGCTGCAGTATCTGCCGGCGTTGCCACCCGGACCTTCTCCACGTCGGCATCCACTGCCGCGTTCAGTGCACTACTGGGGCTGGCGCTGCCGCCATCACCCGGAGAGCCCGCCGTCGTGAAAGCGTTCCCGATAAAGATCACAAAGTTCTTCTGGCAACCTGCTGTAGGCTGGATTCCTGCGTAGGAGCGACCAGACAATCCAGTGCCACCCGCGTAATAGGCCCAAGCCTCCTGCATCACGGAACCAGTTGCCTCGCCATTGGCCTTGATATACCCATCACCGGCTCCGCCATCTGTCTTCCAGGTTTTGATCCACGCCAGAAAGTTGGACTTGGCTGTACCCGTCATCAGCGCAAGAGGTTGAACGAGGCAACCACCATCGGAACCGCCGCAGTTGGCGTTATTGATGTCCCGGATGTTGTTGGCGTTGTAGACCATCAGTCCGACATTCACCGTGCCTGCGGGCAAGGAGGAAATGACATTGTAGATAGCGCACTGCTCAATGCCCCCTGCAGTGCCATTGAGCGATGGTGCCGTGCCGTCAGAATAGGTACAACTCGCCGCGCTGGCTGAGAAATTTGCCGCATTGTCCAGAATCAGCAGAACGTTGGGTACACCCGTTTCGCTGCTGTTATCTGCATAAACGTCAATGTCCTCGGCGTGAACCAGGAAAGACGCACCAAACAGACAGGTGATCAAGCAAATAACAAAGAGTTGAAGTTTTTTCATGGTGCTGACTCCAGGAACCGGTATGAATTGGGTACGTCAGGTGCAATTGACTGTGGACGGAACCCGGATCGATATGCCCTGCACCTGACCGGTCGTCACTCCCGTCGAGGTGTTGGTGACGTTAGCCTCGATATCCCATTGCTGCTGTTTGCATGCAGACGGTTTGGAAACCATGGTGCCATCGGCCTTGATGGCGTTGTCACCATCAGCACCTTCAAAACACGCCACATCGTTGGCCTGCGTGGGGTCCAGCGAAGAATTCAGAATCGGAACCTCCACAAGACACTTATTCATGGGCTGTACGTCTACGCTGTAAGTGACTGGCCCGGTAGTCACGACGATGGTCTGTCCAGCAATCAAGCTCAAGTCGTCCGTTATCTTGATCTGTTCAATCACCTTTTCGATGGCTTCCTGGGTAGCGGCAGAGGCCTCTGCCTGAGACTGCATATTGCCTGCTATCTGGAGATTGATGTTGCCTGACTTGAGACTGAACACCACCAGTAATGTCAAAACCACCAGCATGATCATGCTGATGAGCAAAGTCGATCCCGTCTGTACCTGATAGCGCGTCACTGTTCTCTCCGTGAGCTGGGGTTTACAAGGCGAATCAGCTGGCTGAATACACGTCGCTTGAATGCATCATTTGTTGCAGTTGTGGTGCCATCGAGACCCAGGGTATAGGTCTTTGTGTCTTGATAGCCTGCTGATCGCTCGTTATTCCTGGCCAAGAGATTGACACGTATTGCCACCACATCAGCCCACGCTGCTATGGTGGCGGCGTCTGTCGCATAGCTGTCTGGCGCACCATCACCTGTAGTGTCAAATCCATAATCCAGTTGCATCTTCTCGATACCCTCAACCAGCGGAGTGGTCACGAATTTGGTGACGCCCGCTTGTACCGATAACTCCATACGCTTGAGCGTCGGAACGGAAAGACCGCCATCGTCTGTATTGGCAGCAGAGCAGGTCGAGCCGGAGGTGGGCACACTGCAAGGGCTTATGAAGTAAATGTGTACCAGATACTTGCGCAGTGCAGCCGTTGTAGCCCCATCCTTCTGCTTGAGCGTGAATACAGCTGTGTCAACAGCCGTGCTGCTCGCAACAGAAACAACGCGACTGAACTCAAGCCCTGAAGCGGTCAAACCCGCCTGAAAGTAGGCCTGGCCCGGCACTAATGCTCCGGTGACTACAGCCGTATCTGCACGACGTACAACCAGAATGTCAGTACCGTCCATGTGATTGGCAGCAAGCAGCGGACAGTCAGCGAATGCAGCATCCAAAGTACTCCCCGGGGAGTTGTATCCCTGAGCTGAGAAAGGCATGGCACTGGACAGATCTGCCGAGGCAACGAGACACGGATTCGGCATCGTAGTCGGTACCGTTAATCCGGATACAGCAGAAAACTCGCCGTAGTAACCCGCCAACTGAAGATCTTCGCTAAGTAGCTGCATTGCGTAGCGCCCATTCTCTATCTGCCGACTCGATTTCTCGAGCTCGGCCTGGGTGCTGCTCTGCTGCGCAATGAGCGCAGTCAACCCCGCCAACAGAATCAGTCCTATCGTCAGCGAGATCATCCACTCGACCAAGGTCATGCCACGCTGCTTGTACCGACGCGGGGTGTTATGGACAACAGCGGGACGTAAAGAGGAAGTCATGAATATGCGCTCAGCTGAGGCTGGCGATTTGAACAGGCACAGATACGGCACGACGCTGGGTATCATCTCCATACAAATCTGTACCGCACGTGACACCTGCAGGCGCTACGGTTTTTCCAGTACCCTGCCAGACCACGCTGACCTCGTACACGCCTGCTGAAATCAATCTGACACATCCGCGGGCACCGATCATGGCTCCAACATCGTCGGAGCCGATCTTCTCGGCACTTCCAAGCAGCAAATTGTTCCACTCCGTCAAGTCCTGAACTGCAAGCGCATTCTGTTCTGCGGTTGCAGACGTGCAGGCTGGCGATACCGTTGAACCAGTCCCCATGTAGGGGGTGCCATCCGCCTCAGTGGTTACCACGTAACAAGGGGCTGCCTTGCGATTGGCATTAAGACGGTTGACCATATCCTGAACCACCACCACAGCCTGCACCCGCTGATAGGACTCCAGCTGAGAACGCTGACTTTGGACCATAAGCCCAACGAGCCCAAGAAGGCCGAGCATGAGGATGACCATCGTGACAAGTACCTCGATCAGACTGGACCCCCTCTGGGTCTGAGGAATACGGCGATGGAAAGCTCTATCGCTCATAAACACGCTCCGAGACGTGTCTTGGGCAGGCCACTCAGGTCAAAAGCCACGCATCGCACAGCATCAGTTCCAGCGCCACTGACTTGCAGGGTTGTGGCCAGCGCCTGCTCCTTCAGTCGCCCACTCCCCAGATAAACCACCTCAGTGACGACACTGCTCATGCTGACACCAGGGTAGGCCTCCTGCACACTCAGCGAAGTGGTACCAACCTTCACGCTCCAGCCATTAACCCAGCCACCATCAGCCGCAAAAAGACCCACTTCCGCGTTACGCTTGATGGCCTCTGACCGCGCAAACACGGCCGCACTTGCGAACTCGCCCGTAGTAGTCTTCACACGCTGGCCAGCGACAAAACTCTTGAACGACGGAATGCCCACAGCCATCATCACACTGGCCACCGCGATCACTGTCATCAACTCGATGAGAGTAAATCCGTGAGAGGACCGGTTCATGACACCACCTCTTACCAACAAGATGCAGCTGGGGTCTTCACGCCGCCGCTGGTTAACTTCAGTGGGGTACATGCAGCGTCGGTCGTTGCCTGCCCGCCTTGCGCGGTTGCCGTGATCTCATATGTGGGAGGCGTAGCTGTCATGTCAGAAGTTACCGTCACCACGTACTTGCCATCGATTTCTTTCGGGGCAGTCACATTCAACGCAGCCAAGTTGGCTGCATAGATACGTGCATCCAGAATGTACTGCTGCTGCTTGTTACTCAATGCGAACATGTAACTCTGCACAGCCGTCCGATTGGCACGGGCAATGTAGTTGGTGTACGAGGGATAGGCAATGGCTGAAAGAATGCCGACGATCGCCACCGTGATCATCAGTTCCATCAACGTAAAACCCCGCTGACGGCGATGTCTGCGGTCTGATTCAAAGGGTTGGGAGAGTTCGGAATTTCTCATGTCACGGAGTGTCTGACGCGCCCTGCCAACCAGCCACACCCGGCAGACAAATGGTAGGGTTCTTCAGACAAATGGTAAAAATCGTGACATGGCGTCCACTTTTTCACACGAATCCCACCTCCTGCTGGCCATGGAGCAGGCGCAGCAGTCAGTACACCTGAGCGACCCCAACCCCCGGGTGGGCTGTGTCATCACCTCGCCATCGGGCGAAGTCCTTGGGCTGGGCCACACCCAGAAGGTGGGCGAGGCACACGCAGAAGTCATGGCCTTGCGCGACGCTGCCGCCAAGGGGCACGACGTTCGGGGCGCCACCGCATTTGTTACGCTGGAGCCGTGCGCCCACCACGGGCGCACCCCTCCCTGCTGTGACGCGCTGATTGAGGCAGGCATTGCCCGGGTGCTGGTGGTTCAGCAGGACCCCAACGAACTGGTGGCGGGCAAAGGGCTGGCACGCATGCGCGCCGCGGGCATTGACGTGGAGGTGCTGCCGCCAGAGCACCCGTCTGCGGTGGCCGTGCGCGAGCTGAACATCGGCTTTTTCAGCCGCATGGTTCGCAAGGTACCGTGGGTGCGAATGAAAATAGCCGCCTCGCTGGACGGCGTGACCGCCCTGCCCAATGGCCAAAGCCAGTGGATCACATCGCCTGAGGCCCGCGCCGATGGTCATGCTTGGCGCGCCCGCGCCAGCGCCGTGCTGACCGGCATCGGTACGCTGCTGGAAGACAACCCGCAACTCGATGTCCGCCTTGTCGAGACCGCCCGCCAACCCAGCCGGGTGATTGTGGACAGCCAATTGCAGACACCCACCACCGCCCGGATTTTTGATGCAGGCGGCCCGGTCTGGATTTACACGGCGATGGATGACCCCACCCGGTCAGCGGCCCTGCAAGCCAGCGGCGCCACGGTCACCTGCCTGCCCGACCCGAATGGCAAGGTGGACCTGCGCGCGATGATGAAAGACCTCGCCCGCCGCGAAGTCAATGAACTGCACATCGAGGCCGGCAGCAAGCTCAATGGCTCGCTGATCCGTGCGCAGCTGGTGGACGAATTCCTGATTTACCTCGCACCCACCCTGCTTGGCACGGGCGCCGGCATGGCCGCGTGGGGGCCGCTTCAGGCACTGACGGAAGGGCTGACATTGGACTTCCAGTCCAGCGAGCCGATCGGCCCGGATCTGCGGATCCTCGCCCGCGTGGCCGGCCGGGACCCACTTCAGGGCTTCTGACGAGTCGCAGCGGTCTTTTTGGGCACTTTGGCGCCTCCGAGACCCTTTCCGAGTCTCGCGTCACGATTCCCTGCGAAAATAGCACCATGTTTACCGGAATCATCACCGGCGTGGGGCGCATCGTCGCCATCCACAGCCTGGGCAGCTCTTCAGACCATGGCAAGCGACTCACCATTGAGGCGCCTGCGGGTTACCTTGATGACGTGGGCCTGGGCGACAGCATTGCGCTCAATGGCGCCTGCATGACGGCCACCGCCATCGATCTGGCACACCGCCAGTTCTCCATCGATATTTCTGCCGAATCGCTGGCCAAAACCACCGGGCTGGCCGAAACCGGCACCATCAACCTCGAAAAAGCGCTGCGTGCCCATGACCGGCTGGGCGGGCATATCGTCTCCGGCCATGTGGATGGCATCGGCACGGTGACGCATTTCGCCGAAGTGGGCGAAAGCTGGGAGTTGCGCATCCTCGCACCTGCCGAACTGGGCAAATACCTGGCCTACAAGGGCTCGATCACCGTCAACGGCGTGAGCCTGACCGTGAACCGTGTGACCGACCTGGCCGCGACCGCTGAACATGCGGGCGGCTGCGAGGTCAGCATCAACCTCATTCCCCACACCGTACAGAACACCGCCCTGGGTCGACTGCAACGCGGCTCACAGGTCAATCTTGAGATCGACCTGATTGCGCGCTATGTCGAGCGCATGCTAGCGGGTGCAGCCACCCCACCGACACATTGAACGAAGCACTGAACCATGACACAGCACACCGCAACCGCAGCCGCGACAACCATCTCTCCCGTCGAAGAAATCGTTGCCGACATGCGCGCAGGGCGCATGGTCATCCTGATTGACGAAGAAGACCGCGAAAACGAAGGTGATCTGGTGCTCGCCGCAGACCACGTCACCCCGGAAGCGATCAACTTCATGGCCCGCTACGGCCGCGGCCTGATCTGCCTGACACTGACGCGGGAGCGCTGCGAGCTGCTGCAATTGCCCCCCATGGCCACCCGCAACGGCACCAAGCATTCGACCGCATTCACCGTGTCGATTGAGGCGGCCGAGGGCGTGACCACGGGCATCTCGGCCGCAGACCGGGCACGCACCGTGCAGGCTGCTGTGGCCAAGAACGCCAAGGTGAGCGATCTGGTTCAGCCCGGTCACGTGTTTCCGCTGCAGGCGGTAGATGGGGGCGTGCTGATGCGCGCGGGCCACACCGAAGCCGGTTGCGATCTCGCTGGCATGGCCGGCTGCTCGCCCGCCGCCGTGATCTGCGAAATCATGAAGGACGACGGCACCATGGCCCGCCTGCCCGACCTGCAGGTGTTTGCCGCCGAGCACGGCCTGAAGATCGGCACCATTGCCGACCTGATTGAACACCGCAGCCGCAACGATTCGCTGATCGAGAAGATAGGCTGCCGCCCGCTCAAGACCGCTTTCGGCGAGTTCACCGCCCACGCCTTCCGCGACAAAACCAGCCAGGGCCTGCACCTGGCGCTGGTGCTGGGGCAGTGGAACCCCGGCGATGCGGTGGTGGCACGCGTGCATGAACCACTCTCGGTACTGGACGTGCTGGAAACCGGCCGCTCCATGCATTCGTGGAGCCTGGAAGAAAGCCTGCAGCGCATCGCCAAAGAGGGCAAAGGCGTGGCGGTACTGCTCAATTGCGGTGAGAGCAGCGCACAGCTGCTGGCGCAGTTTGAAGGGACCGCCCGTGCCAGCCAGGCGCCTGAGCGCGGGCGCATGGATTTGCGCACCTACGGCGTGGGTGCGCAAATCCTTCGCGAGTGCGGCGCACTGAAGATGAACCTGATGGGCAACCCGCGCCGCATGCCCAGCATGATGGGCTATGGCCTTGAAATTGTTGGCTACATCACCAAAGACTGATTCACCGACAGAGTCACATTCAGATCTGCAAAAAAGGGAGTACACCGTGTTCGGAGCCGAAAAAGGAAACGCTGACAGGCTCGATGGCCACAAGCTGGCCATCGGCATTGTTCAGGCACGCTTCAACGAAAGCGTGACCAACGCACTGGCGACGGCCTGCCGCGATGAACTGCTGGCGCTGGGCGTTCAAGAAAAAAACATCACGCACGTGAAGGTGCCGGGCGCACTCGAAGTACCCTGCGCCCTGCAGGCCATGGCCGAAAGCAGCAAGTACGACGCCCTGATCGCTCTGGGCTGCATCATCCGCGGCGAGACTTACCACTTCGAGCTGGTCGCCAACGAAAGCGGCTCAGCCGTGACGCGCCTGGCACTTGACTACCAGCTGCCGATTGCCAATGCCATCCTCACCACCGAGAACTTGGCGCAAGCCGAGGCCCGGCAGCATGAGAAAGGGCAGGACGCCGCCCGCGTGGCAGTCGAAATGGCCAACCTGCTCGAAGAGTTGAGCTGAATTGCGCACCCTGATTGCTTCCCCTACCGATTGCATACCCATGGCTGAACCCATCGTCAAACCCAAGCGCCCGCCGCAAACCCGTACCGGGCTCACCGACACCGGCGTCAAGAAGGCAGCTGACAAATCGGCTCGCACCCGCGCGCGCGAATTTGCCCTGCAGGCCCTCTACCAGCACCTGGTGGGTCGCAACCCGTCGGATGCAATTGACGCCTTCACGCGCGACCTGGTCGGCTTTCACAAGGCCGATTCGGCGCACTACGACGCCCTGCTGCACGGCTGCATTGAAGGCGCAACCGCGCTGGACGCCGGTATCACCCCGCTGCTGGATCGGCCGATGGCCGAAATCTCGCCTGTCGAACACGCGGTGCTCTGGATCGGCGCCTACGAATTCACCCATTGCCTCGATGTGCCTTACCGCGTGGTGATCAATGAATGCATCGAACTGGCCAAGGCCTTTGGCGGCACCGACGGGCACAAGTACGTCAACGGGGTGCTGCACAAGCTGGCCCCATCGCTGCGACCGGCTGAAGTGGCCGCCGACAAGTCCCGCTCAGTCGACGCTGGCCCGCGCTCCTGAAGGTTGACAGGTGAAGATCGCGCGGCGGGCTGAACGGATCGAGCCGTTTTACGTGATGGAGGTGGCCAAGGCGGCGGCCGCCATGTCGAGGGAATTCGCCCACACCGCTTCGCCGATGATTTTTCTCAACATTGGCGAGCCGGACTTCACCGCGCCACCGCTGGTGCAGCAGGCGGCGGCCCGAGCGATTGCCGACGGCAACACGCAGTACACCCAGGCCATGGGCCTGCCGGCGCTGCGCGAGGGCATCAGCGACTGGTACGCCAGCCGCTTCGGCGCGCAGGTGGCGCCTTGCCGCATCATCATCACCGCCGGTGCTTCTGCGGCGCTGCATCTGGCGTGCCTGGCGCTGATTGAAGCAGGCGACGACATCCTGATGCCGGACCCCAGCTACCCTTGCAACCGCCACTTTGTCAGCGCAGCCGAAGGCAATGCGGTGCTGATTCCCACCACCGCCGAGGAGCGCTTCCAGCTCACGCGTGCGAAGGTTGAAGCGGCATGGACTGCAAGCACCCGCGGCGTGCTGCTGGCCTCGCCGTCCAACCCCACGGGCACCTCGATTGCGCCGGAGGAACTGCAGCGCATCCACGAGTTCGTGCACAGCAAAGGCGGCATCACGCTGATTGACGAGATCTACCTCGGCCTCAGCTATGAAGAACACTTTGGCCACTCCGCACTGGCCATGCCCGGCGGGCTGGGCGACAGCATCATCAGCATCAACAGCTTTAGCAAATACTTCAACATGACGGGCTGGCGGCTGGGCTGGCTGGTCGTGCCGGAAGCGCTGGCGCCTGTGATCGAACGCATGGCACAGAACCTGTTCATCTGCGCCAGCACGGTAGCCCAGCAGGCTGCCCTCGCCTGCTTCGAGCCCGAGAGCCTGGCGGAGTACGAACGCCGTCGCGCCGAGTTCAAGGCACGGCGCGACTACTTCATTCCCGAACTTAATCGCCTCGGCCTGACCGTCCCCGTAATGCCGGACGGCGCGTTCTACGCCTACGCCGACTGCACCGATGCCGCAGCGCGACTGGGCGTCAGCGGGAGCTGGGACTTCGCGTTTGAACTGATGAAGCGCGCCCATCTTGCCGTCACGCCGGGTCGCGACTTCGGTCAGTCTGCGCCTGAACGCTTTGTGCGCTTTTCCACTGCGAATTCGATGGACCAGTTGAAGGAAGCGGTCGCCCGTTTGGAGTCTGTTCTTGCCTGATCTGAAATCGATGAAGTCAAACGTCGACGACTCCTTCAAGCAGGAGCCGCGGGACTGGCTTCGCCAGACCGCAGGCGCAGCGGCCCCCTCGGGGGGCAGCGCATTACACGCAGCCGAAGGCGAAGTGAAAAGCGTGGGGGCCATATTCCAGTGGCCATTGCGTGTGTATTGGGAAGACACCGATGCGGGTGGCATCGTGTTTTATGCCAACTACCTGAAATTTTTTGAACGTTCACGCACCGAGTGGCTCCGATCACTGGGAATCGGCCAGCAGCACCTCAAGGAAGAGACTGGAGGCATGTTTGTTGTCACCGACACGCAGCTTCACTACCACCGCCCTGCCCGCCTTGACGATGAACTGATTGTTACCGCCACCGTGATCGAAAAAGGGCGTGCTTCATTGATAATCGCGCAACAAGCGCTATTAAAAACAGAGCAAGCAGGAATTTTTCAAGCGGAAAATCTGCCTGTGCTTTGCGAAGGCACTATTCGGATTGGATGGGTCAATGCAAGCACCCTTCAACCCATGCGAATTCCTGCCTCCGTTCTCGACAGTCTGTCCCCACCCCAGAGTGCCACCCCATGAACCAAGACCTCTCCATCGTCAGTCTTCTCCTCAACGCCAGCTGGGTCGTGCAGGCCGTGGTGGCGTTGCTGGTGGGCGTCTCCATCGCCAGCTGGGCGGCCATTTTCCGGAAAGTGGTCGCGCTCAAGAAGGTGCAGACACTCAACGATGCGTTTGACCGCGAATTCTGGTCGGGCACCAGCCTGAATGACCTGTTCGCCGGTGCGGCGCAGAACGCCAAGCATTCCGGCCCGATGGAGCGAATCTTTGCCAGCGGCATGCGCGAGTACCAGAAACTGCGCGAGCGCCGCATCACCGATGCCGGCACCCTGATGGACGGCGCCCGCCGCGCGATGCGGGCCAGCTACCAGCGCGAGGTTGATGCCATCGAGGCCAACCTGTCCTTTCTGGCCACTGTCGGCTCGGTGTCGCCCTATGTGGGCCTGTTCGGCACGGTGTGGGGCATCATGCATGCCTTCACCGGGCTGGCTGCGCTGGAACAGGTCACGCTGGCTACCGTGGCACCTGGCATTGCCGAGGCACTGGTCGCCACCGCCATCGGTCTGTTTGCAGCCATTCCGGCCGTGGTGGCCTACAACCGCTTTGCCCACGACATCGACCGCGTGGCGAACCGGCTGGAGACCTTCATTGAAGAGTTCTCCAATATCCTGCAGCGCAATCTCGGCGCGCAATCCCCATCGGGTCATTGAATATGCCAGCCGTATCCAGTCGCGGCCGAGGTCGCCGCAACATCAGCGAGATCAACATGGTGCCGTTCATCGACGTCATGCTGGTGCTGCTGATCATCTTCATGGTCACGGCGCCGCTGATCACACCCAGCCTGATTGCGCTACCCAAGGTCGGCAAGGCCAACTTGCCGCGGCAACCCGCCAACCCGGTGCAGATCGAGATCCAGAAAGACGAGACGGTGCAGATCCGCATCAAGACCGATGCACGGCCCAGCAATGTGGCCAGCGTGGCGGCAGACGTCATCAAGTTCGAGCCGGGCGTCAAGGCGGCGGCGGCTGATGCGGTGCCAGTTGTCATCAGCGCCGACAAGAGCATCCGCTATGAGACCGTGGTGAAAGTGATGGGTGCGCTGCAGGAGGCGGGGGTCACCCGTGTCGGCCTGTCTGTGCAGCCCGGAAAGTGACGCACTGGCTGCGGGCGCAACCACCGATGATCCGTTGCAAACCCTGACCCACCATGCCCAGCGCAGCTGACCGCCTTGAATTTGGTCCACCGCGCGCCGACGGTGCGCTGCGGTCGTTCGGCCTGGCGCTGCTGGTACATGCGCTGCTCATCGCAGCGCTCACTTGGGGCCTGAACTGGAAGCGCAGCAACCCCGATATCGCGTTCGAAGCCGAGCTGTGGTCCAGCACGCCGCAGGAAGCCGCGCCCCGCCTGGTGGAGGCACCACCCCCACCACCACCGCCCCCTGCGGTGACCCCGCCGCAACCCCAGGTCGCGCCGCCTCCGCCCACACCGGACGCCGAGATTGCGCTGGAGCAGGAGAAAAAACGCAAGCTGGCCCAACAAAAAGAAGCCGAGGCGCAAAAGCAGGCCAAGCTGAAGGCCGAGCAGGCCAAGGCGGAGCTTCAGGCGAAAAAAGACAAAGAGATCAAGGCCAAAGAAGAGCTGGCCAAACGCAAGGCGGCCGAAGAGGCGAAAAAAGCCGAAGCCAAAAAGCAGGATGCCAAGGACGATGCGAAAAAGAAGCAGGCAGAAGCGGCAATGGCCATTGAGCGCCAGAAAGCCCTCAACCGCATGATGGGGCTGGCTGGTGCGACTGGCGGCGCCGACGCCAAAGGCGCAGCGCAGAAGTCCAGTGGCCCCTCTGCCAGCTATGGCGGCAAGGTGCGGGCCAAGGTCAAACCCAATGTGGTGTTCACAGACGACGCCGTGGGCAACCCCACAGCCGAGGTGGAGGTACGCACCACGCCCGATGGCACCATCGTGAGTCAGCGGCTCGTCAAACCCAGCGGCAACAAGGCCTGGGACGACGCGGTCATCAAGGCCATCATCCGCACCGGCACCATGCCGCGCGATGTGGATGGGCGGGTACCCACACCCATGATTCTGGAATTCCGGCTCAGGGACTGACGACGTTTTCTGGTGTGCCTGGCCGGTGACTCAGGCCCCGCACGCTGCCGCTTCTATTCGTAAACAATCTGCGCCAGACCCCGGTCGGCCTGCGCCATCCAGCTGGCCAGCGCTGCGTCGGTCGGGTAGAAACGGGCCGCGTCGCCCAGTTGCAACTCCGCGGCGGCGCCCAGCTCCTCACCATCACCGTGGCGGCGCAGGCTCAGACGCACTGGCAGGCCGCGCAGCAGCTCGCCCTGCTCCGACATCTCCTTGCGTGGCGGGAAATCCCTCACCATGCGTGAGATGTCTGGTGCCGTACCGTTCACAGCCACACGCAGATACTTGCCGAACTTGCAGCGCGCCGTCTCCAGGTCCCACACCTGCGTGACCTTGAAGCGCCGACCAAAGCGTTCTGACGCGCCCTGCAGTGTGCCCTGCACGATGACCAATTCGTCGTCTTTCAGCAGGTTACGGTTGGCGTTGTAGACCGCCTCGTCCACCGAGGCTTCCAGCACATCGGTCTTGTCGTCGAGCTTGAAGATGATGAGCTTGCCGCGATTGCCGTTGATCACGCGCAGGTCGCCCACGATGGCAGCCAGCAGTTGCTGCTCGCGCGAGTCGATCAGGTCTTCGATGCGGCGCTTGGCAAACTGCCGCACTTCGGTTTCCACCTCGTCGAAGAGGTGACCCGAGAGGTAAAAGCCGATGGCAGTCTTTTCATGCACCAGACGCGCTTTCACGCCAAAGGGCACGGCCTCGACCAGCGGTGGCTCCTGCGTGCTGGCGGCATGCGAGTCGCCCATGTCGAACAGGCCACCCTGGTTGGCATTGGCTTCTGTGGCTGCCGCAAATTCAAATGCCCTGTCGACAGAGGCCAGCAGCGACGCGCGGTTGAGCTGCAGGTTGTCAAACGCGCCGCCCTTGATCAGCGCCTCCACCGTGCGCTTGTTCAGCTTGCTGCGGTCCACGCGCACACAGAAGTCATAGAGCGAGGTGAAGGCGCCGCCTTCCTTGCGGGCGGCAACAATCGCGGCAATCGCCTGCTGGCCAGTGCCCTTGATGGCACCCAGTCCGTAACGCACGCTGGTGTTGCCGGTGGGCTCGAAGCGGTAGTCGCCGCGGTTGATGTCGGGCGACTCGAACTGGATGCCCATCTTCAGCGCATCGCCAAACAGCACCTTGAGCTTGTCGGTGTCGTCCATCTCCACCGTCATATTGGCGGCAAAGAACTCGGCGGTGTAGTGCACCTTGAGCCAGGCGGTGTGGTAGGCCAGCAGGGCATAGGCGGCGGAGTGCGACTTGTTGAAGCCGTAGCCCGCGAACTTTTCCATCAGGTCAAAGACCTCGTCGGCCTTTTCTTCGGTAAGGCCACCGTCGCCCGCGCCCTTGCGGAACACCTCGCGCTGGGCGTCCATCTCCTCTTTCTTCTTCTTGCCCATCGCGCGGCGCAGCAGGTCGGCACCGCCCAGCGAGTAGCCGCCCAGAATCTGCGCGGTCTGCATCACCTGCTCCTGGTAGACCATGATGCCGTAGGTCTCTTCCAGAATCGCCTTGACGCGCGGATCGGGGTATTCGGGCTCTTCCTTGCCCTGCTTGCGGGCGATGTAGGTCGGAATCAGCTCCATCGGCCCGGGGCGGTAGAGCGCGTTCATCGCGATCAGGTCTTCCAGGCGATCCGGCTTGGCGTCTTTCAGCATGCGCTGCATGCCGATACTTTCAAACTGGAACACGGCTTCGGTCTGGCCGCGCCCGAACAGCTCATAGACCTTCTTGTCGTTGAGCGGCAGCTTCTCGAAACTGAAATCTTTTTGCGCCGGATGCCGCGCGATGATGAAGTCCTTGGCCATCTCCAGAATGGTGAGCGTGGCCAGCCCCAGAAAGTCGAACTTCACAAGGCCAATCGCCTCCACGTCGTCCTTGTCGAACTGGCTCACCGCCGAATCGCTGCCGGGTTGCGCGTAGAGCGGGCAGAAATCAGTGAGCTTGCTTGGTGCTATCAGCACGCCACCGGCATGCATGCCGACGTTGCGCGTCAGGCCTTCGAGCTTTTGCGCCAGCTCCAGCAGCGTGCGCACGTCTTCTTCCTTGCGCTCGCGCTCGGCCAGAATGGGCTCGACTTCCTTGGCCTTCTCGATGGTGATGTGCTGGCCCGGCTTGTTTGGAATCAGCTTGGAAATGCCGTCGCAAAAGCCGTAGGGAAAGTCCAGCACCCGACCCACATCGCGGATCGCCGCGCGCGCCGCCATGGTGCCGAAGGTGACGATCTGGCTCACCGCGTCCTTGCCGTACTTGTCTTTCACATAGTCAATGACTCGGTCGCGGTTGAGCTGGCAGAAGTCAATGTCGAAGTCAGGCATGGACACCCGCTCCGGGTTCAGGAAACGCTCGAACAGCAGGTTGTACTGCAGCGGGTCGAGGTCGGTGATCTTCAGCGCGTAGGCCACCAGCGAACCAGCACCCGAGCCCCGACCTGGCCCCACCGGGCAACCGTTGTTCTTGGCCCAGTTGATGAAGTCACCCACGATGAGGAAGTAGCCCGGGAAGCCCATCTTGAGAATGGTGTTGATCTCGAACTCCAGCCGTTCGACATACACCGGGCGCTTGGCATCGCGCAGCGCCGCATCGGGGTAGAGATGCGCCAGCCGCGCCTCCAGTCCCTCGAACGAGGCATGGCGGAAGTAGTCGTCAATCGGCATGCGCACGCCATTGACCTCGGGCGTCGGGTAGTCCGGCAGCATGGGCTTGCCGAGTTCCAGCGTGAGGCTGCAGCGCTTGGCGATCTCCAGCGTGTTGACCAGTGCCGAGGGCACATCGGCAAACAGCCCTTCCATCTGCGCGGCCGACTTGAAGTACTGCTCGCGGGTGAACTTGCGTACCCGGCGCGCGTTGCCCAGAATTTCGCCTTCGGAAATGCACACGCGAGCCTCGTGCGCTTCGTAGTCGTCGTAGGTCAGAAACTGCACCGGGTGCGTGGCCACCACCGGCAGCTTGAGCCGTGCCGCCAGTTGCACGGCAGCGGCGACGTGGCGCTCGTCGTCCGGTCGCTGGGCGCGCTGCAGCTCCAGGTAAAAACGGTGCGGGAACATGCCCGCCAGATGCAGCGCACATTCGACGGCCCGGGTGTCATCGCCCTGCAGCAGCGCCTGACCGACGGCGCCGCCCTGCGCGCCTGAGAGGGCAATCAGCCCCTCGTTCAGTTCGGCCAGCCATTCCAGGCGAATCACCGCCTGGTCGCGCACCACATTGCGCGTCCAGGCGCGGGTGATCAGCTCTGAGAGATTGAGATAGCCCTGCCGGTTCTGCACCAGCAGCAGCAGACGGGCGGCGGGCGCATTGGCCTCCTTGCCTGGCACCTGAACCCATACATCGGCACCAATCAGCGGCTTGACGCCAGCTCCGCGGCATTCCTTGTAGAACTTGACGGTTCCAAACAGGTTGCTCAGATCGGTGATGGCCAGCGCCGGCTGCTGGTCGGTGGCGGCAGCCCCCACGATTTCGTCGATGCGGTTGGTGCCATCGACCACCGAAAACTCGGTGTGAATTCTTAAATGAACAAACATGCAAATCATTTTAGGACCCCGGGCACGGAGCACAGCCCCTGAATTGCCATGCGCCTGCCTACAATTTGGGCACCATGCAGACCCTGAACATTGCCGCCTACAAATTCATAGCGCTCGACCGCCTGCCGACGCGGCAAAGCGAGCTGCAGGAACAACTGGCAGTGCGCGGCATCAGGGGAACGGTGCTGCTGGCCGAGGAAGGCATCAATCTTTTTCTGGCGGGGACGCGGGCCGACATCGACGATTTCTTGAACTGGCTGCGGCAGGATCCTTGTTTTCACGATCTGGAAGTCAACGAGAGCTGGTCGGCCGCACAGCCCTTTCGCAAACTGCTGGTGAAAATCAAGCCGGAAATCATCCGCATGAACCACCCTGCGATTCAACCTGCGGCAGGCCGTGCGCCGGCGGTAGATGCTCCCACCCTTATGCGCTGGCTGGACCAGGGCCATGACGACGCCGGGCGGCCGGTGGTCACACTCGACACGCGCAACGCCTTCGAGGTCGACGTGGGCACCTTCGACCACGCCATCGACTGGCGTATCGACAAGTTCACTGAATTTCCGCAGGCCCTGCAGGCGCATCGCGACGAACTGGCGGGCAAGACGGTGGTGAGTTTTTGCACTGGCGGCATCCGCTGCGAGAAGGCGGCCATCCTGATGCGGGAAACTGGCCTGGAAAATGTGTACCAGCTTGACGGCGGCATCCTGAAATACTTTGAAACCTGCGGTCACCGGCATTTCACAGGGGAATGTTTTGTATTCGATGACCGCAGGGCGGTTGACGCGGCACTGCAACCACGAATCAACCCCGGCCAACCGGCATCCGATGCAAGATTTGAAGGCGGCGCGCGACCAACAGGGGCAGTGTCTGACAGACGCCTCGTCCATCCTGACGAAAACTGTTGATGCGGCGAGGCTGATGACGCGTTGCTTAGCAAAGCCGTCCGCACCCCACAAACTCACGTCGAACGCCCCACATGCCAATTTCATCCCGCCCCGCATCCTTACAACCCGCCTTTCAGCCCTCGGCGCTGGCTAGTGCGTTCGGGCAGGTGCGGGCCCGCACCGAGGCCCTGGCCGCACCGCTGAGCGCCGAAGACTGCCAGCTGCAGTCGATGCACGACGCCAGCCCCACCAAGTGGCATCTGGCGCATCTGACCTGGTTCTTCGAGACCTTCATCCTCGAACGCCATGAGCATGACTTCCAGCCGTTCGACGCGAGCTTCCGGGTGCTCTTCAACAGCTATTACAACGGCGTCGGCGACAAACACCCACGGCCCCAGCGCGGGCTGATCAGCCGGCCTACGCTCGATGAGGTGATGGCCTACCGGGCGCAGGTCAATGAGCGCATGCTGGCCCTGCTGTCAGGCCCGTCATCCGAAGGCGATGCCAGCCTGGCGCAACTCATTACGCTGGGCCTGCACCACGAGCAGCAGCACCAGGAACTGCTGCTCACAGACATCAAGCACGCGCTCTCGTTCAACCCCCAGCGGCCTGCCTACACGCGGCGCTGGCCGCTCACAGGCATTCACCTGCAGCCGCTGCAGTGGCATGGGTTTGAAGGCGGGCTGATCGAGCACGGCCACCTGCCCGCTGAAGATGGCGCTTTTGCGTTTGACAACGAAACACCGCGCCACAAGGTCTACGTTGCGCCGTTCGAGCTGGCCAGCCGACTGGTGACCAACGCCGAGTGGATGGCCTTCATCGCCGACGGTGGCTACCAGCGCCCCGAGCTGTGGCTGGCCATGGGCTGGGACTGGGTGCAGGCGGGCCAGCGCCATCTGCCGCTCTACTGGCAGGAGGCACCTGACTCCGCGCAGGGCCGGTACATCAACTTCACGCTGCATGGACAGGTCGAGGTGGACCCCAACACCCCCGCCTGCCATCTGAGCTATTTCGAAGCCGACGCGTTTGCGCGCTGGTCAGGTGCGCGTCTGCCCACGGAGTTTGAATGGGAGCTGGCTGCGCGGGGCTTGCCCAAGGCGAACTGGGTCAGCGGCAACTTCGCCGAGACTGCTGCCTTTCACCCGCTGCCCACCCAGGCCGATCATGGCCATGCGCCGGTGCAGATGGCGGGCGACGTGTGGGAATGGACGCAATCGAACTACAACCCCTACCCGGGCTACCGCCCGTGGGAGGGACTGGTGGGCGAGTACAACGGCAAGTTCATGTGCAACCAGTTCGTGCTGCGCGGCGGATCATGCGCCACGCCGCAAAGCCACATTCGCACCAGCTACCGCAACTTCTTTCCGCCCGATGCGCAGTGGCAGTTCAGCGGGCTGCGGCTGGCGCGTGATATGGCCTAGGGTGCGTCAGTCCACCGTGAAGCGCCGCTCTGGCAGCGGGATGAACTCGGTCTCCCCCGGCACCTGACCCATGCCCTGCGCCAGCCAGTCGTTCGAGGCCTGAACGATGCGCTCCTTGCGGCTAGAGACAAAATTCCACCACATGTAGCGGTGCCCATCGAGCGGCTCTCCGCCGACCACGACCAGTCGCACGTCGGTCGCGGCCTGCAGCGTGGTGGGCAGGCCCGATGCGAGGGTGCACAAAGCGTTGGTGGGTACAGCCTCGCCGGCCACAGTCAGATCACCGCTTACGGCATACACCGCCAGCTCTTCTGCCAGCGCCGGCAGTTCCAGGCTGGCGCCAGCGGCAAGCCGGATGTCGAGGTACACCGTTTTGGAGAAAGTCCTGACGGGGGATGTTTGGCCAAACGCCTCGCCGATCAGCACACGTACTTCAGTTCCTTCCAGCGTCACCACCGGAATCGCATCGGCCGGGGTGTGCGTGAAGTCAGGCGCCACCTCTTCAAACGCCTTGGGCAACGCGGCCCACAGCTGCAGCCCGTGGTTGACGTAGGCGGTGCGGCGCAGGTCTTCTGGCGCGCGTTCTGAATGGACAATGCCGCTCCCCGCTGTCATCCAGTTGATGGCACCGGGCTCGATACGCTGGCTGGAGCCGACGCTGTCGCGGTGCATCATCGCGCCCTCGAACAGGTAGGTCACCGTTGCCAGACCGATGTGCGGATGGGGCCGCACGTCGTGGTTGGTGCCCGGTTGCTCGGTGACTGGACCAAAGTGGTCAAAGAAAATGAAGGGGCCCACCGACTGCTGCTGCGCAGCCGGCAGCAGGCGCCGCACCATGAAGCCGCCGCCCAGGTCCTTGTGATGGCCAGTGAGTGTGCGTTGAACCGTCATGGCATGCGCTCCAGCGAGGTGGTTATTTCTGTGGTGACCGTGGTCATCAATTTATGAACCGGGCATTTCTGTGCCACCGTCTCCAGCTCGCGCACCTGCGCATCGGTCAGCGTACCCTGAACCTGCATCCGCGCGCTGAGCCGGTACACGCCAGTGCGTTCACCGGAGTCGTCGCGGTCAATCACCGTCCGGACATCGTCCACAGGAATGCCCTTCTTGCGGGCGTACCACATTACCGTCAGGGCCTTGCAGGCACCCAGCGCCGCGTCGTACAGGTCGTGCGGGCTGGGGCCTGCGTCTTCACCGCCTTCGGCGGCGCTCACATCGGCAGTAAGCACATGGTCGCGGATCGCGAGGGTCTGCGCCATGGGCGCGGACGGCTTCTTCTGGATGAGCATGGACATGAGCAACTCCTGAAGTGATGACATTCTGGTGTGCTGCCTCGCGGGGCAGCACACACCGAGCCCGACGGATTACTTACGCAGGCGCGCAGCGGTCTCTGCCACGCGCGCACCGAACAGGCGCGCCGTCTCCAGATCGCCAGCGCTCATCTCGGCTGCGCCGGCATCGGAAGGCGACTGCGCCATCGCGCCACTGAACGAGCCCATGTAATTGTTGTCGTCGCGCTTGGCAGCCTTGCTGTTGCTGGGCATCATGCCGGTGCCGACCCACACGCCGCCGTGCTGCATGGCCAGCGTGAACAGGTAGTGCAGCGTGGACAGTTTGTCGCCGTTCATGCTGGCGCTGTTGGTGAAGCCGGCGAACAGCTTGTCCTTCCAGGCCTGGCCAAACCAGGGCTTGGACGACGCATCGGCAAACTTCTTGAACTGCCAGCTGACGCTACCCATGTAGGTCGGGCTGCCCATGATGATGGCGTCGGCCGCGGCGAGCTTTTCCCACGCGCCTTCCGGCATGTTGCCATCGGCGTCAATCGCGATCAGCTCTGCACCGGCGCCATTGGCCACCGATTGCGCCATGCGCTGGGTATGGCCGTAGCCCGAGTGGTAAACCACAACAACTTGAGACATGTGTGAACTCCTTGAGGATCAAAAAAGTAAAAGAGAAACCGTGAAAACTCAGGCGCTGCGCTTGCCGTCCAGGCTCCAGGCGCCAGCCCCGAAGGCGGTGATCACAAGCAGGCCACCGACCACCGCCATGTTCTTGAAGAACATCAGCGACTGCATCATCTGCATGTCAGCCGGCATGGCCCAGTAGTTGTGGAAGATGAAGGTGATGACGAAAGTGAAGATCGCAAGCAGCAAAGCGGCGAGTCGGGTCTGGAAGCCCACCACCAGCAGCAGGCCCAGGCCCAGTTCAGCAGCGACGGCAATGGCGGCGGCCACTTCAGGCAGTGGCACGCCCTTGGAGGCGATGTAGCCCACGGTGCCAGTGAAGCCAGCAATCTTGCTGAAGCCGGCAGGCACAAACAGCAGGGCCAGGAGCAGGCGGCCAATCAGGGAAAACGGGTTTTGGAGAGAGTTGAACATGATGAGTCCTTTCGAGACGGTGGGCTTGTAAAAGCTTAAAGATGATGGATGAAAACACGGTGACCAGCAAGCCGGCGCACCGCAGGGAAAACTCAGGCTTTGAGACTCAGGCTTCGAGGTCAAACACCAGCACCTCGGCCGATTGGCCGTGGCTCAGTTGCAGGTGCGGTTCTGACTCCAGCTTGGCGGCGTCACCAGTCTTGAGCCGCTGGCCGTTGACTTCGAGCTCGCCGCGGACCAGATGCACATAGGTCTTGCGCTTCGGGTCCAGCGCCAAGTCGACCGAATCCTCGCCGTCAAGCAAGCCAGCGTAGAGCCGCGCATCGGCGTGGATGGTGACTGAGCCCTGAGCGCCGTCTGGTGAAGCCACCAGGCGCAGCTGGCCGCGTTTTTCAGCGTCACTGAAGGACTTTTGCTCGTAGCTGGGCGGAATGCCCGTCACATTGGGTTCAATCCAGATCTGCAGAAAATGCGTGGTCTGGCCTTCGGCATGGTTGAACTCGCTGTGCTGCACACCAGTGCCCGCACTCATGCGCTGCACATCGCCGGGGGGAATGCCCTTGACGTTACCCATGCTGTCCTTGTGCGCCAGCTCGCCGCTCAGCACGTAGCTGATGATTTCCATGTCACGGTGGCCGTGCGTGCCGAAGCCACGGCCAGCGGCAATGCGGTCTTCATTGATCACGCGCAGGTTGCCAAAACCCATGTGGGCAGGGTCGTAGTAACCGGCAAAGGAAAAGGAATGAAACGATTTCAGCCAGCCGTGGTCGGCATAACCGCGTTCGCTGGAGGCTCTCAGTGTGACCATGATGGGCTCCTTTCAGGGGCTGTTGGGAAAGCTGCCGAGGCGCTGCTTTCAATGCCTCTACTGTAGAAGTCGATCCAGCTCTTTTCGTTGCACGGATTTGATGGCATCATTCAAATCTATTGAATGAAAAGCTGACTGCCACCCAGCCATGAGCATCATCACCAACCCGATACGCGACACCCTGACGCCCGAAACGCTGGGGCTGATCGCTGCCGTGCACAGCGCCGGTAGCATGGCAGCGGCCGCGCGCCAGCTGGGCGTGGTGCCCAGCGCCCTCACCTACCGTATCCGGCTGGTGGAAGACGCGCTCGATGTGCTGCTGTTCGACCGCTCATCACGGCAGGCCAAGCTCACCGCCGCCGGGCGCGAACTGCTGCGCGAAGGCGACCGGCTGCTGACCGAACTCGACGCGGTGGCCAACCGCGTCAAGCGCGTGGCCACCGGCTGGGAACCCGAGCTCACGCTGGCCGTAGACCGTGTGATTTCGCGCACCACCGTCATGGAGCTGTGCGAAGCCTTTTTCTCGCTGGATCCACCCACCCGCCTGCGCATTCGCAGCGAAGCGCTGTCTGGCACGCTGCAGGCGCTGACCTCCGGGCAAGCCGATCTGGCCATCGGTGTGGCGATGGAGCCTGCCACCGACCGCGCAGTGCAGAGCAAGCCCTTGGGCAGCATCCCCTTTGTGTATGCCGTGGCCCCACACCACCCGCTCGCCAATGCACCGGAACCACTGACCGACGCGATGCTGATGCAGCACCGCGCCGTGGCGGTGGCTGATTCGGTACAGCGCGGCAGTGGCCTCACCGTCGGGCTGATGGGTGGCCAGAACATCTTCACCGTGCCCGGCATGCAGGAAAAGCTCGATGCACAACTGCGCGGCCTGGGTGTCGGGTTTCTGCCCGAGTACCTGGCCCGCCCGCACATCACTGCCGGCCGGCTGGTCGAAAAGCGCGTGCAGCGCCCCACGCGCACGGTTGCGCCCAGCTACGCCTGGCGACGGCACGACGACCTGCCGACAGGCCGCGCGCTGCAGTGGTGGCTGGATCAACTGGCGCGGCCCGCCACACGGCAGGCCCTGCTGTCGTACGACCAGATCCGCTAGGGCAAGCCTCTCACCGGCTGGCCGCTGGCAAGCTCACCGCGCATCGAAAGCCGATGTAAACCACGGCCGTGTTGGCTGGCTTGGTCTGCACATGGCTGTCCTGCATGCTGGCCGCGCCGTACCACCAGGAGCCACCCCGGGTGCGCTTTTCGGCGCCGGGGCCGCTGTCGACCCACTCCCAGAGATTGGCGCCCATGTCATGCAGACCGTTGACCCCGACCCGCGTGCTGCCCGCCACGGCATGGCCGCGTCCGCGTGAGGTCACCGCCTCGGGCACGGTGGCCACGCTGCCGCAATCTCCCAGACAGTTGGCGCCCATGGGGCTGTCGCCGGTCGGGTAGCGGTAGGTCTGGCCCTTGGTGAAGCCGGGGGGCGGTGAATCGCGGTGCTCCTTGTAGGCGGCGAGGCCCCACTCTGCATCAGTCGGCAGTCGTTTGCCGGCCCAACGACAAAAGGCTTCGGCCTCGCCGTGGGTCACATGCGCTGCAGGCTCGCTATCGCGCCCCGGTTTGCCATACGGTGAATGCCAGACCCAGCCGGCGCGCTGTTGCCAGCCGGCTTCGTAGGTGCTGCCACCGCCGCTGCGCTCGGCTTGCGTCACCAATCCGGTGGCCTGCACAAACCGGCGAAACGCGCCAATGCTGACCTCGGTGCGGTCGATGGCGAATCCGCTGATGGCCTGCATGCCCTCAGGCACAACCTGCGCGTGCGCGGTCCCACTTTGGGTGATCGCTGCCAGCCCCAGAAAGAAAAAGGCGGCAGTCAATGCATGGCGAAATACTTGACTAGGCGGTGAGACGAAGAGTGTAATTTCAGGCCGGATGACAAGGCGTATTGACTTCATCACGACATCATGCCGAGGCTGCAAAATCCGTCGATTCAGCAGGGATTTACGCCTGCTGCGGAGCGGTCAATGCAGGCCGGGTTGGGCCGGGAAGTAGGCGCTGCGCACATTGGCGCGGCCTTGTCGCAATGCGGCCTGGCGCTCGAACAGCTCCAGCATCCATTCGGCGCGCTCGCCCAGGGAACGATGGGGAATACCCGCATGAGCAGGTTGCTGACTAGCCTGCCGCTGCAGCCGCTCGCTGGCCTCGGTGCAGTATTGCACCAGATAACGAATCGCATCGACCGGTTCCACCGCCTCAGCCTCAGAGGCCACAGGTCGCAGCCGGGCCGACTGTAGCCACGCCGATGCCAGCAAGGTGAGCTTGCGTGATGACGCCACCACCGCGCGACGCTGCACCGGGTTCATCCCTTCACGTCTGAGTTGTGTACCAATTTCGGCATAGATCAGACGGGCGGCCATGATGGCCGAGCGGCAATCACGCGGCAGCTCGGCAATGCCTTGCGTGGACTGTTGGTACAGGCGGTCTGCCTCGGCGAGCAGGCGCTCCACCACGCTTTCAAGCGCGGGGGAACACACCGGAGCCTGCAGCCAGGCGTCGGCATCAATTCCGGCTTCGCGCAACCACTGCCGCGGCAAGTACAGCCGGGCATTGCGGGCGTCGTCACCCACATCGCGGGCGATGTTGGTCAGTTGCATCGCCAGACCGAGTTCGCAGGCGCGGGCCATCGCATATGCACTGCGCACGCCCATCAGCCAGCACATCATGGCGCCCACGCTGCCGGCCACGCGGGCGGCATAGGCATGCACTTCTTCAATCGTCTCGTAGCGCCGGGCTTGTGCATCCCAGGTGAAGCCCTCCAGCAGGGCATCAAGCAACGGTCTTGGCAGCTGGTACTGATGAACCACTGCGCTGAGTGCCCGGTCTTCGACCAGGGGCTGCGGGCGGTCGGCGTAGATATCGTCAAGCCGATTCGAGAGCTGGGCCAGGCTGTCGGACGGAGACACCCCTTCGTCGACCAGATCATCGGCGACGCGGCAAAACGCATAGAGCGCAATGCTCGCGGAACGCATGCGCGGGGGCAGCAGGCGACTGGCTGCAAAGAAAGTGCGTGAGCCGGTCCGCATCATGCGGACGCAGGCGTCCAGATCGCGCTGGCGGTAGGCTGAGGACAGGTCAGGAGAAAAGTAGGAACGCTGCGTCATGAACCATCTCGAGGGGAGGAATAAAACACGTGCATAGTCATGTTGATGTTGTTATGGGCTGCAGGCGGCGACAAACGCCTCGCCATGCGGAACCACGGAATCCAGCGCCTTGGCCGACATCAGCACGCCCGGCACACCTGCTCCCGGATGGGTGCTGGCACCCACCATGAACAGGCCATCGATGTCTTCACTTCGGTTGTGCGGCCGGAACCAGGCGCTTTGCAGCAGCAGCGGCTCCAGCCCGAATGCGGCGCCCTTGAACGACAACAGCCGGTCATGGAAGTCTTGGGGTGTGGTCATGAATGACGTGGTGATGTGCTGCTCAAAGCCGGGCAGCACGGTTTGATCGAGCACCTTGGCAATCGCCTGGCGGTAAGGCTCGGCCTGGGTTTGCCAGTCGGTGCCACTGTCCAGATGCGGCACGGGTGCCAGCACGTAAAAGGTGTCAGAACCAGCCGGTGCCATGCCCGGGTCTGTGGCGGTCGGGCGGTGCAAGTACAGACTGAAGTCGCTCGCCAGCTTGTGGCGCTTGAAGATGTCCTGCAGCAGTTCCTTGTAGCGGCTGCCCAGCAACATCATGTGGTGCGGCACGTCGGTGTACTGCCTGTTGGTGCCGAAGTACCAGACAAACAGGCTCATTGAGTAACGGCCCTTCTCCACGCGCTTGTCGGTCCAGTGGCGGCGGTGCTTCGGCTCGATCAGGTTGCGGTAAGTCCAGGCGGTGTCGGCGTTGGAGATGACGATGTCTGCAGCGATCTGCTCGCCGTTGGCCAGCGTGACGCCAGTGGCTCGACCGCCATTGACTTCAATGCGGCGCACCTCGGCATTGCAGCGCAGCGTGCCGCCCATGCCTTGCAGCAGGCTCACCAGTCCGTTGATCAGCGATCCGGTGCCGCCCATGGCCCAGTGGACGCCCCACATGCGCTCCAGTGCGTTGATGAGGCTGTAGACACAGGTCACCGAGAACGGATTGCCACCGATCAGCAGGCTTTGCAGGCTCATGGCCATGCGCAGCTTGGGGTGCTTCAGGTGTGCAGCCACCATGGTGTGCAGGCTGCGCCAGCCGCGCATGCGCAGAATGGCTGGCGATGCACGGAGCAAGTCGCCCACCGTATCGAAAGCCTTGGCGCCCAGCGCTTCAAAACCGAGACGGTAACAGTGGTCGGCTTCGGCCATGAAGCGTTCATAGCCTGCCGAATCAGACGGGCTGACGCGGCGCACCTCGGCGCGCATCTTGTCGGGGTCACCGCTGTAATCAAAGTGGTCACCGTCGGCAAAACGGATGCGGTAGAACGGATCCAGTTGCTTGAGCGTGATGTCATCGGAAAAGCGCCGGCCGGCCAGCGCCCAGAGCTCTTCGAACAACGAGGGCACGGTGATGATGGTGGGGCCCGCGTCGAACACGTGGCCATCCTTGCGGTACACATAGGCTCGCCCGCCTGGCGCATCGAGCTTTTCGAGCACCGTCACGCGCCAGCCGCGTGCCGAGAGCCGGACTGCGGCGCCCAGACCACCAAAGCCACTGCCGACAATCACGGCATGCGGTTTGGCTTCGTTTTCAAGTGTCAGTTGTCGTTGTTCCAGCGTGGAGAATGCGTTCATGCCTGGTCAGACTTGGTGGTGTGCACATGCGCCGATGCAATGGCTGTTGGAACCAGCGGGAGCGCACTGCCCGCTGACGATTCGCGCGACATGGCCCACCCCCAGAGCCGCTGAAGCGGCACCGGGACAACCATCAGCACATGTTCAACGATGGCCAAGCCCAGGAGGGCTGCCAGCAACACCGACCCGGTGGTGGCCGCGACTGCGCCGCTTTGCACCTCCCACACCAGCCAGAGCCAAGTGCCGCAAGCGACACCCATGGTCACAAAGAAAAACACCGTCACCGGGCCACGCTTGAAGTAGCTGCCCAGGTAAGCGAGGTGGCTCGCGAGGTACTGCTCACCGACCTGTGGCACACCGAGAAAGAGGTTCATCTTGGCCGTGAAGCGCATGCACCACAGCAAGGCAAAGGTGCACAGTGCCACGTGGTTGGGCTGGCCGATCTGTAACACACACAGCACCACAAAATTCGCCAGCAGGGCCAGTTCATGGTGAAGCACAGCCTGTACCGATTGCATGAAGCGGCGCATGCCGATCGCGCCCGGCTCCAGCCTGATCTTGCGAGGGCCGGTCACCCAGCCGGTCAGGAAAGCCATCTCGTGCCAGCTCCACATGAGAATGACGCTGGCAAATCCGAGGTAAGCGTTGCTGACACCCGAAGACTGCATGCTCACATGGCTGGCCCACAAGCCAACGCCCAGCAATACGGTGAATATGCCCAGGCTCCACTTGAATGTGGCCACAGGCAAGCGAACCAGCCACAGGATCACCCCGGTGCCAAACCACCAGCACAGCAAGGCAAAAAGCACCGCCGCCGTGTTGGATGAGAAAAATTCAGGCATGGGTTAGGGGCGCTTTCCTGCGAATGGGGAGCATCATGAACAGCGGGTCAGTCTGATCACCAGACGGGCTGAAAGCGGATCTGCTCAGGCAGCACGTTGGACTTGACCGGCACCATGAACAACCGGGCAAAGATCAATGCCGCCTGGACGGCGTAACCCGCACCCTGCAGCTTGCCCCACACGCCGCCCCGGGCCTTGGCTTTGGCGTGGGCCAGCGACAGGGACAGCAGGCGCTCCAGGCACGCGCGGAAGACCGGATGGTCAATATCCACCTCGACAGGGAACACCTGCCGGCAGATTTCTGAGGTGATGCGGAACACCGTGTAGTCGTACTCGGTGGACTTCAGGCCCATGGCCTCGTGCAGCATCGGGCGGCTGTGGTCGCGCACGTACATGGTGGCGTACACGGCGAGGATGAAAAAACGGATCCACAGCTTGTTCACGCCACTCAGCAGCTTGGGCTGCGCACGCATGATCAGCGCGAACGACTCACCGTGGCGAAACTCGTCATTGCACCAGCGCTCAAACCAACGAAAGATCGGGTGGAAACGCTTGTCGGGATGGCGCTCAAGCTGGCGGAAGATGGTGATGTAGCGTGCGTAGCCGATCTTTTCCGACAGATAGGTTGCGTAAAAGATGTATTTGGGTTTGAAGTAGGTGTAAGCCTTGGTGCGCTTGAGGCTACCCAGGTCGATGCCGAGGTTGAAGTCCTTGAGCGACTGGTTGAGGAAACCGGCATGGCGCGACTCGTCGCGGGCCATGTAGGTCATCAGCTGCTTGATGTCCGGGTTGGTGACGTTCTTGCGAATCTCGTTGTAGAGAATGCAGCCCGAAAATTCAGAGGTCAGCGAGCTGATCAGGAAGTCGAGAAACTCCTGCCGCATCTCCGGCGACAGCTGGGGCATGAGCGTGCGCACTTCTTCGGCGAAACGCGCGTCACGCTGGAAGTGGTCGTGGTTGTTGTCGCCCTCGTACTCTTTCATCATCGCGTCCCACTCGGCACGCACCGGCGAGACGTCCAGCGCGTCCATGGCCTTGAAATCGGTGGTGTAAAAGCGCGGCGACAGCACCGTGTTGCTCACAGCCTTGGCGATGGCATCGTCTGAACTTTCCACCCGGTCCATCAGCATGGCCACATGGTCCATGTCCTGGACGGCTGCAGAACCTGAGGTATTCATGACTTCTCTCCTTTGAACGAAACATGGGCCGTGGGCGATGCGGTTTGCAGACGCGCAAAGATGCCGGCATTCACCGGGCCGAAAGACTCCAGGCTGATATCTGCACCGGTGGCCTGGTCACGCAGCGACAAACGCCCGTCTGCGTAACCCACCAGTTCGAACGGAAGCTCAGGGCCGAACGCTGCGCGCTTGCGCTCACGTGCCAGCGCCCTGAGCGTGCCGCGCACAAAGCCCTGCTCCCCTTCAAAACGCGCAATCTCCTGCCGGCTCATCGGGTCCACCACCACCACGTCGCCGTTGGGGCGATCCTCAAAATTCAGCGAACGCTGCCATTGCACGGCGGCACGGGGTTCCGAGATGGACTCACCCGTGCTGCGTTGCCAGGTCACGCCCGCCAGCGTGCCGACCACGGCCAGACCCAGAAGCCAGGCAGGCCAAGGACGTGAGGTGGCAAGCGGTGCTTCGGCCTTGAAAGAAGTGGTTTCATCCATGATGTGACCTGTTTTTATTGGCTGTTGTCTCAGACCGCAGCTGTGCGGTGATCGGAAGCCTGCCCGTATCCGGATGCGATGCCGGACGCCGTGCCCGACACACTGACCGACTCGCTGCCCATCAGTTGCACATCCGGATTCGCATTGCGCCATGCCTGCTGCATGGTCTGGGCCACACCCGCCACGTTGGCCAGACAGCGCAGGCTGGGCTGCGGGTTCTTCAGCTCCCAGGGGCGTGCATGCGGCCACAGGTTCAGATAGGCAATGCGGTCTGAGCCTTTCAGGGTCAGGGCGATGTCACCAAAGCCTTTGGCCTCTGGCCGCAACGCGGCGCCCGCGATTTGCCTCAGTGGCAGGTTGAAGGTCAGCGTCAGCACAATGCCGACGCGCATCACCACCCGCTTGTCGGTCAGGGTGTACATGGTGGTGCGGGCCGAGAAATACGCCGTGATGCTCAGCAGCAGCAGGGCCAGCAGGGCCATGCCCACGCTGGTAGCCAGTGGCCGCACTGGCATGCCGCCGGGCTCGCCCGCCAGATACATGGCCTGAACGGCCAGCATGGCTGCGAAGTAGATCGCCAGCTTGCGGACATGGAAAGCTTCTACCGCCAGCACACGCCAGTCAGGCGCCCCCTGCCAGAGAATGTGCTCACCCGCTGGCAGCTCCTCGGGCAAGCCGAGGGCGGCCTCGAACTCATGTTCGTGGTTGGTGCTCACAGCAGCGGCTCCTGGCGCTCAGGCGTGGCGTAGAGCGAGCCGGCACCGTAGTAGGCCATGATCTTCTCTTCTTCCAGCAGCGTGACCTGCTCCGGGTTGCGCAAGGCAGGAACCTGCGCAAACTGCGACGCCAGAATGGCCTTGACGCGAACCGCATCGCGGCTGACGTACGCAAAGTTCATCGGCAGAAGGACCTGGCCGCCACCAGTCAGCGCGACCTCGATGTAGCGGAACAGGATTTCTGCCTGGTCAATCCACATGTCAGAGACCGTACCGGCGCGTTCACCGTCAGCACCCAGCACGGGCAGGCCACGCGGATCGGTGTCCTGGGCGGCAACGCCATGCTCATGCGCCACGCGCAGCGGAACGATCTTCACCGTGCCGTCAAACATGTGGTCAGGGATGTCAGCGCGATTGGCCCATGCACCTGCACCCACACCTGCCAGCAGGGGATTGCCCACAGGCTCCAGTGGCGAGCCATTCCAGCCATGCCGGGCCTGGGCGCTGTAGTCGCCGTCAGCGCGGTTGGGGTCCGGGCTCAGCATCTCGCGGCCATCGGCCAGTTTGTAAACCTTGGGTTCAGGCACGGCGGGCCAGCCCTCCACCTTCGGACCGTTTTCACGACCCGGGTCCATCGGATAGCCTTCGCGGTGGTTTTCCCGCAGCAGGTAGTAGATCAGCCCTGCGAAAAATGCCCAAAAGGCATACAGCACAAGCTGTGCGACGTCGACATACTGCGTGATAGCGCCTGTTTCCATGGTGGTTCTCCTTCAATGACTGCTGGCGGGGTGACTGGGCGGGGTGACTGGACGTGTTGATTTAGCCTGGCAATTCGGCCAGTCCGATCGGGTGACTTGTGTGTTTCGTGGCAGCGCTGCGGCGGACCAGTGGCCCGAGCGCAATCAGCACCACGAAGAGCATGTAAATTTCAAGGTGGAAAACAAAGCTGTAGCCGGTGACTGGCGAATTGAGTGCACTGCCCAGCCAGCCCGATGTGGCCAAGCCCGACACCACATCGCGCAGCACGCCGCCAAAGGCCATCGACAGGCCGGCCGCGGTGGCCTGCACCGCGCCCCAGGCGCCAAGCACCAGACCGGTCAGCTCGCGCTCGGGCAACTCCATGGCCGTCAGCAGCATGCTGACCGAGAACAGTCCGCCGGAAAAGCCGATCAGCGCGGCGCCAAACTGGAACAGCATCGCCGATTCCAGCGGTGCCGAGAAAATCACACAGGCAAATGCCGGCAGGCCCAGCAAGGCGCCAATGGCCGCCAGGCGAATGGTGTCCAGACCCTTTGACATGAAACGGGCTGACAAAACGAAGGCCAGCAAGGCGCCACCGGCACTCATGGCGGTCAAGGTGCTGGTCAGGCTCACATTCAGTCCCAGCACTTCGCCACCGAAGGGCTCCAGCACGATGTCCTGCATGCTGAAGGCGGCAGTGCCAAGGCCAACGGTCCAGAGAAAGCGGCGGATTTTCGGGATCGCCATGAGCTTTTGCCAGCTGCGCGAAAAGCCCTGCTCTTCGCGTTTGCCACGGCGGGCCTGACGCGGCTCCTGCTTCCACAGGGAAATCACATTGAGCACCGCCACCATCACTGCGGCGCCCTGCACCACCTGCACCAGGCGCGTGGGGCTGAAATCAATCAGCAACAAACCGAGCAAGCCGCTGCCGAGGATCAGACCCAACAGCAACATGCTGTAAAGCAAGGCCACCACGCGGGGCCGCTTGGCCTCGGGTGCCAGATCGCTGGCCAGCGCCATGCCGGCGGTCTGGGTGATCTGCATGCCGGCGCCCACCAGCAGGAAGGCCAGCGCACCGCCAATGCGGCCCGCCCAGATGCCAGCCGTGTCGGGTGCAGACAAAAGCAACAGGGCAAACGGCATGATGGACAAGCCACCAAACATGAGCAAAGTGCCAACCCACATGTAAGGCATGCGCTTGAGACCCAGCGGCGAAGGGTGCGTGTCGCTTCGGTAGCCGATCAGTGCACGCAGCGGCGCAAACACCAGCGGCAGCGCAACAGACAGCGCCACCCACCAGGCGGGAACGCCCAGCTCCACAATCATCACGCGATTGAGGGTGCCCACCAGCAATGCCGTTGTGATGCCAACGGACAACTGGAACAAGGAGAGGCGCAGCAGGCGCCCCAAGGGTAATTCAGTCGATGCAGCGTCAGCAAACGGCGCATAGCGCTCAGTCATCTGTTTGCTGAGATTCAGTGCCCAAGTGGGCGACAGAAAGCGCTGGAGATTCACCGTGCCCACTCCCACGCCTGTGAGGTGTAGAAGCCGCTGGACACCCGCTGACTGCGGCCTTCCATCCAGCCGGTACCTGCAAAAGCCTGTTGTAGCGACTTGCGCAGCAAAGCCTGGGAAACCGGCGTCAGTGCGGGCGAGCGGTCGCTGCTCGGAAAGAGCCGCCCCACACTGTGCGCCACGGTCAGCAGCGGGCTGCTGGGCGCAATGGTGAAGAGCACGCTGCCGCTGGTGCGGGCGGCGAGGCGCTGCACAGCGCGTGAAATATCGGGAGTGTCGTAGTGAATCACCGAGTCCATCGCCACCACGTGGTCGAAGCGGCCCAGCGCCTCGTCGAGCATGTCGCCCGACAGAAACTCCACACTGCCGCCCATGTCGTTGGCCGGCAAGGTGGCCGCGCGATCGCGTGCCAGCTGCACCAGCGTAGGCGAAAGGTCAATCGCCACCACCTCAGCGCCGCGCTGCATGGCTTCCATGGCCAGCGCGCCAGTGCCGCAACCGGCATCGAGTAGACGCAGGCCACGCATGTCCTGCGGCAACCATGACAGCAGCGTGTTGCGCATCTGGTCACGCCCCGCCCTCACCGTCGCACGAATCCGGCCCACCGGAGCGGTAGAGGTCAGGCGTTCCCACGCCTTGGCTGCCGTGCGGTCGAAATAGGTCTCGATTTCGAGCCGGCGCTCGAGGTAGTTGGCGTTGGTGGTGTTCATCAATCGAATCCCAGCAAGTCAAAGATGTCGCGGTCTTTCATGGGCACGGCCGCCAGCGGCTCCACGCCCAGCCACAAGGAAGCTGCGAGTCGCATGTATTCCTTTTTGACGGCTTCCAGCTCGGGCGAGGTTTCCATCTCGAACAGCGTGGACTTCTTCAGACGGCTGCGGCGAATCACATCCAGGTCCGGGAAGTGCGCGGCCAGCTTCAGACCGATCTGGTTGTTGTATTTGTCGATCTGGTCGGTGGCTGCGCTGCGATTGGCAATCACGCCGCCCAGGCGCACGTTGTAGTTCTTAGCCTTGGCGCCGATGGCCTGCACGATGCGGTTCATCGCGAAGATCGAATCGAAGTCATTGGCCGTGACGATGAGGGCGCGGTCGGCGTGCTGCAGTGGCGCGGCGAAACCACCGCATACCACGTCGCCCAGCACATCGAAAATCACCACATCGGTGTCTTCCAGCAGGTGGTGCTCTTTGAGCAGCTTCACTGTCTGGCCGACGACGTAGCCGCCGCAACCCGTACCGGCAGGCGGGCCGCCGGCTTCGACACACATCACGCCGTTGTAGCCTGGGAATACGAAGTCTTCGACGCGGAGTTCTTCGGCGTGGAAATCCACCGTCTCCAGCACGTCAATGACGGTGGGCAGCATCTTCTTGGTCAGCGTGAAGGTGCTGTCGTGCTTGGGATCGCAGCCGATCTGCAGCACGCGCTTGCCCAGATGGGAGAACGCGGCCGACAGGTTGCTGCTGGTGGTGCTCTTGCCGATACCGCCCTTGCCGTAGATGGCAAAGACTTTGGCATTGCCGATCTTCAGCGAAGGATCCAGCTGGACCTGCAGGCTGCCCTCGCCGTCTTCGCGGTGAGACTTCCCCGAGGCACGCCTCAGGTCGGTCAGGGGAACGCTGGTTTCCATCATGCGGTAGCTCCTTCAAAAACACCTTCGAGCCGGTCTTCAAGTTCTTCGCTGGCCTGTCTGAGCGCCGCGAGAACCTCCGGATCGGGTTGCCAATATTGGCGGTCTGACGCTTCAAGCAGGCGGCTCGCCACACGGGCAGATGCCGTGGGGTTGAGTTTGGCCAGCCGGTCGCGCATCTTGGGGTCGAGCATGAATGTCTCGCTCAATTCCTGATACACCCAGGGCTGCACCTGGCCGGTCGTGGCAGACCAGCCCATGGTGTTGGTGACATGCACCTCAATCTGGCGCACACCTTCGTAGCCGCTTTCGAGCATGCCTTCGAACCACTTGGGGTTGAGCATGCGGGTGCGGGTTTCAAGCGCCACCTGCTCATGCAGCGTGCGCACAGCGCCGTCGCCCTTGGTCTGGTCACCGATGTAAACCGGTGGTGTCACGCCGCCACGGGCGCGCTTCACGGCCTGGGTGATGCCACCCAGCGTGTCGAAATAGTTGTCCACCGTGGTCACGCCGAGTTCGACAGAGTCGAGGTTCTGGTAGGTCAGCTGCACATCGGCCAGCGCGCTTTGCAGCAAGGCGGTCTGTTGCACCGCGAGGCCAGTGCGTCCGTAGGCAAATCCCTTGCGGCGCGAATAGGTCTCGGCCAGCTCGTTCTCATCAGACCAGCGGCTGCTTTCCACCAGGTTGTTGACGTTGGAGCCGTAGGCGCCTTCGGCATTCCCGTACACGCGCAGCGATGCGGTTTCCAGCGTGCAGCCATGTTCAGCCTGATAAGCCAGTGCATGTTTGCGAATCCAGTTTTCTTCCAGTGGCTCATCGGCCGATGCAGCCAGATAGGCGGCTTCAGCCAGCATGCGGATCTGCAGCGGCATCAGGTCACGGAAGATGCCAGACAGCGTGATCACCACGTCGATGCGCGGGCGGCCCAGTTCAGACAGCGGCACCAACGTGGCGCCGGCGATGCGACCGTAGCTGTCAAAGCGCGGCAAGGCGCCCATCAGGGCCAGTACCTGCGCAATCGGTGCGCCTTCGTTCTTGAGGTTGTCGCTGCCCCACAGTACCATCGCAATCGATTCGGGCAGCTGGTGGGTTTCGCGCATGTGGCGCTCCAGCAGGCGCTTGGCCTGCTCGGCGCCGTCTTTCACGGCAAAGGCGCTCGGAATGCGGAACGGGTCAAAACCATGCAGGTTGCGGCCAGTGGGCAACACGGCCGGCGTGCGCAGAATGTCGCCGCCAGGTGCCGGGCGGATGTACTGGCCATCCAGGGCGCGAAGAATCGCCTCGACTTCAGAATCTTTGGACAGAAGCGTGTTGGCCTCACCCAGTTGGGTCATCGCCGTCACCAGCTCGGCATCGCCGTGCATGTGACCGATCTTCATGGCCTGATCGACGCTGTGGCCGTCCACCAGCGCCCGCACGGTCTCGCGCGGTGGGCGCTGACCGGCCCAGGCTTCGGTCATGGCCAGCAGCATGTCGACACGCTCGGCCACACTTGGGGGACGGCCGGTGACGTGCAGGCCACAGGGGATCAGCGTGTATTCGAGTTCCAGCACCTGCGTGGACAGCAGCGCCACCTGGTGATCGGCATCGCCGCCCACAGCGGCATCCCACAGGGGCTCGGCCGGCGTCAGGTTCAGTGCGGCAGCCTGCGACTGAAGCAGGACCGCAAAGTCAGCGCGCTCCCGGGCGTCCGGGTCCATGCCGCGCCAGCGTTCGATGGAGGCCTTCAGGTCCACCAAGCCTTTGTACAGGCCGGCTTCCGAGACCGGTGGCGTCAGGTAGCTGATCAGCGTGGCGCCGGAGCGGCGTTTGGCAATCGCGCCTTCCGACGGATTGTTGGAGGCATAGAGATAGATGTTCGGCAGATCACCGATCAGGCGGTCTGGCCAGCAGTTGCCGGACATGCCGCTTTGCTTGCCTGGCATAAACTCCAACGCGCCGTGGGTACCGAAATGCAGCACGGCGTGGGCATTGAAATCCTCGCGCAGGTAGCGGTAGAACGCCGAGAACGCATGCGTGGGCGACAGGCCTTTTTCAAACAGCAGGCGCATCGGATCACCTTCGTAGCCGAAGGCAGGTTGCACGGCCACCAGCACATTGCCAAACTGTTTGCCCAGCACCAGGATGTCGGTGCCATTGCTGAGCTGGCGCCCGGGTGCCGGGCCCCACTGGGCTTCGATCTCGCTGAGCCAGCGCTCGCGGCGGACATGCTCATCGGTGCTGATCAGGGTATGCACGTTGGCGTCTGCGCCGTAGCGGCTGGCGTTGCCCTGCAGCACGCCGTCGCGCAGCTCGTCCACGCTGGCGGGCATGTCCACCGTATAGCCCTGCGCCTTCATCGCGCTCAACGTGTGGAACATCGACTCGAACACCGAAAGATAAGCCGCACTGCCGATGTTGCCGGCATTGGGCGGGAAATTGAAGATCACCACGGCCACGCGGCGCTGGGCGCGCTGGCTGCGGCGCAGCGCCACCATCCGGCTCACACGGGCGGCCAGCATCAGCGCGCGTTCGGGGCAGGACTGCATGTCCTGTGCGGTGTCGTTCGCGGTGAAGGTGCAGGCGTGGTGGCAGCCGGTGCAGGTCACGCCGGCATGGCCAGGGCGACCACCGAACACCATCGGGCTGGTCGCGCCGTCCAGCTCGGGAATCGCCACCATGATGGTGCTTTCCACTGGCAGCAAACCGCGCTCGGAACCGCCCCACTGCGCGAGGGTCTGGAACTCCACCGGGTGGGCGGCCACATAGGGCACATCCAGCCGGGAAAGAATGTCTTCGGCGGCCTTGGCGTCGTTGTAAGCCGGGCCACCGACCAGCGAGAAGCCGGTGAGGGAAACCACCGCATCGACCATGGTCTGGCCGTTGCGCACAAAAAATTCATCAATGGCGGGCCGTGCGTCCAGACCGGCCGCGAACGCGGGAATCACGCGCAGGCCGCGAGCCTCCATCGCCGCAATCACGCCGTCGTAGTGCGCCGAGTTGCCAGACAGCAAATACGAGCGCAGCACCAGCAAACCGACTGTGCCCATCACCGGGGTTGCGGGCATGGGCAAGGCAGACACTTCAGCCGCCAGGCGACCGGCCATGCGCGGATGGTAGACACCGACTTCCGGGTACTCGATAGGTGGCTCTGCGCGAACCGCGCTACGCAGCTCCTTGCGCTCGCCGTCTGCACCGCGATTCACCACGTGGCGGATCAGGTTCAGGATGTTCTCGTCCGACCCGCCCAGCCAGTACTGCAGCGTCATGAAATAGGCGCGCACATCCTGCGCGGTGCCGGGCACGAAGCGCAGCAGCTGAGGAATGCGCCGCAGCATCTTCATCTGCGCTGCGCCGCCGGTAGAGGCTTTTTCCTTGTTGCCACGCAACTTCTTGAGCAGCGCCATCGGGCCACTGGCGGGCTTGGCCATGTCGAAGTTGCCGAGGCGAGTGAGCTTGACGACTTCGGCTGCCGAAGCCATGCACACCACCGCGTCGCAATGGTCACGCCGGGCCTGCAGTGCGGGCAGCACCGGCAGGAAGTGATCTTCCAGAAACAGCATACCGCAGACCACAATGTCGGCTTTGGAAATGTCATCGCAGCAACGGGCCACGGCGGCTTCGTCACCCGCGTATTCAGAGGCGGCGTGAAAAGCCACCGACAGGCCGGGCAGCTCGCGCGCCAGTGTGACCTGCGCTCGTTCAACGGCGCCTGCGAAGTGGGTGTCCATGGTCACGACGACCAGACGAACCCTTTGGTGATTGACTGCAGACATCGGCTTAGCGGCCATAGTGAGCCTTGGCGTCATACAGTGTCTCCACGGTGATCAGGGACACCCCGCGATCCATCGCAAAGCGCTCGGTGTTGCGCTTGGCCTTGCCGCGCACGAAGAAGGGGATCTTTTTAAGCTCTTTTTCAGCATCAATGCCCCATGTCGCCTCTGCAGGGGACAGCGTTTCATTGGCTGCTTCTGCTGCAGTCTTCGCTTCTGCCGCGACCACAGGGGCAGGCTCTGCCGACACTGCAACAGTCTGTGCCCGGGGCGTCACAGCGCCACCCAGGTGCGACGGCGCGGCGTCTTCATGGAATTCGGCATCACCGCGGAACATGCCGATCAGGTGCTCTTCAAGCCCCATCATCAGCGGATGCACCCAGGTGTCGAACAGCACGTTGGCGCCTTCAAAACCCATTTGCGGTGAATACCGCGCCGGGAAGTCCTGCACATGCACCGGCGCCGAGATGACGGCGCAGGGCACGCCCAGGCGCTTGGCAATGTGGCGCTCCATCTGCGAACCCAGCACCAGTTCGGGCTGCAGTTCGGCAATGCGGGCCTCGACTTCAAGGTAGTCGTCGCTGATCAGCGCCTCGACACCGTAGAGCTGTGCAGCTTCGCGCACTTCGCGGGCGAACTCGCGGCTGTAGGTGCCCAGTCCGACCACGGTGAAACCCATCTCCTGCGCAGCGATGCGGGCTGCGGCGACCACATGGGTGGCATCGCCAAAGACAAACACACGCTTGCTGGTGAGGTAAGTCGAATCCACCGACTTGGCATACCAAGGGGCACGCGCCTCGGCGTTGGCCAGCACACCCGAAGGATCCACACCGGCGAGTTCGGCCACCTCAGCAATGAAATCGCGCGTGGCGCCAGAGCCGATGGGCACCGTGCGTGTGGAAGGCTGGTTGAACGTGCGCTTGAGCCAGCTGGCGGCCAGCATGGCGATTTCGGGGTAGAGCACCACGTTGAAATCGGCATCACCCAGACGGGCCAGATCAGCAGGCGTGGCGCCCAGCGGTGCGGTGACGTTGATGTCCACGCCCATGTCGGTCAACAGACCGGTGATCTCACGCAGATCATCGCGGTGGCGAAAGCCCAGCGAGGCTGGGCCGAGGATGTTGCAGCGTGGGCGGCGGGTCTCGCCGTCGGTCAGCGGCGCACGGCGCACGCTGGTGTCGGCCAGCTGACGAACCATCTGATAGAAAGTCTCGGAGGCGCCCCAGTTTTCCTTGCGCTGGTATGAAGGCAGCTCCAGCGCCACCACGGGCACGGGCAGATCCAGCGCCTTGCACAGCCCGCCCGGGTCGTCTTGAATCAGCTCGGCGGTACACGACGAGCCGACCATCATGGCCTTGGGGCTGAAGCGGGCATAGGCCTCGCGGGCAGCGTTCTTGAACAACTCGGCGGTGTCGCCACCCAGGTCACGCGCCTGGAAGGTGGTGTAAGTGACCGGTGGCCGCTTGGCGTTGCGCTCGATCATGGTGAACAGCAGATCGGCGTAGGTGTCGCCCTGGGGCGCGTGCAGGACGTAGTGGACGTCCTTCATGGCGGTGGCAATACGCATCGCCCCCACATGCGGCGGTCCTTCGTAGGTCCAGAGTGTGAGCTGCATCGTGGTGGCCTTTGATCAATCTAGGCGGCTAGCCGCATTCGGCGAACCAGTGGTCTGCTGAAGAGCTCAGCCAGATCGGCCGCCTGCTCATAGCCCTGGATCGGGGTGAAGACCAATTCGATGGCCCATTTGGTGGTCATGCCCTCGGCTTCGAGCGGGTTGGCCAGCCCCAGACCGCAGACCACGATATCGGGCTGCGCTGCGCGGCAACGGTCGAGCTGGTTCTCCACATGCTGGCCTTCTGACAGGAAGGTGCCTTCAGGCAGCCAGGCCAGCTCTTCGGCCATGTGCTGGCGGTGCAGATAGGGCGTACCCACCTCGGTGAGCGTCATGCCCAGTTCACGCGAAAGAAAACGGGCCAGCGGAATTTCCAGCTGGGAATCGGGGAAAAAGAAAATGCTCTTGCCAGCAAGCTGCGTGCGCTGGCGTGCGACAGCAGTGGTGGCACGCTCGCGGCTGGCGGCTATGGCAGCCTCGAATGCGGCAGCCTCCACACCGAAGGCGCTGGCTGCTGCCTGCAACCAAGCGGTGGTGCCCTCCACACCCAGCGGGAAGGGCGAAGGCAGGCGCTTGGCACCGCGAGCTTCCAGTGCCACGGCGGTGTCCGCCAGAAAGGGTTGCGCCAGCAGAAACACGGTGTTGGGGCCAACCGCAGGCAGGTCGGTGGCATGGCGTGGCGGGAAAAAGCGAACGCGCTCAATGCCCATCTGTTTGAACAGCCGGGCAAACTGGTCTTCCACCACATCGGCCAGTGCACCGACCACCAGCAGTTCGGTAGGCGTCTCAGCACTGCGCACTGGCAGGCTGGGCACCAGCGATGCGAGGCAGGCGTCTTCGCCCTGGGTGAAGGTGGTCTCGATGCCGCTGCCAGAGTAATTCAGCACCCGCACATCTGGCGAGAAGCGACCCGACAGGCGCGACGCGGCGCGCGACAGATCCAGCTTGATGACTTCGGAAGGGCAGGATCCGACCAGAAACAGCAATTTGATTTCAGGGCGACGCTCAATCAGTCGGGTGACCACGCGGTCAAGCTCTTCGTTGCAGTCAGCCAGACCAGCCAGGTCGCGTTCGTCAATGATGGCGGTGGCAAAACGGGGTTCAGCAAAAATCATCACCCCGGCGGCCGACTGGATCAGGTGCGCGCAGGTGCGCGAGCCGACCACCAGGAAGAATGCGTCCTGAATCTTGCGGTGCAACCAGATGATGCCGGTCAGACCGCAGAACACCTCGCGCTGGCCGCGCTCTTTCAGCACCGGCGCATCAGAGCAGCCACCCGTGGCTGCATGAATCGGAATGACCGGGCTCATGCGGCGACTCCTGAAGGCTGATCGGCCGATGCGGCTGGTTGTCCCTGAAGCCGCGCCATGCGCAGCTTGTAGATGAACTGGCCAGCGTTGATGACGTAGGTGGCGTAAGCCGCCAGCGCCAGCAGCATCAGTCCGTGCGCATCGAGCCAGCCGGACATCAGTGCAGCCAGATAGGCAGTGTGCAGTGCCAGCACCAGCATGCTGAACACGTCTTCCCAATAGAAGGCTGGAGCGAACAGGTAGCAGTCAAACACCACCTTCTCCCAGATGCAGCCGGTGATCATGATGGCGTAGAGCGTCAGCGTCTTGATGACCACAGACACCGTGGCGGCGTATTCGCCCTCGCCCGTCCAGAGGAAGCGGAGCACCAGCACCAGACTGACCAGGAACACCAGAAACTGCACCGGGGCCAGAATGCCCTGCACCAGGGTCCAGACAGAGCCATCGCGCCGCACACGCTGCTGCGGTGTGTAAAGCGGGGCGCTGGTTTTTCGTCTCGGGGCGCCAGGTTGCATTGTTTTGGTGCTCATGTGTAATTTAGGTTGAATTTAGACGCGCTTGGGACTTGTGTCAACTTAAATTGACGTATATATTTATTTACATTGAATGGAAATCGTTGACCGACCAGATATTGAAACAAGTACTTAGTACTTACCCGGGCATCTGCACAAATGTTTTGACGGTGACACAAGTGGACAGGTACAAGCTGATCTGGCGAGTGTGTTTTGCAAAAGAGGCAAAGCAGGGTCGCCGGGAGAAATTGCAAAATCTGATGACGTAGTAGAGCTCCGGCCAGGACCGTAGCCCGTGCGCATTGGCACCAACCGCGCCATGAAAAGGCGGCGCAGGAGAAGTGAGATGGGCTCGTTTTCCAGATATGAATCTGAAAAGCCAGAGGGATCAGGGTTCGGCTCCGCATCGGATCCGTGGCCGGATGCCAGTAACAACTACGCGCAGGGCGTCGAGGGATTCCTGCAGTCCGAACGTGCAGACATGCCCGACCAGACCAGTCTGCGGACCATGCTGCTGGCCAAGGCTGTCGAATACGAAATCATCCCTCGCCTGATGCTGGCACACCGCTTCCCGCACGAATGCTCGATGGACCTGCCCGTGATGGAGCAGGTCTCGCCTGAAGACGTGCTTGAATTTGCGCGCATGGTGCTTCACGACGACGATGCAGCGCTTCAGCGCAGCGTGATGTCCTTCAGGGCGCGCGGCATCCCGATGCAGTCGATCTTTCTGGATCTGCTGGCGCCAGTGGCCCGACATCTGGGCGAGCTGTGGGAGCGCGATCTCTGCGACTTCACCGAAGTGACCATGGGCTTGGGCCGCCTGCAGCACGTGCTGCGCGAAAACAGCGAAGCAGCGGCACCGCCGCCCACACAAACCGATGCCAACCCCGGACGCCGCATTCTGCTGGTGCCCTGCCCCGGCGAACAACACACCTTTGGTCTTTCTCTCGTGGCCGAGTTTTTCCACCGCGCCGGCTGGGACGTATCGACCAATTTCGGCGCCAGCGACGTGTCTCCCGCGGTCATGGTCAAGCAGGGTTGGTATGACGTTGTCGGCTTCTCGCTGGGCAGCGAAACCAGCATCCTGCGACTGGCCGAATGCATTGCAGAAGTGCGCCGCGCAAGCGTCAATACCGGCGTCCCTATAATCGCTGGGGGTGCAGTGTTTGCACTCCATCCGGAATATGCCGCGCAGATTTCCGCCGATGCCATCATCATCAACGGCGGTACAGCCCCTGAAATGGCCGAAAAACTCGCGGCGCGCAACACGCGCATCGGTGTCAGCAGTTGAAACCTCAGCTCACGCCCCCACCTCACCCCTAATATCCGGATGAAAGACAACTCATGCAACAGGTAACGCAAGCGTTCATTGACCGGCATTTTGAAATGCCGAGTCAATTCCTTGCCAATCTGGACGTCGATACGGCGGCAGAGTTGATCACAGCCGCGGCAGATGTCGTGTTGGTGCTTGACGACTCTGGTGTCATTCGCGATCTGGCGCTTGGCAGCGACGATCTCCGCACTCAGGGCTGCCACGAATGGCTCGGCAAGACATGGTCTGAAACCGTCACCGTCGAAAGCCAGCCCAAGATTGAAGCACTGCTGAAGAACCCCGTCTCGGGTGACGGCGTTCGCTGGCGCCATGTCAACCACCCGGTGGCTGGCGGTGCGGCGGATCTGCCGCTGTCTTATTCCGTGGTGCCTGTGCGCCGCAAGGGCCAGCCCGCTTCCAGCGAAACCACACTCACCCTCGCCTTTGGCCGCGACCTGCGTGCGCAGGTGGCGCTGCAGCAGCGGCTGGTCACGGCACAACTCTCCATGGAACGCGACTACTGGCGCCTGCGTCAGGTGGAGACGCGGTATCGCCTGCTGTTCCAGATGGCCACCGAGCCAGTGTTGATCCTCAGTGGCTCCATCGACAAGGTGGAAGAAGCCAACCCGGCGGCCCTCGAACTGTTTGGCGAAAAGGCCAAGCGCCCCGGCTGGGCACTGGCAGACAGCCTTGACTCGACCAGTGCTGACGCGGTTCGCCACATGCTTGATCGCCTTCGCGCCACTGGCCGTGCAGACGCGGTGCAGGTGCGTCTGCTGGAGCAGAACCAGCCGCTCACGCTGACTGCATCGCAGTTCCGCCAGGAAAACTCCCTCCACTTCCTGCTGCGCTTCTCGACCCAGGACTCGGCCGCAGCGGTGAACACCGACAACGGCAAGCAGCAATTGCTGCAGGTGATGGAAAGCGCCCCCGACGCGCTGGTGGTGACCGATATCGAAGGCCGCATCCTCACCGTGAATCGCGCCTTCCTCGATCTGGGCCAGATCGGCACCGAAGACCAGGCGCGCGGCCAGTTGCTCGACAAATGGCTGGGACGCAGCGGCGTGGACTTCCGCGTGCTGCTGTCCAACCTGCGCCAGCATGGCTCGGTCAAACTGTTTGCGACGCAGCTGCGCGGCGAACTGGGCGCGAGCAGCGAGGTGGAAATTTCTGCAGTCTCGGTAGATGCTGGCGATCAGCGCTGCCTGGGCTTCACCATCCGCGACATGGGCCGGCGCCTCACCAGCGACGGCCGTGGCGCCAAGGAACTGCCGCGCTCAGCCAGCCAGATGACCGAACTGGTCGGCCGCCTGCCGCTCAAAGACATCGTGCGTGAAACGACCGACCTGATCGAGCAGCTGTGCATCGAGGCGGCCTTGCAGCTGACCGGCGACAACCGTGCTTCTGCAGCGGAGATGCTGGGCCTGTCCCGTCAAAGCCTGTACATCAAGCTGCGCCGCTTTGGCATCGGGGAATCGACCGGCGAAGTGGAACACTGACCTGGCGCGGAATTTCCCGCCCGCTCCAACAAAAAGGCACTCTCGCAGTGCCTTTTTTTGCGTTCAGGGCTGGCTGATGTGCGGTTGGTTGCGTTGTTCTTTAAGTTTTTATTGCGCTGCGGCACTTTCAGGGGACCAACGACGTCCAGGTTTTGGTCCAGATTTAAGTGTCAATCTCAATTGACACTTGATGGTGTCCGATGTAAAACCTATGCATGACACGCCCCTCACTCGCCACCGTCACGGAGCTGTTCAAGCCGATCACCTGGTTTCCGCCGATGTGGGCTTTCGCGTGCGGCGTGGTGGCCTCTGGCATTTCGATGGATGGGCGCTGGGGACTGGCGATTGTCGGTGTAGCGCTGGCCGGGCCCTTGGTCTGCGCCACCAGCCAGGCCGTCAACGACTGGTTTGACCGCCACGTCGATGCCATCAATGAACCGCAGCGCCCCATCCCCTCCGGGCGCATGCCGGGTCGCTGGGGCCTGTATCTGGCCATCAGCTGGACTTTTGTTTCCCTGCTCGTCGCAGCCGTGCTGGGTCCGTGGGGCTTCGGTGCTGCCGCCGTCGGCCTGCTGCTGGCCTGGGCCTACAGCGCGCCGCCTGTGCGGCTGAAAGAAAACGGCTGGTGGGGCAACGCGGCCTGCGGCATCAGCTACGAAGGCATCGCATGGGTCACTGGTGCAGCCGTGATGGCTGGCGGCAGCATGCCGCACGGGCACTCGCTGATTCTTGCCGCGCTCTACAGCGCTGCGACGCACGGCATCATGACGCTGAACGACTTCAAGGCGGTGGCTGGTGACCGGCAAATGGGCGTGCGTTCGCTGCCCGTGCAGCTCGGCGTGGACAAGGCGGCTCGGGTGGCATGCCTCTTCATGGCTGTGCCCCAACTGCTGGTAATTCTTCTTCTGATCCAATGGCAGCGGCCCCTTCATGCAACAGGTGTCGCGGTGCTGGTGCTGCTGCAGGCGTTCATGATGCGGCGCTTCATGCAGGAACCCACATCGCGTGCGCTCTGGTACAGCGGCTTCGGTGTGCCACTGTTCGTGGCCGGCATGATGGTCAGCGCCTTCGCACTTCGTTCGATCAGCATGGCAACAGCCGGATGAACAACCCCGCACCCTTACAGACTTTTGGCTGGCTCAGCGTGGCCCGCCTCGGTCTGGTGCAGGCGGCGCTGGGTGCCATCGTGGTGCTCACCACTTCGACCCTGAACCGCGTGATGGTGGTGGAACTGGCCCTGCCCGCGCTGCTGCCCGGGTTTCTGGTGGCCCTGCACTACCTGGTGCAGATCACGCGTCCGCGCATGGGCCATGGCTCGGATGTCGGCGGCAGACGCACCCCGTGGATCATGGGCGGCATGGCTGTGCTGGCCACAGGCGGCATCACCGCGTCGCTGGCCACCGCATGGATGGCCACCAACCGCCCTGCCGGTATGGCGCTGGCTGTTGCAGGTTTTGTGTTGATCGGTTTGGGGGTCAGTGCCAGCGGTACATCGCTGCTGGTTTTGCTGGCCAAGCGCGTTCCAGCGGGCCGCCGGGCCGGCGCAGCGACCATGGTCTGGATGATGATGATCTTCGGTTTTGCCATGACGGCCGGCCTCGCCGGCCACTGGCTGGACCCGTACTCCCCGGCGCGGCTGGTGCTGGTGACCTGCATCGTGGCTGCAGCGGCCCTGACACTGACAGCGGCTGCACTGTACCGGCTGGAAGAACGCGCTCCGCAGGTTCCTGCAACTTCCCCACTGCAGCAGGCCCAGACACAAGCAGCACCTTCCACCGGCCGACCTCAGTTTCTGGAGGCGCTGCAGCAGGTGTGGAGTGAGCCCGCAGCGCGCCGCTTCACCATTTTTGTATTCGTCTCCATGCTGGCCTACAGCGCTCAGGACCTGATTCTGGAACCCTTCGCCGGCACAGTGTTTGGTTTCACCCCCGGTGCATCGACGCAACTGGCCGGTGTGCAGCACGCGGGCGTCTTGCTGGGCATGCTGCTGGTCGCCGCAGCAGGGGCCTGGGGTGCACGTCAGGCCCACCATCCGCTGTGGCGGCATGTGGGCTCGCTGCGCGGCTGGACCATTGGCGGCTGCGTGGCGTCCGGCATCGCGATGGCCGGACTGGTGGCCGCCGGACTGACGGGCCTTGGCTGGCCGTTGAAGGAAAACGTGTTTCTGCTGGGCGTCGCTAACGGCGCCTTCTCCATTGGCGCCATCGGCTCCATGATGCGGATGGCCAACGAAGGCCGACAGTCACGCGAGGGCGTGCGCATGGGTCTGTGGGGCGCGGCGCAAGCGGTGGCTTTCGGGCTGGGTGGGCTGGTCGGCACAGCCGCCAGCGACATCGCGCGCTTTCTGATCGCCTCGCCGGGCGTGGCCTACGCCTCGGTCTTTGGTCTGGAGGCCGCCCTCTTCCTGGTCTCTGCAGCACTGGCCTGGAAGATCAGCAGCCCGACTTCATCCCTATCCCCGACAGCAGCAGCGCCACAGGCCACAGGGCCAACGGCACCCGGCAGCTTTTCACTGACACCGCAGGCCTGACATGCAGACCGGCCGTCAGGGAATCCATGAACAACAAAACCCGCCATACGGCCCGATGCAGTGTGAAACAGAACCAAGGTGATCACAATGGACTCAACTGAAACTTTCGATGTGGTGGTGGTTGGCGGCGGCCCCTCTGGCGCCACGGCGGCCCATGAACTGGCCCGCCAGGGCCATTCGGTGCTGCTGCTGGACCGGGCAGGTCGCATCAAGCCCTGTGGCGGCGCCATACCACCCCGGCTCATCAAGGACTTCGCCATCCCCGACAGCCTGCTGGTGGCGCGCGCCCGCTGTGCACGCATGATTGCGCCTTCAAGGCGGCATGTAGACATCCCCATCGAGAACGGCTTTGTCGGCATGGTCAACCGCGACGCATTCGACGAGTGGCTGCGCGAGCGTGCGGCCGCTGCGGGTGCAGTCCGGCGCACGGGCAGTTTTGTCAAACTGGAGCGCGATGAGCAAGGCGCCAGCGTCGTTCACTACCTCGTGCGCGACAAACACACCCGCGGCGAAGGCGTGCCCGCATCGGTCAAGGCGCGAAGCGTGATCGGCGCAGACGGCGCACGGTCTGAAGTCGCCCGCCAGGCTGTGCCCGGCGCCGAGAAAACCAAATACGTCTTTGCGTACCACGAGATCGTCCGCGCACCTGCGGCCCAGACCCCCGGCTATGACGCCGCACGCTGTGACGTCTTCTACCAGGGCACGCTGTCGCCCGACTTTTACGGCTGGGTCTTCCCGCACGGCGACACCATGAGCATAGGCACCGGCAGCGCCGACAAAGGCTTCTCGCTCAAGGCTGCGGTCTCGCGCCTGCGCGCCACAGCAGGCCTTGACGGCACCGAGACCCTGCGCCGCGAGGGCGCACCCATCCCGATGAAGCCCCTTCCCCGTTGGGACAACGGCCGGGATGTGGTGCTGGCAGGTGACGCAGCGGGTGTGGTGGCACCTGCTTCCGGCGAAGGCATTTACTACGCCATGGTCGGTGGTCAGCTCGCAGCGGAGTCGGTGCATGAGCTGCTGCGAACCGGCAACGTCGGTGCGCTCAAGCTGGCACGCAAACGCTTCATGAAAACCCACGGTACGGTGTTCTGGGTACTGGGCATCATGCAGTCCTTCTGGTACCGCACCGACAAGCGCCGCGAGCGCTTCGTGAAGATCTGCGAGGACCGCGACGTGCAGCAACTCACCTTCGAGTCCTACATGAACAAGGAACTGGCCCGCAAGAAACCGATGGCGCATGTGCGCATCTTCTTCAAGGACATGGCGCACCTGCTCGGGCTTGCCCGAGTATGACGCGCAAGGTCCTCCTCGCACCGATCCTCATTGCCTCTGCCGCCGCGCTGGCGGTCTCCAGTCTCGGCGCCTGGCTGACCGTGCTGGGCCCGTGGTATCGCACCCTGGTGCGCCCGCCATGGCAACCACCCGACGCGTGGTTTGGCATCGCCTGGACCACCATCTTCGCGCTGGCCGCTGTGGCAGGCGTGCTGGCGTGGCGAGCAGCCCCTGACAGCGCCAGTCGCCGCGCGGTGATTGTGCTGTTCGCCATCAACGGCGCGCTCAACACGCTCTGGAGTGTGCTGTTCTTCCGGCTGCAGCGACCCGACTGGGCTCTGATGGAAATCAGCTTTCTGTGGTTGTCGATTGCCGCGCTGATGTGGCGCTTCAAGGACTGGTCCAAGGCAGCCGCCTTGCTGCTTCTGCCCTACCTGCTCTGGGTGTCCTTCGCCTCGCTGCTGAACCTCGCGACGGTGCGGCTGAACGGCCCGTTTTGACTGGCTTCATGGACACCATGCAATCGCTGTGGCAGCGCGGCTGGCTGGTCGATGCCGTGATTGCCCTCACAGTGCTCGAAACGCTCATCCTGCTGGCCTACCACCGCATGACGGGCAAAGGCCTGCCGCCACGCGCCTACCTGCTCAACATCGTGTCAGGCCTGTGCCTGATGCTCGCCGTACGCAGTGTGCTGATGAACACCGCCTGGCCGCTGACGGTGCTGTGCCTGAGCGCGGCGGGCATCGCCCACGCCAGCGACCTCATCATGCGCTGGCGCCGCGCCTCCTGAATATCATTGACCCGCAACTGACTAGTGCAGCTGGGGCTCGCCACGCTTCGTGCGGGGCTGGCAGGCTATCATTCAACAGCCCGAGCCAGCGGGCACGTCAGTGCCTTGCTGCTGTCCTTGCCTTTGCTTTCGCATGCACCGCATGCAGGGCCGCCAACCCCAACCGACCCCAACCAGCGCCATCATCCATGACCTCACCTCTCGTGCACGCACTCAGCGGTGAACGCATCGAATTCGACAGCCCTGCTGGCCGACTGAGTTATTACGTCGAAGGCAATGGCCCACCGCTGTTGCTGGTGCACAGCGTCAACGCCGCGGCCAGTGCAGCGGAAGTCCGGCCCCTGCACGAGCACTTTCGCCGCACACGCACCGTGTTCTCCATTGATCTGCCAGGCTACGGGTTCTCAGAGCGCAGTGACCGCGCCTACACACCTGCGCTGATGACGCAGGCGCTTCACGCAATGACGGCTGTCATCCGGCAGCGCTGCGGCGAGCAGCCAATAGACGCGCTGGCCCTCTCGCTCTCCAGTGAATTTCTGGCGCGCGCAGCCATGGAACAGCCTCCCCACTTTCGCAGCGCTGCTTTGGTGAGCCCCACCGGATTCAACGGCACCCAGGACAAACGCCGCGGGCCACCGGGCAGCACGCTCTACCTACCATGGCTGATGAAGGCCCTGCGCGGGCCGGGATGGGGCGGCGCCGTGTTTCGCGGCCTCACCCGCCCTGGAGTGATCCGCTTCTTTTTGAACAAGACCTGGGGCTCGCGCGACATTGATGAAACGCTGTGGCGCTATGACGTCCTGACCGCCAGGCAACCCGGCGCCGAGTTTGCGCCACTGCACTTCCTGTCGGCAGCGCTTTTCAGCCGAGACATCCACAACGTTTACGACACATTGCAACTCCCGGTGTGGATGTGCCACGGTGTGCGGGGCGACTTCACCGACTACCGGCGCAAAACGACTCTGCAAGGCCGCAGTAACTGGCAGGTCAGCGTATTCCAGACCGGCGCCCTGCCGCATTTTGAAATACCGGCGTTGTTTTGTTCGACCTATGAGACGTTTCTGGACTCCATCGGCGACGCAAAGCGGTGATGCAGAAACGCAGAGGCCCATGAAAAAAGCCCGCTATCAACTTGATAGCGGGCTTTTGAATCACTTGGGGTGGCTGATGGGGAACAGGCCCCGGCCAGCTACATCCTATGAAAATCAACGACTTAGCGACGTTCTCACCGCCTCTGCGTCCGGGCTTGTGTCCGGCAGCACAGCCTACATGGTATCAGCCGACGCGAGAGAAAATATCTCAAGATCGAAGAAATTAGTCACCTCAGCACCTGAGCTAAAAGTGTCCAATTGACATCGTATCCAACTACTCTTTTTTCCAACCGATACGCCTGAGGTATTGGTGCCGCTGAATTGATACTCAACGATGCCAATGTGTTTGGTTGCGTCCCAAACGCACCGTCTCGCAAATTCAACAGTCCTGTACGCTGGGTGGGGAGGCCAATTCCATATAAACCGGCGAGAGTATTGGAGTTTGGATCGGAATTGAATGAGAAGCTCACGGGTGGAGGAGGCGTCGGGATGAGTACTCGATCCTCCACATAAACTGCATTTAAGTACTTCCTATTAGCTTGATTGAGTTGCGTGCGGTACTCAATCGTTGCGCGACCCACCCCTGGACTGATAGTGCCTTCCAGTTTGGCCACCTTGTGTATTGGCCACCCGATTGCAGAAAGTATCGATCCGGCTCGGGGCCCAATCTTGGCCACGGTTAACGTGTCGTAGTGAATAACAATTCTGCATTTTGGTCTCAATTCACCAACAGCACCGCCCAAATTGGCCATCATGTTTACGGCAGACTTAGCGTAGAACGCAGCCTGCAGCACCCTTTCGGCAGCACCTGCCGTTGCTGGAAAATACGCGAATAAACCATCGCCAACGTACTCAACTTGCCGATCGTCGGCGCCAAAGTCTTGCGTGATTTGATCAACTGTAGACAGAAATGTATGGGCGAGTTTTAGGTAGGTCGCATGGCGCTTTCCTAAAAGCAATCTTGTGGACCCAGCAAGATCAACTTTCAGAATATAGAAAGGCCTATTTGTCCCTTCACCCCGACGCAAATCAGATGGAGCCTTATCTACGAGGGCATCGGAAGCCTCCGCGAAATGGGATATCAAAAGTTCATTTACTCTTTTTAGTGTCATGCAACGCCTTCTTCAGCAACCATATCTCGCGAGAAGATAGATCACACTTCCAGTAAGCACCCAAATCTCCGCAAAACCAATGCCCCATTTCAGCAGCCGTATTTTTATATCCCTTATGTAGCAAAGCTTCATGTGCTCAAAAGTCAACTCGTCCACAACAGCAGCTTCATCTTTTGGCAATTCTGCAACTGCATCAGGAACCTTCATCTTCGAAATGATGACTTTCCGCCTGAGAAGGGCATCAAAAAAACCGAACTTGAATAACCCACTTCTATAAAAAGCCCCTGTGAGGCCTTTGTAATCCAAAATATGGAGAGAGGGATTGTCAAGCGGGGATAGTCCCCGAATAAGTGAAAAAAGGGAAAGCGCCCAAGTCCCAAAAAAGAGACCGCCCAGAAAATACGCAAGAGGTAGCGAAGTTATTGCCTCTAAAGAATCAAAGATACTGCTTGCACTTGCAAGGGGTGCCAACAAGAGGACCAATACAGCCCCGCATTTGACGTCTAACGCCCTGATCGTTAACTGACAGTCATCTAAAGCCGCTTTAGCAAATTCATGTGGCGTCATATAGGCATCCTTCTTCACAAAGCTAAGCCTGGTCAACACCAACTTAACTTGGCAAAATTCATCGAAAGCTAAGTCACTGGGTGCTGATTTTTCTTTGACCTCGCCGCCAACTTAGCGATCAGCGGATCAAGCCACAGTGAACAATCGCTGATCAAAGCCGATCCTACGGAACACGTTACCCTGCCAAGCTTGCAATTGGAGAGATTCACTTACTTTCGGCGAGGAGGTGGCGGAGGAGGATTTGGGGGCAAATAACCTTCATTTATTCGTACGCCCTTATCGTCACCGACTCGGGGTCGGCTGGGAGGCGGCGGAGGCGGTGGGGGCGGGGCTCGATGCGGCTCCCTTGGGACTGGAGGCGGTTTTTTGTGATCCGTCATTTAGAACTCCCTTTGATTTCAAGTTCTCGCTGGCAAATAAAGTGATAGTGCACACACCCACCAAAAACAAAATCGCACCCAGTGCATTCAAGAAAGCAGTAATTCGTCGGTAGTGCCCCCCCGGAGTTTCGTCATCTATAGTGCCATTGTCAATTTGGTCAATCGCTTTTCGCAGGGCAAGATGACTAAAAAAGTAGGAAGCGAGGACTACGAACGTACTCGCGCCCCAAGATACCCAAGAAGCAAACAATAAATCGGGACTATTGATTGGATTTGGACCAATTACATCCTTCAGAAATATGAAGGAAATGCCTAGTGCCCCGCCCGACAACGACAGAACAGTCTTATCAAAGTCCCCTTGGGACTTCTGGTCGGCGTCTACAAGAAACTTCCGATACTCGACAAGCTGAGCTTTACGGTCATCTGAAACTGCAGACTGCCCTTTACCACTGGAAGAAATGGCCATCGCATCAGCCCCTTTTGAAGTCTGTGGCGTTAAGTCTGGAGTGGTCATAATTTATTCCACACATTAGTTTGAATGGATGTAGGGCAAGAAGAAGGTGCAAATACCAGGTGATGTCGTAGGCGATATTTCCAGTCTTAGTATCCTGCCTCGTATTGGACACGACTCACTCCCAATCCAGTGGCAGCTTTCATCCTGCCATCTATCTTCTTTTCAGGGGCTAGCCGCTACTCGGCCACATTGGACGTTCGGTAACTCCATCTAAAAAGGTGTACTTCGGGTGGTGGTCACGCTCGACAAGCGGACTGAAAGGGCCAGGTTGTCGTGCATACAACCCCACATTCAGGTCCAACGTGGCGGCTCTTAAATTGAGCATGCAATTCGTCATTTCTACCTTTTGAGGTGTTCGACGGTAAAGCGACTCAGAGTTGTTTGGCCAATGCACGTTGAAGCCAACCATCAAGTCTTTGTCATCGACCAAGACTTCCATGAGACCTTTATAACGTGCGTCATATGGAATTCCCTGTCCTTTGCGTTCACCCCAAAAGCGGCGAGCCTCGACATCCAACCCTAAAAATGTACCAATGAAGACTTTGGCTTTCGTAATTATTTCGTTCAGTCGCTCTAGTGGGACTGAGAGTGGCCGAACCCCGCCTGAACCTCCTCGCGAACGAAAGCTATCCTCAGTAATTATGAAGTCGGAGTGAGCGATGGCGTTGCGCAGGTCGCTGTCGTAAAACTCATTCAAAAGCGCAGATACTTGCACTCCCGCATCGTCCCCGAGCCGCTTTAGTATTTCGATTTTCCGAGACGGCGAGAGTCGCTTGCTGCCTTTCTTTTTTTGCTCCTTCTCAGTGAGAAAAATAAAAAAGGGGTTCGGGCTGTACCCCTTTCCCAAGCGAAAGCGGAGTAGGTTTGCAAGTACCTCATAGGGAGCATCCATTTCAACAATATGACTGTAGAACAAAAGCCCAAGCCGCCAAGTAGTTAAACCGGGGTCTGGGAAGGATTCTGCTGGTAGCTCCAACATGAAGATGGAGTTCAGGTCCTCCAACAATGCTCGCGATTCCAAATGAGGGTCCCAACCGCCGTCCTCCATACCTACGATTCTGAGTAGTGAAGAGAAGTAATTAATGATGTCATTACTGATCGGATCGTCCGGAAAGAACAGCGGCGCAAGCGTGCCGATGTACCTAGCTCGAATCGCTTCAATCTCAGAGTCAGTCATTAGAAAATTTTGTTAGAAATTTCTGAGCCCCTCTCGATCCGCACTGGGAAGAAGATTCCCCCCCTCGCCCCCTTCCCGAGCTAGGCCGCCTGAAAATCAAAAGCCTTAATCCTCTAGGCACCCTGGCCACTCCATCACTAGACTGCACACTGGGCACACTGCTAGAACGCTTGGCTCAACATTGAACGTTGCTTGGTACCGGTCGACGGTAGGCGTAGCGGAGTAAACCTCATCCGTGGTTGTTTGGAGGCCGATGGCGTGACAGCGGGGGCACTGCGAAGACTTAAGGGCAATAGGTAGTAGCTCGGAGAACATCCTCAGCCCCGATAGACGATGGCTTCGTTCAACGCCTTAACCACCTTCGTGATGTATTCCAACTGATAGGTCTTTAGTGCGCTGGTTTCACCACCCGAGGTGTTCAGCATTACGTGATAGACAGTTTTCTGCATGTACAGGTACAGCGTGGCCCCTGACACAACTAACCCTCCAAGCACGTACTGGCCGCTGAACGCAATTGCCAGCCCGACCAACACTGCAAGAATTCCCCACAGTCGATTCGGCGTGTTGACCAATGCTTTAACGGATGTCACGTTGCTCATGGCGAACGTCTCTGATCCTGTGACGAAGCGAGTGTTGGTCACCTTCACGTCTTCGTACTCGAAGAATGTCTTCTCGTCCATAGTCCCACTCCCGAAGTTGTGACGTCATGCTACAGCAGACGCCAGCACCCTCTGCACCACGGACACCCCACAGCCCGCCTGTTTGGCAATCTTGAGTACCCCCAGCCCCTCAGCCCTGAGTGCCCGTATGTGGCCCTCTACGGCCTCACCAACACCGGGACGGCCTATCGCATTCCCGGACTTGGTGCCCTTCGCCTTAGCCCGTGCCATGCCCGCCTTGACCCGCTCCTGAATCATCCCCCGCTCAAACTCAGCGAACACGCCCATCATCCCGAACAACGCCTTACCGGCAGGGGTTGTGGTGTTGATCCCTTGCTGATGCAGGTAGAGGTCCACACCCGTGGAGTGCAATTCTTGCAGCATATTCACCAAGTCAATCAGGGAACGGCCCAGGCGGTCTACGGACCAGGAGGCCACCACGTCGAAGTCCTTACGGGCAACACCCTTGAGGAGGGCGTCCAGTTGCGGCCTGTCCTTGCGGCCCTTTGCGCCACTGATGCCCCTGTCCACGAACTCCGCCGCCACATCCCACCCAAGGCGCTCTGCGGCTTGCCGTAGCTCCCTCAGTTGGTTCTCGGTGCTTTGCTTGTCGGTGGATACGCGGGCATACAGGGCGGCGCGTAGGGGGCGGGAAGGCTTGGTCATGTGCATCCTTTGGTTCGATGAGCGGATGATGCCCGCAAACCATACGGAAATCAACTGTTATCCGTATATCTCTTTGGGCTCAGTTTTCCAGAGGGGGCAAATTGCGGTTTTCCTGTCAGGCTTTCGGTATACCCGTCAACCTCGGCTTCAAGGCGCGGGAGGGAGGCTACTCCGGGTAAAGGTCTGACACTAGGGAGGACAGCTAGGTGATGGACTTAATGTCTCACGTCAATTCAACCTGCAACTGTTCGCGGGGCGGCTTCGGTGGAACTGGGGTAGCGACCAAGTTATCGGCGGGGTAGTGTCGGATGAAGTCCATCGTTCTGTCAGCAGGCGCATCAAGCCAGTCGTCATACCGGCTTTCAGGCAGGATAACCACGATGCGCTTTTCATCCTCGGCACGGTGGTAGTCCTTCAGCAGGGCGTGGTCGGTAGCGTTCATCGTCAACATGGTGAAACTGAGAAGCGGCGGCTTCCCGGGCTCAGTCCACACATCCCACAACCCCGCAATCCCTATCGGCTGGCCGTCGGCCCTGGTGAATCGCGTTGACACCGCCTTCTGGGTTCTCCAGTCGGGTTCATAGAAGGCATCCACTGGAACAATGCATCGCTGGCTGCGTTGCCATGCAGGCCCGAACGTGAAGTTCTTCTCGATCCCTTCGGTACGGGCATTGAATGTGGACCGGGCCATCGCCTTCTTGATGTCCTCAGGCGTCGGCTTGAGTCTCCAGGGCACCAGGCCCCACCGACCGGCTAATGCTTCGCTTTTGGGTACCGCCTCATCATGTGGATCGGTCTCCGGTGGCTTGCGAATGAAGTTGCCTGTGTAGCGCGGCCACATATCCGCCTTGCCCTGGGTTTCAGGTGGAGCAACACGGAAGTACTTAGCGTAATCCTCGCGCTGTCGGAGGGCTTCGTAATGGGCGCACATTGGTCAAACTCTACGGTATCTCTATACTGTACGTATGAACAGTATATGTCCGCCCGACGCCGTCCCATCTGCCCCGGGGCTGCGCGTACCCCTTCCGTGGGTGGAGGGGACTGTGCCTGCCGGGTTTCCGTCGCCAGCGGCTGACTTCGCCGTCAAGCGGCATGACCTCAACGAGCTTCTTATCAAACACCCTGCGGCCACCTTCATGTGGCAGGCGCGGGGGATTTCAATGATCGACCTGGGCATAGCAGACGGAGATGTCCTGGTGGTTGACCGTGCACTCAATCCAAAGCATGGAGACATCGTGGTGGCAGAGGTGAATGGTGATTTCACCGTGAAGCAACTGTTCAAACGAAACGGCATGGTTCAACTCCGGTCTGGTAACCCGACTTTCCCACCCATGCTGTTTGGTGAAGGTCAGACGATGTCCGTATGCGGAGTAGTCACCGCCACCATCAGACGGTTTAGGTGATGCCATGTATGCCCTGGTTGACGGGAACAATTTCTATGTGAGTTGCGAGCGCACCTTCAGGCCCTCGCTCAAGACCCGTCCCGTGGTGGTGCTGTCCAACAACGACGGCTGTGCAATCTCCCGCAGCAACGAGGCAAAGGCCCTTGGTATCCGCATGGGTGCCCCTTGGTTCGAGTGCAGGCAGCTTGCTGAGGAGCATGGGGTTGTTGCACTCTCTGCCAACTTCACCCTCTATGGGGACATGAGTAACCGGATGATGGGCATCGCTGCTGGTATGGGGCCAGGGCAGGAGATTTACAGCATCGATGAGAGTTTCATCGACATGGCGGGTGTTCGTGGCGACCTGCTTAGACGAGGGCATGAGGTGCGCGAGCGCATCCTCCAGTGGATCGGCATCCCCACAGGCATCGGTATCGGTCCCACAAAGACCCTTGCCAAGCTCGCCAATCACGTCGCCAAGAGCGCAGACCGTAAGCCTGGTAGCTACCCCCGAGAGTTCGCCCGTGTGTGCCACCTGGGGGCGCTGCCTGCGGCTGACCTGGATGCAGTCTTTGCGGCTACCAAGGTCGATGAAGTGTGGGGTGTGGGTAGGCGTATTGCGAAGCAACTGAACGATGAGGGCGTGATGAACGTCCACCACCTCGTCCAGATTGACCCCGCCACCGTTCGGAGGCGCTGGAGTGTGGTCCTTGAGCGAACCGTGCGCGAACTTCAGGGCCAGCAGTGCATCGGCCTGGAGCATGAGCCGCCGCCCAAGCAGGAAATTGCATACACCCGCAGCTTCGGCCAGCCAGTCCAGTCGCTGTTTGAACTGACTCAAGCAGTGACAGAGTTCGCCAGTGGTGCAGCGGCCAAGCTCAGGCTTCAGAACGGCAAGGCCGGGCAGATCAACGTATTCATCCACACCAGTCCATTCCGGCCAGGCCCACAGTACAGCCGCAACGCCACGGTGCCGCTGCGCAGGCCCACCTCGGATACGCCTACGCTGGTGGGTGCGGCCTTGCGGGGGCTCCAGGCCATCTACCGACCAGGGTTCAACTTCATCAAGGCTGGGGTGATGTTGCTGGACCTCCAGGACGGCAATGTGGAGCAACACCAACTTGACCTGGAGGCAGAGCCGCCCACTCGCAGCGTCCTCATGGGCACCTTGGACAAGCTGAACGACCGGTATGGGCGGGGCACGGTGCTCATGGCAAGCGCGGGACTTGGGGGCAAGGAACGAAGCTGGTCCATGCGCCAGAGCCTGCTGACACCGCACTACACCACCCGGTGGGATGAGTTGCCGGTGGCGCAAGCCTGAGCGTCTTGACGTGCCAACGAACGTCCCCAGGAAATAGCGCCATGCAGGAAATAGGTCGCTGTAGATTATTTCTGGCACCAAAACTGTGGCTTATTTATGGCAAAAAATAAATGTCCGACATTAGGGAGACCCCACGGACTTCCTCGCAGCCCCTACCAGGCTGCTTCTCACGGGGCCACACCAAACAGGCCCTCGCTACCCACCTGACGCTACTGCTGTAGCCCCGTGCGCCACCAAGGTCGCCACAACCATGGCCGTCCTAAAAAGTACGGATAAGACGCCCCTCCAAAGTGGTCCCATCAGCCGTCCGCTTGAACGGGCAAAAAGGGGGCGTCCAAACAAACCCTTTTCATTGGAGGATCGCTCAAAAACGTGTGATTCGCCGGGACGTATAACCCCCACACTAGGGAAGATACCCACCCCCCCAACCTCAGGACAGCTCACCACGCGTCCATCTGGGAACACTTCCCACCACTCATCAAAGCCCCCGAAGGTACGCAATACCAGCGGTATCTCGCGAGCTTTTTCTCACCGGCCAACAACCCAACCAACGGAAACCATCCACATGACCACCCTCAATAACCACTACACAAACACCTCCCAAACCTACCCCTTGAAACGTCCTGCTGCGCAAGTACTCGCTGAGTACCGAAGCCTTCGGCGACATAACGGCTGTAGCCGCATGACTTATGAGAACGCTCTCAATGAGATTGTTTTGAAGCATCCATTCCTTGCCCGGGAAACCACTGCGCAAAGGCAGGAGCTACAGCGGTTACGGACCACTTGGTGGATTCGCTTTGGGGCGATGCTACGGCTGTGCTGAAGCATATGGAGAAGGACAGTACACAGACACCTTCCGGGCATATAGCTCAATCCACTCTCAAATAACTTACTGCGGGGGGCTTAAAAACCCCTGCCCACATTACATGACTTACCAACACACAGCGATATTTTTAGAAGCACCCTCAGGCTCGGCCAGTCGGTGCGGGCGGAGCGCCAGAGAGACACTCCCATCAGCCTCCATTACCCTTGACTACCAGGGGCACCAAGTGAGGGTCCACAAGGATCAAGAGGGCAACTTCTGGTTTGTCTTAACGGACGTCTACAGAGCAATCGGCAAGCGCAACAAGGGCTCCGGTATGCGGAGGCTAATGGACGAGTTTGGTGACCTCAAAAAGGTCCGCGCTTGGGTGCCTAACGCAGCGCAGCCATACGGCGGGGGTTTCCACATGCTACAAGCCACCAACGAGCGTGGCCTTACCGCCCTGCTTGGGCGTTGGACCCAACAACAGTCGATTGACTTCCTCCATTGGGCGGGTCATGAGGCTTTACCGTACCTCCGGAGTGCGACGTGACCACATACTCGATGCAACCCGTGGAAACGTGTAAGGCAACTTATCCGGCAGATTCCCTGAAAGAGTGGGCGAAGCTCGCCCTGGGTGTAGAGAGATGCTCTACTTCCTACCTCAAGACCCTAGCGATTGTGCTTGGCAACATGGCACGGGCCGACCAGCACAATGTTCGGCTGTTGCTGACCACAGTTGTCCCGTGGGCGTCTCGACAGACCATGCGCACGTTGTTGGAGCAGCTATGCGCGGCTCAGTGGATCACGCGGTGGCGAAACCCCAAGAAAGCAATTTATGCATACAGAGGTTGCGGGGACGGCGCTATTGAGAAGGGATCAGCAGCGATGTACATCCGCATGCAGCGGGATGCAGAGGCCGCAGACTTCCAACGCTATACAAAGGCCCTGGGAATCGTTCCCGAGGACTGTCCGTTCTGAATCTCGCTAGGTCCTTAGTAACCGGTGAAACCAGCTTAACAACCGCCTTATAAGAAAGACCAAAAGGGGAACTCTATAAGGTGAGAACTCAGGCCACCACCTGATTACCCGCCTGTTCCACTATTGGTTCCATGCGTCCACCTTTCGTGGCCCCTTCGGGGAATGACCACTGGAAATTCCTCCACTGTGGTCAGCCCCCCAGGGGTCCCCGGCAGGGAACCTATAGTCCCCAATCGGGCCTGCCCGTATCTGTACCGGGGGGAGAACTCAGTAGGCACGTTTAGGAATATCTATAGGCAACACCAGTTTTCTCATCTCGGTATCTTTCAGGATGAGTGGCTCCTGCTCAGTAATATAGAACTTGCGCTGCACACGGGTGGTGTCTTCCTTGTGCCCAGTGATGTCCCGACTGATGACCTTCTGGTTCGCAGCATGGGTAATGAAGGACTTTCGCATGACGTACATACCAAGCACCTGACGGCCTGGTGGTGCGGTGTTGTCATACATGCCCTCAGCCTTAAGGAAGTCTGTGAACAGTGCACCGGCCACTTCATAAGGATTGCCCTTTTTCGCCCTGAATGTGGGGAACAGTCTGTCAGCCCCCTCCTCTTTCATCAGCGTCAAATACTCATAAAAACCTAGGCGTAGGAGGTCAGGATGTAGCGGGATGCGGCGGGCTTCGTCCGTCTTAACGTTCTTCACTACGCCCACGCCTGCTGGAGACGTCGCATCGAAATCGAGATAGGGGATGCCTTCAGCCGTCCCGAAATCACACTGGGGATTTAACTGGCAAAGCTCGCGGGGACGTGCCCCGGTGTAGAGCCCCACAATCGGGAGCCAGTACAGGGACTCACGCTCGGGGTCAGCCGCGATAGCAGCAAAGCCCCCGCCCTCAAACAGCTTTTTAAGCTCGGGGATCGTCAGTGCCCTCTGTTCATCCTCACCCTCTTCACGGTCTCCGGTGTACTCGATCCCATCTACGATTAACGCAGGGAAACCTTCATCCCCGTGGTCTCGCCTTGCGTCCCTCAGGAACGTCTTCAGGGGTGCCCGGTAGTTGTCCTTGTAGGTGGACGGGGACATGACCTCCTCGGCCTCTCCCGCGAGCATCTGAGGTACCGTAGCGAGGCCCCTGTCGTACTTTGCAGCCCAGTCGCTAGGGAGTCGGCAGATACTCCTCAGGAAGTTCGTGACGTGAAGCTGGCGTATTTCCGTCACTGGTGTTGACGATCCGATGACCTCCTGAAAAAGGGTGAGACAGCGCACCACCTTGCGCGTGTATCCCGTCTTCTTCAAGGCCCCGAGATGGCGTTCGATGACCGTCCCGAGGGTAAGCCTTGCCGTCGCCGCAGCGGGGGCCTCATGGATAGGCGGTGGGTCTACGGCCTCACGCCCATGTAAGCGCCGATGACTGGGCTTGATGAAATCCTTGTCCAAGGCGGTAGCGAACTCAAACACCAGTGTTTTGAAGTTGCTGTCCATGGGGCTGTAAGGGATGCCTGCGGAACGCAGAAACACCCCTAGGAGCCCCGCAAGGCCGTCAATGCCTGACGAGGACAACACGTCGCCTGCCAAGTCGCTCAGAAGGTCGTGGACATTCAGGAGTTGCTCACGCGGGGTGAACGCTCTGATGTCCTCATGCTGTTCCCTATTGAGCCCCTGCGCTGTCTCCAGTGCAAAGGCTTGGACCTCCGCTACGGTGTACTCGCTCAGGGCACGTTTGCGGGGCCTGCGGGCCTCCTCAGCCAACTCCCTACGCTTGTCCTCAACGACGCCCTCAAAGGCGATGTAATGCATCAGGGCGAGGCGCTCGGCCTGCCTTGACGCCTTCATGCCCAGATTGACCATCGGGTATGGACCCAGGACGGCCTTGAGGTCAGTTGGAATGTACGGACGGAAGTACGCTCGTCCGTCAGATTTCACATGGTAGCCAGACCACTTTGGCATCGCTTTACCCGCTTCAAAGATGCGGAGCAGATGAGGCCCTGACGCACTCAAACTGTCCGGTTTTGTGTCCGGGCGAGAGCGCGTAAGTGGTTGATTTTGCTGACGGGCCTTATGAATCAATGACTTAAAGGCCGTCTAGAAGATGATGGGGTGGCTGATGGGGCTCGAACCCACGACAACAGGAATCACAATCCTGGACTCTACCAACTGAGCTACAGCCACCGCAGCCGCATATTATAAAACAAAGTGGCGGTACTGGTCAGAGTGATCTGCCATCAAGCGCCGGCCTTGGCAGCCGGTGTGGGCTTGGGCACCAGAATCTCGGCCTTGAACCGCTCCTTGAGGGCGTTGTAGTAGGCCAGGTTTTCTGCAGTGGTCCACCACTGGTTGTACTGCTCGCGCTCCTGCGCGGCCACAGCGGCTGTGGGTGCCGTACGCGGCACCAGCTTGGCCACCTTGACGACCACATAGCCCTGGTTGCCCAGGTCCACACCCACCCATGCGGGCAAGGCGGCACCGTCGGCGCGCAGGGCGGCGTCGATGACGGGCGACGGCAGGTTCTGCGTCTGGTCACGCGAGACCGTCACGACGGGCGACAGGCCGGTCGCTGCAGCGGGCGATGCCTTCCACGCTGCCAGACGTGCCGCGCCCTCTTTGCGCGCTTCTTCTGCGCTGCGCTCGGCGATCCAGCGCTGGCGCACGGTGGCCTTCACCTCAGCGAAAGGCTGGGTACGTGCCGGTGTGTACTGCACGATGCGGCCCGACACCAGCTGGCTCGGCGCCGTTTCGATGGCTTCGGTGTTGCGTTTTTTCTCGACAGCATCGGGGGCGAACAGTGCACCCAGGAACTTGGCATTGGCCAGCACGCCGGTGGTTCCGGGCTGCGGCTGGCGGGCCACGCCGGTGGCCGTCTTGACTTCCAGCTTGAGGCGGTCGGCCACAGGCTTGAGCGCGTCGGACTGCTCGTACACACCGTTGGTGAAGGCTTCGGCGGTTTCAGCGAACTTCGTCTGTGCCTGCTGCTTCTTCAGCTCAGCCTCCAGCTCGGGCTTCATCTCTTCAAAGGAGCGCTGCTTGGGCGCCTTGATGTCGGTGAGCTTGATGATGTGATAACCGAAATCAGACTCGACCACGCCGCTGATCTCGCCCTTCTTCAGCGTGAAAGCGGCATCCTCGAATGGCTTGACCATGGCGCCACGGGCGAAGAAGTCAAGGTCACCGCCGGAGGGTGCAGAGCCCGGGTCCTGCGAATTCTTCTTGGCCAGATCGGCAAAGCTGTCGGGTGCCTTGCGCACGGCGGCGAGCAGCTCCTCGGCTTTGGCTTTGGCCTTCTCGCGCTCGGCGGCGCTGGCGGTCTTGGCTGCAGAGATCAGGATGTGGCTGGCGCGGCGCTCTTCCGCGCTGCTCAAGCGCTGGGCGTTCTGCTCGTAATAGGTTTTGAGATCGGCATCGTTGACGCTGATGCCTTTTGTCACGGCCTCCAGATCAAGCTGCACGTATTCAATGCTGGCTTGCTCGGGTGCCTGGAACAGCTTCTCGTTGGCTTTGTAGTACTGCTCCAAATCAGCGTCGGAAGGGTTGAGCTTGCCAGCGAAGTCAGCCGCACTGAAGCGCACCAGCTGGATCTCACGGCGCTGGAAATAGGCATTAAGCGCCGCATCGGCCGCTGCAGAAGGCGCAAAGCCGCTGATGCCGACACCACCGAGCACCTGACGAAGCGACAGATCGTTGCGGACATTGGCCTCAAACATTTCCGGCGTCATGCCCTGCGAGCCGAGCACCTGGCGGTAGCGCTCCATGTCCATCGTGCCGTCTGCGCGGCGCAGTGAGGCGATCTCGGGGCTCTGCTGCAGCTCACGCGCCAGGCGCTGGTCGCTGGTGGTGAGCCGGAATTTCTCTGCGGCGGCAGCGATCACGCGGTCGCGCACCAAGCGCTCCAGCGTGCCGTAGCGCGCCTCGGGTGAATCGAGCAGTTTGACGTCGAGCGAGGGCATGCTCTCGCGCACACGATCCACTTCCAGTTGATGGGCGCGGTCCCATTCGCCCTGAACGATGCTCTTACCGTCCACCTTGGCCACCGTCGTGCCGGTTTCGCTGGACGGGTTGTAACCCTCCAGACCGAAAAGGACGAAGGACGGAACGATCAACACAAACAACAGCACCATGGTGATTCTGGTGTGCTTGCGAATGAAATCAAACATCTCGAAATTCCTGTGCGACTGCGTGGGGATATACCGGAAGCCCAACAACAAAAAAGGCGAACCAGGTTCGCCTTTTGAGATGGTGGTGGGTGCTGACGGGCTCGAACCGCCGACCTACGCCGTGTAAGGGCGCTGCTCTACCAACTGAGCTAAGCACCCCACTCAAACACTGTTCATCAGTTCAATGCATCCTTGAGCGCTTTGCCCGGACGGAACTTGGGAACCTTGGCTGCCTTGATTTTAATCGCATCGCCGGTTCGCGGATTGCGGCCGGTGCGGGCAGCCCGCTTGCCAACGGCAAAGGTGCCAAAACCCACCAGAGACACGGAGCCTCCTTTTTTCAGCGTGGTCTTGACGGCGCCGATGGTGGATTCCAGCGCACGGGTGGCTGCGGCTTTGGAGATGTCTGCATGTTTTGCAATGTGCTCGATCAGTTCAGTCTTGTTCACAAGGAGCCCCTCGTAGATGGGTGAGTTAATCTGGATGTCTCAAAAAATATCTCCCGGGACACAGTGGTGGGGGTGTCAGCGGGAGCGGCATGTGCAGGTTGGCTGCTGTGTTCAATTAGAGCGATGGGGCTCCGACCTGTCAATACAGCAACAAGCTTTTACAACGTGCGGACGCGGATTCTAGACGTTTTTTTCACGCCTTCCGCGCCCGTCGCTGCGCACGACATGTGATTTTGAGGCTTGACAGAAAACCCGTTCAGGCGCTTGCAACAGCAGCTGCAATGGCCTTGCCGACATCTGCAGTGCTGGCCTTGCCACCCAGATCGGGCGTGCGCGGCGCGCCGCTGTCGGGGCTGAGCACCTTCTCAATGGCTGCCAGCACACCATCGTGCGCCGCCTTGTGTCCGAGGAACTCCAGCATCATGGCGCCGCACCAGATCTGGCCAATGGGGTTGGCGAGACCGCGACCAGCGATGTCGGGGGCCGAACCATGCACGGGCTCGAACAGCGAGGGGAACTTGCGCTCGGGGTTCAGGTTGGCACTGGGCGCAATACCGATGGTGCCGGTGCACGCGGGGCCAAGGTCGCTCAGGATGTCGCCAAAGAGATTGCTGGCCACCACCACGTCGAAGAAGTCCGGGCGTTGCACGAAGTGCGCCGTGAGAATGTCGATGTGGAATTTGTCGAGCTTGATGTCGGCATAGCTCTTCGCCATCTCGGCCACACGCTCGTCCCAGTAAGGCATGGAAATCGAAATGCCGTTGGACTTGGTGGCGCTGGTCAGGTGCTTCTTCGGGCGCGACTGTGCCAGCTCAAACGCGAACTTGAGCACGCGGTCCACGCCGATGCGGGTGAACACGGATTCCTGCAGCACGAACTCGCGATCCGTACCGGGGAAAGCCTTGCCGCCGATGCTGGAGTATTCGCCCTCGGTGTTTTCGCGGACGATGTAGAAATCAATTTCGCCTGGCGCCCGGGCGCTGCCATCACGGCGCACCACCGGCGCGATGATGCCGGGCATCAGGCGCGCAGGACGCAGGTTGATGTACTGGTCGAACTCGCGTCGGAACAACAACAGCGATCCCCACAGCGACACATGGTCTGCAATCTTCTCAGGCCAACCGACCGCACCGAAGTAAATGGCATCGTGCCCACCGATCTGGTCTTTCCAGTTGTCGGGCAGCATCTGGCCGTGCTCCTCGTAGTAGTCCCAGCTCGAAAAATCAAAGTGGTCGAACTGCAGGTCAATACCGTACTTGACGGCGGCAGCCTCCATGACGCGAACGCCCTCGGGCATGACTTCCTTGCCGATGCCGTCACCGGCAATGACGGCGATGCGCTTTTTGCCGGTGGTGCCGGCGGTGGGTTTGCTGGTGCTCATGGGTGTCTCCTCAGGTTCAGGTTTCAAAAAATTCAAGGGCTTCCGCCAACAGCATGGCGGGAGATTCTTCAGCGATGTAATGGCCACAGGGCAGGCTGCGACCAGACACATCGACAGCGCGCTCGCGCCACAGGGCGAGCACATCAAAACAGGTGCCGACGGTGCCATGCTCACCCCACAGCACCCGCAGTGGTTGTGGCAGGCGGCGTTCAGCGGTCACGTCGTCGCGGTCATGCTGCAGGTCCACGCTGGCAGAGGCACGGTAGTCCTCGCAAATACCGGTCGCCGTGCCGGGAATTCGGATGCAGCGCTCGTACTCGGTCAGCGCTTCGGGGGTAAAGGCCGACAGGCCCGCGTGGCGCTTGCCCATCACGCTGCGCAGGTAGCGCGCTGGGTCGGACTCAATCAGCGCTTCTGGCAGCGGTGGTGGCTGGATCAGGAAGAACCAGTGCCAGTAGGCGCGCGCGAACGCGTCCGAGGTGTGCTCGTACATGGCCAGCGTGGGCGCGATGTCCAGCAGCATCAGGCGCTGCACCGCCGCGGGGTGATCCATTGCGAGACGATGGGCCACGCGCGCACCACGGTCATGCGCCAGCACCTGGAAGCGCGTGAAGCCGTGGAACTGCATCACAGCCACGGCGTCTTCGGCCATGGCGCGTTTGGAATGCGCCTCGTGCGCGGCATCGCCTTGCACCCGGGCCGAGTCACCATAACCGCGCAGGTCCATCATCACCACGGTGTGTTTCTGCGCCAGCGCAGGTGCCACAGCATGCCACATGGAATGGCTCTGCGGATGCCCGTGCAGCAGCAACAAGGGGGAGCCGCTGCCCAGGCGCCGCGTGCGCAGTGTTCCGGCTGGTCCGGCAACGTCAGCGATGCTGAATCCTTCAAACATCGAAGCGACCCCGCGTGACACACCTCGCTATCACGAGGATGGCGGGCTGCATGAAGGGCATGGGGTCGTCGAATGGCATGGAGGAATTGTGAGTAAACGGTGGAATCAATTCAAGCAATAATCAGGCAATCGATTATTTCCCGAAAAGAAACAATGGAACGCATGGATCTAACTATGGTGCTGGCGGTTCGCGACACAGGCAGCCTGGCAGGTGCAGCCAGCCAGATGGGGCTCACGCCCTCCGCAGTGACCAAACGGCTGGCCGCGCTGGAGGCCACGCTGGGCCAACGCCTGTTTCAGCGTACCACCCGGCGCGTGAGCCCTACGGCCGAAGGTGAAACCGTGTGTGAGCGCGCGCAGATGCTGCTGCAAGGATTTGTCGCGCTTGAGGAAGAACTGCAGGAGCGCAAGGCCGAACCCACGGGTCTGATACGGCTGGCCGCCACACTGGGCTTTGGCCGCCTGTGGCTGGGCCCGGCGCTGGCGCGATTTCAGCAGCGCTACCCACGCGTGGAGATTCAGGTGCAGCTGACCGAACAGTTGCCCGACCTCGCACAAAACGGCTTCGACGGCGCCATCTGGTTGTGGTCGGTGCAGAGCGGTCCGGCGGCGCAATGGGTGTCCCGGCGACTGGCACGCAACCAGCGGGTGCTGGTTGCTTCGCCGGAGTATCTGCGCCACCACGGCACACCCACGGCGCTGAGCGACCTGCAGCAGCACGCGTGCCTCACGGTACGCGAAAACGGCAACGCACCCGGTCAACGCTTTGACACCTGGACTCTGCAGAAGGAGCGGGAAAAAACACCGGAACGAATCCAGGTGTCGGGCCCGATGTCGAGCAACTCCGGCGAGCTGGTACGCGACTGGTGCCTGCAAGGTCGCGGCATCATGCTGCGCAGCCTGTGGGACATTGCGCCGCAACTGGCCAGCGGCCAACTGGTGCGGGTGCTGCCGGGCTACACCATGCCCGACGCTGACATCCACTGGCTGGCCCCCTACCGGCCCGGTCAGCCCCGGCGCATTCGCCTGCTGATTGACCACCTGGTGGCTGAGTTCCGCGATGCCCCGTGGAGCACCAGGGCCCGCTAAAGCTATTTGGCAAGATGCCTTGGCAGGCCCTAGCCCGCCTGCGGCGCTGCAGCCCGCACCACGAGGCTCACGCCGATCGCGGTGAGTGCCGTGCCCACCAGCGTGATGGCGGTGATGGGTTCATTGAACAGCAGCCAGGCCATCGCCGCCGTGGTGGGCGGCACCAGATACAGCAGGCTGGTGACAGAGGTCGCGGCGCCGCGCTGAATCAGCAGGTACAGCAGCGAGCCGCCGCCCAAGGTCAACACCAGCACCGCCCACACCATGGCCCCGATGAAATGGCTGTTCCACACAATGGCCTCGCTCTCCAGCAGGGTCAGCGGCAGCGTCACGGCCAGCGCGGCCATCAGCTGAATGGCACTGGCGGTGCGTACATCGGTCGGCTTCAGGTAGCGCTTCTGGTAGAGCGTGCCCGCCGTGATGCTGAGCAGGGCCAGCACCGTCGCGAGCAGCGTGAGCAGAGTCACTTCCTGGCTGCTTCCGAACTTGCCGGACACCACCAGCAGCAGCCCGGCCAGACCAAGAACCAGACCAGCCCACTGGCGCGGCTGCACCCTGCCCTCACCACCGCCATCGCCACCATCGCCTGAGGCCCACGACACCCATACCGCAGTCAGCACCGGCTGCAGGCCCACAATCAGCGCCGCCAGACCGGAGCCCATGCCGGCCTTCACCGCCACCCAGACGCCGCCCAGGTAGCCAGCGTGCATCAACACACCCGTCACGGCCAGATGCAGCCATTGCCTGCCACGGGCCGGCCAGATCGCACCCGAGGCGCGGATCCACACCAGAAAACAGACGATGGACAGAAAATAGCGCAGTGCCAGAAAGGTCAGCGGCGGCGCGTAAGGCAGGCCGAACTTGGCCACGATGAAGCCGGTGCTCCAGATCAGCACGAACACCGCCGGCATGGCGCGGAGCACCAGCGACACGGGCGCTCCGGCGGAAGACGTGGAACTCACGGTCAAGTCAATTCAACAGCGTCACACAGGTGCTGCTACTTGGCGCGGGCCCGGATTTCCGGGATGGCCTTTTGCAGGTAGTACACCATCGACCACACCGTGAGAATGGCCGACAGCCAGATCAGCCAGGTGCCCCATTCGTTGGTGTCTATAACCTTAAACAGATATCCATCGTAGAGGAGGAACGGTATAGCTACCATCTGTACAGCAGTTTTGACCTTGCCTAGCATGTGGACCGCCACGCTTTTGGTTGCGCCTATGATGGCCATCCATTCACGTAAGGCGGAGATAGCGATCTCGCGGCCGATGATGATGAGTGCTACAAAAACGTCGATCCGATCCAAATGCACTAACACCAACAGAGAGGCGCAGATAAGAAATTTGTCTGCGACGGGATCCAGGAAAGCGCCGAACGACGACGTCTGGTTCAACTTGCGGGCAAGAAAACCATCTAACCAGTCCGTCGCAGCGAACACGACGAACATGACCGTGGCAATCAGGTTGGCTTTTTGTGGGTCAATATCAATATAGAAAATGCCCACAATGAGCGGAATCGCGACGATGCGCGTCCAGGTCATTAGGGTAGGGATGGTCAGGAACATATCGCCTGATTTTGGCACGAGCCCTGCGCGTCACGCTCAACAGCGGGGTGTCGTTACCGTCAGTGACGCCGAATAGCTGCATTCCGTTGCGCGAATACGTCTGACTTGAGGGCCCCAGCCCCTTCCTGCTCTTCACAATAACCGCCAATGCAGTCAATGCAAGGCGCGGTAAACCTCCTCGGCCAGATCGCGCGAGATGCCTTCCACCGACGCGATGTCTTCCACGCTGGCCGATGCCACGCCGCGGATGCCACCGAAGCGCTGCAGCAGGCTGGCGCGCTTTCTCGGACCAATACCGGCAATGTCTTCCAGCTTGCTGCCGCCCGTGCGCACCTTGTCGCGCTTGGCACGCATGCCGGTGATGGCAAAGCGGTGCGCCTCGTCGCGAATCTGCGCAATCAGCATCAGTGCGGCCGAATCGCGGCCCAGGTAGACCTTGTCGCGCCCATCGGCAAACACAAGTTCCTCCAGGCCCACCTTGCGACCCTCGCCTTTTTCGACGCCGGCGATCAGACCCAGGTCCAAGCCCAGCTCCTCAAACACCTCGCGCGCCATCGACACCTGACCCTTGCCGCCATCGACCAGCACCAAGTCGGGCAGGCGGACACCGGCCTGCGTATCGGGGTTGCGCACCGCCTCGGCCAGCTTGGTGTAGCGACGGGTCAGCACCTGGCGCATGGCGGCGTAGTCATCGCCCGGCGTGATGCCGTCGATGTTGTAGCGGCGGTACTCGCTGTTGACCATCTTGTGACCCTGGAACACCACGCACGACGCCTGGGTGGATTCGCCTGCGGTGTGAGAAATGTCGAAGCACTCAATGCGCAGGGTGTCGAGACTGTCGAGCGACAGGTCAAGTGCCTCGGCCAGCGCACGGGTGCGCGCCTGCTGCGAGCCCTGCTCGGCCAGCAGCCGGGCCAGTTGCAGGCCGGCGTTTTTCTGCGCCATCTCCAGCCAGATGCGGCGCTGCTCGCGCGGCTGATGAACCACGTGCACCTTGCTGCCCAGTTGCGCCGCCAGCGCGTCGATGAGCTCGCGGTCGACAGGCTCGCTGCACACCAGCGTGGGTGGCACCGTCACATCGATGTAGTGCTGGGCGATGAAGGCTTCCAGCACCAGGGCTTCCAGCGATTTACCGGCAGGGGCTACAGCCCCATCGGTCGCCAGCTCAACATCCAGCGCCGCCACATCGCTGGCGTTTTCCACGTGGGTCGGGAAGTACGGCCGATCACCGAGGTGGCGCCCTCCGCGCACCATGGCCAGGTTCACACAGGCCTTACCGCCTTGCACCTTCACCGCGAGGATATCGACGTCTTTGTCTCCACCCGTCTCCATCGACTGCTGGTGCAGCACCTTGGACAGCGCCGACATCTGGTTGCGCAACTCGGCGGCCTGCTCGAACTCCAGCCGGTCAGCGTGCGCCAGCATCTTGCTCTCCAGCGCCGTCAACACCTCCTGCGCCTGCCCCTGCAAAAAGCGCTCGGCATTGGCCGTGTCCAGCGCGTACTGCTCTGGTGACACATGGCCCACACAGGGTGCCGAGCAGCGCTTGATCTGGTACAGCAGACAGGGCCGGGTGCGGTTGTTGAACACCGTGTCTTCACAGGTGCGCAACCGGAAAACTTTCTGCAGCAGCAGGATGGTGTCTTTCACCGCCCACGCACTGGGGTAGGGGCCGAAGTAGCGGTGCTTTTTCTCCACCGCGCCACGGTAGTAGGCGATGCGGGGGAACACCAGCGCCGTCGGTGCGCTGCCCTCTTCGGCAGTGCGCGCGCCAGTCAGCTTGAGGTAGGGGTAGCTTTTGTCGTCACGGAACAGGATGTTGAACCGGGGGTTCAGCGTCTTGATCAGGTTGTTTTCCAGCAGCAGCGCCTCGGCCTCCGAGCGCACCACCGTGGTTTCCATGCGGGCGATCTTGGTCACCATGTGACCAATGCGGGTGCCACCGTGGTTCTTCTGGAAATAGTTGGCCACCCGCTTCTTCAGGTTGCGGGCCTTGCCCACGTACAGCACGCCGCCTTCGGCGTCAAAGTAACGGTACACCCCCGGCAGCGCCGGCAAGGCCGCCACTTCGCTGAGCAGTTGGGGATCGAATTCGTGGGCTTTGGTCATGCGGGCAGGTCGACAGGGAAATCAGGGGCCATGCAACGGCAATACGGCGGCGGTAGGGGTCGAGCCCGTATTGTGGACAATCCCCGCATGATGCGCAGCCTGCAGTGGGACATTTTTTGCAAAGTCATCGACAACTTCGGTGACATCGGCGTGTGCTGGCGCCTGGCGGCAGACCTCGCCTCTCGCGGGCATCGCGTGCGGTTGTGGGTGGACGATGCGTCAGCCCTGCAGTGGATGGCGCCGCGAGGCTACGCGGGCGTCCGTGTGCTTGACTGGAAGACCCTACTGGAGCCGCAGGCTCTCGCCGAAGCAGCGGTCAACGCGACACCGCCCGATGTGCTGATCGAGGCCTTCGGTTGTGATGCCGACCCTGCCTTCCTGACCGCGTGCGTGCACCAGCGAGGCACGGAGCCGCAGCCCGTCTGGATCAACCTGGAATACCTGTCCGCCGAGCCCTATGTGGAACGCAGCCACGCCCTGCCCTCGCCGGTGATGCAAGGGCCTGCAGCAGGCTGGACCAAATGGTTTTTCTACCCCGGCTTCACACCAGCCACCGGCGGGCTGTTGCGGGAGCCTAGTTTGCAGGCCGCGCAGGCAGCATTCCAGCGCGGCGAATGGCTGAAGGCGCAAGGCGTTAGCTGGCAGGGCGAGGCGCTGGTCAGCCTGTTCTGCTACGAGCCTGAGGCGTTGGCACCCTTGCTGCACTCCTACAAACAGCAGGGCCTGCGCGGGCAGCCGGTGCGGCTGCTGGTCGCTGCTGGCCGGGCCACGGATGCCGTCAAGGCGGTAAGCGCTGCGGCGGCAGTCGATGACGTTAGCAGTGAGCAGATGCTGACGATCTCGTATCTGCCGTGGCTGACCCAGGCCGACTTTGACCGCCTGCTGTGGTCCTGCGACCTCAACTTCGTTCGCGGTGAAGACTCGGTGGTGCGGGCGATCTGGGCCGGAAAGCCCTTCGTCTGGCAAATCTACCCGCAGCACGACGAGGCCCACCGCATGAAGCTCGACGCGTTCCTGCTCATGCTGCAGGCACCGAGCTCCCTGCAGGCCTTTCATGCCCACTGGAACGGCCTCCACCCCGCAGGCGTCGAACCAGGCGCATTGACCGACACGCTTTCCGGGCTGCTCGGCGACCTGTCAGCCTGGCAGGCATGCGTCACTGCCACTGCCCACCGCCTGCAGGCGCAGGACGACCTCGCCACCCAGCTCTGCCGCTTTGCCCTGAAAAACGGCTAAAATCAGAGGCTTTGCGGACCAGCCTGACCTGGCACACCGCACAACCCGCCGCAAGCGCCCACAGCGGTGCACACCTGCACCCAGGCTCAGCGGCCTAGCTTCAAGTAGAAACTGCTATGAAAATCGCTCAAGAAATCCGCGCTGGCAACGTCATCATGCACGGCAAAGATCCGATGGTGGTGCTCAAGACCGAATACAGCCGCGGCGGGCGCAACTCCGCCACCGTGCGCATGAAGCTCAAAAGCCTCGTCGCCAACTTCAACACCGAGGTGGTGTTCAAGGCCGACGACAAGATGGACCAGATCGTGCTCGACAAGAAGGACTGCACCTACTCCTACTTCGCCGACCCGCTGTATGTCTGCATGGACTCCGAGTACAACCAGTACGAAGTCGAAGCCGAGAACATGGGCGACTCGCTGAACTACCTGCAGGACGGCATGGAGCTCGAAGTGGTGTTCTATGACGGCAAGGCCATCTCGGTGGAACTGCCGACCAGCGTGCAGCGCGAGATCACCTGGACAGAACCCGCCGTCAAGGGCGATACCTCTGGCAAGGTGCTCAAGCCTGCCAAGATCGCCACCGGCTTCGAGATCGGCGTGCCCATTTTTGTGGCCCAGGGCGACGTGGTCGAGATCGACACCCGCACCGGCGAATACCGCAAACGCGTCTGAGCTTTCTCCCGCTCGACCAACAGAAAGGCTCCGCAAGGAGCCTTTTTACCTTGTGACATCCATTACCCACGGTGCCGAGTCTTCGCAAGCGGTGCATCAGTCACAATCAATCATGGACCAAACACGAGACCTTTCCGCCAACCGCCTTGCCGATGCCTGGGCTGAACTGCAAGCACATGCCAACAGTGGCTCACCGCTGGATGCGTCGGCATACCGGCTGGCCTTCGCCGACCCGGAGTTTCTGCTGCGGCGCGAAACACGCGGCATCCGCTTTCAGCTGGAGATGCTCAAACCCGATCTCGAGCAACATGCCCAGGGTATTGAAAACACCATCGTGGTGTTTGGCAGCGCCCGATTTCCTTCACCCGAACAGGCCGAAGCAACTCGGGCAGAGGCTCATGCCAGCCGCGATGCCGACCTGATGGTTCTGTCGGAGCGCCAGATGCGTAACGCCCACTATTACGATCAGGCCCGGCAGTTCTCACGGCTGGTGGCCCATTACAGCAATCAATGCGCGCCAGCGGAGCGGCTTTTCATCTGTACCGGTGGCGGCCCCGGCATCATGGAGGCGGCCAACCGGGGCGCGCATGAGATGGGTGCACCCACGGTAGGTCTGAACATCGCGCTGCCACACGAGCAGTCGTCCAATGCCTACATCTCGCCAACGCTGAACTTCAAGTTCCACTACTTCGCGCTGCGAAAGATGCACTTCATGATGCGGGCCAAGGCACTGGTGGCCTTCCCGGGTGGCTTCGGCACGCTGGACGAGCTGTTCGAGGTGATCACGCTGGTGCAGACCGGCAAGGCCAAGGCCGTTCCCATCATCCTGTTTGGCTCAGACTACTGGAAGCGGCTCATCAACTTCGATGTGCTGATTGAAGAGGGCGCGATCTCGCCCCAGGACCTGGAGCTGTTCAGCTACGTGGATGACCCGCAGACCGCGTGGGAAAAAATCAGGGACTTTTATAAGCTCTAGAAATAAAGCCCCCACGCTCCCCCACTGCGTGTGGGTCGCTGCCCCCCGAGGGGGCGCATTTTTCCTTGGGGCGGCCCTGCGGAAAAACGTGGCCTCAGTATTCGCGCAATGAATTCCGTTCGCCCTGAGGTATCGAAGGGTGTCCCCGAGCGGCAATTCCGATCGTCCTGAGCTTGTCGAAGGATGGGGCGGCCCTGCGGAAAAACCTCGCCCCCACGGTCGTTCGCTTCGAGGGGCTCAGTTCCTCAACTGCCACGCCAGCCGGCTGCCGGCCCCGACCACGGCGCCGGTGGCCCAGAACACGGCGGCGATCCCGACCAGCGCACCGGCCGTTCCGAACAGGATGGGCATCAACACACTGGAGGCGTTGATGGCCATCAGGCGTAGCCCCAGCGCCTCGCCATGCCGTGCCTCGGGCGTGATCTGGTGCAGCATGCTCATCACCATGGGCTGGACCATGCCCAGTGCAATGCCCAGCAGTACTGAGCAGATACCCATGCCGAGAGCTGAATGCATCAAGGGGTAAACGCCAAACAGCACTGCAGTGGCCAACATTGCGCCGGCCAGCACCTTCCACTCGCTCAGGTGGGCAGCAATCAGTGGCATCACCATGCGAACCAAAGCCGCCGCCACCGCGAAAGCCCCGAGGATGGTGCCGATCACCGAGGCACTGATACCACGCTCAAACCCCAGCACCGGCACGACGAAGGTGTGTACATCCCAGCACGACGACAAAAACCAGTTGACCATCATCAGGCGACGGAACGAGGCGTCGCGCAGCAGATCCCAGGCGCGGGGCTGCGGGCCAGACGCAGTTTCCACCGGCGGCAACTCAGTGGTGTGGCGCACCATGAACCAGCTGACCAGCGGCAGCAAGGCCATCAGCAGGAACGCCGCACGGTAACCGGTGATGCTGCCAGGCGCTGCACCAGCATGGTCGATCAACAAGCCCGCACTGAAGGGACCGACGAAATTGGACACCGCCGGCCCGATGGCCAACCAGCTAAAGACCTGCCGCAACTGCATGGCGCCAGAGGTGGCACGTCCGACGTGCCGCTGAAGGGCAATCACTGCAGCACCGGTTGCACCGCCAGTCAGCAGCGCAGCAAAACACAGCACCGGAAACACCGGGAACGCCACTGCAGCGCCCGCCCCCAGAACTGCAGCGATCACGCTGTAATGAATCGGCCGCCTGAGGCCGTGGCGATCGGCAAAGCGCCCGGCGGGCAGTGCGAGGAACACCTGGGTCAGCGCAAACAGCGCGAGCAACACACCCACAGCCGCAGGACTGTAGCCTTCGCGCAGCGCGAGCAGCGGCGCCGCCAGGCGCGTGCCGGCCATGCAAGCGTGCAGGCACACCTGGGCGAGGATCAGACGCATCAGTTCACGGGTCATGGGGCAAGCGTCCAGCGAAACAATGCATCAATGCCGCCCCTGAAGACGGCAGCGGGACTCACCGTTCATCGAGGTCCCGGTCGGCCTCTCTGTCCGCTGGATCCAGCGGAATCAGGCGAGCCGAATCGGCCTCGGGCAGCGCCTCGACATTGCGCAGCGCCTTGCCCATCACCCGGCTGCGCTGCTCGGCACTGCTGAGGGTATTGAGCACGGTTTCGGTCTGCGACTTGACCTTGGCCAGCACATCGCCGAACTTGCCAAACTCGGTCTTCACCGCGCCCAGCACCTGCCAGACTTCGCTGGAACGCTTTTCCAGCGCGAGCGTGCGAAAGCCCATCTGCAGCGAGTTGAGCATGGCCAGCAAGGTGGTCGGGCCAGCCAGCGTGATACGGTGGTCGCGCTGCAGGCTTTCCATCAGGCCGGGGCGGCGCAGCACCTCGGCGTAAAGGCCTTCGGTGGGCAGGAACAGGATGGCGAAGTCGGTGGTGTAAGGCGGTTCGATGTATTTTTCGGACATCGACTTGGCCTCGGTCCGGATGCGCACTTCCAGCGCCTTGCCAGCGATCTCGGCACCCAGCACGTCGGCGCGCTGCTGGGCATCGAGCAGGCGCTCATAGTCTTCGTTGGGAAACTTCGCATCAATCGGAAGCCACAGGGGTTCGCCGGAATCGGAACGTCCCGGCAGCTTGATCGCAAAGTCCACGGGGTTCTTGCCGCCGCGCCGGGTGATGACTTGCGCGGCGTACTGGTCCACCGTGAACACCTGCTCCAGAAGGGCCGACAGCTGCGCCTCGCCAAAGATGCCGCGCGTCTTGACGTTGGTGAGCAGGTGCTTGAGGTCACCCACCCCCTGCGCCAGCGTCTGCATCTCGCCCAGCCCCTTGTGGACCTGCTCCAGCCGGTCGGCCACTTGCTTGAAGCTTTCGCCCAGCCGCGTCTCCAGCGTGGTCTGCAGTTTTTCGTCCACCGTCTTGCGCATCTCGTCGAGCTTGGCGGAGTTGGTGAGCTGCAATTGCGCGAGCTGCTTTTCCAGCGTGTCGCGCACCTCGCCCATGCGCCGCGCATTGGATTCGCTGACCGACTGCAGCTGCGTGGTCAGCGTGTCAGACAGTGTTTTCTGCAGCAGGGTGAGCTGCTGGGCAAAAGCATCAATCTGCGCGTTCTGCGTGCGAATCGCCTCGGCGCTCTGTTGCACCAGTGTCTGCTGGAATGTCGCAAAGGTAGTAGCCAGTTCCTGTCGGCTGCTGCGTGCACTCTCGGTGATCTCGCGGCGCAACTCGCGTTCGAGCTTGTCGTCGCCAGCCATGATGCCGGCCAATACTTTCTCGCTGCTGTCTCCTGCCGGCTTGCGCAACAGCAGCAAGGCCATCAACACGAGGTTGACGACCAGCAAGCCAAGAATCAGCCAGAGTTCCATCGCGGTGTCCGGACTCCGCTCAGGCGCGGGCCAGTACGGCCGGATTCAGCGGCGTGAGCGGCGCCTTTCCAGTGAAAAAGGCGATCAGGTTGTCGGCTGCCAGGTTGGCCATGGCCATGCGGGTCGGAATGGTGGCGCTTGCAATGTGCGGCGTCAGCACCACGTTGGGCACGGTCAGCAGATCGGGATGCACCGAGGGCTCGCCCTCGAACACATCCAGCCCGGCGGCGGCAATGCGCCTCTCTTTCAACGCGACTGCCAGTGCCGCATCGTCCACGATGCCGCCACGCGCGATGTTGACCAGTGTGGCCGTTGGTTTCATCAGGGCCAGTTCGGCTGCGCCAATCGTGTGATGGGCAGCAGGCGAATACGGCAGCACCAGCACCAGGTGGTCTGCGGTCTTGAGCAGCTCTTCCTTGCTCACCAGCGTGGCTTTGCATGCCGCCTCGGTGGCTGCGTCCAGCCGTGAACGATTGTGATAAATCACCTTCATCCCGAAGCCGTGCGCGCCGCGTTTGGCGATGCCCTGACCGATACGGCCCATGCCCAGAATGCCGAGCGTGGCCCCGTGGATGTCGGAGCCGGCGAACATGTCAAAGCTCCACTTCTTCCAGAGACCAGCGCGCAGGTAATGCTCGCTCTCGGTCACCCGCCGTGCGGTAGCCATCATCAGGGCAAAGCCGAAATCGGCCGTGGTCTCAGTCAGCACGTCGGGTGCATTGGTCGCCACCACACCGGCAGCGGTCATGGCATCGATGTCAAAGTTGTTATAGCCGACCGCCATGTTGGCGCAGATCTTCAGCTCCGGGCACGCGGCCAGCACCTCGGCATCGATGCGGTCGCTGCCAGTGGTGAAGGCGCCCTGCTTGTCCTTCAGGCGCGCGATCAGCTGCTCTTTGGTGAAAACCTCGTCGGCCTGGTTGCTCTCCACCTCAAAGTGTTGGGCCAGTCGCTCCAGCGCCTCAGGAAATACAGCGCGTGCAACAAGAATTTTCGGCTTGCTCATGGAATACCTTTCGTTTGTCTCGTGGTTTTATTATTGTGGTGGGGGAAGTCCCTGTCATGGCGTCAGTCAACGAAACCAGATGAAGGTCATGATGACGAAAAGCGGAACCAGCACGCCAACAGACCAGGCCATGTAGCCGAAAAAGCTGGGCATCTTCACGCCACGCTCTTCTGCCACGGCCTTCACCATCAGGTTGGGTGCGTTGCCGATGTAAGAGTTGGCACCCATGAACACAGCGCCGGCAGAGATGGCCGCCAAGGTGGGTGCCAGGGTGGTCATCAGCGCCTGCGGGTTACCACCCGCCGTGTTGAAGAACACCAGATAGGTGGGTGCGTTGTCGAGGAAGGAACTGAGTAAGCCGGTTGCCCAGAAATACATCGCAGGATCGGGTTGCCCGTCTGGGCGCGTGACAGCCGCGACGATGGCGCCGAAAGGCCCTGCCACGCCCGCCTTCAGCATTGCAATGACCGGAATGATGGTGAGGAAAATGCCGGCGAACAGCTTGGCCACCTCCTGCATCGGGCCCCAGGAGAACTGGTTTTCCGCGTGCACTTTGGCCGGCGTGATGCTCAGCGAGATGAAGGTCACCGCGATCAGTCCCAGATCGCGCATCAGGCCGGGCAAGCCGACTTCGGTGCCGAATACATCGAACACGACTGGGGACTTCCAGATGCCGCTCATCAGCACCAACCCCACCACGGCACCGAGCAGCCAGAAGTTGGCGATGCCGTCGAAGCCAAAGCGCCGGGTGTCGGGCGTCGGGTCCACGGGCAGCACCCCTTCGCGGCGGTAGTACCAGCTGTCCAGCAGATAAAAGATCACCAGCAGGCTGCCGACGAGGAACAGGGTTTCCGGGAAGATGTGACGCACCGTCCAGAAAAAGTCCACGCCCTTGAGGAAGCCGAGGAACAGCGGCGGATCACCCAGCGGCGTGAGTGAACCCCCGGCGTTGGATACCAGAAAAATGAAGAAGACCACCACATGGGCCTTGTGGGCCCGGTTGTCGTTGGCGCGAATCAGCGGGCGGATCATCAGCATGGATGCACCGGTGGTACCCATGAAACTGGCCAGAACGGTACCGATGGCCAGAATGCCGGTGTTCAGGGCCGGACTGCCATGCAGGTTACCGCGGATGAAAATGCCGCCCGATACCGTGTACAGGGCTGTGAGCAGCACAATGAACGGAATGTATTCAGCCACCGCCGCATGGACCAGACTGGTACCGGCCAGTGCCGGCCCGAACACCACCGCAAACGGCAGCAAAAATGCCAGTGCCCAGGCCGCCGACACCTTGCCGAAGTGGTGGTGCCAGAACGAGGGCACCCACAAAGGCAGCAGCGCGATGGACAGCAGGATGCCCGCAAACGGAATGCCCCACATCGGCGACAGCTGCGCGCCGTTGATCTCTGCTGCGGCGGCTACGCCCGGCAGAAAGGCCATCAGGCCCACCATCGACACCGCACCCACGGCACGCATCGCACGGCGTGCACTCCCTGATTTCCACTCAGTCATCACATCTCCAAAAGGTTGTGTATCTTTTTTCAGGCCAGCTGCAGCCCGCTGACCGCCCTGTCAAACAATCTCGAACACTTGGCGCAGATAGGCCAGGTATTTTTCGTCGTCGCACATGTTCTTCGACGGTGTATCCGACAGCTTGGCCACCGGCTGGCCGTTGCAGCGGATCATCTTGATGACGATCTGTAGCGGCTCGTAACCCATGTCGTTGGTCAAATTGGTGCCGATACCGAAGGCCAACTGGCAGCGCCCACGGAACTGTTGATACAGCTCGATGGTGCGCGGCACCGTCAGGCCGTCGCTGAAGATCAGCGTCTTGGTTTTTGGGTCGACCCGGTTCTTGACGTAATGCTCGATCATGCGCTCGCCCCACTGGAACGGGTCGCCACTGTCATGGCGCGCACCGTCAAACAGCTTGCAGAAATACATGTCGAAGTCGCGCAGGAAAGCGCTCATGCCATAGACGTCTGACAACGCAATGCCGAGGTCTCCCCGGTACTCCTTCGCCCAAGATTCGAAGCCAAACACCTGGCTGTCGCGCAAGCGCGGGCCCAGCGCCTGGCAGGCCTGCAGGTATTCATGCGCCATGGTGCCCAGCGGCGTGAGGCCCAGCTTCATCGCAAACAGCACATTGCTGGTGCCCGCCAGCTGGCCAGACGCCCCGGTGCCCAAGCGCGACACCAGCGTGCGCAGCACCTCTTCGTGCCACTCCTTGCCGAAGCGCCGGCGGGTGCCGTAGTCGGCGATCTTGAGCTCGCCGAGGCCACCCTCCTGCAGCTCCAGAATCTTGGTCGACAGGCGCTTGCGGCCCTCATCCAGGTCGGGCTGCTTCTGCGTGTTGCGGAAGTACACCTCGTTGATGATGGCCAACACCGGAATCTCGAACAGGATGGTGTGCAGCCACGGGCCCTTGATGGACACCTCAATCTCGCCGGATGGCAGGGCCGACACACTCACGTACTTTTCGTTGAGCCGGAAGATGCCCAGAAAATCGACGAAATCGCTCTTGATGAAGCGCATCGCTTTCAGATAAGCCAGTTCGGCATCCTGAAAGCGCAAACTACACAGGTGGCGAATCTCTTCGCGGATTTCATTCGCGTACGGCGCAAGGTCGCCCATGCCGGGGGCGCCCGCATTGCGGCACTTGAAGCGGTATTCGACCTCTGCACCCGGAAACTGGTGCAGCACCACCTGCATCATGGTGAACTTGTACAGGTCGGTATCGAGAAGGCTGGTGATGATCATGAAGTCGCCCGGCGCCCTTTCGGGCATTCACTGGTCTGCTGCGGCCTGAAGATCCATGCCACAGATGCCTGCATCTCAGGTGCCGAGGAAGTCCACTTCGAACAGCAAGGTGGCGTTCGGGGGAATCACGCCGCCAGCACCGCGAGCGCCGTAGCCCAGTTCTGCCGGAATGATCAGGCGGCGGGTTCCGCCGACCGACATGCCCTGTACGCCCTCATCCCAGCCACGAATCACCTGGCCGGCGCCCAGCGAGAACTGGAACGGTTGGCCACGGTCCTTGCTGGAGTCAAACTTGGCGCCTTGCACGCCGCCGTTGTAGAGCCAGCCGGTGTAGTGGACCTTGACGTTCTGGCCCGCTTTCGCGATGGCACCCGAGCCAAGCACGGTGTCTTCGTATTGCAGGCCGGAGGGTGTGGTGGTGATGGTCATGGGTGTCTCTTTCTGGAGCTCAAACGGAAAATGGAAGGTTGATGCGCATCTGTCGCATGTTGAGGGTTTAACCCGCTGCGCCGGTCGCTTTCACGAACCCCTGACTTTACCCGCAACCAGGTGCAGCAGGCGGTCGGCCCGGGAGGCCAGCAGCTGGTTTTGCTCTGCCACCAGCAGCGCCATGCCCTGGGCCTTGAGCGCCAGCAGGGCGTCGCGGATCGATTCAACCAGCACCGGGGCGATGCCCTCGCAGGGTTCGTCCAGCAGCAGGATGCGCGGCCCGGTCATCAGCGTGCGGGCAATCGCCAGCATCTGCTGCTCACCGCCACTCATGTGGGCCGCTGGACGCGCCAGCATGGACTTGAGCGCCGGGAACAGGTCCAGCGCCTGTGCCTCCAGCGCCGCCACGGCCGGCGCTGGTCCGCGAGCCGCAATGCGCAGGTTCTCACGCACCGAGAGGCCGGTGAAAAGCCGCCGGTCCTCGGCCACATAGCCCAGCCCGGCCTGCGCCCTGCGGTGGGTCTCCCAGCCCTGAATGGTCAGCCCGGCCGAGCTTGAATCGCCAGATGGTTGGTAACGGATGGTGCCGCGGGTCTGCACTTCCAGGCCCATCAGGCTCTTGAGCAGCGTGGACTTGCCCGCGCCATTGAGTCCCTGCAGCACCACCATTTCCCCGGGCTGTACGTTCAGCGAGACGCCAAACAGCGCCTGCGCCGGACCGTAAAACGCATCGAGGTGCTCGACTTCAAGCATCTGAAACCCCTGCAGCGGGCTGAATCACGGCGCCCGACGATTCGCCAAGGTAGCGCGCCCGCACCACCGGGTCGCGGGCCACCACCTCGAACGGGCCTTCGGCAACGAGCCGGCCTTCAATCAGCACCAGCACCCGGTCGGCCATGCCGGCCACCGCGTCCATGTTGTGCTCGGTGTACAGCACCGCCATGCCCTGCGCCGCCACCTGTTTGACCAGCGCCATCAGGCGGGCACGTTCTTCTTCGGCCAGGCCCGCTGCGGGCTCGTCGAGCAGCAGTAACTGCGGCCGCGCCGCCAGCGCCATGGCCAGCTCCAGCCGTTTCTTGGCGCCATACGGCAGATTGAGCGCATCCACACCGGCCTGTGCCTGCAGGCCTGTTTGCGTCAAGAGGGCCATTGCGGCGTCGGCCGAGCGGCTGCCAAGGCGACGAAAGCTGGCCGAGAGCCCCAGCGTGGAGCGCGCCCCCCGTGCACTGGTTCCGCCGGCGCCATCAGCCGCCTCCATGGCCAGTTGCACGTTCTGCAGCGCAGTCAAGGCCTCGAACACCTGCGCCACCTGAAACGTGCGCCCCACCCCTTGCCGCAGACGCTGCGCAGGCGTCAGCCGGTCCAGGGCCTGGCCCTTCCACAGCACCTGACCCGAGGTGGCCGGATATTGCCCGGCGATGCATGCAAACGTGGTGGACTTGCCGGCACCATTGGGGCCGATCAGCGCCACGCAGTCACCGGGCTGAACCTCGAAGCTCACGCCATCAACCGCATGCACCCCACCAAAGTGCTTGACCAGCTGCCGGACCTGCAGCATCAGGCCGCCCTCCGCCCGCTGGCTGCCAGCAGCCGGCCCTGCAGGCGCGTCACCACGCCCAGCAGTCCGGAGGGCGACGCCACCATGATCAGCATGATGAACACACCCAGCAGCCCGCGCCAGTACGTCACCTCGCGGCCCAGTTCGGCGCCCACATAGCTCAGCACCACGCTGCCGGCTACCGCACCCCAGAGCTGGTGTACACCGCCGAGCAGCACCACCAGCAACGCATCGACCGAGGTCGATACCGCCGCGACCGACGGGAACACGGCCCCCTTGTGCGCCGCCAGCAGGCCGCCCGCCAGGCCAGCCAGCACAGCGCTCTCCACAAAGATGCGGTACTTGAGCCCGGCTACCGGCAAACCAGAGGCAGCGGCGCGGCCGGGCGCATCCCGCAGTGCCTGCAAGGCCGCGCCCATCACCGAGCGCCCGAGCACGCGAAGGCCCAGCACAGCCACCAGCGCGATTCCCACCAGCAGCGGATAAAACAGCGGCCGCCCGTCCTCTGAAACCAGCGTCAGGCCAATCATGCCGTTGTCGCCGCCGGTCAACGCCACCCACTGCGTGGCACCCGCCCAGATCACCTGCGCGAGGGCCAGCGACAGCATGGCCAGATACACGCCGCTGCTGCGGATCACTGCCGCGCCGAAGACGGCCGCCACCGCGAGCGCGGCGAGGCACCCGGTAGCCAATGCCACCGGCAGCGACGCACCCCACGCCGTGTGAGACAACGCCGCACCGTAGGCCCCGAGAGCAAAAAAAGCCGCGTGGCCAAAACTCACCAGCCCGCCCAGGGCCATCATGGCCTGCAGGCTGATGCCGAAGATCATCAGGATCAGGGCGTCGGCCGCCATCGCCTGCCAGTAGGGGCCGCCCCACCAGGCCAACGCAGCCAGCGCGACAAGAACCAAACCACCGGCAGCCAGCCACCAGGGGCCCGCCGCCAGGCCCTGAAACTTCAGCGCTGGTTCGCGCACCGCCGCATCACCCGCGTGCGACGCAGCCAAAGACCCGGCCAGGCCTTGCGGCCGGAACACCAGCACCACCGCCATCGTGAGGAACACCACCACCAGCGTGCCCTGCGGAAACAGACTGATGCCGAAGGCATGCACCAGCCCGATCAGCAAGGCCGCCACAAACGCCCCGCCGATGCTGCCAAGGCCGCCCATCACCACCACCACAAAGGTCTCAACGATGATGTTGGTGTCCATCTGCAGATGGGCCGGCTCGCGCGGCAACTGCAGCGCCCCACCCAGCCCGGCCAGCGCGCAGCCCAGCACCACCGCGCCCAGCATCAGCGGCTTGGGGTTCACGCCCAGCGCGGCCAGCATGCCGCGATCCTGCGTGGCGGCGCGCAGGTGCTGGCCAAAGCGCGAATGCCGCAGCAGCAGATGCAGCCCGCCCCACACCAGCGGGCCCAGCGCAATCATCACCAGCTGGTACACCGGGAAGAACTCCTCCCCGATCTGGACCGATCCTTTCAAACCCGGAAAGCGCGGCGCGAACACTTCTTCCGGACCAAAGCCCCATTGCATCGCATCGTGCATGGCGAGAGTCAGCCCAAAGGTGGCGACCAGCTGATACAGCTCGGGGGCGCCCGTCATGCGGCGCAGCAGCAGGAACTCGGCCACCGCACCCGCCACCGCTGCGCAAGCCGCACCCAGCAGCATCGCCAGCAGATAGAGCGGCGCGCTCTCGCCCCAAGCCGGGAACCAGTGCGTCACCCAGTGCGCGGTGAACAGCGCCCCCAGCATGAAGAAGCTGCCGTGGGCAAAGTTGACGATGCGGGTGACGCCAAAAATCAGCGTCAACCCCGCCGCCATCAGGAACAGCGTGGTCGCATACGACAACCCGCCCAATAGTTGGACCACAGAGAAAGTCACTGATTGAAGTCCATCAGGCGCGGTTCATCGCGGTCACCCAACGTCGGGCTCATCTAGTCCAACCAAGTGGTCAACGTGGTAGCCGGCACCCGCGGGGTGCGGAAGGTGTTGACCAGTGCTCCCTCGTCGGCATACCCGAGCGACATGCCGCAGACCAGCATCTCACGCTCGCCGGCGCCGACATGCGGCAGGATGATGCTGGAAAACGCATTCCAGGCAGCTTGCGGGCAGGTGTGCAAGCCGTGGCTGCGTGCGGCCAGCATCAGCGTCTGCATGAACATGCCGTAATCCACCAGCGAGCCCCGGCCCATCACGCGGTCCAGCGTGAACATCAGCCCCACCGGCGCGTCGAAGAAACGGAAATTGCGCTGCTGCTGCAGGTGCATCTTGTCCTTGTCGCCCTTGGTGATGCCAAGCAGCCCATAGAGGCCCCAGCCGTTTTCGCGGCGGCGGTCAATGTAGGGCGAGACCCACTTTTCGGGGTAGTAGTCGTAAGGCTCCTGATAGCTGGCCGCCAGCGCCGGGTTGTCACGGATCGCATCATGGGCGGCGCACACCTTATCCACCAGCGCATCGCGGCTCGTACCTTGCAGCACGTAGATTTTCCAGGGCTGGGTGTTGGTCCCCGAAGGCGCACGCGAGGCGAGATCCAGCAGATGGGCAATCGTTTCGCGCGGCACCGGCTTGGGCAGAAAGGCGCGCATCGACTGGCGGCTGAGGATGGCTTCCTCGACGGGGTTACGGGCCTCGGCAACCGATGGCGCCGGGGCGGAAGAAACAACAGCATTCATCGCAAAGTCTCCAGAACACGAAGCAATTCAGGCGGAAGCGGCACCGGCCGCTGTGTGGCGCGGTCCACATACACATGAACAAAATGACCCCTGGCCGCACACGGCCGACGCTCATCGGCGGGAAACAAACCCACCTCGTAGCGCACGCTCGACTGCCCCACATGGGCCACGCGAATGCCAGCCACCACCGGCTCCGGAAAAGCCAGAGGTGCAAAGTAGTTGCAGCCGGTTTCAACCACAAAGCCGATCACCGCACCGGTGTGAATGTCGATGGCGCCCTGCTCAATCAGGAAGCCGTTGACGGCGGTGTCGAACCAGCCGTAGTACACCACGTTGTTCACATGGCCGTACACGTCGTTGTCGGACCAGCGGGTGCTGATGGAGCGAAAGGCTTTGTAGGCGCTACGCGGTTCGGGCTGCGGACGCGGCGTTGTGGATTCAGAACTCATGCACCGGCATTTTGCCAGTGAGGGCATTCCATTTGGCCCAGTACTCCAACGCCACCCGGTAGGTGTTCATCTGAACCTGCACTGTCTGGTCGATCTGCACGCCATAACCGCCAGCCATCGAAAACGCCAGCGGAATGCGCCGCTGCCAGGCCCAGTCGAACACCCGGCGGTCGCGCGCCTCCAGGCCGTCAAAGCTGAGGGCGAGGCGCCCAAGGCGGTCGCCCTCGAACGGGTCGGCCCCGGCGAGAAAGAACACCAGCCCGGGTTCAAAGCGGCGGTCCAGCTCGTCGAGGGCATGCTCCAGCGCCTGCAGATACGGCGCGTCAGCGCAGCCGTCGGGCAATTCGACGTCGAGGTCACTGGCCTCCTTGCGGAAAGGAAAGTTCTTCTGGCCATGCAGCGACAGCGTGAACACACTCGGGTCGCGCGCAAAAATGCTGGCCGTGCCATTACCCTGATGCACGTCGAGATCAATCACCGCCACCTGCAGCGGCTTACGCGTCGGGCCATGCGCCCTCGCCCACTCAGCCTGCATGAGCCGGGCGGCGACAGCCACATCGTTGAAGACGCAAAACCCCCCGCCTTTGCTGGCGTAGGCATGGTGGGTGCCACCGGCCAGATTGGCCGCCACGCCTTCACTTGCAGGCGACCCCTTGCCTGAAAGGCCGCCAGCCGATGGCGCCAGCGCCACACGGGAGGCGGCCACGGTGGCGCCGACCGAGCGCCGGGCCCGCTCGGCCATGGCGGGGCTCCACGGGAAACCGATCTCGCGCTGCGCCGGTGCCGGCAGGCTGCCGTGTGCGATGGCACTGATGTAGTCCGGCGCGTGGGCCAGCGCGAGCTCTCCGTCGCTGGCAGCGGGCGCCTGCGCCAGTCGCACTGCCGGCAGTTCCTGAGCCAGCCGGTCGCGCAGCAGGCGGTACTTGGCCATCGGAAAGCGGTGACCCTCGGGCAGGGGCAATACAAAGTGGTCGGCGTAAAAGGCTTGCACAGGGGAATAGGGACGGAGAAATCGGCTGAAGAGGCCCCCCCGAAAGGCATCCGGAAAGGCAGGAAAGTTGTTCGATTGTGTAGCGAATCGAGCCAAACAGCCCTGCAGAGACCCACAAACCGGCGGCTGCCGAGGGGTGTAAATCCCGACTCCTTCACTCTGGTGAACCTCAGCCCCGACCCGGGATTTAGGCCTTGTTACCTAAAATGCTGCAGCGCAACAAAAATCGCTTGCATTGACCCGGGTTATCCCTATAATTCGAATCATGTTGCAGTGCAGCAATTCAGCGCAAAGCAACTAATTGACCTTCATTCACTTATCGGAGATACACACTATGCTGACCGCTGAACAAATCATGGCCTCCCACAAAGCCAACATCGAAACCCTGTTTGGTCTGACCCACAAAGCCTTTGAAGGCGTTGAGAAACTGGTCGAACTGAACGTGCAAGCCACCAAGGCTGCCCTGGCTGAAACCGCCAACCACGCACAAGCCGTGATGGGCGTGAAAGACGCACAGGAACTGCTGGCTCTGCAAGCCGGCATGGTCCAGCCCCTGGCTGAGAAGACCGCTGCCTACAGCCGTCACCTGTATGACATCGCTTCCGCAGCTGGCGCCGACATCGGCAAGACCTTCGAAAGCCAGACCGCTGAAGCCCAGAAGAAATTCGTCGGCCTGGTCGACAACGCTGCCAAGAACGCACCTGCCGGCTCCGAGACCGCCGTGGCTGTGATGAAGAGCGCCGTGGCTGCTGCCAACAACGCGTTCGAATCCATGCAAAAGGCTGTCAAGCAAGCCACCGACATGGCTGAAGCCAACTTCAACACCGTGGCTACGACCGCTGTGAACGCCACGAAGACCGCTGCAAAAAAACGCTAATTTGAGCGTTAATTGATTGTTTTGAGTTTCCGGTGCCCAGCGCCGGAATGCTCAGGAGCCTGATCTGGAAGGGCTGCAATTCGTTGCATCACTTCCGACCCCTTGTCTCCTTGGATCTTCGCTGAAAGCCACTTTCACAGATCCAATTAGCCCGGTCTCGCGACCGGGCTTTTTTTTGCCCTGAAATCCGTCTGGTGTTCAGCGCGAGACGGCAGCAGCGGCCAGCCGCTCCCTGAGTGCAGGCAACGCTGCCAGCATGGCTGCACGACCGGCATCGATGGCACGCTGACGGGCCGAGAAATCCGCACTCTTCAGCCCTGCCAGTGACGGCCGCACCACCACGTCGGCATCGCGCAGCTCGTAGCGGTTCAGGCTCTTGCCCATGATGGCAAAGGTCTGGAGCAGGATTTGCAGGGTGTCGCCTGCCGGGTTGCCCTCGGGTGCGCTGGAAATATCCACCGCCACCACCACATCCGCTCCCATCTGGCGCGCAAAGCGGGCCGGCACCGGTGACACCAGGCCGCCATCCACATACTCACGACCGTTGATCTGGACCGGCACAAACACCGCCGGCACGGCACTCGACGCCCGCACCGCGGTGCCGGTGTCGCCGCGCTGGAACAGCACCGGCTCGCCAGAACCCAGATCAGTGGCCACGATGCCCAAGGGTATCGCCATGTTCTCGATCAGTCGCCCGGCCACCAGTTCATTCACATGGCGGCCCAGGGCCTCGCCGCGAAACATGCCCCGGCTGAAAATCGGCAGCGTCCAGTCGGTGATGGCCACCTCATCCATGTTCAGCGCCACCTGCTGCAGCTGGGCACTGGTTCTGCCGCTGGCGTAGAGGGCGGCGACCAAGCTACCCGCCGAGGTGCCCACCACCAGCTGCGGCTTAAGCCCGGCCTCTTCGAGCACGGCAATCACCCCGACATGCGCAAACCCACGGGCAGCGCCGCCGCCCAAGGCCAGGCCCAGCTTGACTGGCTTTCTGGTGGGCTCAGCCACCACCGGCTCGGCAGGCTTGTCGGGCTGAAGGGGAGGCGCAGAGCCGCAGGCAGCCAGCAGCGTGGCCAGCGCAAGCACAACCGCCACGCGGCAAGGCAACAGTCTGAAAAACAATCTGGAAAGCAAAAGCAACCTGCCCTGTGAAATGCAAAGAGGCGTATTCTGCCTTTCAGCCGCCGCACCGCTGGTGACCACAGCACCTTCGGCCATAATGCCACCTTACGTTTACGTTAACGTCACTTCCAGGCCGCCACTTGCACTGTTTGCAACGGGCGCCCCGCAGGTGACGGCGGCGTTTCCCCTTTCATTTCCATTTTTCCGGGACACACCATGGACATCGCAGGCAAAGTTTTCATCGTGACAGGCGGCGCATCCGGTCTGGGCGAAGGCACGGCGCGCATGCTGGTCGCCAACGGCGGCAAGGTCGTCATTGCCGACATGCAGACCGACAAGGGCGAAGCCATCGCCAAGGAACTGGGCGCTGACAAGGCCGCCTTCGTGAAGTGCGACGTCAGCCAGGAAGCCGAAGGCCAGGCCGTGGTGGCAAAAGCTGTGTCCATGGGCAAGCTGATGGGTCTCGTCAACTGCGCCGGTATTGCGCCCGCCGAGAAGACGGTGGGCAAGAACGGCGCACACGGTCTGGCCCTGTTCAGCAAGACCATCACCGTCAATCTGGTGGGCAGCTTCAACATGATCCGCCTCGCCGCCGATGCGATGTGCAAGAACGAGCCTGAAGCCACCGGCGAGCGCGGCGTGCTGATCTCGACCGCCTCGGTCGCCGCCTATGACGGCCAGATTGGTCAGGCGGCCTACAGTGCCTCCAAGGGCGGCATTGTTGGCATGACGCTGCCGATCGCGCGCGACCTGGCCCGCAACGGCATCCGCAACATGACGATTGCGCCCGGCATCTTCGGCACGCCCATGCTGTTTGGCATGCCGCAGGAAGTGCAGGACTCGCTGGCTGCAGGCGTGCCCTTCCCCTCGCGCCTCGGTACACCGCAGGACTACGCGCGCCTTGCGAAGCACATCTTTGAAAACGACATGCTCAACGGCGAAGTGATCCGCCTCGACGGCGCGATCCGGCTCGCACCGCGCTGACAGCACCGCTGACGGCAAGGCGTCATGATGCGTTGCGTGAATCCAGCGCCACGGCGATCATTCATCGTCGCCTGCCTCGGGGTGTCGCTTCTGGCGGCATGCACCAGCCCCTCGACCGGCCTTCGCCAGGGCACACCCAGCCAACCCGAAAGCGCTTCGGGCTTCACGCCCAAGCCCGGTTGGACCACGCAGAAGTTCGCCGTGGCTGCGGCCAACCCGCTGGCCACCGAGGCGGGCTACCAGATCCTGCGCGCCGGCGGCTCCGCTGTCGATGCCGCGATTGCCGTTCAGATGGTGCTCACGCTGGTCGAGCCGCAGTCGAGCGGTATCGGCGGTGGCGCATTCCTGCTGCATGCCGGTGTCGCTGACGGTGGCGGTAAGGTAGAGGCCTTCGATGGCCGGGAAACCGCGCCCGCCGCCGCCGATGAAAACCTGCTTCTCGGCGCTGACGGCAAACCACTGCCGTTTCATGAGGCCGTAGTCGGTGGCCGCTCGGTCGGCACACCCGGCGCCGTGCGCATGCTGGAGATGGCGCATCGGCAACACGGCCGCCTGCCATGGGCGCAACTGTTCGCCCCTGCCATTCAACTGGCTGAAGTGGGCTTTCGGGTCAGCCCGCGCCTGAATGCCCTGCTCACCACTGAACGCTTTCTGAACAAGGATGCCACCGCCGCCGCCTACTTCTACCAGCCCGATGGCCGTCCGGTGGGTACCGGCACCCTGCTGCGCAACCCGGCGCTGGCCGACGTGCTGCGCCAGATTGCTGCCCGGGGCTCGCGCGCCTTGCTGGAAGGCCCGGTGGCGCAGGCCATCGTCAACAAGGTGCAAAGCCACCCCGGCAACCCGGGCCGGCTCTCCATGGCCGACCTGGCGGCATACCAGCCCGTCAAGCGCGAGCCGCTGTGCACCGATTACAGCGCAGCCCGCCAGAGCTACCGCATCTGCGGCATGCCGCCGCCCAGCTCCGGCGCCATCGCGGTGGGGCAGATCCTAGGCATCCTCGGCCACACGCCCGCCTCCACACACGGACTGGTCCCCGGCTTCGGCGGTGTGGCCGGCACCGTGGCACCCACGCCATCGGCCGACTGGCTGCATCTGTACACCGAGGCTGCGCGACTCGCGTTCGCTGACCGGGCGCAGTATGTGGCAGACCCGGACTTCGTGGCGCCGCCCGGTGGCAGCTGGCAGAGCCTGCTGGCACCCGACTACCTCGCCAGCCGCGCCAGACTCACTAAGCCGGATGGCCCCAGCATGAAGACGGCGCAGCCCGGCGTACCCGGACCAGTGAAGACTGCCTATGCACCCATGCCGGAACAGGTGGAGTACGGCACTTCCCACATCAGCGTGATCGACGGCTATGGCCGCGCAGTGGCCATGACCACGACGATTGAAGACCAGTTCGGCGCGCGCCTGATGACCGACGGCGGCACCGGCAAGCCCGGAGGCTTCCTGCTCAACAACGAGCTCACCGACTTCAGCTTTTCACCCACGGGTGCTGACGGTAAACCGGTGGCCAACCGAGTGCAGCCCGGCAAGCGACCCCGCTCGTCCATGTCGCCGACGCTGGTGTTTGACAAGGCCACCGGCCAGCTGGTGCTGACGGGCGGCAGCCCGGGGGGTGCGCTGATCATTCACTACACCGCCAAGTCGCTCTACGGCATGCTGAACTGGGACCTCTCACCGCAACAGGCCATCGACCTGCCCAACTTCGGGTCGCTGGGTGGCCCCAGCCTGCTGGAAGAGCGCCGCTTCGCCCCCGCCACCGTCGAGGCCCTGCGCGCCCGAGGTGCCGAGGTGCGCGAGCAACCCATGACCAGCGGCCTGCAGGTGATCCGGAAAACACCCAACGGCCTCGTCGGCGGAGCCGATCCAAGGCGCGAAGGCGTCGTGATGGGAGATTAGCGACTCCCCCGCAGAGGCGTACCCCAACCCCGCTGGAGATAGCATGAGACCAGAAAAGGGCTCTTTACCAGCAGGAGCCGCGGAACCGGCTTTGCCGGGCCGCAGGCGGAGCGCCCCCTTGGGGGGCAGCGACCCGCGCAGCGGCGGAGCGTGGGGGGATAATTAATCATGGCGATCCCCCAAACCTTCATCCAAGAGCTGCTCGCACGCGCGGATGTGGTGGACATCGTGGGCCGATCGGTGCAGCTGAAAAAAGGCGGCGCCAATTTCATGGGGCTGTGCCCCTTTCATGGCGAGAAGTCGCCATCGTTCAGCGTCAGCCCTTCCAAGCAGTTCTATCACTGCTTCGGCTGTGGCAAGAACGGCAATGTCATCAGCTTCCTGATGGACCACTCGGGCATGACCTTCATTGAAGCGGTGAAAGACTTGGCGCAGCAGTATGGCCTGCAGGTGCCGGAAGACGACGTCTCACCGCAGGACCGCGCCCGCGCCGCGCAAATGCGCGAGCAGCAGGCCACCCTGACCAGCGTGCTCGAAAAGGCCGCTGCCGCTTACATCAAGCACCTGCGCAGCTCGCCGCGTGCCATCGAGTACTTCAAGGGCCGGGGCCTGTCGGGCGAGATCGCCAAAACCTTTGGCCTGGGCTACGCGCCCGAAGGCTGGCGCAGTCTCGCCAGCGTGTTCCCGGATTACAACGACCCTTTGCTGGTGGAAAGCGGCCTCGTCATCACCGGTGAGGCTGGCGAGGAAAACGCCGCAGGCGAAGCCAAGCGCTACGACCGCTTTCGTGACCGGGTGATGTTCCCCATCCGCAACGTGAAGGGCGAGTGCATCGGCTTTGGCGGACGCGTGCTGGGCGATGAAAAGCCCAAGTATCTCAACTCACCCGAAACGCCGGTCTTCAGCAAAGGGCGCGAACTCTACGGCCTGTATGAGGCCCGGCCCGCGCTGCGCGAGCACGGCTACGCGCTGGTCACCGAAGGCTACATGGACGTGGTGGCGCTGGCCCAGCTCGGCTTTGCGAACGCGGTGGCCACGCTCGGCACGGCCTGCACTGCTGATCATGTGCAAAAGCTGTTCCGCTTCACAGACTCGGTGGTGTTCAGCTTTGACGGCGATGGCGCGGGCCGTCGTGCTGCCCGCAAGGCGCTCGACGCCGCCCTGCCCTTTGCCACCGATGTGCGCACCGTCAAGTTCCTGTTCCTGCCCTCCGAGCACGACCCCGACAGCTACATCCGCGAACACGGCAAGGAGGCCTTTGCCGACTACGTGAGCAAGGCGGTGCCACTGAGCCGCTTCATGCTGGACGCCGCCGCTGAAGGCTGCGACCTCGACACCGCCGAAGGCCGTGCCCACATGGCCAGCAATGCCCGGCCGCTGTGGAGCATCTTGCCCGACGGCGCGCTGAAACGCCAGTTGCTGGCCGAGATTGCCGACCGGGTGCTGATCGACAGCCGCGAGCTGCTGCAGATCTGGCAGCCTGCCGCCACCGGCAATCGCAGCAACTACAAGAACAAGCCGGCGAGCCCTTCCCGCGCCAACAGCCCAAGTGCGCGCACCGAGCCCGCAGGCCAGATGCCGCCGCCCGGCGACTACCCGCCCGATGAAGCCTACGCAGGCGCCTATGCAGCGGATTACCCGCCCATCGACTTGCCGTCTGGCGCATCAGAGGGGTGGAGCCGGGGCACGTCAATATCGGCGCGCAGCAGTACGCCACGCCGCGTGGCTGGCCGCATGCTGCCCGCCAGCCGTGAAGACCGCGTGCTGCGCCTGCTGCTGACCGACGCGCAAAGCTGGGACAAGCTGAGCACCGAAGAGCATCACCTGCTGCTCGGCCTGCCCGCGCCGCATGGCCCGCTTTTTGTCTGGCTGGAAGGTCAGTTGCACGAGCACGGCCCCCAACCCTGGGCGGCGCTGCGCGAGGGCTTGCGCGGCCACCCGCATGAAAAACACGCCATCGCCCAGATTTCGCAGATTCCCGAGGGCATTGAGCTGCACTGGGACGAGGTGCGCGCCATCCTCGACCAGCTGGTCCGACTGGAACGCCAGCGGGAGATGGACTCGCTGGTGCCGCTGGTAACTACAGACCCGGCGGCGCGGCAGCGCTATCAGGCGCTGCTCGAAGCGAACCTCAAGAAGGCATAAGCAAGGCTTAAAGCAGGTCTGAACTCGCTTCCTCACCCTTTTTGCCCTGTTTTTCCGCCCTGTTTTCTGCCTAAAAATGAGGCATCAGGGTATAATCCAGCTCTTGGCAAGCGCGACAGCAGCACCTCCGGTACCGGCCACCCCTGAAATCACAGGGCACTCGCACAAGAGTCGGCCACCTCCTCCACGGAATTTCCGCAAGGACTGCACACCAAATGTTCGCCCAAACAGCTTGCCTGAAATCGCCTGCTTCCCTTGTGCCCCGGCACGTGGGTGGTGCGCTTTTTCAACTCTCCCGTTCCTGAAGTTGCGATTGCCAATGCGCCTGACTGCGGTCGGGCCTGCGGCGTATTTTTTGTTCACTGGTAGCCGATAGATCGTCAAAAACATTCCGTTCACTGGAGGTTCCATGCCTGTTGCCAAAACCAAGAAGACCACCCCACCGCCGAAGAAGCCCCAAGGCGCGCAGCCCAAAGCAGCTGCCAAGGCTGGAGCGAAAGTGGTGAAGGTGGCCAGCAAGCCTCCTGTGAAAGCTGCCTCAAAACCTGCCACCAAACCCACTGCGAAAGCGGTCTTAAAGGCAGCACCAAAACCTGCCCCCAAGAGCAGCAAGGTTGAAAAGCCCGGAAAGCCCGCCATCTCATCCAAAGCCAGCCCCACCGCCAGTTCCCCGAAGAAAGCCCCGTCCGTGCCCTCCAAGTCCAGTCCTGAATCGAAGTCCATCAAGCCTGCTGCCAAGTCCGCAGCCAAACCTGCCGTCGCTGCTGCCGATGAATCGCTGAAAAAGAAACCGGGCCGCCCTCCCAAGAACCCGGCCGCAGACAGCGCGCCAGCCAGCACTGGCGCCAAGCGCGGCCGCAAGCCCAAGAATGCCGAAGTCAAGTCGGGCGAAGACCTGGACCTGTCCGACATCGAAGACGATCTGGTCGGCGAGCCGGTCGCTGAGACGACCGAGAAGGTCAAGCCGCTGCGCATGAAGATCAGCAAGGCGAAAGAACGCGCCTTGATGAAGGAGTTCGGCCTCGACGAGACCGTGCTCTCCGAAGAAGACATGCTCAAACGCCGTCTGCGCCTGAAGACCCTGATCAAGCTGGGCAAGACGCGCGGTTACCTGACGCACGGCGAAATTTCCGATCACCTCCCCGACAAGCTGGTCGATGCCGAGACACTGGAAGTCGTCGTCAACATGCTCAACGACATGGGCGTGGCGGTGTACGAACAGGCACCCGACGCCGAAACCCTGCTGCTGAACAACACCGGCCCGACCGTGGCCACCGAGGAAGAGGCTGAGGAAGAAGCCGAAGCCGCCCTCTCCACCGTGGACAGCGAGTTCGGCCGCACCACCGACCCGGTCCGCATGTACATGCGCGAGATGGGTACCGTCGAGCTGCTGACCCGTGAAGGCGAGATTGAAATCGCCAAGCGGATCGAAGGCGGCCTGATGAAGATGATGGAAGCCATCTCGGAAAGCCCGGCCACCATCGCAGAGATCATGCGCCTGGGCGAAGAAATCCGCGAAGGCAAGATCGTCATCTCCACCGTGGTGGACGGCTTCTCGAACCCGAACGAGGCCGACGACTATGTGGCCGAAGAAGACTTCGACGAGTTCGACGAGGAAGACGACGACGACGGCAAAGGCGGCTCCAAGGCGCTGACCAAGAAGCTCGAAGAACTCAAGAAGGAAGCCCTGACGCGCTTTGACCGCATCGCCGCGCTGTTCGAGAAAGTGCACAAAACCTACGACAAGGAAGGCTACGGCACCCCTGCGTATGTGAAGGCACAAAAAGCACTCAGCGACGAGCTGATGACGGTGCGCTTTACCGCCAAGACCATCGAGAAGCTGTGCGACCTGCTGCGCGGCCAGGTGCTGGACGTGCGCAAGAAGGAGCGCGAACTGCGCCGCATCATCGTCGAGAAGTGCGGCATGCCGCAGGAGATTTTCGTCAAGGACTTCCCGCCCAACCTGCTGAACCTGAAGTGGGTGGAAAAGCAGGTCGCCGCCGGCAAGCCGTGGTCCACCGTGATGGCGCGAAACGTTCCGCCCATCCAGGAACTGCAGACCAAGCTTGCCGAACTGCAGGCGCGCGTGGTGGTGCCGCTCGGCCAGCTGAAAGACATCAACAAGCGCATGAACGAAGGTGAGTCCAACTCGCGCGACGCCAAGAAAGAGATGATTGAGGCCAACCTGCGCCTGGTGATCTCGATTGCAAAGAAGTACACCAACCGTGGCCTGCAGTTCCTCGACCTGATCCAGGAAGGCAACATCGGTCTGATGAAAGCCGTGGACAAGTTCGAATACCGCCGCGGCTACAAGTTTTCGACCTACGCCACCTGGTGGATTCGCCAGGCGATCACGCGCTCCATCGCTGACCAGGCCCGTACCATCCGCATCCCGGTGCACATGATCGAGACCATCAACAAGATGAACCGCCTGTCGCGCCAGCACCTGCAGGAGTTTGGCTTCGAGCCGGACGCCAGCATCCTGGCCGCGAAGATGGAGATTCCGGAAGACAAGATCCGCAAGATCATGAAGATCGCCAAAGAGCCGATCTCGATGGAAACGCCGATCGGTGACGACGATGACAGCCACCTCGGTGACTTCATCGAGGACAGCGCCAACACCGCGCCCCTGGAAGCAGCGATGCAGGCCGGCCTGCGCGATGTGGTGAAAGACATCCTCGACAGCCTGACGCCGCGCGAAGCCAAGGTGCTGCGCATGCGCTTCGGTATCGAGATGAGCACCGACCATACGCTGGAAGAAGTCGGCAAGCAGTTCGACGTGACCCGCGAGCGCATTCGCCAGATCGAAGCCAAGGCGTTGAGGAAGCTCAAGCACCCTTCGCGCTCGGACAAGCTGCGCAGCTTTATCGATACGCTGTAAACCAGCGTCCCGACGGCGCCCGAAGCGCTCCAATCAGCCAGCACCTGTCAAAGGGTGCTGGCTTTTTCTTTTCTACGTCAACAAGTTCCAAACCGGTAACGCGTTCTGCCTCGGCGAGGCCGGTCTGGCTCATGGACCGCTGACGGGAACCCGGGAAGATTGGGCGCGTTGGGATAGCCCTGCGCTTCAAAGCACAGGCCCTGCTGCTGAAAGTAAGGCTGGCCGCCCTTGCCTGGCCCACCCGGCAGGCGTGCTGAAGCGTCCATGCCGGTGTAAAACTGCAGCGTCGGCTCGGTGGACCAGACCTCTATGGTCCGCCCGCTGCGCTCGGCCTCGACGCGTGCGCACAAGGCCCATTCGTCAACGGCCTGCCGACGGATCAGAAAGCAGTCGTCGTAGCCCGGCAATTGCGCCGGAATGCGGCTGGTCAGTTCCATGGGCACACGCAAATCCATGGCCGTGCCCTGCACTGGCAGGATATGGCCAGTGGCCACCAGTTCAGGGCTCATGCCAAAACAGCGGTCGGCCATCACCGTCACGCGGTGGTCCAACGCGCTGCCGCTGGTTTCGCCATTCAGGTTGAAAAACGCGTGGCTGGTGAAACTGGCCACCGTGGGCTCGTCGAGCGCCACCGCCTCGTGGTCCAGCATCAGCTCGTTGGCGTCCGTCACGGTGTAGTAGAGCTGCAACCCCAGGGCACCTGGAAAGCCCTCCTCACCGTCAGCGAACACATACGACATGCGCACGCTGCGCTCGCTGGTCTGCTCTGCGTCGAACACCCGAAAACGAGAGCCCTTGATGCCACCGTGCAGGCAGTGCGCGCCGTTGTTGGCCGTGAGCCGGTGCAGCTGGCCGTTCAGCGTGAAACTGGCATGGCCGATGCGCCCGGCGTAGCGGCCGATGAAGGCGCCCATCGACGGCGAGCCACCGAGGTAGCCATCGAGGCTGTCATAGCCCAGCACCACATCGCCGGGCACGCCCTGCCTGTCGGGCACCAGCACCTGGACAATCCGCGCCCCGTAGTTGGTCAGCGCGACCGACATGCCGCTGGCATTGCGCAGTGTGAACAGCGCCACCCGCTTGCCGTCCAGCTCGGCGTGAAAGCGAGCGGGGTCCAATGGCTTCACGGAATCGTCAAGCCACCGTGTGCGCTGCCATCAGCTCCAGTGCCCGCACCAGCGCGGAGTGGTCCAGGTCCTGCATGCCGTTGGCGGCACAGGCCTGCATCAGCTGCGCAGCACCTGCCGTCTGCGGCAGTGCCACACCCAGGGAGCGTGCGCCAGCGAGCGCCAGGTTCAGATCCTTCTGGTGCAGACCGATGCGAAAGCCCGGGTTGAAGGTGCGCTTGATCATGCGCTCGCCATGCACTTCTAGAATACGCGAGGCCGCGAAACCGCCCATCAGCGCCTGCCGCACCTTGGCGGGGTCGGCACCGGCCTTGCTGGCGAACAGCAGGGCCTCACCGACAGCCGCAATATTGAGTGCCACAATGATTTGGTTGGCCACCTTGCAGGTCTGCCCGTCGCCATTGCCACCGACCAGCGTGATGTTCTTGCCCATCAACTCAAAGAGAGGCTTCACGCGTTCAAACGCAGCATCAGGCCCACCGACCATGATGGTCAGGCTGGCAGCCTTGGCGCCCACCTCGCCACCCGACACCGGCGCGTCGAGGTAATCGCAGCCCAGCGCGTTGACCTGCTTGGCGAAGTCCTTGGTGTCCATCGGTGAGATGGAGCTCATGTCGACCACCGTCTTGCCCTTGGCGAGGCCGGAAGTCACACCACCCTCACCCAGCAGCACCTTGGCCACGTCGGGCGTATCCGGAAGCATCATGAAAATGATGTCGGCCTTCTCGGCCACTTCCTTGGCACTCTTGCAAACCGTGGCGCCGGCAAGTTCCTGCGGCACCTTGCTGCGGGTGTTGACGAAAAGCGTGTGGCCCGCCTTAAGCAGGTGGCCAGCCATGGGCACACCCATAATCCCGAGGCCAATGAAGCCGAGTTTTTGTGTTGTCATTTGTAGATCTCCTAAATAGTTGTTGCTGCAAGGCACGATAACAAAGAGCGGGAATGCGTGGAACCGGCTCCGCCGGGCCGCAGCATTGCCCCCCAGTGGGGGGAGGCGCGCGCCAGCGCGCTTCGGGGGGAATCAATATTTGTCGCGCAGCGCCTGCGTGGCCGAACGGAACACACCCAAGTCACTGCCCACCGCCACAAAGGTGGCGCCCATCTCCATATAACGTCGCGCGTCGGCTTCCACCGGTGCGAGGATGCCAGTGGGCTTGCCGCAGGCCTTGGCGTTCGCAAACACGCTGGCAATCGCCTCTTGCACCTCGGGGTGAGCTGCATGGCCCAGATGACCAAAACCGGCGGCCAGATCCGATGGGCCGACAAACACGCAATCCACACCTTCGACCTCGGCAATCGCACGCGAGGCCGCCACACCGGCACGGCTCTCAATTTGCACACCGACGCAAATCTGATCGTTGATGCCTTTGAAGTAATCCGGCACGGTGCCGTAGCGGTTGCTGCGCTGCGAGACCGACACCCCGCGTATGCCTTGCGGTGGATAACGCGTGGCCGCCACAGCGGCACGGGCTTCATCGGCGCTTTCGATGAAGGGCACCAGGAAGTTGTAGAAACCCGCGTCAAGCAGGCGCTTGATTTCCACCGCGTTGTTGCTGGTCGGGCGCACGATGGGTGCGCTCGGGCTGTCCTTCAGCGCCATCAGTTGCGGGATGAAGGTGCCCACATCGTTGGGCGAATGCTCGCCGTCGAGCAGCACCCAGTCGAAGCCGGCCACGCCCAGCACCTCGGTGGTGATGGCATTGGCCAGGGACGACCAGCAGCCGATCAGCGTTTTGCCGGCGAGTAAATCGCGCTTGAAGCTGTTGGGGAAGGGTTGATAGGCATTGGCTTGTGTCATAGAGGTCTTCTGCTTTTCTCTGGAATAGAGAGCTGGCTGGTCAGGTAAGTTATTCAGCCTTGATGTTGGCGGCCTTGATGACCTTGGCCCATTTCTCCACCTCGACCTTCTGGTAGGCGGACAGCTGCGCTGGCGTCATGGTGGACGACTCCATGCCGAAGCCCTTGAGCCTGGCCTGCACGTCGGGCGATGCGATGATCTTCATCACCTCGGCATGCAGCCGGTCGATGACCGGCTGCGGTGTATTCGCGGGCACGAACATCGCCTGCCACGACACCATGTCGAAACCCTTTTGGCCGCTCTCGGCAATGGTGGGTACGTTCGGGAAACCCGAGAGGCGCTGACTGCCAGTCACAGCGATCGGGCGCAGCTTGCCGCTCTGGATATGGGGGCCGACGATCAGGCTGGTGTCGAACATCATGTCCAGCTGGCCGCCGATCAGGTCCTGCACCGCCGGGCCCGAGCCCTTGTAGGGGGCGTGCGTGAACTTGACGCCCGACTGGTCTGCCAGCAGCTCCAGCGCCATGTGCGGCGAGGTGCCGATGCCGGGCGAGCCCGAGGACAGTCCGCCGTTCTTCGCACGGCTGGCCTTGAGCACGTCGTCCAGCGTGCGCAGCGGGCTGTTGGCGGGCACCGTCAGGATCAGCGCGCCAACACCCAGCATGGCGACCGGCGAGAACGACTTCACCATGTCATAGCCAATCGGCGTGGTGTAGAGGCTGCCGTTGATGGAGTGCGAGCTGATGGTTCCGCCCAGGATGGTGTAGCCGTCAGCCGGTGCGCGCGACGCAATGGCCGAGCCCACGCTGCCGCCGGCACCGCCCTTGTTTTCGATCACGATGGGCGTGCCCAGTGCGGCGGAAAGCGGCTGCGAGATGAGCCGGGCCAGCGTGTCGGTGTTGCCACCGGGCGGGAAAGGCACGACATAGGTGATGGCCTTGCCCGAAGGCCAGGCGCCTTGCGCAAATGCAGGCATGGCGCCGAGTCCGGCGGCGGTTGCGGCGATGGCGGTATGAATCAGTGTACGGCGTTGCATGGTGATGTCTCCTCTGGGTTTGGTACAGCAAAAAAACAGGTGATGAATCAGTGGGTGAGTCAGGCAAGGAACCAGGTATCAAGTCAGGTAACAGGGGCGGGATTGAACAGCACCAGCGTGTTGTGCAGCTTCCATTGTTCGGCGAATGTTTTCTTGCGACCACTGGCCACATCGAGCATGAAGTGGAACAGCTCCCAGCCCACGTCCTCGATCGTTGCCTCGCCATCGGCGATACGGCCGGCGTTGATGTCCATCAGGTCATGCCAGCGGCGCGCGAGGTCGGTCCGCGTGGCCACCTTGATCACTGGCACCTGCGCCAGGCCGTAAGGCGTGCCGCGACCGGTGGTGAATACATGCAGGTTCATGCCGGCAGCCAGCTGCAGCGTGCCGCAGATGAAGTCGCTGGCGGGTGTGGCCGCATACGTCAGGCCTTTTGCCTTGAGTTTTTCACCGGGCGAGATCACGCCGGTGATGGGTGCGCTGCCCGACTTGACGATGGAGCCCATGGCCTTCTCGACAATGTTCGACAGGCCGCCCTTCTTGTTGCCGGGCGTCGTGTTGGCACTGCGGTCCACCAGGCCCTTTTTCAGGTAGGCGTCGTACCAGGCCATCTCGCGGATGATGCCTTCGGCCACTTCAGGCGTGCTGGCGCGCGAGGTCAGCTGGTCGATGCCGTCGCGCACCTCGGTGTTCTCGGAGAACATCACGCTGGCGCCGGCGCGCACCAGCAGGTCGGTGCAGAAGCCCACGGCCGGGTTGGCGGTGACGCCGCTGAAGGCATCACTGCCGCCGCACTGCACGCCCACCACCAGCTCGCTGGCCGGCACCGTCTCGCGCCTGCGGGCATTCAGCCGCTCCAGGTGCAGCTGCGCAGCAGTCATGATGGAGTCGATCATCGACATGAAGCCGATGTGGTTCTCGGACTGCAGGCACACCACATCCAGCTGCGGCTCTGCGCTTGTGCCGGTGTCTGCCACACTTCTTTCGTCGACGATGGCAAAGCTGCCCGGCGGCAGCAGGCGCTCGGGCTGCAGCTTCTCGCAGCCCAGGCTCACCACCATGACTTCGCCGCCGAAGTTCGGGTTCAGGCTGATGTTGCGCAGCGTGCGGATGGGAATGATGGCATCCGGCGCGTCAATGGCAACGCCACAGCCGTAGGTGTGCTCCAGGCCCACCACATCGTCCACGTTGGGGAACTTCGGCAGCAGCTCCGCCTTGATGCGCTGCACCGCGAAGTCCACCACGCCGGCCACGCACTGCACCGTGGTGGTTACCGCTAGGATGTTGCGGGTGCCCACCGAGCCGTCGGCATTGCGGAAGCCTTCAAAGGTGTAGCCCTCCAGCGGCGCCTGAACCGGCGGCTTGACGGTGGCGATCGGCAGGCCTTCCAGCTCGCGCGCGGCCGGCATGTCCAGCAGGCGCTCATGCACCCAGCTGCCGGCCGGAATGTCCTTGCTGGCGGTGCCAATAGTCACGTTGTAGCGCCTGACGGCCGTGCCCCTGGGCAAGTCCACCAGCGCCACCTTGTGGCCTTGCGGCACACGGTCCACCAGCGCCAGGCCGTTGCCAAACACGGCGCCCGCATCGAGGCCGCCATCGTTCGCGACGATGGCGACGTTGTCCGCATCATGCATGCGGATGAAGAGCGGCTTGCGGGCGTCGGCAGTGGTCATTCAGGCACCTGTGCTCAGAAGTCGACGATCTCGACCCAGTTCGGGTTCTTGCCGGCCGGCTGGCTCTTGCCCGCGCCGGGCATGCCGGTGGCAGCGTCGATCGTGTGCAGCGACACACCGTGCGAGTCCTGTCCGGTGGAAACAAGGAAGCGGCCGGTGGAGTCCACCGCAAAGCTGCGCGGGGTTTTCTCGGTCGGCGTCTGGCCTACCACCTGTAGCCTGCCGGTGGCGGCGTCCACCCTGAAGGTGGTCAGCGTGCTCGATGTGCGCTCGGAACCGTACAGGTACTTGCCGTCTGGCGCGATCTGCAGATCGGCGGCCCAGACCTTGCCGGTGAAGCCCGGTGGCACGACGCTGCTGCGCTGCAGGTGGCTCATCGCGCCCTTGCCTTCGTCATAGGCGAACACGTCAACGCCGCCGTCCAGCTCGTTGATCAGATAGGCATGCTTCTGCGCCTTGTCCCAGAGGAAGTGGCGCGGACCTGTCTTGGCGGGCGCGACATTCACCAGCGGCGGGTCGTTGGGGCTGAGCATGCCAGTGGCCGCATCGAACTTCCAGCTGGAGAGGTTGTCCCCGCCCAGGCTTGTGGCGAACACATACTTGCCCGAAGCGTCGGCATGGATCGCATGGGCGTTGGGCGAGGTCCGGATGAGCTGCTGCACCGGGCCGATGACGCCATCGTCACCCACATTGTTGACCGTGATCTTGTTGCCGCCGTAGGATGCCGCAAACAACCACCGGCCTGAAGGGTCGAGGTCGATGTTGCACATGCTGTCGGCCAGCGTGGACTCACCCAGCTTCTTCAGGCCGCCACTGGAACCGTCAAAGGCGAGCGTCAACACCCGGAACGGCTGCGAGCGCAATGCCACGTACAGGAATTTCCTGTCCTTGCTTACCACCATCGGCATGGCCGCGCCGCCCACAGGCACACGGCCCACCGGGATGAGGCTGCCGGCGGCACGGTCCAGCCGCATCACCAGGACTTCCTGGCTATCGGCGGCGGAGATATAGACCCAGGTGTTCATCGTCAGTAACGGGGTTGCTTGCCGGTAAACGTCGAGTCGTACTTGCGCATCTGCGCCAGGTCGTCGCGGTTGCGGATGCCGCAGTTCAGGTAGTTGTCATGCAGCCGCGCCAGTGCGGTGCGGTCCAGCGTCACGCCCAGGCCGGGGCCGGTGGGCACGCGCAGGCTGCCATCCTCAAACTTCAGCCGACCCCCTTCAACAACCTCTTCGTCCTGCCAGGGGTAGTGGGTGTCGCAGGCATAGTTCAGCAGTGGCACGCTGGCGCACAGGTGGGTCATGGCCACCAGGCTGATGCCCAGGTGCGAATTGCTGTGCATCGACAGGCCCAGGCCGAAGGTGCTGCACAGCCGCGACAGCTGTTGCGTGGCGCGCAAACCACCCCAGTAATGGTGGTCGCTCAGCACAATCTTCACCGGGCAGCCCATGTCGGCATTGCGGCGGAACTCGGCAAAGTCGGTCACAACCATGTTGGTGGCCAGCGGCACATCGCACTCGCGCGCTACGGCCGCCATGCCATCCAGGCCGGGGGCCGGGTCCTCGTAGTACTCGAGTACGCCACGCAGCTGCTCGACGATCTTCAGGCTCGTCGCTACAGTCCAGTTGGCGTTGGGGTCGATGCGCAGCGGCGTGCCGGGAAAGGCTTTGGCCAGGGCCAGCAGTCCTGCCGCCTCATCCTCAGGCGCCAGCGCGCCCGCCTTGAGCTTGATGCTTTTGAATCCGTACTCACCGATCATCCGGCGCGCCTGCGCCACGAGCTGCTCCGGCGTGATGGCCTCGCCCCACGGGTCGGCCGGGTAGCCTGACGAAGCGGGTTTGTCGATGTGCTGTGCGTACTTGTAGAACAGGTAGGCCGAGAAGGGCACCCGGTCGCGCGCCGCGCCGCCCAGCAGGTCCACCACTGGTGCATTGGCCAGCTGGCCCTGCAAGTCGAGCATGGCAACCTCAAAGGCGCTGACCACTTTGGCAACGGTCTTGGACACATGCGTGCCCGGCGCAAGCGAAATCTGCTGCCCGAGAAACTCCGATGCGGTGTCCGCGCGCGGGGCGACAAGCGCAGCCACACGCGTTTCCATCTCGTTGAGTGCCCAGGGCGACAGGCCGGTGAGCGCAGGCGCCGCCTTGGCCAGCGCCTCGAGCATCGGCAAATCGCCGTAACTCTCGTTGATACCCACCAGGCCCGAGGCTGTTTCAATCTCGATGATCGAGCGCAGCGCCCAGGGTTCGTGGATGCCCGCTGCGTTCAGCAGCGGCGGGTCACGGAAGGCGATGGGCGTGACCCGCACCGCAACGATCTTGGTCATCAGTGGTGCCCTGTCACTTGAGCAGCAGGTTGGGCAGCCACAGCGACACGGCGGGCACGTAGGTCACGATGGCCAGCACGAACAGCAGCGCGCCGAAGAACGGGTACAGCGCCCGCACCACCTTCTCGATGGGAAGCTTGGCCACCGCAGCCCCGACAAAAAGCACCCCCCCGACGGGCGGCGTGATCAGACCCATGCCGAGGTTGACCATCATGATCATGCCGAAGTGCACAGGGTCAACGCCCAGATTTGTCACCACAGGCAGGAGGATGGGCGTCATGATCAGGATCAGCGGCGCCATGTCCATCAGCGTGCCCAGGATCAACAGCAGGACGTTGATCATCAGCAGCACCACCAGCTTGTCGGTGGAGATGCTGGTGAACGCATTGGTGATCTGCTGCGGGATCTGCATCAGCGTCATGATGTATCCGAAGGCAGCGGCAAAACCGATCAAAATCATCACGATCGACAGCGTCTTCACCGTGCGGTGCACCAGCTTGGGCAGATCGCGCCACTTGTAATCGCGGTAGATGCACATGGTGACGAAGAAGGCCCAGATCACGGCAATCGCCGCCGACTCGGTCGCGGTGAAGATGCCCGACAGGATGCCGCCCAGGATGATGACCATGGTCATCAGGCCCCAGAGTGCGTCAATGCAGATCCTGATGGCCTCGCGCATCGGGATGACGCGGCCCTTGGGAAAATTGCGCTTCTTGGCAATGAACAGGCACATCACTGCGAGCGTCAGGCCCAGCAGCAGGCCTGGCAGCACACCTGCCAGAAACAGCGCCGCGATGGACACGCCGCCGCCGGCTGCCAGCGAGTAGATCACTGCGTTGTGGCTGGGCGGAATCAGGATGGCCTGCACCGAGCCGCTGACCGTGACGGCCGTGGCGAAATCGCGCGGGTAGCCTTTCTTTTCCATCTCGGGAATCAGTACCGAGCCAATCGACGCCGTGTCGGCCATGGACGAGCCGGAGATTGCGCCGAAGAAGGTGGAGGCAAGGATGTTCACGAGTGACAGCCCGCCCCGCACAAAGCCCACCAGCACGCTGGCAAAGGCCACCAGCCGGCGTGACATGCCACCCTCGGCCATGATGGCGCCCGCCAGCACGAAGAACGGGATGGCCAGCAGCGAGAACTTGTTGACGCCGCTGGCGATGGCGATCATCACCGCGTCCAGCGGAATGTCGATCCACCAGGCGCCGATCAGCGCCGAGAGGCCCAGGGCATAGGCCACCGGCAAGCCCATGATCATGAGGCCGATGAACGACCCAAGCAGTATGAATGCGTCCATCAGAGTGCTCCTGCTTCAACTTTTTCATGGTCATAGGTAACCACGTCGCGGTCGCACTGGACGCCCAGCAAGATCCGCTCAAGCACGAAGACGAAAGTGATGGCGCCGCCGAGCGGCACCGGAAGGTAGGTGGCGCCAACCGGCATCCAGGGAATCTCACCGATGTTCTGGCCCCAGGTTTGAATGCAGAGCTTGGTGCCGTAGTACGCCATGAAGACGGCGACGACGGCCATCAGCACATCCATCAGCCGGGCCACTGCGCCGCGAAGGCCCGCAGGCAGGCGGTCGGTCACCATGGCCACGGCAATGTGCGAATTGGCGCGGTAGCCTGCTGCCGCGCCGAAGAAGGTAAAGATCACCATCAGGAGAATCGAGATGGGCTCGGGCCACTGCGAGCCGGTGCCCAGGACGTAGCGCGTAAAGATGCCCCAGGGAATGATCAGCGACATCACGATGACCGCCATGCCAGAGATCCAGATACACGCAAGGTACAACCAGTCGTTGTAGCGCAGGATTTGTTTTTTCATGTTGGCTTTGCCTGGAAACAGCGGATTACAGCAAGGGCGCTGCCGAGGGCGCCGCCGCTGGCGGGGCCCTCGGCAATTTCTGCAACTGGTTTACTTGACCGCGTTGATGCGCGTCATCAGGTCGCCAAACTTGGCGCCGTATTTGGCACGCACCGGTGCGGTCGCGTCAAAGAACAGCTTCTGATCCACAGACACGAACTCCACACCGGCGGCCTTGAGCTTGCCCGAGTACTCTTCCACGCTCTTGTCCCACAGGGTACGCTGCTCCAGCTGGGCTTCGCGGCCGAGCTTCTTGACCAGGGCCTGGTCGGCAGGCGTCAGCTTGTCCCATGCCACCTTGGACATCACCAGCAGTTCGGGAATGATCAGGTGGTTGGTCTGGGCGTAGTACTTGGTGCCCGTGGTGTAGTGGTTGGAGGTGAACATGCTGGGCGGGTTGTTTTCCGCGCCGTCGATCACGCCGGTCTGCAGCGCGCTGAACACTTCGCCGTAGGCCATGGAGATGCCGTTGCCGCCCATGGCGTTCATGGTGTCCACAAACAGCGGGTTGCCCATCATGCGAACCTTCACGCCCTTGAGGTCGGCCGGCGACTTGACCAGCTTCTTGGTGTAAAGGCTGCGCGCACCGCCGTCCATCCAGCCCAGCGCTACCAGGCGTGCCGGGCTGGCCGTGACCTTGGCCAGCAGTTCGTCACCGATGGGGCCATCAATGACCTTGCGCATGTGCGGAATGTCGCGGAAGACGAAGGGCATGTTGAACACGTCAACGTCCGGCACCACCGGGCCGATCACGCCCAGCGAAATGCGGTTGATCTGCAGCGCTCCGATTTGCGTCTGCTCGACGGTTTCCTTCTCCTGACCGAGCACGGCGCCGGCGAACATCTGCATCTTGATACGGCCATTGGTCTGGGCTTCGAGCTTCTTGCCCATGTTCTCGACAGCTACAACCGTCGGGTAGCCCGCCGGGTGCGTGTCGGATGCCTTGAGCACGATCTGGGCCGAGGCCTGGAACGATACGGTGAATGCCACGGCGGCAATGGCTGCGGCGATAAAGTTGCGGCGGAAGGTCATGGTTGTCTCCTGAATTGACCGGGGTTGAGAACGGGGGAACGGGAACGGGTTGATAAAAAATCTTCAGTCAGAAGCCGAACGGCCCTGCCTTGACAAAACCCCCGCCCTGGAACTGGGCCACTGGGTCATCAAGGTCGGGCTGTGTGGTGCGCGCATACACCGCGTCGCGAAACACATCTGAGCTGTCCTGCGCCACAAAGCCGACGTGCCGCGCCTGGCTGTTGTCCCACCAGGTGACGGCGTTGTTCGACATGCCGAAAATAATGCTGTGCCCCAGCACCGGCGTGGTGAGGCAGGCGGTGATCAAACGGTGCAGGTCGTCGTAGCTCAGCCAGGTGGCGAGCATGCGGCGGTCGCGCGGCTCGGGGAACGAGGAGCCGATGCGGATGCACGCTGTCTCGATGCCGAAGCGGTCGAAATAAAAGCGCGACATGTCTTCACCGAAGGCTTTGCTCACGCCATAAAAGCCGTCCGGCCGGGCGGGGTGGCTGGCATTGATGGTTTCGCTCTGGCGGTAAAACCCGGTGACGTGGTTCGAGCTGGCGAATACCACCCGCTTCACGCCGTGCTTGCGGGCCGCTTCATAGAGGTTGTACACACCGAGGATGTTGGCCTGCATGATCGGGTGGAACGGCCCTTCGACCGACACACCACCCATGTGCACGATGGCGTTGACGCCCTGCACCATGGCATCGACTGCGGCCGCATCGGCCAGATCGGCCAGCACCACCTCTTCGCCTGGAACGGCATCGCCAAAGGCTTTCACATCAGACAGGCGCAGCACATCGCAGTTGGCTTTGAGCCGCTCGCGCAGGGCCTGGCCCAGACCACCAGCGGCGCCGGTCAACAGCAGTTTTTGATGAACCTTGATCGTCATGGGTGTTTTGACTGCCAATGTGGGCGCAGCAGCTGCGGCAAACACTGGACTTTTCCGGGAAGTTTGTTAAAGTCACTCCAGACACCGTGAGTTGTAGGTTGTCTGATGACTTGGATTCTCCAAGCCCCCTGTCAGCTTGTCAATGTTTTTTGCATGGAACCAAGGAAAACCCCTAGTCGCCCCGATAGTCGCCCGGATTCAGGCTCTGCACTGGCCTTCGCCGACGAGCCTGCACCGGCCCTGCGGACATCCGCGGCACCCACTGGCGCACGGCGCCCGCGCGGGCTGGTTGGCGAGATCGTCGACAGCCTGGCCGCCAGCATCCGCGAGGGGCAATTGCAGCCCGGTGACAAGCTGCCAACCGAGGCCGAAATCATGGCCCGCTTCGATGTCAGCCGCACCGTGGTGCGCGAATCGCTGTCGCGCCTGCAGGCCTCCGGGCTGGTCGAAACCCGTCACGGCATTGGCACCTTTGTGCTGGCGCCGCAAGCGTCCGGCAACTTCCGCATCAATGCCGAAGACTTCGCCACGGTGGCCGATGTCATCTCGGTGCTGGAACTGCGCATCAGTCTCGAAACCGAAGCGGCAGGCCTCGCCGCACAGCGCCGCACGCCTGAAAACCTGCTGGCCATGGAGCAGGCCTTGAAAGCCTTTCACGACTCCATTCACCTCGATTCCGACGCGGTGCCGCCCGACTTCCAGTTCCACATGGAAGTGGCCCGCGCCACCGGCAACCGGCACTTTGCCGACCTGATGACTTACCTGGGCACGATGATCATTCCGCGCACCCGGGTGAACACCGCGCACAACGCGCCGGAAGGCCGCTTCAACTACCTGCAGCGGGTCAATGGCGAGCATGAAAGCATCTACAACGCCATTCGCAACCAGGATGCGGAAGCGGCGCGCGCCGCCATGCGCACCCACCTCTCAAACAGCCGCGAACGGCTGCGCCGGGGCAGCAACCTGCACACCACGCAGCCGGCGGTGGCGACTTCCCCGCTTGCGTAACTGAAGTCTTAGTTGTACGATGACTGACTAATTTTCGTTGCTCATCGTTCACTTCTTCAGACATGCCAGCCCCATCCGCCTCCCTTTCCGGCGCTCTTTCCGGCGCTTCCACGCCTGCCAGTTCCCCCGTCGTTTCCTGTGCCACTTCATCGGCGCCGCGCATCACCCGCGTGCAGGTGATTCCGGTGGCTGGCCACGACAGCATGCTGCTCAACCTGAGCGGCGCCCATGGCCCCTTCTTCACCCGCAACCTGCTGATCCTGACCGACAGCAGCGGCCACACCGGCGTGGGCGAGGTACCCGGCGGCGAGAAGATCCGCCAGACCCTGGAAGACGCCCGCAGCCTGATTGAAGGCGAGTCCATCGGCAACTGGAACCACATCCTCGCCACCCTGCGCACCCGCTTTGCAGAGCGCGACAGCGGCGGGCGCGGCAACCAGACCTTTGACCTGCGCGTCACCATCCACGCCGTCACCGCAGTGGAAAGCGCCCTGCTCGACCTGCTGGGCCAGTTTCTCGGCGTGCCGGTGGCCGCACTGCTCGGCGAAGGCCAGCAGCGCGAGTCGGTCGCCATGCTGGGCTACCTTTTCTATATTGCCGACCGCAACAAGACCAACCTGGCTTATCGGTCTGAGCCAGATGCGCCCGACAACTGGCAGCGCCTTCGCCACGAGCCGGCCATGGACGCGAAGTCCATCGTGGCGCTGGCCGAAGCCGCCTACGAACGCTATGGCTTCAAGGACTTCAAGCTCAAGGGCGGCGTGCTGCGCGGCGAAGAAGAGATGGAGGCCATCGTTGCCCTCTCCGAGCGCTTCCCCGATGCGCGCATCACGCTGGACCCGAACGGTGGCTGGCTGCTCAAGGACGCCATCCGCATCTGCCAGGGCCGTCACAAGGAGCTGGCCTATGCCGAAGACCCCTGCGGCGCCGAAGGCGTGTTCTCGGGTCGCGAGGTGATGGCCGAGTTCCGCCGCGCCACCGGTCTGCCCACCGCCACCAACATGATCGCGACCGACTGGCGCGAGCTCTCGCACACCATCCACCTGCAGTCGGTCGACATTCCATTGGCTGACCCGCACTTCTGGACCATGCAGGGCTCGGTGCGCGTGGCACAGATCTGCCAGACCTGGGGCCTGACCTGGGGCTCGCACTCGAACAACCACTTCGACATTTCGCTCGCCATGTTCACCCATGTGGCCGCTGCAGCACCCGGCAAGGTCACCGCGATCGACACCCACTGGATCTGGCAGGACGGCCAGCGCCTGACCAAGGCACCGCTGCAAATCGTGGGTGGCCAGGTGGCAGTGCCCCAACAGCCCGGCCTTGGCGTGGAACTGGACATGGTGGAAGTGGAAAAAGCCCACCAGCTCTATCTGCAACACGGCCTGGGCGCGCGCGATGACGCCATCGCCATGCAGTTCCTGATCCCGAACTGGAAGTTCAATCCGAAGATGCCTTGCATGTCACGCTGATCGGACCACCGGCCGACCCTCTTCCCCTGTTTATTTGCTGTCACATCTGCCATTACTTTTGCTGTCACTGTTCACCGGCTTTCCGCACAACCAAATACAAAGAGACAAGACATGAAACGCCGCACCTTCAAGCTCGAATGACCTGGCCCCTGCGCCTGGCGGTCATCGGCGCTGGCCTGGGATCGGCGCCGCACTTTCGCAGCCTGCAAGACCTGACGGCCGATATTGACGTGGCCTGGGTGCATGCGCGTGATGCAGCGCGGCTGGCCGCGGCCACTACGCCCACCGGCGCACGCAAGACCACGCGCCTGGAGGACCTGCTGGAAGACAGCAGCGTTGAAGCCGTGCTGGTGCTGACGCCGCCCAACACCCATCTCGCACTGGTGCAGCAAATCGCCGCCGCCGGCAAACACGTGCTGGTGGAAAAGCCGCTGGAGATCAACCTTGCCCGCGCCCGCGAGCTGGTGGAGACCTGCGAGTCGGAAGGCGTCACGCTGGGCATCATGCTGCAGCACCGCCTGCGTGAAGCAGCGCTGGCGCTCTCGTCGCTGGTGCAAAGCGGTGCGCTGGGCACGCTGGTGAGCGCCTCAGTGTCGGTGCGGTGGTGGCGGCCACAAAGCTATTACGACGAGCCAGGCCGCGGCACGCTGGCTCGGGATGGTGGCGGCGTGTTGATCACTCAGGCCATTCATGCGCTGGACCTGATGCTCAGCCTGACCGGCCTGCCCGAGCGCGTGACCGGCACCGCATTCACCAGCCCGCTGCACCGCATGGAAGGCGAAGACACTGCGGCGGCTCTGCTCCATTACAAGGGCGGTGCAGTGGCGACTGTGCAGGCCACCACCGCTGCCTGGCCCGGCTTTGCCGAGCGCATTGAAATCAACGGCACACAAGGCAGCGCCACGCTGGAAGCCGGCGAGCTGCAGGCGCGCATGACCGATGGCCGCACCCTCAACGTGGGCGCTGCGCAGGCCACCGGTGGTGGCGCCGACCCCATGGCGTTCGACCACGCGGCGCACCGCGCAGTGCTGCAGGACTTCGCGCAGGCGGTGCGGCAGGGCAAGGCACCTGCGGTCACGGGCCGCTCGGCGCTGGCGGTGCAGCAGGTCATCGAGGCGATCATCACCTCATCGCGCGATGGTGCAGCGGTGCTGTTGAGCCACTGATTACACGACACGAACCCTGCGAGTCCATGCACTGTGGGCATTTACAGCTATAAAACTCGTAGCACCTCAAAAATTGCGTTATATTTGGATGCAGAGGTTTTGAAACCCGATGACACCGCAGCGATCACGACCACTGCTACCCCTGGGATCCGAGGAGATAAGTTGATGAGTGCCAAAGAGAATGCCGCAGTCGGCCAGTTGCTCGAACTGCTGGAAGCACGCTATGCCCTGCGCGTGCTGTGGGCACTCAAGGATGGTCACCCGCAGACCTTCCGGCTGCTGCAGGACAGCATCGGCCACATCACCCCGAACACCCTCAACACCCGCATCAAGGAACTGCGCGCCGCCGGCCTGATGGGCCATGGCAGCGATGGCTACAACGTCACGCCGATGGGCGCCGACCTTTTGAGACGCCTGAACGACCTGCAGGCTTTCGCCGGCAAATGGGCGGTGAGCCAGACCCGGGTGGTGCCGGTCAAGAAGACGAAGTAGAAGTGACTGGCGATCAGATCGCCTTGTTCAGATCGCAGTTTCCAGCAACTCGATCGGGTTGCCAAACTTCGCCGCCGCCGCACGCACGGCCTCATCACGCAGTGCACTGAGAAAGCCCCCCTCAATCAGCGGCTCGCCATCCACAGTGACGGTGCTGTCGAGCGTGACCAGGTCCATGTGCACCGGTGGTTCCTCCCACTGCGGCATGGTGCGCAGGATGTACTCGCTCGGCCTGGCCAGGTCGATGCCGAAGTGCAGCGCGCCCGGCGCGTTGGAGCCCGCAGGATAAATCGTGTGGCGCGGCGCCTTGGGATTGAAGCCGCAGCCCAGCTCGATCAGGCGCCCGCCGACCAGCATCTCGCGCAAGATGGCCGCGTCGCTGCCCTCGCCGGTCACTTCCACAATCGTGTCGCTCTCAAAGCGGCAGCCGATGCGTTCGGCAAAAGGCTTCGCAAAACCCACCGCCCACTGCGGATACAGCGTGCCTGACATGGTGACAGGCGCCGTTGAGTCATTGCGGTGCGCTGTGCGGTCCCACAGGTTGGGGCCGTGCGTTGGCAGGTAGTGCACATAGCAGCCCGGCTCGTCGGCAAACATCTTGCCGCGCCAGCGGTTGTGGGCCAGCAGCAGCTCGCGCATGGTGGGCGTGTAGTCAATGGAAAAGTCAGTGCCCCGTGCATCGGCAAAGCGCACGGTGAAGTCACGCCCCGCCGGGTAGCGCGTGGCGGTGGCGCGGATGATCTCGCCCACCAGCTCGGCCGGGAAGCGCGCCTGCGGCGTGTGCAGCAAGTCCAGATCGCGGAAGTAGGTAATCTTGACCCAGCGCTGCCCTGCCGCGCGGCGGGCAATGAAGTACGGGTCGAAGATCGAGCAGAACCAGGTGGACACCACAAAGTCGGCCTCGGCCACCAGCGCCTTGACGGCTTCAGGTACTTCGGTGATCTGGCTGGTGGACTCCATGTACTGCCGCACCGTGGCGCCGCGCGCACGCGCGAGACCCATCACCGCGTCGGCTACCCGCGTGTCGAGTAGCGGATCGGTGAGCAGCAGCACCCTGTCGCCCTGCCCGAAGGCAAAGGTGCGCTGAAAGTTCTCCAGCGCGGCAAAGTAGTTCTTGGTGTGGGTGACCGCCGGGTTGAGCGCGGGGGGCAGGCCCACCAGGGGGTCGGTGGCGAGTTCGGGCATGGACATCTGAAGGCAGTTCCGGAAAAGGGGTGGAGGACGGACGCGCTCAGTCCACCGAGGCGCCCGAGCGCTTGACGGCATCGCCCCACAGCGTGAGGCTGGCAGCAATGTGCTTGCCCAGTTCATCCGGCGTGCCCGGGGCGACCTCGGCACCGCGCGACTGCAGCTGCGCCTTCAGCTCCGGGTCGGCCAGCGCCTTGTGAATGGCGGCATTGAGCTGGTTGACGATGGGCCGCGGCGTGCCAGCGGGCACGAAGATGGCGTCCCACGCGCTGACATCAAAACCGGGCAGGCCCGATTCAGCGATGGTCGGAATCTCGGTCCAGCCCGCCACGCGGGTCGCGGTGCTGACGGCCAGCGGCTTCACGCGGCCGCCGCGCGCCTGCGGTGCGGCGTTGGGCATGACCTCGATCATCAGGTCCACCTGCCCGCCCATCAGATCGGTCATGGCCTGCGCGCCGCCGCGGTAGGGAATGTGCACCACGGCCAGACCGGCGCGCGACTTGTAGATTTCACCGGCCAGGTGCGAGGTGGTGCCATTGCCGGCCGAACCAAAGGTGTATTTACCCGGGCTGGCCTTGAGCAGCTTGGTGAGCTCGGCCATGCTGTTCACGCCCAGTGTGGGCCGCACCACCACCATGGCGGCGATGCGGGTGAGCTGGGTCACCGGCTCAAAGTCACGTTGCGGGTTGAAGCCCGCCGACTTGTAGATGGCGTGGTTGATGGCGTGTGTACCGTTGGTGCCATACAGCAGGGTGTAGCCGTCGGCAGGTGCCTTGGCCGCCGCAGCGCTGCCCACATTGCCACCGGCGCCGCCGATGTTCTCGACCACGATGGGCTGCCCCAGCTCCTTGGCTGCACGCAGCATCACCAGACGCGCCAGCGTGTCGCCGCCACCGCCAGCGGGGAACGGCACGATCAGCTTGATGGGCTTGTTGGGATACGTCGCTGCAGCAGCCGCATTGGCCGTGTTGGCAGCAGGCATCTGGGCCAACGTGGCCGACGCGGCGAGCGCCAGTCCCAGGGCCAACACCACAGATCGGCGCGGCGCCGGCAAGGGCTTTGAAGTGGGCGAAATGGGCATGGCGATGTCTCCTGCGGGGTGAGTGATCTTTGGAACACCGAGTACAGGCCGTCCATGACAGGACACGCCAAAATACTTAGTCATCTTATTTTATTGCACGCAATATTTGGTTATTAACCCATATTTACCCTAATAAACTGATTTATTGCATGCAATAATTTGTATTGCTGCTGACTCCAACCCGCCTCGCGTCCACCACCACCCATGTCTTCCCACATCAACCAGGCCACCCGCGAACTGCGCAGGCGCATTCTCAGCGGTGAAATCGCCCCCGGCGAGCGCATGGTGGAACTGGACCTGTCGGCGCAGCTCCAGGTGTCACGCACCCCGATCCGCATTGCGCTCGGTGAGCTGGAAAAAGAAGGCCTGCTGGAACGCCTGCCCACGCGGGGCTTCCGGGTGCGGCAATTCAGCGTGGATGAAGTGGCCCAGGCGGTCGATGTGCGCGGCGTGCTGGAAGGCATGGCCGCACGCCAGGCCGCCGAGCGTGGGCTGACCGCCGCCACCCAGGGCGAGCTGCGGGCCTGCATCGCCGAGGGCCAGGCCCTGCTGGAGGGCGCCACCCGGGCCGATGGGCTGATCGACGCATCGCGCTGGGTGCCGATGAACGCGCGCTTTCATGCCGCACTGGTCGATGCCGCCGGCAACAGCACACTGGCCTCGGCACTGGCGCATGTCAGCAAGACCCCGATGGCCGGCGCGGGGGCGCTCAGCCTCAATGGCGTGCTGCCGCGGCTTGAATTTCGCTACATCCAGCGCGCCCAGAGCGACCACGAAGACGTGTTGGCTGCCCTGCTGGCCGGTGAAGGTGCCCGGGCCGAGGCGCTGATGCGGGAGCACGCCCACCGCAGCCGCGACAACAAGCGCGAGCTGATCACCCAGATGCAGCGGCTCGCGGCGGCTGAAGGCTGACTAGCCCCCCCTCTACCGCCTTCGGCCCGCCTACAATGCTGGGTTTGCCGCGCGCAGCCGGCACCTGAAGGATCCCAAAAACGGACGTATTGAAAGCGGCCGTATTTCTTCCAGCCGATTTCAATTCCCTGCCTTGAAAAGGGCTTTTGAGGCCCCAAGTGCCTCGCTGACTGTCATTCGACCCCCTCCAACCACTTTGCCCACCACTTTCAACACCTGTCTTTGAGCATGTCTGAAAACACACAACCCGAACAAAACCAGCCGGCCGGCGAAGCGCCTTCCCCCGAAGAGCTGGAGGCCGCACAAGCGGCCAATGAATTCGACGCGCTGACCATCGCGCAGGCGGAAGTCGCCACGCTGCAGGCCAAGAACACCGAGTTGGCCGACAGCTTTCTGCGCGCCAAGGCCGAGGCCGAAAACGCCCGCCGCCGCGCCGAAGACGAGATCGCCAAGGCCCGCAAGTTTGCGGTCGAGAGCTTTGCCGAAAGCCTGCTGCCGGTCACCGACAGCCTGGAAGCCGGTCTGGCCATCAAGGACGTGACGCCCGAACAGCTGCGCGAAGGCGCGGAAGCCACGCTCAAGCAGCTCAAAAGCGCGCTGGAGCGCAACAAGGTGATCGAGATCAACCCGGCGCCCGCCAGCAAGTTCGACCCGCACCAGCACCAGGCCATCAGCATGGTGCCCCTCCCGCCCGAGTCCACACAAGAGGCCAACACCGTGGTCAGCGTGCTGCAAAAAGGCTACCTGATTGCAGACCGCGTATTGCGCCCGGCGCTGGTCACTGTGGCTGCACCGAAATAAATCCACAGAAAAACGCGACTTGTCCCTTGAACTTGCACAGCGTATCCATAAGTTATCCACAAGTCATCAACACGTTTATTGACCCGGTCGCTGCGCTGCAGCCCCGCCCCCAATTCCACCTTTTCAACCTTTAACGAATCAAAAAGCAGGAGCACACCATGGGAAGAATCATCGGCATTGACCTCGGCACCACCAACAGCTGCGTGTCCGTCATGGAGGGCAACACGCCCCGCGTCATCGAGAACTCGGAAGGCGCGCGCACCACGCCGTCCATCGTCGCTTACCAGGAAGACGGCGAAGTGCTGGTCGGCGCCTCGGCCAAGCGCCAGGCCGTCACCAACCCCAAGAACACGCTCTACGCCGTCAAGCGCCTGATCGGCCGCAAGTTCAGCGAAAAAGAAGTCCAGAAAGACATCGACCTGATGCCTTACGCCATCGTGGCCGCCGACAACGGCGACGCCTGGGTGGAAGTGCGCGGCAAGAAGCTCTCGGCCCAGCAGGTCAGCGCCGACATCCTGCGCAAGATGAAGAAAACCGCCGAAGACTACCTTGGCGAGCCGGTCACCGAAGCCGTGATCACCGTGCCTGCGTACTTCAACGACGCACAGCGCCAGGCCACCAAGGATGCCGGCCGCATTGCGGGCCTGGAAGTCAAGCGCATCATCAACGAACCCACCGCCGCTGCGCTGGCCTTTGGCCTAGACAAGCAGGAAAAGGGCGACCGCAAGATCGCCGTGTATGACCTGGGCGGCGGTACCTTCGACATCTCCATCATCGAGATCGCCGATGTCGATGGCGAGAAGCAGTTCGAAGTGCTCTCCACCAACGGCGACACCTTCCTCGGTGGTGAAGACTTCGACCAGCGCATCATCGACTTCATCGTCACCGAGTTCAAGAAGGAACAGGGCGTTGACCTGAGCAAGGACGTGCTGGCCCTGCAGCGCCTGAAAGAAGCCGCCGAGAAGGCCAAGATCGAGCTGTCCAACAGCGCGCAGACCGACATCAACCTGCCTTACATCACCGCTGATGCCTCTGGCCCCAAGCACCTGAACATCAAGATGACCCGCGCCAAGCTGGAAAGCCTGGTCGACGAACTCATCGAGCGCACCATCGCCCCCTGCCGTGTGGCCATCAAGGATGCCGGCGTGAGCGTCAGCGACATCCACGACGTGATTCTGGTCGGCGGCATGACCCGCATGCCCAAGGTGCAGGACAAAGTGAAAGAGTTCTTCGGCAAGGACCCACGCAAGGACGTGAACCCCGATGAGGCGGTTGCAGTCGGCGCAGCGATTCAAGGCCAGGTTCTTTCTGGTGACCGTACCGACGTGCTGCTGCTGGACGTCACCCCCCTGTCTCTCGGCATCGAGACCATGGGCGGCGTGATGACCAAGATGATCAAGAAGAACACGACTATTCCGACCAAGTTTGCACAGACCTTCTCGACCGCTGAAGACAACCAGCCGGCTGTGACGATCAAGGTATTCCAGGGCGAGCGCGAAATCGCCTCGGGCAACAAGGCGCTGGGCGAATTCAACCTCGAAGGCATTCCGCCGGCAGCCCGCGGCACGCCGCAGATTGAAGTGTCTTTTGACATCGACGCCAACGGCATCCTGCACGTCGGCGCCAAGGACAAGGGCACCGGCAAGGAAAACAAGATCACCATCAAGGCGAACTCGGGCCTGTCGGAAGCCGAGATCCAGCAGATGGTGAAAGACGCCGAGCTGAACGCTGAAGAAGACAAGAAGAAAGTCGACTTCGTGCAGGCCAAGAACAACGCCGAAGCCATGGTGCACAGCGTGAAGAAATCGCTCGGCGAGTACGGCGACAAGCTCGAAGCCGGCGAGAAGGAAAAGATCGAAGCCGCCATCAAGGACATGGAAGAGGCACTCAAGGGCGACGACAAAGCCGCCATTGAAGCCAAGAACACCGCCCTGATGGAAGCCAGCCAGAAGCTGGGCGAGAAGATGTACGCCGACATGCAGGCCTCGCAGGCCGCTGGTGGTGACGCTGGTGGCGCCTCGGGTGCCGAGCAGACGCAAGCCAAGCCCGCCGACGACAATGTGGTGGACGCCGAAGTCAAGGAAGTCAAAAAGGGCTGAAGCGATTCAACCCAGGCTGCCTGAAATGACGTATCCATGGATGCATCGAGTCGCGCCTTGAGTGGCACGCCCGATGCACGCAACAAGGCGGAAAACCTGGAGCAATCCCGGATTTCCGCTTTTGTGTTTGTCGGATGTCCTCATGCACTTGCACGGTTCCTGCTGCCTGCTGATTAACCGCTCCACGACGACCAAGCATTCCTGAACAACGACCTCACATGGCCACCAAAAAAGACTACTACGACACGCTGGGTGTTCCCAAGAACGCCAGCGACGAAGACATCAAGAAGGCGTATCGCAAGCTGGCGATGAAGTACCACCCTGACCGCAATCAGGGGGATGCGTCCAAGGTGGCCGAAGAGAAATTCAAGGAGGCCAAAGAGGCCTACGAGATGCTCTCGGACGAGCAAAAGCGCGCCGCCTACGACCAGTACGGCCATGCGGGCGTGGACCCGAACATGCGCGGCGGCCCGGGCGCAGAAGGCTTTGGCGGTTTTGCCGAAGCCTTTGGCGACATCTTTGGCGACGTGTTCGGCAACCAGCGTGGTGGCCAGCGCGGCGGGCGTCAGGTGTACCGGGGCGGTGACCTCAGCTACGCTATGGAAGTCACGCTCGAAGAAGCCGCCGCCGGCAAGGACGCACAGATCCGCATCCCGAGCTGGGACAACTGCAACACCTGCCACGGCACCGGCGCCAAGCCCGGCACCAAGGTGGTGACCTGCACCACCTGTCACGGCCACGGTGCGGTGCAGATGCGTCAGGGCTTTTTCAGCGTGCAGCAGACCTGCCCGCAGTGCAAGGGCACTGGCAAGCTGATTCCCGAGCCGTGCGTCACCTGCCACGGCGTGGGCAAGACCAAGAACAACAAGACGCTGGAAGTGAAGATTCCTGCGGGCATCGACGACGGCATGCGCATCCGCTCCACCGGCAACGGCGAGCCGGGCACCAACGGCGGCCCGCCCGGTGACCTGTACATCGAGATCCGGCTCAAGAAGCACGAGATCTTCGAGCGCGACGGCGACGACCTGCACTGCGTGGTACCGATCAGCTTCACCACCGCCGCACTGGGCGGCGAGATCGAAGTGCCCACGCTGGCAGGCAAGGCTGCGATCGACATTCCCGAAGGCACGCAGGCCAGCAAGCAGTTCCGCCTGCGCGGCAAGGGCATCAAGGGTGTGCGCTCCAGCTACCCGGGCGATCTGTACTGCCACATCACGGTGGAGACACCCGTCAAGCTCACCGAGCACCAGCGCAAGCTGCTCAAGGAGCTGGACGAGTCGCTGAAAAAAGGCGGCGCCAAACACTCACCAACCGAAGAGGGCTGGGCCGACAAGCTGAAGAATTTCTTCAGCGCTTGAGGCTTGAGGCTGGCTTGAGGCTGGCTTGAGGCTGGCTTGAGGCTGGCCTGCAGCGCACCCCAAATGCCGGATTCGTTCCAGCATTTTTTGTGGGCCACGCCTTCTGAGTTCTGAGGCATGACAACCGCTGTCATACGGTTGCCGTTCTGCAGCCTCTACCATGGAGGTTTTCATCCGCAGGATGCGCCATGACAGCACTCGCCAGCCGACGCTTGAAGCACTTCACACCACGGATCAGCACCGCCCTTGCCCTGGTCGCCTGCCTTCTGTTGACCCTCTCTCCGTCGGTCACGCACTCGCAAAGCCGCCTTGCCACACTCGACGGCAAGCCGCCGCTGGTCATTGCCCATCGCGGCGCTTCGGGATATCTGCCCGAGGAAACCCTCGAAGCCTATGCACGCGCCATCGAACTGGGCGCCGATGTGATCGAGATGGATCTGGTCTCCACCAAAGACGGCGTACTGATCACGCGTCACGATGCCAACCTTGCCATCAGCACCGATATCGCCCAGCGCCCTGAATTTGCCTCACGCAGGAAAAGCGTGATGGTCGATGGTGAGATGCAGACGGGCTGGTTCAGCCATGACTTCACGCTGGCCGAGATCCGGACCCTGGGCGCCATCTCGACCGACCCCGAACGGCCCCAACAATTCAACGGTCTGTACAAAGTGCCTACCTTCCAGGAAGTGGTGGACCTGGTGAAGTCCCATTCGGCCAGAGGTGGCCGCAGCGTCGCGATTTATCCGGAGACCAAGCACCCCACCCACTTCCGCATGCTCGGGCTGCCGATGGAAGACAAGCTGATCGCCATCCTTGACGCTGCGGGTTGGAACAGCAAGCAGGCGCCCGTGCTGGTGCAGTCTTTTGAACCGGGCAGCCTGCAGTACATGCGCAGCAAGGGGCTGAAAACGCGCGCGGTGCAATTGATCGGCGGGAGCCGCCCGTATGACTGGACTGTCGCTGGCGACAGCCGCAACTACGCTGTCATGACCACTGCCGCCGGGCTTGCCGACATCAAGACCTATGCAGACGGCATCGGCCCGTGGAAGGGCATGGTCATCGGTTCGAACACCAGCGCCACGTCTGGCCCACCCAGCCGCCTGGTGGCTGATGCCCATGCGGCACGCCTCTTTGTTCACCCTTACACCTTTCGCAACGAACAGCGGCGGCTGGCGCCTGCGTACCAGGGCAATCCACAGCTGGAATACCTGGCGTTCTACCGGGCTGGGGTCGATGGTGTGTTCACCGATTTCCCTGATACCGCCATCGCCGCGCGAGCGCAGTTCTTGAAGAACCTCGGTTACTGAACCGACAGCCACGCACCACTCGGCGCTGGTTTTCTCAAAATGAAACACCTGCCGCGCCATGAATGCCCCTGCCACCGCCGGGCGCAGGGGGCGTGACTTATAGTGCGGGCACACTCACTGACGCAAGGCACTCCCCATGAAAACCAAAGCCGCCGTCGCCTGGAAAGCAGGCGCCCCGCTGACCATTGAAACCGTCGATCTGCAAGGCCCGAAGTTTGGCGAAGTGCTGGTCGAGATCAAGGCCACCGGCATTTGCCACACCGACTACTACACGCTCAGTGGCGCTGACCCGGAAGGCATCTTCCCCGCCATCCTCGGCCACGAAGGTGCGGGCATTGTGGTTGACGTCGGCCCCGGCGTGACCAGTCTGAAAAAAGGCGACCACGTCATCCCGCTCTACACACCCGAATGCCGCCAGTGCAAGTTCTGCCTGTCGCGCAAGACCAATCTGTGTCAGCTGATTCGCGGTACACAGGGCAAAGGCCTGATGCCCGACGCCACCAGCCGCTTCAGCATTGATGGCAAGCCCATCTTTCACTACATGGGCACCAGCACTTTCAGCAACTACACCGTGGCACCTGAAATCTCGCTGGCGAAGATTCGGGAGGACGCGCCATTCGACAAGGTCTGCTACATCGGCTGTGGCGTCACCACAGGCATTGGCGCGGTGCTGTTCACCGCCAAGGTCGAAGCCGGCGCCAATGTGGTCGTCTTTGGCCTGGGCGGCATTGGCCTCAATGTGATCCAGGGCGCGAAGATGGTGGGTGCCGACAAGATCATCGGTGTGGACATCAACCCCGCCCGTCAGGAGATGGCGCGCAAGTTCGGCATGACGCACTTCATCAACCCGAAGGAGGTACCGAACGTGGTCGATGCCATCGTGCAACTCACCGACGGCGGCGCCGACTACAGCTTTGAATGCATTGGCAACACGCAGGTGATGCGCCAGGCACTGGAATGTACGCACAAGGGCTGGGGCCGCAGCATCATCATCGGCGTGGCCGAGGCCGGTGCCGAGATCAGCACCCGCCCCTTCCAGCTCGTGACCGGCCGCAAGTGGGAAGGCTCAGCCTTCGGCGGCGCACGCGGCCGCACCGATGTGCCCAAGATCGTCGACTGGTACATGGAAGGCAAGATCAACATCGACGACCTCATCACCCACACCATGCCGCTGGAAGACATCAACAAGGGCTTTGATCTGATGAAGCGCGGCGAGTCGATTCGCGGCGTGGTGATTTACTGAGTCTGATCTGCCAACGATGCCTGCCTTGACGACGCTCCAGCCCCTGCGCCAGATCACCGCCGGCGTGCTGGATGTGGCCCTGCACGAAACCGGTCCGGCAGACGGCCCACCCGTGTTCCTGATGCACGGCTTCTCGTACGACATGCACGCCTACGCCGAGGTGGCACCCTTGCTCGCCGCACAAGGCTGCAAGGTGTATGTGCCCACACTGCGCGGCTTTGGCGCCACGCGCTTTCTGAGCGCCAGCACGCCACGCTCGGGCGAGCAGGCCGCGCTGGGTGCTGACCTGCTGGCGCTGATGGACGCGCTGCCAGTGCCACGTGCCGTTCTCGCTGGCTACGACTGGGGCGGCCGTGCGGCCTGCGTGGTGGCCGCACTTTGGCCCGAGCGCTGCGCGGGTCTGGTTTCGCTGAACAGCTACAACATCCAGAACATTGCCAGAGCGATGGTGCCGGACACGCCAGAAAATGAGCGTAGCCTCTGGTACCAGTACTACTTCCACAGCGAGCGTGGCCACGCAGGACTCACCGCCAATCGGCAGGCCCTGTGCCGCCTGCTCTGGAAAACCTGGTCACCCACCTGGGACTTTGACGAGGCCACCTTCGAGCGCAGCGCAGCGGCCTTTGACAATCCAGACTTCGTCGATGTGGTGATCCACTCCTACCGCCATCGCTTTGGTCTGGTGGCAGGTGATCCTGCACTGGCAAGCATTGAGCAGCGCCTGGCGGCACAGCCGCCCATCACGGTTCCCAGTATCACCTTCGACGGCACTGACGACGGGGTGCGCCCGCCCGCAACAGCCGCGCAACACGCGCACCTTTTCACCGGACCGCGCTCCCACCGCATCGTGCCCGGTGCAGGCCACAACCTACCGCAGGAAAAGCCGCAACTGTTTGCCGATGCCGTGCTCGAACTGGTACAGCAAGGTTTTACGTCATGACCCCATCCCCTGAACTTCTCAGCGAACACGCCTGCTTCGGCGGCGTGCAGCGCTTTTACCGGCACGCCTCGCGCGAGATCGGCCTGCCGATGCGCTATTCGGTGTTCCTGCCGCCGCAGGCCGCCCACGGGCCGGTGCCAGCCGTGATGTATCTGGCGGGCCTGACCTGCACCGAAGAAACCTTCATGATCAAGGCAGGCGCGCAGCGCATGGCTGCCGAGCTGGGACTCGCGCTGATTGCGCCCGACACCAGCCCACGCGGCGCCGGTGTGCCGGGTGAAACTGACAGCTGGGACTTCGGCGTGGCGGCCGGCTTTTACCTTGATGCGACCGAGGCACCCTGGGCCACCCACTACCGCATGGAGAGCTACCTCACCCGCGAACTGCTGCCGCTCATCACGCAGACATTGCCCGTTGACGGCAACCGCATCGGCATCTTCGGCCACAGCATGGGCGGCCATGGCGCACTCACGCTGGCGCTTCGGCACCCGGGCGTGTTCAAGTCGGTCTCTGCCTTCGCTCCGATCTGCGCGCCCAGCCAGTGCCCCTGGGGTCACAAGGCTTTCAGCGGCTATCTGGGTGCGGACCCGACGGCATGGGCGCAGCACGACGCCACGGCGCTGATGAGCCAGCACACCGCCGCGCCCTACCCGGCAGGCATCCTCATCGACCAGGGACTGGCCGACAAATTTCTGGCCGAGCAACTGCACCCGCATCTGTTTGAGTCTGCCTGTGAAGCCGCAGGCCAACCGCTCACGCTGCGCCGCCATGCAAGCTACGACCACGGCTATTACTTCATCGCCAGCTTCATGGCCGACCACCTGACACATCACGCCCGGCAGCTCGCCGGCTAGCAAACCACCACAGCGCAGTCGGACCACTTGGCCGCTGCAGGAAATGCGCGGATGCGCACCCTACAATGCCCGGCATGCCGCTGAAGCCTTCTTCTCTTGCGTCCCGGCGCGCCGCCCCCAACCACCTCTCGCCACAAGGCATTCGGCCGCTGTGGGTGGTGATGCTGGCCAGCTTCTGGATTGCCACCGTCTGTAATCTCGCGCTGTGGCGCACCCTGGCGCGCCTGCCCGACCTGAGCACCAACCAGGTGCTGACCATCAGCGTCGCGCTGGCGCTGGTCATCGGGCTGGCCACCACCGGGCTCATCAGCCTGCTGGCGTGGCGCTGGACGCTCAAGCCCGTCATCATCCTGTTCTGCATCTCGGCCGCGCTGGGCGCGTATTTCATGCAGGCCTACAACATCGTCATCGACAAAACGATGATGGTCAACACACTGCAGACCGACGTGCGCGAAACGCGCGACCTGCTCAACTGGCGCTTGCTGGCCACTGTGCTGGTGCTGGGTGTGCTGCCCAGTGTGCTGCTGTGGCGCCAGGCCATCGGCATGCAGCGGCCGGTGCGTCAGGCACTGGCCAACCTCACGGCAGTTCTGGTCAGCACGGCGCTGCTGGTGCTGGTGGTGATGCTGTTCTTCCAGAGCATTGCATCGGTCATGCGCAACCACACCCATGTGCGCTACCTGATGAATCCGCTCAATTCGTTTTACGCACTGGGCGCGGTGGCGGCCAAGCCGTTTCTGCGCGATGAGTCGGCGCTCCTTTCGCTGGGCGAAGACGCCAGACTGGGCGCCAGCTATGCCGCACAAGCCAAGCCACCGCTGCTGTTGTTGGTGCTGGGCGAAACCGCGCGCAGCGCCAACTTTTCCCTCAACGGCTACAACCGGCCCACCAACCCACGGCTGAGCCAGGAGAACGTGGTCAGCCAGCGCAACGCATGGGCCTGCGGCACCAGCACCGCCGCATCGGTGCCCTGCATGTTCTCGCACTTTGGGCGCGAGGGCTACGACGGTCGCCCCGCCAACTACGAAGGCGTGCTTGACGTGCTGCAGCGCGCCGGGCTGGCCGTGCTGTGGATCGACAACCAGTCGGGATGCAAAGGCGTGTGCGACCGCGTGCCCAACGTCAACACCTCGCAGCTGCAGGTGCCCGAGCTGTGCATCAAGGGCGAGTGCTTTGACGAGGTGATGCTGCAAGGCCTGGACGAGCGCATCGCCGCCCTGCCCGTCGAGCGCCGCGCCAAAGGCGTGGTGGTGGTCATGCACCAGATGGGCAGCCACGGCCCTGCGTACTTCAAGCGCTCACCCCAGGCCCTGAAAAAATTCCTGCCTGAGTGCACCACCAACGCGCTGCAAAGCTGCTCAACGAGCGAGCTGGTCAATGCCTACGACAACACCATCGTCTACACCGACCACCTGCTCGGCTCCGCGATCCAGTGGCTCAAGGGCAAGGAGGCGCAGGCAGCCCCGGCACTGCTGTACGTGTCAGACCACGGTGAATCGCTGGGTGAAAACAACCTGTACCTGCACGGCATGCCGTACAGCATTGCGCCAGATGTACAGAAGCAGGTGCCGTGGATCACCTGGCTGTCACCCACCTTCGAGCAACGCACCAGGATCACGGCAGAGTGCCTGAAGAAAAAGCTCGATGACCGCATCAGCCACGACAACTACTTCCACTCGGTGCTCGGTCTGATGAACGTGCAGACACAGGTCTACAAGGCCGAAATGGATGTGTACGCAAGCTGCGCAAAGCCCTGAGCGTTCAGGCCTTCCAGGGCTAGCGCCTCAGGGCGCCTGCCCTGCGAGCACCGCGTGAAGGCGATTCAGGTTCTGCTCATTGGCCGGCTCAATGATGTGCCTGAAGTTTGCCGCGAACTGCGAATCTTCGAGCGCCTGATGCCAGTGAAGCAAGGTATGACCCTGTTGCTCGGTGAGCGTGATCGTCAACGTGAAGTGCGGCTGCGAGAGATGCTGAATAACGATTCGTGACGGCGTCGCTTCCAGGAAGGTGTTTTCATTCAGATAGTCTTTCCCGTCAGGGCCGTGCATGACGAACTTCCATAGTCCGTGGGCTTGGAATTCAAAGACTTCAAAGGTGTTTCTAAAGCCGTCTGGGCCCCACCACTTTGCAAGCTGAGTGCCATCCTTGAATGCGGCAAAGACATCCGTTCTTGGAAATGGCAAAAGGCGGCTGGTTGCAAAGATGCCGTCGGTTCGGGGTTCAGGTTTCATTGGTATCTCCGAACTTAGATGCGTTGACGCAAGTGACAACAGCTAACGTTTGACATGAGAGGCGCTTAGCGGCCCAAGGCCGGAAAGCGTCCTCTCGATGGCTCTCATTGCGCCCAAACCGCCAACGCTTCAAGCTCACTGAACATCGGTACGCGTGGGGAAATATCCATTCCTCCAGCGTCGACGATTGCAATCGCCCGTTTACAGGCTTCCAGCTTGTCGCCCCGCTCAATCCATGATCGGACCGTAGCGCCACCATTGTTCTGAACGATGGTCGTTACCTCGCGAACCACAGCATTTCGCTTCTCAATCCCCCCGCTGGTTTGAGCCTCGTCCAGTCGCTTTTCCATGTATTTCGCAGATGCCGCGACATATTTGAGATTACGTTGCTGCCAGTTCCCAACAAACTGTTGAGGTGTATCGTTGCGGCCTACAAGTGCGAGGCAATCCCTGCCGATTCTTCCGACAATAAAGTTAGAAGTACCGATATAAGCTGTTGCTGCATCACGTGACTCCGACGCGACCACCTCTGCCGGTTGCGCCCAGACCGTTTGCAGAGTCATTGTGGCCAACAGCACAAATGCAGACGCTCGCACGTACCTTTGATAAATCGTCAATTTACTCTCCCTTTTTGTGTTTAAGAACTCATCTACATCAACGTCTTGGTTGAGAAAGAACGCTTTCACTACACAGTCAAATACTTTTGCAGGTCGTGAAATTCGCACTCGTCGAGAATCTTAAACAGGAAAGATATCGAAACTTCTCCGGTATTTTTACCATGCCGAATCCTTATCACGTCAAAACAAACTCCCCTGCCCCACCACCCCCGGCGGCGTGAACTGCCCCAAGTCCAACTCAGTCCGCTGCCGGTTCAGCCTCAGCCGCGCGCAGGCTTTCTCAAACCGCTGCCTGATCAAGTCCGCCCACAGACCCTCGCCCTTCATGCGTGAAGCGAAGTCGCTGTCGTAATCCTTACCGCCGCGCATCTCGTGGATGCGGGCCATGATGCGGTTGGCGCGTTGGGGGTAGTGCAGCTCCAGCCATTGTTTGAACAAGGGCGCCACCTCCCAGGGCAGGCGCAGCACGGTGTAGAAGGCGCTGCGGGCGCCGGCGTCGCGGGCGGCTTCGAGCACCTGTTCCATGTCGTCGTTCACAAACGGAATTTGCGGCGCCACGCTCACGCCGACAGGCACGCCGTGCTCGGCCAGCGTGCGGATGGTGCGCAGACGCCGATGCGGTGCGGCGGCACGTGGCTCCAGCGTGCGGGCCAGATCAGCATCGAGCGTGGTGATGGTGATATAGACCGCTGCCAGATGGTCTGCGGCCATGGGGGCGATGAGGTCCAGGTCGCGCTCGACGCCACTGGATTTGGTGACGAGTGAAAACGGATGCTGCACCTGCTGCAGCACCTCGATCACGCTGCGCGTGAGGCGCAGTTCGCGCTCAACCGGCTGGTAGCAGTCTGTTGCAGAACCGATATTGAGCAACTTAGGCACATAGCTGCGGCGTGCCAGGTCTGCGCGCAGCACTTCGGGCAGGTTGCGCTTGGCGATGATCTTTGTTTCAAAGTCCAGCCCCGGCGAGAGGTTGAGATAGCTGTGCGTGGGCCTTGCGTAGCAGTAGATGCAGCCATGCTCGCAGCCGCGATAGGGGTTGATGCTGTAGTCGAAAAAGATGTCGGGGGAGTCGTTGCGGTTGATGGCGCTGCGGGCGTCTTCAAACATCACCTCGGTTTCAAGGGGCGGCTTGTCGCCAGCCTCGCCTTCCATGCTTTCAAGCGTGCCCCAGCCGTCGTCGTGTGCAACGCGCTGGTCTTTCTCAAACCGGTGCGCCAGCCGTGTGGCCGCACCACGGCCTTTGATGGCATGCAGCGGGATGGTGACGTCGGTCATGGGGCGGTACTGAAATCAATGGAACTGTATATTCGTACAGTATATGGTTTGACAACCAGGATGCAATGCCCGCTATGCTGGCCGTGCAGAAACCCCCAACGGAGACAACGCATGAGCAGCACCGGCTTTACCGTCAGCCACGCCGCAGGCGCGCACTTTGAGCGCGGGCTGCGGTCGTTTTTTGAGTACCGCGATCTGGGCATCAGCCAGGCCACTGCGGGCCAGGTCGAGGCCCACGTGATCCGAGCGGCGGCCGGGCGTGAGTTTTCCAGTCAGCCGCATTTGCACCGCACCAGCTTCCAGATGGTTTATGTGCTCAAGGGCTGGATCGAGTTTGAATACGAGGGTCAGGGCATCCTGCGGCTGGAGGCGGGCTCCTGCGTTTACCAGCCACCCGGCATTCGGCACCGCGAGACGGGCCACAGCGATGACATCGAAATGCTCGAAATCGTGATGCCTGCCGACTTCAAGACCGAAGAAGTCGAGGCGGTTGAGACGACAACCTCGGCGTGAAGCCGGTTACAGCAGTTACGGCTGTGACGGCCGCAGCGCCCGCGCCTCGGTGCTGCGGTACAGCAGCACGCCACTGGCCAGCGACAGGCCAAACGCGGCCAGCAGCCCCAAGGCGTTGATCCACACCACAGCAGGCCAGAAGTGGCTGACCACGGCGTTGACCAGCAGGCACACCGGGAAGTGAATCAGGAACACCGAATACGACACACCGCCCAGGCGGGCCAGCGGCTGCACCATCCACTGCGGCGGCAAGGCACGCAGTTGCTCACCGGCCAGTTGCAGCCCGACCAGCCCGAACGCCGTGGCCGCTGCCACCACGATGCGCCCGCGAAAGTCCAGCCACAGGGCGGCGATGACCGCCAGCGCCATCGCCAGCAGCAGCCACCTGAGCCGCTCTGACTGGCCGTGCTGGTGGGCCGAAACCGCCCAGCGCGCGACCATGCCCAGGCCATAGGCGCCGAAGAAATAGAGCGCAGTGGCGTCCAGCTCCGGCTGGCGGTTGAACACCATCAGCGAAGCCACCACCATTGCACCAATCAGTGCCAGGCCTGCAGCTGCCGACCAAGCTCCCGCCCCATCACGCTTGATGGCCTGCGTGAGACTGAACAACAGCACGCTGAGCGCAAACAGCTGGAAGTCAATCGCCACGTACCAGACCCCGGCCGACAGCGACTCCTGCCCCACCAGACTGTGCAGCAGCAGCGCATGGCTGAGCACCTGCCACAGCGTGGGCGCGGCGGGCAGGGAGTCGTGCACAAACCAGGGCCGCAGCACGGCAGCCACCAGCAGACTCACCGCGAGCGCGGCCAGATACGGCAGCACCAGCCGGCGATAGCGCCGCAGCAGCAGGCGCCAGGGCGCACGCACTGTTGCGATGCCCCGAGGCGCCAGCGAACCCGCTGCCAGAAAACCACCGACCACCAGAAACAGCTGCACCGCCATGCGTGCGTAGTCGTACAGCCAGTCCATGAGTTGCGGCGCAAAGGGAAACACCACGTCCGACATCGGCCCGTAGAAGGCGAGGTGGTGCCACACAATCAACGCGCAGGCAATGCCCTTGAGCACGTCAATGCCGGCCAGGCGGTCAGGTGTGGCGCTGGCAACAGACGGGTTGGTCATGGGAACGCCTGCCAAGGGCTTCAACGCACGCAGACCAACAAACCTGTCTGGTCAAGCGCTTGCGTTCAGGCGCAGACGCGCTGGCGGGCCGTCTGGTATTCGCGCTGGAGCTGGGCGATGAACTCGCCCGCCGTCTGCACCTTGCTCACGGCGCCAATGCCCTGGCCGCAACCCCAAATGTCTTTCCAGGCCTTGGACTTGTCGCCACCAAAGTTCATGGCGCTGGGGTCGCTGGCGGGCAGGTTGTCAGGGTCCATGCCAGCAGCGCGGATGGAGGGTGCGAGGTAGTTGCCATGCACACCGGTGAACAGGTTGCTGTAAACGATGTCGTCCGAGTTGCCATCGACGATGGCCTGTTTGTAGGCGTCGCTCGCGCGGGCTTCTTCGGTCGCAATGAAGGCCGAGCCGATGTAGGCAAAGTCAGCGCCCATGGCCTGCGCGGCGAGCACGGCACCGCCGGAAGCGATGGAGCCCGACAGCGCGAGCGGACCGTCAAACCACTGGCGGATTTCCTGGATCAGTGCGAACGGGCTTTTCACGCCTGCATGGCCGCCTGCGCCAGCAGCCACCGCCACCAGACCATCGGCGCCCTTTTCAATCGCCTTGTGGGCAAACTTGTTGTTGATGATGTCATGCAGCACCACCGCGCCGTAGCTGTGCGCCGCGGCATTGATGTCTTCACGTGCACCCAGACTGGTGATGTAGATGGGCACCTTGTACTTCACGCACAGCTCCATGTCGTGCTCCAGCCGGTCGTTCGACTTGTGCACGATCTGGTTGATGGCGAACGGGGCGGCTGGCTTGTCGGGGTTGGCCTTGTCCCAGGCGGCCAGCGTCTCGGTGATTTCGGCCAGCCACTCGTCGAGTTGCGAAGCCGGCCGCGCGTTGAGCGCCGGCATGGCACCGACTACACCCGCCTTGCACTGCGCAATGACGAGCTTGGGGTTGCTGATGATGAACAGCGGCGAACCGATGATGGGCAGGGGCAGGTTGGCAAGTGCGCCGGGCAGTCTGGACATGGTGGTTCCGCCTGTAAGAAAGCTGTGAAGGGGTGATGTGTTGGAAGGCAGCGAGAGCGCGCTCAGAACGCTTCAAGCGCCAGCGCCGTGACGCACTCAGCACCCTGCACGATGCTGTCGCGCATACCGGGTGCCTTGGTCAGCAGGTGGTCGGCGTAAAAGCGTGCGGTGATGACCTTGGCTTTCATGAAATCAACATCCACACCCGCTGCGATCTGCTGCTCGGCCACCAGCAGCGAGCGCGCCATCTGCCAGCCAGCCATCACGTTGCCGGCCAGCATCAGATACGGCACGCTGCCCGCGAACACGGCGTTAGGGCTGGCCTTGGTGTGGTCAGACACAAACTCGACCACCTCAATAAAGGCCTCGCGCGCAGCCTTCAGACGCTTGGCCATGGCCAGTGCGTCGGCGCTGCCGTGCTGGAGCAGTTCTTTTTCAGTGGCTTCAATCTGCGCGGCAATGCCCTTGGCGGTCTGGCCGCCATCGCGCGCCGTCTTGCGGCCAATCAGGTCGTTAGCTTGAATCGCTGTGGTGCCTTCGTAGATGGTCAGAATCTTCGCGTCGCGGTAGTACTGCGCAGCGCCGGTCTCTTCGATGAAACCCATGCCACCGTGCACCTGCACGCCAAGGCTGGTGACTTCCAGGCTCATCTCGGTGCTGTAGCCCTTGACCAGTGGCACCAGAAATTCATAGAACGCGGCGTTCTGCTTGCGCACTTCGACATCCGGGTGATGGTGCGCGCCGTCGTAGGCCGCAGCAGCCACTGACGCCATCGCGCGGCAGCCTTCGATGTAGGCGCGCATGGTCATCAGCATGCGCTTGACATCGGGGTGGTGAATGATGGGCGCGCTGGCCTTGATGGAGCCATCGACCGGGCGGCTCTGGATGCGCTCTTTCGCAAACGCCACTGCCTTCTGATAGGCCCGCTCGGCAATCGCAATGCCCTGCACGCCCACTGCGTAACGTGCGGCGTTCATCATGATGAACATGTATTCAAGGCCACGGTTTTCCTGGCCGACGAGGTAACCGATCGCACCGCCCTTGTCACCGTACTGCAGCACGGCAGTGGGCGAAGCCTTGATGCCCATCTTGTGCTCGATGCTGACGCAGTGCACGTCGTTGCGGGCGCCGAGGGAGCCGTCCTTGTTGACCATGAACTTGGGCACCACGAACAGGCTGATGCCCTTCACGCCTTCGGGCGCACCCGTCACGCGGGCCAGCACCAGGTGCACGATGTTCTCGGCCATGTCGTGCTCGCCGTAGGTGATGTAAATCTTGGTGCCGAAGACCTTGTAGCTGCCATCGGGCTGCGGCTCGGCACGGCTGCGCACCATGGCCAGATCAGAGCCAGCCTGCGGCTCGGTGAGGTTCATGGTGCCGGTCCACTGCCCGCTCACCAGCTTGTCGAGGTAAGTGGCCTTCAGTTCATCGGAACCGGCGGTGAGCAGCGCTTCAATCGCGCCATCGGTGAGCAAAGGGCACAGCGCAAAGCTCATGTTGGCGGAGTTGAGCATCTCGCCGCAGGCCGCACCGATTGTCTTGGGCAAGCCCTGACCGCCGCACGCCGTCGGGTGCTGCAGGCCCTGCCAGCCACCTTCGGCGTATTGCTTGAAGGCTTCCTTGAAGCCTGGGGTGGTGGTGACTACGCCGTCTTTCCAGCTCGAGGGGTTTTTGTCGCCTTCCCAGTTCAGCGGTGCGACGACGCCTTCATTGAAACGGGCGCACTCTTCCAGCACGGCCTGGGCGGTGTCGAGGCCGGCCTCTTCAAAGCCGGGGATTTGCGCGATCTGCTCAATGCCAGCGAGGTGCTGGATGTCGAACAGCATGTCCTTGAGGGGGGCGGTGTAGCTCATGTCTTGTCTCCGTTGTATCAACCATCAATAGCCCAGGAACTTCAGCCAGGAATTTCAGCCAAGAAAAAAGGCACCGCTCAGGATGCCTTTCCTTGACGCAGCGCCCTTACAGCGCCGCCACCAGTTCCGGCACGGCCGTGAACAGGTCGGCCTCAAGGCCATAGTCGGCCACGCTGAAGATCGGCGCTTCCGGGTCCTTGTTGATGGCCACAATGACCTTGCTGTCCTTCATGCCAGCCAGGTGCTGGATGGCGCCTGAAATGCCTGCGGCGATGTAGAGCTGCGGCGCCACGATCTTGCCGGTCTGGCCCACTTGCCAGTCGTTGGGCGCGTAGCCGGCGTCCACCGCCGCGCGCGAGGCGCCGAGCGCAGCGCCCAGCTTGTCGGCCAGCGGCGTCATGATTTCGTTGAACTTCTCGCTCGAGCCCAGCGCGCGGCCACCGGAGACGATGACCTTGGCGGCCGTCAGTTCTGGTCGGTCGCTCTTGGCGATCTCCGATCCGAGGAAGGACGACTTGCCGCTGTCGGCCACACCGGCCGGGGTGTCGATGGCTGCAGAGCCACCGGTGGCAGCTGCCGCATCAAAGCCGGTGGTGCGCACCGTGATGACCTTGGTCGCGTCCAGGCTCTGCACGATGGCAATCGCGTTGCCGGCGTAGATGGGGCGCTCGAAGGTGTCGGCAGCATCGACCTTGGTGATGTCGGAGATCTGGCCCACATCCAGCGTGGCGGCCACGCGTGGGGCAATGTTCTTGCCGGAGGCAGTAGCGGGGAACAGGATGTGCGAGTAGTTGGCCGCAATGGCGAGCACCTGGGCGGCCATGTTCTCAGCCAGACCGTGGGCGAAATGCTCGCCTTCCACGTGGATGACCTTGGCCACGCCAGCGATCTGCGCGGCGGCCTTGGCGGCCTCACCTGCGTTGTGGCCGGCGACCAGCACATGCACTTCACCACCGCACTGGGCGGCAGCAGTCACGGTGTTGAGCGTGGCAGGACGGATGGTGGCGTTGTCGTGTTCAGCAATTACGAGTGCAGTCATGTCAATTCCTTAGATCACTTTGGCTTCGTTCTTGAGCTTGTCCACCAGGGTGGCAACGTCGGGCACTTTCACGCCGGCGCTGCGCTTGGGCGGCTCGCTGACCTTGAGGGTCTTGATGCGGGGCTTGACGTCCACGCCGAGTTCTTCGGGCTTGACGTTGTCGAGCTGCTTTTTCTTGGCCTTCATGATGTTGGGCAGCGTCACATAACGCGGCTCATTGAGGCGCAGGTCGGTGGTGATGATGGCGGGCAGCGTGATGGAGAGAGTCTCCAGGCCGCCATCGACCTCGCGGGTGACCTTGGCCTTGCCGTCAGCCACTTCGACCTTGGAGGCGAAAGTGGCTTGCGGCCAGCCCAGCAGTGCGGCGAGCATCTGGCCGGTCTGGTTGCAATCGTCGTCAATCGCCTGCTTGCCGAGAATCACCAGTTGGGGTTGTTCTTTCTCAACCAGCGCCTTGAGCAGCTTGGCCACGGCCAGCGGCTGCAGTTCTTCGGCGGTTTCGACCAGGATGGCGCGGTCGGCACCGATGGCCATGGCGGTGCGCAGGGTTTCCTGGCACTGCAGCACGCCGCAGCTGACGGCGATGACTTCCGTCACGGCGCCTTTTTCCTTGAGCCGGGTCGCCTCTTCGACGGCGATCTCGTCAAACGGGTTCATGCTCATCTTGACGTTGGCAATATCGACACCAGTGCCGTCGGATTTGACGCGGACTTTGACGTTGTAGTCGACTACACGTTTGACGGGGACCAAGACCTTCATTGAGCGGCTCCAGTTGTTCCAGTTTTCATTGATTAGCTTGCGTTGACGTCAGCTGCACGCCGAATTGACGTTGACGTAAACGTAAAGCACTTATTCTAAGTGGTGACCGTATTGTCCGGGGCATTCATCCGGACTCCACGACCGGCCCCGAATCTCCCTGCAGAGATAAAAACGAACGGTCGTTCTTTTTTTAGATTATAGGGGAGATCGCTGCACGGATTAGAGAGCCACGCCCAACCAGTGTCCCGAAGACATCAACCGGCCGCGCTGGCGGGCGGCGGCGCGGGTTGCTCCGCCGGCAAGGCACGGGTGTGGACCACACGCTGCGGGTAAGGAATGTCGATGCCGTTGGCACGCAACGATTGCAGGATCGCCAGATTGACGCGGGAGCGCAGGTTCTGCTGCCCGTTCTCCGGGTCGGTCATCCAGTAATTGAGGGTGAATTCCAGCCCATCGGCACCGAAGTTGGTGAGGTTGGCGCCGGGCCCGGGATCGCGCAGCACCCGGTCCTGCTTCAAGGCGGCCTCAATCAGCAGGCGCATGACCAGTTCGACATCGCTGTCGTAGCCGACCGTCACCACCGTGGACTGCAGCACCTGCTTGTCGGACAGTGACAGGTTCTCGATGCGGTTGCTGATGAACATCTCGTTGGGCACGATGGACTCGCGGCCCGACATGGCACGGATGACGGTGTAGCGGGCATTGATGTCGGTGATGCGGCCCTCGAAGTCATCGATGCGCACGTTGTCGCCAATGCGCACGCTGCGCTCGGCCAGCATCACGAAGCCGCTGACATAGCTGGCGGCCAGTTTCTGCAGACCGAAACCCACGCCGACACCGATGGCCCCGCCCAGAACCGAGAGCGCCGTCAGGTCAATGCCCACCGCCGACAGCGCCAACAACAGGCCGATGAATACCAGGATCACCCGCAGGCCGTTGCTGACCGCCTTGCGCAGCGACAGCTCGCTGCCGGTGGCCTTGCGCAGCAGACGGGCCTCAATGGCCGACGAAATCCACAGCATGATGAGCAGCACCAGCCCAGCCGTCAGGCCGCCTTCAAGCATGGTGCGTACCGACAGGGTGGTGTTGCCCACCTTCCACTGGATGTCATCGAGCTCTTCAAGGATCACCGGCAACAGGCCGCTCAGCCACAGCACCATCGCGCCCCAGGCGACCCACGAGATGGTGCGTTCAAGGGCGCGCACCAGAGGCGCATCTTTAAAAGTGACCTGTAGCACTTTCACGCCCATGCGGATCACCGCCAGCGCCAGCAGCACCGGAATCGCCACCTTGAACACCGCCAGCGGCAACACACGTGCCAACAGACCCTGCACCACATAGGCCAGCAACAGCAGCAGCAGCGGAAACAGCACGCCGTCGATCACGCGGCGCCCGAAGAGGATGGAGCTCTCGTCCACCACCATGCTTGCGCGGCTGACCAGGCGCACCACCAGCCACGCCAGCAACATACAGCCCACCAGCGCGGCGAGTTCGGTCAACGCAGTGGGCTGGGTCAGTGCGGCCAGCCAGGCATCGAAACTTTCAAAACGGGTCATGGAATCAGCGCGCTTGCTCAGGGTGCCGGTGCCGGCCATTGCAGAGTCCTTTATTCATCGAGTCAAACAAGGGTTTCGATTCAGCAAGCGGCGATACAACCGCAACGTCCCGGCAGCCGGGTCTACAGATCGGCGAGCACCCGGATGTGCGCTTCCACACTGCGCCCGAGTGCGCTGAGGTTGTAACCGCCTTCCAGCGACGACACGATGCGACCTTTAGAGTGGCGGCGGGCCACATCCTTGATGCGCTGCGTGATCCACGCGTAGTCCTGCTCGACCAGACCCATCTGGCCCAGATCGTCCTCGCGGTGGGCGTCAAAACCGGCGCTGATGAAGATCATCTCGGGCTTGAAGGCCTCCAGCCGAGGAATCCACATCATCTCGATCAGTTCGCGCACGTCCATGCCCTTGGTGTACGCCGGTACCGGAAGGTTCACCATGTTGCTGGCGTGGCTGTCAGCGCCGGTGTAGGGATAGAACGGGTGCTGGAAAAAGCTCACCATCAGCACGCGGTCGTCACCGCTCAGGATGTCTTCGGTGCCGTTGCCGTGGTGCACATCGAAGTCGACCACCGCCACGCGCTGGAGACCGTGGCGCTCCAGCGCATAGCGGGCCGCAATCGCCACATTGTTGAAAACGCAAAACCCCATCGATTTGGCATGGCAGGCGTGGTGGCCGGGTGGGCGCACCGCGCAAAAGGCGTTTTCAATTTCACCGGCCATCACGGCGTCGGTGGCTGCCAGCGCTGCCCCGGCTGCGCGCAGGGCCGCATTCCACGAATGCGGGTTGATGGCGGTGTCGGGGTCGATCTGCACATAGGTCGGGCCACCGGCCTGGATGTCGTCGCCGAGCTGGTCGCTCAGGCCGCGGATGGCGGCGACCATCATGCGGTCATGCGCCAGTTCGATATCGCCCAACGGAGCGAGCGGTGCCTCGCGGCGGTCGAGCGCATCGCCCACGCCGCTGATCAGCAGCCGGTCCTCGATGGCGTCCAGCCGCTCGGGGCATTCCGGGTGCCCGGCGCCCATTTCATGCCGCCGGCAATCGGGGTGCGTGTAATAACCGGTGGCATTCATCGGACTAGCTCTCGCGGACAATCTGTCTGAAAAATTACGGTATGGTTCAACACATGCATGTCAAAGAAAAACTTCAAGCGCTTCTGAATCAGCTTAACACGGTCATCGTGGGCAAAAAGCCCCAGGTGCAGGACTGCGTGGCCTGTCTCCTGGCCGGCGGCCACCTGCTGATCGAAGACGTGCCGGGCGTCGGCAAGACCACGCTGGCTCACGCGCTGTCGCGCTCTTTCGGTCTGCAATTTTCACGCGTCCAGTTCACCGCCGACCTGATGCCCAGCGACCTGTCGGGCGTGTCGGTGTACGAGCGCCAGAAGGAAGGCTTTGTGTTCCACCCGGGGCCGGTGTTCGCCCAGGTGCTGCTGGCTGACGAGATCAACCGCGCCAGCCCGAAAACACAGAGCGCGCTGCTCGAAGCGATGGAGGAAAAGCAGGTCACCGTCGAGGGTGAATCGCGCCCCCTGCCGCTGCCGTTTTTCGTGATCGCCACGCAGAACCCGCACGACCAGCTGGGCACCTACGCGCTGCCCGAGTCGCAGCTGGACCGCTTTCACATGCGCATTTCACTGGGCTACCCCGACCGCGCCGCCGAACGCGAGCTGCTGCGCGGCAGTGATCGGCGCGACATGGTGGACAACCTTTCCGCGCTGGTGCTTCCGCACGACCTGTTGGAGCTGCAGAAGATGGTGCTGGCCATCCATGCGTCGGAGCCGCTGGTCAATTACCTCCAAGACCTGGTGGCCGCCACGCGCTCGGGCCGCTGGTTCCTGCAAGGCTTGAGCCCGCGTGCCGGTATTGCCATCATGCGGGCCGCCAAGGCGCAGGCCTTTTTGAGCGGGCGCGATTACGTGGCACCGGATGACATTTCGGCCATCCTGCCGCAAACCGCGGCACACCGCCTGATTCCGGTCAGTGATGCAGGCCGTGGACCGGTCGAGCAGGTGCGGGCCATGCTGGAAGCGGTGGCATTGCCGTAATGAACGTCCCCCGAAGCGCCTCCGGCGCCTCCCCCCCCGGGGGGCGCCATCTGTGGCCCGGCAAAGCCGGTTCCACGGTGGCCCGCGAATGGAATCCGCTCAACCTGGCTCGAGCCCGCTTCCAGACCTGGTGGCAAAGCAAGATGCCGCTGGCCGACAGCATCACGCTGACGCAGCGCAATGTCTACATCCTGCCCACCCGCCCCGGTCTGATGCTGGGCGTGACGCTGCTGGTGCTGCTGGTCGCCACCATCAATTACCAGCTCAACCTCGGTTACCTGCTCACCTTCCTGCTGGCGGGCAGTGCACTGGTGGGCATGCATGTCTGCCACGGCACGCTGCGCGGCCTGTCCATGCACCTGACGCCTCCCACGCCCCAGCACGCCGGTACCGCTGCGGTGTTTGACATCCGCCTGCACAACGACAGGCGCAGTGTCCGCTACGGCATTGGCCTGAGCGTGCTGCACCCCGTGGGCAGCGACACCCAGGCGCATTGGGCCTGGACCGATGTTCCAGCGCAAGGCAGCAGCACCGTGCAGGTGGCCTTCACACCGCCGCGGCGCGGATTGCACCGACTGCCCACCCTGACGGCTGAAACCCGGTTCCCGCTCGGCACCTTCCGCGTCTGGACCGTGTGGCGCCCTGCCGCGCAAATGCTGGTCTACCCGGCTGCGGAAAGTCACCCACCGCCCCTGCCGCCCGGCGAGCCCCGCTCTGGCGGTGCCGCAGCGGCCTCCCGCGCACAAAGCTCGGGCGAATTCGACGGGGTACGCGGCTACCAGCGGGGTGACCCGATGAAAATCGTGGTCTGGAAAAAAGCCGCCAACGCCATGGGCGGCGACGGATACAGCGGAGAGCTGGTGGTGCGCGACACTCAGCAGGCCCAGCGCCACGAGCTGTGGCTGGACATGATGCGGGCGGGCCCCGGCGATGTGGAACAAAAACTTTCGCGCCTGTGCGCCTGGGTGCTGCAGGCCGATCGCCTGGCGCTGGACTACGGGTTGAGGCTGCCTGCGCTGGAAATCAAACCCGGCAGCGGCGAGGCGCACAAGCGGCGATGCCTGGAGGCGCTGGCACTGTGCTGACACGCCTGACCGCCCTTCCCCGCGACAGCCGTGACACGCTGTTCCTGCTGGTGGTGATTGCCTGGGTGCTGGTGCCGCAAATACCGCATCTGCCGTTGTGGTGCAGCGTCGGTGCTGGCGCAGTGCTCTTGTGGCGAGGCTGGTTGGCGTTCCGTGGCGAGCCGCTGCCGAGCCGCCTCTGGCTGGTAATCCTGCTTGTCGTGACGGTGAGCGCTACCTATATCACTCACCGCACTTTGCTGGGTCGGGATGCCGGCGTGACGCTGCTCGCGGTGCTGATCAGCCTCAAGACGCTTGAACTTCGAGCGAGGCGTGATGCCTTCGTGGTGTTCTTTCTTGGTTTCTTCTGCATGCTCAGCAACTTCTTCCAATCGCAGTCCCTTCTGACTGCTTTCGGGATGTTGATTGGTCTTCTCGGATTGCTGACAGTGCTGGTGAACGCACACATGCCGATTGGCAAACCACCGCTGTTGCAATCTGCCCGAACCGCTGGTCGGATGGCACTTCTGGGCGCGCCCATCATGCTGGTGCTGTTTGTTCTTTTCCCACGCTTCGCGCCCCTCTGGGGAGTTCCCAGTGACGCGATGAAAGGTCGCAGTGGCCTGAGCAGCAGCATGGAGGTTGGCACCATCGCCAGCCTGGCTCTGGACGACAGCGTGGCGATGCGTATTCGCTTTGAGGGTCAACCCCCTCCACAACGTGACCTGTATTTCCGGGGACCGGTACTTTCCAGTTTTGATGGGCGGAACTGGCAGCCCTTAAGGGCAACTTTGCCAAGCCGCTACGCACTGCCTGCGAACCTGCAGGTTTCAGGAACGCCGATCAGCTACGAAGTCACCATGGCACCCAACAACCAGCCATGGCTGCTGACGATGGACGCAGCCAGTCAAAGCCCTCAACTGCCCGGCAGCTACCGGGGCAGGATGGATGCTAACTTGCAATGGCTCACCAACCGCCCCATCACGGACCTGATCCGCTACAAGGTGCAGAGCCATCCCACTTTTCAGCATGGACCACTTCAGCAGGAGCTGGGCCTGCAGGAGTTTGTCGACCTGCCGCCTGGCTTCAACCCCCGTACGCTCGCCCTGGCCAGCGAGATACGCCGCGACGCGCGTTATGCGAATGCCACCCATGCCGAACTGGTGAAGGTGGCCATGGATCGGCTGCGAACCGGTGGATATACCTACACGCTAGAGCCTGGTGTCTATGGCGCCAATACAGCCGACGAATTCTGGTTTGATCGCAAGACAGGTTTCTGTGAGCACATCGCCTCAGCCTTCGTGGTACTAATGCGTGCGCTGGATGTGCCGGCACGAATTGTGACTGGCTATCAAGGCGGAGAGGTCAATGCGGTGGATGGATTCTGGGTCATCCGCCAGAGCGATGCGCACGCTTGGGCTGAGGTGTGGCAGCCCGGTCAAGGCTGGGTGCGGGTGGACCCGACATCCGCCGTATCGCCAGGACGGACCGGCGCATTCCAAAGACTGGTGGCACCACAGAATGCCGTTGGTCAAGCGCTCAGCAACATCAGCCCCACTCTGGCCGCCCAGCTACGCGCCACCTGGGAAGCGGTGAACAACGGCTGGAACCAGTGGGTGCTGAATTACACCCAGGGCCAGCAACTCAATCTGCTCAAGGACATCGGCTTTGACACGCCGAGCTGGGAAGACCTGAGCTACCTGCTGCTGGGAATCATTGTGGTGGTGAGCCTTGTCGGCGCTGCGTGGACGCTGTGGGACCGTAGCCAGCATGACCCGTGGCTGCGTCTGCTGGCCCGCGCACGCAAGCAACTGGCAAAGGCGGGCATCGACAGTTCGACGGCGACATCACCACGGCAGCTGGCGCAGCAGGTAATAGCCCGGCAGGCAGAAACCACGCCAAACGGAATCAACGCCCAAGCCCTGCACGACTGGCTGATTGCGCTGGAGGCGGAGCGTTATGCCAACGCCCATCCGCAACAGCGCACGCATCAACACAAACGGCTGGGTGAGCTCAAGCGACAGTTCGACCAGCTGGCCTGGCCAGGCTGAAGCCTCCGTGCATGGTGCGCTACCTACAATGGTACCGACCATGCCCCTGCTGATGAATCCACTGATGAACTCACTGATTGCCTCCCTGCTCGCCGTTTACCGACAGGCACCCACCTGGGTGTTGACGACGGTGCTGGTGATTGCTGGGGTCACGAGTACCCCGGTCGCTTCGGCAGCAGACACGAAGGCTGTAAAAAAAACCACCAGCAAGGCGCCAGCCAGCCAGGGCCCGCTGTATTCCACCCGACCCGAGGTCATGCAGTTTGCAGACGACGTGGCCAGCCGCCGGGACCTGGACCCTGACTGGGTCCGCGACGCGATCGGCCACTCGCGCTACAACGCCACAGTCGTGCGCCTGATGCAGCCACCGGCCCATACGTTTGTGAAGAACTGGCGCGTGTACCGCAGCCGCTTCATTGACCCGATACGCATCGAAGCCGGCGCCCGTTTCTGGCGCACCCATCAGGCGGCACTGGAGCGCGCCGAAAAGGAATACGGCGTGCCAGCCGCCATCATCGTCGGCATCATTGGCGTCGAGACCATTTATGGGCGCGACACCGGCAGCTTCCGTGTGATGGATGCACTCACCACGCTGGCGTTTGACTTCCCGGCCAGCCACCCGCGCGCGAAAGAACGTAGCGAGTTTTTCAAGAGCGAGCTCGAGCAGTTCCTGACCCTGCAGAACCGGCGTGGCACCGATCCCTTTGAAGCCCGCGGCAGTTTTGCAGGCGCCATGGGTTTGCCGCAGTTCATGCCGTCGAGCTGGATCAAGTACGCGGTGGACTTTGACGGCGACGGCACCATCAACCTGTGGGAGAGCCCGAGCGATGTGATCGGCTCGGTGGCCAGCTACTTCAAGGCCTTCAACTGGCAACCGGGCATGCCCACCCACTACCCGGTGAGCTTCGACACCAGCCGCCTCGACATGCACGCCCTGATGGCACCGGACATCCTGCCAACCTTCAGCGTGGCCAGCTTCACCGCCAAAGGCGCGGTGCTGGAGGGCGCGGCGCAGCAGCATACCGGCCCCCTGGCGCTGATCGAGCTGCTGAACGGACCCGACGCACCGCAATACGTGGCTGGCACGGAAAACTTCTACGCCATCACCCGCTACAACTGGAGCAGCTACTACGCGATGGCGGTGATCGATCTGGCAGAGGAAGTGGCGGCTCGCGTCAGGTCTGGCAACTAGGGTTGACTACCGGGGCCAGCGTCCACCCGTCTTTCAGACCGGCTGGATCGTGATCTCCACCCGCATCGTTTCCTCACCACCGCCCTGTCTCACCCCCTTGATTGGCGGGCAGGCGTTGTAGTCGGTGCCCATCGCCAGCCGGACGTGGCGCTCATCAATCAGACAGCTGTGCGTGACATCAATGCTGACCCAGCGCCGGGTGGACACATCAAGGCACACGTCGGCCCAGGCGTGGCTGGCCAGATCGGGTTCGTTGGCCGCGTAGAAATAGCCGCTCACATAACGCGCCGGATAACCGAGACTTCGGCAGATCGCCACCATCACATGCGCCTGGTCCTGGCAGACCCCGGCGCCCGCCCTGAACGCCTCCAGTGCGGTGGTGGTCACCGTCGTGCTGTTTTTCAGATAGCCCACCGCCCTGGCCACGCCCTGGCTCAGAGCCAGCATGGCCTGCACATCGGCCCGGCCGTCGACGCTCTGGCCGATGAACTGACGGCCGAATTCAGCCAGCTCCCAGTGTGGCTCTGCCAGATGCGTGGCACGCAGAAAGAAGTAGGGGTGCGGCAAGGTATCGGCATCAGTGAACTCAGCCACGCCCAGGGTTTCCACATCGCCTGCGGCATTCACCAGACTCCAGCGCACATCGTCGGCGACCGCGCCGACAAAGGTGAAGGTGCTGACGGTGTTACCAAAGGCATCGCGCTGGGCAAACAGCTTCTCGGGCGCGCCCAGACTCCAGTAATGCACCGTCTGCGCGGGGCTGGATTGTGGCGTGAGCCACAGCGTCTGCAGCGCGTAACGCAACGGTTCGCTGTAGCGATAGTCGGTAATGTGCCGGACGTGGAGTTTCACGTCACGTGACCCCCACGGTTGCTCGCTTCGCGTAGCGCCCTGCCCCCCGAGGGGGCCGCTTCGCCTGCGGCCCGGCAAAGCCGGTTCCGCGGCTCCTGCTGGTGAAGAGCGTATCCGTTACAGCTACTCACCACGCGCTCCGGGACGGCATCCCCCGCTTGGGGTTGCCAGTCGCCTGGGGAGATTCACGACGTGGCCGGAACGAGAAACTCCCGGCTGATGTGCATGCCCAGCTCGTTGACGCGGTCGAGGAACTGGGTCAGAAAGGCATGCAGCCCGGTGGCCAGAATCTCGTCGATGCGCGCGTATTGCAAATCAGCCCGCAACTTGCCGGCGCGGCGCTGGGTTTCGCTCGTCGTGTCGCTGGTAACCATCACGAGATTGCTCATCAGCTCGTTCAGGCAGGCCAGCAGCGAACGCGGCATGTCGGGTCGCAGAATCAGCAGCTCGGCCACCCGCTCGGGGCGAATCACGTCGCGATACACCTTACGGTAGACCTCGAAGCCCGAGACGCTGCGCAGGATGGCGCTCCAGTGATAGAAGTCGAACTCTTGGTCTTTCTCTTCAGCGGAGCCAACGAAATCGGTCTGCACCGCATGAAACTTCACATCGACCAGCCGGGCCGTGTTGTCGGCCCGCTCGAGGAAGGTGCCCATGCGCAGGAAGTGGAAGGCTTCGTCCTGGAGCATGGTGCCCGCCGTCACACCGCGTGACAGGTGCGAGCGGAACTTGACCCATTCAAAGAACTGGCCCGGGTCGCGCTCGAAGTCACCGTTGCGCAGCATGCGGATGATTTCCAAATAGGTCTGGTTTTGCGTCTCCCAGACTTCGGTGGTGAGCGTACCGCGCACGGCGCGGGCGTTCTCCCGCGCGTTCTGCAGGCAAGAGATGATGCTCGACGAATTCTTCTCGTCACGCACCATGAAGTCCATCACATCGCGCGGGTTGATGTTGTCACCGTAGTGGGCGGTATACGACGGCTTGAGCTCGCTGATGCTCAGCAGCCCTTCCCAGCCCGACTGCACGACTGCGGCCGACTGCGGCAGCAGCGAGGTCTGGTAATTGACGTCAAGCATCCTCGCGGTATTCTCGGCACGCTCTGTATAGCGCGACATCCAGAACAAATGGTCAGCGGTACGGGACAACATGATTACCTGCTCCCTTGTTTTTGGGATTGCGACTGCGACGCATTCGGGGCAGACACGCTGCCCTGCAAAATCCAGGTGTCTTTGGTGCCACCGCCTTGTGACGAGTTGACGACGAGTGAGCCCTCTTTCAGCGCCACCCGCGTCAGGCCACCCGGCACCATCTGCACTTCCTTGCCGCTGAGCACAAAAGGCCGCAGGTCAATGTGGCGTGGCGCAATGCCGCTTTCCACATAGGTCGGGCAGGTCGAGAGGCTGAGCGTCGGCTGGGCGATATAGCCAGCCGGGTTGGCCAGCAGCGCCGCTCGGAACTCCTCGATTTCTGCCTTCGTGGCGGCCGGCCCGACCAGCATGCCGTAACCCCCTGCGCCGTGAACCTCCTTGACCACCAGGTCCTTCAGGTTCGCCAGCGTGTACTGCAGGTCTTCGTTATTGCGGCACATGTAGGTCGGCACATTTTTCAGGATCGGCTTTTCGCCGAGGTAAAACTCAATCATTTTGGGCACGTAGGGGTAGATCGACTTGTCGTCTGCCACACCGGTGCCAATCGCATTGCACAGCGCCACATTGCCGCTGCGGTACACATTGAGCAACCCAGCGCAGCCGAGCGTGGAATTGGGCCGGAAGGCCAGCGGATCAAGGAAGTCGTCGTCCACGCGGCGGTAAATCACGTCGACGCGCTTGGGGCCGCGCGTGGTGCGCATGTAGACGAAGTTGTCTTTCACAAACAGGTCCTGCCCCTCGACCAATTCCACGCCCATCTGCTGGGCCAGGAAGGCATGCTCGAAGTAGGCGGAGTTGTACATGCCGGGCGTCAACACCACCACGGTCGGGTCGGCAGTGGCGGGCGGCGCCGAGGCGCGCAGGGTTTCCAGCAGCAGGTCGGGGTAATGGGCGACGGGCGCGACACGGTTCTCGCTGAACAGTTCGGGGAAAAGCCGCATCATCATCTTGCGGTCCTCCAGCATGTAGCTCACGCCGCTGGGCACGCGCAGGTTGTCTTCCAGCACGTAGTACTCGCCCTCGCCCTGCGCGTTGGGCGCACGCACGATGTCGATGCCGCTGATGTGGGAGTAGATGTTGCCCGGAACATCCACACCCATCATTTCGGGGCGGAACTGGGCGTTCTGGAAAATCTGCTCGGACGGCACCACGCCGGCCTTGATGATTTCCTGGTCGTGATAGACGTCGTGGATGAAGCGGTTCAGCGCGGTAACGCGTTGCACCAGCCCCTTTTCCATGGTCTCCCATTCGTGGGCGGGAATGATGCGGGGAATCAAATCGAAGGGAATCAGGCGTTCGGTGCCAGCGCCGTCTTCGTCTTTGGCGCCATAGACGGCAAAGGTGATACCGACACGCCGGAAAATCATCTCGGCTTCAGCACGGCGCGCTTCCATCACATCGGCCGGCTGGCGGGCCAGCCAGCGCTGGTACCCCTGGTAGTGCTCACGGACGCTGGAATCCGTGGCGTTCATCTCGTCAAACATCGGTCGGCTCATTGGCGTGGTCTCCAGCAGGGTTGGCGCAGTGTCGGCCCATCATCTGATGGCAATATAGCTTAGCAAGTAATGCGCCAAGTCGGTGCATCACTGCCACCGCCAGATTCAGGGCCGGTTCTCAGGGCCTGGTGCGGAGGACGCTGCAGACCCACGACCCAGCTTGTCGCTGCCCGGATTCGGGATGCGTCCCACCCGGTGATGCCAATAGCGAAGGGCGATTTGCCGCTGGCACGCCACGGCCCCGGGCTGGTCGCTGCGCCATATCGCGGCACCGCAGGTGGACGACTCGATCACCGGAACGTGCCGCTCCCGGTAGCGTTCCACCACTGGAACCGCCGGATGTCCAAAGCGGTTGCGGTAGCCCGCCTGGACCACAGCCACACGGGGGCTGACGGCATCAAGGAAAGCGGCACTCGACGAGGTCTTGCTGCCGTGGTGCGGCACCAGCAGAAAGTCGGCATTGATCTGCGTGGGCTGAGCGGTTACCAGTCGCAGCTCCTGCGCCGCCTCGATGTCTCCGGGCAAAAGCGCGACGGCTGCACGCTGTTCGGTGGGAGCCGTGGACGCCGATGAACCGGGCGCCAATACATCAGACGAAGCAATGCGAAGCACACAACTCATGGCATTGGATTTGCCCGGCAGCTCGTAATCGGCAGCCGCCGGGTGCAATACCTCAAAGCGCACGCTGTCCCACTCCCATCGCTGCCCTGCCATGCAACGCACTGCGGGCCGCAGCGCTTGCAGCTCATGCCCAGCCTCAATGGAGCTGAGCAAACTGGCCTGCGGCTGCATCGCCAGCACGGCGGGTGCACCGCCCACGTGATCGGTGTCGCGGTGGCTCAGCACCACCTGGTCGAGTCGTTCACCGAAGGCCCGCAGCAGCGGCACCAGCACCCGGTGCCCGGCATCGCTTTCGCGCGAGAAACGGGGCCCGGTGTCGTACAGCAGGCTGTGGGTAGCGGTCCGCACCAGCACCGCATTGCCCTGCCCGACGTCTGCCGCCAGCAATTCGAAATGCCCCGGCGCCACCCGCGGTGCCTGCCAGAACAGCACAGGCAAAAGCAAGGGCACACCCAACAATCGCACATGCCACGGCCAGCGCATCGCGAGCACAGCGCCGCCAGTCACCCCGGCGATTGCCGCCCACAGCGGCGCGCTGGCCACGCTGATGGAGGCCAGCGGCCAGCTGGCCAGCCACTGCAACAGCGCGGCAAGCCATCCGGTGGCGCCTGCCGCCACACTCCACACCGGTGGGCAGATCACGCCGGCCATCGCCAGAGGCGTGACCACCAGCGTGACCCACGGTATCGCCACCGCATTGGCCAGCAGCCCCACCAGCGACACCTGGTTGAACAACAGCAGCGACAAGGGCGTGAGCGCCAGCATCACCACCCATTGCTCGCGCATCGCACCGGCCAGATTGCGGCGCAGCACCGCCCAGCCCTCACGCACACGCCGGCCTGCTCCGCCCGAATGGTGAATCACCGACTGATCTGTCTCCCACGTGTGGGTGCCGGTCGCAAACAGCACGCCGACCGCCACAAACGACAGCCAGAAGCCAGCCTGCAAAAGCGCCCACGGATCCAGCGCGACCACCACGGCCATGGCCATCAACCAGGTTTGCGGCCACGGCCATTGACGGCCGCTCTGGCGAAGCAACACCACGGCAGCCAGCATCCAGATGGTTCGCTGTGCGGGCACACCCCAGCCGGAAAACACGGCATACAGCGTGGCCAGCAGCAAGCCGCCCCACGCCGCCGCGCTGGCCGCCGGCACGGCCAGGCACAGCCGGGGCGTCAGCCGCACGGAATGCCGCCACAGCGCCCCGGTGAGCAAGGCAGCCGCCCAGGCAAACATGGTGATGTGCAAGCCAGAAATACTCATCAGATGGGCTACGCCGGTGGCGCGAAACACATCCCAGTCGGCGCGCTCAATCGCGTTCTGGTCGCCCACCACCAGCGCGGCAACCACACCGGCGAGAGGTCGGTCCGTCACCTGCGCGAAGATGGCCTCCCGCACGCTTTGCCGCGCACGCTCCACCGGGTGACGCCAGCTGGTGGACAGGCGTACTGGGGTTGCGTCCTGCGCGCCCGTGCGCACATAACCAGTGGCCTGAATGCCCTGCTCCCACAGCCACAGCTCGTAGTCAAAACCGTGCGGGTTGGCATTGCCATGCGGGGCCTTGAGCCGCACCGTCATGCGCCAGCGCTCGCCGGCGCGTAGCGGCTGCGGCTGGCGCGGCGAGACTGCGGCCTGCTCGGAAGGGTCAGCATCGGCCGCCGCTTCATTCAACGCAGCGGCAGATGGGGATGAACCCGGTTGCACCCCGCGCGCGCCGAAGCCGTGGTACCAGCCCAGCAGCAGTTTGGGCGGCAGGCGCGCCGGCTGGCCGTTCAGGGTCGCTGATTCCACCCCAAAGCGGAAGCGCACGCCGTCTTCACCCACCTGCGGCATGGCCAGCACTCGCCCTTCGATTGCAATGTCGCGGCCTTCGAGCGCCGGGTTGAGTGCGGTTGACTGGAATGCCCCCGCGCGCCAGCCGGTCGCGCCAAACGCCATCAGTGCGGTAGCGCACAAAAGCGTGAGCGCACCAGGCCACCAGCGACGGCTTCTTTCTGACCGGCACGCCAGAGCAAACAAGCCCACGCCGAGCATGAACAGGCCGCCATAGACCACAGGCGACCAGAGCGCCACCTGCTGCAACTGGCTCACCACACCCGCGATCCAGCCGAGGAACACCCATCCCAGCCGGCTCATCACACCGATTCCGCAACAGATGTTTTCACTGTTGCCCTCCCTGATTTTTGTTGGTTTTCTGTGAGCCCTTGGGCCACTGGCGCTAGCGTATCCGAAGCCGGGCAGGTACTTTTGGAATGCGGTGGCGCAGGTCTTGCTTTCAGCTGGATTTGAAAAATGCTTCAACAAAACGCGGTAAGCTGGGCTCGACCCATTGGCATACACAGGGGCGCAGCGACAGTGCTGCTCCCTCGACAGTTAGTGAGTTGCTACCATTTGACTGCGCGGCGCCCCGGCGACGCACCCATAGACCCAGCGAGATTTAAGCGAGGCTGCCCTTGTCCATTCACGTCGCCTTGAGCCACATCACCCACTACAAGTACGACCGTCTGGTCAAGCTGGGGCCGCAGGTGATCCGCTTGCGTCCGGCACCGCACAGTCGCACCCGGGTGCTCTCCTATTCGCTGCGGGTGGAGCCTGCCAAACACTTCATCAACTGGCAGCAGGACCCGTTTGCCAATTACCAGGCACGGCTGGTGTTTCCGGACCCGACGCGCGAGTTCAAGGTCACCGTCGACATGGTGGTCGAGATGGCGGTGTTCAATCCGTTTGATTTTTTCCTCGAACCCGCGGCCGAAGAGTTCCCGTTCACCTACAACGCGCTGCAGGCCCGCGAGCTGGCGCCCTATCTGGCCACGCAGCCAGCCACACCGCTGCTCAAGCGCTACCTTGAGAAGATTGACCGCGCGCCCAAACGCACCATCGACTTTCTGGTGGGGCTGAACCAGAGCCTGCAGTCCGACATCAAGTACTCCATCCGCATGGAGCCCGGCGTGCAGACGCCGGAAGAAACCCTGCGCCTCGGCGTGGGCTCCTGCCGCGACACCGGCTGGCTGCTGGTGCAACTGCTGCGCCACATGGGCCTGGCGGCGCGTTTTGTATCGGGCTATCTGATTCAACTGAAGGCCGACGTCAAATCCATCGACGGACCCAGCGGCACCGAGGTGGACTTCACCGACCTGCATGCCTGGTGCGAGGTGTTCCTCCCCGGCGCCGGCTGGATCGGTCTGGACCCAACCTCGGGCCTAATGGCCGGCGAGGGCCACATTCCGCTGGCCTGCACACCCGAGCCCTCCAGCGCAGCGCCGGTCGAAGGCGGCGTGGACAAATCCGAGGTGGAGTTCACGCACCACATGGCCGTGCAGCGCATTTACGAATCGCCGCGTGTGACCAGCCCCTACACCGACGACCAGTGGCAGCAGGTGCTGGCCTTGGGCGAGGCGGTTGACAAGGACCTGACCGCCGGCGACGTGCGACTGACCATGGGCGGCGAGCCGACCTTTGTGGCCACCACCGACCGCGATGCCGCCGAATGGAACATCGACGCGCTGGGCCCCACCAAACGCGGCTACGCGACCGAGCTGGTGCAGAAGCTGCGCGCCGAATACGGCGAAGGCGGTTTCCTGCATTTTGGCCAGGGCAAGTGGTACCCCGGCGAGCAGTTGCCGCGCTGGGCGCTGAGCATTTTCTGGCGCAAGGACGGTCAGCCGATCTGGCAGAACCCGGCCCTGTTTGCCGATGAGCGCAATACCAAGGCCAGCTGCAACTACACCAGCGCAGACGCGAAACGCTTCATCGACACACTGGCCGGCAAGCTGGGGCTGGCCACCAGCTACATCACGCCGGGTTACGAAGACACCTGGTACTACCTCTGGCGCGAGCGCCGCTTGCCAGTGAACGTGGATCCGTTTGATTCGCGACTCGACGACCCCATGGAGCGTGAACGCCTGCGCCGCGTGTTCATGCAGGGGCTGGATGCCGTGGTCGGCTATGTGCTGCCGCTGCAAACGCGCGAGCAGCTGGTGCAACGCAACCCGGGAGCCCAGCCTTCACTGGCAGGCCCCAAGTGGACCACCGGCCCGTGGTTCTTCCGTGACGAGCGCATGTACCTGATGCCTGGCGATTCGCCGATGGGCTATCGCCTGCCGCTGGATTCGGTGCCCTGGGTATCCAAGACCGACTACCCCTACATGATCGAGTCAGACCCGTTTGCGCCGCGCGATGATTTGCCGGCAAGCGCTGCACTGGCCGCGCGCTACAACAGTGCCAATGCGCTGAGTCGCGGAGAAGTGCCCGCGACTCCCGCTCTGGTGGCAGCACCCGCTAGCCGAAGTAGCAGCGCCAGCTCTCTGGCCCAGTACATGGCCCGCTACATGACGGGCAACGCCAAGCTCACCGAAGCCAGCCGCATTCTGCAGTTCCGTCCACTCGGCTCCGGCGCAGGGGGCACCGATGCACCAGCCACACCGGCGGCCTCGCCCGCTCCCGCCGCAGCGCCAGCGCCGGACGACGCCCGCATGCCCAAGGCCCACGAGTCAGCCGCCTGGCTGACCCGCACCGCGCTCTGCGTCGAGGTGCGCGACCCGGCCCGCGCCAACGGACCCAAAGAGGGTCCCAAAGACAAGCCAACCAAACCCAAAGCAGACCCTGACCACCCAGCCAACGCCAAGGGGCGCGGCGAAGTCGGCGCGCTCTATGTTTTCATGCCGCCGATGGAGCGGCTGGAAGACTACCTGGACCTGCTCGCCGCCGTGGAAGCCACCGCGCAGGCGCTGGGTGTGCAGATCGTGATCGAAGGCTATCCACCACCGCGCGACCCGCGTCTCAAAATGCTGCAGGTCACGCCAGACCCGGGTGTGATCGAGGTCAATATTCATCCCGCCTACAACTGGGGCGAGCTGGTGGCACACACTGAGTTCCTCTACAAGATCGCGCACGAAACGCGCCTCTCGGCCGAGAAGTTCATGACCGATGGCCGCCACACCGGCACCGGCGGCGGCAACCACTTCGTGCTGGGCGGGGCTACGCCGGTCGACAGCCCCTTCCTGCGCAAGCCCGAGGTACTGGGCAGCCTGATTGCCTACTGGCACAACCACCCGTCGCTCAGCTATCTGTTCTCGGGCATGTTCATCGGCCCGACCAGCCAGGCGCCGCGCGTGGACGAGGCCCGCAACGACCAGCTCTACGAACTCGAAATCGCGCTGCGCGAGATCGCCAACAACCGCAAGAAGTACGGCGCCGACATGCCGCCGTGGCTGGTGGACCGCACGCTGCGCAACATCCTGGTCGATGTGACCGGCAACACCCACCGCAGCGAGTTCTGCATCGACAAGATGTATTCGCCGGATTCGGCCACCGGCCGGCTGGGCCTGCTGGAGCTGCGTGCTTTCGAGATGCCGCCGCATGCGCGCATGAGCATTGCCCAGCAACTGCTGCTGCGCGCACTGGTCGCGCGCTTCTGGAAGCAGCCCTACCATGGCCGCGTGACGCGCTGGGGCACCGAGCTGCACGACCGCTTCCTCTTGCCCAGCTTCATCCGCATGGACTTTGCCGACGTGCTGACCGAACTACGCGACGCCGGCTACGCATTCGACATGAGCTGGTTCGAGCCGCACTTCGAGTTCCGCTTCCCGATGATCGGGCAGGTCAAATCGCACAGCATCGAGCTGACCCTGCGCAGTGCGCTGGAACCTTGGCATGTGATGGGCGAGGAAGGCTCTGCAGGCGGGACCGTCCGCTATGTGGATTCGTCGCTTGAACGCGTCGAAGTGCATGTGACGGGCCTCAATGACAACCGGCATGTGGTCACCGTCAATGGCCGGGCGCTGCCACTTCAAAGTACGGGCCGCGTCGGAGAGTTCGTGGCGGGTGTGCGCTACAAAGCATGGAACCCACCTTCGGCCCTTCACCCGTCCATCGGTGTGCATGCGCCGCTGACCTTCGACATCGTCGACACGTGGATGGAGCGCTCGCTTGGTGGCTGCCAGTACCACGTGGCCCATCCCGGGGGGCGCAACTACGACACGCTGCCGGTCAACTCGTATGAGGCCGAGAGCCGGCGCCTGACGCGCTTTTTCCGCTTGGGTCACACCCCCGGCAAGATGCAGGTCGCGCCCGCACAGCGCAGCAGTGAGTTCCCGTTCACGCTGGATCTGCGCTAGCAGGCATCCAGATTGCAAAACACTGCAGGGCGGCGAAGAGTGCCCACGCTGCGGCGGTCTGTCTTATGCCTGCAACATAAATGTGCTGCACAGGCATGAATAAATACGCCATCCGGGCGTGGAACGGGCATTTCCGGGGTGCGGCGAGATGCCGCAGGCATACTCAACGGTTACTACCCGTTGCAATCTGTGGAAAACAAGACCCAGTCCCTTTTTGAGGCGCAGGCACTCGAGTCGCCCGGCGCGCTCGCCGCAGCGCTGGCGCCAGCCGCCGCGGCAGGGCATTTCGATGAACTGCGCGGCACGGTGGCGCCGGGGCCAGTGGCATGGAAAACATCGAGCGAGACGACCGCTGACAATGCCGCCAAGGCCTTGTACCTGGCGGCCGATTCGGCTGCAGCGCCGTTGTCGGTCGATGCGCAGGCGAGCACGTCTGGCCAGGAGCAATCCGCATCCTCACAGTCTCAAAGCCAAACTCACGGCCCCGCAGCTCACCCCGCCGGCGGCGACCCGCTGTCTGCCGACTGGAACCGCTTTTTCAATCACTTGGGCACCAGCGGTTTTTATGATCTGAACCACCGCACCGCCAACCTGCAGCGGCAGATTCGCGACAACGGCGTGACCTACAACGTCTATGCCGATGCCAACGGCCCGCAGCGGCCCTGGTCGCTGGACCTGTTCCCGATGATGGTCTCCAGCGACGACTGGCAGCACATTGAGGCTGGTGTCAAGCAGCGGGCCCGCCTGCTCGACCAGGTCATGGCCGACATCTACGGCCCACAGGAATTGCTCTCCAAAGGCCTGATCCCCAGCGCGCTGGTACATGGCCACCCGGGTTATCTGCGCGGCATGCATGGCGTCAAGCCGGCGGGCGGCACCTACCTGCACATTGCCGCCTTCGACATGGCCCACGGGCCGGACGGCCAATGGTCGGTGGTGTCGCAGCGTACGCAGGCACCTTCGGGTCTGGGCTACCTGCTCGAAAACCGCCTGACCATCTCTCGACTGTTCCCGGATGCGTTCCGTGGCATGCGGGTCCAGCGGCTCGCGGCGTCGTACAAGGCACTGGTCGATGGCCTCAAAGCCATGAGCCCGGCCAACAACAGCCTGCAGGCCGATGGCACCGAGAGCCGCGTGGTGCTGCTGACGCCGGGCCCCTACAATGAGACCTACTTCGAGCACGCCTATCTTGCGCGCTTTCTGGGCCTGACGCTGGTGGAAGGCAATGACCTGCTGGTACGGGACGACCGCCTTTACCTCAAGACCCTGCGCGGGCTGGAGCCGGTACACGGCCTGCTCAAGCGCCTTGACGACCAGTTTCTGGATCCGCTGGAACTCAGATCAGACTCCACGCTGGGCGTGCCCGGCCTGCTGCAAGTAATCCGCGCCGGCAATGTGCTGGTGGTCAACACACCGGGCTCGGCGTTTCTGGAGTCGTCCGCGCTGCTCGGCTTTCTGCCCGCGCTCTCCAAGCACCTGCTGGGTGAAACACTCGCGCTGCCGTCGCTGGCCACTTGGTGGTGCGGCGAACAGGCGGTGATGCAGGACGTGCTGACCGAGCTTCAGAACTGCGTGATCAAGCCCACCTACCCCGGTTCCGGCATGGAGTCGGTGATCGGCAACACCCTGTCGCGGCGTGAACTGGACGAATGGGCTGGCCGCATTCTGCGGCGTGGCGAGGACTACACCGTGCAGGCCTATGTGCCGCTATCGCAAACGCCGACCTGGCACCAGGAAAAGATCGCGCCGCGCCCGGTGATGCTGCGCGTGTTTGCCGTAGCCGACGGTTCCGGCTCATGGCAGGTGCTGCCTGGCGGCCTGGCCCGACTGGCGGGCAAGAACGAGAACATGGCCTCGATGCAGCACGGCGGAAGCAGTGCCGACGTGTGGGTGCTGGGCGCGCTGCCGGATGAGGGGCAGGCGCAAGAGCAAGTGCCGGTCGCACAAGACCCGCGCCATCACGAGGCCGAGCCTGCATCGGTTGCTACTCCCGCCTCCGGTGCCAGCGCATCCGACCCACTGGCTGCAGGTGACACGGTGGAGGCCGTGATGGCTGCCCGCGCGCGTCAACTGCTGCAGGCACCCGCGCTGGTACGGCACCGTCCACCGGTGACGAGCCGCGCCGCAGAAAACCTGTTCTGGCTGGGCCGCTACACCGAGCGCGCCGAGAATGCGACGCGCCTGGCACAGATCACGCTGCAATGTCTCGGTGGAGAAGACCAGAACTCGCAGCCGCTGCTGGCCTGGCTCACCGAGGTGGCTGTCAACAACGCACTGGTGCTGGATACCGTGCCAACCGCCACACAGGCCCGCCGCGTGTTCGAGCGCGCGCTGATCGCGAGTCTCGCCGACACCGAAAAAACAGCCAGCGTGGGCTTTAACCTGCGCGCCCTCAAAAGCGCCGCCTCAGCAGTGCGCGAGCGTCTGTCGCAGGAGCAGTGGCATGTGATCGTGCGCGCAGAGGCCGACTTTTTCCACCACTGCCGGCAACTGGGGCAAAGCACAGCGCATCGCCATGCCGCCCCGACCGACCCGCGCAGCGCCGACTATTCCTCGCTGGAAGCACTGCGCGCACTGGAATTCCTGAGCGGCTTTCTCGCCGCCATGACAGGCGCACAGACCGACCGCATGACACGCGACGATGGCTGGCGCCTGCTGAGCATCGGCCGCCTGATCGAGCGCCTGAACATGTTGTCAAGCGCACTGGCCAGCGGCTTTGAAACCGGCGCGGTGTTTGAAGAAGGCGGCTTCAGCGCCATCGTCGCCCTGTTCGACAGCACCATCACCTTCCACGCCCAGTACCAGCAGCGGCGCGACATTCCTGCATTGCTCGACCTGCTGGTGCTCGACCGCGACAACCCGCGCTCGCTGGGCTGGGTGGTGGAGAGCCTCAGAGGTCGACTGGCCAAGCTGGCCGCCAGCACCCCCACCGACATGCCGGACCTTGGCGTCGCGCTGCCCGATCCGGGCGCCTGGTCGCTGGCAGAGCTGTGCGCGGCGCCACATCGCAAAAACGGTGCTGAAAGCGGTGGTGGTGGCGGGGGCGGAAATGCTCCAGCCGATTTCGAGTTCCTGGTGAGCCTGCTGGAAGACTGCTGCGATGCAGCCCGTGATTTGTCTGACACCATCAGCCGGCGTTACTTCAGCCACGCTGCGGCGGGCAATCAGAGCCTGGGAGCCTGAGGCCATGCTGCTGCGCGTCGTGCATGAAACCCGCTACCGCTACAGCCCGATGGTGGTGAACGCCCACCATGTGGTGCACCTCAAGCCAGCCAGCCGGCAAGGGCAGACACTGCTCAGGCACACCCTGAATGTCGACCCGGTACCCGTGCAGCAGCGCGAAGCGCAGGACGTGTATGGCAACACGCGCACCTATTTCTCCCTGCAGTCCGCACACGAGAAACTCACGGTGGTCGCTGAGAGCCTGGTGTCCACCACGCCCGTCAATCCCCTGCAGTCTGAAGGCATGCCCGCCATGGCCGCGTGGGATCAGGTGCGCGAGCAGTTCCGCTACCGGGCGGGGGCGGCCTACGATAGCGCATCCGAATTCTTGTTCGCCTCGCCCTATGTGCCGCGTGATGATGCGTTTGTCGAATTCGCCCGGCCCAGTTTTGTCGCCGGGCGCCCCCTGCCCGAGGCGGCTTATGACCTGATGGGCCGCATCCACGCCCACATGCAGTACGAAGCCGAGATCACCGAGGTGAACACCCCCGCGCTGGAGGCCCTGCAACTGGGCAAAGGCGTGTGCCAGGATTTTGCCCACATCATGGTGGCCTGCTGCCGCGCGATGGGGCTGCCAGCGCGCTACGTCAGCGGCTACCTGCTCACCAATCCGCCCCCCGGTCAGCCACGCCTGATTGGCAGCGATGCATCGCACGCGTGGGCCTCGGTGTATTGCCCGGCGGCGGCGAATGAAGATGGCACGACTGCAGCATCTGGCCAATGGCTGGACTTTGATCCGACCAACAACCGCGCACCGGGCGAAGACTATGTGACGCTGGCCACCGGACGCGATTTTCTCGACGTGTCGCCGATGCGCGGCGTGATCCGCGGCGGCACCCACCACGTGCTCGATGTGGCAGTGACTGTCGAACCTGTCGAGGCTGCCGCTCAGGTCTGACTGGATGAGGGGAGTCGCCGCGATTCGTCATCAGTGGAATTGACGGCTGATTAGCCGGGTTCATCGGCTTGCCGCGCTAAGATTCCGTCATACCCTTCGCTCTGATGTGGCCCGATACGCAGGCCGCTTCATCTGATGACATCAGCGATCCCACCGATACACCCACACTCCCAGGAGACTCCATGACCACCGTGCACGACAAACTCAAGGCCCTGAACATCACCCTGCCACCCATGGCTGTCCCCGCTGCCGCCTATGTGCCCTTTGTGCAGACCGGTAATCTGGTGTTTCTGAGCGGCCACATCGCCAAGAAGGATGGCAAGCCCTGGGTCGGCCAGCTCGGCAAGAACATGAGCACCGAAGAAGGCAAAGTCGCAGCGCGCGCGATTGCCATCGACCTGATGGGCACGCTGGAAGCCGCTGTCGGTCTGGGCAAAGTGAAACGCATCGTGAAGCTGATGAGTCTCGTCAACTCCACCAGCGACTTCACCGAACAGCATCTGGTTACCAATGGCGCCAGCGAACTGTTGGGTGAAGTGTTTGGCGATGCCGGCAAGCATGCGCGCAGTGCCTTTGGTGTGGCGCAGATTCCGATGGGCGCGTGCGTGGAGATTGAGCTGATCGCCGAGGTTTAAGCTCACCCCCGAAGTGGCCCTTGGCCGCCTCCCCTTTACCTCTTCCTTAAGGGGGGGGCGCCACCAGCAGCCCGGCAAAGCCGGTTCTGCGGTGGCACTGGAACTTACTCCACTCGAACGATCGAGCTGGGTTTGAATCCGAGGTCTGCTGCCTTGCCCTTGCGGGCACGAGCAGCGCGGGCGTTGTTCAGGCTGCGGATTTCCAGCGTTTCGTCGCGCGCCTTGCCGCCGCGGCCGATGCCTTCGATCTTCACACTGCGCGTGTAGGCTGCGGCGCCTGCCAGCGTGTCCTTGGCGTCAAGGTCCAGCAGCACCAGACCGCGGCCACCTGCCGCCTGCAGTTTCAGCTCGCTGATCTCGAAGGTCAGGATGCGCCCACCAGTAGATGCACAGGCCACATGCGTGGCGGGCAGCAAAGGCACCGAGCCGCTACTGCCCGACACCGGCGAAGGCCGGCACACCGACTCACCCTCGGCGCAACTGATGAACGCCTTGCCGCCCTTGAGCCGCGAAGTCATGCTTTCGACGGTGGCAAGGAAGCCGTAGCCACCACTGCTGCTGAGCAGCAGGGTTGCCGCCGCCGGCCCGGCAAAGTAATGCACCAGCTGCGTGCCGGACTCCAGATCAATCAGCGTGGTCAGCGGCTGGCCATCGCCCCTGGCGCCTGGCAGCGTGGATACCGGGACCGAGTAGACGCGGCCGTTGTTCCCGAGGCCCAGCAGCGTGTCCACCGTGCGGCATTCAAAGGTGCCATAGAGGCCATCGCCGGCCTTGAAGGCAAAGCTCGCCGCATCATGGCCGTGCCCGCTGCGCGCGCGCACCCAGCCCTTGGCGCTGACCACCACCGTCACCGGCTCGTCGAGCACCTTGACTTCCAGCACGGCCTTTTTCTCGGCCTGGATCAGCGTGCGACGCGGGTCGGCAAACTGTTTGGCATCGGCCTCGATTTCCTTGATCAGCAGGCGCCGCAGTGCGGCCGGACTGCCAAGAATTTCTTCCAGCAGGCCCTGCTCTTCACGCAGGCTTATGAGCTCCTGCTCGATCTTGATGGCTTCGAGCCGCGCGAGCTGGCGCAGGCGGATTTCAAGAATGTCCTCGGCCTGCCGGTCGCTGAGCCGGAAGCGCTCAATCAACGCTGCCTTGGGCTCGTCCGACTGGCGGATGATGGCAATCACTTCATCGATGTTGAGCAGCACCAGCTGCCGGCCTTCGAGGATGTGGATGCGGTCCAGCACCTTGTCTAGCCGGTGCTGCGAACGCTTTTGCACCGTGGTCTGGCGGAATTCAATCCACTCCTGCAGCATCTCGCGCAGCGATTTCTGCGTGGGTTTGCCGTCCAGTCCCACCATCGTCAGGTTGATCGGCGAGGAGCTCTCCAAACTGGTGTGCGCCAGCAGGGTATTGATGAGTTCGGACTGGCTGATCTTGCTGGTCTTGGGCTCAAACACCAGCCGCACGGCGGCGTCCTTGCTGGACTCATCACGCACCACGTCCAGCACAGACAGCACGGTCTGCTTAAGCTGTACCTGCTCTTGGCTAAGGGCCTTCTTGCCGGCCTTGATTTTCGGGTTGGTGAGTTCCTCAATTTCTTCCAGCACCCGCTGGGTGCTGACGCCGGGCGGCAGCTCCTGCACCACCATTTGCCACTGCCCGCGAGCGAGTTCCTCAATCTTCCAGCGGGCCCGCACCTTGAGCGAACCGCGGCCTGAGCTGTAAGCGGCAGCAATTTCCGCTGCGCTCGAAATGATCTGCCCACCACCGGGGTAGTCGGGTCCGGCAATCAGCGTATAAAGCTCGTCGTCACCCAGCTTGGGCGTCTTGATGAGCGCCACGCAGGCATCGGCCACTTCACGCAGGTTGTGACTGGGGATTTCGGTGGCCAGACCCACCGCAATACCGCTGGCGCCGTTGAGCAGCGTGAAAGGCAGACGCGCTGGCAGCTGGCGCGGCTCTTCAAATGAGCCGTCGTAGTTCGGCACGAAATCGACGGTGCCCTCGTCCAGTTCGTCGAGCAGCAGCGTCGTGATACGCGCCAGCCGCGCCTCGGTGTAGCGCATGGCTGCCGCGCCGTCGCCGTCGCGCGAACCGAAGTTGCCCTGGCCGTCGACCAGCGGATAGCGCTGGCTGAAATCCTGCGCCATACGCACCATGGCGTCGTACGCGGCCTGGTCACCGTGCGGGTGATACTTGCCGAGCACATCGCCAACCACGCGGGCGCTTTTCACGGGCTTGGCACCAGTGGCACCATTGGCGCCGCCAAAGCCCAGACCCATGCGCGTCATGCTGTAGAGGATGCGGCGCTGCACCGGCTTTTGCCCATCACACACATCAGGCAGGGCACGACCCTTGACCACGCTCAGGGCGTATTCGAGGTAGGCGCGTTGCGCGTAAGCGGCGAGAGAGTCTTCGCTCGCGGGTTCAGGGTTTTGCGCATCAGCGCCGGGGGTGAAGAGATCCATCGGAGAGGACTTGGCTTTTTGAAAAGGGGGTCTTGCGGATCAGTACGGCGGCGTGGAACAACTGCTGAAAAGCCGTCTCACATCAGCACGGTTATCAGTAATCGGAATCGATTTCAGTGTCGTTGCCTTGGGCCATAAGGTCTTCGGAGACCACCAGAATGCTGCGCGAACGGTGGCTGGAGGGCCACTTCTTGAACACGCCGGACACGGACTCCATCCAGGTCTGGGCAGCCAGCAGCGTCAGGGGCTGCTTCAGGCGCAGCTCCAGCACGATGACACGGAACTTGAACTCGACACCCGACAGCAAGGGGCTGTCGATACGCAAGCCGCTCACCACCAAGCGCGTGGCCAGTGCAGCGATTTCCTCGTCGCCCTTAAGGCCTTGCGCCACCACGGCAAAGCGGCCACCACTCAGTCGGGCGGCGAGGTCATTGTCGCCAATCGACCGGCGCAGCCGCATCGCAGCCTCGAGCAGCATTTTTTCATTGAATTCAGCGCCCAGTTCATTGAGCAGGCCCTGCCAGTTCAGCACGTCGATGACGAACAGCGCGCTGGTGGTGCCGCTTTGCGGCGCCCGCGATGTCACGCGCATCAGGCGCTCCAGCAGCACATTGACGGTGGCCAGACCGGTAAGCGGGTCGGTCGTGTTGGCCGAATAGCTGCGCAGGCGGCTCTCGTTGAGCAGGCGGCTGCGCCAGACGAGCGAGAGGTAAATCGGCGGTATCTGCAACAGCAGCATCATGACAACCGCCCAGTAGCTCTGCGGAACCTCCACCACATCAGCCAGGAACAGCGCGGAAACTGCCAGGCCGCCCCAGTGGCCGAGCAACAACCACCACTTCCAAGGCCCTACGGTGTCCCGCGATTGCAGCAGCAGCGTAACGGAAAGTATCAGCAGCAGTGCTGTCCAGACGATGGACGCGGGAATCGCCAGCGCCATCGCCACCGGCGGCGCCCAGCCCGACTCCAGCCACAGCAAACCCAATGTGGCCAGTCCGACAATCGCTGCGGCCGCCTTTGCCAGCGAGGTGCTCTGGCGGTTTCGCATCAGCCACATCTGGAAAGCGGCCATGACCGCCGATCCAGCGACCAGCAAGAGATTCTGGAGCTGCCCCTGCCCCATCTGCAGCTGCTGCCCCACACCCAAAGCGGCCACCATCACCGAGAGATAGGCTGCCAGGGTCAGCAGCGTGCGTTCGTCATAGGCGTAGGAGACGATCAGACTGAGCAACAGCACCAGCCCCAATACGCCCACGGCGATACCCAGCGCGAACAGCCCTGGATTGAATGCGAGGCTCAGGGACATCACTCCCGCACCGCTCCAGCATCAGGCGCGGGAGCAACAGCCACCGCCTCGGGCACCATGTTGGCGCGACCGGCAGTGCCTCCCATCATCTCCATGCGGACACGGCCCACGCTGCCCACCGCACTGGGGGGCTTGAGGTGGTTGTACAGCTCCATCACGGTTTTGACGTAGTTGCGTGTCTCAGGGTAATTGGGAATCCGGTTGCCCGCACGTTGCACCGCGCCCTCGCCCGCGTTGTAGGCCGCCAGAGCAAGTTCCAGCTGGCCCGGAAACATCTTGATGAGGTCACGCAGGTAGCTGGAGCCGGCCCGGATGTTGGTGCGCGGGTCGGTGAGCTTTTTCTGGATGGGCACGTTGCGGTCCGCTTTGACACCGTAGCGCTCGGCGGTCGGCGGAATCAGCTGCATGAGCCCCACAGCGCCCTTGGGTGAGACGGCGTTGGTATTGAACCCGGATTCGGTGGCAATCAGGGCCTGCAGCAACTCGTAATCAATCCCGTGCGTGACGGAGGCTTCGCGCAACAGATGCTTGACCGCCTTGTAGTTGGGCGACACATCAAAGTACGCCAGTAATTTGGTCGGCGCGGCCGCCACGCCTGCGCCACGCCCGGCATCCAGACGCTGACTGGCAACACCCTTGCCGGCGCTGAAGGATTGACCGCCCCGGAAGAACAGCTCGTAACGGCTGTCGAGCCGGGTCGAAGAAAAATGGGCAATGCCCTGCGCGTCCACATAGGCCCAGATATCTGCGCGGGCCGGCGCGGCGTACAGCCCGGCCAGCAAGACGGCCACAATCAGCCAGCCCTGTAGCGGCAGGCGGAGGTGTTGACTGAACAGGGCTGAAAAAACCATCAAATGTCAATTTCCACGGCGTCGCCGTGCAACTCCATCAGTTCGCGGCGTGCCGCCGCTTCGCCTTTGCCCATCAGTTTGGTGATGAGGTTTTCCGTTTGAAGGAAGTCCTGGTTGCCCAGTTGCACCGGCAGCAGCCGGCGTGTATCCGGATTGAGCGTGGTTTCCCACAATTGTTCCGCACTCATTTCGCCCAGCCCCTTGAAGCGGCTGATGCTCCAGGCATTCTCCCGCACGCCGTCCTTGCGCAGCTTGTCGAGTATGGCGGTCAATTCGCCCTCGTCAAGCGCATAGACTTTGGAAGCCGGCTTCTTGCCACGCGCCGGCGCATCCACCCGGAAGAGCGGCGGCCGCGCCACATACACATGGCCCGCCTCGATCAGCTTGGGGAAGTGCCGGAAAAAGAGCGTCAGCAACAGCACCTGGATGTGCGAGCCGTCCACGTCGGCATCGCTCAGGATGCACACCTTGCCGTAGCGCAGGCCCGCAAGGTCAGGCGTGTCGTTCGGGCCGTGCGGGTCGACACCGATGGCGACCGCGATGTCATGAATCTCGGTATTGGCAAACAGGCGGTCACGCTCGACCTCCCAGGTGTTGAGCACCTTGCCGCGCAGTGGCAGGATGGCCTGGCTTTCCTTGTCGCGGCCCATCTTGGCACTGCCGCCGGCAGAGTCGCCCTCGACCAGAAACACCTCGTTGTGTGCCAGGTCGCGGCTTTCGCAGTCGGTCAGCTTGCCGGGCAGCACCGCCACGCCTGAGCCTTTGCGCTTTTCCACCTTTTGCCCGGCCTTTTGGCGGGTTTGCGCTGCCTTGATGGCCAGTTCGGCAAGCTTTTTACCGTAATCGACGTGCTGGTTGAGCCACAACTCCAGCGCAGGCCGCACATAGCTGGAGACCAGACGCACCGCATCGCGGGAGTTGAGCCGCTCCTTGATCTGGCCCTGGAACTGCGGGTCCAGCACCTTGGCCGAGAGCACATAGCTGGCACGGGCAAACACGTCTTCAGGCAACAGCTTCACGCCCTTGGGCAACAGCGAGTGCAGTTCGATGAAGCTCTTGACGGCGTTGAAGAGACCGTCGCGCAGGCCGCTCTCATGCGTGCCACCGGCACTGGTCGGAATCAGGTTGACGTAGCTTTCACGGACCGGTTGGCCGTCTTCGGTAAAGGCGACGCACCACTGCGCGCCCTCGCCTTCGGCGAAGCTGTCGTGGTTGCTGTCGGCAAAGCCTTCGCCTTCGAACATCGGAATCACCGGGTCGGCCGTCAGCGTCTGCATCAGGTAGTCGCGCAGGCCGCCCTTGTAGACCCAAGTCTGGGTGTCACGGGTCTTTTCGGTGGTGAGGGTCACACTCACGCCCGGCATCAGCACCGCCTTGCTGCGCAGCAAATGCATCAGCTCGGCCATCGGCAGCACCGATGATTCAAAATACTTGGCGTCTGGCCAAGCCCGCACCGTGGTGCCGGTCTTGCGATCGCCCTCGCCAGCTTTGCGCACCTGCAGCTTCTCGGTGACATCACCACCGGAGAAAACCAGGCTGGCCACGCTGCCCTCGCGATAAGAGGTGACTTCCAGGCGCTTGGACAGCGCATTCGTCACGCTCACACCCACGCCATGCAGGCCGCCGGAGAAGCTGTAGGCGCCGCCCTTGCCCTTGTCGAACTTGCCGCCGGCATGCAGGCGGGTGAAGACCAGTTCCACGACCGGGGCCTTTTCTTCGGGATGCAGGCCGAACGGAATGCCGCGGCCGTCGTCTTCCACGCTCACCGAGCCGTCTGTGTGCAGGGTGACCTTGATTTTCTTGCCATGCCCTGCCAGCGCTTCGTCGGCAGAGTTGTCCAGCACTTCCTGGATGATGTGCAGCGGGTTGTCGGTGCGGGTGTACATGCCCGGACGCTGCTTGACCGGCTCCAGCCCTTTGAGAACGCGGATGGAGCCTTCGGAATATTCAGTGGGGGTTTTATCGGCCATGGGAGCAGGGATTGTAGACCGCCGGCATTTTAATACTGGACAAATAAACAGTGTCGACCAACCACTGACTGACAAATGCCTTTCGCGCATCAATCAGGTGAAAACTTTCAACAGCCAAAGCCGGCCGGTTTGGGTACATTCGCTGGATGACTTCACCCCGCCAGAATCTCTCCATGGCCCAGGTCCTCATCTGCGGCGCTGCGATTGTCACGCTGTCCATGGGCATTCGCCACGGCTTCGGCCTGTGGCTGCAGCCCATCACGCAAGCGCAGGGCTGGACCCGCGAGACGTTCGCCTTTGCGCTGGCCGTACAGAACCTGGCCTGGGGCGTGTTCGGCATTTTTGCGGGGATGGCGGCAGACCGATTTGGCGCGTTCCGGGTGATTCTGGGCGGCGCCGTTCTTTATGCGCTGGGCCTGGTGGGCATGGCACAGTCCACGACGGGCACGATGTTCACGCTCACGGCAGGCGTGCTGATCGGCGCGGCGCAGGCCGGCACAACCTATGCGGTGATTTACGGCGTGATTGGCCGCAATATTCCCGCCGAGAAACGCTCGTGGGCCATGGGTGTGGCAGCTGCTGCAGGCTCCTTCGGCCAGTTCCTGATGGTGCCCGTCGAGGGGTTTCTGATCAGCGGGCTGGGCTGGAAAGAGGCCTTGCTAGCACTCGCCGCCGCCGTGCTGCTCATCATGCCGCTGGCCCTCGGCTTGCGGGAGAAAGGATTTTCCGGTGGCGCCCCTGTGCAGCGGGAACAAACCATTCTTCAGGCCCTGAAAGAAGCCTTCAAGTACCCCAGCTTCCAGTTGCTGATGGCGGGTTATTTTGTCTGTGGCTTTCAGGTCGTCTTCATCGGCGTGCACATGCCCAGCTACCTGAAGGACAAAGGGCTTTCTCCGGAGGTGGCCAGCTATGCCCTGGCGCTGATTGGCCTATTCAATGTGTTTGGCACCTACATCGCCGGCTCGCTGGGCCAGCGCATCGCCAAGAAGAAGATTCTGGCCACGATCTACTTCTCACGCGCCGTAGTCATCGCCATTTTTCTCGCTGCGCCGCTGACCCCGCTCAGTGTTTATATTTTTGCCAGCGTCATGGGCTTGCTGTGGCTGTCGACCATTCCACCGACCAATGCGGTGGTGGCGCAGATTTTTGGCATCCAGCACCTGTCCATGCTGGGCGGCTTCATTTTCTTCAGCCACCAGATCGGCTCCTTCATGGGCGTGTGGCTGGGTGGCTACCTGTATGACCGCACCGGCAGCTATGACATCGTCTGGTACATCGCAATTGCGCTGGGTGTGTTTGCGGCGCTCGTGAATTTGCCCGTGCGCGAGGCACCGATCGAGCGCAGGGGTCATGCCAAAGCCGTGGCGGCCGCCTGAGATGAACCTGAACACTGTCCAGAAAATCGGCGTGTGGGCCCTGGTCCTGGTGGCCTCTGACGCCGTGTTCGCGTTGTACACCCGCCCGGAGTTCCTGTTCACACTGGCCAATCAGGTGTGGGCTTGCTTCTAGTGTCCGGTCTGGCATGACGGCCGCGCTGCCGCCCAGCCCGCCGCTACACGGCACCGAAGCACCTTCGGCCTGGGTTCTGCGCTGGTCGCATTTGGTGCGCGCCCGAGGCACCGTGCTCGATGTGGCATCTGGCCATGGTCGCCACACCCGTTGGTTTGATGCGCTGGGCCATGCGGTTACCGCTGTGGACCGCTCCAGCGACGCCATCGAAAGCATCGCCGCCACCCTCCCCAACGCCGAGGCCGTTGTGGCCGACATCGAGAACGGCCCCTGGCCCTTCCCCAACCGGCAGTTTGACGCCGTGATCGTCACCAACTACCTGTGGCGACCGCTGATGCCCACCTTGCGCGCCAGCCTTTCACCGGGCGGGGTGCTGATTTACGAAACTTTTACTGCAGGCAACGAAACGGTGGGCAAACCCTCGCGACCCGACTTTCTGCTTCGCACGGCTGAGCTGCTGACGGCGTGCACCGGGCTGCGGGTGGTGGCGTTTGAGGACGGCTTTGAGGAGCGCAGTGACGGCACCGGCCAGCCGGTACTTCAGCGATTTGTCCAGCGTATTGCCGCTGTCAACGAGCCTCCGATCGATACGGGTTTGCCCTCACCAGAAAGCCCCTTGCAGGCCGTCCCGGTGCGCTATCAGCTGCCTTGGGGTCTGGGTAGAATGCAGGATTAAGTCCAGCGCGCCAACCCTCTGGCTTCTCCGGGATACCGGGCAGGTCATCCGGCCACGAATGTTTACAAAAGACAGCATGAAACCCATTACCGGCAGCATCGTTGCGTTGGCAACGCCCTTGCACGAAGACGGCAGCGTTGATTACTACGCATTGCGCAAACTCGTGGATTGGCACATTGCCGAAGGCACCGACTGCATTGGCGTGGTGGGCACCACTGGCGAATCGCCCACGGTCAATGTCGAGGAGCACTGCGAAATCATCCGCGTGTCGGTGGAGCAGGCGAAAACCCACGGCGACAAGCGCGTGCCCATCATGGCGGGTTGCGGCGCCAACTCGACGGCCGAAGCCATCGAGCTGGCCAAATTCGCCAGGCAGGTCGGTGCCGACTGCCAGCTGCAGGTGGTCCCCTACTACAACAAGCCCACGCAGGAAGGCCAGTACCGGCACTTCAAGGCCATCGCCGAGGCTGTCGGCGACCTGCCCACCGTGCTCTACAACGTGCCGGGCCGGACGGTGGCCGATATGGCCCATGCCACGGTGCTGCGCCTGGCGCAGATCCCCGGCATCGTCGGCATCAAGGAAGCCACAGGCAACATCGAACGTGCCCAGTGGCTCATCAATGAAGTGCCCAAGGGCTTCGCCGTGTACTCCGGCGACGACCCGACCGCCGTGGCGTTGATGCTCTGCGGTGGACAAGGCAACGTGAGCGTGACGGCCAACGTGGCACCGCGGCTGATGCACGAGTTGTGTGTGGCAGCAGTCGCCGGCGACGCGCGACGCGCCATGGAACTGCAGTTGAAGCTTCTGCCCTTGCACCGCAACCTGTTCATCGAGGCCAATCCAATCCCCGTCAAATGGGCCATGGCCCGGATGGGCCTGTGCGGCGGTACGCTGCGCCTGCCCATGACGCCGCTGGAGACATCCAACGAGGCCGTGGTCGAAGGCGCCATGCGCGCCTGCGGCCTGATCTGATTTTTAAGGGAACCCAAGTGAAGACATTGCCCCCAAGTGCTGCTTACCTGAACGCCAAAAAGGCCGCCACCGTCTCCGCGGTTCTGGCCTTGAGCCTGCTGGCCGGCTGCTCTTCCATCAAGGAAATGATGGACGGTGATCGCGTGGACTACAAGTCCGCTGGTGCGAAAGGACCTTCGCTTGACGTGCCACCAGACCTCACGCAACTGAGCCGCGAGACCCGCTATGTGGTGCCCGGCAGTGCCGTGACGGCCAGCGCCTATCAGGTCGGACAGTCCGCCCCCGTGCTGCCCACCGCTGCTGCGGCAGTGGGTGACGTGCGGATCGAACGCGCTGGCAGCCAGCGCTGGCTGGTGGTCAACCGCCCTGCCGACAAGCTCTGGGGACCGGTACGTGACTTCTGGCTGGAAAGCGGCTTCCTGTTGTCCCAGGACCAGGAAAACCTGGGCATCATGGAAACGGACTACGCCGAGAACCGCGCCAAGATCCCGCAGGACTTCATCCGCAGCGCGATTGGCAAGCTCTTTGACAGCCTCTACTCCACCGGCGAGCGCGACAAGTTCCGCACCCGGTTCGAGCGCCGTACCGATGGCGGCACCGAGATCTATGTGAGCCACCGCGGCATGGTGGAGATCATCACCGGCGCCAAGAGCGGTGTGGCATCCAGCGGCGACAGCTCGGTCTGGCAGCCACGCCCCGCCGACCCCGAACTGGAAGCCGAATTCCTTCGCCGGATGATGGTGAAACTCGGCGTCACGCAGGAGCAATCCAAGGCGCTTCTGGCTGGCGGTACCCCCACCCAGTCATCGCGGGTGGCCAACATCAACAACGTTCCGGTGGTGCAAATCGATGAGGGCTTCGACCGCTCGTGGCGGCGCGTCGGACTGGCGCTGGACAGAACCGGCTTCACGGTGGAAGACCGTGACCGCAGCCAGGGCACTTACTTCGTGCGTTACGTCGAACCGGTCACGAACAAGACCGAACCGGGCTTCTTCAGCAAGCTTTTCAGCGGCACGCCTGCTGCAGTGCCACCGCTGAAGTACCGCATTGTGGTCAAGAGCGAAGGCGAAAAAACCGTCGTGTCTGTGCTCAACGCACAAGGCGCTCCGGAAGGCTCTGCCAACGCCCAGCGTATCGTTCAGGTGATTGCTGACGACCTGCGTTGACCGGTTGTTGAACCCACGGCCGGCGATCAGGGGCAGCATTTGCCTTCGGTAATGAGGCCGTGGTGCTGAGATTCAGAAGTCTCGGCAGCGGGAGTGCCGGCAATGCCACCTTGATAGAGGCGCATGGTCCTCAACCCTTCCGCCTGCTGGTCGATTGTGGGTTTGGACTGAAGCAGCTGACGCACAGACTGGCGCTGGCCCACCTGACCCCTCACGACATTGATGCAATCTTCGTCACGCATGAGCATGGCGACCACATTGGATGCGCCCGAGGGCTATCGGTGGGTTACCGCATCCCGGTCTGGATGAGCCATGGAACCCACGTCGCCATCGGATCCCCGGACTTTGAGGGGCATCTCCACATCGCAAGAGACGGAGAAGCCATTGATCTCGGCGCCCTTCAGATTCTGCCCTTCACGGTACCCCACGACGCACGGGAACCGCTGCAGCTGAGCTGCACCGATGGCAACAGCAAGCTCGGTGTGCTCACCGACCTGGGTCACGCCACACCGCATGTGCTGTCGCATCTCGCAGCATGTGACAGCCTGCTGCTGGAATGCAACCATGATGAAGATCTGCTGTTGAAATCAGCCTATCCCGCATTCCTGAAGCAGCGGATTTCCGGGCCGCACGGGCATCTGTCCAACGCGGTTGCAGCGGAAATCCTCAGTGCTGTGCAGCACGGCAGACTCAAGCATCTGGTGGCAGCACACCTCAGTGCACAGAACAATCAGCCCGACCTGGTGCGAGCGATCATGGCTTCCACCCTGTCATGCGCGCAAAAGGACATCGTTGTTGCGACGGCAGAAGAAGGGACAGGCTGGCTGAGCGTTTGAACCAGCTTGACGATCGACAAGGCCGAACTCGCAGACGAAAAAAAGCCGCCCGAAGGCGGCTTTTTTTAATCACCAAAGTGATTACTTGGCAGCGCTTGCAGCTGGGGTAGCAGCGGCGGCACCAGCAGCAGCGCCGGTAGCAGCACCAGCGGCGGCACCAGCAGCAGCGCCGGCAGCGGCACCAGCGGCGGCAGCAGCGCCAGCGGCAGCAGCGTCAGCAGCGGAAGGAGCGCTGGCAGCAGCGGCTGGCTCGGCAGCAGGTGCGGGAGCTGGGGCAGCAGCGGCAGGAGCTGGCGCAGGAGCGGCAGCTTCTTCTTTCTTGCCGCAAGCAGCCAGGGCGACTGCAGCGATGATGGCTGCCAGAGCGAGGGATTTGTTCATTTTTAAGATCCTTGGTGGTATTGAAGAAAACAATTTCCGGAAATTGTCAAAAAAGCCGAATGGACATTCAGGTCATGTTTTGACCGGGGAAAGGACTCGAGCTCTTTCTACCCAGCCGCAAATTATATGCCGGATATTGCAACCCTGAAAACCCTAGGTTTGGACAGCATTGCGTGCATCCCCACCGAATTGGTGACTTTTGACTACGCTGTCAGCGCTAGGCGAACCGGAATTCCATCGCTGGCAGGCTGTGGTCATCAAGCTCCCAAGCCACTCGGCACCTCAGCCACCCTCAAAGCCCCAAGGTCGTGGCAGGAAAGGCCGATGAGCTCTTGAGCAGCCGCTCGTTCAATCGTTCCCGCAGGGCCACGCGCCGCGCGGGCTCGCTGCCAGCGATGCCAATGCAGCGCTCCCGGTCGAGCCGCTCGAACACCCAGCCAGGTCCATACAGAGCGCTGGGAATGTCATCCGCCGAGGCCGAAGACAAGCCCCGGCATTCGACAATGTGCGCCCACGTCCGTCGCCAGGTCACGAAACGGGCATGCCGCCTCGCCAGTTCGGTGTAGTTCTGCGCGAGCATCGTGAACTTTCGTCCGGTTTGTGCCCAGTCGCCAAGCGCCTGTGCCACGGCCCGTTCGCCCAGCGGCCAGTCCTCAAACCCCGGGTCCGACACCATGATTTCACGCCAGCCCTCGGCAGCCGCCACGACCAGCGCCTGACGTATCAGGTCGGTGAACGCCTGTCGCCCTGAAAAACGCCCTTCCAGCAACGCTCCGGTCTCCCCGGGGGCGGCAGTCATCGACGGGTTGTTGGTGTCCATGGTCGCTCCGCAGTCTGCCCTCAGGAAAGTTGGTGCAGCCACCCGGCATCATGCCACTCGGCCAGCAAACCGAGCGCTGCCGGACTGGCCGCGCGCAATCGGGCGCCATCAAGGCCACGGCCATCCGCGAGTTGACGCATCAAAGTGGCATCGGCGCCCTTGGCGCGGTAGCTTTCACCGTTGATGAACACATGGGCGGCGTCGTACATCATCCGCGTGCGTGCATCCAGTGTCACTTGGCTCCGGCCCGACCGGGCCGCTTCCGCATGCCATTCGCCTCCCGGCTCATCAAACCAGACCGACGGCTTGGGTTCGGTCATGTACTCACCGAGGGCGCAAGCGACTGCCAGCGGATCCTTCAAGGCCTGCAGCACGGCCTGGCCGGCAAACTCGACCAGGCCTGAGGGAAGCGCAGCGGGCGTATCCGTCGCTACCTGCGTCTTGTCCCGATAGAGCGCAGGCTCTGTGGGACTCTGTCCTGACGCCAGATCGCCGCCAGCCTCTTCGCTGAACTCGGCGAGGCGATGAAGCAACTCGGCCGCCAGTTCATGCTTGGCAGGCGCGCGAAATCCAATCGAGTACGTCATGCAATCGTCCGCCTGGCCCTTGGCACCCGCCAGCGCCACACCATCGTGCGCGTAGCGAGGCGGCAGATAGAGCATGTCGCCCGCCTCCAGAACAAACTCTTCTTCGGGTTCAAAATTTTTCAGGATCTTCAAGGGGACACCCGATTGCAGGCTCAGGTCCTTCTGACGTCCGATCTGCCAGCGACGACGCCCGCTGGCTTGCAGCAGGAACACGTCATAACTGTCAAAGTGTGGGCCGACCCCGCCGCCGGGGGTGGCGAAGGAGATCATCAGGTCGTCCATCCTCGCGTCCGGTACAAACCGGAAGTTCTGGAGCAGGGCATGCGCGCTGGCGTCGTGCAGGTCCACACCCTGCACCAGAAGCGTCCACGCTTTCTGGCTCAGCGGCGGCAGCGATTTGGCGGGCAGAGGGCCTTGCGCCATTCGCCACTTGCGTGCTTCATGAACAATCAGCCGGGACTCCACACTGGCCTGTGCGGCAAGCCTGAAAAGTGCCGTCCGGCTGAGCAATGGCTGAAAGCCGGGGATAGCCTGACGCACCAGCAAAGGCTTTTTTTGCCAATGACGGCGCATGAATTGCGCCGGGCTGAGACCAGCGAGCAGGGGAAGGGGTTGGTGGACATCCATGGGACAATTGTCGGATGAAAATCACACCGCAATGCGTTGTCGCCCTGACATGGGTCCTCAAAGACACTCTGGGTGAAGTGCTCGACGAACTGGACGAGCCGATCGAGTTTCTGCTGGGCGGTGATGACCTGCTGGCCAAGATCGAAGAATCGCTGCAGGGCCATGAGGTAGGCGACAAGATCGAGCTGCACCTCGAACCCGAGAACGCTTTCGGCGACTACGACGAAACCCGTGTGTTCCTCGAGGCACGAACTCTGTTTCCGGCAGAACTCGAAGAAGGCATGACTTTTGACGGTGCCGCGCTGCCTGCGGGCGCCAGCGCAGAGATCCCTGCGGAGCACATCTACACGGTCACGGACATCTACCCTGACCACGTGGTGCTGGATGGCAACCATCCGCTGGCCGGTATTGCGATACGACTCACCGCGAAGGTGGAGTCCGTGAGGGAAGCCACCGCCGATGAAATCGGCCAGGGCACTCTGGGTACTGGCTTCTTCAAGCTGGAAGCGCTCACGCCAGGCAAAACGGACCAGGACACGCTGCACTGAGCAGCGAGATCCTGATCCGTCGGCGGTGAGGTGGGTGAGGTGATGCCTGTCGGCACCCCTCCCCTAGAGCCGAATCACATCACGCGATAGAGCTGACCGTTTTCAATCCGCACGCGGTCTCCGGTGCGCAGTTCGCCCATCGCGGGAACGTCGTAGGAGCGCATGGAACCGTTGTCCATGCGAATGGAAACACGGAAGCTTTCCTGCACCGTGGTGTTGCGGCTTTTTTCGATGGCATTGCCAGCAAACGCGCCGCCGACCGCGCCGGCTACCGTAGCGACGCTCTTGCCAGTTCCGCCACCGATCTGGCTACCAACCACTGCGCCAGCCACACCACCGAGCACGGCACCCACGCCACTGCTCTGGGCCGGTTGTTGCGTACGAAGCGTTTCCACATTGCTGACGCGGCCATATTCGGCGTAGTTGCCCTGTGCGTTGGGGTAGGTCGCTGCGGGGTACTGCTGTGATGGGTATTGCTGAGTCTGTGTCGGGTAAGACGATGTCGGGTAGGCCGAATCACCCTGCGTGTTCATGGGTGCACAGGCGGCCGTCAGCGCCAGCAAAAGAACGGATGAAATGGCGGGGACAAGACGTGAAAGGCGTGAAAAGTTGCGCATGAGGCTCTCCTGTGAGTGAACGCATGAGATCCGGCATAACGGTGGCAGGCAACGGAACTGTTGTCTGCCACTTTTCGCATGGCGTGTCTCATGCACTCATTACAGGCCAGTTAGCGCCCGCGGCTGGCGAGCGCGCATGCTGCTTGGGAGTGAGAAGCCCGCGCCACCGGCCGTAGGAAAAGCCTGACGCCACCCCCTCCGACGGCCGCTTCGTATTCAGCGCGTGTCAGGCTTTGCCGGTAGAGCCGTACCCGCCCTCGCCCCGCTGCGTGGCAGGAAAGTCGGTCACCACATTGAACTGCGCCTGCATCACCGGCACAATCATCAACTGGGCGATGCGCTCCATCGGTTCTATGGTGAACGGCACATCGCTGCGGTTCCACGCACTGACCATGAGCTGGCCCTGGTAGTCGCTGTCGATCAAGCCCACGAGGTTGCCAAGCACAATGCCATGCTTGTGCCCCAAGCCGGAACGCGGCAGGATCAAGGCGGCATAGCCCGGATCGTGCAGGTAGATGGCAATACCGGTGGGTACCAGTTGCCACGCATTGGCCGCCAGGGTCACTGGCGCATCCAGGCACGCACGCAGGTCCAGCCCGGCGCTGCCCGGTGTGGCATAGGCTGGCAGGTTCCCGACCATGCGGGAATCCAGAATCTTCACATCGATTTTCATGGTAACTTTTTCCGCGACTTTTCGCGCTCATTGAACGATTCGGTTGACCTGGGCGCCCCGGTCTTGCGGGCCATGTCTGCCATGGCAGACTCGGCAAGCGTCCGTGCCCGCGCGGCAAGCCCGACTGGTGACTGCCGCACAAACCGGAAAATCACCCACACGATGTAGACAACCAGGAAAGGCACAAAGGCGTATCCAAGGCCGAGTACCCACGCGTCCAGCGCCTGGGAAACGATCCAGAGGACGACCACCCACTTCACGTGCGTGCCGAACGACGGCAGCACCGCGGGCCGGATCTGCTCGTCTACGGACGGAATACCGGCGCTGGCTGCAAACGTACCGTCGCCCGATGGCGCAGAGCCAACGGGGCCATCCATCGGTGGACGCACGGCGGCCGGCCGGCTGGTCAGTTGATCCACATATCGCGCGAAGTCCCCGTTGGGAGGCGTATCGGACGGATGATTCATGGCCGAGTCTTCTCACCGTCGGCACTGCGGGCGCGGCTGGCGATTTCCTGCACCAGCCGGCGGGCCAGCACCCGCTTGGTCGCCAGTGGCAGTTCAAGGTGTCCATTGGCGTCAATCAACAGCAGCGCGTTGTGATCCTGCCCGAAGGTGTCTGGCCCCACATTGCCGACCAGCAGAGGCACCCTTTTTCGCAGTCGCTTGGCACTGGCGTTCTCCACCAGATCGTGGCTCTCGGCGGCAAAGCCCACGCAGTACGGGGTGCCGCGAGTCGCTGCATCGGATGCCACTGCCGCCAGAATGTCGGGGTTTTCGACGAACTCCAGTTGCGGCATGGCCTTGCCGTCTTTCTTGATTTTGCGGTCAGCGGCCGATGCAGGACGCCAGTCGGCCACCGCAGCCGTCGCAATGAAAACGCTGGCTTGCGACGCACCCGCCATAACGGCCTCGTGCATCTCGATCGCAGAACGCACATCCACCCGGGTCACGCCGCGCGGCGTAGGCAGCGCCACAGGGCCCGCCACGAGGGTGACGTCGGCACCCGCCTCGCGAGCCGCCCGCGCGATGGCAAAGCCCATCTTGCCGCTGGAGCGATTGGTGATGCCGCGTACCGGGTCCATCGCCTCGTAGGTCGGGCCTGCGGTGATCAGCACACGCTGGCCTGCCAGCACCTTGGGCGTGAAGAAGGCAATGATGTCTTCGAGCAGCTGATCTGGCTCCAGCATGCGGCCATCACCGTTTTCGCCGCAGGCCTGGAAGCCCGTGCCTACCCCCAGGACGGTGGCGCCATCGGCCTGTAGCTGCAGGAAGTTGCGCTGCGTGGCGGGATGGGCGTACATCTCGCGGTTCATGGCAGGTGCAACCAGCAAGGGTACGCTGGCAATCGGTCGTGCCAGGCACATCAGGCTGAGAAGGTCGTCGGCCCGGCCGTGCAACAGCTTGGCCATGAAGTCTGCGCTCATCGGCGCAATCACAATCGCATCGGCTTCGCGCGAGAGGTTGATGTGCGCCATGCTGTTGGGCTCGCGTGCATCCCACTGGCTGGTGTAGACCAGCCGACCGCTCAATGCCTGCAAGGTCACCGGGGTGATGAACTGCGCGGCGGCTTCGGTCATGACCACCTGCACAGTGGCGCCAGCCTTGATCAAGGCTCGGCACAGCTCGGCGGATTTGTAGCACGCAATACCGCCCGACAAACCCAGCACGATGTGCTTGCCTGCCAAGTCCTGCACCACGTCGCCCTGCTCCGGAATTGCCTGGTTCATCATGATGGGCAATGTAGCATTTCCGGCGGCTGCGCCGCAGGTGGCAACACGCCTCACCAGACGATTTGCCGGCGCAAAGTCGGGCACCCGTATAATTCCCGTTTACCACCTCTGCGAACTTGCGGTTCGTACTGACATGACCAAATTTGTCTTCGTCACCGGCGGTGTGGTGTCTTCCCTGGGCAAGGGAATCGCCTCAGCCTCCTTAGCAGCGATCCTTGAATCGCGAGGCCTCAAAGTCACTTTGATCAAGCTGGACCCGTACATCAACGTGGATCCTGGCACGATGTCCCCCTTTCAGCACGGCGAAGTGTTCGTCACTGACGACGGCGCCGAGACCGACCTGGACCTGGGCCATTACGAGCGTTTCATCGAAACGCGCATGCGCAAGCCCAACAACTTCACCACCGGCCAGATCTACAAGAGCGTGCTTGAAAAAGAACGCCGCGGTGATTACCTGGGCAAAACCGTGCAGGTGATCCCGCACGTCACCAATGAAATTCAGGACTTCATCAAGCGCGGCGCCCGTTACGACACGCCAGAAGCCGTCGATGTGGCCATCGTCGAGATTGGCGGCACGGTCGGTGACATCGAGTCCCTGCCCTTCCTCGAAGCCGTGCGCCAGATGAGCCTGCGCATGGGTGCCAACAACACCGCTTTTGTCCACCTGAGCTATGTGCCGTGGATCGCTGCAGCTGGCGAGTTGAAGACCAAACCCACCCAGCACACCGCCCAGAAGCTGCGCGAGATTGGCATTCAGGCCGATGTGCTGCTGTGCCGTGCCGACCGCCGTATTCCTGACGAAGAGCGCGAAAAAATCTCGCTCTTTTCCAACGTGCCGGAATGGGGCGTGATTTCGATGTGGGACGTGGACACCATCTACAAGGTGCCCCGCATGTTGCACGAGCAGGGCCTCGACGGCCTGATCTGCGACAAGCTGCGCCTGAACACGCCGCCCGCCAACCTCAAGCGCTGGGACGATCTGGTCTACGAGACCGAGCATCCACGCGCTGAGGTGAATATCGCCATGGTCGGCAAGTATGTCGACCTGAGCGACAGCTACAAATCGCTCAACGAAGCACTGCGCCACGCTGGCATGAAGAACCATGCCAAGGTGGTGATCCAGTACATCGACTCGGAAACCATCACGCCCGACAACGTGTCGCAGCTCGCCAAGTTTGACGGCATTCTGGTGCCTGGCGGCTTCGGTGTGCGTGGCGTGGAAGGAAAAATCTGCGCCGCACGCTTTGCCCGCGAAAACAAGCTGCCTTACCTCGGCATTTGCCTGGGCATGCAGGTGGCCACCATTGAATTCGCGCGCCACGTGGCGGGCTTCAAGGACGCCAACAGCACGGAATTTGCGCCCGATACGCCGCACCCGGTGATCGCACTCATTACCGAGTGGAAAGACGCCGATGGCACCATCAAGACGCGTGACGCCAAGTCCGACATGGGAGGCACCATGCGCTTGGGTGCGCAAAGCTCTGACGTGTCCAAAGGTACGCTGGCACACAAGATTTATGGCGACGTGGTCACCGAGCGGCATCGCCACCGCTACGAGGCCAACGTCAATTACCTCGACGCCCTGCGCAAGTCCGGGCTGGTCATTTCAGCGCTGACGCAGCGCGAGCAGCTCACCGAAATCGTGGAACTGCCGCAGGACGTGCATCCGTGGTTCGTGGGTGTTCAGTTCCACCCCGAGTTCAAGTCCACGCCATGGAACGGCCACCCGCTGTTCAATGCCTACATTGCCGCCTCGCTGGAACACCGCCGCACTGCCGGGCAGGATCAGAACGCGGGCAAGCCGCTCAAGGCGGTGGCATGAGCATGAAACTGTGCGGATTTGACATCGGTCTTGACCAGCCCTTCTTCCTGATTGCCGGCCCCTGCGTGGTCGAGTCCGAGCAGCTGCAGATGGACACGGCGGGCACGCTGAAGGAAATCACTGGGTCGCTGGGCATACCCTTCATCTTCAAATCCAGCTACGACAAGGCCAACCGCTCCAGTGGCACCAGCTTTCGTGGCCCCGGCATGACCAGGGGTCTGGAAATTCTGGCCAAGGTGAAGCGTGAGCTGGGCTTGCCCATCCTGACCGATGTGCACTCTGAGGCCGACATCGCGCCTGTGGCTGCGGTGGTGGATGTGTTGCAGACACCCGCTTTCCTGTGCCGCCAGACGGACTTTATCCACGCAGTGGCGCAGTCGGGCAAACCGGTCAATATCAAGAAGGGGCAGTTTCTCGCGCCCGGCGACATGAAGAACGTCATCGACAAGGCCCGTGCCGCCGCGCGGGAAAAGGGCCTGAACGAAAACAACTTCATGGCCTGCGAGCGGGGTGCGAGCTTCGGTTACAACAACCTGGTGTCTGACATGCGTAGTCTGGCGATCATGCGGGAAACCGGCGCGCCAGTGGTGTTTGACGCCACCCACTCGGTGCAGCTGCCCGGCGGGCAGGGCACCACCTCAGGCGGTCAGCGCGAGATGGTGCCCGTGCTGGCACGCGCCGCTGTGGCAGTGGGCGTGGCGGGCCTCTTCATGGAAACCCACCCCGACCCGTCCAAGGCCATGAGCGACGGCCCGAATGCCGTGCCGCTCAAACACATGAAGGCGCTGCTGGAAACGCTGTTGGCGCTGGATCGCGTGACAAAGAAAAACGGTTTCCTCGAAAACAACTTCAACTGAACCGCAAACGTCCCCTTCACGGAGCTCACATGGCCGCTGGCTACATCATTGTTGACATGCAGATCTCCGACATGGAGCAGTACAAGAAATACATGGCAGAGGCCCCGGCGTCGGTGGCCGCTGCAGGCGGTGAGTATCTGGTGCGGGGCGGCCGGTTCGAGACGCTGGAAGGCCAGTGGCAGCCGGCGCGCATTGCCATGCTGCGCTTTCCCAGCTATGACGCGGCGAAAGCCTTTTATGACGGCGAGATGTACCGCGCAGCCCGTGCCAAGCGGGCTGGTGCCACCGAGTTTTTCAATATGGTTCTGGTCGAGGGTGTCGCAGCCCCGGTCTGAGCAACTTTCACTTCCCAAGGAAAATAATGAGCGCAATTGTTGATATCGTCGGCCGCGAAATTCTCGACAGCCGGGGCAACCCCACCGTTGAATGCGACGTACTGCTGGAGTCCGGTGTCATGGGCCGTGCAGCGGTGCCGTCGGGCGCCTCGACCGGCTCCCGCGAAGCCATCGAGCTGCGCGACGGCGACAAGTCCCGTTATCTCGGCAAGGGCGTGCTCAAGGCCGTTGAGCACATCAACACCGAGATCTCCGAAGCCGTGCTGGGTCTGGATGCGAGCGAGCAGGCCTTCCTCGACCGTACGATGATCGACCTCGACGGCACCGACAACAAGTCGCGCCTGGGTGCCAATGCCATGCTGGCCGTCAGCATGGCCGTGGCCCGCGCCGCCGCCGAAGAAGCCGGCCTGCCGCTGTACCGCTACTTTGGCGGCAGTGGCGGCATGCAGATGCCCGTGCCCATGATGAACGTGGTCAACGGTGGCGCCCACGCCAACAACAACCTGGACCTGCAGGAGCTAATGATCATTCCGGTGGGTGCGCCGAGCTTTCGCGAAGCCGTGCGTTACGGTGCCGAGGTGTTCCACGCGCTCAAGAAGATCATCCACGACAAGGGCATGAGTGTGGCGGTGGGTGATGAGGGCGGCTTTGCCCCCAACGTCGCCAACCACGAGGCGGCCATCCAGATGATTCTGGAAGCCATCGATACAGCCGGTTTTGTGGCTGGCGAGCAGATCGCACTGGGTCTGGACTGCGCCGCTTCGGAGTTTTACAAGGACGGCAAATACGTTCTGGGCGCGGAAGGGCTGACGCTCGACTCCACCGAATGGACCAACATCCTCGCCACCTGGGTGGACAAATACCCCATCATCAGCATCGAAGACGGCATGGCCGAAGGCGACTGGGACGGCTGGAAGATCCTCACCGAACGCCTGGGCCAGAAAGTGCAGCTGGTCGGCGACGACCTGTTCGTCACCAACACCAAGATCCTCAAGGAAGGCATCGACAAGCGCATTGCCAATTCCATCCTGATCAAGATCAATCAGATCGGCACGCTGACCGAGACCTTTGCCGCCATCGAGATGGCCAAGCGCGCTGGTTACACGGCCGTGATCAGTCACCGCTCGGGCGAAACCGAAGACTCCACGATTGCCGACATCGCGGTGGGCACCAATGCCGGCCAGATCAAGACCGGCTCGCTCTCGCGCTCGGACCGCATGGCCAAGTACAACCAGCTGCTGCGTATCGAGGAGGACTTGGGCGACATCGCCACCTACCCGGGTCGGGCGGCGTTTTATAACCTCAAGTGAAGTGACGGCACTCACGCTTTTCGCTGCGAGCCTGCGGCGCGCTGCCGCTTTCATTGAGCGTGGGGCGCATTTTTCCTTGGGGCGGCCCGGCGGAAAAACCTTGGGCCTTGAAGGCGCCCCAGGTCTACCGTTCGCCCTGAGGTATCGAAGGGCTGTGCCCCCGAATACGAAATCCTGGGGCTCGGCAACGAAAAGCCTCAATTGCGCCTAGACATGGGTCCGCGCCTTATCCCGGCCATCCTGATTGTGCTGCTGGCACTGGTGCAAGCGCAGCTGTGGATCGGCCGGGGCAGTATTCCCAATGTGCGGGAGATGCAGCACAAGCTCGACGAGCAGCTCCGACTGAACGCCCAGGCGCAAGCCGCGAACGACCAGCTCTCTGCAGAGGTTCGCGACCTCAAGGAAGGACTGGAAATGGTGGAAGAAAAAGCGCGTAGCGAGTTGGGCATGGTCAAGCCGAATGAAATCTTCGTCCAGATCACGCCCTGAGTGGCTGCGCGGGCGCTGATGCGGCCCCTTACCATCGGCGTGGCCGACACCACACCCACACCAGCGCCAACCCGTCCTGACACCCCCACGCGCCTCCAGTCGGCTGCACAAAGGGCAGGCTTTGAAGGCAAGCTGCTTCCTCTGGCCGTCCCCGCACAGCCAGCGCAACTGGCACTGTGCGACTCGGTGCTCCTGATCGGTCTGGCGAGTGGTTCGGCGGCCGCCGTGGCAGAGCACACACGGTTTCGCGATGCACTCTCGCAGGCGGGCCTGCCCTACCAAGTGATCTATAGCCTGGACGAGGATCAGCTGGTTGAGCTGATTGCCTTCAACGTGGCCGTCGTGCAGGGTCGGCAAATGCCTTCAAAAAACGGCGCACGATCGCTATGGGTGTGGGCCTGCGAAAAATGCAGTGACCCGCAATGCGAGCACCGCCTGCTGACCGATCTGATCCAGAAGCGCCAAAGCGCTGGCTGAATCAGGGCATCAATCCGCTCGCCTTCACTGCACCGTCGAGGGCGGCGGCGGTTGCTGCGTCTGGCTGGTGAACAGCTGAGCGGCGTCCACCGGGTCAAAGGTGTAATTGGCGCCGCAGAATTCGCAATCGACTGACACATCACCGCGTTCGGCCAGAATGCTGTCGATCTCTTCCACGCCCAGACTGCGCAGCATGCCACCGACCCGCTCGCGCGAGCAGTTGCAGGCAAACGTGGGCGCAGCTGGCTCGTAGCGGGTGATGCGCTCCTCCCAGAAGAGGCGGCGCAAAATCGTGTCGGCGTCCAGCGTCAGCAACTCCTCGCGCTTGAGCGTGCCGGCCAGCATGGCGATGCGCTTGTAGTCTTCGTTGCGGCCAATTTCGTCCTCATTGGCGTCGCGGTCGATCTGGCCCTCCAGATTGCCCTCGCCCTTGACCGGCAAGCGCTGAATCAAAAGCCCCGCTGCCACATGGCCATCGGCCGCTAGGATCAAGCGGGTATCGAGCTGTTCGCTCTGCAGCATGTAGTGCTCCAGCACCTCGCTGAGGTTTTCGATCTTCTCGTGCTGATCGCCATACAGCGGCACCACGCCTTGGTAGGGTTGCTGGCCGGGAAGCTTGTCCTTCGGGTCCAGCGTGATGGCGCAGCGCCCCTTGTTGTCCACATTGACAAGCTGGCTTAGCGAGCTGCCCGGGTCCACCACACCGGTGACGGTGGCTGTGGCGCGCAGGCTCAGGTCAGGTTGCACCTCGGCCACCGCGAGCTTGACAGGCCCGTCGCCAAAGATCTGCAGGATGAGTGCGCCATTGAACTTGATATTGCTTTGCATCAGCGCACCCGCAGCCGTCATCTCGCCGAGCAGATGCATCACCTCGACCGGGTACCCGCCAGCGGCATGCCGGCGCTTGAGGATTTCCTGCCAGGAGTCCGTGAGACGAACCAGCATGCCGCGAACGGGCAAACCATCAAAGAGGAATTTGTGAAGTTCTGACATCACGCTCCGCCGCTTTTCACTTCGTTATTCATGCAATCTTCTTGAGCCCAACCTTGTAGCGCCGGGCATTGTCAATGTAGTGCTGGGCGCTTTTTTTCAGCCCTTCGATCTGCTCGGGCGACAGCTGGCGCACGGCCTTGGCCGGGCTGCCGAGGATCATGGAGCCATCCGGAAACTCCTTGCCCTCGGTCACCAGCGAACCCGCGCCGACCAGGCAGTTCTTGCCGATCTTCGCGCCGTTGAGTACCACCGCCTGAATGCCGATGAGTGAGCCGTCGCCGACGGTACAACCGTGCAGCATGACCTGGTGGCCGACGGTGACGTTCTCGCCAATCACGAGCGGCATGCCATGGTCGGCGTGCAGCACACTGTTGTCCTGGATGTTGGTGCCTTTGCCCACGGTGATGGTTTCGGTGTCGCCGCGAATCACCACGCCAAACCACACGCTGCTGTCTTCCGACAGGACCACGTCGCCGATGACCTGGGCGTTGTCTGCGACCCACGCAGATCCGTGAATCGTGGGCTGGAGGGCGTCAAGCTGAAGGATGGCCATGGGCGTGTGCAAAAGGTTTGTTGGGGGAGCCGGCAGGGCCATGGATGCGGCTCTGCGGCGAACGGCTTGATTGTAAGGAACACCCGCACACCCGCAGAGCCGGTGGCTGTGCCGGCAGCCGCCGGATCAGGCCGACAGGGTGAACCGGAAAACAGCGCCCTGCCCCGGCGTGGATTCGGCCCAGATGCGCCCGCCGTGGCGGGTCACGATGCGCTCGACGATGCTCAGGCCAATGCCCGAGCCGGCGAATTCTTCCGCCCCGTGCAAGCGCTGGAATGGCCTGAAGAGCTTGTCGGCATGCTGCATGTCAAAACCAGCGCCGTTGTCGCGCACCACATAGACGTTCTGTGAACCCATGCGCTCGGCACTGAAATCGACCACGGGCCGCTCTGTCCTGCCGGTGTACTTCCAGGCGTTGCCCAGCAGGTTGTCGAGCAGGATGCGAACCAGCCCCGGGTCAGCCATCTGCCGCAGGCCGGGGGCCACCCTGACCTCGATCTGTCTGCCTGGGTCGGCCTGGCGCAGCGCATCGACCACCCTGCCGGCCACTTCGCTCAGGTCCACCTCCTGCAGGTGCAGCTCCTGCCGCGACACGCCGGACAGCCGAAGCAGCTCGTCAATCAGTTGCGCCATGCGCTCGGCGCTGGTCTTCACGCGCTCCAGCATCGAGATCGAACCAGCGTCCAGCTTGTCGGTGTTTTTCTTCAGCACCATGCTGGTAAAGCCGTGAATGGTGCTCAGCGGCGAGCGCAGGTCATGCGACACGGAATAGCTGAAGGTCTCGAGCTCACGATAGGCCGCCTGTAGCTCCGATGTGCGCGACTCCACACGGCGCGACAGCTCGGCACTGAGCTGGCTCAGCTCTTCCTCGGCCTCCCTGCGGACCTCTTCCATTTCATAGACTTCGAGCGCAAATGAAACGTCAGACGCCATGCCGGTCACCAGCGCCTGGAGCTGGTCGTCAAAATGCTCTTTCTCAGCGGAATACAGTTTCAATGCGGCGACCACATGCGCACCAATGCGCAGCGGATACGCCACTGCAGAATGCAGACCCCGGCGGCGAAGCCCCTCCTGAATCGGCTTCAATGCAGCATCGGTGTCCATGTCGGTGTACAGGCAAATGCGCCCCTCGTTGAGCGCGATCTCAATGGGCGACTGACCCGGCACCAGTTCATACAGCTCGTCGATGTGTTGCGTGAGCCAGGTGGGCTCTGCACCGAATGAGGCTATCGGAACTGCCTTGCCGGAGGCGGCGTCCATGGTTCCTACCCAGGCGACAGCAAAACCGCCACGCTCGACGGCGATGCGGCAGAGGTTGCTGAACAGCGCGTCGCGGCTCTTGCTGTGCACGATGGCCTGGTTGGTCTCCGTCAGCGCCGCATAAATCCGGTTTAACCGCTTCAGGCTCGCATCCGAGCGAGTGAGCTCCTCAATGCGCCGCTCCAGCTGCTCGCTCTTTTTTTCGAGCTGGCGGACCAGCACTTCGTTGTAAAGCCGCAGCGTGACTTCTTCGCCGGCCACCGGCTTCCTCGCCGGCCAGGCAATGCGCCGGGTGGCATCGACCACCTGGAACACCCGCTTCATCAGGGCCTCAGGCTCCTGCGGCTTGACGATGAAAGCGTCAGCACCCAGCTCCAGCGCCAGCCGTTCGTCGTTGGGCTCGGTGTAGGTGGCGGTGTACACCACGAAAGGAATCTCGCGCAGCCCAGCATCCGCCTTCCATTCGCGCAGCAGCGTGTAGCCATCCATCTCGGGCATCAGCAGGTCGCTGATGATGAGCTCGGGCCGCTTCTGCCTGGCCTTGATCAGCGCCTCGACGCCGTTGGGCGCCTCTTCCACCTCGAAGCCATGGCCCTGCATCAGCATGCGCAGCATGTAGAGGTTTTCAGGCTTGTCGTCCACCAGCAGTGCACGTGTCATGTGGCAGCCTGTTCATTGCCGGATTTGATGAAGGATTCGACATCCTGCACAAACGTCAGAGGATCAATCGGTTTCTCAAGATAGCCATCACAGCCCGCCCCCATGCAGCGTTCGCGATCACCGGGCATGGCATATGACGTGACGGCGACGATGGGTACCGCATCCAGGCTCGCGTTCTGCCGGAGCGCCGTGGCCACCGCATAGCCGTCCATGCCGGGGAGCTGGATGTCGAGCAGGATCACCGCCGGCTCCATCTGGGCCGCCAGCTCCAGACCACGCGGCCCGTCAGGTGCATGGGTCACATGCCATCCCCGTCCGGCGAGCAAGAAGGTCGCCAGGTAGCGGTTTTCCTCGTTGTCCTCGATCAGCAGGATGCTTTTGTTCATGCGGTCCTCAGTGGTGGACGGCCGACTGAACCGGCACCCTCACACGGTCGGTACCGACTGCAGCAAGTGCCACACCCCGCAGGCTCACGGTGCGACGCTGGGTCCGGCTGTGACGTGGCCAGATGGAACTGCAGGGTGGAGTGATCATTCTGTAACGAATTGATAATGAATCATGGTACCTGCTGCCAGCGGTAAGCACAACGGCCGCCCCTGAAAGACCTTCTGGCATCGTGCGCGAGCAGGAGGTCGCCAAAGCGCCCATTTTGGGCCATTGGTCGTCATAGTATTCACGCATCCATCACTGACAATCTGCCAATGACTGCCTGCCCTGCTGATTCATCCCGGCCCGATGAGGCGCCAGAGCTGCGCCAGCTTGCGCTGGAGGCCCTGCTGACGCCAGACCCCGCGCAGAAGGTGGCGCTGACGCAGGCCGCATGGGACCAATCCGGCACTGCAAGGGTCGCAACCGGTCCGCTTGCAGAGCCCGACGCTCCGCTGCCCGGCTGCCCTGCACGTCCGGAATTGCGCTCGCACGTCAAGGTCCCCAAACGCTCGCCCTTCACGGTCGAAGGACTGGCGGCGCTCCTGCATGCCGTGACGCATATCGAGTTCAACGCCATCAACCTGGCACTGGATGCTGTCTGGCGATTTGGCGACATGCCCCGCACTTATTACATCGACTGGATGCAAGTGGCTTCGGAAGAGGCGCTGCACTTCAGCCTGCTGCGCGCCCATCTGCAGAGCCTGGGCCATGACTACGGCGACTTCCCGGCCCACACCGGGCTGTGGGACATGACCGAGAAAACTCGCGGCGACATCGTGGCGCGCATGGCGCTGGTGCCACGCACGCTGGAAGCCCGCGGGCTGGACGCCACGCCGCCCATGCAGGCCAAGTTGCGCAAAGTCGGCTCGCCCGAGGCGCTGCGCGCGGTGGACATCCTCGACGTGATCCTGCGGGACGAAATTGGCCATGTCGCCATCGGCAACCGCTGGTACCGGTGGCTGTGCATGCAACGCGGCTTGGACCCCCTCGCGCACTACGCCGTACTGCTGGAACAGTACGCCGCACCCCGGCTCAGACCGCCCTTCAACCAGCCAGCACGTGAGCGTGCAGGCTTTACCACCGCAGAGTTGGCCGCGCTTGAAGCGGCGTCTTTCGATACCGGACAGGTGGGGAAATCCCCCCGCGGAGACACTCCCGTGGGAGCAGCTCCATAAGGGCCCATTGACACGGATCAAGCAACTCACATCCACACACTGACGCAGGCCGCATGCAGGTTTAGACTCCGCCTTCTGCAGAACAGTTACCTTCAGGTTCGCATGGGCGAAGCCCACCCGTTCTGCTTCAAGGGGGTGTCCGTATGTTCCAGAACCTGCTTCCCGGCTTCGCAGCGCGGCTGTCCGGTCTGCCTGCCAACATCGCGCTGGAGTTGCCCCAGGGCCAGCGACTGGGCTCGCACGACGCAACCGTCCGCATGTCGCTGTCGAGTTGGTCCAGTCTGGCGAGGCTGAAGGCCGGCCAGATCGGCGCCCTCGCCGAAGACTATGTGGAAGGCAAGCTGCAGATCGAGGGCACCATGCGCGACATCATGCGGGTGATGACCGGGCTGCTTCCCGGCAGCCCCTTGGAAAGCGATACCGGCTGGTGGGCCAGCCTGCTGCAGCGGGCTCGTTCCATGTCGGCCCATACACCTGCGCGTGATGCCGAGCAGATTCAGTTCCACTACGACGTTTCTGATGCGTTTTATGCCCTGTGGCTGGACCCGCAGCGCGTGTATTCCTGCGCCTACTACCGGGAGCCGTCCATGACGCTCAGTCAGGCGCAAGAAGCCAAGCTGGACCACATCTGCCGCAAGCTGATGCTGCGGCCTGGCGAGCGCTTTCTAGACATCGGAGCGGGCTGGGGTGCATTGCTGATGTGGGCGGCCGAGCATTACGGGGTGGACGCGACCGGCATCACGCTATCGAAGAATCAGTACGCCCATGTACAACGCCTGATCGACGCCAAAGGCCTGGGTGCGCGGGTGCGTATCGAGCTGCGTGACTACCGCCAGATGCCTGAAGACCGACCATTTGAAAAAATCTCCTCGGTCGGCATGTTCGAGCATGTCGGTCAGGCGCACATGACCGACTACTTTGCAAAGATCCTGCGCCTGCTGCGCCCAGGTGGCCTGGTCATGAACCACGGCATCACCGCAGGCGGCCTGAACAACCATCAGCTGGGCGCAGGCATGGGTGACTTCATCGAAAAGTACATCTTTCCCGGCGGGGAACTGCTGCATGTCAGCGCGGTGTTGGAGCACCTGTCCAGCGCCGGCCTGGAAATGGTTGACACCGAGAACCTGCGGCCCCACTACGCCCGCACGCTGTGGGACTGGTCGGATGCGCTGGAGGCCCGGCTGGGCGAAGCCTGCGCAGTGCTGGCCGCCGACGGCGGACCGGCGCAAGCCGAAAAAACCCTGCGCGCGTACCGGCTTTATCTTGCCGGCAGTGCGATGAGTTTCGAGCAAGGCTGGATTTCGCTGCACCAGTTGCTGGCGGCGCGCCCGTCAGACGGCGGGCATCGCATGTCGACACAAGACGCGCCGGCGACTTACCCCTTCAACCGCCAGTACATGTATGCCTGAAGGCGCAGCGCCTGGTACATCATCCCCGTGGATGATGCTGCGCATGCAAGGCCTTGAGCCGTTCGCGTGCCACGTGGGTGTAGATCGTGGTGGTCGAAATGTCCGAATGGCCAAGCAGCATCTGCACCGCCCGCAGATCGGCGCCGTGATTGAGCAGGTGCGTGGCAAAGGCGTGCCGCAGGGTGTGCGGCGACAGCGGTGAGGTGATGTGGGCCCGCTTGGCGTATTTCTTGACCAGCATCCAGAACATCACGCGGCTCATGCCCTTGCCATGGCCGGTGACAAACAGGTCGTCGGTCTGCTGCCCACCCAGAATGGCCTGCCGCGCCTCGGCCATGTAGTGCACTACGCAGTCACGCGCCACCTGTCCGAAGGGCACCAGCCGCTCCTTGCTGCCTTTGCCCATGACGCGCAGCACGCCCTCATTGAGGCCCAGCTGGAAGGTCTTGAGCCGCACCAGCTCGCTCACCCGCAAGCCACTGGCGTACATCAGCTCCAGCATCGCCCGGTCGCGCTGACCCAGTGGGGTGCCCTCGTCCGGCGCCGCCAGCAGCGATTCGACCTGGGCCTCGCTCATGGTCTTGGGCACCCGCAGCGCCTGTTTGGCCGACTGCAGCTTGAGGGTGGGGTCTGCCACGATCATTCGTTCGCGCAGTGCCCAGCGGAAATAGCGCTTGAAGACCGTCAGGCGCCGGTTCGCAGAAGTGGCCCGCGTTACCGCATGGCGCGCGGCGAAATAACCATGCAGATCGGTCTCCAACGCCTCATCGAGGTGGCGCCCGCCTTGAGCGGTCGCACCCAGCCACTCAGCAAACAGGGACAGGTCGCGCCGGTACGCCGCCAGCGTGTTCTTGCTCAACCCGTCTTCCAGCCACAGGGCGTCAATGAAGCTGTCGATACGTGACTGGCTGTGGTCGTGCATGCTCAGACCATAACAAAAACCAAAACGAAAGCGGAACCCGCAAAGAACAGCAGAAAAGAAAAAACCGCCGGACACTGGCGCGTGCGGCGGCTCTTGGGCCGGGCCAAGCCCGGCGGCTCCACTTATTCGAGCTTGAGTTTGGCCGACTCCACTACTTTCTTGTACACGTCGTACTCGGCTTTCATCTGTACAGCGAACTGCTCCGGCGTGTTGCCGATGATCAGTGAACCGGTGTCCTCAATACGCTTGCGCACCGCTGGGTCCTGCAGCGCCTTGAGTGTGGCCGCACTGACCTTGTCCACAACTTCCTTGGACAGACCCTTGGGGCCGAGGATGCCGTAGTAAGCCATGCGATTCACCGGCTCCAGCCCGACTTCCTTGAAGGTCGGCACATCCGGCATGACCGACAGACGCTGGGGCGCCGCGACCACGATGGGGATCAGGCGCTTTTGCTGAATGAAAGGCAGCGCCGATGGAATATTGTCAAAAATGATCTGTACCTGACCAGCCACCGTGTCGTTCAGCGCCGGACCTGCACCGCGGTAGGGAATGTGCGTGATGAAAGTGCCGCTCAGGCTTTTGAACAGCTCCGTCTGCAGGTGGCCGATGCCACCAGTGCCGGAAGACGCATACGAATACTTGCCGGGATTCTTCTTGATCTCAGCCACAAATTCCTTGTAATTGCGGGCCGGGAAGCTGGGGTGCACCGCAATGATGTTGGGCGTGGCCGCGATGTTGATGATGGGCGTGAAGTCCGTCGATACATCGTAGGGAATCTTGGGGTTGATGGCCGGGTTCGCTGCCGTGGTCGAGACCGTGGCCATGCCAAGCGAGTAACCGTCCGGCGTGGCGCGCGCCGTTTCCAGTGCGCCGACCACACCGCCGCCACCTGCCTTGTTCTCCACCACCACGGACTGGCCGAGCGCCTTGCCCAGTGGCTCTGAAATCACGCGGGCCACGATGTCGGTGGTACCGCCCGGTGCAAACGGCACCTGCAGCTTGATGACTTTGTTCGGGTAACCCTGAGCCAGCGCGGCGCCGGAGGCTGCGGCCAGAGCCAGCGTCGAAAGAGCGAGGAGATAGCGTCGTTGCATGGAGAGATCCTTCCTGTGTGAAATCAGATGGAATCGTAAAGCCAAGATTCAAGAAGCTCGATTGTGGATTACGCATAAGGGCAAACCCGGGGATGGGCTGTGATTCGCGTTATTCTCAGCAGGTGAATTACGCGCAACTTCTTTTTCCCGACTTCTCGCTCATCCTTTGCGGCTACCTGGTCTGCCGCTACACCGCACTTGGGCGCACCGTTTGGGAGCAGGTGGAAAGCCTGGTGTATTACTTCCTCTTTCCGGTGCTGCTGTTTCACTCGATCGTGAAAAGCCCGCTCGACGTCGTCGCCGCGTCCAGCCTGATCGGCGCCGGTCTGCTACTGGGCGTCACCGGCATTGCACTGGCCTACAGCCTCCCGCACTGGCCGTGGCTGGGTCGGCACATTGACCGCAGGGACCACGCCGCCAGCGCGCAGGTGGCCTTCCGCTTCAACTCCTTCATTGGCCTGGCACTGGCCGAGCGCCTGGCGGGGCCTGAGGGATTGCAGCTGATTGCCGTGCTGATCGGTGTCTGCGTGCCGCTGTTCAACGTCGGCGCCGTCTGGCCGATGGCGCGGCACGCCCAGCGCGGTTTTGCGCGTGAGCTGGTGCGCAACCCGCTGATTCTGGCCACCGCCACCGGATTGGTCGCCAACCTGCTCGGCTTTGTGCTGCCGGTGTGGCTGGAGCCCACCGTGACCCGGCTGGGCGCGGCCTCACTCGCTCTAGGCCTGATGGCGGCGGGCGCGGGCATGCAATTCAGTCAGTTGTCGCAGGCCAAGCTGCTGGCGGTGAGTGTTTTGACCATCAAGCACCTGCTGCTGCCGCTGGCGGCGCTGGGGCTGGCGAAGGCGTTTTCGTTGCCACCGACCCAGACGACCATGCTGCTGGCCTTCTCGGCCCTGCCCACCGCCTCGAGTGCTTACGTGCTGGCCGCGCGCATGGGCTACAACGGCGGCTACGTCGCAGGGCTGGTGACTTTGTCCACCCTGCTGGGTGTAGTCAGCCTGCCGTTTGCGCTGGGCATTCTGCGCTGACGGCTGGATTAGTTCACGCGTTCCCCTGCTGCGCCAAAGCCCAATCGATGTGTTCGGCCACCAGCGGCGAACTGCCCGGCTGGCGCAACTGCAGGCTGGTGCGAATCGCCAGCGCAGCCTGCGGATCAGTCGTTGACGAAGCCCGCAAGGCATTGCCCATGGCTACCGCGATGTTGCGCAGCCAGCGCTCGTGGCCGATGCGCCGGATGGCACTGCCCTCGGTCATCGCCAAGAAATCGGCTTCACTCCATTCAAACAGCGTCACCAGTTCCTGACCCGACAGGCCGGCGCGTTCATCAAAATCAGGCAAGGCGCTGCGCTGCGCGAACTTGTTCCACGGGCAGACCAGCTGGCAGTCGTCGCAGCCGTAAATGCGGTTACCCATCAGCGGGCGCAGCGCCAGTGGAATTGGCCCCGCGTGCTCAATGGTCAGGTAGGAGATGCAGCGGCGCGCATCCAGCCGGTGCGGCGCCACGATGGCCTGCGTCGGGCAGATGTCAATGCAGGCGCTGCAGGTGCCGCAGTGCGGGGTGATGGGCTCGCTCGGAGGAAGCGCCACGTCGACATAGATTTCTCCAAGGAAAAACATCGAACCGGCCTCGCGGTTGAGCAGCAGGGTGTGCTTGCCACGCCAACCCTGTCCGGAACGCGCGGCCAGTTCAGCTTCCAGTACGGGGGCGGAGTCGGTGAAGACGCGATGGCCCATCGGACCCACGGCATCGGCCAACTGGAGTGCCAGCTTCTGCAGCCGCTGGCGCATGACCTTATGGTAATCCCGGCCTCGCGCGTAAATCGACACCACGCCTTCGGCGGGTCGCTGCAAACGACTCAACTCCACCGATTGCCATTGCCCCGCTTTGGTCCGTGTGGCGGCTGGAAGGTAGTCCATGCGTGCCGTGATCACACTCACGGTGCCGGGAACCAGCTCGGCCGGCCGCGCGCGCTTGAGACCGTGCGCCGCCATGTATTGCATGTCACCATGAAAGCCTGCGGCGAGCCAGGCCGATAATCCGGGTTCTGCTGAGGTCAGATCGACGCCTGCCACCCCAATTTGCGAAAATCCAAGCTCGCGCGCCCAAGTTTGAATTTGAGAAACGAATTGATGACTGCCCAAAGAGTTGCTGACCGGCACCCACTGATTGTAAAAAACATTGTCTGGCAGAGCGAAGGCCAGACAGAGGCTTTCGCGCGGTCACTTGCAGGACAGCCGGGCATCAGCAATGCATTGATTGAGCTGCAAGGCGATCTGGGTGCAGGCAAAACCACCTTTGTGCGCCACCTGCTGCACAGCCTTGGGGTACAGGGTCGCATCAAGAGCCCGACCTATGCGGTGGTGGAGCCCTACACGCTGGATGCAGCACCGCAACAGCCGGGCCTCCACATCTGGCACTTTGATTTCTATCGTTTCAACGATCCCAAGGAGTGGGAGGACGCCGGTTTTCGCGACATCTTTGCGAGCCCCGGTTTGAAACTGGTGGAGTGGCCAGAAAAAGCGGGCGAGCATCTGCCGTCGCCCGACCTGCTGATGCAAATCGACCTGCAGGCTGATGAAGCCCGCTCAGTCACGCTCACCGCGCGCACACCCGTCGGTGCGGAACTGATCGCATGAAAGACACCTCGCTTCCGGAGCGCAGCTTTCTGGCGGCCGCCGAGGCCAGCCGGCGAGAGATCCTGAAAAGGGGAAGCCTGGTGCTGTTGCTCGGGGTGCAGCACCTTGCGCATGGCGCCAGCATCGTGGCGGTGCGGGTCTGGCCGTCAAAGGACTACACGCGGCTGACCATCGAGTCCGACACCGAACTCAAGGCGAGGCAGTTCTTCATTGCCGAGCCGCCCCGGCTGGCGGTAGACATCGAGGGCATTGACCTGATTCCCGCTTTGCGCGAACTGGTCGCCAAGGTCAAGCCCGACGACCCATACATCGCCGGCATGCGCGTCGGCCAGAATGCGCCGGGCGTTGTGCGGCTGGTGATCGACCTCAAGCGGCCCATGCTGCCGCAGGTGTTCACACTGCAACCGGTGGCCGCCTACCAGCACCGGCTGGTGTTCGACCTCTATCCGGCGCAGGCGGTCGACCCGCTGGAGGCCCTGATCGCCGAGCGACTGTCCGAGACCAGACCATCGGGCCAGCCCCCCGCACCGGCGCCCGCAGAAACACCTGCGGCCGATCCTCTCGGCGAATTGATCGCACGGCAATCCGGCAAACCCGCCTCTCCTGCATCCCCGGCCCCCGCACCGTCCGTACAACCGTCTACGGCACGCAGCCCCGACAGAAAGTCGCAGCCTGATGCAGCCACAGAGCCCGATGGCAAGACCGATCGGCTCGTCATCGTGGCGCTGGACCCGGGTCACGGCGGCGAAGACCCCGGCGCCATCGGCCCCGGAGGCACACGCGAGAAAGACGTGGTGCTGCAGATTGCGCAGCGGCTGCGCGACCGCATCAACCGGCAGCCCAACATGCGGGCTTACCTCACACGCGATGCTGATTTTTTTGTGCCCTTGCATGTGCGCGTGCAAAAAGCCCGGCGCGTGAAGGCCGACCTCTTCATCAGCATCCATGCAGACGCCTTCTTCACTGCCAGACCACGGGGCGCCAGCGTGTTCGCGCTGAGCGAAAAGGGTGCCTCCAGCAGTGCCGCACGCTGGATTGCCGACAAAGAAAACTCGGCCGATCTGGTTGGCGGCGTGAACGTCAAGGCCAAGGATGCACAGGTGGCCAAGGCGCTGCTGGACATGAGCACCACCGCGCAGATCAACGACAGTCTCAAGCTCGGCACCGCCATGCTCGGCGAGATCGGAAGCGTTGGCAAACTGCACAAGCCGCGCGTCGAGCAGGCCGGCTTTGCGGTGCTCAAGGCGCCCGACATTCCCAGCGTGCTGGTGGAAACCGCGTTCATCAGCAACCCGGAAGAAGAGGCACGCCTGCGCAGCGAAGAGTATCAAGTGCAGCTTGCCGACGCCCTGATGCGCGGCATCTCGCGCTACTTCGCACGCAACCCACCGCTGGCCCGCAACCGCGCCACCTGAGACCGCTCCACAGGCCGGGGGGCCATCAGCATCCCCAAGACACGCTGAATGTGCGGCGACGCACCGACGCAGCCGGACGGTTTTGTCCTACAGGTGGCGACTGGTGTGCCAACTACAGTTCATTTACAGGAATCGCCTGACTGTCACTTTGTGAACGTCTACGGCCCGAGGCCTGAAACCACATGCAAAGGAACACACCATGAATACGAAAATTTTGATTTCTGTCGCCGCCGCCAGCCTGATCGCCCTGACCGGTTGCGGAACCAACCCGACACGCGCACAAATCGGTACCGGCGTCGGCGCCGTGGCCGGTGGTGTGGTCGGTAACGCCGTCTTCGGCGGCACGCTCGGCACCGTGGGTGGCGCCGCAGCCGGTGCGCTGATCGGCAACGAAATCGGCAAGAAATAAGGAACTGAAAACCCCGCGCGAAGCGGGAGGGTCTATCACCCTCCTGCCGTTGCAGGGCTGTTCACTCCAGCGGGGGACTTCGGTCCCCCGTTTTTCGTGGGCCACGCGATATGGGGACGTAACGATCTGGCGCAGGGGCGCTCAGATGGGATAGATCAACGAGTTGAGAATCATCTCGCTGTCGTAGACACACAGGCGGCTTTTGAACTTCAGCCCGGCTTCGGTGCAAACGATCTCATCCACATAGCGACCGACGTTGTACACCTCGCTCACACCACCGGGCTTGGTGCGGAATACCGCGTAGTGGGCCTGGGCACGGATCACCTCGCCCTCCACCGCCAGCACACGCGCCAGGCTGATCACATGGCGCATGTAGTACGGGCCATGGTAAATCGTCTGGGTCGCGCCGTAGACACGGTCTTTCATCATGCCCTGGCTTTCCAGCGCGATCAGCGCCAGTGGCAAGCCGCGATCAAAATTCTCGCGCGCCTGAACCTTGTAACTGCCGTTTTCCACAAAAAACGCCGGCCAGTCGTCGAATCGCTTTTCGTCCAGCGCCGCAGCGTACTCGGCATTGAGCTGGTCCAGCGACTGCTGCAGCAGCAGGCGCTGCAAGGTCTGATCGCTGACCGTCATAGCCCCATGACTTTCTTCCAGTAGCCGTACATGCTGCGGATCAGGGTTTCAGTGACCATGTGTTCCGTGGCTTCGGTTCCGGTGCCGCCCAGCTCGCACAGTGTGGTGGCGTTCTCGTCACCCTGCTCAAAACCGGCCTGACTGAATTCGATCACTTCCCCATCGTCGGCACTGACGAATCCGGCGGGACCGAACAGGTTGGCCTGCCGCAGGCGCCGCTGTGTCATCTCGGGCGTGTCATCGGCAAAGCCGAAATGGGTCCAGACGAAATCGAACTCGCCGGGGCCGCGAGGCACGATGTGGCGTGTGCTCAGCGAGTTGACCTGCTGCTGGATGATGAGGCTGGGAAACAGGGTGATCATGGTCACCGTGGGCATGATGTCGGTGCTCGGGTTGGACGGATCATCCACCTTCCACCACGGCTCTGGCACCACGTCGAGCAGACGGTCGTCGTGCAGGGTCATGTTGGCCTTGAACGATGTCACGCCCTCGGTCACTGCCGCATTGGCGCCGCCCTCATTGCGCCTTGAAATCATCACCGCGTGGCGACCCTTGGCATCCATCACCATGCGGCTTTTCTGGTCGGCGCGCCAAAGCCCGAAGGTCACAAACCAGGTGTGCAGCAACCCGGGGTGGTACGGGTCCTTGATGTTCTCCATCATCAGCTTCCAGTTGCCTGGAATGCGCTGGCGGTTGTAGCCCAGCAAGGTGAGTTCGCGACCCTTGGCGACTTCTGCTGAGCGGTCTTTAAAGATGCGGTCCAGCCACGGCATGACGTCCGGGCCGAGGTAGTCTTCCAGCGGCTCCACCTCGTGGCTGAACGTGGCGAACACCAACCCATGCAGCACGGCCACGCGCAGCTTGGTCAGCCCATGGTCCTTCAGATCGAAGCCTTCGGGCATGCCGCCGTTGATGCAATCGCCCTCTTTCACCCCGTCCTTGAACGGCAGACCCGCCAGGTCGCCGTTGAGCTTGTAGGTCCACTGGTGGTAGGGGCAGACAAAGCTGCGGGCATTGCCCTGCGGGTTCTGACAGAAGCGCACACCCCGGTGGGCACAGCGGTTTTCAACGACGCGGATGCCATGGTCTGTGCCCCGGTCTTTGGGGGCCACGCGGTCACGCACCATCAGCACTTGCCGCTCACCGATGTGGGTCAGCTTGTAGTCGCCGATGTTCGGGATTTCAGCCAGCAGCCCCACATAGGACCAGTGCGCTCCGTAAAAAATCCGGTCCAGCTCACGCTGGTACAGCTGCGCGTCGGTGTAGGCCCAGAACGGCACGCGGCTGGAGCCCGGGGTGCTCCAGCGGGAGAGCGCGGAGCCGCCTTCTGTGGGTGCGTTCATGACAGCAGGTTCAAATGTCTCAGGGTGGTTGAACCGGAATGATACGCCCACGTATCGTTGGGAATCAGATTTTGGCGGGCTGACTCCGGCTGGCCTTCCAGGCGCCAAACAGCACGAACAGGCCCGGAATCAGGATCATGGCCCAGATGATCTTGCTGAGGTTCTCCTTGACCCAGGGCAGATTGCCGAACAGGTAACCCGCCACGCACAGACCCACCACCCACAGGAACGCGCCGGCGATGTTGAAGGCGATGAACTTCGGGCGGTTCATTTCAGCCACGCCAGCCACAAACGGCGCAAACGTGCGCAGGAAAGGCATGAAGCGCGCAACGATGATGGTGACGCCGCCATACTGCTCGTAGAAAGCATGGGTGCGGTCAAACGCCCGCTTGTTGAAAAACCGCGACTGCTCCCACTGAAACACCTTGGGCCCGAAATAACGCCCGATGCTGTAGTTGCATTGGTCTCCCAGCACGGCAGCCGTGAACAACAGGCCAACGGCCAGCGGCAAGCTCATCAACCCGGCACCGCACAGGGCACCCACCACAAACAGCAGCGAATCGCCGGGGAGAAAAGGCATCACCACAACACCTGTTTCCACAAAAATAATCAGGAACAACAAGGCGTAGACCCAGGCGCCGTAAGCCGTGACGAAGGCTTCGAGGTGCTTGTCGACGTGGACGATGAAGTCAATGAGGAGAGCGAAAAATTCCATGACCGGCATTCTGACAGGTCGCCACGCTGGCCTGGCCAAAACGCCCACGGTGGCGGAGGGTACTGCGCCTAGAATGAATTCCCCATGAGCTTCATGCCACCTGCCACCCGGCGCCCCATCCGCGAACTGCCCGACGAACTGATCAGCCAGATTGCCGCGGGAGAGGTCGTCGAGCGGCCTGCCTCCGTGGTCCGCGAGCTGGTCGACAACGCGCTGGATGCCGGTGCCCGCCAGGTCACCGTGCGTCTGCTGGCCGGCGGTGTGCGACAGATCAGCGTCGAGGACGACGGCGCTGGCATCCCCCGCGAGGAACTGCCGGTGGCCCTGCGCCGCCACGCCACCAGCAAGATCGCCTCCCTGCAGGATCTGGAATCGGTCGGCACCATGGGATTTCGCGGCGAGGCGCTGGCGGCCATCAACTCGATTGCCGACATGAGCGTCATCTCGCGCACGGCCGGCGCAGAGCACGCCTGGCAGCTGGATGGGCGCACCGGCGAGCTCAAGCCCGCGGCGCGCAGCCAGGGCACCACCGTGGATGTGCGCGAGCTGTTTTACGCCACGCCAGCGCGCCGTAAATTTCTCAAGACCGATGCCACCGAGCTGGCGCACTGCATTGAAGCGGTGCGTCGCCACGCGCTGGCGAGGCCCGATGTGGGCTTTTCGATCTGGCATGAAGGCAAGCTCGTGGAGCAGTGGCGCGCATGCGCAGGCGAGTCGATGCAGGCCCACTCGCAACGCATGGCCGACGTGCTGGGCAGCGCCTTCGTCGAGCAGTCGGTCGCCGTGCACTATGAAAGCAGCGCCCGCCGTGCCGATGGCTCGCCAGCGGTGCGGGTGTGGGGCCGCGCCGGTATTCCGGACGCCGCCCGCTCGCGCGCCGACCAGCAGTTCGCCTATGTCAATGGCCGCTATGTGCGGGACAAGGTATTGACGCACGCAGCACGCAGCGCCTATGAAGACGTGTTGCACGGCCACCGCCAGCCGGTGTATGCGCTGTACGTCGAGATGGACCCGGCGCGGGTCGATGTGAATGTGCACCCGACCAAGATTGAGGTGCGCTTTCGCGATGGCCGGGAAGTGCATCAGGCCGTGCGCCACGCGGCCGAGAACGCACTGGCGGTGCCGCGCTCGTCGGCCACGGGGGGCGATTCGGCCAGCAGCACAGCGGGATTAGCGGAAGCAGCGCCGAACGATGGCGCCTCTGGCATGGCAGGCGGGCCCGTCGTTTTCTCCCAGCAGGGCTGGGCTCAGCCGTCGATGGGGTTTTCAGCACCCGCCGCTTCACGCGCGTCGGATTTTGAGGCCATGTGGCCCCAGTCGTCAGGCGACAGCCCAACGTCAGCCCATCCAGCTGCCATCAGCAACAGCCGCCCAGCAGACACCCCCGTCTTACCGGCAGGCGACTGGCCGCTGGGCCGGGCCATCGCCCAGTTGCAAGGCATTTACGTACTGGCCGAAAACGCACAGGGGCTGGTGATTGTGGACATGCATGCAGCCCACGAGCGCATCGTTTACGAGCGCCTGAAGACGCAGCTGGACACCTCCCGCATCGCGAGCCAGCCGCTGCTGATTCCAGCCACCTTTGCGGCCAGCCCGCAGGAAGTGGCCACCGCCGAAAGCAGCGCTGACGTGCTGGCGACCCTGGGCCTTGAAATCGTGCCCTTCTCGCCAAAGACCCTCGCCGTGCGCGCGGTGCCGGTGACGCTGGCCCAGGGAGACGCGGTCGAGCTGGCCCGCAGTGTGCTGGCCGAGCTGGCGCAGCACGACGCCTCCACCGTGATTCAGCGCGCCCAGAACGAACTGCTGGGCACCATGGCGTGCCATGGCGCCGTGCGCGCCAATCGCAAGCTCACGCTGGAAGAGATGAACGCCCTGCTGCGGCAAATGGAAGCGACCGAGCGCTCCGACCAGTGCAACCACGGCCGCCCCACCTGGCGTCAGCTCAGCGTGCGCGAGCTGGATGCGCTGTTCATGCGCGGCCGCTGACCGGTCAACCCTCGGCTGATCCGCCTGTCAACGCAGATCAATAAAGCGCCCAGGCACCTGCCACACAACTGGCCGTCGCGACGGCGGTAAGCTGCAGACGCAGCGTCAACCACCCGGCCAGACCGGCACTTGCGTACAGCACCCGGTCCACGGCATAGCAAGTCGCCAGCACCGCCGCCACGACCAGGAGCCCGGCACCGAGCGGAAGCATCAGCGCGACCCACGCCACCAGGCTGGGCACCACGCCCCACGCCAGACGCGATCTGACCGGATCAGCACCCCGCATCGCCAGCCCCCAGTGGATGCCGCCCAAAAATGTGGCAATCAAGGCCCCGTAGGCCAGCAGCGCGACACCGGCCCAGGCCTGCAAGCCGGGTGCCTGCAACAGCCACGCACCGGCAGCTGCGCCTAGAAACGGAAGCAAACCGGCGTAACCCAGCTTTTGGGCGAATGGAGAAGGTGTGAGGGGAAGTTGCATAACCTGGAAGGATGGGCGCTTTTGTTGATGTTGTTCTGGCACGCGGCGTGAAGATCAAGACGGCAAAAAACCGGTAGCGAAGGGCGCCCTCTCTCAACAGGCGGCCCGGTGGCTGGCAGGTGACACGGCACGCTGCAGCGACCTGCGGAATTATTCACGCATCGTAAAAAAACGCCACGAAACCTATGATTTACCCCTAGTAGAAAAGTGCACGCTGCTGCTAGTGTTACGACGTGTAACACTTTCGAGTCGCCAGGGTGACAACAATTCAGGAGGGTTTGATGCCGATGTACGCCACCAAAATCTGCACCTGGGCCTTCATGGCCATGCTTTTCATCATGGGCGGCCTCGCGCACGCCCAGACACCCACCCCCCCCGACCCATCCGCAGCCCCGGCATCAGCCGGTAGCGCGGTGACCGAGGCGGTAGTGCGCTTCAACAGTGGCGATACGGCGTGGATGCTGATCAGTATCGTGCTGGTGTTGCTCATGACCATCCCGGGGCTCATGCTGTTTTACAGCGGCATGCTGCGCACCAAGAATGCACTGTCAGTGGTCGCCCACACCTTCGCCGCCACCACCGTGATCACGCTGCTTTGGGTCGCTGTCGGTTACTCGATTGCCTTCACCAGCGGCACCCCTTATTTTGGTGACTTGAGCCGCGCCCTCGGCGAAGGGCTGATCGGCCCCACAGTCGGCAGTCATCCCTCTGCCCCGACCGTTCCCGAGTCCGCGTTCTTCCTGTTCCAGCTGTCATTTGCCATCATCACCTTTGCCATCGTGATCGGTGCGACGGTGGAACGCATGCGCCTGAGCGCCACAATCTTTTTTGCAGCCTTCTGGTCGGTGCTGGTCTACGCCCCCGTGGCGCACTGGATCTGGCACCCGAACGGCTGGCTGGCTTCCATGGGCCACATGGACTTTGCCGGTGGCACGGTGGTGCACATCGCAGCGGGCGCTTCTGGCCTGGTGGCCGCGACAGTGGTCGGGCCACGCACCGGTTTTGGCAAAGAGGCCATGGTCCCGCACAACGTGCTGATCACTGTGATCGGTGCTGGTCTGCTCTGGGCTGGCTGGTTCGGCTTCAATGCCGGCTCGGCGTTTGAAGCCAGTTCACGGGCCGTCGGCGCGCTGCTGGCGACGCAGGTCGCCGCATGCGTCGCGGCCTTCGTGTGGGGCATGTGCGAATACGTGCTGCGCGGCCAGTTCAGCGTGCTGGGCATGGCCACCGGTGCCATTGCCGGGCTGGTGGCCGTGACACCGGCCTCCGGCTTCGTGGGCCCCATGGGCGCGCTGGCGATTGGCGCCATAGCCAGTGTGGTCTGCTTCCTCGCGGTGACCCGTTTCAAGAAGATGACGCGGATCGACGACACACTCGATGTGTTCGCACTGCATGGTGTGGGCGGACTGGTCGGCACGCTGTTGACACCCGTCTTTGCGCTGAAGGAAATCGCCCCCGTCACCGCTACCGTGATGACCAACGCACTTGGTGCGGTCACGGTATTTGCTTACTCTGCTGCCGCCACCTGGGTCATCCTGCTGATCGTCAAGCCGCTGGCCGGGCTGCGGGTCGCCGCCAACGAGGAACAAGTGGGCCTGGACATTGCGCAGCATGGTGAGATGCTTTCGGGTCACTGACTGAACAAAGACCAGCAGCATGGACCTGACCATGAGCGAACCCAATTCCGAGTCCGAGATCACCAATCTGCTGATCCGGATGGTGACGCCCATCCGCCGTGAATTCGGCCTCTTTCTGGACGTCAACAAGTTCCTGTCCGACCGGCCCTACGCACTGGAAGTTCTGAAACAGGCCCATGCCAGCAAGGACGACCGCCTGCGGGAAAACGCGATCTACGTAGAGCAGAAAATGTTCGGGCCAAGGAACAGCGGAGACAATAAGCGGGTACGCACCGCCGATGCCCCGCCAAGTCCTGAGGAACAAGGCAAAACCCAAGCCGCGCCAGATGCCAACCCGACAGCCCATGCCAAGAAGAATCTCTCCGAGGAAGAACTGCGCGCCAAGATGCTGGAAAAATACAAGTCCGGTCTTCGCTGAGGGCTCTTTCCATGGGTGATCGCGTCCCCGGCGCGGCTCCCGCCAAGCCCATGTCCATGGGGCTTCTGGTGATCATCCTGGCCACGCTGCTGGGCATACAGCCGGTCACTACCGATCTCTACCTGCCCGCCCTGCCAGCGATGACGACCGGCTTCGGCGCCCCCCTATCGCAGGCCCAACTCACCCTCAGCGCACTGCTGCTGGCATTCGGGTTGTCGCAGCTGATCTGGGGCCCGCTGTCTGATCGCTTCGGGCGTCGCCCTGTGCTGCTCTGGGGTTTGTCGGCTTACACCCTGGCCTCGGTGGCCTGCACGCTGGCGCCTTCGATGGCGTTACTGATCGTCTGGCGTGTGGTGCAGGGCGCTGCCATGGGTGCGGTGGTCATGTGCGCTCGCGCCATCGTGCGCGACCTCTACATGCCGCTGGAAGGTGCGCGCGTGATGTCCAAGGGGCTCACCGGCCTGGGTGTACTGGCCTGCATCAGCGCGCCGCTAGGCGGTTTGCTGTCAGAACTGTATGGATGGCGGGCAGCCCTCGCGGCACTGGCGGTATTCGGCGGCGGCGCGCTGCTGCTCATTGCCCTGCGCTTTGAGGAAACCCTGCCGCAGAAAAGCATGGATGCACTGCGCCCGCGCAAACTCGTCGGCAACTGGATCACGCTGTTTCGCCACCCGACCTTCATCGCGTTCTCGGCGCTGTCCACCGCGTCGTACGCGGGCCTGTTCACTTTTTTGGCCTCGTCTTCGTTCGTGTTCATCGAGGTGCTGGGCGTGAGCAAGACGGTCTATGGCCTCATCATGCTGGCGTCGTCGCTGGCCTACATCATCGGCACCTTCATCTGCCGCCACCTGCTGCCACGGCACGGTGTGCGCAAAACGGTGGCCATGGCTGCCGTGCTGAGTGTGACTGGCGGCACGGTGATGGGTGTTCTGGCGTTGGCCGGGGTGCATTCCGTTTGGGCCATCATGGTGCCGCACATGCTGTTCATGCTCGGCCACGGCGTGCACCAGCCCTGCGGGCAGAGCGGTGCCGTCGGGCCATTCCCGCAGTCGGCAGGCGCTGCTTCTGCGATGAACGGCTTCCTGATGATGGTGGCCGCGTTTGGCATGGGCGGCTGGCTGGGCCAGCGGCTCGACGGCACGGTGCTGCCCCTGACCAACGGGCTGTGGCTATGGAGCACGGTGCTTGCTGCAGTGGCCTGGACGCTGGTGCGCCGCCACGGCGAGCCCGGCACCAGACCAGCCGTTCAGGTGCCCGGCACGCCATGACCCCTGTCACCCCCCTGCCGCCCCTGGCATTGGCCGGCCCGACCGCCTCTGGCAAGACAGCCGCTGCGCTGGCGATTGCGCGCGAGCTGGCGGCGAGCCATCCGGCAGAAATCATCAGTGTAGATTCCGCATTGGTGTACCGCGGCATGGACATCGGCACCGCCAAGCCCACGGCAGAAGAGCTCGGCGCAGCGCCGCACCATCTGATCGACATCCGCGACCCGCTGAATGCCTACAGTGCGGCCGAGTTTGTGAGCGATGCCAGACGGCTGGTCGGCGAGATTCAGGCGCGCGGCCATTTCCCACTGCTGGTGGGCGGCACCATGCTCTACTTCAAGGCGCTGTTTGACGGCCTGTTCGGGCACGATCGCAGCCTGCCCAAGGCCGACGCCGCATTACGCACAGACATCGCCGCCGATGCAGCTGTGCGCGGCTGGCCTTCACTGCACGCCGACCTGGCCATGATCGACCCGGTGACCGCCGCGCGGTTGGCCCCCAATGATTCGCAGCGCATCTCGCGCGCGCTGGAGGTCTACCGCGCATCGGGGCGCACGCTGTCCTCTTTCCACGCCGAAGATGCAGCCGGTTCCAGCAGCGACGCGCAACCACTAGCAAGCGTATCCATGACCCTGATTTCGCTGGAGCCGTCTGACCGTGTCTGGCTTCACGAGCGGATCGCACAGCGCTTTGACGCCATGCTCGCCGCCGGCTTGCTGGACGAAGTCAAGGCCCTGCGCGCGCGCGGCGACCTGCATGCAGATTTGCCGTCTATGCGCTGCGTGGGTTACCGGCAGGCGTGGGAAGCGCTCGACGGCGCATTCCCGATGAGCGAGCTGCGCGACCGGGGCATCTTCGCCACCCGCCAGCTGGCCAAACGGCAAATCACCTGGCTGCGCAGCATGCCGCAGCGCCACACGGTGCCCTGCGACGCCGGCGACGCACAGGCCCACCTGCTGGCACTGGTACGGCAGCATCTGATTGCCGCATCGTCCAGCGCGGCCGATGTGACTTCGAAGATGCCTTCGGTAAAGGCGAGGTGAATGCGATGAGTCTGGTTGTCCAAAATCTTGCCAAGCGCTACGACGGTGTAGCCGTATTCAGCGGTGTCTCGCTGACAGTGGCACCTGGCGAATTCGTGGCCATCGTCGGCGAATCAGGCGTCGGCAAATCCACGCTGCTTAACTGTATGGCGGGCCTCGACCAGTGGGACGAGGGCACGGTGCAACTGGACGGTGTAGACCTCGGCCAGCTGGGCGACGACGGGCGCGCACTGCTGCGCCGGCAGAAGGTGGGCTTTGTGTTTCAGGCTTTTCATGTGCTGCCGCATCTGGATGTGTCGCAGAACATCGCCCTGCCGCTGCTGCTGCTCGGCGAGCGGGACGCCGCACAAACCGACTTGCGCGTGGCCGCCATGCTGGATGCCGTCGGTCTGGGTGGACTGGGCGCCAGGCTGCCGCAGCAATTGAGCGGCGGGCAACTGCAACGCGTGGCGATTGCGCGGGCACTGGTGCACCGGCCCAGCCTGCTGCTGGCCGACGAGCCCACCGGCAACCTCGACCCGACCACCGCCGCACGCGTGATGGATGCGCTGATCAGCCAGACGCGGGCGCACGGCGCGTCCATGGTGCTGGTCACCCATTCGGAAGCCGCCGCCGCGCGCGCTGACCGCATCCTGCATCTTGATGCCACCGGCATCCGCTCGAATGCGGGTGCCAGCGCAGCGCCCTGATTTCACTGGCCTCCGCGCCAAAGCCCTTACCATGCACGCATGAGCTCATCCACTTCAACGCCGACCCCAGCCCCGAACGCGCCACTGAGCGAACAGGCCGCACGCGAAGAAATCTGCCGCGTTGGCCGAAGCCTGTTTGAGCGCGGCTATGTGCATGCCACCGCCGGCAATATCAGTGTGCGGCTGCATGCGTCGGCTGGCGGCGGTTACCTCATCACGCCCACCGATGCCTGCCTGGGTTTTCTGGACCCGCTGCAACTGGCGCGCGTTGACGAGCAAGGCCAGCAACTGAGTGGCCTGCCCGCCAGCAAGACGCTGGCCCTGCACCGGCACATCTATGCGGCCAGCGCGGCGTTCGACCCAGCCACGGCATGCGTGATTCACACCCACAGCACGCATTGCGTGGCGCTGAGCCTGAAAGCGCAAGACAATGAATTGCTGCGCGCCATCACACCCTATTTCGTGATGAAGGTCGGCCACGTGCCGCTGATTCCCTATCACCGGCCCGGAGACCCTGCAGCGGCCGCACTTGTGGCACAGACCATCACACGCTATGGTGAGAAGGGCACACCGTTGCGCGCCGTGATGCTCAGCAGGCTGGGGCCCAATGTGTGGCACAGCAGCCCGGCCGCCGCGATGGCGGTGCTGGAAGAACTGGAAGAAACTGCGCGACTGACCATGCTCTCAGACAAGGTGCCGCCACTGACTGACGAACAACTGACCGAGCTGCGACAGACCTTTAGCGCCCGCTGGTAAACCCTGCCCCGCAAGCCTTGAACCGATGCGGGGCTTTGAAGAAAATCCCGTCGGTTCAAGTTGATTTATCACCTCATTCCCCCTACCGATCGTTCTCCATGCCCCAATTTGCTGCGAATCTTTCGATGTTGTACCCCGAGCTGTCTTTCACCGAGCGCTTTGAAGCGGCGGCCAGGGACGGTTTTCAGGCGGTTGAGTTTCTTTTTCCCTACGCGTTCCCGAAACACGAGCTCGCAGCCATGCTGAAAGACCTCAAGCTTCAGCAAGTGCTCTTCAACGCGCCGCCCGGTGGCACTGATGCCGCGTCCATCGCGCATGCGTGGGATAAGGCAGGTGATCGCGGCACCGCCTGCGTGCCGGGCCGTGAAGCCGAGTTCCGCGCTGGCGTGACGATGGCACTGGACTACGCCGAGGCACTCGACTGCCCGCGCATTCACCTGATGGCCGGCCTGATCCCCGCAGACCTCACGCGGGAAGCCGTGCAGCCCACCTACATTGCCAACCTGCGCTGGGCCGCAGCCGAGGCCGCACAACGCGGCCGGGACGTGCTGATCGAGCCTATCAACACGCGCGACATTCCGCGCTTCTTCCTGAACCGCCAGGACCACGCGCATGAGTTGATTGCCGAAGTGGGCGCGCCCAACGTCAAGGTGCAGATGGACCTGTACCACTGCCAGATCGTTGAAGGCGATGTGGCGATGAATATCCGCAAGTACCTGCCAACCGGCGCGGTGGGCCACTTCCAGATTGCCGGCGTGCCCGAGCGCCATGAACCCGATGTCGGCGAGTTGAACTACGCCTACCTGTTCAAGGTGATCGACGAGGTGTCGGCCGCCTGCGGCTGGAAGGGCTGGGTGGGCTGCGAGTACCGGCCCCGCAAGGGCGCCGTCGCCGGAGGCACCTCGTCAGGGCTCAACTGGCTGGAGGCCTTTGCCTGATCGGCACCCCTCAGCTTCAGCCCGCGAGCAACTGGGCGTAGCGCGCCAGGTCCACATTGCCGCCACTGATCAGCACGCCCACGCGCTGACCCTTCAGGCTGTTCACTTCGCCTGAAGCGGCTTCGCAGGCCGCTGCGAAGGCCAGGCCCCCGGTGGGCTCCACCACCATCTTCATGCGCTCGGCAAAAAAGCGCATGGCTTCCACCAGTTGGGCGTCGCTCACCGTCACCACGTCTTTCACGTCGCGGCGGATGATGGCAAAGGTGTACTCGCCCAGATGCTGCGTCTGCGCGCCATCGGCAATGGTCTGCGGCGTGGGAATGGTGATGATCTTTCCCGCACGCAGCGACTGCTGCCCGTCGTTGCCCGCTTCCGGCTCCACGCCGTAGACCTCGCACTGCGGCGACAGCGCACGCGCGGCCAGGGCCGAACCGCTGGTGAGGCCGCCACCGCCCATGCACACATAGAGCCGGTCGAGCGGGCCGACGTCTTCAAAGAGTTCTTTCGCTGCGGTGCCCTGTCCGGCAATCACGTCGGGATGGTCGTACGGCGGAATCATGGTCATGCCACGCTCGGCAGCCAGTTGCCGCGTCACGGCCTCGCGATCTTCGGTGAAGCGGTCGTACAGCACCACCTCGGCGCCGTAGCCACGCGTGGCGGCCAGCTTGGCTGCGGGCGCATCCTTGGGCATCACGATCACGGCCGGCATGCCCAGCAGGCGCGCCGAGAGCGCCATCGCCTGCGCATGGTTGCCCGACGAAAACGCAATCGCGCCGGCCTTGCGCTGCGCCGCATCGAATTTGGACAATGCATTGAACGCCCCGCGGAACTTGAACGCCCCCATGCGCTGGAAGTTCTCGCATTTGAAGAAAAACTGCGCGCCCCAGCGCGCGTCTGCTGTGGCCGAACGCAGCACCGGTGTTCGGTGGGCATGGCCTTCCAGCCGCGCGGCGGCGGCGATCACATCGTCATAGGTGGGCAATTGCATGGTGAAGACTTCTGGATGACAGGTGAGTGAGTAGTCGATGAATTGCTGCAAGGCAGCGCCACCCCCAACGATAAACCACTGGCGCCGGCTTCACCTGGCCTCGCGGGCACAATCCGTTCATGTGGGCCCTTCTCTCGAGTTTTTCCTGGCAGGAACTGCGCCACCACCCGTGGCGCAGCGCTGCGGCGGTGGTGGCCGTCATGCTGGGTGTGGCGCTGGCGTTTTCGGTTCAGCTGATCAACGCCTCAGCGCTGAGTGAGTTCTCGCAGGCGGTGCGCGCCGTCAATGGCCAGCCCGACCTCGAGTTGCGCGCCGTGCAAGGCAGCTTCGATGAAACGCTCTACGCCCGGGTCGCCAACAACCCCGGGGTGGCACTGGCCAGCCCGGTGCTGGAAATCAGCACCTACGCGCTCAACGCCGAAGGTAGCGCCAAAGGCGAACGCCAGCCCCTGCGCGTGCTGGGCATTGACGCGCTGGTGGTGGCAGGGGTAGCGCCCGCACTGATGCCGGTGCCTGCTGCCGATGCCGACCGCTTCGCGCTGTTCAGCCCGGGGGTGGTGTTTCTGAACCCGGCGGCACAGCAGGCACTGCCCGGTGACAAGCTGCAGCTGCAGGTGGGCCTGCAATTGCGCACCGCAGATGTGGCCGGCAGCGTGGCCAGCGGCGGCGGCCCGCTGGCGGTAATGGACATTGGCGCCGCGCAGGATCTGTTCGAGCGGCGCGGGCAGCTCACCCGCATTGATCTGCGTCTGCGCGCCGGCACCGACGCCCAGGCACTGATCGCCGCGCTGCAGTTGCCGCCACAGATCAAGGCCAACGCACCGGGCGATGCGGCTGAGCGCGTGAGCAACCTCTCGCGCGCCTACCGGGTCAACCTCACGGTGCTGGCGCTGGTGGCGCTGTTCACCGGCGCGTTCCTTGTGTTTTCGGTGCTGTCGCTCAGCGTGGCCAAGCGCGCGCAGCAGTTCGCGCTGCTCGGTGTGCTCGGGCTGACCGGCCGCGAACGGCTGCGGCTGGTGCTGGCCGAATCGCTGCTGCTCGGGCTGGTGGGCAGTCTGATGGGCATTGCACTTGGCAGCCTGCTGGCAGGGCTGGCGCTGCGGCTCTTGGGCGGCGATCTGGGCGGTGGCTATTTCTCAGGCGTGGCACCTGCACTGCAGTGGAGCGCTGGCGCGGCATTGGTCTACGGCGCGCTGGGCGTAGTGGCGGCGGGCGTGGGCGGCTGGTGGCCGGCACGCGCCGCGCAAAAACTGCCACCCGCGCAAACCCTCAAAGGCTTGGGGCTAGCCCACCACAGCCATTCCGCGCGCTGGTTGAGCATCGCCATCATCGTCACAGGCGCTCTGCTGGCGCTGATGCCACCCCTGGGCGGCATCCCGTTGGCGGCTTATGTCTCTGTGGCCCTGCTGCTGGTCGGCGGCATCACCGCGCTGCCCTGGCTGATCGCGCTGCTGTACGACCGCATCAGCCCCTGGGTGGCCCACCGCCTGCTTCCGCTGCTGGCGGTGGAGCGGGCGCGCCGTGTGCGCGAGAGCGCCGCGGTGGCCGTGAGCGGTGTGGTGGCCTCGCTCAGTCTGGCGGTGGCACTGACGGTGATGGTGGCGAGCTTTCGCGAATCCGTCACACGTTGGCTGGACGTGGTGCTGCCAGCAGACCTGTACGTGCGCACCGCGCTGGGTGGCAGCGCCGCCGAGTCGGCTTATTTCTCGCCCGAGTTCGTTGCCGCGCTGGCAAAACTGCAGGGCGTGGAACGCGTGAACACGCTGCGGACCACCTCGCTGCAACTGGACCCGGGCCGGCCCGCCGTGGCGCTGATTGCCCGGCCAATGGATGACCCGGCCACCGCACTGCCACTGGTGGGTGAGCTGCACCCGGTTCCAGCCGGCCAGATCCCCATCTACGTCAGCGAAGCCATGGTGGACCTGTATGGCGCACAGCCCGGCAACGTGTTTGTACCGTTGTCGAGCGCACTCGGTGCCTTGCCTTCGTCAAACCCCTTGCAAAGTACCCTGGCAAATGCTCCACCGACGTTATTCGTCGCGGGTGTCTGGCGCGACTATGCGCGGCAGTTCGGTGCCATCACGATGCGCCAGCAGGACTTCGAGCGCCTCACCGGAGACACCCGCGTCAATGATCTGGCCCTGTGGCTGTCGCCAGGCGCGCTGGATGCCGACGTGCAGGCGCGCGTGCGGCAACTGACCGCCACGCAGTCCGGCTCGGCAGCGCTGATCGACATCGCATCGGTCAGCCAGATCCGGGCTACATCGCTGAAGATTTTTGACCGCAGCTTTGCCGTGACCTACTGGCTGCAGGGTGTGGCCATCGCCATTGGCCTGTTCGGCGTGGCCGCCAGCTTCAGCGCGCAGGTGCTGGCGCGGCGAAAGGAGTTCGGCCTGCTGGCGCACTTGGGCCTGACGCGCCGGCAGATTCTGGCGGTGGTGGCGGGCGAAGGTGCGGCCTGGACGGTGATCGGTGCCGTCGCAGGGGCTGGCCTGGGACTGGGCGTATCCACCGTGCTGGTGCATGTGGTGAACCCGCAGAGCTTTCACTGGACCATGGACCTGATGGTGCCCTGGCTGCGGCTGGCGCTGCTGTGTGCTGCGGTGGTGGCGGCTGGCACGCTGACCGCGTGGATCGCAGGCCGCGCCGCAGCGGGCCGCGATGCAGTGCTGGCCGTCAAGGAAGACTGGTGAGCGTGCGGGGTTCGCCCCGGGCTTGCGTTTACTTACGTTTTGCACGGGATTTGTCACCCCACTGACGCAGGACAGGCCCAAAATGAAAGCGCGTGTTCGGCAAGGATTCCCGCTTTTCTTGAGGCTTCTTGCCCCGCTTGATTAGCCTGCTTTAGTAGCCCCGTTTCGTCACCCCGCTTGAGCTGTGAGGTCCACCATGACATCCGCGCAACGAACGTCCCATCCACACGATTACCGCATCGAATGCCGCGACACCCTCTCGGGTCGCCTGCTTCCCAGCGGCGTCCTCAATCACCTGTACGCCAATCCCTCACTGGCGGTCGCCGTGGCCGTGAAGAGCGTGGCCGACCCGACGCGCCAGGAAGTGCGTGTGGTGCATGTGCCGAGCGGCGAGATCGTTTTCCAGTCCACTGGACCTGCCGCTCTTTAACGGCTCCTTAACGAATCTTGCGGCTCGGGCTCGTCACGCCAGCCGCAGATGCTCCGCAAAGTGGTCATACACCACCGCAATGCGGCGCAGATGCCGCGACTCTGGGTGCGCCAGCAACCACAGGTCTGACTCGCAATCGTCCAGTACCGGCGTCAGCGGCACCAAGGCTGGCTCGGCCGCCAGCATGAACACGGGCACGACGCCCACCCCCAGCCCGGCCTTGATCATCTCGGTGAGCGCAACAATCCCGTCCGCGTAATGGCGCGGCACCACACGGGGCAACTGCTTGCGCCGCCACAACACCGAGGGGTGCTCGGGCAGCGACTCGTCGGGTGCAATCCAGTCCTGCCCGGCGAGTTGCGCCGCCAGTGTCGTTGTCGTGCTGTTTTTGGACGTCTTGCGTCCCGGTACTGGTTTGTCCCGCCCAGCGGCTCCGCACACCACAAAGCGCACCGTCCCCAACTTGCGACCCACCAGATGGTCCGGTGGCTTGCGCGTGGCGCGCAGGGCGACGTCGGCGTCCCGACGGCTCAGGCTGGCCAGTTCATTGCCGGTGCGGCAGTCCAGCTGCAGCATCGGATGCGCAGACAGCAAGGGCGGCAGGCAGGGCAGCACCAGACCGCGCAGCACCGCGTCAGTGGTGGTCAGGCGCACCAGGCCGGTCACGCCTGCTGAATCCGCCTGCGGTCCCCGTGCCGTGCTTCGGGCTGCTTCCAGCTCTGCCTCCATGCGCTCGGCATGGCCCGCCAGCACCAGCATGCCCTCTGTCGGCAAGTAGCCGCGACGCGAGCGCTCGAACAGCCGTTGACCCAGATTTTTCTCGATGCGCTGCACACTGCGAAACACCGTGGACGCGTCCGCCCCCAGGCGGCGGGCCGCTTCGGCCAGGGTCGTTCCGCGCGTCAAGGCCAGCAAGACGTGCAGGTCTTGCGCGGTCAGCTCATATTGCGTTTTTGCAATCAATCGTTTCATCAGCGCCAATTTACATTGCTTTATTGCAATCGTAAAGTCCGCTCTCGCAAGTGCCCTGAAGCCTTGCGCATCCTTTGATCTGCAACGATTTTTCTGGAGATTTGATGTCAACACACCAACCCCAACTCGCCCCTGAGTCCCACAGTCAGGCCCTTGCCGCGACCCTGCTACGCGTCGCGCTGGGCATCATGTGGATCACCCACGCACTGCTCAAGGTGATGGTGTTCACCCTGCCCGGCACGGCACAGTTCTTCGACGGCGTCGGCCTGCCGGGCTTCATGGCCTACCCAGTGGTCGCCATGGAACTGGCGGGCGGCACCGCCCTGCTGCTGGGCTTCTACGCGCGGCAGGTGTCGCTGCTGCTCACGCCCATCCTGATCGTGGCCACATGGGTGCATTGGCCGAACGGCTGGGTGTTTTCCAACCCGCAGGGCGGCTGGGAGTACCCGATGTTTCTGCTGATCTCCTCGCTGGTGCACTGGCTGCTGGGTGATGGCAAATGGGCACTGCGCCGCAGCCGTGCGCTGGTGGCCGCCTGAGCACTTCCGGAGCGACAGCCATGCAACTCACACTCATCAGCCATACGCTGTGCCCCTACGTGCAGCGCGCCGCCATCGCCCTGATGGAAAAGGGCGTCGCCTTCGAGCGGCGCGACATCGACCTTGCCAATAAACCCGCGTGGTTTCTGGCGATTTCACCCCTGGGCAAAACGCCGGTCCTGCTGGTCGATGGCCAACCCATCTTTGAATCGGCAGCCATCTGCGAGTACCTTGACGACACCCTGCTGCCGCGACTGCACCCGGCCGACGCCTTGCAGCGCGCGCAGCACCGCGGATGGATGGAGTTCGGCTCCAGCGTGCTGGGCGACATTGCCGCGTTTTACAACGCTGCAGACGCGGCTGCGCTGGACATGCGGCGCCAGGCGATTGCCGGCAAGTTCCTGCAAATCGAGACGGCCCTTCAGCCCAGCGGGCCGTACTTTTCAGGCGCGACGTTCACACTGGTCGATGCGGTGTTCGGCCCGGTCTTCCGCTACTTTGATGTACTGGAAAGCCTGGGCGAATCCGGCTTTCTGCCGGGCCTTGAACGCGCGCCCCGGGTGCACGCCTGGCGTGCGGCGCTCGCGCAGCGGCCATCGGTGCAGCAAGCAGTCAGCCCGCGCTATGCCAGCGAGCTGGAAGCATTTCTGCAGCGGCGCGGTACGGCGATCTCGCATCGTCTTGCGGACCACAGCAACGCCACAGCTCAGGCCTGACGGAACTGGATCAGCGTCTGCAGCAATTTGCGCGCCGCGCCGTCGAGCGACGCCAGCGGCCGGTGCGCCACTGCCGTGTGGCGCAGCAGCGCTGGCCGCAGTGGGAGCACCTTCACACCCTTGGGGATGGCCGCCGGCTCATCGGTTTTTTCGAGCGGAAGCAGCGCCGCGCCATAGCCTGCAGCGACGAGGCTTTTCATCGCCTCGGTGAAATTGAGCTCAATACGCGCTCGTGGCGTCAAACCCGCAGCCGCAAACCATTCCATGCAGATCCGGTACATGTGCGCGCTGGCGTCGTTGAAGATCAGCGGCTGGCCCACCAGCCATTGCGGGGTGACGCGCCGCGGGGCCGCCCATGCCTCGGGTACAAAGGCCATCATCGGATCGCTGCGCCAGTGGGTCATCACCACGCCCTTGTGCGCAGGCTGTGGTGTGGCGACCAGCCCCACATCGAGCGTGCCCTCCCCCAGGCGCTGCAAAGCCTCGCTGGAGCCCATGATGCTCACCTCCACATCAATGCCCGGGTGGGCGCGCTCCATGGCCTTGAGCACCTGCGGCAACAAAGAGACCAACACGCCGGTCGAGGTGCCCAGCCTGACCCGGCCAACACGGCCCTCTGCATGGCGCTTGACGGCGTCAATCGTGTCATCGGTGTCGCGCAAAAGCCGCCGCGCACGCTCAATCAACAACGCACCCGCCGCAGTCGGCTCCACCCGCTTGCCACCCCGAACCACCAGCGCGGTGCCGAGGCGGTTTTCCAGCTCGCTGATGTGCAGGCTCACCGTGGGTTGCGCCAGATGCAGCGCCTTCGCCGCCGCCGAGAAAGTACCCAGATCGGTGATGACCACCAGCGTTCTCAGCTGGTCCAGATTGAGTTCACGCATCAGTTTTCCTGATAGTTTTTATCAGTATATTCAACTTGCCCAATACTTCAGACCGTAGCACCATCGGGCCTCAACCACCAGGGAGTGCCCATGATGATGACGATGAAGAAGCCCATCCCCTTCACGCCCGGCGGCTTGCGAAGGGAGCAATGGCCCAACCCGCTGGCTGCCGTGCTGCGGCTGCTTGCGGCACTTGACACACGCCTGACCACCGCGATGCGCAACAGGCGTGACCTTCAGGCGCTGCAGGCTATGAGCGAGCGTGAGCTGTGCGACCTGGGGCTGGGCCGCAGCGACATTCCGGCGGTGATGGACTCCGCCCGTGACTGGCGGCAGGACCCGTTCTGAGCTGCTCTCATCCGTTCTAGCCGCACGCAGCCGCCAGCCAGAGTGCGGGCCACGTTCACAACAGGCGGCCATGCTGCGAGAATCCGGGGCATGACGTCTGCGCCCCCTCTTGTACTTCCCGGCCCCCACACCACCGGGGCCACAGGTCATGCCTGGCTGCATGCGGCCATAGCGCGTATTGAGGCCGACTTTCAGCGCAGTGCTGACACCCACCTCATCGCACTGCCCCTGCCGGATTTCGCGGCGCGCGGGATTGACCTCTACCTGAAAGACGAGTCCACCCACCCCACGGGCAGCCTCAAGCACCGCTTGGCGCGCTCGCTGTTTCTGTACGCGCTGTGCAACGGCCTGATTCACGAGGGCTCCACCATCGTCGAGGCCTCCAGTGGCTCCACCGCCGTGAGCGAGGCCTACTTCGCCCGCCTGCTCGGGCTGCCTTTCATCGCAGTGATGCCGCGCAGCACCTCACCAGAAAAAATCGCGCAGATCGAACTTTACGGCGGTCGCTGCCACTGGGTCGGCAGCGCCGGCGAGGTGTATGACGAGGCGCGCCGGCTGGCAGCTGAGTCGGGCGGCCACTACATGGACCAGTTCACCTATGCCGAGCGCGCCACCGACTGGCGCGGCAACAACAACATTGCCGAGAGCATGTTCCACCAGATGGCGCGCGAGCGCTTTCCCGTGCCGCGCTGGATTGTGGTCGGTGCCGGCACCGGTGGCACTAGCGCCACAATTGGCCGCTATGTGCGCTACCAGCAGCACGCGAGCCAGCTGTGTGTGGCCGACCCGGTGGGCTCGGTGTTTGCGGCGTATCACCGCACGGGTGACGCCAGCCTGACAGGCCCCGGCTCGCGCATCGAAGGCATTGGCCGGCCGCAGGTAGAGGCCAGCTTCATCCGCAGCGTGATCGACCGCATGATTGAGGTGCCCGATGCCGATTCGCTGGCCGCCATGCGCGCGCTGTCGCGCCTGCTGGGCCGCAAGGTCGGCCCCTCCACCGGCACCAACTTCATCGGCATGCTGACGCTAGCCCACGAGATGCTGGCCCGCGGCGAACAGGGCTCCATCCTGTCGCTGCTGTGCGACTCGGGCGAGCGCTATCTGCCCACCTACCACGACGACGGCTGGGTGGCCGACAAGCTGGGCGACTGCAGCACCGCACACGACGGCATAGTCCGCCTGATGCGCCCCGAGCTCACATCAGACACATGAGCTTGAACATCAACATGAGCCCGATCCGGCGCCGGCAGGCCCTGCAGTGGATGGGCATGGCCGCAGGCGCCGCCGCGCTGCCGCACGACGCTGCTAACGCACTGCCCGCGAAGGCCCTGGTATTCCCGCGCGACCGCGGCTCCCACCCGGACTTTCGCACCGAGTGGTGGTACATCACCGGCGAAGCCTTCACCACCGAGGCCGTGCCGCGCCGCTTTGGCTTTCAGCTCACGTTTTTCCGTTCACGGGTCGATGCCACGCAGGGCATGGGCTCGGCCTTTGCCGCGAAGCAACTGGTGTTCGCGCATGCCGCCATCACCGATGTGCAGGGCAAAAAACTCTGGCACGACCAGCGCATTGCCCGCGAGGGTTTTGATATCGCCAGCACGGGCCAGCAGGACATGGCCATCCGGCTGCGCGACTGGTCGCTGAAGGCAGACGGCAAACGCTACACCGCCGAGCTGCCAGCCACCGACTTTGGCCTGTCGCTGCAGTTCGACGAAACCCAGGCGGTGCTGCTGCAAGGCCGGCAAGGCCTGTCGCGCAAGGGGCCAGAGGAAAAGCAGGCGAGCTATTACTACAGCCAGCCGCAACTGGCCACCAGCGGAACGCTGACCGTTGGCAACCAGAAGTTGGCCGTCAAGGGCGTGGCCTGGCTGGACCACGAATGGAGCGAGGAGCTGCTGCACCCCGAAGCCACCGGCTGGGACTGGATCGGCATGAACTACTACGACGGCAGCGCCCTCACCGCCTTTCGCCTGCGGCGCAAGGACGGCAGCACCCTGTGGGACGGCGGCTCCTTCCGCACTGGCAACGGCCAGCTCTACACCGCCAGCCGCGGCGAGAACGAATTCAGACCGCAACGCAGCTGGAAAAGCCCGCTCTCGCAGGCCACTTACCCGGTGGAATGGATCGTGCGCACCCCGGCCGATTTCTACACCGTCAAGGCCGTGATCGACAACCAGGAAATGGACAGCCGCAGCTCCACCGGTGCGATTTACTGGGAAGGGCTGAGCGATATGTACGACAGCAATGGCAAGAAGGTGGCGCGTGGGTATCTGGAGATGACGGGGTATGCGCAGCCGTTGCGGATGTAGATTGGTGGGCAGGTCGCGGCGGCAACCATGACCGTTCGCCCTGAGGTATCGAAGGGCTTCGATACCTCAGCCCGAACGGATTTGCAGCAGAAGTTATCAAAAGACCGATGACTTCCTTGAATTACCTGCGTCATGAGGCAGCACCACAATTTTCGCTGCGGGCTTCGTCGGAATTTCTATGCCCGTATAAACTGGCAAGGACAAGCGCCAGAATCAAGGTTGCAAGCCACTTTCAAGGTGATTTCATGTCCAGGATATCGAGCACTGGCCAGTTTATCCAGCAGGTGTTGCTCCATACATTACGTTAGGCCCCGAGGACTCTGTGAGGTCAACACAAAAATGTCAGCCCCGAAAGTATTCATCTCCTACTCCCATGATTCGCCAGAGCACAAGCTGTGGGTGTTGGAGTTGGCAACACGGCTGAGGACTTCTGGGATCGACGTGATCCTAGACCAATGGGACATCGGACCAGGCGGCGATCTACCCCACTTTATGGAGAGGGGAATCTCGGAGTCCGTTCGAATTCTGATGATCTGCACCAACAGGTACGTGGAGAAGGCGAATGCTGGGATGGGCGGCGTCGGATACGAAAAGATGATCGTCACCGCAGAACTAATGAAGCGAATAGATTCTGCAAAAGTGATCCCAGTTCTACGGCAAATGGGCGCGCTTCCAACGTTCCTCGGCTCCAAGCTCTACATCGATCTCTCCAAGCAGGACTACTTCGAGACCGGATTCGATCAGTTGCTACGCGAGCTCCTCGGCGCACCGCTCTTTGTGAAGCCGCCAATAGGGAACACTCCCACGCTTCTTCCTCATTCGACACCCACTCCAACCCAGGCGAGTCCGGTGACGCAATTCATGATTGCGCTATCGAAAGTGTACGAAGGCAGCTTCGAGAGCGGTGCAATTAAAACCGAAAGAGTGCGGCAGGCGATGGGCGCATCTAAGCTCCTATTCGACTACGCCCGCGATCTCGCTATCAAAGCAAAGTACGTCAACAGCTCAGGGACAATGGAGTTCATGTGGGTCGAGGCCAAAGGCCGCGAAGAAATGGTTCGCTTGATGACAGCAAAAGAGTAGATCGAGGGTGTGCTGGCCTAACAACAGGTTCCAATGCGACGTCCTCGCCTGAACCTGGGCGTTGAGCGTCGTAACCAACGTTCCTGAACTTCATCTGCATCTATCACGAGTTCGACACTAGATGAACAACCGAACTTCCGAGATCGAAGCCGCAGAGGACGGACTTCGAGCTGCAATGCTTGCAGGCGACGTCACGACGCTCGACGCATTGATTGACGACTCTCTCCTCTTTACCGGTCCGGACGGAAGCGTTCTTTCAAAGGACAGTGATCTCAGCCTGTACAGGTCAGGTGAACAACGAATCCTGGCACTGGAGTTTCAGGATCGGCAGATCAGCGCTGGGGAAGCAGTCGCCTCCGTCACCGTCCTGGCCTTCGTCTCTGGTGTGTTCAAGGGTCATGCATTTGAAGGGCACTTTCGGTATCTTCGCGTTTGGCAACGAACTTCTGCTGGGTGAAAAGTGGTTGCAGGCAGCGCGTTCGCTATAAGCAAGTAGTGCCCATGGGTCTGGCGACGCCTTCGATGTTCAGGCCAGCCTCCCAAGCACTCACAAGCCCTAAACTCACCGGATGGCTCAATCTCCGCGCTCTGACGCACCCAAAGGCGCTCCGCGCTCCCTCTCCGGACTGGTTCCATTTCTCAAGCCCTACCGTGGGCATATCCTGCTGGCGGTGTTGTTTCTGGTGATGGCTGCGGTGGCGACGCTGGTGTTCCCGCTGGCGCTGCGCAGCCTAATCGATGGTGGCCTGAGCGTGAGTGACAAAGGCGAGCAGATGATGGTGCTGCGCCGACACTTCTTCGAGCTGTTTGCGGTGGCTGCCGCGCTAGGCCTTTTTTCTGCCGGCCGCTTCTACACCGTGAGCTGGCTGGGTGAGCGGGTCACCGCCGACTTGCGCAATGCGGTGTACTCCCATGTCGTGCGGCAAAGCCCGGAGTTTTTTGAAACCACGCAGACCGGTGAAGTGCTGTCGCGCCTGACGGGCGACACCACGCTGGTGCAAACCGTGGTGGGGTCATCGCTCAGCATGGGGCTGCGCAATGCAGTGATGGGCGCAGGCGCACTGACCATGCTGGTGGTGACCAACCCCTACCTCATGGTGCAGGTGCTGGGTGGTCTGGTGCTGATCGTTGCGCCTTCGGTGTGGTTTGGGCGGCGGGTGCGCAAGCTGTCGCGCGCCAGCCAGGACCGCGTGGCCGACTCCAGCGCGATTGCGGCCGAAGTGCTGAATGCGATTCCGGTGGTTCAGAGCTACACCGCCGAAGGGCGCGAGGCCGAGCGCTTCAACCAGTCCACCACCAACGCCTTTCACACCGCCATCAGGCGGACGCGGGCACGCACCGTGCTGGTGGCCTTCATCATCATTGCGACCTCTGCAGGGCTGCTGTGGGGGCTGTACCAGGGCACGCAGGCGGTGACGCGCGGCGACATCACTGCGGGCCACTTGGGTCAGACCGTGGTGTACGTGATCATCCTCGCCAGCGCTGCGGCCGTGCTGAGCGAGGTATATGGCGACCTGCTGCGCGCCGCTGGCGCCACCGAGCGGCTGATGGAGCTGCTGGCCTCGCGCTCGCCTGTCACGTCCCCTGCGCACCCGGTGCCGGCGCGCGTCACCAGCGCGGGCAGCGCGGTGCAGTTCAAAAACGTCACCTTCCGCTACCCGTCGCGCCCCACGCAGGCGGCGCTGACCGACTTCAACCTGCATGTCGCGCCGGGCGAAACCGTGGCGATTGTGGGCCCTAGCGGCGCCGGCAAGAGCACGGTGTTTCAGTTGCTGATGCGCTTTTATGACCCCAGCAGTGGCAGCATGGAGCTCGACGGCGTGGCCACCCGAGACATGGCGCTGACTGACCTGCGCCAGCGCATCGGCATCGTGCCGCAGGACGCGGTGATTTTTTCGACCAGTGCGCTGGAGAACATCCGCTACGGTAACCCCGCGGCGACCGACGACGCGGTACACGCAGCGGCACGGTCTGCGTTTGCGCACGACTTCATCACGGCCCTGCCGGAGGGCTATGCCACCTTTCTGGGAGAACGCGGTGTGCGCCTCTCCGGTGGCCAGCGCCAGCGCATCGCCATTGCCCGTGCCATGCTGAAAAATGCGCCACTGCTGCTGCTGGATGAAGCCACCAGCGCACTCGACGCCGAAAGCGAACGCATGGTGCAAGCCGCACTGGAATACGCGATGAAAGACCGCACCACGCTGGTCATTGCCCATCGCCTGGCCACGGTGCAAAAAGCCGACCGCATTGTGGTGCTGGACCATGGCCAGCTGGTGGAGCAAGGCACGCACGCCGAGCTGGTGAGCCGGGGCGGCGTGTATGCGCGCCTGGCAGCGCTGCAGTTTACGACCTGAGGATTTCATACCGCTTACCCATACCGCTTTTGTATAACTATGCATTTAATGCATAGTTATAGCGGTTCAAATGCCTTGGACTATTTGGGCGCCGACTCGTAAGCTCCACGCACCGAGTTTTATCCCACAAGGAGTCCAATTCATGTCACACGCAAACACCGCGACGCAAAGCCCGCCAGTGGCTGGCGCCCATTCCCTCCCCTCGTATCTGCAGGCCGACAACCTCGGCCCCTGGGGCAACTACCTGCAGCAGGTCGACCGGGTCATTCCGCACCTGGGTAGCCTGGCGCGCTGGGCCGAGACGCTGAAGCGCCCGAAGCGGGTGCTGATTGTTGATGTGCCCATCCACATGGACGACGGCACCGTGGCGCATTTTGAAGGCTATCGCGTGCAGCACAACGTCTCGCGCGGGCCCGGTAAGGGTGGCGTGCGTTTTCACCAGGACGTGACGCTCTCGGAAGTGATGGCGCTGTCGGCCTGGATGTCGATCAAGAACGCTGCTGTGAACGTGCCCTACGGCGGCGCCAAGGGCGGCATTCGCGTGGACCCCAAGAAGCTCTCGCGCGGCGAGCTCGAGCGCATGACGCGCCGCTACACCAGCGAGATCGGCATCATCATCGGCCCCACCAAGGACATCCCTGCGCCCGACGTCAACACCAATGACCAGATCATGGCGTGGATGATGGACACCTACTCCATGAACACCGGCTCCACCTCCACCGGCGTGGTCACCGGCAAGCCGGTGGACCTGGGTGGCTCGCTCGGCCGCCGCGAGGCCACTGGCCGCGGCGTGTTCACCGTGGGCGTGGAAGCGGCCAAACACATTGGCATGGACATCTCGCGCGCACGCGTGGCGGTGCAGGGCTTTGGCAATGTGGGTGGTGTGGCGGGCAAGCTCTTTGCCGAAGCCGGTGCGCGCGTCGTCGCCGTGCAGGACCATGGCGGCACGATTTACCGTGAAGCCGGTCTGGACGTGCCCGCCCTGCTGCGCCATGTAGCCGAAACCGGTAGCGTGGGCGGCTTTGCGCAGGCTGAAGTGATTGCCAACGACGCCTTCTGGGACGTCGAATGCGACATCCTGATTCCGGCCGCGCTGGAGCAGCAGATCACGGCGACCAACGCCCACCGCATCAAGGCCCGCATGGTGATCGAAGGCGCCAACGGCCCAACCACGCCAGCGGCTGACGACATCCTGCAAGAGCGCAACGTGTTGGTGCTGCCCGACGTGATTGCCAACGCCGGCGGCGTGACGGTGAGCTACTTTGAGTGGGTGCAGGACTTTTCGAGCTTCTTCTGGGACGAAGACGAAATCAACGCCCGCCTGGTGAAGATCATGCGCGAGGCCTTCGCCGGTGTCTGGCAGGTTGCACAGGACCAGAAGGTCAGCCTGCGCACCGCCACTTTCATCGTGGCCTGCAAACGCATTCTGCACACCCGCGAATTGCGGGGCCTGTACCCCTGATCTGCGAAGGGCGTGCCGGCATGCTGGTCCGCCCGTTGATCGACACGGTTACAGTGCTGCATGACCGACCGTTACCCGCTCCTGATGGCCATTGCCGGGGGCAGCTTGCTGGCACTGCTGACTTCCACCCTGGGGCCACTGCTGAATGACCCGGCACTGGTCCGCTGGACGGTTCAGATGCAGGACGAAGAGCCCGCCCGCGCCGCTTTTGCACTGGTGGCCATTCGCCACCTGCCGATCTTCCTGCTGGCCATTGCGGCCGGTCAGGTGATCTTCCGTGTCGTCAGAACGACATCTGTAACCGCAGTGCTCGCGGCGGCGGCACCCTGGTGGCTGTATGTGGTGGTCACCGGAACGATGGAGTCAGTGGCCTTGGGCGAGGACGCGTTCAGCTGGGTGTTTTACGACCCGGCGTATTTCATCTGGCCGCATTTTGTGGCCTTGCCAGCAGGGCTGCTGGCCGCCAGCCGAATGTTGCAGAGGGTCAGACGCAGTGGGTGACTGCGGGGACCACATTCACTGCAGTGTTTCTTTCAGCAAGGCGGGCAGTGGTAGCGGCAGCACTTCAATGCCTTCGTCCAGCAGCTCCATGGCCTCGCGCGCACTGGTCTGTCCACGAATGTTGCGGGCCTCGGCATCACCGTAATGCATGCGGCGCGCCTCCTCGGCAAATTTCTCACCCACGTCTTCGGTCTGCGCCACCACCTGGCGCAAGGCCTGAAGAAAGGCGGCCTGCTGCGCCGGCGAAATGCCAAGGGCCGGCGGCGCGTTCTGCCCGTTGGTGACAGCCAGAGCGGTTCCCGAGACGTCAGCTGCTGGCTGTGATACCACTTCAGTCACGGGTGGTGATGAGCCCAGATTGAGCCGGGGTGCGCTGGGCAGCTTGTGTATTGCCGTGTCGGCGCACAGGGGGCAGGCAATCAGGCCGCGGGTGCGCTGGCTCTGGAAGTCATCTTCGGACGCAAACCAGCCCTCAAAGGCATGCTGGTGCGCGCACTGGAGATTGAGGACCTTCATGCCCCGATTATCGCAGTGGCGTCAGCTGGCGGCGCCCTGCCAGTCCAGTACCCATGCGCCAGTGGCCACGTTTTGCAGCCAGAGCATGCCGGTCAGGGTCTTGGCGTCGGTCACGGCACCGCTGGCGCACCAGGCCAGCACTTCGGCGGGCGTGGCTGTGAACACATCGAGAAACTCGCCATCGTCCAGCTGGCGGGCACCAGCCGTCAGCCCACGGGCAAACCAGATGTCGATGAACTCGGTGGAATAGGAAATCACCGGGTGCAACACCCCGGCTCGGGCCCACTGGCGTGCGGTGTAGCCGGTTTCTTCCAGCAGTTCGCGGCGCGCACAGGCCAGAGAATCTTCGCCCGGGTCGAGTTTGCCGGCGGGGAACTCGATCATCACCTGTCCCACCGGGTAGCGGTACTGGCGCTCCAGCACGAGGCGCCCGTCATCGAGCTGCGCAATGATCATCACGGCGCCCGGATGGACCACGTATTCGCGCACGGTGTTCGTGCCGTCCGGCAGGCGCACGATGTCGCGCCGGGCTTTCAGAAAATGGCCGGTGAAAAGCTCGGCTGAATCGGTGGTGGTTTCCCGCAGATGCTGGTCAGGGGAATAGTCCGCAGGCACCACGGCGATCACCCGCGCGGCTTGAATAGATAGCGCCAGGTGAAACCGGGAAAGGCAAAGGTGATGAAGAGCGTGCTGGTGATGGCATAGAACTCCCATCCCTGCGGCGCGATCTGGCCCATTCGCTGCTCAAGCCCGAGACCCACAGCACCCGCCAGAAAATAACCGACCACCATCTCGCCGAGGCGCACGGCCAGATTCTTGGGCGCGGAAAGACGAATCACCGCGAACAATCGGTCATTGAGGAAAGGCAGGTTGGCCAGCACCAGAGCCAGCAGCACCACCGCCCAGACGGACGTTGTTTGGGTCATGGCGACGCTCAGCTGCCCAGTGACTTCACGACGCTGCTCATCGCCTGCGAGCACAGCGTCATCAGACCGCCGGGCGCCAGACCGAGAATCAGGATCAGCGCGCCGTTGATCGACAGCACCACCTTGGCATCGGCCGGACCCGAAATCGCGCCGATGTTGGCGCCCTGGGGTGCATCGAAGTACATGACCTTCACGACGCGCAGGTAGTAGAACGCGCCCACCAAAGACATCAACACCGCAAACACGGCCAACACCACATAGGTGGTCTGCTGCGACGACACCAGCGCCTGCAGCACCGCCAGCTTGGCATAGAAGCCGACCAGCGGCGGCAGACCCGCCAGAGAAAACATGCTGATCGCCATCACACCGGCATAGAGCGGGCTGCGCTGGTTCAGACCAGCCAGATCGCTGATCTCTTCAGACTCATGGCCGGCACGCGAAAGCAGCAGGATGATGCCGAACGCAGCCAGCGTGGTCAGCACATAGGTGACGGCGTAGAACATGGCCGCGCTGTAAGCTGATTCGGTGTTGATCTGGTTGCCATTGACGACACCGGCCAGCAAGCCGAGCAGCAGAAAACCCATTTGCGAGATCGTCGAGAAGGCCAGCATGCGCTTGAGGTTGGTCTGCGCCACGGCGGCTAGATTACCGACCAGCAGCGAGCCAATCGCCATCAGGGCCAGCATCTGTTGCCAGTCAATGGCCAGGGGCAGCATGCCCTCGACCAACAGGCGGATACAGATGGCGAACGCTGCAAGCTGCGGTGCAGCACCGATCAGCAGCGTGATGGCCGTGGGCGCGCCCTGGTACACATCGGGCAGCCACATGTGGAAAGGCACCGCGCCCAGCTTGAAGGCCAGACCCGCGACGATGAAGACCAGACCAAACACCAGCACCTGGTGCTTGACCTGACGGCTGGCAATGGCGTTAAACACTTCGTTCAGATCGAGCGAGCCGGTCGCGCCGTAAAGCATCGACAGGCCGTAGAGCAGGAAACCGGACGCCAGCGCACCCAGCACGAAGTACTTCATGGCCGCTTCGGTGGCGGTGGCGTTGTCGCGGCGCAGGGCCACCAGCGCGTAGCTGGAGAGCGTCATCAGCTCCAGGCCCATGTAGATCACCAGGAAGTTGTGACCCGAGATCATCACGAACATGCCCAGCAGCGCAAACAGGCTCAGCGTGAAGAATTCGCCGCCGCGCAGCATGTCGCGTTGGGCGACATAGGGCCGGCCGTAGACCAGCGTCACCATCAGAGCCACGGTGGCAAAGCATTTGAGCCAGCCACCCATCGGGTCCACCACCACCATGTTGCCGAAGCCATAGTAGGTCTGGCCACTGCTGGCGTAAAAGGCTTCCATCACAGCCACCACGGCAAGGGTGGCCAGCGTCAGCACGTAGGTCAGCGTGCGCTGCGGAGACTTCACCCACAGATCCAGCAGAGCGATCGCGCAGGCCATGACCAGCAGCACGAGCTCGGGGTAGACCGCAATCCAGGAAAGTTTGTCAATCATCGGAATACTTTGTTGTGCGTCAGTTCAGTTTGGACGCGGCCACATGCTTGAGCAGGTCCGCCACCGAGGTGTCCATCACGTCTGTGAAAGGCTTGGGGTAGATGCCCATGTAGAGAACGGCCACCGCCAGAATCGCGAGCACCAGGAACTCGCGGCTGTTGATGTCTTTCAGTGCGCGCACATCATCGTTGGCCACCGGGCCGAGGTACACCCGCTTGAACATCCACAAGGTGTAGGCCGCGCCGAAAATCAGGGCGGTTGCCGCTGCGGCGCCGATCCAGAAATTGAACTTCACGGCGCCGAGGATCACCATCCACTCACCGACAAAACCAGCGGTGCCCGGCAGGCCGCAGTTGGCCATCGCAAACAGCAGTGCAAAGGCAGCGAACTTGGGCATGGTGTTGACCACGCCGCCATAGCTGGCAATCTCTCGCGAATGCACCCGGTCATACAGCACGCCGATGCACAGGAACATGGCGCCCGACACAAAGCCGTGTGCAATCATCTGCACCAGGCCGCCCGACACGCCAAGGTCGTTGAAGATGAAGAAGCCCAGCGTCACAAAACCCATGTGGGCCACCGACGAGTAAGCCACCAGCTTCTTCATGTCGCGCTGAACCATCGCCACCAGACCCACATAGATCACGGCAATCAGCGACAAGGCGATCATCATCCAGGCCCATTCACGCGATGCGTCTGGGGCAATCGGCATGGAGAACCGCAGGAAGCCATAAGCACCCAGCTTCAGCATGATGGCGGCCAGCACGGCCGAGCCACCGGTGGGTGCTTCGACGTGCACGTCTGGCAGCCAGGTGTGTACCGGCCACATCGGCACCTTCACGGCGAAGGCGGCAAAGAACGCGAAGAACAGCAGCGTCTGCACCGTGCTGCCCATCGGCAGCTTGTGCCAGGTCAGGATGTCGAAACTGCCGCCGGACTTGTTGTAGAGAAAGATCAGCGCGACCAGCATCAGCAGGGAGCCGAGCAGTGTGTAGAGGAAGAACTTGAACGCCGCGTAGATCTTGTTCGGTCCGCCCCAGATGCCGATGATGAGATACATCGGGATCAGCGTGGCCTCGAAAAACACGTAGAACAGGATGCCGTCGAGCGCCGCAAACACACCGATCATCAGGCCGCTGAGGATCAGGAACGAGGCCATGTACTGGTTCACACGCGTGGTGATCGCCTCCCAGCTGGCGATGATGACGACCACATTGATGAAGGCGGTGAGCAGCACGAACCACAGCGAGATGCCGTCCACACCGAGGTGGTAATTGACGTTGAAACGATCAATCCACTCGGCCTTTTCCACGAACTGCATGGCCGAGGTGTCTGCCTGAAAACCGCTGTACAGCGGCAGGGTCACCAGAAAGCTGGCAACTGCACCGATCAGCGCGATCCAGCGGACGCTGCGCGCCTGCTCGTCACGACCCAGCGCCAGCAACACCACGCCGAAGGCGATTGGCATCCAGATGGCAAGACTCAACAAACCCATTCTTGTTCTTCCTTGATATTCTTGGTTATTGTTGAACTGATCAGCGGTTGAACCAGACGAAGTACGTCATCAGCACAAACACGCCAATGATCATGCCGAACGCATAGTGGTAGATGAAGCCGGACTGCAGCTTGCGCACCATGCCGGAGATGAATCCCACCAGCTTCCACGAGCCATTCACCACCGCACCGTCGATCAAGGCCTGATCGCCCCCCTTCCACAGTGCCGTACCCAGCCCGCGCGCGCCACGTGCCAGCACGTTCTCGTTGAACCAGTCGAGGTAGTACTTGTTGTCCAGCAGCGTGTGCAGCGGCTGGAACTTGCGCTGGATGGCCGCTGGCAAAGCCGGGTTCACCATGTACATGTAATACGACAGGGCCACACCGGCCAGGGCCAGGTACAGCGGCAGCGTGAAGAACGCGTGGCCAGCCATCTGCAACGGGCCATGGATGAGCTTGGCCAATTCAGCCATGGCCGGGTGCCGGGCGGCATCGACAAAAATGGCGTCCTTGAAAAACTCGCCGAACAGCATCGGCTGCAGGGTGATAAAACCAATCACCACCGAGGGGATCGCCAGCAGGATCAGCGGAACCGTGACCACCCAGGGCGACTCATGCGGATGGTGAGCGCCGTGGTTATCGCCGTGGTGCCCGTGGTCGTCGTGATGCGCATCGGGGTTTTGGTCGTAACGCTCCTTGCCATGGAAAACAAGGAAGTACAGCCGGAAGGAATAGAAGGCAGTCACAAACACGCCCGCCAGCACGGCAAAGTAGGCAAACCCGGCACCCGGCAAGGTGCTGAAGTGCACCGCCTCGATGATGCTGTCCTTGGAGTAGAAACCCGCGAACAGAGGCGTACCGATCAAGGCCAATGAACCCAGCAGTGACGTGATCCAGGTGATCGGCATGTACTTGCGCACGCCGCCCATCCAGCGGATGTCCTGGTTGTGGTGCATGCCGATGATCACGGAGCCCGCCGCGAGGAACAGCAGCGCCTTGAAGAAGGCATGCGTCATCAGGTGGAACACCGCCACAGAATACGCCGACGCGCCCAGCGCAACCGTCATGTAGCCCAGCTGCGACAAGGTGGAGTAAGCCACCACACGCTTGATGTCGTTCTGGATAATGCCCAGAAAGCCCATGAACAGCGCGGTGATCGCACCAACCACCATGATGAAGCTGAGTGCTGCATCGCTGAGCTCAAACAGGGGCGACATGCGTGCCACCATGAAGATACCGGCCGTGACCATGGTGGCTGCGTGGATCAGCGCCGAGATCGGTGTGGGACCTTCCATCGAATCGGGCAGCCACACGTGCAGCGGAAACTGGGCCGACTTGCCCATGGCGCCGATGAAGAGGCAAATACAGACCACGGTGATCAGCATCCAGCCGGTGCCGGGGAAGGTGATTTTTGCCAGCTCATCCGCCTTGGCAAACGCCTCGCCATAGTTCAGCGTGCCAGCGTACGCGGCGATCAGGCCAATGCCCAGGATGAAACCGAAGTCACCCACGCGGTTGACCAGGAAGGCCTTCATGTTGGCAAAAATGGCGGTCGGCTTGTTGAACCAGAAACCGATCAGCAAATAAGACACCAGACCGACAGCCTCCCAGCCAAAGAACAGCTGCAGCATGTTGTTGCTCATGACTAGCATCAACATGGAGAACGTGAACAGAGAGATGTAGGCAAAGAAACGGTTGTAGCCGTCGTCTTCCTCCATGTAGCCGATGGTGTAGATGTGGACCATCAGCGACACGAAAGTCACCACGCACATCATCATGGCCGTGAGGCCGTCCACCAGGAAGCCGATTTCCATCTTGAGACCACCGACCACCATCCAGGTGTAGAGCGTCTCGTTGAAACGGGCACCGTCGATGGCGACGCTCTTGAGCGTCATCGCCGAGAGGATGAACGCCACCAGCACGCCCAGAATGGTCAGGGTGTGCGACAGTCGCCGGCCAAACCAGTTGCCGCCGAAAGAAGTGCCCAGAATGCCAGCCGCCAAAGCGCCCGCCAGTGGCGCCAGCGGAACGGCCAGCAGGGTCGATGCGGAAAGGGTTGCGCTCATTGTTTAGCCCTGGAGCGTGTTGAGTTCATCGACATTGATGCTGGACTTGTTGCGGAACAAGAGCACCAGAATGGCCAAGCCAATCGCTGATTCAGCAGCCGCTACCGTGAGAATGAAGAAAACAAAGACCTGTCCGGCCATATCGTTCAGGTAGTAGGAGAAGGCCACGAAGTTCATGTTGACAGCGAGCAGCATCAACTCGATGGCCATCAGCAGCACGATCAGGTTCTTTCGGTTGAGGAAAATGCCGATGACCGACAACGCGAACAGCATCGCGCCGAGCGAAAGAAAATGTCCAAGGGTCAGGGTCATGGCTTCTTCTCCTGCGGTGCTTCCTCAGCGGCTTCATTGGCAACAGGTGCCGCCACGACCGATTTCATCTTGATCAGGCTGACGCGGTCGGCGCGCTTCACGCGGATCTGGTCAGACGGGTTCTGGTATTTGGAGTCCTTGCGCTCACGCAGGGTCAGCGCGATGGCGGCAATGATGGCCACCAGCAGGATGACAGCCGCCACTTCGAGCGGATAGATGTACTCGGAATACAGCAGCTTGCCCAACTCCTTGGTGTTCGAAACCTGCGCACCAATCTGCTCGACACCCGGGGCGATCTTCGGCGGCTCGCGGAAGCCACCCATCAGGACATAGGACATCTCCAGCGCAATGATGGCGCCCACACTGCCTGCCAGCGGGAAGTGTTTCCAGAAGCCCTTGCGGACGCTATCAAGGTTGATGTCCAGCATCATGACCACAAACAGGAACAGCACCATCACCGCACCGACGTACACCAGCACCAGCGTGATGGCCAGGAACTCAGCCTTCAGCAGAATCCAAACCGCCGCCGCCTGAAAAAACGCAAGCACAAGATACAGCGCCGCATGCACCGGGTTGCGCGCGGTGATCACCCGGAAGGCCGCAAACAGCAGCACCGCCGAGAAAAGATAGAAAAGCCCTGTTTTAGCGTCCATGTTCTTATGAGTTCTTTCTGGTGGCATCAAGAGCGGCGCCTGACTCAGCGCACCCTGCGGCCCGATCAGCGGTATTTGGCATCAGCAGCCCGGTTGGCCGCAATCTCCGTCTCGTAGCGGTCGCCCACGGCCAGGAGCATTTCCTTGGTGAAATAGAGGTCGCCCCGCTTCTCGCCGTGGTACTCGAAGATATGGGTTTCCACAATCGAGTCGACCGGACAGCTCTCTTCGCAGAAGCCGCAGAAGATGCACTTGGTCAGGTCGATGTCGTAGCGCGAGGTACGGCGGCTGCCGTCTTCACGAACGTCGGATTCAATGGTGATGGCCATGGCAGGGCACACGGCCTCACAGAGCTTGCAGGCAATGCAGCGCTCCTCGCCGTTCTCGTAACGACGCAGCGCATGCAGGCCGCGAAAACGCGGGCTTTGGGGCGTCTTTTCTTCCGGGAACTGGACGGTGATCTTGCGGCGGAACATGTACTTGCCGGTCAGGGCCATGCCCTTGAACAGCTCGGTGAGCATGAAGCTCGACACAAAATCTTTGACAGAAGCAACTGCAGTCATGACTTTTCCAGTTATTTCCAGAGTGAATACGGGGTCTGCATCCACGCGCCGACGACGACCAGCCAGACCAGGGTCACGGGGATGAAAATCTTCCAGCCCAAACGCATGATCTGGTCATAGCGAAAGCGCGGGAACGTGGCGCGCACCCACAGGAACAGGGTGACCACGATGAAGGATTTGATGCCGAGCCAGATCCAGCCGGGAATCCAGTTGAACAGCGCGCTGTCGATCGGTGGCAACCAACCGCCCAAGAACAGGATCACGCACAGCACCGACACCAGAATCATGTTGGCGTATTCGGCCAGGAAGAACATGGCGAACGCCATGCCGGAGTACTCGACCATGTGGCCGGCCACGATCTCAGACTCGCCTTCCACCACGTCAAACGGGTGCCGGTTGGTTTCAGCCAGACCGGAGATGAAATACACCACGAAGATCGGCAGCAGCGGCAACCAGTTCCACGACAGGAAATTCAGGCCCTGGCTCGCGGCCATGCCCTGCCCCTGCCCCATGACGATGTCGGTCATGTTCAAGCTGCCGGACACCATCAGCACCACCACCAGACAAAAACCCATGGCGATCTCGTAGCTCACCATTTGCGCCGAGGCACGCATGGCGCCGAGGAAAGCGTATTTCGAGTTGGAGGCCCAGCCGGCGATGATCACGCCATAGACTTCGAGCGAAGTGATAGCCATCAGGAACAGCAGGCCGGCGTTGATGTTGGCCAGAGCCACTTCAGGCCCGAACGGTACGACCGCCCACGCGGCCAGTGCCGGCATGATGGTCATGATGGGGCCGAGCACAAAAAGACCCTTGCTGGCCGCCGTAGGGATGATGATTTCCTTGGTCAGCAGCTTCAGCGCGTCGGCAATCGGCTGCAACAGACCGAAGGGGCCGACCCGGTTAGGGCCGAGACGGATCTGCGTAAAACCAATGGCCTTGCGCTCCCACAGGGTCAGGTAGGCCACGCAGCCCATCAGCGGCAGCAATACGCAAACAATCTTGATCAGCGTCCAGAGCACCGGCCAGACAGTCGCAGGCCAGATGCCGCCCATCAGCCCCTGACCGAAGCCGTAAATGGTGTCAATCATGCGGCCACCCCTTCGCGGCTCGACGCTGCAGCAGAACGCGCATCAGCCGTCATCTGCAGCGAACTGGCGCGGCGCACCAGTCCGTCGAGTTGATAGATCGCAGCCACTGCCGGGGCCGCCACTGGCGCGCCCGAAACAGCCACAGCGGTCTGGCTGCTGTTGTCCAGCCGCTCAGCGGGCACATGGCTCGCGCCAGCATCCGGAATCTGCTGCAACACCTCTTGCGAGGATTCAAATTCGAAACCTGGCAAGCCCAGCAGGTTGGCCAGCACGCGCAGTACTTTCCAAGCGGGACGGGTCTCGCCCAACGGCTTGACCACGGCGTGGAAGCCCTGGATGCGGCCCTCGGCATTGACGAAGGTGCCTGAGGTTTCGGTGAAAGGCGCAATCGGCAAGAGCACATCGCTGATCGCCATGTTCGCCTTGAACGGGCTCAAGGTCACGACCATCTGCGCAGCGTTCAGGCCTGTCAGGGCCTGACGACCCGCAGCAGAGTCGAACTCGGGTTCGGTGTTCAGCAGGATGGCGGCCTTGAGTTTGCCGCCCAGCATATCGGCTGCACTCAAACCTTTGGCGCCTGGCAATGCGCCAGCCAGTTGGGCGCCCACGGTGTTGGCAGCTTCCGTCAGGTAGCCGACGGTTGTACCAGTTTGTGCGGCAATCCACTGCGCCAGCGCGAGCAGCGTCGAGGCCTGCGCGTGGTGGGCGGCGGCGTTGCCCAGCAGCACGGCCTTACGCTCGCCACCGAGCAGCGACTTGGCGATCCGCTGGGCCGCTTCAGTGGCCTGACCGGCGGCTGGTGCGGCCACGCCTTTTTCGGCAGCGATAGCCGCCGCAATGTCCGCCAGTGCTTGCACCCAGAATGCAGGCTCCACAGTGACCGCATGGGCCACAGGCATCGCCCAGGCATCGGCCGTCGCCAGTTCGGCAGCCGAGTTGACCGAGCTCAATGCACAGCCCTTGCGTACGGACTGGCGAATGCGCTGCGCGAACAGCGGGTGGTCCTTGCGCAGGTTGGAGCCCACCACCAGCGCACGCTGCAATTGCGACAGCGAGGCAATCGAGGTGCCGAGCCAGCGGATGCCGGCCGGTGCCGCAAACTCTGCATTGCGAAGGCGGTAATCGATGTTGTCACTGCCCAGACCCCGCATCAGCGAGGCGGCAAGGAACAGCTCTTCGAGCGTGCTGTGCGGGCTGGCCAGCGTGCCGATGCTGGCGGCGCCATGATCAGCCTTGATCTGTTTCAGGCCGTTGGCCACATATTCAAGTGCCGTCTGCCAGTCGACGGTTTTCCACTCGCCGCCCTGCTTGAGCATGGGGCGGGTCAGGCGTTCGTCGCTGTTCAGGGCCTCGTACGAGAAGCGGTCGCGGTCGGCAATCCAGCATTCGTTGACCTCTTCGTTCTCCAGCGGCACCACGCGCATGACCTTGTTGTTCTTGACCTGAACAATCAGGTTGGCACCGGTCGAATCGTGCGGGCTGACCGACTTGCGGCGCGACAGTTCCCAGGTACGGGCGCTGTAACGGAAAGGCTTGCTGGTGAGCGCGCCCACCGGGCAGATGTCGATCATGTTGCCAGAGAGTTCTGAGTCCACCGACATGCCGACAAAGGTCTCGATCTCTGCGTGCTCGCCGCGGTGGGACATGCCGAGTTCCATCACGCCGGCGACTTCCTGACCGAAACGCACGCAACGGGTGCAGTGGATGCAGCGGCTCATCTCTTCCATCGAGATCAGCGGGCCGACGTTCTTGTGGAACACCACGCGCTTTTCTTCCTGGTAGCGCGATTCGCTGCCGCCGTAGCCGACGGCGAGATCCTGCAACTGGCATTCGCCGCCCTGGTCGCAGATGGGGCAATCGAGCGGGTGGTTGATCAGCAGAAACTCCATCACGCCCTTCTGGGCCTTGATGGCTTTGTCGTTCTTGGTGCGCACCACCATGCCTTGCGTGACTGGCGTTGCGCAGGCAGGCATAGGCTTGGGGGCTTTTTCCACGTCGACCAGGCACATGCGGCAGTTGGCCGCGATGCTCAGCTTCTTGTGATAGCAGAAGTGCGGGATGTAGGTGCCGGCTTTTTCGGCAGCGTGCATCACGGTGCTGCCTTCGAGCACCTCCACCTTCTGGCCGTCGAGTTCTATTTCAACCATGTTGCTTTCTTTCCGGGACTCAGGCTTGCACGGCGGCAGCCGGTGTGTGGGCTTCAGCGCCGGCGGGCTTGATCATGGCCTCGAATTCGTGGCGGAAGTGCTTGATCATGGCGCGCACCGGCATGGCGGCCGCGTCGCCAAGCGCGCAGATGGTGCGGCCCTGGATGTTGTCAGCCACAGAGTTGAGCAGGTCCATGTCGCCCTGGCGGCCTTCACCCCGGTGGATGCGGTCCACCACGCGCCAGAGCCAACCCGTGCCTTCGCGGCAGGGCGTGCACTGGCCGCAGGACTCGTGCATGTAGAAGTACGAAAGCCGCTTGAGCGACTCCACCATGCAACGGGTGTCGTCCATCACGATCACCGCGCCAGAGCCCAGCATGGAGCCGGCCTTGGCGATGGAGTCGTAATCCATGGTGCACTCCATCATGATGGACGCAGGCAGCACTGGGGAAGACGAGCCACCCGGAATCACCGCCTTCAGCGAGCGGCCTTCCTTGGCATTGCGCACACCGCCGGCAAGTTCCAGCAGCTTGGCAAATGGCGTGCCCATTGGCACCTCATAGTTGCCAGGCAGTTCGACGTCGCCAGAGACCGAGTAAATCTTGGTGCCGCCGTTGTTGGGCTTGCCGCACTCCAGATACGCCTGCCCGCCGTTGCGGATGATCCAGGGCACAGCCGCAAAGGTCTCGGTGTTGTTGATGGTGGTGGGCTTGCCGTAGAGGCCAAAGCTCGCCGGAAACGGCGGCTTGAAGCGGGGCTGGCCCTTCTTGCCTTCCAGCGATTCGAGGAGAGCAGTCTCTTCACCGCAGATGTAGGCACCAAAACCATGGGTGGCATGCAACTGGAAGTTGAAGCTGCTGCCCAAAATGCCGTTGCCGAGCAGGCCGGCTGCCCGGGCCTCTTCCAGTGCCTCTTCAAAGCGCTGGTAGGTGGCGAAAATCTCGCCGTGGATGTAGTTGTAGCCGACGCTGATGCCCATGGCGTAGGCGGCAATCGCCATGCCTTCAATCACGCTGTGCGGGTTGTACTGCATGATGTCGCGGTCTTTGCAGGTGCCCGGCTCGCCTTCATCCGAATTGCAGACGAGGTATTTCTGGCCCGGGAACTGGCGCGGCATGAAGCTCCACTTCAGCCCGGTCGGGAAACCGGCACCACCGCGGCCGCGCAGGCTGCCGGCCTTGACCTCGGCGATCACCTGGTCAGGTGTCATGCCCTCGGAACCGTCCTTGCCCAGAATCTTGCGCAGGGCCTGATAACCACCACGCGCCTCGTAGTCTTTCAGGCGCCAGTTGCTGCCGTTGAGGTCGGCCAGGATCTGCGGGTTGATGTGTCGACCATGAAAGCAGGTCTGCACGCCAGTCGCAACGAACTGTGACAGAACGCCCTTAGCAGCGGCGCTGACGGATGTGGAGGCTGTGGGTATTGCGAGCGTCATGGTTGTTTCGCCTCGGCAGATTGAAGACCGTCGATCAGCTGGTCCAGCTTGTCATTGCTCATGAAGCTGCACATCGTCAGGTCGTTGACCAGCATGACCGGCGAATCGGCGCAGGCGCCAAGGCATTCAGACTGCTGCAGCGTGAACAGGCCGTCAGCGGTGGTTTCACCCATAGTGATGCCCAGCCGGCGTTCGAGGTGGTGCAGCGCCTTCGCGCCATCGCGCAACTGGCAAGGCAGGTTGGTGCAGACGTTGAGCTTGTACTTGCCTACCGGGCGCTGGTTGTACATGTTGTAGAAGGTGGTGACTTCATGCACGGCAATCGGTGCCATGCCGAGGTAGTCAGCCACCAGCTTCTCGCCCTCGGCGCTCACAAAACCGTGCTCTTCCTGCAGGATGGTGAGGCAGGCCATCACGGCCGACTGCTTCTGGTCGGCGGGGTACTTCGCCACTTCCTTGGCGAAGCGTACCAGCGTTTGTGCGCTTAAACTCATTTCCATACTCCGACCTCTGACGACAGAGATGAACAGGCCAAGCGAACGCCGTGGAACCGGCTTCGCCGGGCCACTGGCGTTGCCCTCTTGAGGGGGGAGGCGCCGCAGGCGCCACGGGGGGGAGCCATCTTCATCGGTCAATCTCACCGAACACAATGTCCATGGTGCCGATCACGGCCACGGCGTCGGCAATCATGTGGCCACGCGACATTTCGTCCATGGCAGCCAGATGCGAAAAGCCCGGCGGGCGAATCTTCAGGCGGTAAGGCTTGTTGGCGCCATCGCTCACGATGTAGATGCCAAACTCGCCCTTGGGATGCTCGACGGCGGCATAGGCCTCGCCCTCGGGCACATGGAAGCCTTCGGTGAAGAGCTTGAAGTGGTGGATCAGCTCTTCCATGTTGCTCTTCATGGATTCGCGGTCCGGCGCAGCAACCTTGTGGTTGCTGGTGATCACCGGGCCGGGGTTCACGCGCAGCCAGTCCACGCACTGCTTGATGATGCGGTTGGACTGACGCATTTCCTCGATGCGGACGAGGTAGCGGTCATAGCAGTCGCCCGTCTTGCCGACAGGGATGTCGAAATCCATCTGGGCATACACGTCATAGGGCTGTTGCTTGCGCAGGTCCCACGCCAGGCCGGAGCCGCGCAGCATGGGGCCGGTGAAGCCGAGGTTGAGCGCACGCTCTGGCGACACCACGCCAACGCCCACAGTGCGCTGCTTCCAGATGCGGTTGTCCGTCAGCAAGGTTTCGTACTCGTCCACGTAGCCGGGGAACTTGCTCACGAAGTCGTCAATGAAGTCGAGCAGCGAGCCCTGGCGGTTCTCGTTCAGCGCCTCGATGGCCTTGGCGTTCTTGACCTTGCTCACCTTGTACTGCGGCATGGTCTCAGGCAGGTCGCGGTACACACCACCCGGCCGGAAGTAGGCCGCATGCATGCGCGCACCAGAGACGGCCTCGTACATGTCAAACAGTGCTTCGCGCTCACGGAAGCAGTAAATCAGGATGTTCATCGCGCCGCAGTCGAAGCCATGCGCACCCAGCCACAACAGGTGGTTGAGCAGGCGCGTGATCTCGGCGTACATCACACGGATGTACTGCGCGCGGACGGGCACATCGACACCCAGCAACTTTTCGATGGCCAGGCAATACGCATGCTCGTTGGACATCATGGACACATAGTCCAGGCGATCCATGTAGGGCAGCGACTGGATGTAGGTCTTGCTTTCAGCCAGCTTCTCGGTGGCACGGTGCAGCAGGCCGATGTGCGGGTCAGCGCGCTGGATGACTTCGCCGTCCAGCTCCAGCACCAGGCGCAGCACGCCGTGGGCGGCCGGATGCTGCGGTCCAAAATTAAGCGTGTAGTTCTTGATCTCAGCCATTACTGGATGCCGCCATAGTTGTCTTCACGGATCACGCGTGGGGTGATTTCGCGCGGCTCGATGGTGACCGGCTGGTAAATCACGCGTTTCTGCTCAGGGTCGTAGCGCATCTCGACATGGCCGGTGGTCGGGAAGTCCTTGCGGAACGGATGACCGATGAAGCCGTAGTCGGTAAGAATGCGGCGCAGGTCGTTGTGACCTTCGAAGATGATGCCGAAGAGGTCGAATGCCTCGCGCTCAAACCAGTTGGCGGAGTTCCAGACTTCGTTGAGCGAATCCACCACCGGGAAGTCGTCATCGGCGCAGAACACCTTGAGCCGCACGCGCTGGTTCAGGCTCACTGACAGCAGGTGCGACACCACGCAGTAGCGCGGACCGTCATACTGGCCGTCGCGGTATTCTGAGTAGTCGACACCGCATAGATCGATCAATTGCTCAAAGCGGCAACCGGGCGCATCGCGCAGCAGCACAGCAGCGGCGCCGTAATCAGCGGCCGACACCGTCACCGTGATTTCACCGTGGGCCAGCTGCACATTTTTGGCCATGCTGCCCAAGGTGGTCGAGAGCGTTGCCACCAGATCGGAAACAGGAGCGGGAGAAACAAGAGCAGGAGACACCACAGTCATCACGCCCTCGCAATCGTGTTGGTGCGGCGGATCTTCTGCTGCAGCTGGATGATGCCGTACATCAGCGCTTCAGCCGTGGGCGGGCAGCCGGGCACGTACACATCCACCGGCACGATACGGTCACAGCCGCGCACCACCGAATAGCTGTAGTGGTAGTAGCCACCACCGTTGGCGCACGACCCCATCGACAGCACCCAGCGCGGCTCGGACATCTGGTCATAGACCTTGCGCAGTGCCGGCCCCATCTTGTTGCACAGCGTGCCCGCCACGATCATCAGGTCAGACTGACGCGGACTGGGGCGGAACAACATGCCGAAACGATCGAGGTCGTAGCGGGCCGCGCCGGCGTGCATCATTTCCACCGCGCAGCAGGCCAGACCGAACGTCATCGGCCACAGCGAGCCGGTCTTGGCCCAATTGACAACCGAGTCGTAGCTCGTCGTCATGAAGCCTTCGTTGAAAACACCTTCAAGTGACATACCCGTACCTTATTTGGTGGATTGGATGGCGAGCGCGTCGCAAAACCCTCGGGATTTTTTCTTATTCCCAGTCCAGCGCACCTTTTTTCCACTCGTAGACAAAGCCCACGACGAGGATGGCGAGGAAAACCATGACAGACCAGAAACCGACAGCACCGATTTCCTTGAGCGCTACCGCCCACGGAAACAGGAACGCAATTTCGAGGTCAAACAGGATGAAGAGGATGGCGACCAGGTAGTAGCGCACATCGAATTTCATGCGGGCATCTTCGAAGGCCTCGAAGCCGCATTCATAGGGGGAGTTTTTTTCGCTGTCAGGCCGCACGGGGCCGAGAAGACGTCCCAGCACCTGGGGAACCACACCAACACCCACGCCGACCAGAATGAACAGGAAAACGGGGAGGTACTGATCGAGGTTCATCGTAGACTGAATGTGTGAGTGCCACTGGCTAGCATTCCCGACAGCCTTGTGGGCCGTCGGCACCGTCAACAACGATGCCGCCAATGAATGTCAATCTGGTGCGGACGGCGAGACTCGAACTCGCACACCTTTCGGCACTACCCCCTCAAGATAGCGTGTCTACCAATTTCACCACGTCCGCGGTATCTAGCTGCCTGGATGGCATGAGGAAAACCGGTGCATCAAAACAGACGTTTTGACGAGGGGTTCTTGCTTTCCAGACAGCTCTAGAGTTTAACCTGAAATGACCCTTTTTCCCGGTTGAGAAAGAGGGCGAGTCGTGTTATTTCGTCGGGATTTGCGCAGGGCCGGGTGCAGCACCAGGCGCAGTAGTGGCGGGGGCCACCGGCACTGCGGCGGCAGGCGAAGCAGGCGCTGCAGATCCTGGAATCTGCGCTGCACCCGAAGCGGGCACGGCCGGGGCTGGCGCCGTGACGGCAGCACCTTCCAGGACGCTGGAGCCGGTCGTGCGCGGCTGGGCATTGCCGAAGTAAGCAAGCAGCAAGGTACACGCAAAGAACACCGCGGCCAGCACGCCGGTGCTGCGCGACAGGAAGTTGGCACTGCCGCTGGCGCCAAACAGGCTGCCAGAGCCACCGCTGCCGAAGGCGGCGCCCATGTCGGCACCCTTGCCGTGCTGCACCAGAATCAGGCCAATCATGACCAGCGCTGAAATCATTTGTACAGCGAGAACCACAGTCAGTAACACGTTCATATCAACTCCTAATTCCTAATTCGTAACTCGATAGCCTGTTGCGCCCATGACCCGCGATTACCCACGGGCGGCAGCAATGATGGTCAAAAAGTCTGCGGCCTTGAGGGCTGCCCCTCCGATCAGGCCACCGTCAATGTCGGGCTGCACCAGCAAGCAGGCTGCATTGGCAGCGTTCATGCTGCCACCGTACAGGATTTTCACTCGTGAAAAATGTTCCGTTGCCGCCTTGATCTGGGCCCGCAGCACGGCGTGCACGGTCTGCGCCTGTTCTGGCGTGGCGGTCTTGCCGGTGCCAATGGCCCAAACCGGCTCATACGCCACCACGATCTCGCTGATGCAATGGCCGTTGGTGTGAATCACCGCCGCGAGCTGGCGCTTGACCACCTCTTCGGTGTGACCCGCCTCCCGCTCGGCCAGCGTCTCCCCCACACAGACGATGGGCGTAATGCCTGCGGCGAGCGCTGCCTTGGCCTTGTCAGCCACCTGCGCATCGGTTTCACCGTGGTACTGACGGCGCTCCGAGTGGCCGACGATGGCGTAACGGCAGCCAAAATCCTTCAGCATGACTGCGCTGATTTCGCCGGTGTAGGCGCCCGACGCGTGGGCCGAGACATCCTGCGCGCCCCAAGTCAATGCCGCCAGCGAAGGCGTGGCAGCACACAGCGCCTGCACCTGCGCAAGATACGGCGCCGGCACACACACGGCCACATCGCAGCCCGGCTGGCCCAGTCCCTGCGCCAACGCGGCCAGCAGGGCCTCGTTGGCAGACAGGCTGCCATTCATCTTCCAGTTTCCGGCAATCAGCTTGTTCATCTTGCGTCTTGATCGTTCGTGTAGGTCGTGTGCGTCAGGGCGTCGAGCTCACCAGGTCAGCACGATCTTGCCCACGTGCTGATTGGATTCCATCAGCGTGTGCGCCTGCGCTGCATCAACTGCGGCAAAGGTACTGTGGATCACGGGCTTCACGGCACCGCTGGCAATCAGCGGCCATACATGCGCCTTCAGGGCCTGGGCAATCGCCGTCTTGAACGCCAGCGGGCGTGGCCGCAAGGTGGAGCCCGTCACCGTGAGCCGGCGCCGAAGCACCAGACCCGCGTTGAACTCTGCCTTAACGCCGCCCTGCACTGCGATGATGACCAGACGGCCGTCTTCGGCCAGACTTTCCACTTCGCGTGCCACGTAACTGCCAGCCACCATGTCGAGGATGACGTTGACGCCCTTCCCGCCGGTGAGCTTTTGAACCTCAGCCGCAAAATCAGTCGTCTTGTAATTGATGGCATGGTCAGCGCCGAGTGCGAGGCAGGCCGCGCACTTGGCATCGCTGCCGGCTGTCACGATGACTGTCGCGCCCATGGCCTTAGCCAACTGGATGGCCGTGACACCGATGCCGCTGGAGCCACCCTGAATCAGCAGGGTTTCGCCCTTCTGCAAACCGGCACGCTCGAACACATTGCTCCACACCGTGAAGAAGGTCTCAGGCAGCGAAGCAGCCTCCACGTCCGACAGGCCCACCGGCACCGGCAGGCACTGACCGACCGGGGCCACGCACAGCTCGGCATAACCACCGCCAGCGACCAGCGCACAGACACGATCACCCACGCTGAAGCCGGCGGCCGCCATGGCCTGTGCGTCGCCCGAGACGATGACGCCCGCCACTTCCAGCCCCGGAATGTCCGACGCACCGGGTGGCACCGGGTAGTTGCCAGTCCGCTGCAGAACGTCGGGGCGGTTCACACCGCTGGCGCTCACGCGGATCAGCACCTCCCCTGCGCCTTCGACAGGCGCAGGCCGGTCACCCAGATGCAGGACGTCCGGTGGTCCGTAAGAAGTGATTTCAACCGCTCTCATGGCTTGGCGCGTGTGATCTGGCGTGACGATGGGGTGATATCAGGCGGCGACGCCCACACCCGTGGGCACCACACGTCTTTGCGTCACGGGTACTGTCAATCAGCCCTGATCCTGGTTCATCGAAGGACGGTCAAGCAGTGCCTTCATGGACAGCTTGACGCGACCCTTCTCGTCGGTCTCCAGCACCTTGACCTTCACGATCTGGCCTTCGCTCAGATAGTCGGTCACTTTTTCGACGCGCTCGTGGGCGATCTGGCTGATGTGCAGCAGGCCGTCCTTGCCCGGGAGCAGGTTGATCAGTGCGCCGAAATCGAGGATCTTGGTCACCGGGCCTTCGTAGACCTTGCCGATTTCGACTTCAGCCGTGATCTCGGCGATGCGGCGCTTGGCTTCATCAGCCTTGGCGCTGTCGTTCGAAGCGATGGTGATGGTGCCGTCTTCCTCGATGTTGATCTGCGTGCCGGTCTCTTCGGTCAGCGCACGGATGACAGCGCCGCCCTTGCCGATCACGTCGCGGATCTTTTCGGGGTTGATCTTCATGACATACAGGCGCGGTGCGAAGTCAGACACCTCGGCCTTGGCTTCGCCCATGGCTTCCTGCATCTTGCCCAGAATGTGCATGCGGGCTTCCTTGGCCTGAGCCAGCGCGACCTGCATGATTTCCTTGGTGATGCCCTGGATCTTGATGTCCATCTGCAGCGCGGTGATGCCGAAGGTGGTACCGGCGACCTTGAAGTCCATGTCGCCGAGGTGATCTTCGTCACCCAGGATGTCGGTCAGCACGGCGAAGCGGTTGTCTTCCTTGATCAGACCCATGGCGATACCAGCCACGTGGGCCTTCATCGGCACGCCGGCGTCCATCAGCGACAGGCAGCCGCCGCAGACCGACGCCATCGACGAGGAGCCATTCGACTCGGTGATTTCAGACACGACACGCATGGTGTACGGGAATTCTTCCTTGGTAGGCAACACGGCGACCAGCGCGCGCTTGGCCAGACGGCCGTGGCCGATTTCGCGGCGCTTGGGGCTGCCGACACGGCCGGTTTCGCCGGTGGCGAACGGAGGCATGTTGTAGTGCAGCATGAAGCGGTCTTCGTAGTCTCCGGAGAGGGCATCAATGCGCTGCGCGTCACGCTCGGTGCCCAGCGTGGTCACGACCAGCGCCTGGGTTTCACCGCGGGTGAACAGGGCCGAACCGTGGGTGCGGGGCAGCACGCTGTTGCGGATTTCGATGGCACGCACGGTGCGGGTGTCGCGGCCGTCGATGCGGGGCTCGCCGGCCAGGATCTGGCTGCGGACGATCTTCGCCTCGATATCGAACAACATGCCTTCAACCGCCACGGCGTCGAATTCGACACCGTCGGCCTTCAGCGCGGCCATCACTTCAGACGTCACCACGCGGCAAGCCTGGGTGCGAGCCTGCTTGGCGCGGATCTGGTAAGCGGCCTGCAGCTTGGCAGCGGCGAGTTCGTTGACCTTGGCGATCAGCGGTTCATTCTTGGCAGGCGCCTGCCAGTCCCAGACCGGCTTGCCGGCATCGCGCACGAGTTCGTGGATCGCGTTGATGGCGATGTTGCCCTGCTCATGGCCGAACACCACGGCGCCGAGCATGATTTCTTCAGACAGTTGCTGGGCTTCAGACTCGACCATCAGCACGGCGGCTTCGGTACCGGCCACCACCAGATCCATCTTGGAATCCTTGAGCTGGGTCTTGCCGGGGTTCAGCACGTACTGGCCGTCGATGTAGGCCACGCGGGCGGCGCCGATGGGGCCGTTGAACGGAATGCCGGAAATCGACAGGGCCGCGCTGGAGGCAATCAGCGCAGGGATGTCGCCTTCGACTTCGGGGTTCAGCGACAGCACGTGGATGACGACCTGCACTTCGTTGAAGAAGCCTTCAGGGAACAGCGGGCGGATTGGTCGGTCAATCAGGCGCGAGGTCAGCGTCTCGAATTCGCTGGGGCGGCCTTCACGCTTGAAGAAGCTGCCGGGAATGCGGCCGGCAGCATAGGTTTTTTCGAGGTAGTCAACGGTCAGGGGGAAGAAATCCTGGCCGGGCTTGGCGTCAGTCTTGGCGACTACAGTGGCCAGCACCACGGTGCCGTCCATGTCGACGATGACAGCGCCGCTCGACTGGCGTGCGACTTCGCCGGTTTCCATCGTGACCTTGTGCTGGCCCCACTGGAACGATTTGGTGACTTTGTTGAAAATGCTCATGTTCTTTGCCTTGTTGATGTTTTCGCACTTGAGGCAGTGCGGGAGGCCCGAAGGTCTGGCCGGCTGAACACGATGCCATTCCACAAAACGCCTGTCTGTTCGCCGGCTGTCCGGCTTCAGGACTTTTCTTGTGGAATGACACAGCGCGTGCTCTTTTTGCCTTGCTCCGATTTGCTTCTTCTGCCCTTTGCCCGAGCGGGAAAAGTGCATCTGAACTGGGTTTTGACGTCTTTTTTGCGTCTTTAAAGTGCAAAGCGCCTGAGCTAGTGAACTAACTCAGGCGCTTTCATGGGGTTCTACCGCTTATTTGCGCAGGCCAAGTTTGGCAATCAGCGCGGTGTAACGGTCAGCGTCCTTGGACTTCAGGTAATCCAGCAGCTTGCGGCGACGGCTCACCATGCGCAGCAGACCACGGCGACCGTGGTGGTCCTTGGCGTTGGCCTTGAAATGGGGGGTCAGTTCATTGATGCGGCCGGTCAGCAGCGCCACTTGAACTTCGGGGCTGCCAGTGTCGTTGGCAGCACGTGCGTTGGCCTTGACAATCTCGGCCTTGATGGATTTCTCGATCATGGGTTTCCTTCAGCACTTGAGTGCACTTGCGAGCGAAGCAGCGTTCCCGACATGGGAGTTGACCGCTTTCGTCGTGATCTTCATGTTGGCAACCCAAGCGGGCCGCCAGACGCGAAGCCTCAGATTATAGCCCAAGCCAGCGTTCCAGCCGCCCCACCCCGTCCTTGAGGCGAGAGAGGTCCTGGCTGGCAAAACACCAGCGCAGCCAGCCCTGCGCCTCAGGCCCGGGGTTGACCATGAAGGCGTTGCCAGGGGCCAGCCCCAGCCCGGCCTCCACCACCAGCCGTTTGGCCGTGGCCAGAGAATCCCCAAAACGGTGCTGGTCTTCCAGTCGGAAAAACGCATACATGCCGCCCTTGGCCGGCGCCACCTGCACGCCGGGCACCGCCTGCAGCAGCGGAACCAGGGTGTCGCGACAGTTTTTGAGGTGAGCAACCACCCGCGGCGTGATGTCAGCCGTGCCTTCAATGGCCGCCAAGGCCGCGCGCTGCACAAACACCGGGGCGCAGGAGGTGTTGAACTCGACCAGCTTGCCCATGTGCGGCGTCATGCCGGGCGACATCACCAGCCAGCCCAGACGCCAGCCGGTCATCAAAAAGCTCTTGGAAAAACTGTGGGCCACCACCAGCCGGTCGTCAGGCGAGGCAATGTCCAGGAAGCTGGGTGCCGCGTTGTTGGGGGTCGGCTCGAAATAGAGCCGCTCATAAACCTCATCAGCCAGGATCCAGGTGCCGGTCTGCCGGCAGTGCGCCAGGATCGCTTCATGCTCGGGGCGGCTGAGCGTCCAGCCGGTCGGGTTATTCGGCGCGTTGACGATCAGCAGTTTGGTTTTTGGCGTGATGGCGGACAGCAACTCATCCATGTCCAGCTGCCACAGCCCCGCTACTGGCCGCAAGCTGACGCACTTGATCACGCCGCCCATGATCGCGGGCTGCGCCGTCAGGTTGGGCCAGACGGGAGTGACGGCCACCACCTCGTCGCCAGCATCCACCAGCGCCTGCACGGCCAGCATCAGCGCATTGACACCGCCCGAAGTGACCGCCACGCGGTCAGCGCCAATGGCAGCTGCACCGGCCGTGCGCAGGCCGGTGGCGTAACGGCCAATCGCTTCGCGCAACTCGGGCCGGCCGAGGTTGTGGGCGTAAAAGGTCTCGCCCCGCTGCAGCGACTGCGCGGCCGCCTCGCGGATGAAGGCGGGCGTGACTTCGTCGCTCTCGCCAAACCAGAACTTCAGCACATCGCTTCGCCCCATGCCGGCGTTGGCCACTTGACGGATCATGGATTCTTCAAGGTTCAGGACAGCTTGTCGCATGGAAATACCAATCCGCCGGCTGGCGTGGAGTCAAGGAATTCGGAAGGCCTGCGGGCTCAGGGCCGCACCATCTTGCAGCTGGTCGGCTGCTCAGCGCGTTCGGCGGCGATGGTTTTCACCACACGAAAGCCGTAGCCTGAGCCTTCCACATCAAAGCGCACGCCCGGGCTGCCCTGCTTGTCCATCAAGGCCACCACCAGCGTTTGCTGGAACTGGTGATCGGCGGCGCGCATCGCGCCCTTGTGGCCTGCGAAATTGACGGTCACACGCTCCAGCTGCGCGGCCACCGGAAGGGCATCGGTACCACCAGCTTTCTCGACGCTCTGGGCCAAGGCCTCCACCATCAGCTGCATGCGCATGTGGACATAGTCGTCCTGCGGCCGGGGGAAACGCTGACGGAATGACTGGTAGAACGCTTCTGATGCGGCGCCCGCCTGATTCGGGAACCAATCGGCCACAGCAATCACCTTGCCAACACCCGATTCGCCCAGCGCGCCGGGCACACCCAGCGCATTGCCATAGAAGGTGTAGAACTTGCCCTCGTAACCCACTTCCCGGGCCGCCTTGATGAGCAGCGTCAGGTCATTGCCCCAGTTGCCAGTGAGTACCGCCTGCGCGCCGCTGGTCTTGATCTTCACTGCGTAGGGGATGAAGTCCTTCACGCGGCCGATGGGGTGGAGTTCCTCGCCGACGATCTGCACATCGGGGCGCTGGGCTGTCAGTTGCCTGCGCCCTTCGCGCAGCACGGCCTGGCCGAAGCTGTAGTCCTGACCGATCAGGTAGATGCTTTTGAGGACCTTGTCATCGCGCAGCACTTCCATCAGGCCGGCCATGCGCATGTCGGCGTGCGCGTCAAAGCGGAAATGCCAGTAGCTGCACTTCTCGTTGGTGAGAATCGGGTCCACCGCTGAGTAGTTCAGAAACAGCACGCGCCGGCCCGGCTCGCGCTCGTTGTGTTTGTTGATGGCGTCCACCAGCACGGCGGCGACCGCCGAGGAGTTGCCCTGGGCAATGAACGTCACGCCGTCATCGATGGCCGAGCGCAGCGCCGCAAGGGCTTCCTCGTTCTGGCCCTTACTGTCGTAGCGTTCCACCACCAGGTTGCGGGCGCCGCCCGGCAGCTTGACGCCGCCCCGTGCATTGACACGCTCAGTCGCCCAAACGAGGTTGCGGAACACCGCCTCGCCCGCATTGGCGAACGGCCCGGAGAGACCCTCGATCAGCGCGATGCGGATCGGTGGCGCAGACGCCGACTGGGCCAGGGCCGGTACGGTTGCGAGCAGGCAAGCGGCTGACAGTAGGGCCAGTGCAGCGCGTTTCAAGAGTCGTGGCAGCAAAAAAAACATGTCCGGAAAATCCCTGAAATGACTTGAAAAGGATTGCGTCAGGCCTAGTTGTGAGCCATGCGGCAATCATGGTGAGCGCCGCGCAGTGTAAGGGGAAACCTCCCCTTGCTTGATCCACCCACCAAGGAGTTCACATGTTTTATTCGCTCGCTACCCGTCCCGCCAGCACCCTGCGTCGCAACTACGCGCCTATCGTGAACAACGGCGCACTCGACCAGTTCCTGAGCGATACCCTGTCGTCCTTCACCGCACCCGCCGCACCCCGCTCGGCCGAGGTCAATGACGGCGACACCCACTACACCCTGCAGATCGACGTGCCCGGTCTGGCCAAAGACCAGCTCGACATCGGCATCGAAGGCGATGTGGTGCGCGTGACCAGCAAGGCAGACGCTCCCCGCAGCGTGAAAGCCGCCTGGCGCTTCCCGCTGGAAATCGATGTGGCTGGCAGCTCGGCTGCGCTGGAGCATGGCGTGCTGAGCCTGCGTCTGGCCAAGCGCATTCCGGTCAGCAACGTGGCACGGCTGGAAATTCAGTAAGCGCTGTCAGCGCGCCGACTCCACGCGGCATGCGCCGTTCCGCATCCGGCGGTGCGGCGCATGGTCATTTCCGGGATGGCGATTTGCCTTGAAAGGCTGGATCAGACGGGCTGGATCAGACGGGCTCAACCGGTTCGGGCGCCAGTTCCGCCAGCGGCCAGCGAGGCTTGACATCAAACGTGTAGCCGCGCTGCAGCGTTTCCATCCCCGCCTGCAAACGCATGCCAGCGGCGAGCGCGATCATCGCGCCGTTGTCGGTACACAAGTGCAACTCCGGGTAGTGCACCCGGATGTTGCGCTTTGCACAGGCCTCGTTGAGCTGGCTGCGCAGCAGTGCATTGGCACCCACGCCACCGGCCACCACCAGGCGCTTGAGGCCGGTCTGCGTCATCGCCGCGAGTGATTTTTTCACCAGCACCTCGACGATGGCCGCCTGGGTCGAGGCCGCCAGATCGGCTTTGCGCTGGTCCAGTTCATCACCGAGTTTTTTGGCCTGCGTGAGCACAGCCGTCTTGAGCCCCGCAAAGGAAAAATCGAGATCGCCGCTGTGCAGCAGCGGTCGTGGCAACTTGAAGGCAGCGGCGTCGCCCTGCAAGGCCAGGCGGGCGAGATGCGGGCCGCCGGGGTAAGGCAGACCCATCAGCTTGGCGGACTTGTCGAAGGCCTCGCCAGCCGCATCGTCGATGGTCTCACCCAGCAGCTCGTAGCTGCCCACGCGGTCCACACGCATCAGTTGCGTGTGACCGCCTGACACCAGCAGCGCGACGAAAGGAAACTCGGGGGGATCGGCGCTAAGAAAGGGCGACAGCAGATGCCCCTCCAGATGGTGCACGCCCATGACAGGCTTGCCCAGCGCCGCCGCGAGCGAGCAGGCCACGCCCGCCCCCACCAGCAAGGCACCGGCCAGACCTGGACCGCGTGTGTAAGCCACGACATCCACATCGGCCAGACTGCAGCCCGCCTCGGCCATGACCTGCCTGGTCAGCGGCAGCACACGGCGGATATGGTCGCGGCTGGCCAGTTCGGGCACCACACCGCCATAGGCCTGGTGCATGTCGATCTGACTGAACAGCGCGTGCGACAGCAAGCGAGGTACGCCGGTACCCGCCGCATTCACCAGTGCGACGCCGGTTTCGTCGCACGACGATTCAATTCCCAATACGAGCATGCGAACGAGTTTAAAGTGTTTGTACACTCGGACGCGCGCAAAACCCGGCCGAGCCAACTAGAGCATCGGCACGGTTGTTGCGAACTCCCTGACCACCACCATGAAATCCGGACTCAGTTTCCTTATCGCCGCCCGACAGTGCGAGATCGTCGAGCTTGAACAGCTGGCACTCACCTGCGAACTGGTCAGCGCCATTGGCCGGCTCATCCACGCCCTGCAGCGCGAGCGCGGGCTGTCCAATGTTTATCTCGGCTCCCAGGGCAGCCGGTTTGCCGACCAGCGGCTGCAGCAGGTGCTGGTGTGTACCGAAACCGAGCAGCAGGTGCGCGCCCACTTCGATGCGCTGGATACCGACGCCCACCATGTGCGCAACGGCGCGCGCCTGTTCAGCCGCATTGCCTTTGTGCTGCACGCGCTGGACGACCTGCCAGCCCTGCGCGAGCGGGTGGTCAGCCTGTCGATCTCGCCCGCCGAATCCACCGCCTGGTTTGTGCGGCTGGTGTCCGGACTGCTGGTGGTGGTGTTTGAGGCCGCCGACAGCGCCACCGACCCGGAAATCTCGCGTGCGCTGGTGGCCATGTTCAACTTCATGCAGGGCAAGGAATTCACCGGGCAGGAGCGCGCTTTTGGTGCGGCCGTGTTCGCCGCCGGTCGCAGCGACACCAGCCACCAGCATCAGTGGCAGCACCTGATCGAGTCACAGGAGCGCTGCTTCCAGGTGTTCCGCGACTTCTCCGAGCCCGCCGCCGTGAGCGCCTGGCACACCAGCCAGCGGCCAGAAACCCTGGCCGAAGTCGAACGCCTGCGCCGGATCGGCTGCGTACCCAACGACGGCGGCCAGCTGGACCCGAATCTCAGCCAGGTCTGGTTCGACTGCTGCACCCGGCGCATGGACGCGATGCGGGCGGTGGAGGACCTGCTGTCCAACAGCCTGCGCACCCTGTGCGAGGGAAAGATCGCCGAGGCGCGCAACGTGCTGCGCGACCAGCGCGCCATTCTGGAGCAGTTCTCGGATCAGGCGCAGGCCGCCAGCCCCGATGCTTCAACGCCCTACGGGCGCCAGCTGGAGCGCTCAATTCTGGACATGGTGCAGGAACAAGCCCAGCGCCTGCAGGCCATGGGCGATGAGCTGGAGACGGCCCGTTCTGCACTGAACGAGCGCAAGGTAGTCGAGCGCGCGAAGGGCCTTCTGATGGCCACCCGCAAGCTGAGCGAAGACGAGGCCTACAAAATGCTCCGGCAGACCGCCATGAGCCAGAACCGCCGCCTGCTGGATGTGGCCGAGTCGGTGTTGGCGATGTCTGACTACCTGTAACAGCGTGACCACCTCGGGTGGGCTGCTGCACCGCACAAATTCTGTGCCTCTTTTGTGCAACCGGTCGATTCACGCACCAGCTTGGTGGAAACCCGAAGCGTGGTCGCCCGCATGCCGCGAAGCCTCTGAAAAATCCAAGTCCTTGATTTAAATAAGGAAAACAAGCCCTCACCACTGCGGATCACATTGGCACGGTTTCTGCTTGACTGGTTTCAAGCGGGACCAATGGCGGTTCAGCACAAAGTCCTCTCGGGGACTTCCCCGGACAACGGCGTCCATCAGTTATCTGCTTCGGCGGATCAACGATGGTCGCCGTTTTTGTTTTTCAGCTTGTCATTTCGTCAATCAGGGAGTTCAACATGGCATTGCAGTCTTCAGGTCCTTTGGCACCCGCCCGCCGCGACTTCATCAAAAAAGCCGGTGCTGTCAGTGCCGCCACACTGCTCACCAGCGCAGGCTCCGGTGGCGCCTGGGCAGCCGGCTCGGATGCACCGGAAAAGAAGGAAGTGAAGATCGGCTTCATTCCGCTGACCGACTGCGCCAGCGTGGTGATGGCTTCGGTGCTGGGCATTGACCAGAAATACGGCGTGAAGATCATTCCGTCGAAGGAAGCCTCGTGGGCTGGCGTGCGCGACAAGCTGGTCAATGGCGAGCTGGACATGGCCCACGTGCTGTACGGCCTGATCTACGGTGTCCACATGGGCACCAGCGGCCCCAAGAAGGACATGGCCGTGCTGATGAGCCTGAACAACAACGGTCAGGCCATCACACTCAGCAAGAAGCTGGCAGACAAGGGCGCTGTGGATGCGGCCTCGCTAGCGACCCTGATGGCAAAGGAAAAGCGTGAGTACACCTTTGCGCAGACCTTCCCCACAGGCACTCATGCCATGTGGCTCTACTACTGGCTGGCCAGCGCCGGCATCAACCCCTTCAAGGACGCCAAGGCCATCGTGGTGCCACCGCCGCAGATGGTGGCCAACATGCGCGTCGGCAACATGGACGGCTTCTGCGTCGGCGAGCCCTGGGGCCACCGCGCCATCATGGACGGCATCGGCATCACCGCGGTGACCACACAGGACATCTGGAAAGACCACCCTGAGAAGACCCTGGGCACGACGGCTGAGTTCGTCAAGAAATACCCCAACACGGCGCGCGCTGTGACCGCCGCCATTCTGGAAGCTGGCCGCTGGATCGACACCGGCCTGCAAAACAAGATGAAGATGGCCGAAACCGTGGCCGACAAGAGCTATGTGAACACCAGCGTGGACGCGATCAACCAGCGCATCCTGGGCCGTTACCAGAACGGTCTGGGCAAGACCTGGGACGACCCGAACCACATGAAGTTCTACAACGACGGTGCTGCGACCTTCCCTTACCTCTCGGACGGCATGTGGTTCCTGACCCAGCACAAGCGTTGGGGCCTGATCAAGGACCACCCCGACTACCTCGGCATCGCCAAGCAGATCAACCAGATCGACATCTACAAGCAGGCTGCGGCCGCCAGCAAGACACCGGTGCCGAAGGACGTGATGCGCACCAGCAAGATGATCGACGGCGTGGTGTGGGATGGCAAGGACCCCAAGAAGTACGCAGACGGCTTCAAGGTTCGCGCCTGAGCCCCCGCCTGTTGTTGATGGACCGTTTTATGAAAGAGGTGACGCCATGGTCAGTGCTGTGTTTCACTCCCCGCTTGAAGCCGCTTTGCCGGCGGCGCGCATCGACGAGCGTACCCACGAGCGCGCCACGATGAACGCCGTGAGCGCCAGCGCCCCGGCGAAGGGTACATCTGCCGTTGGCGACGTTAGCGAGCCCGTGACGGCCGTCGCCACGCCGGCTGCCGCAGCGCCGGTGATGGCAAGGCCTGCACGAGACGCTTCATTCCTCTGGCTGGCCTTGTTGCCACCGCTTCTCGGCATTGGCCTGCTGGTGCTGGTGTGGGAGCTGGTGTCCATGGGCACCGGGGCCAGCATCCCTTCGCCCAAGGACACCTTCATACAGGCTGTCGATATCTTCAGCGACCCCTTCTACAGCAAGGGCCCCAATGACCAGGGCGTGGGCTGGAACGTGCTGAGCTCGCTGCAACGCGTGGCCATGGGTTTTGGTCTGGCAGCAGTGGTTGGTATTCCGCTGGGTTTCATGATCGGCCGCTTCACCTTCCTCAGCCGCATGTTCAATCCGCTGATCAGCCTGCTGCGCCCGGTGTCGCCGCTGGCCTGGCTGCCGATTGGCCTGCTGGTGTTCAAGGGTGCGAATCCGGCCGCCATCTGGACCATCTTCATCTGCTCGATCTGGCCCATGATCATCAACACCGCAGTGGGTGTGCAGCGTGTGCCGCAGGACTACATGAACGTGGCCCGCGTGCTGAACCTGAGCGAATGGAAGATCGTCACCAAGATCCTCTTCCCTGCCGTGCTGCCCTACATGCTGACCGGCGTGCGGCTGGCCGTCGGCACCGCCTGGCTGGTGATCGTGGCCGCAGAGATGCTGACTGGCGGCGTGGGCATCGGCTTCTGGGTGTGGGACGAGTGGAACAACCTGAACGTCAAGAACATCATCATCGCGATCTTCGTGATCGGCATCGTTGGCCTGCTGCTGGAATTTGCACTGATCAAGCTGGCCACGGCCTTCACCTTCGAAGAAGTCAAGAACTGAATTCCCCCCGAAGCGCCTTCGGCGCCTTCCCCTCGAGGGGGCAACACCAGCGGCCCGGCAAAGCCGGTTCCGCGGTGGTCCTTGAAAAAACTGGAGTCAATCATGAGCGAATCTTTCAGCACCAAGTACATCGAGATCCAGGGCGTCGAGCAGACCTTCAAGACCAAGAAGGGGCCGTTCTGCGCACTGCGCAACATCGATCTGAGCGTGGCCAAGGGCGAATTCGTGGCGCTGATCGGGCACTCCGGTTGCGGCAAATCCACCCTGTTAAACCTCATCGCTGGCCTGACCACCCCGACGCAAGGCACCCTGCTCTGCGCCAATCGCGAAATCTCGGGCCCCGGCCCGGAACGCGCTGTGGTATTCCAGAACCACTCGCTGTTGCCCTGGCTGACCTGCTTTGAAAACGTCTACCTCGCCGTCGAGCGGGTGTTTTCCGCCACCGAGACCAAGGCCCAGCTGAAGGCCCGCACCGACGCCGCACTGGCCATGGTGGGCCTGACCCCCGCCGCACAGAAACGCCCCGGCGAAATCTCGGGCGGCATGAAGCAGCGCGTGGGCATCGCCCGCGCCCTGTCGATGGAGCCCAAGGTGCTGCTGCTGGACGAACCCTTCGGCGCCCTTGACGCACTGACCCGCGCCAAACTGCAGGACGAACTGCTGCAGATCGTGGCCACCACCCAAAGCACGGTGGTGATGGTGACCCACGATGTCGACGAAGCGGTACTGCTGTCAGACCGCATCGTGATGATGACCAACGGCCCGGCGGCCACCATCGGCGAAATCCTGAGCGTGGACCTGCCTCGCCCACGTGACCGCGTGGCACTGGCCGAAAGCACCCAGTACCTCGGCTACCGCAAGGCCGTGATTGACTTCCTGTACACACGCCAGGCCCACGTCGAAAAAGTGGCCTGAAAAACCGCCAGAGCGCAGCGCAGGCGCCCCTTGCCCCCGCACCAGCCGGGGGCAATTTCCATGAAGAATGTAATTAGTTGCAACAAAACATACATTACGGTTTTGTTTGTGACTAATGAGTATCTTTATGAATCCACAAGTTTTGACCAGCTACCAATGGGACTTGGTCGCCCTCTCCTTCCTGATCTCGGTGGTCGGCGCTTTCGTGGCGCTCACGGCCGCCACCCGCATCAAGGCAAAGGACACCCACAGCACCTTCAACACCCTGATGGCTGGCACCGCGCTGGGCGGCGTGGGCGTGTGGTCCATGCACTTCGTGGGAATGTTGGCCCTCGATATGGACGTGGCCACCAGCTTTTCGATGATCGAAACCGGCATTTCCCTGCTGGCAGCCATTCTGGCGGCCTCGCTGGCGCTGGGTTTCGTGGCCAGGGCGCCGAAAAGCATTCCGCGCATGCTGGGTGCCGGCCTGCTGCTGGGAACCAGTGTCGCCTTCATGCACTACCTGGGCATGTATGGCATGAAGTTCGGTGGTTATATCCAGTGGGACTTCGCGATCGTGGGCGCTTCGCTGGCGATTGCTGTGGTGGCCTCTACCGCTGCCCTGTGGCTGGCGTTCAACACGGTCAGCTTTGGCCGACGGCTGAGCGCCGCCCTGGTGATGGCGGTCGCTGTTTGCGCGATGCATTACACCGGCATGGCTGCGGCTGAGTTCATTTGCACTACCCCGGCACGTACCGCCATTCCGCAGGGCTTTGGCTACATTCCGTCGTTCAACCTGGTGAGCCTGGTCACGATGGCTTCTGTGACCATGGCGATCCTGCTCGGGCTGGACCAGTTCCTCCAGCGCACGCTGGTCGAGCGACCACGTACCAGCCGCGCCTGAGACCGGCCAGACCCTCAAAAGGTGATCGTCCACCCCTGACGGCCACCGCTCTGGCCCCCCATCGCGTGCAGCGATGAGGGGCCATTTTCATCATGGCGAGCAGAGCCAAACTGCTGCAGCGCACAACATCAATGCACCTGTGCACCACAGCGGCTCCCTGAAACATCGGGCGCGCTTCTTTTTTGATAGCTGTCGAGCACCGTTTTACCGTAATCAACAGACTTTCCGCCTGACTTCGCACCAGCCAGGTCAACTGGCACATCCCTTGCTTTGTTTTTGTTGCTGCCGTTGCTGGCAGCATGAAGATCCGGTGCAATGACGGATCGGATCTTCAGGACGATGGCGTCCCCACGCTGGAACAGGCTCAATTGGTTTGTTCCCCCGTGCGGACGCCTTTTTTGTTTCTGCAAACGGTTTGAGGGGGTGATGATGAAGAAATCCAGACTGGTGATGATTGGAAACGGCATGGCCGGCGTCCGCACGCTGGAGGAATTGCTCAAGGTTGCCCCGGAGCTGTATGACATCACCGTGTTCGGTGCGGAGCCGCATCCGAACTACAACCGCATCCTGCTTTCGCCGGTGCTCGCCGGCGAGCAGACGCTCGACGAGATCGTCCTCAACTCCTGGGACTGGTACAAGGACAACCACATCACACTGCACGCCGGCAAGAAAGTGGTGGAGGTGGACCGCATCAAGCGCATCGTGCGCGCCGTCGATGCAGAGGGCGCTATCACCGAGGCGGAATACGACCGCCTGCTGATGTGCACCGGTTCCAACCCCTTCATCCTGCCGATTCCGGGCAAGGACCTGAAGGGCGTGATTGCCTACCGCGACATCGCCGACACCAACGAGATGATCGAAACCGCCAGGAAATACAAGAAGGCCGTGGTGATTGGTGGCGGCCTGCTGGGCCTCGAAGCGGCCAACGGCCTGATGCTGCGCGGCATGGATGTCAGCGTGGTCCACGTGATGCCGACACTGATGGAGCGCCAGCTCGACAGCGTCGCCGGCAAGCTGCTGCAGAAGTCGCTGGAAGACCGCGGTCTGAAGTTCCTGATGGGTGCGCAGACGCAAGAGCTGATAGGTGGCGAGGACGGTCGCGTCAAGGCCATCAAATTCAAGGACGGCACCGAGCTGCCCGCCGACCTGGTGGTGATGGCCGTTGGCATCCGGCCCAACACGCAGCTGGCCGAGTCGATGCGCCTGCATTGCAACAAGGGCATCGTGGTCACTGACACCATGCAGACCGTAACCGACGCCCGCATCTACAGCGTCGGTGAATGCGCCGCGCATCGCGGCATTGCCTACGGCCTGGTGGCGCCGCTGTTTGAGCAGGCCAAGGTGGCAGCCAACCACCTGGCGCAGTTCGGTATCGGCCGCTACACCGGCTCGCTGACATCGACCAAGCTCAAGGTCACCGGTATTGACCTCTTCAGCGCCGGCGACTTCATGGGCAGCGAAGGCGCCGAGGAAATCGTGATGAGCGACCCATTCGGCGGCGTCTACAAGAAGCTGGTCATCAAGAACGACAAGCTGGTGGGTGCCTGCCTTTACGGCGACACGGTCGATGGCAGCTACTATTTCAAGCTGCTGCGCGATGGACGCAACGTGGCCGACATCCGCGACAAGCTGATGTTTGGCGAATCCAACATCGGTGACGCCGGCCACGAGGGCCACAACAAGGCAGCGTCGATGCCCGACAACGCCGAAGTGTGCGGCTGCAACGGCGTGAACAAGGGCACCATCTGCAAGGCCATCAAGGAAAAAGGCCTGTTCACGCTGGACGAAGTGCGCAAGCACACCAAGGCCAGCGCGTCGTGTGGCTCCTGCACCGGCCTGGTCGAGCAGATCCTCATGTTCACCGCCGGTGGCGACTATTCGGCTACCCCCAAGCTCAAAGCGATGTGCGGTTGCACCGAGCATGGTCACCAGGCGGTGCGCGATGCGATTCGCGCCAACAAGCTGCTGACGATTGCCGAGGTCTACAAATTCATGGACTGGCGCACGCCCAATGGCTGCGCGAGCTGCCGACCGGCCATCAACTACTACCTCATCAGCACCTGGCCGAAAGAAGCCAAGGACGATCCGCAGAGCCGCTTCATCAACGAACGCAGCCACGCCAACATCCAGAAAGACGGCACCTACAGCGTGATTCCGCGCATGTGGGGCGGCGAAACCACCGCCAGTGAACTGCGTCGCATTGCCGATGCGGTCGACAAGTACAAGATCCCGACCGTCAAGGTCACTGGCGGCCAGCGCATCGACCTGCTGGGCGTGAAGAAGGAAGACCTGCAAAACGTCTGGAAAGACATCGGCATGCCTTCCGGTCATGCGTATGCCAAAGCGCTGCGTACGGTAAAGACGTGTGTGGGCAGCGAGTGGTGCCGCATGGGCACACAAGACAGCACGCAAATGGGCAAGGACCTGGAGCGCGCGATGTGGCGCATGTACGCCCCGCACAAGGTGAAGTTCGCCGTCAGCGGCTGCCCGCGCAACTGCGCCGAGTCCGGCATCAAGGATGTGGGCATCATCGGCGTCGACTCGGGTTGGGAGATGTACATCGCCGGCAACGGCGGCATCAAGACCGAGGTGGCGCACTTCCTGACCAAGCTGAAAACAGCAGCCGAGGTGCTGGAGTACACCGGCGCATTCTGCGAGCTTTACCGCCAGGAGGGCTGGTACCTGGAGCGCACCGTGCATTACGTCAATCGCGTCGGTCTTGACTACGTGAAAAAGCGCATCCTCGAAGACCACGAAGGCCGCAAGGCGCTGTGGGAGCGGCTGCAGTTTGCGCTCGATGGCGAGCCCGATCCATGGTTTGAGCTGAAAGAGGCGGCCGTCGATACGCGGCAGTTCTCCAGTCTCACCGCCTGAGTACCCGTTAACCACCAAGGATGGAGGAAATTCACATGACCCAATCTCTTTCACGCCGTTTTTTCTGTGGTCTCGCACTGGCCACGCTGGCCCCGGTTCATGCCCAGGTGGCCGGACTGGGCGACGCCATCAACAAGGCCGGGCGCCAGCGCATGTTGTCGCAGCGCATGGGCAAGGCCTGGTTCGGCATGGGCCAGGGCATTCAGACCGAATCGGCCCGCCGCGTGCTGGACCAGTCGATGGCGCTGTTCGACCGCCAGCAGGTGGAGCTCAAGAGCTTTGCACCGCCCGGCGAAACCCGCGACACCTACGTGCTGCTGGAGTCTGCCTGGTCAGACTACAAAAGCCTGCTGGTCGGCTCCGCGCCCTCGCAGGACAGGGCCAAGGCGGTGCTGGACCAGGCTGGCAAGGTACTGGCCCTCGCGCACAAGGGCACGGGCCTCTTCGAGCAGCAGGCTGGCAAGCCAGGCGCCAAGCTGGTCAACGTGGCCGGCCGCCAGCGCATGCTGTCGCAGCGCATGGCACAGTTCTATCTGGCCAGCAACTGGAACGTCGACAGCGCCGTGAGCCAGCGCGAGATCAACAAGGCGCGTGACGAGTTTGTGCCTGCGCTGGAGCTGCTGCGCAATGCGCCGGAGGCCACGCCCGAGATCAAGCAGGAGCTGGCACTGGCAGACCACCAGTGGATGTTTTTCGACAACGCACTGAAGGCCCGCGTGAACAGCGCCAAGGCCGCCAACGATGTCTTTGTGACCAGCGAAAACCTGCTGCAGGTGATGGACCGTGTTACCGGCATGTATGCCCGCGTGCTCGGCTGAAACAGGAACCCCCCATGAGTGAATGGAAAAAAATCTGCCTGGTGACCGACATCCCCGTGCTCGGCTCACGCCGCGTGGCGCGTCCGCAGGGTCTGGATGTGGCGGTGTTCCGCAACGACCAGGATGGCGTGTTCGCCCTGCTGGACCGCTGCCCGCACAAGGGCGGCCCGCTGTCGCAGGGCATTGTGTTCGGCAACAGCGTGGCCTGCCCGTTGCACAACTGGACGATTGACCTCGAAGGCGGTTGCGCCAAGGCACCCGACGAAGGCTGCACCCCCAAATTCCGCTGCAAGGTGGAAGCCGGGCAGGTGTTTCTGGATGCCGCCGAGCTGAACACGTTGGCGCTCGACCTGACCCGCCCCCGCGCCGGCCCTGGTGCCACGCAGGGTGCTCTGGGCGATCAGACCTTCGACGTGCAGACGCCGCACACAGCATGACCAGCCACCCCTTTGAGGTGCATGCAACGTCCCCTTTGAAACTGATTCCCCATGACTGAAACACGCTCAACCTGCCCCTACTGCGATCTTGCAGCGGGTGCTGCCGATCGCGTGGCGATGACATCGAAACACCGCAGCAGGGGCAATACATGACGCGTGAAACACGCTCAACCTGCCCCTACTGCGGTGTGGGCTGCGGCGTGATCATCGAATCACAGGGCGACCAGATCACCGGCGTGCGCGGTGACCCGGATCACCCCGCCAACTTCGGCCGGCTGTGCACCAAGGGCTCGACGCTGGCGCTCACGGCCTCGGCCGAGGTGACTCGCCACACCCGATTGCTGCAGCCCATGCAGCGGATGAATCGTCACCAGGCGCCACAGCCGGTCACCTGGGACCATGCGCTCGGCTTTGCCAGCGAACGCTTTGCCAGCATCATCACGGAGCATGGCCCTGACGCGGTGGGTTTCTATATCTCCGGCCAGTTGCTGACCGAAGACTATTACGTCTTCAACAAGCTCGCGAAGGGGCTGATCGGCACCAACAACGTCGACACCAACTCGCGCCTGTGCATGAGCAGCGCGGTGGCCGGCTACAAACAGACGCTGGGCGCCGACGCACCACCAAGCTGCTATGACGACGTGAACCATGCGCAATGCATCTTCATCGTCGGCAGCAACACCGCCTATGCCCATCCGGTGCTGTTCCGTCGCATTGAAGACGCCAAGGCCGCCAACCCGGCGCTGCAGATCATCTTCTGCGATCCGCGCCGCACCGATACGGCCGAGATTGCCGACCTGTACCTGCCCATCCAGCCTGGCACCGATGTGTCGCTCTTCAACGGCCTGCTACACATCATGCTGTGGGAAGGCTGGACCGACAACGCATACATCGCCGCCCACACCACCGGCTTTGATGCGCTCAAAGCCACGGTGCGCGACTACACGCCCGACCTGGTGGCCGAGACCTGCGGTATCAAAAAAGACGACCTGTTTGCCGCTGCGAAAATGTTCGCCACCTCCAAGGCCACGCTCAGCCTGTACTGTCAGGGCCTGAACCAGTCGAGCAGCGGCACCGCCAAGAACGCGGCGTTGATCAACCTGCACCTGGCCACCGCGCAGATTGGCAAACCCGGCGCAGGTCCGTTCTCGCTCACCGGTCAGCCCAACGCGATGGGTGGCCGCGAGGTCGGTGGCCTGGCCAACCTGCTGAGCGCACACCGCGATCTGGCCAATCCCGACCATCGCGCAGAAATCGCTGCGCTGTGGGGGATCGACTCGGTGCCGGAAAAGCCAGGCAAAACCGCGGTGGAAATGTTCCAGGCCGCGGCCGATGGCGAGATCAAGGCCCTGTGGATTGCCTGCACCAACCCGGCGCAATCGATGCCCGACCAGACCACCGTGCGCTGCGCGATGGAGCGCGCCGAACTGGTCATCGTGCAGGAGGCCTTCGCCACCACGTCAAGCTGCGATTACGCCGACCTGCTTCTGCCCGCCACCACCTGGGGCGAAAAGACCGGCACCGTGACCAACAGCGAACGCCGCATCAGCCGTGTTCGCCCTGCTGTCGCCGCGCCCGGTGCCACACGCCACGACTGGGCGATTGCGGTGGACTTTGCCCGGCGGCTGGAAAAGCAATTGCCCACTCGCAGCACATCGGGCACAACTCTGTTCCCCTATGCGATTGCAGACGAAGCCGCTGGCGTCGAGGCGATCTGGAACGAGCACCGCGAATCGACGCGCGGGCGCGACCTCGACATCACCGGCATGAGCTACGCCCTGCTGGAGCAGGCGCCGTTGCAGTGGCCGATGAAATCCGGCGACGCGGCTGGCAAAGTCCGTCTCTACGAAGACGGCGTGTTCCCGACGGCCGACGGCAAGGCCCGCTTTGCGAACACGGTCTACAAGCCGGTGGCCGAACCCCGCGAATCGCGTTTCCCTTTCTCGCTCACCACTGGGCGCCTGCGCGATCAGTGGCACGGCATGAGCCGCACCGGCACACTGGGCCGCCTGTTCGGTCACGTGCCCGAGCCTTCGGTGCAGATGAACGCCCAGGACATGGCGCGCCGCCTGCTCAAAGATGGTGATCTGGTGCACGTCACGTCCAAGCGCGGCTCCATCGTGGTACCGGTGCAGTCATCGCCCGAGGTCGCAGCCAGTCAGGCCTTTATTGCGATGCACTGGGGTGCGGAATACCTCGGCGGGCAGTCCAGCACCGGGCTGCCACTGGCAGGGGTGAACGCCATCACCACCTCAGCCTACTGCCCGACCTCCAAGCAGCCCGAACTCAAACATGCGGCGGTGAAAATCCTCAAGGCCGAGCTGCCCTGGACCTTGACGGCCATGGCTTGGCTGCCCGGCAGCGACGCCCTCGCCGCGCGCGAGCAGCTCAAGTCGCTGATGACTGCTTTCCCTTTCACCAGCTGCGTACCGTTTTCCAGCAACACCGCATTGAACGATCACCATCTGGAACGCACCGGCGTGCTGTTCCGCGCAGCTGCCCACGATGCGCCTGACGATGCACTGCTGCAGTCGCTTGAGAAGGTCCTGGGTCTGGACGGCACCGACGCGCTGCGTTACGTCGACCACAAGAAAGGCCAGCGCCGCACCGTGCGCCTGGTGCGCGACAAAGACCAGAGCGACCAAGCCCGGCTGGCCGGCTTTGTGCTCGCCGGCGACACCAGCGCACAGGCCTGGATCAAAACGCTATTGCAGGACGAGCTGCCCGCCCAGACCTACGGCCGCCTGCTGCTGCTGCCCGGCGCCAAGCCACCCGCAGCGGTGACCGACTCCATGAAAGAGCGCGGCAAGCTGGTGTGTACCTGCTTCAACGTCAGCGACACCGCCATCGACACCCACCTGGCAACGCTCAGCGCAGGCGCAGGTGGTGCAGGCTATCTCGGCACCGACGAAGAACGCCTCGCCTCACTGCAAGACGCATTGAAGTGCGGCACCAATTGCGGCTCCTGCGTGCCCGAACTCAAGCGCCGCATCCGCTCCGCACACAGCGCATCCAGTCAGACGGCAGGTACGCCTGAGCGGACGGTGATTCCGATCAAGCAACTGGCGTGAGGCTTAGCCAGGCCCCTGCTTTGAAAATGCCCTTCGATACCTCAGTGCGAACGGATGTTATGCGGCATCCACGAATCTTGTCTTCACCAGCGGAGCCGTGGAACCGGCTTCGCCGGGCCACAGGCGGACGGCCCCCTCGGGGGGCAGCGACCCACACGAAGTGGGGAAGCGTGGGGGCCGATAATCTCTTTATGGGGATTAGTCAATACATCAAGGAAATTGGCCGAGGCAAAGACGGCGCGCGGGCGCTGTCGCGCGAGCAGGCAGCAGACCTGCTGGGCCAGGTGCTGGACGGCCAGGTCACCGATCTCGAAGTGGGCGGCTTTTGCCTGGCGATGCGCATCAAGGGCGAGACGCCGCAGGAAATGGCTGGCTTTCTGGATGCCATCCATCAGCGCCTTCGGAAAGTGCCAACTGGCGATAAGCCTGTCGTGGTGCTGCCCAGCTACAACGGTGCGCGCAAACTGCCTGTGCTGACACCGCTGCTGGCCCTGCTGCTGGCACGTGAAGGCATGCCAGTGCTGGTGCACGGCACACCCACCGAATCGACACGGGTGTTTGCCTCCGAGGTGCTGCTGGTACTGGGCATTCCGGCACAAACCACAGTGCAGCCCATTGCGCCTGGCACAGTGCAGTTTGTCCCCACCGAGGTGCTGCTGCCCGCGCTCAAACGCCTGCTGGACGTGCGCCGCGCAGTCGGTCTGCGCAACCCGGCGCACAGCCTGGTGAAGATCATGAACCCCTGCGCGGGCCGCAGCCTGATCGTCAGCAGCTACACCCACCCGGAATATGCGGTGTCGATGGCACATACCTTCGAACAAATCGGTGCAGATGCCCTGCTGCTGCGCGGCACCGAAGGCGAGGTGGTGGCCGATGCGCGCCGCATGCCGCAAATGGACGGTTTTCTGACCGGCCAACGCACCCTGTTGCAAGAGACACAGTCCGGCACACTCGCATCGCTGCCCGACCTGCCCCGCACGGTGGACGCGGCTGTCACAGCGGCTTACATTCAGGACGTGCTGGCCGGCAAGCAGCCCGTACCGGCCCCGATTGCCAGGCAGGTGGAACACATCTTGCAACTGGTTTCGCAAATCACAATCGCATCATGAACCACGGAAAAGTCACTCTCGTCGGTGCAGGTCCCGGCGACCCGGAACTGCTCACACTCAAGGCGCTCAAGGCAATCCAGAGCGCCTCGGTGCTGCTGGTCGATGATCTGGTGAGCGACGAGATCGTGGCCTTCGCACCGGCCGGCGCGCGTATCGTGCACGTGGGCAAGCGCGGCGGCTGCAAGTCCACGCCGCAGGCCTTCATTGAAAAACTCATGCTGATGGCCGCCCTCGAGGGCGAATCGGTGGTGCGCCTCAAGGGAGGCGACCCGTTCATCTTTGGCCGGGGCGGCGAAGAAGTCGAACACCTGCGCGCTGCAGGCATTGCGGTGGAAGTCATCAACGGCATCACCTCCGGGCTGGCGGCAGTCACGTCGCTCGGCGTGCCACTCACCCACCGTGAACACGCCCACGGCGTGGTCTTCGTCACCGGTCATGCCAAACCCGGCGACGAAGGCACGGACTGGCGCGCGCTGGCGGCCACGGCGCACAGCGCCCGGTTGACGCTGGTGATCTACATGGGCGTGAGCGGTGCAGAGCGCATTCAGTCCGAACTGCTGACCGGGCTGCCAGCCACCACCCCGGTGGCGGTGGTCCAGAGCGCATCGCTTCCATCGCAGCGCCACATCACCACCACACTGGGTGAACTGGCAAGTGCCATCACACAGGCAGGCCTTGCCAGTCCATCGGTGATTGTGGTGGGTGATGTGATCAGTGGCGTGGCACTGGCTGCAGCACATCCTGACGCCTCAAAGAACGCACGGGTCGCCTGAATCCGGGCAAGCCTTCCACGGGGCCGACATCCAACGCGGGGCTACACTTTCGGCTTTGCTACGCCGAAGAAACACCCGCCATGACGCTTTTCGCGGACACCCCACTCCCTGCTGAACAGCACCGCGAAATGGCTATCGGACCACACTGGAGCCGTGCTTGACCCATCACTTCGATGCCGTGGTCATCGGCGCTGGTGCGGCCGGCCTTTTTTGTGCCGCGCAGGCGGGTCAGCGCGGGCTGAAGGTGCTGCTGCTCGACCATAGCGCGAAGGTGGCCGAGAAAATCCGCATTTCGGGTGGCGGGCGCTGCAACTTCACCAATATCGGCACCACGCCCGCCAACTTTCTCAGCGAGAACCCGCACTTTTGTCGCTCGGCCCTGTCGCGCTACACACCGCAGGACTTCATCGGGCTGCTGCAGCGCCACCAGGTGCCTTTCCATGAAAAGCACAAGGGGCAGCTGTTTTGTGACCGCTCGGCCGAGGACATCATCAACTTGCTGCTGGCCGAGTGCGATGCGGGAGGGGTCACGCGCTGGCAGCCTTGCCAGGTGCGGGGCATCTCCAGCACGGGCGATGCCGACGTGCCGAACTATCACATCGACAGCGACCGCGGCCTCATCAGCACACCCCAGCTGGTGATCGCCACCGGCGGCCTGTCGATTCCCAAGATTGGCGCCACCGATTTCGGGTACCGCATCGCCCGGCAGTTCGGGCTGCGCATGGTCACACCCCGCCCTGCGCTGGTGCCGCTCACCTTCGACGCCGAAGCCTGGCTGCCTTACGCCCAACTGGCCGGGCTGGCGCTCCCGGTGCTGATCGACACCTGCCCGCCAGATGCTACCCCCAAACAGCGCAAGAAGGCGGTGGTGTTCGCGGAAGACCTGCTCTTCACCCACCGAGGCCTGAGCGGGCCGGCGGTGCTGCAGATTTCCAGCTTCTGGCAGGAAGGCCAGCCCATCCACATCAATCTGGCGCCCGGGGTCGACCTGCCCACCCTGCTGCTTCGCGCCAAAGCCACCTCCAAAAAGCTGATCGCCAACGAGCTGGCCGCCCTGGTGCCCAGCCGGCTGGCCGAGACCTGGACAGCACAAAACCCGGCCCTGCAACGCCCGATCTGCGACGCCACCGACAAATCCCTGGAAAGCCTGGCGGGGCAACTGGCCGACTGGGCACTGCTGCCCAACGGCTCCGAGGGTTACCGCAAGGCCGAAGTCACCGTGGGCGGAGTCGACACCCGCGATTTGTCGTCCCAGACCATGGAATCAAAGCAAAAAGGGCTCTATTTCATCGGTGAAGTGGTCGATGTGACCGGCTGGCTGGGCGGTTACAACTTCCAGTGGGCGTGGGCAAGTGCACACGCCTGCGCTGAAGCGCTGACCACCACCCCCGTCCAAGCTCACTGCGTATAGCCCGTTCCGTCTCCGTAGGGAGAGTTACGCGGGGGGAGCAACGAGAGCTTGTCTTCACCAGCGGAGCCGTGGAACCGGCTTAGCCGGTCCACAGGCGGACGGCCCCCTCGGGGGGCAGGGAGCTACACGCAGTGAGCGACCGTGGGGGGTGCTATAATCTCAGGCTTTGCTAGCAAACCCGCGCCTGGCCTGATCCTGATCAGATCATCAACGGCGCACCCATTTGGATCAATTCATCAATGACCACCATTCGTGTAAAAGACAACGAGCCATTTGATGTGGCTCTGCGCCGCTTCAAGCGCACCATCGAAAAACTCGGCCTGCTGACCGACCTGCGCGCGCGCGAGTTCTATGAGAAGCCGACCGCCGAGCGCAAGCGCAAGAAGGCAGCCGCCGTCAAGCGCAACTACAAGCGTATCCGCTCGATGCAGTTGCCCAAGAAGCTGTACTGATCTTCAGTCCTGCCTCACGGCAACAAAAAGCCCGCACGAGGACGCTCTGCGGGCTTTTTCATTTTTCAGGCCCTCTTTTTTCATACCTATCGCCGCCTCAGGAGCACGAAATGTCCCTCAAAGACCAGATCACCGAAGACATGAAAACCGCCATGCGCGCCAAGGACTCGGAACGCCTGGGCACCATCCGCCTGCTGCTCGCCGCCCTGAAGCAAAAAGAGGTTGATGAACGCGTGGTGCTGGACGATGCGGCCGTCGTCGCCATCGTCGACAAGCTGATCAAGCAGCGCAAGGACTCGCTCGAAGCCTTCCAGAAAGCCGAACGCAAGGACCTGGCCGACAAGGAAGCGGCCGAGTTGCTGGTGCTGCAGGCCTATCTGCCAGCACGCCTGAGCGCCGAAGAAGTCACCGCCGCCGTCAAGGCCATCGTGGCCGAAGTCGGCGCCACTGGCCCAGGCGACATGGGCAAGGTGATGGGCGCCGTCAAGGCCAAGCTCGCAGGCAAGGCCGACATGGGGCAGGTGTCTGCTGCCGTCAAAGCGGCCCTCGCAGGCTAAAGAAAACAAAATCCCAAGCGGCGAAACCAGAGGAGCGGTCAGAGAAGGCTTGTCTTCACCAGCGGAGCCGTGGAACCGGCTTTGCCGGGCCACAGGCCGACAGCCGCCCTCGAGGGCGGGGAGTTACGCGAAGCGAACGACCGTGGGGGACCGCGTTACGACCCCGCCACCTTCATCCGGTTGACCAGGATGGACCCCACCGTCTTCGCGCCATAGTTGTAGGCATCAGCACCCACAGCCTCAATGCCCATCAGCATGTCCTTGAGGTTGCCGGCGATCGTGATCTCTTCCACCGGAAAAGCGATGCGGCCGTTCTCAACCCAAAAGCCCGAGGCCCCGCGTGAGTAGTCGCCGGTCACGTAGTTCACGCCCTGCCCCATCAGCTCGGTGACAAACAGACCCCGCCCCAGCTTGCGCAGCATGGCTTCGAGGTCGTCACCTGCGCGGGTGTGCCGGCTGGTCAGCGTGAGGTTGTGGGAGCCGCCGGCATTGCCAGTGGTACGCATGCCCAGCTTGCGGGCTGAATAGGTGCTGAGGAAGTAGCCCGCCACGCGGCCAGCGTCCACCACCTTGCGCGCCTGGGTTTTCACGCCCTCTTCGTCAAACGGCGCACTGCCCTTGCCTTTGCGCAGGTGCGGATCTTCCACGATGTCGATGTGCTTCGGAAACGCCGGCTTGCCCAGGCTGTTGAGCAAAAAGGTGCTTTTGCGATACAGCGCCCCACCACTCACCGCCTGCACAAAGCCGCCCAGCAGGCCAGCGGCCAGTGGCGATTCGAACAGCACCGGGCATTCCGTCGTGGGAATCTTGCGGCTCTTGAGCCGGGCCAATGCGCGCTCGGCCGCATAACGGCCCACGGCTTCGGGCCGCGCCAGCTCGGTCGCATCGCGCATGGAGCTGTACCAGGCGTCCCGCTGCATCTGGTCGCCCTTGCCGGCAATCGGCGCCACCGAAATGCTGTGGCGCGAGCTGGCATAACCGCCGCGAAAGCCCTTGGTGTGGGCACTGAAGAAATGGCTTTGCTGGGCAGATACACCCGCACCTTCGCTGTTGGTGATCAGGCGGCTGGTCCCGAGGGCTGCCGACTCGCATTGCAGCGCCAGTTGCGCGGCTTCTTCCGAGGTGATGGCCCAGGGGTGAAACAGGTCCAGCGCCGGGTGCTGGCGGGCGATGTCGCGGTCGTCGGGCAGGCCGGAGGTTTCGTCCTCTGCCGTGAAGCGGGCGATGTCGTAAGCAGCCTTGACGGTCTGCTCGATGGCCGCGGTAGAAAAATCACTGGTGGCCGCGTTGCCGCGCTTCTTGCCGATGTACACGGTGATGCCCAGCGACTTGTCGCGGTTGCGCTCGACGTTCTCCAGTTCGCCCTTGCGTACGCTCACCGACAGGCCGCAGCCCTCAGACGCTTCAGCGGCCGCATCGGTGGCGCCGAGCTTTTTCGCGTGGTTGAGCGCGGTGTCAACCAAGTCCTCAAAGAAATCGCGGTGGTAGCTGAAGCCGGACTCCGGCTGGCGTGACACGGTCCGTGGTGCGGCGTGTGAGGTGCTGGCCGAACGCGGGGAAACGCGGGATGTCTCTGGGGATGTCGCTTTGGAGGTCATATGGGTAGCTATGATACTGACTGACATGAACAACAAAACCACGAAGGCGATTCCCAAGGCCATCAAGGGCTATTGGTCCAACGGCCGATTCATCAAGCCCGAGGAGATCGCACTGGAGCCGGTGGGCCCGCCCAGCAAGACCCAGCTCAAGGCCGAGGCTGACGAAAAGCAGGCACTCGGTGAGGCGCTGCTGACCCTGCGCGCCGACCTGATGGCGCGCCTCGATCTGCCTGAAAAACTGCGCGACGCGATTGCCGACGCGAAACGCATCACCAACTTTGAAGGCAAACGCCGCCAGATGCAGTACATCGGCAAGCTGATGCGCCCGCTCGACCCGGAGCCGATCCGCGAGGCCATCAACGAACAGCTCAATGGCTCGGCAGAGCTCACGTTGGCTCTGCACCTGGCCGAGCAGTGGCGCGACAGACTGATTGCTGACGACGACGCTCTTAGTGCCTGGCTTGCAGAACACCCTGACACCGATTCGCAGCAGCTGCGCGCGCTGATCCGGCAGGCCCGCAAGGATGCCAAGCCCGAGAAGCCGGGTGAAGCACCGCGCCACGGCAAGTCCTACCGCGAAATCTTCCAGCTGGTCCGCCACGCCATGCAGGACACCGACACCCACGAACCGACAGAGCCGACAGACCCGGCATGACTGCAACGATGAACAACAACCCGTTTGATGCCGTCAGGATCGGCATCGTCTCGGTAAGCGACCGCGCCTCTACCGGTGTGTATGTGGACAAAGGCCTGCCCGCCCTCAAGGAATGGTTGACCCGCGCCTTGCGCAATCCGCTCACCTTTGAAGAACGCCTGATTCCCGACGAACAGGCGCGCATCAGCGCCACACTGATCGAGCTGGTCGACGCGGGTTGTTCGCTGGTGCTCACCACCGGCGGCACGGGCCCCGCCTTACGCGACGTAACGCCCGAAGCCACGCTGGCTGTGGCCCACAAGGAAATGCCCGGCTTCGGCGAGCAGATGCGCCAGATCAGCCTGAAGTTTGTGCCCACCGCGATTCTTTCGCGCCAGTGCGCGGTGATCCGGGACAAGAGCCTGATCCTCAACCTGCCCGGCCAGCCGAAGTCGATTGCAGAAACGCTGGAAGGCCTGAAGAACGAGTCTGGCGAATCCATCGTGCCCGGCATCTTCGCCGCCGTGCCGTATTGCATCGACCTGATCGGTGGCCCCTACCTTGAAACCGACGCGGCCGTGTGCAAGGCCTTCCGGCCCAAGACCGCGATTCGCACCTTTCCCGCATGACCACCGGCGCAAACTCCGCCAGAACCACCGCGGCCCGCATTGCCGAAGGCAGCCTGCAGGCCAGCGACGAAATTCAGCAGACGCTGGGCCGCGTTCAGGCCAGCCAGGCCAGCGTAGGCGCGTTCACCGCGGTACTCGAGTTGCCCGCAGCGCTCCGGCAACTGGAAGCCATGCGAGCCACTGGCATTGGACCGCTGCAGGGCGTGGCGGTTGGCGTCAAGGACATCTTCGACACCCGCGATCTGCCCACTGTCTATGGCTCGGCGTTGTACACCGGCCCGGCACGCAGCGATGCCGCCATGGTCAGTGCCATCCGCCGTGCGGGTGGTCTCGTCATTGGCAAGACCACCACCACCGAGTTCGCCTTTCTAAACCCGACAACCACCCACAACCCCCGCGCACCGGGTCACACGCCCGGTGGTTCGTCGGCCGGCTCGGCCGCAGCAGTGGCGGCAGGTCTGGTGCCACTGGCTATTGGCACACAGACGGGCGGCTCCGTCGTGCGCCCCGCGTCTTACTGCGGCGTGGTGGGGTTCAAGCCCAGCTTCGGCCTGTTGCCCACGCCGGGCTTCAAATGCTTTTCATGGTCGCTCGACACCGTGGGCCTGTTCGCCAACAGCGTGGACGATGTCGCCTGGTTTGCCGACGCCGTGAGCGGCCACGCACTGCAGCTGGATGGCGCCGCACCCCGCATTAGGCCCTGGGTGATCGGCGTGCCGGATGCCTACCCGTGGGGCGAAGTCACACCCAGCGCACGCAAGGCACTGGACCACGGTTGCCGCGCACTGGAAGCAGCCGGCGCAACGGTCCAGCGCATCACGCTGCCCGGCTGGATGCGGGACGTTTTCGAGGCCCAGGACGTGATTCAGGGTTACGAGGTCTGGCGCGCGCTCTCGCGTGAGATGGACGAACACGCCGAGGCCTTGTCACCCATCCTGCGCAACTACTTGCTGGCTGCACGCGACATCACTCCACAGGCCTATGAGGCCGCTCATCAACTGGCCACCCAGGCGCGTCACGATCTGCTGGCATGGATGGCGCCGTGGGATGCCGTGATGACACCCAGCGCGCCTGACGAAGCACCGGCCGGCTATGGCAGCACGGGGGCATCCAGCTTCAACCGGGCCTGGACACTGCTGGGCGTGCCCTGCATCAACGTGCCCGGGGCAGTGGGCGTGAACGGTTTGCCGATGGGATTGCAGGTCATCACCGGCGTGCGCACCGATGCGATGTGCTTACAAGTCGCTGCGTTTCTCGAAGCCGCGCTTAAGCGTTGACGCTGCGACGGCCGGGCACCCAAATTGAGGTGCCCACGGCCTGCTATTTACCCACCAGCTGATTCAGTTTGTCTGCCTGGAAGGTCTCTTTCAGCGCGGCATCGGTGGGCACGCAATCTTTGGTGCTGTGGGCCTGCTGGCTGGAGAGCTTTTCAATCGCCTGCCAGAGCAGCGAAATCTGGTGTTCCTGCCCGGCCGCGTTGTCAATCAGGCCACGCATGGCCTGCGACAACGGATCGTCGTTCTGGGTGATGCCGTAGGCCGAAAAACCCATCTGGCTGGCCGCCTCTTCGCGCTTCACGTCAGCATCGGCCTGGATGATGCGCGCCGGATTGCCCACCGCCGTGGCGCCTGCCGGTACCGGCTTGACCACCACCGCGTTTGACCCCACACGCGCACCATCGCCGACGGTGAAGCCGCCCAGCACCTGCGCGCCTGCGCCCACTACCACATCGCGGCCCAGCGTCGGATGGCGCTTGGCGCCCTTGTAGAGAGAGGTGCCGCCCAGCGTCACACCCTGGTAAATCGTGCAGCCGTCGCCGATCTCGGCGGTTTCGCCGACCACCACACCCATCGCGTGGTCGAAAAACACCCGCTCACCAATCTTCGCGCCCGGGTGGATTTCAATGCCCGTCAGCCCGCGCGTGAGATGCGAGATGAAGCGTCCGAGCCACTTGAAGCCATGGTTCCAGCACCAGTGGGCGCGGCGGTGCAGCACCACCGCATGCAGGCCGGGGTAGCAGGTCAGCACTTCCCATGCCGTGCGCGCGGCCGGGTCCCGGTCAAGAATGCATTGGATGTCGGAGCGGAGTCGGGAAAACATGCGCAGAGTCTACCGGCACGAGGCGTGTTCTGCCGACGCCCGGATCACCGCCCTATTGACACTCATGAAAGTCAGACAGAACTGACAGCTGTGCCCATTCGCGGCCATTCTTTTGGGCTATAACGAAGGAATTGCCGATTTCAGAATTCTCACCAAAGGAAACCACGATGGATGCCCGTTCCACTGACCAGGCGAAATGGAGCCACACGGATGTCGCCAGGCTGCTGGTTTCGCACAACGGCCTGGCCGAGTTGGGGCTGGAAGAGGCCCTCATCATCGTGCGGCGCATGCACACCGTCTCGGTCAAACGGGACGCGGTGCTGGTTCAGGAAGGAGCGTCGAACAGCAACTACATGCTGCTGGTGCTGCGCGGCGAAGGCGTGGTGCACAGTGAAGGCCTCAAGCGAGCCGATGCGCTGGTGTTCGGCATGGTGTCGGCAGGCCAGATCATCGGCGAGATGGGGCTGCTGGACGGCGAGATGCGTTCAGCCACCGTCACCGCCTCGACCGACATGGATGTCGCGGTGCTCGACAAGGACGCCCTGACCCAACTCATCGCCCACGAGCCAGCGGCCGCCTGCAAGCTGCTGGTGACGCTGCTGCAACGCACCTCACGCCGTCTGCGTGCCAGCAACCGCAAGCTGCGGTTGATGGCGCAGGTCAACCTCAAGCTGGAAGAAGAACTGGGCATGACGCCTGCTGGCGCGCCGGCGCGTCCCGCTGCACCTGCGCTGCCTGACAACCCGTTGATGTTTTGAGTTGGCAATGCTTTGACACTACCGGCTGGCAGTGTCCGGCAGTCCGTCACGCTTTGGGTGGCTCGGCAGCAGCCGCTTTCTGCAGCATGGCCTTGGCCACGCCCCGCAGGATGTGAATCTCCTCCGGGCTCAGGCTGGCGCGGTTGAACAACTGGTTCAAGCGTGGCATCAGTTTCTTGGGGGCAGCAGGGTCCAGAAAATCCACTGCGACCAGCGCCTCTTCCCAGTGGCGCAGCATGGCCGCCACCGCAGCCGCATCGGCGTGCGCGGGTGGTGCGGTCGCCGACTGCACCGCAAACCCGCCCAGCGCCTGCCGCCAGTCATAGGCAATCAGCTGCACAGCCGCCGCCAGATTGAGCGAACCAAAAACCGGATCGGTCGGGATGCTGAGCGCCACATGGCAGCGGTAGACATCTTCGTTCTGCATGCCGAACCGCTCGGAGCCAAACAGGAAAGCCACAGACTCCGGCCGCGCAACCGCGTCTGGCCCTTCAGGCGCTGACAGCAGCTGCGCGAAGTGATCCCGCGGCGCGCGGGTTGGGGGACCAAAATCACGCGGCGTCATCGCGGTGGCGCAAAGATGCGTCATGCCGTCCAGCGCCTCATCCAGCGTGGGCACGATGCGGGCGTTTTTCAGCACATCGAGTGCGCCGCTGGCTCGCTGGATGGTTTCTTCCCGGTTGAGCACATTGGCCCAGCGCGGCGCCACCAGCACCAGATCGTCAAAGCCCATGGTTTTAATGGCGCGGGCGGTGGCGCCCACATTGCCGGCGTGGCTGGTGTGGATCAGGACAAAACGGGTTTTCATGCGGGATTGATGGCCTGAGCGACTGCGTGGGCGGCAGGCAGCGCGGAGCCGGTAAAATGGCGTTATTGTCGCTTGACACCGTCCTGCCCCGCTATTGAGCGGCCACGCAGCTCTGCCCGCTCTTTCTTATCTTTTATGTCCAGCAATCTCCACCCCATGCTCAACGTGGCCATCAAGGCTGCGCGCGCCGCCGGCGCCATCATCAACCGCGCCGCGCTGGATGTGGAGTCGGTCCGCATCTCGGTCAAGCAGACCAACGATTTCGTCACTGAGATCGACCAAGCCGCTGAGGCCGCCATCATCGAAACGCTGCTCACCGCCTACCCCGGCCACGGCATCCTGGCCGAAGAATCCGGCAGCGAGCACGGCGCGAAGGATTCCGACTTCGTTTGGATCATCGACCCGCTGGACGGCACCACCAACTTCATCCACGGCTTCCCTGTCTATTGCGTCAGCATCGCGCTGAGCGTGAAGGGCAAGATCGAACAGGCCGTGGTGTACGACCCCACCCGCAACGACATCTTCTGCGCCACCAAAGGGCGCGGCGCCTACCTGAACGACCGCCGCATCCGCGTGGCCAAGCGCACACGCCTGCAGGAATGCCTGATCTCCACCGGCTTTCCCTACCGGCCCGGCGACAAACTCAAGACCTACCTGAACATGCTGGGCGAAGTGATGAGCCAGTGCGCCGGCGTGCGCCGACCGGGCGCGGCAGCACTCGATCTGGCCTACGTGGCCGCAGGCTACAGCGACGGCTTTTTTGAAAGCGGCCTCAAGCCGTGGGACGTGGCTGCAGGTTCACTGCTGGTCACCGAAGCCGGTGGCCTGATCGGCAACTTCACTGGCGAAGCCGACTTCATGGACCACGGCGAGTGCCTGGCCGCCAACCCGCGCATTTACGGCCAGATGGTCGCCAGTCTGGGCAAGTACAGCAAGTTTGCCGGCGCTGGCGACAAGGCCGTGGTGCGGCAGGCCGTGCAGGACAGCCACAACGCGCCTGCCGCCGATGCCGAATCCGCACCGCAAGCTAAAGCAACATTGAAGTCGCGCCGTGTGAAGGCTGACTCACCAGAGTCGCCCAACGCACCGGAAACACCGCTGCCCGACGCGCCGTTCTGACCTCCTGCCGGGCACCAGCGGTGCACAGTCGCCGCGAACAGTTATGTGAACTGTCATCGCGACGGATGACACCAGGCGCGCTTCAATCAAAGATGTCGTGCAGCCAGGAGCGCTTGCGACTCTGGTAGTAACGCTGCCCACTGCGGTAATCCGAATCCTCGAAGTCAGGGTGCCGGCCTCGGGGGGCCATGGAGCCCGCAGGCGCCTGTGCCGCTGCAGGTGCCTGTGCGGCAGGCGCAGCAGCTGCGGAAGTCGCCCGCTCCAGCAATTTGTCCAGCTCGCCTCTGTCAAGCCAGATACCGCGGCAACTGGGGCAGTAATCAATTTCGACGCCTTGCCGCTCACTCATCGTCAGGGTGGTGTCGGGACAGGTGGGACATTTCATGAAAACCTCCTTGAGATGTGTTGCGAAGTACTTCTTGTTGAGTGCTTGAGGGGCACTAAGTTCATTGGCTGTTGTCATCAGTGACGCATCGGCCGCGAAGGCTTGTCGACCTCACGGCCCGCACGACGATGCAGGATCCGGAAAAAAGACCACCTCCGGAAAAACAGATAATTTGCTCAATGCAGTCACAGAAAACCTGACCCAAAGTATCTGATCATGAGCACGCCCTTCAACTACAAGCATCTCTACTATTTCTGGGTTGTGGCCAAAGAAGGCGGCATCTCGCGCGCGGCCGACAAGCTGGACATGGCCGTCCAGACCGTCAGCGCCCAGGTGCGTGAGCTGGAACGCTCCCTAGGCCATTCACTGCTCAAACCGGCCGGTCGCGGGCTGGCCCTGACCGATGCAGGGCTGGTCGCCTTGCAGCAGGCCGACCTGATTTTCCAGTTGGGCGAAAAGCTTCCGGGTCTGGTTCGCGATGCAGAAAGCACGCCGGCCGTGCGCCTGGCGGTCGGCATCTCAGATGGCCTTCCCAAGCTGGTGGTGCGCCGCCTGATGCAGCCTGTCGTGACCGAACAGCACCTGCGCCTGTTGTGCCATGAGGGGGAGTTCGACGACCTGCTGGGCGATCTGGCCCTGCACCGGTTGGACCTCGTGCTGTCCGACCGCCCTGCGCCAGCCAACCCGAACATCAAGCTCTACAGCCATCGCATGGGCTCATCCAACATTGCCTGGTACGGCACCGCCGACATGGTCAAGGCCGCCGCGGAAGATTTCCCCCACAGCCTTTCCAGGATGCCACTGCTGTTGCCCACCGCGCAGACGGCCGTGCGCACGCGCATCGACCACTGGTTCGAGCAGCATGCCATCCGGCCGCGCATCGTGGGCGAGTTTGAAGACAGCGCTCTGCTCAAGACCTTTGGCGCCAGCGGCATGGGCCTGTTTCCGGCGGCAGAGTGGGTGCATGACGATCTGCTGGCCCACTACGCGGTGCAGCGGCTGGGCTCCTGCCCTGGGGTGACAGAGTTCTTCTTTGCGATTGGCACCGAAAAGAAAGTGCTCCATCCGCTGGTGCAGCGCCTTCTGCAACCAGCGCTCTGAGAGGCCAGTCAGGCGCTGCGTCACTGAACTGGGTCTTTGGACGCGGCAGTGACCTCGGCTCCAGGCTGGGGTTTTGCGCTGCGGACGCTCAGCCACATGGTTGCCGCCAGAATGCCCACCACCACGCCCAGCGACACGCCCACTGGAATCTTGTACACATCGATCAGGCACATCTTGGTACCGATGAACACCAGAATGACGGCCAGGCCGTAGTTGAGCAGGTGGAACTTCTCGGCGACCGCAGCCAGCAGGAAGTACATGGCCCGCAAGCCCAGGATGGCAAACACATTGCTGGTCAGCACAATGAACGGGTCGCTGGTGATGGCGAAAATGGCAGGGATGGAGTCGACTGCGAAGATCACATCGGTGAGCGCGATCAGGCAGATCACCATAAACAGCGGGGTAGCGATTTTCTTGCCGTTTTCAACCGTCCAGAACTTCTCGCCGTCGTAGTCCTTGCTCACCGGCAACACCTTGCGCAGCAGCTTCAGGGCCGGGTTGTCATTCAGGTCGGGCTCCTGGCCGGCAGCCAGCCACATCTTCACACCCGTCAGAATCAGGAATCCACCGAAGACGTACAGGATCCAGTGGAACTCGGCCAGAAGCCAGCCACCCACCAGAATCATGATGGTACGCAGGACGATGGCACCGATGATCCCGATCATCAGCACCCGTTTCTGAAACTCCGGAGGGACAGCAAAGTAGGTGAAGATCAGCAAGAAGACGAAGATGTTGTCGACCGCCAGCGACTTCTCGATCAGGTAGCCCGTGAGGAACTCCAGCGATTTGGTATTGGCGATTTCGACCGAGCCGGTGGTGTCTCTCACTGCCCACCAGAACAGGCCGTTGAACAGGAAGCTCAGCGCAATCCAGACCAGCGACCAGTTCAGCGCCTCTTTCACGCCAACACCCTGTGCGCCCTGTTTTCTGAGCACCACGAAGTCAATGAAGAGCGATACCAGTACGATCGCAATAAAGGTGGCCCAAAGCCAAAGGGGAGCAATTGTTTCCATGATCAGCCTTGCAAGTTTGAAATCAGTCACCCGCCGTGCGGGGGGTGCGCATGTGTGCAGCAGCCCGAGGCGTGCTGCACGCGTTGCCGCAAGTTTAATCAAATAACACCATGTTTATGCTGATTGATTTATCATTTAACTTCGCAAAAATAAGAATATTTTTGAGCTTTTTCCTGACTCTGGTATTCCGCTGCGGGCGACAATACGGCATGGATTTGAAACAGAAAGGCTGCCTGGCATGACAGGTCAACCCAAGGATTGGCGGGCCCGGCTCAACGAGTCGATGCCCAATCGCGACGCACTGGCCGCACACCCGTGGCTCAAGCCAGTCGCGAACCGGCTGCTTCATCCCCAGCTGTGGCGGCTCCAGCACGAGGCCGTGGCTCGTGGCGTCGCCGTGGGCATCTTCTGGGCCTTTGTGATTCCGTTCGCACAAATCTTGGCGGCAGCGGCCCATTGCAGCTTGTGGCGCGCCAACATCCCGGTAGCCGCGGCCATGACCATGGTGACCAATCCGTTCACCATCGGCTTCTGGCTCTGGCTGGCCTATCAGGCTGGCTCACTGTTTGTGGGCCCTTCCGTGCGAGTCAGTGAGGGCGCACCATCGTGGCTGGCCGAGTTTGGCTGGCCCACCGTGCTGGGCATGGGCCTGTTTGCGGTCGGCGGCGCCGCCGTCGGCTATGTGGTGGTCAAACTGGTCTGGCGCCTTCGCGTCTGGATGAAGCGGCGTGCGCGCCGCTAAGGCGGTCCTCTCTATCGAAAGACGGCCGATCCACCGGGTAATCCACCGGGTACAGCAGCCGCCCGGTTTTGGCCTTCGCTTTGGCTTTTCATTCTGGCCTGCATCACATCAGACCGGTAATGAACCGGTGATGGATTGACCGGTCCCGCACGGGCCGCGAATTTCAAGCATCCGTCTTGCCATCGATAATGCAGGGCGCAACCGCTGACAGGCCAGAAAAATACCCCACCAATCCATGGCTGATGACAAGAATTCGGGCAAAGCCAGGGACCTCGCCAAGGACATGGTGAAGCCGGCAGCCTCCCCACACACGCCCATGATGGCGCAGTACTTCGCCATCAAGGCGGACTACCCCGACACGCTGGTGTTCTACCGTATGGGCGACTTCTATGAAGTCTTCTATGGCGACGCTGAAAAAGCCGCGCGCCTGCTCGACATCACGCTGACGCGGCGCGGCCAGTCGGCGGGTGAGCCGGTGGTGATGGCCGGCGTGCCCTTTCATGCACTCGAGTCCTACCTTGCCAAGCTGATCAAGCTGGGTGAGTCGGTTGCCATCTGCGAACAGGTCGGCGATGTGGCCACCAGCAAGGGGCCGGTTGAGCGCAAGGTGGTGCGGGTGGTGACGCCCGGCACGCTGCTCGACGCCGAACTGCTGGACGACAAATCCGAATCCATCCTGCTCGCCGTGCACCAGGGTGCACGTCACAACTGTGGGCTGGCCTGGCTGAGCGTGACGCAGGGCGACATTCACCTCGCGCACTGCGAGCCCGATGCACTCGAGGCCTGGCTGGACCGCATCGGGCCCAGTGAGCTGCTCTACAACGTCGATGTCACGCCGGCGTTTGAGCAACGCCTGAAGGCCGCGCGCTGCGCCACCTCGGCCCGGCCCGCCTGGCAGTTTGATGGCGCACTGGGTGCGCGTCGCCTGCTGGAGCAGCTCAAGGTCGCGTCACTGTCGTCATGGAATGCCGAGGGCCTGGGCGATGCCCATGCCGCCGCCTCTGCGCTGCTGGGCTATGCGGAGCACACGCAAGGCCGCGCGCTGTCGCACATCCAGGGCCTGAAGGTGGTGCGTTCGGGCGAACTGATCGAACTGCCGCCCAGCACCCGCCGCAACCTGGAACTCACACACACCCTGCGTGGTGAAACCTCGCCCACGCTGTTTTCGCTGATGGATACCTGCACCACCGGCATGGGCAGCCGCGCGCTCAAGAGCTGGCTGCTCAGCCCACAGCGCGACCGCACCGAGGCCACCGGGCGGCTGGACGCCATCACCCACCTGCGCGGCGGCCTGCAGCAGACACTGCGCCAGCAGCTCAAGGGCTGCAGCGATGTGGAACGCATCACTGCGCGCATTGCGCTGCGCCAGGTGCGCCCGCGCGAGCTGGTGGCGCTGCGCGACACTCTGCAAAAAACCGGAGGGCTCACGCCGGGCGGCAACGATCTTCCAGCACTGTTGACGCACATTTTTTCCGACCTGCAACCACCCACAGGTTGCGCTGTGCTGCTCAGCCGCTACGTGCTGGACGAACCTGCCGCGCTGATCCGCGACGGCGGCGTCATCAACCATGGCTGCGACGCTGATCTGGACGAACTGCGCGCCATCCAGACCAACTGCGACGGCTTTCTGCTCGACCTTGAAGTGCGCGAGAAAGCCCGTACCGGCATTGCCAACCTGCGGGTGCAGTTCAACAAGGTGCACGGCTTCTACATCGAGGTCACGCAGGGGCAGCTCGACAAGGTGCCTGACGACTACCGCCGCCGCCAGACATTGAAGAACGCCGAGCGCTACATCACGCCCGAGCTCAAGGCCTTTGAAGACAAGGCGCTGTCGGCACAGGAGCGCGCCCTGGCCCGCGAGAAATGGCTTTACGAGCAATTGCTCGATGAACTGCAGGCCCACGTGCCGGCGCTCACGCGGCTGGCGCGCGCGCTGGCGTCGCTGGACGCGCTGTGCGCACTGGCTGAGCGCTCGCTGACGCTGCAGTGGGCGGCGCCAGTGTTCGTGAAGGAACCCTGTATCGCTATCACCGCGGGTCGTCATCCGGTGGTGGAGGCAAGGCTGGCCGAGACCGGCGGCGGCAGCTTCATCGCCAACGACTGCAGCATTAGCGGCAAGCAGCGCATGCAGGTCATCACCGGCCCCAACATGGGCGGCAAGTCGACCTACATGCGGCAGGTGGCGCTGATCGTGCTACTCGCCAGCGTGGGCTCCTATGTGCCTGCCGAAGCCTGCCGGCTGGGGCCCATCGACGCCATCCACACCCGCATCGGCGCAGCCGACGACGTGGCCAACGCGCAATCGACCTTCATGCTGGAGATGACCGAGGCGGCGCAAATCCTGCACACCGCCACCCCGCATTCGCTGGTGCTGATGGACGAGATCGGCCGCGGCACCTCGACCTTCGACGGCTTGGCACTGGCTGGCGGCATTGCGGCCTATCTGCACAACAAGACGCAGGCCTTCACGCTGTTTGCCACGCACTACTTTGAGCTGACCGAATTTCCGGCGCAGCACCACGGCGCCATCAACGTGCATGTGAGCGCAGTCGAGTCGGGCGCCGATATCGTCTTCATGCACCACATCGAGCCCGGCCCGGCCAGCAAGAGCTACGGTATTGCGGTGGCGCGGCTGGCGGGTGTGCCCACGGCCGTGGTCAACCATGCCCGCCATGCCCTGACCGCGCTGGAAGCCCAGCAGCACGAGACCCGTGCCCAGGTCGATCTGTTTGCACCGCCGCCGGAAGTGGCAGCCGCCGAACCGCACCCCGCCATGAAGGCATTGGGTACCATAGACCCCGATGCGCTCAGCCCTCGGGAGGCGCTGGAGGCGCTGTACCAGCTCAAGAAACTGTCTGCCGCTTCATGACGCCGCCTTCCTGCCTGCCCCAGTCCTCTTTCTCGCCGCCCACGACACCAGCCACCCACACAGAGCCCCTCATGACCTACTGCGTCGCTGCCAAACTCAACGCCGGACTGGTGTTCCTTTCTGACTCGCGCACCAACGCGGGTTTGGACAACATCAGCACCTTCCGCAAGATGATCGTTTATGAAAAGCCGGGCGACCGCTTCATGGTGCTGCTGTCGGCGGGCAATCTGTCCATTTCGCAATCGGTGCGCGAAATTCTGCAGGTCGAGCACCTGAAGGACGCCGAAGGCGGCGAAGCGCTGACGATCTGGAATGCCCGGAGCATGTTCGACGCCGCACGCGTGCTGGGCTCGGCCATCCGCCACGTGCACCAGCGCGATGGCGAGGCGCTGAAGAACGCCGACCTCGACTTCAACGTGTCATTGATCTTCGGCGGCCAGATCCGCGGCGAGAAAATGCGACTGTTCCAAGTGTATTCCGCCGGCAACTTCATCGAAGCCACCGAAGAAACACCCTACTTCCAAGTCGGCGAATACAAGTACGGCAAGCCCGTGCTCGACCGCGTGCTCACGCCCGAAACCCCACTGGCGGAAGCCGCCAAGTGCGTGCTGGTGTCGATGGACTCGACGATGAAGTCGAATCTCTCGGTCGGCCTGCCGCTGGACCTGGTGGTGTACGAGGCCGACAGCTTCGAAAGCAACAAGATCGTCTGCATCGACAGCGAGAACCCCTACTACCGCATGATGCACAACAACTGGGGCCAGAAGCTGCGCCAGGTGTTCGACAGCATTGAAGACCCGGTCTGGGACGACGCGCACACCGACATCCCGCTGAAGATGCCCAACACACGCCATGCGCCGCTCAAGAAGATCAGCACGCCTGACGACAAACTGATCTGACGACCCGCCCGCAAGTGCCTTCCCGTTCCCGGCCGCTGGTCGTCTTTTCCCACGGCAACAGCTTTCCAGCCAGCACCTACAGCGTGCTGTTCCGCCATCTCGAATCGCGCGGCTTTCAAGTCCGTGCCATAGAGAAGTTCGGCCACGACCCGCGCTACCCCGTCACCAGCAACTGGCCGCATCTGGTGCAGCAACTGGCGGATTTCACCGACACCGAGGTGCGAGCCACGCGGCAACCCGCCTTTCTGGTCGGGCACTCGCTCGGTGGCTTTCTGAGCCTGATGTGCGCCGCACGCCACCCGGTTCTGGGCGAGCAGGCGGTGCGCGGTGTGCTGATGCTGGACTCCCCGCTCGTCGGCGGCTGGCGTGCGACGGCGCTCAGCGTGGCCAAACGCGCGCAGCTGGTCGGTTCGGTATCGCCCGGCGCAGTGAGCAAGAAACGCAAGCAGCAGTGGCTCAACCGCGACGAGGTGCTGGCGCATTTCCGCAGCAAGAAGGCGTTTGCGCGCTGGGATGACCAAGTACTGCGTGATTACATCGACCACGGCACCCATGCGACCGACAGCGACGGACCCGACGCCCAGCGCCTGCTGAGCTTTGACCGCGAGGTTGAAACCGCCATCTACAACACCCTGCCCGACAACCTGGAGCGCCTGCTGCGCCAGCACCCGCTTCAGTGTCCGGCGGCGTTCATTGGCGGCTGCCAGTCGGCCGAGCTGAAGCAGGTGGGGCTGGCGTTGACGGACAAAGTCACCCGGGGCCGCATCTCGATGCTCGATGGCAGCCATCTGTTCCCCATGGAAAAACCCGAAGTCACCGCAGCCGTCGTCGAGGCCGCGCTACTCAACCTCCTGTCAGTCAGCTCTACAGCCAGTTCTGCGGCCAGTCCGCCAGCCTGATTCGTCCACCCAAAGTGCCCGCGCCACGGCTAAACTCTTGCGCAGAACCCGGGACGCCCAGCCGCCTCACTGGCCCAGACCGCTGACGTCCTCGCACTTGTCATGACTGTCATGTTTTCAGGAGTTCCCATGGTCGCGCCCAATGTTGTCACCGCACTGGCCACGTTTGTCGGATGGGGCTTTCTGGCCATCCTGTCCAAATCCATGGGCGATGTGGCCACGCAAAGTGCCGCCGTCTGGCTGGCGACTGGCGTCACCTTCGGCGCACTGCTGGCCGTTCGCCCGGCCCGACGCGGCGGCGTGCTGCTGGGCACCGGTGTGGCCTGCGCCCTGCTCGGTTTGCTCGATGGCACCCCCGTGCTGCCTTCACTGGTCTTCGCGCTGAACGAAGTGCTGTCTGCAGGCGTCGGTGCCTGGGTCGCCCAGCGCTTTCGCACCACCACACCCGACGGCCGCCCCGAGCCGGGCAAGGCCTATGCCGGTTTGTTGCTGGGCGCCGCTGTCACATCTGCTGTGGGTGCCAGCGTGGCGATTGGCCTGTGGAGCTGGACACTGCCCGAACAGGTGCAACTGGCCACCGAATGGCGGGTGTGGGCTTCGACCACCTTCGTTGGCGTGCTGCTGGTCGCGCCGCTGGTGATTTCGTTCTCGGGCTTTCGCGTGCGGCGTTCTGGCGGTATGAACTCGGCCGAGTTCTTTGCAGGTGCGGGCACGCTGGTGCTGTTCTTCGTCGTGGCGACGCTGATTTTCTCCAGTGATGTGTCGGACCGGTTTGGCACCTCGCTGGGCGCCACGCTGACCTATCTGCCGCTGCCCTTTATGGTGCTGACCGCCATCCTCTGGAAGGAACGCGGCGCCACCGTGGCCACGCTGGTCGGCGCACTCGCACTGATCGGCTGGACGGCCGCCGGCGGCGGGCCGTTTGCCGAGATTGAAGGCTTCCGCGGTGAAGCCATCATTGAGGTGCAGGGCTATGTCGCCGTGATGGCGCTGCTGGTGGGGGTGGTCAATGCGCTGGGGGCCGTCAATGCCCATGCGCTGGCGCAGGCCAGTGACTGGCGCACCCGCTACCGTCAGGTGCTGGAGTCCAACCGCACGGTGGTCGCCAACTTCGATGCCGTGAGCGGTTTGGCGCAGTGGGGCGACGGCGCCAGCGCCTTGCTGCGTGTCGACACCCCCTTGCTGCGCACCGTGCATGACCTCATCGCCCACGCAGAGCCGGATCAGCAGGCGGCCCTGCAGGCCGATTGGCGTGACCTAGCCGCTGGCCACCGCGAGCACGTGCTCTGGAAAACCGTGCTGCGCTGGAGTGATGGCAAGGTCGTCACACTCGGCGCGCGTCTTTCCTGCGTGCGCGGTGCGGACGGACAGGTCGAACAGGTGGCGGCTTTGCTGGACGTCGAGGCTCCCCATGCCGGCTGACGTGGTGACAACGAACGCCCCCGATGCCGGGGCAGCAACGCTGGACCGCAGCGTGCCGGCGGTGTTCCTGATTCATGGCCTCGGCGGCACGCAGTACGACCTGGGCTCCATGCACAAACGCCTGAAGAACGCAGGCTTTGTGACTCACTCCCTCACCCTGCCCGGCCACGGCACCACGCCTGAAGATCTGGTGAATGTGACGGCCGAGCAGTGGATGGATGCCGTGACTGCCAAGTACCACGAGGTCGCCGCGCAGCACGAGCACTTTCACCTGATGGGCATGTGCATGGGCTCGCTGCTGGCCATTGAGCTGGCCAAGCGGCAGCGACACACCTGCGGCAAACTGATTGCGCTGGCGCCACCCATCTACATCGACGGCTGGGCCACGGCCTGGTACACGCCGCTGCGCCACCTGGTGTACTGGGTGCCCGGCCTGCAGTCGCGCATGAAGGTCGAGGAAGAAGACCCCTACGGCATCAAGAACGAACAGCTTCGCGCCATCGTCAAGGCCAAGTTCGCACGCGGCGAAGCCTTTCACTACCGCTGGGTGCCGCTGGCCTGCGTGCGGCAGGTGGACCGCCTGCGCCACTGGGTCATGACCAACCTGAAAAGCATCGTCAGCGACACACTGGTGATTCACGCCCGTGAGGACGAACTCACCAGCCTGAATTCCGCCAACTTTCTTGTTGAGCAGATCGGTGGCGCGAAGGCGCGCATGGTGGTGCTGGAAAACAGTTATCACATGATCTGCGTGGACAACGACCGCGAGCAGGTCGCACGCAGTGTGCTGGAGTTCTTCGGTGCCAGCAGCGCCGCCTCGTTGGGCATGGCGGTGGATGACGCAAAGATGAGCCCCGACGCTTTGCGCGCCTTTGCCAACGAACTGCGCGCGCTGCTCGAAGCGGGCGACTTTACCGGCCTGTTCGGCAAGGGCACACCCGACATGGCCTGGTTCCAGCCCGGCCACAACAGCACCAGCGGCATTTACCGCGGCAGCAAGGGCCTGCAAAGCCTGCAACGCTGGGCACAAGGCCCCGGTGAACTGGGAGGCCCGGTGAAGTTCACCGCCTTCGGCGAGCCGGTGTTCAACGCGGGCATGGCCGTGTGGCCGGCCACGCTGACGGCTGGTGCGCTGCAATCGCAGGGCGTGCTCGCCTTCGCGGTGCGATCAGGTCGCCTGCTGGACGCGCGTTGGTTCCCCGACGATGTGGCACTGGAAGACGCCAGCTTCGGCGCCCCGGTGGTCGACACCGGACCGTCTGACATTGAGAAAGCCTTTGAAGCTGCAGGAATCTCCGTCAAGACGCTCAGCAAGCCACCCGACAACGACGCATTGCTCGACCTCTACGCGCTCTACAAGCAGGCCACCACCGGCGATGTGACGGGCGACCGCCCTGGCATGATGGACATGGTGGGACGCGCCAAATACGACGCGTGGGCCAAGCGCCGCGGGGAAACCCGCGAATCGGCCATGCAGGCTTACACCGCGCTGGTGGAAAAGCTCAAAGCGGCCTGAAAAGCGCCGCCATCAAGTGCGTCGAGCGCGTCAAGAACGTCACGCAGTCCAGTCCACCAGGCCCGACCACCAGGTGCCCAGCACCACCAGGCCGAACACAATGCGGTACCAGGCAAACGGCACAAAGCTGTTGCTGGAGATGTAGCGCAGCAGCCAGCGCACGCACACCCACGCGCTCAGGAACGAAAACACCAGTCCCACCGCGAAGAACGGCAGGTCGGCCATCGACAGCAGCGCGCGCTCCTTGTACAGGCTGTAGGCACCCGCACCAATCAGGGTCGGCATGGCGAGGAAGAAAGAGAAATCGGTCGCCGCCTTGCGCGACAGGCCCAGCAGCATGCCGCCGATGATGGTGGCCCCGCTGCGGCTGGTGCCGGGAATCATCGCCACGCACTGCACCAGCCCGACCTTGAGCGCATCCCACACACGCATGTCATCGACATCGTGGATGCGCGCCGCTGCCGGGTTCACCTGCTGCCGTTTTTCGGCCCACAGGATGATGAAGCCGCCAATGATGAACGTGCTGGCCACCACCACCGGCGTGAAGAGGTGCGCCTGGATCGCCTTGCCAAACAGCAGGCCCAGAATCACCGCCGGGAAAAACGCCACCAGCACATTGAGTGAAAAACGCTGCGCCTTCTCTTCCGTCGGCAAGGCCACCAGCGTGCTGCGGATCTTCTGCCAGTAAACAATGATCACGGCAAAAATTGCCCCGGTCTGGATGGCGATGTCAAACACCTTGGCCTTCTCGCCGCCAAACCCGAGCAGGGAGCCGGCCAGGATCAGGTGACCGGTCGACGAGATCGGCAGGAACTCGGTCAGGCCCTCGACGATGCCCATGATGGCGGCCTTTATCAGCAATACGGTGTCCAACGGGTGCTCCTTTGATGCTCCGGGATTATCGCTGTGGCTACCACCGCCACCGGCGCACCCTCACACCGTTCTGGTTCAACCCCATCGCCAATCGCTGAATCCGCGCTGCCAAGGTGCACAAACACGTGGCGGCGACCCAATATCGAGCATTAGCTCAGCTAATCAATATGAACATTCATTCAATAACGGTGAAACCCGCTATCCACGTCACCGGATTGAAACTTACATTCCGTCACACCCCAACCAACGAGGTTCTGACCATGAACAATTTCAATGTACGTCGCCTGACCCTGGCGGCTCTCTGCGCTGGCCTTGCAGCCGCCACTACCCTGCTGGTCGGCTGCAACCAGACCCCCGACACCATCAAGATCGGTGTGGCGCAGCCCCTGTCGGGCAACCTCGCCGCACTCGGGCAAGACCTGCTCAACGGCGTGAAGCTGGCCGTGGCAGACATCAACCATGAAGGCTTCAAGATCAAGGGCAAGACGGTGAAGCTGGAAGTCGTGGCCATGGATGACAGGGCCAACGCCACCACCGGGAAAGAAGTGGCGCAGCAAATGATCGACGCCGGTGTGGTCGCCGTGATCGGCAACCTGAACTCTGGTGTGAGCATTGAAGCGGCTCCGATTTACGGCGCAAAGAATATTTCGCAGTTGGCCATCTCCACCAACCCCAAGTTCACGCAGCTCGGGCTGCAGACCACCTACCGCCTGGTGGCCAACGACACGCTGCAGGCCAAAGCCATCGGCTCGTTTGCAGCCAACCAGCTCAGCGCCAGCAAGTTCGCGGTGCTGGACGACGGCACACCTTACGGCAAGGGCCTGGCCGATGGCGCAGTGGAGCAGCTCAAGCTGGCGAAAAAAGAAGTCGCCATTCGCCAGTCGTTTGACGACAAGACCACCGCCTTCGATGAACTCGCCGGTAAGCTGAAAGAGGGCAACGTGGAAGTCGTAGTCACCACACTCAATGACTTTCAGGTGCTGGCCCTGCTGGATGCGCTAAAGAAGGTGGAGTACACGCAGCTCAGCATTCTGGGCGGCGACACCATCAAGACCACCACCATGCTCAAGGGCAGCGACATGGTGAAGGGGCTCTACGCCACCTCGCCAATTCTGGACGCCAAGGAATTCGCCAGCGGCAAGCAGTTCCTTGCCAAGTACGTCGATGCGTTCAAGGTCGAGCCCGCCTACGGTGGCCACTACACCTACGACGCGATGTACATCCTGGCCGGGGCGATGAAGCGCGCCGACTCGGCAGACCCCAAGAAGATCACCGACACGCTACGCAGCTTTGATGGCTATGCACCGGTGACTGGCTCGATGAAATGGGACGATGTCGGCGAGCAGCGCTACGGCGTCGTCGGCGTGTACGCGGTACGCAAAGGCGTGTGGGACCTGCAGATGCGCTCGGACCGCTGGTAAGCCTTGCGTAGCTCGAGGACGCGGGTGCGACCGCTGGCTGCCACGCGAAGCCGCCCTGCGCCCGCAAGCTCTCGGTAAGGCGTCCTACAGGGCGAGGGACCCCGGCGCGGTGTACTGGACTTTGTCTATACATCCCGAGGAGTCCCGATGAAATCCACCCACAACGTCCTGCTGGCCTGGACCAAGAGCGCCGCCATCACCACCGTCATGGTCACGGGCACCGCCCTGCTGATGACGGCCTGTTCCACCGTGAAGCCGCCTGCAAAAGAGTACAGCCAGGATCGCCTGGACGACCAGATGCTCGTACCCGCGGGCAACGTCGTGGCGCTGGAAACCACCGCTGTCGGCCTGCTCAATTACGAATGCCGGCCCAACCCCGCCAACGCAGGCGCGATTGGCTGGGTGCTGATGAAGCCCGAAGCGGAAATGCGCGACCGCACCGGCAAAGTGGTCGGCAGGTATGTCGGCCCCCCAGCCACCTGGACGCACACCGACGGCTCCAGCGTCGTTGGCACACAGCTCGCACTGGCACCTACCACCGGCGCCACCAACATTCCCAACCAGTTGTCCAGAGGCACGCCCAGCGCCGCACCCGGGGCCATGCAAAGCATCACCTACATCCAGCGCATCCGCACCAAAGGTGGGCAGGACATGAGCAAGCGCTGCACGCAGACCGAAGTCGGTGACAAGCTGACGCTGCCTTACCAGGCGGATTACATCTTCTGGAAAGCCGCTTGATCCAGCACACCGTCTGAAGGAGTCGCCATGAAACAGCGGTCTGCCGATCCCCGCCCCGGCGTGCCACTCGGGCGCCGGGCACCTCTGTACAAGTCTCTCGCAGCAGCGGGTGCATTGAGCCTGCTGGGCGCCTGCGGCCTGGTTGGCCCGTTGCAAAACCTCGACCAAGCCAGCTTGCCCGCCGACATTCGCGTGCCGGCAGGTAACGTGGTGGTGCTGCAAGCGCAGGGCCGTGGTGATCTTCTGTACGAATGCCAGGCCATCCGCCGAACGCCCTTTGAATACACCTGGCTGCTGCGCAACCCCAGCCTGCAGCTGCAGGACGGGCGCGGCAATGTCGTCACCTACTACCCCGGCACCCGTTCGCGCTGGGTGCACAGCGACGGCTCGGAGGTCGTGGCGCGTGAGTTTGTGGAGGTCTCCCTCAGCAGCGGCAACATGCCCTTGCTGCGTGCCAAGGCCGATCCGACCGAAGGACGCGGCGCACTCGAAAACGTGAGCTACATCCAGAACCTGCGCAATCAGGGAGGTGTGGTGACCGGCAAGCCCTGCACGGCTGCCGCTCTGGGCATGCGCATGAGCGTGCCTTACGAGGCTGATTACGTCTTCTGGCGGCCTGTTGATCGCGGCTAGACCAACTACGCAGGTTTCAGCCTTCGACGATCGCCTGCCGCAGCGTCTGAATGGCGTCGGGAATGCGATCATCCGGCAAGTTTGAAAACCCCAGCATCAGGGCTGGCGGAAATTGCCCTTCTACCGCGAAGTCAGACAGCGGACGCGGCAACAGCCCCAGCCGCCATGCATTCTCGGCCACCCGGCGGTCATCCAAATGAGGTGGAAGCCAGCCGATCAGGTGCAGACCTGCATTGAGAACCTCGGTCCGCACGAGGTCCTGCAAACTCTCACGCAAATGGTGCTGCAGTGCATCCTGACGCCTTCGATAGTGCGTCCGCATGGCACGCACATGCGATTCAAACGCGCCGCTTTCAATCAGGTGTGCAATGCTGAGCTGCGTGGCCAGGTTGGGCGGCCTTCCAGCCAGATCAATCAGCTTGGACATCACATTGACGTAGCGTCGTGGCACCACCAGGTAGCCAACACCCAGCGACGGCAACAGGGTCTTGCTGAAGGTGCCGAAATACAGGACGCGCCCGTCCGGGTCCAACCCTTGCAACGAAGGGGCCGGGGCACCGCCAAAGCGGTACTCACCGTCGTAGTCATCCTCCAGCACCAGCGCGTCGCGCTCGTGCGCCCAGCGCAACAATTCGAGTCGCCGGCTCAGGCTCATGGTGTGACCCAACGGAGCCTGTCGCGCTGGCGTGACGTAAGCAAAGCGGGCATGGTCATCCCGCCGACGCCCCTCTGCAACCATCAGCCCCTCGGCATCGACCGGAACTGCCGTCGTCCGCAGCCCGAACAAAGCGAACGATTTGCGCGCCCCTGGGTAACCGGGGTTCTCGGTCCAGGCCCCATCGCCGGGATTGGACAGCCCGAGCATGATCAGGTGCAGCGCCTGATGGGCGCCTGAAATGATGAACACCTGCGATGGATCGCAGATCACGCCTCTGCTCGCCCCCAGGTACGCCGCCACCTGCTCACGAAGCACTGGCGTCCCCTCGGCAGGACAACGCGCCGCGCCGCGCCTGATCACATCCAGTGATACGCGGCGCTGGATGCGAACGTAGAGCTTTGCCGGAAAGGCGGCGATGTCCGGAATGCCGGGATGGAAAGGCTGCGCGAGCATGCCGCGCTCCGCCCTTACGGCTGCTGTGCCTTCCATTCGCCTGGCCAGCGTCGGCGGCGGCGCTGCCCCCTCCGCCGCTGAATCGCTGGACTGACGCGGCACCAGCACCTGGCGCGCGTCAGGCAGCACTGCAGGGATGAATGTGCCCGATTTCTCTCGACCAATCAGATAGCCCTCGGACTTCAGCTGCTCGTAGGCCTGGGCCACAGTGGTGCGGGACACGCCCAACTCGGTGGCCAGATTTCGGGTGGCCGGCATGCGCATGCCTGGCTTGATGCACCCCGAAATGACAAATTCACGCAAGGCCTGAAACAGCTCACGGCCGATCGGTGTGCGGCTGTCGCGAGACAGGTTCAGCCCTGGAAGTAGCGCGCCTGAGCTTTGTCGGGCCATATGAAGTTCCTGTTACCCACGGATTCTGGCCTTTCAATATATTCGATTCTGGCCATATCGGACAGTCCAGAATTTAATTAGGATGCACTTCAATGATGTCTATCCCAGCCATTTCCCACACCGACCAGCCCTCTCCGGGCTACCTGCCGTTCCGCGCTGAAGTCGCGCCCCCTGCGCGTCCCCTGCCTCGTGGCGCTTGCGACTGCCACTTCCACATTTTTGAGCCCGGCGCCGCCCAGGACATGCCGTTTCCCTTTCAGGAGCCCCGCAGCTACACGCCGACGCAGGCCCCACTGGCCGCATACCGCGCGATGGCCGACGCGCTCGGTCTGGAACGCGCTGTTCTGGTGCACCCCAGTGTGTATGGCAGGGACCACACCAGCTTCGAGCACTGGCTGAAACTGTGCGGCGACTGGATGCGTGGCGTTGCCGTGGTCTACCCGGACACACCGATCGCCGACATTGAACGCTGGCATGCACTCGGTACCCGTGGCACGCGCTTCAATGCCCTGTTTGAGGGCGGCGTGTCCGCTCAGGCGCTCACGCGTATCGTTGATCGTGTGCGGGACTTTGGCTGGCACTTTCAGGTGCTGATGGATGTCTCGCGCGACCCGCAGCAGGTACTGGCCTTCGCCGACTTCGGCGTGCCGTTGGTCGTAGACCATTGCGGTCACGTTCCAGCCGATCAGGCCCTCGGCAGTGCCGGATTTCAGAACCTGTTGGCGCTGGTGCGCGAAGGGCGAGCCTGGGTGAAACTCTCCGGCCTCTACCGACTGACCAGCCAGCGCAGCGGCTTTACCGACACCTTGCCGCTCGTTGAAGCATTGCTGCGGGCGAACCCCGGCCAACTGGTCTGGGGCAGCGACTGGCCACACCCCGCCATTGCACCGCCGATGGTTGACGACGGAGACCTCGTCCATGCCCTGCTGGATGCCTGCAGCGACGCAGAACTCCAGCAAGTGCTCGTTGACAACCCCAGCAGGCTGTACTGGGCGCAGTGAACAGAAAACCGCCACCCGTGTCATTACTATTAAAGGAGACAACCATGAACCGTCGATCCAAGCTGCACACTCTTCTGGCACTGACCGCCAGCCTTTGCCTGAGCGTCACCGGGCCAGCGCTGGCGCAAGCCCCCACCGTCATCAAGCTCGGATGGACCACATCCGACGGTGCGCAAGACCCCTATGCATCGGGTGCCAGGGCTTTTCAGAGCGCAGTAGAGCGCGAAACGCGTGGCTCAGTGCAGGTACAACTGTTCCCCAATCGCCAACTCGGCGATGAACGCCAGATGCTCGAAGGCATGCGCTTCGGCACCGTGGATGCGGGCATCATCACCAACGCGGTGATCGCCCAACTGGAGCCCGCATTCAGCGTGAACGACCTGCCCTTTCTTTTCGCCAATGAAGCCCAAGCCCACAAGGTTCTCGATGGTGCCGTCGGCGCCAACCTGTCCAAACGCCTCTCGACCAAAGGCATCGTCGTGTTGGGGTACATGGAGGGCGGGTTCCGCAACATGATCAACAACAAGCGGCCGGTCAATACGCCCGGCGATGTGGCGGGCGTGAAGTACCGCGTGATGCAGAACCCGGTCTTCATCGACATGTTCAACAGCCTGGGTGGCTCCGCGGTTCCCATGGCATGGGGCGAGACCTTCACGGCGGTGCAACAGGGCACCATCGACGGCCTGGAAATTCCGCTGGCAGTGATTGACGCCAACAAGTATTTCGAGGTGACCAAGTTCCTCTCGCTCACCAACCACACCTACTCCATGATCGGCCTGGTGATGAGCAAACGAACCATGGACAAGCTGACGCCCGAGCAGCGCACCGCTGTCTTGAGTGCCGCCAAAAGCGCAACAGCCGTACAACGCCAAGTTTCGTTGGCCGACGCCAGAGCCACTGTCAGCAAGCTGGAGAAGAACGGCATGAAAATCAACGCTGTGGCCGATGTCGGCGCCTTCCGCAAGAGCGTAGCCCCGGTTTACGACAAGTTCCGCAAGAGTGAGGCAGGCCCGTTGCTGGAGCAGGTGCTAGCCGCCGTGAAGTAACAACCCAACTTGCCATGCCTTGAAAACCAACATGAGTGACCTTGCACGCCGTTCACTGGATCAGTTGACCGGTGTGCTCAGGGTTTTGATCGTGGCACTGGCAGTGTTGATGCTGGTGTCACTGTCACTACAGGTGGTGATGCGCCTTGTTTTTAACGAAGCACTGAGCTGGAGCGAGGAACTCGCCCTGGGCTGCTTCGGCTGGGTGATGATGCTAGCCATCGCCGTGGGCGTGCGCGACGCGATCCATGTGCGCATGGACCTGCTGGTCGACCAGCTGCCCCCCTCTTTGCAGCGTGCAGTTGAGGTGTTGGTGTCACTTGGTATCGCCGGACTGGGCGTGTTTGTGGCCTGGGCTGGCGTGCGCTACGTGGTGGATTCCTTCGGAACCACGTCGGCGGCCATCGGCTACCCCATCGCATTCCTGTATGCCAGCGCGCCGACAGGCGGTGCGTTGATCGCCATCTTTGCGCTTGAGCGTGCCTTGATGGGCCCGGCACCTTCAGCACCGCCTGACGCCAAGTAAAGACCAGCGCCCAAGATGTCCACCACTGCATTGATTCTGACGGCCGGTTTTGCTGGCCTCGTCGTTCTCGGCTTTCCTTTCGCGTTCGCGATCGGGCTGTGCGTGCTGGCGGCAATCGTCGCGGCCGGCATCGAGCCCATGCTGCTGCCGCAGACCATGGTGGCTGGCACGCAGAGCTTCAGCCTGCTGGCCATTCCCTTCTTCATGCTGGCTGGCGAGCTGATGAGTGCGGGCGGCTTGTCGCAGCGGCTGGTGCGCGTTGCGGACGTCTTCGTGCGCCACCTGCCTGGCGGCATGGGCTGGGTGGTCATCGTGGCGGCCTTGGTGTTTGCCGCCGTGAGCGGATCAGCCCCCGCAACCACGGCAGCGATTGGCGCCGTGATGATCCCGGCCATGATTGAACGCGGCTACAGCGCCGCCTACGCCACCGCCCTGACCGTGAGCGCAAGTGTCCTGGCGCCGTTGATACCGCCGTCGATTGCGTTTGTCATCTGGGGTGTCATCGCCGAGCAGTCCATCGCCAAACTCTTTCTCTCGGGCGTGCTGCCCGGGCTGCTGATGGCTGCCGGCCTGGCCGTCATCGTGACCATCCAGGCATTGCGTGAAAAGCGACCACGCGAAACACGCGCCACTGCGGTCGAAGTGAAAGCCGCGTTGCGCGAAGGCGTCTGGGCCCTGCTGGCACCTGTGGTGGTGCTGGGGGGTATCTATGGCGGCGCGTTCACGCCCACCGAAGCGGCTGTGGTGGCTTGCCTCTATGCATTGTTCGTCGGTGGCGTGATTGAAAGGCGTCTGAAGTGGCGCCAGTTGCCGGCCGTTATAGGCCGTGCGATGTCCCTCAGCGCCATCGTGATGGCCATCGTGGCCGTTTCCACTGGCTTTGGTTTTCTGGTGGCGCAAGAGCAGATGGCCACCAAGCTCGCAGCCTGGTTGGGGGCCAACATCCATGAGAAATGGATCATGCTGGCTGCGCTCAACATTGGCTTCTTCGTGCTCGCCGCAGTCATGGACGAAATCGCCATCATGGTGATTCTCGGCCCGATGCTGATTGCCATCGCCAATCAGTTCGGGGTGGATCCCATCCACTTTGGCGCCATGATCGTCACCAATGTGGCCATTGGGATGGCTGCGCCGCCCATCGGCTACTGCCTGTTCGTGGGCATGGCCATCAGCGGATTGAAGCTTTGGCCGGTGGCGCGCGCCATCATGCCCTTCATCGTGATGATGCTTGTGGTGCTGATGCTGGTGACCTATGTGCCCACATTCGCGCTGGCGCTGGTGAAGTGATGAGCGCCGACCACAACTCCGTGGAATCGGGCGCTGATTCGCCATACTGAGCAGCGCTTAGGGGAGAAGCCCCGGCTGCGATGCGGCGCACGCCAAGTCATCGAATCAGCGCGGTGCCCACACCAACTGGATTGCCGTACCAAGCTGGCCACTGCGCGGCGGCGGCAGTGGCCAGATCAGGTGGAATGACGCCGGGTTGCCAAATTAACGGCCGTAATAGACCTGCCCGTACCCGGGGCCATACACCGGGCGTGGGCCCTGCACGTAGTAGCCACCATGACCATCGCGGCGACCGTGTTTTTTCTTCCAGCCGTGCGGATGGCCGTAGTACACCGGTGCGGGCTGCACGTACACAGGGCGCGGCTGGTAATACACCGGCGCAGGCTGCACGTACACAGGGCGTGGCTGGTAGTACACGGGGGCAGGTTGCACATACACCGGCGGGCTGTACACCGGGTAGGCGTTGGTCACACCGACAGCCACGCCCGGAACACCAATGCCGATGGAAAACGACACGTTGTCACGGGCTTGGGCTGCTCCTGCAAAGCCCATGGCGGCGACGGCCAGGACGGCCGCTGTACCAGCAAGGGCGCGGGAGCGGTTGGCTTTGAGGGATAAGTTCATCAGGTTCTCCTTGAGCAGGCAGACAGTGCCCACATGAGAATTAAACGCGCCATGCCCGTAACCGCATACCGGATGCACAGTGAAGACCGTAGCGAAACGTAACCTTCGGCCCGTAGCCCTAAAATCAATCAATGAGCTCCCCCACCCCCTCTGCGACCCCTTCAGCGACCACCGACAAAGACCCCGGCAAAGAGGGCACCAAGCCCAGCAACTTCCTGCGCCAGATCATTGAAAAAGACCTGGCCGAAGGCACTTACGCCACCCGCCACTGGGGCGGCAGCCCCGGCGACGCCGCCCACCACGCAGCCGGCCAGCCCGACCCGGCCAAAGTGCGCCTGCGTTTCCCGCCCGAGCCCAACGGCTACCTGCATGTGGGCCATGCCAAAAGCATTTGCCTGAACTTCGGCCTGGCGCGCGACTACGGTGGTGTGTGCCACCTGCGCTTTGACGACACCAACCCCGAAAAAGAAGACACCGAATACGTCGACAGCATCATCGACGCGGTGAAGTGGCTGGGCTTCGACTGGGCACAACTCGGCCAGGCCGCCGGCAGCGCCAAGCCCTACCAGGCCAGCGACTACTTCGACTTCATGTACCGCGCAGCGGAATACCTGATTGAATCCGGCAACGCGTATGTGGACGAACAAACAGCCGAAGAAATGCGCCACAACCGCGGCGACTTTGGCCACCCTGGCACCGACAGCCCCTTCCGCAGCCGCACACCCGCTGAGAACCTGGAACGCTTTCGCGAGATGCGGGATGGCAAGCTGCCCGACGGCGCCGCTGTGCTGCGCGCCAAGATCGACATGGCCAGCCCCAACATCAACATGCGCGACCCGGCCATCTACCGCATCCGCCGCGCGCACCACCACAACACGGGCGACAAATGGTGCATCTACCCGATGTACACCTTTGCCCACCCGATTGAAGACGCGCTGGAGCAGATCACCCACAGCATCTGCACGCTGGAGTTTGAAGACCAGCGCCCGTTTTACGACTGGCTGCTCGATCGCCTCGCCGAAGGCAAGTTGATTGAGTCCCCGCACCCGCGCCAGTACGAATTTGCCCGCCTGAACCTCACCTATGTGCTGACCAGCAAACGCAAGCTGGCCCAGTTGGTCAACGAGAAGCGCGTGAGCGGCTGGGACGACCCACGCATGCCAACAATAGTCGGCCTGCGCCGCCGCGGCTACACGCCCGAGGCGCTGCAACTGTTTGCCGAACGCATTGGTGTGAGCAAGAGTGACAGCTGGATCGACTACAGCACGCTCGAAGGCGCGCTGCGCGACACGCTGGACCCAGTAGCGCCCCGCGCGATGGCCGTGCTGGACCCGGTGAAGCTGGTGCTGACCAATTGGGATGAAGTCATGGGTGCCGGTAGCCTCGACGACTGCAGCGCGCCCGTGCATCCGCACCACCCAGAGCAAGGCAGACGCAGCTTCAAGATTGGCAAAGAGGTGTGGATTGAACGCACCGACTACGAAGAGACTCCACCCAAAGGCTTCTTCAGACTTTTCCCCGGCAACAAGGTGCGTCTGAAGTACGGCCACGTCATCGAATGCACAGGCGCCGCCAAAGACGCTTCAGGCAACATCACCGAAGTACACGCCACCCTGATCCCCGACACCAAGAGCGGCACGCCCGGCTCAGACGCCATCAAGGTCAAGGGCGTGATCACCTGGGTGGGCGTGAACGATGCCGTACAGGCTGAAGTGCGCCTGTACGACCGCCTGTTCAAAACCGAACACCCCGGCGCCGGCGACAACGATTTTCTGGAAGAGCTGAACCCGGGCAGCCTGACAGTGGTCACCGCCTATGTGGAACCCTCGGCGGCTGCTGCACCTGCGGGGCAGCGCTTTCAGTTTGAGCGGCATGGGTACTTTGTAACGGACATGCCGGACCATCAACCGGGCAAGGCCGTGTTCAACCGGGTGACGGGGATGAAGGACAGCTGGGGCAAGTAGAGACTTCCTTACACCATGCCAAAAGCGGCTCGTGTAGCCGCTTTTTTATTTCTGCGAGCTTCACCTCTTTGCCTAGAGTATTCATAAAAATACGGCAATGCCGTATACTTACCCTCAAAACAAAGGGAGAGTCAGCAATGCTGACAGTCGTAGAAACGCCGACATTCCAACGGCTTTGGCCCGATTACTGGACAGAAGAAGAGCGGGGCCAGTTTGCCACCTGGCTTGCGTTGACGCCCGATGCGGGCGATGTGGTCCCCGGCTCCGGAGGTGTGCGAAAGGTACGGTGGTCACGCAAAGGAGCAGGCAAGCGCGGCGGTGTACGGGTGGTGTACTTCAACCGCTTTGACAACGGCGAGATATGGCTGCTTCTGATCTACGCCAAAAGCGTGCAAGACAACATTCCCGCAGGCGTGCTGCGGACCTTGAAACAGGAGATTGAAAATGCCGATGACCGATAAAGAACTCAAGGCACGTGACGCCAAGCGAAACCTTGGCGCAGAGCTATTGCAGTCCGTTCGCGAGATGAAGGCCGGTAAGGGCAAAGTCACAGCACGGGTTGAAGTTCCCGCCGTAACCCACGCACGCATGAAGTCAGGCCTGTCTCAAGCCCAGTTTGCAGAGCTGTTGGGCGTTTCTGTGCGCACGTTGCAGGACTGGGAACAAGGCCGTCGCCAGCCGTCCGGGGCGGCGCGCACCTTGATCACCATTGCTGATTTGAAACCGAAGATGTTGCAGCAGGTATTCAAAGACTTGACAGAGGCCCGAGAAATATGAATTTGGCGACGGGCTACATCGAGCCCTCATCCGCTGCAGCGCCTGCCGGGCAGCGCTTTCAGTTCAAGCGGCATGGGTACTTTGTGACTGACTTGAAGGACCACGCTGCATCCAAAGCGGTGTTCAATCGGCTGACGGGGATGAAGGATAGCTGGGGGGAAGTAGTTGAACTACGAAGAGATTAAGGCACTTTTTTTTGAACACGCCAAGCAATGGGTATGCGACTCATACTCTTGGGGCCTGAGCTATCTAGCTGTCCAAAAAGATAAAGAACTGATAGTTATCGACAGCATTCTTCATATAACCCCTCTCCCGCCTCAAAATATCAAAAACTTTTCTGTTAAAGCGGGGACGATTGTCGCTGGTCGCGAAATAATTGCGTCGCAAAGCAAGGCCAAAATCCTTTCCCTCCTTCTAAAGGCTGCAAACGGGGAGCTGAACGCCAACGGACTTAAGCTAAAACTTCCACTACCGACCCCAGCGGAATACTATTCCGATATGCCCCACAGAGAAACATGGTATTCAGACATCCATCTTCAGATATCAGGCGTAAAACAGCTCCCGCCGACAATACAGGAGACGCTGGCCAACGAGCACGCCTTACGCTGTGGAATAACACCGTTTGACGGGCTGTCCGACTTGGCGTCAATGCTCCAACTTTCGGATATGCGAGTGAACGGGCAATCGCCCAGAATCAATATTCGCATTGGCCCCCCGGCAGACATCCTGTTTTCAGAGACTTCCCTAAGTGCAAATCGATTAAAACTAACCGTAAATGCTCATCCGAAATTCAGCACAAAGAAAATTGCTTTAGCGATCCGCACCTTTCCATCGCAAGAGCTGCAATCTCGCAAGCAAATAGCGCAATCAATTATCTGGGATCGCCCAAAAAATGGAATTCGAAAGGGGCAGATAAATCTGGTGGTGTCTCACTCAGATAGCTTATTAACCATGCTAGTAATTGGCGGTCGAACTGCTAGACGTCAATGGTTTGTAGATCCAGAAAAAGCGGTAAATCATCGATATGTTGCAACCCAACTTTTCGACAAAGAGCTCAGACAACTTCGCACTTCTATCTTAGAACCTATTGACGCCGATAGATTTGAACGTGGTATCGCCTCTTTGCTTTTCCTTCTAGGATTTTCACCGGCGGTTCAAGTGGAGTCTCAAGCGCCTGATTTAATCGTTGCAACTGCGGGAGGAAAGCTTGCGCTGGTCGAATGCACTTTAAAGATTGCTGATTTTCAGAACAAGCTAGGCAAGTTGGTTGACCGACGAAATGCACTTCTGACAGCATTGGAAGCAAATGGACAAGCCATCGATGTCAGCGCATTTTTGGTCTGTGCACTACCCAGAGCGCAAGTAGCAGTAGATGAGGCTCGCCTGAACCAGCTTCGTGTGATGTTGCTATGCAAGGAAGACTTGGTCCAGGCGTTTACCCAACTTCGCTCACCCAGGGACGCAGATGAGATGTTAAGCACTGCCGCAGCCAAGCTTGCACAGCAGAAGCTGACTATTGGATAGCCGCCCAGCTCACCTATGAGTTTTCAAACTGAATTGGCAATGAATCAGCACAAAGTTAACCGAGAAGAAAATTATTCTCTCCTGACTGCGGTCGGTTTGTTTTGCCTCGGATTGCTGGCGTTAGCTGGAACAGCTAACGCCCACCTCACCGACGAAGTCCCCTTCATCACCACCCCAGACAACGTCACGCTGGAGATGCTGAACAGCGCAGGCGTCAAACGAGGCGACCATGTGATTGACCTCGGCTCCGGCGACGGGCGTATCGTGATCACAGCAGCCAAGCGGTTTGAGGCGACGGGTCTGGGTGTGGAGATTGATCCACGGCTGGTGGAAGCCAGCAATACCAGCGCGCGCAATGCAGGCGTGGCCGACAAGGTCGAGTTCCGGGTGCAGGACCTTTTCAAGACCGATCTGTCGCCAGCAACCGTGATCACCATGTATTTGCTGCCGGAGTTCAACCTTCAGCTGCGCCCGGCCATCCTCGCGCTCAAACCGGGTACGCGCATTGTTTCGCACGACTGGGACATGGGCGACTGGCAGCCTGACCGCACCACGGTGCTGCCAGTGCCCGACAAAGTGGTCGGGCGCGACAAGTCGAGCAAGGTGTATTTGTGGACGGTGCCAGCCAGGGTAGAGGGACTGTGGTGTGCCAGCGGTCTGCTGCGCGGTGCGAGCTTGCGCCTGTCGCAGAAGTACCAGGCCTTTGAAGGCACGCTGGCCTGGCGTGAACGTACACGGCCCCTTGCGGGTTTGATCAGCGGCACCGAGCTTCGTACCCCCGCAGGCAGCAGCGGCGAACTGGTGCTGCAGGCCATTGATAACGTGCTGCGCATCACGTCGGCCCAGGGTAATCTGGCGCTGGCGCAAGGTCAAACCTTCACGCGTACCGCCGGCGCTTCATGCAGCTGAGCTGTCGCAGCCATGCAAGCGAAAGATATTCTTCATTTCTGGTTTGAGGAGCTGACTGACAAGCAGCACTTCGTCAAAGACCTCGCGCTTGACGAAACGATTCGCACGCGCTTTGGTGCAACGCTGGAAGCCGCTGCGCGGTGTGAGCTTTTTGCCTGGCGCGCGACGCATGGCGGTCGGTTGGCGGAGATCATTGTGCTTGACCAGTTTTCTCGCAATGTTTTTCGTGACAGGCCGCAGGCCTTCGCGCAAGACGCCCTGGCGCTGGCCCTGGCCCAAGAGCTGGTGGCCAACGGGCAAGACCAGCTGCTCAACACTGCCGAGCGCCGCTTTGCCTACATGCCGTACATGCACAGCGAATCGCCGCTGATCCATGTGCAAGCCGTGCGCTTGTTCTCGCAGCCAGGGCTTGAAGACGGTTTGAGCTATGAGCTGCGCCACAAAGCCATCATTGACAGGTTTTGCCGCTATCCGCACCGCAATGCCGTGCTGGGCCGGGCTTCCACGGCTGAAGAAACGGCATTTTTAAGCGAGCCAGGCTCGTCGTTCTAGCGCGGCCACGACGGCCACGGCGCCGGCTGAATCAATTCCGCACGTCCACACAAACTACCGCTGTTGGCTGACACGCCACGGCCGGGCCAGCTGTCCTAATGAAGCTTTCAGGAGAGTTGCATGGACAAATCAACAGCACCCGCCGCCGCTGAGCCTGTTCCCCTGGCTGGCACGATTGCAGGCTGCGTGACTTACAGGCCCGGTGATGGCGCGCCGATTGAAATACCGATGGGTCCGGTAGAGGTTACGCTGGCACCCGACAGCGCCACGCTGAGCTGGGACGCTGGCGACGGCGTCGCAGGGCTCACGGCCATGCCGCGCACGCAGTTTGACGACTATGTGAAGAAGGGCTTGATCGCCATGGGGGCCAGCAAGCCCGGCAAAGCGGTGGCCTGACGGTCTGTCGATCGGGGCCGTCGAGCGCGGTTGGGCCAGCAAGGCGAAAATACGCCTTTATTCCAACAAGCTTCAAAGAGACAAGCCCCCATGACCCAAACCACCCAAGCCCGCTCCATCCAGCTCACCGAATTTGGCGCCCCCGAGGTGATGCGCCTCGCCACGCTGGACCTGCCCGCACCGGCTGCGGGCGAAGTGCAACTGCGTCAGACGGCCATCGGCTTCAACTACATCGACATTTACCAGCGCGCGGGCAAGTACCCGCTGCCCACGCCAACCGGTTTGGGGCACGAGGCGGCTGGTGTGGTGGAAGCCGTTGGTGAAGGCGTCACAGACCTGAAAGTGGGCGACCACGTGGTGTACATGAACGCCGGTGTTGGCGCTTATGCCGACCGGCGCAACGTGCCGGCAGCCAAGCTGGTGAAGATTCCGGCCGGCATCAGCGACGAGGCCGCAGCCGCGGTGTTCTTCAAGGCCATGACAGCGCAGTACCTGGTGAAGAAAACCCACCCGGTGCAGCCGGGCGATGTGGTGCTGGTGCATGCCGCCGCTGGCGGCGTGGGCCTGATCCTATGCCGCTGGGCCAAGGCGCTGGGCGCCACCGTGATTGGCACCGCAGGCTCTGCCGCCAAATGCGCGCTGGCCGTGGCCGAAGGCGCCGATGTATGCATTGACTACACGCAGCAAGACTGGGTGGCCCAGGTGATTGCCGCCAGTGGTGGCCGCAAGGCACGGGTGGTGTATGACTCGGTGGCGCAGCACACCTTCATGGGTTCGCTCGACTGCGCTGCGCCTTTTGGCATGGTGGTTCTGTACGGCGCCGCTTCCGGCCCGGCCCCGGCCATAGAGCCGGAACTGCTTAACAAGAAGGGTTGCCTGTTTCTCACACGGCCTTCGGTCTTTCCGCACAACACTGACCCGGCCACCTTCCGCGCCAACGCGGCCGATGTGTTTGCGGCCATGGCCAGCGGCGCGGTGCGCGCGACGATTGGCGCCCGCTTTTCGCTCGAACAAGTGCCCGACGCACACCGTGCCGCCGAAGCCCGGCAGACGACGGGCGCCATCGTCATCGTGCCTTGAAGCCCTTGCAGGCCAATCCGTCCAGGTCTGGTGCACTCGGCAGCAATGCGCCCTCAGTCGGCGGCGCCCTGTTCAGCCCGGCAGCAGACCGCAACAAGCAGGACATCCTGGCCACACTGCGCGAGGTGCTGGCGCCTTGGGCCACTGGCGGCAACGCGCTGGAGATTGCCTCGGGCAGCGGCCAGCATGTGGTGTGGTTTGCACGGCACCTGCCGCAATGGACCTGGCAGCCCAGCGACCCCGCGCCTGAGGCGTTGGACTCGATTGCAGCCCTCACCACAGCCGAGGGCCTGACGAATGTGCGCCCGCCACTGCAGCTGGATGTGATGGCGCCCACGTGGCTGCCCGCCGAGGCGCAGCGCAATGCGCAGTTTGATTTGATTTACTGCGCCAACATGCTGCACATCGCGCCTTGGGCCGCCTGCGCCGCGCTGATGTACGGCAGTTCGCGGCACCTTGCACCGGGTGGTGTGCTCATCACCTACGGGCCGTTTCTGGAGCGTGACGTGCCCACGTCGCAAGGCAATGCAGCGTTTGACCTGAGCCTGCGGGCACGCGATGCCGCCTGGGGTATTCGCCAGCGGGAAGACGTGGAGGCTGAGGCCCATAAGGCCGGGCTGCGACTTGCCGCGCGGCACGCCATGCCAGCCAACAACCTGCTGCTGGTGTGGAAGCGGTGCTGAATGACGATGCCTCCGCTTCGCCTTGCGCTGCTGGTGTCGCTGGCCATGCTGGCCTTTGCTGGCAACTCGCTGCTGTGCCGCATGGCGCTGAAAGCCACCAGCGCAGGCGACTCGGGCATTGACGCTGCCAGCTTCATGGTGATGCGAATGGTGTCCGGGGCCTGCGTGCTGTGGCTGCTGGTGCAACTGCGCAGTGTCCAGCGCACAGACCCCGCATCGCCGCCTGCACCGACTGTAAAGACGCTCGGGGGCAACTGGCTTTCGGCAGCGGCCCTGTTTGCCTACGCCATGTGCTTTTCGCTGGCCTACGTCAGCATGCCGGCGGCCACGGGCGCACTGCTGCTGTTTGGCGCCGTACAGGCCTCGATGACGGGCTATGGTCTCTGGCAGGGCGAACGTCTGGGCAAGCGCCAGTTGGCTGGCCTGGCGCTGGCGCTGGCGGGGCTGGTGGTGCTGATGCTGCCGGGGCTGGCCACGCCGTCGCTGCTCAGTGCGGTGCTGATGATCACTGCCGGTGTGTCCTGGGGCATCTACTCGGTGCGCGGCAAGCGAGGTTCTGCGCCCGGCGCAGCCGCCACAGATCCGACGCGCGAGACGGCAGGCAACTTTGTACGCACCGTGCCCATGGTGTTGCTGTGGGCGCTGATCGCGCGCCACCAGCTGACGCCCGATGGCACGGGGCTGTGGCTGGCGTTCCTCTCGGGCGCGGTCACCTCGGGCCTGGGTTACGCGATCTGGTACCACGCCCTTCCCGCCCTGAAGACCACGCAGGCGGCGGTGGTGCAACTGAGCGTTCCGGTGATTGCCGCCCTGGGCGGTGTGGTGCTGCTGGCTGAATCGCTCTCGCTGCCGATGGTGCTGGCCTCTGCGGCCGTGCTGGGCGGTATTGCGCTGGTGACGCTGGCCAGGAAATAGGTGTCCCTGCGCCTGGCAGCAATAGCCTAGCCGATACCCGTCAGCGCGAGATAGGCCTGACGCGTTTCGGCACCCACCGCTGCCAGCACCTGCGCGTGGCTGGTCTTGTGACGTGCCAGCAGGCGCGCATCTGCCACCGCGCGAGAGTTACAGAACCAGTGGCAGGTGTGCTGCATCAGGAACAGCTCGGCCGACATCGTGAAAGCCTTGTCGCGCGGTGTGCGTTGCAGGGCGTTGGTGGCCGCCTGGGTCAGCCCGTGCGCATGGATGGCCAGCGCCTTGCGCAAATCAAACGTGGCCTGGGGAAACATCTGCGTGGCCATGGGAATGCCGATGGGCAGCTTGCTCACCCGCGTCTCGACCTCTCCCCGCTTTGCAAAGTCGGCCACAAAGCGCTCGAACTGCGCGCACAGCTGGGTTTCGTTGGCGTCCAGATAGCGCCAGATCTGCTCGCGGCGGGTGGCGTCGGGCTCGCCCAGCGCACGCAGATAACCGTCGGCCACGGTTTCCATGAGTTTTTCAATCTGGAACTGCATCAGGTGCTGGCCCAGCAGCACCACGCGGCGCAGGCGCTCGCGCTTGCGAAACACAAAGAAAACCAGGGTGGCCAGCAGTGCCAGGGGAAGGAGGTCGATCACGGGTGGGGATGGATCAGGGGTGGGCCAGCAAGCGATGAAGAAGCTCGATTGTGACTTTCATCGGGAAGAAGGGCCGCAAGGAAGCGGTTCAACCTGAAGTGCCAGAGGGGCTTCGACACGGTTCGAGTCGGCATACTGTCGCCCTGCCACTGATGCCCACGCGCGGCCAGACTCAGCGGCGCGCAGGCGCCAAAGTGAAATAAAAGGTGGCGCCCTGATTGACCTTGCTTTCGGCCCACACCCGACCGCCATGCCGCTCAATGACGCGCTTCACCGTCGCCAGACCAATGCCGGTTCCGGGGAAATCACCCGGGGAGTGCAACCGTTCGAAAGTGCCGAACAGCTTGCCGCCGAAGGCCATGTCGAAACCGGCGCCGTTATCCCTCACATAGAACACCGGCACGCCATCGCTGCCCGGCTGAGCGCCCACCTCAATGCGCGGCTGAGCCTGCCGGGACGTGAACTTCCATGCGTTGTCCATCAGATTCTGCAGCACCGCCGCCAGCAGGCGCGGATCGCCCCGGCCCTGAAGGCCCTCCTGCACATGCACCTCGACCTGCGCTTCGCGCCTGGGGTCGCGGTCGCGGCAGCTCGCCTCAATGCGGCGGGCCAGCGCAGAGAGGTCCACGATCTCCGAGCGGATCTGCTCCTGCGACAGGTGCGCCAGCGTCAGCAAGCCCTCGATCAACTCGCCCATGTGCTTGACGCCCACGCCGATGCGGTTGAGGTAATGCTTGCCCTTGTCACTGATGTGCTCGGACTCCAGCTTGAGCAGCAGCTGGCTGAAGCCATCGACCGTGTTCAGCGGCGAACGCAGGTCGTGGGACACAGAGTAGGCGAAGGACTCCAGTTCCTTGTTGGCAGCGGCCAGCTCAGCCGTACGTAGCACCACGCGCGCTTCCAGCTCGCTGTTGAGCGTCAAAATCTCATGTTGCTGCTGGCGGCGCTCGGACACATCACGCTCCACCGCCACCCAGTGGGTATAGCGGCCGGTTTGGTCGGCAATTGGCGTCACGTCAATCTCTAGCCACAGCGCCTGCCCCAATTTGGTCTGCACGATCACTTCGCCGCGAACCGGCTGCCACTTCCGCATCGCGGTGCGAATGCGCTCCAGTTCCGCCCGGTGGCTGTGCGGGGCCCAGACAAACCCGGGCGTGTTGCCCACCGCCTCCTCTCGGCTGTAGCCGGTGTGGCGTTCGAAGGCGTCGTTCACGAAGACAATGCGCGGGTCGGATTGCCCCTCGACTGGCGCTTCCATGATGACCACGATGTCGTTGAGTCGCGATACAGCCGTTTCCAGCAGGCGCAGCTGATCCTGCTGGGCGCGCAGCTCGGTGGTGTCCTGGAAGTACACCGCCAGTCCCGTCTCCGTCGGGTAGGCGTGAATGCGAAACCACGCGTTGAGCGGCTCATAAAAATGCTCGAACTTCGCTGTACGGCGGGTCGCCATGGCTTGCCGGAATTGGGTATCGACCGGGGTGCCCAGAGTGAGGGGATACACCTCCCAGAAGTTTCGGCCCAGCAGCTCCTGGCGCTGTTGCTTGAGCATGTGCTCGGCATGGCCGTTGACGAAGCGGAAGTTCCAGTCCTTATCCATCAGCAGGAAACCGTCGGTGATGCTCTCCAGCGTGTCAGTGAGCTGCACTTCCAGTGCCCGCATGCGGGCCTCTGCCATCTTCTGCTCGGTGATGTCCTGAAAGGCGCCCTGCAGTCGAACGATGTTGCCGTCCGCATCGCGTTGCGCCTCGCCGATGGAACGCACCCAGATCTGGCGGCCTTTCGCCGTGATCTTGGGCAGCACGAACTCGTAAGGGGTACCGTGCTTCGCGCAGTCCTCGACATGGCGGATCACGGTGGCGCGGTGCTCTGGCAGGAAGTAATTGATGCCCTCCTCCAACGTGGGCACATAGCCCGGAGGCACGTCGTGGATGGCACAGTTCTCGTCGGACCAGGTGAGCTTGCGCTCGGGCAGGTCGATCGTCCAGCCGCCCAGATGCGCCACACGTCCAGCGATACGGTTCATCAAGGCTTTTTTCTCAAGCCTTATGGCGGCATGCTTGAGTTCGTCAATTTCCGTGAAGGTACCCACCCACTGGATCACGTGGCCCATGGCATCGCGCTGGGGAACTGCACGGCCCAGCATCCAGCCGTGGTGACCATCGGCACGGCGAATGCGGCATTCGCCCTCGAACGATTCGCCGTGGGCCAGGGCGTGTGACCATTGCGTGGTGACGCGGGCAAGATCATCGGCGTGAAGCTGTGCCAGCCAGCCGGCAGACAGGCTCTGCTCGGCAGGCAGACCGGTGTAGTCGATCCATTTGCGATTGAAGGCAGTGCACTGCCCGTCAGCGCTGGCCAGCCACACCATGTGCGGCATGGCGTCCATCAGCATTTCGAGCTGGACTTCGGTCACGCGGAGAACCCTTGCCGGTCTGCGGATTGAGCTGCGTCACTGATAAATACCGGCCGAATGCAACCCTGCACCCTTACTGTGCAGGCCCACAAGGACCCTGTTTTCTGCCGACTCAACTGCATGTGCGTCTTTCCGCGCGCGAAATCCATCAGCGGTGTCCTGCAGCAGCCCGCGCCGCCCTGGCAGGAGGGAAACACAGAAGCGCATGGACCCGATCAAATGTCGTCACGCGCCGCATGAGTTTAGCGTGTGAAATTTGCATGATCCATGATTCGTATCAAGGCGTTTTTGGCTTCATGAATAAATAGTTCATTGGTCTTACATGGCCAGTACCGACAACGGATGGCGAGCCTCTCAAACGCGTGCTTTAGGACTACTACCGGTACATGACTCAAACGCAACACTGCGTGCCGTCAACCAACGCGAAAAAAAGCCGCCCGATGGGACGGCTTTTCACGGGGCAGCGTGATTGCTTACTGACCGAGAAGGATCTGGAAGATCAACCCGGTATTGTTGGCGACCAGAACATAGTCGTTGCCAGTCTGAACCCAGTGGTAGCCCGCCGGTGGGGCGCTTAGGCGATGGCCACGCCAGTCGTCCACCCAGTAGCCTCGGTCACGGTACTGCACTGGCAAGCGCTGGCCTTTGTAGAAGGCATGGTCGGGTCCTGCGCCGCGTTGGCCGTTATCGCTGTCGCCGTGGTGACGTTCGTCATCATGGTCGCCCCCATGTTTGTCGTACGCCTTCTGCTGCTTTTTGTACTTCTGGTGCTTCTTGTGGTCGTCGTTCCCACGCTTGTCGTGGTCCTTGTCTTTGGCAAGCGCAAGGCCACCAAAGGCAAGGGAAGCCACAGTCAAGGCGGCTATCAAGGTTCCATTTTTCATGCGCTTCTTTCGTGAATGATGTGCGGCGGAGCTTCAGCGCGCCGCCGGCCGGACTCAACCGCGATTACCCGCGATTACGCCTGTCGTTCTGGATCATGCGTTCGACCTGATCGCGAAGTGCGGCCACTTCATTGCGCAGCTGGCGGCGTTCCTGCTGGGTCACCACACCATCGGACTTGAAGTCCATTTCATGGCGCTGGATCTGCCGCTCGCGGCGCTGCAGCCGTTGCGCTTCGCGCTGGCTGATGCGACCCATGCGCACGCCTTCGTCAATGCGCTGGCTGATGTTGTACTGGGCGTTGTCGATGCCTGGGGTGTTGCCGGCATTGCCGGGATAGCCGGGATAACCTGGCTGCCCGGGTTGACCCACGACGGGACCGTTGGCGATCAAGCGCTCGACTTCATTGCTCAGCGCGACAAGGTCGGCACGGATCTGCTGGCGCTCCTGCGGTGACATGTCGCCGTTGGCCTTGTACTGGCTTTCGCGGGCGGTGATTTCGCGGTCACGGCGATAGAGCGACTGCGCTTCGGCCGGCGTGATGCGCCCTGCCTGCAGGCCCTGCTGGATGCGGGCACTGATGTTCTGCTGCGTCTGGTCAATCTGCGGCGTGTAGGTGGTCTGCGCCATCACTGGGGCAAACGCCATGCCTGCGAACAGGGCCGATGCGATGAAAGAGGCTTGAAAGAATTTCGATGTCATGAGGTTCTCCTGCGTGTGGATGAGCTGACCAACCACCGGGGTGTGACCTGCGGGTTCCGGAACAGATTCCAGAACGCACAACCCACACATCAGGCGGCGACCGGGACACCGCTTTCTGAAGGCGTTTGTGCTGTCCCGGTGAATGCATTGTTGGACTGCGATTGCAAAGCGCGTGTAAGCCAATCAGAGCTTTACCGGGTAATTACCTCGCGATTGCAATGGTGTCCATATGCCTTGCACCACCCCTTCAGCCATGCGCTGGCATTCAGCGCGCCGGCGGGCGCCCCGCCACCTCGATAAACCGCTGCGACAAGCCCCGCACACCCAGCCGGATCGATGCGTGCGGCCGGTCGAAGGCGGTCCTGTATTCGTAAAGCTGGCCGTGCTTCACGCGCGCTACTCTGAATCGCCAATCGCGTGCTTGGGGTGAAATCCGCCAAGGGTGGGCATGGAAATCGGGGCTTTTTACCCCCAGTTCCTGTGGGTCACCTTGTGGATAAAAGGGTGGAAAAAGCGCGCAGGCCTTGCCAGCATTGGGCTGGAACGGGATGCCTGCAAAACGCTCAGCCCCACGCCGTCGAGGGTCGGACCAAAAATGCTAACTTCTTGGCCATTGACCGGATCAGAAATCCGGCACTCACTTCGACTGGAACCCGCCCATGCTGCAATCCCTGCAAAGCCTTTTTGATTCCTTTGTGTCGGCAAGCACCAGCGCGGCCCCTGCCGACCGCGAGCATGCGCTGCAACTGGGCACGGCGGTGTTGCTGGTGGAGGTGATGCGGGCCGATCCGGAGATTCAACCCGCCGAGCGCAGTGCCGTGCTGGGTGCGCTGCGCGCGAAGTTTGCGCTCAGCAGCACCGAACTGGAGCGGCTGGTGGCGCTGGCTGAGCAGGAGGCGCAGGGGCTGTACGACTACCACCGCTTCACGTCACGCATGAACGAGCACTTCACCCAGGCCCAGAAAATACGGGTGGTTGAGGCGATGTGGGAAGTGGCGTATTCAGACGCCCACCTGGACGCCCACGAGAATCACCTGATCAGCAAGATTGCTGGCCTGCTGCATGTGACCCACGGCGAATACATCGCGGCCAAGATGCGCGCCAAGGAGGCGGCTGGGCATCACTGACGTGTGCTGAACGGCGTGCCTCAGGGCTTGCTACGCGAGTCGGGCCGTGGCAGCTTTTTCAGCTTCACCAGCCGGGCAGTTTCAATCTTGTCTTTCTTGACCTGCCGTTCCGCATCAAGCAGACGCCCTGCCGCCAGCCAGCCGGCAAACTCTTCCGGAGTTTCCAGCGTGATGCGGCCCAGCGTGGCGGCGCGGAATTCGTGGATCACGATTTCAGCGGCTTTCTGCAGATTGACGCGTGAGCCCGGCAGCACCGCGCCGCGCTTGCGGCCAATCGCTTCGAGCATCTGCTCGTCGGTCACGCCGGGCGGCACCTCCACCTTGTACCTAGCCTGCAGCAGCGCGGGGTAGTGCGAGATGAGGTAGTCGAGCAGTTCCAGCGCGACCTCTTCCTCATCGAAGGCATTGCGGCCAATGGCGCCGCTGGCCGCCAGGTTGTAGCCGCTCTTGGCCACGATGATGCGCGGCCACAGCATGCCCGGGGTGTCCCACAAATAAAAGCCGTCGGCCAGCACGATGCGCTGCTCCAGCTTGGTGATGCCCGCCTCGTCACCGGTCTTGGCGGCGCGCTTGCCGGTGAGGGTGTTGATCAGCGTGGACTTGCCGACGTTGGGAATGCCGCAGATCAGCACCCGCATCGGCTTGACCATGCTGCCGCGCGTGGGCGCCAGTGCATGGCAGGCGTCGATCAGCCGCCGGGCTGGCGTGGTTTCGCTGGCGTCCAGCTCGATGGCGCGGGTGTTGGGCAGGCTGTTGTAGTGCGCCAGCCAGAGCGGCGTGCAGGCCGGATCCGCCAGGTCGCGCTTGTTGAGCACCTTGAGCGCAGGCTTGGCGCCGGTGAGTTCGGCCAGCATCGGGTTGGCGCTCGACCCGGGCAGGCGCGCGTCGAGCAACTCAATGACGACATCAATTTCCTTGATGCGCTCACTGATGGCTTTTTTGGTCAGGTGCATGTGACCGGGAAACCATTGGATGGCCATCGGGATCGTTCTTTCTGGTGGACTACAAATGCCGCGAGCGGGCGATGAACTGCTCAGCACATAGATTCTCGCCCACTGGCTGGCCCGCGCGCGTGGACCCCGTTTGGCTGGCTCCACCGACTAGCGATTCAACAGCGCCTTGGCAGATGACTTGATTGACAGCACCTCAAGGCGGCTGCGGTGCATGGCTTGCGATTCAGGTGGTCTGAGCCGGGGCATGAGCCTGGGGAAGCGAGAAGCTGACGCGCGCGCCGCCCTCAGGCAGTGCCTCTGCCCAGATTCGGCCACGGTGCCGCGCAAGCGCCTGCTGGGCGATAAACAGCCCCAGCCCCGGACCACTGCGTGTGTCTTTGTCCCGCGGACTGTCAAACGGCATGAAGAGGCGTTCATGCTCATCCTGGGGAAATCCTCTCCCGTTGTCCTGTACTGAATAAACAATCTCGCCTTCAACGACCTCGGCTTTGATTCGCAAAACAGGCGCCTCAGCGTCCTCCATCGCCTCTCGCGCGTTGGCAACCAGCTGATGCCAGACTTGTCGAATGGCGGACTCATCCGCCATGCAGGGCGGCAAATCCTCAAGAATGACCCCTGCTTTTGCCGTGTCGTCCATTCCCTCCAGAGCATCTTCGACCGCCTTGGCCGCCAACGCCTTCATGTCCAGCAAGACTGGTGTCATTGGCTTGCGCAGCAGCACAGGAATTTCTCGACAGCTGTCGGCAAGCACACCCAGCTGTTTGGCGCCAGACGTAATCGTCGTCAGCGCCTTCAGGCTTTGCTCGTGACCTTCTCCAGTGAACTTTTTGCGCAACAAGCTGGCAAATCCGCTGATCAAGTTCAAAGAGGACCGCATGTCGTGCGTCACGACCGATTCGAACCGGCGCAGCGACTTGTCACATTCAGCCAGGTGCCATGCGTGCTCGTCAATCTGCGCCTGTAATTGCGCCACTTGCCTGCGTGCCGCCTGCAAGCCGATCTGGGTGGCAATGCGCCCCAACAGAATCGCCGGACTGATCGGCTTTGCAATATAGTCCACAGCCCCGGCGTCCAGGCCTTCCTCCTCATCCCCGCCGCCGACACGTCCGCTCAGGAAGATCACAGGAATATCACGCGTGACATCGCTCTCCTTCAAGCGTCGGCAAACCTCCATCCCGTCCATTCCAGGCATCATCATGTCAAGCAGGATCAGGTCGGGCACCGGGCTGGCCTGTGCAATCGCCAGGCCACGTACACCCGAATTGGCCACCTTGAGATCGTAGCTATCGGCCAGGATGGCGTTGACCAGCGCTATGTTGCTCGGCGTGTCGTCGATCACCAGGACGGTGGGCCGCGAAGTGGTTTGCTCGATGGTCATTCAATTTCCTTGAGTAGCTATCCCTGTGCTGCCGACCGCCAGGGCTTGTGTTCACGCGCCGTGCGTCGGGTCGCGACTGGCAGTCTCACTGCCCTCCTCACGTCCGGAATTATCAGACGCATTGCATTGCATTTCATGCGGGCGGTGCGGCCTGCCTCAGAAGCTCTAGCGCGGAGTCAAATTCGTAGTTGTTTATAGCAGTCTCGAAGCGCACATAGGCGCGAGGCGAAAACACAGGCTTAATGCAGTCGCAGTTGTCACGCAAATAGTCCAAGGCTGCCGCTTTGCCCACAGCAAGCAGCGCGTCAAGCTCCGCGACATGGGCGGCAGAAGCAATGCCCTCCACACCAAATTCTGGCTCACAGCCAGAACCGGCTTGCCCGGAGTCCTGACCGTCCCCAGCGGGAAGAACCTCCTTTTGGTTGGCGGCATTCGCAAGCCACCGCAAGATGGTTTCAAACATGATTTGCGGATTGACTGGCTTTGTGATGTGGTCCTGCATGCCTGCGTCTGTGCAGCGCTGGAGCTCCAGCGGCAGGGTGTGTGTGGTGAGGGCCAGAATCGGAATCTCGAACAGACCTGGAGCGGCACGAATCATGCGCGTTGTTTCCACACCGTCAATTTCGGGCATCTGCAAGTCCATCAGAACAAGGTCGTAGGCGTGAACTCCAGCGACCAGCATCTCGATCGCGTCACGACCGTTGCTGGCGGTGGCTACTGAGGCCCCCGCACCAGTGAGCAACTCTGTGGCGATTTGACGGTCGATCTCGTTATCGTCCACCAAAAGCAGGCGAACCCCCTGAAGGGAATCTGCGTGGGTGTCGGAAGCAAGGCACTGCCGTTCGGCGCCGTGCGCATCGCCCTCTGCATCCAGTCCGAACCACGCCGCAAACCAGAAAGTGCTCCCCACGCCCGGGGTGGAGTCCACATGAATGCTTCCGTCCATGAGTTCAACCAAGCGCTTCGCGATGGTCAGGCCAAGCCCTGTTCCCCCGTATTTGCGCGCCGTGGAGCCTTCGGCCTGACTGAAAGCCTGAAACAGCTTGCTCGCCTGCTCCGGCGTCATTCCGAGACCTGTATCGGTCACCTCGACCCGAAGTTGTACTTTGTCAGCGCTGCGTTCGGCACATCTAACCGCAATGGAAACCTGCCCCTGGTCTGTGAACTTGACCGCGTTGCCCAGGAGATTGATCAGGATTTGACCCAAGCGCAAGGGATCGCCCACCAAACCGCGCGGCACGTCCTCTGCCACATCGATCTTCAGTTCCAAACCCTTGTCCTGGGCCTTCTGCTCGACCATGGTGGTGGCGTTATCCAGAACATCGTCGAGGCGAAAGCCCACGCGCTCGATCTCCAGCTTGCCCGCCTCCACCTTCGAGACATCAAGAATGTCGTTGATGATTCCAAGCAACAGGGTACCGGCGCGGTTGATCTTGAACACATAGTCGCGCTGTTTGGGCTGCAGATCGGTTTTCAGTGCGATGTTGGACAAACCAATGATCGCGCTCATGGGGGTGCGGATTTCGTGGCTCATGTTGGCCAGGAACATGGACTTCGCACGGGTCGCCTCTTCGGCCTGCCACCTGGCTTCGGTGAGATCGGTGACATCGACGTTGACACCAGCGATGCGCAAAGGCGTGCCGTCAGGCGCCCGTACGAAGTGGTTCAACGATTTGAATACCCGTACCGCACCGTCGCTACGACGCACGATACGGAAATTCATCTCAAGTCGATCTACCTCACTCGTCATTGCGTTCTGGAATTCCAAAGCCGCCCGCGGTCCGTCCTCCGGATGAAGCAGCGCGATCCAGTCCTCCAGTGTTCCGCCGAAGCTTCCTGCTTCGAGACCGAACATTTTCTCCAGATGTGGCGTCCAGTAGTTTCGTCCAGCGACCACATCGACATCAAATACACCGATATCTCCAGCCTCCTGAGCCAAGGTCAGGCGATCGCTGGCAATGCGCAACTCTTCCCGCGCCCTCCTGCTCTCGGTGATGTCCTCGACCACCCACACCTGGCCTTTGCCCTCCACATCCGCCGGATCGATGGCGTGCCCCTGCAAATGACACCAGAAGGTGCTTCCGTCCTTGCGGGTGAGCAGTTTCTCGACGCTGTGCGTCTCTCCCCGGGACAGGCGTTCCATGACGATCGGAAATCGCTCGTCGCGTTCCTTTTCAGAATTACAGAACAGCATGTAATCGGGCAGATTCTTCAGCTCTTCCTCTCCGCGGCCGAACATGGTTTCCAGGGCCCGGTTACAGCGGTGCATCTTTCGTGCACGTACCAAGCAGATGCCAGCGCTGGCCGAGTTCAAGATAGCGTCGATCTCTGCGTGGGTTTCACGCAAAGCCAGCTCCGCAGCACGGCGATTGCGCACCTCTTTGTTCAAGCGCCGGTTCCAGGCAAGAATGATTGCAACAAACGCAAGGACTGCAGCAGCAACAGGCAAAAGCCATTGCAGCACGGCAGCCCAGTCAATCTGTTTGTCCCTGAAGCTGGCCTCAAAGAGCTGGTACTCCATCAGGGATACCATTCTTCGCGTCCGCCAATTGCGGTCGAGCTGGGAATCGAGCTGCTTGTTGTCCGCGAAGAACCGTTCCAGCGATTGCGCCAGATCCGTTGACGATGCGCTGACACCCCAACCGACCTTTACTGGCGCACTGACAGGGAAAAGTATGGTCACATTCTGGGCATCAGTGCGCGCCCATCGGAATGCGCTTTCTGTGCCAATGATGGTGAAATCCGCCTGTCTTTCGGCCACCATGCGCACGCTGTCATTCGTCGGCGCGTTCCTGATCTCGACTGGCCTGGCGGAAAACTGGTCTGCGTTGGCGGCGAGCAGCCATTCTTCGTAACTGGTGCCCTTCTGGACAGCAGCCACACGCCCTGCGAGGTCTTCCGGGCTCTTCAGTACAGAGCTCAATGCAGGGTGGGCCAGCACCACGTTCCGTGCGGAATAGTAAGGCACCAGGCGCATTTTGGATTCTCGCCAGTCAACGATATGAAGGTCGTTGGGGAACACGTCGCAGCTGCCGTTGGCGAGCAGTTTGGACTGGTAGCTTTCTTCCTTGACAGTCACTCCTTCATTGTTGTGGAACTGCTGGTCAAAGTTGTCGAGGCGCTTGACCTCTGGACGCACGCCGAGGTAGTACGCGAATGCCTCGCCATTGGCCTGATAAAAATCCGCTGCTGAGCCAGCGACACAGATACGCAGAGTCGCGGTGGCATCAATCTCCTGCAAGCTGCGGGCATATGACCCGGCAGACATGAATGCGAAGAAGGTCGTCAGCAGGGCCGGCAACCATCGCCCCAGAAAAGACCTGAAGCAGCCCATGCTGGATCCGATTGCAAAAGGGAAAGACGGTTGCGTGCTAAGCCCGAAACGAAGCAGGTTCCACGATCGCGAAAACGCGGTGAACTTGCGACCGTATTTGATCTTGCCCAGCAACATATCGGCTACTCATAACAGGGGGAGATTTGCCTCGCTGCGAGGTAGCAGCAAGTTCTGCGCCACGTCTTCAAAGCGAACTCACCAATTCTCATGTGCCGAAGGGTCTCCGGCCTTGGCTCCGATCGCAATCGGTGTAAATACCAGCTGTGTGTATCGCGCCGGGAGGGGCTCACCCGGGTTTTTCGAGAAGCAACTTCCAATCAGCGAAAATAAGGGTTCACCGCGCTCAATCTTGCAGCGCCGTCCCAACCCGAGTACCCGATGCCGCTTCCGAACGCCCCCACCCAACGCCCCAACACGGAAGTGAACCGTCAGGCCCACACCAAAGCCAGCAACGAGCTGCTGATCAAGGGCATTCTGTGCGCCATGATCGGCCTTGGCGTGCTGCTGTCGCCCTACTTCATCACCTCGCCGGGCATGCAGAGCATCGTGGCCCAGTCGGCTGTGGTCGGCTGGTTCGCGCTCGTCCTGGGCTGCGCATTTGCAGGCCTTTATGTGCGTCGGCGGATGACGGCCAAACAGAAGAACTGATTTCCGCGCCTAGAGCGCAAATTTCGCACACAGCGCACACCGACCGTGGATACCAGCACTGACCGCGAGGCCGCCCAGAGCGTATTCAGTGTGCTGCAACAACGCGCACAAGCCGCGGGGGTAACGCTGCGATCACCGCCCGCAGAGCCCACCACCTGTTGCGGCCGAGGCTGCAACGGCTGCGTGTGGGAAGGCTATTACGCCGCTGTGGCGTGGTGGCAGGAGGAAGCCGAGGTAACGATCGCCGCAACGGTCGCCACCGCCACCACGCCCTAGCGAGGTGCCATCAGGCGTGCGCCACTTCGCGCCGGGGAATACCCAGCCGGTCGGCTGACACATACTGCTGGCGGTACTGCTCGAAGGGCATCGTGTCGTTCGCTTCGATTTTTTTCTGCTCGCGCACCGATTCTTCGCTCAACGCTTTCAGCCTTTCGCGCGCAGCAGAATCCAGCGGGGTATCGCGCAGGGCGAGCTGGGTTTTCTCGGACTGGGCGCGCGCAAAGCGCACAAAAGAGTTGTCGTGCTCGGCAGCCATCGCCGCCAGCACGCGCGCCGATGGCAGGCTGGCCGGGTCAAGCAGTGCCGCCTCGGCCGACACCACCGCTTCGCTGTAATGCGTGACGCCATGCGCGGCATCCAGCGCGGAAGCAATCGGCGCGCACTGGGCCACCACCTCGGCACCCCATTCGGTGAGCGGCACATCGCCGCCGCCGCGTTTGAGCAGCAGGCCCGGTTCGCGGCCACGCGCGGCGGTGTGGTGCTGATTGTGCTTGAGCTCGGCTATTTCCTGGGGCGTGTCGTTCGGGCTGGGGGACAGCAGGCAGTGCAGCAGGAACACATCGAGAAAACGCATGGTCTGCGCATTGATGCCGACCTTCTCGAACGGGTCCAGGTCCATCAGGCGCACCTCGATGTACTCGACGCCGCGCTCGCGCAAGGCGTGCAGGGGCCTCTCACCGGGAAAGATCACCCGCTTGGGTCGGATGGTGCCGTAGAACTCGTTTTCGATCTGCAGCAGCGTGGTGGCGAGCTGGTTGTAGTCGCCACCCGGGTTCTGGATGCCCACCGCCTCGTAGGCCGGATAAGGCCGCGTGAGGGCATCCTGCAGCGAGGCACCGTAGCCATCAAGGCTGTTGTAGCTGACTGCCAGCGAGGCCTGTGCATCGCTCTGGTAGCCCAGACGCCCCATGCGCAGCGAGGTGCCATGCGGCATGTACATGGTGGTGTCGGTGAGCTTTTGCAGCTCGTGCTGGCGCCCGGCGACAAAGGTGGAGCACACGGCCGGCGATGCGCCAAACAGGTACAGCAGCAGGAAGGCGTGGCGGCGGAAATTGCGGATCAGCGCGAAGTACTGCTCGTTGCTCACCCCCGGCAGCGACCAGTTGTAGTGAATGCCCGAAATGGTCTGCATGCGCCGCCCGTAGCGGTGCGACAGGCCCATGCGGTACACGCTCTTGGCTCGGCCGACGTTGGACGAACCAAAGCGGGCGATGGGAATGGTTTCGTCGGTCGGCAGGCCGCAGGGCATGCTGGAGACCCACAGCATCTCGTCGCCCATGGCCTGCATGGCCTCATAGGTGAACTGGTGCAGCTCGGTCAGCTCCTGCAGAGTGGCCTCTGCGCTGAGGTGGGCGCCGGTGACCAGCTCCACCTGGGATTCGCTGAAATCGGTGGTGATGCCCGGGTGGGTCAGGGCCGAGCCCAAAGCTGCCGGATGCGGCGTAAGCGCCAAACCACCGCCCGGCTGGGCGCGCAGGCTTTCTTTTTCCAGCCCGCGGCGCATGCCCTTGAGCCGCTCCGGTGTCAGTGCCTTCAGGCCATTTCCGATGCCGACGGTTGCCGAGGCCGATGCTGTGTGTGGCGTGTTCATGGTTGTTATGCCTCCCCTTGTGACGGTCGGGTGTGGAACTTATCACACGTCAGCCGTTCGCGCTGGCAGGGCCCGGCTTTCCTGCACCGACCACAGGGCAGCCCAAGCGCGCAGCCCACACCAGCGCCGAATTGATATTGCAACGGGGCGGTGCTGCGGTCATCGGTGGGCATTTGCCGGTAACTGCAGATGTCAGCACCGCGTGACACTCAGGCCTGACAGGGCCGCCTGTCGGCCTCACACCACGACAAAGCACCCTGCGACGCCGCTATGCTTGACTTGCCCGGGCGCCTGAACGACGATGAATCCCGTTTTCAGGGTTGGGTGAGCAGGTGCAGCGCGTTCCAGGCTGCTGCCGCAGTGAACGGTATGAAACCGCGTGGAACTGGTATCGAATGAAAAATCTGATCAACAAGCTTCTGGGGCGCTCGCGTTCCGGCGACTTCACCAAAAGCACCCCCAGCTCGGGCTTCATGCCCAGCGGCCAGGCCAGGGACCCGCGCGACAACCCGGTCACGATCGAGGACGGAAGCGACAACGCCACCCGCAGGCAGCTGGTGCAGGTGCTGATGCGCGACGTGATGCGGCGTCATGGCATTTCATCGAGCTGGCTCGAATGCCAGTTGCTGGTGGTGGCCAGCCGGAGCAAGGGTGCCGGTCTGTTCGTCCGCCTGGTGGTGCGACACTGGGACCAGCGCCTGATCAATCACATGTACGCCTTCCAGCAAACGCTGATGACGGACATCACCCGCTTTGAACCGCGCGCCACCGACTGGCTGCATGGCATGTCATGGCAACTGGAAGTTGAAGGCAGCTGCCCCTACACCGTGCTACCGGAAAAATCGTTCTGGGCCGACGGCGAGAAGCCGGGCGCCAGCACTTTGCCGGCTGGCCGCGTCTCGCCAGCCAGCGCACCCGGGCGTGTGCCAGCAACTGCGCCAGCTGTGGCCGCAGTTGCACCGGTGGCAGCTGCCGATTCGAAATCCCCGGAAGACACCGAAACACTCAAGGATCTGGAGCGCCTGTTCATGATTCGCGACCGGGAAATCAACCGCGAGAATGATGATGGCCAGCGCCCTGATTTTGAGGCCACGCAGCCGGCGTCTTATTCAGACCGCAGCTGAGCCCTCGCGCTCCCGGTGCGGCTCTACGCACCTTGAGCGGTTCTGCGGCGCCGCGTCAGAGCAGCCTCCCCTATCCTTGCTCCGTCCCCGGCCAGGCACCCCATGACCACTGCACCCCTGGCCGACTCCCGCTACGCCGTGATGCGCCTGATGGTGACACTGGCGCTGATGACGGTGGGCGCCAGCGGCATGTATGTGGTGGCCGTGGTGCTGCCAGCCGTACAGACCGAGTTCGGCGTGGCGCGTGCCGATGCATCGCTGCCCTACACGCTGATGATGATCGGCTTTGGCATCGGCGGCATGCTGATGGGGCGGCTGGCCGACCGTTTTGGCGTGATGCTGCCGCTGCTGATTGGCGCCTTCGGCCTTGGCTTGGGTTACCTCGCCGCCGCGCTGTCTGACAACATCTGGACCTTCACGCTCGCGCATGGCCTGCTGATTGGCCTGCTTGGCATCTCCACGACCTTTGCACCGCTGCTGGCCGACACCTCGCTGTGGTTTGTGCGGCGCCGCGGCATTGCAGTGGCGGTCTGCGCGAGTGGCAACTATCTGGGCGGCGCGATCTGGCCGCCCATCGTGCAGCATTTTGTGGAGACCGAGGGCTGGCGCCACACCTACATGGGGCTGGGTCTCTTCAGCGTGGTCAGCATGACGGCACTGGCGCTTCTGATGAAAAAGCGTCCGCCGCTGGCCGTGGCGGCGGCACCCAACGCGCGTTCATCGGCCGTGCCCAGCAGCCAGCCATTTGGCATGGCACCCGGCAAGGCACAAACGCTGCTGTGCGTTGCCGGTCTGGCCTGCTGCGTGGCCATGGCGATGCCGCAGGTGCACATCGTGTCGTACTGCACCGATCTCGGCTACGGCGCAGCACGTGGCGCCGAAATGCTGTCGCTGATGCTGGCCTGCGGCGTGGTGAGCCGGCTGGTGTCGGGCATGATTTGCGACCGCATCGGCGGGCTGCGCACCCTGCTGCTGGGCTCGGCGCTGCAGGGTATCGCGCTGCTGCTGTTCCTGCCATTTGACGGGCTGGTGTCGCTCTACCTGATTGCCGCGCTGTTCGGCCTGTTCCAGGGTGGCATCGTGCCGTCGTACGCCATCATCGTGCGCGAGTACTTCATGCCGTCAGAAGCTGGCGCGCGGGTTGGTACCGTGATCATGGCCACCATGGTGGGCATGGCGCTGGGTGGCTGGATGTCGGGCAAGGTGTTTGACCTCACCGGCTCGTACCACGCAGCCTTTCTGAACGGCATCGCATGGAACCTGCTGAACCTCGGTATCGCCGCGTTCCTGCTGTACCGGGTGCGAGGCGATCGCAAGCCGGCGGGCTGACCTCAAGCCATCAAACCGTCAGGCCAGCACGCGCAGCAGCCAGTCCTGCAGGTCTGTCACTTCCTGCGGGCACACCGAGTGCTCCATCGGGTAGGCATGCCAGTCGACCTGATAACCCATGGCAGTGAGTGCATCGCGCGAAGCGGTGGCGCGCGGCAACGTCACCACGCCATCGTGTGTGCCATGGGCGAGGAAGATCGGTGTCTCCAGGCTGGCGGTGCTGCGCTCGGCGGCGGTCTTGTCGGCCAGCGGCAGATAACCCGACAGACCGGCAATGCCTGCCAGACGCTCCGGGTGGCGCAGCCCGGTCATCAGGGCCATCGCGCAACCCTGCGAGAACCCGGCCACCACGATGCGGCGGGCCGGAATGCCGCGCGACTTTTCACGCGCGATCAGTGCCTCGATGGAGGCCTGCGAACGCCGCAGGCCCGCCTCGTCCTGGCGACTCACCAGATCCGCGCCCATCAGGTCGTACCAGGCCGGCATCACGTACCCGCCATTGATGGTGACCGGAATACTGGGCGCGCTGGGGAACAGAAAGCGCACCGGGCCCACGGCAGCGAGATCGAGCTGCTCGGCAATCGGCACAAAATCGCGTCCATCCGCGCCAAGGCCGTGCATGATGAGGATGGTGGCGACGGGCTGCTCGCCGGTCTGCGCTTCAATGACCTGAAGAGATGAGGACATGGGTTGGGACGAGGTAGAAAAGACAGTAATGGCAAACGGCAAGGGCTGATGAATGCAAACGCCCGCCGACCATTCAATTCTAGGCGGCAGCCATGGGGCAGCATGCCGCGGGGCATCCGATCAGCAGGATGCTGCGTACTCTTTCACAGACACGCAAAATCGATACCAGCAAGAACAGACCCGTACCACCACGACACCGCGATACCGTGACACCGCGATAAAGGACACTCCCATGACGACCGCTCCCCTGATGGTTTTCGCACCCCTCGCCGCTGCCGCACGCCGGGCCACCCTGTTCATGGCGGGTTGCCTGTTGGTGCTGACAGCACTGCTGCCCACAGGAGCACAGGCCGCGCCCCTGACGGTCGCCGACGAAAAGCAGGTTCGCACGGTGATCGAGGCGCAGCTCAAGGCGTTTGCGCGCGACGACGCCAAAAAGGCCTACACCTATGCCGCGCCCAATGTGAAGGCGGCGGTGGGATCGGCCGATGCCTTTCTGGCCATGGTGCGCCGGGACTACCCGGTGGTGTACCGGCCCGCGTCCGTCGCCTTCCTCAAGCCCGAAGGTGAAGGCGACCAAGCCATCCAGCGCGTGCAGATGACCGATGGGGGCGGTACGGCCTGGCTGGCGGTTTACAGCCTGGCACGGCAAAAGGACAAAAGCTGGCGAATCACCGGCTGCGCGGTCGTGGAGAACCGGGCGCGCACCGCCTGAGACCGCGAGACCAGGTGTCTCCGGCACCACCGACAACCAAGCGACTACTTGACACTTATCAAAGCGCGGGCTGATCGGAACCGCTTTGGTGTGATTAATTGCGCGATCCATCTGCGCATGCACTTGACGCCCTCTGTAACAGGACGCATCATCCCTCACGACGAAATAATTAGATACATAAGGAAACAGTTTGCAACCATGCGGAAAGCGGGTGGGCTGAGTTCCAGGGAGGAGAACGTCGCTTCAAGAGCTCCAGGAGGCACCCATGAAGATCCGCCAGTTGTTCGGACTGAAAAGTCACAAGAAAACCGTGTCGGTGACGCCGTCACAAAGCCCGGAAGGCCCGCCGACGATTGAAGACGGCTCGCCCAACTCACTGCGCCGGCGACTGGTTCAGGTGCTGCTGAACGACGCCACGCGGCGGCATGGCATCCCGGCCGGGTGGCTTGATTGCCAGATGCTGCTGGTCTCCAGCCGCAGCCGCGGTGAAGGCATGTACCTGCGGATCATCATGAAGCACTGGGACATCCGAATGCTGACCTACGCGGTCGCGTTCGAAAAGTCACTGATGCACGACATCATGCGGTTTGAGCCGCACGCCAAGGACTGGCTTTACGGTGTCTCGTGGCAGTTTGAAACCGGCAAGAGCTGCCCATATCCCGAACTGCCCGACCCTGCACTGTGGTCTGCACCACCGCGCAAGTTCAGCGCAGAAGACGACCTGAAGCAGGACCTTGAACGGATGTTTGCCGTGCGTGATGCTGACATGCTGCTGCGCAGCGAGGCTGCCGGCCCACATGCCAAAGGCGCCTACGCAGTCACTGAACCGCTGCCGCTGCGCAAACGCTGAACCCTCTCTGCGCCCCGCCGGTGCAGCTCAATACGTCCCGATGTAATCCTTCTTGCCCACTTCCACGCCGTTGTGGCGCAGGATGGCGTACGCCGTCGTGGTGTGGAAAAAGAAATGCGGCAAACCGTAGTTGCACAGGTAACTGCTGCCGGTAAAACGCTTTTCCTTCGGTGTGCCGGCCTGCGTCACGATTTCGCGGGTGTCCGCATCGGCAAACTGAGCCGCATCCAGGCTCTGAACAAACGCCAGCACCGTAACAATGCGCGCTTGCAATTCGGCAAAAGTCTGTTCGGTGTCGTCAAGTTTGGGCGGCTCCACGCCCGCCAGCCGGGCCGCCACACCCTTGGCAAAGTCGCTGGCCACCTGCACCTGGCGCAACAGTGGAAACATGTCCGGGTAGAGGCGGGCCTGCAGCAGCGCGTTGGGGTCCAGCTTTTTGGCTGCCACATGCGCTTCGGCCTTGGCCAGAACGCCCTGCAGGCCTCCCAGCATCTGTGTGAAAACGGGAATGGAGGCGGTGTAGATCGAAACGCTCATGAAGGTCTTTCTGGAGTGGCTGGCGGTGGATGCAAATCAAACGAAGGAAGCAAATAAAAGATTGCCGCGCCGGGTGGGTTAATTCCTTCGGGAATACCGGCACCCGTGCAGGATGGGTGTCTATTGTCAGGTCGCGGCAAGCCGCGGACGGCAGAGGCGCCATTACGCAGGGAGATCCGCATGGCGATCGCGGTTGCACTTCTTGCACTTCTTACACCACGAGACGCTTTGTAAGCGCAAAGCGGCCAAGAATGTAGGACCGTTTCCAGAACGCGATTTCGCCGTAAAAAACAGGCTCATCATCGCATCGTGGCGCCCGGGCATTGTTCCGGCGCCATACCTTTCAACTTCCGATAGAGGCAACGATCATGTCAACACCCCAATACAAACTGGCCATCACAGCCCTTGCCGTCAGTGCGCTTGCATTTGGCGGTCTGTCGTGGGCGCAGACCACGACCGGTACCTCCACCACCACGACTGCAAGCTCAACGACCAGCCAGCCCGGCTCGCAGATCGCGTCGGGTTACGCCAGCATGGCCGGCTCGCCCGAGAATGCTCAGGCCATGGTCAGCGGCCTGCGGACCAGCTCGACGATCAGCCTGAGCGCCACGCCCAGCAACCCCAGCGCGCCAGCGGCCAGCGTATCCCCGGCCACAGGCCCCATGGGATTTGGCAATATCAGCATTGCGATGGCGTTGACCCAGACCACGCTGGCCCAGCAGAACATCACCAACCCCACACCGGCACAACTGGCCAGCGCGCTGAGCAGCGTGACCGACGCACGCGCCAGCGGCATGGGTTGGGGCCAGATCGCCAAGGGCCTGGGCGTCAGCCTGGGCTCGGTGATGAGTGCCGCCAAACAGAACGCCAAGGCCACCACCGCGTCGGCCAAAGCCAAGGAGACCGCAGCTGCAGCCAAAGCGAAATCCAAAGACACGACCACCGCTTCAGCCAAGGCCACCGGCCTGTCCAGGACCAGTGACAACGCCAGCAGCGGCAAAGGCAGCTCTGGCGGCAAAGGTGGGAATGCGGGTGGCAACGGCGGTGGAAATGGCGGCGGCAACGGCGGCGGCAATGGTGGAGGTAACGGCGGTGGCGGTGGTGGCGGTGGTGGCGGTGGCGGTGGCGGTGGCGGCGGCGGTGGCGGCGGTGGCGGTGGCGGTGGCGGTGGCGGCAAGTAAGCCCCTGCAGCCCGTTACGCACTGAAGACGCGTCGCACACAGCGCGTCGCCTCTCCAACAAGCCACCGGCGCAATCTGCCCCGGTGGCTTTTTCACGGGTGTACCGGCCCATCAGGCGCCGCGTCACGCCATACGGCGCAGTTTGCGCAGCAGGCCTACAATTTGCATACTTAGCATTTCACGACCAGCGCGCTGCCAGGGCACCTGCGCCGGTCTTGTTGGCGGACGCCCGATCACGCCAGCCCGTTTTTGACAAGGCACTCCATGAACGCACCGCTTCACACCACTGCTATGCAATCTGCCATCGCGGCCGACCTCGCCGCCCTTCCGCTGATTGAAAAATGGGTGTCGTTCGCCTCGGTCTCGCGCGATAGCAACCTGCCCATCATCGAATGGACGCGCGAACTGCTCGCGTCCTACGGCATCGAGTCCCACCTGACCTATGACGACAGTGGCAAGAAGGCGAACCTCTGGGCCACGCTGCCCGCCGAGAACGGTGAAACCAAATTGGGTGGCCTCGTGCTGTCAGGCCACACCGATGTCGTGCCAGTCGATGGCCAGCCCTGGGACACCGACCCCTTCATGGCGCAGATCATCGGCGACAAGCTCTACGGCCGCGGCGTGACCGACATGAAGAGCTATGGCGCCACCGCGCTGATGATGGTGCCGGAACTGCTGAAGCGCAAACTGAAGCGACCCGTGCACCTGGCCTTCAGCTACGACGAAGAAGTCGGCTGCATTGGCGTGCGCCGCCTGATCGCCGACATGGTGGCCCAAGGCTACAAGCCAGCCGGTTGCATTGTGGGTGAGCCCACCGGCATGCAGGTGGTGATTGCGCACAAGGGCAAGCACGCCTACAAGACCTCAGTACGTGGCTTCGAGGCGCATTCCTCACTCACGCCGCTGGGTGTGAACGCTGTCGAGATTGCCTGCGAATTTGTGGCCCACCTCAAGTCCATGCACAGCAGGCTGGTGAAGGAAGGTCCGTTTGATCCGATTTACGACGTGCCCCACACCACCATCCACACCGGCGTGATTGCCGGCGGCACCGCGCTGAACATCATTCCGCGCGACTGCGATGTGACCTGGGAAATCCGCCACCACCACATGAATTCGCCCGAACTGCTGTTCAACGAAGCCAAGGCCTTCGCCGACAGCCTGCTGCCGGCGATGCAAGCGGTGGCGCCAGATACCGGCATCACGCACAAGCTGAACTCGGTGCTGCCCGGATTCGCCACCGACGCAGACAGCGAGATTGCCCGGCTGTGCTTCACCTGTGCTGGTGCAGATGCCAGCTCGGGCGCGGGCAAGGTCTCGTTTGGCACGGAAGCTGCATTGTTCCACCAGGCCGGTGTGCCGACGATTGTGTGTGGCCCCGGTCACATCGCGCAGGCGCACCAACCCAACGAATGGGTCACGCTCGACCAACTGGCCTGGTGCGAACGCTTCATGCGCCGCCTGGCCGACGAAATCTGCGTGAACTGATTTCGACACATTCCAACGCGCCCTTACCTTCCACCACCACAGAAAGACCCGACCGCATGCAACGCAGAGACTTCATGGCCACTGGCCTCGCACTGGCCGCAGGCAACGCACTGGCCCAGGCTCCCAATCCCAAAGTCACGCGGATCGTGGTTCCCTTTGCAGCAGGTGGCGTACAAGACACCCTTGCACGTGCAATGTCCAATGAACTCGGAATCGCCTTGGGCCAGACGGTGATCGTGGAAAACCGCTCCGGTGCCGGTGGCACGGTGGGCACGGGCTTTGTGGCCAAGTCCCCCGCCGACAGCGGCACCATGGTGATGGCCGCAGCCAGCCACAACATTGCCGGCTCGCTCTATACCAAGCTCACCTACGACCCGCAAAAGGATTTCGCACCAATCGCGCACATCGGCACCGCCGACTATGTGCTGATGATCCACCCCGATGTGCCGGCCAAGACGGCGGGCGAATACATCCGCTACGCCAAAGCCAACCCCGGCAAGATGAACTACGCCACTGCCGGTGTGGGCAGCGCAACCCATCTGTCGATGGCTTACTTCAATGGTCTCGCGGGCATCGACGTGGTGCACGTGCCGCTGAAGGCCACTGGCGAAGCGATCAACGAAGTGATTTCTGGCCGCGCCCAGGCAGTGATTGCGGCCAGCATCGGTGCACTCGCCTTTGCCAAGGACAGCCGCGTCCGCCTGATCGGCGTGACCTCGCCCAAGCGCTCGCGCTATCTGCCTGATGTGCCGACGATTGCCGAAAGCGGCTTGCCCGGTTACCAGTTCGACTCGTGGTTTGGTCTGCTCGGCCCGGTCGGCACGCCCGCCGCCGAGGTGGCCCGCGTCAACGCGGCCATGGCCAAGCTGCTGAAAGAACCGGTGATTCTGGAACGCCTCGACAAGCAGGGCATCGAGCCACTGGCGATGAGCAGCGGCGATTTCGGCAAGCTGCTCGCGGTCGATTACGAGCGCATGGCGCGCGTGGTGAAAGCATCGGGCGCCAAAGTCGAATAAACTTAGATCGTTAAGAATCAAGCGTGGTTTGTGCCGTCACTGGCACGAATCATGCTGACTGCTATGTCATAGCGAACGGCCCTGCAAAGGGCCGTTGGTTTCGGGGAGCACACAAGACGCCCGGCTTGTCAGCAAGTCAAAGGCGCATTTGCTGACGAAAGCTCTTTCATGACGTGGTCCATCGTCGCGCGGGATTCTTCCGGTGCATTTGGCGTGGCAGTTGCCAGTCGATTTTTTGCCGTGGGTGCGCTGTGCCCCCACGCACGCAGCGGCATCGGCGCACTGGCCACTCAGGCCCTCGTCAACCCCCTCTATGCAGCGCCCGCGTTGGACGCAATGGCGCGCGGCGTTGCGCCCGCACTGGTGATTGAACAACTCACCGCCGCCGACGCGGGCCGCGACCATCGCCAGCTCCACATGATCAATGCCGATGGGGTCACCGCCGGCTACACCGGCAGCGCCTGCATCGACTGGTGCGGACACACCGCTGGCCCGGGTTACTCGGTGGCGGGCAACATGCTGGCCGGCCCGCAAGTCATTGAAGCCACCGCCGCCGCCTATGAAGCCCACGCGGCGCTGCCATTTGCCGAGCGCCTGCTGACGGCACTGGCTGCAGGGGAAGCCGCGGGTGGCGACAAGCGTGGCAAGCAGGCCGCCGCCCTGCTCACCTACACCACCGAAGACTACTGCGCGCTCGACATCCGGGTGGACGACCATGTTGAACCCATTGAGGAATTGAAGCGCCTGTACGCCAAAAGCCTGGAACGCTTTCAGCCGTTCAGCACCTGCCTGCCCTCCAAAGCCCGCCCCGCCGGTATCACCGACCGCAGCATCATCGAGGCCGAAATCGAACGCTTCCACGCCGCCCTTCACGCCGACAGCCGAGGAGTCGCCGCGTGACCGCGCTGCTCGAAGTCAAGGACTTGCGCACCAGCTTCAAGCTCGAAGGTGGCGGCGAGTTCACTGCGGTGGACGGCATCAGTTTCTCGGTGGGCTCCGGCCGCACGCTGGGCATTGTGGGCGAGTCCGGCTGCGGCAAGAGCGTGACCTCGCTGTCCATCATGGGCCTGCTGCCCAAGGGACAGGGCCGCATCTCGGGCGGCTCGGTGCGGTTTGAAGGCAAGGACCTGGCCACCGTATCGCCAGAGGAGATGCGCACCTTGCGCGGAAACCGCATGGCGATGATCTTCCAGGAGCCGATGACCTCGCTGAACCCGGCCTTCACCATCGGTGACCAGCTGATCGAGGGCATTCGCTGCCACCGCGACATCACACCCGAAGCCGCGCGCGAACACGCCATCGACATGCTGCGCCGCGTGCGCATCCCTTCGCCTGAGCGGCGCATTGACGAGTACCCGCACAAGCTCTCGGGTGGCATGCGCCAGCGCGTGATGATTGCGATGGCGCTGTCATGCGAGCCGCAGCTGCTGATTGCCGACGAGCCCACCACCGCGCTGGACGTGACCATCCAGGCCCAGGTGCTGGACCTGATGCGCACGCTGCGCGAAGAAACCGGCGCCGCGATCGTGTTGATCACCCACGACCTCGGCGTGATTGCCGAGCTGGCCGACGACGTGGTGGTGATGTATTCCGGCAAGATCGTCGAGCGCGCCAGTGTCAGCCGCCTGTTTGCCCACCCGCATCACCCCTACACCATCGGGCTGCTGGGCTCGATTCCGAAGCTGCATCTGGAGCAGAGCCGCCTCAATGCGATTGAAGGCCAGGTGCCCACGCCGATGACGGTGCTTTCGGGCTGCCGCTTCGCACCGCGCTGTCCGTTTGCGCAGCAACAATGCCGCGAGGAAGTGCCCCCGCTGCGCGACATGGGCGATGGTCACGAGGCCGCCTGCTGGATGGCGCCATTGACGGTCCCCGGCATGACTGAATCCCGTGAGGAGATGGCCGCATGACCGCCCCTCTGCTCAAAGTTGAAAAACTGGTCAAGCATTTTCCGGTGCGCAACCACATTTTTGGCCGCCAGACGGCTGTGGTGCATGCGGTCGACGGCGTGAGCTTCGAGCTGCACACCGGCGACACCATGGCGCTGGTTGGCGAATCGGGTTGCGGCAAGTCCACCGTCGGCCGCCTGGTGCTGCGCCTGCTGGAGGCCACTTCCGGCAAGGTGTGGTTCGACGGCGAAGAGCTGATGCAGCTGCCGCCCGAGCGCATGCGCAGCAAGCGGCGCGAGCTGCAGATGATCTTTCAGGACCCGTACTCGTCGCTCAACCCGCGCATGACGGTCGAGCAGACGCTGGTCGAGCCGCTGGCCCTGCACGGCCTCGCCGTGGGCCACCGTCGCGAGCGCGCCGCCGAGTTGCTGGAGCTGGTCGGGCTGGCACCGCAGTACCTGCAGCGCTATCCGCATGAGTTTTCAGGCGGCCAGCGCCAGCGCATCGGCATTGCACGCGCGCTGGCGGTGGAGCCGCGCCTGATCGTCTGCGACGAGGCCGTGTCGGCACTCGACGTGTCGATTCAGGCCCAGGTGGTCAATCTGCTGCAGGACCTGCAAAAACGCCTGGGTCTCGCCTATGTGTTCATCGCGCACGATCTGGCTGTCGTCAAGCACATCGCCTCGCATGTGGCGGTGATGTACCTCGGCCAGATGGTGGAGTACGCCGACAAGCGCAGCCTGTTTGCCAACCCGCGCCACCCGTACACGCAAGCCCTGCTGTCGGCGATTCCGATCCCCGAGCCCGGCCTGCGCCGCGAGCGCGTGATCCTGCAGGGCGATGTGCCCAACCCGATCAACCCGCCATCGGGTTGCCGCTTCCGTACCCGCTGCCCGCACGCACAAGACCGCTGCGCCGCCGAGGTGCCCGAGCTGCGCACGGTGGATGGGCATTCGGTGGCCTGCCATTTCTGGGAAAGCATTCAGGCACCGGCTGTGGTGGTCACCGAAGGCGCTGCCAATGAGCGGCTGATGCGGCTGCAGGCTGCCTTCCGCGCCGCCTGAGCTGTTCACTGGTTTTGCATCGATTTTTTTGTGGGGTAATTTGATTCATGGACAACCGTAAAGGAATGAAGCGATGAGCAAGAAAACACTGCTGGCGCTGACGCTGGCCATCACCGCCTGTGCTGCACAGGCACAGACCCTGCGCATTGGTCTGGCCGAGGACCCGGACATTCTGGACCCGACGCTGGCACGCAGCTTTGTGGGCCGCATCGTGTTCTCGTCCCTGTGCGACAAGCTGGTCGACATTGACGAAAAACTCAACATCGTTCCGCAACTGGCCACCTCGTGGCAGTGGTCTGCCGACAACAAGGCGCTGACCATGAAGCTGCGCCCCGGCGTCACCTTCCATGACGGCGAGAAGATGGACGCCGCTGCCGTGAAGTACAACCTGGAGCGCCACAAGAACCTGGCCGGCTCCAACCGCCGCGGCGAGCTCGCGCCAATGACCACCGTCGATGTGGTCGATGACCTGACGGTGCGCATCAACCTGAGCGCACCCTTCTCGCCCCTGCTGTCGGTGATTGCCGACCGTGCCGGCATGATGGTCTCGCCCAAGGCGGCACAGGCCATGCCCACCAACTTCGGCACACGCCCGGTCTGCTCCGGCCCCTTCAAGTTCACAGAGCGCGTGGCGCAAGACCGCATCGTGCTGGAGCGCTTTGCCAACTACTGGGACAAGGCAAACATCCACTTCGACAAGGTGGTGTTCCTGCCCATCGTCGATGCCACCGTGCGCCTGGCCAACCTGCGCTCTGGCCAGCTCGACTTCATTGAGCGTGTGGCACCGTCCGACATTGCCTCCATCAAGGCCGACAAGAAGCTGGGCCTCTCGCGCATCACCGAGCTGGGCTACCAGGGCATCACCATCAACACCGCAAAAAGCGATCTGGCACAGAAGAACCCGCTGGGACGTGACCCGCGCGTGCGCGAGGCGTTCGAGCTGTCGCTGGACCGCGCCGGCATCGTGCAGGTGGCCATGGACGGCGAGGCCACACCCGGCAACCAGTGGGTGCCGCCGAGCAATGCCTTCTACGCCAAGAACGTGCCCATCCCCAAGCGCGACATCGCACGCGCCAAACAGCTGCTGAAAGAAGCCGGTGTGCCCAACCCGACCTTCACGCTGATGACACCGACCACCTCGGACGGCCAGCGCGTGGCCCAGGTGGTGCAGGCCATGGCCAAGGAAGCCGGCTTTGATGTGAAGATCCAGTCCACCGAATTTGCCACCTCGCTCGGCCTTGCCGACAAGGGCCAGTTCGATGCCTATGTGCTGGCCTGGAGCGGTCGCGCCGACCCGGATGGCAACCTGTTCAGCTTCTATGGCTGCAAACAGCCGCTGAACTACCACGGTGAGTGCCGCCCACAGTGGGACGAGCTGCTCAACCGTTCACGCAACCAGCTGGACACTGCAGGTCGTATCAGGACTTTTGCCACGCTGGCTGCTGAAGCCGACAAGGTCAAACCCATCGTTTACCTCTACCACCGCAACTGGCTCTGGGCCTACAACGTCAAGCTCAAGGGCATGCGCACCATTCCTGACGGTCTGGTCCGTGTGCAGGGCCTGAAGATGTAAGGTGCGGTAGCCCTCAGCCACCACATCGACCCCAGCGATCAAAGAGAAACAAGCGACAGGCTCCAGCCATGTTCCAGTACCTGCTCAAGCGGCTTGCCGCGATCATCCCGACGGTGTTCTTCGTCACGATCATCATCTTCGGGCTGCAGCAACTGCTGCCCGGCGATCCGGCCGTGATCCTGGCGGGTGAGAACCAGGACCCGGAAGTGATCGCCTACCTGCAAAAGAAGATGCACCTGGACGAGCCGCTCCCGGTGCGCTACTTCTACTGGATCTCGGGCGTCTTCCAGGGCGACCTGGGCGAGTCGCTGCGTATCCAGGAGCCGGTGCTGGACCTGATCAAGGACAAGCTGCCGGTCACGCTGCAGCTGGCCGGCATGGCCATGGTGATCGCGCTGCTGATCGGCATTCCGGCTGGCATCGTGTCGGCCGTCGGCAAGGACACGGTGTGGGACTATGTGGCCAACGTGGTGGCGCTGTGGGGGCTGTCCACGCCCAACTTCTGGTTGGGCATCTTGATGATTCTGGTGTTCTCGGTCTCGCTCGGTTGGTTGCCGGCGTCCGGGTACACCAGCCCATTTGAAGACCTCGGCGCCAATCTGGCGGCGATGATCATGCCGGCCTTTGTGCTGGGCAATGCGATTGCAGCGGTGCTGATGCGCCACACCCGCAGCGCCATGCTGCAGGTACTCAATGCCGACTATGTGCGCACCGCCCGTGCCAAGGGACTGAACGAGCGCGTGGTGGTGCTCAAGCACGGGCTGCGCAATGCGCTGACGCCCATCATCACGCTGGGCGCGCTGGAGTTCGGCACGCTGCTGTCGGGCGCGGTGCTGACCGAGCAGGTGTTCTCCATCCCCGGCTTTGGCAAGCTGATTGTGGACGCCGTCTTCAACCGCGACTATGCCGTGGTGCAGGGCGTGGTGCTGTTCACGTCAAGCGTGTACATCCTGCTCAACCTGCTGGCTGACCTGGCCTATTTTGTGGTCAACCCACGCCTGAGAGGTTGACGCATGAGCGCTGTTCTTCCTGTCAAGTCCACTGCCATTCCTGCCGTGGTGCCCCGCGAGGCTTCGCCCGCCCGCCGTGCCCTGCGCCGGCTGATGCGCCGCCGCGGCGCCATGGTCGGCCTGGTGATTGTTCTGCTGTTTGTGACGCTCGCCGTTTTCGCGCCGTGGATTGCCCCCTATGACCCGATTGCCACCAGCTGGAGTGCGGTGCGCAAGGCGCCGAGTGCCGAGTACTGGTTCGGCACCGACGAGATCGGCCGCGACGTGCTCTCGCGTGTGGTGTGGGGTGCACGCGCCTCGCTGCTGGCGGGCCTGGTGTCGGTCTGCATCTCGATGGCGCTGGGCGTACCGATTGGTTTGCTGGCCGCCTATGTGGGCGGCTGGACCGACGGGCTGATTTCGCGCTTCACCGATTCCATGCTGGCGGTGCCCTTCCTGATTCTGGCGATCGCGCTGGCCGCCTTTCTGGGCCCCTCGCTCACCAACGCCATGATCGCGATCGGCGTGTCGGCCACACCGGTCTTCATCCGCCTCACCCGGGCGCAGGTGCTGGCGGTGAAGGTGGAAGACTTCATTGAGGCGGCACGCGCTGTGGGCAACCCGCACTGGCGCATTGCGCTGCGGCACATCCTGCCCAACGTGTTGCCGCCCCTGATCGTGCAGGCGTCGCTGGCGATTGCCGCCGCCATCATTGCCGAGGCCAGCCTGTCCTTTCTCGGCCTCGGCCAGCAGCCGCCCGCACCCAGCTGGGGCAGCATGCTGAACACCGCCAAGAACTACGTCGACAATGCACCTTGGATGGCCATCTGGCCCGGTCTGTCGATCTTTCTGCTGGTACTCTCTTTCAACCTGCTGGGTGACGGCCTGCGCGACGCGCTGGACCCCAAGCACAAATAAAAGCACTGAAGACACCTGAACAAGCGCCGAAGAAGCGCTGAATAACCTCTCATCCAACATGCTTCAATTCGATTCCCTGAACTACCCCTACGCCTCCCGCCGCAATGTGGTGTACGGCCACCGCGGCATGGTCGCGACCTCGCAGCCGCTGGCCGCACAGGCTGGCCTGCAGGTGCTGCAAGCCGGTGGCAACGCCATTGACGCCGCCATTGCCACTGCCGCCGCACTGACGGTGGTGGAGCCCAATGCCAACGGCATTGGCGGCGATGTGTTCGCGCTGGTGTGGCACAAGGGGCAGATGCATGGGCTGAATGCCAGCGGCCCGGCGCCGCGCAGCCTGACGCTGGACAAGGTGCAGGCCATGGGCCTCGCCGAGATCCCCAAATACGGCCCGCTGCCGGTCACCGTGCCCGGCACATCCGCCGCATGGGCTGCGCTGGCCGAGCGCTTCGGGCGCCTGCCGCTCACCACCACGATGGCGCGCGCGGTGGAGCTGGCGCGTGACGGCTACCCGGTGTCACCCACCGTGGCCTTCGCATGGCAGCAAGCCACCAAGCTGTTCCGCACCCAGTTCAAGGAAGATTATTTTCGCCACTGGTTCGACACCTTCTCGCCGGAGCGCGCGCCCGAGGCGGGCGAGATGTACCGCTCGGCCGGTCACGCCGACACACTGCAGTCGATTGCGGAGACCAAAGCTGAGAGTTTTTACCGCGGGCACCTTGCAGAGAAGATTGGCGCCTTCATCCAGTCAGCGGGCGGCCATCTGACCGCGCAGGACCTGGCCGACTTCAAGGTCGACTGGTGCCAGCCGATCAGCGTGAACTACCGTGGCTACGACGTCTGGGAGATTCCCCCCAACGGCCACGGCATGGTGGCGCTGATGGCGCTCAACATCCTCAAGGGTTTTGACTTCCAGGACCGCGACACGCTCACCACCTACCACCGCCAGATCGAAGCGATGAAGCTGGCCTATGCCGACGGCAAGGCCTACATTGCCGACCCGGCGTACATGAAGATGTCGGTGGCCGACATGCTGTCGGACGCCTATGCCGACGAGCGCCGCGCCCTCATCGGCAAGGAAGCACTGCAGCCGATGCCGGGCCAGCCCTCACGCGGTGGCACGGTGTACCTCAGCACCGCCGATGACGAAGGCAATATGGTCTCGCTGATCCAGAGCAACTACATGGGCTTTGGTTCCGGCATGGTGGTGCCCGGTACCGGCATTTCGCTGCACAACCGGGGCAATAACTTCTCGGTCGAGGCTGGTCACCCGAACTGTGTGGCGCCAGGCAAGCGGCCTTATCACACCATCATTCCGGGCTTCCTCACCAAGGGCGGCGAAGCGGTCGGCCCCTTCGGCGTGATGGGGGGGTTCATGCAGCCGCAGGGCCATGTGCAGGTGGTGATGAACACCGTGGACTTCGGGCTCAACCCACAGGCCACGCTGGACGCGCCGCGCTGGGAATGGGAAAGCGGCAAGAAGGTGAGTCTGGAGCGCAGCACACCCGAGCACCTGTACCACAGCCTTGCGCGGCTGGGGCACGAGGTGTCCTGGTCGAACAACCGCATCGGCTTTGGGCGCGGGCAGATCATCTGGCGTAACGCCGCCGGTGTGCTGTGCGGCGGCACCGAGCCGCGCACGGATGGCGCTATTGCCACGTGGTAGCGGCCTGGTAACCGTTTGGTAATTGCTGTGGCGAAGTGGTGTCCAATAGCGGCATGCCCGATCTGCCAGACACGCCTCCCCACGATACCGCGACCGACGAGCGCCTGACCGCGCTGGAAATCAAGGCCAGCTTTCAGGAAGACCTGCTCGACGAGCTGAACCAGGTCGTGGTGCGCCAGCAGCAGCAAATCGACTTGCTGGTGCGCGAGGTCACGCAAGTGCGTCAGCAACTCGACCAGCAATCGGCAGAGGGTGGCACCACGCGTTTCAGCCGCCCCGGCGACGACCTGCCACCGCATTACTGAGCGGCTGCAGACTGGGCCGTATCGCGCCTGCCGCGACAATCGGACCATGAACAGCCCTTTTTTGCGCATGGCCCTGATGCTGGGTCTGCTGTCGGCCATCGGCCCGTTTGCGATTGACATGTATTTGCCGGCCCTGCCGTCCATCGGCCAGAGCCTGAATGCCTCCATGGGTGCGGTGCAGGCCAGCCTGATGGCGTTTTTCATTTCGCTGGGTGTCGGGCAACTCATTTACGGCCCGGTCTCCGACATGGTGGGCCGCAAACCGCCGCTGTATTTCGGCCTGCTGCTGTTCGCGGTGGGCAGCATCGGCTGCGCACTGGCACCCGACATCCAGACGCTGGTGGTACTGCGCTTTGTGCAGGGCCTGGGCGCGTGTGCCGGCATGGTGGTGCCACGCGCCATCGTGCGCGACCTGCACACCGGCCACGACGCAGCGCGGCTGATGTCGCTGCTGATGCTGGTCTTCAGCGTTTCGCCCATCCTCGCGCCGCTGGCGGGCAGCTTCCTGATCGAGTCGCTGGGCTGGCGCAGCGTGTTCTGGGCGGTGACGGTCGCGGCCGTGCTCGGGCTGGCGCTACTGGCCCTCTTCCTGCCCGAAACGCGGCCACCGGAAGAACGGGTGAACAGCAGCGTCGGCAGCGCGCTCAGTGCCTACGGCGTGCTGCTGAAGGACGGCCACTTTCTCGGTCTGGTGTTCATCGGCTCGTTCGGCATTGCCAGCTTTTTTGCCTATCTCGCGAACTCGTCTTTTGTGCTGATTGACCACTATGGCCTCAGCCCGCGCGCTTACAGCATCGCGTTTGCCGTCAATGCGGCGTCTTTCATCGGCGCCTCGCAGTTCACCGGCAAGCTGTCGGCGCGCTTTGGTCTGGTGGCGGTGGTGCGGGTGGCTGTGACCGGCTATGCCGCCGTGATGACGCTGCTGCTGGCGCTCAACCTGTTGGGGGTGGAGCGTCTGGACGTGATGATCGCCCTGCTGCTGGTGGGCTATGGCTTTCTCGGTCTGGTGGTGCCGACCACCGCCGTGCTGGCACTCGAAGAACACGGCAGCATTGCCGGCACTGCGTCAGCCCTGATGGGCACGCTGCAGTTCGTCACTGGCGCAGTGGCGATGGCCCTGGTGGGCCTGTTTGTCGACGGTACCGCCCGGCCCATGGTGGCGGGCATTGCGGTGTGTGCGCTGCTGTCGCTGGCGATGGCACACTGGACGTTGGGCGGTGCTTCGAAACGCTAGAGGCTGTGAAGGGCTGCCATCGAAAAATCCGGACCGTCGTCTTCCAGCTTCTTCAGGACACGCAGTAAGCCGCATTCATCGCCCGGCCGGCCCACCACCTGCAAACCGATGGGCAAGCCCTGCGCGTTGCAGCCCACCGGCACCGAAGCCGCCGGGTTGCCCGTGAGGTTGAACACATAGGTGAAATGCGACCATGCCACCGGCCCCCGGTCGGCCCAGGCGGCCGGCGCATCCTGCCCCGCGGGAATGCCCGCCACGGGCAGCGTCGGGCTGAGCAGTACATCGATCCCTGAAAAGACTGCGGCCAGTTCAGCGCGGATGGCTGCACGTTGCCGGATCAATGGCGCCGTGTCCACCGGCCACTGAAGGCCTTCCACCTGCCTGCGCAATGCGGGATCAATCTGCGCCAGGGCATCGGGCAGGCTGGCAATGCGCTGGGCAATGCCCGCGTAAAACTCGGTCTCCCACGGTGAGCGTGCACCGGTCTTCAGCCACGGTGGAACCGTCACCACCGTGCAGCCGGCGCTGCGCAGGCGCTCGACGGCCGCCTCGCACGCCGCCAGCACATCGGGCTCGGCACCGCCTTCGCCGAAGTCCGGGCACCAGCCCACGCGCATCGGTGTGAAGGCCTGCGACAGCGCCGACAGAAAATCAGGCGCCTCGCCCTGCGCCGACGTGCCATCGCGTTCATCGGAGCCGGCCATCACCGACAGCAGCAGTGCCGCATCGGCCACGTTGCGCGCCAGCGGTGCCACATGCGCCAGACCCGGCGTGGCAGACGCGGGCCACACCGGCACGCGGCCGTAGTGCGCCTTGAAACCCGTGAGACCGCAGAACGCTGCGGGGATGCGGATGGAGCCGCCGCCATCGGTGCCCAGCGCCACCGGCACCAGACCGGCCGCGACGCCAGCCGCCGCACCCGCGCTGGAGCCGCCCGGCGTGAAGCCGGTGTTCCATGGGTTGCGCGTGATGCCAGTGAGCGGCGAATCACCGACGCCCTTGGAGCCCAACTCGCTGGTGGTGGTTTTGCCGGTGATGCAGGCGCCGGCGGCACGCAGCCGCGCCACGCTGGGCGCGTCGTGCGCGGCGATATTGCTGGCGAACAGGCGTGAGCCAAAAGCCTGCGGCGCACCGCCCACCGCAATCAGGTCTTTCACACTGACCGGCACACCCGCCAGCGGCCCCGCGTCTTCCCCGCGCGCGACGCGGGCATCGACCGCATGCGCCTCGGCCATGGCCTGCGCTGGCATGAAGTGCGCGTAGGTGTTGAGCAGCGGCTCCAGCCGCTCGGTGCGGGCGATGAAGGCCTGCATGACATCGACGGCACGCAGCCTTCCGGCGCGTACGGCCGATGCGATCTGGGTCGCTGTCAATTGAATAATTTCGTTTTCGGACATACCGACTCCTGCGGTGAAACCTGTCGTGGCGTTTGTCTAGAGGACCAGTGGCAGCTCAAAGTAGAACTCGGTGCCCTTGCCCACCTCGCTGCGGTAATCGATGCGGCCCCCATGCTGCTCGACCAGGCTCTTGCAGATGCTCAGGCCCAGCCCGGTGCCGCCTTTTTGCCGGGTGTCCGAGCCATCGGCCTGCGAGAAACGCGAGAAGATGCGCGCGCGGAATTCCTCCGGAATGCCCTCGCCCTGGTCAATCACCGACACACGCACGTGGCTGTCACTGCGGCTGACCTCCACACGCACCACACCGCCCGGCTTCGAGAACTTGGCGGCGTTCGACAGCAGATTGACCACCACCTGCGTGATGCGGTCGGGGTCCATGTTGACCAACGCCTCACCCTCCCAGGGCACCCTCTCGAAGCTCACCTGATACGGCTCGCCATAGGGCCGGGTGGACTCCATCGCGTGCTCCAGCACCGGCCGCAGCGGGAGGTCGGAGCGGTCGAGCTTCATCGAGCCGGCCTGCAGTTTTTCAAGGTCCAGGATGTCGTTGATCAGCTTGACCAGCCGCTCGCTGTTGCGGATGGACACCCCCAACAGGTTCTGCGCCGGTGCGGGCAGCGTGCCGGCCACACCGCCCGCCAGCAGCTTCAGCGAGCCGTAAATGGCTGCCAGCGGCGTGCGCAGCTCGTGCGACACGGTCGAGATGAACTCGCTCTTGAGCCGATCGGTCTTGCGGCGCTCGGAAATATCGACATAGGTGTTGACGAATCCACCGTCCGGCATCGGCACGCCGCGCACCTCCAGTGGCAGGCCGTCGAAGCGCAGGCGCTCAAAAATCCGTCTTTCGGGCACGCGTACCCGGGCAATGGCAGCAGCCACAGAGGCTTCGACATCGCCCGATCCGTAGTCTCCGCGCGTCGCCATGCAGCGCATGATTTCCTCGAAACCCAGATCCGGGTTTTCAAAGAGCGTATCCGGCAGGCCGGTCAGGTCGCGGAACTGCTGGTTGTATGCAACCAGTTTGAGGTCTCTGTCGTACACACTCAAACCGCAGGGCAGGTTGTCGAGGATGTTCTGCAGCGCCTCATTGGCCTGCTGGATCTGCTCCTTGGCGCGCTTGCGTTCGCTGATGTCCAGCCCGATCTGCATAAAGCCGACCAGCTCGCCCGCTTCGTTGCGGCGTGGCTGGATTTCCAGTTGCATCCAGCGAGACTGCCCGTCGCGTGCATGGTGAATCACCTCCACCTGGCAGCCCTGTCCCGAGGCCACCGCCTGCTCGATGCGCTGCAGGGCGGCTGGATCATTACCCGCCAGCCCGGTCAGCTCCTGCACCTGACGCCCCTGCGCCTCTTCCGGTGTGTAGCCGTACTGGCGGGTGAAGCCGTCATTGACCCAGGTGACTCGCTGGGCCTGATCGGTGATGACCACCGAGTTCGACGTGAGCCGCGCGACCTCGGCCAGTCGGGCCAGGTCGGCCGTCATGCGCTGCGCCACCGCATAGGCACGGGTGCGACTGCTGCCGAGCAACCAAACTGTGAGGGCCAGCAAGGCGCTAAGCAAACTGCCGCCGATGCGGGTGACGATGGGGGTGGTGAAGTCCACCGTAGCTTCAAACTGCGCCGACGTCCGTGCACTCAGCACGAAAGGCCTCTCGCCAACCACCAGCTCGCGTTCCTCGCGCAACCATGCAGATGGCCGTACCAGGGCGGTAGACGGTTGAGCGGCTACAGCCGGGCTGTCTGTCCGGTGGGAATACACCAGGTCCTCAGGGTGGATCGCGCCCTCATAGAGATCAAAATCCAGTTGCGACGCCACCGCACGCACCGTACCGGCCAGCAGTTCGCGCGCCACGATGGGCGATGCCAGCACGCCGACCAGACCATCAAAGCGTTGCTGCGCAGTATTCAGCGGAACGCCACTGCGATAGACCGGCAGAAAATAGAGGAATCCAGCGCCTTTTTGCTCGTCCTGCACCAGCACCACCCGGTTGCTCAATGTCGGCAAGCCCGTGCGAATGGCCTGCTCCAGTGCGGCACGGCGGAGTGGCTCGCCGCCCAGATCAAAACCAGTCGCCCCGGCATTGGAGACCACCGGCTCGATGTACTTGACCACATACAGGTCGGGCGCGTTACCGCTGCTGCGCACCGCAAAGTCCGGCATGCCATCGGCCTTCTCGGCCGCGACAAACGCATCAATGTCCTGCCGCATCACGCGCTGCACCATCGCAAAGCCACGCACACCCGGAAACTCGACCGCCAGGTCGCGCGACGCCACATAGGCCCGGAAGGCCTCACGGTTCACGGCCGGGCTGGCCGCATAGACGCCGCGCGCGCCCTTCATGCCATAAATGGGTTGCAGAAAGCGCCGCTGAATCTCGCCGGCCAGCACTTCAATCTGCCGGTCAAACCGCTGCCGGGCTTCGGCTTCAATGCGGGCATGCTGCCAGTGCGCGAAGGCCAGCGCCACGCCCAGACCGAGCACAAAAACGCCAGTGGTCAGCGCCAGCACCCAGCGCGGGATGTCGTAGGTCGCGTCGAGCCGGCCGGCCTCGCGGCGCGTGAGCGCTACGCAGCGCCAGACAAACAGCGGCGCCACCACCGCCATCAGCAGCAGCGCGTGAAGAAAAGCCTGGGTGGTGTTGCTGCTGCCACCCCAGATGCGGCCCAGCGTGAAGGCAATCAGCAGCTCGGACACCACCGCGATCAGCACCACCTCGCAGAACAGCCGGAGCACACCGCCCCGGGACTTCATCGCAGTGGCGTTCCACAGGGCCAAGTCAGCCCTCTCCCCGGGCGTTGCGGACAGCCATACCGGCGACGGATGAGTGGGGTACCACGATGCGTGCGCCCGCAGTGTGGCGCACGGGCATCGGTTGATTGATGGGAGAGAGCGGGCGCATGCGTCCGGTTGTAACAGATCGCATGCGGGGCCGTCAGACGGCGGGTCAGGCCTTGGGCAGCGTCACCCCGACCTGTCCCTGGTACTTGCCGCCGCGGTCCTTGTAGCTGGTCTCGCAGACGTCGTCCTTGTCGCTTTCGAAAAACAGCACCTGGGCGCAGCCTTCACCGGCGTAGATCTTGGCGGGCAGCGGCGTGGTGTTGGAGAACTCCAGCGTCACATAGCCTTCCCATTCGGGCTCGAAGGGCGTGACATTGACGATGATGCCGCAGCGCGCATAGGTACTCTTGCCCAGGCAGATCGTCAGCACATTGCGCGGGATGCGAAAGTACTCGACGGTGCGGGCCAGCGCGAAGCTGTTGGGCGGAATGATGCAGCTGTCGCCATGGAAATCGACAAAGCTCTTTTCGTCAAAATTCTTCGGGTCCACCACCGTGCTGTGGATGTTGGTGAAGACCTTGAACTCGGGGGCGCAGCGGATGTCGTAGCCGTAGCTGGACGTGCCGTAGCTGATGATCTTGTGCCCGTCAGCCGCCACACGAATCTGGCCCGGCTCGAAGGGCTCGATCATGCCGGTGGTCTCGGCCATGCGGCGTATCCATTTGTCGCTCTTGATGCTCATGCGGAAGGCTCCTTGCTGTGCCGCCATTGTAGGCAGCCCACGGCCTAGGCGGTGGCCACTTCGGTGCGCTGGGCGATCACGGTGCGCTCGATCAGCCGGTCGTCCCCCAGCACAATCAGGGAGAACAGCAGTTCGTCCAGACTGGCCGCCTGCGCCGTCTTGCGGGCCAGCAGCGGCGTGGCGTTCGGGTTGAGCACCACGAAGTCGGCCTCGCTGCCTGGCTGCAGGTTGCCCACCACACCGCCCAGCCCCAGCGCATGCGCCGCACCGCCCGTGTGCTGCCACCACAGCTGCTGTGGCGTGAGGGACAGGCCTGCCTTGGTCTGGCCTTCGCGCCCCACGTAGTAGGCGGCCAGCATGGTGTGGAAGGGGCTGAACGAGGTGCCACCGCCCACATCGCTGGCCAGACCGTAGGCAAAGCCCGCGCGATCGGCCCCCGCGTAATCGAAGAATCCGCTGCCGAGGAACAGGTTGCTGGTCGGGCTCACAGCCGCCGCAGTGCCGGTGTCCCGCATCAGCGCGCGATCTTCATCGTCGATGTGGATGCAGTGGGCATAGACGGCACGCGGCCGCAGCAGGCCGAACTGTTCGTAAACACTCAAGTAGCTGCGCGCTGCCGGATAGAGCTGGTGCACCCAGGCGATTTCGTCCCTGTTTTCAGCCACGTGCGACTGCACCCAAACGTCAGGGTAAGCAGCGGCCAGCTCCCCGGCGCCGTGCAGCTGCGCTGCCGAGCAGCTGGGCACAAAGCGCGGCGTGATGGCATAGCCGAGCCGGCCGACGCCGTGCCAGCGGCGGATCAGCGCCTCGGTGTCCTGCAGGCTTTGTTCGGTGCTGTCGCGCAGGCCTTCCGGGGCGTTCTGGTCCATCAGGCACTTGCCCGTCATCAGCCGCATCTGCTGCTTCTCCGCCTCTGCAAACAGCGCGTGAACCGATGCCGGATGCGAGGTGGAAAAAGCCAGCGCAGTCGTCACGCCGTGGCGCAGCAGTTCGGCGACAAAAAAGTGCGCCACCTCGGCGCAATGCACCGGGTCTGCAAAACGCATCTCCTGCGGAAAGGTGTAGTTCTCCAGCCAGGGCAACAGGCCTTCGGCCGGCGAGCCGATCACATCGACCTGCGGGCAGTGGATGTGCATGTCGACAAAGCCCGGGGCGATGATGCGGCCCGGCCAGTGGGTCACCGGCACATCGGCATAGCGCGGCGCCAGTTGCTGGTAACTGCCCACGGCCAGCACCACCTCCTGCCCATCTGTGCCAGGGCCAACCACCAGCAGGCCGTCAGTCTCCAGCACGGCCTCAGCCGGTCGGGGGAAATGCAGGATGGCGGCGCGATAGGCTTTCATGCGACTAGGGCCTGTTAACGCTATGCAGTGGTCAGCGACCCGCCGGGCGCGTGACGCGGCAGCCATCGCCCAGCGACTCGCGCCACACCCGCACCGAAGCCAGCGCCGGCAGACGCGGCGACAGCTTGCGGAAGATGAAGTGGCACAGGTTCTCCAGCGTCGGCGGGCCGAGGCCGGGCACATCGTCCAGCATGTGGTGGTCGAGCTGCTCGCGCAGCACGGCAATCTCGCGCCGCACCAGGCCCAGGTCCATCACCATGCCGGTGCCTGGGTCTGGCGTGCCGGCGATGAACACCTCGGCGTTGTAGGTATGGCCGTGCACCCGCTTGCTGCCTTCGGCCTCGATGGCGCGGTTCAGCGTGTGGGCCGCGTCGAAGTAGAAGGTCTGGCTGATTTCGCAGGTCATCTCTGCGGGTGGTAGTTCGTTGTTCATCGGATGCCCGTGATCTTGTGGGTTTGAAGGCTCAGGCGCCAGGCAGGTCGTGCCATGCACAGCGCAATGCAGTCTTCGGTGTTGCGCTTGCGTGCGGGGTTGTCCATGGGCTGCAGGTAGCGATGGGTGAAGTGCGCCGCTTCCAACTCATCAAGACTCAACGCGGGCTGTGGCCACACCACCTTGAGCTCATGCCCCTCGCGCTGCACCCAGGGAGCACCGGCCTTGGGGCTGACGCAGATCCAGTCAATGCCTGCGGGTGCTGCGATGGTGCCGTTGGTCTCCACCGCCAGCTGAAAGCCGCGCGCGTGCAATGCATCAATCAGGGCCGCATCGACCTGCAGCAGCGGCTCACCGCCAGTCATCACCACAAAGCGGTGGCCGGTATCGCCGGCGGGCCACAGTGCTTCGATCTGCGCCGCCAGCGCATCGGCGTCGGCAAACTTGCCGCCCAGCGTGCCGTCGGTACCGACAAAGTCGGTGTCGCAAAAACGGCAGACGGCGGTGGCGCGGTCCTGCTCACGGCCAGACCACAGATTGCAGCCGGCAAAACGGCAGAACACCGCCGGCCGCCCGGCATTGGCGCCCTCGCCCTGCAAGGTGTAGAAAATCTCCTTGACCTGGTAGCTCATGCGGGCCTCCGCGCAGGCAGGCGCAACCGCCCGCTCGCGGCTGGCGAGGCAGCGTCGCAGCGCTCAATGCAGTCAAGGGAAAAACTGGCGGCCGCACAGGCGTCACAACAGCCCGGGGCAGCGAGGTTTTTGTACATGGTGTTCCTCTACATGGTCCCGAATGACAATGGCGCGCCGGGACAACGCACCCTTTATTTTACCGGCTTCGCTGCACGGCCCATCGTCAGATGCCAGACCGGGTGTTCAGGGCATTTAGGATATTAGGTCTTCGCCATGGAACTGCATGGCATCTCATGCTTCCCGAGAAAGCACCCCGTGACCCTGAACACCCCACTCTTCACCCACGCCGGCGGCACGGTCGAATGCCCCGCCCGCCCCCTCAACCAGCGCACCGACGGTGGCCATCTGCTGGTGAACCCGCCGCGAGAGGTGTGGGAACGCAGCGAGCTCACGCCGCTGGAGCTGATGCACTGGTCCTTTCTGGTCGCCGCCACGGGCCGGGCCATGCTGGACGTGCTGCCACAGCTGGCAGGCGGCTGCATCAACTACTGGGAGGCGGGCAACTGGGCGCTCAATGACATGGCCGAACCGGTCGGTCCCAAGAACCCGCGCCAGCACCGCAAAGTCCATCTGCATGTGCTGGGCCGCAGCCCGCACACCACCCACCCGGACTGGGCCTGGGGCGAATCGCCACGCTTTCCGCCCTACGCCGTGGCACGGGCACAGCCAGCCATGCAGGCCCTGACACCCGCCGAGTGCGATGCCGTGGTCCAGCGACTGCAACAGCTTCTGGCACGCACCTATGCGGGCATGCCCCCTGCCGTCGGCGCATGAGCCCCACGGCGATTGCACTCGTCATGGGTGGCGCTGTGCTGCATGCGCTGTGGAACATGGCTGTCAAGCGGGCTGCCGCCGGCCCGGCTTTTGTGATGCTGTTTGGCTGGATCAGCCTGGCCTGCATGGCGCCGCTGGCACTGTGGCACTACCTGAGCAACCCACAGCCCATTCCCTTCTGGGTGTGGATGGCGGCGCTGACCAGTGCGCTGATTCATGTGGCGTATTCGCTGGTGCTGCAGCACGGTTATCGCCAGAGCGACTTTGCCGTGGTGTACCCGGTGGCCCGCGGCACTGGGCCGCTGCTGGCAGTCGCCGGCTCGGTGCTGTGGCTGGGTGAAACGCCGGCATGGCTGGGCTGGCTGGGCATAGGCGCCATCACCGTCGGCGTGCTGCTGACGGCCGGCATGCTGGAGAAATCCAACGCCTCGCAAGCCCAGCGGCGGGCCGGCGTGCTGTGGGGCGGCATGACCGGCGTGTGCATTGCCGCCTACACGGTGGTCGATGGCTGGGCCATTCGCAGCCTGGGGGCTTCGCCACTGCTGTTCTTCACGCTGGTGCTGGCAATGCGCGTGGCCCTGATGCTGCCGTGGACGCGGCAGCAAGGCCCGCAGCTGGTGCAGTGCTGGCAACAGCACCGGGGCGCGGCATTCACGGTCGGCGTGCTTTCACCGGCGGCATACATCCTGGTGTTGGTCGCCTTGCAATATGCACCGCTGAGTTACGTGGCGCCAGCACGCGAGGTGTCGATGCTGATGGCTGCCGGCCTCGGCGCCCGCTATCTGGGCGAATCGCTGCGCGGCAGCCAGGTGGTGGGGTCAGTGTTTCTGCTGGTGGGAGTGGTTGCACTGGCGCTGGCCTGAGCCTGGAGCCAAGGCGCCGCGTCAGCCTGACGCTGCCTTGTTGCGTACCGGATAGGCCCGCGCCATCCAAAGGTAGAGCACGGCGCCCGCCAACAGTGTGCTGGCCGCCATCTCCAGCGACAGCGTGAAGCCGGCCCCCGCGGTCGGCGTGTGGCGCAGCAGCAAAGCCACCAGCGGTGGGCCGATGATCTGGCCCACACCGTAGGTTGCGGTGAGCAGGCCGATGAAGCTGGCCGCCGTCACAGGTCGCAGGCGGCGCACCTCCTGCATCGCAAAGAAAGTGATCGCAGTGAACGGAATGCCCAGCAACAAACTGCCAATCGCAAAACCGGCCAGGCTCGGACTCCACAGGCTGGCCGCAATACCCAGCGCCTGCACGAAATAGCAGCCTGCCAGCAAGATGCGGAAATCCTGGCCCGGCGGCATGCGTGTGGCCAGCACCGCACCGATCATCACGCCCAGGCCGAAGATGGGCCAGAACATGTCCAGCCACGGTGAGCCTGGCAACGCCGCGCGGGCAATCACCGGCAGGAAGGTGGCGGTGATGATGTAGCCAAAGCCGGCAATGCCATAGGCCAGCGTCAGCAGCGGCATCTCGGCACTGGCCTGCGCTGGCAGCGCGGCAGGGGTGGCCTTGCCCTGCGTCGGGGTGCCGGAAGGCAGAACGATGAGGAGCTCTTCGCCGCCGCGCATGATCTGCCACACCAGCGCCGTCAGCGCGAAGGCCAGCACACCAAAAATCAGCCATCCGGTGGCCGCCGTCCACTCCCAGGCCACCATGCCAGTAGCGAACAGGCCGCTCACCACAATGCCGGCACCGGGGCCGACGTAAATCAGGCCGCCCATGGCGGGTACACCCAGTTTGGCGAGACGCGAAAGACACCAGCCCGTAGTGAACACAAACACCACGGCGCTGGTGATGCCCGCCAGAAAACGCAGCAGTGGCCACAGCGCCGGAACATGCCAGGCCATGGCCAGCGTCAGCACGCCGGTCATGACCAGGCCTGCGCGCACCAGCGAGGAAAACGCGAGCAAGGGCAGCCCCTTTACTTTCGACCAGATCCACGGCTGCAGCGTGCACAGCACCGCGCCCAGCATGTAGCCGAGGTAATTGGCACTGGCCAGCCAGCTGGCGGTGGGCAGATCGACCACGCCGTCGTGCAGCATCATCGGTAACAAAGGCGTGAAGGCAAAGCGGCCCAGCCCCATGGCCACTGCCAGCGCCACCAGCCCGGCCAGCGCAATCGGCCACGGGCTGGCCTGGGCAGGTGTCGGGCGTGATTCAGCGGCCGTCATTGAAAGGATTCAAAGCTTTCGTTCAAGCGGTCGATATGACGCGCCTTGATGGATGCGTCGAGAAAGCTCGCCTCAAAGCTGTTGCGCGCCAGCGTGTAGGCATGGCGGGCCTGCAGCCCGGTGGCGGCAAAGGTCTGGACGAAGTTGTCGTTCATGTAACCGCCAAAGTAGGCCGGGTCGTCCGAATTGACGGTGGCTGCCAGGCCCGCGCCGAGCAGGCGGCCCAGGTTGTGGCTGGCCAGATCGGGGAACACGCAAAGCTTGAGGTTGGAGAGCGGGCACACTGTCAGCGCAATGCGGTCCTTCGCGAGTCGCTGCATCAGCGCCGCATCGTGCACCGACTGCACGCCGTGGTCGATGCGCTCGACCTTCAGCACATCCAGCGCCGACCACACATAAGCGGGCGGGCCTTCCTCGCCGGCATGTGCCACGCGGTGCAGGCCCAGTTCGCCGCAGCGGGCGAAGACGCGTGCGAATTTCTCAGGCGGATGGCCCAGTTCGCTGGAGTCCAGCCCCACGCCGATGAACTTGTCACGCAGTGGCAGGGCCTGCTCCAGCGTTTCAAACGCCTCCTCTTCGCTGAGGTGGCGCAGAAAGCAAAGGATCAGGGCCGCGCTCACGCCGAGTTTGGCGGAAGCGTCGGTGCACGCGCGGTGCAGCCCATCAATGACCGTTTTCATCGCCACGCCGCGGGCGGTGTGGGTCTGCGGGTCAAAGAACAGCTCGGTGTGTACCACGTTGTCTGCTGCGGCCTTCAGCAGATAGGCCCAGGCCATGTCATAGAAATCCTGCTCGGTGATGAGCACGCTGGCGCCGGCGTAATAGATGTCGAGAAAGCTTTGCAGGTTGGTGAAGGCGTAGGCGCGGCGCAGCTCCTCCACGCTGGCGTAGGGAATCTGCACGCCATTGCGCTGCGCAAGCGCAAAGATCAGCTCGGGCTCCAGCGAGCCTTCAATGTGGATGTGCAGCTCCGCCTTGGGCATACGCCGGAGCAGATCGGGCAAGCGGTCTGCGGCAACCGGTTTGACAGCCAATTCACGTGGAATCATTTGAACTCCAGAAACAAAGAAGCTGCCCGAAGGCAGCCGTGTGAGGTTTTAAACGTCTGCCCTCCCCGTGAAGGAGAGGGCATCAGACATCAGGCACCAGGCATCAGTTGCCCGGAACCTTGCCCTCCACCCCTTTCACATAGGTCTTGAGACCACCGAGGAATTTGTCGTCAGCCACCACATCCTTGGCCAGCAGTTCCTTGCCGGTGTTGTCGGTGATGGGGCCTTTCCAGATGGCGAAGCTGCCGTCTTTCAGGCCTGCCTTGATTTCATCGACGCGCTTCTTGATGTCATCCGGCACATCGGCAGCAACGGACACCATGTCAATGGCGCCTTCTTTCACGCCCCACCACACGCCGGTGCCGCCGGTCCACTTGCCTTCCAGCGCCTCACGCGTGGCCTTCACGTAGTACGGGCCCCAGTTGATGATGGCCGAGCCCAGGTGGGCCTTGGGGCCGTACGCGGTCATGTCGCTGTCCCAGCCAAAGGCGCGCTTGTTCATCTTCTCTGCGGTCTGCAGCACGGCCGACGAATCGGTGTTCTGGAACAGCACGTCAGCCCCGCCATTGATGAGCGAGGTGGCGGCTTCGGTTTCCTTGGGCGGGTTGAACCACTCGTTGACCCAGACCACCTTGGTCTTGATCTTCGGGTTGACCGACTGCGCGCCCATCGTGAAGCTGTTGATGTTGCGCACCACTTCAGGAATCGGGATCGAGGCCACCACGCCCAGCGTGTTGGACTTGGTCATCTTGCCGGCAATCACACCCGCCATGTAGGCGCCTTCGTAGGTGCGACTGTCATAGGTGCGCATGTTCGGCGCCGTCTTGTAGCCGGTGGCGTGCTCGAACTTGACGTTCGGGTTGTCAGCAGCCACCTTGAGCATGGGCTCCATGTAGCCGAAGGTGGTACCGAAAATCAGCGTGTTGCCCTGGGCCGCCATATCGCGGATCACGCGCTCGGCATCGGCCGACTCGGGCACCTTCTCAACGAAGCTGGTGACCACCTTGTCGCCGAATTCTTTCTCGATCGCCTTGCGGCCATTGTCGTGGGCGAAGGTCCAGCCACCGTCGCCCACCGGGCCCACGTAGGCAAACGCAATCTTCAGCGGCTCGGGCTTGGGTGCAGGCGCAGCGGCGGGCGCAGCGACCGGGGCCGGTGCCGGCTCTTCCTTTTTGCCGCAACCCACCAGGGCTGCCGCTGCCACTGCGGACAGCGCCGCGACTTTGAGCAGGGAACGTTTCTTCAGGTCAGTCATGTCAATTCCTTCTTGAGGTTGCGACAGGTTGGTTAAAAAAGGCTGGCTAAAAAAGCGGGTCAACTCAAACAATTATGAACCGGGGTAAAACGGCTTTCCAAGCGATGCGGGCATGTTGATGCGAATCCAGGCCGGATTGCGCGAGATCAGGGCCAGCACCACGATGGTGGCAAGGTAGGGCAACATGGTCAAAAACTGGCTCGGCACCTCCACGCCGATGCCCTGCAGGTGAAACTGCAACATGGTCACACCGCCGAACAGGTAGGCACCAAGCAACACCCGTGCCGGGCGCCAGGTGGCAAAGGTGGTGAGCGCCAGCGCAATCCAGCCCTTGCCGGCCACCATGCCCTCGACCCACAGCGGCGTGTAGATCACGGCGATGTACGCACCCGCCAGGCCGCACAGCGCGCCACCCGTGACCACCGCCGCCAGCCGGATGCGCCGCACCGGGTAACCCAGGGCGTGGGCCGACTCGGGCGACTCGCCCACCGAGCGCAGCACCAGCCCGGCGCGCGAGCGGTACAAGAACCAGATCAGTCCCACCGCCAGCAGGATGGCCAGATACACCATCGGGTGCTGGCGGAACAGCGCCGGGCCAAGCAAGGGCACGTCGCCCAGCAGCGGGATGGAAAACTGCGGCCGCTCAGGCAGCTTTTCCTGCACGTACCTGATGCCGGCAAACGCCGAGAAGCCGGCGCCAAACAGGCTGAGCGCCAGTCCGGTGGCGTACTGGTTGGTGTTGAGCCAGATCACCAGCACGCCAAAGGCGGCTGCCAGCAGCGCACCAGCGCCCATGCCCGCTGCAAAGCCCAGCCAGTCGTTGCCGGTATGGACCACCGTGGCAAAGCCGGCGATGGCGGCGCACAGCATCATGCCCTCGGCGCCCAGATTCACCACACCGGCTTTTTCATTGATCAGCAGGCCCAGCGCCGCGATGGCCAGCACCGTGCCAGCATTCAGCGTGGCGGCCAGCAGGAGTGCGTAACTTTCCATCAGCGGGCTCCCCCGGCCGCCGACAGGCCGGTGATGCGCAGGCGATAGTTGATCAGGGTGTCACAGGCCAGCAGCGTGAACAGCAGCAAGCCCTGGAACACGCCGGTCAGCGACTTGGGCAGACCCAGACGCGACTGCGCGAGTTCCCCGCCGATGTAGAACATGCTCATGAGGATGGCCGAGAAGATCATCCCGACCGGGTGCAAGCGCCCGACAAAGGCCACGATGATGGCGGCAAAACCGTAGCCTGCGGGAACGTAAGGCGTGAGCTGGCCGATGGGCCCGGCGACTTCCAGTGCCCCCGCCAGCCCAGCCGCGCCACCCGAAGTCAGCAAGGCCACCCACAGCGCCTTGCGCGATGAAAAGCCGGCATAGCGGGCCGCCGCCGGTGCCAGCCCGCCGACCTGCTGGGCAAAGCCGGCGCGGGTGCGGAACAGATAGACCCACAACAGGGCCGCGCCAGCCAGCGCGATCAGCAAGCCGATGCTCACGCGCGAGCCGGTCATGAGCCGCGGAATCTGCGTGACCGACTCGAAGGTCTTGGTCTGCGGAAAGTTGTAGCCTGCCGGGTCCTTCCACGGGCCATAGACCAGGTAGCTCAGCACCATGTCGGCGACGTACACCAGCATCAGGCTGACGAGGATTTCATTGGCGTTGAAACGGTCGCGCAGCAGCGCGGTGATGCCAGCCCAGACCATGCCGCCAACCATGCCCGCCAGCAGGATGGCCAGCACAATCCAGCCGCCAGTGGTCTTGTCGGCCAGCAGGGCCACGCCACCGGCGAACACCGCACCAATCACAAACTGCCCCTCGGCACCGATGTTCCACACATTGGAGCGGAAGCACACCGCCAGGCCCAGCGCAATCACCAGCAGCGGCGTGGCCTTGACCATCAGCTCGCCCAGGGCGTACGGCGTTTTGATCGGCTCCCAGAAAAAAACCTGCAACCCGCGCACCGGGTCCTTGCCCAAGGCGGCGAACAGCAGCACGCCGATGACGACGGTGATCAGCAGCGCCAGGATCGGTGAGCCAAAGCTCCAGAACGGCGAAGGCTGCGGGCGTGGCTCAAGCTTCAGCATGCGCGGCCTCCCTGGGTGCGTCCCACAGCCCGCTCATCCATTCGCCCATCTGCGGCACCGTGGCGTCGGCCCGGGCGACGGACGGCGACATCCGGCCCTTGGCCATCACATGCAGCCGGTCGCTGATTTCAAACAACTCATCCAGTTCCTCGCTGACCACCAGCACCGCGCAGCCCGCGTCGCGCAGCGCCAGGATCGCGCCGCGAATCTGCGCCGCCGCACCCACGTCCACACCCCAGGTGGGCTGCGAGACGATCAACAGCCGGGGGTTGGCGTCGATCTCGCGGCCCACGATGAACTTCTGCAGGTTGCCGCCCGACAGCGACTTGGCTGCCGCGTTCGGCCCGCCGGCCTTGACGTTGAAGCGCGCGATGATGCCCGCCGCCTGTGCCTCCAGCGCCTTGACCTTGATCCAGCCGCTGCGACCAATCGCATCGCTACGGGTCAGCATGAGGTTGTGCGCCAGGCCCAGCGTGGGCACGGCGCCGCGGCCCAGCCGCTCCTCCGGCACAAAGTGCAGCCCCATGGCGCGGCGCTGGGCCGGGCCCAGCGTCCCGGCATCGCGCCCCCTCACGGTGATGGCCGCAGCCCCGGCGCGCGTGTCCTCGCCCGAAAGCACATACAGCAACTCTTTCTGGCCGTTGCCCGAGACGCCGGCAATTCCCACCACCTCGCCTGCGCGCACCTGCAAACTGACATCGTTCAGGTCCACGCCAAACTGCTCGGCACGCGGCAGGCTGAGCGCCCGAACGTCCAGCACCACATCGCCCAAAGGCACCTCACGGTGCTCCAGGGCCGGCGGCTCGGCGCCAATCATCAGCCGGCTGAGGGAGGCGTTGGACTCCTGCCGCGGATCGCAGACGCCCGTCACCTGCCCGCCGCGCAGTACAGTGCAGGACGTGCACAGCGCACGGATTTCATGCAGCTTGTGGCTGATGTAGAGGATGCTGCAGCCCTGCGCGGCCAGGCGGCGCAGGGTGTCAAACAGGTTCTCCACTGCCTGCGGCGTCAGCACCGAGGTGGGCTCGTCCAGAATCAGGATTTTCGGGTTCGTGAGCAGGGCCCGCACGATCTCGACGCGCTGGCGCTCGCCAACCCCCAGCGTGTGCACGGGCCGCGTCGGGTCCAGCTCCAGCCCGTAGGCCTGCGTGGTCTCGCGGATGCGCGCCGACACCTGCTTCAGCGTCAGATCCTTGTCCAGCCCCAGCCAGACGTTCTCGGCCACGGTCAGCGTGTCGAACAGGTTGAAGTGCTGGAACACCATGCTGATGCCCAGCGCCCGCGCCTCCTGCGGGTTGCGGATCAGCACCGGCAGGCCATCGACGGCCACGCTGCCGGCATCGGGCTTGACCGAGCCGTAGATGACTTTCATCAGCGTGGACTTGCCGGCACCGTTCTCGCCCAGCACGGCGTGAATCTCGCCGGGGGCGACCTTCAGCGAGATGCCGTTGTTGGCCACCACGCCCGGGTAGCGCTTGGTGATGCCGCTCAGCTGCAGGCGGGGTGGCGTCATTGGCGCAGTCATGGGTAAAGACGTCTCCAACGTCATGCTTTTTCTTTTTTCAGTGCGGCAGCGACCGACTTCACGCGCTCGCGCAGCCAGCGTGCCGAGGCCGACGCGTGGGTGCGTTCATGCCAGAGCTGGTAGTACATCATGCGGGGAAAGGCCACCGGGCAAGGCAGGATTTTGACAGGCAGCGCGCCCTCAAACCGCTCGCAATACTGGCGCCCGGTGGTCATCACCAGCAGGCTGGTGGCCACCATTGCTGGCATCAGGCCAAAGTGCGGGCTGCGCACGGTGATGTTGCGCTGCAGTCCCAGCGTGTCAAGGTGTTCATCAATCACGCCTTTAGCGCCGGGGTGCAGCGCGGTGGGGGCAATGTGTTCGGCCTGCAGCCAGGCATCGGCATTCTTGCCCCAACCGCGGCGCACGGCCGGGTGGTTTTTGGCAACCAGGCAGACCACTTCGTCACCAAAGAGGCGCGCCATGTGCAGATCGTCCGGTGGCGCGCTCCAGTTGCCGATCACGATGTCAGCCAGGCCCTGCGCCAGCTGGGTGCGGTAGTCGGCCTGCGCCGAGAGTGGCAGGATCTCGATGCGGCAGCGCGGCGCCTGGCTCTTGATCTGCGCCACCAGTTGCGGCAGGAACAGCGGATCGAGGTAGTCGCTGGCGGCGATGCGGAAAGTACTCTCGGCAGTGGCCGGGTCAAACCCGCGTGCATCACTGAACAGCATACCGGCCGCACGCAGGATGCTGGCTGAGGGCTCGATCATGCGCAGCCCGGCATCGGTGGGCACCATACCCGCACCGGAGCGCACCAGAATCGGGTCGCCCGCCAGCGTGCGCAGTCGCTTGAGGGCAGCGCTGACGGCGGGCTGGTACATGCCATGGCGGATGGCGGCGCGTGATACGCTGCGTTCAACAAGCACGGTGTTCAGGACCCGGATGAGGTGAAGGTCGATCTTGTCGGCAATTTTGTCGAAGGGCACCTGTTCCCTCATACCCGTTCACCCATGCGGCTGATATGCGCTGTTGTATGCCGGGGGCCGCCCGGCGGCATTACCCTGATACCAAAGAAGTGCCGGAAGTCTGGCATGACGAACCGTTCTGCTGCCTCAAATTCAGTGAAAACCATCCGCTTCATCCGACGCGGCGCGCTTGTGTCGCTGCCCAATGTACCACCCGACCGCACCCTGCTGGAGCTGCTGCGCGAGGACCTCGCCTGCGCCGGCACCAAGGAGGGCTGTGGCGAAGGCGACTGCGGCGCCTGCACCGTGGTGGTGGCCGAACCCGGGGTGTCCGGCGATGGCCTTCATTACCGCGCGATCAACAGCTGCATCCGGCTGGCACATTCCATCGACGGCATGGCGCTGTGGACGGTAGAGGATATTGCCGCCGCCGATGGCACGTTGCATCCAGCACAAGAGGCGATGGTGCAGTGTCATGGCTCCCAATGCGGCTTTTGCACGCCCGGCTTTGTGATGAGCCTGTTTGGCATGTATCAAAACCATGTGCGCAAGGGCCAGGCCGTCAGCCGCACGCTGGCGCAGGAAGAGCTCTCGGGTAACCTGTGCCGCTGCACCGGCTACCGGCCGATTCTGGATGCTGCGCAGCAGATGCAGGACTTGCCGCAAGCGACGGTGGACGAGCGGCGCATTCTGAAACTGCTGGAGTCCGTTCGGGCTGAGCACGCCCCAAAAATACGCCCAGCCTTGGACTCAGGCTACCTCGCGCCTACCACCCTGCCCGCCCTGCTCAAAGCCCGCGCCGACCATCCCGATGCACAACTGGTCGCCGGCTGTACCGATGTCGGCCTGTGGATCACCAAGCAGCACCGGCAGTTCGACAGCGTGCTGGATGTGACCCGGGTGCTTGAGCTGCGCCGCATTGAGGACTACCCCCATCACATCGCGATTGGCGCGGCTGTGCCGCTGGCCGATGCCTTTGCAGCGCTGGTGAAAGAGCGCCCGCAGCTGCACAGCTTTGCCACGCGATTTGCCGGCCTGCCGGTGCGCAACTCGGGTACGCTGGGTGGCAATGTGGCCAATGGCTCGCCGATTGGAGACAGCATGCCACTGCTGATTGCGCTGCATGCCAACGTGGTGCTGATGAGCGTGCGCGGCCACCGCGAACTGCCTCTTGAAAATCTCTACACCGGCTACCGCCAGAACGTGATGGCGCCCGACGAGGTGCTGGCCTGGATCAAGGTGCCTAAGCCCACAGCAGGCGAGGCCAGCCGAATTTACAGAATCTCCAAACGCTACGACGACGATATCTCCGCCGTCTGCCTCGCCATCAATCTGCAAATCAAAAATGGCATGGTCGCCTGCGCCTCCATCGGCGCAGGCGGTGTCGCCGCCACACCGGTCCGCGCGATCCAGACCGAAGCGGCGCTGACCGGCCAGCCCTGGAATTTGCGCACCGTGCAGAACGCCATGGCCACCTTGCGCGCAGAGTTCTCCCCGATCTCCGACATGCGCGCCTCGGCGGGTTATCGCCGCGAGGTGCTGGGCAACCTGCTGCAGCGTTACTGGCTGGAAAGCCAAGGCCTGCAGGCGATTGACCTTGCAACCACCCGCCAGTTCACCGACGAGGTGCACTTGTGAGCCGCGCTGCCGTGAGTCGCGCCGCGGGTCAATCGCAAGCCCACGAAAGCGCCCGCGCCCAGGTGGCAGGATCGGCCACCTATGTGGACGACATTCCGGAAATCCGCGGCACGCTGCATGCGGCGCCGATTCTTTCCACCGTGGCTCACGGTCGGTTGCTGGGCATGGACACCGCTGCGGCCCTGGCCCTGCCGGGCGTGCGCGGCGTGGTGCTGGCGAGCGATATTCCGGGCGATCCGCTGCTGGCCAGTTTCGGGCACGACGAGCCGATTTTTGCGAGCGACACGGCACAGCACGTCGGCCAGGTGCTGGGTCTGGTCGTGGCCAGTACGGTCATGCAGGCCCGGCGCGCAGCGCGGCGGGTCACCTGCCAGATCGAGCCCCTGCCCGCGTTGCTGGATGTGCGCGAGGCGCTGAAGGCGCAGAGCTTTGTGCTGCCGCCGGTGTTTGTGCGGCGCGGTGATGCCGAGCGCGCACTGACACAGGCGCCACACACGCTGACCGGTTCGCTCGACGTGGGTGGGCAGGAGCACTTCTACCTTGAAGGCCAGGTCGCCTATGCCGTGCCGCAGGAGCAGAACCAGTGGCTGGTGTATTCCAGCACACAGCACCCCGGCGAGGTGCAGCACTGGGTGGCGCACGCACTGGGGCTGGACCAGCACGCGGTGCGCGTGGAATGCCGGCGCATGGGCGGTGGCTTTGGCGGAAAGGAGACGCAGGCCGGCCACCTCGCGGTGTGGTCGGCATTGGCGGCCCGCAAGTTCGGGTGCCCCGTCAAGTTGCGGCTGGACCGCGACGACGACTTCATGGTCACCGGCAAGCGCCACCCCTTCGCTTACGACTACACCGTGGGCTTTGATGACACCGGCCGGCTGCAGGGCCTGAAGCTGACGATGGCGGTCAACTGCGGCTTCAGCGCCGACCTGTCCGGCCCGGTGGCCGACCGTGCGGTGTTCCATGCCGACAACGCCTACTTTCTGGAAGACGTGGAGATTGCGTCCTACCGCTGCAAGACGAATGTGCAAAGCCACACCGCCTTCCGCGGTTTCGGCGGGCCGCAGGGCATGATCGTCATCGAAACCATCATGAGCGACATCGCCCGCACGCTGGGGCTGGACCCACTGACTGTGCGCAGGCGTAACCTGTACAGCGAGGAACTCATAAGCCCTTCGACAGGCTCAGGGCGAACGGACAGGGAAGGCAGTCAGAAAAACACCGTTCGGGCTGAGCCTGTCGAAGCCCCGCGTCGAAACGTGACCCATTACCAGATGACGGTGGAGGACAACATACTCGAACCGCTGCTTTCGACTCTTGAAAAAACATCAGGTTACGCACAGCGCCGCGCACGCATCGCGGCGTGGAACCGGCAAAGCCCGGTGATCCGGCGCGGCATCGCCATCACACCGGTGAAGTTCGGCATCTCCTTCACCGCCACGCTGTTCAACCAGGCTGGCGCGCTGGTGCATGTGTACACCGACGGCAGCGTGCAGGTGAGCCATGGTGGCACCGAGATGGGCCAGGGCCTGCACACCAAGGTGGCGCAGATCGTGGCCGACGAGTTGGGTCTGCCGCTCGCGCAGGTGCTGGCCACCGCCAGCGACACCGGCAAGATTCCCAACGCCTCGGCCACCGCCGCTTCGGCCGGCACCGACCTGAACGCCCGCGCCGCACAGTACGCCGCGCGCCATGTGCGCGACAACCTGGCGCAGTTTGTCGCCGGGCTGGACGGTTGCGGCGCCGGTGCGGTGCAGTTTGCGGCGGGTCCCGAGGGCGGCGAGATCACCACACCCAAAGGCACGCGCCTCTTCACTGACGTGGTGAAGCTGGCCTATGCCAACCGCATCCAGCTGTGGAGCGATGGCTTTTACCGCACGCCGAAAATCCACTACGACAAGACCACCCTCACAGGCCGACCGTTCTACTACTTTGCCTATGGCGCTGCCTGCACCGAGGTGGCGATTGACACGCTCACGGGGGAGAGCCGCGTGCTGAAGGTCGACATCCTGCACGACGTCGGCACCTCCATCAACCCGGCGATTGACATCGGCCAGATCGAAGGCGGCTTTGTGCAGGGCATGGGCTGGCTCACCACCGAGCAGCTGGTGTGGACGGACAAGGGCGCACTGGCCACACACGCCCCCAGCACCTACAAGATTCCGGCCACGGGCGACATCCCCGACCACTTCAAGGTGGCGCTGTGGCCGGAACCCAATCGCGAAGACAACGTGTTCGGCAGCAAGGCGGTCGGTGAGCCGCCCTTCATGCTGGCAATCAGCGTGTACGAGGCGCTGCGCGATGCGGTGGGCGCCGGGCGCCAGGGCCTGGTGAGGCTGGATGCGCCGGCCACCGCCGAGCATGTGCTGCGGGCGCTGAACGAGAAGAACGCCATGAACGCAATGAAGGCCTGAGGCGTTCCAGTGCAAACCTAAAGAATCAGCAGCGCCCGGAAGTCATTGACGTTGGTGTGCGTCGGGCCGGTCACCACCAGATCGCCCAGCGGTTCGAAGTAGCCGTAGGCATCGTTGCGGTCCAGGAAGCTGTTGATCTTCATGCCCTTTGCCTCGGCACGGGCCAATGTGTCGGGTGCCACGCATGCGCCCGCGTTGTCTTCCATGCCGTCGATGCCGTCGGTGTCGGCGGCGAGTGCGTACACACCGGGCTGCCCTTGCAGCGCCAGCGCCAGCCCCATACAGAACTCGCCGGCGCGGCCTCCCCGGCCCCGCTGGTCCTTCGGCGTGCCCTCGGGCTGCTTGCGAATCGTGACAGTGGTCTCGCCGCCGCTGAAAATCACGCAGGGTTTGCTGAAGGGCTGGCCGGTCGTTGCCACCGCCCGCGCCAGCGCCGCATGCACCTTGCCGACCTCACGCGATTCGCCTTCCATCTCGTCACTCAGGATGTGCGCCTGAAGACCCGCCGCCCGGGCAGCAGCCGCAGCGGCATCCAGCGACTGGCGGGGCGTGGCGATCATATGGACCTCGTGACCGGTGAACAGGGCATCACCAGGCTTGGGCGTTTCCAACTCACCACTGACCAGGCCTGCTTCCACCGCCGGTGGAACTGCAATGCCGTAGCGTTTGAGGATCGCCAGCGCATCGGCGCAGGTGGTGGCGTCTGGCACGGTGGGGCCGCTGGCGATGATGGACGGGTCATCGCCCGGCACATCGCTGATGGTGAGCGTGACCACGCGCGCCGGGGCGCAGGCCGCCGCCAGGCGCCCGCCCTTGATGCGCGAGAGGTGCTTGCGCACGCAGTTCATCTCGGAAATGTTGGCGCCGCTGGCCAGCAGTTCCTTGTTGATGCGCTGCTTGTCCTGCAGCGTGAGGCCCTCCGCCGGCAAGGTCAGCAGTGAGGAACCGCCGCCGGAGATGAGGCACAGCACCAGGTCGTTGGCCGTCAGGCCCTGCACCATCGCCAGAATGCGCTCGGCGGCGGCCATGCCGGCAGCGTCGGGCACCGGGTGCGCCGCCTCAACGATCTCGATGCGCGGCTTCAAACCTTCAGGGCGCGGCGGAATGTGGTCGTAGCGGGTGACGACCAAGCCCTGCAGCGCCGCATCGGCGGGCCAGAGCGCCTCGACCGCCTGTGCCATGGAGCCGCCGGCCTTGCCGGCACCGACGACGATGGTGCGGCCGCCGCTGGCCGGCGCGGGTGGCTGGGGCAGGTGCGCGGCCGTGCTCTGGAGCGGCAGTGCGCGCGTCACGGCGGCATCAAAAAGATGCCGGAGAAAGGCGCCGGGCTGGGCGCGGACAGCGTGCAGGTCGCTGAAACTGGGTGCGGTCATGAAAAGTCTCCCGCCGGTATTGTGACGCGGTAACCAGGCGGTAACTGCCGGGTAGCCAGTCACCCCGACCGCACAGTCTGGTCACTGGCCGGAGAGCTTCTTCATCTCCGCATACAGGTCGGCCTTGCCCTCAAAACCGATACCCGGCAGTTCCGGCAGCATCACAAAGCTGTCCTTCACCGCCACACCATCGGGAAAGCCGCCGTAGGGCTGGAACAGGTCCGGGTAGCTCTCGTTGCCGCCCAGTCCCAGGCCTGCCGCAATCGCCAGCGACATCTGGTGCCCGCCGTGCGGAATACAGCGCGTGGCAGACCAGCCGTGGTTTTTGAGCATGTCCAGCGTGCGCAGGTACTCCACCAGCCCGTAGCTGAGGGCGCAGTCGAACTGCAGCCAGTCGCGGTCCGGCCGCATGCCGCCGTGGCGAATCAGGTTGCGGGCGTCCTGCATGGAAAACAGGTTCTCGCCCGTGGCCATGGCGCCTTCGTAGTGCTTCGCCAGTTCGGCCTGCAGCGTGTAGTCCAGCGGGTCGCCGGCTTCTTCGTACCAGAAGAGGTTGTAGGGTGCCATGGCCTTGGCGTAAGCAATCGCGGTGGGCAGGTCAAACCGGCCATTGGCATCCACCGCCAGCCGCTGCCCGGGGCCGAGCAGCTTGAGCACCGCCTCGATGCGCTGGCAGTCTTCGGCCAGCGGGGCGCCGCCGATTTTCATCTTCACCACCGAGTAGCCGCGGTCGAGATAGCTGCGCATCTCGTCTTCAAGGCCCTTCAGGCCCTTGTCAGCCCAGTAGTAACCGCCAGCCGCATACACAAACACCTTGCGGTTGGCCACGCCGTTGCCATAGCGATCCGCCAGCAGCTGATACAGGGGCTTGCCGGCAATCTTGGCCACCGCGTCCCAGACCGCCATGTCGATGGTGCCGACCGCGACCGAGCGTTCGCCATGGCCACCCGGCTTCTCGTTGGTCATCAGCGTGGCCCAGATGCGGTGCGGGTCGAGGTTGTTGCCGGTGTCGTCGAGCAGGGTCTCAGGCTTGGCTTCGAGCACGCGCGGCAGAAAGCGTTCGCGCATCAGCGCGCCCTGGCCGTAGCGGCCATTCGAGTTGAAGCCGTAGCCGATCACCGGCTTGCCGTCGCGGATGACGTCGGTGACCACGGCCACCAGGCTCAGCGTCATCTTCGAAAAGTCGATGTAAGCGTTGCGGATGTTCGACTGGATGGGGCGGGTCGATTCGCGGATGTCAACAATCTTCACAAGGGTCTTTCAAACAGAATCAAAAAGGGAATAAAAAAGGCCGTGGATGGCCTGCCCCACGGCAGTGACCATCACGGCATGCACCAGGGCACGAGGCCCGAGTGGCGACTTACTTCTTGCCCAGCCCGAGCAGCTGTGCGCCGTCGGTGTACAGGCGGGTCTTCTCTTTCATGAAGGCGTCCATCTGATCCACGCCCACATTGACCAGCTCAAAACCGCTCTTGGCAGCCAGCTCTTTCATCTCGGGGTCGTTGTTCAGCGCCATCCACATGTCGGACATCTTCTTGCGTGCCTCGGGTGGCGTGCTCTTGGGCATGCCTATGCCGCGGTAGGCGCCGTCGACCCAGTCCACACCGAGCTCCTTGAAGGTCGGCACATCAGGCATCAGGGGATGGCGTTTTTCCATTGCCACGGCGAGTGGGCGGATGCGGGTCTTGTTGTTGATGGCAAACGCGGTGTAGGTCATCGCACCGTCCACCTGCGCGCCCATCACCGAGGTGGCCATGTCACCGGTGCCCTTGAACGGCACGTAGATAGTCTTCACATCAAAGGCCTTGTTCATCCGCTCATGCGCCGCATGGTTGGCCGAGTTCTGGCCGGAGCCGCCCAGGCTCAGCTTGCCAGGCGATGCCTTGGCCGCCTTGATGAAGTCGGCAAAGGTCTTGATCGGGCTCTGCTCCGGCACCACCAGGATGTCGGGCGTGTAGTGGAACCAGAACACCGGCGTGATGTCGGCCGTCTTGTACTGCACCTGGCCCTCGATCGGCTGGAAGACGATGTGCGGCAGGTTGATGCCGACCACGTTGACACCGTCACCCGGCAACTGGTTCATCTGCGACCACATCAGCGCACCACCGGCACCGGCCTTGTACTGAATGATGGTTTCAATCGCTGCGCATTTCTTCTTCAGCACCACCTGTTGGTGGCGTGCCGACAGGTCGGACTCTCCGCCTGGTGGGAAAGCCTGCCAGTACGACACATTCTTGTCGGGGCACACCGACGTGCCGGCCGCCGGAAGCTGCGCCATGGCCGCTGGCGCTGCCACTGCACAGAGAATGCCGATCCACTTTTTGAGCGCGGCTGTCTTTGCATTTGTCATTGCTTGTCTCCTAAATAAAGTTTTTCTGGGGAACTCACTGGTCCGCGCCCATCATGCAGGCTCGCCAGTCTCACGCGAAGGAAATGGGTGAAAGGCCTCGGGAATGAAAGGGTGAAGATCGAAACAAATCAGGCCGCCTTGCGCATCGGCTCGCGGCCCACCGCGTCGCAAATCGCCTGCGTCACCTGCACCGTGGTGGCGGCGCCACCCAGGTCGCGGGTGTGCAGGGTCTTGTTCGCGGTGACCTTCTCGATGGCAGCCATCAGCGCCTGTGCGGCGGCGTTCTCGCCGAGGTGTTCCAGCAGCATGACGCAGCTCCAGAAGGTGCCCACCGGATTGGCCAGTCCCTTGCCCATGATGTCGAAGGCCGAGCCGTGGATGGGCTCAAACATGCTGGGGTAGCGGCGCTCGGGATCGATGTTGCCGGTGGGCGCTATGCCCAGACTGCCGGCCAATGCCGCAGCGAGGTCGCTCAGGATGTCGGCGTGCAGGTTGGTGGCGACCACCGTGTCCAGTGAGGCAGGCCGGTTGACCATGCGGGCGGTGCAGGCGTCGACCAGTTCCTTGTCCCAGGTGACCTCCGGAAATTCCTTGCTGATCTGCAATGCAATCTCGTCCCACATCACCATCGCGTGGCGCTGGGCGTTGGACTTGGTGACCACTGTCAGCAGCTTGCGCGGCCGCGACTGCGCGAGCTTGAAGGCGTAGCGCATGATGCGCTCGACACCGGCGCGCGTCATCATCGACACATCGGTCGCCACCTCAATCGGGTGACCCTGGTGGGCTCGGCCGCCGACACCGGCGTATTCGCCTTCGGAGTTCTCGCGCACGATGACCCAGTCGAGGTCTTTGGGGCCGCAGCGCTTGAGCGGCCCATCGATGCCGGGCAGGATGCGCGTGGGCCGTACGTTGGCGTACTGGTCAAAGCCCTGGCAAATCTTCAGGCGCAGGCCCCACAGCGTGATGTGATCGGGGATGTGCGGGTCGCCGGCCGAGCCGAACAGGATGGCGTCCTGATTGCGCAGTGCGTCGAGGCCGTCCTGGGGCATCATCTCGCCGTGTGCACGGTACCAGTCGCCGCCCCAACCCAAGGTGGTGAAATCAAAGCGGAAGTTGTTTTGCGTGGCGGCCAGTGCTTCCAGCACCTGCTGGCCGGCGGGCACCACTTCCTTGCCAATGCCATCGCCAGGGATACAGGCGATTTTGTATGTCTTCATGCGATGTGTCTCAATGATGAACAGCTCTGCTGCGATGCCTGCAGTCTAAAGATTGTCCGATTCAATGGAAGCCGTTAGAGTTAAGTCATTGTTTACTTTGAATTAACAATGTCCACCCCTGTCTCTGCCCCTTCCGAGATGGCTTTTTTCAGCCTGCTGGCCCGCTGCGGCAGCTTTTCTGCAGCCGCACGTGAGCTGGAGGTAAGCACGCCCGCGGTCAGCAAACGGCTGGCCCAGATGGAAGCACGCCTTGGCGTTCAATTGCTGAACCGGACCACGCGGCGGGTCGGCCTCACGCCCGAGGGCGAGACCTACCTGCAGCACGCCCGCCGCATCCTGGCCGACATCGATGACATGGAGCAGCTGGTATCCAGCGCCGTGGCTGCACCCAAGGGGCTGCTTCGGGTGAATGCCACGCTGGGATTTGGCCGAAGCAACATCGCGCCTCTGATTTCGGACTTTGCCCGGCTTTACCCCGACGTGCAGGTGCAGCTGCAATTGACTGTCAACCCGCCCGCACTGACCGATGATGCCTTTGATGTCTGCATCCGGTTTGGCGAGCCGCCTGACGCGCGGGTCATGGCACGGCTGATCGCGTCGAATCGGCGGCTGATCTGTGCTGCCCCTGCCTACCTGGCCCAAAAAGGTACCCCTCAGACCCCTAACGACCTGACGCGGCACAACTGCATCGGCATCCGTCAGGGCGACGAGGCATACGGCCTCTGGCACCTCAGTTCAGCGCGGCGCACAGAGACAGTGAAAGTCCGCGGCAGCCTGAGCACCAACGACGGCGAAATCGCCGTCAACTGGGCCCTGGCCGGCCACGGCATCGTGATGCGTGCGGAATGGGACATCGCCAGACACCTGCAAAGCGGCCGCCTGGTGCAGGTGCTTGAAAACTACCAGACGCCGCCCGCTGACATTCATGCCGTGTACCCGCAGCGCCACCACCTGTCGGGTCGCGTGCGGGCCTTCGTAGATTTCCTGGCCGGGCGGTTTGGGCCGCCGGCGGGGCGAAGCAAGGCGGCTGGACGAGGAGCCGGCTTTGCGTGAACCAGCAGCGTAAAAGATAAGGCCGCGTGATGCCGGCCTGAGCCGTCCCCTCACCTCAAGGGAGACAGGGCCCCTGCAATGCAACACCGTGGAGGGGCCGTCAAGGCACCAGCCAGTCCCAGCCATCGGCACGCATCAACGCGCGGCGGTGACCGCTGTGAGCCAGTTCGAGCCAATCCATTTCCTGCGCCTGTGCCGTCAGCACGGCCAGGTGATGCGCGCCTGCAATTTCGCTGCTGCCCGGTGACGCCGCCGGCAGCGCATCGCCTGGTAACGCCTCGCCTGGCGCAACAGCCGACAGGTAGTCGCCAGCAGCGGCAGATTGGCTTACCCGCGCCCAGGCTGCCTCGACCTGCGGTCCGCTGGTCTGCACCGACATGTCTGCCCGCACCCTGAGCTGCCAGCTCAAGCGCTTGCTCCAGAACACCAGCGTCGCGGCAGGCTGGGCCATGACCTCTTCCACTTTCGGGCTGCGTTTGTCGGTGTAGATGTAAAGCCTGGCCTGCGTCTCGTCGACCTGACGCAGCACCACCGTGCGCGCCTGCGGAAACCCGCCTGCCCCCACTGTGGCCAGTACAGGCGTGCGCCATTCATGATGACGATCATGCGTGGCACGCTGCAACTCCTGCCAGATGCGCTGCCGGATTTCACTTTCGTTCATCAATACAAATCAGGAGAGGACATCAAGGCGCAGCAGCTCAAAAAGCCGCAAGCTACGCTAGAGCGCGGCTCTGACGGGTCCTCACGCACTTTTCAGTCTCAAGAGCACAGCCCGATCAAAGGGGTCACGGCGCGCTGGCCAATTGCAGCCAAATTTCATTTCGCCGCATGAACCATGGGGTGATCGGCGCGTTGTACCGGGAGTACACCGCCTCGCCCACCCAAGCCAGGTTGGCGGCGCGCAATGCCGCTTCAAGCATGGCCAGGTGCTCGGAGTAGTTGTCCTCTGACCAGAATCCGGAGTAACGAATGACCGCCACGCGGCGAGGCGCAACGTCCCGCAAAGACACACGCGCATCCAGTGGCTCCGGCGCGCTGGCCGCAGTGACCCCCTTGGGCAGGACGAACTGCACCCGAAAGCCGCCGGAGACCGCAGCCTGTGTGACGGGCGCGGTCATTTCCAGTTTGACGGGCTCGGGGGCCTGCGTCACCGGTGCAGTCATGGCAAATTTCCGGTCGCCCTTGTTTTTGCCAAAGATATACCCGGCCAGGATCGGGAAGGCTACGTTACCAGCCTCTGCGGCAGGCCCTGGCACCACCGTTTCGGCCACGGCATAGGCTGCATACTCGCGAATCTCGATGTTGTCGAGCTTCTGGACGATCTTGTAGTCGGGCTCTTCGGTGGCGTGACTGGTCATGGGTAATGCAAATACGACCAAGCTCAGCAATACCAACCAGGCGGTCACACCGGACTTTGAGCCCCGAAGGGCTAGCGCAGCGTGCGCAACGGGGGGGTCGGTGAACATGATCTGTGCTTTTGGTGTTTTGACCTCCTCAGTATGGACCATTCACCAGAGCCGGGCGCAGCGACCGCGCAGGTCACGCGCTCCGTGGGGGTATTCCAGCGGCATGGCCGCAGCAGGCTCGCGGCAGTCCACCAGCGACAATTCTGCGCAGCCCGCCCACTTGACATGCGAAAGTACTCAATCGGTTTTGGCCCCGGCCTCAAACCACTGCTTGACGAGAACACGTTCCGCTTCAGTGATGCCGGTGGCGTTGTTCATGGGCATGAGTTTGAGCACTACCGTTTGCTGGTACACCTGCAGCGCATGGGTTTTGACAGCGCCGGCCGAGTCAAGCCGCACATTCTTCATCTGCACCTCGGCGCCATGGCACTGGTAGCAACGCTGCGCCAGCACTGTCTGCACCTCGGCGTAAGTGACTGCAGCTTTGGCCTTGTCAGCGCCACCTGCCCCGGACGGCGAAGCCTGCGGCGCCAGCCACAGCACCACGGCAGCGATCACCGCTATACCCGCCACTGCATAGGCCGCAGGGTGGCGGTTACGGCCGAGCTTATAGCCGTGGCGCAGCACAAAAAACTGCCGGATCGCCGCGCCTGCGGCCATCATCAGCACCAGCACCAGCCAGTTCTGTGGATGGCTCCAGACAAAGCTGTAGTGATTGCTGAGCATGGCAAACAGCACCGGCAGCGTGAAGTAGGTGTTGTGCACGCTGCGCTGCTTGCCACGCTGGCCATGCACCGGGTCCACCGTCTCGCCGGCACGGATCGCGACCACCATCTTGCGCTGGCCAGGGATGATGCAGAAGAACACATTGGCACTCATCGCGGTGGCGATCATGGCGCCCACCAGCAGAAAGGCGGCGCGGCCGGCAAACCAATGGCAGGCCAGCCACGAGGCTGCCACCACCAGCACCGCCACCCCCGCCCCGACCCACGCCTCGCCGCGCGGGCCCTTGCCGAACACGCGGCAGATGCCGTCGTAAAGCAGCCAGAACACCACGAAGAATGACAGCGCCACCGCGCCCGCGGTGACGGGCGACCAGTCCATCAATGATTTGTCGACGAGGTAGGTGCCCGCATGCCAAAGATAGGACACCGAAAAAAGCGCAAAACCCGACAGCCAGGTGCTGTAGCTCTCCCAGTAAAACCAGTGCAAGTGCGCGGGCAGCTGCGGCGGCTTCACTGCAAACTTCACCGGGTGGTAGAAGCCGCCGCCGTGTACCGCCCAGAGTTCGCCACTGACGCCCTGGCGCTTGAGGTCTTCATCGACAGGCGGCGTGAGGCTGCTGTCGAGAAAGACGAAGTAGAACGAGGAACCGACCCAGGCGATGGCGGTGATGACATGGGCCCAGCGCAGCAGCAGGTTGGCCCAGTCGAGAAGGTAGCTTTCCATGTTTCTCAACCCATGCAAACCTGCTCACCACTGCGGGCGCTGTAAGCAGAACAAAACGAGGCCACGAACAACAAGGGCTGCGTTCTTCTCTGGAAAGAACAACCCCGCGGCTCCGCTGCGGCCTGAGGCTGTCAGTTTATCGGCTTTGCGGCCTCGCGGGTCTGCAGCAACTGCGCCGCCACCGCAGCGGCGATGACCTCGGGCTCCTTGCCCACCACACCGGGCACGCCAATCGGGCAGGTCACCTGCGCCAGTTCGGCTTCGGCTATGCCACGGGCCAGCAGCCGCTGCCGAAAGCTCGCCCACTTGGTCTGGCTGCCGATCAGGCCGATGAAGGGCAGGTCGCCCCGCTCACGCTGGCGCTGCAGGCAGGCGGCCACGATGTCCAGGTCTTCGGCGTGGCTGAAGCTCATGATCAGCACGCGGGACTGCGGCGCCAGGCCCGGCACCGCGGCCTGCACCTGGTCCGAGTGCTCGCAGATCACCTGCGGCGGCACCACCTCAGGAAACACCCCATCACGGCTGTCAATCCACACCAGTTCGACCGGCAAAGGCGCCAGTGCCTGCACCAGCGCATGACCCACATGGCCACCGCCAAACAGTGCCACAGGCATGCGGTTCATAGATGCCAGCCGCTGCGCGAGTGCGGGCAAATCAGCGGCATGCACCGCCTCAAACTGCAGATGCATCACGCCACCGCAGCACTGCCCCAGCGACGGCCCCAGTGCGACCCTGACGGTGACGGGCTCAAAGGCTTGAGCTTTGCCTGTGCCCCTTTGCAGCATGGCGCGGGAGCGGGCGATGGCCTCATGCTCCAGATGACCACCACCAATCGTGCCGACCAGGTCGTCAGCAAAGACACCCATCCACGTACCCGCCTCACGAGGCACCGAGCCTTCAGTCGCCACCACGCTGACAAGCACCGAGGGTGCGCCAGACGCCATCGAAAGGAAACGTTCTGCCGCAGAACTGAAACAACGTGAAACCATAGGTGACAACTGTTGCGGCACGGGGCCGGGAAAATAGGGAGGACAATCGGGATAGGCAGACCTTAGCATCAGTTCATCAGCATCCGTCTGTGCGATGAGCAAATGCACATGTTGATGCACGTGGTGATATGTGTAACTGACTGGAATCACCACAGCGACGCCAGCGGACGCCTTTTACGCCAACTGCGATGACCTCACCCGACACAGCGACCGGAGACCCCACCATGCCACGCACTGACACCGCCTCCAACCCGCGCCGCTTCTGGCTGCTGGCCGCTTTATCGGGCGCGGTTGCCAGTCTGGTCAGCGCCTGCAAGAGCGCGCCAGAGACGCCGCCGCCCAGCAGCCCGGCGCCTGCGCCTGTCTCGACGGTGATCGGGCCCATTCCCGAGGAGCAGGGTTCCGCCCGCCGGTCATCCGCCAGCACGCCACGCGCCTACCGCGAGGACGGTGCCAGCCATATTTACGGACTGAATTCGGACCGCATCTATAAGGGCCGGATGCCGCCGCTGCTTTACGCCGTGGGCGTGCTGAATGTGGAGATTGACCGCGTCGGTCGCGTCACCCGCTTCGACTGGATGCGCGCACCACGCCATGCGCCGGAGGTGATTGCCGAGATCGAGCGCACCATCCGTGAAGCAGCGCCCTTCCCTGCGCCGGTCAAGATGGGCCGCGTGGTCTACACCGACACCTGGCTGTGGCACAAGAGCGGGAAGTTTCAGCTGGATACGCTCACCGAAGGGCAGAATTAGGCCCCCACGGTCGCTCACTGCGTGTAGCTTCCTGCCCCCCCGAGGGGGCCGTCCGCCTGCGGTCTGGCGAAGCCGGTTCCGCGGCTAATTAACTGAGCCCCCACGGTCGCTCGCTTCGCGTAGCTTCCTGCCCCCCAAGGGGGCCGTCCGCCTGCGGCCCGGCAAAGCCGGTTCCGCGGCTAATCAACTGAGCCCCCACGGTCGCTCGCTTCGCGTAGCTTCCTGCCCCCCGAGGGGGCCGTCCGCCTGCGGCCCGGCTAAGCCGGTTCCGCGGCTCCGCTGGTAAAGACAAACTTCAACTGACGCTGCAAATTTCCGGTCGTCCTGAGGTATCGAAGGACATTCAACTCGCGGGGCTTCAGTCTATTTTCAAGTTCTGCGTCGTGACGACATTGCGCCACGCGCGGTAATCCGCCTCGATGAACTGGCCGAGCAATGCGGGTGAGCCGGGTGCGGCTTCGACGGCATCGGTCTTGAAGCGTGCCACCACATCGGGCTGCACCACCAGCTTGGCGATCGCTGCGTTGATGGTGTTCACAATTGCAGGCGGGGTGCCGGCTGGGGCCATCAGGGCGAAGTAGTTCACCACATCAAACCCTGGCAAGCCGGCTTCGGCCATGCTGGGAACATCGGGCAAGGCGCTGGAACGTTTCGCGCTGGTCACGGCGAGCGGCTTCACGCGGCCGTCCTTGATGAAGGGCAGCAGCGCCGGAATGGTGCCGGTGATGAGCTGGATCTGCCCGCCAATCATGTCCATGGTGGCTGGCGCCACGCCGCGATACGGAATGTGCGTGATGAAGGTGCCGGTGCGCGACTTGAGAAGCTCCAGCACCAGATGATTCACGCCGCCCGCACCAGCCGAGCCGTAATTGAGCGCGCCCGGTTTCTGGCGGGCCAGCGTGACGAGCTCTTTCATATTGCTTGCCGGCAGGCTGGTGTTGGCCGCCCAGACCAGCGGGCCGCTGGCAATCATGCCGACCGGGGTGAACTGGCGCAGCGGGTCGTAATTGGCGCTGGGCAGCGATGCCGCCACGGTGGTGAATGGCGACGCGGCCAACAGCAGCGTGTAGCCATCGGCAGGCGATTGCGCCACAAACTGGGTGCCAATGGCGCCCGATGCACCTGCCCGGTTCTCAACCACGAAAGTACCACCCAATGCCTCACCCAACTTTTGCGCAACCAGGCGCCCCATGGCATCGGTGCCTGCGCCGGGCGCGAACGGCACGACGATCTTCACAGGGCGGTCGGGGTAGACGCCGGCCGGGTTGGCCGCACCGGTGCTCTGCGCATGCGCCATGCCGGCAATACCGAAGGCAGCGCTGGCCACCAACTGCAAGGCCAGTCGACGAGGGAACGAAGGAGTGAAGGGGGAGTTTTTGAAAGTCATGGACATCACGCAAAGAAAACCAGCCACTGCGGCGGGCTACGGCGATTGTCACCGGCGCCAGTGACCTTTGCGTGACACCCTTAGCCTTCGACGGCAGACCTGTCAGCTGCCCCGATAGGTCGAGTAGCTCCAGGGGGTGACCAGCAAAGGCACGTGGTAATGTTGCCGTGGATCGGCCACACCGAAATCCAGACTTACCCGATTCAGAAAAGCCGGCTCGGGCAAAGCCACACCCCTGGCGCGGAAGTAGGCCTGCACCTCAAACACCAGCCGGTAGGTGCCTACTTTCAGCGTGGCACTGTCATAGAGCAGCCCGTCCGGGTTGCGGCCGTCGGCATTTAGAACAAAACGCTTGACCAGCGTCGCCGCCTCGCCCTCGGTGGTGTAAAGGGCAACGCCCATGCCGCCCGCAGGCGTGCCGTGCATGGTGTCCAGTACGTGTGTGCTCAGTCCCATGGCAATCCTTTGTGGAATGGTGTATCGGCGCGTGCCGAGAAGGGTCGAAATGGTTTACCAAAAGTGTATACATTTTCGGCTTGCCGCTATCATCGGGCGATGGAGTCACCCAACACCCGCGCCATCGTCGAGGCGCTCACCAAAGCGATTGTGGAGCACCGGCTGCATCCCGGCACCAAGCTGGCCGAGCAGAAACTGGCCGACCACTTCGGTGTTTCGCGCACGCTGGTTCGACAGGCGCTGTTCCAGCTGTCGCAAAACCGCCTGATCCGGCTGGAGCCCGCACGCGGCGCGTTCGTCGCCGCGCCGTCCGTGATGGAAGCGCGCCAGGTGTTTGCCGTGCGCCGCATGCTGGAAGCCGAAATGACCCGTGCCTTCGTGCGCGAGGTGACGCCCGCGAAGATCAAGGCGCTCAGGGAGCATGTGGCGCAGGAAAAAGCCGCGATGGAGCGCGGCGATGTCCCGGTGCGCACGACGCTGCTGGGCGACTTCCATGTGCGCATGGCCGAGCTGATGGGCAACGAGGTGCTGGCGCAGATGCTGGGCGAGCTGATCTCGCGCTGCGCCCTCATCACGCTGATGTACCAGACCGACAGCGCCGCCGAGCACTCGCACGACGAACACGCCGACATCATCAAGGCCCTGGCAGCGCGTGATGAACCCCTGGCGGTGCGGCTGATGACCGAGCACCTGCTGAATGTCGAGCAGAACCTCGCCTTCGACCGCAAGGTGCCGAGTAACGACATTTCAATGGCGCTGTCATGAGCTCTGCCCCCAACTATCCACGCGACCTGATCGGCTACGGCCGCACACCGCCGCACCCGCAGTGGCCGGGCAAGGCCCGCATCGCGGTGCAGTTTGTCCTGAACTACGAGGAAGGCGCCGAAAACTGCGTGCTGCACGGCGACCCCGGCTCCGAGCAGTTCCTCTCGGAGATGGCCAACCCACCCAGTTTTGCCGACCGGCACCTGACGATGGAAAGCATTTACGAATACGGCTCACGGGTCGGCGTGTGGCGCATCCTGCGCGAGTTTGAAAAGCGCCAGTTGCCACTGACTGTGTTCGGTGTGGGCATGGCACTGCAGCGCCACCCCGACGTGACCGCCGCCTTTGTGGAACTGGGCCACGAGATTGCCTGCCACGGCTGGCGCTGGATCAACTACCAGCAGATCGACGAAGCCACCGAGCGGGAGCACATGCGCCTCGGACTCGACGCCATCGAACAGCTCACCGGCGCGCGGGCAGGCGACACGCAGCGCATCCACGGCGTGGGCTGGTACACCGGCCGCGACAGCCCCAACACACGCCGCCTGGTGGCCGACGACGGGCGCACCGAATACGACAGCGACTACTACGGTGACGACCTGCCCTTCTGGACACCGGTGATACGCACCGACGGCGTGGTGGTGCCGCGCCTCGTGGTGCCCTATACGCTGGACGCCAACGACATGCGCTTTGCGCTGCCGCAAGGGTTTTCGCAGGGCGACGACTTCTTCACCTACCTGCGCGACAGCTTTGACGTGCTCTACAACGAAGGCGCACCGAACGGCCAGAACGCACCAAAGATGCTCAGCATTGGCATGCACTGCCGCCTCCTGGGGCGGCCAGGCCGCCTGCGCGCCCTGCAGCGTTTTCTGGACCATGTGCAGTCGCACGACCAGGTCTGGGTCTGCCGCCGCATCGACATTGCGCGCCACTGGCAGAAGACCCACCCCTATCAACCCCATCCATCCGATCAACCCGTGCAGGAGCGTTGACGCATGGCCATCACCCTTGCACAGGTCAATGCCGGATCTGCCGATGAGGCACTCAGACTGCTCGACGGGCTGTATGAACACTCGCCCTGGGTCGCTGAACGTGCACTCCAGGCGCGCCCGTTCGTGTCGTTGGCACACCTCAAATACTCTTTGGTCCAGGTGCTGGCCGATGCAGGCCGCGAGGCGCAGGTCGCTCTGATACGCGCCCACCCCGAACTGGCTGGGAAGGCCATGGTGAGCCAGAGCCTGACGGCAGAGTCGAGCCATGAGCAGGGTAAGGCCGGGCTCACGCAATGCACACCCGAAGAATTCGCCACGCTGCAGCAGCTCAACAGCGACTACAACGCCAAGTTCGGTTTCCCCTTCATCCTGGCGGTGCGCGGCCCGCGCGGTACCGGACTGAACAAGCGGCAGATCATCGACACCTTCAGCCGGCGCCTGCAAAACCACCCCGAGTTCGAGCTGCAGGAAAACCTGCGCAACATCCACCGCGTGGTCGAGCTGCGCATCAACGACAAGTTCGGCGCCGAGCCCGTCGAGGGCAACGCGGTGTGGGACTGGCATGAGCAGATGGCGCAGTTCAGCGATCCGGGCTATGCCGACAAGGGTCAGCTGACCGTCACCTACCTCACCGACGCACACCGCGCCTGCGCGGCCTTCATCAGCCAGACCATGCGTGACTGCGGCTTTGACGAGGTGCGCATCGATGCCGTGGGCAACGTGGTGGGCATTTACCGTGCGGCTACGCTCCCGGTCAAAACACTGCTGACCGGCAGCCATTACGACACCGTGCGCAATGGCGGCAAGTACGACGGGCGCCTGGGCATCTTCGTGCCCATGGCCTGCGTGCAGGCCTTGCACCAGCGCGGCGAGCGGCTGCCCTTCCACATCGAAGTGGTGGGTTTTGCCGAGGAGGAAGGACAGCGCTACAAGGCCACCTTCCTCGGCTCCGGCGCGCTCACCGGGGACTTCAAGCCCGAGTGGCTGGACCAGAAAGACGCGGCGGGCATCACCATGCGCGAGGCGATGCTGCACGCCGGGCTGGACCCGGCAGCCATTGCAGCGATCCGCCGCAACGCAGACGACTACCTCGGCTTTGTCGAGGTCCACATCGAGCAGGGGCCGGTGCTCAACGAGCTGAATATGCCGCTGGGCATCGTCACCTCCATCAATGGCAGCGTGCGCTACCTTTGCGAGATGACCGGTACCGCCAGCCACGCCGGTACCACCCCGATGAACCGCCGGCGCGATGCCGCCGTTGCTGTGGCGGAGCTCGCGCTCTATATGGAAAAGCGCGCTGCGCAGGATGGCGATTCGGTCGCCACCATCGGCATGCTGCAGGTGCCCAACGGCTCCATCAATGTGGTGCCGGGGCGCTGCCACTTCTCACTCGACATGCGTGCACCCGACGACGCGCAGCGCGACGCAATGGTCGCCGACGTACTGGCCGAACTCCAGGCCATCTGCGCGCGCCGCGGCGTGCACTGCAGCACCGAGCTGACGGAGCGTGCTGCCGCTGCCCCCAGCGCTGCAGTCTGGCAGCAGCGCTGGGAACAGGCCGTGAACGCACTGGGCCTGCCACTGCACCGCATGCCCAGCGGCGCCGGCCACGATGCGATGAAGCTGCACAAGGTGATGCCGCAGGCCATGCTGTTTGTGCGCGGCGAGAACTCCGGCATCAGCCACAACCCGCTGGAGAGCAGCACCAGCGATGACATCCAGCTGGCCATCACCGCCTTCAGCCATCTGCTGACCCATCTTGCCAGTGACCCCCCATGACCTCCTTGACCTCCTTGACAGCCGACACCAGCCCGGCCACAGACTACCGATCCCTTGACCAATGGATAGACGCGCACTTTGACGAAGAAGTGCGCTTCCTGCAGGAGCTGATCCGTGTGCCGACCGACACGCCACCCGGCAACAACGCGCCACACGCCGACCGCACGGCCGAGCTGTTGCAGGCCTTCGGCTTTACGGCCGAAAAGCATGCGGTACCCGCGGTCGAGGTGCAGGCGGCTGGCATGGCATCCATCACCAACCTGATCGTTCGCAGGCCCTACGGTGCGCCCGGCAGCGGGCCGGTGATCGCGCTCAACGCCCATGGCGATGTGGTGCCGCCTGGCGAGAGCTGGCAGCACGACCCGTATGGCGGCGAGATCGAGAACGGGCAGATCTACGGCCGCGCCACTGCAGTCAGCAAGAGCGACTTTGCGAGCTTCACCTTTGCCGTGCGCGCGCTCGAGTCACTGGGCGCCGCGCTCACCGGCGGTGTGGAGCTGCATTTCACCTACGACGAGGAATTTGGCGGCGAACTTGGGCCCGGCTGGCTGCTGCGCCAAGGCCTCACGCGCCCCGACCTGCTGATCGCCGCCGGCTTTTCCTACGAGGTGGTCACCGCTCACAATGGCTGTCTGCAGATGGAAGTCACCGTGCACGGCAAGATGGCGCACGCCGCCATTCCGCACACCGGCGTCGATGCGCTGCAGGGCGCGGTCGCCATCCTGAATGCGCTGTACGCGCAGAACACCGCCTACACGGCAATCACCTCCAGCGTCGAAGGTATCACCCACCCCTATTTGAATGTGGGTCGCATCGAAGGCGGCACCAACACCAACGTCGTGCCCGGCAAGGTCAGCTTCAAGCTGGACCGCCGGATGATTCCGGAAGAGAACCCGGAGGAGGTCGAGGCCAGTATCCGCCGCGTGATCAGCGAGGCAGCCGCGTCCTGCCCGGGCATCACGGTGGATATCAAACGCCTGTTGCTGGCCCGGTCCATGCGGCCGCTGCCAGGCAACCAGCCGCTGGTGCAGGCCATTCAGACCCACGGTGAAGCCCTGTTCGGCCAGCCGATTCCCGCGATGGGCACGCCGCTCTACACGGACGTGCGCCTCTATGCCGAAGCAGGCATTCCGGGCGTCATCTACGGTGCCGGGCCGCGCACCGTGCTGGAGTCCAATGCCAAGCGTGCTGACGAACATCTGGCACTGGAGGACCTTCGCCGTGCGACCAAGGTCATCGCCCGCACGCTGCGGGATCTGCTGGACGCGCAGTGAACGATGGATTGGTTGGCATGAAACAGCACCCCGCCCTTCCGCTGTGGTCCATCGTCGCGCCGGTGGTGGGTTGCCTGCTGCTGGCTGGCACGGCAGTGGATCTGGGTGGTAGCGTGGGCGTCATCTACAAGGTGCTGGTGGCGGCCGGTCTGCTGGCCTGTGTGCTCGCCGCCGTGCATCACGCCGAAGTGGTCGCGCACCGGGTCGGTGAGCCCTACGGCACACTGGTGCTGGCGATTGCGGTCACTGTGATCGAAGTCGCGCTCATCGTCTCACTGATGCTGGCCGGCGGTGCTGCCACTGCGGCGCTGGCACGTGACACCGTGTTTGCGGCGGTGATGATCATCCTCAACGGCATCATGGGCCTGTGCCTGCTGGCCGGCGGCAGCCGCCATGGCGAGCAGACCTTCAGCCTCTATGGCGTCAGCGCCTCATTGGCCACGCTGGCCGCCATCGTGGTGCTGACGCTGGTGCTGCCCAACTACACCACCAGCGTGCCGGGGCCAACCTACAGCCCCAGCCAGCTCGGCTTCATTGCCATCGTGTCGCTGGTGCTCTATGGCACGTTTGTGCTGGTGCAGACGGTGCGGCACCGCGACTATTTCCTGCCGCCAGACGCGGGCAGCAACGAGGATCTGCACGCCCAGCCGCCGGGTAAGCGGGCAGCCATGACCAGTGGGGCGCTGCTGCTGGTGTGCCTGGTAGCCGTGGTACTGCTGGCCAAATCACTGGCGCCCACGATTGAGGCCGCCGTTGCAGCCGCCGGTGCGCCGGCGGCCCTGGTCGGCATCATCATCGCGGCGGTCGTGCTGCTGCCCGAGGGTCTTGCAGCCCTGCGCGCCGCACGGGCCAACCGCCTGCAGACCAGCCTGAACCTGGCGCTCGGCTCGGCGCTCGCCAGCATCGGCCTGACGATTCCGGCGGTGGCCGTCGTCTCCTTGGCGACAGGCTGGACCCTCACGCTGGGCATCGACGTCAAGTCATCGGTGCTGCTGCTGCTCTCGCTGCTGGTGGCCACACTGTCACTGGGAACCGGCCGCACCACGGTGCTGCAGGGCACGGTACACCTCGTGTTATTCGCGGTGTACCTGTTCACCACCATCGTCCCGTGATGCTGGGGTCGTCCACGGGTCGCCAAGGGTATTCCGGGTGAAGACGGACGCGCGGCGTTGGCGATAATCCTCCGATATGGCCCCAGGGCACACCGTTCGGGCATCTTTCTTGCTCGTTTTGACTGGTGACATCCACGCTTTTCCATGCCTTTTCATGCTTTTCCAATCGTGACGTTTTCAGGGAGATTTTCATGACCCATAGCCTCTTTCGCTCCATTTCCAGCCCCATTTCGCGCCGTACCCTGGCCGCCCTGCTCGCCATGGCTGCCATGGGCTCGGCACAGGCCCAGAACACCCCCATCAAGTTCCAGCTCGACTGGCGTTTTGAAGGGCCGGCAGCACTCTTTCTGACGCCGGTGGCCAAGGGCTACTTCAAGGACAACAAGCTCGACGTGACGGTGGACGCCGGCAACGGCTCTGGCGGCGCCGTGACCCGCGTGGCGTCGGGCACCTACGACATGGGCTTTGCCGACATGGCGTCGCTGATGGAGTTCCACGCCAACAACCCCGACGCACCCAACAAGCCAGTCGCCGTGATGGTGGTCTACAACAACACGCCCGCGTCGGTGATGGCGCTGAAGAAATCCGGCATCACCAAGCCGTCAGACCTGAGCGGCAAGAAGATGGGCGCTCCGGTGTTCGACGCAGGCCGCCGCGCCTTCCCGGTGTTTGCCAAGGCCAACAACATCACCGGCTTCCAGTGGACCGCGATGGACCCGCCCCTGCGCGAAACCATGCTTGCACGCGGCGATGTGGACGCCATCACCGGCTTCACCTTCACCTCCTTGCTGAACCTGGAAGCGCGCGGCGTCAAAGCCGAAGACGTGGTGGTGCTGCCCTATGCCGAATTCGGCGTGAAGCACTACGGCAACGTGGTGATTGCATCGCCCAAGCTTGTCCGCGAGAACCCCGCCGCCGTCAAGGCCTTCCTGCAGGCCCTGGCCCGCGGCGTGAAGGACGTGGTGGCAGACCCGGCAGCCGCGATTGAATTCGTGAAGGCGCGCGACGGCATCATCAACGTGCCGCTGGAAGTGCGCCGCCTGCGACTGGCCATCGACACCGTGGTCAATAGCCCAGACGCCCGCGCCGAAGGCTTCGGCCAAGTCAAGCTGCCGCGCCTGACGCTGATGGCGTCGCAGGTGTCGGACGCCTTCAACACCAAGACCCGTGTCGACCCGGCACAGATCTGGAACCCCGCTTTCCTGCCCAGTGCTGCCGAGCTGAATGTCCTGCCGAAAAAATAAGGTGGCAGGCTCGCCATGACGCTGTCGGCACCAACCAGCGCTTCCTTCGTCGACTTCCAGGGCGTGTGGCTCGCCTACAGCGAGGAAGCACTGGCACGCCAGCAGTTCGCCGTGGAGGCCATCGACCTGCAGGTGACGCAGGGCGAGTTCATCGCCATCGTCGGGCCGTCGGGTTGCGGCAAGTCCACCTTCATGAAGCTGGCCACTGGCCTGAAGATGCCTTCGCGCGGCGAGATCCGCATTGACGGGCAGCCCGTGACCGGGCCGCTGAAGATCTCAGGCATGGCGTTTCAGGCCCCGTCACTGCTCCCCTGGCGTACCACGCTCGACAACGTGCTGCTGCCGCTGGAAATCGTCGAGCCTTACCGCAGCCAGTTCAAGTCGCAACGCCCGGCCTATGAAGAACGGGCGCGTGGGCTGCTGAAAAAAGTGGGCCTGGCTGGCTACGAAGACAAGTTCCCCTGGCAACTGTCGGGCGGCATGCAGCAGCGCGCCAGCATCTGCCGCGCCCTGATCCACGAGCCGCGCATGCTGCTGCTCGACGAACCCTTCGGTGCGCTCGACGCCTTCACGCGCGAAGAACTGTGGTGCATCCTGCGTGACCTCTGGACCGAGCAGCGCTTCAACGTGATTCTGGTCACCCATGACCTGCGCGAGTCGGTGTTCCTGGCCGACACCGTGTATGTGATGAGCAAAAGCCCCGGCCGCTTCGTGGTGCGCCGAGAGATCGACCTGCCCCGCCCACGCGACCTGGAGGTGACCTACACCGCCGCCTTCACCGACATCGTGCACGAACTGCGAGGCCACATCGGCGCCATCCGCCAGACCGGAGCCAGCGCATGAACAACAAGCGCATCGAGCGCTGGGCCCCGTGGGTGCTGCTCGCGCTGGTACTCGCACTGTGGCAGGCGGTGTGCAGCGCATTTGCCATTCCCGAATTCATCTTTCCGGCCCCCTGGGTGATCGGCCAGGCGATGGTCGAGTTTGCCGGCCCCATCGGCGAAGCAGCGTGGAAGACCTTCTGGGTCACGCTCTGCGGATTCGGTCTCTCCATCGTCGTGGGCGTGCTGCTGGGTTTTCTGGTGGGCTCGTCGCGGCTGGCCTATGCAGCGGTCTATCCCCTGCTGGTCGCTTTCAATGCCGTACCCAAGGCCGCCATCGTGCCGATTCTCATCGTCTGGTTCGGCATTGGCGTGGGGCCTGGCATCCTGACGGCTTTTCTGATTTCGTTTTTCCCGATCACCGTGAACATGGCCACTGGCCTCGCCACGCTGGAGCCAGAGCTGGAAGACGTTTTGCGCGTGCTGGGCGCCAAGCGCTGGGATGTGCTGGTCAAGGTTGGCCTGCCCCGTTCCATGCCCTACTTTTTTGCCTCGCTCAAGGTCGCAATCACGCTGGCCTTTGTCGGCACCGTACTGGCCGAAATGACGGCAGGCGATTCAGGTATCGGCTACCTGATGCAAAGCGCTGGCTCACAGCAACGGCTGGCGCTGGCCTTTGCCGGGCTGGTGGTGATTGGTGCAATGGCGATGGCGATGTATGAGTTGTTCAGCTACATCGAGAAGCACACGACGGGGTGGGCGCATCGGGGGTCGCAGGGGGGTTGAGGTTTTTCTCTGACTAAGGGCCTTTTGTTGAGTCCTGAGGCCGAGACTCGCCCCGGCGGGCGACTCACTTTCTCTTGCTTCGCCAAGAGAAAGTAAGCAAAGAGAAGGCGACCCGAAGTCTGGGTCCCTGCGCTTCGCTGCGGGCAACCTGCGCTGCTCGACTCCAGCGGGGGTCCGCAGAACTCGCTTCGTT
>CALRUD020000001.1:0-1301785 GCA_943371225.1 Rhizobium sp. Q54 | reverse complement strand
GGCGACCCTGGTGCCTGCGTCCCTTCGCTTCGCTACGGGCAACCTGCGGTGCTCGGTCCAGGCGGGGTCTGGCTAAACTCGCCTTCGGCTCAGACAACGCCAGCCCTGATCCGCCTGAACCTCCGCTCCTCGGCGCATTCACAAGGGATTGGCAGGCAGAAAACCGGAATCGGGCTCCACAAGGACACGCCATGGCGTGTCCTTGTTGTGTCAGTATCCGCTCCCGCTTGCCCCGTGTGGCTGGGCCGAGCAGCGCAGATGGAGGCGGAGGGTCAGGCCGCACTTGTCTGAGCCGAAGGCGAGTTGTGCGGACTGCCGCCGTAATCGAGCAGCGCAGGTTGCCCGCAGCGAAGCGGAGGGACCCAGACTTCGGGTCGCCTTCTCTTTGCTTACTTTCTCTTGGCGAAGCAAGAGAAAGTGAGTCGCCCGCCGGGGCGAGTTCCGGCCCCGGACCATAGCAAAGACCAGGGGTGAAAAAAGAAGCCATCACGCAACAAGCCCCTTCCCGCGCCCAAACCTCCGCCCCAACCGATCAAACCCCAGATAAATCACCGGCGTCGTGAACAGTGTCAACACCTGACTCACAATCAGCCCGCCGAAAATCGACAACCCCAGCGGCCGCCGCAGCTCGGCGCCTTCACCCCAGCCCAGCATCAGCGGCACAGCGGCGAACAGGGCGGCGAGGGTGGTCATCAGGATCGGGCGAAAGCGCATCAGTGCGGCCTGCCGGATCGCTTCTTCGGGGGATTTGCCCTCGTTACGTTCGGCATCGATCGCGAAGTCGATCATCATGATGGCGTTCTTCTTCACGATGCCGATCAGCAGGATGATGCCGATGATGCCGATCACGCCGAGGTCGGAGCCGCTGATCATCAACGCCAGCAGCGCGCCCACACCGGCAGAGGGCAGGGTGGAGAGAATCGTCAGCGGATGGATGTAGCTCTCGTACAGCACACCCAGCACGATGTACACGCAGATCACGGCCGCCAGGATCAGCCAGAGCTGGTTCGACAGCGACGCCTGGTAGGCGCCCGCCGCGCCCAGAAAGGTCATGGTCACGCTGGCGGGCAGGCCGATGTCTTGGGCGGCCTGCTTGATCTCATCCACTGCCTTGCCGAGTGATACGCCGGGTGCAGTATCGAAGCCCAGCGTGGTGGCCGGGTACTGCGCCACGCGGGTGATCTGCAGCGGTGCTGGTCGTTCTGAAACCGTGGCCAGCGCCGACAGCGGCGTGGTGGTGCCGGCGCTGGTCTTGAGCTGCAGGCTGCCCAGCGATTCAGGGGTCAGCAGCTGGTCGGCCTGCGCCTCCAGAATCACGCGGTATTGGTTGGTTTCGGTGAAGATGGTCGAGACAATGCGCTGGCCGAAGGCGCTGTAGAGCGCGTCGTCAATAGACGAAGTGGTCACGCCCAGCCGCGAGGCCGTATCGCGGTCCACCGTCACATAAACGCCGGCACCGACCGAGCCTGCATCGGACGCGATGTTCTGGAGGCTGCGAAGGCTGCGCATGCGCTCGGCCAGCTTGCCGGCCCATTCAATCACTGCGGCGTTGCTGGAACCTTCGAGCGACACGCGGAACTGGGTGGGCCCGGTTTCAGCGTCGATGGTCAGGTCCTGCGTGGGCTGCACGTAAAGCGTCACCCCAGCCACAGTGGCGGCGCGGCGCTTGAGGCGGTCCATCGTCTCCTGCTGACTGGTGCTGCGCTCGCGCTTGAGGTTGATCAGCATACGGCCGGTGTGCAGCATGGTGTTGTTGGCCGCATCCACGCCGATGAAGGAGCTCAGTGTGTCCACATCCGGGTCTTCCAGAATCGCCTTGGCGGTCGCCAGCTGCAGCTCGGCCATGCGTGCGTAAGACACCGTTTTTGCGGTCTCGACCCGGGCCTGGAGCTGCCCGGTGTCCTGCGTGGGGAACAAGCCTTTGGGGATCAGCACATACAGCAGCACCGTCAGCAACAGCGTGGCCAGCGCCACCAGCAGTGTCGCGCCCTGGCGCAGCAGCACCCAGCCCAGCATGCGGTCGTAACGGGTGATCACGCCCTCAAAGAAACGGTGCATCTTCGCGCTGAACTCGGCCAGTCGTCCGGTGCGAGGCTCATGGTCTGTCTGCTTGAGCCAGCGGGCTGACATCATGGGTACCAGAGTGAGCGACACCACACCGGAGATCAGGATGGTGATGGCCAGCGTGATCGCGAACTCGCGGAACAACCGGCCCACCACATCACCCATGAAAAGGAGCGGAATCAGCACCGCAATGAGCGACACGGTCAGCGAGATGATGGTGAAGCCAATCTGCGTCGCGCCCTTGATTGCGGCGGCAAGGGGCGCCTCGCCTTCCTCGATGTAGCGCGAAATGTTCTCGATCATCACGATGGCGTCGTCGACCACAAAGCCGGTGGCAATCGTCAGCGCCATCAGGCTCAGGTTATTGAGGCTGTAGCCCAGCAGATACATCGCGCCGCAGGTGCCGATGAGCGATATGGGCACGGCAAGGCTGGCAATCACGGTGGCGCGCAGGCTGCCCAGGAAGGCAAAGATCACCAGCACGACCAGCAGCACCGCCAGAAGCAGTTCGATCTCCACATGCAACACCGAGGCTCGGATGCCGGTGGTGCGGTCGCTCAGGATGTCGACCTTCACCTGGCTGGGCAGGTCCGCCTGCAGTTCGGGCAGGCGGGCTTTGATGGCGTCGACCGTGGCGATCACGTTGGCGCCGGGCTGGCGCTGCACGTTGAGGATGATGGCGGGCTTCAGACCTGACCACGCACCGAGCTTCACGTTCTCTGCGCTGTCAACGACCCGCGCCACGTCCGATACCCGCACCGCCGCACCGTTGCGGTAGGCAATGATGAGGTTCTGGTAATCCGCCGCAGCGACCAGCTGGTCGTTGGAATTGATGGAGTAGGAGCGGGTCGGCCCGTCAATGCTGCCCTTGGCTGCGTTGGCGTTGGCCGCCGTGATGGCCGAACGCAGAGAGTCCAGACCCAGGCCATATGAGGCCAGCGCCCGCGTGTCGGCCTGAATTCGCACGGCAGGGCGCTGACCGCCGCTCAGCGACACCAGCCCCACACCATTGACCTGGCTGATCTTCAGCGCCAGCCGGGTGTTGACCATGTTCTGCACTTCTGTGAGAGGCAGTGTGTCGGACGTGATGGCCAGCGTGAGCACCGGCGCATCGGCCGGGTTGACCTTGGCATACACCGGCGGCGCCGGCAGATCGGCGGGCAACAGCGAGCCGCCCGCATTGATGGCGGCTTGCACCTCCTGCTCGGCCACATCCAGACCCAGGCCCAGATCGAACTGCAGCGTGACGATGGACACACCCGCTGCGCTGGTTGAGCTCATGCGCTGCAGCCCGGACATCTGGCCGAATTGGCGCTCCAGCGGCGCGGTGACGGTTTGCGCCATCACTTCCGGGCTGGCGCCGGGGTACAGCGTCTGCACCTGGATGGTGGGGTAATCCACCTGCGGAAGAGCCGACAGCGGAAGGAACTTGAAGCCGACCAGGCCAGCCAGCACGATGGCCACCATCAACAACGAGGTGGCGACCGGCCGGAAGATAAAAGGACTGGAAGGGCTCATCGGGCGGTGTCCAGGCGCCGTGTCATTGCGCGGGCCGCTCGCGCTGGCCCATGTTGTCCTTCATGCGTTGCCAGCGCTCTAGCGCGGCTGGCTCGCCCTTGTCGAGGTTCTCCAGAAAGCGTTTGCGGCGCTCCAGCGCCACCGGGTCGTCTTTCACCTGATCCAGAAGGCGTTGGCGCTGTGCAGGGGTGGGCAGCTCTGCGCCTTGTGGTTGGGAGGCGGCAACTGGCGGTGGTGCATTCGACGGAGCAGGAGAAGGCGAGGCCGCCTCAGGTGATGATGCGCTGCCTGCGGGTGCACCACCTGCGGGTGCGCTTGCACCCGGCCGTGGCCTGCGCCCCTGGCCAGCACGGCCGCCAGCGGGTGCATCGCCCGGCAGTGCGACCCGTGAGCCATCCGAGAGGCGGTCAGCGCCTTCGGTGATGACCTGCTCGCCAGCCTTGAGCCCCGAGGCGATGATGATTTTTTCTGCGGTGGCCTGCCCCCGCTTGACCGGGCGCAGCGACACGGTTCGGTCAGCGGGGTTGAGCACATACACATAGTCGCCGGTAGCGCCCAGCCGCACGGCGGTGACGGGCACGACCACGGCGTTATCGATGGTTCTGACTTCCAGCCGTACATTCACGAACTGGCTGGGGAACAGGCTGAGCTTGCTGTTGGTGAAACGGGCCTTGGCCTTCACGGTGCCGGTGGTGGTGTCGACCTGGTTGTCGAGTGATGCGAACACGCCGGTGTCCAGCACCGTGGTGCGGGTGCGGTCCAGCGCCGTGACCTTCATCGGCGTGCCGCTGGCCACGTTTTGCTGCAGCTCGCCCACGCGGTCCTGCGGGACGGCGAACACCACGTCAATCGGCGTGACCTGCGTGATCAGGGCGATGCCATTGGCGTCACTGTTGCTCACCACATTGCCCACGTCCACCGTGCGCAGGCCGACGCGGCCGCTGATGGGTGCCACGACCCGGGTGTAGCCGAGGTTCAGGCGTGCCGTGCCCTCGTTGGCCTTGTTGATGGTGACGGTGCCTTCGAGCTGCTTGACCAGCGCGGCCTGGGTGTCCACTTCCTGTCGGGCAATCGAGTCCTGCTCCAGCAGTGTTTTGAAGCGCTGCAAGGTGACGCGCGCGCTGTCGAGCTGCGCTTCGTCGCGCAGGCGCTGGCCGCTGGCCTGCATCAGGGCCATTTCAAACTGGCGCGGATCGATGGTGGCCAGCAGGTCCCCGGCCTTGACCATCTGGCCTTCCTTGAAAAGTACTTTTTCCATCACACCCGACACCTGGGGGCGCACTTTGACGCTTGCCTGGGGTGTGACGGTGCCGAGCGCTTCGATGATGACGGGAATGCTGGCCGACTCAGCAGTGGCCACGCCGACCGTGGTGGAAGGTGCGCCGCGTCTGCCGCCGGGGCCAGCGGCGCCTTCTGCCGCGGGGCGGGTCAGGTACCAGGCCAGCCAGCCGGTGCCGGCCAGCAGGAGCAGGGCCAGCAGCCCGCCGATGATTTTGGCGCGGCGACTGAAGCGCCGTGGTTGGGGTGTGTCTGGCGACGTATAGGGTGTCGTCTTGGCAGTCGGATCCATCGGATGTCCTCATTACCCACAGTGTCCGATGACCGGACCCGCTTTGTTTTTATTGGATGGGAATAACCCATGAAAAGGCGGCGGGAGTGCGGAAAGATCGTCCCGCGCTCCGGCCCGCTGAGTGATCAACGGGCCGAGCCAACTGACAAATTGATTATGGTGGTGCGGTGTACATCGCAGATGTAGGACAGGATGGTGTCCGGTAAACAGGCGGTAAAGCAAAGCCGGATGCGGGTGACGGGGCAGGTGGAAACATCATGCGCTCAGATTCTCCGCATGGTTGCAGGGAGCGTCTGACCGTCAGTGTCCGGGCTGAAGTGTTCGGCTGGTTTCATGCGCGGGCTCTGTAGCCCAGCGCGGTCGAGATCTCGTTGGCCGTGGCCTGCAGCTTAGGCAGCCATTGTTCATCGAGCCGGTCTGCGGGGGCCGAAATGGACAAGCCGGCGACCAGCTTGTTCTGGTCGTCGTAAATGCCTGCCGCCATGCAGCGCACGCCCATTTCCAGCTCCTCGTTGTCGCGCGCGATGCCGTACTGGCGCGCCTTCGACAGCTCGCGCTCCAGCACCGGCAATTGCGTGATGCTGTTGCGCGTCTGCCCGGGCAGACCGGTGCGCGTGGCGTAGGTGCGCAGGCGCTGTGGATCGTCGAACGCCAGAAACAGTTTGCCGACCGAGGTGAGGTGAAGTGGCGCGCGTCCGCCAATGGCGCGCACCACCTGCATGCCGCTGCGCTCGCTGTAGGCGCGTTCGACATACACGATCTCGTCGCCCTGGCGCATGCTGAGGTTCACCGGCTGCTGCGTCAGCTTGTGCAGCTCGCGCATCGGCGCCAGTGCGGCGTCGCGCACACTCAGCCGTGCCTTCACCAGATTGCCCAACTCCAACAGGCGCATGCCGAGGCGGTAGTTGCCCGCAGCGGGCCGATCGACAAAACGGCCAGTGGCCAGATCGTTCAGGATGCGGTGGGCGGTGGAGGGGTGCAGGCCTGACTTCTCGCTGATCTCCTTGAGCGAGACCGCCTCTTCGCGGCCGGCCAGAATTTCCAGCAGGGTGAACATGCGTTCAATGACCTGAACGGTCGGCGTGGCGGGCAGTGCGTTGTCAGGCTTTTTCATGTGCAGGGTTCCTGCAGCAAATTTTACCTTGTGAAATGAAGGTGCGCATTGTGCCCGTGGCGTTCAGGGCGATGGATCGGTCAGCGGCTGCGTTACTGCACTGATTCGGTTGTTGCCAGCTGGGGTCGACGCGCCGTCAGTGGCGCTGACCCACTGCCCGCCCAGCAGCACCTCGCAGGGCTGGAAGCCGGCCTTGTAATTCATCTTCGGGCTCTCGGCAATCCAGTACCCGAGGTACACATGGGGAAGGTCGAGCTGCCGCGCCTGGTCGATCTGCCACAGGATGCTGTAGTTGCCGTAGCTCGCGCCTTGGTCGGGTTCGTAGAAGGTGTAAACCGCCGAAATGCCGTCGTCCAGCACGTCGAGGATGGACACCATCTTCAGCGCACCCGGCTCACCGTTGGGCAATGACTCGCGGAACTCCACCAACCGCGAGTTGACCCGGCTTTGCAGCAGGAACTGGGTGTACTGGTCGATGCTGTCGTGGTCCATGCCGCCGCCCGCGTGACGCCCGTTCTGGTAACGCAGGTAGAGCTGGTAGTGCTCCGGCATGAAGCACAGCTTGAGAATGCGCGCTTGCAGGTTGCCGTGCTGCTTCCAGGCGCGGCGCTGGCTGCGGCTCGGGGCAAAGGTCTTCACGGGTACCCGCAGCGGCACGCAGGCCTGGCAGCCATCGCAATAGGGTCGGTAGGTGAACATGCCGCTGCGCCGGAAGCCGTTGGTCACCAGCTCGGAGTAAGCGTCGTTGTGGATCAGGTGGCTGGGAGTGGCTACCTGCGAGCGGGCCTGCCGCCCCGGCAGGTAGCTGCAGGGGTAGGGTGCCGTTGCATAAAACTGCAAGGTCTGAAGGGGCAGATCCTTAAGGTGTGTCACTGTTGTTCACTGTGCGTCACAAGGGGGTAGCTGTCCTGATGGTCGGGTTTTGAAGTCCGGAATGAAGCTGAAAAAGCGATCAAAAAAGTCTTCAAAAAAGCTGGTTCCAGTATACGGGTTCGAAGCGCCAGACGGGGGCAGGTTCCCGCACAGTGCGGCCCAGATGCGCGGCAAATTCACGCCGTGGAATCTCGCCCGCGCCGAGCGATGCAAGGTGCCGGGTGTTCTGCTGGCAATCGATCATCGCGATGCCCTGTGCGCGGCAAAACGCCACCAGCGCCGCCAGTGCAATCTTCGATGCATCCGTTTGCCGCAAAAACATCGACTCGCCAAACACCATGCGGCCCAAGTTCACGCCATACAGGCCACCCACCAGTTCGCCACGAACCCAGGTTTCCACGCTGTGGGCGTGGCCCGCGCGGTGCAAGGCGACATAGGCCTCCTGCATCTCCGGAACAATCCAGGTGCCCGACTGGCCCTCGCGGGCCTGCGCCGCACAGGCCTGGATCACCTGAACAAATGCGCTGTCAAAACGCACCTCGCAGTCGGCGTCGTCCCGAAAGCGTTTCAGCACCTGTTTGAGCGAGCGGTGCAAGCGGAATTGGGCCGTCTGCAAGACCATGCGCGGGTCCGGGCTCCACCACAGCGTCGGCTGGCCATCGCTGAACCACGGGAAGATGCCTTGCGAATAGGCGTCCAACAGCGTGGGCGTGTCGAGCGAACCGCCAGCCGCAATCAGCCCCGGCGCGGGATCATTCGGGCCCCACGCATCATTCAAAGGGGGAAACGCATCGCCCGGCGTCAGCCAGTGAACTGAGCGCACGGGTTTCACCATGGCCAGTGGGCTCCACGCGAGAGACATGTGAACAAAGCAAGCATGGGCACCATGCGGTGAATATTAGTCCTGTCACGGCCCGGCGGTATCCCTCAATGCGGCGGGCGCTGCAAAGATGCGGGTTTGAGCAAGACAGGAAGGTGTCGTCCCAAAACGACCCGAAAATCACGCTATAATCTTAGGCTGTATTCCTCAATAGCTCAGTTGGTAGAGCGCCGGACTGTTAATCCGTAGGTCCCTGGTTCGAGCCCAGGTTGAGGAGCCAATGAATTCAAGGGCTAGCGCGTAAGTGCTGGCCCTTTTTCGTTGGCGGTTGCTACAGATCAAACAAACGCTGCACCAGCCACCACGCGGCCAAAATTGCCACCAACATTGAGCCACCCTTGAGCACGCCGACCCGGTAAAAGCCGGTGTGGCGCAGTGAGTAGGCCAGTGGCAGAAATATCGCCACGATGGCGAGCTGGCCTAGCTCGACGCCCACATTGAATCCCACCAGTGCCAGCACCAGCGCGCCTGACGGCAGACCCAAATCAGCGAGGACGGATGCGAAGCCGAAGCCGTGAATCAGGCCGAACACAAAGGCCATGACCCAGCGCTTTGAATCGACAGCGCCCCTGAGGTTGTTCAGTGCGGCTATGACCACAGACGCTGCAATCGCCGATTCGACCAGCCGCGAGGGCAGGGTAACGATCTGCAGGGCGGCCAGGCTGAGGGTGATGGAATGCGCGAGAGTGAAGGCGGTGACGACCTTGAAAACCTCTTTGACAGCGCCGCCGAAGCGCTGTGCGCTCTCCCACCGGTTGCCACTGCGCACCAGCACGGCGGGCAGCAGCAGGGCCAGCAAAAAGAGAATGTGGTCGTAGCCGATCCAGATGTGCCAGGTGCCGTCAATCAGGTACTGGCGCAGGGTCTGCCACGCGCCTGCGGGTTGGAGCGTCAGCGTTTGCTCGGCTGAATCGTTGCCGAAGATCAGCGCCTGCACAGACTCGGCGCCGGGGCTCGTCCATTGCACCAGGCCACGGTGCGAAGGGTCGACATCAAAGAACAATGAATAGGCTGCCTTCAACGGAGCCTGAAGCGATGCCGCTGCGCCGCACTGGGCGGTGAGGCTGAGCACAGCGTAGGTGCCATCGCTGTGCGTGTCGAGCTGCAAGGGGCCGGTGCTTGCCCAGGTGCAGGATTGATCGGCTGCACTCAATACGAGCCGGCTGGTGGCGAGCTGGGTGATGTCGTCGGCGCGCGTGCGTACCTCGCCCCATGTGATCTCGCCGTTGCTGTCGCGGTCGAGTTGCAGCACGTAGTCGAGGTCGCGCAGGGCAATATCCCAGCGCACGGCAATGGCGCTGCTGCTTTCTGCCGCGCGCAGGGTGAGGTAGCTGTCGCTGGGTTTGTGGGCCCAGGCGCTGCTGCCAAACAAGGCCACTGCGCCGATCAGCATCCCGAATGCGCGGGCGGCCAGGCGCCGCGTCATGGTTTGGCTCCCTTGCTGCGGAGCTGGGCGGCGAGGGCGGCCATCGCCGGGTCTTCGTAAAGGCTGCTCTGCAACCATTCAAGTGCTGGGGCTGCGGCAGCGGCTTTGTCTGCGGCCAGTGCTGCGCGCATCAGGATTTCCGCGTCGCGCGGCTCCTTCTGGATCTGGTAGTTGTTGGTGGCCAGCACGAGCGCCTGCGTGGGGTTGCCTTCCACGTCCAGCGCAAAGCGGGCGGCCTCCTGTTCGTGCAGTCGATCACCACGCAAGGCGGCGGCAGCAAAACGGTCGCGCAGCTGGGCGGCCCAGTCCCTGGATTTTGGGTGCTGGATGGCTTTTCCGGCGAGCGCCAGACGCAAGAGCAATACGTCGGAGCGCTCCCAGCGTTCCAGCAGCTGGATGACTTCGGCTGGCCGTTGGCGCGCCATCAGCAAGTCGGCGTGAGCGCCCAGCAGGTACTGATCGGTCAGGCCCAGTTTCAGGGCCTTGGTGAAAAAGTCTTCAGCCACATCGGGTTGAGGCAGCCGCATGGCCATCTCGCCGAGCCGGGTGTAGAGCCACAGTAGCAGCTCTGGTGATGCGTTGCGCGTGTCTTTCAGGGCCTGCTGCATCGCCTCGAAACTGGGGCGCAGCTCGCCCGTTGTGGCTTTGACGAAGGTGCGGCAGCCCAGCACCAGCAGTGGCTCGGCCAGCGGCGCGAGTCGTTCGCACTCAGCCAGCGCCTCGGGGTAGCGGGCCTGCACCATCAGCACGGCAGAGCGCCACGACAGCGGCCCGGTTGCGGCGGGGTTGAGCTGCGCCGCCTTGGCCAAGCTCTGCAGGCTGGCCTCAAAGTTGTGGCTGTACTGCTGAATCAGGCCCTGGATGAACCAGTAATCAGAGTTGTCAGCTGCCGTGGGGGCCATGGGCGCGATGGTGGCAGCAGCGTAGCCCACCAGACGCGGATCGCCCTGGGCCATGGCGAGTTCGAAGTACTGCCGCGCCACTTCGATGCGCAGTGCGTTATCAGCGGGCTTGGCGGCCAGTTGCCGGCGCAGAGACTCCACGCGGCGGGCCGATGGATCGGTGGCGAGGGGCAGCCGCTCCACGACATCGCTGTCGCTGGCCGGGGTGAAAGGCGCGGCAATCAGTTGCGTGCTGATGCCCAGCAGCAAGGCCACGGCCACCCGCCGTGCGGTGTAATGCAGGCCCATGCCTATTTGGTGCCGAAGATGCGGTCGCCGGCGTCGCCCAGGCCCGGGAGGATGTAGCCGTGCTCGTTGAGCTGCCGGTCGATGGCGGCGGTGTAGATGGCCACGTCCGGGTGCGCGGCCTGCATCGCGGCAACACCTTCGGGGCAGGTCAACAAACAGACGAACTTGATGGACTTCGGTTTCAAGGCCTTCAGCCGTTCGACCGCCGCAATGGCTGAATTGCCGGTGGCCAGCATCGGATCAACCACCACGATGTCGCGCTCCTGCATGTCTTGCGGCATCTTGAAGTAGTACTCCACCGCCATCAGCGTTTTCGGGTCGCGGTACAGGCCCACATGGCCGACACGGGCGCCTGGCACCACGCTGAGCATGCCTTCGAGGATGCCGTTGCCCGCCCGAAGAATAGACACAAACACCAGCTTCTTGCCATCGATCACGCGGGATTTCATCAGCTCCAGCGGGGTTTCGATCTCAATCTCCTGCGTCGGCATATCGCGCGTGACCTCATAAGCCATCAGCATGCTGAGCTCATTGAGCAGCGTGCGGAAGGTGTTGGTCGAGGCGTCCTTGCGGCGCATCAGCGTGAGCTTGTGCTGCACCAGCGGGTGGTTGACGACGTGGACTTGGGCGGGTGGATGGGTCATGTTCGGTGGACGTGGGTTAGGAGTCGAGTCGTTGCGGACAATCTGATCACGGTTGGCTCAAGATCGGCTCAAGTTCGGCACAGGCGGGTTTTGAGTCGCCCGGTCAGCCATTGCAATACGCAGGCCGATGCAAACTGGTTTTCATGATGCCTTGCTGCGGACCCGTGACCCTCGTGCGTGGATTGTCAGGAGAGTCAACGCCGTTTGCCACCAAAGATGCCACCCAGCACGCCCCGAATGATCTCGCGGCCCACAGCCGAGCCCATGGTGCGCACTGCCGATTTGGCCATGCTTTGCGCCAGGCCGTCATGCTTGCCGCCGCGCGGGCCGGTGCTGCCAAACAGGACATCATTGAGCCCGCCGAGGATGCCACCGGAACTGTTTTGTCCGGCAGCGCCGCCGTTGGGCGCCTGGGCGGCGCTGTCTGCGGCCGCTTCTGCGCGGACCTTGAGCTTTTCGTAGGCCGATTCCCGGTCGACTGCCTTCTCGTAAACGCCTGCAACCAGCGAGTTCTGGATCAGCGACTGGCGCTGTTGCGGCGCGATCGGCCCGATCTGGCTGCCCGGGGGGAGCACATACACCCGCTCGGTGATACCGGGTCGGCCTTTGACGTCCAGCAGGCTCACCAGCGCTTCGCCCACGGCCAACTCGGTGATGGCCGTTTCAATGTCGAGGCCCGGCTTTTGCCGCATGGTCTGCGCGGTGGCTTTCACAGCCTTCTGGTCGCGCGGGGTGAACGCGCGAAGCGCGTGCTGCACACGGTTACCCAGCTGGGCCAGCACCGAATCAGGAATGTCCAGCGGCTTCTGCGTGACGAAATACACGCCGACACCCTTGGAGCGCACCAGACGCACCACCAGCTCAATGCGTTCGATCAGCACTTTGGGCGCTTCATTGAAAAGCAGGTGGGCTTCGTCGAAGAAAAACACCAGCTTGGGCTTTTCGGGGTCACCAATCTCGGGCAACTGCTCGAACAGCTCCGACAGCATCCACAGCAAAAAGGTGGCGTAAAGACGCGGCGAGTTCATCAGCTTGTCGGCGGTAAGGATGTTGACCACCCCTTTGCCGTCAACGGTCTGCATGAAGTCGCTGATGTTGAGCATGGGCTCGCCAAAGAACTTCTCGCCGCCCTGGCTTTCAATCTGCAGCAGTCCGCGCTGGATAGCGCCCACGCTGGCGGCGCTGACGTTGCCGTACTGGGTGGTGAAGTCGCTGGCGTTATCGCCCACGTGCTGCAGCATGGCGCGCAGGTCTTTCAGGTCCAGCAGCATCATGCCGTTGTCGTCGGCAATCTTGAAAACCAGGTTGAGCACGCCCGCCTGCGTTTCGTTGAGGTTCAGCATGCGGCCCAGTAGCAGCGGGCCCATGTCGGAAATGGTGGCGCGCACCGGGTGGCCCTGTTCGCCAAACACGTCCCACAGCGTGACCGGGCAGGCGGCTGATTCAGGCAGGTCGATCTGCCGGTCCTTCAGCACCGCTGCCATCTTCTCGCCGATGCTGCCGGCCTGGCTGATGCCGGTGAGGTCACCCTTGACGTCGGCCATGAAGACCGGCACGCCGATTTTCGAGAAGCCTTCTGCCAGGGTTTGGAGCGTCACCGTCTTGCCGGTACCCGTGGCGCCGGTGATCAGCCCGTGGCGGTTGGCCAGACCGGGCAGCAGCTCACAGTGGGTAGATGCGTTTTTTGCAATCAGCAGCGGAGCGACGGGGGAATTGGCCATGGCGGTGTCCAGAAGGTGAAAAAGTAAAATAGCAGGCGTAGATTAAATCAATTCATCCGTTCCGACCTGTCGGAACGCAGAAAGTAACCGGGGATTGTGCAGTGGCGGGTCATAGCAAGTGGGCAAATATTCAGCACCGCAAGGGGCGGCAGGACGAAAAGCGCCAGCGCGTCTGGACGCGGGTGATGCGCGAGATCATGGTGGCAGCCCGCATGGGCGGGGGCGATCTGGGGACCAACCCCCGTCTGCGCCTGGCGGTGGAGAAGGCCAAGGCGGCCAACATGCCCAGCGAGAACGTCAAATACGGCATCGCCAAGGCCACCGGGAACCTGGAAGGCGTGCACTACGAGGAGGTGCGCTATGAGGGCTACGGCATCGGCGGCGCGGCCATCATCGTCGACTGCATGACCGACAACAAGGTGCGTACCGTAGCCGAAGTGCGCCACGCGTTTTCCAAGCATGGCGGCAACATGGGCACCGAAGGCTCGGTGGCCTTCCAGTTCAAGCACTGCGGCCAGCTGATTTACGCCCCCGGCACCAGCGAAGACAAGATCATGGAAGTGGCCTTGGATGCAGGCGCTGACGATGTGATCGCGCATGAAGACGGCGCCATCGAGGTGCTGACGCCTTACACCGGCTTTGAGGCGGTAAAAGCTGCGCTCGAAGCTGCTGGGCTGAAGGCAGAAGTGGCAGAAGTCACCATGCGCGCCGACAACACCATCGAAATGTCGGGCGATGAGGCCCACAGGATGCAGAAGCTGCTGGAGGTGCTGGAGGACCTGGATGACACCCAGGAGGTCTATCACAACGCTGCACTGTCTGAATGATGCAGCTGGCATGGCAGACTCCATGACAACAACAATGAAAGCGTTCGCATGAAAGTTTTAGTGGTTGGCGGCGGTGGCCGCGAACACGCGCTGGCCTGGAAACTGGCCCAGTCTCCCAAGGTGCAGGCGGTCTATGTGGCCCCCGGCAACGGCGGCACCGCGCTCGATGCGCGGCTGGAGAACATCAACATCACCGACGTGGCTGAGCTGCGCGCCTGGGCGCAGGCTGAAAAGATTGCACTGACGGTGGTCGGCCCCGAGCAGCCTCTGGCCGCCGGCATTGTGGACGAATTCCGCGCGCATGGCCTGCGGGTGTTTGGCCCGACCAAGGCTGCCGCGCAGCTGGAGAGCTCCAAGGCGTTCTCCAAGGCCTTCATGAAGCGCCACGGTATTCCCACAGCGGAGTACGAGACCTTCACCGACGCCACGGCGGCCCACGCTTACGTCGACGAAAAGGGCGCGCCGATTGTGGTCAAGGCCGATGGCCTGGCCGCCGGCAAGGGTGTGGTGGTGGCGATGACGCTGCACGAGGCGCACGAGGCCATTGAGTTCATGCTGGCGCCCGATCCGGCCTTCAATCCGCTGGGCGTGACGCACAACGCTGGCGGCGCGCGGGTGGTGATTGAAGAGTTTTTGCAGGGCGAGGAAGCCAGCTTCATCGTGATGTGCGACGGCAAGAATGTGGCGGTCATGGCTACCAGCCAGGACCACAAGCGCCTGCTCGACGCAGATCAGGGCCCCAACACCGGCGGCATGGGCGCGTATTCACCTGCACCTGTGGTGACGCCCGATGTGCATGGTCGCGCCATGCGCGAGATCATCCTGCCTACCATCGAGGGCATGGAAAAAGACGGCATTCCCTTCACTGGCTTCTTGTATGCGGGCCTGATGATTGACGCTGCGGGAAAACCCAAGACACTCGAATTCAACTGCCGCATGGGCGACCCGGAAACGCAGCCCATCATGATGCGGCTCAAAAGCGATCTCTTTGACGTGATGATGGCGGCCACCTCCGGCACGCTGGACCAGATCGAGATGGACTGGGACCGCCGGCCCGCGCTCGGCGTGGTCATGGCCGCGCACGGCTACCCGCTGAACCCGCGCAAGGGCGACGCTATTCATGGTTTGCCCGCAGCCACCGAAGACACCATGGTGTTCCACGCCGGCACCCGCAAAGAGGGCGATGGCACGGTGACTTCTGGCGGACGCGTGCTGTGTGTCACGGCCCTCGGCAGCACCGTGAAGGCCGCGCAGCAGCGGGCCTATGAGGTGGCCGATGGCATCGGGTTTGACGGCGCCCAGTTCCGCAGGGACATCGGGTACCGCGCAATCAAGGCTTGAGCACCTTCCAGTGATGTCACGCTGAAGTCGTCATGCCGCCTGACTTGCAGCCGCCGCATCCCCTGCAGTTTCGGGGCAGCTCTTGCGCACGCACGGTGCTGCGCTGGATGGGCTGGCAGGCCGATTTTGACGGGCTGCCGTCGCCCCAGGGCGTGGTGGTCGTGTATCCGCACACCTCGAACTGGGACTTTGTCGTCGGCTTGTTGCTGAAGTGGTCGCTGGGCGTTCCCCTTCAGTTCTGGGCCAAGGATTCGCTGTTTCGCATTCCGCTGTTTGGTCGCTGGCTGGCCTGGCTGGGCGGCGTGCCAGTGAACCGCGAGTCGTCGCACGGTGTGGTGGGCCAGATGGCGCGGTTGATGGCCGAGAAGAAGCAAAAGAACGAGTATTTCTGGCTGGCCCTCTCGCCTGAAGGCACGCGCGGCTACACGCCGGGCTGGCGAAGCGGCTTTTACCGCGTGGCGCTCGAGGCCGGTGTGCCAGTGGGTCTCGCAGGATTGGACTACGGGCGAAAACGACTGGTGCTGCGCCATTTCGTGCAGCTCACCGGCGACGAATCGGCAGACATGGCGCAGATTGCCGACGCGTTGGGCGATTGCCAGGGGCTGCGCCCGAACAATGCGGCACCCATCCAGTTGCCTCGCTTTCAACGCGCGGCTGCAGACACAATGCTTGAACAAAGGTAAAAGAATGACGGATATTTCTGGCGTACGGAGTTTTCTTCTGGGTCTGCAGCAGCGCATCACCAGCGCCATTGCCGGGCTCGATGGCAAACCGTTTGTGACGGACACATGGCGTAAGGAACCCGGAGAGCCGCTGCAGGGCGACGGCGTCACCATGATCCTTGAGCAGGGCAATGTGTTTGAGCGGGCAGGCTGCGGTTTCTCGCATGTGCGCGGCCCCAAGCTGCCGCCGTCGGCGACGCAGCACCGCCCCGAACTTGCCGGCGCACCGTTCGAAGCCATGGGGGTGTCGCTGGTGTTCCACCCCCGCAATCCCTACGCGCCCACGGTGCACATGAATGTGCGCATGCTGGCAGCCGCGCCCACCGGCGGTGGAGAGCCGGTGTGCTGGTTCGGTGGGGGCATGGACCTGACGCCTTACTACGCTTTTGAGGAAGACGCGAAGCATTTCCACCAGACCTGCAAGGACGCGCTTGCACCTTTTGGTGACGACAAATACCCGCGTTTCAAGCAGTGGTGCGACGAATACTTTTTCCTCAAGCACCGCAACGAGCAGCGCGGGGTGGGCGGCGTGTTTTTCGACGATTTCCGCGAGCTGGGTCAGGAGAAAAGCTTCGCCATGATGCAAAGCGTGGCCAACGGCCTGATTCCGGCTTATCTGCCGCTGGTTGAGCGCCGAAAAGACACACCCTACGGCGAGCGGGAGAGAGACTTCCAGTTGTACCGGCGCGGCCGTTATGTGGAGTTCAATCTGGTCTGGGACCGCGGTACCCACTTTGGACTGCAGTCGGGCGGGCGCACAGAATCGATCCTGATGTCGATGCCGCCTTTGGTGAGCTGGTCGTACCAGCGCCAGAACGAAGCGGGCTCGCCGGAGGCGCGATTGACTCAGGATTTCCTCATCCGCAGGGACTGGGTGTGACACCTACATCGCGGCCGGGCGTTCGCCGTATCGGCATGTTCGGCGGCGCGTTTGACCCACCGCACTGTGCCCATCAAGCGCTCGCCCGGGCGGCTGTGGAGCAGTTGGGTCTGGACACGCTGTACGTCATACCGACCGGGCACGCCTGGCACAAGCCGCGCGCACTCAGCGCCCCCGAACACCGGCTCGCCATGTCGCAGCTGGCGTTTGAAGGCCTCCCCCAAGTGAAGGTCGACGACCGCGAGATGCGGCGAGCCGGCCCCAGCTACACCGCCGACACGCTGGCCGCATTGCAGGGCGAGCACCCGGGGGCGCAGCTCTACCTGCTGATGGGTGCCGACCAGTTTGCCGCCTTCGGCCAATGGCAGCGTTCGGATGAGATACGGGATATTGCTATAATTTGCATAGCTGACCGGTCCAGTGCTGCGGCAGATTCCACGGAATCACTGCAGCCACCCTACCTTTCATCAGACCGGCAAAACGCCGTCCTGACCCTGAACCTGCCGCTGATGCATGTGAGTGCCACGCACATCCGCGAATTGGTGGCTGCCAGCGGGGCACTGGCCCCGAAGGCTCCGGACTTGTCCGGGCTGGTTCCCGAGCCTGTGGCGCGTTATATTGCAGCCCATCGGCTGTACCAAACCCAAGATTGAAACCGGAACCAAAGCCGGCCTTCACCGTTTTCACCCCTCAAGCAAAGTACTGAATGACCCCTACCACTGCCAAAACCACGGGCATCGATGCCAAAAAAGATGTCCAGAAGCTGCAGCGCGCCATCGTCGATGGTCTGGAGGATGTGAAAGCCCAGGACATTCAGGTGTTCGACACCGAGCACATCACCTCGCTGTTTGAGCGCGTGATCGTGGCTTCAGGCACGTCGAACCGTCAAACCAAGGCACTGGCCGCCAGCGTGCGTGATGCCGTGCGGGACGCCGGCTTCAACAAGCCACGCATTGAAGGCGAAGACAACGGCGAATGGATCATCGTGGACTGCGGCGCGGTCGTGGCGCACATCATGCAGCCGACCATTCGCCAGTATTACCACCTGGAAGAGCTGTGGGGCGACAAACCCGTCAAGCTGAAACTGGGTGCTCCCGCGCCGCTGGCCAAGGCCTCCAAGCCGGAGCCGGTGGCAGAGGCCAAACCCAAAGCGGGCCCCAAAACTGGTAACAAGGCCGCAGCCGCCAAGCGCGGCGCCAAACCGGCTGTGAAAGCCGCCAAGCCTGCCCCTCGCGACCCGGAGCCAGGCTATGTGGGCCGTGTGGGTAAAACCAACGACTGGACGGCCAAGCGCAATCTGGCAGCGCCCGCGGTGGAACCTGCGGCCAAGACGGCTAAACCGCGCGCAGCCAAACCTGCAGCGAAGATTCCGCTCGTCAAGGTGCCAGTGGCGAAGAAGGTGGCAGCCAAGAAGGCCGTGGCATCCAAAACAGCCAAACCTGCTGCCAAACGCCCATCGGTTACCAAACCCGCCTCCAAACCCGCCGCGAAGAAAGCTGCACCGCGCAGCCGATGAGGCTCACCATCGTCGCCGTGGGCCAGAAGGTGCCTGAATGGGCGCAAACGGCTTACGACGACTACGCCAAGCGCTTTCCGCCGGAGCTCAAGGTCGAACTCAAGGCCGTGAAAACGGAGCCGCGCGCGTCCAAGACGCTGAAAACGCTGCTATCCGCAGAGCGCGCCCGCATTGAGGGCGTGATCGCACGCGGCACCCACGTGGTGGCGCTGGACGAGCGGGGGACTGCAGTCACCACCGTGGCGCTGGCCGAGCGGCTCAAAAGCTGGCAACTGTCAGGCGACGATGTGGCCATCGTGATTGGCGGGCCGGACGGGCTTGACCCGGACTTCAAACGCGCCGCCCACGAACGCCTGCGGCTATCCGATCTGACTTTGCCGCACGCCATGGTGCGCGTTCTGCTGATCGAGCAGCTCTACCGGGCGTGGAGCATCACCATCAATCACCCCTACCACAGGGAATAGGAGCCCCCACAGTCGTTCGCTTTGCGTAACTCCTTGCCCCCCGAGGGGGCCGTCTGCCTGTGGCCCGGCAAAGCCGGTTCCACCGCTCAGCTGGTTAAGGCATGCCCTCGCCGACATCCGTTATTCAGTTTCGTTCGTCCTGAGCCTGTCGAAGGATGCTCCCACTTCCGTTCGCCCTGAGGTATCGAAGGGCAGTGTTAAATCGTCAGACAAGATACGTCCATGAGCCCATTCATCTACCTCGCCTCCCAGAGCCCACGACGCCGACAACTTTTGGAGCAGTTGGGCGTCGCCTACCAGCTTCTGCTGCCTGATGCTGACGAAGATGCGGAATCGTTGGAGGACGTGCTGCCCGGCGACTCGCCCACCGCCTATGTTCATCGCGTGACGCGGCTCAAGCTGGCGGCTGCGGTCGCGCGGATGAAGCGGCGCTCGCTTGCGGCGGCGCCGGTGTTGTGCTCTGACACCACAGTCGCTCTCGGTCGTACCATTTACGGCAAGCCTGCCGATGCACGCGATGCGCTGCGGATGCTGGGCGAATTGTCGGGGCGCACCCACCGCGTGCTGACCGCCGTGGTGGTGCAGCGTGGCCGGCAGGTTCATGAGGCGCTGAGTGTTTCGCAGGTGTCGTTCGAGCCCATGAACGCGGCGCAGATCAAGGCCTATGTGGCCACTGGCGAGCCGCTGGGCAAGGCGGGTGCTTATGCGGTGCAGGGCAGGGTGGCCATGCACATCAGCCGCATCAGCGGGAGCTACTCCGGCATCATGGGTTTGCCACTGCACGAGACTGCGGCCTTGTTGCGAAAGACCGGCCTCAAGTTCTAGGGCTTTGGCTTGCCTGAGCGCCGGCCTCCCTACAATCATTGCATGCAGCAAGACATCCTGATCAACTGGTCGCCACAGGAAACCCGTGTGGCCGTGGTCGAACATGGGGCGGTGCAGGAACTGCACGTCGAGCGCACCCTGGAGCGGGGTCTGGTCGGCAACGTGTACCTCGGCAAGGTGGCCAGGGTGCTGCCGGGCATGCAATCGGCGTTCATCGACATCGGACTGGATCGCGCGGCTTTCCTGCATGTGGCCGATCTGATGAGCAGCATCAACAGCCGACACAGTGAACCAGAGGCTGCAGCTGGTGCTTCGGGCGGCAGCACGCCAACACTCCTGCCGATCGAAAAACAGCTCTTTGAGGGGCAGTCGGTGATGGTGCAGGTGCTGAAGGACCCCATCGGCACCAAGGGTGCGCGCCTCACGGCGCAGATCAGCATTGCCGGCCGCTTGCTGGTGTTTCTGCCGCAGGACAATCACATTGGCGTGTCGCAGAAGATCCCGCCTCGTGAGCGTGAAGCCCTTCGCCAGCGCGTGCAGACGCTGGCGGGCAGCGCGGGTGGTGGCTTCATTCTTCGCACCAACGGGGAAGATGCCACCGATACCGAGCTGGCAGACGACATCGCTTACCTGCGCAAGACCTGGGCACGCATCAAGGACGCGTCGATGCGGCTCCCCCCCGCATCGGTGCTACACCAGGATCTGAGCCTGCTGCAGCGCGTGCTGCGCGACCTGGTGGTCGAGAACACGCAGACCATCCGCATCGATTCGCATGAGCAGTTCGACAAACTCCACGCTTTTGCCACAGAGTTCATGCCAGCCACAGTCGGCAAGCTGCAGCACTATGGTGGCGAACGGCCGATTTTTGACCTGTTCAACATTGACGAGGAGATCGCCAAGGCGCTTGGCCGGCGCGTGGATCTGAAGTCCGGCGGCTACCTCATCATTGACCAGACCGAAGCCCTGACCACGGTGGACGTGAACACCGGCGGTTTTGTCGGTGCCCGCAATTTCGACGACACCATCTTCAAGACCAACCTCGAAGCTTCGCAGGCCATCGCCCGCCAGTTGCGGCTGCGCAACCTGGGCGGCATCGTCATCGTTGACTTCATCGACATGCTGAAGGACAACCACCGCGAGGCGGTGCTGGCCGAGTTCCAGAAGCAGCTGGCGCGAGACCGCATCAAGACTGCTGTGAACGGTTTCTCGGCGCTGGGCTTGCTGGAGATGACCCGCAAGCGCACCCGCGAATCGCTGGCGCACCAGCTCTGCGAGCAGTGCAGCGCCTGCAGCGGCAAGGGTGTGGTGAAAACCGCGCGCAGCGTGACGTACGACATCCTGCGCGAAATCCTGCGCGAGGCCCGGCAGTTCAACCCGCGGGAGTTCCGTGTGGTGGCCTCGCCGAAAGTGATTGAACTGTTCCTAGACGAGGAAAGCCAGCATCTGGCCAGCCTGAGCGACTTCATCGGCAAGCCGGTGTCATTGCAGGCCGAGGCGGCGATGGCGCAGGAACAATACGACATCGTGCTGCTGTGAAGCCGACAACCACTGCCAACCGAAAGCCGATTGCGATTCTGGTGTATCACCAGATCGCACCAGCGCCGCCCAAGGGCACGCCTTTTCGCAGTCTGTGCGTTTCGCCTGCTGCGTTTGCACGCCAGATGGCGTTCCTCAGGATGCTGGGGTACACCGGGCTCTCGATGACTGCGCTGGAACCCTACCTGCGCGGCGAGCGCAACGGCAAGGTGTTCGGCATCACCTTTGACGATGGCTACCAGAACAACCTCACCAACGCCCTGCCGGTGTTGCAGCGGAACGGCTTTTCCTCGACCTGCTACGCCGTCAGCGGCTTGATGGGCCAAACCAATGTCTGGGACAAGGACATTGGCGTGCCGCAAACCCCGCTGATGACCGAAGCCGAATTGCGCCAGTGGGTGGCGGGCGGGCAGGAGGTGGGCTCACACACCGATCAGCATGTGAACATGATCGAGGTTGGTGACAGTGCTGCAGAAGCAGACATGCAGCGCGGCAAAGCCGTTCTGGAGTCTGTTCTTGGCACGCCAGTAACCCAGTTCTGCTACCCGTATGGCCGCTACGAACCGCGGCATCGCGCCATGGTCCATGCGCTGGGTTTTGCCACGGCCACCACAACCGCCCGCAGCCGCTGCCTGGCCGGCATGAACATGCTTGAGCTGCCGCGCGTGCCGGTACACCGCTCGACGAGCCTGCCGGTGCTTTGGATGAAGCTGGCAAGCGCCTATGAAGACCGGCACGATTAACTTGCCGCAAGCTGAGGTGACTTCCACAGACGCTGCTGCAGGCGCCCGGTGGCGCGTGGCGGTGTTCAACCGCACCTTCTCTGCCACAGGCGGCGGCGCCGAGCGCTACTCAATTGCGCTGGTGGAGGAACTGGCTGCGCGCCATGAAGTGCATGTGTTCGCGCAGGAAATCCACCACCAGTGGCCGGGGGTGACCTACCACCGCATTTCAGCCCCTCTGCGCAAGCCGCGCTGGGTGAACCAGCTGTGGTTTGCCACCGCCACCTGGTGGGCCACCCGCCGTGGCTTTGATGTGGTGCATTCGCACGAAAATTCGTGGCATGGCGACGTGCAGACGGTGCATGTGATGCCTGTGCTCTACAGCCTTTTTCGTGGGCGCAGCGGCTGGCGCCGCTTGCTGCGGCACATCAAGGTTTGCACCAGTCCGCGCCTGCTGACCTACCTTGGGCTGGAGCGGGCGCGGTATGCCCCGCAGCCGGGGCGGCAGGTGGTGGTGACGTCTGACCATATTCGTACGGTGATGTCAGAGAGCTACCCGCAGTGCCTACCCATGCTGTCGGTGATCACGCCAGGCATCCATTTGCCGCCGTCAACCCCCACTGCAGCCACCCGAGCAGCGGCCAGAACCCTGCTCGGTCTCCCGCAGGACGTCCCATGCTTGCTATTTGTCGGCAACGACTATCGCAAAAAAGGCCTACCGACCTTGCTGCGGGCACTTGCCAGGCTCGCACCGGAAGTGGTGCTGGCTGTGGTCGGCAATCGTGCGCACATTCCTGAATTCGAGGCCGAGGCAGATGCGCTCGGACTGCAGGGCCGGGTGTTCTTTCTGGGTTCGCTCCAGGACGTGACGCCAGCCTATGAAGCGGCTGATTGTCTGGTGCACCCGACGCTGGAGGATACTTTTGCCATGGTGGTGCTGGAAGCCATGGCGCACGGCATGCCGGTGCTGGTGAGCGGGCCGCGCTATTGCGGCATTGCCGGGCTGCTTCAGTCTGGGGTCAATGCCATGCTGATGAACGACCCGACAGACGCCGCTGCGATGGCGCAGACACTGACGCAGGTGCTGACCGATGGAGGAGGGCGATCAGCGCTGGCAAGGAACGCGCGTGAATTTGCGACCGCCTACCAGTGGCGTGAGCTGGCCCTTCAGCAGGAGCAGCTGTATCGCAAGGTCGTTCTGGCGCGCAGCAAGCAGGGCTGAGGCCTCTCGCCTGTAACGGCGTCAGGCCACCAGCTTGAAGTGCTTGCGGCTGAAATCCAGACCCGTCAGGCTCTCGATCTGCCGCATGAAGTGATACTTGTTTTCCTTCGGGGTCGGCTTGTAATTCGGGTCGATGTTGAGCGTCTGCTCTGCCTCTGTCGCCAGCCAGTGCTTGACGGCTTGCGGATGCGTCCCCGTGAACGGCGCCAGTGCCCGCTGGTCAAACTGGCTGTACACAATCTTCGCTGCAGGGGTTGCCCAGTACTTGCTCACTGCGTCCATTTTCTTTTGCATCTCCTCGTTACGGCGAATCCAGCCGTAGTGGTAGATGTAGGCGTTGGCCAGCGCGGCGTGGGGGTTGCGGCCGCGTTTGTGCTGGGTGGTGACCAGCCAGTACTGGCCGTCTGGTGCGTAGCTGCGGATGGTGTTGCGAATCAGGCGGCACTCGCGGCGATACCAGCCCGGGCTGATGGAGATCCAGTCGGGTGAGCCGTAAAAATGGCGGTAGTCGAACACCAAGGCTTCAACAGCCGGGTTGTTGTGGTGTCGTTCCACGCTGGCGCGAATGGCCTCCAGTTCGGCCTCGTGGACCACCTCATCGCCTTCCAGATAAAAGGCCCAGTCGCCCGTGCAGGAGTACTGCGCGATCATTTTCTGCTGAGCGTACACGAAGCCACGATCGGACATGCGCTCGTTCCACAGCGTTTCGATGATGCGAATCTTCGGGTCACCAATCGCCTTCACCCGCGCCAGGGTGTCGTCGGAGCCTTGGCCGACGGCGACCACAAACTCATCAACCAGCGGCAGCAAAGACCGGATCGATGCCTCAAAAGGAAAGCCCAGGTCCACACCGTTGCGGATGAAGGTGAAACCACTGATGGAAACAGGCATCTGGAAGGCTCTCTGGAACGTGGAGGGGTCAGATCAGCGGTTTGCCGATTGGAAACCGAGGTGGTAAAGGTGCGCGTAAGGCCCATTATTGGCAAGCAACTCGCTGTGCGTGCCGCTTTCGACGATGCGGCCAGCATCCATCATGATGATACGGTCGGCGTGCTGCACGGTCGACAGCCGGTGCGCAATGATCAGCGAGGTGCGGTTGGCCATCAGCCGCTTGATGGCCTCCTGCACGGCCAGTTCGGATTCGGTATCCAGCGCGGAAGTGGCCTCATCGAGGATCAGTACGGGCGCGTCCTTGTACAGCGCGCGGGCAATCGCCAGACGCTGGCGCTGGCCACCCGACAACTGCATGGCGTTGTGGCCCACCAGCGTGTCGAGCCCGTTGGGTAACTCGGCCAGAAGGCCGCCGAGATTGGCAGCGACAAGACAGGCCTGCGCCCGGTCCCGGTCGACAACCTGTCCCAGTGCAACGTTTGCCGCCAGACTGCTGTTGAGCATCACGACGTGCTGGCTGACAAAGGCGATCTGCGTGCGCAGGGATGCGATGTCCCAGTCTCGGAGAGAGTGTCCATCCAGCGTAACCTCGCCCGAGCTCATGTCCACAAAGCGCGGCAGCAGGTTGACCAGCGTGGTTTTGCCCGAGCCAGAGGCGCCGACGACGGCCAGCGTCTCCCCGGCCCGGATGGACAGCGACACCTGATTCAAGGCAGGCACGGCGTCCGCCTTGTAGACGACAGTGACATCCGAAAACGTGATGTCACCGTGTGCCCGCACCTTGGTGAAGGAGCCACCGCTCTCGTCGAGCGTCTGGTCGAGCAAGTCCAGCCCGCGTTCAAGCGCCGCGAGTCCGCGCGTGATCGGCGTGGTGGCATCAGAAAGGCTCTTGACCGGTGCCACCAGCAGCAGCATGGCGGTCACGAACGCCACGAAGCCGCCCACGGTGGTGGTGTTCTCTGCACTTTGCACCAGCGCGATGGAAATGACCGCCGACAGCGCCATGGCTGCCAGCACCTGGGTGATGGCGCTCATGCCGGCGTAGGCGGCCGTACCTTTCATCGAAAGCCGGCGCAAGGTGTTGCTGAGTGTGTTGAAGCGCTCAGCCTGGCTGGCCTGCGCGCCGTGAAGGCGCACGTCGCGGTGCGCCAGCACGTTTTCCTCGACCACGTAGGCCAGGTCATCGGTCGCCGTCTGGCTCTCGCGGGTGAGCCGGTAAAGGCGCTTGGAGAGCACCTGGATCACATAAGCCACTGCCGGGAAGAGCAGGGCGACCACCAGGGACAGTTTCCAGTTCAGGTAAAGCAGGTAGCCGATCAAAGCCAACAGGGTCAACACATCGCGCGCCAGCTTCAGCACTGCGTTGATCAGCATCGACGAGCCGTTGAACACCTCGTACACCACGGTGTTGGCAATGGCGCTGGAGCTCTGATCGGCAAACAGGGTCAACCGGGCGCGCAGCAACTTGTCGAACATGGCCTTTCGCAGAAGCAGCAGGCCATCATTGGTGATTTTCGAAAGCGCAAACTGCGCCAGAAAACCCGCGAGGCCACGGATCGTGAACAGCAGCATCAGCGCCACGGGGACTAGCCACAGATTGAAGCCGTCCTGCTGGAATCCACGGTCCAGCAGGGGCTTCATCAGCGCGGGGACAAAAGGCTCGGTGATGGATGCGGCAATCGTGGCCCCAATGGCCAGCGCCCATCCCGCGCGTGACTGGCTGAAATAGGGCCAGACGCGGGCGATGCGCTTGGAAAGCGGCGATGCAGGGACCTCGCTCATACTGCTGTCAATCTGACTACAAAAGCCGCAAGCCAATCGACAGTGGCGAGTCGAACGCTGAATGTTTTAGTGTGCAAAGTGGGCTGGGGATTGGCGCCGAACAAGTGCGGATTATCGGTGATTCCATACCTCTCCTTGGATGCTTTTCGCTCGAGACGCTCTGCTATGCTCAAACGCTTGATGGCACTTTTCTACGGCAAAATCTAATGCTTCGAAGTCTCGTTGAAGGTTTGTGTTGACCCGTCTTTCCGTCATCGTCATCACCCATAACGAAGCCCACAACATCGAAGCTTGTCTTCGTTCCGTGGCCTTCGCGGACCAGATCGTGGTGGTGGACTCTGGCAGCACCGACAACACCGTCCAGCTGGCTACCGCCCTGGGTGCGCAGGTGCACTTGCGTACCGACTGGGCTGGATTCGGCGTCCAGAAAAACAGGGCATTGGCATTGGCCTCTTCCGAGTGGGTGTTGTCCATTGATGCCGACGAGCGGGTCACGCCGCAATTGCAGCGCCAGATTGAGCAGGCCATTGCAGCGCCGGCATTTGATGTGTATGAGTTCCCCCGGCTGTCCAGCTATTGCGGGCAACCGATCCGGCATTCAGGCTGGTACCCCGATCGGGTGAAGCGGCTTTTCCGCCGCGAGGCAGCGACTTTTTCGGACGATCTGGTGCATGAGCGCCTCGTCACCGAGGCGCAGGCAGGTCGTCTGGATGCCGACCTCTTGCACGAAAGCTTCACATCGTTTGAGTCCGTGCTGGACAAGATGAACCGCTATTCGTCTGCCGGCGCGAAGGGGCTACTGGTGAAGGGCCGCAAGGGTTCGCTGGCCAGTGCGCTGGGCCATGGGCTGTGGGCCTTCTTGCGCACCTATGTTTTCCGCTTGGGGTTTCTGGACGGGCGTATGGGGCTTGTACTCGCCATCTCAAACGCCGAGGGCACCTATTACCGCTATCTCAAACTGTGGCTGCTGCAGCGCGGAGAGCAGGCATCCCGGGCGAAATGAAAATCAGTTTTGTCGTCCTGACCTACAACCGCACGGAGGCCTTGCTGCCCGTGCTTCGCTCGCTCGCAGCGCAATGCGACGAGCGGCATGAAATCCTCATCGCAGACGATGGTTCGCGGCCTGAGCATGTGCAGATGCTGCTCAGCGGTTACCCCGCGTTCCCCTGTCCGGTGCGCCACGTTTGGCATCCCGATGTAGGGTTCACGGCAGCTCAGGCGCGCAACCTTGCAGCGTCCCATGCCACGGGAGACTACCTGGTCTTTCTGGATGGTGACTGCATTCCCAACCAGCGCTTTGCACAATGGCACGCCCGTCTCGCCGAGGCTGGCTGTTTCGTCAATGGGAGCCGGGTGTTGCTGAGTCCTTCCTTGACGGAGCGGGTGATTTCCGGCGCCGTTGACTTGCCTGCGCAACCGTTTTCCTTCTGGTGGCAGGCCCGCATTCGTGGCGACAGCAACAAACTGTTGCACCTCCTGAACTGGCCATCCGATGTATTCAGGGTAAAACAGGGTTTTCAATGGCGGGGCATCAGGAGCTGCAACTTTGGCGTGTGGCGATCTGATTTCATCGCGGTCAACGGGTTTGACGAGGTGTTCAGCGGCTGGGGGCATGAAGACGCCGATCTGGTGCTCAGGCTCAGTCATCTGGGTTTGAAGCGCAAGAACGGATTTCTGGCCACCGAGGTGTTTCATCTCTGGCACCCCGAAAGCAAGCGTGATCACGAATCCATCAACCGGACCCGCGTCGTCGAACGCATGCAAACCGCCTGCGTGAAGGCCGAAAAAGGTCTTGAGGAACTCACACCGACCACGTCCGTCAAAATAACGACACTGAACTGAACGACCATCCATAAAACAATGAACAACCCGCCTTCCTTCAGCCGCCGCTCCGCCCTGGGTTTTCTCGCTGCTGGTGCGATTCCCGCCATGCCAGCGTTGGCCCAGTTCCGCATCGAAGTCTCCGGAGTCGGCCTCACGCAGGTACCGGTCGCCATTGCGGCGTTCAGGGGCGACGCGCAGTCTCCCCAGAAAGTCGGCAGCATCGTCCAGGCTGACCTGGAGCGAAGCGGCATGTTTCGCGGCGTTGACACCGCAGGCTTCGCCGCAGATGAGAGCACGCGACCCGATCTGGCCAGCTGGCGCCAGAAAGGCGCAGATGCGCTCGTCACGGGCAGCGTCACGCAGCTGGCCGACGGGCGCTTTGACGTCCGGATGCGTCTGTGGGACATCGTGCGCGGGCAGGACTTGGGTGGCCAGAACTATCCGGTCGCCGCCTCTGAGCTGCGCCTTGCAGCCCACCGCATTGCAGACTTCATCTACGAGAAACTCACTGGCGAGAAGGGCATCTTCTCGACCCGCATTGCCTACGTCACCAAGACTGCTCAACGCTACAACCTGTGGGTGGCCGATTCGGACGGGGAGGGCGCGCAGTCCGCGCTGACCAGCCCGGAGCCGGTCATTTCACCCGCATGGTCGCCCACGGGCGGTCAACTGGCGTATGTGTCTTTTGAGTCCCGCAAGCCAGTCATTTACGCGCATGAGGTCGCCACGGGGCGCCGGCGGCTTCTGGCCAACTTTCGCGGCTCCAACAGTGCACCTGCATGGTCGCCAGACGGCAAGCAGTTGGTGGCCACCCTCAGCCGGGACGGAGGCTCCCAGATTTACGCGCTGGGGCTCAATGGCGGCGAGCCACGCCGGCTGACGCAGTCTTCCAGCATCGACACCGAGCCGGTGTACTCGCCGGACGGACGTTTCATTTATTTCGTGAGCGACCGCGGTGGCGCACCGCAGATTTACCGCATGAGCCCTTCAGGCGGCAATCCTGAGCGTGTGACGTTCACAGGTGGCTACAACATTTCCCCCGCCATCAGCCCGGATGGCCGCTGGCTCGCCTATATTTCACGCGTGGGCGGCGCATTCAAGCTGCATGTCATGGAACTTGCGGGCGGTGCAGCAACTCCCATTTCTGATACCAGCGCCGACGAGAGTCCCAGTTTTGCGCCCAACAGTCGCCTGATTGTGTATGCCACCGTGAGTCAAGGCCGCGAAGCGCTGATGACCACCACACTGGACGGCAAAATCAAGGCCAAACTGTCCGGTGCCAGCGGAGACATCCGTGAGCCCGACTGGGGGCCGTTCCAGCGCTGATCGCCGGGGTTTGGCAGCCATCCCTGTTTTTCGAGTTTCAATTCACTTTCGAGGTATCCGATGAAGCATCTTGTTTCCAAACTTTTCCTTTCCATGGCCCTGGTGGCAAGCCTTGCTGCCTGTGGCTCCAATGTGAAACTGGACGAAGTACCGGTGGAAGACAGGACTGCTGCAGCTGTTCGCCCAGCCGATCCGGGTGCCACCGGTAACGCCGTGGCGCCCGTGCAGCTGGACGGTGCCAATGCCTCGGCCGCCGGCCCCGCCAACACCCCGCGAATCATCTACTTTGACTTCGACAGCTATGTCGTCAAGTCCGAGTTCCAGCCTGCGATCGAGGCGCATGCCCGTTTCCTCGCGGCCAACAAGGCACGCAAAATGGCGATTGAGGGACACACGGACGAGCGTGGTGGCCGTGAATACAACCTGGCACTCGGACAGAAACGCGCTGAGGCGGTGCGTCGTGCACTGGGCCTGCTGGGAGTGCAGGATGCACAGGTCGAAGCGGTGAGCTTCGGCAAGGAGAAGCCGGCAGCCACTGGCTCTGATGAGAGCGCCATGGCCAAGAATCGCCGTGCCGAGATCAATTACCGTTGAACGCGGAGCACATCTTGACGTTTTTCAAAGCTGCTCTGGCCGCACTGGTTTGCGGCTTGGCGTTCCAGGCCCATGCCGGGCTGTTCGAGGACGACGAGGCGCGCAAAGCCATTCTCGACCTGCGGCAGCGGTTCGAAGCCACTCAGGCAGAACTGAAGCGCTCGACGGACGACAACGCCCAGTTGCGTCGCAGCCTGCTGGACATCTCCAACCAGATGGAAGCCTTGCGCTCCGAGCTGGCCAATCTGCGCGGGCAGAACGAAAAACTGGCCCGCGATATCGCTGAGGTGCAGCGCCTGCAGAAAGACATGTCGCAGGGTGTCGATGAGCGCCTGCGCAAGTTCGAACCTGCCAAGGTCTCTGTGGATGGGCGTGAGTTTGTCGCCGAGCCCGCCGAAAAGCAGGAATTCGAAGCCGCGCTGGCCACGCTGAGAAAGGGCGAGTTCGCGGCAGCGCAGGCCGCCTTCATGAATTTCATGAGGCGCTACCCGCAGACAGGTTACCGCTCTTCGTCGCTGTTCTGGCTGGGCAATGCCCAATATGCATTGCGTAACTACCGCGACGCCATCACCAATTTCCGTACGCTGGTCACCGCCGATCCCGAGCATGGCCGCGCCCCGGAAGCGCTGCTGTCGCTGGCCAACTGTCAGGTTGAACTCAAAGACACCCGCGCAGCCCGCAAGACGCTGGACGATCTGGTGAAAGCCTATCCCCAGTCGGAAGCGGCTTCAGTCGCCAAAGATCGCCTCACCAAGCTGAAGTAGTCCGCGCCGAATACCGCGTGGAAGGGCTCCACGCGGTTCCCAATTAAAATCGGGGCATGGACTCCTCTGCGCTCAGCTCACTCACACAACAGGTTCTCATCGCCGCATTTGCGCTGTCGATGATTTTTGGCGCCATTGCACAGCGCACCCACTTTTGCACCATGGGCGCTGTCAGCGATATCGTGAACATGGGCGACTGGACCCGCATGCGCATGTGGGGCATGGCTGTCGGTGTGGCAATGATCGGGTTTTTCACGCTCGCGGCGATGGGCTTGATCGACCCCGCCAAAACCCTGTACGCGTCCAACCGCTTCATCTGGCTGTCTGCGCTGGTCGGTGGCGCACTCTTTGGTTTTGGCATGGTGCTGTCCTCCGGTTGCGGCAGCAAGACGCTGGTGCGCATAGGCGGCGGCAGTCTTAAATCACTGGTTGTGTTCGTTGTGATGGGCGTCGCCGCTTTTGCCACACTCAAGGGCCTCACGGCTGTGGTGCGTGTGGCTACAGTGGATCGCGTGGCGATCGATTTCGCTGGCAACGCCACCTTGCCGAGCTGGGTCAGCGCGGCAACGGGCATTGCGCCCGCGGCTACTGGCGTGGGTCTGGCCCTGTTGATTGGCGGGTGCCTGATTCTCTGGGCACTATGGGGCGCAGACTTCCGCCGCTTTGACAATCTGCTGGCCGGTCTGGGCATTGGCGGTGTGATTGTGGGCATGTGGTGGGTGAGCGGCCATCTCGGTTACGTTGCCGAGCACCCAGACACCCTGCAGGAGGCCTTTGTCGCCACCAACTCTGGTCGTGCCGAGGCGCTGAGTTTTGTGTCCCCTGTGGCCTACACGGTGGACTGGGTCATGTTTTTCAGCGACAAGAGCAAACTGATCACCGTCGGCATCGCTTCAGTCTTCGGCGTGGTCGCCGGTTCTGCACTGCAAGCCATCTTCTCCCGCAACTTCCGCTGGGAAGGTTTCCGCGACGCACGCGACACCGGCAACCATCTCGTGGGTGCGGTGTTGATGGGCGTGGGTGGTGTCACCGCGATGGGCTGCACGGTGGGGCAGGGGCTGTCGGGCGTATCCACGCTCAGCGCCACCAGCCTGGTGGCTCTGGCGTCCATCCTCGCAGGCTGTGTGGCTGGTTTGAAATACCAGATCTGGCAGCTCGAGCGCAGCGCCTGAACCCGCCCGAACGCCCCGCGATTTATATGGCAATGACCGAGCCGCTTCTTGAAGCGGATCTTGACCGCCGTTTCGGCGGGCTGGCCCGACTTTACGGGGTGGCAGGCGCGCGGCGTATTCGCGAGGCGCATCTCGTGGTGGTCGGCATCGGTGGCGTCGGGTCATGGGCTGCAGAAGCCGCAGCCCGCAGCGGCGTGGCTCGCCTCACGCTGGTCGATCTGGACCACATTGTCGAATCCAACATCAATCGCCAGATTCATGCGCTGGACGGCACGCTCGGCCAGTCCAAGGTTCATGCCATGCAGGAGCGCATTGCGCAGATCAATCCGCACTGCGAGGTGGTCGGTGTGGAGGAGTTTGCCGACCCCGACAACTGGCCTGCAGTGATCGGCTGGGATGCGTCGTGGGACCGCGCCCACATCGCCGTGATTGATGCCTGTGACCAGGTCAAGGCCAAAACAGCCATGGCCGCGTGGGCCATTCGCCAGAAGGTCAACTTCGTCAGCATCGGTGCAGCGGGCGGCAAACGACTGGCCCATCGCGTGGACGTGGAGGATCTTGCCGATGTAACGCATGACCCACTGCTCGCGCAGCTGCGCTATCGCCTGCGCAAAGAGCACGGCGGGGCGCGCAAAGGGCGAATGGGCGTGACCTGTGTCTTCAGCCGCGAGCCGGTCTTGCAGCCGGCGCAGGCAAGCACTCAGTCAGACACAACAGATGCCTCAGCGTGTGAAATATCGCCTTCCAGCGACGGCACACTGAACTGCCACGGCTACGGCTCGGTGGTCAGTGTCACCGCCACATTCGGCATGTGCGCGACCGGTTGGGCGCTCAGCAAAATTGCCGAGTAGTTTTGCAGAGGCCGTGAAAATCACGCTATAATTTGAGGCTGTTCTGCTGCAAATGCAGTGCAAACCGGGAGAAATCCTCGGGACCTTAGCTCAGTTGGTAGAGCAGCGGACTTTTAATCCGTTTGTCGTGGGTTCGACCCCCGCAGGTCCCACCAACAAAGCCTTTGAAGGCTACCTGAAAAGCCCGCTATTGAATCGATAGCGGGCTTTTTTCTTGGGCAGTCGGAATTTACGCAGGATAGCCTTGCAGCGGAATCTGCAGTCGGGCCTTGGTTGCCACCTGGATACAGTCCTTCATGTGTTGCTCGCCGAGATAGCGCAGCGCGGCGTAGCCGACTGCGGCTGACACCATCTGGCCCGCGAACGGCACGTACTTGGCCAGCTGCTTGGTGGTCAGGCGCATGCCGATCTTGCTGGCGGCCTTGATGACCAGATCGCGGCTGATCAGTTTGCCGACCAGTACGGAGCCGACCAGAGCGACAGCTTTTTGCACTTGCTCGCGCTTCTTGGGATCAAGCTGGTCCAGTTGCTCAGGCGTCAGGCCGAATTCGCGGTTGATTTCCGGGATCAGCTTCGACAGCATGGCCGCATCCACGGCCCAGTCCAGTCCGGGAACCGGTACCGCGCTGGCGGCTGCGGCGACCAGCGCACGTTTGTTCAGCAGCTTGCGGCTTCGTTTGACGGCGGCGGCGAGGGCCGCGTCTTCGGCGGCCATCTGCATGGCGGTGGGCATGGGCCAGTCCCTTTCAAAGAGTGATGAGTGCGATATGGGTGCCGCACGGGGTCTCTTCAAGCCACTTTACACCGCTGCTGACTCGATTTGCTCGGTGAGTTCGAGCCAACGTTCTTCAAGCAGGGTGATTTCGTTCTCGATGGCCTTCAGGCGCTTGCCCGTCTGGGCAATCTCTGCGGCGGCTGTGGTGCGCGTCAGCAGGTCCTGCAGGTTGCTTTGCTCGGTGCTGAGTGCCTGCATTCGCTGGTCAATCTTCTCCAATTCCTTGCGCAGCGGTTTGGTTGCATCCGACTGGCGCTGGCGGCGTTGCGCGTCTTCCTTGCGGTCGCCAGATGATCTGGTTTCCGCAGGCTTGGGCGAAGTGACCACAGGGGCAGCCACAGTGGCTGCAACGGCGGCAGTCGATTTCTTGGCCTCCTCGCGCTGCCGTTTGGCATGGTCGAGCAGGTACTTCTGGTAGTCGTCGAGGTCGCCATCGAAGGGCGCAACCCCGCCCTGAGAGACCATCCAGAATTCGTCGCACACCGCACGGAGCAGGGCGCGGTCGTGGCTCACCAGCATCACGGTGCCCTCGAATTCGTTGAGCGCCATCGACAGCGCCTCGCGTGTGGCCAGGTCCAGGTGGTTGGTGGGCTCGTCCAGCAGCAGCAGGTTGGGGCGCTGCCAGACGATCATGCACAGCACCAACCGGGCTTTTTCGCCACCGCTCATGCTGCCCACGGACTGCTTGACCATGTCGCCGCTGAAGTTGAAGTTGCCCAGAAAGCTGCGCAGGTCCTGCTCACGGGTGGGCTGGTTGCCCATCTTGCCGGCGGCAGTGACTTCTTTCACCAGCCGGATCATGTGCTCCAGCGGGTTATCGGCCGGGCGCAGCACATCAAGCTCCTGCTGGGCAAAGTAGCCGATGTTCAGGCCCTTGCCTTCAATCATTTCGCCTTCAATCGGCGCCAGGGCACGGGCCACGGTTTTCACCAGCGTTGACTTGCCCTGGCCGTTGGCACCCAGAATGCCGATGCGCTGACCGGCCAGCACCGACTTGCTGACGTTCTGCACGATGACAGTGGGCGGTGTGCCTGCAGGGGCGTCTTCAGGCGCCGGGTAGCCGAAGTAGGCGTTCTGTATCGACAGCATCGGGTTGGGCAGATTGGCCGGCTCCTTGAACTCGAAGGTGAAGTCAGCCTCGGCCAGCAGCGGCGCCACTTTTTCCATGCGGTCCAGCGCCTTCACGCGGCTTTGGGCCTGCTTGGCCTTGCTGGCCTTGGCCTTGAAGCGGGCGATGAACTTCTGCAGGTGGGCGATTTTTTCCTGCTGCTTGGAAAAAGCCGTTTGCTGCAGCGCCATTTGTTCCGAGCGAAGATCTTCAAACTTGCTGTAGTTGCCGCCGTAGCGGGTCAGCTTGGCCCCTTCGATATGGACGGTGACATCGGTCACCGCATCCAGAAACTCGCGGTCGTGACTGATCACCAGCATGGTGCCCTGGTAGCGCTTGAGCCAGGCTTCGAGCCAGACCAGTGCGTCCAGATCCAGGTGGTTGGTGGGCTCGTCCAGCAGCAGCAGGTCGGAGGGGCACATCAGCGCGCGCGCCAGCTGCAGGCGCATGCGCCAGCCGCCGGAAAAGCTGTTGACCGGGTTGTCGAGTTCGCTGACCTTGAAGCCGAGGCCCAGAATCAGCGCCTGCGCGCGAGCCTGGGAGTCGTGTACGCCAGCGTCGTAAAGCTCCATGTAGGCGTGCGCCATGCGGTCGCCGTCGCCGCTGGCTTCGGCTGCGCTGACTTCGGCCTGTGCGGCCATCAGGACGACGTCGCCTTCGATCACGTAGTCGGTGGCGCTTTGCTCGGTTTCGGGCATGTCCTGGGCCACCTGCGCCATGCGCCACTGGGCGGGAATCGAAAACTCGCCGCCGTCTTCGTGCAGCGAGCCATTGAGCATGGCGAACAGCGACGACTTGCCCGCGCCATTGCGCCCGACCAGACCGATTTTTTCACCGGGGTTGAGCGTCACGGAGGCGCTGTCGAGAATCACTTTGGCGCCGCGACGCAGCACCACGTTTTTAAGGGTAATCATTCAAAAGGCCGGGTCAACAAAAGGGGCAGGGTGCGCGCTGGGCGCACATCCTGAGTGCACGCAGGTTTCAGGCCTGATGTGCAGCGAGCTGTTCGCGCGTCAGCAGCAGCACCTGATCGGCGCCTGCGCTGGTGTCGAACCACAGGGGATCGAGCTGTGGAAAGGCCCGCGAGAAGTTCTCGCGCTCGTTGCCTATTTCCAGAACCAACACGGCATTTTCGCTCATGTGGGCGGCTGCCTGCTGAAAAAGGGCGCGGATGAAGTCCATGCCATCCGTGCCACCAGCCAGCGCCAGCGACGGTTCAGCGCGAAATTCTGCCGGCAAAGCAGCCATGCTGGCCGCGTTCACATAGGGTGGGTTGCACAGAATCAGGTCGTAGGGGCCTGCGCAGGCCGCGAGACCGTCGGATTCGATCAAGGTGATGCGGTCACCTAGGTAGTGGCGATCGACATTGATCCGTGCAACGGCGAGTGCGTCAGGGCTGATATCGGCCGCATCCACCACCACCTCGGGGTAAGTCAACGCAGCCAGCACCGCCAAGCTGCCGTTGCCAGTGCACAGATCAAGCACCCTGTGGGTCTGCTCGTTCAGCCAAGGGTCGATGCTGGCATCGGCCAGTAACTCGGCAATCAAGGAGCGAGGAATGATCACGCGCTCGTCCACATAGAACGAAACCCCCATCAGCCATGCTTCGCGCGTCAGGTAGGCGGTCGGCTTGCGGGTCGTGACACGGGCCTCGACCAGTGACTGGACAGACGCGCATTCTGCAGGCGTCACAAGCCGACCCTCGACAGAATCCAGATCGTCCACTGGCAGACCCAGCTTCCAAAGCACGAGCCAGGCGGCTTCGTCAAATGCATTGGTTGCACCTTGACCAAAACCGTCAGAAAAGCTCAGGCCGGCAGCTTCCAGCCGGTCTGCCATGGCTTCGATCAGGGTCAGCACCGTAGTCGGTGCGCCGGCTGCCTCCACGGTGCCTGCGCTCATTCGCTGGCCAATTTCCGGAGCACGCCCTTGTAGATGTTCTTCAGCGGTTCCAGCGAACTCACCAGCACATGCTCGTTGATCTTGTGGATGCTGGCGTTGACGGGGCCCAGCTCGATCACTTGCGGGCAGATTTTGGCGATGAAGCGGCCGTCGCTGGTGCCGCCTGTGGTTGACAGCTCGGTGGCGAGGCTTGTCTCGTCCTGAATGGCGGCCTGGACGGCATGCACCAGATCGCCCGGCGTGGTCAGAAAGGGCAGGCCGCCCAAGGTCCACTTCAGGTCGTATTCCAGCTGGTGCCGGCTCAGCACCGCCTGCAGGCGCTGCTGCAGGCTCTCGGGCGTGGATTCGGTGCAGAAGCGGAAGTTGAAGTCCACCACCAGATCGCCCGGAATCACGTTCGAGGCCCCGGTGCCACCGTGGATGTTGGAAACCTGCCAGCTGGTGGCCGGGAAGAATTCATTGCCCTGATCCCACTCGGTCGCCACCAGTTCGGCCAGCGCAGGTGCAAACAGGTGAATCGGGTTTTTGGCCAGGTGCGGGTAGGCAATGTGCCCCTGCACGCCCTTGACGGTCAGCTTGCCGCTCATGGTGCCGCGACGGCCGTTCTTGATCATGTCGCCGATCTGCTCCACCGAGGTTGGCTCGCCGACGATGCAGTAGTCCAGCACCTCGCCACGCGCCTTGAGCGCTTCGCAGACCTTCACGGTACCGTCGGTTGCGGGGCCTTCTTCGTCGCTGGTGATGAGAAACGCAATAGAAAGGGTCGGGTCGGGGTGCTCCGCGAGGAACTCCTCGACCGCCACCACCATCGCCGCGATGGAGGTTTTCATGTCGGCCGCACCACGGCCATAGAGCTTGCCGTCGCGGTGACTTGGGGTGAACGGGTGGCTCGTCCACTGCTCCAGCGGGCCGGTGGGCACCACATCGGTGTGGCCTGCAAAGACCAGCGTTTTGGGTTTGACCTGACTGGCTGCGCCTTCGCGCCGTGCCCACAGGTTGGTCACCCGGAAGTGATCGGGGCCGCTCACGATGGTTTCGCAGCGGAACCCCAGCGGCGCGAGGCGCTCGATCAGCAGGGCCTGGCAGTCGGCGTCGTCAGGGGTGACCGAAGGGCGGGAAATCAGCTGTTCGGTGAGGTGAAGTGTTGAAGACATCAAAAATCAGATTGGTTTCAAAGCGGTGTGAAACCGGAAGTCCCGTACTTGGAGTCGCTGCCCGGCCTGACGTCGAGCGTGATTTCGGTGAACGACGGCTGGTCGTCGGGATCGTCCTCGGGCTCGGCCGCCTTGGCCTTGACCGCGAAGTCGTTTTCGAGCCGCCACATCAGGTTGGTGGGCGAGTCGGCAAACAAGATGCCTTCCTTGCGGGTCACGACGCCGTCGACGATCAGCTTGGCAATGGCCTGCTCGAAGGTCTGCGAGCCATCGGCCATGGATTTCTCCATCGCCTCTTTCACGCCGGAGAAGTCGCCTTTCTCAATCAGTTCGGCAACCAGTTTGGTGTTGAGCATGACCTCCACCGCTGGCGTACGCCCACCGGCCTGGGTGCGCAGCAGGCGCTGCGAGACGATGGCTTTCATCGCCGCAGCCAGATCGCCGAGCATGGTCGGGCGCACTTCCACCGGGTAGAAGCTCAGAATGCGGTTCAGCGCCTGGTAGCTGTTGTTGGCGTGCATGGTAGCCAGGCACAGGTGGCCGGATTGCGCGTAGGCAATGGCGGCCGACATGGTTTCACGATCGCGGATCTCGCCGATCAGGATGACGTCCGGCGCCTGGCGCAAGGCGTTTTTCAGGGCTACCTGCAGCGATTGGGTGTCGCTGCCGACCTCGCGCTGGTTCACCACCGATTTCTTGTTGGTGAACAGGAACTCCACCGGGTCTTCGATGGTGAGGATGTGGCCCAGCGTGGTGGCATTGCGATGGTCCATCATCGAGGCCAGGGTCGTGCTCTTGCCTGCGCCGGTCGAGCCCACCATCAGCAGCAGACCGCGCTTTTCCATGATCAGGTCGGCCAGGATGGGCGGCACATTCAGGCTGTCCAGTGGCGGAATCTCGCTGGGGATGAACCGGATCACCGCCGCATAGGTGCTGCGCTGGCGAAAGCCGCTGATGCGGAAGTTGCCAACGCCCGGCAGCGGCAGCGCCATGTTGAGCTCGCCCAGCTCTTCCAGCTCTTCAATGCGCGCTGGCGGCAGCACTTCTGCCAGCAGGTTGCGCGGTGCCTCGGGTGGCAGCACCTGCGAGTTGATGGGCACTGCCTGGCCGTTGATCTTGATGAGGGCCGGCGAATGCGCAGACAGGTAGACGTCCGACGCCTTCTTGTCGGCCATCAGGCGCAGGATTCGTTCCATCGTGCTCATCGCGTTGCTCCTCTAGATTCAACTCCGCCTGCAGGTCAGCTGGCCTCACGCCGGGCTACCCACCCTTCGACCCCTTAGAGTGAACGGAAACTGCCATTCACTCCTGACTGAGCTGGTGATGCAGTTCAGTCGCGCAGAAGGTCGTTCAGGCTGGTGGTTGAACGCGTTTTGGCGTCCACGCGCTTGACGATCACTGCGCAGTACATGCTGTACTTGCCGCCGGCCTTGGGCAGATTGCCCGACACCACCACCGAACCGGCGGGGATGCGGCCATAGCTCACGGTGTCAGCTTCGCGGTCGTAAATCGGGGTGCTCTGGCCGATGTAAACGCCCATCGAGATGACGGAGTTTTCCTCGACGATTACGCCCTCGACCACTTCGGAGCGCGCGCCGATAAAGCAGTTGTCTTCAATGATGGTCGGGTTGGCCTGCAGTGGCTCCAGCACGCCGCCCAAGCCCACGCCACCGGAGAGGTGCACGTTATTGCCGACCTGGGCGCAGCTGCCCACAGTGGCCCAGGTGTCGACCATGGTGCCTTCGCCGACCCAGGCGCCGATGTTCACGTAGCTGGGCATCAGGATCGCGCCCTTGGCGATGAAGCTGCCGCGGCGTGCCACAGCGGGCGGCACCACGCGCACACCGGTGGCGCGCATTTCGGCTTCGCTGAGGTGCGAGAACTTGGTCTTGACCTTGTCGAAAAAGCCGAGGTCACCGGCGCGCATCAGTTCGTTGTCTTTCAGGCGGAAGCTCAGCAGCACAGCCTTTTTGATCCACTGGTGGGTGGTCCACTGGCCCACGCCTTCGCGGGTGGCCACACGGAGCTTGCCGCTGTTGAGCTGGGCAATGGTGTGCTCCACCGCGTCCAGCACGTCCTTGGGGGCGGATTGGGGCGACAGGCTGGCGCGGTTTTCCCAGGCGGCGTCGATGGTGCTTTGCAGGTTGTCTTGTGTCATGTCTTTGTTTTTCAGGGCTGGTGTTCAGTGAGTCAGTGAACTTTGGATTGGATGAATTGGACGATGCGCCCGGCGGCTTCCACACATTCGGCGGTTTCTGCCACCAGCGCCATGCGGATGCGGCCCGCGCCGGGGTTGCTGCCCTGTGCATCGCGTGCCAGGTAACTGCCCGGCAACACCACCACATTGTAAGTAGCGAGCAGCTCTGCGGCGAAGGCGGTGTCGGAACCCCCAAACGCCGGTGGCACCGCCGCCCACAGGTAAAAACCGGCATCTGGCAGGGCCACGTCCATCACCGCGGCGAGCATCGGCGTGACTTTGGCGAATTTCTCGCGGTACATGGCCCGGTTATCGACCACATGCTGCTCATCGCTCCAGGCGGCGATGCTGGCGGCCTGCACCACCGGGCTCATCGCGCTGCCGTGGTAGGTGCGGTAGAGCAGAAAGGGCTTGATGAGTGCTGCATCACCCGCGACAAAGCCGCTGCGCAGACCCGGCACATTGCTGCGTTTGGACAGGCTGGTCATGGCAATCAGGTTCTTGAAATCAGTCCGACCCAGCTGCGCAGCGGCCTGAAGCCCACCGAGCGGTGGTTCATCGCGGAAGTAGATTTCGCTGTAGCACTCGTCCGATGCGATCACAAAGCCGTGGCGGTCGCTCAGGTCAAACAGCAGTTTCCATTCGTCCAAACCCATCACGGCGCCGGTGGGGTTGCCGGGCGAGCAGACAAACAGCAATTGGGTCTTGGCCCAGACCGATTCCGGCACGCTGGCCCAGTCCACGGCGAAGTTGCGCGCCGGATCGCTGGGGGCAAACCAGGTCTGGGCACCCGCCAGCAACGCTGCACCTTCGTAGATTTGATAGAACGGATTGGGGGATACGACGGTTGCACCCGGCTTGCTCGGGTCAATCACCGTCTGCGCCAGTGAAAACAGGGCTTCACGGGAGCCATTAACCGGCAGGATTTGGGTCGCCGGATCCAGCGCCAGACTGTAGCGCCTTGACAGCCAGTCGGCCATCGTCTGGCGCAACTTGGGCTCGCCCAGCGTGCCCGGGTAACTGGCCAGGCCGGCCAAGCTGGCGGTGAGGGCGTCTTTCACCAGTTGTGGTGTGGCGTGGCGAGGTTCACCAATGCCGAGGCTGATAGGGCGGTAGGCGGGGTTGGGGGTGATGCCGGCGTGCAGCTGGCGCAGCCGCTCGAAAGGGTAGGGCTGAAGGCGCGAAAGCAGGGGGTTCATGGGTGAATTATCCCGTCTGGTCAGGCCGATTCGCCTCGCCTCCAGGAATTGCTATCAAAAGTAGAGTAATAAATGTCCGCCACAAGCGCGAAACAGTGCTTGCAGGCAGTCTTTTTTGCGCTCGTTTTCGCGGCTGCTGCACCGCTGGTAACCGCCTGAAAAGAACCCGCTGGCGGGGTGAAACGGGCAGTTGGCTCGGGTAACATGACGGGCCGGTTCCACGATGGCTTCCGTCGGGAACGGAACTGCTGCCGGACCTTCCGGGCGGCAGTCCGGGCCCAGACCCGATTCATCGGGCAGCCATCGGATTCCTCAGGTTCATCAGATTCAAGAACAACAGGGACAGCTGTGCGTCTCAATTCGATCAAGTTATCCGGGTTCAAGTCTTTCGCTGAACCCACCAATTTCGTGTTGCCCGGCCAACTGGTGGGCGTTGTCGGCCCCAACGGTTGCGGCAAGTCCAACATCATGGATGCGGTGCGCTGGGTGCTGGGCGAGAGCAAGGCCTCGGAGCTGCGTGGCGAGTCCATGCAGGACGTCATCTTCAACGGCACCAACACCCGCAAGCCGGCCAGCCGCTCCAGCGTGGAGCTGGTGTTTGACAACGCCGATCACCGCGCCGGTGGCCAGTGGGGGCAGTTTGCCGAGATCGCGGTCAAGCGCGTGCTCACGCGTGATGGCAATTCCAGCTACTTCATCAACAACCAGCCGGTGCGCCGGCGCGATGTGCAGGACGTGTTCCTCGGCACCGGCCTTGGCCCGCGCGCCTACGCCATCATCGGTCAGGGCACCATCAGCCGAATCATCGAGTCCAAGCCCGAAGAGCTGCGGCTCTTCCTCGAAGAAGCGGCCGGTGTATCCAAGTACAAGGAACGCCGCCGCGAAACGGCCAACCGCCTGACCGACACCCGCGAGAACCTCACACGGGTTGAAGACATCCTGCGCGAGCTCAACGCCAACCTCGACCGCCTTGAGAAGCAGGCCGAGGTCGCGCTGCGATACAACACCCTGCAGGCCGATGGTGCGCTCAAGCAGCACCAGCTGTGGTTCCTCAAACGCGCCGAGAGCGAAGCCGACCAGGCCCGCGTCAAGGCCGATGCCGAAAAGGCGGTGAACGATCTGGAAAGCCGGGTGGCCGATTTGCGCCACATCGAGGCCGATCTGGAAACCATCCGCCAGGCCCACTACGCGGCAGGCGATCAGGTCAACCAGGCGCAGGGCAAGCTCTATGAAGCCAGCGCCGAGGTCGGCCGGCTGGAAGCCGAAATTCGCTTTGTGGTCGATGGCCGGGTGCGGGTCGAGCAGCGGCTGAACCAGCTCCGTGAAAACACCGCGCAGTGGGTCACCCGCAAGGAAGATGCCGCCGCAGAAACCGAGAGCCTGGCCGCGCAGGCCGTGGAAGCCGAAGAAAAGGCTGAGCTGCTCGCCGCCCAGACCGAAGAGCATCAAGGCCAGCTGCCAGCGCTGGAAGACGCGCTGCGCCAGGCGCAGGCCAAGGCCAACGAGCAGCGGGCCAGTGTCGGGCAGGTGCAGCAGCAGATTCAGGTGCTCGCGGCAGACCAGCGCAACATTGAAGAACAGTCGCGCATGCTGTCGCTGCGGCTGGAGCGCCTGACAGCTGACCGCAACGCCCTCAATGCCCCGGACGAAGCCCGACTGGTGAACCTTACCGGGCAGCTGACTGCCGCTCAGGAGGCTCAGGAGCTGGCCGAGGCCCGTCTGCACGAGCTGACGGAATCTGTGCCGCAACTGGACGAAGAACGCCGAACGCTGCAGCAGACCGTCAATACTGAATCAGCCAAGCGCGCCGACCTGTCGGCCCGCATGGAGGCGCTCAAGGCGCTGCAGGAGAAGGTCAAGACCGACGGCAAGCTCAAGCCGTGGCTGGCGCAGCACGGCCTCGACAACCTGCAAGGCCTGTGGAGCCGCATTCACATCGAACAGGGCTGGGAAAATGCGCTCGAAGCCGCTCTCAGAGAGCGGCTCGGTGCCCTCGAAGTCTCCCGGCTCGACATGGTGCGTGGCTTTGTCGGCAGCGACGGCCGTGGCGCGCCGCCGGCCAAACTCTCTTTCTACTCGCCGCCGCAGGCTGCAGCGCCCACGCGCACCAATGCCGCCGTTACCCTCAAGCCCCTGACGGACTTGCTGCGCCTGAACGACGCCGGGCAGTCGGCATTGCTCGGCGACTGGCTGCAGGGCTGCTACACCGCTTCCAGCATCGAAGACGCGCTGGCCGCGCGCGACAAGCTGCAGGCCGGTGAAGTGATTTACGTCCAGAGCGGCCATGCCGTCACGCACCACAGCGTGAGTTTTTATGCGCAGGATTCCGAGCAGGCGGGCCTCCTGGCCCGTGCGCAGGAAATCGAAAACCTCGACAAGCAGCTCAAGGCGCAGGCCCTGATCAGCGACGAGGCGCGCAGTGCGCTAGTGCGTGCAGAAGCAGCTTATGCCGATGCCGCCCAGCGGCTGGCCACGGCGCGCCGTGAAGCCACCGAGGGGCAAAGCCGCACCCATGAGCTGCAGGTGGAAGTGCTGCGCCTCACGCAACTGGCTGAGCAGACCCGGGCGCGCAGCCAGCAGATTCAGGGTGACATGGCGGAAATCGAGGCGCAGTTGTCTGATCTGCAGGAGCGAAAGGTCACTGCCGAGGCGCGCTTTGAAGAACTCGACATGCAACTGGCCGACAGCCAGGAGCGCCATGCGCAACTTGATGACCGGGTGATCGAGGCCGAGCGCAAGCTGGGTGAATCGCGCGAGCAGCAACGCACCTTGGAGCGGCAGGCGCAAGAGGCGCAGTTTGCACTGCGCAGCCTGGCATCGCGCCGGGAAGAGCTGGCGCGGTCCATCGACATCGCGGCGCAAGAGGCGGCCTCGATTGCGACCGAGGAGGCGCGCGCCCGCGAAGAGCTGTCGCGTCTGACGGATGCGGCGGCTCAAGCCGGCCTGCAGAGCGCATTGGCCGTCAAGCTGGAACGCGAGGCGGACCTGGGTGCCAAGCGCAGCCAGTACGACGACCTGACCAACAAGCTGCGCGCCAGCGATGAACGTCGCTTGCAACTGGAGCGCGAGCTCGACCCGCTGCGGCAGCGCATCACCGAATTCCAGCTCAAGGAGCAGGCCGCGCGACTCGGACTGGAGCAGTACACCCAGCTGCTGGCCGATGCACAGGCCGATCTGGTGGCCGTCGAGCAGTCCATTCAGACCGGCAATGTTCGCTTGGCGGGCCTGCAGGGGGAGATTGACCGCATTCACCGCGAAATCCAGTCGCTGGGCGCCGTCAACCTGGCTGCGCTGGAAGAGCTCAGCACCGCCCGCGAGCGCAAGCAGTTCCTCGATGCACAGTCGGCCGACCTGAACGAAGCCATGGCGACGCTGGAAGATGCGATCAAGAAGATCGATATGGAAACGCGCGAGCTGCTCTCCAGCACGTTCGAGACCGTCAACACCCATTTCGGCAAGATGTTCCCCGAGCTGTTCGGCGGCGGCAATGCGCGCCTGGTGATGACGGGCGAAGAAATTCTCGATGCCGGCGTGCAGGTGATGGCGCAGCCGCCCGGCAAGAAGAACCAGACCATCCATTTGCTCTCGGGCGGCGAGAAGGCCCTGACGGCGATTGCGCTGGTGTTTGCGATCTTCCAGCTCAATCCGGCGCCATTCTGTCTGCTTGACGAGGTGGATGCGCCGCTGGACGACGCCAACACCGAGCGCTATGCCAAGCTGGTTTCCAGCATGAGCCGCGAAACGCAGTTCCTGTTCATCAGCCACAACAAGATTGCGATGGAAATGGCCGAGCAACTGATCGGCGTCACCATGCAGGAGCAGGGTGTGTCGCGCATTGTGGCGGTGGACATGGAGGCCGCACTGGGCTTCGTGGAGGCTGCATGACCTTGCAGCAACCGGGAGTCGGCGCATGAGCACGCTGCAGATCGGTTTGGCCGTGGCGGGCGGTCTGGTGCTCGCCGCGGTGGTAGCGCACAGCGCCTGGTCGTCGCGCCGCAACCTGCCCAAGCGCGCGACCCCCGCTGAAGTGGCGTCGCCGGAGCCGGTGGAGCCCGCCGCAGACGGATCGCAGACGCTGGACGACCGGCAGGAGCCTAGTTTTGACACCGATTCCGGACTCGGTTCGCTCACGAGGCTGACCTTGCCCGAGCGAAAGCCGGGGCTGGATGTGCTGATCGATGCCGTCGCTCCGGTGGCGGTGGAGTCTGTGGTGTCGGGCGAGGCCGCACTGGCCGCCATGCCGGCCACCCGCCGCGCCGGCAGCAAGGCGTTTGGCGTGGAAGGGCTGAATGCCGCCACGGACGAGTGGGAGTTTCCGTTGGCTGGCCAGCGCTACAGCGCGTTCCAGTGTGGCGTTCAGCTGGCCAACCGCACTGGCGCGCTGAACCAGATTGAGTACTCCGAGTTCGTCATCAAGGCGCAGGCTTTTGCTGATGCGATTGGCGGCGAGCCAGAGTTTCCGGAGATGATTGACGAGGTCGCCCGGGCCCGCGAGTTGGACCAGTTCGCCAGCGCGCACGACGCGCAGCTCAGCTTTACCCTGCGTGCCACCAGCACCGCCTGGAGCCCCGGCTATGTTCAGCAGAACGCCGCGCGGCTGGGCTTTATTGCCGGCGCGATTCCCGGCCGCATGGTGCTGCCAGCGAGCCAGCAGGGCCTGGCACCGATTCTGGGTCTGGCTTTCGACACGCAGGCTGCCATGGCCGATGACCCCGAGCAGACCGCGCTGCGCGAGTTGACGCTGTCACTGGATGTGCCACAGGTGCAGCGAAGCGAGCAGCCTTTCGCCCGCATGTGCGAAGTGGCGTTGGCGCTGGCCAAAAACATGGAAGGCGTCATCATCGACGACAACGGCCAGCCGATCCGGCCCGAGGCGATGGAGGTGATCCATGCTGATCTGGAGCAGCTCTACGACACACTCGACAGCCGTGAGTTTTCGGCTGGCTCCGTGCTGGGCCGGCGGCTTTTCTCTTGATCTCCCCGCCCACTAGCCTGATGGCTGCTTGCCTTGCCGACCATGGCTACCCCTGATCTTTTCTCTGACAGTCCTGAGCCTGCTCCTCCTTCTGTATCGGCGCCCGAACGGATGGCTGAGCTGCGCGCCACGCTGCATGAGCACGCCCATCGCTACTACGTGCTGGACGAACCCTCCATTCCAGACAGCGAGTACGACCGGCTCTTCCAGGAACTGCAGGCGCTGGAATCGGCACACCCTGACTTGCTGACGGCTGACTCGCCCACGCAACGGGTGGGCGGCAAGCCGCTGGACCAGTTCGCCAGCGTGCGCCACCGGGTGCCCATGCTCAGCATCCGCACCGAGACGGACACCGAGGCGACCGGCGCGCAAAGCTTTGACACCCGGGTTCGCAAGGAGCTGGGCCTGGCCGAGTCGGAGCCACCCGTCGAATACGTGGCAGAGCTGAAGTTTGATGGCCTCGCCATGAGCCTTCGCTACGAGAAGGGCGTACTGGTGCAAGCTGCGACGCGTGGCGACGGCGAGGTCGGCGAAGAAGTGACGCAAAACATCCGCACCATCAGGCAGATCCCATTGCGCTTGCCAAATGCTGCGCCGCCTGTACTGGAAGTCCGCGGCGAGGTCTACATGCGTCGCGATGATTTTGAGTCGCTCAACGAGAAGCAGCGCGAGAAGATCGCACAGGGCGCGAAGGGCGAGAAAACCTTTGTCAATCCGCGTAACGCAGCTGCCGGTGCTGTGCGCCAGCTCGACCCGGCGATTGCTGCGCAGCGGCCTTTGAGCTTTTTCGCCTACGGCTTGGGCGACATCACTGCAGAAGAGCAGGGCGGGCCAGCCTTCGAAACCCATTTCCAGATGCTGATGACGCTGAAGTCCTGGGGCTTTCCGGTAGCCGCGCAGACCCGTGTGACGCATGGCGCTGCAGAGCTGATTGCCTTTCATCAGGCTATGGGTGCAGCGCGTGATGCACTGCCTTTTGACATCGACGGTGTGGTCTACAAGGTCAACAGCCTGGCGCAGCAGCGGCAACTGGGCTTTGTGACACGCGAGCCGCGCTGGGCGGTGGCCCACAAATACCCGGCGCAGGAGCAACTTACCACCGTCGAGGCGATTGACGTGCAGGTGGGCCGTACCGGCAAGCTGACGCCAGTGGCCAAGCTGGCGCCGGTGTTTGTCGGTGGCGTGACGGTGACCAATGCCACGCTGCACAACGAAGACGAGGCCAGACGCAAGGATGTGCGCGTGGGTGACACCGTGGTGGTTCGGCGTGCTGGCGACGTGATTCCCGAAGTGGTGAGCGTGCTGGCCGACAAGCGCCCGCCCGGCGCGCTGGTGTTCACGATGCCTCGACAATGCCCGGTGTGCGGCTCCGAGGCGGTGCGGGAAGAGGGCGAGGCTGACTACCGCTGCACCGGTGGTCTGTTCTGCGCCGCCCAGCGTAAGGAAGCCATCCTGCATTACGCCCATCGCCGCGCGGTCGAGGTCGAGGGGCTCGGCGACAAGCTGGTGGAGCAACTGGTCGATGCGAATGTCATCCGCACCTTGCCTGACCTCTACAAACTCGGTCTTACGGCGCTTGCCAGCCTGGACCGCATGGCAGAAAAATCCGCCAACAACCTGCTCGAAGCGCTGGAAAAATCCAAACAGACCAGCTTGCCTCGCTTCCTCTTCGGGTTGGGCATTCGCCACGTGGGCGAGGCCACCGCCAAGGAGCTGGCGCGCCACTTCGGCAAGCTCGACGCCATCATGGACGCGACTGAGGAGCAGTTGCTGGAGGTGAGCGACGTCGGCCCGATTGTGGCGGCCAGCATCCACACCTTTTTCGCGCAGCCGCACAACCGGGAGGTGGTCGATCAACTGCGGGCCTGCGGTGTCACCTGGCCCGAAGGCGAACCCGCTGCCGTCGCACCCAAGCCGCTGTCCGGAAAAACCTTTGTCATCACCGGCACCTTGCCCACCCTGAGCCGTGACGAGGCCAAGGACCGCGTCGAGGCGGCCGGTGGCAAGGTGGCCGGGTCAGTCAGCAAAAAGACCGATTTCGTGGTGGCCGGTGCCGAGGCTGGCAGCAAGCTGACCAAAGCCCAGGAACTGGGTGTGGCGGTGATCGACGAGGCGGCGTTGTTGGAGATGCTGGCTGGCACCTGAGCGGTGCAACGCCTGTGAGCGGCCTGAACCGCTTACAGGGGGTTACAGCACTTTGCGCGCCAGATGTCACGCCGTGGGCCGTTGCTGTACGTTGAACACCTGTTCCAACAGGAGTTCATATGACCTTGACGCGTTTTTCTGCTTTGGCGGCTGTTGCCGGCTTGACCGTTCTGCTTTCAGGCTGTGTGGTGGCACCGGTGGGTTACCGCCCGGTGGGGGTATACCAGACCCAGCCCGTGTATGCAGAGCCTGCGCCTGTCGTCGTGGTTCCTGCACCCGGGTACTACGGCTATCGCAGCTATCGCGGGCCCTACGGGCACCGTCATCGCCACTGGCGCTGAGCTGATGGGCTGAGGACGGATAATCCGTCCATGGCCATTCGTGAAATTCTCAAGATGGGTGATCCGCGCCTGCTGCGTGTGGCGCAGCCCGTGACGGCTTTCGACACCGATGAGCTGCATCTGCTGATTTCCGACATGTTCGACACCATGCGCTCCGTCAATGGTGCTGGCCTTGCCGCGCCACAGATTGGTGTGGATTTGCAACTCGTCATTTTCGGTACCGACCAGATCAATCCCCGTTACCCGGAAGCACCAGTGGTGCCGCGTACGGTGCTGCTCAATCCAGTGATCACGCCTTTGAGCGCGGCCGAGGAAGACGGCTGGGAAGGTTGCCTGTCGGTGCCCGGCCTGCGCGGCGTGGTGCCGCGTTTTGCCAGCATCCGTTACACCGGCATGGACCCCTACGGCGACCCGATTGACCGGGTGGCTAATGGCTTTCATGCCCGCGTGGTGCAGCATGAATGTGACCACCTGATCGGCAAGCTCTACCCGATGCGGATTCGCGACTTCACTCAATTCGGCTACACAGACGTGCTGTTTCCCGGTCTGGATGCCGGTGACGACGACTGAAACTCAGCCCGATTCCGATCCCGGTTACCAGACCAAACTCGAAACCATCACCGGCACAGGGGCAGACCTGCAACTGCGCTCGTTGCTGGACAGGCAGCAGTTCCATGACCCCAATGGAGAGGCTGAGCGTGCCGGCATTTCGTCGTCGGCGTGGCCGATTTTTGGCCTGCTCTGGCCTTCAGGCCGTGTGCTGGCGCACGTGATGCAAACCCACGAGTTGCAGGGAAAACGGATTCTGGAACTGGGCTGCGGGCTGGGTCTTGCGAGTCTGGTGGTTCACCGGCGTGGGGGCGACATCACGGCCAGTGACTGCCATCCGCTGGCAGGCGCGTTTCTGGTGAAAAACCTGCGACTGAACAGCATGCCCGCGATGAAGTACCAGACAGGCCACTGGGCACGCGCCAATCCCTTGCTGGCCCGATTTGACCTCATCATCGGCAGCGATGTGCTCTATGACCGCGATCAGCCGGCGATTCTGGCGCGCTTCATCGGCCTGCATGCGGCCGAAGGGGCTGAGGTGCTGATCGTGGACCCGGACCGTGGCAACCGGAGCAGTTTCAACCGTCAGATGGGCGCCATGGGCTACGACCGCACCGAAACCCGCTACCGCACAGCGCCCGGTCTGGCGGGCCCGTACAAGGGCAGGTTGCTGCGCTACCAGAGTGCTGCGATCACGCCGACACAGATGGTGGCTCCGCCTGACGCCTGAGCCACTCGCTGTAATCGCGGTGTGCAGCCTCAGGCACCCAGGGCTTCGAGCAGCTCCGTTTCAATGGCGATCTGCGCCTTGTTCTGCTGCAGCTCGGGGCCATCGATGAGGAAAGTGTCTTCCACCCGCTCGCCCAGCGTGGTGACCTTGGCCAGCTGCAGATTGATGCGGTGCCGTGCCAGCACACGGGCGATGAGATAAAGCAGACCCACGCGGTCGCTGGCCGACACGGTGAGCAGCCAGCGCTGGGCTTTTTCGTCGGGGCGCAGGTCCACGCGCGGCGCAATCGGAAAGCTCTTGACCCGGCGCGAGACCCGGCCTTTGCCGGGGGAGGGCAGCGGGCCGCGCTCCTCGATGGTCCGGTCGAGATCGGCCTCGACCATGGCGGCCAGTTCGCGGTAGTGCTCGCCCAGCGTCGGGCTCACCACCTGAAAGGTGTCCAGCGCATAGCCATTGCGGGCGGTGTGGACCTTGGCATCCAGAATGCTGAAGCCGGCCTCGTCAAAGTAGCCGCAGATGCGGGCGAACAGATCGGGTGCATCCGGCGTGTAGACCAGCACCTGCATGCCTTCGCCGGCCAGCGAGCGGCGGGCACGGACAATGCCCTTGGCCTTGCCGACATGGCGTGAGAGCTGGCGGGCGTGCCAGGCGATATCGGCCGCTTCATGGCGCATGAAGTAGCTCACGTCCAGCGTGTCCCACAGGGCCTTGTGCGCCTCGAAGGGCTCGGAATGCAACGCCAGCGCGGTCAGGGCCTCGCGTTTGCGCGATTCGACCTCCGCATCGGCATCGGGCGCACGGCCACCCAGCACGCGCAGGGTGTAGCGGTACAGGTCTTCCAGCAGCTTGCCCTTCCACGCATTCCACACCTTCGGGCTGGTGCCGCGGATGTCGGCCACCGTCAGCAGGTACAGGGCCGTCAGGTTGCGTTCATTGCCGACACGCTTGGCAAAAGCGGCGATCACCTCGGGGTTGCTCAGGTCTTCCTTCTGGGCGATGCGGCTCATGCTCAGGTGCTCCCCAACCAGAAACTCGATCAGTTTGGCGTCTGGGCGGGCAATGCCGTGCTGGCGGCAGAAGGTGCGTACATCCTTGCAGCCCAGCTCGGAGTGGTCGCCGCCCCGGCCTTTGGCGATGTCGTGAAACAGCGCTGCCACGTAGAGAATCCAGGGCTTGTCCCAGCCGGCCGCGAGCTGCGAGCACATCGGGTACTCGTGCGAATGCTCGGCCATGAAGAAGCGGCGCGCGTTGCGCAGCACCATCAGGATGTGCTGGTCCACGGTGTACACATGGAACAGGTCGTGCTGCATCTGCCCGACGATGCGGCGGAAGATCCACAGGTAGCGCCCCAGCACCGAGGTCTGGTTCATCAGCCGCATGGCATGGGTGATGCCCTCGGGCTGCTGCAGGATGCGCAGAAACATCGCGCGGTTGGCCGGGTCACGGCGGAACTTGCCGTTCATCACCCCGCGTGCGTTGTACAGCGCCCGCAGCGTTCGCGCCGACAGGCCCTTGATGCCCACCGTGGTTTCGTAGAGTAAAAAGGTTTCAAGAATCGCATGCGGCTCGCGCACGTAGAGGTCATCACTGACCACTTCCAGCATGCCCGCCTTGTCGTGAAAGCGCTCGTTGATCGGCCGCAAGGTCGACGTGTTGGGGTTCAGGCGCTCTTCAATGTTGAGCAGCAGGATCTGGTTGAGCTGCGTGACTGCCTTGGCGGCCCAGTAGTAGCGCTTCATCAGCGCCTCGCTGGCGCGGCGGGGCAGTTTGCTTCCGTCGTCTGTATGGGCGGTGTAGCCGAACGATTCGGCCACCGCGGTCTGCAGGTCGAACACCAGGCGGTCCTCGCGGCGCCCGGCGAGCAGATGCAGGCGGGCACGGATCAGGCTGAGCAGCGCTTCGTTGGCCTTGATCTGGCGCACTTCAAAGGCGGTGGCCAGGCCGTTGCGGGCCAGGTCGTCCCATGATTTGCCCAGACCGGCGGCGCGGGCCACCCACAGCACCACTTGCAAATCGCGCAGTCCGCCGGGTGACTCCTTGCAGTTTGGCTCCAGCGCGTAGGGCGTGTTCTCAAACTTGTTGTGGCGCTGGCGCAGTTCCAGCGTCTTGGCCACAAAAAAGGCCTGTGGGTCAATCAAGGCGGCGAGTTCACTCTCCAGGCGCGCAAACTGCTTGCGCGGCCCCGCGATCAGGCGGGCTTCCAGCAGGGAGGTCTGTACCGTCACGTCCTTGGCAGCTTCTTCCAGGCAGTCGGCCAGCGTGCGCACGCTGGAGCCGATTTCCAGTCCGCTGTCCCAGCAACTGCCGATGAAGCGTTCGATCCGGCTTTTGAGGGCGGCGTCGGTCCCTGCATCGGTGCCGTCGGGCAGCAGTAGCAGCACATCCACATCGGAATGCGGAAACAGCTCGCCGCGGCCAAAGCCGCCGACAGCCACCAGGCAGACTTCCGGCGGAAATTCCGCTGCGGCCCACAGCTGCTTGAGGATGCCGTCGGTGTGGCGGGCCAGCTTTTGCAGCAGGCTGTGCAGCCCGCGCGAGGAGGCGCCGCTGCCGGCAAGGCTGTCCCACAGGGCCGCCTTGCCGCTGCGGTATTGCTCACGGGTCTGCGTCAGCTCGTTCATGCGTTCATGCGTGTATGCGGGCCGCAGGTCCGGTGTGCCGGCGTGGGAGGCGCGTGAAGGTCAAGCGCTGACCGCAATGGGTGCGGGCACGTCCTGACGCGGCACAAAGGAAGGAATCGCCGGGCTGCCCGCCGAGACCGTCAGCACCTCGTAGCCAGTGGGCGTGACCAGGATGGTGTGCTCCCACTGGGCCGAGAGCGAATGGTCGCGCGTCACGATGCTCCAGCCGTCCTTCTCCGGCCCGTCCTTGATGTCTCGCTTGCCGGCGTTGATCATGGGCTCGATGGTGAAGGTCATGCCGGGCACCAGCTCTTCGAGCGTGCCAGGCCGGCCATAGTGCAGCACCTGCGGGTCTTCGTGGAACTTGGTGCCAATGCCGTGCCCGCAGAACTCGCGGACCACCGAATAACCGTGTTTCTCGGCATAGGTCTGGATGGCGTAGCCAATGTCGCCCAGGCGCACGCCCGGCTTGACCCGCATGATGCCTTGCCACATGGCTTCGTAAGTGACCTGGCAAAGCCGCTTGGCGGCAATCGAGGCTTCGCCCACCAGGTACATGCGGCTGTTGTCGCCGTGCCAACCGCCTTCAATGATGACGGTCACATCGATGTTGACGATGTCGCCTTTTTTCAGCGGTTTGTCGTTCGGAATGCCGTGGCAGACCTGGTGATTGACAGAGGTGCACAGGGATTTGGGGTAGGGCACATAACCGGGAGGGCCGTAGCCCAGCGTGGCCGGAATGGTGCCCTGCACCTTGGTCATGTAGTCGTGGGCGAGTCGGTCGATTTCGTTGGTGGTAACCCCCGGCTTGACGAAAGGCGTGAGGTAGTCGAGCACCTCGGAAGCGAGCCTTCCGGCCAGGCGCATGCCCTCGATTCCTGCGGCGTCTTTGTAGGTAATGCTCATGGCTGAATTATCCCACTGCATGGCGTGAACCGCTTTTTCCGGGAGCACCCGGGGGCTTTGGTCGACCCACCGCCAGCCGGCGCTTTACCGGCAGGGACGGAGGGCATGCGCTGGTAAAATTCGGCTTTCCGCGAGCACCGCAGGGTGCTTTGCCGCCCGTTCTCCCATCTTCCAGCCCCGCGCTGCCCATTTCCCACTACAAGGCCACCGCACCGTGACCCTGCACCTGACGACTTTTGAGGGCGAGCCGCACGGCATCAATGCCCTGAGCGATTTCCGCATCCAGCAGCTGCTTCCTCGCCTGCAGGCCATTGAGGGCAAGATTTCCGGCATCAGCGCCCGTTTTGTCCATTGGGTGGCCACCGAGTCTGAACCCACACCTGCCTTGAAGGCCCAGCTGGCAGCCCTGCTGACCTATGGTGAGCCTTGCCCTGCAATGCCTGCAGGTGCTGACCGCTCGGGTGACTTGACCTTGCTGGTCTCACCCCGGGTTGGCACTGTGTCGCCCTGGGCGTCAAAAGCCACCGACATTGCCCACAACTGCGGGCTGGCCGTCAAGCGCATCGAGCGAATCACCGAGTACCGCATCACCCTCAAATCCGGGTTCTTTAGTAAAACCGCTCTGACCGACGCCCAGCGCGCCGAAGTGGCGGCCTTGCTGCATGACCGCATGACCGAAAGCGTGCTGTCCAGCCGCGAGGAAGCCGCGAAGCTGTTCACCGAACTGCAGGGCGCGCCGCTGCAAAGCATTGACGTGCTGACGGGTGGCAAGGCGGCGCTGGAACGGGCCAACACCGAGTTCGGCCTGGCCCTGGCGGCGGACGAGATTGATTACCTGGTGAACGCCTTCACCCAGCTCCAGCGCAACCCGACCGATGTTGAGCTGATGATGTTCGCGCAGGCCAACAGCGAGCACTGCCGCCACAAGATTTTCAACGCCGATTTCACGATTGACGGCGTCGCACAGGACAAGAGCCTGTTTGCCATGATTCGCAACACCGAAAAGCTGCACCCGCAGCACACGGTGGTCGCTTATTCCGACAACGCCTCGGTGATGGAAGGCTCTCGCGTTCAGCGCTTCTTTGCCAAGCCTGCCGCGGCTGCAGGCAACGCTGGCACGTCGTACCAAACCTACACGGCCACCGACAACGCGCTGATGCATGTGCTGATGAAGGTCGAGACGCACAATCACCCGACGGCGATTTCGCCGTTTCCGGGTGCCTCGACCGGCGCTGGCGGCGAGATCCGCGACGAAGGCGCCACCGGGCGTGGCTCCAAACCCAAGGCCGGCCTGACCGGATTCACCGTGTCCCGTCTGTTCGATGGCGACTACGGAAAGCCCGAGCACATCGCCAGCCCGCTGCAGATCATGACCGAGGGCCCGCTGGGCGGCGCGGCCTTCAACAATGAATTCGGCCGGCCCAACCTGGCAGGTTATTTTCGCGAGTACGAACAGACCGTTGCTGGTCAGCGCTGGGGCTATCACAAGCCCATCATGATTGCGGGTGGCGTCGGCACCATTGCTGCTGACCTGACGATAAAAATCCAGTTCCCGGCCGGCACCCTGCTGATCCAGCTCGGTGGCCCTGGCATGCGCATCGGCATGGGCGGCAGTGCAGCCAGTTCCATGGCGGCAGGCGCCAACGCCGCCAGCCTCGACTTTGATTCGGTGCAACGCGGCAACCCGGAGATCGAGCGCCGGGCGCAGGAAGTCATCAACCAGTGTGCCCAGCTGGGCGCAGCCAACCCGATTCTGGCAATTCACGACGTCGGCGCAGGTGGCTTGTCGAATGCTTTCCCCGAGCTGGTCAACGATGCAGGCCGCGGTGCGCGTTTTGACCTGCGCGCCGTGCCGCTGGAAGAAAGCGGCTTGTCGCCCAAGGAAATCTGGAGCAACGAGAGCCAGGAACGCTACGTGATGGCGATTGCACCTGAATCGCTGGCGCAGTTCACCGCCTTTTGCGAGCGCGAGCGCTGCCCGTTTGCCGTCATTGGCGTGGCAACCGAAGAGAAGCAGCTGGTGCTGTCGGACGCCGACAGGGCGCCACCGGTGGATATGCCTATGAACGTGCTGTTGGGTAAACCGCCCAAGATGCATCGGGATGTCAAACGCGTCACACACACCGTCCAGCCGATTGATCTAACCGGCGTTGATTTGCAGAAGAGCGCTATTGACGTGCTCAGCCACCCTACCGTGGCATCCAAGCGCTTCCTTATCACCATTGGCGACCGCACCGTGGGCGGCCTGACCCATCGCGACCAGATGGTGGGCCCCTGGCAGGTGCCGGTGGCCGACTGTGCGGTGACGCTGGCCGACTACCAAGGCTTTGCCGGCGAAGCCATGAGCATGGGCGAGCGCACTCCGCTGGCGGCCGTCAATGCCGCTGCGTCCGGCCGCATGGCGGTGGGCGAGGCCATCACCAATCTGCTGGCGGCACCGATGGAGTTGCCACGTGTGAAGCTATCGGCCAACTGGATGGCCGCCTGCGGCGAGCCTGGGCAGGATGCGGCGCTCTACGAGACTGTCAAGGCGGTCGGCATGGAGCTGTGCCCGGCGCTGGGCGTGTCGATTCCGGTCGGCAAGGATTCGCTGTCGATGCGCACAGTGTGGTCAGAGGGTGGCGAAGCCAAAAAGGTCACCGCGCCGGTGTCACTGATCGTCAGCGCCTTCGCCACGCTGGCCGATGTGCGCACCACACTCACGCCGCAACTCAATGCAGAGGAAGCCGACACCACGCTGATCCTGATCGATCTGGGCAAAGGCAAAAAGCGCATGGGTGGCTCCATCCTCGCGCAGACCCTGCAGATGGAGCAGGGTGAGGTGCCCGATCTGGACGATCCGCAGGACCTGGTGAATCTGGTCCACGCGATCAACCAGTTGCGCGGCGAGGGACAAATTCTGGCCTACCACGACCGCAGCGACGGCGGCCTCTTCGCCGCCGCCTGCGAGATGGCCTTTGCCGGCCATGTCGGCGTGGCCCTGAACATCGACATGCTGCTGGTCGAAGGCGACGGCATCACCGACAGCCGCATGGACACCGGCGACAGCAAGAACTGGGCGACGCAGGTCGGCGCCCGACGTGAGGAGCTGACGCTCAAGGCGCTGTTCAACGAAGAACTGGGCGTGTTGATCCAGGTCCGTACTGAGGCACGCAACGCCGTGATGCAGACGCTGCGCGAGCATGGGCTGTCGAAATTCAGCCACTTTGTTGGCAAGACCCGGCCCGCGCATGCGGCACTCGATGTCGGCAAGGGCGAGTTTCAGGTCTGGCGCGACACCAAGGCGGTGTTCAGCGCCAAGCTGGAAGACCTGCACCAGGTCTGGGATGCGGTGAGCTGGAAGATCTGCCAGCAGCGCGACAACCCGGCCTGCGCCGATGCCGAGCACGCCAGTGCCGGCGTGCCTGCCGACCCGGGTCTGCACGTGCACCTGAGCTTTGACCCGTCGAAGGCACAAGCACCCGCGCTGAACCTGTCGGCCCGTCCGCGCGTGGCGGTGCTGCGTGAGCAGGGTGTCAATTCGCATGTTGAGATGGCGTATGTCTTCACGCAAGCCGGCTTCGAGGCCTGTGATGTGCACATGACCGACCTGCAGACCGGCCGCGCGCAACTCGCTGACTTCAAGGGTGTGGTGGCTTGCGGCGGCTTCAGCTACGGCGATACGCTGGGCGCCGGCATTGGCTGGGCGCGTTCCATCACCTTCAACGAGGTGCTGTCAGAGCAGTTCAAGACCTTCTTTGCACGTCAGGACACCTTCGGCCTGGGCGTGTGCAACGGCTGCCAGATGTTTGCCGAGCTGGCAGACATCATCCCTGGCGCCGAGGCGTGGCCGCGCTTCACCACCAACCGCAGCGAGCGCTTTGAGGCGCGCCTGAGCCAGGTGGAGATCTTGCCGTCGCCCAGCATCTTCTTTGCGGGCATGGCGGGCACACGGTTGCCGATTGCGGTGGCGCACGGCGAGGGCTATGCCAACTTTGCCCGGCGTGGCGATGCCAGCAAGGCCATTGCTGCCATGCGTTTCACCGACAACCACGGCCAGCCGACCGAGTCCTACCCGGCCAATCCGAACGGCAGCGCAGGCGGCCTGACGGCGGTGACCACGGCTGACGGACGTTTCACCGCAATGATGCCGCACCCGGAGCGGGTCTTCCGCAATTTGCAGATGAGCTGGACCTCAGGCGACCGCAGTGCCGCCAGCCCCTGGATGCAGCTCTGGCACAACGCCCGCCGCTGGGTGGACTGATTGGGGGCAGCCGGGGCGCGTTAGGGTGCCCTGGTTGAAGCGGCCGGTGCCACTGCCGCGCCTTGGATACCGTGCCGCACCAGCGCTGACGCCACGAAGCCCGAGGCCTTCATCTCTTCGATGAAGTCGGTGACGTAGCGCGCGCCGGCATCACGGCCCTTGGGCAGGCCCATGGCCTGCTGAATCACCATGAATCGGCCATCGAGCAGCCTGAGGCCCGGCAGGCGCTGGGCATCGGCCTGCAACTGCTGTTTCACGCCCGCTGCCACTTCCATGTTCTGAGCCAGAAACACATCGGTTACCGTGGGTGAGGTAGGCGCCTTGACGAGTTTGGCCGCCTTCAGCTCACGGGTGAGATAGAGGTCATACGCACTGCCATTGCCCACCACAATGCGATTGCCCGGCCGGTCGACTTCGTCATTGCTCCTGATCGGTGAATTGTTCTTCACGAGGTAGGCGCCTTCAATAATGACGTAGGGCGGGGTCTGCAGCATGCCGGCACCGCGCACCGGGTCTATCGCCACAAAGGCAATGTCGACCTGCGCAGCTGTGACAGCTTCGACCACACGCCCTGCAGAGGTGAAGGTCACCAACTCGACCGGAACGCCCAAGCGTTTGCCCAGTTCACGCGCCAGATCGACCGAGACGCCCTTGGGCTCGCCGGTGGCTGCATCCTTCGTCGCAAGAATGGGGTTGCCGAAGTTGATGGCTGCCTTCAGCTTGCCGCCGGGAGCCAGCTCGGCCACCGGTGCAGCGGGCTTTGAGGCGCAGGCCAGCAGCAGGGTGGATACGCCACACACCACCACCGTGCGAAAGATTTTTTTGAACATGCATGTCTCCTTCAATAATAAGTGCACGAATTATTGGACATGCCAGCCATTGCGTCGTCAATCCGTGGACGCCCTGTCAGGTCTTATACAGAGCGAGAAGACGAAAAAAAACGCGGCCTGAGCCGCGTTTGTACCTTGGACAAAGAGGTGTCCAGAGGTCTGCGATTTACTCGATCTTGGCCTTCTTTCGAAGGTCTTCCTGGAAGGTGGCCAGCTTCTGCTGCTGCATCTGCTGAGAGATTTGCGGCTTCACTTCGTCAAACGAAGGCAGTTGGGCGTCGCGGATGTCGTCCACACGGATCACGTGGAAACCGAACTGTGTCTTGACCGGTGCGTCAGTGGTCTGGCCTTTGGCCAGTTTGGACATGGCTTCCGAGAATTCAGGAACGTAACTGGCCGGGTTGGCCCAGTCGAGGTCGCCACCCTTGGCACCAGAGCCTGGGTCCTTGGACTGCTTCTTCGCAATGGCGTCGAACTTGCCGCCTTTCTTCAGGCTGGCAATGATGGCTTTGGCTTCGTCTTCTTTTTCGACCAGAATGTGCCGCGCCTTGTATTCCTTGCCACCGTTGGCTGCAACGAACTTGTCGTATTCGGCCTTGATGTCGGCGTCAGTCACCGGGTTTTTCTTCTGGTAGTCGGCAAACAGTTCACGGATCAAGATACTCTGGCGGGCCAGTTCCATCTGCACTTTCACATCGTCACGGGCAGCCAGGCCCAGCTTGTCGGCTTCCTGCATGAACACTTCGCGGGCGATGACTTCTTCGCGCAGCTGGCCTTCCATCTCCGGCGTGACCGGCCGGCCGGTGCGTGCGACCTGCTGTGACAGGGCATCCAGGCGCGCCTTGGGCACCGCTTTGCCATTGACGATGGCCAGGTTCTGGGCGACGGCGCCCTGTGCACTCAGGGTGAGCAAAGCTGCAGCGGCCGTGGCCAGTAAAAATTTCTGCTTCATGATGGGACGTGTTCCTTTGGGCTTTGGGGAAATAGGGATGAAGACGAGGTGAACTTTGGAAACCTGTGGCCGGTGCGTGGTGTGCGCACTTCAGCGCGGCTGGATGACCTCGATAGCCAGCGCGTGCAGGCCTTGGTCAAGGAAATTTTGCAATGCATCATACACAAGCCGGTGACACGCCACGCGGCTCTTCCCCGCGAAAGCGGGGCTGGCGATGCGCACGCGAAAGTGAGTGCCAAAACCCTCGGCATTGGCGCCTGCGTGTCCGGCGTGGTCAGCACTTTCGTCGATCACACGCAATTCGGTGGGCGCCAGGCGCTCGGTCAATTGCCGGGTGATGGCGTCTGCGTGAACAGGCAGGGCGCTCATGAACTGACCTCCTTCTCGTCAGACTGCAGGTGGCGGGCAATGTACAAACCCTGGCCAACCAGAAAAACCAGCGGGAAGGCATAGCCCCACAGTTTGAAGTTGACCCATTGTTCCGTGGTGTACAGCAAGGCAACGTAGGCGTTCAGGGTGGCCATGAACAGGCTGTAGCTGATCCAGATAACAGTCAGGTTACGCCAAATGGGGTCCGGCATCTTGAGCTGTGCGCCCAGCATCATCTTGAGAAAGTTTTTCTTCAGAATCCACAGCCCGATGGCTAGCGCCAGGCCGGTAAAGGCATACAAAACGGTTGGCTTGATCTTGACAAAGCGTTCGTCATGCAAGCCCAGCGTCAGTGCACCAAACCCCAGCACCAGTGCCAGTGTGACTTTGTGCATGGTTTGCAGGCCACCATCGAGTTTGTACAGAATGGCCATTTGCAGGGTGGTCGCCACCATGATGACGCCTGTGGCGACATAGATGTCGTACACCTTGAACGCGCCGAAAAATAGCAGGATTGGCAGGAAATCGAGAAGCTGTTTCATGGGTTCAGATGGGACGGGTACCTAGGGTACCTATTCAGGCACAAAGTTCAAGGCAGCCGAGTTCATGCAATAACGCAGGCCGGTGTCCGTGGGGCCATCGGGGAAGACATGGCCCAGGTGTGCGCCGCAACTGGCGCACACGGTCTCGGTGCGCACCATGCCGTACTTGCGGTCCACATGCTCCTCGATCGCGTCGGGCGTGGCGGCCTGGGAAAAACTGGGCCAACCGCAACCTGCATCGAACTTGGTGGTGGATTCAAACAGCTTGGCACCGCAGCAGATGCAATGGTAGCTGCCGTCGGCCCAGACGGACTCGTATTTGCCCGTGAAGGCGCGCTCGGTGCCTGCGCGGCGGGTGACTTCAAAAGCGACAGGCTCTGCGCCTTTCTCGGCCAGCAGGGCCTTCCATTCGGCGTCGGTTTTCTGAATTTTGGCGGGCATGGTGAATCCTTGGGGTCTTGAAAATCAGTATTCAGGAGCTGCAGCTGATCTCGATCGATGCAGCCCAGTCGGGTGGGAAGCCGGCATGGCTCTCGTGACCGGGGTGCTCATCAAAAGGGGACTGCAGCAGCGTCAGCAAGGTGTGGACACCGGAAAAGTCTTTTAGTTTCGCTGCGCGTATGGCTTCTTCGCCGAGGTGGTTGCGCAGCACAAACTTCGGGTTGCTTCGCTGCATCAGGTCAGCTCGCTGGCCGGCGTCAACCGAAGCGAGGCGTTCGGAATACAGCAGGGCCCAGGCGTTGAATGACTCGCGGTCGAAAAACAGGTCGCGCACGGGCTCATGACCGCTTTGCGGCGTGAAGCCGTTCAGACGGCGCCAGAAGATGGTGTAGTCGACCTTGTTGCTGGCCAGCAGACGGAAGGTGCTATCGATCAGGCCTAGGTCGTCCGCATGCACATCTGGCAGGCCCAGCTTGGCACGCATGCGGGCTTGCAGCGCTTCCGGGAAAACGGTTTTGAACGACTCCAGCGCGGCGATGGCCTGGTCCTGGCTGTCCATCAGGGGCAGCAAGGCCTGCCCGAGGCAAAACAGGTTCCAGTAGGCGATGTTTGGCTGCCGGTTGTAGGCGTAGCGCCCCTCGGTGTCTGAATGGTTGCAGATGTGGCCGGGCACAAAGGCATCGAGGAACTGGAACGGACCGTAGTCGATGGTCAGGCCGAGGATGCTCATGTTGTCGGTGTTCATCACGCCGTGGCAAAAGCCCACCGCCTGCCATGCGGCCACCATGTGCGCCGTGCGCTCGCAGACGGCTTGAAGAAATGCCGCATACGGCTGATCGGCCTCCAGGCATTCCGGGTAATGCCGCTGAATCACGATGTCGGCCAGTGCCTTGAGCTGCCCGGGCTGGCCGCTGTAGCTGAAGTGTTCGAAATGGCCAAAGCGGATGAAACTGGGGGCGGTGCGCGTCACCACGGCAGCAGTTTCAATCTCTTCGCGGCGCACCGGCGCGTCCGATCCGGTGACACACAGGGCGCGGGTGGTCGGAATACCCAACCCGTGCATGGCCTCCGAGCACAGGTATTCACGGATCGAACTGCGCAGCACCGCGCGGCCGTCGCCCATGCGGGAGTAGGGCGTGCGCCCGGCCCCCTTGAGCTGGATTTCCTGCGGCCCCGATGGCGTGCTGATCTCGCCCAGCAGGATGGCGCGGCCGTCCCCGAGCTGGCCCGCCCATTGGCCAAACTGGTGGCCGCTGTACACGCTGGCCAGCGGCTCGGAGCCGGGCAGCACCGCATTGCCGGTCAGGCACTGCAATGCTTCGTGGGAAGCCAGCCAGTCCGCATCCAGACCCAGGTCGCGCGCGACCGCCTCGTTGCGACCCACCCAGTACGGATCGGGCAAGGGCTGTGGCTTGAGGAGCGTGTAAAACGCCGGTCCGAGCTTTGCAAATCCCTCTTGCCAGGGCAGTTCGGCCACGGCCGGGGAAGAGGTGGCAAAGGCGGCAGTCGTCATGACCGAATTGTCCCCTACCTGACATGGGCCCGCAGATTCACGGGCAATCCCGCATGACTGGGCCCCACGGCTGCGGCATCATGAACACGCAGGCGGGCAGAGTGCCCGCCGTTTTCTTTCATGCCTTCCAGAACACTTTTTAACTACCAGACGGAGACAACCTGATGCTCGGGTTAATGCAAAGCCAGCCACTGCTCATTTCGGGCTTGATCGAATTTGCTGAACGTCACCACGGTGATGCAGAAATTGTGTCCAGACGTGTGGAAGGTGATGTGCACCGTTACACCTACCGCGATGCAGCCAAACGCTCGCGCCAGGTGGCCAACGCGCTCGATGGCTTGAAGCTGGCTTTCAGTGACCGGGTGGCCACGCTGGCCTGGAATGGCTACCGCCACTTTGAGCTGTATTACGGCGTGAGCGGTTCCGGCCGTGTGCTGCACACCATCAACCCGCGCCTGCACCCGGACCAGATCGCGTGGATTGCCAACCACGCCGAAGACCAGGTGCTGTGCTTTGACCTGAGTTTTCTGCCACTGGTGCAGGCGGTCCATGCCCGCTGCCCCACGATCCGCCAGTACATCGCGCTGTGCGACGACGCCCACCTGCCCAAGGACTCCGGTGTGCCTGGCCTCATCAGCTATGAGGCATGGATTGGCGGGCAGTCGGGCAACTACACCTGGCCCAGCTTCGACGAGAACTCGGCATCGAGCATGTGCTACACCAGCGGCACCACCGGCAACCCGAAGGCTGCGCTGTACAGCCACCGGTCCAGCACGCTGCATGCCTATGCAGCGGCCTTGCCGGACGTGATGGGCATTTCGGCGTGCGACGCCATCCTGCCCGTGGTGCCCATGTTCCACGTCAACGCCTGGGGCATTCCCTATTCGGCGGCGCTGACCGGTGCCAAGCTGGTGTTTCCGGGGCCGGCGCTGGACGGCAAGTCGGTGTACGAGCTGATTGAAGCGGAGAAGGTCACTTACGCGGCTGGCGTTCCGACCGTGTGGCAGATGCTGCTGACGCACCTCAAGCCGGCCGGTTTGAAGTTTTCTACCCTGAAGCGCACGGTGATCGGCGGCTCGGCCTGCCCGCCAGCCATGATCCATGCCTTCCGAGAGGACTACGGCGTCGAGGTGCTGCACGCCTGGGGCATGACCGAGATGAGCCCGCTGGGCACGCTGTGCACGCTGAAGAACAAGCACGACGGCCTGTCTGAAGACGCGAAGATGAAGATCCGCATGAAGCAGGGCCGGGCCATCTACGGCGTGGACATGAAGATCGTCGATACCGACGGCAAGGAACTGCCGTGGGACGGCACCACTTTTGGCGATCTGCATGTGAAAGGGCCGTGGATCATTCGCGAGTACTTCAAGGGCGAGGGCGGCGATCCGCTGGTGGACGGCTGGTTCCCCACCGGGGATGTGGGCACCATCGACCCCGACGGCTACCTGCAGATCACCGACCGCAGCAAGGACGTCATCAAGTCCGGCGGCGAGTGGATCAGCTCGATCGATGTGGAAAACATCGCGGTGTCTCATCCGGCGGTGGCCATGGCCGCCTGCATTGGTGTGGCCCACCCCAAGTGGGATGAGCGACCGATTGTGGTGGTCGTCAAAAAGCCGGGCGCCGAGGTGAGCCGGGAAGAACTGCTCAAGTTCTATGACGGCAAGACCGCCAAGTGGCAGATTCCGGATGACGTGGTCTTTGTCGACGCCATTCCGCTGGGCGCCACTGGCAAGATGCTCAAGACCAGGCTGCGTGAGGTGCTCAAGGATTACAAATTGCCGCAGTCTTGATTGAAAACCTTCGATGGGCTTTTCTTCACCAGCACGAGCCGCGGAACCGGCTTTGCCGGGCCGCAGGGCGGGCGGCCCCCTCGGGGGGCAGCGCACTACGCGAAGCGAGAAGCGTGGGGGTCACATCTGTGACATGGCTAGGGCATTCCCCGAGCCGCTACGGGTGCTTTTGACCTAATCTCCGTGAGCGAAATCAGAGTTTCTTACGTGTTCTTGACGCTTCCATCCAATACCAATTTCAGGAGACAAGGGATGACAACCCAAACCCGTTCTTTCGGTGCCTTGCCCCGCCGTTTTGCCACCGTGGCTGCTGCTGTTTCGGCCTTGGCCTGCAGTCTGGCCATGGCCCAGGCGCCAGCCAAGCCGGCAGCACCGGCCAAGGCCGCCGCGCCTGCTGCCGCGCCGGGCGCTGTCAACCTCAACCAGACCGTGAAGATTGCCTGGCTGGACCCGCTCTCGGGCCTGATGGCTGCGGTGGGTACCAACCAGCTCAAGGGCTTCCAGTTCCTGGCCGAGCGGTTCAGCCAGAAGAACAAGGCGGGTGTGAAGTTCGAGATCATTGGCATCGACAACAAGCTCAGTCCGCAGGAAACCACCAACGCACTGAAGTCCGCCATTGACCAGGGTGCCCGCTATGTGGTGCAGGGCAACGGCTCCGGCGCTGCGCTGGCCATCATTGATGCCCTGTCCAAGCACAACGAACGCAACCCCGGCAAGGAAGTGCTGTACCTGAACTACGCTGCGGTGGACCCGGATCTGACCAACAGCAAGTGCGACTACTGGCACTTCCGACTGGACGCCGACACCTCGATGAAGATGGAGGCGCTGACGGCCTTCATGAAAGACCAGCCGGACATCAAGAAGGTCTACCTGATCAACCAGAACTACGCGCATGGTCAGCAGGTGGCCAAGTTCGCCAAGACCAACCTGGCCAGCAAGCGGCCAGACATCCAGATCGTTGGCGAAGACCTGCACCCGCTGGCGCAGGTGCGCGACTTTGCGCCCTACATCGCCAAGATCAAGCAGTCAGGTGCCGACACCGTCATCACTGGCAACTGGGGCTCTGACCTCTCGCTGCTGGTCAAGGCCGCCAACGAGGCGGGGCTGAGCAATGTGAAGTTCTACACCTACTACGCTGGTGTTACCGGCACGCCGACGGCGCTGGGCGCCTCGTCGGCAGGCCGGGTGTACATGGTTTCCTACAACCACCTGAACATGGGTGGTGAGATCCAGCAGATCATGGCCGACTACAAGAAGAAGTTCAATGACGACTTCTACACCGGCGCGATCTACCATGCCTTCGCCATCCTGACGGACGCCATGGCGCAGACCAAGTCGACCGAGCCGGCGGCTGTAGCCAAGGCCATGGAGGGCATGCGCTTCAAGAGCTTCAACGGCGACGTGGAAATGCGCAAGACCGACCATCAGCTGCAGCAGGGCCTGTACATCACCCGCTGGGAGAAGGCTGGTGGCAAACTGCCTTACGACGCTGAAAACACCGGCTACACCTTCGCGCCGATCAAATACTATGAGCCCTACGTGGCCAGCACGCCGACGTCGTGCCAGATGAAGCGTCCTTCGTGACGCATTGATCGCGCCCCACCCAGGAGCCAAGGCCCGACCCGTCATCGGGCCTTTTTCTTTGTTTGACGGCGCCGGCGTGGCCGGCTGCCGGTATGTCCTTCCAGCTTCAGGCGGTCATTGATGAATTTGGAATTTTTCACCATCTCCCTGCTCAACGGGCTGAGCTACGGGCTGCTGCTGTTCATGCTCAGCTCGGGTTTGACGCTGATTTTCAGCATGATGGGTGTGCTCAATTTCGCACACGCTTCGTTCTACATGGTGGGCGCCTATGTGGCCTACAGCGTCTCGCAGGTGGTTGGCTTCTGGTGGGCGCTGCTGGTGGCGCCGCTGGTGGTGTTTGCCATGGGTGCCGCGTTCGAGCGCTTTTGCCTGCGCAAGGTGCACAAGTTCGGTCATGTGCCCGAACTGCTGGTCACTTTCGGTCTCTCGTATCTGCTGCTGGAGCTGGTGCAACTGGTGTGGGGGCGCGCTGCCGTCAACTACGTGCTGCCTGAGGGGCTGCAGGGGCCGCTGTTCACCGTGTTCGGCACCAACTTTCCGAAGTCACGCGCCTTCATCATGCTGATCTCGGTGGTCATGCTGGCCAGCATCTGGCTGGTGCTCACGCGCACCCGCATCGGCCTGGTGATCCAGGCGGCGCTGACCCATCCGGACACGGTCGAATCGCTTGGCCACAACGTGCCCCGGGTCTTCATGCTGGTGTTCGGCGGTGGCGCTGCGCTGGCCGGGCTGGCGGGGGTGATTGGTGGCAACACCTTTGTCACAGAGCCCGCGATGGCCGGATCGGTGGGCGCCATCATTTTTGTGGTGGTGGTGGTGGGTGGCATGGGTTCGCTCAGCGGGGCGTTTCTGGCGTCGCTGCTGATCGGGCTGGTGCAGACCTTTGCGGTGGCGATGGACCAGTCGCTGATCAGCATGCTGAGCCTTTTCAATTACAGCGTCACGCCTGAGACCTTTGGCTATCCGCTGCTCAAGCTCACGATTTCGCAGGTCGCGCCCATCCTGCCCTTCCTGCTGCTGGTGCTGATCCTGATCTTCCGCCCCAGAGGTCTGCTGGGCACACGGGAAGACTGAGGCGGATTCATGTCAAAAACACACTACGAATTCAAACCCTATAACGTCGGGCGCTGGGTCATCTGGGGCCTGTATGCCTTGTTGCTGATCGTGGCCCCGATGCTGTTCAAGAGCAGCCTGTCGCTGACCATGCTATCGCAGGCGGGCTATCTGGTCATCGTCTGCCTGAGCTACAACATCCTGCTGGGGCAGGGCGGCATGCTGAGCTTTGGTCACGCGGTGTATGTCGGCCTTGGCTCATTCCTTGCCATCCATGCGATGAACCTGGCGGCCAAAGGCGCCGTCTACCTTCCATTGCCTCTGATTCCGCTGATCGGCGGGCTGGCAGGGCTTTTCTTTGCGGGCGTGCTCGGCTATGTGACGACCAAGAAGGCCGGCACCACCTTTGCCATGATCACGCTGGGCGTGGGTGAGCTGGTGTTTGCGATGTCGCTGATGCTGCCGGAGTTCTTTGGTGGAGAGGGCGGCATTACCACCAACCGCGCTTACGGCAAATCGTTTTTCGGCATCACCTTCGGCCCGCAGGTGCAGGTGTATTACCTGATCGCGTTTTACTGCTTCATCTGCACGGCTGCCATGTTTGCCTTCACGCGCACACCGCTGGGCCGCATTTTGAATGCGGTGCGGGACAACCCCGAGCGCGTGGAGTTCATCGGCTACAACACGCAGCGCGTGCGCTACTACGCGTTCATCATCGCGGGCTTTTTTGCCGGCATTGGTGGTGGGCTGGCAGCCATCAATTCCGAGATCGTCACCGCCGAGGTGGTGAGCGGCGTGCGTTCAGGCAGCCTGCTGCTGTTCACCTTCCTCGGCGGGGCTACCTTCTTCTTCGGCCCCATCATCGGCGCCGGCTTGCTGGTGCTGGCGCTGATCCTGCTTTCAGAGCTGTCCATGGCCTGGCTGCTGTATGTCGGGCTGATCTTCCTGTTCATGGTGATGTATGCGCCGGGCGGCATTGCCAGCCTGATCATGATGAACCTGCGGGTGGCTTCGTTTGGCAAGCTGCGCGAGGTATGGGTCGGCTACCTTGGCCTGGGGCTGACGGCCCTGACTGCGCTGGCAGGTGCGGCTGCCATGGTCGAGATGGTGTACCACCTGCAGCTCAACGCGGCGCTGGGTCCGGAGCTCAGCTTCATGGGTGTTCGGCTCAATGCGATGAACCTCAACAGCTGGTTTGGATCGGTGTTTGTCTTGCTCACGGGCCTCGGTCTGTTCGAGCTGGCGCGCCGCCAGTTCATCGCGCAGTGGGGTCAGGTGCAGGAAGACATTGAAAAAGAGATTAAAAGAAGAGAGGCGCTATGAGCCCCAATTCGAACCGCTATGCCCTTGAACTGAAAGACCTGCGCAAGAGCTTCGGCAAGACCGACATCATCCGCGGCTGTAATCTGCAGGTGCCCGCCGGTGAGCGGGTGGCCATCATTGGCCCCAACGGTGCCGGCAAGTCCACGCTGTTCAACCTCATCAGCGGCCGCTTCGAGCCGACCAGTGGCGAAGTGCTGCTGCATGGCCAGCGCATCAACGGCAAAAAGCCATTTGAAATCAACCGCATGGGGCTCTCGCGCAGCTTCCAGATCACCAACATCTTCCCCAAGCTCAGTGTGTTCGAGAACCTGCGCTGCGGCGTGCTGTGGAGCCTGGGCTACAAATACAGCTTCCTCAAGTTCCTTGCCGACCTGGACGACGCCAATGACCGTGCCGATGAGCTGATGGAGATGATCAAGCTCGACAAAAAGCGCGATGTGCTGGCCATGAACCTGACCTATGCCGAGCAGCGTGCGCTGGAGATCGGCATCACGATTGCCGGTGGGGCCAGCGTGATCCTGCTCGACGAGCCCACCGCCGGCATGAGCCGCTCGGAGACCGGGCGTTTCATCCAGCTGATCAAACAGGTCACTGTGGGCAAGACGCTGCTGACCGTGGAGCACGACATGGGTGTGGTGTTTGGCCTGGCCGACAAGATTGCGGTGGTGGTGTACGGCGAGATCATTGCCTACGACACACCCGAGCGGGTGCGCGCCGACCAGCGGGTGCAGGAGGCGTATCTGGGCTCATCGGTGGCTGACGCGCAGGCCGGCGGCTCTGTTGGCGCAGGAGTCCACTGATGCTCACCATCGAAAACCTCCACGCCTTTTACGGCAAAAGCCACGTTCTGCACGGCGTAAATTTCGAAGTGCAGCCCGGCCAGATCGTCGCGCTGCTGGGCCGTAACGGCTCGGGCCGCTCGACCACGGCAAAGGCCATCATGGGCCTGGTCGACTGCCAGGGCTCCATCCGCTGGAAGGGCGCAGAAATCCTGGGCAAGAAGGCCTACCAGATCGCGCACCTGGGTCTGGGTTATGTGCCAGAAAACCGCGACATCTTTCCCAAGCTCACCGTGCACCAGAACCTGCTGCTGGGGCAAAAGGGCACCGGCAAGGGCTCACGCTGGAGTTTTGACGACATGTACGGCATGTTCCCCCGGCTGCTGGAACGCCAGCACACCGAGGCGGGCGTTCTCTCCGGCGGCGAGCAGCAGATGCTGACGCTGTGCCGCACGTTGATGGGTGACCCGGACCTCATCATCATCGACGAGCCTACCGAGGGCCTGGCGCCGAAGATTGTCGAGTTGGTCGGCCAGTACCTGCAGACCCTAAAGACCCGGGGCATCTCGGTGCTGCTGATCGAGCAGAAACTGACGATTGCCATGGCCATTTCCGACCGTGCGCTGGTCATGGGGCACGGCAGTATCGTGTTTGACGGCACGCCGGACTCCCTGCGCGCCGACGCCTATATTCGCAAGGAATGGCTGGAGGTGTAAAAAACCTGCCGGCTTGTCACCGCAGAGACAAATCGGGCGGTCTGGCTGGCTTCGCTGGCTTGTGCAGCCCCAAAGCCGCCCTACAATAGAAAACGAACGGTCGTACTATTTTGTCGGCGCATCATCTGTGCAGCGCCATCAGAAGCAGCCGATCATCCAGAATCGCCTGATCATTGAATCCTCCGAGACAGCACAACCTCTCCAACGAAAGTAGCAGCGCCATGACAACCCTCTATGAAGTCCACGGCAGCGTGGCCCTGATCACGCTGAGCAATCCGCCGGTCAATGGCCTCGGCCACGCCAGCCGCCTCAGCCTGACGCAGCACCTGCAGCAGGCCAATGCAGATGACGCGGTGAAGTCCATCATCATCACCGGTGCAGGCAAGGCCTTCTCGGGCGGCGCGGACATCAAGGAGTTCGGCACACCCAAGGCCATGACAGAGCCCAACCTGCACAGCGTGATCCGCGCGGTCGAGGGTTCCGCCAAGCCAGTGGTCGCCGCCATTCACTCGGTTTGCATGGGTGGCGGGCTTGAGCTGTCGCTCGGCTGCCACTATCGCATCGCAGCGCCCGGCTGTAGCGTAGCGCTGCCAGAGGTCAAGCTGGGCCTGTTGCCCGGCGCAGGCGGCACGCAGCGCCTGCCGCGCGTGGTGGGCGTGGAGCCTGCGCTCAACATGATCGTCAGTGGCGAGCCGGTCAAGAGCGAGCTGCTGGCGCAGATTCCCGGCCAGAAGCTGTTTGACAAGATGGCCTCGTCGCCCGAATCCCTGAAAGACGAAGCGCTCGCCTTTGCCCAGTCGATTGCCGACATCCGCCCGCTGCCCATGGTGCGCGACCTGCCGAGCAAGCACCCCAGTGGCGATGCCTATTTCCAGTTTGCCCGCAACATGGTCAAGGGCATGGCGAAGAACTTCCCGGCGCCACTCAAGTGCGTTGATGCCGTCGAAGCCGCTACCAAGAAAAAGTTTGAAGACGGGCTGGCGTTCGAGCGTGAGCTGTTCATCAACCTGATGTGGACGCCGGAAAGCCGCGCCCTGCGCCATATCTTCATGGCCGAGCGGGCTGCGTCCAAGATTCCGGATGTGCCGGAAGACACGCCCAAGCGCGAGATCAAGTCGGTGGCCGTCATTGGCGCCGGCACCATGGGCGGCGGCATCTCGATGAACTTCCTCAACGCCGGCATTCCGGTGAAGATGCTGGAGATGAAGCAGGAAGCGCTCGACAAGGGCATTGCCACCATCCGCAAGAACTATGAAGCCCAGGTCAAGAAGGGCAAGCTCAAGCAGGACAAGTACGAGCAGCGCATGAGCCTGCTGAGCACTACGCTCAGCTACGACGACCTGAAAGACGCCGACATGGTGATCGAGGCGGTGTTCGAAGACATGGGCGTGAAGGAAAAGGTCTTCAAGGAACTGGACCGCGTGATGAAGCCCGGCGCCATTCTGGCCTCCAACACCTCCACACTCGATGTGGACCAGATTGCCGCCTTCACCAAGCGCCCGCAGGACGTGATTGGCACCCACTTCTTCAGCCCCGCCAACGTGATGAAGCTGCTGGAAGTGGTGCGCGGCGCCAAAACCGGCAAGGATGTGCTGGCCACCGTGATGGCACTGGGCAAGAAGATCAAGAAGACCTCGGTGGTGTCCGGTGTGTGCGATGGTTTCATCGGCAACCGCATGATCGAGCAGTACGGCCGGCAGGGCGGCTTCCTGCTGGACGAAGGTTGCACGCCGGAGCAGGTGGACAAGGCCATCGAGAAATTCGGTTTTGCCATGGGCCCGTTCCGCATGGGTGACCTGGCCGGCAACGACATCGGCTGGGCCATCCGCAAGCGCCGCGCGATTGAAAAACCGGATATGAAGTACAGCAAGACCGCCGATCTGCTGTGCGAGAAAGGCCGCTTTGGCCAGAAAACCGGCGCTGGCTGGTACGACTACGTGCCCGGCAAGCGCGATGCCATCCCCAACGCCGACGTGGTGCAGATGATTGAAGCCCACCGCAAGAGTCTGGGTATCACGCCTCGGAAGATTTCTGACGAGGAGATCGTTCAACGCCTGGTGTATGCGCTGGTCAATGAAGCGGCGCACATTCTGGAGGAGGGCATTGCCTCTAAGGCCAGCGACATCGACATGGTCTACCTGATGGGCTACGGCTTCCCGATTCACCGTGGCGGCCCCATGCTGTACGCAGACCAGGTGGGTCTGTTCAACGTGATGGAGAGCATGAAGCGCTTTGCCAAGAACCCGCTGGACGATGCCAGCTTCTGGCAGCCGGCGCCGCTGCTGGCGCGCCTCGTGGCTGAAGGCAAGACTTTCAACCAGTCGACCTGACCCCGTATCACCCCGCGTCGCCTCAACCCCAGACACCGGAGAACTCCATGACATCAGCTGTAATTGTTTCCACCGCCCGCACCCCGCTTGCCAAGAGCTGGAAGGGTTCTTTCAACATGACGCACGGCGCCACGCTGGGCGGCCACGCCGTCGAGCACGCCATCCAGCGCGCCGGCATCGAGGCCGCCGAGGTGGACGACGTCATCATCGGCTGCGCCACGCCTGAAGGCGCGACCGGCTCCAACATCGCGCGCCAGATTGCGCTGCGTGCCGGCTGCCCGGTCACCGTGTCGGGCATGACGATCAATCGCTTTTGCTCCTCAGGCCTGCAGACCATTGCCACGGCGGCGCAGCGCGTGATTGCCGGCGAGGCTGACATCTATGTGGCTGGCGGTGTGGAAAGCATTTCCTGCGTCCAGCAGGAGGCCAACACCCACATGCTGCAGGACACCTGGCTCGCCAAGAACAAGCCCGAGATCTACTGGAACATGCTGCAGACCGCCGAGCAGGTGGCCAAGCGCTACAACATCTCGCGCGACCGCATGGACGAGTACGGCGCCCTGAGCCAGCAAAAAGCCACGGCGGGCCTCGCTGCAGGTGTCTTTGAAGCCGAAATCGCACCGATCACCGTGATGGCCGGCGTGGCCGACCCGGTGATGGGCCTGATCACCAAGAAGGTCACCGTCAGCAAGGACGAAGGCATTCGCGAAGGCACGACCAAGGAAGGCATCAGCGGTATCAAGCCCGCCATTCCCGGCGGTGTGATCGCCGCTGGCAACGCCAGCCAGTTCTCTGACGGCGGCGGCGCCGTAGTGGTGATGCACGAAACCGTGGCCGAGAAGAAGGGCCTGAAACCCCTCGGCCGCTTTCTCGGCTTTGCCGTGGCTGGTTGCGAGCCCGACGAAATGGGCATCGGCCCGGTGTTTGCCATCCCCAAGGTGCTGGCCAAGTTGGGCCTGAAGGTCAGCGATATCGATCTGTGGGAACTCAACGAAGCCTTTGCGGTGCAAGTGCTCTATTGCGCCGACAAGTTGGGCATACCGATGGACAAGCTCAATGTGAACGGCGGCGCCATCGCTGTCGGCCACCCCTACGGCGTGACTGGCCAGCGCCTGACCGGCCATGCGCTGATCGAAGGCAAGCGCCGCGGCGCCAAGCGGGTCTGCGTCACCATGTGCATTGGTGGTGGCATGGGGGCCGCAGGCGTGTTCGAGGTGCTGTAAAGCGTCGGGGTGCTCACATCAGTCACACCAGAGGGCCTAGGCTGCAATTGATGCGCAGTCAGGCCCTTTTTTAGTTCTTAGCCTCACTCAGTCAGACCATGAACCTGCGTCAAACGATGGATTTCCTGCTGTACCAGTGGCTGGGCGCCGAGTCGCTGAACCAGCGCGCACGGTTTGCAGACCACTCCCGGGACACCTTCGACGCGGTGCTGGACACCTGCGAACGGATTGCGCGCGACAAGTACGCCCCGTTCAACCGCACTGTGGACTCGCAGGAACCGCATTTCGACGGCGAAAAAGTCATCCTGCCGCAGGCCACGCACGATGCGCAAAAGGCCTATGCCGAATCCGGCATGCTCAGCGCCGCGCAGGACTACGACATGGGCGGCATGCAGCTGCCTTACTCCATCGAATCCGCCGCCAACGCCTTTTTTGCGATGGCGTCGGTCAGCATCGGCTCGGGCATGCTGACCACCGGCAATGCCAACCTGCTGATGGTGCACGGCAACGAGGCGCAGAAAGAAGCCTTTGCGCGGCATGAGTTCTCGGGGCGCTTCTCGGGAACCATGTGCCTGTCGGAGCCGCAGGCGGGCTCGTCGCTCAGCGACGTGATGACACGCGCCGTGCCAGACGGAGATGATTTTGAGTCCGATCCGCTGGGCCCACGCTACCGGCTCAAGGGCAACAAGATGTGGATTTCCGCCGGCGAGCATGAGCTGACGGAGAACATCATTCATCTGGTGCTGGCCAAGATTCCGGGGCCGGATGGCAAACTGATTCCCGGCACGCGCGGTATTTCACTTTTCATCGTACCCAAGAAGATGGTCAGCCCGCAGGGCGAACTCACCGGCGTGCGCAACGATGTGGCGCTCGCAGGCCTGAACCACAAGCTGGGCTGGCGCGGCACCACCAACACGCTGCTGAATTTTGGCGAAGGCAAATACCCCGTGGACGGGCGCGCAGGCGCCGTGGGCTATCTGGTCGGCAAGCCCCATGAAGGCCTGCGCTGCATGTTCCACATGATGAACGAGGCCCGTATCGGTGTGGGCATGGCCGCCACCATGCTGGGCATGGCGGGCTACCACGCGAGCCTTGAGTATGCGAAGAACCGCCCACAGGGTCGGCCCATCACCGGCGCGGGCAAAGACCCCTCCGCACCGCAAAGCCGGATCATTGAACACGCCGACGTCAAGCGCATGCTGCTGGCACAAAAAGCCTATTGCGAGGGCGCGCTGGCGCTGGAGCTGTATTGCGCGCGGCTGGTCGATGAGCACCACACGGGCGAAGCTGAGGCCGCCGATGAAGCACGCCTGCTGCTGGAAGTGCTGACGCCGATTGCGAAGAGCTGGCCGAGCGAGTGGTGCCTCGAAGCCAATTCGCTGGCGATCCAGGTGCACGGCGGCTACGGCTACACCCGTGATTTTCCGGTCGAGCAGTACTGGCGCGACAACCGTCTGAACATGATCCACGAAGGCACGCATGGCATTCAGGCGATGGATTTGCTGGGCCGCAAGGTGGTGATGGAAGGAAGCCGTGGGCTGAAGCTTCTCGCAGGCCGCATCAACAGCACCGTTGAACGCGCCATCCAGGTGCCCGAACTGGCTGCCCATGCCAACGCGCTGGGCAAAGCCCTGCAGCATGTGGGCAGCGCCACCAAGGCGGCCTGGGCCACCGGCGTGCCAGGCGACGCGCTGGCCAATGCCGTGCCTTACATGCAGGCCTTCGGCCACACCGTCTTGGCCTGGATTTGGCTGGATGTGGCGCTGGTGGCAGGCGACGCAGCGAACGGCCAGCCAGCGACAGGCACACTAGGGGCTATGCGCTATTTCTATCATTACGAGCTGCCGAAGATCGATGCCTGGCTGCAGGTGGTGGAAAACCGCGACCGCACCTGTGCCGATTTCCCCGAGGAGTTGTTCTGATGCCTTTTTTCAAACCCTCTGCAGACGCTGCCGGTGACCGCTTTGTGGCACGTCTGCAAGCGCTGATCTGGGTGTTGATTTACGGTGGCCTGCTCACACTGGTGCTGGGCCTGTCGGTACAGCGTACCGACGATGTTCTCGGCTGGTCGCTGGTGGTGGGAGGCGGAGTGGTGGCTGCCATCGGTTTTGTGCTGATTTACGTACGCTCGCTGATCCGGCAGCGGCAATGACGAGCAGGTCTGCCCCAAGACAGCCGCTCCCCCCGATTCAACGACTTCAATCATTTTCAGGAGACACCCTATGACCCGAACCATCCAGCAACTGTTTGACCTCAAGGGCAAGACCGCTCTGGTCACCGGTGGCTCGCGCGGCCTGGGACTGCAACTGGCCCAAGCCTTGGGGGAAGCGGGAGCCCGCGTGATGCTCAGCTCCCGCAAGGCCGAAGACCTGCAGGAATCCGCCGCTGTGCTGAAAGCCGCTGGAATCGATGTGGACTGGATCGCCGCCGACTGCGCGAAGGAAGCCGATATCCGCGCACTGGCCGACGAAACCATCAAGCGCTTTGGCCATGTGGACATCCTCGTCAACAACGCCGGCGCTGCCTGGGGTGCACCGGCCGAAGACCACCCGGTCGAAGCCTGGGACAAGGTGATGAACCTCAATATCCGCGGCTACTTCATCCTGTCGCAGCACATCGCCAAGCACAGCATGATTCCGCGCAAGTCGGGCCGCATCATCAATGTGGCGTCGATTGCTGGTCTGGGTGGCAACCCCAAAGAGATGACCACCATCGCCTACAACACCTCCAAGGGCGCGGTCATCAACTTCACCCGTGCGCTGGGCTGTGAGTGGGGCCAGCACCAGATCACCGTCAACGCCATCTGCCCGGGCTTCTTTCCGAGCCGCATGACGGTGGGCACGCTCAAGGCCTTGGGCGAGGAAAAGCTGGCCTCGCACGCGCCGCTGGGCCGGCTGGGCGACGACGAAGACCTCAAGGGCCTGTGTGTGCTCTACGCGTCGGACGCTGGCAAGCACATCACCGGCCAGTGGATGGCGGTGGATGGCGGGGTGTCTGTGATCACCGGTGGATGAACACCATGTTTGACCCGAACTTTGGCGCCGAGATCCCCTTTGTCGCCCATTTGGGCTTCACGCTCGACGTGTTTGAAGGGGGCCAGTCGGAGCTGGGCTACACGCCCGCGCCTGAGCACCTCAACTCCTTTGCGGTGGCGCATGGTGGGGCGGTGATGACCCTGCTCGATGTGACCATGGCCACTGCCGCACGCAGCGTGCAGAAAGACATGGGCGTGGTGACCATTGAAATGAAGACCAGCTTCATGCGGCCCGCCCCCGGCGACGGCAGCAAGCTCACTGGCAAAGGCCACCTGATTCACCGCACAGCCACGCTGGCCTTCACTGAGGCCACGCTGTTTGACGCCGCGGGGCAGGCCTGCGCGCACTCGACCGGTACCTTCAAGTACGTCAAGCGCCGGCCCGCAGAGTCCCCAAGCGGTAGCGATACCGGCAAGATTTCAACCGACTGACCACCGTCCTTACCGGAACCTCCCATGCCCATCAATCAGCAGATTCTTCTCGACAACCGTCCCATGGGTGAAGCTGCCGCCAGCAACTTCATGCTGGTCTCCAGCGATACCCCGGAGCTGAAAGAGGGCCAGGTGCTGGTGCGACACCACTTCCTGAGCCTGGACCCGTACATGCGCGGCCGCATGAGCGAGAGCAAGAGCTACGCCGCACCACAGGCACTGGGCCAGGTCATGCAGGGTGGTACGGCGGGCGAGGTGATCGAGAGCCGCTCGCCAAAGTTCGAGCCGGGCGACAAGGTCGTCGGCATGGGCGGTTGGCAGGAATTCAGCGTGGTCAATGCTGACCAGCCGGGTGCTTTGCGCAAGGTCGACACCACGCATGTGCCGCTGTCGCACTACCTCGGCGCGGTCGGCATGCCGGGTGTGACGGCCTGGTACGGCCTGGTGAAGATCATTGAGCCCAAAGCCGGCCAAACCATCACCGTCAGCGCAGCCTCAGGCGCGGTTGGCAGTGCGCTGGGCGCGCTGGCCAAGGCGCGCGGCTGCCGTGTGGTGGGCGTGGCTGGTGGCCCGGACAAATGCGCCTACGTGGTCAATGAACTGGGCTTTGACGACTGCATCGATTACCGGGAGCACGGCAACGCGCTGTCGCTCTCCAGTGCACTGCAGGACGCCTGCCCTGATGGCATTGACGGCCATTTTGAAAACGTCGGCGGCATGGTGCTCGACGCCGTACTGCCACGCATGAATGCGTTTGGCAGCGTCGCCCTGTGCGGCATGATCGCCGGCTACGACGGCAAGCCGGTGCCGCTGACCCAGCCTTCGCTGATTCTCCTCAGTCGCCTGAAGATTCAGGGCTTCATCGTCAGCGAGCACATGGAGGTGTGGCCCGAGGCGCTGAAAGAACTCGGCGCGCTGGTCGGCTCTGGCAAGCTGCGGCCGCGCGAGAGCGTGGCGCACGGACTGGAAAGCGCCCCCGAGGCCTTTCTGGGCCTGCTCAAGGGCCGCAACTTCGGCAAACAGTTGGTCAAGCTGATCTGATGGCTGCCGGCCTGCGCTGAACCGAACCACTCTAATCCTCTCGTTCACGGAGACACCCATGCCCGATCTGATTCTTCACCACTACCCGCTGTCTCCCTTTGCTGAAAAGGCCCGCCTTGTGCTGGGCGCGAAAAAGCTGGCTTGGAAGTCGGTCATCATCCCATCGGTCATGCCCAAGCCCGATCTGGTGGCGCTGACGGGCGGCTACCGCAAGACCCCGGTGCTGCAGATCGGCGCTGACATTTATTGCGACACCGCGCTGATTTGCGATGTACTGGAGCATTTGCAACCCGAGCCTGCCTTGTACCCGCTGCACGCCAAGGGTCTGGCCCGCACGCTGGCGCACTGGGCCGACAACACGCTGTTCTGGACGGCCATGGCCTACAGCACGCAGCCCAAGGGGTTTGCGCAGCTGTTCGAAAAAGCTGGCCCCGAAGCGGCCCGTGCTTTTGGCGAGGACCGCAAGGCCATGAGCGCCGGCATGCCGCGCATCCGGTCTGTCGACGCGGCGGCCAGCTACCGGTCGTTCCTGCGCCGCATCTCCGACATGCTGGGCGAACACCCATTCCTGCTGGGGCAGGCCCCCTGCATTGCCGATTTCTCCATGTACCACCCGCTGTGGTTCACCCGGGTCCGCACTCCAGCGGTGGCAGACCTGTTCAATGCCACGCCGCTGGTGCTGGAGTGGATGGACCGCATGGCCGCGCTGGGTCATGGGACGATGGAGAAATTCTCGGCGGAGGAAGCGATTGCGCTCGCGGCTGCCGCCACTCCCGCTGCGCTGGCTGACGATGCCTTCCAGGACGAGCACGGCATCCCCCTGGGCAGTCGTGTGGTCATCACCAGTGAAAGCTTTGGTCTGGAGCCGACCGAGGGCGAACTGCTGGCCGCCACCCGCATGCACTACACGCTGCGCCGCACTGACAAGCGCGCGGGCACGGTTCATGTGCACTTCCCCCGCATTGGTTACGCCATGAAAGCCGCCCCCGCCGCATGAGTTCGATGGACTGGCAGTTCGTCGCGTTCGATGGCCTGAGCGCCTCGCAGCTCTACGAGGTGCTGCAGTTGCGCAGCGCCGTGTTTGTGGTGGAGCAGACCTGCGTGTTCCAGGACATGGATGGCGCCGACGCGCAGGCCATGCATTTGCTGGGCCGCCGTGGTGGCCAGTTGGTGGCCTATGCCCGCTGCTTTGATGCCGGAGTGAAGTACCCGGAAGCCAGCATCGGCCGGGTGGTCACCCATGCATCGGTACGGGGGCAGGGCGCCGGCCATATGCTGATGCGGCAGGCCATTGCCCGCGTGCAGGGCCAGTGGGGTGCGCAGCCCATCCGCATCGGCGCGCAGGCCCGGCTCGACCTGTTTTACCGACAGCATGGCTTTGAACCCAGCGGCGAGCCCTATATCGAAGACGACATCCCCCACATTGAAATGCTGCGTCGCGCGTGATGCGAACAAGGAAGCAACCATGATCACTGACTTCAACGGCAAGACCGCCGTGCTGACCGGCGCAGGTTCCGGTTTCGGCCTCGAGTGCGCCCGGCTGGGTGCCCGGCTGGGCATGAACCTGGTGCTGGTCGATGTGCAGCAGGATGCACTCGACAAAGCCGATGCCGAAATGAAGGCGGCGGGCGCCCATGTTCTGGCGTTTCGCCTGGATGTCTCCAGCGCCTCCCAGATGGAGGCCATGGGCCGCGCCGTGCTGGAACGCTTTGGCGCGCCGCATCTGGTGTTCAACAACGCAGGGGTGGGCTCGGGCGGGCTGATCTGGGAGAACAGCGTCAAGGACTGGGAGTGGGTGCTGGGCGTCAACGTCATGGGCGTGGTGCACGGCGTGCGCATCTTCACGCCGATGATGCTGGAAGCCGCAGGCAAAAACCCCGAGTGGCAAGGCCATATCGTCAACACCGCCAGCATGGCGGGCCTGCTGAACCCACCCAATATGGGGGTGTACAACGTCAGCAAGCACGCGGTGGTGTCGCTCAGCGAAACGCTGTACCAGGACCTGAGCCTGGTCACCGACCAGGTGGGCGCTTCGGTGCTGTGTCCGTTTTTTGTGGCCACTGGCATCGGCGAAAGCCATCGCAACCGGCCGGCAGAACTCACCGGCGACAAACCCACCCGCAGCCAGATGATCCAGCAGGCCATGACCGGCAAAGCGGTGAACTCGGGCAAGGTCACCGCTGCCGATGTGGCCCAGCGGGTATTTGACGCGGTGGCGAGCAACCAGTTCTACATCTACAGCCATCCCAAGGCGATCCAGTCGGTACAGACCCGTCTGGAAGACGTGCTGCTGGCGCGCAACCCGACCGACCCGTTTGCAGACAAGCCCGAGATTGGCGCGCAACTGCGGGCTGCACTGCGCGCGGGTTGATGGCCCCGCCTGGGATCAAAGTGCTTGCAAAGGACTTGCGCCGATGAGGATGTTTGAAGTGCGGAGACAATTGGGCCATGCACACATCTGCCACTGATTCCGTTCCCACTTTTTCCGTCGCCCGCTCGCTACATCCCCTGCGCTGGTTGATCGCTGCTGTCGCTTCGCTGGCATTGTTGGCGGGCTGCAAGGACGCGCCAGCACCAGCGGCATCGAAGACTTCCGAGCCGGTCTCGCTGTCGGTGATCGCGGCAGAGGCGGGCGGGTTCTCGGTTGGCAGCACCATGAGCGCCCGCACCGTCTATGTGTTTTTCGATGCGCAATGCCCGCACTGCGGCTCGCTCTGGGATGCCGCCAAGCCGCTGAAATCGCAGGCCCGCTTCGTCTGGATTCCGGTCGGGCTGCTGAACCCGTCCAGCACCTCGCAGGGCGCGACCTTGCTGGCCTCGGCGGATGCAGCTGCGACGATGGATGCCCACAAAATCTCGCTGCTGGCCAAGCAGGGCGGCATCTCGGCTGGCCCTGACATTGAAGCCCAGAAGGCGGTGGTGGCGAAGAACACCACGCTGCTCAACCGCTTTGGTTTTGCGTCGATTCCCACCGTGGTCGGCACACACGCCCAGACCGGTGCACTGGTCACGCAGGAAGGCGCAGTCCCCACTGCGCAGCTGGCCCAGTTGCTGGGCTTGCAAGTGCCTGCGGGCGAGGCGGCAGGCAAGCCCTAGCCGGGCAACTGGCCCGGTGCCGTTAGGGCACGATCAGGGTGATGTCCTACGCGGCAAAGCGTGGTGGGAAGTTGTCAGGGGTCATGCCTGGCCTCAGGCTGGAGACCCTTTGACCCCAAAAGCCGTGCGCCCCTGCGGTGTCACGGCCAGCACACCGCTTCGACGCGGCCACACCATGCGCCTGTCTGCCTTTATCACAGTCAATCTTCAGCCCATCCTTGTCGAATGGGACCTCTTTGCCCGAACGCTGTTCCCGGTGGAAACCGGCAAAACCGGGCTTGCACTGCGCGACCATGCCCAGCAGATTCTGGAGGAACTGGCCGAGGACATGCAGACCGCACAGAGCGCCCAGCAGCAGGCCGAAAAATCCAAAGGGCTGGAGCCTGACGGCTCCCAGTCCGCCGATGGCAAGGAGAGCGCGGCGGCCATTCACGGCACCCTGCGGCAATATATTGGCTACACGCTGGTTCAGGTGGCTGCCGAGTTCAGGGCGCTGCGGGCCACCGTGCTGCGCCTCTGGCTGAAACAGATCACGCACGTCACCGAAGACATGACGTACGACATGATCCGCTTCAACGAAGCGGTCGACCAGGCGCTGGCTGAATCGGTACAAACCTACACCGAAAGAACCAGCCGCACCCGCGACACCTTTCTTGCCATCCTCGGACATGATCTCCGAAGCCCGTTGACGGCCATTGCCCTGGCCGGCCACTACCTCAAGAGCCCGACGGTGGGGACCGAGGGCACGCAGAAGGCAGGCACGCGCATCGTGACCAGCGCGGCGGGCATGTCGGCGATGGTGAATGACCTGCTCGAGTACGGCAGAAACCAGTTGGGCGGCGAAATGCCGATTGAGCGGCAGCTGGTCGACGTCAAGCAGATCTGCCTGGCCGCACTGGAAGAGGCCCAGGGCGCGCACCCTGAATTCCAGTTTGATCTGAGCGCCACTGGCGAAGCCGTGGACCAGTTCGACGGCGCCCGTCTGCAGCAGGTGTTTGGCAACCTGCTCAATAACGCAGCGCAGTATGGCGACAAGGCGCAACCGATTCACCTGATCGTGGAGGGCCGCCCCGATTTTGTGGTGGTGCAGGTATGCAACCTCGGGCCGGTCATTCCAGCTGAATCACTACAGGCCATTTTTGATCCGCTGGTCCAGCTCGGGCTGCATGGCCAGAAGAACAGTCCGTTTTCCAACAGCTCTGGGCTCGGTTTGTTCATCGCGCGCGAGATTTCTGCATCGCATGGCGGTGTCATTTCGGTCGAGTCGAGTAAGGAGTTCGGCACAATTTTTACTGTGCGCTTACCAAGGTCACCATACAAGCTGTGAGTGTTACCGCGCCCCTGACAGGCGCCTCTCGAATCGATGGACGCAGGCAAAAGGTCTCCTCCTACAGGAACAAACCAGCGGCGCATCTACGGTCAAGGGTGGCAATCCTGCCATGCCCACCGAGCGCTATTCATGCCCAAATCCAGCAAATCAGCCGCCCCGTCCCGCAAGATGGAACGCGCCCCTGTTCCGCCAAAACCGCAAGCACTCGATCGCGCAGCCGCACTGATCTCTGAAAAAGAGGCACAGGTCCAGGCGCTGGTTGCAGCGATCCCGCACAACCCCCTCAAGGGGATGGAGCACGGGGTAGTCAACGCCAAAGCGCCACCTGCTGGCCCATCGGTTGCCCCGGCATCGCGTCTGGCCACCGGTAGCACCACCACCGAAGAAAACAGCTCTGAAAAAACCGGTAGCGTGGCGTCTGAAGGCGTGAACGCCACGATTGAATCGCTGGACCGCGTGCGCGTGGACTCGGCTGGCCAGGTGCTGACCACCAACCAGGGCGTGCCCATTGCCGACAACCAGAACTCACTGAAGTTCGGCCTGCGCGGCCCGGCTCTGCTGGAAGATTTTGTGCTGCGCGAGAAGATCACGCACTTCGACCATGAGCGGATTCCGGAGCGCATCGTGCATGCGCGTGGGTCGGCAGCCCACGGCTATTTCGAGTGCTACCAGCCGTTCACCGCCCACACCCGGGCCGCGCCGTTTCAGGAGGTTGGCAAAAGGACGCCGGTGTTCGTACGCTTCTCGACCGTGGCGGGTGAGCGGGGGTCCAAGGACACGGCGCGCGACGTGCGCGGTTTCGCCGTCAAGTTCTACACCGATGAAGGCAACTGGGACCTTGTGGGTAACAACATGCCAGTGTTCTTTATTCAGGATGCGATGAAGTTTCCGGACCTGGTGCACGCCGTCAAACCAGAGCCACACAACCAGATGCCACAGGCCGCGAGCGCACACGACACCTTCTGGGATTTTGTGTCGCTGATGCCAGAGTCCACTCACATGCTGATGTGGGTGATGTCGGACCGGGGCCTTCCACGCAGCTACGCCACCATGCAGGGTTTTGGTGTGCACAGCTTCCGCTTCGTGAATGAGGCGGGCGAGTCGGTGTTCGTGAAGTTCCACTGGAACCCCAAGTACGGCACGCACTCGCTGGTGTGGGATGAGGCGGTGAAGATATCTGGCGCCGACCCGGACTATCACCGCCGCGACCTGTGGGACCGCATTGAGTCAGGCGCCTTCCCGGAGTGGGAGCTCGGTGTCCAGATGTTCACCGAAGAGCAGGCCGAGCAGTTCAGTTTTGACATCCTTGACGCCACCAAACTAATCCCCGAAGAGCTGATTCCCATTGTGCCTTTGGGGCGCATGGTGCTGGATCGTAATCCTGACAACTTTTTCGCTGAAACCGAGCAGGTAGCCTTTTGTACGGCGCATGTGATACCTGGTATCGATTTCTCCAATGACCCCTTGCTGGCCGGGCGGATTCACTCGTATGTCGATACGCAGATCTCGCGGCTGGGTGGACCGAACTTTCATGAGATTCCGATCAATGCCCCGATCGCGCAGGTTCACAACAACCAACGCGACGGCATGCACCGGCAGGCTATACCGCGGGGACGGGTTTCCTATGAACCCAATTCCCTGGCGGGTGGTTGCCCGTTTCAGGCGGGCGCTGCTCAGGGTTTTGTCACCGTGCCAGCCCGCCTGCAGGCTCAGGAAGAGCATGCCAAGCTGCGCGGCAAGCCCGAAAAGTTTGCCGACCACTACACCCAGGCCACGCTGTTTTACGAAAGCCAAAGCCCGGCCGAGCAGGCGCATATTGCCGCTGCCTTCCGGTTTGAGTTGAGCAAGGTCACCGTGCCTGCCATTCGCGAGCGTTCGGTGGCCATGATCCGCAATGCATCCGAAAGCCTGGCCACCCGTATCGCCAGCGGGCTGGGCATGGCCTTGCCAGACGCGCTGCCTCTCGCCATCGCCACGCCGGCTGCGCCTGAGGTCAAGGTGTCTCCCACGTTGTCGCTGCTGGCCCGCCCGGGTGACGGCTCCATCACAGCACGCAGGATTGCGATGTTGGTGGCACCGGGCGTTGACGCTGCGGAGGTTGCAGCCATCAGGGACGCTCTGGTTCCACTGGGCGCGGTGGTGCGACTGGTGGGACCCCGTATCGGGCCCATCGCCGCACGCGGCGGCGGAGCTGTCGAAGCACAGGCATCGCTTGAGAACGAGCCAGGCTTTCTTTTTGATGCGCTGGTACTGCCTGACGGCGAGGACGCGGTCGCCGCCCTTGCTGCCGATGGTCACACCATGGAATTCATCAAGGACCACTACCGGCACTGCAAGGCGATTCTGGTTCTGGGGGCTGCTGGGGCCCTGATGCGCCAGGCGGGGGTGCCTTTGCCGAAGGGCAATGACCCCGTCATTCCTGGCGTCGTGGTGGCGACTGAAAGCCAGTCGAAGCAGGGTCTTCAGGCATTCGTCGATGCGGTGGCGCGCCATCGGCACCCGGAGCGAGAGATGGATCCTCCGGCGCTTTGATACGCCAGTGCTTTGAGCCGCCAGTGAATATCCCGCCAGTGAATCACTATCTCGATCGACCTCTTTATCTTCAACCCAACCCAACCCAACCTGACCAAAAAGGAACTCAAAATGACCGTAAAAAACCCAACCAACCCATCAGCAAACAATGGCGGCCCGAAACCCGTCAAGCACAAGGAAGCCACAGCGCTTCTGCGGGCGGACCACAAGCTCGTCAGCGAGCTGTTTGAAAAGTACGAAAGCAGCCGCTCGGCATCGGTGAAGAAGCAGCTGGTGACGCAGATTTGCACCGAGCTGAGCGTGCATGCCCAGGTGGAGGAAGAAATTTTTTACCCTGCCGTCAAAGAGGCCCTGGGTGACAAGGAGCTGATTCCAGAGGCCACCGTCGAACACGCCACACTCAAGGACCTGATCTCCCAGGTGGAGGGTGTTGAGCCGGATGGCGAGATGTTTGACGCGAAGATCAAGGTCCTCTCCGAGTACGTGAAACACCACGTCAAGGAAGAGCAGACCGAAATCTTCCCGAAGGCCCGCGCCACGGACCTCAATATGGTCGATCTGGGCACCGCCATCACGGCGAGAAAAGAAGAGTTGATGGCGGCCCGTTAAACCACTGCCCTTCGGTCGCAGGCGTCAGAGCAGGCCCAGCTGCTCTGGCTGCTCCGGCTGGACTGTGGTCTCACAGACCACGGAATCACCAACCTGAATTGTTCCGGGTGCAAGCACGCGCGCCGTCAAGCCGCCGTGGCCTCGCATGGCGTTGTAACCGCCAGCGCCCAGCACTTCTTCCATCCGGGAGCAAGGCTCGCAGGGGCCGGTGATTTGGAGCAACACCGACCCGATACGCAGCACGAGCGGCTGGTCGCGGAACAATGATTTCGCCGCCAACAGGTTCAGGCCCGAGACCACCAGGTTGCGGCGCAGCCATTCGGCGGGAACTGCATTGAGACCCACCAGCGCGGCAATCACCGGCAAATGCTCGGCCTGGATCAGCGTTACCTGTCGCTTGCTGGCGCCCGGGCTATCCGCGCCTTTGATGGCCATGCGGTCGCCTTGAAGCCCGATGCCGGCCAGTGCCTGCGCGGTGTGCACCGCGCTCACGGGTGTGCGACGTGTAGGTCTCAGGAGAATCTGCTCGAGCCGTCCGGCACGCGGAAAGTGACGCGTCAGACTGCGCAGGTCTTGGTGTGGGCTGATGTTTGGCATCTCATGCCATTGTCGACAATTCAGGCGCAGGGGATGACCGAGCGCCTCAGCCAGTGCCTTAAGCGGGGCACTGAAGGCTGAGCGCCTGCAGCGTGCCGCCTGTCTTGGGATCGAACACCACGAGGTTCACCTGACGCGGATGCCCCGGCGTGGCGGCAATGCTGCGGAATGTGAGTTTCTGGCTAGTACCCACCGCGGGTTTGTATTCGCCGGCCTGCGTGTACTGCCGCACCACGAAATCATGCTTCAGGTATTCGCCCTTGTTCTCGCCGGCCTGCACTTTCGAGGCATGGCCGTGTTCGGTGACGGTCCAGTAGGCAGACCAGCTCGCGGAGGGCTGAAGCGCGGGAAGCGAAGTCACCGAGGCCTCGAACTGGTCCGGCCCGAGCTGCTGCAGTGTGATGCTGGCTTTGGCAGGCTCTGTCGCCGTCGGCTGACCGCCCCAGTTGCGCCAGTCCTGACCATTGAGCACCGCCTGTGGGGTGTAGATACTGCGCTGCTTGTTACGGGCCGCGATTTCGCGCTGGCGTGTGGTGTGGGCAGGCGACGCAAAGCGGTCTACCCAGCCGATGTAGTCCCAATAGCCGACGTGAAACGCCTGCACCACCAGGTTCTTGCCTTTCAGTGTCGAGATCCATTGATCTGCCGGTGGGCAGGAACTGCAGCCTTCGGAGGTGTAAAGCTCCAGCACCGGGGTGACGGTGAATCCCGACGTAGCCGCGCATTGGCCTGGTACTGCGAGCGCTGATGTGCTGACGCTGATGGTGAGCGCCAGCAGGGCGCTGGCCGTGGGCAAATGGTGGACAAGAGGCATGACACCGCTCCATGGGGAATGCCCACGCTGCGCTGCCTGCGGAAATGCCAGCAACCTGCGACTGTGGACACTGTTTGGTCGGGCCGCTGCCCGGGTTCTTACAGCGCCTGTCGTTGCATAGGCTTACAGGCGGGGCGTGCCGTTGGCCATGCGACCAATGCGGTCATCTGCCAGGGTGCCGCGCTCCAGGCGATCCTCCAGCTGGCCCATGTAGGCCGCAAGGCTTTTGTCCGACTCTTCAAGGCGCGTCAGCAGGGCTTGCTGCTGCTGGGCAAAGCGCTCGGCTAGCACGGTGTTGTGGGCCGTCTCGCGTTGCTGGGCGGCCAGCGCCTGCACTTCCATGTAACTGCGCAGTTCGGTGAAGCGGGAGGCCTCGGCCTTGTCTGCCAGTTCGCGCTGCACACTGAGCTGGCGTGCGTAATTGCGCATCTCCAGCAGGTTCGTGCTCTGCATGTAAACCGTGCTGCCCAGGAATACCAGGGTAGCAATCACCACCAGTGCCAGCATCACCAGACCCAGCGAAACCTGTACCGTGGTGAAGCCCAGACTCAGGATACTGACGCGAGTGAATTCGTCCACATTGAGGGCCACGAAACCGGCCAGCAGAACGATGGAGATGATCAGGAAAAGGGTTCTGACGCGCATGGGTTTCTCCTGAAACAAAAGGAAGCGAACAAAGAAAAAAAGGCTGAATGGCCCTGCGAAAGTATGGTCCCCGATGAGCCGTTTTCCCTGTGGGACAATGCCCACCCTTGCCGTCAGTTTGGGGGTTCTGAACCGCTAGCGGCGCTGGTTCTGCCCGTGTCTTCGTGAGATGTCGAGGCATGTCTTCCTTCGCTGCTTTTTCTGTTTGTTACCGATCTTTCTTTTCCCCGTACTTTCCCATTCATGCAAAAAATCATTCGTCAGATCGCCGCTGAAATCAAGGTTCAAGAGCAGCAAATCCGCGCCGCCGTGGAACTGCTTGACGGTGGGGCCACCGTGCCCTTCATTGCACGCTACCGGAAGGAGGTGACCGGCGGGCTCGATGACATCCAGCTGCGCGAGCTGGAATATCGCCTCGGCTACCTGCGCGAACTGGAAGAGCGCCGGGAAGCCGTCATCAAGAGCATTGAGGAGCAGGGCAAGCTCACGCCCGAGCTGCGTGCCGCCATTGAACTCGCCGCGACCAAGCAGGACCTGGAAGACCTGTACCTGCCCTACAAGCCCAAACGCCGAACCAAAGGGCAGATCGCCCGTGAAGCAGGCGTTGAACCACTGGCCGACGCCCTGTTTGCCAACCCTTCGCTGGTGCCGGCTGATGAAGCCGCTGCCTATGTGAAGGCCGAGAAGAACGAAAGCGGCGACGACTTCACCACCGTGCAGGCGGTGCTCGATGGCGTGCGCGACATCCTCTCGGAGCGCTGGGCCGAAGACGCTGCGCTGGTGCAATCATTGCGTGGCTGGCTCTGGAGCGAAGGCCTGTTTGCGTCGAAACTTGTTACGGGCAAGGACGAGAACCTGCCGGACAACGCCAAGTTCCGCGACTATTTCGACTACGACGAGCCCATCGGCCGCGTGCCATCGCACCGTGCGCTGGCCGTGTTCCGCGGGCGCGCGCTGGAGATTCTGGATGCCAAGCTGGTGTTGCCAGAGCCGCCCGAAGTGGGTACCTCTGCAAAGGCGGGGCCTACCGTGTCCTTGGCCGAGGGCAAGATTGCGCTGCACCTGGGCTGGAGCCACAAGGGCAGGGCGGCCGACGATCTGATCCGCAAATGCGTGGCCTGGACTTGGCGCGTCAAGCTCAGCCTGTCTCTGGAGCGTGACCTGTTCACCCGCCTGCGGGAAGAAGCCGAAAAGGTGGCCATCAAGGTGTTTGCCGACAACCTGCGCGATCTGCTGCTGGCCGCTCCGGCCGGCCCGCGCGTGGTGATGGGCCTGGACCCGGGCATTCGCACCGGCGTCAAGGTGGCCGTGGTCGACGCGACCGGCAAGCTGGTGGAGACGGCCACGGTGTACCCGCACGAGCCACGCAAGGACTGGGACGGTTCGCTGCACACGCTGGCCAAACTGTGTGAAAAGCATGGCGTCAACCTGATCGCCATCGGCAATGGCACCGCCAGCCGCGAGACCGACAAGCTGGCGGCCGATCTGATCAAGCTGATGGCCAAGGTCGAGCAGGTCATCGAAAAGGTGGTGGTCAGCGAAGCTGGCGCCTCGGTGTATTCCGCCAGCGAATTTGCCAGCCAGGAAATGCCCGACGTGGACGTGAGCCTGCGCGGCGCGGCCAGCATTGCACGCCGGCTGCAGGACCCGCTGGCCGAACTGGTGAAGATCGACCCCAAGTCCATCGGTGTGGGCCAGTACCAGCACGACGTGAACCAGAGCGATCTGGCGCGCAGCCTCGACGCGGTGGTGGAAGACTGCGTGAACAGCGTGGGTGTGGACCTCAACACCGCCAGCGTGCCGCTGCTGGCACGTGTGTCGGGTCTGTCGCAGACAGTGGCCAAATCGGTGGTGCGCTGGCGTGATGCCAATGGCGCCTTCACCTCGCGGGCCGACCTGCTGAAGGTGACCGGGCTCGGCGCCAAGACCTTTGAGCAGAGCGCGGGATTTCTGCGCTTGCGCGGCGGCAGCAACCCGCTCGACATGACAGGCGTGCACCCGGAGACCTACCCAGTGGTCGAGAAAATCATGCTGCATACCGGCAAGCCGGTAGCCGAGCTGATGGGGCGCTCCGAAATGCTCAAGACCCTGCGCCCTGAGCTGTTCGCCAACGAACAGTTTGGCGTGATCACGGTGAAGGACATCCTGACCGAGCTGGAAAAACCCGGACGCGACCCGCGCCCGGATTTCAAGGTGGCCCGCTTCAACGACGGTGTGGAAGACATCCGTGACTTGAAAGAAGGCATGACGCTGGAAGGCACGGTCAGCAACGTCGCCGCCTTTGGTGCCTTCATCGACATCGGCGTGCATCAGGATGGCCTGGTGCATGTGAGCCAGCTGGCGCACAAGTTTGTCAACGATGCGCGCGAGGTGGTGAAGACCGGCGATATCGTCAAAGTGCGCGTGACCGAAGTGGACGTGGCCCGCAAGCGCATCGGCCTGACCATGAAGCTGGGCGACCCGCCAGCGCGGCGTGATGGCGCGCAGGGCTTTCGCGAGAACCGCTTTGAGGGCGCAGCGCCGGGCCGTTCGGGCGGCGCTCGCACCGGAAATTACGGCGGCGGACGTGCACCGCAGCCAGCGGCCTCGACCGCCATGGAGTCGGCTTTCAGCAAGTTGGCAGCGCTCAAAAAATAAGCAGCACGCATAGCCATGAGAGCGCTTCGCATCTACGCTGGCCCGGCGGCCCGCCGCCACATCGAGCAGCATGGCCTTCAGCCGCGCGATGTGGGCGTGGTGCCCGGCGCGGCGGGGGGACCGAAGGGCCTGATTCTTGGCCCGCTCGACCGCTTCATCTTCGGCGAGTGGCTGGCGCAAACCGATCATCCGGTGCATCTGGTCGGCGCCTCGATTGGTGCGTGGCGCATGGCGACTGCCTGCCTGAACGAGTCGGTCCAGGCGTTCCAGCGTCTGGAGCGCGACTACATCCATCAGGATTACGAGCTGGAGCCGGGCCGCAAAAGCCCGACGGCCGCTCACGTGAGCGAGCGGTTTGGCGCCAGCCTGGAATCGTTTTACGGTGGTCGCATTCACGAGGTGCTGCAGCACCCGCGCTTTCGGCTGCACATCGTCACCTCACGCGGGCGCCACCTGCTGGGGCGAGAGCACCGATTGGGCACGCCGCTGGGTTATCTGGGGGCCTTTTTAACCAACAGTGTGCGTCGCAAAGCGATGGGGGCCTGGCTGGAGCGGGTGGTGTTTTCCAGCACCGGTGCCGCGCTGCCTTTCGGGACGACCGATTACCGTACGCGTCAGGTGGCCTTGAGCGAGGCGAACTTCCAGCCGGCCTTGCAGGCCAGCTGCTCGATTCCGTTTGTGCTGAAGTCCGTGCACGGCATTCCGGGCGCGCCCCCGGGCGCCTACTGGGATGGCGGCATCACCGATTACCACCTGCACCTGGACTACCACCGACCGCAGGCCACCGAGGGCAACGGTCCGGGCCTGGTGCTGTACCCGCACTTCCAGAAGGCGGTGGTTCCCGGCTGGCTCGACAAGGGCCTCAAGTGGCGGCATGGCGCCAGCCATTTTCTGGATTCCATGGTGCTGCTGGCACCCGACACGGCCTGGGTCAGGACGCTGCCCAACGGCAAGTTGCCAGACCGCACCGACTTCACCCGCTATGGCGTGAATCTGCCCGCGCGGATCAGCGCCTGGACCGCCGCCGCAGCGGCCAGCCAGCAACTGGCAGACGAGTGGCAGGACTGGCTGCACAAGCCCGATGTGGGCAGGGTCGAGAGCCTTTAGGCAAAAAGGCGCCAAAACGCGTCAGGCTGGAGCGTTACCGGCCTTCCAACTCACATGGCGCTTTCCAGCATCTCGCGGTAGTCCTCACGGGTGGCCAGCCGCGGATTGGTCTTGTGGCAGTGGTCAGCCATGGCACCGTCGATGATGGCTTCAAACTGCGCGGCAGTGACACCCATGGCCGACAAACCCATGGGCAGGCCCAGCCGTGCATTCATGTCACGAATCGCCTCTGGAATATCGCTGCCTGACTGCAGCCCCATGGCGCGTGCCATGCGGTCCAGGCGATGTTCCTTCTGCAGCGACGGGGCGGTGGCATTGAAGCGAACCACCGCCGGCAAGAACATGGCGTTCAGCGTACCGTGGTGCAGGCGCGGGTCCACGCCGCCCAGGCTATGGCTCAGCGAATGCACGCAGCCCAGCCCCTTCTGGAAGGCCATGGCGCCCTGCATGGAGGCGCTCATGAGGTTCAGGCGCGCCTCGCGGTCGCTGCCATCTCGGGTGGCGCGCTCGATGTGCGACCAGCCGCGCTCCAGGCCGTCCAGCGCAATGCCGTCGGCCGGCGGATTGAAAGCGGCAGACATGTAGGTTTCCATACAGTGTGCAATTGCGTCCATGCCGGTGGCGGCGGTGAGCTTGGGCGGCAGACCCAGCGTGAGCTCAGGGTCGCAGATGGCTGCTTTGGGCACGATGTGCCATGAATGAAAACCGAGCTTGCGGTGGTCGTCCACGATGATGATGGCGCCGCGCGCCACCTCGCTGCCCGTACCGCTGGTGGTGGGCACGGCAATCAGCGGCGCGGCACGCTCGGTGATCTTTAACGAGCCGCCTTCAATCGTGGCGTAGGTGGTCAGCGGCCCTTCATGCGTGGCGGCGATCGCCACGCCCTTGGCGCAGTCGATGGCCGAGCCGCCGCCCACGGCAATCAGTCCGTCGCAGCCGGCCGACTTGTACATTGCCACAGCGGCGCGTACAGCCGCTTCGGTCGGGTTCGATGGGGTCTGGTCAAACACCGTGACGGGCATGCCGGGCAGGGCGTCCAGCGCCTTTTGCAACACGCCTGCGGCCTTGACGCCGGCATCGGTCACGATCAATGGCCGGGTGATGCCCACGCGCTCGCATTCCTGCTTTAGCAGCTTGACGGCACCGAATTCGAACTGGACCTGGGTGATGTAATAAATGAAAGCCATAAGGTGGAAGTGAAGGTGAGCGTGAAGGTGTGGATGTGCGCGTTGTAGGATGCTGGGTCAGGTACGAAATCAAACGTATGCACAGTACTTTAATGGCAAGAAACCCTCCATGCGCAGCCCACAAACCCTGACACCTCCTGTGTTCGCTGCCGCCCACACCCGCCACTGATCACCGATGCAGCGACACCCCGCAACCGCCCACCATGCACACGACGGCTCGGACGGGCATGGCGCGCAGGCGCTTCTCACACCGGCCATGCGTGATGTGCTGATGCGCATGGCCAAGGCCAAGCGCCCGCCGTTCGACACGCTGACCCCCGATCAGGCCCGCGCTGCTTACGAGGCCGGCGCCGGCGTGCTGGAGATTCCGCCCGCCCAAATGGCCCGGGTGGAAGACTTCACCATCCCGGCGCGCGACGGCCACCGCTTGCCCGCTCGGCTTTATTCAGACCAGGGTGCTGCAACCAGCGGCGGCGCGCACGCACCGGTCCTGCTGTATCTGCACGGTGGTGGCTTCACGGTGGGCAGCATTGCGACCCACGACGTGCTGTGCCGGCAATTGAGTCATCTGGCAGGCTGCGCCGTGGTCTCGCTGGACTACCGGCTTGCGCCTTTGCACCAGTTTCCGACAGCGGCCCACGACGCCTGGGACGCGCTGCAATGGCTGGCGTCGCACGGCAACAGCCTTGGGCTGGACACCAGCCGCCTGGCCGTGGGCGGCGACAGCGCTGGTGGCACGCTGGCGGCGGTCTGTGCAGTGCACGCGCGCGATGCCGGCCTACCGCTGGCATTGCAACTGCTCATTTACCCCGGCTGCGTGGGCCACCAGAGCACACCTTCACACCGAAAGTTCGCCACTGGGTTTGTGCTGGAGGAAGCCAGCATCACCTGGTTCTTCAACCAATACATTCGCAGCCTGGCCGACCGCGACGACTGGCAGTTTGCACCACTCGACGCGCCCAACGCCCCAGATCTGGAAGGCGTGGCGCCCGCCTGGGTGGGTTTGGCCGAGTGCGATCCGCTGGTGGACGAGGGCGTGATGTACGCCGACAAGCTGCGCACCGCAGGCGTGGCAGTGGACCTTGAGATTTACCGCGGCGTGACGCATGAATTCATCAAGATGGGCCGGGTGATTCCCGAGGCACGCCGCGCCCATGCCGATGCGGCCCGCGCGCTGCGGCACGCATTTGCCCTTTCCAGTTGACCAGAGAGATCGCCATGAATCGACAGGACTTCCGTTTTTTCCATCCCCTGCGCGTGCGCTGGGCCGAAGTGGACATGCAGAAAATCGTGTTCAACGCGCATTACCTGATGTACTTTGACACTGCCATCACCGACTACTGGCGTGCCATGGCCTTGCCTTATGAGGCGGCTTTCGAGCAGATGGGCGGTGAGCTGTATGTGAAAAAAGCCACCGTCGAATACCACGGCTCGGCGCGCTTCGAAGACCAGCTTGACGTGGCGCTCAAATGCCAGCGTGTGGGCAATTCATCGATTGTTTTCGTCGGCGCGATTTTTCGTGGCGAGACCCTGCTGATCGGCTGCGAGCTGGTCTATGTGTTTGCGGACCCGGCCACGCAGACCTCTCGACCGGTGCCTGCGCCACTGCGCGAGCTGCTCGCAGCCTACGAGGCCGGGCAGCCCGCAGTCAGCGTGCAAACCGCGGGCTGGGACACGGTGGCTGAACAGGCACGCAGCGTGCGCCAGGCGGTGTTTGTGGAAGAGCAGGGTATCCCTCTGGCGATGGAATGGGACGATGCCGACGCCACCGCGCTGCACGCGATTGCGGTCAACGCCCTTGGGCAATGCGTGGCGACGGGCCGGCTCACGCGGTATGCAGACGGGGTTGGAAAGATCGGCCGTATGGCCGTGCACCGGGTGCTGCGCGGTGCGGGTCTGGGCCAGCAGGTGCTGTCAGCGCTGGTGGATGCCGCTGCCCGGCGCGGCGACCGCGAAGTGCTTCTGCATGCCCAGCGCAGCGCCGAAGGCTTTTACCGCCAGCAGGGATTTGTGGTGCGGGGCGAGCCGTTTGACGAGGTCGGCATTACCCATGTCGAAATGTTCAGGGCGCTTTGACGTCACCCGCCTTCATCAATCACCTGCTCAAGGGCACCGAAAAGCCCAAGCCGACTTCGGTATTGGCGGGAACATTTCCGCCATGACGGTACGCCCGTTCCTTGATGTCGATGGCCCATGAGCTCTTGGCGCTGTCTGCAGTTCCTTCGCTTGCCACGATCAACGTGCTGCAACGCGTGCCGTAGCCATGCTCGGGAAACTCCACAAAGGCGCTGGACAGCGCCTCTTCAAAATGCAGCGGAACGCCGGTAGCGGGCAGCTGCTCGCGCGGTGCGCGGGTGCGGCTGGCCAGCGCCGACCAGAGTGGGGCCTCCAGATCGGCCGTCGTGTCGTCAGCCAAAGCGCGCTCCAACACCGACCGGAGGGCCATGGTTTTGGGCCAGGGCGTATCGAGCGCGGCGTTGGACAAACCATAGACGCCAGGCCTCAGGGGCTGCAGATGCAACCCACCGCCATCATTGGCGCGATTGGTCATCCAGACCCACTGGCCGGTTTGAAGATCGCCCGCCACCAAATTGAAGCCACCGTACTCCGAGGCTTCTACTGAGATTTCAGCCGCAAAGTCGTCGCCATGGCCCGCGTGGCCCAGCCACCGAGTCACCAGCGCACCCCGGGAGCGCGGAGGCGTGGGCATATCGGCGGAGGAACTCTCACGCACATTGGTGAGAAAAGCCACCCGGCCACCGGGCGTCAGGCCCATCCAGGTCCCACCGGCCCGCAAGTCGCGGCCAGAGATGATTTCCGGTGCACCCTCGGCACGCCAGCGAGCCAGCGGCAGCGTGGGGCGATCCAGAAACTCGTCGCGGTTGCCGGCAATCACCAGCGGCCATCGTTCAGAGGCGCCGATGGCAAAGGCGATCAGGCACATGGCGAATCAGCTCAGTTCGCAAGCTGCGACCGTAGGGCCTCAGATGTCTTCGAGCAGCGCATAGGGCAGGGGCAGCAGGGTCAGGGCTGCGCCAGATGCGCTGCCCAGCGTCAGGCTGCCATCGGCTGCCGCAGACGTCTGCATTGACACAATCGCATCAAAACCGCCGGAAGGATGTGCCGCAGCGGATGCCACCAGACCGCAGGGCTGCTCGGCATCGCTGGAGTGGAATACTTCCTGCCCCACCACCGGCTCAGCCGCGGTGTGCGCCACATACGCCCGGCGCTTCAGCGTGCCGCGAAACTGGCTGCGCGCCACCACTTCCTGGCCGGGGTAGCACCCCTTCTTGAAGCTCACGCCGCCGATGGACTCGTAATTGAGCATTTGCGGCACAAAGGCTTCGAACACCGGCTGCGTCACCATGGCGATGCCGGACTGCACTTCCAGCCATTGCCAGGCGCCCAGGCCGAGTTCGCCAACAGCGGCAGGCAGTGCGGTTCCAGACGGCGCCAGCCAGAGCGCGCGCGGCACGCCAGCGGCCGTGGGCAGGGTGATCACACTGGCTTCACTTACGTCGGCGCGGGTCCAGGGCGTGGCAGTGTTCCCGGCAAGCGCCTCGGCGGCTGCACCTGCAGCGCCATAAAGCATGACTTCGGCCGTCGCGTCCGTGAGTTTGGCCTTGGCACGCAGCACAAACATCGACAGCCGCTTGAGCGTGGTGGGCAGCAGGTCGCGGCTGCAGATCAGCAGCACGTCTTCGGCGCCGTGTTTGAGCATGATGAAGCTGGCCTGCAGCCGGCCCTTGGCATTGCAAAAGCCAGCCAGCCGCGCCTGTGAGTGGGGCATCAGCGCCACGTCCTGCGTGAGTTGGCCCTGCAGAAAGGGCACCGCGTCGGCACCGGCTACCCGGATCACGCCCAGGTGCGTGAGCGCGGTCAGGCCAGACAGGTTGTGGGGAGTGTCCAAATGGGATGACTGGGCTGGGGCGTTCATGGGGTCAATCAAATGTGACAAGGCAAAGGTGACGAGGCGTTAAGACAAGGTTCGTGCAGCAGGAGGGCTGAATTATCATCTGTCGATACACGGGGCGTTGCCCTGAAAGAGGTATCTGGGTCGTGCGTCGTGTCTTTGCAAGTCTTCTGGGTCTGATTTTTGTCGGTGCGCTGGTGCTGTTTGGCGCGGCGCTGTGGTGGCTGCACGAGCCGCTGAGCCTGCAGACCCCGCCCGGCAGCACGGTGGTGGACCTGGAAATCGAGCCCGGTACCCCCGCCAGCGGTGTGGCCGATGCGGTGGCACGAAGCGGCGTGAACACCCCTTCGCTGCTGTTGCATGCCTGGTTTCGCCTCTCCGGACAGGCCCGCATGATCAAGGCGGGCAGCTACGAAATCACTCCGGGCACCACGCCGCGCAAGTTGCTGAGCATGCTGGTGCGTGGCGAGGAAGCCCTCAAGAGCGTCACGCTGGTGGAAGGCTGGACTTTCACCCAGGTCCGCGCGGCACTGCAAAAGGCCGAGCAACTGACACCAGACACCGCCGGCCTTCCGGCTACGGCCATCATGGACAAGCTGGGTAAACCCGGCGTGCACCCCGAAGGGCGGTTTTTCCCCGACACCTACACTTACGCCAAGGGCTCCAGCGATCTGGCGGTGCTCAAACGTGCCGCCCGTGCCATGGACAAACGGCTGGCCGCTGCCTGGGCGCAGCGCCAGCCCGACACACCGCTCAAATCACCCGACGAGGCGCTGATTCTGGCCAGCATCATTGAAAAGGAAACCGGCAAGCCCGCCGACCGGCCCCAGATTGGTGGTGTGTTTGTGAACCGGCTGCGCATCGGCATGCTGCTGCAGACCGACCCGACCGTGATTTACGGCATGGGCGAGCGCTTCGACGGCAATCTGCGCCGGCGCGATCTGCAGACCGACACCCCCTACAACACCTACACCCGAGGCGGCCTGCCGCCCACGCCGATTGCCATGCCCGGCCGCGCCTCGCTGCTGGCGGCGGTGCAGCCCGCTACGACCAAGGCGCTGTACTTTGTGTCGCTGGGCGATGGCAGTGGCGGCAGCTACTTCAGCGAAACGCTGGACGAGCACAACCGCGCGGTGAACAAGTACCAGCGTTGAAAACATGACCCCCACGCTTTTCACTTCGTGTAATGCGCTGCCCCCCGAGGGGGCCACTGCGCCTGCGGTCTGGCAAAGCCAGTCCCGCGGCACCGGCTTGACTGGAGGGGCCTGTCGAGGCTGCCCAAAATGATGACTAAAGACCGCACTGGGCTGTTCATCAGCTTTGAAGGCATCGACGGCGCGGGCAAGTCCACCCACATCGCAGGTCTGGCCGATGCCTTCCGCACGGAAGGCCGGGTGGTGACCCTGACCCGCGAGCCAGGCGGTACGCCACTGGCCGAGAAGCTGCGTGCGCTGGTGCTCAATGATGCGATGGACCCACTGACGGAATCACTTCTGGTATTCGCCGCCCGGCGTGATCATGTGGTCAACGTCATCGTGCCCGCCCTGCTGCGCGGCGAGGTGGTGCTGTGCGACCGCTTCACCGACGCCACTTTTGCCTACCAGGGTGGAGGGCGCGGCTTCGACCTGAATGTGCTCGCGACGCTGGAGCAATGGGTGCAGTCCGACGAAGGCCTGCTGGGCGACCCGGCGGGCAATCACCCCATGCGGCCCGAAGTGGATACCGTGATCGAGCCGCACCTCACCGTGTGGTTTGACCTGCCGCCCGAAGAAGCCGCCGTCCGTCTGGCCGATGCCCGCCTGCCCGACAAGTTTGAGGCGCAGCCGGTTGAGTTTTTTCGCCGTGTGGCCCAAGGCTATGCCGACCGCCAGCAAGGCCATCCGGAGCGCTTTGCGCGAATTGATGCCGCCCAGAGCCGGGAGGCTGTGTGGCTGGCGGTGCGCCAGGTGTTTGAGACCAAAGGCTGGTTGCAGGCGGTGGGCAAAGGGGGCGCATGAACGACGCTCCGCAGACCCGTCCGCTGGCGCCATGGCTTCAGACCCAGCTGGAACACCTGCTGCAGCAGCGCGGCCACGCCTGGCTGCTGACCGGGCCCTCCGGGCTGGGCCAGTTCGAGCTGGCGCTGGCACTGGCGCGGGCTTGGCTGTGCGAGCAGCCCACGCCGCAGGGCGCCTGCGGCCATTGCGGCAGCTGCCACGCGGTGGATGTGCACACCCATGCCGACCTCTGCATGCTGATGCCAGAGACCCTCAGCCTGGCGCTGGGCTGGCCGCTGGACGAAAAAACGCAGGACGACCTCGACAGCAAAAAGCGCAAGCCCAGCAAGGAAATCAAGGTCGATGCCGCGCGCGAGGCGGTGTCGTTCACCCAGTTCACCCGCTCACGGGGCAGCACCAAGGTCGTGCTGGTGTTCCCGGCCGAGCGCATGAATCACATCACCGCCAACACCCTGCTCAAAACACTGGAAGAGCCGCCCGGTGAGGTCCGCTTCATTCTGGCCACCGAGGCCGCGCATCAGCTGCTGCCGACCATCCGCAGCCGCTGCCAGACCCACACACTGGCCTGGCCCGATGCGTCGCAGGCGCTCGATTGGCTGGCCCGCGAAACGTCGCAGATCGACGGGGATTCTGGCAACAGTAAGCAGGCCAAAGCGCCGCAGGCGGCTGATTTGCAGACCTTGCTGACCGCCTCAGGGGGGCGCCCGGCCGATGCGCTGGCCTGGGCGCAAGCCACGCCGGCCGCTGATGCCGCCAGCCAATGGCAGGCCTTGCCGCAGGCGGTGGCGCGTGGCGATATCGCGGTGCTGGCTGACTGGGCACCGGCGCAAATCGTCGATGCGCTTCAAAAGCTGTGCCACGACATGCTGGCTGTGCGCGTGGGTGCCGCCCCCCGGTTTTTCCGACCACAGGATCTGCCGGTCCGCGACAAAGCGGCTAGGTCAGGTGACGCGCCTTCGCTTTACCCGCTGGTGAGTTGGTCGCGCGAGCTGAGTGCGCTGGCCCGCACTGTCGAGCACCCCTACAACCCCGGCTTGATGCTGGAATCCCTCGTCAGCCGGGCCCAAATGGCGCTGCGGGCGTGACACGAACGGTCAAACCGATAAACTAGCGGCATGAGCACAATCCCTCCGGCAGGTAATTCCGCCAGCGCCGCGCGGCCCAGCGTGGTGCAGCTGGCCATCAAGGAAAAAGCCGCGCTCTATGCGGCCTACATCCCGCTGTTCAAGGAAGGCGGGATGTTCATTCCCACGGTGCGCGACTACCAGCTGGGCGACGACATCTATGTGCTGCTGACCCTGCCGGACGACATCCAGCGCTATCCGGTGGCTGGCAAGGTCGCCTGGGTCACCCCGGCCCGTGCGGCGGGCAACCGCACCCAGGGGGTCGGCGTGCGTTTCCCGTCAGACGAGAAATCGCGGCTGCTCAAGCTCAAGATCGAAGAAATTTTGGGTGCTCACCTGGCATCCGAGCGCCCGACGCAAACCATCTAGGGCCTCAGGGTTTCCTGTGGCTGCTGATGAAGGGCGTCTGCCCGCTGCGGACGGATCCGCACACTTTCTTTTTCCAATGACAACCTTCTGACTGCATGTTCACCGACTCCCATTGCCACCTGAGCTTCCTCGAACTGCAGGCCCAGTTGCCTGAAATCCGTAGCGCCATGGCGGCGGCCCAGGTGGATCGCGCCCTGTGCATCTGCACCACGCTGGAAGAGTTCGACACCGTTCACGGGCTCGCCACCACCTATGACAACTTCTGGTCCACCGTCGGCGTGCACCCGGACAACGAGGACGTGCAGGAGCCAACCGTCGACGACCTGCTGCAGCGCGCTGCCCGGCCGCGGGTGGTGGGCATTGGCGAAACCGGCCTCGACTACTACCGTCTGGGCGAACGCACCGTGGCCGATATGGAATGGCAGCGCGAACGGTTTCGCGTGCACATCCGGGCGGCAAGGGCGAGTGACAAGCCGCTGGTGATCCACACCCGCAGTGCGTCTGAAGACACCCTGGCCATCCTCAGGGAAGAGGGTGAGGGCGGCGACCTGCCCAGGGCGCGCGGCGTGTTTCACTGCTTCACCGAGACCGAGGCGGTGGCCCGTGCGGCGCTGGACCTCGGCTTTTACATCTCGTTTTCCGGCATTCTGACCTTCAAGAACGCAGCTGACTTGCGCGAAGTGGCGCGCTTTGTGCCGCTGGACCGCATGCTGATTGAAACCGATAGCCCCTATCTGGCTCCCATGCCTTACCGCGGCAAGACCAACAATCCGTCGTACGTGCCCTTCGTGGCCAAGCAGATCGCCGAGCTGAAGGAACAACCGGTCGCGAAGATTGCCGAAGCCACCAGTCGCAACTTTGAGCATCTGTTCAAGGAGGTTCTTGCATGACCCCAAGCCGCTCAAAATACCTCATAAATTACTTTAGATATTCAATATATCTTGTTGTTCTATCAGGATTTAATTATGCGTTTGCAGGTTCCTATGAGGACTTCTTTACCGCCATCAAGCGCGACGAGCCAAGGCCCATCAGCGCCCTGCTGGCGCGCGGATTTGACCCCAACACCATGGGTCCCAACGGCCAGCAAGGCCTGTTTGAGGCATTGACGGAGCCTTCCCTGGCGGCCGCCCAGGTGCTGGTGGACTGGCCCAAGACCGACGTCAACGTACTCAACCGCAGCGGTGAAAGCCCGCTGATGATCGCGGCCATCAAGGGCCACGAGGCCGTTGCCAAAAAGCTCATCGACCGGGGCGCTGACGTGAACAAGACGGGCTGGACACCGCTGCATTACGCAGCCAGTGCCGGCAATCTGTCCATCATCAGGCTGCTGCTGGAAAACCATGCCTACATTGACGCCGAGTCGCCCAACAAGACCACGCCGCTGATGATGGCGGCCATGTACGGCACGGCCGAGGCTGTGACGCTGCTGATTGAAGAAGGCGCCGACCCGCAACTCAAGAACGAACAAGGCCTCACGGCCATCCAGTTCGCGCAGCGCGCCAACCGGGAATCTGTGGCCAACGCTATTGCCGCCGCCATAAGGGCCAAGCGGCCGGCGGGCCAGTGGTAGAGCGATCGGGCGCGGTTTTGGCGGGGTCTGAAGGCCCCTTCTTGATCTCCCGTTGATGTTCTACGATGTATATTATGTTAAGTAGTGATTCTGTGCGAACAGCAACTGCCCGGACTTGGCACATCACCCACTGATCCTGACGGTTGAAGTTTCGTGGCGATTGAAGTTCACAGCCCCTGACGTGAGCGTCTGCGACCAACCTGTGCGTTTTATCAATGCCAAGCCGGCGTGTCGCGCCTACAGTGGTGGCGTCAAACCGCCATGCAAGAAACATCACGAGCCTTTACCACCAACCGGCTCCGTTTGCGCCGGCTGGGCATCGACACGTATCAGGAACCGGTGCTCTACATGCATCGGGACTGCCCGATCTGCAACGCCGAAGGTTTTGAAGCACGGTCTCGGGTCGAGTTGAGCCTGGACGGGCAAACCGTGGTTGCCACGCTGAACGTGGTCAGTGGTGATTTCCTGTCTCCCGAAGAAGCCGGCCTTTCCGAGGCGGCATGGCGGCTTCTGAAAGCCCGGCCAGGGGCGGAAGTGTCGCTGCGCCACCCCGTGCCCCTTGATTCCCTCGGTCATGTGCGCGCCAAGGTCTACGGACGGAAACTCAGCCAGACCGCGGCCGACGCGATCATTGCAGACGTGGCGGCTGGCCGGTATTCAGACCTCCAACTGGCAGCGTTCGTGACGGCCTGTGCGGGGGACCATCTGGACCTGGACGAAACCATCGCGCTCACCCGGGCGATGGTCAATGCTGGCGACCGCATGCAATGGGGCGACGGTTTGGTGATGGACAAACACGGCGTGGGCGGCCTGCCCGGCAACCGAACCACCATGATCATCGTGCCCATCATCGCGGCCTGTGGCTTGCGAATGCCCAAGACCTCGTCGCGGGCCATCACCTCCCCAGCAGGAACCGCCGACACGATGGAGACGCTGGCGCCGGTGGACCTCCCCATGCCAAAGATACAAAGCGTGGTCGAGAAAACAGGGGGCTGCATTGTCTGGGGTGGCGCCGTGCGGCTCAGCCCTGCAGACGATGTCCTCATTCGTGTGGAGCGCCCCTTGGACATCGACAGCCAGGGACAGCTGGTGGCTTCCATCATCTCGAAGAAAGCCGCCGCTGGCGCCACGCATGTGTTGATCGACATGCCCGTAGGGCTGACCGCGAAAGTACGCAGCGCAGAGGCCGCCAGTCAACTGGCGCGACTGCTGGAACAGGTGGGTCACGCTCTGGGCCTGAAAGTACACGTGGCGAAGACCGATGGCCTCGGACCTGTGGGCCGCGGAATCGGTCCAGCCCTGGAAGCGCGCGACGTGTTGGCCGTACTGCAGCGCGAGGCCTCGGCGCCAGACGATCTCGCGCAGCGCTCCTTGCAACTGGCCGGACAAATTCTTGAGCTGGGCGGCGCTGCTCCGGCGCATGGCGGTCTGGCGCTGGCCACTGCCGTACTTCAGGATGGACGGGCGTGGAAGAAATTCCAGGAGATTTGCGAAGCCCAGGGCGGCCTGCGCATGCCGCCGACCGCACCCTATCAGCAGCCCATGCCCTCCCCACGCGCAGGTACGGTCATCGCGATAGACAACCGACGCCTCGCCCGGATCGCCAAACTCGCGGGGGCGCCCACCTCGCCATGTGCAGGGATTGACATGCATGTGCAGCTGGGCTCAGTTGTGGAGCGCGGCCAACCCTTGTTCATGCTCCATGCGGCGTCACCCGGCGAGCTGGCCTACGCGATGGAATACGCCACGGCCCAGGCCGAGGCGGTGCATGTGATGGAGGATGCGCGATGAAGTGCCAACCGATCCTGGTTATCGCCCTGCCGGGCGGTAAAACACTGGCAGAGGCGCTGGCACGCTGCCTCCGTTGCAGTTGGTGTGAGTTGGCTTTGCACACATTTCCGGATGGCGAGACTGGCGTTCGGATCGACGCCACAGTCGAGGGACGTTGCATCATGCTCGCCGGAAGTCTTAATCAGCCCGATGAAAAAACCCTGCCCCTGATTTTTGCAGCCGATGCTGCGCGCGAGCTGGGTGCCTTACAGGTCGGGCTGATTGCGCCTTATTTGGCCTATATGCGGCAGGACCAGCGCTTCCGGCCAGGCGAGGCCATCACCTCGCGCAGTTACGCGCGGCTGCTGTCCGCATCACTGGATTTCCTGGTGACGGTGGATCCACATCTGCACCGCGTGCACGACCTGGGCGAGATCTATGCCATCCCGACGCGGGTCGTCCCTTCGGCCGCCCTGATTGCCAACTGGTTGCTCGCCAACGTGACGTTGCCCTGGCTCATAGGGCCCGACGAGGAAAGTTCCCAATGGGTGGCTGAAGTGGCGCGTCTGGTCGGCGCCCCCTGGACAGTTCTGGCGAAAACACGGCGCGGGGACCGGAACGTGGGTGTTCATCTGGCCAGTGACGAGCGTTGGTCGGAGCGCACACCCGTATTGCTGGACGACATTATTTCTACCGGAGAAACAATGCTGGCCGCCGCGCAGCTTCTCACGCAGACGGGGCGTGGTGCCCCCGTCTGCATTGCCGTGCACGCCCTGTTTGACGAGCAAGTTGAGCGGCGCCTGCTTGAGTCTGGTGCGTCGCGCGTAATCAGCTGTGACACGGTCACGCACGCTTCCAATGTTATTCGCACGGTCCCCCAGCTGGCCCGTGCCGCGCGCGACTGCATGCAGGCACCCCCGCGATGTCTGGCGTTCCAGAAAGCGGAAGGTACAGCAACACGAAAGGGAGAAACAGCATGACCACAATCAGCAAACTGGCGCTCGGCGTGATGGGAAAACTACGCCCTCGGCCAGCGACGGGTGACGCGGCCAAAACGATCCCCCTGCCCCCGCCCAACAGGCAGGGTGGCCTGCCATTGATGGAGGCATTTGCTGCGCGTCGGTCACACAGGGAGTACCAGCCCGAGGCACTGCCTCTGGCCATACTGACCGATCTGCTCTGGGCTGCCAGCGGCGTCAACCGCGCCGACGGTGGACGCACATCTCCGTCTGCCCTCAGTGCACACGAGATTGATATTTTTGTAGCGCTGCCCGCAGGCGCCTACCAGTACCACGCTGCCAGTCAGGAGTTGTGCCTTGTGGTCGGCGCGGACCTGAGACGGGTTACCGGCTACCAGGATTTCGTGGACGATGCGCCCCTTGACCTGATCTACGTTGCAAATCATGCGCGCATGGGCTTTGTACCTGCAGGCCGTCGTGGCGCCTACGCCCATGTCGCTGCAGGTGCCATCGCACAGAACGTGTATCTTTACTCAGCCAGCAGCGGCTTGGCCACGGTGATCAGGGCCTGGATAGATCGCGCGGCGATCGCCGACGCGCTAGGACTGACGCACGACCAGCACGTCTTGTTGTCCCAGACAGTCGGCTACCCCGCGCCAGCGCACGAGGCGCCAAGGTGCTAGGGTTTCCTCGCTGCTGACGCATGCTCAACTTGATGCCCTTGATGGAGGTCAATGTCCATCAGGAACAAGCGGCCTAAAGTGGATGGCAAAGGCGAAATCCCCTTGTCTTGCGCTTCCTTGTTACCCTAGCCAGGCTGCAAGTGCTGGAGCAGGAGGAAATCGCGGCCCCGACACCGCTTTCACCATTGAGGCTGGCTTCATGGCCCTCCTGAATTCATTCCCGGACCGGGACTCCACCTGGCCTTGCTTGCAACGCCCGTTGCCGCGTGAGCCATCAGACCAATAGGGATTGACCGATGCACGGCCCACCGGTACTCGTTGTGCGCCAGCTATGCAAGACCTACGGCTCCGGGGAGACGGCCGTTCATGCGCTGCGCGACATCAACCTGGACGTCGGGTCGGGTGAGTTCATTGTGCTGCTGGGCGCATCGGGCAGCGGCAAATCGACGCTCCTGAACATCATCGGGGGACTGGATGTTCCTACCAGTGGTGAACTCGAATTTGACGGACATGCTCTCACTGCCGCTGGCGATGCGGCGCTCACCAGCTACAGGCGAAAGAATGTCGGATTTGTCTTCCAGTTTTACAACCTGATCCCGAGCCTGACGGTTCGCGAGAACGTCGAACTGGTGACTGATATCGCCGAGGATCCGATGCCCGTGGACGAAGCGCTTTCCCTGGTAGCCCTCTCCCACCGCCTTGATCACTTCCCCTCACAGCTTTCGGGTGGCGAGCAGCAGCGGGTTGCGATCGCACGCGCCATTGTCAAACGGCCACGCCTGCTGCTGTGTGACGAGCCGACCGGTGCGCTGGACTATGCAACCGGCAAGCTCGTTCTGGATGTGATCGCGCATATCAACTCGGATTTGGGTACCACAGCGATTGTGATCACCCATAACGCAGCCATTGCCGGCATGGCTGATCGCGTAGTGCGTCTTGTGGATGGTCGGGTCTCAGGCATCGAGACACCAACCCGCAAGCTGACGCCGGCAGAACTGTCGTGGTAGCGCCATGAAGGCGCTTGACCGCAAGGTATTTCGCGACCTGCACCTGCTGTGGAGTCAGGCCGTGACGATTGCGCTGGTCGTTGCCAGCGGCATTGGGGGCTTCATTGCCTGTCTTTCTGCGGTCGATACCTTGTCCCTCGCCCGCGAGCGGTTCTACGCCGATGGCCATTTCGCCGATGTTTTCGCTGTCGTTCGACGGGCCCCACAAGAGCTGGCGTTTCGGCTGGCGCGGGTCAAAGGCGTGGTCGACGTCCAGACCACAGTGGAGGCGGCCGCCCGTATTTCGGTACCAGGTAACGCCGAGCCGGTTATCGGCCAACTCATCGGGGTAGATGCCGGTTCGCCGCCGAGGCTCAATCTCGTGACGCTGCATTCAGGCCGATTGCCCGGGCCGGGATCGCGCGGGGGGGCTCTGGAGGCAGCTGTTTCCCGTGGCTTCGCTTTGGCGCACCACCTTCAACCGGGCTCCCAGGTCATGGCGCTTGTGAACGGGAAGCAGCGGGTTCTGCGAATCACCGGCATCGCCTTGTCGCCAGAGTACATCTTTGCCGGCCTGTGGGGTATGCCCGACTTGCGTACTTTTGGCGTGTTCTGGGTAGACAAGGATGAGTTGGCTGCTGCGATGGACATGAGGGGTGCCTTCAACCATGTGGCGCTGAAGCTTGCACCCCGGACTTCCGAACGGGCGGTGGCCGAGGCGGTAGACGCACTGGTTTCAGGCCACGGAGGGCGGCCAGCATACGGACGCGCCGAGCAGATCTCCCATGCCATGCTGGACAACGAGATTCATGAACAGCGCATTCTCGGAACGGTGCTGCCGCTGATCTTTCTCGCCGTGGCGGCATTCCTGCTGCATGTGGTGGCAGCGCGCCTGGTGACAACCCAGCGCGAGCAGGTTGCGGCACTCAAGGCATTGGGCTATCACAACCGCAGCATCGCGATGCACTACCTCAAGCTCATGGCGCCCATGATCGGCGGCGGGTGGTTGGCAGGTCTGGCAGTCGGTAAATTGCTGGGGATACTGCTGACCGGGCTGTATATGCAGACCTTTCATTTTCCCAGCTTCGATCACGTGGTGCGTGCTCCGCTGGTGCTGGTGAGTCTCGTGATTGTGTCGGTGACAGCTGCTCTGGGCACACTCACCGCCATTGCAGCGACAGTGCGTCTGGCACCCGCTGAGGCCATGCAACCACCCGCGCCCGGCCGCTATCGGCGTTCGTTGCTGGAACGATTGCCACATATTCGCACTGGCGCGGCATTACTCATGATTTTGCGCAACATCGAGCGCCGGCCGCTACGGGCAGCCGTGACCACCGGCGGCGTGGCGGCAGCTGTGGCCATCGTCATCACGGGCAATTTCTTCCGCGACGCCATGGACGTGATTGTGGACACATCATTCACTCTCGCCATGCGCGCCGACGTCGCGGTATGGACGGTTGAGCCCGTGGACGCTGGAGCGGCGCGGCTGCTGGCACGGCTGCCGGGCGTACTTCAGGTTGAAGCAGGCCGCAGTGCACCTGTGCGTTTTGTGAACGGCCAGCGCCATGAGACCGGAGTCATCCAGGGCTACGCACAACCTCCCTCGCTGCGCCGCGTCATCAATGTGGAGCAGCATGAGGTGGTGCCGGCGCCGGAGGGTCTCTTGATGAGCGACCGGCTTGCCGCCAAACTGGGCCTGCGTGTGGGAGATCCGGTGACGGTCGAGGTTCGGGAGGGTCGCCGTCAGGTCAGGGTGGTCAAAGTCACCCGCCTCGTGCGCGACATGATGGGCCTGAACGCCTATATGGACCGCCGGGCGCTGAACCGGCTGCTTGGCGAAGGCGATGTTGTGTCGTCGTTCGGCCTGTATGTCGAGCGCGGCGCCGCGCCGGCAGTATTGCAGGCCACGCAAGCCATGCCGCGGATTGCCGGGTCGTTCAGCAAGGCCACGATGCTACGCAACATGCGCGAGGTAACGACACGCAACATCCTGATCATGAGCAGCGTGCTTACCGCTTTCGCCGCGGTGATCGCTGTCGGTGTGGTCTACAACAACGCGCGGATCGCTCTTTCCGAGCGGACCTGGGAGCTCGCGAGCCTGCGTGTACTCGGGTTCACGCGTGCCGAAGTCTCCATGCTACTGCTGGGTGAGCTGGCCCTGGGTATCGCCGTTGCCTTGCCGCTTGGCATGGCATTGGGCTGGGTCCTGACGCATGGCATCGTCGAGCTGATGCGCTCAGACCAGTTCTATTTTCCCGTGCTGATCAGGCCCCGTACTTATGCATGGGCTGCGCTGTGTGTGGTGGTTGCAGGCGTTGCCAGCGCCCTCGTGGTGCGCAGGCGAATCGATGCGCTGGACATGGTGGCCGCGCTAAAGACGCGGGAATAGCACATGCAGGAACACGATCTCCACAAATGCAATGCCTTCGACCCGGATCACACTTATGCCTGAATGCTCACACCTTGCTCTCCATGAGGGCGAGTGCTGCTCAACCAGTCGGCCAGTCGACGGGCCATTCCCTTCCCGCGCGCGCGTCGGGATGCGCCGCGAAGAGGAAATACCCTTGGAGATCGGCGCGTGCGCCCGCCCCTGCCGAACGGTGGCGTCCACTAATGCGCTCTGGCTGATTCAGCCCTCTGCGTTGATGACTTCCCGGGGATGCCGCAGCAGAAGGCAAAGCCCATGAACACCCGACGATACCTGCTGTCTGCAACTGGCCTGCTTGCCACAGTCGCAGTTCTGGTGTGGGCGTTCGCCCCGCGCCCGGTAGAGGTTGAGACAGCGCGGGTACGTACCGGGCTATTCGAGCAGGCCGTGGAGGAAGACGGTCGTACACGGCTGAAAGACCGCTATGCCGTGTCGGCACCGCTGGCTGCCAGACTGACCCGGATTACGTTGCGCGCAGGTGATGCCGTGCGTCAGGGCGATGTGGTAGCTGAACTGCTCCCGGCGATGTCTCCCCTGGTTGACGATCGCGCCATGCAGCAAGCTGTGGCCCGATTAGGCGTGGCCAACGAGGCGCTGGCGCGCGCAAAAGCGCACACCGCACAGACCACGCTGGCGCTGGAGGAAAACCTCCTGGATCTGCAGCGCAACGAACAGCTCGCTGCGACAGGCTTCATCTCACAGTCGCGGCTGGATACCGCTCGCCTGTCGACCATGGCCAGCCGCCGCGCGCTGGAGGCTGCGACTGCAGCACAGAAGGCCGCGGCTCACGAGCAGGACTTCGCTCGTGCAGCGCTGGCCCCTTCAGGCTCCGAACGTGGGGCCAGGCCCCTTGTGCTGCGAGCCCCTGTTTCCGGCCGGGTACTGCGTGTCACCCAGCCCAGCGAGGCCACACTGCCAGCCGGTACGACATTGCTGGAGATCGGGGATGCGACTCAACTCGAAGTCGTTAGCGAGCTCCTCACCTCCGATGCTGTTCAGGTGCGCGACGGAGCGCGTGTCGTCATTGACCAGTGGGGCGGTCCCTCGTTCGAAGGACGTATCCAGAAGGTGGAGCCGGCTGCATTCACGAAGGTGTCTGCCCTCGGAATCGAGGAGCAGCGCGCCAACGCCGTGATTGAAGTGCGGGACGCAGGAGAGGCCTGGCGCGCCGTCGGTGACGGCTTTCGCGTCAACGTGCGCATCATTACGACCAGTGTTCCGGATGCGCTGATCGTACCGGTGGGGGCCGTATTTCCTCATTCTGGGGGAATGGCAGTTTATGTCGTGGAGGGCCGGCGGGCTCGTGTGCGAGCGGTGGATGTGCGGGCACGCAATGGTGGCCATGCATGGCTGCAAGCGGGTCTCGCCGAAGGCCAGGAAGTCGTGCTTTATCCAGCAGCGGAACTACGGGACGGAATGCGTGTACACGCCCGCGTGCCTTAAACGTAACCCGATGGCCTGATACGGGCCTGCTTCTCCAGTCATGTTTTGAAACTATTTGTACGGCACGGGTGCGGCCTTGCGGTGAGGCAGAAAGGGGAGCGGGCTCCAGAACGGCCTGTCCTCGCGCCTGGATTCAACGACCACCAGGTAGCGTCCCGGCTCGGAAACCGGCTGGCGATCCGGCCGCAACACCCAAAGCTGCCGGCCCTCGCGCACAGACTGCAGATAGTCCGCGTCCAGAATACCTCTGCGGTCCAGAAATGCATTCAATGTGGCAGGAATGCGGATGCATCCCTTGGACTGTGCGCTGCCCAGCCGCTGCTCCAGCGCGCCCGGGTCGGTGGCATGCATCTGCAGGCGCATCTCCATGACCTTGCCGTCGCCCCAGCCCTTGGGCACGCGCTGCCAGCCGAAATCGAAGACCCGCATACCCTTGGCCCCGTAGCCGCGTATGCCGTTGGCATTCAATGTGCCTTCGGCGCGGAAATCAGGGTTGGCGAGGCTGTGCGCGAAGACACCCAACGGCGTCTCGAAATGGTCGAAGCTGCCGGGCATACCGGTTGAGACGGGCGTTGCCCCCACGCCCGACCACTCGCCGTCCGCCATCCGCAGCAGCAGGAAGGAGGCCTGGACGTAGGGATGGCGGTCCACTGCCAGGATGTACTGTGGCCCCTTCAACACGATACCGGCCTCCGCCAACGCCGATTCGGCAAGCCTGGCGTAATTGACGAACTCGGCAGCCGGCACCTCCAGGCGCCGGTCCACTTCCGCGCGAAAAGCTGCGGCAAGGTTCGATCCGGCCTGCGAATCCTGGGCCTGTACGCCATGCAAGGCCAGCAGGAAAGCGGCGGCTAACGCAAAGCGTTTCAACGGACCCATGGCAGGCCCATCGCGTGTACCGGTGGGGTGGCGCATCACGGCTTCTCCTTGGGGTGTACGCCATTCTTACGGGTTGGTGCGCCGCAGTCCTTAACTTGCATCAACTCCGGCGTACAGAAAATTCAGGAACCCGACCGTTCGTCTGGTCTTTGATGCAACGCATAAAGCGAGCGACGCAAGGCCGGACGCGTCGTCTGCGGTGGCATCCACATGAGCGATATCCCGTCCTTTGCGTACCGGCTGCTTTGGGAGGATCGGCAACTGGTATTGGTCGCCGACCTCACGCGCGCCGCTGCGGCGCGCTTCCTGCATTTCGTTGCCGCGCAGCCGCTTCGGGTCGAAACCGCCACCTACACGCTGGAGCGCGCCAATGAGGCACTGGCTGATTTATGGTCCGGCCGAATCAACGGAGCTGCCATGCTGATGCCTTGATCCCGGCATACGCTAGCCATTACCCTTACGGTAGTCAAAATGCGCCCTGTCTGCGCTACATCAAACAGGCCTGCCTGCGGCGCATCTAAGCTGGAGGCATGAAAATCCAATTTCTGGGAGCTACTGATACCGTCACTGGCTCGAAATATCTGGTCCGGCACGGCGATAAGTCGGTACTGGTCGATTGCGGTTTGTTTCAGGGCTACAAGCCGCTGCGCCTGCGCAACTGGGCGCCGCTGCCGGTGACCCCAGCCAGTATTGATGCGGTGATCCTCACGCACGCCCACATCGACCACAGCGGCTATTTGCCCTTGCTGGCACGTCAAGGCTTCAAGGGCAAGGTTTTTTGCACACCGGGCACGGCGGACTTGTGCCGCATCCTGTTGCCTGACTCCGGCCACCTTCAGGAAGAGGAAGCCGAATATGCCAATCGACACGGGTTTTCGAAGCACGCGCCCGCGCTGCCGCTTTACACCCGCGAAGACGCCATGCGCTGCCTCAAACTGCTGCATCCGGTGGAGATGGGCGCCCGCTGGCACCCGGTGCCGGGACTGAACGCCAGCCTCGCGCCTTCCGGCCACATGGTGGGATCGTCGTTTGTCAGGCTGGACAACGGCTCACGCTCCATCCTGTTTTCAGGCGATATTGGGCGGCCCAACGACCTCGTGCTCAAACCGCCCTCTCAGATGGACGGCGCCGACTACCTGGTGGTGGAATCCACCTACGGCGACCGGTTGCACAAGAACTCTGACCCGCTGCTTGCACTGGGCCAGGTGATCAACCGCACAGCCAAGCGTGGCGGTGTGGTGGTCATTCCGGCGTTTGCAGTGGGGCGCGCGCAGAGCCTGCTGCACTGCATCCAGGTGCTGAAAGCCCAGGGCGTGATTGACCGCAAGCTGCCGATTTACCTCAACAGCCCCATGGCGGCCAACGCCACGCAGGTGTATGTCAAGCACCGCAACGAATTGCGCCTGAGTGCCGCCGAAAGCGACGCCATGGCCCACACTGCCCATATCGTCGGCACACCGGAGGAGTCGCGGCTGCTCAACGCCAAACACGGGCCGATGATCATCATCGCGGCCAGCGGCATGGCCACTGGAGGGCGCGTGGTACACCACCTCAAGGCCTTCGCGCCGGACAAGCGAAACACCATCCTGCTGGCCGGTTTTCAACCGGGCGGCACACGTGGCGCGCTGATTGCCGGTGGTGCGCCCACGGTACGCATTCATGGGCAGGATGTGCCGATACGGGCCGAGGTGGCGATGCTCGACGACCTGTCAGCCCACTCCGATGCGGCCGAAATCATGGGCTGGCTGCGCAGTTTCAAGGCGGCGCCGAAGCAGACCTTCATCACCCACGGCGAGCCCGCTGCGGCCGATGCCATGCGCCAGCGCATTGAGCGCGAGCTGCACTGGTCGTGCCACCTGCCCTGCTATCTGGAGTCAGTCGCTCTCAGTTGATTGGCGGTGGTGGCCGCATAGCCGGTCGGCCAGCTCAACGTTCCCTGACCGGGTCAGGCCAGCTGGGGTGATGGTCATCCACCACAAAAGGATGCGCGTGCCGTGCGCCGGCAGGGGTGGGGGTGGCGCCCTGAACATGGGTGTGCCCGTCGGGCAGCGTCTGCCGAGGGTGTTCATGCTCGATCACCTCCGGATCATGGGCCGGCCACGCCAGGAAAGCCACCCACACGGACACAGCCGCCGCGCAGCCCAGCGTGATGAACGTCACCGTCATGCCAAAGTGGGTGCCCAGCCAGCCAGCCAAGGGGTAGAACACCAGCCAGCAGGCGTGAGACAACGCAAACTGGGCCGCAAAAAGCGCCGGGCGGTCCTCGGGATGAGACGACCGGCGCAGCAGGCGCCCCGAAGGTGTCTGGGCCGTGGAATACCCCAACCCCATCACGAACCACAAGGCCCCCAAAGCCATCAGCGATGCGTGCCTGATCACCAAAGCGCCGCTGAACAGGCACACCACCATCACCGCAATTCCGCCAAGCATCACCGCCCTGTCCGCCAGTTTCTCCAGCATGCGAGGCAGGATCAGCGCGGCCACCATGGAGCCAGCCCCGAAGCTGGCCAACACCAGGGCGACCGCGCTCTGGCTCAAGCCCAGGCCACCCTGAATGATCACGACTGTGTTGACAAAGACCATGGCGCCTGCCGCTGCGACCGCCGCACTGACAGCCAGCAGCCCGCGCAGGCGCGGCGTGGCGAGGTAGATGCGCAGCCCGCGTGTGGTGCGGTCGTAGATGCCGCGACGCTGCGGCGAGGGATGCGCAGGCAAGGTGACCGACATGACCAGCGCCGCCGACGCTAGAAACCCGACCACTGTGCCAGCAAACAGATCGTGAAAACCGATGACCGTCAGCAGCGCCGCTGCGAGCATGGGGCTGACCAGGCTCTCCATGTCGTAGGCCAGGCGGGAGAGTGACAGGGCCTTGGTGTAGTTCTTCTCATCCGGCAACACATCGGGAATGGTGGCCTGAAAAGTCGGCGTGAAGGCTGCAGACGCCGCCTGTAGCGCAAAAATCAGCAGGTACACCTGCCAGATGTGCGTGACGAATGGCAGCGCCAGTGCCACGGCTGCCCTCACCAGATCAAGGGTGACCAGCAGGGTACGCCTTGGAAGGCGTTCGGCAAACGCCGAGGCAACCGGCGCGATGCCGACGTAGGCAATCATCTTGATCGCCAGCGCGGTACCCAGCACCATGCCGGCGTTGTCACCGGCGAGGTCAAACGCCAGCAAGCCCAAGGCTACGGTGGCCAGCCCGGTGCCGATCAGGGCAATCACCTGGGCGGCAAACAGGTTGCGGTAGGTGCGGTGGGAAAGTATCTCCAGCATGTCGGTTCCCGGTAGGGCCTGTTCGGACGCAGTCTGGCGCCTGAGCCTTAGAGGTAGCGTGTGATTTCCCTGAACTCGTCCAGCGAATCGCGCCGGGCAGGATCAAGAGGCCCGACCAGGTCTTCGAGGCAATGATCCAGATGGCTCTGGATCAGGGCTTTCTTGGCTTGCTGAACGGCTTTTTCCACGGCCAGCAGCTGCTGCGCCACATCCAGGCAGGTGCGCCCGTGCTCCAGCATGTCGATGGTGCTGCTCAGATGCCCGCCTGCCCGGCGAAGGCGCTTGATGATGGCCGGATGGGTTTGATGTGTGTGCGGTTGTTTCATGGCTGACCTGATTTCTCCATGTGCCTCATATCCCCTCGGGGAGGTTACTATAATCGCGTGGTCGAGAGTCACGCACTACCGCTTTTCATGCCCCCACGACTCATGAACTACACAGGCCCTGCCCGCGCCGCGCGCGGCGTGCATTGCATGGCTCTGATGGTGAGCCTGTTTGACGCACTTGTCTCTTCGGTCGGAGGCACAAACTCCCATGGAATCGCTGCGTCAAGCAGCGCTTCCCATTGATTCAGACTACTGGAGTCTTCATGCACAGCCTTGTCCACGACAGGTTGCCACGTTCGCCATGGGCGAGCTGGCCATCCCGTCTGCTTTTACTTTCAGTCGCCTTGATCTGCCTGCTCCTGGGCAGCGCAGCTGCCTTTGCCCACGCCGTGACCGAGGGCGACAAGGGTTACATCCAGGAAATCTCGGGCGTCAACCTGATCCCGTTCATGTACCTGGGCGCCAAGCACATGATGACGGGCTACGACCACATCCTGTTCCTGTTCGGCGTGATCTTCTTTCTGTACCGGATCCAGCACATCGCCATCTACGTGAGCCTGTTTGCGCTGGGTCATTCGACCACGATGATCCTCGGCGTTTACTTCAACGTGGGAATCAACAGCTACCTGATCGACGCCATCATCGGTCTGTCCGTCGTCTACAAGGCGCTGGACAACATCGGTGCTTTCCAGCGCTGGCTCGGGTTTCAGCCGAACACCAAGGTCGCGACCCTGGTGTTCGGCCTGTTCCACGGCTTCGGTCTGGCCACCAAGATTCAGGAGTACGAGATTTCGCCCGATGGACTGGTGCCCAACCTGCTCGCCTTCAACGTGGGTGTTGAGATCGGACAGCTGCTGGCCCTGGCCGTCATCCTGATCGGCATGAGCTACTGGCGTCGCACTCCGAGCTTTGTCCGCAACGCCTACACAGCCAACGTCGCCATGATGAGCGCGGGCTTCATTCTGGTGGGCATGCAGTTCACCGGCTATTTTGTGTCGTGAACACCGAAGGAATATTGACCATGTACAACAGTGATACCCCCTCGCGCGCCGAACTGCCCTCTTCCAGGCAGCTGGTGCGCTCCACGCTTTTGGCGGCCGTTTCGGCCGTCGTGCTTCTGGTGGTCGTCGTGCTCCCGGCTGAATATGGCGTTGACCCCACCGGCATCGGCAAGGTTCTGCGCCTGACCGAGATGGGAAACATCAAGCAAGGGCTTGCGGCAGAAGCCGCAGTGGATGCGGCTTTAAAAACCGGGGCACCGGTCGGCGCGACCGCAAACGCCACCCCACCGGCCGCTGCCGAAAAAGCGGCTGGCGCCACCGTCAGCACTGCACCCTCGCCCACGGCTGTGGCCCCTGCCCCAGCGGCGCCAGCCCAGCCGGCTGCGGCTCAGGTGGCGTGGCGCGATGAGATGCCCTTCACCCTGGCACCAGGGCAAGGCACAGAGATCAAGCTGAAAATGGCCGAAGGCGCCAAGGCGCAATACCAGTGGGTGGTCGAGGGCGGCATGGTCAATTTCGACACCCACGGTGACGGACCGGGCAAATCGATCAGCTACGAAAAAGGTCGTGGTGTGGCCTCGGATGAAGGCACGCTGGAGGCCGCGTTCACAGGCAACCACGGCTGGTACTGGCGCAACCGGGGCAAATCACCTGTGAAGGTCGTTTTGCGTGCCCGCGGGGACTACACCGACATCAAAAGAGTGCTGTAAGTAAAGGGGGCGCTGCGACGAAGGTTGCGGCGCCTTTGATCAAGCCGCTTCAGAACTCGAGGTCATCGCGGATGGCGGCGATACCCGCTTTGGCACACACGTCGTCAGCATCGCCTCCTGGTGCTCCCGACACCCCTATGGCGCCGACGATGGAGCCCGCTGATTCGATGGGGATTCCCCCGCCAATCGCCACGACGCGAGGCAGGTGCCGAATACCGGATGCCGGCTCGCCGGCTTGTGTGGACCGCGCAAAACTGGTGGTGTCGAGCTTGAAACTGACCGCCGTGTAGGCCTTGTTGATGGCCGTCTCGACGGTATGAGGCCCGGCGAAGCGGTCGCGCAGCATGACCAGCGAATTGCCAGCCCGGTCATTGACCGACACCGCGGCCTGATGACCATTCTTGCGACAAGTCTCCAGCGCGGCACGAGCGGCCTTCAGCGCTGCGTCAGGCGTGAGCGATGCAGCCTGAAAAGTGGCTTGCTGCGCCTGAAGCACGCCGCCAGACAGACTGAGCAGCAGGGCAAGACAAAGGGTTGATCGTCGGGATGTGCGCATGGCGGTGGTTCCTTGGTTGCGGTGTTCTGCTCCGAGGGTAGCAAATCGGCGCGGGGTGTAAGCAGAAAGCGCAGACAGACATCCCTGAACCCATCAGGCCAGACCACACCACTGCGCAATGCGGTGCATGGTGTCGCCCCACAGGCCGTACAGGGCGGCCAGCATCAGCACCCCGCCCGCCAGGCGCACGCCCAACTGGTCTTTCAGCCTGTTGCCGGCCTGCCGCAGACCGGCCAGCAGGCGCGGCGCCAGCAGCAACGAAACGCCGCTGCCCAGCGCAAAAGCCGCCATTGCCAGCGCGCCTTCAAGCGCCCCACCGCTGAGTGACGCGACCAGCAGCGCGGAATAGAGCAGGCTGCAAGGCATGAAGGCCCAAAGGGCGCCGACCGAGAACATGCCGCCGCGGGACGCGGCCACAGCTCCCACGCGCGACCACGCCGAGCGCCCTGCCCGGTCGGCCCAGGCGGGCTGGGTGGCGGTGACCACCAGCATCAGGCCCCAGCCAAGCACGGCCAGGTGAAACAGTACCCACGCCGGTTTGAAGACGATGGCCTGCTCGGTCATCCACGCCAGGCTTTGCACGGCGGTAGCTGCTGCCGCACCGGCAGCGGAATAACCCACCAGTCGCCCGGCCTGAAACAGCAGCGGTGACGGCGCCGCGAGCCCGGTGCTTCCGGGGCTTGCACGGCGAAAACCGCCGCAGGCCGCGCCGCACATCACCGCGCAGTGGGGGCCGCCAGCCAAGCCCATGAGCAAAGCGGTGGTGGTGAGGGCGTAAGACACGTGAGGCGGCGAGTGAATTCAGATGATTCGCGAGAACCGGCTGCGGTTGAGGTCGGTCTGCAGGTAACGGTCAAACACCATGGCCACGGCCCGCAGCACAAAGCGGCCTTCTGGCGTGACCTCGATGCCGCTGTCAGACAGCACGACCAGTCCGTCGTTTTCCAGCTCGCGCAGGCGCTCCATTTCAGGTGCGAAATAGGTCTTGAAGTCCAGCACCCAGGCCAGCTCCACCGATTCGAACCACACCTGCCCCTGGCACATGATGGCCATGATCACCGCCCGGCGGGCCAGGTCGTCGCGGTTGAGCGCCAGGCCGCGCGTGACCGGAAAGCGCCCCTGATCGAGCAGGTCGCGGTATTCCTCCAGGGTTTTGGCGTTCTGGCTGTAGGTGGCGCCAACGGCTCCTATGGATGACACTCCCAAGCCCACCAGATCGCGGTCGGGCTGCGTGCTGTAGCCCTGAAAGTTGCGGTGCAAACGGCCTTCCCGGCTGGCCACGGCCAGCGAATCGTTGGCCAGCGCAAAATGGTCCATGCCGATGTAGCGGTAACCGGTGTCCTGAAAACCGGTCATTGCGTCGGCCAGCATGGTGGCCTTGTCGGCGGCGCCGGGCAGGTCGGCCAGTGCGATGTGGCGCTGGGGCTTGAAGCGCTCCGGCAGGTGCGCATAGGCATACAGCGCCATGCGGTCGGGCCGGAGCTCCTGCACCTGGCGGATGGTGCGGGCAAAGGACTCGGCCGTCTGTTTGGGCAGGCCGTAGATCAGGTCCACATTGATGGACTCGAACCCTAGCGCCCTTGCCCATGACACCAGTTCAAACACCTGCTCGGCGGGCTGGATGCGGTGCACTGCCTTCTGGACGGCGGCGTCAAAGTCCTGCACGCCAAAGCTGAGGCGGTTGAAACCCAGCGCGTCCATGGCCGAGAGGCGGCTCGGGTCGACGGTGCGCGGGTCCACTTCGATGGACATCTCTGCGCCGGGAACGATATCGAAATTTTTCCGGAGCATCTCCATCAAGCGGCTCAGCTCGGCATCGGACAAAAACGTGGGCGTGCCACCCCCCAGATGCAGCTGGCTCACCGCCCTGCCCCTGCCTAGATGCGCGGTGTACAGCTCGACCTCGCGCTCCAGATACGCCAGATAGCTGGTGGCCCGGTCATGCTGCTTGGTGATGATCTTGTTGCATCCGCAGTAGTAGCAGAGGGACTCGCAGAACGGAATGTGCACATACAGCGACAGCGGCGCGGCGGACGATTCGGCCCGCGAACGCCGCTCGTCCAGGGCCTGAATGTGATCGCTGGCGGTGAAGGCCTCGACAAACCGGTCGGCCGTCGGGTAGGACGTGTAGCGCGGACCGGGAACGTCGAAACGCTGGAGTGCGCGGGGTAGAACTGCAGCCATGGCTTGCCTCGGGAATGGGATGCCTCTACTCTGCCGCTGCGGCGCGCCGCAAGAGTTGACGTGGATCAAAGTCTGAGGAATCAGAAATCAAATAGTCAAGTCGCGAGCGACGCAACACGCGCCGCAACACGCCCTGGCGCTGCACCAGATACTCAGTGAACGCGTGTCTCGATGACCCGCTTGAGGGCAGCCATGTCGGTGATGCGGATGTGGCGCTTGTCCACTTCCAGCACGCCCTGCTGCTGGAACGCGGAGAACGCGCGGCTCACGGTTTCCAGCTTCATGCCGAGGTAGCTGCCGATTTCGGCACGCGACATGCGCAGGTGGAATTCGCTGCTGGAGTAACCGCGCAGTTTGAGCCGCTGTGACAGGTTGATCAGGAAGGCAGCCAGCCGCTCTTCGGCGTTCATGCTGCCCAGCAGCAGCATCAGGCTGTGCTCGCGGACGATCTCGCGGCTCATCAAGCGGCCCACGGCCATTTGCAGGTCGGCACTGCTGGCGGCGAGATGGCTGATCTGGTCGTAGGGAATCGCGCAGACCTCGGTGTCTTCCAGCGCGGTGGAGTTACTCGCATGCGCGCCGTTGGCAATGCCGTCCAGGCCCATCAGCTCGCCGGCCATCTGGAAGCCGCTCACCTGTTCCCGGCCGTCGGCCAGCGTCAGGCTGGACTTGAAGGTGCCCATGCGAACCGCGTAGATGTTCTTGAATGTCTGGCCCTCGTGGTACAGCGTCTGCCCGGCCTTGACCTTCACACGGTTGAAGTGAAGGCCGTCGAGGCCGTCGACATCGGCAGGCGTCATGCCGCACGGAAGGCAAATGTCGCGCAGGTTGCAGTCAGAGCAGCGGGTCTTCAGCGGTGCCATTGCTGCGCCTGCAGTGGTGACATGGGCAATTGAATGGACAACTGATGGGGCAGCTGAATGGGCGATTGAATGGACAGTGGACATCATGACTCCTGGGTCTGAGGGGATGAAATGGGGGTTCTGGTGCGACGTGACTGAACAAGCCCGATCACGGCGTTGGCCAGTTCATGGAACTCGCTGCATTTGTCAAGAAAGCGGGTGGCGCCTTCGGCCAGATAGCGTGTGCGGAAAGCCGTCTCGGCGTGATGGCTCAGAACGATGAAAGGGGTGTCCGGCCGGGCTTTGAGGACGGACTTCATGACCTGCATGCCGGTGCCCCGGCCAAGCTGCACGTCCAGAACCACCACATCGGGCCGGGTGGCCAGAATGCCCGAGGCAGCTGATTCCGGCGTATCGGCCTGGCCCACGATCACCATGCCCTGGGCGGTGAGCATTTCGGCCACACGGCGATGGCTCAGCGCCGAGTCGTCGGCAAGAAAGACCTGGGTAGGCGGGTTGACCGGTGGGGTCGGGCGGGCTGAAGCGTTGTGCTGCATGCCTCTACTGTCGCGCCAGCGGCGATTCCGGAACATCGGCTTTTGCCGAAATCCCGGCTCGGATTACGCTGGTTTACGGCCGCAGGCACTCCGACGCCGGCTCGGAATATTCCGAGTCTGGGTGCCTGCCGGGGTAGCGGTTGGCCGATGAATGTGCGGTCAATGCGCCATGAAAACCGGCAGGGTCATGCGCTCGAGCACCGTGCGTGAAGTGCCGCCCAACAACCACTCGTGTGCCCGGGGCCGGCCGTAACAGCCCATCACCAGCAGGTCGGCATGCAGGTCAAAGGCGCGGGAAAGGAGTACCTCACCGAGGTTGTCCGGCTCCAGGTTTTCACGCTGCCACTCCGCCTGAATGCCATGATCCTGGAGGTAGGAGACGATGCTCATGTCAGTGTCTGCCGTGACGCCGGCAGCGCCCCAGCTCAGCACGGTGACCGAGCGCGCATCGCGCAGGATGGGCAGCGCCGTCGCCACCGACTGCGCAGTGGCCCGGTTGGGCTTCCAGGCGATCACGACATGGGCTGGCAGGTCCGGTCGGGCCGAGGTGTAGGGCAGCACCACCGCCGGCCTGCCGCTCAGCGCAATCACGGTTTCCGGAAAGTCCATCGGCAGGCGGCTGGCTCTGCCCTCGCCCGCATCGTGCTGGCCCAGCACCAGCAGGTCGGCATAGAGCGCCTGCTCGGCAACGGCCGGGGCCAGTGCAGAGTCGCGAACCTCTGCCCACGCTGCAGGCAGCCCTGGCGGCTTGCATTGCTCGAACAGGGCACGGGCCTTGGCCAGCGCAGCGTCTTCTGCGCTCTTGCGCTTCAGCGCCAGAGCGGCCTCCAGACCTGGGGACACCGAAGGCGCCTCGAATGTCGAGGGTGACGCATAGAGCGCAGTGATGCCCGCGCCGTGCTGGGCGGCCAGCCGGCAGGCGAAATCCAGGCGCTGGGCGAACTGCGCCGAAGCGTCCGCATGGACCAGCAAGCGTCTGAGTTCATTGCCCACGACAGCCCCGTTTCAGAGTGTGCATGGCTCGACTGTAGGCAGACACCCGGCGGGTGGTATTGACCCTTGTCAACGCCCTGCACTTTTGCGGTTCCAGGCCAGCAAACGCCGGGGAATCGCAGGCCAGGGTCAGGGGTCAAGCGGCTCGGTCAACCCGTGCTTGAGCGCGTAGCGGATCAGCTCGCTCTGGTTTTGCAGGCCCATCTTCTGCATCAGGTTGGTCTTGTGTGTGCTGACGGTTTTGACCGACAGGTTCAGCTGGGTGGCGATGTCCGTCATTGACACACCGGCCACCAGCAGCTGCAGCACCTCGAACTCGCGGTTGGACAGGCTTTCGTGGGGAACCGCCTGATTGCCGGGCATGGCACCCAGCGCCAGTTGCTCGGCCACCTCGGCGCTGATGAAAGCGCCGCCCGAGGCCACCTTGCGCAGGGCCTGCTCCAGCTGGGCGGGCGCGCTTTCCTTGGTCAGGTAACCGCTGGCACCGTTCTTGATGGCGCGCACTGCGTACTGCAACTCCTGGTGCATGCTGAGCACCAGAATGCGCAGCTGTGGCTTTTCACTGCGGATCAGCTTGATCAGCTCCATGCCGCTGCGCCCGGGCATGGACAGGTCCAGCACCAGCACGTCAAACGCCAGTTCGCGTACGCGCTGCATGACTTCGGTGCCATTGCCTGCCTCGCCGGCCACTTCCATGTCGGCAATCGATGACACGATGCGCTTGAGTCCTTCCCGCACGATGGCGTGGTCGTCGGCAATCACAATCCTGATCACGTGCTCTCTCCTTTATCGCCGGTTTCCGGAACCGGGATGCTGACCCGTATCTGCGTGCCACGGCCCGGTGCGGTGTCGATGTCCACCGTGCCCTGCAGCAACCGGGCCCGCTCGCGCAGGCCCATCAGGCCGAGTGAGCCCGCCTTGCGGGGGGCGTCGGGCGAGAACCCGGCGCCGTTGTCATTGACTTCCAGTACCACGGCGGTGGCGGTGCGGGCAATGCGCACCTCGACGTGCGAGGCGCCCGAATGCTTGGCCACATTGACCAGTGATTCCTGAACGATGCGAAAGACGGCAGTGGCGTAAGGCTCGCCCAGCTCGACTTCCTCGTCGAGCGAGAGCTTGCACGGCACGCCGTGGCGCTGGCTGAAATTGTGGGTCAGCCACTGGATCGCTGGTCCCAGGCCCAGGTCATCGAGCAGCAACGGCCGCAGGTCAGAGGCAATGCGCCGGGTGGCGGCAACTGTGGTGTCGAGCAGGCCCAGCATGTCGTCCAGCTTGGCGCGCACGGCGTCTGAATCCGGGGGCATGGCCTCGCGAATCCAGGTGGCGTCCATCTTGATGGCCGTCAGCGACTGGGCCAGTTCGTCATGCAGCTCGCGCGCAATCCGCGTTTTCTCGCTCTCGCGGATGGCGTGGGCCGCCGATGCGAAAGCACTCAGCTCCTCGCTGGCGCGGACGCGCTCGGTCACGTCGCGCAGGATCACGGTGTACAGCTTACCGTGCGCCGTATCGAGCTGCGAGATTGAGGCCTCTAGGGGGAACTCTTCGCCGTTGGATCGGCGGCCATTGAGTACCGTGCCATCACCCATGCGGCGCGATGTCGTGCCCGTCTGGCCGAAACGCTTGACCTGCCCGCCATGCGCCCCCTGGTGCCGCACTGGAATGAGGCGCGTGAGAGGCTGGCCCAGCATGTCGCGTGTGGGCCAGCCGAAAATCCGCTCGGCGGCCTTGTTGTACAGAATGACGTTCTGGTCACTGTCGACTGTGATGATGGCATCCATGGCCGAGTCGAGCAGACCGGCCAGACGGGCGTCGGCCCCTTCGAGGGCCTGTTTGCCCTCGCGGTCGCGGGCAGCGTTGCGCACAAACAGCAGCCACGACATGCCGCAGCTGGTGGCCGCGAGTGCCACCACGATGAACAGCAGCGGGCGCGAAGCGGCCTCCTGGCGGGACGCCAGTATCGTGACCGCCAGAAACGTCAGGGTGGCGATCACGGACAGGACAATCGCCATCGATTGCTGGCGTTTCGGCACGGCATCGCCGACGTGAGGAAAAAGGGACATGGGGGGCGAGCGGAAGTGGAGTCTCATCTTACCGTCCGCCTCTTCATTTCCGTCCGAACATTTCCACCTGGCGTGGCGCCCCTCGGGTGGTATCAGCGCTCTGCCGTGGGCGGCGGTGGCCTGTGCCTGGCGCCCGGTTCGGTCTCCGTTAGCAGCAGGGTCATGGCGCTCGATGCCCCACACGCCAGCCAGAACACAAAGAAGGCAGCTGTCTGCAAGCCGAGGCGGGACAGGCCCACCGGCTGCCCGAAGCGCTGCAGCTCTTCCGGGTCAAACAGCCCGAACAGCAGCACCTGCAGCAGGCAGGCCGACAGGAAAGCCGGCCAGGCAATACCCAGAATCTTCTTGGCGGGAATCATGGGTCTCCTTGTATTTTTCGTTATCGGTCTGGTGGTGTAGCTGCGAACCGCTTACGGACGCTGAGGCTGCGATGACCGATCAGGTGTCGCCGCGTGGTTGCGCCCTTCCAGCGCCGGCGCCAGTGCCCGGTGGCTCACCGGCTGGCTTGGCGCGCTGTACTTGACGACCTGCGGCGCCGGCTGCGTGCGAATCACGGTGTCCGGGTACTTGAGCGTCAGGAAGATGGTGACCGCGCTGGCGACGATCACCAGCGCCGGGCCGGAAATCACCAGCCAGACATGGCCGTGTTTCCACCAGGGAACCGAAGGGGTGGGCAAGGTGGTCATGAACATCCTTTCATCGTGGAACCAGAAACACGGATTTCTCTTCAACGTGCGCATGGCCCGGCTCATCGGCAATGCGGAACTCGATCGGGTGCGAGCCGGCTTCGGCCGAGCCATAGGGAATCTGTAAGCGCACAGCGACCCAGCGCGATTCGGTCGGGCCGACCAGCACCTCGGCATCAGACGCGACCGCGAGGCCCTCCAGCCCGGCCGCTGCAATGCGGTAGCGCTGTGGCTGCTCGGTGGCGTTCATGATCTGCAGGCGATAGACGTTTTCCAGCCGTCCGCCCGCCACGATGCGCGAAAGCGCCGTGCGGTCGCGCACCACATCCACCTTCAGCGGCACGCGTGCCATCAGGCTCCACAGCAGGGCCAGACACACCACGCCCAGCAGTGCGCTGTAGATCAGGATGCGCGGGCGCAGCACCCGCCGCCAGATGCGCGTAGCGCCCCACTTGCCAGCCAAGGCGTTCTCTGTGGTGAAGCGGATCAGGCCGCGCGGGTAGCCCATCCGGTCCATCACGCCGTCGCACACGTCCACACAGGCGGCGCAGCCAATGCATTCGTACTGCAGGCCTTCGCGGATGTCGATGCCGGTCGGACAGACCTGTACGCACAGGGTGCAATCGACACAGGCCCCCAGCGACAGCTCGGCCAGATTGGCCTGGCGCGAACGTCCGCCGCGGGGCTCACCCCGCTCGGCGTCGTAGCTGACGATCAAGGTGTCCTTGTCGAACATGGCGCTCTGAAAGCGTGCATACGGGCACATGTACTTGCAGACCTGTTCGCGCAGAAAGCCGGCGTTTCCGTAGGTGGCAAAGCCATAGAACAGCACCCAGAAGACTTCCCAGCCATCCATCCGCATCTGCAGAAACTGCTGCAGCAACTCGCGCACCGGCACGAAATAAGCCACAAAGGTAAAGCCGGTCCACATCGCCACACTGATCCAGAGGAAGTGCTTCAGCCACTTCTTGCCGAGCTTTCCAGCAGAAAGCGGCGCGCCGTCCAGCCGCAATCGCGCGCTGCGATCACCCTCCACCTTGCGCTCTATCCAGAGAAACATTTCGGTGTAAACCGTCTGCGGACAGGTGAACCCGCACCACAGGCGACCGGCAATGGCGGTGAACAGGAACAGCGACAAGGCGCTGGCCACCAGCAGGCCCGTCAGGTAGATAAAGTCCTGCGGGTACAGCACGTATCCAAACAGGTAGAAGCGCCGCGCACCGAGGTCAAACAGCACCGCCTGGCGCTGGCCCCATTCGAGCCATGGCAGGCCATAGAAAACCAGCTGGGTCAGCGCGACAAACACCCAGCGCCAGCGGGCAAACACCCCGTTGACGGATCGGGGGTAGATCTTTTTCTGCGCCTCATACAGCGACTCCCCGCCCCCTGCAGGCACGGGCGCCACAGGCACGATGGGAATGACTTTTCTCGGAGCGGGAGCGGTCACTGCGGCCTCAGGGTTTGGCTGTGGGGGCCTTGTTCGACAAGCCCCAGACGTAGGCCGTCAGCACATGAATCTGCGCCTCGGTCAGCTTATCGGCCTGGGCGGGCATCTCGTTGACCTTGCCTTTGTTGACCATCTCGACAATCGCTGGCGCCCCCCAGCCGTGCAGCCAGATGTCGTCGGCCAGATTGGGTGCGCCCAGCGCCGCGTTGCCCTTGCCATCGTTTCCGTGGCAGGCGGCACACGCCGTGAACTTCGATTTGCCGAGCTGGGCGCGCACCGAGTCGTGCGGGCTGCCGGAAAGGCTGAGCACATACTGGGCGACGTTCCTCACGTCGTCGGGGCTTCCCACGGCCGCAGACATGGGGGGCATCAGCCCCTTGCGGCCCAGCGTCAGGGACTCCTTGATCTTGTCAGCGGAGCCGCCATACAGCCAGTCGACATCGGCGAGGTTCGGAAAGCCCTTGCTGCCGCGTGCGTCGGACCCGTGGCACTGGGCGCAGTTGTTCATGAAGAGGCGCTCACCGACCGCCATGGCATTGGCATCGCCCGCCAGCTGCTCAGGGCTCTTGGCGGTAAAGCCGGCGTACAGCGGGGCCAGGTCCTTTTCAGCACCGCTCATCTCGGCCTGGTATTCGCTGCGGGTGCTCCAGCCCATCTCGCCGGGGTAAGCGCCCAGGCCCGGGTAGGCCACGAGGTACAACAATGAGTACACCACCGACACCACAAAAAGCCACATCCACCAACGCGGCATGGGGTTGTTGGCTTCGCGCAGGTCTTCGTCCCACACATGGCCGGTGGTGTTGTCGCTGCGCTCGGGCAGCTTTTGCCGGGCCGTGAGCCACAACAGGACCAGCGAGCCGATGACGCTCACCAGCGTCAGCACGCCCACATACCAGGACCAGAAGTTGTCCGTGAAATCGCTCATACGCCGTATCCGATGCGTTGTGAAAAAGGGTTGAAGCGGGTGGATGAGGTTTGCATGGCCTCAGTCCTGCAGAAAGGGAATCTGACCGTCCTGTTCGAAGCGGGCGCTGTTGCGCCGCGAGCAGGCCCACAGCAGGATGCCAATGAAGGTGGCAAAGCTCAGCAGTGTGGCGATGATGCGCAGTGTGTTGACGTCCATGACGCTCTCCTCTGTATCAGGGTTACTTCAGGGCCTTGCCCATCACTTGCAGATACGCCACCAGCGCATCCATTTCGGTCTTGTCCTTGACGTCGGCAGCCGCCTGGGCGATCTCTGCGTCGGTGTACGGCACGCCGACGGTGCGCAGGGCCTTCATGCGCGGCGCCATGTCAGCCGGGTCGATGGTGGCCTTCTCCAGCCAGGGATAGGCTGGCATGTTCGATTCAGGCACCACATCGCGCGGATTGACCAGGTGGATGCGGTGCCATTCGTCGGTGTACTTGCCGCCCACGCGGTGCAGGTCGGGCCCCGTGCGTTTGCTGCCCCACTGGAACGGGTGGTCATAGACAAACTCGCCGGCGACCGAGTAGTGGCCGTAGCGCAGCGTCTCGGCGCGAAGGGGCCGGATCATCTGCGAGTGGCAGTTGTAGCAACCTTCGCGTAAATAGACATCGCGGCCAGCCAGTTGCAGCGCGTTGTAGGGCTTCACGCCTGCCAGCGGTGCGGTGGTGGACTTCTGGAAAAACAGCGGCACGATCTCGACCAGACCGCCCACGGCGATCACCAGCAGGATGAGGATGATCATCAGGAAGTTGTTGGTCTCGATCTTCTCGTGCGTGAAGCCGGCCACAGGTTCGTTGTCGTCTTTCATGGAACTGCTTTCTTGATTCAGGCGTGAGCCAGTGTGGGGACTGGCACGCGGACGGCGCTGCCCTTGGCGACGGTCATGCCGACATTCCAGGCCATCAGCACCATGCCGCCCAGATACAGCAAGCCGCCAGCGAAGCGCACGACATAGAAGGGGTAAGTGGCTTTCACCGACTCGACAAAGGTGTAGGTCAGCGTTCCGTCGGCGTTGATGGCACGCCACATCAGGCCCTGCATCACGCCGGCGATCCACATGGCGGCGATGTACAGCACGATGCCGACGGTGGCAACCCAGAAGTGCACCTCGATGGCACGCACTGAATACATCTGCTTTTGCCCGAACAGGCGGGGAATCAGGTAGTAGAGCGTGCCCATCGAGATCAGCCCGACCCAGCCCAGCGCACCCGAGTGCACATGACCCACCGTCCAGTCGGTGTAGTGCGAGAGCGCGTTCACCGTCTTGATCGACATCAGCGGGCCCTCAAGGGTGCTCATGCCGTAAAACGACAGCGACACGATGAGGAAGCGCAGGATCGGGTCTTCGCGCAGCTTGTGCCAGGCGCCCGACAGCGTCATCACGCCGTTGATCATGCCGCCCCAACTGGGCGCCAGCAGGATCAGCGAGAACACCATGCCGACCGACTGCGTCCAGTCCGGCAAGGCGGTGTAGTGCAGATGGTGCGGACCCGCCCACATGTAGGTGAAGATCAGCGCCCAGAAGTGGACGATGGACAGGCGGTAGCTGTACACCGGCCGCTCGGCCTGCTTGGGGATGAAGTAATACATCATTCCCAGGAAGCCAGCGGTGAGGAAGAAGCCGACCGCGTTGTGGCCGTACCACCACTGCACCATGGCGTCCTGAACGCCGGCGTAGGCCGAATACGATTTCATCCAGCCGGCAGGCACCTCGGCGCTGTTGACCACATGCAGCACCGCCACCGCCAGAATAAAGGCGCCGTAGAACCAGTTGGCCACGTAGATGTGCCGGATCTTGCGAATCCCCAGGGTGCCGAAAAACACCACGGCGTAAGACACCCACACCAGCGTGATCAGGATGTCGATGGGCCACTCCAGCTCGGCGTATTCCTTGCCGGTGGTGTAACCCATGGGCAGGCTGACTGCCGCCGCCACAATGACCGCCTGCCAGCCCCAGAAGGTGAAGGCGGCCAGTTTGGGCATGAACAGCGGTACGCTACAGGTGCGCTGCACCACGTAGTAGCTGCTGCCAATCAGCGCGCAGCCGCCAAACGCAAAAATCACCGCGTTGGTGTGCAGCGGCCGCAGACGGCCGTAGCTGAGCCAGGGAATACCGAAGTTCAGTTCAGGCCAGGTCAGTTGCGCTGCAATCAACAGGCCGACGGCCATGCCCACCACGCCCCACAGCACGGCTGCCAGTGAAAACTGGCGTACCACCGTGTCGTGATAGACCACACCCCGCATCGTTTCTTCGTTCATGAAGCACCTTTTGTCTTGATGCTCCAGAGTGTCGGCGTGCCCTGCGCCCACACACTTGACACAGGTCAATCGCCGTGAAGAATGCGCTCGCCTTCCTGCTCCAGCGCCTCAAATTGCCCACGCCAGACGGCCCAGCCGAGCGCCCCCAGAAACAGCAAGGCCAGCACCACAGACAGGGGAATCAGCAGAAAAAGAATGTCCATTCAGTGCTCCGGTTCATCACTGGAAATCGGGGCCATGTGCGCCATGTTTGCATCACGCGCAAGGCGGGCCGCATTGGCCACCACCAGCAGCGAGCTGGCCGCCATACCAAAGCCTGCCAGCCAGGTTGGCATGTAGCCCAGAATGGCCAGCGGCACGCAGGTGGCGTTGTAAATGGCTGCCCACCACAGGTTCTGGCGCACCACCGCACGGGTGTGCCGCGCCTTGGCCAGCAGCGCCGCCACCGTCATGAGACGGTTGCCGGTGATGATGAAATCCGCCTTGGCCTGCGCCAGCGGCACCGCCTGCCCCATGGCCACCGACACATCGGCGGCGGCCAGTACGGGGCCATCGTTCATGCCATCGCCCACCATCAGAACCCGGTGGCCTTCTTGCTGAAGTCGGCGGACATGGTCCAGTTTGCCCTGGGGTGTGCACTGGCCGAAGCTCCCTGCGATGCCGGCACGCCGGGCCAGTCGAGCCACCGCTGCGCCCGTATCTCCGGAAAGAAGCTGCACTGTCACCCCCAGCCGGTGCAAAGCGGTGACAGCCTCAACGGCGTCGGGCCGCATCGCTTCGTCCAGCGCAAAGCCGGCGAGGTACTGCGCGCCGTCTGACAGGTGTACAGACAGATCGGTCTGCAAAACTGGCGCCTTGCAGAACGCGGCCGAGCCGAGCTGAAGGTAATGCGCGTGGCTGCCATCACGCCGCGCGACCTTGCCGCGCAGGCCACTGCCGGCGACCTCCTCCACGTCGCTGGCCACCCAGTCCGGCGCGGGAAAGCGTGCCGCGAGGGCGCGTGAGACAGGGTGCAGTGAATGCCGTGCCAGCGCGCCGGCCCGCTGGCAGGCCTCGTCGCCGTTCACCCCCGCTGGGCTGTAGACCGTGACCACTTCCATGCGGTCTTCCGTCAATGTGCCGGTCTTGTCGAAGATCACCGTGTCGACGGTTGCGCCGCTTTCCAGCGCCTGCAGCTTGCGCACCAGTACACCGCGCCGGGCCAATGCCCCTGCGCTGGCGAGCATGGCGGCCGGTGTGGCCAGCGACAAAGCGCAGGGGCAGGTCACGATCAGCACCGCCACGGCCACTGCCAACGCATGCGACGGCCCCATCGGCCACCACCAGACGGCGGCGGCAGCGCTGGCCAGCAGCACGGCGATCAGAAACGGGCTGGCGATGCGGTCCACCAGTTGCACCAGCCCCGGTTTTTCGACAGAGACCTGCTCCATCAGGGCCACAATTTCGGCAAACCGGGTGTGTGCCCCGATGCGCTGTACCCGCACCAGCAACACCCCGGTGAGGTTGAAACTGCCGGCAATCACTGCGTCACTGGTCTGCCTGAGCACGGGTTTGGACTCTCCGGTCAGCAGCGATTGGTCTACCCTGCTCTCACCAGACTCCACCTCACCGTCAGCCGGAAAAGCCTGACCAGGGAGCACACGGATCAGGTCGCCCACGACCAGCCGGCGTACCGCTACCGCCCGAAAACTGCCGTCGCCTTGCTGTCGCTCCACGCGGTCGGGCAGGCGTCGCACCAGCGCTTCGAGGGCGCCAGCGGTGCGGTCTCGCAGGCGCTGCTCCAGCAGGCGGCCCGACAACAGGAAAAACACAAACATCGACACCGAGTCATAGGCGGCGTTGGCACCCCAGGGCCCTGATGGGTCAAAAGTGGCGATGGTGCTGGCAGCAAAGGCGATCAGCACGCCGAGGGCTACCGGCACATCCATGCCAATGCGTCGGTGCTGCAGGTCACGCAGCGCACCCGAGAAAAAAGGCCAGCATGAAAACAGCAGCACCGGCAGGGTTAGCACCCACGAGGCCCAGCCCAGCAGGGCCTTGATGTCGGGCGTGATCTCACCCGCAGGGGCCAGGTAGGCCGGTACCGCGTACATCATGACCTGCATCATGCAGAACCCGGCCACCAGCCAGCGCCAGAGCATCAGCCGCTGTGCCTGTGTGCGGTGGGTGGCGATCATCATGTCGCCGGCAGGAAATGCCCCGTACCCTGCCTTGTTCAGAGCCGCAACCCACAGGGATGGCCGCGTGGCCTGCGGCTGCCACTGGATGCTGGCCGACGCCGTGACGCCATTGACCCGCACCGTGTCCACGCCCGGCAGGCGAGCCAGCACCTCTTCAACCGTGAGTGCACAGGCCGCGCAACGCAGGCCCTCGAGCATCAGGCAGGACTCCCAGTGCCCCTCACGCCCTGCCACGGGCCGGCTGAACGCTTCCCATTCGGCGGGCTCGTCCATCGCAGCCCACTGCGAAACCTCGCCCATGGGAGGCACGAGTGGGCTGACGGGAGGTAAAGCGGTCGCAGTCTGCATGGCCCCAAGGGTATCCAGCACTACCCGCGTAGCCGTTGACATACGTCAAACCGGTGCACTCGCGGTGTCCGTAGACTTGGCCCATCACCACAGGAGAACTGACCATGTACCAACGTATTCTTGTTGCAACCGACGGCTCGCCGCTTTCCAAAAAAGCGGTCAAGGACGCCATCGCCCTCTGCGCCGCACTGGGTGCCGACCTTGTCGCGCTCAATGTGGTGCCGCGCTACCCGGTGAGCTACTTCGAAGGTGGCGCGGCTATCTCGGCGCAGGATATCGGGCGCATGGAAAAGGAATGGGCTGACAAGGCCCAGGCTGTCGTTGATGCTGTGCAAAAGTCGGCCAACGCTGCCGGGGTGAAGGCCAAGGGCGTGCTGGCGAAGTCGGACATCATTTCGGCATCCATCCTGACCGCAGCCAAGAAGCACAAGTGCGACCTGATCGTGATGGCCTCCCACGGCCGCAAGGGTATCGCGCGCATCCTGCTGGGCAGCGAGACCCAGCAGGTGCTGACGCACAGCACGATTCCCGTGCTGGTGTTGCGCTGATTTGCTGCCATCTGCGTCGCCCTGAAACCTTTCATCTGGATTCAATCCCGGGCAATTTCACCAAGTAAGGACATTGGGCGCCACGGCGCCGGACCAACCCACTGGAATGCGGGGACCTTCAGCAAGCTCAAGACCTCCTCCGCAGACCAAGCTGGCGTGTGAGGACCACCGATGGGTGGTCTACCCCTTAACGAAGGAGAAAAATCATGAAAACCGATATACAGCTGAAGACCGATGTGACAGCCGAGCTTGCTTGGGAACCGGCGGTCAATGCCGCAGGCATAGGTGTTCTTGTCAAGGACGGTGTCGTGACACTGACCGGCCATCTGGACACCTACGCCGAGAAGCATGCGGCCGAGCGCGCGGTACGACGTGTCGCCGGGGTACGCGGACTGGCAGTGGAACTGGACGTGAAGCTGGCGCCGGATCATCAGCGCAGCGACTCCGAGATCGCATCCGCAGCAGCGGCGGCTCTGCGCTGGAGCGTGTTCATGCCACCTGATCGGATCAAGGTGGAGGTCGAAAAAGGTCGCGTCACACTCACTGGCGAAGTCGACTGGGCCTATCAGGCCACCACAGCCGAGCAGTGTGTCCGCGGATTGATCGGCGTGCGTGGATTGACCAACAAGATCACGATCAAGCCCACAGTGAGTCCACGCAATGTTGCCGCAGAGATCGCTTCGGCCCTTGAGCGCCATGCAGAGCGCGAAGCAAAAAATATCCTGATTGACGTCGAAGGTGGTGTGGTCACCCTTCGCGGAAAAGTGCACTCCATTGGCGAGCGGGACGCGGCCGCTGGTGCAGCCTTCGCCACCAAAGGCGTTTCGCGGATCATCAACAAGCTCGAAGTCACGGCCTGAACGGTGGATCTGGCCTCCCCCTGACTGAACCAACCCATCAAAGGAAACATCATGAAACACCTTCGCAAGCTGGAAGACTCGTTCGGCGATTCGCTGGAGTCGGCCATGCGCCGCTTCTTCTCGCCAGCCATGCTCGATATTGATAAAACAGCCCTGCAGATGCGTATCGACGTTGACGAGGGTGATGACGCCTACACCGTGAAGGCGGACATGCCTGGCGTGAAGAAGGAAGACATCCACATCCAGGTCGATGGAAACCTCATCCGGATCGATGCCGAAGTCAACCGCGAAAAGGAGACGAAAGGCAATGGTGGCAAAGTGGTGCGCAGCGAGCGCTACTGGGGCGATGTATCGCGCACTTTCAGTCTCGCCCACGATGTCGACGAAAGCAAAACCGCAGCCAGCTACCGTGACGGTGTGCTGACACTGACTCTGCCCAAAAAGGGCGGTGCACCGGCAAGCAAAATCGTGGTGCAATGACCTTGCCGAGGCCTGAGTGCATCCGCTGAATCTGAACCGGACACGGTGGACCGTGGGTCTGTCGCGGTCCTGTTCAGACCCTGCGCGATGAAGCAGTCAGGAAGCGCAGCGCCAGCAGCCAGATCGTCATGGCGCACACGATCAGCGCTCCCGCTGAAGCGCCTTGTGCGGAAGGCACCACAAATCCCATGACTGTGCGCAGCCAGGGCTGCCAGAGCACCACGGCGAGCAGACCGGCAACAGCCATGGCCAGGCGAACAAGCCAGGGATTCCCGGTGATGCCGACTGAATGGCGATGGATCAACACCAGAAGAAAAAGACCCGCCACGAGACTCAGGAACAGTGTGGTGCGGATCTCAGGCGTTAACCAGCCCAACGCCAGAAGCCAGCCATCAGCGACAAGCAGGATGAGCGCGAGACCGGAGCCCTGCAACACCCCGTATGCCATATTGGACCAGGCAAATGGCGAGTCTGCCGCTGATCGCGGGGGTCGGCGCATCAACTTCGGGTCCGCCGGCTGAGCCTCAAACACGACGGAGCACGCAGGATCGATGAAGAGCTCAAGCAGGATGATCTGTGCAGGCAGCAGCAAGGCTGGCCACCGTAGCAAGGCTGGCACCAATGCCAGCGCCACGATGGGAGCGTGCACGGCGAAGATGAATCGCACGGCGCTGCGTATGTTGTCGTCCACATGCCGACCCTGGCGTATGGCGACCGCAATGCGGCTGAAACTGTCGTCCAGCAGCACCAGGGCGGCTGCTTCGCGCGCCACGTCGGTCCCGCGCTCACCCATCGCAATCCCGGCATCCGCAGCCTTGAGCGCTGGCGCGTCGTTGACGCCATCACCGGTCATCCCCACTGTCGCCCCGTCTGCCTGGAGGGCACGCACCAGACGCAGCTTCTGCTCGGGCCGAAGCCGTGCGCAGATGGAGACACTTCTGAGGCGCACCTGCAGTGCCGCATCATCCAGGGCATCAATGTCCGCGCCTGTCAGCACATCAGAAGGATTGGACAGCCCCGCCTCGCGCCCAATGGCGCTGGCAGTGACCGGATGATCGCCGGTCATCATGATCACCCGGATACCCGCCTCGCTGCAGTCCTGGACCGCTTGCGGCACAGTCGGCCGAAGCGGATCAGCCAACCCCAGCAGGCCCACAAAACGCAAGGTCAGTTCATGCTGGCCGGCGGGCAGTTCGGTGTCGTCCCAGTGGCCAGTGGCCACGCCGAGAACACGCAGACCCCGGCTGGCCATGTCGTGCACCTGCCGCTGCACGGCTTCGCGCTGGTGTGCGTCAAAGCGGCACAGCTGCATGATGGCTTCCGGCGCCCCCTTGGAAGCCAGGAAATAGCGAACGGGGCCGCCGCTTTCGTAGGCGTGGGTGACGGCCAGAAGCTGGGGCGTGAGGGGATATTGCCGCACCGGCTGGATGCCAGACAGCGCCCGGGAGTCGGCGCCAAGGCGGACGTTTGCGACCTCCCGTATGGCTTTTTCCATCGGATCAAAAGGATTCACAGGCGTGGCCAGCGTGGCAACTTCCATGACTTCGGCCAGCGATGCCGGTAATGGCGTATTGCCGCTGGTGCAGGCGGCTGCATCGCTGCTGACCAGTTCGACCAGCGCCATGCGGTTGAGGGTCAGAGTACCTGTCTTGTCCACGGCCAACACGGTGATGGCGCCCAACACCTCGATGGCATCCACCCGGCGGGTCAGAATTTGCTGACGTGACAGCCGCCAGGCGGCAAGCGCCATGAACACCACCAGAACAACCGGAATTTCTTCGGGCAGGACAGCCATGGCGAAAGCGATGGCCGGTAACAGACTGGCTACAAAGCCCTGCCCGTCCCTGATCCAGGCCAGCAACACCAGGCAGGCCGCAATGCTCAGGCCGGCAGTCGCACAGGCCCGCACGATGCGCCGGGACTGCGTGTAAAGCCGCGACGCTGGCACCTGTGTTGTCGCAAGCGCCACGCCGATGCGCCCCATCGCGGTCCGGCTCGCAGTGGCGTACACCCGTCCCAATCCTGCGCCTTGGGTGATCACTGTCCCGGCGTAGACGGAAGAAAGCGCGGCCCCGTCCTCACTGCCAGACTCTGGGTGCCCGCCTTCAGCCGTCTGGGGCATTTTGGGTCTGGGCACGGATTCGCCGGTGAGCAATGACTCGTCAACCTCCAGCGTTCCTTCGAGCAAGACCGCATCGGCGGCGATACGGTCGCCTTCGCTCAGCACGAGCACATCGCCGCACACCACTTCGCGGCAGGCGATGCGCACTGCCCTGCCATCGCGAATCACCAGCGCGCGTGGCGCCGACAGGTCACGCAAGGCTTCCAGTGCGCGCTGTGTCTTGCGCTCCTGAAAAAGCGTTAGCGCCACGATCAGGAGGACCGAAGCCAGCAAAAATGTCGCCTCGGCGGTGTCGCCCAGAAGCAGATAGCCGGTTCCGGCTGCCAGCAGCATGAGAAACATCGGCTCCCTGACCACGCCCAGCGCAATCCGAAGAAAACTTTGCGGTTCGCTCCCGGGCAACAGGTTGGGCCCGTCAGCCGCGAGCCGCACCGTCGCCTCGTCGCGACTCAGACCTCTGGCGGCAATCGCACCCCCAGGAGAAGCCTCCTGCAGTGTGTCAGCGGCACGTGCGTTCATGGCCATTTCCCGGTCTGGATCGAAGCATTCACCTGCGTTTATTTGTTACCGCCGCCGTCCGTGCTCTTGTCCGCCGCCCGTTTGCCGGTCTCGGCCGATTCACTGGCCGATTTTTCGGCACTTCTCAATGCTTCCTGGAGTTCTTTGACGGCTTTCCGCGTTTGAGCTGTGTCCGACTGACCCGCCCTGCGAACAGCCTCTTCTGCGCGCGCCGAAGCCGCACGCACGGCTGTAGCGGCCCGCCGGGCCGCCTCGGCGGCCTTTGCCGCCAGCCTCTTCATGTCGTCGGTGGCCGTTGCAGCGGCCTGCTCCGCTTTTTCGCGAGCGAGTATGGCGGCATCGTCGGCCTTGCGAGCCTGTTCCTGGATGTTTGCCGCTGCGCGCTGCGACATGTCCTGTGCGGCGCCTTCTGCCAGAATTCGAGCGAGTTTGGCCATATCGGCGGCCGCATGCGCTGCGTCGGCAGCCTCTTCGGCTGCTTTCCGTGCAGCCCCCTTCGCGCTCTCAACCACACCGGTCGGCGCACTGGACTTCGCCGCCGGCATCTGGGCTGTTTCCGGGGTCTTCGCGGGGGTTTGGCTGCGGGCCAGCTGGCCCACATAGCCGCAGCCCCAGGCGGCGAATGCCGCCGCCATCAGGACGGTTCTGGTGCTCATGGTGTGCCTTTTGGTGAAGTGAAGGTCACCCATCATGGACGTGCACCCTTATAAGGACATTGACGTAGCGCAACCGCACGGCATCACCTCAGGTGCATTGCGCTGCACCCGCCGCATGCCGTTGGCTGCGCTTGGTTTGCTGTGACTTGCGCCAGATCAATGCCCCTTCTTCCAAGGGTCACGAGAATTCATCAGAAGCTCACAAGCCACGCACCATCCGCGCTACCCGATAGTCAAACGACCACCGCCGAACCATGAAAGACCTCCTCATGAACCATGACGCGAACTCTCTGGCCGAACGCTTCAGCCAGCGACTGGCTCTCCGCGAAGCCGAGCTGAGGGCCGAGCTGGCTGCAGAGCAGCGCAATGAGCTGACCGAAGAAGAGGCCGCCAGTGGCGAGGTCCAAGACTTCAAGGATGTCGCTTACCGGGAAGTGCAGCTGGATATGGCCGCCAAAGACGCCGCACGCACCGCCGCAGCGCTTTCCGAAGTGCTCGCAGCCCGCCGCCGTCTGCAAGATGGCAGCTTCGGCAAGTGCCAGCAATGCGGCGAGGCCATCGATCTGCGCCGGCTGGAGGCACTGCCAGCCACACCCCTGTGTGTCGCTTGCCAGGCCGCAAGCGAGGAAGCGTCGTCTGCACACCGCCATTCGCCTTCACTTGATACGCATCAACATCCAATTGCCAGAAAGACTCAGCATGACTGATGTTTCAGCTCCGGGAAGGTACCCATCATGTTCAAACGAATCCTGATCGCAGTTGACGGCAGCGAAACATCCAACAAGGCACTGGTTGCCGGTCTGCAGATGGCGCGCGACGGCAGTGCCAGCGTGCGACTGGTCCATGCGGTCAATGACATGACGTATCTGGGCGGCCTTGACCCCTATGGCGCCTATTCGGTTGACGTGGCGGGCATTGTGCGTGAAAACGGTGCCAAGGTACTGGCTGACGCGACGGCTGTGGTGCAATCGGCTGGTGTCGAGTCCAGCCAGGCATTGCTCGACGAACCCGGCACACGCCTGGGAGAGTCAGTGGCCGAGGCTGCCAGGAGCTGGAACGCGGACCTTGTGGTGGTTGGCTCGCACGGCCGGCGTGGCCTGGACCGGGTTCTGCTGGGCAGCGGTGCAGAGCAGATTGTGCGATTCGCGCCAGTGCCGGTTCTGGTTTTCCGCACCCAGGCCGTACAGAGCAGCGGCCCGACGAGACGGTAAAGTGGCGATGGATCCCCCCGCTTTGATATCTTCGCTACCATGAGTGACTGAACAGCCTTTTTTAATGGAGAAACCTTATGCGTATTCTGTTGGCAGCTGACGGCAGCAAGTTCACGAAGAAGGCCCTCGCCTTTCTGAGCACCCACGAAAGTCTGGCGGGCCCAGCCGACGAACTGGTCGTACTGCACGTGCAGCCGGCATTGAGCCCCCGGGTCAAAAGCATGCTCGGTTCTGATGCAGTGCGTGAGTATCAAGAGGAAGAATCTGCAAAAGTTCTCAAGCCGATTGAAAAGTTTCTGAAGAATCACTCCATCCCGTTCACCACGCAATGGGTGGTGGGCTCGCCGGTGGTGGAGATCATCGGTACCGCCAAAAAGAAAAAGGCCCACATGATCGTGATGGGAACGCATGGCCACGGCCTGCTCGGCAGGGCCCTGATGGGCAGCGTCGCGCAGCGTGTGGTGGCTGACAGCGACTTGCCTGTGCTGCTGGTGAAATAATCCTTCTTCTGTCTGTGTGGCCCATGCTGGTCTGCGGTGGCTGATGTCACCGCATCCAGCAGTTAGCCCGACCTGTACGACCTGTAACTGGGATGTAGGTCTGCACAGACAGGCGCCGTAGGTGACTGCGGCGTCCTCCCGAAACAGCGCTGCCAGCATGGCAGACTGACTGCATGATTTCATGCTGGACATCTTTACGTTTTTCTGCTGCTTGGTTAAGTAACCTTCTGCCAGGCTTGCTGCTGGTTGCGCTCGCGGCATTCAATACGGCGCAGGCACAAGTGCCGGCTTCTTCCTCCGCACCGACTGACGCCCAGGCCACTGCGCTGGTCGACAAACACCAAACCCTTCAGAGCCGGTTGGCCAGCAGCCCCTACGGACGTCCGCTGGTGCTGGACTCGCTGCAATCCGCCAGCACCGTCAGCGGCGATGTGCACGCCGTGCTTGACGCGCCGTTTGCAACAGTCAGCCGTGCGCTACAGAATCCACGGGTCTGGTGCGAGATCATGATCCTGCACATCAACACCAAGATGTGCCGCGTCACCGGCGCCGCAAGTCCGGCGATGATTCGCCTGAACATCGGCAAGAAGGACGAACAGCACATCGAAGACACCTTTGCGCTGGACCTCGCCTTTCAGCCGGTGTCGAACAGTGCCAGCCATCTCCGTACACGTCTGGATGGCGCCAAAGGCCCCCTGGGCACCAGCAACTATGTGATCGAGCTGGCGGCAGCCGCCCTGCCCGGCGGGAAAACCTTTCTGCACCTGCGTTACGCATCGCGCTATGGAACGGCAAGCCAGCTGGCCATGCAGGCCTATCTGGCGACTGTGGGGCGTTCCAAAGTGGGATTTTCGACCGTGCAGCAAGGCCAGGCGGCAGGCTTGGTCGGCGGCCTGCGTGGCACGGCCGAGCGCAACACCATGCGCTACTACCTGGCCATTGAGGCCTATTTCGCCACGCTCGATAAACCGGCTGCGCAGCAATTCGATGCGCGCCTGCAATACTGGTTTGACGCCACGGAGTCATATGCGCGCCAGCTGCGGGAGATGGACCGCGAGACCTACCTCACGATGAAGCGCAAGGAATACCAGCGGCAAGCGCTCTGAGGCCGAAAGGCAAACGGGTGGCAGCGCGGCGGCCTTCAGAACCGCTTGATCGGGCTTCCTGATCGCCGAAAGCTCACCGTCGGCACACTGAAGTCCTCAAACGGCGCGCCGAGCGCAATCTCTCCGTCCAGCAGCAGCACGCACTCCTGACGGCGCAAGGCAATCACATCGGCGCTGCCGGCGAACTTCACCCAGGTGCCGTAGCTGCTGACGTCTTCGAGATAGAACTTGCCATCGCGCCACTCGAGCTTGGCGTGGCGGCGCGACACCCGCGGGTCCTGGATCACGAACTGGCCCAACTCGTCGCGCCCGATGAAGATGGGCATTTCGGCAGCAGGAAACTCGATCTGCGTGCCCAGCCATGACAGCGAAATCGTGTCCAGCCCGGCATCCGGCTTCGCCCTGACCGATGCCAGCAGAGACAAGCTGGCGGGCACCGTGAATGTCTCTGACTGCAGCTCCTGCTGCCACTCGATCTGGTGCACCACGCACGGTTCCTGGCGCCCGCGGATCTTCATCGGTCCAAGGCACCTGAATCGCACCAGGCTGTCGGGTGAAAGGCTCTCGATCACGCTGTCGCTGGCCAAAATCTGCTCGGGGCCGCACAGGTCACTCAGGCGCGAGGCGACATTGACCGCATCACCGAAACAGTCGCCACCCTGCTCCACCACATCACCGCGCGCCATACCCACCTGCAGCCGCATCTTCAAAGGCTCTGGCCAGCTGGCGATGCGGCTCTGATGCACACGTTGCAGCTCACAGGCCGCCTCGATGGCGCTCTGGTTGTACGTAAACACGATGAGAACGCCGTCGCCGAGGTATTTGACGACCTGGCCACCCGATGCCTCGCATACCTGGCCGACCCATTGGGTCAAGCGGGTGATGGCTTGGGTGGCTTTGGCATTGCCGAGAGACTCAAAGACCCCGGTGCTGCCAGTGAGGTCTGCAAAAACAACTGTGACTTCGGCCATTGAAACTGCCTGACGGGCGCTAGACGTGCTGATCGTGCTGATGAAGGAGGGAATCGGAGGGTCGTCAAGCGAATTGGCGCGAGGTCAAGCCGGATGAATCACTCGGACGATTTAATCACAACACAGGGAACGGCGCAGATCCCAAATCAAGCCGTACGGGTTCAAGCCGCGCTGGGCTTGAGCTGCATGGCCTTGAACTCCAGAAACTCCTCAAAGCCGTAAACACCGTTCTCCCGGCCATTGCCCGACTGCTTGTAGCCGCCAAAGGGCGCCTGCCCGTTGAACGGCCCGCCGTTGATGTCCACCTGGCCCGTACGCATGCGCCTGGCCACAGCCATGGCGCGTTCATCGGTACCAGCCCAGACCGCACCGCCCAGACCGTAGATCGTGTTGTTGGCAATCGCCACCGCCTCCTCTTCATTGCGGTACGGAATCACCACCAGCACCGGGCCGAATATCTCTTCCTGCGCCAGCGTGTCGGTGGGCTTGATGCCAAGGATGGTGGGCTCCACAAAATAGCCGGTGCTGAACGCAGGCGGCTTTTCGCCCCCGGCAATCACGTCTGCCCCCTCAGCGATACCGGTGCGGATGAAGGCCATCACGCGGTCACGCTGGGCGGCGCTGACCAGCGGTCCGAGTTTGCTGGCTTCGTCCAGGCTCGGGCCAATCGGGAAGCGCGCAATCGCCGCCTGCGCCAAGGCGCGCACTTCCTGGTAACGGCTGGCGGGCACCAGCATGCGGGTATGGGCCGAGCAGGTCTGGCCACTGTTGAGCATGCAGGCCGATACCGTGCCCTTCACGGCAGCTTCCAGGTTGGCGTCGTCCAGAATCACGCTGGCCGATTTGCCACCCAGTTCCAGCGCCACACGCTTGACGGTCTGGCTGGCCAGTTCAGAAACGCGCTTGCCGGCGCGGGTCGAGCCGGTGAAGCTCACCATGTCCACCTCGGGGTGAGTCGCCAGAACCTCGCCCACCACTGGCCCGAGGCCATTGACCAGATTGAACACGCCGGGCGGCAGGCCGGCCTCGTGAATGATCTCCGCAAGAATCATCGCGTTCACTGGTGCGATCTCGCTGGGCTTGAGCACCACGGTGCAACCGGCGACCATGGCCGGTGCGATCTTCAGCGTGATCTGGCTGAGTGGAAAGTTCCATGGCGTGATGCAGCCGACGACACCGATGGGCTCACGCACCACCAGCGAGTTGCCGACCTTCTTTTCCCACTCGAAATGACGGGCCACCTTCGCAAAGTTGCCCCAGTGCCATGCCGGGCCGCCGACCTGCACCGCGCGCGCCATCTTGAGCGGCATGCCGACCTCACGTGCGATGGCGAGGGCCAGTTCATCGGTTCTGGCCTTGATGCCGGCGGCAATCTTGTCGAGGAAAGCTGCGCGTGTTTCCAGTGGCAAACCCGACCAGCTGTCGAAGGCTGCTCGGGCCGCCATCACCGCCGATTGCGCTTCGGCCACTGTGCCCGCTGGCACGGTGGCCATCAATGCTTCGGTACTGGAGTCATGCACCGGCAACCGGTCTGTGGACTGGGCCTTGACCCACTGTCCGTCGATGTAATGGGCCGGATAGGTAATGCTCGACGCAAGGCTGAGGTGACCGGTTTGTGGGTCGGTTGAGGAGGACATTTTTTCCGATCAGGGCAGCAGCGCCAAAACAATAAAAACGATAAAAGTGATGAATTATTTCGAATGCACATGTAAATATGCACGTAGTTCAAAAGACCTCAATAGCAAGTAAACCAAGAAACAACTTCACATCTGGTTACTAACTCCTTGATTCATTTGTTGTTTTGAGTGAACCAAGTCACGTCCATCCTGTTGCCACAGAGGCCCGCTGGTCTTAATCTAACAGAACAGGGAGTGACAGCAGGTGACGTCTTGCTTTCCTGAAGCAAGTCCGACAGAAAGTTGTGAGTCGTATGCACTGGTTGAAAAGCAATCTCAAAAGCAGTTTCATGGCCGTCCTCGGAACCGGCGAAGGCCATCCGGCCACGCTGGATGACCGGCTTGAGGAGATCCGTGAGCTCATGGTCCACGAGATGGGTGACTTCGGCGAACGCCACTTCCCGAAGATCGTTCGTCGCATCCGTTACGCCTCAGATGCGCAGGGTCTCTGGTATGCGCGAGGCGACGTCATGGCCGTACTGGCAACTGTTCATGGTGAAACGCTGGCGCGCAAAAAGGTCCAGCAGATCAGCGACAAGTTCAGTGGCATCCTGCCGCGGGGACTCGCCTCACGTTCCAGCCCGCTCACCCTGCGCTGAGGCGCCAGGGCACGGCCTGACTTTGCCTTTGAACGCTGTTTCAGTGTTCGTGACCCCAGAGGAGAAAAGCGTCGCGCCCCTCTACTGCCAGTGTCACCTTTTCGCCCACGGGCAACAACACCTTGGTAGCCACATGGCCGAACGGCAAGCCGGTCAATACGTATGCCTTGATCTGGCTTTTCAGCCAGATCACTACAGAATCCAGTTTGAACCCCCGGTCATGCGCTGACAGTTTGTAGTTCGTGAACTGTCCGAACACCACGGCTTTCTGCTGTGCCAACACACCGGCGTGCAGCAACTGCGTGAGCATGCGTTCGACGCGGTAGGGGTGCTCGCTGATGTCTTCAATGAAGAGGATGCCGCCTTTGACCTGCGGCAGGTAGGGTGTCCCCACCAGCGACGCCAGCATGGCCAGGTTGCCACCCCACAACGTGGCTTTGTTGATCTGGAAATCGGTACGCGCAGTTGAAGGGCCAGCGGTCGGTGAAGCCGGGAGGGACACCGCTTTGGGCAAACGCCAGCCATTGCCCTCCCCCTGCCCGCACAGCAGATCTTCAAAACAGGCTTGCATGATTTCGTCAGGTGCTTCTTCGCCGCCGAAATCCTCGGCCAATGCCGGGCCAGCCCATGTCACGCTGCCTGTGTTGGCGAGCAAGGCCATCTGCAGCGCCGTGAAGTCGCTCAGCCCGACGAAGCGGGTGCCCTTGTCGATGGCCTTGGCAAGCGCTTTGTAACGGATCTGCGGCAGCAGGCGCGAAAGGCCGTAACCCCCGCGCGAGATCAGCGCCACGTCAGCACCACTGGCTGCTGCGCGGTGAATGGCTGCGAGCCGGGTGGCATCGTCGCCGGCAAAGCGCTGGTAACTGGCCAGTGCCGCCTCGTCCACCTCGACCTCGTGGCCCATGGCCTCAAGCCGCTTCACTGCCCGCCGGAACTTCGCCTTGTCACGGACCGCGCTGGACGGGGAATAGATGTAGATGTGTTGCGTCACGGAAGACAGTCGCCCGAAATAGGAAAAGGAGTAAGCAGTAAAGCGAAGACAGGCAAGAAAGGGAACGAAGAGGCTGGCGCTGCAGCCGCCGTTGCATCAGCCAAACACGGTCCGGTTGGCCACATCGTCGAGATCGGCAAAGACCTTGTCGATGTCCACAGGTTTGGTCCAGTAACCGTCAAAGCCGGCTTCCTTGGCCGCCTGCTTGTGCTCGGGCTGATTGTCCCCGGAGCACATGAAGACCGACGTGTTCTTCAGGCCGTCCACCTCGCGCATGCGCTTGATCAGATCAATGCCATGAGTGTCTGGCAGGTGCGCGTCGAGCACCAGTACATGGGGGAGCCAGCTCTGTGCAATGTCAAAGCCTTTGGCGCCGTCCTGCGCGATGCGCAGTTCCACATCTTCCCGTGTCTGCATGACCTCGTCGAACAGCATCAGGTTGAACATGTTGTCTTCGACATAGAGCACGCGCATTTTCTGCTTTGGCCTGGACGAAACTTTCTCGGTCTCGCTGGCGCTCTGCTCGGGTGGAGTCGTCGCGACCGGGCTTGGCGACGGCGCCTCTGGTGCCCAGTGCTGGTCAGACGACAAGGCCGTCATGGCGCGAAAGCGCTCTGCGGTCTCCAGCAGCGCACGCTCGACGCGTTTGCGCTCAGTGATGTCCAGCGCCAGCAGCACATGGGCTGTCACGCGGCCGTGGGCATCGCGCTCGCCGTAGCGGCGGACATGCAATTCAACCGCCCGTCCGTCCGGACGGATCAGACGGCAGTCAAGCTCGCGCGGCTCGTTCGATTGGCCTGCCTCCTGGCCTGCGTCCCGAAAACGTAACCGGTCGCCCGCATCAACCAGTGTCTCCAGCTCCGCCAGCGTGATGGGACGTGCTTCCCGGTCCAAGCCGAACATGTCGCAGGCGCGGCTGTTGAGCTTGAGCTGGCCGGACGGACCAATCACCACCTGCGCCACACCGGTGAGTTCCATCAACTGCTGCTGCATGGCCAGATGGGCCGCCGTCAGCCTGAGTTCGGGCTCGGGTTTGAAATCTGGCAGGAGGTCGGTCATGGAATGAGCCCTTGGAAATCAACGATGCACACCACAGGTCGGCTTCGATGAGGGATTGGATGGAGGCCCTGCTGACGCATTTTTATGACGCATTCTTCACGCGTTTTCAAAGCACTTTCTGGGAGCGCTGACGGGAGATACTCCCGCTATTTGCAGCAGAAAAGTGCGTTGTTTTGGGCTCATTTTTAACACACTTCACTCGTTCTCTGCGAGGTTTGCTGCAACATATTGCCCATTCATGGGCTAACGAAAACCAGCGCACAGCAAAGCGCAAACGACCGCATGCCATTTTGTCAGATGGCATTGCCAGCTCGCGTTGTAAGGCGACGTTGTATAACCCGACCATGCTGCTTTACTGGATGGACTTGTTGGGTGTGGCCGTTTTTGCGGTCAGCGGCGCGCTGGCAGCAGGCCAACTGGAACTGGACCTGTTGGGCGTGCTGGTGCTGGCGTCGCTGACGGCCATTGGCGGCGGCACCCTGCGCGATGTGCTGATGAACCGGCACCCGATCTTCTGGATGGAAAAGCCCGCCTACCTGCTGGTCATCTGCCTGGCCGCGCTGGGTACGGTGCTGTATGTCCAGCTTCAGGTGCTGCCGATTCCGCTTCAGGCCCTGCTGGTGGCTGATGCGATCGGGTTGGCGCTGTTCGCACTGTCGGGTGCCCAATTGGCAGAAAGAGCCAGGCTCTCACCACTGATCGTGGTGCTGATGGGCACCATGACGGGCGTGGCGGGTGGCGTGATGCGCGACGTTTGCAGCAGCCAGGTGCCGCTGCTCCTGAAGCAGGACATCTATGCCACCGCAGCGATTGCGGGCATCGTTCTTTATCTGCTGCTGAAAAAGGCGCGTGTGCCGGAATCCTGGGCCTTCTGGATCGGGCTGGTCGTGGTTGCCGGCCTGCGCCTGAGTGCGATTTTTCTGGGCTGGCAGTTGCCGGTGTTTCGCGTGGCATCTGCAGCCTGAACATCTGCAAGCTCTCCACGGAAGCTTTACAAGGAAGCTTCGCGAGCAGCCTCAAACTGCCGCTGCCCCGAGCCGTGCCATCGCCTCCACCACAAACTGTTCGCCGTGCTCCTGAACGAAGTGGCCCGCATCGGCAATGACCACAGGCTCCGGGCAACCGTGAATCACGCCCTGAAGCTCGCGCATCACTGGCAGGCCAAGCACCGGGTCCTGCGCGCCGACCACCATCACCGACGGCTGGCGCCAGTGCTGCTGCCAGAAGGCCCGTGCCTCACGTGAAATAGCCGCGCCCTCGGCATCTGGCGCTTCCGGCACCATGGCTGGAAAGGCCCTCAGTGCCGCACGGTGTCCGCGGTCTGGAAACGGTGCGTTGTAGGCCGCGCATTCCTCTGCACTCATGCGGGGGTTGCCACGTGCGAAGAGGCGCGCAACGTCAAATTCAGGGTTCCTGGCGCACATCTCGCGCCAGGCCAGAAAGCCCGCCGACAAAGGTGCATCGCCAGTGGCCAGCAAGGTGTTCATCACCAGCAGACCGGCATAGCGCTGTGGCGCGGCCATCGGCAGTGTCAGGCCCAGAATGCCGCCCCAATCCTGCACCACCAGCACCACGCGCTGCAAGTCCAGTCGTTCAATGAGCTCCAGCAGGATCTGCCGGTGAGTGCTGAAGCGATGAAAGCTGTCTTTCTTGGGCTTGTCGCTCTTGCCAAAACCGATCAGGTCTGGCGCCACCACCCGGTGCCCCGCAGCCAGCATGGCCGGAATCATCTTGCGATACAGATAGCTCCAGGCCGGATTGCCATGCAGGCACAGACAAGTGACACCGCTGGCGGGCACATCCTGCGGGCGCTCGTCGAGGTGATGCAGCCGCAGGCCGCCCAGTGCGGGAAGATCGCTGAGGTAGTGCGGCTGCCATGGGTAGCCGGGCAAGTCGTCAAAGGCGGCATCCGGGGTGCGAACCGCGTCATCGCGCAGGGGATGCAGGCGCTGGGCTTCGGCCCGCTGGCTGGCGCGGCGCTGCTGAAAAAACGCCTGCAGCAAGGCACTGCATTCAACGGCCAGCACCCCGCCTTGCCACCGGGTCTGGTGGTTCAGGCGCGGCTCGGCGAACAGGTTCAGCACGGAGCCTGCAGCCCCTGTTTTGGGATCGGCAGCGCCAAACACCACGCGCTTCAGGCGCGCATGCAGCATCGCACCGCTGCACATGGCGCAAGGCTCCAGCGTGACAAACAGCTCGCAGTCATCCAGGCGGTAATTGCCCAGTACCTGCGCAGCGGCCCGCAGCGCGACCACCTCGGCATGCGCAGTCGGGTCGTGGCCGTCGATGGGCGCGTTGCGGCCGGTGGCGATCACCCTGCCGTGATGGACCACCACCGCACCGACGGGCACTTCACCGGCCGCAGCCGCCTCGCGTGCCTGCGCAAGCGCCTGCTGCATGAAGGTGGCATCTGCGTCGCAAGTCATCGAATGGCTACCTCTCGTCTGGCATGGGCCGGGCCTGCATGGCGCCCTGCATAGCGCCCTCTACGGCCTGCTTGACCTGCTGCTGCGTTTGCTGGGGCGTAGCACCCGGCGTGGTCACCACGGCACTGCCCTCCGCAGGGCTGGTCGTAGCCGGTGCCAGCTGCTTCTTGGCGAGCAAACCGATGATGGCCACAACGAAAACCAGACCCAGAATGCTGAAAACAGCGCGCATGTCAGGCTCCTTTCTTGCCGGCAGCCGTATCGGCCGTGAGCCCCAGCCGGTCCATCCAGGCCGCCAGTTTCCGCTCGTCGTCGTTGCCGGCGGCATAGTGCGACTTCATGGCGGCATGGCTTTCCGGACGGTGCTGGTTCAGTTTGATCTTGCACTGCAGCTCGACGACCTTGAGTTCGAAGGCGACGATGCCCATCATCATCTTGTGCTGGTAGTCCTCGGGCAACCCTCGCCACTGGGCCGCATAGGCCGGGTCATGGTCGTGAATCAGGTGCTTGAGAATGCGATCCTTGTCGTCGAACTGATCGATGAGCCGGGCTTCGACCCTGCAGTGCACCAGCAGGTAGTTCCAGGTCGGCACACGGGCGAGGTCTGGATAAACCCGTGGCGTCATGTAGGCGTGCGGTCCCATGAAAGTCACGACTGCCTGGGGACGCGCCTGCAGGTAGCGCCAGTGGGGGTTTGGCTTGGCGCAGTGACCGAGCAGCAGCGTTTGGCCCGCCTCTTCCAGCAGATGTAGCGGCAACGGCGTGACATAAGGCTGACCCGCATCGTCGGTGGAGATCAGCGAGGCAAACGGATGGGCCCGGATCAGGTCGCGGGCATGTTGCTCGTCCTTGGCCTTGAACTGGGGAGGAAGGTACATCAGGAATCCTCTGGAATCCTCTTGCTTGGGCCGCCCATTGTGCCAGCCCCCGCTTGCGACCAACAGCAACGGTAGACTGGCTGACGATGCAAGACGCCCTGTTCCCGCCAGACGATGAACCCGCGCCAAAGGTCAAACCGGCGCGCACGGTTTCGCGCCCGGCGACTGCGCCGACGCCACGGCCGGTCCGCTCAAAGCCAGTCCATCAGGTGGGCGCAGCCGAGCCAAAGGAGGCGCACCGGCTTTTGAGCGCAGACCTTCCCGCAAAAGCACGCTTGGGTACATCGTCGTGGAACTACCCCGGCTGGACTGATTTGGTCTGGGACGATGTGTATGCCGAAACCGCCCTGTCCAGACACGGTTTGGCTGCCTATGCACGGCACCCGCTGTTCCGCACCGTCAGCCTGGACCGCGCCTTCTATCGCCCGCTGACCACCGAGCAGTACGCCGCCTATGCCTCACAGGTGGACGATGATTTCCGCTTTGTGGTGAAGGCCCCGGCGTTGGTGACCGACGCCACCGTGCGTGGCGAGAAGGGCCAGGCGCTGCAGCCCAATCCGGCGTTTCTGAGCCCTGAACCGGCGATTGCCGAGTTTGCACTGCCAGCGCTTCACGGACTGGGTCACAAGCTGGGTGCGCTGGTGTTCCAGATCAGCCCCTTGCCGGGCATGTTGCACGCCCGCATGCCAGAGTTGCTGGAGCGCCTGTCGCGCATGCTGCAGGCGCTGCCGGAGCTTGCGACGCAGGCGCCAGACGCTGTCATGGCGGTTGAGGTGCGAGACCCGCTCTGGCTGGGCCCTGAGCTGGCGGCAGTGCTGAAGGCTTCCAAGGCCACTTACTGCCTCGGCCTTCACGCCAAGATGCCACCAATTGAAGGCCAATTGCCGATGCTGCGAGCCCTCTGGCCCGGTCCGCTGGTCTGCCGCTGGAACCTGAACCGGCTACATGGCGCCTACGGCTATGAAGACGCTGCCGACCGATATTTGCCTTACGACAAGCTGGTCGACGAAGATCTGGAAACCCGCCGTGCACTGGCCCGCGTGGTGCGGGCCACCGCTGAAGCCGGTTATCCGGCATACGTCACGATCAGCAACAAGGCTGAGGGCTCAGCTCCGCTGTCGGTCGAAAAGCTGATGGCCGAGATTCAGGCGCAGGGAGCGAGCCGCTGAGCCGGAGGGGACATCATTCCCACTCAATGGTCGCTGGTGGCTTGCTGCTGACGTCGTAGGTGACGCGGTTGATACCCCGCACCTCGTTGATGATGCGACCCGAGACCTTTTTGAGCAGCGCATAGGGCAGCTCGGCCCAGTCGGCGGTCATGAAATCGCTGGTCTGCACGGCGCGCAGGGCGACCACGTAGTCGTAGGTACGGCCATCGCCCATCACACCGACGCTTTTCACCGGCAGGAACACAGTGAACGCCTGGCTGGTGAGGTCGTACCAGCTCTTGCCGGTGGCGGCGTCCTTGAAATTGCGCAGTTCCTCGATGAAGATCGCATCGGCCCGCCGCAGCAGGTCGGCATATTCCTTTTTCACTTCACCCAGAATACGCACGCCAAGGCCTGGTCCGGGGAAGGGGTGGCGGTACACCATGTCGTGCGGCAGTCCCAGGGCTACGCCCAGTTCGCGCACCTCGTCCTTGAACAGGTCGCGCAGCGGCTCCAGCAGTTTCAGGCCCAGTTGCTCCGGCAAGCCGCCCACGTTGTGGTGGCTCTTGATGGTCACCGCCTTCTTGCTCTTGGCCCCGCCCGACTCGATCACGTCCGGGTAAATCGTGCCCTGGGCCAGAAAGGTCGCGCCCTTGTGTCCGCCGGTACCCGCCTTGAGCTTTGCCGCTTCAGCTTTGAACACCTCAACAAACTCGCGGCCAATGATTTTGCGTTTGGCTTCCGGCTCGCTCACACCGGCCAGATGCCCGAGGAACTGGTCACTGGCGTCCACCCGAATCACGTTGGCGTGCAGCTTGCCGACAAACATGTCCATCACCATGTCTCCTTCGTTCAGGCGCAGCAGGCCGTGATCGACAAACACACAGGTGAGCTGATCGCCAATGGCGCGGTGAATCAGCGCAGCGGCCACCGAGGAATCGACACCGCCGGACAGGCCAAGGATGACCTCTTCGTCGCCCACCTGCTGGCGAATCTTCTCGACCGCCTCGGTGATGTAGTCGCCCATGATCCAGTCGGGCCGGGTGCCGCAGATGTCCAGCACGAAGCGCTTGAGAATGGCATTGCCCTGCTTGGTGTGCGTGACTTCAGGGTGAAATTGCACCGCATAAAAGCGGCGGGTTTCGTCGGCCATGCCGGCAATCGGACACGAATCGGTCGAGGCCATGAGCTTGAAGCCCGGCGGCATTTCGGTGACTTTGTCGCCGTGGCTCATCCAGACGTCGAGCATGCCCTGCCCTTCGGGCGTGGTGTAGTCGGCAATATCCTTGAGCAGGGCCGTGTGACCACGGGCACGGACGTCTGCCGAGCCAAACTCGCGCTTGTGACCACCCTCCACCTTGCCGCCGAGCTGGTGGGCCATGGCCTGCATGCCGTAGCAGATACCCAGCACCGGAATACCCAGTTCAAAAACGACCTGCGGGGCCTTGTCGGTGGTTTCTTCGTAGATGCTGGCGTGACTGCCGGAGAGAATCACGCCCTTGAGCGTGCCGTCCTTGGCGTATTCACGCACCCACTCTTCGCTGACATCGCAGGGGTGGACTTCACAAAACACGTGAGCATCGCGCACTCGGCGTGCGATGAGTTGAGTGACCTGTGAGCCGAAATCGAGAATGAGGATTTTCTGGTGTTGCATGAAACGGGGTTTTCAGGGCAAAAAAAGAAAGGCGCCAGTCATGGCGCCTTGTGGGCTCTGCTGCTCAATCAGCTCGGTAGTTGGGAGCTTCTTTGGTGATCTGCACGTCGTGGACATGGCTTTCGCGGATGCCGGCAGAGGTGATTTCCACGAATTCCGCCTTGTCACGCATTTCATCAATCGTGGCGCAACCGCAGTAGCCCATGCTGGCCCGCAGGCCACCCGCCATCTGGAACACGATGGCGACCATGGAACCTTTGTAGGGCACACGGCCTTCAATGCCCTCGGGTACCAGCTTGTCGGCATTCGGGTTGCCAGTGCTTGATTCCTGGAAGTAGCGGTCCGCACTGCCCTGCTGCATGGCGCCAATGCTGCCCATGCCACGGTAGCTTTTGTAGCTGCGGCCCTGGAACAGGATCACTTCGCCCGGCGCTTCTTCAGTGCCAGCGAACATGCCGCCCATCATCACGGTGTTGGCGCCGGCTGCGATGGCCTTGGCGATGTCGCCGCTGTAGCGGATGCCGCCGTCACCGATCAATGGCACGCCAGAGCCCTTGAGCGCCGTGGCGACGTTGTCGATGGCCATGATTTGCGGCACACCCACACCGGCGACGATGCGGGTGGTACAGATGCTGCCAGGGCCGATGCCGACCTTCACGCCGTCTGCGCCCGCGTCGGCCAGCGCCAGCGCGGCCGCGCCGGTGGCGATATTGCCGCCAATGACGTCGACCTGAGGGTAGTTCTGTTTGACCCAGCGCACGCGGTCGATCACGCCCTTGCTGTGGCCATGGGCCGTGTCCACCACGATGGCGTCGACACCGGCGCGCACCAGCGCTTCGACGCGCTCTTCGGTGCCTTCGCCCACGCCCACGGCAGCTCCCACGCGGAGCTGCCCGTGGGCATCGCGCGCGGCATTCGGGAAGGTGGTTTGCTTGGTGATGTCCTTGACGGTGATCAGGCCCTTGAGCTCAAACTGGTCGTTGACCAGAAGCACGCGCTCTAACCGGTGTTTGTTGAGCAGCGCCTTGGCGTCAGCCAGCGTGGCCGACTCGGGCATGGTGATGAGGCGCTCACGTGGCGTCATGATGGTGCTGACCGGCACGTCCATGCGCGATTCAAAACGCATGTCACGGCCAGTGACGATGCCGACCACCTTGCCGCCGTCAATGACCGGAAAACCAGAAATGCCTAGTTGCTCGCTGAGGGCCATGACCTGGCGCACGGTATGCGTGGGCGTGATGACCACCGGGTCGCGCAGCACGCCGCTTTCATAGCGCTTGACCTTGGCCACTTCGGCGGCCTGCTGCTTGGCGGTGAGGTTCTTGTGGACGATGCCGATGCCGCCTTCCTGGGCGATAGCAATCGCCAGCCGGGCCTCGGTGACAGTGTCCATGGCCGCCGAAACCAGGGGCAGGTTCAGGCGGATGTTGCGGGAAAACTGGGTAGAAAGCGAGGTGTCCTTGGGCAGGACCTGGGAGAACGCTGGCACCAACAATACGTCGTCGAAGGTGAGCGCTTTGCCGAGTAGGCGCATAGGGATGGCTCCAAAAACACGATTGTACCCTCGTGATCCCGGCCGGTTTGGGGTCCGTCTAAGAGGCGCAGGTGGCAAAAAAGCCACTATCGCGAATGTGCCTCACAAAGCGCGACGGCGGCGCTAAACTCCGGCCATGCACCTCCCAACTGCTCTCCGCGCTGCCCTGCTCACCCTGCTGGGGCTGGCCGTTACCTTCAGCGCCGCAGCCCAATGGCAGTGGGTGGACAAGGACGGACGACGCGTTTTCAGTGATCGCTCTCCGCCGGCCGACATTCCCGCGAAAAACATCCTGAAGCAGCCTGCCGGAGCCAAAGGTGCTGTGGTTGAAACTGTTCCAGATGCAGGAGCTGCCCAGGCGGCTGCACCCGCTGCCAAGACTGCCACGGCGTCTGCGGGCAATGTGCCCAAGCTCACAGGCAAAGACCCGAAACTGGCTGAAAAGAAAAAACAGTTCGAAGAAGAGGAAGCAGCCAAGAAAAAGACCGAAGACGAACGCATGGCCAAGGTCAAGGCAGAAAACTGTGCACGAGCCAAGCAGGGCTTGGCCACCTTCGACTCTGGCGCACGTGTGGCCGTCACCAACGCCAAAGGCGAACGCGAAATCATGGATGACGCCGCACGCGCAGCGGAAGTCAAGCGTCTGCAGGGCATCGTGGCTGCCGAGTGCGTTTGAGCCGCGCCCTGCCAGACACTTCAGTAACCTGCTTTTCCGCCCTCTCGCCGCTTGGCAAACAAACCGGCGCTCCGTGCGCCCTGTCGGCTGAATCGTTCGCGGCGTGCGACTTTCGGATCCACCCGCAAACCCCGGTAAATTTCCAGCCGATCGCCGTCCTTCAGCACATGTGATGCGGGTGTTTTGCGACCCCACACGCCGGCGCTGAGCCGACCGGTCAGCGAGGCGGGAAATGCCGGCTCGTTTCGGCTGGCCGCCAGCGCATCGCCGACGGTGGTGCAGACTGGCAAGGTCAGATGCCACTCCAGCACCTGCCGGGGTGCTGGCGAGCAGATCACCGTGATATGGATGGTGGCCAAAGCGGAAACGGGGCTCTTCAAGCTTCGCCATGCACCTGCGAAGCGCGCTTGACGAAGGCGTCGACCAAACTGCCGGCGATCTTGTCAAATACCGGGCCAACCAGGGCTGCCAGCGCGGCATTGTCAAAGTCGTAGCGCAGGGTGAAGTCAACCTTGCAGGCGCGCTGTGTGCCGTCGCCCAGCGGAGTGAAATCCCACTGCCCGTCCAGCTTCGAGAACGGCCCGTCAACCAGTTCCAGGCTGACCTTGCGATCCTGCTCGTGGGTGTTGCGGGTGGTGAAGCTCTGTGAGAAGCCAGCCAGGGCGATGCCCACTTTGGCCGTCATGCCGTGACCATCCGAAGCCAATACGGCGGCCTGATCGCACCAGGGGAGAAACTCAGGGTAGCGGGCCACATCGGTGACCAATGCGAACATTTCGGCGGCGCTGTACCAGATCAGGACGGACTTGTGGACGCTTTTCATACAATCGAAGGCTGGGCGCAATTGTATGAGGCCTGTTTAACCCCGGCTTGACTCTGTTCTTGCCAGCTTTTGCCCCCACCTCCTGATTCATGGTTACCAAAGAAGCAAGCTCCTCCAAAAAACCTGCCCCTGGTACTTCTGGCAAGGCCAGTGCCAAAGCCGCTCTGGCAGCAGTGCGCATTGCCGACAACAAAAAGGCGCTGTTCAATTACCACATTGAAGAGCGTTTCGAAGCCGGCATGGTGCTGGAAGGCTGGGAAGTCAAGTCGCTGCGCGAAGGCAAAGTACAGCTGACCGACGGTTATGTGGTCGTACGCAATGGCGAGTTGTTCTTGATCGGCTGCCAGATCAATCCGCTCGGCACCGCCTCCACCCACGTGCGGCCCGACTCCGTGCGGACCAAGAAGCTGCTGATGCACAAGGACGAAATCCGGCGCCTGATTGGCAAAGTGGAGCAAAAAGGGTTCACGCTGGTGCCGCTGAACATCCACTGGAGGTCAGGCAAGGTGAAGTGTGAAGTCGGACTGGCCAAAGGCAAGGGCGAGCACGACAAGCGTGACACCATCAAGGACCGCGAAGGCAAGCGCGAGGTGGAGCGTGCAATGAAGTCACGCAGCCGTTAAACGACGAGCAGGCGCGCCGGCCGCAAGACCTGGCCGCACCTCAAGGCTGGCCGAGTGCCCTGAGCGGATGGGCGTCAGTGGTCCATGGACTTTCAAAGAATGCCTGCGTCATCCCTGCCTTCACGTCTTCTATCCGCGCCGGGTTCCAGACGGGCTTGTAGTCCTTGTCCACAGCCAGCGCACGAATGCCCTCGACCGTCTCGCTGTTGGCACCCGGTCGAAGGTGGAAGCAGCGGTGCACCATGTCCCGCTCCATGCGAAGGTCATCTGCCAGGCTCATGCCTCGCGCGCGGCGGATCTGATCCAGCGCCACATGCAGCATCAGCGGAGACCGCTTGCGCAGCGTGGCAGCGGTCTTCAGGGCCCAAGAGTTGTCGGAGCGTTCAAGGGCATCGATGATGTGCTTGACGCGCTCCAGCGAGAAGAAGGTGTCGATGGTCGTGTGGTCGCCCGCATTGTTGGCACTTGATGAGGGCAAGGTCGCAGTAAGCCAGCTCTCTGCCTCCGCAGGTGATGCAAAACGCTGGCCCGCCAGCGTGTCCCAGAGTGCCCGCAGTTGGCTTGCTTCTACGCGCACGTCGGCCAAGCCCCAGGCGATGGCCTCGTCCGCACCGATGACCTCACCCGTCAGCGCCAGGTATTCGCCCACATGCCCCGGGCAACGGCTCAGGAAGTAGCCGCCACCGACGTCGGGGAACAGCCCGATGTTGGTCTCCGGCATCGCCATGCGGGTGTGCTCGGTGACGATGCGTACATGAGCGCCTTGACATAAACCCATGCCACCGCCCATCACCACACCATCCATGAAGGCCACCACCGGCTTGGGATAGGTCTGGATCAGGTGGTTGAGGGTGTATTCGTCAGTGAAAAAGTCTTCCAGCGCCGCATCACCCGCCAGCGCAGCCTGATGAAAAAACCGGATGTCGCCGCCAGCGCAAAAGCCGCCAAAGAGGCTGTCGGGTGTGCCCGGCCGCCCCACCTTGTTGGTGCCGCGGATGGCCACGACGTGAACGGTCGGGTCGTCGCGCCACGCGGTCAGCGTCTTCAGCAGCGCCTGCACCATGGGCAGTGACAAGGCATTGAGCGCCTTGGGCCGGTTCAGCGTGATGAGGCCGGCTGATCCACGCTGCTCAAAAAGCACCTCGGCCTGCGGTGGGCGGCTGTCGGTCTGGGGGGTGTTCATGCGCGTTGTCTCCATCCAATCAATTCATTCACCACCAGCGCCGCAATGACCAGGGCACCGCCGGTGAGCACGCTGGCACCGGGAACCTCACCCGCGCCCAGCCAGGCCAGCAGAATGCCAAAGATCACCTCCAGCAGGCCAAGCAGCGACACCTCGGGCGCCTTGAGGACTGCCGCGCAGAGCATGGACAGCACGCAGGGAATGGCCAGCTGGAACAGGCCCAGGATCGCCAGCAAGCCGACATCATGCGGCGTGGCGGCAAACGGAAACGCCAGCGGCAGCGTGACCAGCGAGGAGATCACCGCGCCGACCAGCACCGACGGGACCAGGTCAATCCGCTTGCCGTGCGCACGGTTGTACTGCACCACTGTCCAGTTGCTGGCGGCGGCCAGCGGCACCATCAGAGCCACCAGCGTGCCCGCCAGCTGGCTGCCCAGATCCATCTGCCCGGCGTACATCCAGGTGATGCCTACGCCGGCCATCGCAATCGCGCACCAGGTGCGTAGCGGAATCTTGTGGCCGATGAAGATGCGGGCGAGCAGCGCCGTCAGAAACGGGCCAATGGCCATGGTGACCAGCACGTTGGCCACCGTGGTCAGCGTGAGCGCCACCATGAAGGCCGTGAACATGATGCTCCAGCACACGCTGGATACCCAGAAGGCCGCCCCGCCCTGCCGAATGCTGTCCACCAGCGCCTTGCGCCCCTGAAACGCTGGCAGGATGACCAGCAGCGACACCACGGTGAAAAAGCTCCGCCAGAACGTCACTTCAAAACTGCGTGCCGACTCCAGATGCCGCGTCACCACCCCCGCGATGGACCACATCAGCGTGACCACCACCATCAGGACAACTGCTTTGGAGTGCGTGAGTTTCATTGCGACAAAAACGAAGAAAGCTACTGAAGCGTCCGTGTATCCAGCAGCCTGGGATTCAAGCCAGTCCTCGGCACTGTGCCTAAGGTATCAAACCGAGCAGGACCCGCGGGACTGGCTTTGCCAGACCGCAGGCGGAGCTGCCCCCTCGGGGCTGACGACCGCGGCTCCAAACCTGCCTGCGCAGGTTTGGACGGGAGGAAGGGCCCACGACTCAGGCGTGGGCACGCACAGGGAGTGACGCGAAGCGGCAAGCGTAGGGGCAATCAGGAACGACCGGCGCGCTTGCGATCACTTTCCTTCAGATGCCGCTTGCGCAGACGAATCGACTTGGGCGTGATCTCGACCAGTTCGTCCTCCTCGATGAATTCCACGCCGTACTCCAGTGTGCATTCGATGGGTGGCGTGATCTTCACGGCGTCTTCCTTGCCGCTGACGCGGAAGTTGGTCAGCTGCTTGGTGCGGGTGGCATTCACCACCAGGTCGTTGTCGCGGCTGTGGATGCCGACAATCATGCCTTCGTACACCGGGTCGTTGGCGCGCACAAACATGCGGCCCCGGTCGTCCAGCTTGCCGAGGGCGTAGGTGAAGATTTCGCCGTCGTCCATAGAGATCAGCACGCCGTTCTTGCGGCCACCGATTTCACCCTTGTGTGGCTCGTAGCTGTCGAAGATGTTGGAGATCAGGCCGGAACCACGCGTCAGGTTCAGGAACTCGTTGGTGAAACCGATCAGGCCACGCGCGGGAATGCGGTACTCGAGGCGCACACGGCCGCGGCCGTCCGGCTCCATGTTTACCAGCTCGCCCTTGCGCTCGCCCAGCGCCTGCATCACACCGCCCTGGTGCTGTTCTTCAATGTCGGCCGTGACCAGCTCGATCGGCTCGTGGCGCACGCCATCAATGTCCTTGTAAACCACGCGCGGTTTGGATACCGCCAGCTCGTAGCCTTCGCGGCGCATGTTCTCCAGCAGGATGGTCAGGTGCAGTTCACCGCGGCCCATCACTTCAAAAATGCCCTCTTCGTCGGTTTCCTTGACGCGCAGCGCCACGTTGTGCTGCAGCTCTTTTTGCAGGCGGTCCCAGATCTGGCGGCTGGTGACAAACTTGCCTTCGCGGCCTGCCAGCGGACTGGTGTTGACGCAGAAGTTCATCGTCAGCGTCGGCTCGTCCACTTTCAGCATGGGCAGCGGCGCGGGATTGATCGGGTCGGTGATGGTCACGCCGATACCGATGTCTGCAATGCCGTTGATCAGCACGATCTCGCCAGGGCCGGCTTCCGTGGCCTGCACGCGCTCAAGGCCCTGAAAGGTCAGCACCTGATTGACGCGGCCTTTGATGGTCTTGCCGTCCACGCCCTCCATCACCACCACGTCCATCATGGGTTTGATGGTGCCCTGACTGATGCGGCCCACGCCGATGCGACCGACGAAGGTCGAAAAATCGAGCGCTGAAATCTGCAGTTGCAGTGGCGCAGCCGGGTCACCTTTTTGCGGTGGCACATGCTTGAGGATGGTGTTGAAGAGAGCCGACATGTCGGGGCCCCATTGCTCGTTGGGCGGGCCTTCTTCCAGAGAAGACCAGCCGTTGATGCCGGAGGCGTACACCACCGGGAAGTCGAGCTGCTCGTCGGTCGCGCCCAGCTTGTCGAACAGGTCGAAAGCGGCGTTGACCACGTAATCAGGCCGCGCACCGGGCTTGTCGACCTTGTTCACCACCAGAATTGGCTTGAGACCCAGAGCCAGTGCCTTCTTGGTCACAAAGCGGGTTTGCGGCATCGGGCCTTCCTGGGCGTCGATGAGCAGCACCACGCCGTCGACCATCGACAGCGCGCGCTCGACCTCACCGCCGAAGTCGGCGTGGCCCGGGGTGTCGACGATGTTGATGTGCGTGCCTTCCCAGGTCACCGCGCAGTTCTTGGCCAGGATGGTGATACCCCGCTCTTTTTCGATGGCATTGTTGTCCATCACGGTGTCGACCACTTTCTCGTGCTCGGCAAAGGTACCGGACTGGCGCAGCAGCTGGTCGACCATGGTGGTTTTGCCGTGGTCAACGTGGGCAATGATGGCGATGTTGCGGATTTGTTTTTGGCTCATGGTTGGCTTTCAGAAAACTGGGAAACTTGAAAATTGCAAATCAGTGGTGAAGGGCGGTAGCGGAGGCCGGTTCAGGTATCACGTGCGACGCGGCACGCAGGATGTCCTGAATCTCGACCGGACTCAGCAGCCGCTGCGGAATCAATTCATCGGCCGTGATGTGGGCCGAACCGAGGAAAGCGGGTGGGTCCTCGGCGAACACCTGGACCAGCGGCGCGTCAGCGCCCCACTGCCCCGGCTCGCCACGACGCCGCAGGCCGCTCAGAAAGCGCCCTGCATTGTCGGCATCCAGTGTGACAACCGGGTAGTCAGCCACCAGCGACTGCGCGGGCAAGAGACACGCCTCGCGCTCGGGTTCTGTCATGGCTTCCAGCGCAGGCAGCGTGACGCATTGGCTGGTGGTGAAGCCACCGGTTTCCAGCCTGCGTAATGACCCCAGATGGGCGCCACAGCCAATCGCCTCTCCGATGTCCTCACCGAGCGTACGAATGTAGGTGCCTTTGCTGCAGGTCACCACGATGCGGATCGCGGCAGGCGCCCGCGCATCGGTGGTCACCGCCATCTCCAGCTTGAAGATGGTGATGTGCCGGGCTTCCCGCTCCACTGCTTCACCCTTGCGGGCGTATTCGTACAGCGCCTTGCCGTCCTTCTTGAGGGCCGAGTACATGGGCGGCACCTGTGCCAGCGGGCCTGTGAAGCGTAGGGTCAGACTTTCCAGCAACGCGGGTGTGATTGTGGGAACCGGCCGGGTTTCAATGACTTCGCCCTCGGCATCGGCCGTGGTGGTCTTGGCGCCCAGCAGCAACACCGCCTCATAAGTCTTGTCGGCATCAAGCTGGATCTGGCTGAACTTGGTGGCGGCGCCAAAGCACAGCGGCAACACACCGGTGGCCAGAGGATCCAGAGTACCGGTGTGGCCGGCTTTATCTGCGCGCAGCAACCACTTGGCTTTCTGCAAGGCCTGGTTACTCGACAGCCCCAAAGGTTTGTCAAGCAACAGCACACCGTGGACGGGACGACGCTGGACTTTGACCTTGCCTCCCCGGTCGTTCACCGATTTCGGTTCAGCAGAACGCACCACTGCCTGCCCCTCCAAGGGGGCATTCGCTCCTTGGGGCGGCCCGGCTCGTGTCATCGCTAGACGTCGCTGTCCGTGGCGCGGGAAGACACCGCCTTGGCGATCAGGGCGTTCATGTCTGCCGCACGTTCCGTGGTGCGGTCAAAGTGGAAATGCAGGGTGGGCACGGTGTGCGTCATCAGTCGCTTGAAGAGGCCGTTGCGCAGGAATCCAGCCGCCTGATTGAGTGCTTCTTCGCACTCTTTCGGGTCGCCCACCAGCACGCTGAAGAACACCTTGGCGTGTGCGTAATCGGCAGTGACTTCCACCGCCTGGATGGTCACCATGCCGACCCGCGGGTCTTTCAGCTCGCGCGCGATCAGCTCCGTCAGATCGCGCTGGATCTGATCGGCAATGCGAAAGCCGCGGTTGGGGGTGGAACTTCGTTTTTTCACTGGGGGCAAATCAACTGCATCACGGGATCAGGTTCAGCGCGCGTTGGCCATGAACCTGATGCCGCGGTGCGCTTTACAGGGTACGTGCAACCTCTTTGATTTCAAAGAACTCCAGGATGTCGTTTTCCTGGATGTCGTTGTAGTTCTTGATGTTCAAGCCGCACTCGAAGCTCTCCTTGACTTCACGGACATCGTCCTTGAAGCGCTTGAGGGAGTCGAGCTCGCCGGTGAAGACGACGACGTTGTCGCGCAGCAGGCGCAGGCGCGCCGTGCGGCGGACCACACCCGAGGTGACCATACAGCCGGCGATCGAGCCGATCTTGCTGACCTTGAACACCTGACGGATCTCGGCGGTACCGATGACTTCTTCCTTCTTGTCTGGCGTGAGCATGCCAGACATGGCGGCCTTGAGCTCGTCCACAGCGTCATAAATGATGTTGTAGTAGCGAAGATCAACGCCGTTGTTCTCGGCCTGCTTGCGTGCCTGGGCATCGGCGCGGGTGTTGAACCCGATCACCACGGCCTTGGAGGCAATCGCGAGATTGACGTCGGACTCGGAAATGCCACCCACGCCGGAATACACCAGCTGGACCTTGACCTCGTCGGTCGAGAGTTTGAGCAGCGACTGGGCCAGCGCTTCCTGCGAACCCTGCACATCCGCCTTGATGATGATGGGCAGCATCTTGACTTCGCCCGCCGAGATGTCGGAGAACATGTTCTCCAGCTTCGAAGCTTGCTGCTTGGCCAGCTTGGTGTTGCGGAACTTGCCGGCGCGGTAGGTGGCGATCTCGCGCGCACGGCGCTCGTCGGTCATCACCATGAATTCGTCGCCCGCCTGGGGCACTTCGGTCAGACCCTGGATTTCCACCGGGATCGACGGTCCAGCGCTCTTGATCGGCTTGCCATTCTCGTCCAACATGGCGCGCACGCGGCCGTAGGTGGAACCGGCCAGCACCACATCGCCCGCCTTGAGGGTGCCGGACTGCACCAGCACAGTCGCCACAGGGCCGCGGCCCTTGTCGAGCTGGGCTTCAATGACCAGACCTTTGGCCAGTGCTTCCACCGGCGCCTTCAGTTCCAGAACCTCGGCCTGCAGCAACACCTGCTCCAACAGGTCATCGATGCCGGCACCGGTGTGGGCAGAAACGCCCACGAAAGGCACATCGCCGCCGAACTCTTCGGGAATCACTTCTTCGGTGACCAGTTCGCCCTTGACGCGCTCCAGGTTGATGCCCTGCTTGTCGATCTTGTTGATGGCGACCACGATGGGCACGCCCGCCGCTTTCGCGTGCTTGATGGCTTCCTTGGTCTGCGGCATCACGCCGTCATCGGCGGCCACCACCAGAATGACTATGTCGGTGGCCTGCGCGCCGCGGGCACGCATGGCGGTGAACGCCTCGTGACCGGGAGTGTCGAGGAAAGAAATCATGCCGCGTGGCGTTTCCACGTGATAGGCGCCAATGTGCTGGGTGATGCCACCGGCCTCACCTGCCGCCACCTTGGCACGGCGGATGTAGTCGAGCAGCGAGGTCTTGCCGTGGTCGACGTGACCCATGACGGTGACCACCGGCGCACGCGGCAAGGCTTCAGCCTGCTGGCCCTGAACGTCGTCATCGGTGAAGGCTTCCGGATCATCCAGCGCAGCCGTCACGGCCTTGTGGCCCATTTCTTCCACCACGATCATGGCGGTGTCCTGGTCCAGCGGCTGGTTGATGGTGACCATCTGGCCGAGCTTCATCAGATGCTTGATAACCTCGGACGACTTCACGCTCATCTTGTGGGCGAGTTCGGCCACCGTGATGGTCTCGGGCACATGCACCTCGAGCACCTTGAATTCGGTAGGCGCCACGAAGTTCGATTCAGGACGGGCGTCGCGGTCGTTGCTGCGGCGGCCACGCGGGCCGCTGCGGAAATTGCCGCGCCCGGGCACAGCCGTGGCACCCCGGCTCGGAATGCCCTTTTTCTTGGCAGCGTCTTCTTTCCAGGTCGACGACAGGTTTTCGGATTTGACTTCCTTCTTGCCTGCTGCACCCGGTGCTGCGGCAGCGCCTGCAGCGCCGGTTTTAGCCGCGCCCGGCACCACAGCGGGCTTGTGCAAGGTGCCTTTGATGGCTGCCTTGGGGTCCACGTGGGGCACCAGGACGCGCTTGGGCGCATTCATCATGGCGCGGATGCCTGCGGCTTCCGCCTCAGCCTTGCGGCGGCGCTCCTGCAGTTCCTGCGCTTTCGCAGCGTCTGCCTGGAATTCGGCTGTGGCCTTGGCTTTGGCAGCAGCGGCGCCAGCGGCTTTGGCCGCCTGGTCCACAGCGGCAGCTTCAGCCGCCTGGCTGGACTCAGCCATCACTGTTTCTGCTGATTTCGATTTGCCGGCCGTGGCCTTGGCTTTGGCGGTGGCTTCTGCAGCCTCGGCCTTGGCGCTGAGTTCGGCGGCTTCACGGGCTTGTTCGCGGGCAGCTTCTGCGGCGTCCTGTTCTTCACGCAGGCGGCGCTTTTCGGCCAGTTCCTGCTCCTGACGGCGCAGCAATTCGGCGTGGCGGCTGGCCTCTTCCTCGCGGCGGATCAGCTCGGCCTGGTCCACCACGGGCGCGGCGGGCTCGGCAGACACTTCCGGACGGGTTTCTTCGGCTGGCTGGTCGGTGCCATCTTCACGCTTGACGAAAGTGCGCTTCTTGCGCACTTCGACCTGAATGGTGCGCGCCTTGCCGGTGGCATCGGCCTGCTTGATCTCGGTGGTGGATTTCTTCACCAGCGTGATCTTCTTGCGCTCGGTGGCCACAGTGCCGTGGCTGGCCTGCAGGTAGCTCAGGAGCTTTTGCTTGTCCGATTCGGACAAGGGATCACTGGCCTGCGCTTTGGCGACGCCCGCGCTGGTCAATTGCTCGATCAGCGTGGCGGTGGGTTTATTCAGTTCAGCTGCGAATTCAGCGACGGTAGTGGTACTGGACATATGTTTTTTTCCTGCTGGCCTCCATGATCATTGCTCTTCGGATGCCACAGGCGCTGGGGCCGGTGCATCCGCAGTGGCGGCTTCATCGGCGAACCAATGCGCGCGGGCGGTCATGATCAGGGCTTTGGCCTCGTCCGAAGACTGGCCGGTGATCTCGGTCAATTCATCCACAGCCAGATCGGCCAGGTCGTCACGGGTGCTCACACCCGCTTCGGTCAGTTTGGCAATCAGGTCCGGGGTCAGGCCTTCCACGTCGCGCAGGTGCTGCGACACGCCTTCGGCATTTTCTTCCTTGGCGATTTCCATCGTCAGCAGTGCGTCTTTGGCGCGGGTGCGCAGCTCATTGACGGTGTCTTCGTCGAAGGACTCGATCTCCAGCATTTCCTGCAGCGGCACATAGGCCACTTCTTCCAGGCTGGTGAAGCCTTCGGAAATCAGGATGTCGGCGATTTCCTCGTCCACATCGAGCTTTTCCATGAACAGCTTGCGGCTCGAGTCCGTCTCGCTGGCCTGCTTCTGGGCCGACTCATCGGCCGTCATGATGTTGATCTTCCAGCCGGTCAGTTCGGACGCCAGGCGCACGTTCTGACCGCCGCGGCCGATGGAAATGGCCAGGTTTTCCTCGTCCACCACCACATCCATGGCGTGACGCTCTTCGTCCACCACGATGGACGACACGTTGGCTGGCGCCAGAGCGCCAATCACGAACTGGGCCGGGTCCTCGCTCCACAGCACGATGTCCACGCGCTCGCCGGCGAGTTCGTTGGTTACGCCGTTGACGCGGGTACCACGCACACCGACGCAAGTACCGATGGGGTCCACACGCTTGTCGTGCGAGAGCACGGCGATCTTGGCGCGGGAACCGGGGTCACGGGCGCAGGATTTGATCTCCAGCAGGCCCTGCTCGATCTCGGGCACTTCCTGGCGGAAGAGTTCGATCATGTACTCAGGGGCGGTGCGGGACAGGATGATGGGCGCGCCACGCAGGGTGGTGTCGACTTCCATGATCATGGCGCGGACGCGGTCGCCGGAGCGCAGGTTTTCCTTCGGGATCATGTCGCTGCGGCGCAGGCGCCCTTCAACACGACCGGATTCGACAATGATGTCGCCCTTGTCCATGCGCTTGACAGTGCCAACAAAAATCTTGTCGCCACGGGACATGAAGTCATTGAGCAGCATCTCGCGCTCGGCGTCGCGGATCTTCTGCAGGATGACCTGCTTGGCCGCTTGCGCGCCAATGCGGCCGATGGGCAGGCTTTCCACGGGTTTTTCGATGAAGTCGCCCTCTTCGATATCGGCAATTTCGTCTCTGGCATCGCTCACCAGCTCTTCAGCCTCGGGGTTCTGCAGGCCCGCCTCGTCAGGCACCACCAGCCAGCGGCGGAAGGTTTCGTAGTTGCCGCTGTCGCGGTCAATGGCCACGCGGATATCGACTTCACCTTCGTATTCCTTCTTGGTGGCCGAAGCGAGAGCGAGCTCGACCGCGCCGAACACGACGTCACGTTCCACGTTTTTCTCACGCGAGATGGCATCCACCAACATCAACAGTTCGCGATTCATTTCACAGGCCTGCCTTTCTCAATATTCCAATTAGTTCTGGTTAGTCGTGTCCGCCGTGGGCGTTACTTTGGCTTTCGGTTTACGTCCCTTGAAATCCACCACGGGCGCCAATCGGGCCTGATGAATCTCATCGAGCGTGAACCCCAGCGCCTGCAACGGTGCGGGAAGTTTCTTTTTGCTGACCTTCTGGCCGGGCTTGACCGGGGGCTCCTCGCTCCACACGATCTGCCAGCCGGCCTTGCCATCCTGGGGTTCGGCGCGTTCCAGCGTGCCGCGGAATTTCTTGCGGGTGGCGGCCACGGTTGACCCCGCACTGGCCGCTATACCAATCGGCGCCTTGAGAGTGAGGTCAATCAGCTCACCGGCAAAACGCTCAAAATCCTGTTCGCTGCGCAAGGGCCTGTCGATGCCCGGCGAGCTCACCTCGAGCCGGGAATAATTGGCGCCTTCGACTTCCAGCACAAACTGCAACTGACGGGTGACCTTCTCGCAGTCTTCGGCATTGATGAACTGCTCCTGGCCTGCAACCCAGGGCATGTCGATGATGACGCGCAACAACCCACCCCCGGTGCGCTCAATGTCCACCAGCTCGTAGCCCAGTCCTGTGACGGTCTGCTCAATCGTCTCTTGCAATGCCATTCGGTCCTGTCAAACCCTTCAAATCTGTTTCAACACCGACCTGCTGTTGCGCCTGTTTTGGCCTGTCCAGCAGCCATGCCGGACGATGCGACTTGCGCGATCCAAAAACAAACGCCCAAAAAAAATGGGCGGTAGAAACCCGCCCATTTGGTCGTGAAGCCAGTATTGTAACGCGCTCAAGAGGCAGGCGCAAACAATTTCCGTGCCTGTTTTTTGATGGTGCTGGCCCGTCGGCCGAGTCACCCAAGAGTCTGGTTGCCGGGTATCCGGCCTTCAACGATTTCATTGATCCGGCTCGCTGGATTCCACACGCAACCCGAACACGCACGCCGACTGCAGATTTCAACAAATTTCAGTGAATGCACGAAACGACGGCGATCCAGATTTCACGCCGCTAGAATTCTCATTTTTCCTGGAGTTGAATCTATAAAACACTTATGAATCAATAAATTAAATTGATTTATTAAAGCATTTTATGAAGTCAATCAGGCCTGTGCAACCAGCACCTGGGTGTAAGGATGGCGCGGAGATTCAAGCACTTCGCTGACCGTCCCGGACTCTAGCACCTCGCCGTCTTTCATCACCATCACATCGTGAGCCATGGCCCGGATCACATCCACATCGTGGGTGATGAGCAGATAACTCAGGCCCCGCTCGCGCTGCAGACCTTGCAGCAAGCCCAGCACCTGTTTCTGGATCGTCACGTCCAGTGCGCTGGTCGGCTCATCGAGCACCAGCAGTTGCGGCTGGATGATCAGGGCGCGCGCAATCGCCAAGCGTTGCCGCTGGCCGCCTGAAAACTCATGGGGATAACGCTGCAGCAGGCCGGGAAACTGAGCCTCTGTCATGCCCACATCGGCCAGAGCCCGCTCCACCTTTTGCCGTTTCTCGGCCACGGTCAATGAGGGCTCATGGACCCGCAGGCCCTCCTCCACAATCGCCTCAACCGTCATGCGCGGCGAGAGCGAGGAAAACGGGTCCTGAAACACCACCTGCACCGCACGGCGAATGGTTTTGTTGCGGGCGCGGTCCCGGCTCCAGGCTTGCCCCGCTGCCGCAAGCTCGCCCTGGAACGGCAGCAAGCCCAGGCAGGCAAGCGCCAGTGTGGATTTACCGGAGCCGGACTCACCGATCACACCCAGCGTGCGACCGGGCGCAAGGGCAAAGCTGGCCGACTGCACCGCGACAAACGCACCCTGCCGAAACCACCCCTTGATGCCTGGAATCGGCACCGGGTAGGTGACCCGAAGGTTCCGGGCGTTCATGACCGGTGGCTGCGCCGTCTGGTCTGGTGATGGACTCACGATGTCCCGGGTGGGTCGGCTGTCGATCAGCTTGCGGGTGTAAGCGTGCTGCGGGTTGGCAAACACCTCGGCCACGGCGCCCTGCTCCACGATGAGGCCGTTTTCCATCACCGCCACGCGGTCGGCAAAACGGCGCACCAAGTTCAGGTCGTGCGTGATCATCAACACCGCCATGCCGTTTTGCTGCTGCAAAGCGGCCAGTAGGTCCAGAATCTGGGCGCGCAAGGTCACATCAAGCGCGGTGGTCGGCTCATCGGCCAACAGCAGCTTCGGCTGACAAGCCAATGCCATGGCGATCATGGCGCGCTGGCGCTGCCCGCCCGAGAGCTGGTGCGGGAATGAGCCCGCCCGCCGCGCAGCGTCAGGGATACCGGTGTCAGCGAGAAGCTTCACCGCCGTCTGCGCGGCCTGCGCCGGGCTCAGGCCCTGCTTCAGCTGCACGACCTCGGCAATCTGTTCGCCGACGCTGAACAGCGGGTTCAGGGCCGTCATCGGCTCCTGGAAAATCATCGCGATGTCGCGCCCGCGCACGCCCATCAGTTCGCGCTCCGGCAGCGCCATCAGGTCTTGTGCAGGCTGTGCAGCGTCCGCTGCGAAAAGGGCCTGCCCTGAAAGCTGCGCGTTCTGCACCAACCGGAGCAAACTGAGCGCGGTGACGGTTTTGCCCGAGCCCGACTCTCCCACCAGGGCCAGCTTTTCACCCCGGGTGATGGAAAAGTCGATGCCACGCACGACTTCCTTGCCGCCAAAAGCCACGCGCAGGTCATTGACCGCCAACAGGGGATTTGCGGCAACAGCCATGGAGTTTGTTCCCATCACTGGTCTGCCTTTCTCGGGTCCAGCGCATCGCGCAGGGCGTCACCCATGAAGGTCAGCAGCAGCAAGGTGATGACCAGCACCGCAAACGTCGACAGCGAAATCCACCACGCGTCGATATTGGCCTTGCCCTGATTCAGCAACTCGCCCAACGACGGGGTACCGGGCGGCACGCCCAGACCCAGGAAGTCGAGCGAGGTCAGCGCCAGAATCGCAGCGCTCATTCGGAAGGGCAAAAAGGTCACCACCGGCGTCAGGCTGTTGGGCAGGATGTGCCGCCACATGATGGCGAGGTTGCCTACGCCCAGCGCCCGGGCGGCGCGCACATAGTCCATCTGGCGGTTACGCAGAAACTCGGCACGCACATAGTCCGACAGGCCCATCCAGCCGAACAGGCTGAGCAGGAACAGCAACAAGGCCACACTGGGCGCAAACACCGCGCTGAAGATGATGAGCAGGTAAAGCTCTGGCATCGAGCCCCAGATTTCCATGAAGCGCTGGAAGGCCAGATCGGTCTTGCCACCCGCGTAGCCCTGGATGGCGCCAGTGATGATGCCGATCACCACACCGATGGCCGTCAGCGCCAGCCCGAACAGCACGCTCAGCCGGAAGCCATAAATCAGCTGGGCCAGCAGGTCCCGGCCGCGGTCATCGGTACCCAGCAGGTTGTCGGCCGAGGGCGCCGAGGGATTGGGTGACCTGGCAAAGTAGTTGATGGTTTTCGGGCCATAGGGGTTGGGTGGGTACACCGCCCAATTGCCGCTCTGTGTGATGCGCTCGCGGATGAACGGGTCGAGGTAGTCGGTCGGCGTTTCAAAGTCGCCACCAAAAGTCTTCTCGGGGTAGTCTTTCATCAGCGGGAAGTAGGTTTGTCCCTCGAACCGCACCACCAGCGGCTTGTCGTTGGACAGCACTTCCGCCAGCAGGCTGAGCGCCACCAGCACGCTGAACAGCAGCAGGCTCCAGTAGCCCAGCCGGTTTCGGCGGAACCGGCGCCACGCCCGCAGCGACGGCGACACGGAGGGCGCCGATGGCGCAATCATGCTCGGGGACGAAGCGATGTCTGTCATGGTCAGTCGAACTTCACCCGTGGATCGACCCAGACGTAACACAGGTCGCTCACCAGCTTGGTCACCAGACCAATCAGCGTGAAGAGGTAGAGCGTGCCCAGCACCACCGGGTAGTCGCGCCGGATCACGCTTTCGTAGCTGAGCAGGCCAAGGCCGTCCAGCGAAAACAGTGTCTCGATCAGCAGCGAACCAGTGAAAAACGCACCAATGAATGCCGCCGGGAAACCGGTGATGATGGGAATCAGCGCGTTGCGGAACACATGCTTCCACAGCACCTGACGCTCAGACAGTCCCTTGGCCCGGGCGGTCAGCACGTACTGCTTGCGGATTTCTTCAAGGAAGGAGTTCTTGGTCAGCACCGCCGTGACCGCGAAGCTGCCCAGCACCATCGCGGTGATGGGCAGGGTGATATGCCACAGGTAATCCACAATGCGGGCGCCCCAGCTCAGCGTCTCCCAGTTGCTGGAGGTGAGGCCGCGCAGCGGAAACCACTGCAGTTGCCCGCCAAACACCACCAGCAAGGCCACACCCAGCACAAAGCCCGGAATGGCGTAACCGACCAGCACGATCAAGGTCGTCACCACGTCAAAGCGCGTGCCCGCCCTCACCGCCTTGGCTACACCCAGGGGCACGGCAATCAGGTAGCTGATAAAAAACGTCCAGAGCCCAAGGCTGACAGACACCGGCAGTTTCTCCTTCACCAGTTGCCACACGTCCTTGTGCTGGTAAAAGCTCTTGCCCAGATCAAAGCGCGCAAACTGCCCCAGCATTTGGAAGAAGCGCTCGTGCACCGGTTTGTCAAAGCCGTAGAGCGTCTTGATTTCCTCGATGCGCTGCGCGTCCACGCCCTGCCGGCCACGGTAGCCGGCGCCAGAGGACGCCGCCCGCTCGCCGCCAGAGTCACGCCCCTGCAGCTGCGCCACCATCTGCTCGACCGGACCACCTGGCACGAACTGCACCATCGCAAAGGTCAGCAGCAGCACGCCAAACAGCGTTGGAATCATCAAGAGCAGGCGTTTGAGGATATAGCTGGCCATGGGACTCCCTACTTGTTGACGCTGGACGCCCACCAAGTGCTCATGGCCCAGGTGCCGGCGTCATAGTAAGGGGGGATGGTGGACGGGAGAACGAAACGCCCCGGTCGGTAACCAATCAGGAAAGCGTCACCGTAGTACTGCGGAACGGAATAAAAGCCATGCGTCAGCACCCGGTCCAGCGCCCGCATCGCGGTGGCAAGCTCAGGCCGGGTTTTGGCGGAGACCACGTTCTGCAGCAAGGCATCGACAGCCGGGTCGGCAATGCCCCATACATTGGAGGAGCCGGGCGTACTCGCCGCTTTCGAGCCGAATATCTCCAGCAGTTCGCCGCCAGGCGATGTGCTGCCCGGCAGGCGCAAGGTGGTCAGCTCAAAGTCGAAGGCGTCCATTTTCTGTTTGCTCAGCGAGAAATCGACCACGCGGTAAGTCATCGTGATGCCAAGTTTCTCCAGCGCCTTCTGGAACGGCCCGACAATGCGCACCAGCGAAGGCTGATCGTTCAGGAACTCAATCGTGAACGCCTCGCCCCGTGCATTGCGCAGCGCACCGTCGCGGTAAGTCCAGCCGGCCTCCTTGAGCAGGGCCTTCGCCTGCCGCAGGTTGTCGCGCAGGCTGCCGGGCGGTGCAGTGCTGGGTGCCACAGGAACCGGCCCGAAGACCTGGGGCTTGAGCTGTGCCTTCAGCGGCTCCAGCAGCGCCAGCTCGTCAGGTTTGGGCAGACCCTCAGCGTGAAATTCACTGTTGGGGAAGTAGCCGTTGACGCGCTTGTAAATGCCGTAGAAGAGCTGCCGGTTCATCCACTCAAAGTCCATCGCCAGCCCGATGGCCTGACGCACCCGCACGTCCTGGAACTTCGGTTTGCGCAGATTGAACACATAGCCCTGAAAGTCACCCGGATTGCGGTTTTCAAAGGCCCGCTTCACCAGCTCACCCGAGGTGAACTGGCGCCCGGTGTATTGCCGCGCCCAGTTGCGCGAGATGAACTCCCGCATGAAGTCGTATTCACCTGCCTTCAAGCCTTCGAATCGCGAGGTTTCGTCGAGGTAGATCTTGAAGGTGATGCGGTCAAAGTTGAAATGCCCCTTGCGCGTCGGCAGATCGATGCCCCAGTACGCCGGATCACGCACATAGGTGATGTCGCGGCCCATGGCCGGGTTGGCGATTTTGTAGGGGCCGGAGCCAATCGGCACTTCAGAAACGATCTTGTCAAACGGCTTGGCCACTCCGCCCACCCTCCCCCAGTCGCGGCTGAACACCGGCATGCCGCCCACCACCAGAGGCAGCTCCGGGTTGGGGGTGAGAAAGTCAAAGCGCACCACCCGCTCCGACACCATGGTCACGCCCTTCACCTCGGCATAAATGGTGCGGTACTGCGGTGCAGCCAGCTTGCTGGTGAGCTGGGTGAACGAATGCAACACATCGGCGGCCAGCACCGGGGCGCTATTGTGAAAGCGCGCCTTCTCATGGATGCGGAAGGTGGCCGACAGCCCGTCTGGAGCGACGGTCACGTCGTCGGCCAGCAGACCGTAGGCGGTGGTGGGCTCTTCGGAGTTGCCGGTCAACAGGCTTTCAACCAGCAGGCTGCCAATGCCGTAGGGAGCAGTGCCGCGCAGCGTGAAGGGGTTGAATTTGTCGAAATTGGTGGGCCGGGTTGGCGGCACCATGCGAATCTCGCCGCCTTTGGGCGCAGACGGGTTCACATAGTCGAAGTGGGTGAAGCCTGCGGGGTACTTGATGTCGCCAAACTGGGCGTAAGCATGCGCTGCGCGGGCGGCGGGAGCCAGGCCGACGAGGCAAACCGACACCAGGGCCGCGAGGGCGACCCGAAAAAAGGACAAATCCCGCATGCGACAATTCTGCACCAGTTCATGTGGAACGGCAGTGCACACCAGACGACGGGTGTCACGACTCAGGGTCATCACGCCAAGCCGTCCACCTCACCGAATTCAACGGAGCACTCAATGGGTTTTCTTTCCGGCAAAAAACTGCTGATCACGGGCGTGCTGTCCAACCGTTCGATTGCCTACGGCATCGCCAAAGCCTGCCACTCGCAGGGCGCAGAGCTGGCGTTCAGCTACGTCGGCGAGCGCTTCAAGGATCGCATCACCGAATTTGCCTCGCACTTCGACTCCAAGCTGATTTTCGATTGCGACGTTGGCAGCGACGAGCAGATCGACCAGATGTTCAAGGACCTTTCGGCACACTGGCCAAAGTTCGATGGCTTTGTGCACGCCATTGGCTTTGCACCGCGCGAGGCGATTGCCGGCGACTTTCTCGATGGCCTGAGCCGAGAGTCCTTTCGCATTGCACACGACATCAGTGCCTACAGCTTCCCCGGAATGGCCAAGGCGGCCCTGCCCATGCTGAACGACAAGTCGGCGCTGCTCACGCTGACCTACCTCGGCGCCATCCGTACCGTGCCCAACTACAACACCATGGGTCTGGCCAAGGCCAGCCTGGAAGCCTCGGTGCGCTACCTCGCCGAATCGATGGGCCCCAAAGGCATTCGCGTCAACGGCATCAGCGCCGGACCGATCAAAACGCTGGCCGCCAGCGGCATCAAGGGCTTCGGCAAGATCCTGAGTGTGGTTGCGGAAACCTCGCCCATTCGCCGCAACGTCACCATCGACGATGTGGGCAATGTGGCGGCCTTCCTGCTGAGCGATCTGGCCGGTGGCGTGAGCGCCGAGATTACCTATGTGGACGGTGGCTTCAGCAATGTGGTCGGCGGCATCGCCGAACCGGCCGAGGTGGCCTGACCGGCTTCAAGCCGGCGACCAGTAGGCATAGCGCCAGGCGGTGACGAAGCCGGCGCGCCGGTACAAGGCAAGGGCTGGCGCGTTGGCCTCGTCCACCTGCAGAAACAGGCGCTGGACATTCCGTTCGGTCGCCTCCTGAGCCAACCCTGCCAGAACGCGACCCGCCAGCCCTTGCCCCCGAAAAGCCTGGTGGGTGCGCATGCCGTGCACGCTGCCCCATCCATGGCTGAACGCGCCGGCGCCTGCCGCCACGGTTTGCCCCGCCTCTCGAACGCTGGCATACACCGAGCCGGAGGCACGGCTAAGCGCCCGAACGCGATGGGCGCCGTCCACCGGGTCAAACCCTTCAGAAAGAAACACGGACGCCCAATCGGCATCTGGCGTGCTAGCCACTTCTGCGGGACTTGCTGCGGATACCGCACGGACTGCCTCGACGGGCGCCCACTGCACCAAGACTGGCGCACCAGCCCGGTAGCCGCGCCCGGACAAAGCCTGCCGGAAGGCATCCAAGCAGGGCTGATCGGCCAGCCGGAACACGGCAGCAAAACCTTGCTCGCGATAGCGCCGCTCGACCCGCGTGATCAGACGTGCGATCGCTTCTGGTGCCTGCGTGCGATGCGCGAGGGGAACGGCGCTTTTGGCACGCCCCACGGTGCCGGGGTCCATGGGCAGCAACCAACCATCGACTTCCCGCACGCGTTCGGGGGAGACCGCAGCAACGGTGGCACGTTCAATGGCCTCAATGTCTGCATCGGTGATCACGGTGTTTTCTACCTTGTCAATGCGCGCCGAAATGTTTATGCTGCATTGCACCATAAATCGCGATGCGATACCTTTTTCAGGCCTGCCCAGACAGGTCTGACCTGCGTGGCGTCGGGCGCCTCACGCCTCACCTCACTATGGGCCCCGTATTCTCCCCGACAACTTTTCTCTTCCGACTGACTTTCGCTTTTCCATGAAGATTGCCCCGTCCCCACGCCATCCCGCTCAGCCTCCGCGCGCCAACACCCTGCTCCTGACCTTGGTGCTGGCCGGGCTCTGGATGCCGGCCCTACCCAGTCTGGCCGGCGAAGGCCCACCGCCCCTGATGCTGGCCAATGTGTACCGCGCCGGCTTGCCGGTTGGCGACTACTGGGTGAGCGAAAAATACGACGGGGTGCGTGGCTACTGGGACGGCTCGCGCCTGCTCACCCGAGGCGGTGAGCGCATCGCCGCGCCGGACTGGTTCACTGCCGGATGGCCCAAAACCCCGATGGACGGCGAGCTGTGGGCCGGACGGGGACAGTTCAGCAAGGCAGTGTCCATCGTGCGCCGGCAGCGGCCGGACGACGCCGCATGGCGTGCAATGCGTTTCATGGTGTTTGACCTGCCCGCACACCCGGGCACCTTCAACGAGCGAATTCCCGCGGTCAACGGTGTGGTCACCCAGATCGACCAGCCCTGGGTGCAGGCGGTGGTGCAGTCACGCGTGGGCAATGCGCAAGCGCTGCAGACGCAACTCACCGCCATCGTGCGGCAAGGCGGTGAAGGGTTGATGCTGCACAGGGGCACCTCGCTGTACCAGGGCCTGCGCAGCGATGACCTGATCAAAATGAAGCTGCACGACGACGCCGAGGCGCGCGTGGTGGGCCATGTCCCCGGTGCCGGCAAGTACGCGGGCCAGGTTGGCGCGCTGCTGGTGGAAATACCGGGCGTGGATGGCAAACCCGCGCAGCGCTTCAAGCTCGGCTCTGGCCTGAGCGATGCGCTCCGGCGCAACCCGCCGCCCGTAGGCAGCGTGGTGACCTATCGCTTCCGTGGCACCACGGACAACGGCATTCCCCGGTTTGCCACCTTCATGCGGCAACGCGAGGACGGCGCACTCTAGCGCCCGGACCGTCCCGGTCCGTCAGACCTTCACGCAGTCAGCGTAGTAACGCGTCTTGCCTTTGGCATCGACCTGCTCGACCAGGCCGTGGATGTCGGTCTCAAAACCCGGGCACTGGGCGTTGAATTCGCGCGCAAACTTGAGGTAATCGACGATCTTGCGGTTGAATACCTCACCGGGGATCAGAAGAGGAATGCCTGGTGGGTAAGGTGTCACCAGACCGACGGTAATGCGGCCTTCCAGCTGGTCAATTTCCACCCGCTCGGTGGTGCGGTGGGCAATGTGCGCATAAGCGTCGCTGGGCTTCATGGCCGGCGCCAGATCGCTCAGATAGACCTCGGTGGTCAGGCGGGCGATGTCGTACTTGGCATACAGCGCGTGAATGTGATGACACAGATCGGCCAGACCCATGCGCTCGTACTTGGGGTACTTCTGGCAGAACTCGGGCAGGATGCGCCACATCGGCTGGTTCTTGTCGTAATCGTCCTTGAACTGCTGCAGCGCAGTGAGCAAGGTGTTCCAGCGTCCCTTGGTGATGCCGATGGTGAACATGATGAAGAAGCTGTAGAGGCCGGTCTTCTCGACGATCACGCCATGCTCGGCCAGAAACTTGGTCACGATGCTGGCGGGAATACCGGTCTTGGCGAACTTGCCGTTGAGGTCCATGCCCGGCGTGACGATGGTGGACTTGATCGGGTCCAGCATGTTGAAGCCGGTGGCCATCTGGCCGAAGCCATGCCAGTTGTTGGCACCGTTCTTCGCGGTTTTGGCGCTGCGCGATTCGCCCTTGATGATCCAGTCTTCGGCGAGGCCAATGCCCTCTTCCACCAGCTTGTCCGGCCCCCAGACCTTGAACCACCAGTCCATGCCGTACTCTTCATCGATCTTGCGCATGGCGCGGCGGAAGTCGAGCGCCTCGGTGATGCTTTCCTCCACCAGCGCAGTGCCCCCGGGGGGTTCCATCATGGCCGCTGCCACATCGCAGCTGGCGATGATGCTGTACTGCGGCGACGTCGAGGTGTGCATCAGATAGGCCTCGTTGAAGAGGTGCCTGTCGAGCTTGATGTTCTGCGAATCCTGCACCAGCACGTGGCTGGCCTGGCTGATGCCGGCGAGCAGCTTGTGGATCGACTGGGTCGCGTAAACCACGGCGTTCTTCGGGCGGATACGGTTCTTGCCCATGGCGTGGTAGCTGCCATAGAACGGGTGAAAGGCGGCGTGTGGCAGCCACGCTTCGTCGAAATGGATGTTGTCGACGTAGCCGTCCAGCATGCCTTTGATGGTCTCCGTGTTGTAGAGCACGCCGTCGTAGGTGGACTGCGTGAGGGTCATGACCCGGGGCTTGACGGTCTCGGGGTCAACGTCCTTGAGCAGCGGGTTGGCGCGGATCTTGGCCTTGATGGACTCCGGGTCAAATTCGCTCTGGGGGATCGGACCGATGATGCCGAAATGGTTGCGCGTCGGTTTGAGGAACACCGGAATCGCACCCGTCATGATGATCGCGTGCAGGATGGATTTGTGGCAGTTGCGGTCCACCACCACCACATCGCCAGGCGCCACCGTGTAGTGCCACACCATCTTGTTGCTGGTGGACGTACCGTTGGTCACAAAAAAGCAGTGGTCAGCGTTGAAGATGCGCGCCGCATTGCGCTCGCTGGCACCGATGGCGCCGTCGTGATCGAGCAGCTGACCCAGTTCCTCCACCGCATTGCAGACGTCGGCGCGCAGCATGTTTTCACCGAAAAACTGGTGGAACATCTGCCCCACCGGGCTTTTCAGGAAAGCCACGCCACCGGAATGACCCGGGCAGTGCCAGGAGTAGGAGCCGTCTTCGGCGTAATCCAGCAGGGCCTTGAAGAACGGTGGCTGCACGCCTTCGAGGTAACTCTTGGCTTCGCGCAGGATGTGACGCGCCACAAACTCCGGCGTATCTTCGAACATGTGGATGAAGCCATGCAGTTCACGCAGGATGTCGTTCGGGATATGCCGCGAGGTCTTGGTCTCGCCATAGACGTAAATCGGCACATCCAGATTCTTGCGGCGCACTTCTTCGATGAAAGTGCGCAGGTTGAGCACGGCGGGGTCGAGATCCGGCCCCGGGGTGAATTCCTCGTCGTCAATCGACAGGATGAACGCGCTGGCACGGCTTTGCTGCTGGGCAAACTGCGACAGGTCACCGTAGCTGGTCACGCCCAGCACCTCGAAGCCCTCGCTCTCGATGGCTTGCGCCAGTGCCCGAATCCCCAGACCAGAGGTGTTTTCGGAACGGAAATCTTCGTCAATGATGACGATGGGAAAGCGGAATTTCATGGGCAGCAGTTCGTGGGCGCCCTGAACCTGTCGGAGGGCATGGCAATCGCTCGGATGGGCATAGACAGGTTGAGCCCGAACGGTCAAAGGAAAGAGTGCGAAGTGTAAGGAAATAATCAGTGGCCGCGCTTGCACCCGGTGGTAATTGCCCCAAAATGTGGCGCATGACCGACAAAAGGACACAACATGGCTGAATCAACTGTCTGGTGGCTGCTGGCCGGGGCCGCCATCGCTGTCGAACTGGTCACTGGCACCTTTTACCTGCTGATGATCGCCCTCGGGCTGGCGGCGGGTGCACTGGCCGCGCATCTGGGGCTGTCCATGGTGGCGCAAATGGCGGTTGCCGCCTTGGTGGGCGGCGGCGCGGTGGCCGTGTGGCACTGGCAGCGCAGCCAGCGACCGGCCCCACTGCCCGCTAGCGCGAACAGCGACGTCAATATTGACATCGGCGAGGCGGTTCAAGTGGCGCAGTGGAACGCCGACGGTACCGCCACCGTGAAATTTCGGGGCGCACAGTGGACCGCCGTACCGGCCAACCCGGCCGAGCCTGCCCTGCCCGGTCATTTCCGCATCAAGGAAATGCTGGGAAACCGTCTGGTCATTGAAAAGCTGTAGGCTGCTCCCGTGCGTCTGCGGTGGCACGTGCCCTACAAAACCAATTCAGACCACTGACCCGTATTCGAATAATCAAGGAGGAATCATGGAAATTGCAATCGTCATCCTGATCGTTGCCGGCATCTTTATCGTCCAGAGCATCAAGGTGGTCCCCCAGCAAAACGCCTGGGTCATTGAGCGCCTGGGCAAGTACCACGGCAGCCTCACGCCTGGCCTGAATTTTCTGGTGCCCTTCATTGACCGCGTGGCCTACAAGCACAGCCTGAAGGAAATCCCGCTGGATGTGCCCAGCCAGGTCTGCATCACGCGCGACAACACGCAGTTGCAGGTGGACGGCATTCTGTACTTTCAGGTGACCGACCCGATGCGGGCCAGCTATGGTTCGTCCAACTACATCGTGGCCGTCACCCAACTGGCGCAGACCTCGCTGCGTTCGGTGATCGGCAAACTCGAACTGGACAAAACCTTTGAAGAGCGGGACATCATCAACGCCCAAGTGGTGGCCGCGATTGACGAGGCGGCCCTGAACTGGGGCGTGAAGGTGCTGCGTTACGAGATCAAGGACCTCACGCCACCCAAGGAAATCCTGCACGCCATGCAGTCGCAGATCACAGCCGAGCGGGAAAAGCGTGCGCTGATTGCCGCCTCTGAAGGCCGGAAGCAAGAGCAGATCAACATCGCAACTGGTGAGCGCGAAGCCTTTATTGCCCGCTCCGAAGGCGAGAAGCAGGCCGCCATCAACAACGCACAGGGCGAAGCCGCTGCCATCACTGCCGTTGCTGAAGCCAACGCCCGCGCCATCGAAGTGGTCGCGGCGGCTATCCGACAGCCGGGTGGAGAGCAGGCGGTGCAACTCAAGGTCGCCGAAAAGGCCATCGATGCCTATTCGCGGGTGGCCGGCGACGCCACCACCACACTGGTCGTGCCCAGCAACATGACCGAGGTGTCTGCCCTCATCACCTCCGCCATGAAGATGGTTCAGGCCAACAAGGCCAGCTGAATCCCGACCCCGTTTCATTACACAGACGACTTCCCCAGCACCACATACCATGACGATGAATGCCAAAAATGTCCTCGGCACAGAGCTGGTGCCCTGCTCTTACGACCCGCTGACCGGGTATTTTCGCGACGGATGCTGCAACACCGACGCGCACGACCGCGGCTCGCACGTGATCTGCGTGCGTGTGACTGACGAGTTTCTGGCTTTCTCCAGAGACCAGGGCAATGACCTGATCACGCCCCGGCCGGAACACCGCTTTGCCGGGCTCAAGGCAGGCGACCGCTGGTGCGTGTGCGCCACGCGCTGGCGCGAGGCGATGGATGCGGGTATGGCGCCTCCTGTGGTTCTTGAATCAACCCATATGCGGGCGCTCGACTTTGTCAGCATGATGCAACTGGAAAAGCACCGCTTCCAGGGCACTGTGCACTGAGGCTTACCGTCCCTTGCCCGGGCAACGGCGCCGTTTTGCCGGCTGCGCTGCTATAATCGAATGCTTCGCGGAAGGGTGGATGAGTGGTTTAAGTCACACGCCTGGAAAGCGTGCGTAGGGTTAAACCTACCGCGGGTTCGAATCCCGCCTCTTCCGCCATCAGTCAAGTTGTCGTGAGTTTCCACACGACGGCAAAAGCTCCTGAAAGCCCAGCCAGTCTGGGCTTTTTTGTGCCTCACGCGAAAACCCGGCTACGGTCGGATGTCCTCCCGCTATGCGCGCTAGCGCACAGAGGGGCAATGGCATAGACATTACCGTATTCGATGCTCCAACACGGCACAGGCAAGGCACACACATGACATATGGTGACAACGAGACTGCCCGGCAAAAAGCGTTGGACCGCCTGCGGGTAGTGGATACGCCCGAAGAGCAAGGCTACGACGACATCACCCGCATGGCTGCAGACATCTGCGGTACCCCCATGGCCCTGATCTCGCTGAGCGATAACGACCGCCAATGGTTCAAGTCAAGGGTCGGCTTGCAGGCAACTCAGTCTCCGCGTGAGAACAGCTTCTGCACCCATGCCTTGATGGCGTCGCAGGAGTTGATGGTGATTGAAGACACAGCCAAAGACGAGCGCTTCGTCAACCACCCGCTGGTCGTTGGTGAACCCAATATCCGCTTTTACGCCGGAGCGCCCCTGCTCTCACAGGACGGGCATGCGATCGGCGCCATCTGCGTGATTGATACCAAACCCAGGGTGCTGGAGCAAACCCAGTTGCAGGCATTGCAGTTCATGGCTCAGCAGGTGATGACCATGCTTGAAAGTCGGGTCGCCGATCCGCAGAAACCTCAAGACAAGGGCTGAACTGCAAACCAGGGCTGTAGAGTGCCTGTCGAACAGTCAAGCCCATGAAAAAAGCCACCTCGCGGTGGCTTTTTCGTTGCGAGTGAACCGGATCAGTTCAGCGCAGCTTTCTTGCCGTCTTTGTAGACGTACAGGGTGATGGCCGGGTTCTTCAACTCGCCATTGGGTTCGAAACCGATGGTGGTGGTCACGCCCTTGAAGTTGGTCTTGATCAGCTCAGGGGTGTAGACCTTCGGATCGGTGGAACCAGCACGCTTCATGGCGTCAACCAGCACGAAGGTCGCGTCGTAGGTGTACGGGCTGTAGACCTGGAACTGGTTGGGGTACTTGGCGTCGTAACGCTTTTTCCAGGCTTCGCCGCCAGGCATTTTGGCCAGCGAGGCGCCGCCTTCAGCGCACACCACGTTGTTCAGGGTCTTGGCGCCGGCAGCCAGCTTGGCCAGCTCGGACGTGCAGATGCCGTCACCACCGAAGAACTTGACGTTGCTCATGCCCAGTTGTTCCATCTGGCGCAGCATCGGGCCGCCTTGTGGGTCCATGCCGCCGTAGAACACGGCGTCAGGTGCCTTGGCTTTCACGGCGGTCAGAATGGCCATGAAGTCGGTGGCTTTGTCGGTGGTGAACTGCTCGTCCACAACCTGCATGCCCTTGGACAGTGCCGTGCGCTTGAACACTTCAGCCACGCCCTGGCCGTAAGCGGTGCGGTCGTCAATGATGGCGACTTTTTTCAGCTTCAGTGCGTCAGCAGCATAGAAAGCCAGACCAGCGCCCAGGGCGTTGTCGTTGGCAATAATGCGGTAGGTGGTCTTGTAGCCTGGCTTGGTCAGGTTGGGGTTGGTAGCAGCGCCCGTGACGTGAGGAATGCCGCAGTCGTTGTAAACCTTCGATGCAGGGATGGTGGTACCCGAGTTCAGGTGTCCAACCACGCCAGCCACTTTGGAGTCGCACAATTTTTGTGCAGCAGCCGTGCCCTGTTTTGGATCAGCAGCGTCGTCTTCAGCAACGATTTCGAACTTGACCTTCTTGCCACCGATGACCACGCCCTGGGCGTTGAGGTCTTCAATAGCCATACGGACGCCGTTTTCGTTGTCTTTGCCGTAATGGGCTTGTGAGCCCGACAGCGGTGCGACGTGGCCGATTTTGACGACGACGTCTTGAGCAGAAGCCAAACCAGTCACAGCGACAAGCGCCGCGGCTGCGGTCAGTTTCAATTTCATTTGCATAAAAAACACTCCGATTAGGATTTACGTTGAAGGTTGAGAACAGATTTTTTTAACTCAACGGGGGGAACATAACGCAATTTCCGGGCCCGTACCATAGCAACGCCCCTAGGTATTTTTCCGATTAGGGGGATTACCCGCGGAGCAGGCGCCCTAATGCTCAAGCCCCGAAATTGACTGTGGCTGGCTACCCGAAGAAACCGCAGATGGCTCAAGGTTGATCGGGATTTCGGCGCTGCGATTCTTCCCGCAACACTTCCTGAACCATGCCTTGCACCACCGGCTCCAGCTCTTGTCGCAACCGGGGCAACACGGCCTGCGTCTGGGTCAGCATGAGCTGCCCCAGGGTCTCGCGCAGACGCCGCTCCAGCACCAGATCGAGCCGCTGCATGATGCGCGCAATCATCTGCTCTTCGCCCTCCGGCGTCCTGCCGGGCGCTGCCGGCCGGGGAACTGCACTGGGTCGCGCGGGCGACAGCCCCGCCGAGCCCGGCATGACCACCTCGGTCAGGGTGGGTACAAACCGCGGGGGAACTGGTGCGGAGCTCATGCGCCCTGCCCTGCTGCCAGATCGTGGCGCTTGAGGGCATAGCCCCGGTCGGCGTAATGCTTCCAGCGGCTGCGCCCTGCCAGCCGGTCTTCGTCCTGCTGCGACACCACCTCGATAAAACGCTCGAAGCGTTCAAACTCCGCAGGCACCTGCGGGCCCAGATTGACCAGCACGCTGTCATGCGGGCAACCCGACGGTGACGGCGCCAGCCAAACGGGCGTCACCGCACGCTGCGCTTCGGGCGCGTCAGCCCGGCAGTGCGGGATGAACTCGGTGGGGGAGAACTGCCACAGAAGTTGATCCAGCGCGTCCAGCAACGCGGGATCGCCGGTGACGACCACCTTGCTGCCGCCCGTCCATGCCTTGCGCAGCAGCCTGCAGCTGTACTGCAGCTTGTCCGGCACATTGAAGTGGAAGGCGATCTCAGTCATGTGCGCCGCTCACTGCCCAATACTGCAGCAGGTCATCCGGCCAAACCAGGAGCGCGGCATCACGGTTGTCACGCCTTGTTGCTCACGCCAGCGCGGCTGCGACGAGCCGATGCCGTCTTCGACCCGTCTGCTGCCGGAGCAGGCGCCTTCGCTTTACGGCGCGGTTTACCTGGCGCCTTGGTTGGAGCTTTCATGGCCGGACGGCCAGCTTCCGCCAGCAGATACTCGACAAGCAGTCCGACAGGGCGGCCTGTCGCGCCCTTGGCGGCACCGCTCTTCCACGCCGTGCCGGCAATGTCGAGGTGGGCCCACGGGAAGCTGGTGGCAAACCGCTGCAGGAACTTGGCAGCTGTGACTGCGCCTGCCGCCCGGCCAGCGACGTTGGCCACATCGGCAAAGTGCGTCTTCAGCCCGTCCGCGTAGTCTTCATCCAGCGGCATGCGCCAGCACAGGTCCATCGAGGTCTCGCCGGCCTGATACAGGGCGTCGGCCAGAGTGTCGTCGGTGGCGAACATCCCGCTTCGCACCCCGCCGAGCGCGATCACACAGGCGCCTGTGAGCGTGGCGATGTCCACCACGGCACGAGGCTTGAAGCGCTCCGCATACGTCAGCGCATCGCACAACACCAGCCGCCCTTCGGCATCGGTGTTGAGAATTTCAATGGTTTGCCCGCTCATGCTGGTCACCACATCACCCGGCTTGACGGCACGGCCACCCGGCATGTTCTCGCAAGCCGGGATCAGGCCAACCACATTCAGCACTGGCTTCAGCTCGGCCAACGCGCGGAAGGTGCCGAGCACGCTGGCGGCACCGCACATGTCGAACTTCATCTCGTCCATCTCGGCAGCCGGTTTGATCGAGATGCCGCCGGTGTCAAACGTGATGCCTTTGCCTACCAGCACCACCGGCGCCGCGGTCTTCGCGGCTCCCTGATAGTGCAACACAATGAATCGCAGCGGCTGGGCCGTGCCCTGCGCGACTGCAATGAAGGAGCCCATGCCGAGCTTTTCGACCTCCCTGGGGCCCAGCACGTCGACCTTGATGCCTTTGAGCTTGCCCAGCGCCTTGGCGGCACCGGCCAGCAACACCGGCGTGGCGTGGTTAGCCGGGCGGTTGGCCCATTCCTTGGCCAGCTCGATGCCCTTGGCCAGGGCGACACCGGTGACCATTCCCTGCTGCAGCGCCTTGGCCGCTGCGGCGCTGTCGGCCACCAGCGTCATGCGCACAGGCATGGCTGGTCCGGGTTTGGAGCGGGTGGTGGTATAGCTGTAGGCGGCGTCGCTGCCGGCCAGCACCACGGCGCGGGCCAATGCGGGCGTCGGGAGTGGCGCGTTGGCCAGGCACACCGTGACGTGCTGGACATTGCCCCCCTTGAAGCCACCCATGGCGGCGGTGATTGCCGAACGGATGTTTTTCGGGCTGCCATCGCCCACACCGGCAAGCACCACACGGGTCGCCGCCAGTCCGGCGGGCCGGTAGGCGGCCAGCAGTTTGCCGGGCTTGGCCTCGAAGTCTCGAGCCTTCAGCGCCTGCGCAATGAGGCTGGAGAGCGCGTCGCTGCCAGAGGCGGCGGTCTGGCCGACCAGCACCACAAGGGCATCGGTTTTCTCAGCGCAAAGGCGTGCACGGGTCAGTGTTTTGAGTTCAAAGTCCATAATTCGGGTTCTGGCAATTACAACCAACGACAAATAACAGCCGCCTTCGGCAGCACAAGCAACAACAATAAAGCAAATCCAAGGCGGCGACCCGTTCAATGTTATTCCAATCCTCGATTCGCAAAGAACTGGCTCGCACTTTCGGAGCGACACTGGTGGTGCTGGTCACCATCGTGATGACCATTGTGCTGATCCGCACGCTCGGCCAGGCCTCCCGCGGCTATATCAGCCCGCAGGACGTGATGCTGTTCATGGCCTACTCGGCTCTGGGCCGCCTGCCCACCATCCTCACGCTGTCCCTGTTCATTGCCATGGTGAGCACGCTGTCGCGCATGTACCGCGACAGTGAAATGGTGGTCTGGTTCACCAGCGGTCAGGGACTGGGCGGGTTTCTGCGTCCGCTGTTCCGCTTTTCATGGCCGATGCTGCTGGTCATCAGCCTGACCGCACTGTTTGTCTGGCCCTGGACCAACCAGCAGACCAAGGACATGCAGACCCGCTACGAGCAGCGCGGCGACCTCGACCGCATCGCACCGGGGCAGTTCCAGGAATCCTCCAGCGGCAACCGGGTGTTTTTTGTCGATCGCGACCTAGCAGGCGACCGCGCCAGCAACAACGTGTTCATCGCCGCCACAGAAAAGGGCAAGAGCTCGATCACCACCGCCAAATCGGGCAGCATTGAAATTCGCGACGGCGGGCAGTTCCTGATCCTGCAGAACGGCCAGCGTCTGGAGAACGTGGTGGGCGAGTCGGCGCTCAAGGTCAGCGATTTTGAGCAGTACGGAACACGAACCGGCGATTCTGTCGCGCTGGGTGCACCCATCCCCGAGTCCAAGTTGCTCTCCACCCGCGATCTGATCAAGTCACCCACCCGGGCCAATCTGAGCGAATTGGCCTGGCGACTGGGCCTGGGCATTGCCGCCGTGAACTTCGTCATCCTCGCAGCAGCGCTGGCCAGCGTGAACCCGCGTGGCGGGCGCAGCGGCAATCTGTTTTTTGTTTTGCTGACCTTCATTGTGTACAACAACCTCGTCAACCTCGGCCAGAGCTGGATTTTTGTCGGGCTGATCGGCTTTGGCAATTTCCTCCTGTTGCTGCACGGCGGCGTGTTCCTGCTGGGCATGGCCTGGCTGGCCAAGCGCCACTACAACTGGGTGCTGCGTCTGCGGCCCCGGGCGGCTGTAGCGGGCAAGGAGCAGGCCGCATGAAAACCATACGCCGCCTGATTTACGGCGAAGTCGCCTCCGCCATTGCGCTCGTTGCCTTGGGCTTTCTTGCGCTGTTCTTCTTTTTCGATCTGGTCGATGAGCTGCAATACCTTGGCAAGAACAACGGCGTGGGCGGCAGCGATATCTACGAGATCCGGCATGCGCTGCTCTATGTGACTCTGCTGATACCCAACCATCTGTACGAGCTGATGCCAATTTCGGTCCTGATCGGCACCATTTTTGTGATGGCGCGGCTGGCGCAAAGCTCGGAGTACACCATCCTGCGCACCAGTGGCCTCGGGCCCTGGCGGGCGCTCAAACTGCTGCTGACGCTGGGCGCCGTCTGCGTGGTCTTCAGCTTCGCCGTAGGCGACTACATCGCGCCGCCAAGCGAGCGCGCGGCGCAGCTGCTCAAGGCCCGCTACCAGGGCAAGATCACTGTCGGACAAACCGGCGCCTGGCTGAAGGAAAAGCAGGCCTACAACACCTATGTGGTGAATGTGAAGGAGTTGTCGCCCGAGAACGAGATGCGCGGCGTGCAGGTGTTCGAGTTCGACAACCGCGGGCAGGTCGTTTCCACCACCGAGGCGCCAGTCGCGGAATTTTCAGCCAGCGATGCGTGGGTGATGAAGACCGCCCTGCGTGCGGAGTTTGAAGTCACCTCGGGCACCAGCACGGCGGGCCCTGGCAGTCCACCGCAGGCGGCCAAGGTCACGCGCGCCACCGTGCAGAACTTCCGTTGGCCCACAGAAATCACGGCAGAGATGGTGTCTGTCGCCCTGCTCAAGCCGGAGCGCATGGGCACCATCGACCTGTTCAACTATGTACGCCACCTGGACGCCAACGGCCAGACCGCCCAGCGCTACGAAATCGAGTTCTGGAAGAAGGTGTTTTACCCACTCAGTTGTCTGGTGATGGTGATTCTGGCGTTGCCGTTCGCCTACCTGCACTTCCGCTCGGGTGGCATTGCCGGCTACGTGTTTGCGGGCGTGATGATCGGCATCAGCTTCTTCCTGCTCAACAACGTGTTCGGCTACATCGGCAACCTCAACAACTGGAAGCCATGGCTGGCCGCAGCCACACCCGGACTCATGTACATGGCGGTGTCGCTGGGTGCGTTTGGCTGGCTGGTGCTCAGACGTTGAGCGAGGGTCGCCACCTTTCCCTTACTTTCACCAGCCAATCAATCCAATGACCCAGCCATCTCCGTCGACCACAGCCGTGGTGCTGTTCGCCCACGGCTCCCGCGACCCGCTGTGGCGCGCCCCCATCGAGGCGGTGGCCGCGCAGATTCGCAGCCTGCAGCCTGGCACCCCCGTGCGCTGTGCTTACCTGGAATTGTGTGAACCCGCCCTGCCGCAAGCCGCCGCAGAGCTGGTCGCTGAAGGCGTCAGTGCGATCCGCATCTTTCCGGTGTTTTTCGGCGTGGGCAAACATGCCCGGGAAGATCTGCCGGTGCTGGTCGAGGCGCTCCGCGCGGCGCATCCGGGTCTGGTCATCGAACTGCTGCCCGCCGCTGGCGAGAACCCCGAACTCACCGCGCTGATGGCGCGCATCGCGCTGGCCTGAAGGAAATTAAGGCAAAGCCCGCGTCGCTCGGGGATCAACTGATCTGCCGGAGTGCAGAGGCAACCGCCTTAAGTCGATATTAGGCATAATAAAAACAATATTTAGCCAAAATTCGATATGAACCTTCACCAATTCCGCTTTGTTCAGGAAGCCGTCCGGCGCAACCTGAACCTGACCGAGACCGCCAAGGCGCTCCACACTTCGCAGCCCGGCGTCTCCAAGGCCATCATCGAGCTGGAGGAGGAACTGGGGGTGGAAATCTTTGCCCGCCACGGCAAGCGGCTCAAGCGCATCACCGAACCCGGCGAGCATGTGCTCAAGAGCATCGAACTCATCATGCGCGAAGTGGGAAACCTGCGCCGCATCGGCGAGCAGTTCTCGGCGCAGGACAGCGGCACCCTTTCAATCGCCACCACGCACACCCAGGCCCGCTATGTGCTACCCGTACCGGTAGCAAAACTCCGCGAAGCCTTTCCCAAGGTCAATGTCAGCCTGCATCAGGGCTCGCCAGATCAGGTGGCGCGCATGGTGCTGGACGAGGTGGCCGAAATCGGCATCGCCACCGAGTCGTTGACCCAGTACGAAGACCTGGTCACCCTGCCCTGCTACGAATGGCAGCACATGCTGGTATTGCCCGCAGGGCATCCGCTGACCAAAAAAGAAAGCATCACACTGGAAGACCTGGCCCAGGAGCCGCTCATCACCTACCACCCGTCCTTCACCGGACGGACCAAGATTGATCTGGCTTTTGCCGCCAAGCGCCTGCACCCGCGCATCGCGCTGGAAGCCATCGACTCCGACGTCATCAAGACCTACGTGCGGCTGGGTCTGGGCGTGGGCATCGTAGCCGAGATGGCGCTCAGGGACGACGGCACCAACAGTGATCTGGTGGCGATTGCCGCCGGCCCGCTGTTTGGCTTGAACGTGGCACGCGTCGCGTTCAAGCGCAGCGCTTACCTGCGCAATTTCGTCTACAAATTTGCCGAGCTGCTCAGCCCGACGCTGGACCGTGCCACCATCATCAAGGCCATGGAAGGCCGCAAACACGCCGACGACATTTAATCACCGACAGATTCCCCGACTTACACCGCGCCCACATGACCACTCTTCTTGAACGCACCCCCTCCCTGCAAACCCGCCTGCCAGCAGTTGGAACCACCATCTTCACCGTGATGTCCGCGCTGGCCACCGAAAAAGGCGCCGTCAACCTCGGTCAGGGCTTTCCGGATTTTGAATGTGATCCGGCTCTCGTCAACGCCGTGACCGCCGCCATGACGCGCGGTCTGAACCAGTATCCGCCGATGACGGGCGTGCCAGTGCTGCGAGAAGCCGTCTCGGCCAAGATTGCGAGCATGTACGGCCGGGTCTATGACGCCAACAGCGAGATCACCATCACCGCCGGCGCCACGCAGGCCATCCTGACGGCCATTCTGGCCATCGTCCACCCGGGCGACGAAGTCATCGTGCTGGAGCCCTGCTACGACAGCTACGTGCCCAACATTGAGCTGGCCGGTGGCGTGGTGGTACGCGTTCCCCTGACACCGGGCACCTTCCGGCCTGATTTCTACAAGATTGCTGCGGCCATCACGCCCCGCACCCGCGCCATCATCGTGAACTCGCCGCACAACCCGAGCGCCACAGTCTGGACCGAAGCCGACATGCTCAAGCTGCAGGACATCCTGGCGCCCACCGAGGTGCTGCTAATCAGCGACGAGGTGTACGAGCACATGGTGTTCGACGCCTCCGCCGGGCGCGTGCACCAGAGCGCCGCGCGCTTTCCAGGGCTGGCGGCGCGGGCCTTCATCGTCAGCAGCTTTGGCAAGACCTACCACGTCACCGGCTGGAAGGTGGGATATGTGGCTGCCCCTGCCACGTTGACGGCCGAATTCCGCAAGGTGCACCAGTTCAATGTGTTCACCGTCAATACACCGGTGCAATACGGCCTGGCAAGCTACATGGCCAACCCGGCACCGTACCTGGACCTGCCCGCGTTCTACCAGCGCAAGCGCGACCTGTTCCGTGCCGGTTTGGCCAAGACGCGCTTCAAGCTGCTGCCCAGTGAAGGCAGCTACTTCCAGTGCGTGGACATTTCAGCCGTCAGCGACCTGAACGAAGCCGATTTCTGCAAATGGCTGACCACCGACATCGGCGTGGCTGCCATCCCGCTGTCGGCGTTTTATGGCAACGGCTTTGACCAGCGCGTGGTGCGCTTCTGCTTCGCCAAGAAAGATGAAACCCTGCAGACCGCGCTGGATCGCCTGGCAAAACTGTAAAAGCCGACTGTAGGTATCTCCTGACGGCCAGACAGGCCATTGGCCCCTTGGGCGCAGAGCGGGCAGCGCCAAGAATGGGAGCACAACACTTGGAGTGCCTTCATGTCCCTTTCCCTCATCCTGCTCATCGTTCTCATCCTGATCCTCGTCGGCGCGCTACCCACCTGGGGTCACAGCCGGTCGTGGGGCTACGGACCCAGCGGCGGCATTGGCCTCGTGGTCATCATCCTGATCGTACTGCTGCTGATGGGTCGCATTTAATCCTGCAGACTGAATCAGCAAAGGGCCTTGCTGATGCAAGGCCCTTTTTCATGGGCGAATAAAACAGTCTGGGTTTAACTGTTCAGTTGAGCCCATACCTTTTAGTTACGACCAACAAGCCTTCGGCATTTGTTAGTCTTCACTGAAAAGTATGGCATCAGCTATTCAGCTGTTGCCATACTTTTTCCAGCCGCTTGATACTGACAGGCTGGGGCGTGCGTAACTCCTGTGCGAAAAAGCTGACGCGCAGCTCTTCCAGCAACCAGCGGAACTCCTGCATGCGGGCATCCACCGCGCCCTTGCGTTCGGCCACCAGTCGCCAGTAACGCTGCTCCTGCGGCCGCAGTTCGGCCATGCGGGCCGCATCGCGCGCCGGATCGGCACGCCACTTTTCCAGACGCAGCGTGATGGCCTTGAGGTAGCGCGCAAAGTGCTGTAGCTGGGCGTATGGCGTTGAACTCAAAAATCGCTTGGGCACCAGGCGCTGGAGCTGCTGGGCTGCATCGGTCGCTGCTTCAGCGGCGTTCTTGCTGTCCTTGATCTTGCGTTGGGCCACCGCGAACTCGGCGAGGACGCCTGCTGCCAGACGCGCGACTTCACTGGCGATCAGTGTGAGACGACCCCGACCGTCGTCGACACGCTGCTTGAAGGCGGCCGCATCGGTGGGCAAGGGATCGAGCAGAAAGGCGCGGTCCAGCGCGACTTCAATGATCTGCTCGCGCAGTTCTTCCAGCGTGCCGCCGCCCGAGTTGTCTGCAGCGCGGCCGACCAGCATGAAACTGGTGGCCATCTTCTGCAGATCGGGCAGGTTCTTCTCGAGGTACTTCAGTGCATCACGGATCTGCAGCGCAAACAGGCGACGCAAACCGGCGCGGTGTTTGGCTGCGGCTACATCGGGCTCGTCGAACACCTCGATGGTGACCGCATCGCCCAGGTCGATGAGCGCCGGAAAGCCGATCAACGTCTGCCCGCCCTTGCGGATTTCCATCAGTTCCGGCAGCGCGCCGAAGGTCCATTGGGTGTAGCGCTCCACGGTTCGGGGCGTTGATTTCTCAGGGGCTGTGGCAGGCTGGCCTTTGGCGCTGGGCTTCCCGCTGTGTCCGCTGGCAACTTCAGAACTCACGTCAGTGGGGCCTGCTGGCACCAGATGCTTCAGTCCGGCCAGAGCCTGGAAGGCGCCTCGCGCCTGGGAACCCAACTCGCCTTTGAGCGCCCCCAGGTTACGGCCGGTACCAAGTTGGCGACCGTGCTCGTCCACCACCCGGAAATTCATGAAGAGATGCGGCGACAGCATGTCCAGCTTCATGTCGTTGCGCTTGATGTCCAGCGAGGTCGCATCGCGCACCAGTTTCAGCACGGCGTCGGTGAGAGAACCGCTGCCGTACAGCGCGGGCTCCAGCAACAGGCCTGTCATGCGCGCGGCGGTGTCCGGCAAAGGCACCAGCCGGGAGCGTGGCCGCTGGTGCAGGGTCTTGATGAGCGCCTGCACCTTGTCCTTTAGCATGCCGGGCACCAGCCACTCGCAACGCTCTTCATTGACCTGGTTCAGCGCAAACAGCGGTACATCCACCGTCACACCGTCGCGGGCATCGCCCGGCTCGTGCAGGTAAGTGACCTTGCAGTCCACACCGCCCAGCCGCAGCATTTTGGGGAAGGCCTGGGTGGTGATGCCTGCCGCCTCGTGGCGCATCAGCTCTTCGCGGGTGAGCAGCAGCAGGTGCGGCTGCTTTTTCACTTCTTCGCGGTACCAGTGCTCGCAGCTGGCACCGCTGCAGATGTCGGCCGGAATCTGCTGGTCGTAAAACGCGTAGATCAGCTCTTCATCAACCAGCACGTCCTGACGCCTGGCCTTGTGTTCCAAATCCTGCACCTGCTGGATCAACTTTTGATTCGCCGCGAGAAACGGCAGCTTGGTGTCCCAGTTGCCCGCCACCAGCGCCTCGCGGATGAATATTTCGCGCGCCGCCACCGGGTCCACCCGGCCGAAATTGACGCGCCGGTTGTTGTAAACCACCAGACCGTAGAGCGTGGCGCGCTCGAGCGCCGTGACCTGTGCCGCCTTCTTTTCCCAGTGCGGATCCAGCATCTGTTTGGACAGCAGGTGGCCGGCCACCTGTTCGATCCAGGCCGGGTCGATGTTGGCCAGGCCGCGACCAAACAGGCGGGTGGTTTCAACCAGCTCGGCCGCCACGATCCAGCGGCCCGGCTTCTTGCTCAGCCGCGCACCGGGGTGGCGGTAAAAGCGGATGCCGCGCGCGCCCAGGTACCAGTCTTCTTCATCGCTCTTGCAGCCAATGTTGCCAAGCAGGCCGCAGAGCATGGAAAGATGGAGCTGCTCATAGCTGGCTGGTTGCTGATTGAGAACCCATTTCTGTTCACCCACAACGGTATGCAACTGGGAGTGGATGTCGCGCCACTCCCGCACCCGGCGGATGTTGATGTAGTTCTCGCGCAGCAGGTTTTCGTACTGGCGATTCGTCAGTTTGTGGATGGCGTCATGGCCACCGCGCGAATCGCCCAACCATTTCCAGAGCTTGAGGTAGCCGCTGAACTCGCTCTTCTCGTCGTCAAACTTGGCGTGCTGCTGATCGGCCTGGGCCTGCTTGTCCATGGGCCGGTCGCGCACGTCCTGCACGCTGAGGGCGCTGGCAATCACCAGCACCTCATCCAGCGCCTGCCGGTCCCGGGCTTCCAGGATCATGCGGCCCACCCGAGGGTCGAGCGGCAGCTTGGCCAATGTGCGCCCCACAGGCGTAAGCTCGTTCTGCTCATCCACCGCACCCAGCTCAGCCAGCAGCTGGTAGCCGTCGGCAATGGCGCGGCGCTGCGGTGGCTCAATGAAAGCGAAGTCTTCCACCGCCCCCAGGTGCAGAGCCTTCATTCGCAGAATCACCGACGCCAGCGAGCTGCGCAGAATCTCCGGGTCGGTAAAGCGCGGCCGTCCCAGGAAGTCCTGCTCGTCATAGAGGCGGATGCAGATGCCGTCGGCCACCCGGCCGCAGCGCCCGGCCCGCTGATTGGCCGCCGCCTGTGAAATGGGCTCCACCATCAGCTGCTCGACCTTGCTGCGGAAGCTGTAGCGTTTGACGCGCGCCGTGCCGGCATCCACCACATAGCGGATGCCGGGCACGGTGAGCGAGGTCTCGGCCACGTTGGTGGCCAGCACAATGCGCCGCCCGGTGTGGCCGTCAAAAATGCGGTCCTGCTCGGCCTGGCTGAGGCGCGCGAACAGCGGCAGTACCTCGGCGTTGCGCGTCAGCGGCTGATGCGCGAGGTGCTTTCGCAAATGGTCGGCCGCCTCGCGGATCTCGCGCTCGCCGGGCAGAAATACCAGAATGTCGCCGGCGCTGTGCGGGCTTTGCCAGAGCTCATCGACGGCATCGGCAATCGCGTCGTTCAGGTCGTAGTCACGGGCTTCTTCAAACGGCCGGTAACGCTGCTCGACCGGGAACATCCGCCCGGACACCATGATCACGGGTGCAGGCCCCTTGCTGGATGCGAAATAGTCCGCAAACCGCTGCGCATCAATCGTCGCAGAGGTAATGACCACCTTCAGGTCAGGTCGGCGCGGCAGCAGCTGGCGCAGGTAGCCCAGCAGAAAGTCGATGTTCAGGCTGCGCTCGTGGGCCTCGTCAATGATCAGGGTGTCGTAGGCCTTCAGAAGCGGGTCGGTCTGGGTTTCGGCCAGCAGGATGCCGTCGGTCATCAACTTGACCGAGGCGTCGCGACTCAGGCGGTCCTGGAAGCGAACCTTGTAGCCCACCACCTCACCCAGCGGGGTGTTCAGCTCCTCGGCAATGCGTTTGGCGACGCTGGAAGCCGCAATGCGTCGCGGCTGCGTGTGGCCAATCAGTCGGCCCTGACCTTGTGGGTAGTTGAGCTTGCCGCGGCCCATGGCCAGCGCAATCTTGGGCAGTTGGGTGGTCTTGCCGGAGCCGGTTTCGCCGCAGACGATGACGACCTGGTGCGCGGTCATCGCGGCAGTGATCTCGTCGCGCTTGCCGGAAACCGGCAGTGACTCGGGAAAAGTGATGGAAAGGGGTGACAAGGGCAACGCGGCAGGCAGTGAATTGGCAGGGGCTGATCAGTCGTCAACGCCCGGAGCGTGAATTATCGGCCCTGTGCAGCCGCCTGCCCCCTTAGTGACTGGCCCAGACTACAGCGATGTTCAGTAGAGCGTGGGCGGCATGTCCACGATTTCGCCACTGCCATGGTCAAACCACGCCAGGCGACTCGGGTAGCTGACCGCCGTGCTGGCCATCTTGCAGGCCATCACGACCGCTTCTCCGGCAGACAGCGGATCGGCCTTGGGCAGCCGCATGACCCCGACGCCCAGCTCGGCCGCCCAGTGGGTCTGCTGCTGCTCCAGCGCACCGGCCTGCAGGCTGGTGTTGAGGACCACCGACTTGGACAACCGGACCAGCACGTTGCGCGCCATGCGCAGCAGCCGTCCGCTGTCGGCACCCTGAGGCACCAGCAGCAAAAAGGTGTCGTTGCCCAGCCGCCCGACATGGACCCCGGAAGGCACCGAGCGTCGCAGCCGGCCCGCCGAGACGAACAGCGCATGGTTCACCGCTGGCAGGCCGTAGAGCTTTTTGAGTACATACAGGTTGGCAATGGTGATGGCCACTGCCCCCAGGGGGGCGCCGTCGGTTGTGATCTGGTGCAGCGTCTGTTCCAGCGTCTGGCCCGGCAGTGTGTAGAGCCGCATCCGCGTCACCGGGTCGTAGCTTGGCCCATGGGCCATGACTTCGTTGAGCTCGATCAGGTAAGAGTAGCGCGTCCACATCACACCCGCCATGGTGGCCAGGTAAGCCATGCCGGCGAGCGCACTGATCGCGTGAACCTGCCAGGGCGCGTTGTGTCGCTCCAGGGCGATCCATCCGAGACCGCCAATGGCGATCAGCATCAGGGTCACGCCCGCCACGGCAGCCCATGCCATGCGGTCGCCGCGCACCACACCGCGCAGGGTCAGCGTCAGGGCCAGGACACCCAGACCCAGCGCCATGGTCATGCCCATCTGCAAAGCCGCAATCGGTGGCACCAACCAGCCCAGCGCCATGACCCCCCAGGCCAGCAGGGCCAGCCCGATGGCCGTCTTGCGGCGCACGGCACGTTCGCGCAGCACGCCGAGAATGGCAAAAAGGAGATAGGCCAGCACCGCCGACACCGCACACGCCACATGGGCCAGAAAGCGGGCCAGCGTATCGTCGTTGCCAATCGGCAGGCCACCAAGAAAGGCGACCACGAAAAACGTCGAGGCGATACCCGACATCGCCGCATTCACCGCCACGCGCCGGACGCCGCGGGTGAAGGCAAAGACCGCGCCTGCAAGCATCAAGGCTGCAGCGCCAAAATACGCGCCCCAGAATCCACTCACCCATTGGTCCATGGGTTACGACCATACCGCGCCTGCCTTGCAAACGCAATCGACCTCCAAGGGGTGCCACCAACGGCATTTCAGCGCAGGTGAGGTCCTTTACACTCGAAAAACCTGATTCCCGCAGTTTTTGCCCGGCCGGATGGGACAGACAGGGATGCAGTCCTGTCCCATCGGCTGACGGCCCGACCTTCCATTGACCCCGAAAGCGCGCCCATGTCCGCCGTCTTCAATTTCACCTTTGTGCCCTGGTTCCGCTCGGTGGCGCCGTACATCCACACGCACCGTGGCAAGACCTTTGTGGTGGGCATCGCCGGCGAAGCGATTGCGGCTGGCAAGCTGCACCACATCGCCCAGGACCTGGCCCTGATCCAGAGCATGGGCGTGAAGATCGTGCTGGTGCACGGCTTTCGCCCGCAGGTCAACGAACAACTGCGCGCCAAGGGGCATGAAGCCAAGTACTCCCACGGCATGCGCATCACCGACGAAGTGGCACTCGATTGCGCGCAGGAAGCCGCCGGTCAGCTGCGCTACGAGATTGAAGCCGCCTTCAGCCAGGGCCTGCCCAACACGCCGATGGCGGGCTCCACGGTGCGTGTGATTTCAGGCAACTTCATCACAGCGCGTCCGGTCGGGATTCTGGACGGGGTGGACTTCCGGCATTCGGGCCTGGTGCGCAAGGTCGACACCGCCGCGATTGGCCGCGTGCTCGATTTCGGCGCCATGGTGCTGCTGTCGCCGTTTGGCTTCTCGCCGACCGGCGAAGCCTTCAACCTCACGATGGAAGAAGTCGCCACCTCGGTCGCGATTGCCATGCAGGCCGACAAGCTGATTTTCCTCAGCGAAATCCCCGGCATCCGCATCCACCCGGACCAGCCTGAAAGCGACGACAACCCGATCGACACCGAGCTGCCTCTGGCCGCTGCCGAAAAATTGCTGGCCAGTCTGCCCAGCGGCGAACGTCCGACCGATACCGCGTTTTACCTCCAACACTGCGTGAAAGCCTGCAAAGCCGGCGTGGAGCGCAGCCATATCCTGCCGTTTGCGGTGGACGGCTCGCTGCTGCTGGAGATTTATGTGCACGATGGCATCGGCACCATGGTGATTGACGAGAAACTTGAAGAGCTGCGTGAGGCCACCGAGGACGATGTGGGCGGCATCCTGCAGCTGATCGAGCCGTTTGAAAACGACGGCACGCTGGTCAAGCGCAGCCGTACCGAGATCGAGCGTGACGTGGCCAACTACAGCATCATTGAGCACGACGGTGTGATCTTTGCCTGCGCAGCGCTCTACCCCTACCCCGAAGGTAAAACCGCCGAGATGGCCGCACTGACCGTCTCGCCCCAAAGCCAGGGTCAGGGCGACGGCGAGAAGATCCTCAAGCGCATCGAGCAGCGCGCCCGCGCCGCTGGCCTGCAAAGCATTTTTGTGCTGACCACCCGCACCATGCATTGGTTCATCAAGCGTGGCTTCGTACAGGTCGACCCGGACTGGCTGCCGGAAGCGCGTAAGCGCAAGTACAACTGGGATCGCAAGAGTCAGGTGCTTGTCAAGAAACTCACTTGAAGTCGGGTGCTGCTTTGGGATTCAATAGCGGCTTCAGAACCACTCAGGGAGAACTGCCATGCTGGACCTCAGGCCCAACTGCGAATGCTGCAACAAGGACTTGCCCAACGAGTCGCTTGACGCGCGCATTTGTACCTTTGAATGCACCTTCTGCGCCGACTGCGCCAACACCCGGCTGAACGGAACCTGCCCCAACTGCGGGGGTGAGCTGGTGGCACGCCCGCGCCGGCCGGCCAGCAAGCTGACCAGATTTCCGGCATCGACCGAACGCGTGTTCAAGCCCGAAGGCTGTCAGCCACACGCCTTTCAATGAAAGTCGCGGCTGGCAGTCCCCAGCCGCCCCAACAGCGGCGTGAGGTCTTCCAGCCGATGCGCCACCAGGTTGCGCACTGCGCCGTAGCCTGTGGCGGTGCCGCTTTCCTCGCTGCGCTGCCAGGTGCCATGCACCGCGAGCAGCCTGGCATGCAGCACTTCGGCGCGCTGCGTCTCGCGCAGCGACTTCCAGACAATCACATTCACCGCGCCGGTTTCGTCTTCGATTGAAACAAAGATGGTGCCTTTGGCGGTTTGCGGCTGCTGGCGCACGGTGACGATGCCGCAGGCAGATACCGATTCACCATCCGGCAAGGCGTTGAGTTCTTCGGCACTGCGCAGGCCGCGCCGGGCCAGCCGGGGGCGCAGCAAGGCCAGCGGATGACGGCGCAGCGTGAGGCCAGTGGACTGGTAGTCGAACAGGATGTTCTCGCCCTCTGGCGTATCGGGCAAGGCCAGAGCTGTTTCATGCGTGGGCACCGCGCGGAAAAGACCGGTTGCCGGCTTGATCGCCGAGGCCTGCCACACCTGCTGGCGCCGGTGGCCTGCCAGCGGCAGCAGGGCATCGGCGGCGGCCAGCGCATTGATCTCCCGCGCATCCAGCCGGGCACGCGAGACCAGGTCTTCCGTCGACATGAAAGGCGCTTGAGCCCGTGCAGCCACCAGGCGCTGCGCTGCCGCCTCCGGCAGACTGGCGACCAGACGCAGGCCCAGCCGCACGGCGGGCTGCCCGGCACGTATGCCCGGATAGTGGGCCAGCAAGGCGGCATCGTTGGCCGGTTCCAGCGTGCAATCCCACTGGCTGTGCATCACGTCTACCGCCCGCACCTCGATGCCGTGCCGGCGCGCGTCCTGCACCAGCTGGGACGGCGAATAAAACCCCATCGGCTGCGAATTGACCATGGCCGCCAGAAAGCAGGCGGGCTCATGGCACTTGAGCCAACAGCTGACGTACACCAGCTTGGCAAAGCTGGCGGCGTGGCTTTCCGGAAAACCGTACTCCCCGAATCCCCGGATCTGGCTAAAGATGCGTTCGGCAAACTCAAGGCTGTAGCCCTTGCGTACCATGGCCTGGGTCAGGCGGTCGTGAAAGCGCTCTACCCCACCCTTGCGCTTCCAGGCGGCCATGGAGCGGCGCAGGTCGTCGGCCTCGCCAGGCGTGAAGTCGGCCGCGATCATGGCGATCTGCATCACCTGCTCCTGAAAAATCGGCACACCCAGCGTGCGCTCCAGCGCAGGTTTGAGTTCGGGGTACTCAAACACAATCTCCTTGCCCCTGCGTTTGATGTCTCGCGCCTTCAGGTAAGGGTGCACCATGCCACCCTGGATCGGCCCCGGCCGCACGATAGCGACTTCCACCACCAGGTCGTAATAGGTACGGGGCTGCAGGCGCGGCAGCATCGACATCTGCGCCCGGCTTTCGATCTGGAACACGCCCACCGTGTCGGCCTGGCAGATCATGTCGTAGGTCTGCTTGTCTTCACCCGGGATTTGGTGCATCTGCAGGGGTTCCTTGCGCAACTCCTCCACCAGATGCAGGCAGCGCCGGATGGCCGACAGCATGCCCAGGGCCAGCACATCGACCTTGAGCAGACCCATCGCGTCCAGATCGTCCTTGTCCCACTGGATGATGCAGCGGTTTTCCATCGACGCCGGCTGCACCGGCACCAGCCGGGTCAGCTTGCCCTGTGTCAGCACAAAGCCGCCCACGTGCTGGCTCAAATGGCGCGGAAAGCCGATCAGTTGCGCCGACAGTTCCAGCCACTGCAGCACCGGCCCCCGTTGGCCCGTCAGCCCGAGCTGGCGGATTTTTTCCTCCAGCACCTCGCTGCCGTCAAACCAAAAATGCTCTTTGGCAAACTGGTCGATCAATGCAGGCTCGATGGCCAGCGCCTTGCCGACATCGCGAATGGCACTGCGCGGCTGGTAGCGAATCACCGTGGCGGCAATGGCGGCGCGGTCATGGCCATATTTTTCGTAGATGTACTGGATGACTTCCTCGCGCCGCTGATGCTCGAAGTCCACGTCGATGTCCGGCGGCTCGCTGCGTTCGCGGCTGATGAACCGCTCGAACAGCAGCGCGCTTTCGGTCGGGTTGATGGCCGTGATACCCAGGCAAAAACACACGGCCGAATTGGCTGCCGAACCGCGCCCTTGGCACAGAATGCCCCGGCTTCGCGCAAAGCGCACGATGTCGTGCACCGTGATGAAGAACATTTCGTATTCCAGCTCTTCAATCAATGCCAGTTCCTTGTCGATCTGAGTACGAACCAGGTCTGGAACACCGCCCGAAAATCGCTCGTGCATGCCTTCTGCAGTCAGACGCCGCAGGCACTGCGAAGGTGTTTCTGCGCTGGGTACGACGCCCTCCACCGGGTAGCGGTAGAGATGGCGAATCTCACTGAGGCTGAAGGTGCAGCGCGCCGCCACCTCCAGCGTGGCGCGCAGCAGGTTGGCCGGGTAAATGTCGGCCAGCCGCATTCGGGGCCGCAAATGTGCCTCGGCATTGGGCTGCAACGCCAGGCCGCAGCTGTGTACCGGCTGGCCCAGCTGGATGGCCGTCATCACATCGTGCAATGGTTTGCGTGAGCGCTTATGCATCAGCACCTGACCGGCAGCCACCAGACGGATGCCGGTGCGCTGGGCCACCTGCTGCAACTGCTGCAGGCGCAGCGCGTCGTCCAGGCCCTGCAGCAACTCCACGGCCAGCCAGGCATGGGTACTAAACAATTGCAAGGCCCAGTCGACATGACGGCAAAGCGCTTCGGTCTGAATCGCGACACCGGCTCCATGCAAAGGCGCCAGCAGGATTTCGCAATCGGTCAAACGCGAAAAGTCGGTCTCCCCCAGCGCGACGCGGTAGCTGCCTTTTTCCTGCAAGTCACCCACGCGCCGGGCCTCGGTGATGAACTCGCACAGGTGGCCCCAGCCTGCGGCGTTGTGGGGCAAAACCACCAGCCTGAAAGCTCCGTTCTGATGGCTTGCTGCCTGCACCAGAAACTCAGCCCCCGGCAGCAGCTGGAGTCCGCAGGCCTTCGCGGCTTCATGCGCCCTCACCACTCCGGCGACCGAGCATTCGTCGGTGATGGCCAGTGCCGTGTAGCCCAGCTCGAACGCCCTCTCGACCAGCTCTTCGGCGTGCGAGGCCCCGCGCTGGAAGCTGAAGTTGCTTAAAGCGTGCAGCTCCGCGTAGTCAGGCAAAGCGTGCGCAGACGTTGGGGCTGACATCTCAGGTGAAAAACCCATGCAGATACCAGGCGCGCTGCCGGGCCTGCTGCGGCGCAGAGCCCAGCCGTTCGCTGTAAATCCACAGCAAGCTGCCTTGCTGGCTGCGGTACACAAAGTAATCGCGCAAAGCCCAGGGCCTTGCGCACAACCCCGTCTGCCGGGCGGTGCTGCCCTCTGCCAGCAGCCATTCGGCAGCTTCCAGCCGCTGCGGCCCGGCCAGCCGCGTCAGCTTGCCCTGGTACACCGGGCTGTTGCCCACCGTCTGCAGCTGCAGCGGCTCGGGCAGCAGCCAGGTGGGGTACAAGGCTTCCGTCTGGCTTGATGCCATGGGTGCTGTCATAGGTGAGGCCATGGAGCCTGCACGACGCACGGCGGATTTCAAGGTTCGCCGGGTCTTGAACACCTCCGTTGCACGGACCCAGCGCTGCATTTGTTCAGGCCGGTGGTCGTTGCACGGCTCCCAGGCCTGCACCTTCGCATCGCCCAGGCGCGCACTCAGCCGCTCGACCAGTTGCACCACGCTGTCGCCTTCGCGGCGTTCTTCCATCAGCAGGCTGGCGGTGGCGGCTGCAGAGTCTGTGAGGCTCTCGGTGACCAGCGAGCGCAGCGTCAGCGCATGCACGGGCGCGGGCAGCACCTGCTGCGCCAGATGCTCGGCGATCAGCCGGCTCACATGCCGTAAGTCCTGCGCGGGCTGGGCGGTGCGCACCTCCAGCTCACCACTGGGGGCTACGTCGCGGCGTTTGTCCAGATGCCAAATGATCTTCAGCGCGCACAGCCCGCTCTGGCGCCCGAACAACCAGGCCTGCAGTTTCAACAGCAGGCAGACCACACCGGCCATCAGTGCCGGCGCCTGGGTCACCAGCGCATTGAGTTCGAGCTTTTCCTCGAAGTGTTCGGGCAGCGTCAGCCAGGGGTAGTCGTCTGGTGCGGTGCCGCGGGCCCGGTCCAGCGCCTGCAGCAGCCCGGCACCGAATCGCCGGGCCATGCCGTCGCGCGGCAGGCTCAGCAAATCGCCCCAAGTGCGGCAGCCGATGCGCTCCAGCACATCAATGTGCGGCCTGGCGGCAGTGAGGGTGTACAAGGGCAAGTCGGCCACGCGCGGGCTGCTCTTTGTTGTACCCATCGGATGGCGCAGCCTGCCCAGCGCCACCAGCGAGTTGGCGCCTTGCGCCCGGGTGAGATGGGCCTGTAGTTGATGCATGTCGAGAAACGCCTCCGTGCGCTTCGCCAGCGCCTGCATCAGGCTGGCCAAACCACCAAAAAGCCGCAGGCTACCTGTCACGTCCAGCAGCACGGCTTCGTCCACCATTGCGACGTGCGGGGTAAAGCCCAGCGCCAGACTGGCCAGCGCTTTCTGCAGGGCGGCCTCGTCCATCACCGCAGCACCAGCATGAGCAGGCGCTGCTGGTTCAGTGGTGATGGAAATGTGAAATGCGATCCAGCAGCGCATGAACGGGGCTTTGCGATGGAACAACGGGCCACGAAGACAGTGGTAACCGGGAGGGCGGCTGAACAGTGCCAAGTTCTTCGCGCTTTTGCCGGGCTCTTTCACGGCTGGCCGCCAGCAAGGCAGTCAGCCGCGCAGGCCGGGTGTCGAGCAGAACCGGTGCTGCCAGCGGCGGACCTCGGCGCTTGAAAACGTCCACCTGCAGGTTGCCCGCTTCGCTCAAGGCGCCCTCCAGCCGCAGACGCAGCGGCGCGGGCGACGACTCCTGCTGCGCACGCAACGGCCGGAAGACAAACAGCAGCTTGTGGTGAGCATGGGCTGCGATCTGCAAGCGGCGCAGGTGCGTGCTGCGGGCATCGGGCAGCCAAGCCAGCACAGCCGACACCTCGGCACACTGCAATGCCTCGCGCGTGGCCCACAGCAGCGAAGGCGCATCACCCGGCCGACCGTGCACGTTCAACAACTGCAGCATCTGCAACTGCTGCGCCCCCAGCGCCGGGCCAAACGGCAGCCGCGGTGCGCCCACCAGCACCAGCCACCGGGCCGGTTGCGCATGCTGAACAGCCGCCAGCGCAGGCGCCAGCAAACCCCACTCATGCACACCCGCCTGCGGCTGCAGCAGTTCGATCAATGCGCCTTGCGGCCAGCCGCTACCGGGCAGTGCGGCGTCCAGACCGGCGTAGCCCGTGGCCTGCGCCGACTGGCTGACGCCACCCAACTCGCCCGCGCGCCAGACGTCGGCAAGTGCCGGCGAGGCGAGATAGAGAGGAGAACTGGAAAGCATGGCGAGCCCAAAAACATGATCGAAATACTGTATTTATGTACAGTATAAAGTCAGCTTTGTACTCGTGGGAAATATCCTTTCAGAGGCCTGGGAAAGCGCTCGAAAGAGGTCTGCACAGCTTGAGAAAAGTCCAATAAATCATTGATTTAATTGGGAAAATAAAATCCCAACAAGAAAGCCCAGCAAGTTGCCGGGCTCTGGTATTCAGCGCAGAAGGATTCAGCGCGCGCGCAGCTGCCGCGCCAAAAGCGTCAGACCGACCAGGCCGATCGCCACAAAGCACACGAAGGACCAGTTGGCAATCGACCCGCCCAGAAAGGTCCAGTCGATCTTGGTGCAGTCGCCACTGCCCTTGAAGATCATCGGAATCGCACGCTTGAGCGGAAAGGTTTCGATCATTCCGTAGAAGTCGCGACCGCACGATGCGACCTCTGGCGGGTACCACTGCAGAAAACTCTGCCGCGCCGCCACGAAGGCGCCAAAGCCGGCCATCAGCACCATCAGAGCCGACCCTGCGACCAGCAGCCCGCGGCTTTTGGCAAAGGCGGTAAGGCCCGCCAGCACACCCACCCCGATCAGGGCATAGCGCTGCACGATGCACATGGGGCACGGCTCCAGACCCACCACATGCTGCAGGTAAAGGCCAAACGCCAGCATCGCCACGCAGGCCGCAGCAATCAATGCCACAACACGGCGGGGCATGGCGTCGAAATACGTCAAAAACATCAGGGTCCCTTGAAATCAGCAATGGGTGAATTGTCTGATGGTTCGTGGGCGCGATCGGCAATAAGTTCCTGAAGCCCTGCTGCGCATGGCCCCCGGCAGATTCGTTCACACAATCCGCTCACCCTGCATGTGCGCCCCCAGAAAATCAAGAAACTTCCTGACCGCCGGCACCTGCCCCCGGCGTGTGGGGAAGACCGCATGGGCCATGCCCGGGCGGGTGCTCCAGCCGGGCAGAACCGGTACCAGCAGCTGTGCGCGCTGCTCCGCCAGGCTCATGGAATCGGGCAAAAACCCGACGCCGGTGCCGGCCAGCACGGCGAGCTTGAGCGTCTGCAGATCGTCGGCCACAAAGCGCGGCTGATGGTGAACCATGACCTGCTGCCCCTCGGGTCCGATCAGGTCCCAGGATGAACGCCCGTCGGTCCATGACATGGCCACCGTGTCGAACCGGGCCAGATCCTGTGGCGACTCAGGTTGACCCAGCCGGGCCAGCAAGGCCGCACTGGCCATCAGCGAACCGGTTCCGGCGCCCAGGTTCTTCACCACCAGGCTGCCGCTGTCTTCCAGCGTGGGGCGTACCCGGAGCGCGATGTCGACGCCCTCCTCCACCAGATCCACCACGCGGTTGGTCACCCGCATGTCGATCTTGACCAGCGGGTACAGCGCCATGAACTGCGGAATCAGGTAACCCAGTGTGTTCTGCGCCAGCGTCACCGGGCAGGTGATGCGCAGCGTGCCGCGCGGCTCGACCTGCATCTGTGCCACGGCATCGGCGGCCGCCAGCGCTTCCTCGCGCATGGCGCTGCAGTGGCGCAAATACACCTCGCCAACCTGCGTCAGTGAAAGTTTGCGGGTGGTGCGCTGCAAAAGCCGCACGCCCAAACGGCCCTCCAGCTCGGCCACGCGGCGTGACAGGCGGGATTTGGGCAAGCCCAAGGCCCGCGCGGCACCGGCAAAGCTGCCCTGCGTCACCACTTCGGCGAAATACAGCATGTCATTGAGGTCCTGCATGAGGCTTCCCGGGAAAAGTCAGTACGAGGGTTTATTGTCTCATCAACAGGACAATCAATTGCAAATTTGATGACTTATCAGCTCATCAACCCGCCATCACAATCTATCCATGGCTGCGATTCATGGTGAACACGGCCACAACCCGAAACACCCCGGGCTCATCGCAAGCGCTGAACCCCACCGAAAGGAATCCATCATGAGCAAACTTCTTCACATCGACTCCAGCATCCTGGGCGGCAACTCGGTTTCGCGCCAGCTCACCGCACAGATCGTCGCCTCGTGGCGCGCCAGCCACCCCGGCACCGAAGTCGACTACCTGGATCTGGCTGTGGACACCCCCAGCCACCTGTCGGCCGACTCACTGGGCTTTCGGGCACCGGCCGACGCCACGCTGACCGACATTCAAAAACGCGAAAACGCTATGTCCGAGGCGCTGGTGTCCCAGTTCCTGGCCGCTGATGTGGTCGTGATCGGTGCGCCGCTCTACAACTTTGCCGTGCCGACCCAGCTCAAGGCCTGGATCGACCGCGTCGCCCAGGTGGGCCGCACCTTCAAGTACACCGACAAAGGCCCGGTGGGTTTAGCTGGCGGCAAGACCGTCATCATTGCCTCGGCGCGCGGTGGCGTGTATTCGACCAGCGACGCCATGCGCGCCCTGGAGCACCAGGAAAGCTACCTGCAAACGATTTTTGGCTTCTTCGGCGTCACCGACGTGCGCTTTGTGCGCGCTGAAGGCTTGGCCATGGGCGAAGCCGCAAAGGCTGCCGCACTCACCGCTGCGACGGCTGAAATCACGGTGCAGACGCAGACGGCGGCCAACCAGCCCGATGCCGCGCTGGTGGCCTGAGGTCCATCGATTCGCTGTCACACATCCGGCGCAACGCCGGAAACATGATCCCCGCGCTTTCAGCTATCGTCTGCCAGCGCGTTTTCAAGCCCGCCCCGTGCGGGCTTTTTTCATTCGCAGAAAGAAAGAGGCTAGACTGCCGCGCCAAACAACCGGCCCACTACGGCGGTGATGACCATGGCGAGTGCACCCCAGAAGGTAACGCGCCACGCACCGACCGCCATTGACGCCCCGCCCACACGCGCGGCCACGGCTCCCAGCAAGGCCAGAAACAACAAGGACGTGAGTCCCACCCAGACCATCAGGCTGGCCGCCGGTGCCAGCCACGCAATGCCCAGTGGCAGAGCAGCACCCACCGCGAAGCTGGCAGCCGATGCCAAAGCGGCCTGAACCGGTTTGGCGGTGAAAGCCTCGGAAATACCCAGTTCATCCCGTGCATGGGCCCCCAGTGCGTCATGGGCCATCAGCTGCGTGGCCACCTGCTGCGCGAGCGCTGGCTCCAGCCCCCGGCCGACGTAAATTGCCGTCAGTTCGCGGGTTTCAGCCACCGGGTCAGCTTCAAGTTCAGAGCGCTCCCGCGATAAATCGGCTGCTTCCGTGTCGGCCTGTGAATACACCGACACATACTCGCCAGCGGCCATCGACATCGCACCTGCCACCAGACCCGCGACGCCAGTCACCAGCAGCGTGTCTTGACTCGCACCGGCGGCTGCCACACCCACCAGCAGACTGGCCGTGGACACAATGCCGTCGTTGGCGCCCAGCACGGCCGCACGCAGCCAGCCGATGCTGTCGGTGCGATGGCTTTCGGTGTGGCGACGAAATGATTTCATGGAAAAGTCTCCAGGCGTAGGCGCTGTGTGCGCAGACGGCCTCATCTTCGCAGAACCATCGGCCCGCCGTCCCGCGCGACATGCGGGGCGTACACTTCCCGCTCTGTCAACACATCGATACCGCAGGGGCTGCACCCGGCGGCACCTGCCTCTCGCCCCCTCCATGCCCAACGACGCCAGCGCTCCCCTTTCATTCCCAGCGGCGCTGTTGCCACCCCTGCTGCGTGCGATTGCCGAGCGCGGCTACACCGTGCCCACGCCCGTTCAGTCAGAGGCGATTCCCGCCATTCTGCAGGGCCGCGATGTGCTGGTTTCCGCACAGACGGGTTCGGGCAAGACGGCGGCGTTTTCATTGCCGCTGCTGCAGCAACTGATGCAGTCGCCAGGGGCAGCCCGGTCACAGGCCGGGAAGCGTGCTCACGGGCTCGTGCTGGTGCCCACCCGGGAGCTGGCCGCTCAGGTCGGTGAGGCCATCGTGCGGCTGGCGCAATACCTTCCCCTGCGACCCAAGGTGGCGGTGGTATTCGGCGGTGTGTCCATCAATCCGCAGATGATGAACCTGCGTGGCGGCGCGCACATTGTGGTGGCCACCCCCGGGCGCCTGCTGGACCTGATTGACCACAACGCCCTGTGCCTTGCCGACGTCGGCACGCTGGTACTGGATGAAGCCGATCGTCTGCTGGATCTGGGCTTTGGCGACGAGCTGCAGCGCGTGCTGGCCCTGCTGCCGCCGCAACGACAAACACTGCTTTTTTCAGCCACCTTCCCGCCTGCCATTGAAGCGCTGGCGGGGAGCTTGCTGCGCGAGCCGCTGCGCATCGACGTCACCCCCGCCATGCAGGCGGCGCCCGATATCCGTCAGCGCGCCATTGAGGTTGACCCTGGCCGCCGCACGCAGTTGCTGCGCCATCTGGTGCAGACCGAAAAGTGGGACCGCGTGCTCGCCTTCGTCGCGACCAAGCATGCCGCCGAAATCGTGGCCGACAAGCTGCGCAAGGCCGGCATTGAAGCCGAGCCCTTCCATGGCGAGTTGAGCCAGGGCAAACGCACCCAGGTGCTGCAGGACTTCCGGATCAAGGCGGTTCAGGTGGTGGTCGCCACCGATGTGGCAGCCCGGGGCATCGACATTGCGCAGTTGCCAGTGGTTGTCAATTACGACCTGCCGCGCTCGGCAGTGGACTACACCCACCGCATCGGCCGGACCGGGCGCGCCGGCATGGCCGGGCTGGCGGTGAGCTTTGTGAGCGCCACCACCGAGGCGCACATGCGCCTGATTGAAAAACGCCAACAGATGAAGGTGGCACGGGAACAGGTGGCGGGCTTTGAGCCGGTGGAGACGCTGGCACCGAACGCGATGGACCCTGGCGCCACTGGCGGCATCAAAGGCCGAAGGCCGAGCAAGAAAGACAAGCTGCGCGCGGCACAGGGTTGATCGGGCTGCACGGCAGGTCCGAAAGCGACCTGTCAGACGGCGGCTTCTGCGCCGAAGTTTTTCAGGATAGACCGGGCGAGACCTGGCTCCACCCGCTTGACCACCTCTTCCGGGCTCAGCTTGAACAGCCATTCCATGTCATTCGCGGTGGAAAAGCGGCCGAATTCGGGCATGTGAAAACCCATGCTCCAGCCCTCGAAGTCGCGCCGCTCCACCTCAAAGCGGGTCAGTTCGACGATGCAATGGTGGCGTGAGTCAGAGGCAATGCGCTGGAAGGTTTCGTGCACGGCGGCCTCGGGGCCTTCGAGCACCTGCACGATCTGGCCATCGCAGCACAGCAGCATGCCGGTGATCTGGTTGGGCTTGTTTCGTCGCCGCGCGGTATCGACGATAGTTCTCAGCATCGCCTTGTCGGGTTTGACAAGGTTGCTCATGTAGCTCAACTGATACAAGGCCATGACACCCACTCCAGCGACACCGTCTCAACTCGGACGCGCCGGCGCCTGATAAAGCGCAATGCGTAATGAAATGTTATCGACAGAAAGAGCCTGTGCCAATGTCTGGCAGGGCTTGAACAGGTAAAGTCGCGCGCCAGAACAGAAATATGACCGCTTTCACGCGAAATCTGGTACTTCGGTGAGACGAAGGACGCCTTAAAGCTCGCTGTCAAAGTCCCCGCCTGCACCAGGTGCAGGGCTGAATGAAGCATCGGTCCGGGGAGTACGTACACCAGGCTTGGCCAGCACTTCCACGTACACCGAAGGGCGGCCCTCGCGGGCGCATGCATCCACCGAACCGATCAGATCAGCCACTGGAACCACAACGGCGTCCGGTTCTTTGGCACCGCATCGGCAATCAAAATCCCAGAAATCGGCGCCTGCGGGCAGTGCTTTGGCACGTTCCCGCTTGAGGTAGCGGCGAATGTCGTGCTTCACGGCATCCAGAAGGCGGTCGGGATGTTTGCCCTCGATCTGCAGTTGGTAGGTTTTCTTCACTGGGGTCCTGAACGAAAGCGGGTGAGGTGCACGATACAAGGGTGATGGCGACGTTTCACCGCGTCACCCTTTCGCCTTCTCGCCTTTTGTCGGGCGAGTGATCTGCCAGATGGCAAAAAGCGACCCTCTGTTACCTGATGCTTAACAACTGACTAACAGAGGATAAGAGGATGCGAATGCGTGGCGCGTGCAGGGCCCCTGGTGCCTGCCGCGCCTTTCAGCGGGCAGCGCTCTCCAGAGCGGCGTCCAGTTCCTTGCAGGATGGTGAGCACACGGCCTGGGACTTGCCAAGCACCTTGCGGGTACCCATCAGCGAACGGGCGCGGTGCTTGCCACACATGAAACACGACATGGTGGCGGCACCGAACGACGTGGTGGCCGCAAACGGTGAGCCCGACACCTTGGACTTGTAGCGCAGGCCGTCAGCGAGGACAGCGGTTTTGGCGTCAGCTCTTGCCATGGTTTGGATCTTCCTTCAGTTGGGGTTCAGTTGGGAATGAGGAGGGTTTGAAAGCCTTGCCCATGGCACGGCTCAGGGCCTCGCGGGCCAGTTGCTCTGCCGCAAGCGAGGCATCCAGCCCGGAACGGCAAAGGCCGGCGTGCTGGTAATGGAGGTTCTCGTAAAGCTCCGCCGCAGCGGGGTGGGTGTCGAGCAAGGCGCCCAGTTCGGCCCCCGAATCGACATCACCGAATTCATTGACCAGATGCAGCACCACCGAGCGGTATTGCTCTGCGCCCACAGGTTTGCCGCTGCGCTCAAGGCGCTCCAGCAACTCGGCGAGCACGTGGGTCACCGTGAGGTCGGTTTTATGGGAATAGGCAGGTGTAGCGTTCATGCAGTCAATTTGGGGCTTCCACCCCCAAAAACAAGCACATTGCACGCCAGGCACAAGCGCTGATTCGTTCGGCTTGGCATGGCTTTTTTGCTACACATTTGGTAGCAAAAGGAGCTTGTCCGCATTGGGTCGGAGGCTTATTTTACCTCTAAACGAAGGGCGTGTCGCAACCCCGGGCTTTCCCTGCGCTGAAAGCGGGTTTTTTCAGCGCCCAACGGTGGCCGCGCCAGTGGTAAGGTGATGAGTGAACGTCGGCACGGCAGACGCTTTGCCACACTCCTTGACACAGGCATCGACGCTGACATACGCACGCCCTGCCCAGTCACTGCACCGGTACTCAAGTTTTCTGCAAGACACCTTCATGCCCACAGCCTCTGACAAGTCCGCACCACCCTCCGCCCTGCCGTTGGCCGGCCTGCGCGTGGTGGAGTTCACCCACATGGTCATGGGCCCTACCTGCGGCATGGTGCTGGCCGACATGGGTGCGGAGGTCATCAAGGTGGAACCTGTCGGGGGTGACCGCACACGCCGCCTGCTGGGTGCCGGGGCGGGCTTTTTCCCGATGTTTAACCGCAACAAGAAAAGCATCGGCATCGACCTGCACCAGCCGCAAGGCGTGCAGATTGCCCGCAAGCTGTGCGCCAGCGCCGACGTGGTGGCCGAAAACTTCAAGCCCGGCACCATGACCAAATACGGCCTGGACTACGCCAGCCTGAGCCCGCAGCACCCCCGACTCATCTACGCCAGCCACAAGGGCTTTCTGCCTGGCCCCTATGACCACCGCACCGCCCTGGATGAAGTGGTGCAGATGATGGGTGGTCTCGCCTACATGACCGGCCGGCCCGGTGACCCGCTGCGCGCCGGCACCAGCGTGAACGACATCATGGGCGGCATGTTCGGTGCCATCGGCGTGCTGGGCGCGCTGATCCAGCGGGGCATCAGTGGCAAGGGCATGGAGGTGCAGTCGGCGCTGTTTGAAAACAACGTGTTTCTGGTCGGCCAGCACATGATGCAATTCGCCATCACCGGCAAACCCGCCGCGCCCATGCCAGACCGCGTCTCGGCCTGGGCGGTGTACGACATCTTCACCGTGAAAGACGGTGAGCAGATTTTTCTGGCCGCCGTGAGCGACGCGCAATGGCTCACCTTCTGCGAGGTGCTGGGCTTTGCCGACCTGAAGGCCGACACCCGCTACGCCACCAACAACGAACGCGTGACGCTACGCCCGGCGCTGATGCCCATCCTGCGCGAGCGGCTGGCCCTGCGCAGTGCCGCCGAGCTGACTCAGATTTTCGAAAGCGCCGGCCTGCCCTTTGCCCCCATCCGCAAACCCGAAGAGCTGTACGACGACGAGCACCTGCAGGCCACCGGCGGACTAGCCGACATCACCCTGCCCGACGGCGCACGTGCCGGACAGACCGCGCAGACCACCTTGCTGCCGTTCACGATGGGCGGCCAGCGCCTGACGGTTCGCAGCAGCCCGCCGACGCTGGGCGAGCACACCACGCAACTGCTCAGCGAACTGGGTTATGACGCCGCCCATATCGAGAAGCTGCACAGCGACTCTGTCGTGGCATGACAGCCGCAGCCTCACCCAATTTCATAGGCCTTCACACACCTGACCGAACCTAAGGACACCCACTCAGGAGACCCCCATGAGCCGAGCACAACAAACCGCTGAACGAGTCTGCCACCCGTCAACCAGCAGCGTGAGAGCCTCGCGGCGACGCATGCTGGGTGCACTCGGTTCATCCAGCGTCCTGCTCGCTGCAGGCACCTGGTTCGCACTGCCGCGAACGGCCCTTGCGCAAGCCGCTGCGGTACCGGAGCGCGTGATCCGCATCATTCTTCCGGTCGGTGCAGGGTCTGGCGTGGACACCATCGTGCGATCGGCGAGTGCCACCCTCGGCAAGGAGCTGAGCCACCCCGTGGTCATCGAGAACCAGCCAGGTGCCGGTGGCATCGTGGGCACTTCGGCACTGGTCAGGTCGGCGCCTGACGGTTTCACACTGAGCGTGGTGTCTAACAACCACGTGATCTACCCGAGCGTCTACAAGTCGGTGCCGTTCGACCCGGTGGCTGACATCACGCCGATCAGCGTGATTGGCGCGACGCCGCTGGTGCTGGTCGTCAACCCCAGCAAACTGCCAGCGAGCAGCGTCAAGGAGCTGGTGGCACTGCTCAAGGCCAGGCCAGACCAGTACAACTATGCGTCGTCAGGCAATGGCACCATCCTGCATCTCGCAGCGCAGATGTTTCTGGAAGAGGCACAGGTCAACGCGAGGCACATTCCCTACAGGGGTGTGGGCCCGATGGTGGCTGATCTGATCGGTGGTCAGGTCGACCTGGGCGTGCTGGCACTGCCGTCAGTGCAGGCGCATCTGGCAAGCGGCGCACTGCGGGCCATCGGTGTGGGCGGCACTGCACGCTCCCCCGCAGCACCCGCGATTCCCACCCTGGCAGAGCAAGGCCTGCCCAGTTACCAGATGGAAGGCTGGTTCGCCGCCATCGGACCGGCTCGCATGGCCGCCGCCGATGTCAGGCGCATCCATGCTGCCTTCGTGGCGGCCTATGCCAGCCCAGAGGTTCGGGAGGCCATGGCCAAGCAGGGCAACACCATCAACCCGACCACGCCCGAGGCCGCGGCACAGTATTTCCGGAGCGAGCTTGCCAAATACGCGCAGCTGGTGAAAAAGGCGGGCATCGAGTTGCAGTGAGGCAGCAAGCTCAGCGCTACCTGTTGTACTTGCGCTTCTTCGCTGTAGAGGAGCTTCAGGTATTCCTCAGCCGCGGCGCGCGTGCCCTTGCGGTCCACGTTTTGTACACCAGCGCCACCGGCGGCTCTGTCAGCGCCAGCGTGACCACATCGGCGTCCAACCCGTCAATCGCGGAAAGGGCATGTTCGCCCGAGCCGCCATGCGACTGTTTTTTGGTCACATCCCGCCCCGTCTTGGACTCCCAGTGCAGCCCATCCAGTGCAGACGGAAAGATTGATAAAGTGACGTCGTGTGCTCATCAGGGGCCTCTTTTCAGAAAATGCTGTCAAAAATCCAGTTGGAAACGAAGAAAATGGATTCTCGAAGCGCTTGCTGAAAACTGAAACGAATAAAAACTCAGTTCTTTATTCCTCAATCATCCTTGGACCTTCCCTGCCAAGCCCTCCGCCCACATTCACCCGAACACGAAAGATCACGCCATGGCACGCCTCGTCAAATGCATCAAACTCGGCCGCGAAGCCGAAGGACTGGACTTCCCGCCCTACCCCGGCCCGTTGGGTAAACGACTGTGGGAGGAAGTCAGCAAGGAAGCCTGGGCCGAATGGATGAAGCAGCAAACCATGCTGGTCAACGAGAACCGCCTGAACCTGGCCGACGCCCGCTCGCGCCAGTACCTGGCTCGCCAGATGGAGAAGCACTTTTTCGGCGACGGCGCCGACGTCGTTCAGGGTTACGTTCCTCCGAACCCCTGATTCGGCCCAATGCCCGAGCGCATTGACTGGCTGGAAGACGGCACTGCCAGCGGTGCCCCCTACAGCCCGCGCTTTGGCGACCGCTACCGCAGCGAAGGGGGCGGGCTGGAGCAGGCGCGTTCGGTGTTTCTCGGTGGCTGTGGATTGCCTGCCGTCTGGGCGGGTGCGCCGAGGTGGACGGTACTGGAAACCGGTTTCGGGCTCGGTCTGAATTTTCTGGTCACCTGGGCGGCGTGGAAAGCCGACCCGCAACGCCCCAAGCTGCTGCACTTTGTCAGCACAGAAGCCTTACCGGCCAGCGCCGCCGATGTGCTGCGCAGCGCCCGCGTCCACCCGGAACTGCTCCCGTTGGCCGAACAACTGAGTCAGCAACTCTGGGGCCTGCTGCCCGGCGTGCACCGGCTGGTTTTTGAGGGTGGCCACGTGCTGCTCACGTTGTGCATCGGCGACGCAAGGACGATGTTGCATGAGCAGAACTTCGAGGCCGACTCGGTCTACCTCGACGGCTTCAGCCCGGAACGCAATCCCGACATCTGGGACCTCCACACCTGCAAGGCCGTCGCCCGTTGCTGCAAGCGCGGCACGCGCATCGCCACCTGGACGATTGCGCGCAGTGTGCGCGACGCACTCACCCAATGCGGCTTTGTCGTGCGCAAGGTACCGGGTGTGCCACCCAAGCGCGACAACCTGCAGGGCGAATACAACCCGGCTTGGGAACCGCGCAGAGCTCGTCCTTTCGTTGGGGCAGACCAGCTTCCTGCGCGCTGTGTGGTGATTGGCGCAGGTCTGGCAGGCAGTGCCGCCGCGGCGAGTCTGGCGCGTCGGGGCTGGCAGGTCACTGTGCTGGATGCCGCCGATACACCGGCAGCGGGTGCTTCTGGCTTGCCCGCGGGCGTTCTGGCGCCGCATGTCTCGCCGGATGACAGCCTGCTGTCGCGCCTCTCGCGCAGCGGCGTGCGTGCCACGTGGCAGCAGGCCGAGGCGCTGTTGCAAACCGGCGAAGACCACGCCATGACGGGTGTGCTGGAGCGCGCCCTGGAACGCCCACGCCAGATGCCTGCCGACTGGAAACCCGGCGGTGCATTGGCGGATGCCGCGCACGACTGGGTTCAAGCCGCTTCCGGCGAGACACTTGCGGGCCACCAGCTACCCGCCGATGAGGCGGCCCTGTGGCATGTGCGCGGAGGCTGGGTTGTTCCTGCACAGTTGGTGAAGGCGTGGCTCCGGTCGTCGGGTATTGAGTGGCAAGGCAACGCCCGCGTCACGCGGCTGACTTTTGAAGACGATGTGTGGAAGGCGTGGGGCGATGAAGACCAGTTACTGGCCTCGGCTGAGCTGGCGGTGCTGGCCGCCGGATTTGGCAGCCAACAACTGGCTGGTCAAATTGAAGGCGACGCTGCAAGCGCAAAGACGCTGGCCCTGCAAGCCATCCGCGGACAGGTGACGTGGGCGCCGCTCACGCCCGGCCATCAAAACGTGTGGCCAGGATTTCCAGTGAACGGGGGTGGCAGCCTGATTCCTGCCGTGCCGCTGCTTGGCGACCTTGAGTCACCGGGAACTGCCGGTATGGCCTGGATCACCGGTTCCAGTTATGAACGCGACAACGCGCAGGTCGATATCCGCGCAGAAGATCAGCAATACAACCTGGACCGCCTGCGTGCCCTGCTCCCGGCTGCAGCCGGTGCCGTCCCACCAACCCCGCAGACCCCGTTGAACGCATGGTCGGGCGTGCGCTGCGCGACGCCAACACGGCTGCCGGCGCTGGGGCCGCTCCACGCCGATCAGGCCCCGGGGGTTTGGGTCTGCACCGGCATGGGCTCACGCGGCCTGACGTTCGCCGCCTTGTGCGGCGAGCTGCTGGCGGCCCGTCTCCATGGCGAGCCGCTGCCGGTGGAGCAGCGTCTGGCCGATGCCTTGCTGCCGCAGCGCGCGGCCCGCTGAGAGCTGCCTTCTTCGACTTGACTTATTTCATCGCCTCCGCAGGGCGACGCGCTTTCACATAGGCATCGCCCGGCAGGTAGGCCTTGCCGTCGGCATAGCGCCACTGCACCATCGTGCCCTTGTTGCCGCGCAGGTCCAGCTTGCCGACATACGCACCCATGGTGGACTGGTGGTCGATCGCCCGGAACTCGGCCGGGCCGAAGGGGGTCGAGAATTTCAGGCCGCGCATTGCGGTGACCAGCTTCTCGTTGTCGGTGGAGTTGGCCTTCTTGATGGCCGCAAAAATCGCCTGCATGGTGGCGTAACCCACCACCGAACCCACCTTGGGGTACTCGTTGAAGCGTCGGTAGTAGTTGGTGGCAAAACTGGCGTGCTCGCGCGAGTCAATCTGGTCCCACGGGTAGCCGGTGACGATCCAGCCCTTGGGGGTTTCGTCCTTCAGCACGTCCAGATATTCAGGCTCACCGGAGAGCAGCGACACCACAGGCGTCTTGGGGAAAATGCCGCGCTGGTTGCCTTCGCGCACCAGCTTGGCCAGGTCTGCGCCGAAGGTCACATTGAAGATCGCGTCGGGCCGGCTCTGCATGGTGGCCTGCAGCGTGGTGCCGGCTTCCAGCTTGCCCAGCGCGGGCCACTGCTCGCCGACAAACTCCACATCAGGGCGCTTGGCCTTGAGCAGTTCCTTGAAGCTGGCCACGGCGCTCTGGCCGTATTCATAGTTGGGGGCAATCGTCGCCCAGCGCCTGGCCGGCATCTTGGCGGCCTCTTCCACCAGCATCGCGGCCTGCATGTAGGTGCTCGGTCGCAGGCGGAAGGTGTAGCGGTTGCCTTTTTCCCAGACGATGGCGTCGGTCAGCGGCTCGCTGGCCACAAACAGGCGCTTGTTTTTCTGCGCATGGTCGGCCAGCGCCAGGCCCACGTTGGACAGAAAGCCACCGGCCAGCACATCGACCTTCTCCTTGGAGGTCAGCTCGATGGCGTGGCGCAGTGCTTCTTCGGGCTTGCCGGCGTCGTCACGGGCAATCACCTCGACCTTGCGGCCGAGCAAGCCACCCGCGACGTTGATTTCTTCCACCGCCAGCTGCCAGCCTTGGCGGTACGGCAGTGTGAACTGGGGAATGGTGGAGTAGCTGTTTATCTCGCCGATGCGGATGGGCGCTTTGGCGGTGGATTGCGCGGAGGCCACACTGACCAGACCGGCCAGTACCACCCCGCCCAAAAGGACAGATTTCATCGATTTCAAGGTTTTCTCCGCAAAGTTAGTGATCTGGCTCATCGGGGTGCCAGCCGGTCCATCATCAGGAACCGTACATGGGGGCAGAGGCCGCGATGAAAAGCAGGGACTGTACCAGCGCCGCGACCTTCCAGCCCTGCTGCGGCCTCAGAAAAACGCCTTCCCTTTAAACCGAAATGCCAGCAAAAGGCCGCTCAGGCCTCATGAAGTCTGGTGAATAAGCTTATCCGCATAACGGCAGAACTAATCTGTAGTTTGTTTTCATATGAAGCGTCGTTACATTTTCCCGCTATGCATGACTTTGCGTTCATCTTTGCCGGTTTCGCCGTGGGCCTCGTGGTGGGCCTGACTGGCGTGGGCGGCGGCTCACTGATGACGCCTTTGCTGATTTTCGTGTTCGGCATCAAGCCACACCTGGCTATCGGCACCGACTTGCTGTTTGCGGCCTTCACCAAAATGGGCGGCACCCTCAGTCTGGCCCGCTCCCGCATCGTGGACTGGAAGATCGTTGGCCAGACCGCTGCAGGCAGCGTTCCGGCCTCGCTCGTCACACTGTACGCCCTCAGCCAGCTCGGGCCCGCCAACGCGGCGACCCAGACCCTGATGACCACCACGCTGGGCGTGGCGCTGCTGCTGACGGCCGCAGCCACCTTTTACAAGGCCGTGCGGGGCAAGGCGGCACCCACCACCGTGGCCCCTGCTGCGCTGGCTGATGCCACCCGCGCGCGCCATTGGTCGCTGCCCATTCTGTTTGGCGCGGTGATTGGTGTTCTGGTCACCTTGACGTCTGTGGGCGCGGGCGCCATCGGCGTGATCGTGCTGATGCTGCTCTACCCCGCCCTGCCGCTGCCCCGCATCGTGGCTGCAGACATCGCCCATGCGGTGCCGCTGACACTGGTGGCCGGACTGGGTCACGCGTCGATTGGATCGGTGGACTGGCTGCTGCTCATCAAGCTGCTGGCCGGCTCGCTCCCCGGCATCTGGCTGGGCGCCCACATGATGACCAAAACGCCTGACCGCGTGATCCGCTCCCTGCTGTCCGTGCTGCTGGCCTATGCCGGCGCAAAACTCATTTCCATTTAGTGATTTCCATTTAGACCTGCCCGACCACCATGTACCAATACACCGAGTTTGACCGCCAGTTTGTCAAAGCACGCGCCGACCAGTACCGCGACCAGCTCACCCGCTGGCAGGCCGGCCAGTTGCCGGAAGATGAATTCCGGCCGCTGCGTCTGCAAAACGGCTGGTATGTGCAGCGCTACGCGCCCATGCTGCGCGTGGCCGTGCCTTATGGCGAGCTCTCCAGCGCGCAGGTGCGGGTGCTGGCCAAAATCGCCCGTGAGTACGACCAGCCCAACGCGGCACTCTTCGAGCAGGCGCAAGCCACGCAGGACAAGCTGGGCCCGGTCAGCCTGAAGAATGGCCTGTCAGTCAGCTCGCACCTGACCACCGGCTACGCCCACTTCACCACGCGCCAGAACATCCAGTACAACTGGATTCCGCTCGACAAGTCGGCGGACGTGATGGACCTGCTGGCCAGCGTCAGCATGCATGGCATCCAGACCAGCGGTAACTGCATCCGCAACATCACCAGCGACGAGCGTGCCGGCATTGCGGTTGACGAAATCGCCGACCCGCGCCCCTTCGGCGAGATCCTGCGCCAGTGGAGCACGCTGCACCCTGAGTTCGCCTTCCTGCCACGCAAGTTCAAGATCGCCATCAGCGGCTCCAAAGAAGACCGCGCGGCCACCGCATGGCACGACGTCGGCCTGTATCTGCTGCGCAATGCCGAAGGCGAGCTGGGCTTCAAGGTGCTGGTCGGTGGCGGCATGGGCCGCACGCCGGTGATTGGTACCACCATTCGCGAGTTCCTGCCGTGGCACCAGATCATGAACTACCTCGAAGCCGTGGTGCGCGTCTACAACCGCTATGGCCGCCGCGACAACATGTACAAGGCACGCATCAAGATCCTGGTCAAAGCTGAAGGGCAGCGCTACATCGATGAGGTCGAGGCCGAGTACCAGCAGATCATCACGCACGACGGCGCACCGCACACCATCACCCAGGCCGAGCTGGACCGCGTCACCGCCTGCTTTGTGCCGCCCACGCTGCAGTGCGACCGCAAGAGCGCCGATGCCAAGATCGCCAACATCCTGCGCGCCGCCGCCGAGGACGACGTGGAGTTCGGCCGCTGGCTCAAGCAGAACGTCGCGCCGCACAAGAACCCGGACCTGCGTATCGTCACCCTGTCGTTCAAGCGACTGGGTCAGGCCCCCGGTGATGCCACCGCTGACCAGCTCGACATTGCCGCCGATCTGGCTGACCAGTTCAGCGCCGGTGAACTGCGCGTCACGCACGATCAGAACCTGCTGCTGCCCTGGGTACGTTGCGACGAGCTGCCCGAGCTGTGGCGCGCTGCCCGCAAGTCCGGTTTTGCCAAGCCCAACATTCGCCTGCTGACCGACATGATCGCCTGCCCCGGTGGTGATTTTTGCTCGCTGGCCAATGCGCGCTCGCTGCCGATTGCCGAAGCCATCACCGAGCGTTACCAGGACATGGACGAGCTCGACGATCTCGGCGAAATCGACCTGCACATCAGCGGCTGCATCAACTCCTGCGGCCACCACCACAGCGGCCACATCGGCATTCTGGGTGTCGACAAGGACGGCAAGGAGTGGTACCAGGTCACGCTGGGCGGGGCCGATGGCTCCAACCTGAGCGGCCCGGCCGTGGCCGGCAAGGTGGTCGGCCCGTCGTTCTCGGCAGCCGAAGTGCCCGAGGTGATTGAAGCCGTGCTGACCACCTACCGCAACCACCGCGAGGCGGGCGAGACCTTTGTTGCCACGCTGCGCCGCGTCGGCATCGACCCGTTCAAGGCCGCCGCCAATGGCGCACGCTTTGCTGTTGTTGATCACACCACGGCCACCGCCTGAGAGAGAACACGATCATGAAACTGCTCACTGCTGCCGATCACACCCCCGTCACCGACAACCCGGCTGTGCTGGTGCTCGCCAACGATGCCGACCCGTTTGCGGCGTCGCTGGACGGCGTCACACGCATCGATCTGCACTTTCCGAAGTTCACCGATGGCCGCGCCTACAGTCAGGCCTTTCTGCTGCGCCGCCGCCGTGAATTCAGCGGTGAAATCCGCGCCACGGGTGACGTGCTGGTGGACCAGTTGGCCCAGATGGAGCGCAGCGGCTTCGACGTGGCCGTGCTGCGCGCCGACCAGAAACTGGACATTGCCCAGCGCGTGCTGGCCGCCTACCCTGGCTATGGTGTCGGCAAATACCAGGGCGATGCGGTGGACGTAGAGCCCCACTTTGCGGCAACAGCTGTTTGAGGGTTGGAGCATGAACGCCATTTCCCTGTACGCCAAACCCTCGGCCGACTTCGCGGACAAGCTGGCTCACAGCCTGGCCGTGCTGAAGGAAGCCGCCGCCACGTTCACCCCGCTGACCCAGGCCTCCAGCCTTGGCGTGGAAGACATGGTGGTGACGCACCTGATGCAGGAAGCAGGCATCGAGGCCAGCATCTTCGTGCTCGACACCGGCATGCTGCACGCAGAGACCGTTGCGCTGATTGACAGGCTGGAAGCACGTTACGTCGTCAAGGTCGATGTGTACCGCCCTGACGACACCACCGCTGCGGCTTTCCTGCAGGCGAACGGATCTGACGCCATGTACAAAAGTATCGAGCTGCGCAAGCAGTGCTGCCACATCCGCAAGATGGAACCGCTGGAGCGTGCCCTCGCCGGAAAGAAGGGCTGGATCACCGGCCTGCGTCGCGAGCAGTCGAACGCGCGCGCCGAGGTGCACGACATTGAGCAGCAGCAGCAGGTGCAAAGCAATGGGCAGAACATCTTGCGCGCCAAGGTCAATCCGCTGGCTGCCTGGACACTGGGCGACGTATGGCATTACGTGTCGGTCAACAGCATTCCCTACAACCCGCTGCACGACCAGTTTTTCCCCAGTATCGGCTGCGCGCCCTGCACTCGTGCCGTGACGCTGGGTGAGGATTTCCGCTCTGGCCGCTGGTGGTGGGAAAGCGAAAACGCGAAGGAATGCGGCTTGCATGTATCTGGCGATGCGGCAGAGTCCTCGTCCCTGTCCAGTCCGCTCGCACGACCTGCCAGCATCATCCCGATCAAGGAAGTCACCGCATGAACGCACGCGCCGAACCCCAACTGCTTGGCAAGCTGAGCAATTCGCACTTGGATGCGCTGGAAGAGGAAACCATCTTCATCCTGCGTGAAGTCGCCGCCGCTTTCGAGCGCCCGGCCCTGCTGTTCTCGGGCGGCAAGGACTCGCTGGTCATGCTCAAGTGCGCCGAAAAGGCCTTTGGTATCGGCCGCATCCCCTACCCGCTGCTGATGATCGACACCGGCCACAACTTCCACGAGGTAACGGATTTCCGTGACCTGCGCGCCAAGGAACTGGGCGCCGAGCTGATCGTGCGCAACGTCGAGGACTCGATGAAGCGCGGCACCGTGCGCCTGGCCCACCCCGGAGAGTCGCGCAATGTGCACCAGTCGGTCACCCTGCTGGAGGCCATTGACGAGTTCCGCTTTGACGCGCTGATCGGCGGCGCCCGTCGTGACGAGGAAAAGGCCCGCGCCAAAGAGCGCATCTTCTCCCACCGCGACAGCTTCGGCCAGTGGCAACCCAAGGCTCAGCGGCCCGAGCTGTGGACGCTGTTCAACACCCGTTTGCAGCCTGGCGAGCACTTTCGCGTGTTCCCGATCTCCAACTGGACCGAACTGGATGTTTGGCAATACATCGAGCGCGAGCAGATTGCCCTGCCTTCGCTTTACTACGCGCACCAGCGCAAGGTGGTGGAGCGCAAGGGCCTGCTGGTGCCGGTGACCGAGCTCACCCCGGCACGCGACGGTGAACAGATCATCGAGAAAACCGTGCGTTTTCGCACCGTCGGCGACATCACCTGTACCTGCCCGGTGGACAGCCTGGCCGCCACCGCCGCCGAGATCGTGATCGAGACACTGGCCGCCGACGTGAGCGAGCGCGGCGCCACGCGAATGGACGACAAAACCTCTGACGCTTCGATGGAAAAGCGCAAGAAAGACGGGTACTTCTGATGAGCAACCACCAAACCGTGCAGGCTGATGCAATCGAAGCGCGGCCAGGCCCTTCGACCTGCTCCGGGCAATCGGATGTCAAGTCCGCACTGAAATTCATCACCTGCGGCTCGGTGGACGACGGCAAAAGTACGCTGATTGGCCGCCTGCTGGTCGATTCACGTGCGGTACTGCAAGACCATCTTGCCGGCGTGCAGCGCGGCGGCGAGACCGATCTGGCCCTGCTGACCGATGGCCTCTCCGCCGAGCGTGAGCAGGGCATCACCATCGACGTCGCCTACCGCTACTTCGCCACCGAGAGCCGCAAGTTCATCATTGGCGACGCCCCCGGCCATGAGCAGTACACCCGCAACATGGTCACCGCCGCATCGAGTGCCGACGCAGCCGTGGTGCTGGTCGATGCAACCAAGCTCGACTGGAAGAACCCCGCGCTTGAACTGCTGGTGCAGACCCGCCGCCACTCGCTGCTCGTCAACCTGCTGCGCGTGCCATCCATCGTGTTCGCGGTGAACAAGCTCGACGCCGTGGAAGACCCCACGCTTGCTTTCCGCCACATCGGCGACGCGCTGGCCGTGTTTGCCAAGGCCGCGCAGATTCCCGTGAAGGCGACGGTGCCGGTGTCGGCGCTGAAAGGCTTCAACGTGGTCGATGCGCAGCCGGGCTGGTGCGGCTACGAGGGTCTGTCACTGCTGGAACTGCTGGAGCAACTGCCTGCCACGCCTGCCGAAAGAACGGAAGCCTTCTCCTTCCCGGTGCAGTGGGTTGAAAAATTCTCGTCATCGGCTGACACCTCGCAAGGACGCCGCATTTTCTGGGGCCGCGTAGCCACTGGTGGCGTGCAGCCAGGCCAGACGGTCACCGTGCTGCCCAGCGGCCAGACGGCGGTGGTGGCACAGGTGCTCAACCACGTGCGAGAAGCCAAATCCATCCTCGCCGGACACAGCGCAGGCATTGTGCTGGACCGTGAGGTGGATGTGTCCCGCGGTGACTGGTTGCTGGCTGCAGATACGTTTGAGCCCTCGCGCGAGCTCGCCGTCACCATCGCCTGGATGGACGATGAGCCGCTGGTAGCAGGCCGGGTGTATTGGGCATTGCACGGTCACCGCTGGGTCAAGGCCAAGGTCAAACGCATCGTGCACAAGCTGGACATCAACACCCTGGCTGAAGAAACTGCGACCGAGCTGCCCCCCAACGCTATCGGACATGTCGAACTGACGCTGCAGGAGGCCCTGGCCACCCTGCCGTATGCACGGTCCCGCATCCTTGGTTCGCTGGTGCTGGTGGATACTGCTTCGCACCGTACCTCAGCCGCAGCGCTGGTGCTGTAAAGGCCGTTATCTGCCCGCCGTGCGGCCAATGGCCGCCGGCCTTAACCCTGTTACCGGAATCCTCTTAAAATCGAGGGTTTACATCGATACGTTTTCCAACATGACACACATCGTCTCTGAATCCTGCATCCGCTGTAAGTACACCGACTGTGTGGACGTCTGTCCCGTGGACTGCTTCCGCGAAGGTCCGAACATGCTGGTGATTGACCCGGACGAGTGCATCGACTGCGCCGTCTGCATCCCTGAGTGCCCGGTCAACGCCATTTACGCCGAAGAAGACGTACCAGCGGAACAAATGGCCTTCATCAAGCTCAATGCAGAGCTGAGCCGTGCCGCTGGATGGAAGAGCATCACCAAACGCAAGCCTGCCCTGCCCGACGCCGACGACTGGAAAGACAAGACCGGCAAGCTGTCAGAACTCGTTCGCTGATCCGGCTACTCCACCGATTCCCACCCTGAGCCTCATGGTGGGCAGCCTCACTCCTCATTGCTGCCCATCCGATCCCCATCAAGACCGAACAACATGGAACCTCAACTGAACCAAGAAGTGATCAACACCGCCGCGGAGCACGACGGCCCCATCGAAACCGATGCGGTCATCGTGGGCGCCGGCCCGGTCGGCCTGTTCCAGGTGTTTGAACTCGGCCTGCTGGAGATCAAGGCCCATGTGATCGACTCGCTGGCCTACCCGGGCGGCCAGTGCATCGAGCTCTACCCCGACAAGCCGATCTATGACATTCCTGCCGTGCCCGTGTGCACCGGCAAGGAACTGACCGACAGCCTGCTCAAGCAGATCGAGCCCTTTGGCGCTACCTTCCACTTCGGTCAGGAAGTCAGCACTGTGGAGCGCCGCGATGACGGCCGCTTCTTTGTTGAAACCTCCAAGGGCACGCAGTTCCTGACCCGCACCATCTTCATTGCCGCTGGCGTGGGCGCTTTCCAGCCCAAGCTGCTGCGTGTGGATGGTCTGGAGAAGTTCGACAACACACAGCTGTTCTACCGCGTCAAGAACCCGGCCGACTTTGCGGGCAAAAACCTGGTCATCGTCGGAGGCGGCGACTCCGCCCTTGACTGGACGCTGAACTTCGTCGCCGAAGGCCCGAACAAGGCCGAAAGCGTGATCCTTGTGCACCGCCGCGACGGTTTCAAGGCTGCACCGGCCAGCGTCGCCAAAATGCGCGAGCTGTGCGATGCGTATGAAATGCAGTTCATCGTGGGCCAGGTCACCGGCTACGACGAGAAAGACGGCAAGCTCACCGGCGCCAAAGTCACCGGCGCCGACGGCGTGACCCGCGTGGTGCCGCTGGATGTGTTGATGGTGTTCTTCGGCCTCTCGCCCAAGCTCGGACCGATTGCCGACTGGGGCCTGGACATCGAGCGCAAGCAGCTGATGGTGGACACCGAGAAATTCTCGACCAACATCCCCGGCATTTTTGCGGTGGGCGACATCAACACCTATCCCGGCAAGAAGAAGCTGATTTTGAGCGGCTTCCACGAGTGCGCGCTGGCCGCTTTTGCCGCTGCGCCCTTCATCTTCCCTGACAAGAAGATCCACCTGCAGTACACCACCACCAGCCCGAAACTGCACAAGGTGCTGGGTGTGGAATCTCCAGTGTTCGATTGATTCGCATACCTCTCAGGAACACAAGAAAAAGCCCGCTGCATGCGGGCTTTTTTGTATCTGGAGTGTGTTGCGTCTGACCCGACTACAGGGGCAGTAATCGGGAAGGCACCGGCGCAAAGCCATGGTTCAAGGGCCCGCCGCCAGCGCCGGTGCGCACCGCAGCGCCAGCCGTGAGCGCACCCCGTACATAGGTCCGTGCAGCCTCAACGGCTTCCAGCAGCGTTGAACCGGTCGCCAGATGCGCTGCAATCGCCGATGACAGCGTGCAACCTGTGCCGTGGGTGTTCGCCGTTTCGATGCGCGGCGCGCGCATCCAGTGCACGGTGCCGTCACCCAGCACCAGCACATCGCAGACCTGCTCGCCGGCCAGATGCCCACCCTTGACCAGCACGGCCCGGGCCCCCATGCCCAGAAGCTGTAGCGCGGCTGCTTGCAGGTCAGCCTCGGTTGTCAGCGCACGGCCCACCAGCAGGGCTGCCTCATCCAGATTGGGCGTGATCGCCTCGGCACGCGGAAACAACTCCTTCACCAGCACGGCAATCGCCGGGTTGTCGATCAGCACCGCGCCGCTGGTGGCCACCATCACAGGGTCCAGCACCACGTGGGTCAGCGCATGGCGATCTATCGCGTCAGCGACGGTGCGGACGATCTCGGGCGAATGCAACATGCCGATCTTCACGGCGTCCACACCAATGTCTTCCACCACCGCATCGATCTGGTCGCGCAGCATGGCGGGTGGCGTGCCATGAATGGAGCGGACGCCCACGGTGTTCTGGGCCGTCAGTGCCGTGATGGCCGTCATGCCATAGCAGCCGAGCGCAGCGAACGTCTTCAGGTCCGCCTGGATACCGGCGCCACCGCCGCTGTCGGAGCCAGCGATGGAGAGAACACGGGGATATTGAAAAGACGGCACGCTCATGGACAGACTTTCAGGTTGCCCAGAGTTTACGCAAGCGACAGGGGCCACCCGGCACAAGGGGGTTTCTACAATCCGGGCATGGTGCTGTCTCAACGTCCTACCTGGAGGACCTGCCCGTGACGCAATACTGGCTGATGAAATCCGAACCCGGTGAATGTTCGGTCGATGACGCGCTGGCCGCGCCACGCAGCACCGTGCCATGGGTGGGTGTGCGCAACTACCAGGCCCGCAACTTCATGCGCGACGCCATGCGTGTGAATGATGGCGTGTTGTTCTATCACTCCAGTTGCGCCGAACCCGGCATTGTGGGCATCGCACGGGTGGCGTCCATGCCCTACCCGGACCCGACCCAGTTCGACCCCCAGTCGCATTACCACGACCCGGCCTCCAAACCCGACGCGCCGCGCTGGATGCTGGTCGATGTGCAGGTGCTCCATAAAACCCGTAACCTGACCTTGCCCGAGCTGCGCGCCAACGAGGCGCTGCAGGATCTCGTCGTGCTGCGCAAGGGCAATCGCCTGTCGATCACGCCAGTCGAAGCGAAGCACTGGCGCATCATCTGTAAAATCTTAGGTATCGAATAAAATCAGGTGGATGGGCGACTTGCCCCTCCCGCGAATCTCTCTCCACATGACCCCCTTCCACACACACCGAATCACGGCCGCATTCAGGCGCGCCGTGGAATGACACCCGTTCAAATCGCGCTCTTCCTGCTGTGTGTGGCGCTGGCCACTGCTGCGCAAAATCTCAGTGGTTTTGCCTTTGCACTGATCCTGCTCGGACTGGCGGGCGTGCTGGAACTGGCGCCGTTGGCTGACCTCGCCAATGTGGCAACCGTGCTGGCACTGGCCAACGCCGTGGTTGCGCTGCGCCGGTCAGGTCGCACGCTGGACAAACCCGCCTTTCGTGACATCGCACTGGGCAGCGTGCCCGGCATTCTGGCGGGCGTGTTGCTGCTGGGCTGGCTGGGCACCAACGTCACCCTGGTGCTGCGGCTGCTGCTCGGAACCACGGTGGTGGTCTGTGCAGCAGTGGTGCTGCGCCAGACAGCCGCTCTGCAGCAACGCTCGTCCCGCGGTTCGTTTGCGCTCTGGGGTGTGTTGTCGGGGCTGCTGACCGGGCTGTTTGCCACCGGCGGCCCGCCGCTGGTGTACCAGCTGTACCGTCAACCCATGGGGCTCAAGACCATACGCGACACCCTTGTGGCGGCGTTGGCAGTCAGCGCGCTGATGCGCCTCGCACTGGTGCTGGTCAGCGGGCAATTCAGTGTCAATGCGCTCAGGCTGTGCCTGCTGGCGGCGCCACTGGTGTTCTCTTTGACCTGGTGGCTGGAACGCCATCCGCCCGGCTGGTCACGGCAGGCGGTGCTGAAGCTGGTTTGCCTGCTGTTGCTACTCACTGGCATCGGGCTGATCGTGCCTGCCACACTGCAGCTCACGACAACCGGGCTGTGACGGCATACCGGAAGATGTCTCAGGCCGCTTTCTGCTCCAGCAGTTTCACCAGCGCCCACAGCACGCGGTTGGCTGGCGTGGCAATGCCCAGCGCTTCACCGCGCCGCACGATCAGGCCATTCAGGTAATCAATCTCGGTGCGCTTGCCCCGAGCCATGTCTTGCGCGGTCGATGAAAACTGGCTTGGCATGGTTTCAGCAATCTTGCGGATGGCTGCATTCACATCGCCCGCCACCTGCACGCCCTCGGCCCGCGCCACTGCCATGCATTCGGCCACCACATCGCGCATCAAGTCCTGCACGCCCTCACCCACCACGGTTTTTCCGTAGGGTAACTGCGTGATGGCCGAGACCGCGTTGTAGGCGCAATTGAGAATCAGCTTGGCCCACAGTGCACCGCGCACGTTGGGGGAAATCTCGGTCGGCACATGGGCCGCGATCAGCGCCTGCGCCACCGCTTCGCTGCGGCTGGAGGGCTCAATCACCAGTTCGCCACGGCCGTGGTGCCGCACATGCCCGGGGCCTGCCATTTCAGTTGCGACATAAACGACGGCAGCCGCCACCTCGTGGTGCGGCAGCACCGCCCGCAAGCGGTCGGCGTTGTCCACACCGTTCTGCAGGGTCAGCACCAGCGCGCCAGGCGCCAGATACGGCCGCATCTGGGCGCCTGCCGATTCGGTGTCGGTGGACTTGACGCAGAACAGCACGAGGTCGGCGCCCTGCAATGCGCTGGCGTCTGCGCTGGCAGCCACTGCCACCTTCTCATCGAATGCAGCAGTCTGCAGGCGCAAACCCTGACGCTCGATGGCCTCCACATGCTGCGGCCGCGCAATCATCACCACTGGATGACCGGCGCGGGCCAGCATGGCGCCGTAGTAGCCCCCCACCGCGCCAGCGCCCATGACGGCCACGTTCATCGGCAACGCAGAATTCGGGGGGACAGAGGCGGTGCCGGACTTGGTCATGACGGTTGTGGGTGAATGAAAAATGTCGGTGATGATAGCCCGCCGCGCAGTGGGCTGGCAGACCTCAGGCAGCAGTTTCTGCCACGGCCATGACGGGTGCATCGGACACCTCAGGCGCTGTATGGGCGCTGGCTTCCCCGGGTGCGCGCACGCGCCGGTGGAGGGTAAAGAAGTTCCACATCATCAGGGTGGCGTTGGGGCCGGCGGGGGTGCTGTAGTCCACGCTGCCATCACCGCCGCTCCACGCGTGTCCAAGCGACTCGATGTCGCACTGAACTAGGTAGGGCTTGCGGCCGGCGTAGTACGTCAGCGTGCGGTAGCCATGGCGCGGACTGCGGCCACCCGCACGGCCAGCGTGGTGGCGCGCCACCGGGTTGCCGCCGCTGAGCCACGGTGCGTTGATGATGTGCATCTGCTCGACCAGCTGCCTGGCATTGACGCGCCTGACCACCGAATCACCATCCCCATGGACAACCATGGTGGGCATGCCCGGGAACAGCGGCGCAGCGCGTAAAAATTCGCGCGCGGCTTCGCTGTTGAGCAGCATGGCGCCGTGCTGCATGGTGCGGTAGGCGCTGATGGGCGAGTCGGTGGTACCGAACACCGGTGCCGAGTGCAGGCCAACCGCCGCGATCAGCGCCGGATGGTGTAACGCAATCAGATTGGCCAGCGCGGCGCCTGCCGACAGACCTGCGAGGTAAATCCGCGAGGCGTCCAGCCCATGCTGCTCCCGCACACGGTCAATAAGACTGGCAATGAGCGCCACATCACCACCGCCCTGTTGGGTGTCGCGTTGGTACCAGTGCCAGCAACGGTGCGCGTCAGCCGCTGCTGACTGCTGCGGGTACAGCACGGCAAAGCCCTTGCGGTCGGCCAGTGCGTTCAGCCTAGTGGCGGTTGCGATGTCGCTGGCGGTCTGCTTGCAACCGTGCAGCATAACGACCAGCGGCATTGGTCCCGCATCGCCCGACCCACCCGCGGCGTGACGCGCCGGAATATAGAGCCAGTAACTCATGCGTCTGGCGCTACTGCCCACGGGCGCAGACCCGACGGACGGGTCAAACCAGGCCCTGCTCCATTGGCCTGCCGGTGGCGTGGCGCGCCTGACGGCACGCTCAATCACCGCCGGCACGCTGGCCACCCCGCTGAGTGGATCAATCAGGGCTTGCCGCGGTGGCGTATGCCCGCGTACTTTGGTGGTCGGCCGTGAGGTCGCCGGCAGCAGGTTTTTGAGCAGCTTTCGGCCTTGCCTGGCTTGCACCTTGCCCAGCTTGCCCAGTTTGCGGACGCTTTTGAGCCAGAGGCTGCTCAGGCTTTTGCGCATGGGCGGGCCTTGGTTGGAAGTGGATGTGGAACAAATCCGCACTCAACGGAGCACATGAGGTACAGCATACGCTCAATTTTGCTGCAGCGCAGCAAAGTAAACTGTCGGCCAATGCCGCGTTCTCGCCCCACGTCGGTTCTGCCCATTCCTGCCTTGCCTGCCTTGCGTTGCCATGTCCCCCCGTTTGCCACCTTCCACCCCCATCCTGACCGCCGCCCTTTACCAGTTTGTGGAGTTGCCCGACTTCGCCGACCTGCGTTCGCCGCTGCTCGCCTGCTGCGAAGCCAACGGCGTGAAAGGCACGCTGCTGCTGGCGGCGGAGGGCATCAACGGCACGATTGCCGGCCCCGAGGCGGGCGTGCGCGCGGTGCTCGCTTATTTGCGCTCCGACGCTCGTCTGGCGCGACTGGAGCACAAGGAAGCCTGGGCGCAAGAGATGCCCTTCTACCGCATGAAGGTACGCCTCAAACGCGAAATCGTCACCATGGGCGTGCCCGAGGTGCACCCTGCCCTGATGGCTGGCGAGTACGTCAAACCGCAGGACTGGAACCAGCTCATCAGCGAACCCGACGTGGTGCTGGTGGACACGCGCAACGACTACGAGGTGTCCATCGGCACGTTTAAGCGCGCCATCAACCCGGAAACGACCAGCTTCTCAGAACTGCCCGGCTGGGTCGAGCGTGAAATGGCCGAAGGCGGCAAGCTCGCACCGGCGAATGGCAAGAAACCGCGCGTGGCCATGTTCTGCACCGGCGGCATCCGCTGCGAGAAATCAACCGCGCTGCTGCGCTCCAAGGGCTTTGAAGAGGTCTATCACCTGCAGGGCGGAATTCTGAAGTATCTGGAAACCGTGCCGCCCACACAGAGCCTGTGGGAAGGTGAATGCTTTGTGTTTGACGAGCGCGTGTCGGTGGGGCACGGCCTGCAGCCCGGTGACTTCACGCTGTGCCGTTCATGCCGCCACCCGCTGAGCGCGCAAGATCGCCAGGCGCCGCTCTATGAACTGGGGGTGAGCTGCGCACGCTGCCATGGCAGCACCACCGAAGAGCAAAAGGCCGGCTATCGCGAACGCCAGCGCCAGGTGACGCTGGCCGAAGCCCGCCAGCAGGCCCACATTGGGGTGCGGCAGCCGGGCGCGGGTGAGCCGCCCCATGAGGGGGATTAATGGCCCCGGCGTTGCCCGTGCTGTATTCGTTCCGGCGCTGCCCGTATGCGATGCGGGCGCGGCTGGCGCTGGCGGTCAGCGCCACGCCCTATGAACTCCGCGAAGTGGTGCTGCGCGAGAAACCTGCGGACATGCTGGCGGCATCGCCCAAGGGCACGGTCCCGGTTCTGGTGGTGCCAGGCAGGGCGGTGATTGACGAGAGCCTCGACGTGATGCGCTGGGCGTTGGCCCGACACGACCCTGAGGGCTGGCTGAGTGATGAGGCAAGTGTCATGGCCGACATGCTTGCCTTGATTGAACAGAACGATGGCGCTTTCAAACACCACCTGGACCGCTACAAATACCCGCACCGCTACTCGCACAAGGCTACGGATAGCGCTCTCGCCGATCTCTCCGGTTTTGCCATCCAGTACCGCCAGGCCAGCAGCGAATGGCTCGGGCAACTCGAAGTGCGCCTGGAACAGCAAGGCTGGCTGTGCGGACCACGCGCCACCCTCGCCGACATGGCCCTGCTGCCCTTTGTGCGCCAGTTCGCACACACCGACCCGGCCTGGTTTGCCGCCCAGAACTGGCCGGCGCTCCAGCAATGGCTGGCAGCATTTGAAGCCAGCCCGCTCTTTGCCCAGATCATGGAAAAGCATACGGCCTGGCGGCCGGGGGAAGCCGCTCACATCTCCGGTGCGATCAGCTCCGCGTAATCGTAAAGCGCGCCCAGGATCTCCTCACCGCGCTCGTCAGCGCTTTCCTGCAGCGTGTCGATCTGCGCGAACAGTGCATCGACATTGCGTGCACCACCCTCGCCTTCGAGCAGGCGTGCCACGCGATGCGCCTCCCACCGCTCGGCGTCTTCGGGCGACAGGGTGTCGGTGAAGTTGCGAGCGCGGTAGCGAAAGACGATTTCTTCCAGCCGTTCGTCGTCAAAGCCAAGGCGCGCATGGGCCAGTTCGGCAGGCGACATGTCGCGCAGCTGGTTCAGGCGGCGCCGGTCGGCATTGCCCACAAAGCCACCGTACAGGTCTTCGTCCACATCAGGCTGTGGCTCGGGCGGCCGCTTGAAGACTTCGGGCCAGATCGCGCTCAGATCGGGCAAGGCGGCGGCTTTTTCCGCGTGGCGCAAGGCGGTCTCGATGTCCACGCCCCACTTGGCCGCCATCTCGGGTGTGAGTGTCTTGAGCTTGCTCACCACCATCGGCGACTTGTTCACATGCACCGACTTGATCGGCAGGCGCTGAACGCCTTCAGGCAAGTCGGCCGACCTGGTGAAGAGGCGCTGCCGCAGCGTGACCGCGTCGAGTGACGGCAGCTCGGTCGGGTCCTGCGACAAATCCCAAGCGAGGATTTCGTTTTTGTTGGTCGGATGCGTCGCCAGGGGCCACATCACCGCCAGGCAGCCGCGTTCGGGCGGAAACATGCCCGACACATGCAGAAAAGGCTGCGCCGTCTGTGTCGTGGCTGGCAAGCCGAGCTCGGCCAGCACGCGGTCTTTCTTGTGCAGACCGAGGCAAAAATCGAACAGCTTGGGCTGCGCCGTGCGGACCAGCCGCGCCAGCGCAATGGTGGCGCGCACATCCGATAGTGCGTCATGCGCTGCCTCATGCGCCAGACCATTGGCCGCCGTGAGGTCGGTCAGCTTGAAGCTGGGCCGGCCATCGGCCTTGAGCGGCCACTGAATGCCCTGCGGCCGGAGCGCATAGGCCATGCGCACCACATCGAGCAAATCCCAGCGCCCGCAGTCGTTCTGCCACTCGCGGGCATAGGGGTCGATGAGGTTACGCCAGAACATGAAGCGGGTGACCTCATCATCGAAGCGGATCGTGTTGTAGCCAACGCCAATCGTGCCGGGCTTTGCAAGCTGCGCTTCGATCTGCGCGGCAAACGCATGCTCGGGCAGGCCGCGCTCCAGACACAGTTGCGGCGTGATGCCAGTGATGAGGCAGGACTCGGCGTCGGGCAGGTAATCGTTGGCGGGCCGGCAGTAAATCATCAGCGGCTCGCCGATTTCATTGAGCTCCGCGTCGGTGCGGATGGCGGCAAACTGCGCCGGGCGGTCACGCCGGGTGTTGATGCCGAAGGTCTCGTAGTCGTGCCAGAGAAAGGTGTGCGACGCGTGGGATGTCATTCTCAGAAGGGTCGATGCAGCAAGCAATGCAGAAATGAAAAAGCCGGTAGCGCGATGCTACCGGCCTTTGGGTGGCGCTTCGAAGGTGCGCGCAGGGACTTTTTACCTTCCCCTGCCTTCCGTTCCCAGCGTCAATTGGTTTCTGCGGGCTCCGCTTCCGGCTTGGCCTTGCCCTCTTTCTTGGGCAGGGGCTGGATGTCGAGTTGCACTTCACCCGTGTCGACACCTTTTTCGTCGGTGGTCACCTTCATGTCCACCGTCAGGCGGCCACCTTCGGTCAGGCGACCGAAGAGCAGTTCGTCGGCCAGCGCACGACGGATCGTGTCCTGGATCAGGCGCTGCATCGGCCGCGCGCCCATCAGCGGATCGAAACCCTTCTTGCCGAGGTACTTGCGCAGCGTGTCGGTGAAGGTGACTTCCACCTTCTTCTCGGCCAATTGCGTTTCAAGCTGCAGCAGGAACTTGTCGACCACCCGCAGGATGACGGTTTCATCCAGCGCCTTGAAGCTCACGGTGGCATCCAGGCGGTTGCGGAACTCCGGCGTGAACAGGCGCTTGATGTCGGCCATCTCGTCACCCGACTCGCGCGGGTTGGTAAAGCCAATGGTCGCCTTGTTCATCGTCTCGGCGCCAGCGTTGGTCGTCATCACGATGATCACGTTGCGGAAATCGGCCTTGCGCCCGTTGTTGTCCGTCAGCGTGCCGTGGTCCATGACCTGCAGCAGCACGTTGAAGATGTCGGGGTGCGCCTTCTCAATCTCGTCAAGCAGCAGCACACAATGCGGCTTCTTGGTCACCGCCTCGGTCAGCAGACCACCCTGGTCAAAGCCCACATAGCCCGGAGGCGCGCCAATCAGGCGGCTCACCGCGTGGCGCTCCATGTACTCCGACATGTCGAAGCGGATCAGCTCGATGCCCATGATGTAAGCCAGTTGCTTGGCTGCTTCCGTCTTGCCGACACCGGTGGGGCCGGAGAACAGGAAGGAACCAATCGGCTTGTCGTCCTTGCCCAGGCCAGAACGCGCCATCTTGACGGCCGAGGCCAGCACCTCCAGTGCCTTGTCCTGACCGAACACCACGCTCTTCAGATCACGCTCCAGCGTCTGCAGCTTGCCGCGGTCGTCATTCGAGACATTGGCGGGCGGAATGCGGGCGATCTTGGCCACGATCTCCTCGACCTCGGCCTTGGTGATGATTTTCTTGCGCTTGGACGCCGGCAAAATCCGCTGGGCAGCGCCCGCCTCGTCAATCACGTCAATTGCCTTGTCGGGCAAATGACGGTCGTTGATGTACTTGGCGCTCAATTCGGCCGCCGCCTGCAGGGCCGCCACGGCGTACTTGACGCTGTGGTGCTCTTCAAAGCGCGACTTCAGGCCCTTGAGGATGTCCACGGTTTCCTGCACCGTGGGCTCGACCACATCGACCTTCTGGAAGCGGCGTGAGAGCGCAGCGTCCTTTTCGAAGATGCCGCGGTATTCGGTGAAGGTGGTCGCACCAATGCACTTGAGCTGACCCGAGCTGAGGGCGGGCTTGAGCAGGTTGGACGCGTCCAGCGTTCCACCCGAGGCGGCACCTGCGCCAATCAGTGTGTGAATCTCGTCGATGAACAGAATGCCGTTGGGCTTGTCCTTGAGTGCCTTGAGAACGCCTTTGAGGCGTTGCTCGAAGTCGCCGCGGTATTTGGTGCCGGCCAGCAGCGCGCCCATGTCCAGAGAGTAGACATTGGCCTCGGCCAGAATTTCCGGCACGTCCTTTTGGGTGATGCGCCAGGCCAGGCCCTCGGCAATCGCCGTCTTGCCCACGCCAGCCTCACCCACCAGCAGCGGGTTGTTTTTGCGGCGGCGGCAGAGAATCTGGATCACGCGCTCGACCTCGTACTGGCGGCCGATCAGTGGATCGATCTTGCCGTCCTTGGCGAGCTGGTTCAGGTTGACGGTGTACTGCTCCAGCGGCGAAGCCTTCTCGTTCTTCTCGCCGCCCTCTTCGTTCTCGGCTGCGCTCTCGCCAGCCTTGGCCGGCTCGGGCGGGTCGCTTTTCTTGATGCCGTGGGCGATGAAGTTCACCACGTCAAGGCGCGTCACGCCCTGCTGGTGCAGGTAATACACGGCGTGCGAGTCCTTTTCGCCAAAAATAGCGACCAGCACATTCGCGCCGGTGACTTCCTTCTTGCCATTGCCGGTGGACTGCACATGCATGATGGCGCGCTGAATCACCCGCTGAAAGCCCAGCGTGGGCTGCGTGTCCACATCGTCAGTGCCCGCGACTTGTGGCGTGTTGTCCTTGATGAAGTTGCTGAGCGCCTTGCGCAAATCGTCCACATTCGCAGAACAGGCGCGCAGCACTTCGGCTGCGCTGGGGTTGTCCAACAGGGCAAGCAAAAGGTGCTCAACGGTGATGAATTCGTGGCGCTGCTGACGCGCCTCGACGAACGCCATGTGCAAGCTGACTTCTAGTTCCTGGGCAATCATTGATCTTCCTTTCGGCTTGCTGCGGTTAATTGACTGACATCTGAAGACAATATTGGCCGGATTCCCGGTTATTCAATGGGTTCGCTGACGCACTGAAGCGGGTGCCCGTTTTTCCGGGCTGCCTCGGTGACCTGATCGACCTTGGTGGCGGCCACGTCCTTGGAGAACACGCCGCAAACGCCTTTGCCGTCGAGATGGATCTTGAGCATGATCTGCGTGGCGGTTTCGCGGTCCTTGTTGAAGAACTCCTGAATCACCACCACCACGAACTCCATCGGGGTGTAGTCATCGTTGAGGAGCACCACCTGATGCATCTGCGGTGGCTTGGTCTTCTGGGGGCGTCTTTCGAGCACCACGGAGTCTGAGCCACCGGTGTCGCCAGGCCGCACACCCGGTACGGCGGGCTGAGGGGGCGGCGCCGGGATTTTGGGAGACTTGGTTGCCATGGAATTCATTCTAGCGACCACTGTCCGACAGTGTGTTCGTCATGGGCTTTGGTGGCAGGAACGCGACATTCGTACGTGATATTTCGCATTTCGGGCCCCGGATTTACACCCGCCAGAAAGAAAACCCGCCACGGAATCCTTTCCGGGCGGTGTCAGGCGATGTAGAGCGGTTCCAGGCGAGCACAACGCACGGCCACACCAGGCAACGGGCGTGCCGGAGCCGCCATGTCCCTTCACATCTGGTCGATCATCACCTGCCCGAACCCGGAGCAGCTGACCTGGGTCGCGCCCTCCATCAGGCGGGCAAAGTCGTAGGTGACTTTTTTCGATTCAATGGATTTCTCCATCGAACTGATAATCAGGTCTGCCGCCTCCTTCCAACCCATGTGGCGCAGCATCATCTCGGCCGACAGGATCTCGGAGCCGGGGTTCACGTAGTCCTTGCCGGCGTATTTGGGCGCCGTGCCGTGCGTGGCCTCAAACATGGCCACCGTATCGCTCATGTTCGCACCCGGGGCGATGCCAATGCCACCCACCTGGGCGGCCAGCGCGTCGGAAACGTAGTCACCATTCAGGTTCAACGTGGCAATCACGCTGTATTCAGCGGGGCGAAGCAGGATCTGCTGCAGGAAGGCGTCGGCAATGCTGTCCTTGACGGTGATGTCCTTGCCGGTTTTCGGGTTTCTGAACTTCATCCACGGGCCACCGTCGATCTCCACCGCACCGAACTCCTTCTTCGCCAGCGCGTACGCCCAGTCCCGAAAGCCGCCCTCGGTGAACTTCATGATGTTGCCCTTGTGCACGATGGTCACGCTGGGCTTGTCGTTGTCAATGGCGTACTGGAAAGCCTTGCGCACCAGGCGCTCGGTGCCTTCGATTGAAACCGGCTTGATGGCGATGGCCGAGGTGTCAGGGAAGCGGATTTTCTTCACGCCCATGTCATCCTGCAGGAACTTGATCAGCTTTCTCGCCTTGTCGCTGCCGGACTCGAATTCGATACCGGCATAGATGTCTTCCGAGTTCTCGCGGAAGATGACCATGTTGGTCTTGTGCGGCTCTTTCACCGGCGATGGAACGCCAGGAAAGTAACGGATGGGACGCAGACAGACGTACAGATCAAGCTGCTGGCGCAGCGCCACATTCAGGCTGCGAATGCCGCCGCCGACGGGCGTGGTCAATGGCCCCTTGATGGACACCACGTAGTCGCGTACCGCGTGCAGTGTTTCTTCCGGAAGCCAGACGTCCGGTCCATAGACGCGGGTCGATTTCTCGCCGGCGAACACCTCCATCCAGTGGATTTTTCTCTTGCCACCGTACGCCTTGGCCACAGCTGCGTCCACCACCTTCAGCATCACCGGCGTGATGTCGGCGCCAGTGCCATCACCTTCGATGAACGGGATGACTGGCTCATCGGGCACGTTCAGGGAGTTGTCGGCGTTGACGGTGATTTTCTGGCCTTGGGTGGGTACTTGGATGTGCTGGTACATGGGTAATCTCTCCGCGGTGTGCTGACGATGGACAGACATGGGGACGACTGTGCCATTTGCATCATCAGTTAAGTAGTAACCCCTAAAGTCTATCTGTAAAACTTTCGAACAAATCAATTTGCAGCGCTCTGTCAACGCATGGCGATGGCACGCCGTTACAGGAGAGCCTCCGAAAGGTTCGGGGTACTTTTTCAATCAAGAATCAAGGAAATATCAAATGAACAAGATCCTCGCCGTTCTGATCGCTGGCCTCTTCACCACCGGCGCCTTTGCCGCTTCGCACGCTGGCGCCCCCATGGCCGCCACGCCTGCCAAACCAGCCACGCCTGCAACTCCTGCCACGGCCACTGCTCCAGCAGCAGCTGCCACGCCAGCCACCCCTGCTGCGCCTGCAGCCAAGGCAGAAGCCAAGCCTGACGCAAAAGCAGATGCCAAAGCTGCCAAGAAAGCCAAAGCTGACGCCGCCAAAAAAGCAAAGGCTGATGCCGCTGCAGCCAAGAAAGCTGAAGCCAAGAAGTAATTCCTGGTGACTTTCGTAAAGATGCCCGCTTCTGCGGGCATTTTTCATGGGCCAGCCCACTCTGTCACCTGTCGTTTATGCTCTCGAATGAACTCCCACGGTAGCCACCCATGCTGTTGAATTCCTTCTCTGTCGTGCAGCGATCAACCGCCACGATGACTCGCTCACTCATTTCCCGGATCGCGCGTCGCGCAGCGTTGCTCGTCTTTGTACTGCCCTTTGTGCTGCCCATCTCTGCTTCGGCCCAGGAGGGCCCGCAGCTCAATCTGCAGCGGGTTCAGCTGTCGGCGGGCATGCATCTGATCGACGCCCAGGTGGCATTGACGCCTGAGCAGCGGCAGATCGGTCTGATGTTCCGCAAGGACATGCCGCAGCAAGAGGGCATGCTGTTTGTCTTCGAGCAAGCCGCAAAGCAATGTTTCTGGATGAAGAACACCCCGCTTGCCTTGACAGCCGCCTTCGTGGCTGACGACGGAACCATCGTCAATCTGGCCGACATGAAGCCGCTGACCACTGATGCCCACTGCTCGGCCAGGCCGGTGCGCTATGTTCTCGAAATGAACCAGGGCTGGTTTGCCAAGCGTGGCATCAAGGCTGGTATCAAGCTCGGCGGCCCACCATTTGACGGCAACCGCTGAACACAAGGCACGGCAAGGCGCCCCGCAAAGCATCAGACACACACCTTGCAACAAAGAAAAAAGCCGGTCAATGACCGGCTTTTTTCATGGAGCCCCTGCTGCAATGCGCAAGGGCCGTGGCAACAGCATCAGGCGAAGTTGGCCTCGGCAAAGCTCCAGTTCACCAGATTGGACAGGAAGGTCTCAACGAACTTGGGGCGCATGTTGCGGTAATCGATGTAATAGGCGTGTTCCCACACGTCAACGGTCAACAGGGCCTTATCGGCGGTGGTCAGCGGCGTGCCAGCCGGGCCGGTGTTCACGATGTCCACGCTTCCGTCCGGCTTCTTGACCAGCCAGGTCCAGCCCGAGCCGAAATTGCCGACCGCCGATTTCACAAACGCTTCCTTGAAGGCAGCGTAGGAACCGAACTTGGCGTTGATGGCAGCGGCCAGCGCGCCGCTGGGCTCACCACCGCCGGCCGGCTTCATGCAGCTCCAGAAAAAAGTGTGATTCCAGATCTGCGCCGCGTTGTTGTACACGCCGCCGCTGGACTTCTTGACGATCTCCTCCAAAGTCATCGACTCGAACTCCGTGCCTTTTTGCAGGTTGTTGAGGTTCACCACATAGGCGTTGTGGTGCTTGCCGTGGTGGTACTCGAAGGCTTCCTGGCTGTAATGGGGTGCCAGGGCGTCGATCGCGTATGGCAGGGCTGGGAGTTGGTGTTCCATGATTTTCCTCGTGATGTGGGATGGACAGTGTAGGGATACGCCGCAGCGTTCCGCGCCTGCAATTGTAAAAACTAAATCAAGCGTGGCGCGGAGACCGTCAAATCGACCTCGCCGTCGGCAAGGGTAGCGCGCAAAGCCTGGCCTGTTCGGGTCTGGGCCACCGCTGTCACCGGTTTGCCCTCCAGATCGGCCAGCCATGCGTAGCCGCGCTGCAACACCAGTTGAGGGTCAAGCAAGCCAAGCCGCAGGCGCGCGCGTTCCAGCCGCTGGCTGTGATGCTGCATGCAGTTGGCCAACCGGAGTGGCAAGGTCGCGCCAAGGTTCTGCAGTTCCCCCCGCTCGGAAAGCAGCCGCTGCTGCACGGCATGGCGCAACGACTGGGCGACCGAGTCGAGCTGCGCCTTCTGCCGGGTAACCCCATGCGAAGGCTGGCTCAACCGGGAGGCCGCCCAGTCCAGTCGCTGGTTTTGTGCCTGCAGCTGGCGGTCCACGCCTCTTTGCAGGCGATCGGCCACCTGCCCCAGAACACCCATCCACACGGCTCGTGGCTGGGCGCACAACTCGGCGGCCGCGGTGGGGGTCGGCGCCCGCACATCAGCACAAAAATCGGCAATCGTGAAATCGGTTTCATGGCCGACGCCGCTGACGACGGGCATGGGTGCGGCCACGATGGTGCGGGCCAGTTGCTCGTCATTGAACGCCCACAGGTCTTCCATCGCGCCACCGCCGCGCACCAGCAGCAGCACGTCCGTCTGGTCTTCGTCGCGCCGCGCAAAAGCGGTGTTCATGGCCCGAACCAGCTCGCCTGCGGCCTGTGCGCCCTGCACGCTGGCAGGGTAAATCACCACGGGGATGTGTGGCGCCCTGCGCTCCAGGGCGCTCACCACATCGTGCAGGGCGGCGGCGCCCAGCGAGGTCACCAGCGCTATGCCACGCGGCATCAAAGGCAACTCGCGTTTTCTGGCGCTGTCAAACAAACCTTCGGCTTCAAGCCGGGCCTTGAGCAACAAAAACTGCTCGAAAAGATTGCCCTGCCCGGCCTGACGCATGGACTCGACCACCAGTTGCAGTTCGCCACGCGGCTCGTAAACACCGAGGCGGCCACGCACCTCGACCAACTGGCCGTCGCGCGGCGCAAAGTCCAGCAGGCTGGCGGCGCGCCGGAACATGGCACAGCGCACCTGACCCTGCGGGTCTTTCAGGGAAAAGTAGCAGTGCCCGCTGGCGGCACGCGAAAAGCCACTGACTTCACCCTGCACCGACACCGGATTGAAACGGGCCTCCAGGCTGTCGGCAATCGCCCGCAACAACGAGCCCACCGGCCACACGCGGCCACGCCCACCGCGTGCAGCCTCAAGTGCCGGCTCGTCGGGCGCGGAATCCTCAAACAAGGCCAAAGCCCCTGATTTTTCGGGGGTAATACTCCACAGCGGGGCCCCTGGAGCGGCCTGCCAGTGTGCTTTGGCGCGCATAGCGCGATAAATTCGTGTAACTCATTGATTTTGAATGACTTAATTCTGCTCAAAATTTCATCGATTTGTCACAAGGACGAATTGGCGCGGCTCGCCGGGCGCTGCACACTGACTTGCCCACAAAGTTATCCACACGTTCTGTGGGTTTGCGCACCTGTCCCGGGCTAGCCGAGAGGCCGGGGGCACGCCTCGTGCGAGCGCCGTCTGCGGCTCGCCGGTGGTCCATAATCCAACAGAATTTATCCGTACGGAGAAGCCGATTGTTTTCGATCATACAAGCCGCAGGCTGGCCCATCTGGCCCTTGATTGCCTGCTCCATTCTGGCGCTCGCACTGGTCATCGAGCGCTTTGCCAGCCTCAAAACTTCAAAGGTCGCTCCGCCCCAACTGCTCGATGAGGCCATCACCGTATCCCGTGCCAGCGTGCCCACGCCGGACGTGGTGACGCAGCTGGAGCAGAACTCGGTGCTCGGTGAAGTACTCGCCACTGGTCTGCGCACACTCAACACCAACCCGCGCGTCAGCGAAGACGATTTGCGATCTGCCATGGAGGGCGCCGGCCGGAAAGCCGCACACAAGCTCGAACGCTACCTGGCAGCGCTGGCCACCATCGCCTCGGCAGCGCCACTGCTCGGCCTGCTCGGCACGGTGATTGGCATGATTGAAATCTTCGGCTCCCAGCCTGGCGGTGGCGGTGTCAACGCCAGCAGCGCGGGCAACCCGGCGCAGCTGGCACAGGGTATTTCAATTGCGCTCTACAACACCGCTTTTGGCCTGATTGTGGCCATTCCTGCCCTGATTTTCTGGCGCTACTTCCGTGCCCGCGTCGATGGCTACCTGCTGACCATGGAGCTGGCAGCGGAGCGGTTTGTGCGGCATCTCAATACGCTCCGGAAATGAACTTCCGCCCTCGCCCCCACGACGAGCCGGAGATCAACCTGATTCCGTTCATCGATGTTCTGCTGGTGGTGCTCATCTTCCTGATGCTGTCGACCACCTACAGCAAGTTCACCGAACTGCAGGTCAAGCTGCCGGTGGCCGATGCTGACAAACAGCGCGATTACGCCCGCGAAGTGATCGTGGCTGTCAGCAGCGATGGGCGGTATATGGTCAACAAGACGCCGGTTGAAGGCCGCAGCGTGCAGGCACTGGGCGCTGCACTCACGGGCGCTGCAAAAGCCGGTCCGGACAGCGTGATCATCATCAGTGCGGACGCCACAGCCACACACCAGTCGGTGGTGACGGTGATGGAAGCCGCGCGGCGTGAAGGTCTGGCGCAGATCACCTTCGCCACCCAAAGCTCGGCGCAGTAGCGCCAGCCCGGGCCACCCAGCGGCGACCAGGACCCATGAAACATCTGCTGCTGCAGGCCTGGACCCGCCGCGGCTGGCTTGCCTGCCTGCTGTGGCCGGTGTCATGTATCTATTGGGTGCTGATAGCCGGTCGGGGATGGCTTTACCGCAGCGGTCTCCTGCACACCACGCGCTTTCCAGTGCCGGTGATCGTCGTCGGCAATGTGGTGGCCGGTGGCGCTGGCAAAACGCCGGTGGTGATCAGCGTGGTGCATCACCTGCAATCGAAGCGGCTGAAGGTGGGCGTGGTGTCGCGGGGCTACGGTCGCACCAGCGCCGCGATGACCGAAGTCACCGCCAGCACGCCTCTGCGCGACTCAGGCGACGAGCCTGCGCTGATCCATCAAGCGACAGGCGCCCCGGTTGTTGTGGCTGCAAACCGGGCGCAGGCCGTGGAGTCCCTGCTCAAGGCGCACCCGCGCACCCAGATCGTCATCAGCGACGATGGCCTGCAGCATCTGGCGATGGGACGTGACCTCAACATTGCCGTTTTCGATGACCGGGGTGTGGGCAATGGCTGGCTGCTGCCTGCCGGTCCGTTGCGGGAATCCTGGCCACTGAAGGCTGCGGCAGGCGTTGACCTTGTCCTGCACACCGGCCAGCGGCCTGCCTTTGACGGATTCACCTCCTCGCGGGAGCTGATGCCACACGCCGTGACTGCTGATGGCCATGTCACGCCGCTGGCAGAGTTGGCCGGGCAGCCTTTGGTGGCGATGGCAGGCATCGCCCACCCGGAGGCTTTTTTCGCGATGCTGCGGGCGCGCGGATTGCAACTGGATGAGACGATGGCGCTGCCAGACCATCATCCGCTGGACACACCCGACATCGTTCGCTTTCTTTCGGACCATTCCGGCCGGACGGTGCTGTGCACACAGAAAGATGCCGTCAAGCTGTTCCGCCTGCCGGCTGCTTCTGAGGTTCGTCTGCTCGCCGTGCCACTGGCGTTCACGCCTGAACCGGCCTTCTTCGCGGCACTCGACAGGCTGCTGGCGCCCCATCTGACATCGGTTGTTTCTCCCTTACCATCGTGACCCATGGACACCAAACTGCTTGAACTGCTCGTCTGCCCTGTGACCAAGGGGCCCCTCGAATACGACCGCGAGAAACAGGAACTCATCTCCCGCAGCGCCCGGCTGGCCTACCCTGTGCGTGATGGCCTGCCCATCCTGCTCGAAAACGAAGCGCGAACCCTGACCGACGAGGAGCTTGGCCTTTGAGGGCATGCAGCCAGCAGCGATGAGTTTCACCGTTCTCATTCCGGCCCGCTTGGCATCCACGCGGCTACCCAACAAGCCGCTGGCCGACATCCATGGCATTCCCATGGTGGTCAGGGTGGCGCAGCAGGCGCTCAAAAGCAGCGCCGCCCGCACGGTGGTCGCAGCCGACAGCGCGGCCATCGTCGATCAATGCGCGGCCTTTGGCATCGCAGCGGTTCTGACGCGAACCGATCATCCCAGCGGCAGCGACCGCCTGGCTGAAGCCTGCAGCGCGCTCGGGCTGACTGACGCCGAGATGGTGGTCAATGTGCAGGGTGACGAGCCGCTGATCGATCCGGCGCTGATCGACGCCGTGGCCCAGCAACTCACCGACCGCCCGGATTGCGCCATGAGCACGGCCGCGCACGCCATCAGCGAGTTGGCTGATCTGCACAACCCGAATGTCGTCAAGGTGGTTCTGGACGCGCGGCAAACCGCGCTTTACTTCAGCCGCTCGCCCATTCCGGCCGCGCGCGATATGCCGGGCCAGGCTTGGTGGCAGGCCGGCAGCAGCCTGCCAGCGCCTTTGCGGCACGTGGGAATCTACGGCTATCGCGTCGGCTTCCTGAAGCAGTTTCCGGCCTTGCCCCCATCGCCGCTGGAGCAGCTGGAATGCCTGGAGCAGCTGCGGGCGCTGTGGCACGGTCACCGGATCGCGGTGCACGTCACGGAGCACGCCCCGGCAGCCGGTGTCGACACGCCCGAGGACCTGGACAGGATTAGAAAACTGTTTGTCCTGCCACCCCACTAAACCAAGCCCATCCTGTAAGGCACCGGCGAGGTGCATATGCTACTCTCGACGCCAGACAGACATGGGTTCCGCAAACCGGACGCGCGGCATCCCGAAACGCTTCGCAACAAGGCCATGGGCCATGATGCAGGGGCCGCCCGGTCTGATTTTTCGAATCCATAAAAAATCCGAGGACATCCATGAGACTGATTCTGTTGGGCGCACCAGGCGCCGGCAAGGGCACGCAAGCCACCTTTCTTTGCCAGAAATACGGCATTCCGCAGATTTCGACCGGTGACATGCTGCGTGCTGCCGTCAAGGCGGGCACGCCGCTGGGCGTAGAGGCCAAGAAAGTCATGGACTCCGGCGGACTGGTCAGCGACGACCTGATCATCAACCTCGTCAAGGAGCGCATCGCGCAAAGCGACTGCGACAAGGGATTCCTGTTCGACGGTTTTCCGCGCACCATCCCCCAGGCCGACGCCATGAAGGCTGCCGGTGTGAAGCTCGATTACGTGCTGGAAATCGATGTGCCCTTCGAGGCCATCATTGAGCGAATGAGCGGCCGCCGCTCGCACACGGCATCGGGCCGCACCTACCACGTCAAGTTCAACCCGCCAAAGGTCGAGGGCAAGGACGATGTAACGGGCGAGCCACTGATCCAGCGCGACGACGACAAGGAAGAGACCGTGAAAAAACGCCTCGAGGTCTACAGCGCGCAAACACGCCCTCTGGTCGACTACTACTCCGGCTGGGCCAAAACCGACCCGGTCAATGCGCCCAAATACCGCGCCATCAGCGGAACTGGCAGCGTGGACGAAATCACCTCCCGCGCCTTGCAGGCGCTTGCCAGCTGACCGTCCTGCAGCAACACGGGCGAGCTGTATCAGCCCTTGCCCAGCGGAGGACGCCCAAACAGGTTGGAAGCGTTGCTGACAGGCCCGAGTTCGGCAGCAGCCGCCAGCAGCGGTGCCGCGAGCTCATGCATGCGCGCAGTGCTCAACCGGCTGAGCGGACCGGCAATGCTGATCACCCCGATCACCTCGCGGCGCCGCATCACCGGTGCGGCCATGGCCGCCATGCCGGGGGCAAATACTTCATCGATCATCGCGTAGCCACGCACCCGCGCCGCATGCAGAAAACCTGTCAGGGCCTTGATCGTGGTGGGTGCCTTCGGTCCGAATTCGGCCGGAGTCCCAAATCCCTGGCGCGAGACCAGCGCCAGCGCGCGTTCGTCACTCATGGTCATCAACCACGCATGCCCGGAGGCTGTGCACGACAGCCGTGCATCCTGACCCATGTCGGGGTCGTAGCGCAGACCGGTCTGCCGTATGCCCTGCGATTTCGCGACCCAGGTCAGACGGTCTTCGTCGACGATGGACAGACGCACCAGTTCGCCCGAGGTTTGTGCAAGCCGCTCCAGCAGCGGCTCTGCCACGTCCACAATGCCGGCGCTGCTCAGGAACCCGAGGCCCAGCGACACCATCTTCGTCGTCAGCACATAGTCGCCCTGTCGGCGCGCCTGACGCACGTACCCGCAGCGTTGCAAGTCCGCCAGCAGGCGATGGCAGGCGCTGAGCGGAATGTCCAGCTCATGCGAAATGAGGGTGATGGGAAGACCTTGAGGGTGCTGGGCCAGGTGCTCCAGCACAGACAGGCCGCGATCCAGTGCAATGCTCATGATTCATATTATGAAACACGTTTCCGTTCCGGAAACTGCTTTCGGTGATGGCGAAAGAATCAGCTGCATGAGCGCCACCCTTTACATCCTCAACGGACCCAATCTGAACCTGCTGGGCATCCGCGAGCCGCACCTCTATGGCAGCACCACGCTGGCGCAAGTCGAGCAGCTGTGCCGCCGCGTGACTGGCGAACTGGGCCTGGGCTGCGAATTTCGCCAGACCAACCACGAGGGCGTGATGGTTGACTGGATTCAGGAAGCGCGGGAAAAGTCGGCCGGTGTCATCATCAATCCGGCGGGGCTGTCGTTCCGCTCCATCCCGGTGCTGGATGCTCTCAAGACGCTAGACCAGCCGATTGCCGAGGTTCACGTCACCAATATCCACAAGCGCGACCCGTTGTATCAAAATTCTCTGGTCTCACTGGCTGCCACCGGCGTGATCTGCGGCTTCGGACCGTTTGGCTATGAACTGGCCATCCGCGCCGTGGCCCAGCGACTGGCAGGCGCCTAAAACCCTTCAAACGCCGATTTCAATGCCGACTTAGATCCTGGTTACGACCGAGTCAAACAGAGTTTTTTTCACCCACCACATCACAGGAGACAAACCATGACCGCTTCCATCGCACGCCGCACCCTGCTGCTCACTGGCGCCACACTCGCCGCAAGCAGCGCCCTGCCCGTCTGGGCCCAGGCCGCGCCCACCCTGCGCTTTGCTGCTGTGTTCTCGGACAAGGACATCCGCGCGGAAATGATGAACATGTTCGCCAAGGACGTCGCCGCCGACTTCAAGGTCGAGATGTACCTGAACTCCACGCTGTTCCGTCAGGGCACCGAGCTCGTGGCCCTGCAGCGTGACAACCTGGAGATGGGCAACATCTCGCCGCAGGACATCTCCAAGCAAGTACCAGCATGGTCGATGCTGACCTCGGCCTATCTGTTCCGTGACGCCAATCACCTGACCGCGTTTTTCTCCAGCGACCTGGGCACACAGATGAAGAAAATGGCCGAAGACCAGCTCAAGGTCAAGATTCTGGGCCCCACGTTCTTCGGCACGCGGCACGTCGGTTTGAAGGGCAAGAAGAAGATTGCCGTTCCAGCCGACCTCGCAGGCGTGAAGCTGCGCATGCCCCCCGGTGACGCATGGCAGATGCTGGGTAAGTCGCTGGGCGCCAACCCCACGCCGATGGCCTACGCCGAAACCTACACCGGCCTGCAGACCGGCGCCATTGACGGTCAGGACAACCCGCTGCCCAACGTGCAGAACATGAAGTTCAATGAGGTGATGAACCAGATCGTGCTGACGTCCCATCTGGTCGGCTACGACCTGCTCACCGTGAGCATGAAAACCTGGAACAGCATGTCGCCGGCCAAACAGAAGGCCTTCCAGGCTGCAGCGGACAAGGCCATCGCCTGGAGCGCAGCCGAGCACACCAAGCGCGAGGCAGAGCTGGCGGAATCCTTCCGCAAACAGGGGCTGGACGTGTACGCGCCCAATGTCAATGCCTTCCGCGAGCATGCACAGAAGATGTACCTGGCGTCGGACGAAGCCAAGGGCTGGCCAGCTGGCATGGTGGACAAGATCAACGCGCTGAAATAAGACGCTGCCGATGTTTGACCGGATCACCCGGCCACTCCACCGCTTCGCCGAAGCAGTGGCGGCAGCGCTATTGGCGGTGATCTTCATCGCTTTCATCGTGCAGATCGTCATGCGCTATCTGCTCAACTGGCCCGTCGGCTGGACGACCGAACTGTCGCTGGCCGCGTGGCTGTGGCTGGTGCTCTGGGGCGCGGCCTTTGTGCTGAAGGACAACGAGGAAATCCGCATTGACTCGTTCGCCGACGCAGGCGGGCCGCGCAGGCGGCGCGTGGTTCATGCGATTGGCGCCCTCAGCCTGATTGTGCTGTTCGGCATGTCGCTGCCTGCGACCTGGTCTTACGTGAGCTTCATGAAGGTCGAGAAAAGCTCCTATCTCGGCATTCGCATGGACATCACGTACTCCATTTATGTGGTTTTCGTTGTGGCGGTGATTGCCCGTTGCCTGCGTCAGCTCATCCGTGGGCCAGCGCCAAAAACCGACGACCTGCCCGTCTCGGGATCCGCATTGTGAACCTATCGTGAATTTCACCAGCCCTTTCTCCATGGCGCTCGTCGTCATCGTGGCCCTGAGCCTTCTCGGCGTGCCCATTGGCCACGCCATGATCGGCGGCTCTGTGCTGTACCTCTACCTCAAGGGCATGGACATGGGCACCGCGGCCGAGCAACTGCTCAACGGCACCTATTCCAGCTTTCTGCTGCTGGCCATACCGCTGTTCATCTTCGCCGCCACCATCATGAGCACCGGCAGCGTCATGGACAGGCTGCTGCGTTTCTGTAATGCCATCGTCGGGCGCTTTCCGGGTGGCCTGGCACAGGTGAATGTGCTGCAAAGTGTGGTCTTCGCCAGCATGTCGGGCAGCGCGCTGGCCGACGCCGCCGGCTCTGGCAAGGTGATGCAGACCATGATGACGCGGGACGGCAAATACACTCCGGGCTTCGCTGCCGCACTCAGTGCGGTGTCGTCCGTCATCGGGCCGATCCTTCCGCCGTCCATCCCTCTGGTGCTGTACGCGCTCGTGTCGGGCACCTCGATTGGCTACCTGTTCATCGGTGGCGTGCTGCCCGGGCTTCTGCTGGGCGCCGTACAGATGGGCCTGATTTATTACCTCGCCAAGAGCCGTGGCTTTCCGTTGGAGCCGCGGGTGCCGCTGCGGGACATGCCGCGCATCACGCGCGAGGCGTTCCCGGCTTTGATGTTGCCCGTCATCCTGCTGGGCTGCCTCTACAGCGGCATCACCACGCCCACCGAGGCGGCAGGCGTGGCTGCTGCTTACGCCCTACTGATCTCGGCAGGTCTTTACCGAAGCATGCGCTGGGCAGACCTTTACGACTCCCTGCTGTCGAGTGCACGCATGAGCATCTCCATCGGCATGCTGATTGCTGGCGCGCTGGTGTTCAACTATGTCATCACATCCGAGAACATTCCTGCAGCACTCAGCGTGCAGCTCAAGGGGCTGGACCTCTCGCCGCTGGGGTTTCTGTTGCTGGTCAACCTGGTGCTTCTGGTACTGGGCGCATTTCTCGAAGGCTCGACCATCATCCTGATCATCCTGCCGGTACTGCTGCCCACCGCTGTCGCACTGGGCATCGACCCGGTGCACTTTGGCGTGATGGCGGTACTCAACATCATGATTGGTCTCATCACGCCCCCTTACGGACTGCTGCTGTTCATGATGATGAAAATCGCCAATGTCTCGCTCGGCGTGCTGATGCGCGAGGTCATGCCCTTCCTGCTGGTGATGCTGGGGGCGCTGGCCCTTGTGACAATCTGGCCGGATCTGACGCTGGCCTTGCCGCGTCTGGCCGGCTACAAGGGATGACTGGAACGCATCTAGCCTCTTGAAGCGCTGCCGTCCCTGAAAAAAGGCCCTCACGGGCCTTTTTTTCTGCGTCAGATCGGGCTGGATCGCAGACCGTACGCCTGGTTGCCCACAAACAGGTATTCCACCCGCAGGATCGGCTCGCCCTTTTCTTCCTTGAAGATGAAACCCACCAGGGACACACTGTCACCGACCTTGATCTCGTTGACTTTCCAGGCGTTCATGCGGGTCAGCGGCGCCAGTTCAATCTCCCAGCGGCGGTCTTTGCGGTTGGGCACCACGGCTTTGGCCAGCAACGCCTTGCCGTCGATACCCGCCGATTGCGCGGGCACCGAGCGCTGGGCCAGATCGCTTGGCAGCTTGAGCCCGGCGGGTACTTCGAGCTCCAGTTCAGCGTGGGGGTTTTGCCATTTGGACTTCGTGACCTTGCCCTCCAGATAGATCGGGCGGTCCTGGTCGAAACTGCTCCACCCGTGGTGGGCACGCGCCAGCATCGGCAGGCTCAGTGTGGGCACGGCAAGCGCCGCGAACATGACTTCACGTCGTTTCATGGAAACTCCTTTTTCAGACATACGCAATCCAGCGGCCCAGGGCGATGATCGCCAGCCAGAGCACAGTGGACACCACCATGTGCACGCGGGCAACTCCATCCATCTTGGTCAGGGACTGGCGCGCGTGGAACATCGCCGCATTGGAACCTGCGACGAATAGCAACAACATCTTCAGGGTAAATGCGCGGTTGCCCAGCAGTTCTGAAGGCTGGGTGGCGAACATCAGCGTGCCTGACAGTGCCGCCATGGTGAAACCGATGGCCACCAGTGTGAGGCTCAGCCTCGCCAGTTCAGCCACAGGCAGCGCCGCACCGCGGCCAAACACCCGCAGTTCCAGCAGCACCAGATTGCCCAGCAGCAGCGCCACGCCAATCAGATGCAGCACTTCCAGCGCAGGATAGGCCCAGTCCCAGGGCAGGCTGATTCCGGCAAACATACTGCGGTTACCTCATCCCGGGCCGGCCCATCAGCTCCAGCATTAGCGCGATGCGGGCCTTGACCGGGGAAAGACCTGTGGAGTCAGGTATTACGTCGTCCGGACGAGGCAGCACTTGGCCCTCGGCACAACGCGTGCTGCGGCGAATCTGGACCCCCCCGGCCTGAGCCCGCAACAAGGCCTGCTCAAGCGCGTGGTGCACCGTGCCGTTGCCTGTGGCGGCCACCACAATGCCCTGCACGCCGCTGGTAACCAGCGCATCGACCACTTTGCCGCTGGCACCGGCATGACTCATCACGATTTCAACCTGTGGCCACGAGGTAACTGCACCTGGGGCAACTGCTGCCAAGTGGTCGCCACCGCCAGCGCCGGCAGGCCAGTCGCGCAGCTGCCGGACGCGCCCTTCCTCCACATACCCTACCGGGCCGGCATCGCCCGACGTGAAGGCATTGAGCCGGTAGGTGTGCGCCTTTTGCACATCGATCGCGCCGTGAATGGCTCCCGCGCACACCACGAGCACGCCCTGCGCTCCCGGATGGCGAGCCACCGCAGCTGCGTCGAGCACGTTCTGCGGACCATCGGGCGTCAGTGCGCTGGCCGGCCGCATGGCGCAGGTCAGCACCACGGGCTTGGCAGGCTGGCACACCACCTGCAGAAAAAAAGCAGTCTCTTCCAGCGTGTCGGTTCCGTGGGTGATGACGATCCCGCACACGTCGGGCTGAGCCAGGAAGTCGTTGATCCGCGACGCCAATGCGGCCCAGACGGAGAAATCCATGTCCTTGCTGTCAAGCTGCGCAACCTGCTCAGTGACGACCGGACCGCCAGCCAGCAAGCCCGGAATCGCCTCAACCAGTTGGGCAACGCCCACCTGCGCTGCGGTGTAGCCGATGTTGTCGGTGGCGGTGGACGAAAGACCAGCAATGGTCCCGCCAGTACCCAGAATCACGAGTCTGGAAGCCGTCATGGTGTGGTGACTTGCATTTTGAGAAAAACTGGATGAAAATACAGTTACTGGATATTAAAACAGTTCAGCAAAGGATGATGGGGCATAAAAATTCAGCGGGCCACCAGCGCAAGTTAACCCGAAAAGCAATCGATTCAAGTCACTCAAACAGTCAACATGACCTTCATGCACTTTACACAGAGGTCGCCGACAGACCACCAGCCACGCAGCGCCGTCCCTTCGCTGCGCCACCTCTGAGACAACGGAGTTTTGCCCATGAACACGAATGAATTTCCCCATCTGTCGTCTGAAGGCCCCAAACTCACGGCGCGCCAGCAGCAAATCCTTGAGCTGATTCAAAGCGCCATCGCCCGCACCGGTGCGCCACCCACACGCGCTGAAATCGCCACCGAGCTGGGCTTCAAGTCCGCCAATGCGGCTGAAGAGCATTTGCAGGCCCTTGCCCGCAAAGGCGTGATCGAGCTGGTCAGTGGTACCTCTCGCGGCATTCGCCTGCGCAGCGACACCCTGCGCTCACTGAACGAATCGCGCATCAAACAGTTTTCCCTGCCGTTGCAAAGCCTGGCCCAACTCGCCCTGCCTCTGGTGGGGCGGGTTGCTGCTGGCAGTCCGATTCTCGCGCAGGAGCACATCGACCAGACCTACTACTTCGAAAGCAGCCTGTTCCAGCGCCAGCCCGACTACCTGTTGAAGGTGCGCGGCATGAGCATGCGCGATGTCGGCATCATGGATGGCGACCTGCTGGCCGTGAAGCAGGCCAAGGAAGCCAAGAACGGACAGATCGTGGTGGCCAGGCTGGGCGATGAGGTCACCGTCAAGCGCTTCCGCCGCAACAAGCACCTCATCGAGCTGCTGCCTGAAAACCCGGATTTCAAAACCATCGTGGTGGAGCCTGGCGAGCCGTTTGAGCTCGAAGGTCTGGCGGTCGGATTGATCCGTAACACCATGCTGATGTAGCGCAAACCGTCTCCAGCCGCACGGCAGGTGGCGGGCGTTTGGTTCTTGAAAACCAACACCCTGCTGTGGCGGCTCCGCTGGCAACACTGTCAGCCTGAATCCTGCCTGTGTAAACCTTCTTTCCAACAGGAGTTCATCATGGGAATCATCAGTTTTTCTTCTTCACCCTTGTTGTCGATGCTTCTTGCGCCTGTACACGCGCTGGCAGCCTGGTTTGTTCCGGCACATCACGCCACACCAAGGGCCGGCGTGCCTGTGCAGATGCATCCAGCGTCTGATCATTTGCATTTGCCGCGACGCAGGGCGCACAGTGTGACCACGCAGGGCGGCCATACGCCTCGGGTCTGTGGCAGCGGGGCGCGCGCCTCGCGCCAAAGCCGGCTGAAAATCGTTCGCGAATTTGACGCCAGCGTTGGCGCTTCATGCGCAGGCCGCATGGTCATCACCGGCCGCATGGCCGATGTTTGCGCCGAACTGGATCGCATGGCACGACTGGAGTCAGCCGGCCGCTGATACGGTTCGGCCCGGTCCGAAACAGCCATCTGTGGGCCTTACTGCGGACGCCTTCTGCCGCCACCTGCGCCAGAAAAGCGCAGGCGCTCGGCACGCACGGTCGCCGTAAGGGGAATGGTTGCAGGCACAATATTGACATGAATATTGTGATCCTCGACGACTATCAGGATGCGGTTCGCAAGCTGCAGTGTGCGGCAAAGCTCGACGCCTACCCCGCCAAGGTCTACACCAACACGGTCAAGGGCATTGGCCAGCTGTCCGTCCGCCTCAAAGAAGCCGATGTGATCGTGCTGATTCGGGAGCGCACCCACCTGAGCCGTCAGGTCATCGAAAAGCTGCCCAAGCTCAAGCTGGTGGCGCAGACCGGCAAGGTCGGCAGCCACATTGACGTGGCAGCCTGCACGGAGCGGGGTATCGCTGTGGCAGAGGGTGTCGGCTCACCCGTCGCCCCGGCTGAACTGACCTGGGCGCTGCTGATGGCGGCCATGCGGCGGATTCCGCAGTACGTGGCGCATCTCAAGCATGGCGCGTGGCAGCAGGCAGGCCTCAAATCGGGCGCCATGCCCCCCAATTTCGGTATTGGCTATGTGCTCAAGGGCAAAACACTGGGCATCTGGAGCTACGGCAAGATCGGTCAGTTGATGGCCGGCTACGGGCGTGCGTTCGGCATGCGCGTCGTCATCTGGGGGCGGGACGCATCGCGCGCACGAGCACTCGCAGACGGTTTTGAAGTCGCCGCCAGCAAAAGCGAGTTTTTCGAACAGTGCGATGTCATCAGTCTGCATCTGCGCCTGCACGAGGAGACACGCGGCATCGTCACCCTCGAAGACCTCTCGCGCATGAAGCCGACTTCCCTGCTGGTCAATACCTCCCGGGCCGAGCTGATTGAGCCAGAGGCGCTGATCGCGGGCCTCAACCGGGGGCGGCCAGGCATGGCGGCCATTGATGTGTTTGAGTCGGAACCCATTTTGCAGGGCCACGCCTTGCTGAGGCTGGAGAACTGCATCTGCACGCCGCACATCGGCTATGTCGAGCAGGACAGCTATGAGCTGTACTTTGGTGCAGCGTTCGACAACGTGGTGAACTTCATCAAGGGAACCCCGACCAACATCGTCAATCCGGGCGCTCTGCAGGTACGCCGCTAAGCCACATTTACTTGGGGCGACTGGCAGCACGATCCCTCAAGCCGCGTCGCGCAACTCAGGCAGGTTTCGGAAAATCACCGCTCCCGTAGCCGGTGTCGTTGTCGTCAAAGTCCACCAGGTTGTCCAGCAGCGTAGGCTCAAACGACACCTCGTTCGACCGTGACGATTCGCCAATGGTCCCGCCCTGACCTGCGGCGGCTTCCAGAAGTCGTTGCGGACGACCACTGCTGGATTTACGACCCGTTTCAGCAGGCTCACTGAGGTCAATGTCAATTCCCAGGCGGCGCGATGCGGGCGGCGTCATGGCGCGCTGCAGGGCATCCACACCCGTCACGCCGTCGAGCAGCTCAGCGGCGCTCTCACTCATGAATCTGGCGAACTCGTAAAGACTCAAGAGATCGAGACAAGAGCGCAGATCCACGATAACCGGTTGTCCATCCACCGGCTTGAACAAGGCGGACTCAATCACAGCGAGAACGGCAGGCTGCGGCCAGAGCGACTGTATTTTCTCCAGCAGCGCAGGAGCGCCCTCAATACCTGGTCCGGCGCTCACAAACTCGCCAAAGGGTGGAATGGACGCGCTGTAGACCTGGTTGAAATCGGCTCTGAGCTTCTCGTAGTCCTGCGCACGATCGAGCTGCTGGTACAGGTGAAACAGGTTCAGGTACACCACCATGCCGGTATTGACGCTCTTGGCCAGATGGCGCAACAACAGATCCACCGCCCTGGCCTGCTCTCCCCGCCGGGCCAGACGGTCAATCTCACGCTGCAGATCCACCAGCTCCGCGGCAGTGGCTCCACCGATGCCGTGTGGCACGCTGACTGAAAACCGGTTGCGGTCCCTGCGCGGCAAAGGCGATCCGGGCGCAAGCGTCGCCGGGCCGCTGGAGCGTGTCTGGCTGCGCGGGGCCTCTGGCGCGCCCTCAGCAGGAACAGGAGCGGACACATCCACATCGGGCTCAAGCGCCGACAGAACGGAAAAGTCAGTGTGTCTGGATGGCGCAGGAGCGACCAGATCACCAAAACGGGAGCTGAATTCCTGTGCCGCGCTGGGCGCCGCCTCGGCTGTACCGCCAGCCCTGCTCCGACCACTGGCCACGGACGCCGCCCGCAACTTGCCCAGTTGCGAACGCAGGAAAAAAATGCCCAGCAAAGCCAGCGCCAGCAGCGACATCAAGGTGAAAACCCAACCATTGAAGTAGCGCTCGGCCCGCGCCACCTCCAGTTGATTGCGAAGCTGCGCCTGGGCCGCATTGCTCTCCCGCAGCTGCTCCTGGGTCCGTTGCAGACTGGTCTCCAGCGCCTGCAGACGGTCCGGATTGTCTGCCCGGGGGCCGCCCAGCCGGGGCGCCACGGAGGCCAGAACGGTGTAGCGTCGCACCATCTTCTGCTGGCAACCACCGCTCAGGTGAACCGTCACCACCGGCCCATCGACCGGCACGCTGGTCCGGACCCGTATCAGGGCCTCTCCGGCCACGGCTGTTTTTTCAGACTGCAGCTGTACGTTCTGGCTGTCTACCTTGCGGTCCGAATAAAAGACATCTGCCTCGAGACACAGGTTTTCCGGATTCTCACTGGCATCGAGCCGACTTTGGATCTGAAGGTCGAGCGGCTCACCGTTGACAGCCGAGCGGAGATTGGAGCCCAGCGTCAAGGCGTGGGCCCCAGTGACGGTCATGACAGCCAGAAGAGCGGTTGAAAAGTAACGATAGTGCACAGAAAGGCAGACCTGTTCAGACAGAGGCAGTGATCCTTGACGTCATTTTGAACCAGCCTTGTGAAAGACGCTGGGCAATAATGCACCTCATGGAACCACAATATAAAACAGTCGGCGTGGTTGGTGCCGGCGCCATGGGTCGCGGCATTGCGCAGATCGCCACACAAGCCGGAAGCCATGTAATACTTTTTGACTCACAAACCATGGCCACCTCACAGGCCCTGAAAGACATCACAGCGCAGTGGGACAAGCTGGTCAGCAAAGGCCGGCTTCAGGCAGAGCAGGTGGCCAGCTACACCAAGGAACTGGTGGCTGGAAACACACTGGCTGATCTGGCCGTCTGCGACCTGGTCATCGAGGCCGTGGTGGAGCGAATGGACGTCAAGCGCGCCCTGTTTGCTGAACTTGAAGCCATCGTTCCCGACACCACCATCCTGGCCACCAACACCTCTTCTCTCTCGGTGACGGCCATGGCGGCCAAACTGAAGCGGCCCGAACGTCTGGCCGGCCTGCATTTTTTCAATCCAGTCCCCGTGATGAAAGTGGTGGAAGTGATTGCGGGCCTGAAGACCGATGCCTCGGTTTGCGCAGGGCTTTGTACCTACGTGAGACACATGGGCCACACCCCCGTGCAGGCGCAGGACACACCGGGCTTTATCGTCAACCATGCCGGGCGCGGCTACGGCACCGAAGCTTTGCGCATCGTCAGTGAAGGTATCGCCGATTTCGCCACCATTGACCGCATCCTGAAAGACCAGGCCGGCTTCAAGCTGGGTCCGTTTGAACTGATGGACCTCACTGCGCTGGATGTGTCGCATCCGGTGATGGAATCGATTTATCACCAGTACTTTGAGGAAGCCCGTTACCGCCCCAGCGTGATCACCGCGCAGCGGCTGGCCGGTGGCGTGCTCGGCCGTAAGACCGGAGAAGGGTTTTACCGCTATGTCGATGGCGCGATGCAGACGCCCGCCGAGCCTGCCATCCCGCAGGTGGAGAACATGCCGCCAGTGTGGGTGTCGCCGCGCGCCTCGCGCCGTTCCGAGTTGCTGCAATTGCTGAAAGACCTGGGCGCGAAGATTGAAACCGGCGCCTCCGCCTCCCCCCAAGCATTGATGATTGTGGCACCGCTGGGCTTTGACATCACCACGGTGGCGGTGGTGGAGCGTCTGGACCCGGCCCGTACCGTCGGCATCGACATGCTGATTGACGACTCCGCCACAAAACGCCGCGTGCTCGCCACCAACCCGGCCACCCGCACCGACATGCGCGATGCGGCACACGCGTTGTTTGCACGTGACGGCAAGGCCGTCAGCGTGATCCGTGACAGCGGCGGTTTTGTCACCCAGCGCGTGGTGGCCACCATCGTCAATATCGCCAGCGACATCTGCCAGCAGGGCATCTGCTCACCGAAAGACCTCGAGACTGCCGTCACCCTGGGCTTGGGCTACCCGATGGGCCCTCTAGCCATGGGCGATCGTTATGGTCCCACCAATGTGCTGGAGGTGCTGTTCAACATGCAGACGGTGTATGGCGACCAACGCTATCGGCCCTCGCCCTGGCTGCGACGCCGGGGTGCGATCGGCCTGAGCCTGATGCATCAGGAATCATGACTCCCCCCCGTCGGACACTCACTGCGTGTAGCGCCTTCCCCCCTCTAGGGGGCGACGCCTGCGGACTGGCGGAGCCAGATCCGCGGCGTCTGCTGGTCTGGCACTGCGCCATGGGGCAAGGTCACCATCGCCTCATGGCTTCTTCCAACTGAACGGACCCGTATTCACATGGCAGGCTCACTCAAAAGCACCAGCGAAGGCGCGACGCTGATCCTCACGCTCAGCAATCCGGAGCATCGCAATGCGCTGGGGCCCGACATTTACGCAGCGGGCATCGAAGCGCTGAATGCCGCCGAGAACAACCCGGAAATCCGCAGCGTGATCATCACTGGCGAAGGCAGCATGTTCTGCGCTGGTGGCAACCTGCAGCGCCTGCAGGTCAACCGCGCAGAGCACCCCGACGTGCAGGCGCAGAGCATTGAAGGCCTGCACAACTGGATCGACTCCATACGCACCTACCCAAAGCCGGTGATTGCCGCCGTCGAAGGGGCAGCCGCCGGTGCCGGGTTTTCACTGGCACTGGCCTGCGACTTCATTGTGGCGGCCGACAACGCCGTGTTTGTGATGTCGTACAGCACGGTGGGGCTGTCGCCCGATGGCGGGGGCAGCTGGGCACTGGCACGCGCGCTGCCCCGGGCACTCGCCAGCGAGCTGCTGATGTGCGGTGAACGCATCGGTGCAGCCCGGCTGCACGCGCTGGGCATGATCAATCGCGTCACGTCGGCAGGTCAGGCGCTGGGCGAGGCGCTGCAGCTTTCGGCGCGACTCAACGAACGCGCACCCAACGCGCTGGCCAGCATCAAGGAACTGATCAACGAAGCGCCCAGCGCTACGCTGACCGGACAACTGGCGAGCGAGCGCGATCACTTTGTGCGCAACCTGCACCATGCCAACGGCGGCGAAGGCATAGAGGCTTTTCTGCAGAAGCGGCCGGCACACTACCGCTGAAATACCCACCCCGGGTTATCGTGACAAACCATGAGGGTTTATCCCCGACCCGCAGGTGACACCCGCCAGCATGGCAGGTGGTCGCTCAAGCGACAATCAACTCCCCGTTAGTCACTCACAAGACAGCCCATGGACGATCCCATTCTTACCATCGAAGAACGCGAGGCGATCAACAACGGCCGCTGGTTTTCTTCCCTGTCCCCCTCCCTCAGACACGACATTCTGCGATGCGCTTACGTCAAACGCTACAAAGACGGCGAACTGATCAGCGCGCGCGGCGACGCACCGGAAGAATGGCTGTCCTGCGCGAAGGGCGCGATCCGGGTCAGTTCCACGTCGATCTCGGGCAAGCAGGTGACCCTGACCTATGTGGAGCCGGGCATCTGGGTTGGCGATGTGGCCATCTTCGACGGCGAGCGCCGCACCCACGATTCCTACGCGCATGGCGAAACCACACTGCTGTGCGTCTCCCGCGCCGACCTGCGCAAGATTCTCAGCCAGCATGTGGAGCTGTACGAAGCCCTGCTGCGCCTGCATGCCCGTCGCATCCGCCAGCTTTTCGGTCTGGTGGAAGACCTCAACACCCTGCCGCTGCGCGCGCGTCTGGCCAAGCAGCTGCTGCATCTGGTGCGCAGCTACGGCGTGCCGTGCCTGGCCGATGGCGGCGAGATGCGCATCGGCCTGCAACTGGCGCAGGAAGAACTCGCCCAGTTGCTGGGTGCATCGCGCCAGCGCGTGAACCAGGAACTCAAGTCCATGGAGCGCGAGAACGCCATCCGCATCGAGCCCGGCGGGCTGGTGGTGCGCAACCGCGAGACGCTGATGCGCATCGCAGAAGCCGAACTTTGAACCCCGCCCCTCATCACCCCTGCACGGCATGACCAATTTCGACCACTTTGTGGGTACCCGGGCCGTATCAGAAGCCCATCTTTTCAATATCGACGCGCTCTCGGCCTACCTGAACGACTATTTGCCGGGCTTCAAGGGGCCGCTGACGGCCGAAATGTTCAAGGGCGGGCAATCCAACCCCACCTACAAGCTGCTGACGCCTGGCAAGGCTTACGTGATGCGGGCCAAACCCGGCCCGGTGGCGAAGCTGCTGCCCTCGGCCCATGCGATTGAGCGCGAGTTCAAGGTGATGCGTGGCCTGGCCGGTACCGACGTGCCGGTTCCCGCCATGCTGTGCCTCTGCGAAGACGAGTCTGTGATCGGGCGGGCTTTTTACGTGATGGAGTTCGTCGAAGGCCGCGTGCTGTGGGACCAGTCCCTGCCCGGCATGACCCATGCCCAGCGCGGCGAGATTTATGACGAAATGAACCGCGTCATCTCAGCCCTGCACAAGGTCCGCTTCGCAGATCAGGGCCTGGCCGACTACGGCAAACCCGGCAACTACTTCGAGCGCCAGATCGGGCGCTGGAGCAAGCAGTACGCGGCCTCCATCACCACACCCATCCCCGAGATGGATCGGCTGATGGAGTGGCTGCCGCAGCATATTCCGCTCAGCGCGCGAGATGAGGCCATGGTCTCCATCGTCCACGGCGACTACCGCCTCGACAACCTGCTCTTTCACCCCACCGAGCCGCGCGTGCTGGCGGTGCTGGACTGGGAGCTCTCCACGCTAGGCCACCCGCTGGCCGACTTCAGTTACCACTGCATGGCCTGGCACATTCCGCCCGGTGCCTTCCGCGGTATTGGCGGCCTCGATGTGGCGAGCCTGGGCATCCCCACCGAGGCCGAATACATCCAGCGTTACTGCCAGCGCACCGGGCTCACCACACCGGAAGCATTGAAGCCCGACTGGAATTTCTACATGGCCTACAACCTGTTCCGCATCGCCGCCATCCTGCAGGGCATTGCCAAGCGGGTCGAGACCGGTACCGCCTCCAGCGCGCAGGCGGTGAGTTCTGCCGCCGGCGCGCCCATTCTGGCCCGCATGGCCTGGGACTTCGCCACCCACAAGGCCTGACGCCGCCCGATACCTTCCCGACAACAACACCCGAACAAAACAAACCTTACAGGAGACACCGTGGACTTCAGCTACACCCCCAAAGTTCAGGACATGCAGGCACGCCTGCTGAAGTTCATGGACGACCACATCTACCCGAATGAAGCCCGTTTCTTCCGCGAGATCGCCGAGAACCGCGCCAAGGGCAACGCGTGGATTCCGACCACCGTCATTGAAGAGCTGAAACCGAAGGCGCGCGCTGCCGGTCTGTGGAACCTGTTCCTGCCGCATTCGCCACGCGCGCCGGAAGGCCTGTCCAACCTTGAATACGCGCCGCTGTGCGAGATCATGGGCCGCGTGCCCTTCGCGGCCGAGGTCTTCAACTGCAATGCGCCCGACACCGGCAACATGGAAACCATTGCCCGCTATGGCACAGAAGCCAACAAGGACCAGTGGCTGGAGCCGCTGCTGCGCGGTGAAATCCGCTCCGCCTTCCTGATGACCGAGCCCGATGTCGCCTCGTCCGACGCCACCAACATCCAGTGCAGCATCACGCGCGACGGTGACGACTACGTGCTCAACGGCACCAAGTGGTGGTCGTCCGGCGCGGGTGATCCGCGCTGCGCCATCTACATCGTCATGGGCAAGACCAACCCGGATGCTGGCCGCCACGAGCAGCAGTCGATGATTCTGGTGCCGGCGAACACGCCGGGCATCGAGGTGATTCGCCCGCTTTCGGTGTTCGGCTACGACGACGCACCGCACGGCCACATGGAAGTACGCCTGACCAATGTGCGGGTGCCTGCCAGCAACCTGTTGCTGGGCGAAGGCCGCGGTTTCGAGATTGCCCAGGGCCGCCTTGGCCCTGGACGCATTCACCACTGCATGCGCAGCATCGGCAGTGCCGAGCGCGCGCTGGAGCTGATGTGCAAGCGCCTGAACAGCCGTATTGCTTTCGGCAAGGCGATCGCCCGTCAGTCGGTATGGGAAGAGCGCATTGCCGAAGCCCGCTGCATGATCGAGCAGGCCCGCCTGCTGACGCTTAAGGCCGCTTACATGATGGACACCGTGGGTAACAAGGTCGCCAAGGCACAGATCGCCATGATCAAGGTGGTGGCCCCCAACATGGCCTGCCAGATCATCGACTGGGCGATTCAGGCCCACGGCGGCGGCGGTGTGTCAGACGACTTTCCGCTGGCCTACGCCTATGCGCACCAGCGCACGCTGCGCCTGGCTGACGGCCCGGACGAGGTGCACCGCGCCTCGCTGGCCAAGCTGGAACTGGCCAAGCACCTGCTGATGCCCGGCGAGGTGGAGATGCCGATCACGCGCGGCGGCTGAACGACACCACAACATCAACATGTAAAAAAGCGCTAGAACCGACCAAGGGTTCCAGCGCTTTTTTATGGGCAATTACAGCGGAATATCCGTTGAAAGCCCGGAAATGGCCGCCTCGCAGGCACTGGTGAACACTGTCGCGGCATGCTCCAGCGTCGGCATGTCAGCCGGTGTGTACTGCATGCGCAAATAGAGCTTGCCGCGCATCAGCATCAGGATGAAGGGCACCTCGGCCTGAGGCGCTGGCTCCGGCCAGGCCAGCATCAGACTGGCCAGGTTCGGGTCGATCCACGCCAGCGCGTGTTCACGCTGGTCGGCCATGACCGCATAGCGGGCCCAGAAGGGGTCAGGCAGGCTGCTCCAGCCCACTTCGGCGTACATGGCCAGCCAGCGCATTTCCTCCGGCAGATTCGGGTCTGCCGTGGTTTGCAGCGTGTCGGTGTACATCGCGTAGGCGCGCTTTTCCAGCACGTCTTTCATGGGGCGGTTCATGATGAGCACCGACACGTCCTCATTGACCTTGAGTTCGGCGCGTGCCCGGATTTCCTCGCCACGGATGTACTGCCGCGACGCAGCGCCACGCTCCAGCTTCCACGGCCGGCCACTGACCTGCCCCTGCAGCGCAAAGCCCTTGCCGTCACCCGAGCCGGTGTAGGCAAACCCCTGCATGCCAGCCCATTCCGAGACGGCGTCACCGCGCGAGTGGGGGGTGTCCGCGGGAGCGGCCCCCGTCAATGCTTTCTTGAGGCGTTCAAACATGGTTTGCCGTTTTCTTTTAAAGTGCAGCAGTTACAAATCGCGATCAAGACATCGTAGTAGAAAGTGAAGGAAACACCAATGATTGACGTCTACTCCTGGCCCACGCCCAACGGTCACAAAGTCCACATCATGCTGGAGGAATGCGGCTACCGTCTGGGCCGCGACTGGCAGGCCCATGCGGTGAACATCGGTACCGGCGACCAGTTCAAGCCCGACTTTCTCGCCATCAGCCCGAACAACAAGATTCCCGCGCTGGTCGACCCGAACGGTCCGGACGGCAAACCCATCTCGCTCTTTGAGTCCGGCGCCATCCTGCTGTACCTTGCCTCCAAGACCGGCAAGTTCCTACCCAAGTCGGACCGCGCCAAATTTGAGGTGCTGCAGTGGCTGATGTTCCAAATGGGCGGCGTCGGACCGATGATCGGACAAACCCATCATTTCCGGCAGTACGCTCCCGAGAAGATTGAGTACGCCATCAACCGCTACACCAACGAGACGAAACGGCTCTATGGCGTGATGGACAAGCAACTCTCAAAGAGCAAGTTCATCGCCGGCAACCAGTACAGCATTGCCGACATCGCCATCTTCCCGTGGCTGCGCAACTGGGCCAACCATGGCATCGACTGGGCCGACTACCCGCATCTGAAAAAATGGTTCGACCTGATTGCCGCACGCCCGGCCGTGATGCGCGGTGTGGAAGTGCTGGCCGGATTGCGCCGACCGCTCACCGACGACAAGACCCGTGATATTTTGTTTGGCGCGACGCAGTACCAGAAACGCTGACGCTGAGGGCGCTGAAGCCGTTCGGGGGATTGTCCGGGCCGGTCTGCATGGCGCAATGGCCTGCCACCTCTAGTGGCACTGGCCTGCCCGGAGGGGATCGAACCCCCGACCCACAGCTTAGAAGGCTGTTGCTCTATCCAACTGAGCTACGGGCAGATATGAAAAAAGCCCACAAAGTGAGCTTTTTTGATTGGATTCTTGGTCGGAGTACAAGGATTCGAACCTTGGACCCCCTGGTCCCAAACCAGGTGCGCTACCAGACTGCGCCACACTCCGAAGACCATTATTCTAACCCGACTGCGGGCAAACCTCGGCCGCCATGTAAAAAATCTCCTTTGCATGCTGTCTCAGATTTGAAGCCAAGCAGGAGCCGCGGAACCGGCTTGGCCGGGCCGCAGGCGGAGCGACCGTGGGGGCTCAAAACTCAAAGTTTGACGTACTCGTATTCCACTGGATTCGCGTTGATGCCGCGGTCCGGCGGTGCAATCCATGCGGCCATCTTGCCCGGCTCGGTGACACGGTGCATCAAGCTCTTCACAAAACTCTTGTCGGCCTCGGTCGGCAACCAGTCGTCTTTTTTCGCCTCGAACTCAGCCGCGCTGATCGGCTTGCCCTGTGGATCGGTGTGCACGCCAGCCCATGCGCCCACGCTGCGGCGGAAACGGGTCGAAGGCAGCGTCAGCGCGAAGTCCACGCCTGCACGCTTGATGCCCATGTTCCAGCGCGTCACGCCCACGTTGCAGTCCTTCACGTACTCCAGCCGGGTGATTTCGTTCATGCCGTTGCGGGTTGAAATCGTCTCGTTCTTCATGCCCCCCTGCCCGTCCGGCACCTGGATGGTCATCTCGGTTTCAAGCTCCACATGGTCGGCAAACTTGGCTTCATCCGGACGGCCCTTGATGCCGTTGCTGAAGTAGTTGGCAGCGTTCGACGAGGCTTCCGAACCGAACAGGTCCAGCGAGGAGGTGAACCAGAAGTTCATGAATTTCTGGATGGTGGGCAGATCAATCACGCCCGCCTTGCGCAGCGTGGCCACGTCGTCGGTGTCCAGCTCCTTCATGACTTCCAGGGTGCGCTTGATGACGCGGCCCACGCCGGTTTCGCCCACGAACATGTGGTGGGCTTCCTCGGTCAGCATGAAGCGCGTCGTGCGGGCCAGCGGGTCAAAGGCGCTTTCGGCAAACGATTTGAGCTGGAACTTGCCATCACGGTCCGTGAAGTAGGTGAACATGAAGAAGCTCAGCCAGTTGTCCATCGGCTCGTTGAAGGTGCCCAGGATGCGCGGCTTGTCAGCGTCGCCGCTGTGGCGCATCAGCAGCTCTTCGGCTTCTTCGCGGCCGTCACGGCCGAAGTGCGCATGCAGCAGGTAGACCATGGCCCAGAGGTGACGGCCTTCTTCCACGTTCACCTGGAACAGGTTGCGCAGGTCGTAGAGCGAAGGCGCGGTGTGGCCCAGCAGGCGCTGCTGTTCCACCGAGGCGGGCTCGGTGTCGCCCTGCGTGACGATCAGGCGGCGGAAGGTGCTGCGGTATTCGCCGGGCACTTCCTGCCAGACGTCTTGCCCCATGTGGTCGCCAAAACCGATCTTGCGACCCTCTTCCTTGTCGGCGAGAAAAATGCCCCAACGGTAGTCGGGCATCGGGGTGTAGCCGTAGCTGGCCCAGCCGGAAGCGTCCACGCCGACGGCGGTGCGCAGATACACCTCGTTGGCCTTGAAGTCGCTGGGGCCCATCTCGTCCCACCAGTTCAAGAAGGCCGGCTGCCAATGCTCCAGCGCGCGCTGAAGCTGGCGATTTTCGCCGAGGTGAACGTTGTTGGGGATCAGGGCTTGCAGGTCGATGTTGCTCATTTTGTTTCCTTCAATACGTCACAACTCTATTTACCGAATGTCTCTTTCAAGGGCCAGCGCGGAATCGGCTTTGCCGGGCCGCAGATGGCGCCCCCTCGGGGGGAGGCGCCGCAGGCGCTTCGGGGGGTTACACCCTCTTCCAGTCGAATTTCGCCTTTTTTCCGGTGCCAAAAAGCTTCAATGCACCGTCTTCCCCGACCGCATTCGGCCGGATGAAAATCCAGTTCTGCCAGGCTGAGAGGCGACCGAAGATGCGCGTCTCTATAGTTTCCTTGCCCGGAAAACGCAGCGAGGCCTCCATGCCGGTCATCGCGTCGGGCGACAGGCTGGCGCGTTCTTCCAGCATGATGCGGATCTCGTCTTCCCAGTCGATGTCGTCGGGCGTCAGGGTCACCAGGCCCAGCGCCAGCGCCTGGTCCGCGCGCAGCGGGCTGTCGCCCAGGTTTTTCAGCTCGGTGATAGTGGCCTCGTCTTCGCAGAAGCGGGTCTGCAGGCGCGTGAGGCCATTGACCGCCGGGAACCAGCCGAAGTTGGCCGGGCTCAGCTGCAGCGCGGGCGCACTGTCAGGGGCGTCGGGCAGGTCCAGCATGTAGATGCGGTCGCAGGCCAGGGCCAGTTCATAAAAAGTACCGGCGAAGCAGGAACCCGCCTCGACCAGTGCAATCAGCGATCGGCTGGTCACGTCGAGGCGCGCCAGCGTGCGGCGCAGGGCCCCGGTGGTTTCTTTCACCAGCCAGTGGCTCTTGAGCGCCTCCAGCGTCTGGTCCATGCGGGCCACCTGCGATGCGTCGCCCTGGGTCTTGATGACCCAGGTGCCGACTTCCAGTTCATTGGTGCGCAGGTTGAGGATGGCGTCGTCCATTTCACGCTGCAGCTTCAGTGGGTACCAAGCGGCACCTGCGGCCTCGATGCTCTCTGGCGTCGATTCGATGGCGGCAGTCGGCGCCTTCACTGTGAGAGTGGCGATGCGCTTTTCGCGGTCCACCTGCACATCGACCACGCTGTAGTGGTAGCCCGCGTCATCAATCAGCGCCTTCAGCGGCGTGAGCTCAATGCCCTTCGCTGCGCTCCGTGTCGACTGGACGCGAAGCGATTCAATCTCGGCATTGAGCAAGGCCGCGAACTGCTGCGGCTTGGCGTGCGCGTCAATCAGCTTCCAGTCTTTGGCGCGGTCGGCGCGCACACCTTCGCTGGTGGTGCAAAAGATGTCGGCCAGGTCGCGACGCACCTTGCGCTTGTCGGTTACGCGGGTCAGGCCGCCGGTGCCGGGCAGTACGCCCAGCAGTGGCACTTCGGGCAGGCTCACGGTGCTGGAGCGGTCGTCCACCATGATGATGCGGTCACAGGCCAGCGCCAACTCGTAGCCACCACCGGCGCAGGCACCAGTGACAGAAGCAATGGATTTCAGCCCGTCGTGACGGGACGAGTCTTCCAAGCCGTTGCGGGTTTCGTTGGTGAACTTGCAGAAGTTCACCTTCCAGCCGTGGGTCGAGAGGCCCAGCATGTAGATGTTGGCGCCGGAGCACCAGATCTTTTCCTTGGCCGACTCAAACACCACCACCTTGACAGCCGGGTGTTCAAAGCGGATGCGGTTGATGGCGTCGTGCAGTTCGATGTCCACACCCAGGTCGTAGCTGTTGAGCTTGAGCTTGTAGCCGGGCTTGATGCCACCGTCTTCATTGATGTCGAGCTTGAGGCGCGCCACGTCACCTTCTACGCCCAGCGTCCAGTGCTGGTACTTGCTGGGGTGGGTGGCAAAGCTGACCAGTTCGCGTTCCTGGCCTTCGATGATCTGCTTGAACAAGAGGGGTTCTGTCATGGCGTTCATAGCGTCTCCTTTTGGTTCCGTTCGCCCTGAGCCGGTCGAAGGGGATTTTGAGTATTGGAAGAAAGGGCTTCGACAGGCTCAGCCCGAACGGTGGGTGTTGGCACTGCTCGACCAAGATCCTTCAGGGATTGCTTGATGCTGCGCGCGGCGGTGTCCACCACTGCATCGGCACGCGCATACAGACTTTCACGGCTGGCCAGAATGCGGCGCAGGTCTTCCATGGCTTCGCTGGTCGCGCCGCGCGTGCTGTATTCACCGGTGTTGAAGGGCCGCAGGTCGCCCTGCGCGACCACGCGGGCCATGTGTTCTTCCGGGCTGGCCTTGAGCCACACGCAATAGAAGCGGCTTTGCAGCAGGTCGAAGGTCTCACGTTCGCTGACGATGCTGCCGCCAGTGGTCATCACCACGCCGCCAGGGTTTTCTTCAGCAATGCGGAACAGCGCGCGGCGCTCGTAGCGGCGGTAGCCCGCCTGCCCGTGCAGCAACAAAATTTCATTCATGCTGGTGCCGGCTTCACGTTCAATCTCGCGATCCAGCTCGATGAAAGGCACGCCACGTTCAGCAGCAAGCTGGCTGCCCAAGGTGGACTTGCCGGCACCGCGCAGCCCAATCAGCGCAATGCGTTGTTCGCGACCCTGCGCGTCGTTCAGCCCGAAGGTGTTGCCGAGCAGTCCGTAGGCCTGATCGAGCTGGGTGTCGTCCAGCCGTGACAACAGGCCTTGCACGCGCGCCAGGGCGGGCCGCGGTGCGTCCTGCAGCAGCTCGAGAATCGAGATGTTCAGCGCACGGGCTGCGGCCTCAAGTGAATTGATCGACACATTACCCTTGCCGGACTCCACATCGGCCAGAAACCGCTCGCTGAGACCCGAGTCTGACGCCAGCGCCTTGCGCGTCATGCCGCGACGGGCACGCCAGGCGCGCACGCGGGCGCCGAGCTCGCTGAGGGTGGCGTTGGATTCCGTGGCTCTGGAGTCCTGTTCAGGCATGTGGATCAAGAAGCACCTTGAAGTGAAAACTGATTCGGGTTCTGGCTGCCCTGCAATGACCGCAAGGGGCCGGGAAAACACCTGCTTTTGCAGTTTGTACTTCCGTCAATTTGCAGTATACTTCCGCTTAACTCGATGTCAAGCAGTTTATCGCATCTTTTTCTGGAGACTTGTTGATGAAGCTCAAAATTCTGGTGGGTACCATGACCAGCACCGCCGACTATGTGGCACAGGCGATCCAGATGGATTGCGCCGACCTGGTGAGCGACATCGAAGTCACGCTGATGGACAATCTGGACCACACCGTATTCAGCCCTGAGCAGGCTGAAAATGCACTTTATCTCATCTGCACCTCCACCTATGGCTCTGGCGACGTGCCCGACAACGCCCGCGCGCTCTATGAATCGCTGGACGCCAACCCGCAGTTTCTCGGCCATGTGCGCTACGGCGTGATTGCACTGGGCGACCGCACCTACCTGCAGACTTTCTGCTTTGGCGGCAAGAAATTCGACGAGCGGCTTGCCGACCTCGGTGCGCAACGCATCGGGGAGGTGTGGTGCCACGACGCCAGCAGCGGCACCATGCCCGAGACGGAAGGCACCGAGTGGTGCCGCCAGTGGCTGGAAGGTGCCCTGCAGTCGTTGGCCAACCCGCAAACCACTGCCTGACACGCGCCGGCCCGCATGTCCACCAGCCACGCCGACCACAGCACCCGCCCGCCGCGGGTAGAGATCCCCAGACAGTACAACGCTGCGCACGACCTGCTGGCCCGCAATGCATTGCGGCCGGACAAGGTGGCGTTCATCGACGCCGCCACTGGCGAGCAACTGACCTACGGCCAACTGGCAGACCAGGCACAACGCTTTGCGAACGGTCTGCGCGACCACGGCTTTGCACCAGAAAGCCGCGTGATGCTGGCCATGCTGGACACACCGCAGTGGCCGGTGGCCTTTCTCGGGTGCATCCTCGCGGGTGTGGTGCCAGTCGCGGCCAACACCCTGCTGACCACGCCGGACTTTGACTTCATGCTGCGCGACTCGCGCGCCCAAGGCTTGATTGTGTCGAGCGCGCTGCTGCCCAGCTTCGCACCGCTGATTGGCCAGATTCCGACGCTTCGCACCGTCATCGTCGCCGGTGTGGATGATGCCGGTGCGTACCTCTCACTGGCCCGGATGATCAACGCCGCAGCCGCCACACCGCAGGTGGCCGACACCTGCGCTGACGACGCCTGTTTCTGGCTTTACTCCAGCGGCTCCACCGGCACGCCCAAGGGCACGGTGCACCTGCACAGCCACCTGATCCAGACCGCCGAGCTGTATGGGCGCGGCGTGCTGGGCATCCGCGAAGCCGATGTGGTGTATTCAGCCGCCAAGCTGTTTTTTGCGTATGGGTTGGGCAATGCTCTCACCTTCCCCATGAGTGTGGGGGCGACCACGGTATTGCTGCCGGCCCGGCCCACACCGGCCGATGTGTTTGGCGTGCTCAAAAAATACCAGCCGACCATCTTCTATGGCGTTCCCACGCTGTACGCTGCCCTGCTCGCCGACCCCGGTAAGCCAGACAAAACAGCGCTGCGGCTGCGCGTGTGCGCCAGCGCTGGCGAAGCACTGCCCGCGGAAATCGGCAAGAAGTGGACGGCACAGTACGGCTGCGAAATCCTCGATGGCATCGGCTCGACCGAAATGCTGCACATCTTCCTGTCGAACCGGCCCGGCGAGGTGCGCTACGGCACCACTGGCCAGGCGGTGCCCGGCTATGAGCTGCGCATCGTTGGCGACGACGGCCAGGATTGCGCCGACGGCGAGATTGGCGAGCTGCAGATCAAGGGGCCCAGTGCCGCCATCATGTACTGGAACAACCGCGCCAAGACCAAGGCCACCTTCGCCGGGGAATGGACTCGCAGCGGCGACAAATACATCCGTGATGCCGATGGCTACTACACCTACGGCGGGCGAAGCGACGACATGCTCAAGGTGGGCGGTATTTATGTCTCGCCCTTCGAGGTGGAGGCCAGCCTGATGACGCACCCGGCGGTGCTGGAAGTCGCCGTGATTGGTGTGGCAGATGCCGACCAGCTCATCAAGCCCAAGGCCTATGTGGTGCTGAAGGCCGGGCAGGCTGCTTCGGCAGAAGAACTGCAGGGCCATGTCAAGCAGCAACTGGCTCCCTACAAGTACCCGCGGTGGATCGAGTTTGTGGGTGAACTGCCCAAAACCGCCACCGGAAAAATCCAGCGCTTCAAGCTGCGGCAGAAGGCATGACCGCCAGGCCTTTGCCATCTGCAGACGGCACGGGATTTGCTTTACACCTCAACAATTCAATCTTCAATCTCGGGTTTTACACTAGGGTTTTGCACATGGTGCCGCCTTACCATCGGACAACCTGTCCCACTGCCGTCACTCACCGTTCACCAAGGAGCTCTCGATGACTTCTCGCCTCACTTCACGCCGTCTGGTCCTGACACGCAGTGCCGCCGTCATTGGCGCTGCCTCCACCGGCCTGCTGCTCCCCGAAATCGTGCGTGCGCAGTCCGGCAAGGTGCGCGTCGGCTTCATGCTGCCCTATACCGGCACATTCGCCCAGCTCGGTGTGGCGATCGAAAACGGCTTCCGCCTGGCCATCAATGAGCAAGGCGGCAAGCTCGGCGGCCGCGAGATTGAATACTTCAAGGTGGACGACGAATCCGAGCCGTCCAAGGGCATCGAGAACGCCAACAAGCTGGTGCAGCGCGACAAGGTGGATGTGCTGGTCGGCACCGTGCACTCCGGCGTGCAGATGGGCATCCAGAAAGTTGCGCGCGACAGCGGCGTGCTGAGCCTGATCCCCAACGCCGGTGTACACGCTGCCACGCGCGGTCTGTGCGCACCGAATGTGTTCCGCACCAGCTTCAGCAATTCGCAGCCCACGCTGGCGCTGGGCCAGGCCATGGTCGCCAAGGGCCACAAAAAGGCCGTCTGGATCACCTGGAAGTACGCCGCTGGCGACGAGGCCTTCGAGGGCTTCAAGGAAAGCTACACCAAGGCTGGCGGCACCATCGTCAAGGAGCTGGGTCTGCCCTTCCCGCAGGTCGAGTTCCAGGCGCTGCTCACCGAAATCGCTGCGCTCAAGCCAGACGCAGTGGCCTGCTTCTTTGCCGGTGGCGGCGCAGCCAAGTTCATCCGCGACTACGCTGCCGCAGGCCTCAAAGGCAAGATTCCGCTCTACGGCTCAGGCTTCCTGACCGAGGGCGTACTCGAAGCCGCCGGCCCTGCAGCAGACGGTATCGTGACCACCATGCACTACAGCGATTCGCTGGACACGCCACGCAACAAGAAATTCCGCCTCGACTACGCCAAGACCTACAAGGCCCAGCCTGATGTGTACGCGGTGCAGGGCTACGACACCGGCCTGTTGCTGATCCAGGGTGCCAATGCCGTCAAGGGCGACCTGTCGAACAAGGCAGCGCTGTACAAGTCCATGGAAGGCGCAGTCATCGACAGCCCGCGCGGCAAGTGGACCATGAGCAAATCGCACAACCCGATTCAGGACATGTACCTGCGCGTGGTCGAGAACAAGGAAAACAAGGTCATCGGCGTGGCTGCGAAGGCGCTGGCAGACAGCGGCGCCGGCTGCAAGATGGGCTGACTTGGCCCCCACGGTCGTTCGCTTCGCGTAACTCCCTGCCCCCCAAGGGGGCTGCTGCGCCTGCGGTCTGGCAAAGCCAGTCCCGCGGCGCCTGCTGGTTGAATACATGCCACCGGGCTCCCCATTGAATTCCGTTCGTCCTGAGCCTGTCGAAGGATGCTTCACTTTTCCCCAAGCAACGTCCCACCGCACTGCCCATGGACATCGCCAATTTCCTGATCCAGCTGCTCAACAGCGTGCAGTACGGCCTGCTGCTGTTCATGCTGGCGGCGGGCCTGACGCTGATCTTCGGCATCATGGGTGTGGTCAACCTCGCGCATGGCAGCTTTTACATGCTGGGGGCTTATCTGGCCTGGTCGTTGAGTGCGCAACTGGGCAGCCTGACGCTGGCCATCATTGTCGGCGCGCTGCTGTCGGTGGCATTCGGTCTGGCGCTGGAGTGGCTGCTGTTCCGGCATTTCTACAAGCGGGACCACCTCGACCAGGTGCTGCTCACCTTTGGCCTGATCTATATCTTCGAAGAGCTGCGCTCCATTATCTGGGGCGACGACGTGCATGGCGTGACCATCCCGGATCTGCTCAGCGCCTCTGTTCCGCTGACCGACAACCTCTCCTACCCGGTGTACCGGCTCTTCATGTCGGGCGTGTGCATTGCGCTGGCGCTGGGTCTGTACCTTCTGATCTCGAAAACCCGCTTGGGCATGAAGATACGCGCCGGCGCCTTCAACCGCGACATGGCCGAATCGCTGGGCATCAACATCAAGCTGATTCACGCCACCGTGTTCGCACTCGGCGTGGGTCTGGCTGCGGTGGCTGGCATGATCGCCGCGCCGGTGGCCAGCGTCTACCCCAACATGGGTTCGCAGGTGCTGATCATGTGCTTTGTGGTGGTGGTGATTGGCGGCATTGGCTCGGTGCGCGGCGCGCTGATCTCTGCGCTGCTGGTGGGCCTGGTCGATACCTTCGGCAAGGTACTACTGCCCTCCATGGCTGGCATGCTGGTGTACATGCTGATGGCGGCAGTACTGCTCTGGAAGCCCGAGGGACTTTTTAAACAATGAACGCATTGATGCCCCCACGGTTGCTCACTGCGTGTAGCGCCCTGCCCCCCGAGGGGGCCGCTCCGCCTGCGGTCTGGCTAAGCCAGTCCCGCGGCTTGGCTGGAATCTTCTCGTCCAACCTGGCCGCTTTTTCTGGACTTGGGGCATGACAAAAGCAAACCTTGAACTGCTGCCACGCGGCGTGCAGGTCACGCTGGCGCTGGGCCTGGTGGCGCTGGTCGCATTCCCGTTCGTTGGCAGCGATTTCTACATGCAGATGGTCACGCGCATGATGATCATGGCAATTTTTGCGATGAGCCTGGATTTGCTGCAGGGCGTGACCGGGCTGGTCTCGCTGGGCCATGCCGCCTACTTTGGCCTTGCAGGCTATGCGCTGGCCTTTCTTACACCGCAAGGCGAGGCCGTGAGCCTGTGGTGGACGCTGCCTGTTGCCGTTCTGGGTTCCGGGCTGGCCGCGCTCGTCATCGGTTTTTTTGTGGTGCGCACCCACGGCATCTACTTCATCATGGTCACCATGGCGTTTGCGCAGATGGTGTTTTACCTGTTCTTCGACAACAAGGCCCTGGGCGGCTCGGACGGCCTGTACATCAACTTCAAGCCCAGCGCGGCGATTGGCGGCTGGGTCCCGTTTGACCTCGACAGCAAGCGCACGCTGTACTACTTCACGCTGGGCGCCCTTTTGATGGTTTACGTCTTTCTGCGCCGGCTGCTGTGGAGCCCGTTCGGCCGGGCGCTGGCCGGCATTCGTGTGAACGAGCACCGCATGCGTGCGATGGGTTACGGCACCTTCGGCTACAAGCTGACCGCCTTCACGCTGGCCGGCGCGCTGGCCGGGCTGGCCGGCTACCTGTGGGGCACGCAGACCGGCTATATCAACCCCGAGCTGATGGGTTTTCACATGAGCGCGCACGCCATCATGATGGTGATCCTCGGCGGCATGGGCAATTTCGCGGGCGCCATCGTCGGTGCCTTTGCGTTTGAGTACCTGCTTCACGTGTTCAAAGATCTGCCGCAGATCGGCAGCGTCAACCTCGGCAAGCACTGGCAACTGTGGATGGGCTTTTTCATCGTGCTGCTGGTGGTGTTCGCACCACGTGGGCTGCTCGGTCTGGCTGAAAGATTCATGAAACGCCGGGGAGCCCCCCATGAATGAGGTGCTGCTCTCCGCGAAAAACCTCACCAAACGCTTTGGTGGCCTGGCGGCGGTCAATGACGTGTCGGTGGACCTGTGGCGCGACCAGATCCACGCCGTGATTGGACCCAACGGTGCCGGCAAGTCCACATTGACCAATCTGCTGTCGGGCGACCTGCCGCCGACCTCTGGCACCGTTCACCTCGGTGGCCACGACATCACCGGCTGGAGCCCGGAAAAAATATCGGCACAGGGTCTGGGCCGCAGCTACCAGAAGACCAACATCTTCCTGCCCTTCACGGTGTGGGAGAACGTACGGCTCGCCGCGCAGTCGCGCACGCCGCATGCAGCGCGCTGGCTTCACGCCGCCGCTCGCATGAAGGACATCAACACACGCGCAGAGAAAGCACTGGAGCTGGCTGGCCTCGCGGCACGGCGGGACAGCGTGGCCGGCGCTACCAGCCACGGCGAGCAGCGCCAACTGGAAATCGCCATGACGCTCGCCACCGAGCCGCAGGTGCTGCTGCTCGACGAACCGCTGGCCGGCATGGGTGTGGCTGAGGCTGAACGCATGGTGGCCCTGCTGCTGACCATCAAGAAGCAGCACGGCATGCTGCTGGTCGAGCACGACATGGACGCAGTATTCACCTTGGCTGACCGGCTCACTGTCATGGTCAATGGCCAGGTGATTGCCAGCGGCAGGCCAGCAGAAGTCCGTGCCGATGCCGGTGTGCAGGCCGCGTACCTCGGTGAGGAGCATTGAGCATGAGCACCATCCATCACCCGGCGGACGCACTCATTCACGCGCAGGACCTGAACACCTACTACGGCGCCAGCCATATCCTGCGCGGCATCAACTTCACGGTGGGCCGCGGTGAAACCATTGGCTTGATGGGCCGCAACGGCATGGGCAAGAGCACGCTGCTCAAAAGCATCATGGGCCTGGTCAAGCCGCGCTCGGGCAGCGTCCACATCGCCGGACGCGCCATGACGGGTGCAGCGCCTTATGAGATTGCGCGTCTTGGCGTCGCCTATGTGCCGGAGGGTCGCGGTATTTTCGGCAACCTGAGCGTGGTGGAAAACCTCAAGATGGCGGCCCGGCCCGGCACGCGTGGCCAGCGCGACTGGACTTACGACCGCGTGCTCGACACCTTCCCGCGCCTGAAGGAGCGGCTCGGCCACGGCGGCCAGCAACTGAGCGGCGGCGAGCAGCAGATGCTCACCATCGGCCGCGCGCTGCTGACCAACCCCGACGTGCTGATTCTTGATGAGGCCACCGAGGGCCTGGCACCGCTGATTGCGCGCGAAATCTGGCGCATTTGCCAGGTGGTGCGCGAAACCGGCATCAGCAGCGTGATCGTCGACAAGAACTGGAAACACGTCACCCAGATCACCGACCGCAACGTGATCCTGGTCAAGGGCGAAGTGGTGTTTGAAGGCACCTCGCCGGAACTGCACGCCCAGCCTGGCCTGCTGCAGCAATACCTGGGCGTCTGAGCCGTGGCCGTCGGGTCGCCAAGGCCTGCGCGCAATCGACAAGGCTCGCCCTGCATGGCATCATGTTGCCATCGCAGGCTGCGCACCTCTCCGGGCGGCGGCCCCAAAAAGGCACTACGGAAAGAGCTGATGCATGCCGTGGCCCTGGTCACCTGATTCGCGGTTCCAACCCTCTGGCTTCGGTCCTGACACCGGCCGGGATTCCTTCACACGGCTGATCGTCGCGCTCACCGCAGCGCTGGTGGTACTTTCCGGCGTTGCTGTCATCGCCGTCTTGCTCTACTTCCGCGGTGAAACCTTGCGTGCCGGCGAGCGACTCACCCAGTCGCTGGTCCACGTGATCGAGGAGCAGACCAGCCGGACCTTGCAGACGGTGGACCAGCGCCTGCTGTTGGCAGCCAGCCTGATCCAGAAGCGCCAGGCCGAGAACAACATCGACGTCGCATCTGCCAGGGAACTGCTGCGCGAGCAACTCAAATCGCTGCCCTTCGTTCGGGCCATCTGGATACTGGACGCGCAAGGGCACATCATTTTCGATTCTGACATCGGCAACATCGGAGTTTTGCTCAGCGATCGCGAGTACTTCCAGATTTACCAGCGCGCACCATCGACCGAGTTCCACATCAGCGCCCCGGTACGCAGTCGCACCACGGGCAACTGGCTCATCAGTGCATCGCATCCGCTTCGGGCAGCCGATGGCAAGGTCACGGGCGTCATCGTCGCCGCTATCGAGCCGCCCTACTTCGACACGCTGTGGCGCGGTATCGAGCTGGGACCCGGCGGCGTCATTGCCTTGCTGCGCAGCGATGCGGTACTGATGATGCGCAGCCCGGCTGACGATGCCGCGATGGGCAAATCGTTTCTGGATCTGCCGATCTTCACACAGTACCTCGCACAAAACCGCCAGGGCACGTACACCATCACCAGCCCGATTGACGGCATGGTGCGGCTCAATGGCTACCGTACGCTTTCCGCCTACCCGGACCTGATTGTGGTGGTGGGCAGCCCCAACGACGCCATCCTCAGCCCATGGTGGCGATTTGCTACCTTTGCCGGACTGATCTGGCTGGCCGCTGCCGCTACGGTAGGGCTGCTCACAGCGCAGCTCTATGCCTACTCGCGTCAGCGCCGGCGCAATGAAGTCCGCTTTCACAGGCTGGCTCAGGCCATGCCGCAGATCGTCTTTATTGCTGACCCGGACGGTAAGGTCAGCTACATCAGCGATCAGTGGCAGAAGGTGACCGGCCAGCCGGTGGATGCAGCCCTGAACGGTGGATGGGCCCGGTTCATCCACCCGGACGACCGCCAGCAGACGCTGGAGAGCATGCAGCAGATGCAGGTGGCCGAGGTTGAAATCCAGCACGAGCATCGCTTGCTGTGCAGTGACGGCGCTTACCGGTGGCGCCTTGTCCGCGCGGTGCCCAATCGCCATGCCAGCGGGACCGTCAGCTCGTGGTACGGCACCTCCACGGACATTGAGGACCTCAAGACCGCCGAAGCGCAGCTCAAGTCACAGGCCGACATGCTGCGGCTGGCCAGCCGTCTCTCCAACGTCAGCGGCTGGCGGATGAGCGCCAGCGACCGCGTGATCGTATGGACAGATGACGGTGCGCCCGACCTCAACCTCCCGCCGGGGGAGCCCCACACGCTGGCCAACATCCTCCAGCTTTGCAAAACACCCCCTCCCGAGGTAGTGGAGCAGGCGGTGGATCGCTGCCTGACCGATGGCACCCCGCTGGACATGGAGGTGGAACTGGTGTCGTCAAACGGGCGGCGGCTCTGGGTTCACTCCATCGCACAGCCCGTGCGGGATGCGGAAGGTCGCATCACAGGACTTCAGGGCGCGCAGCAGGACATCACGGTGCGCATGCTGACCGACCTGCGGCTTCAAGATTTTCTGCAGACCTTGCAGCGCGCTGCCGAGGCGGCCGTTGCCATCACCCAGCACCAGCGTCTGGATGGCCTGCTCCATGAGGTGGCCGAACAGACCCGTCTCATCAGCGGGGCCAGCCGGGCCGTGATCGAGCTGCACGACAACCGGCGCGGCGCCAATACCGCCCGCTCGTCTGCTGTCTCTGAGGCCGACGAGCCGTCGGCTCCGGGTTCGCTGGAAGAAGGCAGCTCGCTGTCCATTCCACTCACGGGCCGCACCGGATCCATCATCGGCACCCTGCGCCTGTCAGACAAGCTGCACGGCCACTTCAGCCAGGAAGACGAGTACGTCGTGACGGAGCTGACACAGCTGGCTGCCATCGCGATCGACAATGTGCGCTTGCTGGCCCAGGTGAGGGAGTTCAACACCAGTCTGGAAGAAAAAGTCGCGCAACGCACCAGTGAGCTGATCCAGCAGGAGGCATTGTTCCGCACATTGGCCGAGCGGGCGCCACAGCCGATCTGGACGGTCGACCCGAGGGGTTCGGCCACCTTCTTCAGCAAAGCCTGGTATGACCTCACCGGTGGCTCCCCACCCGACTGGTACGGCATGGGCTGGATCAACGTGATGCACCCCGACGACATGCCCGAGATGAGCCGCAACTGGGTGCGCTGCAGCAAGACGCTGACGCTGTTCACCGGCATCCGTCGAATCCGTTCACGCACCGGCGCCTGGCACACCATGTCTTATCAGGCCTCGCCCGTGCTCGACGAAAACGGCAAGGTCAACTTCTGGGTCGGGCTGGATGTGGATGTGACGGAAACCAAAGCCATTGAGGACGCCCTGCGGATGTCCAATGCGGAGCTCGAAGCCTTTTCCTATTCCGTCTCGCACGACCTGCGCTCCCCGCTCACCACGGTGGACGGCTTCAGCCGCTTGCTGGCCAAGCAGCTGCAGGCCCATGAAAGCAAGAAGGTGCAGCATTACCTGGACCGCATCCAGCAGGGCGTGGCGCGCATGGGGCATCTGATCGAGGGTCTGCTCTCGCTCGCCCAGGTGGCGCGGATGGAACTGCGCCGGTCGCCTGTGGATTTGAGCGCGCTGACCAGCGAGGTGCTGGAGCGGCTGCAGGGTGCCGCAAAAACACGCCAGGTGGCCGTCCACGTCACACCTGGCCTGATGGTGCAGGGCGATGGCCGCCTGCTCGCCTCCGTGATGGAAAACCTGCTGGGCAACGCCTGGAAATTCACCGCGAAGCAGGAGCACGCCGAGATCACCGTCGGGCGCATCGAGCCACGCGGTGCGTTCTTCGTACGCGACAACGGCGCAGGCTTTGACATGGCCTACGCCGACAAGCTGTTTGGCACTTTCCAGCGCCTTCATGACGCCAGCGAATTCGCCGGAACAGGCATTGGACTGGCCACCGTCTCGCGCATCATTGCGCGCCACGGCGGCAAGATATGGGCCGAGTCAGCGCCCGGCATGGGCGCGACGTTCTACTTCACCCTGCCCTCGCCAGACGCCTGACCAGTCGGCGGCGCACTGTTGGATGCACGCCTAAAGCAAGGGGCGCAACTCATGCGCCGCATCCAGCAGCAAAGGCAACAGCTCCCGCTGCAGGTCAGCCACCGGCAGCCGCTGCGGTGAGGCCACCACGTTCAGCGCCGCCACGGTACGCCCGTGCATGTCACGCAGGGGCACCGCCAGCGCCTGAACGCCCAGCTCATGCTCTTCGCTGGCAATGCAGTAGTCGTGCGTGCGAACTTCGTCCATCACCGCCTTCAGCTTGCGTGGATCGGTGATGGTGTGCAGGGTCAGCCGTGGTAACGGCGCCGTGGCGTTGCGCTGATTGAGCCATTCGTTGAACTGTGTGCGGCTCAACGCGGCCAGCAGCACGCGCCCTGTGGAGGTGGCATGCGCCGGCAGGCGCGCACCGAGGTGCAGGCCATAAGCCAGCACCCGCGCCGGGCCTGTGCCGTCGGCCACCGCCCGCCACTCGTAACCACTGCGCCCGATGATGACCACTTCATCGCCATCGAGCACGGCCACTGAGAACGACTCCTGGGTTTGCGCCGCCAGCCGGTTCAGCGTGGGCTGCACCGCGCGCGGCAAACGCGCGGTGGCGAGGTAGCTGCCGGAAAACCGCAGCACCTTGGGAGCCAGCCAGAAATAGCTGCCGTCGGTCTCTAGGTAGCCCAGATGCGTCAGCGTCAGCAAATGCCGCCGCGCAGCCGCCCGGGTGATACCGGCACGTTCGGCGGCCAGGGTGGCGTTGAGCCGCTGGCGCTGGGTGTCAAAACTCTCCAGCACCGCCATGCCTTTGGCCATGCCTTCAATCCGGTCGGCCTTTGCAATCGGGAAGGGGCTGGCGGTGGTATTGAGTCGTGGCGCGGACATTGCGCGATCATCGCACAAGCCAAATGGTCATCGCGCAAAGGTGATGAAAAACAGTGGGCAACCGCTGGCGCCCCGATTCGGCACCACCTAAGCTGTGTCGTCTAGGCCGCACCAAACAGTGCAGCCATCAGCTGCGGCCCCGAACAATTCAAGCACACAGACAGAGACACACCATGCGCGTACAGGTCGCCATCATTGGCGGAGGCCCCGCCGGACATCTGCTCGGCCAATTGCTGTTTAAAGCCGGCATTGACGCCCTCCTCATCGAGCAACGCAGCCAGGCCTATGTGCTGGGGCGCATTCGTGCCGGCGTGCTGGAGCAAGGCACCACCGATCTGCTGGACGAGGCTGGCGTGGGCGAACGCATGCGCCGGGAAGGCCTGGTCCACGGCGGCTTTGCACTCGGATTCGGTGGCGCACACCACCGCATCGACCTGCAACATCTCACCGGCGGCAAGCAGGTCATGGTGTACGGTCAGACCGAGGTCACCAAAGACCTGATGGACGCCCGCGCCCGCGAGGGTCTGGCGACGGTCTACGAAGCAGACAACGTGAGCGTGCACGACTTCGACACGCCGCATCCCAAGGTGCGCTATGTGCAGCACGGTGTGACGCATGAGGTCGAATGCGACTTCATCGCCGGCTGCGATGGCTACCACGGCGTGAGCCGGGCCAGCGTGCCAGCGGGCGCACTGAAAACTTTTGAAAAGGTCTACCCCTTCGGTTGGCTGGGCGTGCTGTCCGACACGCCACCCGTCTCCCATGAGCTGGTGTATGCCAACCACGAGCGCGGCTTTGCGCTGTGCAGCATGCGCAGCCACACCCGCAGCCGCTACTACGTGCAGTGCACGCTGGACGACAAGGTGGAGAACTGGAGCGACAGCGCGTTCTGGGACGAGCTGCGCCGCCGCCTCGCGCCCGAGCTGGCCGAGCGCCTCGTCACCGGGCCGTCGATTGAAAAAAGCATTGCGCCGCTGCGCAGCTTTGTGGCCGAGCCGATGCGCTTTGGCCGCCTGTTTCTTGCGGGCGATGCGGCCCATATCGTGCCGCCCACTGGCGCCAAGGGCCTGAATCTCGCCGCGAGCGATGTGCGTTACCTGTCGCGCGCCATCACCGAGTTTTACGCCGGAAGCGAAGCTGGCATCAATGCCTATTCCGACACCTGCCTGCGCCGGGTCTGGAAGGCGGTGCGCTTCTCGTGGTGGTTCACCTCGTTGATGCACAAGTTTCCCGACAACGGCGGCTTCGGCCAAAAGGTGCAGGAGGCCGAGCTGGATTACCTGATCCACTCCGAGGCCGCATCGACCTCACTGGCAGAAAACTACGTCGGGCTGCCTCTGTAGTTTTCAGGTAAATTGGATTGGTTGCAGGCGCCGCCGGTGCCCGCCCAGCCATGACACCCACCGCCATGCCCGCCACGCCTGCCCCCTCCAGCCCCCCCGCTCGCGCCACACAGTCACCGAAAGCCTTGAAACCCCTGCGCGGCCTGCGCGTACTGAGCCTGGCGCTGAACCTGCCCGGCCCCGCCGCGCTGATGCGCTGCCAGCAGATGGGCGCTACCTGCATCAAGCTGGAGCCCCCGGCTGGCGACCCGATGCGCCACTACAGCCCGGCGGCCTATGCAGCACTGCATGAGGGCGTGAAAGTCATCACTGCCGATCTGAAATCCGACAAAGGTCAGCAGGCGCTGCACAGGCAACTGGCTCGGGCCAATATCGTGCTTACCTCGTTTCGCCCTTCGGCGCTGATCAAGCTTGGGCTCACCTGGAAGGCGCTGCACAAGCAGTACCCAAAACTGAACCAGGTGGCCATCGTCGGCAGCCCTGGTGCGGCCGCCGAAGAGCCCGGCCATGACCTGACATATCTCGCGGCCAACGACCTCATCACCGGGCTCGATCTGCCCGCCACGCTCTACGCCGACATAGGTGGGTCATTGATGGCGAGTGAAGCCGTGCTGCAGGCGGTGTTACACCAGCGCAGCCATGAAAAAGGCGTGTATCTTGAAGTTGCACTCTCGTCGGCAGCGAACTTTCTCGCACTGCCGCGCCAGTGGGGCCTGACCACTGCTGGCGCTGCGGTCGGCGGTGGGCACGCCGGTTACCGCGTCTATGCCTGCAAGGACGGTCGCGTGGCATTGGCTGCACTCGAGCCCCACTTCGCGGCCAGCCTGTGCCAAGCCGCGGGACTCACAGCATCTGACATGAAAAGCATGTGGAAACCCGAGACCCATCAAGCCATCGCCGACTGGCTGGCCGGCAAAACCTGCCGGCAGCTGGATGCGCTGGCGCTGGCTCACGACATCCCCTTGCACACGCTCGCCCCTGACAAGGGGTAGAGCCGCAGCGACTCAGCGCGACTGACCCGGATTGCCTGGCTTCCGAACAGGTTTGCCAGCCATTTTTCCGGCGGCGCCGGGCGTCTTGCCCACGCCGTGGTCGCGCGGCGGCAGACCGGTGTGCTGCGTCAGAATGCGGCCCTTGACCGGCGCCGTCGTCTTCAGCGCCACGGTGGTTGAGTTCTTGCGCCGTGCACTCTGGTAGCTGCCATCGGTCAACGGCTGGAAGGTTGGAATGAGGTGGTGCTTGCCGTTGCCGATCAGATCAGCCCGGCCCATGGCTTTCAATGCCTCACGCAGCACCGGCCAGTTGTTCGGGTCGTGGTAGCGCAAAAAGGCCTTGTGCAGACGCCGGCGCCGCTCGCCGCGCACGATGTCCACCTTCTCGCTGTCGCGGGTGATCTTGCGCAGCGGGTTGCGCTGGGTGTGGTACATCGCCGTCGCCGTGGCCATCGGGCTGGGGTAGAAGGTCTGCACCTGGTCGGCGCGAAAACCATTCTTCTTGAGCCACACAGCCAGGTTCATCATGTCTTCGTCACTGGTGCCGGGGTGAGCGGCGATGAAGTACGGAATCAGAAACTGCTTCTTGCCCGCCTCGGCGCTGTACTTGTCGAACATCTGCTTGAACTTGTCATAGCTGCCGATGCCCGGCTTCATCATCTTGGTGAGCGGGCCCTGCTCGGTGTGCTCGGGCGCGATCTTCAGGTAGCCACCCACATGGTGGGTGACCAGCTCTTTCACGTACTCGGGGCTTTGCACGGCCAGGTCGTAGCGCAGGCCAGAGCTGATGAGAATCTTCTTGATGCCCTTGAGCGCACGTGCGCGGCGGTACATCTTGATGAGCGGGTTGTGGTTGGTATTCAGGTTCTGGCAGATGCCCGGGTACACGCAGCTGGGCTTGCGGCAGGCGGCCTCGATCTCTGGCGTCTTGCAGCCGATGCGGTACATGTTGGCCGTTGGGCCACCCAGGTCTGAAATGGCGCCGGTGAACCCTTTGACGTTGTCGCGGATGGCTTCAATCTCGCGGATCACGGAATCCTCAGACCGGCTCTGGATGATGCGGCCTTCGTGCTCGGTGATGGAGCAGAAGGTGCAGCCGCCAAAGCAGCCACGCATGATGTTGACCGAAAAGCGGATCATCTCCCACGCCGGAATCTTGGTGGCGTGGTCGTGGCTGCCGTTCTCGTCGGCATAGGTCGGATGCGGCGAGCGGGCATACGGCAGATCGAACACGTAGTCCATCTCTTCCGTGGTCAGCGGAATCGGTGGCGGTGTGATCCACACGTCGCGCGCCGTGGCGCCTTCGCCATGCGCCTGCACCAGTGCGCGGGCGTTGCCGGGGTTGGTTTCCAGGTGCAGCACGCGGTTGGCGTGGGCGTAAAGCACCGGGTCACTCTTGACCTGCTCGTAGGACGGCAGACGGATCACCGAGCGGTCGCGTGGCGGCACCTTCACCCTGCCCTGTGCGGTTTGCACAGTGGATGGCAGGCTGGGGTTGGGGACAAAAGTCAACGGCTTGATGGCCGGATTGGCCTTCGCCGTTGCGGCGGACTCAGCCTGTGCAGCCACCTCCTCAGCCTCTTCCTCACGGGCACAAGTAGCACCCTGCTCGCGCGCCTGCTCGGAAATCATCAGGTAGGGGTTGACGTGCGCCTCGACCCGGCCCGGCGTGTCCACACTGGTGGAGTCGATTTCGAACCAGCCTTGGGCCGTTTCATCGCCACTGCGGCGAATGAAGGCGGTGCCACGCACGTCGGTGATCTGCGTCACCGGCTCCTTGGCGGCCAGACGGTGGGCGATCTCGACAATCGCCCGTTCGGCGTTGCCGTAAAGCAGCAAGTCGCACTTGGCGTCCACCACGATGGAGCGGCGCACCTTGTCGGACCAGTAGTCGTAATGCGCGATGCGGCGCAGCGAGCCTTCAATGCCGCCCAGCACGATGGGAACGTCCTTGTAGGCCTCGCGGCAGCGCTGCGAGTACACGATGGCTGCGCGGTCTGGCCGCTTGCCACCCACGTCGCCCGGCGTGTAGGCGTCGTCGCTGCGGATCTTGTGGTCCGCCGTGTAGCGGTTGATCATCGAATCCATGTTGCCGGCCGTCACGCCGAAGAACAGGTTGGGCTTGCCCAGCACCTTGAACGGGTCGGCGCTCTGCCAGTCCGGCTGCGCGATGATGCCGACGCGAAAACCCTGCGCTTCCAGCATGCGGCCGATCACCGCCATGCCAAAGCTGGGGTGGTCCACATAGGCGTCGCCGGTGACGATGATGATGTCGCAGCTGTCCCAGCCGAGCACATCCATCTCTGCCCGACTCATGGGCAAAAACTTGGCCGTGCCGAAACGGGCCGCCCAGTACTTGCGATAACTGGTCAGCGGCTTGGCGGCGCGTGCAAAGAAGGAGACGTCAACAGGGGCGTTCATGGCGATCAGGGGTAACCCTTGATTGTAAGGTTGCACCCCGTTTTTCCCGCTTTTTCAGGCCATTAGCCCTTCGATTGGCTGGTAGGAAGACCTGCACTGTCGGATTCAGCGCGAATCACGCGTGAATGTGTCCCTCAAACCCTGCCAGCAGTTCGCATATCCCCTGTCCAGCAAATCGTCCTGCATCGCGAACGCGGTGGGGACAAAGCGGTAGCGGCTTTCGAACATGAAGGCCAGCGTGTTGTCGAGCTTCTGGGGCGCCAACACGGCCTGGCTGGCTTTCTCGAAGGCTTCCGTGTCCGGGCCGTGCGGCACCATGCAGTTGTGCAGCGACGCCCCCCCAGGCCTGAAACCTTCGGGCTTGGCGTCGTACTGGCCATGCACCAGTCCCATGAACTCGCTCATCACATTGCGGTGGTACCAGGGCGGGCGGAACGTGTCTTCAGCCACCATCCAGCGGGGCGGGAAGATGACAAAGTCGCAGTTGGCCGTGCCCGCAGTGTCCGACGGCGACGTGAGCACGGTGAAGATCGACGGGTCCGGATGGTCATGGCTGATGGAGCCAATCACCATGAAATTCGCGGTGTCGTACTTGCAGGGCACCAGATTGCCGTGCCAAGCCACCACATTGAACGGGCCGTGCGGCTGGGTACCCGACCAGAGCCGCCCCCCGTATTTTTTGATCAGCTCAACACCTTGCCCGGTTGCAGCGCCGTCGCTGTCTGCATCAAAAGCGGCCACTGGTGCCAGAAAATCCCGCGCATTGGCGAGACCATTGGAGCCGATGGGGCCCAGCTCCGGCAGGCGAAAGTGGGCGCCGTAGTTCTCGCAGACGTAGCCGCGTGACGGTCCGTCGAGCAAACCCACGCTGAAGGCCATGCCGCGCGGCACCAAAGCGATCTCGCCGGGCCGGACTTCGAGCACGCCCAGCTCCGTGGTCAGCACCAGCCGGCCCTGCTGGGGCACCAGCAGCATCTCGCCGTCGCTGTTGACCAGCGCCCGCCGCGTCATCGACTGGTTGGCCAGATACAACAGCGCTGCCATGCCGGTCTGCATGTCGGCATCACCATTGGCGGCCAGCGTGCGCAGGCCGTCCACAAAATCAAGCGGCTGCTCAGGCACTGCGAACGGGTGCCAGCGCAAAGGCTCTGGCGGCGTCGCCACACCACCGGCTGCACCGGTGGTCCACAGCGGCTGCGAATGAGCCTTGTAAGCACCGGCAACCACGGATGGCTGGCGACGGTACATCCAGGTGCGGCGGTTGTCGGCGCGTGGCGCGGTGAAGGCGGTACCCGAGAGCAGTTCAGCGTAAAGACCATGCGGGGCCCGCTGGGGGCTATTGCGCCCCTGCGGTAAGGCGCCAGCAACAGCCTCACTGGCGAATTCATTGCCAAAGCCAGACTGGTATGAAATGGGTTGCTGTGTCATGTTGTGTCTCCGTGGCGTTGTCATTCGCCTGTCGCTTCCAGCCCATCACCGCCGCCCAGCCGGGCCTGCGCAATCAGGCGATCCAGGATGCTGCTCAGCTGCTTTTTTTCAGTGACACCGAGCACTCCAAAAATTTCCTCATTGCGCTGCGCGACCACCTGCATCGCGCGGCGCCACACCACCCTGCCCCTGGGCGTGAGCGTGAGCACCACGCCACGGCCATCGGTCGGGCTGGCCACCTTGCGCACCAGCAGCTGATCCACCAGCGACTGCGCGGCACGGCTGGCCTGCCCTTTGGTCAGGTTGGCCTTCTGCGCCAGATCCATCACCGAGAGCGGCGCAAAGCTGCCGACCGCCGTCAGGCAGCGGCCATCGCTCATTGAAAGTCCCGTCCCGCTCAGGTAGGCCCGCTGGCTGACCTGATCGGTCAGCTTGTGCAGCAGGTGCAGGCGGTAAGTCAGGGTTCTGTCGAGTGTGACCATAACGTGACCATAGAGGGTCTTTAGGGCGATTCAGATGATGGTTGCGCACGCAACTATAAATCAATCGCAATGCCTGCACAACCTGATGGACCGGTTACGCCTTAGCCTTTTCTCGGCGGATACACCTACAAGAAAAATCGCGCCCACCCCTTTCGGGATGGACGCGACCGCATGCAACCTGGCAGAAGAATCAGTTGCGCACTGTCATCTGCCCGCGCAGTTCACCCCCCGGATGGGTGGCCGTGTGGATGTTGGCGTACCAGCGCCCGGCCAGGAGATCAGCCGCCTGAGCCGGCGTCAGCGTGGCGCTGCCGTCCATCGGCGAGCGCACGGGTGAAGGCCAGCCGAGCGCCACGCCGGCATTGGCACCCACCGCCGCAGGCCCGTGAAAGTGCGCCGCAGTGGCCGGGCCGGTCATGCCCGCATAGCTGACCTTCCAGCGCAGCTGGTTGGTGTTCTTGTCAAAAATCGCATCCACCGTGCCCGTACCGGCACTGGCGTTCGGCGGGACTTCGTTGGCCCCCCGCAGCTGCGTGGTGAGTGTCACGAGGTTCGACTCAGGTTTCATCATGGCGCATCCGGCAAGGAAGGCAAGCCCTGAAAGGGCGACGGTTGCAAGCAGGGCGCAGGTGGCGTGGCGGCGAATCGGCATGGTCAGGTCCTCGGAGTTGAAGAACCATTGTCTGGGGCACCCGATGCAGCAGCCGTAGGACAAACCCGATGCGGCTCCTGCACCGCAGACCTGTAGGCCGTTGCCGCCACTTGGGGCCAGGCACTGGTATCGGGCTGGCGTGCGGACTATATTTCAAAGGCTTCGCCGCAATGTAGCGTTTTGGCGTTGTGATGAAGTTGTGAAAGGACACACCATGAAACATCTTCTGGCCGCTCTGTGCATTCCGGTCATGCTGCTGCTGGCCGGCTGCCCGGACACCAAGCTGCCCAAGCCCCCCTCACAGATTCCAGAACCGAAGGCGGCAAGCCCGGTCAGCGGCGCGCCTGCCGCGAATGCGCGGACTCCAGCGTGACCAATACGGTTCGGCGCCTCTCCATCCGCACGGCGACAGCATGCCTGACACTGACGGTGCTCACCGCACTGGCGGCATTGACGGGGTGCGCAAGTTCCCCGCCGGAGGCGGGCGCCCGTACGCTGGTGATCGATGGTGTTGCCGTGATCGTCGCACCACTGACGGCGGGGACCTGGACCGCCCAGACGCAAGACCGAACCACGTCTCTGCCGCAGACCACCGATGGCACCGCCCAGCTGCGCCGCGCCATCGAGGGCGCGTCAGGCTGTCGGGTCACCGACAGCGACTACGTCGAAGGCGGGCGTCAGTTTGACGCGCAGCTCGATTGCAAGTCTGGCAATCGGTAAACACCGGCGAGCCTCGCACGCCGTCATTCACAGCATCAGCAGCCGGACTGCAGCCCCTCAGGCCTCAGCGGCAATTTTCCGCAAGGCCTGCTCGAACACCTCGGGTGGTTGTCCGCCCGAAATCAGATGCCGGTCATTGATGATGACGGCTGGCACCGAGTGGATGCCATGCTGCAGGTAAAACGCCTCCCGTTCGCGCACCTCTTCGGCGTACGCGCCTGACTCAAGCACTCCGCGCGCTTCGATTGCATCCAGGCCGGCTTTCACCGCCGCGGCAACCAGCACGTCGTGCGCGGCCGGGCTTTGGCCGTCTGTGAAGTACGCGGTGAACAGTGCTTCCTTCAGCGCCTTCTGCGGTGCGGGCCCTTTCAGTTCAGCCCAGTGCAGAAGCCGGTGCGCATCGAAGGTGTTGTAGACGCGGCTGCGGCCCCCGCCCGGCTCGTCGGGTCCGCTGAACTTGAAGCCGAGTTCAGCGCCACGGTCACGGATGCGGTCGCGATTGATGTTCGCCTGCTCGACCGAGATGCTGTATTTCGCCGTCAGATGCTCGGTGATCTCCTGGCCCTGCGGCCCCATCTGCGGATTCAGCTCAAAGGGCTGGAAGTGCAGCTCGGCCTGCACCACGTCACCAACGCGGGCCAATGCCTGGTCCAGTGCTTTCAGGCCGATGACACACCAGGGGCACGACACATCGGAAACAAAATCAATCTTGAGGGTGGTGGTCATGGGTTCGTTCCAGCAAGGGGGACTGACGACAGGTCAATGCGATAAAGCACTATTTTGGCGCGGTGGCAGACCGGCTGCTGGTGAACGCTTCAAAGGTACGGCCGATGGCAGGGTCGCCAGTGGCACAGACCGTGGAGAGCCCTCCCTTGAGACATCGGCCAGCTGATACTTTTCGTTGTGACTGTGCGTCACCAAAATAGCTGTTGGGCTGGCTTGCGAGGTCGTTTAATATGGAAACGAAAGGCAATCCTGCCGCACCCGGCCACTTGCGTCCGCCGCAGCCAATCCCCACCCCCATGGCCGATACCCACTCCGATTCGTACCACGCAGCAGACCCGCTCCAGCGGTCAGGCGTGATTGCGCCTTCGGGTGAGCTGATGCAGCAGCTGCAGAGCCTGCAGGCCGCGCACCAGGAACTGCAACTGCGCCACGCGGCGCTGAAGATGCAGGCGACACGGACAGCCGCCGAGCTTGCCGCAGCGCAGCAGGAGATGCTGTCATTGCTGTACACCGTGTCGCACGACTTTCGGGGTCCACTGAACACCATTGACGGCTTCACGCAGTTGCTGGAACGGGCCTTGCCCGCAGAAGGCGCGGAGCGACCCCGCACCTACGCCACCCGCATCAAGTCTGGTGTGAAACAGATGGCGCAGTTGATCGACGCACTGCTGGTGCTCTCCCGTGCCGCGCATTCGCCCATGAAAAACGAAGCGGTGGATCTTAGCGCCACCGCGCAAGCCATCATCACCCGGCTGCAGGCAACGGACCCCGCGCGCCAGTCCCGGCTGTCGATTGCTGACGGCATGGTGGTGCAAGGGGACACACGGCTTCTCTCGGCAGCACTGGAATACCTGCTCGACAACGCGTGGAAGTTCAGCGCAGGCACGGCCGTCACCGACATCCGCTTTGAGCGCGAACCTGAACCTGATGCGGCGGGCAACACGGTGTATGTGGTTCGCGATCAGGGCGCCGGTTTTGACATGGCCCGGGCCGACAAGCTGTTCGGCGCATTCCAGCGCGTGCATGGGCCCGACGAGTTCCCCGGCATGGGCATGGGCCTGGCGATTGCAAGGAAGGTGATTGAACGTCACGGCGGGCACATACGGGCCGAATCGGCACCTGGCAAAGGGGCTGCGTTCTTCTTTACCCTGCCGGGACAGCCCCAGCCTGCCTGAGCCTGATGGCACCGGCGCGCAGCCCTCATTGGCAGAGACAGCGGCGATAATTACACATATGAATTCCGAACCGACCGCGCAGGCGGAAGAGCGCCCGCGCCCCCAATCGCTCACCGATCTGTTTGTTTCGTTCACCCTGCTGGCGCTGCAGGGTTTTGGCGGTGTCCTGGCGGTGGTGCAGCGCGAGCTGGTCGAGAAAAAACGCTGGATGACACGCGAGGAATTCATTGAAGACTGGGCCGTGGCACAGGTGATGCCAGGCCCGAACGTCGTCAATCTGTCGCTGATGGTGGGCGGCCGGTACTTTGGCCTCAAGGGTGCGATGGCTGCACTGGCCGGCATGCTGACCGTGCCCCTGTTGCTGGTGCTCATCCTCGCGCTGGTCTATGCGCAGGTGGCCAGCCATCCGGGCGTCGCCGGTGCGCTGCGCGGCATGGCGGCGGTGGCGGCCGGGTTGATCGCGGCAACCGGCTTGAAGCTCTTCGGGGCGCTGCAAAAAAACGTGCTCGGGCTGCGCCTGTGCGCTGCCATCGGCGTGGTGGTGTTCTGCGCGATTGCACTGCTGCGCCTGCCATTGGCCTATGTGCTCATCGGCTTGGGTGGAATGTCGTGCGTGCTGGCTTTCAGGCGGCTCAAGCCATGACAGCACCTCCCTCACTGGTGTTTGGCGCCGCCGAGTGGCTGGACCTTTTTCTGCACTACCTGTCCCTCTCGCTGCTGTCGGTGGGCGGCGCCATCAGCACGGCGCCTGACATGCACCGCTATCTGGTCGAAGAACAACACTGGTTGACCGATGCACAGTTCAACGCGTCGATTGCGATTGCCCAGTCTGCCCCCGGCCCGAATGTCCTGTTCATTGCGCTGCTCGGCTGGAATGTCGGCGTCAACGCCGGCGGCATGCTGACCGGCTTGCTGGGCGTTTTCTGCACCATGCTGGGTATCCTGATTCCGAGCACCACCCTCACCTACACCGCTGCGCGCTGGGGCCACCGCAACCGCGAGCTGCGGGCGGTGCGGGCCTTCAAGCAGGGCATGGGGCCGGTGGTGGTGGCGCTGCTGATTGCCACCAGCTGGATTCTCTCCACAGCCAACGGCAGCGGCTGGAAAGATTGGCCGATCTGGCTGGTCACAGCCGTCACGGCGCTGATTGTCTGGCGCACACGCATCCACCTGCTGTGGCTTCTGGGCGCCGGTGCCGTGCTGGGCTGGCACGGGCTCATCTGAAAGCCTGAGCTGACGGCCTGCACCAGTGGGCAAGGCCAGTCAGTGGAACAGCTCGTTGCGCGCAAACGCAGTGATCGCCGCAATCGCCGGGTGGCGTATGCGCCGCTCGATGGAAATGGCGTAAAACTCTTCGCGCAAATCCGGCGCAGCACCCATCGACACCACGCCGTACTGATGGCAGATTTCCGCCTCCAGCACGGTGGGTGCAGCGAAAACACCCAGCCCTTCGCGGCCAAAGTGTTTCATCAGCGCGCTGTCGTTGAACTCGCCGCTCACCTGCGGCGCCAGCCCATGCGATACCAGCCAGCCCTCCAGACGCCCACGAAGGGCCGACTCCGCGCCCGGCAGCAACAGCGGCAGCGTCTGCAGACTGGCCGGGAACCGCTTGCGGGCGTCGCGCAGGAGCAGCCCTTCTTTCTTGAGCACAGCGGGCGAGACAAAAAAACTGACGCTGGTCTGCCCCAGTGCATGGCTGAACAGGCGCACGCTCAGATTGGCCGGCACCGGCACCTCTGAGATCACCAGGTCCAGACGGTGCACGGCCAGTTCCGCCAGCAATGAACTGAGCTTTCCCTGGGTGCATGCCAGGCGTGGCAACGGTTCTGCACGGATGCCCGGCTCGACAACCCGGTAGGCCACCGACTTGGGCACGGAATCGGTGATACCGACCCGGAACAGCGCGGTCTGCCTGCCGTCCTTTCCATTGCGCAGCGCGACCTCCAGCTCACCCCCGAGCGCAAAAATCCCGTCGGCGTATTGCATGACGAGTCTGCCCGCTTCGGTGGGCTCCAGTCCCCTGCCCGCCTTGCGTAACAAGGACTGCCCCATGCGCGCCTCCAGCTGCTTGATCTGACTGCTCAGCGTTTGCGGCGTCAGGTGCAGCTGCTCGCTGGCCCTCGCAATGCTGCCGGTGTGAACCACGGTCCAGAAGTAGTGAAGGTGTTTGTAGTTCATCTGATTTCAATCCTTGCCCCACTACTACACACATGCCGTCGTCCCGGGCTTCGTCTCGCAAATGTCGACAGAAGGCTTTTTGATTACCCCGTTTAATTATTCGATTTATTCGAACTTTAACGATTTTAAATTCGGATTTACTTGTAAGTTCAGAACTTCTAAAGTAGTGCTCGCCGGCCAAGAGGGATGAACAGAGGGAAGCAGGACATCTCGCGCCGGAAAAACAAAACACATAACAATATCCCGGAAGGAGGATCGCCGTGACGGATCCGCTCGTCTTTTTCTTTGTGCTCGGCCTGGTGGCGCGCCTGGTGCGCAGCGAACTGCGTTTGCCCGACGGCCTGTACGACATGCTGTCGTTCTATCTGCTGCTGGCCATTGGCCTGAAAGGCGGCGTGGAGCTGAGCCGGCAGCCCCTGGCCGAACTGGCGCCGCAAGTGCTGGCCTGTCTCGGCCTTGGATTCGCCATTCCCTTTGTGCTGGTGCCTGTGCTGAGGCTGCTGCGCTTCTCAGCCGCTGACAGCGCCTCGCTGGCTGGCCATTACGGTTCTGTCAGCGTGGTCACCTTTGCCGTGGCGGGGTCTTACCTGCTCAAGGCGGGTGTTGAACACGAGTCCCATGCCGCGCTGTGGGTCGCCCTCATGGAGGCACCCGGGCTGGTCGCGGCCATCTTTCTGGCGCGCTGGTCCCAACCGGGCCGGGCAGCCAACTGGAAGGCGCTCGCCCACGACGTGTTTCTGGGCAAGTCGGTGTTGCTGCTGGTGGGCGGTCTTGCGATTGGTGCAGCGATCGGCGAGGTCGGCATGGCCCCGCTGAAAGCCGTGTTCATGGATCCTTTCAAGGGTGTGCTTGCGCTGTTTCTTCTCGAGCTCGGCCTGGTGGTGGGCGCACGCGCCGGTGAGGTGCGACTCCACGGCCTGAAGCTGGTGGCCTTTGCCGTGGTGGCGCCACTGGCACTGGCACTCGCCGGTGCGCTGGTGGGCAGACTGCTGGGGCTGAGCGTCGGCGGCATTGCGCTGCTGGCCACGCTGGCCGCCAGCGCCAGCTACATTGCAGCGCCAACAGCCATGCGCATTGCGGTGCCAGAGGCCAATGCGGCACTGTCGATTACCGCCGCGCTGGCCATCACCTTCCCGTTCAATCTGCTGGTGGGCATTCCGCTCTACCTGATGCTGGCCAAGGCCGTGGCCTGATGCGCTGGCCTGTGCCCGGCTGGCCCTGCGCTTTTGCCTAACCGGCGCTGCGTCGTTGCCGCAGGGCTTCGTACAGGCAAACACCGCTGGCCACCGACACATTGAGGCTTTCTACCGCGCCCTGCATCGGAATGCTCACCAGCTCGTCGCAGGTCTTGCGGGTGAGCTGGCGCATGCCTTCGCCTTCTGCGCCCAGCACCAGCGCCACCGGGCCTTTCAGGTCCACGTCGTAAATGGTTTTCTCGGCATCGTCGCTGGTACCGATGCACCAGATGTTGCGTTCCTTCAGCTCGCCCAGCGTACGGGCCAGGTTGGTGACCATGAAGTACGGCATGGTCTCGGCCGCGCCGCTGGCCACCTTGGCCACGGTGGCGTTGATGCCTGCCGCATGGTCCTTGGGCGCAATCACGGCATGGGCGCCCGCACCATCGGCCACGCGCAGACAGGCGCCCAGGTTGTGTGGATCGGTCACGCCATCGAGCACCAGCAGCAGCGGACTGGCGACGCCCGCCTCTTCCAGTTGTTCCAGCAATTCGTCCAGCGATTTCACCTGCGCCACCGCGTCGACCCGCGCCACCACGCCCTGATGACCATGGCTGCCACACATTTTGGCCAGACGCAGACCGTCGGACTCGATCAGGCGCACACCTGCCTCGCGGGCCCGGTCGGTGAACTGACGCATGCGGGCATCGCGCCGTGAGGCGTCAAAAAACACCTCCAGGACAGACTGGGGGTCCGTCTTGATGCGAACACCGACCGCATGAAAACCGAAAAGCACTTTGGGGGAGGAAGCCATCGCCTGATTATCCCTGCACGGCCCGGGCTGCTGCCGCAGACCGAAACCCTTCAGGTGGCCGCAAGCATTCCCCGCACAGACCGCTTCGAATTAGTAACAAAATGTATTACATTGGACGAATTCTTCAAGGATCCATTGCCGACGCATTGCGGGCAGCAGCACACCCAGCACTCATGACGCACTCCTACGACAAGACGCAGACCTTGCCAGTCGCCACCGGCGGGCGGGTTCGCGTGGCCGATGCTGCGGCCGGCTTTGCGCGGCCAAAGTCCGATGCGCTGCGGCCCGGGCACCCGGTGGGGGACTGGCGGATTGAACAGGTGCTGGGGCTGGGCCATGCCGACATCCTTTATCTGGCACAGGATGCTGTGCTGGGGCAAACCGTGCTGCTGCAGGAGTTCTTCCCGGCGGCCCACTCTTCTCGCCAGGCCGACGGCTCAGTGCTGATCCGCAGCCCGGACGACCTGGCGCCCTTCGAAGAAGGCCTGAAGCACATCACGACAGAGGCAGAGAAACTGGCCGCCCTGCAGCATGACAGCATCACCCGAACGCTGCGCCAGGAGCGGCGCCATGGCAGCGTCTATGTCGCCGTCCAGCATGAGGACGGCGATACGCTGGACCGCTGGCGGGTGCGACAGCCCCCGCTAGACCGCCCGACCCTGCTGAGAACAGTCTGGCCGGTACTGGAGGCTTTGGCGGCCCTTCACTCGGCAGACTTGCTGCATCAGGGCATTGGCCCCGAAACCGTGCGGATGCGGGTGGATGGTTCCCCGTGCCTGCTCACGCTGCCCTCATCGCATCGCGGCGCACAGGGCCCCTCCTCCGGGTTCACGGCACCAGAGCAATGCGGCTCTGGCCACCCCACCGGTCCGTGGACGGACATCTACGGACTGGGCGCGCTGATGTACTGGCTGGCCACAGGCAACACGCCCACCGATGCAGCCGCAAGACTTCAGGGCGACGTGCTGCCTCGCGCAGTGCAGGCGGGCAACCGGCTGGTCTACGGCGAGCCGCTTCTGCGGGCCATTGACCAGTGCCTGGACATCGAACCCGGACGCCGGCCTCAGGACGTGACCGAACTGCTGCAGGCCCTGGAGGCGACAGACCTGAGCCGAACCCAGAGCATGTCGGCGCTGCAAACGTCCGCAGCCGCATCAATGCAGCAGAGCGCCACACAAGACCTGTCACGCAGCGCGCCGGGCGAGAAAAGTCGTTACCGGTCTGTGCTGGGCACTTTGCTGGCCCTCAGCATCGTGAGCGACGGCAATGCCGACGCCGGCAGGCAGGTGGCCCTGCAGGCGCTTTTGCAGGATTGTGCCGATGCCTGCACGCAGACCCTGCAGAGCTCGTCTCACCTGCGCATGAGCACGCCCGGCGGCATGATCATGTGCTTTGTCGAAGACCCGGAGGATGCGCTGGAATCCGCACTGCGCCTGCGCGAACTGCTGCAGCGCGGCGGCCACGCACTGGCGCTTCGCATCGGCCTGCATCTGGGGCCGATCCGACTGCAGACCGGCGATGACGGCAAGACCCTGGTGCTGGGCGATGGCGCCAATGTGGCCCAGCGCATCACGGACTTTGCGCGCCCCAACCAGATCGTCATCACGCGCGCGCTGCACGACCTGATCGGCAGCCTGTCTGACAACGCCCAGGGCTTGTTCCGCGAGCTGGGCGTGCACATGGACAAACACCTGCGGTCGCACCACATTTACGAAGTGCTGGATCCTCGCCACCGGCCGGCGGCGGCGCCTGTCACCATGACGGGTTTTGAGCGCACGGCATCTTTCGCGGCGCTGGCATCGCTCACGCCAGAAGTGGTTGAAACAATAGAAGCCGAACTCACCGCAGCCATCGGTCCACTGGCCAGCGCGCTGGTCAAAAAAGCCCTGCTGCGCAGCTGGACGGCAGACGGTCTGCGCGAAGTGCTGTCGGCCGCCATTCCGGATGCGCTGGCGAAACAGAAGTTTGCCAAGCCGCGCCGGACGGCCGCGCTTTGATCAGGCCGATTCGGCCCGGATTTGACCCGCCTCGATGGTGATGCGACGTTCGCAGCGCGCTGCGATGGCCCGGTCGTGCGTGACCAGAACCAGCGTGGTGCCCAGTTCCCGGTTGAGATCGAACATCAGCGACATCACGGTTTCGCCGGTAGCGAAATCCAGGCTGCCGGTGGGCTCATCGGCCAAGAGTACCGCCGGCTGGACCACAAAAGCGCGCGCCAGCGCCACCCGCTGCTGCTCCCCGCCCGAGAGCACCTTGGGGTAATGACCCAGTCGCTCACCCAGCCCGACCCGGCCCAGCATTTCGGTCGCCTGTGCGCGGGCATTGCGTGCGCCTGACAATTCCAGCGGCAGCATCACGTTTTCCAGTGCCGTGAGATTACCCATCAGCTGAAAGCTCTGGAATACAAAGCCCACCTGCTGCGCCCGCAGCGCAGCGCGGTCATCCTCGCTGAGGGCGAAAAGATCCTGCCCTGCAAGTCGCACCGTGCCCTGCGTCGGTGTGTCCAACCCGGCAATGATGGATAACAAGGTGCTCTTGCCGGAACCAGAAGCACCGACAATGGCGGCTGTTTCCTTCGGTGCCAGCGAAAAATGGATATCGCGCAGAATGGTCAATGCGCCGGTCGAGTCAGTGACCGACTTGAAAACGTGCTCAACGGAAATAATTGAAGAGGCAGGCGCAGTTGCAACAGATGCAATGGGTGCGCCGGGGGCAGAAATCGCAGGGTCAAACATGCCAGCCTTCTGTGTAAACGTTAACGATACCGAAATGAAGCGGGAACCAGGCCAAAAGATATGACAGATTCTGACTTTAACAAGCCCCTGCCGGCACGCGATGTCCAGTACGCAAAGTCCGGCGTGGCCCGAAGGGCACTGTGGCTGTCGGGCATGGTGCTGGCGATGCTGACCGGTGTCGCGACGGGGACGTGGGCGCAGGCACCGGCTCAGGCTGCAGCGCCAGGCACCGTTCTGATTGTGGGTGACTCCCTCAGCGCAGAGTATGGCCTGCGCCGCGGCACCGGCTGGGTCCAGCTGCTCGAGAAGCAACTGGCCGAGACGAAAACCCGCGCCAAAGTGGTTAATGCCAGCATCAGCGGCGACACCACTTCGGGTGGTCGCTCCCGCCTGCCGGCCCTGTTGTCGCAGCACAAACCATCAGTGGTGGTGATCGAACTCGGCGGCAATGACGCGCTGCGCGGCCTGCCGCTCGACATGACGGAGCAAAACCTGAGCGCGATGACGCAAGCGGCCAAGAAAGCGGGCGCCAGGGTGCTGCTGGTCGGCATGCAGGTGCCGCCCAACTACGGCAGCGCCTACACCAGCGCTTTTGCAGGCCTATTTGCCAAGATCGCCCGCGCGGAGAAAGTGGCCGTGGTCCCGTTTTTTCTCAAGGGCATTGCCGACGTGGACGATTCTGCTGCGAACTTTCAGGCCGACCGCATCCACCCCAACGAAAAGTCACAGGCCCGGATGCTGGCCAATGTGTGGCCTGAACTGAAAAAGCTGATCAAGTGAGCCTGGACCGGATTTCCGCAGACGAGGCCCTCGGCCAGCTGCACAGTTTCTCTGCCATCATCGACGCCCGCAGCGAGGGCGAGTACGCCGAAGACCATCTGCCCGGTGCCGTGAACTGGCCCAGTCTGCACGACGACGAGCGCAAAATCGTCGGCACGCAGTACAAGCAGATCAGCGCCTTTGAAGCGAAGAAGCTGGGCGCGGCACTGGTGGCCAAAAACATCGCCGCGCACATTCAGCGTGAAGTGCTCGACAAGCCGCGCGAATGGCAACCGCTGGTGTATTGCTGGCGCGGTGGCAAGCGCAGCGGATCGCTGGCGCTGATCCTGGACCAGATCGGCTTCAAAGTCACCCTGGTGGACGGCGGCTACAAGGCGTTCCGCGCTGCGCTGGTAGCCGACCTACCGACGCTGGCGAGCCGGTTTCAGTACCGCGTGATCTGCGGCACTACCGGCTCAGGCAAAACCCGCCTGCTACAGGCGCTGCGAGCCGAAGGCGCACAAGTGCTGGATCTGGAAGAGCTGGCCAACCACCGGAGCTCAGTACTGGGCATGATTCCCGGCCTGCCCCAACCCAGCCAAAAAGCCTTTGACACCCTGATCTGGGCGGCCTTGCGCAGCTTTGACCCGGCCCGGCCGGTGTACATCGAAAGCGAGAGCAAGAAGGTGGGCAACGTCACCATCCCCGAAGGGCTGATTCAAGTGATGCGGGCCAGTCCGTGCCTTCAGCTGGACTTGCCGGAAAGCGAGCGCGTCGCCCTGCTGCTGGAAGACTACGACTTTTTCGTGAAAGACATCGATTTTTTCTGCGAGCGGCTGGGCGCACTGACCGAAGCGCGCGGCAAGGAAACCGTGCACGACTGGCAAACCCGCGCCCAGGCTGGCGACGTGGCTTCTGTGGTGCAGGAGCTGCTGGTCAAGCACTACGACCCGGTGTACCTTCAATCCATACGCCGCAATTTTGCGCAGTATGCCAGCGCCAAGGTCATCGCCCCGCGTGACCGCAGTGTGGCGGCAATGAGCGCACTGGCAAAAACACTGATGGAATAAAGAATCCCGGCTCCCCGACGAACGGTGAGGCCGGGACGGCGGGGAAATTCCGGAACGGTTGAACCAGTGTGTCAGGCAGCAGGGTCAGCAGGCGGGGTGCCCGGCATTCCTGTATCGGTGTCGGTCTCGCCAGACCCCTCATCCGCCGCATCGTCGGGCTTTCCTTCGGCCTTGCGCTTCAGCTTCTCTTCTTTTTTGCGCTTTTTCGCGAGCTCCTTCTGGCGCTTTTCATAGGAGTAATTGGGAGTTGCCACAGCGTCGCTTTCGTGAATAAGTAACCCTTACTGTACTGCATCGCCCGGGGTGGCCGCACACCACCACCTCACATCTCTTGCAGGGCCTGCTGGAGGTCAGCCTGCAGGTCGGCAACCGCCTCAAAACCCACCGAAAACCGCACCAGTCCGCCCTTGTGCGGCCACGCAGTGGTGCGAATCGAGGGCACGTCGTAGGGCGCGCACAAACTCATTGGCCCGGCCCAGCTGTAACCCAGTTTGAAGAGCTGCAGGCTGTTGCAGAACTGATCCACCTGAGCCTGCGAGAGTTCAGGCTTGAACACCGCACTGAAGAGACACGCTGCGGCGCTGCAATCGCGTTGCCAAAACACATGACCGGGCGAGCCCGGCAAGGCCGGGTGCAAAACGGCCGCCACCTGCGGCTGGCTCTGCATCCAGACGGCCAACGCGCGCGTGGCGGCATCCTGCGCGCCGTAACGCATGTGAATGCTGTTCAGGCCGCGCAGCACAAACTCAGCGTCATTGCCGCTGACCCCATAGCCGACCCGCATGTGGCAAAAGTGAATGAGGTGATGCAGCGCCTCGTCCCGCGTCACCACCGAGCCCATCAGCACGTCGGCTCCGCCGCTGGGATACTTGGTCAGCGCCTGAATCGACACATCCGCCCCCAGCGCGAAGGCGTTGAAGGCAATGCCCGCGCCCCAGGTGTTGTCGAGCGCTGTCACCGTGCCTTGCGGATGCGCCTGCGCCGACGCGTTGTGCGTTTTGACTGCGGCCACCAGCGCCTGCATGTCGGGAAACTCCATCGTGATGGAGCCTGGCGCTTCCAGCCAGACAAGACGGGTTTTGGGATTCAATTTGGCAGCCAGGTCCGCCGGATTCATCGGGTCGTAGTACTGGAAACTCACGCCCCAGCCTTGGAGCTCATTGGTGGCAAAGGCCTTGTTCGGACCGTAGGCGTTGTCCGGAATCAGCAGCTCGTCACCCACCTTCAAAAACGCCATGTCGACCAGCACCACCGCCGCCAGACCACTGGGCACCAGCGTGCAATGCTTGCCGCCTTCCAGCGTGGCAATACGCTCTTCCAGTGTGAACGTGGTCGGCGTGCCATGCAGGCCGTAGGTGTAGCCAGTCTTGTGCTTCCAGTCACGGTTGCGAAGCGCATGCACCGTGGGAAATGCGATCGTGGACGCCTTGTAAACCCCGGGTGGAATCGCGTCAAAGCCTGCAGGCGGCTTGTAAGGATGATGAATCAGATGCGTGGATGGGTCGGTCATCCATGAATATTAACGGCAAGCCCGCGTCTCCGTACCTCAGCACTAACGGAGGCCATTAAGGCGACTGCGGAGGCACTGTCTTTCGCAAGCGGAGCCGTGGAACCGGCTTCGCCGGGCCACAGGCGGGCGGCCCGCTCGGGGGGCAGGGAGCTACACGCAGTGAGCGACCGTGGGGACCATATTTTTCCGAAGGGCCGCCCCGAGGAAAAATGCGCCCCCTCGGGGGGCAGCGCATTACACGAAGTGAAAAGCGTGGGGGCTGATCAGAACTTCCACTTCGCCATCAACTGCGCAGGCGACAGCGAGTCGTAGCCCTCGAAGGGCTGGTGAATCCACGGGTTGGTGGGCAGCAGTTCCACCGAGTAATCGGGCTGGAAGCTAGACACACCCTTGGTCCAGATCACGGCGCTGCGCAACTCGGTGATCGGGGCGTAGTTGTTTTTGAGCTGATGGATCACCGCCTTCAGCGTCTGGCCAGAATCGGCCAGGTCGTCGACCAGCAGCACCTTGCCTGCGATCTCGCCTTTGGGCGTGGTGATGAAGCGGGCGATGTCGAGATTGCCCTGCACAGTGCCCGCGTCGGCCCGATAGGAGCTGGTCGACATGATGGCCAGTGGCTTGTCGAAAATGCGCGAGAGGATATCTCCCGGACGCATGCCGCCGCGGGCCAGGCACAGGATGGTGTCAAAGGCCCAGCCCGACTGGTGAATCTTGATCGCCAGTTTCTCAATCAGGTTGTGGTACTCGTCGTAGCTGACGTAGAGATGTTTGCCGTCTTCGGTCAACATGGAGTGGCTCCTGATTGAATCGCTGGTGATACGCAGGGTGATTTGCAAAAACGATGGTGTGGCTCAGGCTGCGTACGGATTGCGCAGCAGGATCGTGTGGTCACGGTCGGGGCTGGTGGAGATCATGTGGATCGGCACGCCGGTGACTTCTTCGATACGGTGCAGGTACTTCTGCGCCGCTGCTGGCAACTTGTCGTAGTCGGTCACGCCCACTGTGCTCTGGCTCCAGCCCGGCATGGTTTCGTAGATGGGCTTGCAGCGGGCGATGTCATCAGCGCCCATCGGAAGGATGTCGGTGATGTGGCCGTCCAGCTCATAGCCGGTGCACAGCTTGAGTTCCTCGATGCCATCCAGCACATCGAGCTTGGTGATGCAAAGACCCGACAAGCCGTTGACCTGTGCGGAACGTTTCAGCAAGGCTGCATCGAACCAGCCGCATCGGCGGCTGCGCCCGGTGGTGACGCCCTTCTCGGCGCCCACGGTGCTCAGGTGATAACCCACGGTTCCCGGTTGCTCCCAGTCGAGTTCAGTCGGGAACGGGCCACCGCCCACACGGGTGCAATACGCCTTGGTGATGCCGAGGATGTAATGCAGCATCCCCGGACCCACACCGGCACCCGCTGCCGCATTGCCTGCCACACAGTTGCTCGAAGTGACGTAAGGATATGTGCCGTGGTCCACGTCCAGCAGCGTCCCTTGCGCGCCCTCGAACAACAGGTTGGCACCATCGCGGTGGGCGTCGTTGAGCTCGCGCGAGACGTCTGCCATCATGGGTTTGAGCAGCTCGGCGTGGCGCATGGCTTCGGCATAGACGGGCTCAAACTCGATGGCTGGCGCATTGAGGAAACCCGTGAGTACAAAGTTGTGCAGCTCCAGCAGCTCGCGCAGCTTGGCCGCAAAGCGATCGGGGTATTTGAGGTCCTGCACGCGCAGCGCACGACGGGCAATCTTGTCTTCATAGGCCGGGCCGATGCCGCGTCCGGTGGTGCCGATCTTGGTGGCACCGCCCTTCTCGCGGAAGGTTTCGCGGGCGATGTCCAGCGCCGAGTGAAATGGCAGGATCAGCGGGCAGGCCTCGCTGATGCGCAAACGCGAGCGCACTTCCACACCTGCTTTTTCGAGACCTTCAATTTCCTCGAACAGCTTGGCAGCCGACAGCACCACACCATTGCCGATGTAGCACTTCACGCCGGGGCGCATGATGCCGCTGGGGATCAGGTGCAGCGCGGTTTTCACACCGTTGATGACCAGCGTGTGGCCGGCATTGTGACCGCCCTGGAATCGCACCACGCCCTGCGACATTTCGGTCAGCCAGTCGACCAGCTTGCCCTTGCCTTCGTCACCCCACTGGGTGCCCACGACCACGACATTGCGGCCCGCGGCTGCGCTTGGTTTGTTTGTCATTTTGAATTCTCGTTAAGGTGTTTGGGGGATCGGACGGGCGGGGCAAAGTCCTCAGGCCACTTTGGCCAGCGGCTGCACCACCCAGGCACCGGCCGCATGGGCCAGTTCGCGGTCGCAATCGAATTCATTGACTTCATGTTCGTGGCCGGGCAGCACGCAAGCCACGGTTTCACCGCTCGCACGCAGGCGCGCAATCGCAACGCGCAGCGCCGGGTCTTCGCCCCACGGTGCACGGATGGCGGCTTTCAGAGGCCGGGGAGGCAGCACACACACCAGCTCTTTCAGGTCGAGGCTGAAGCCCACTGCCGGTCGGTTGCGGCCAAACACCGCGCCCACTTCGTCGTAGCGGCCTCCACGGGCCAGTTCGGCCCCTTGGCCATAGATCGCAAATCGGGTGCCGCTGTAGTAGGCATAGCCGCGCAGGTCGGCCAGATCGAAGCTCACACGCACGGCAGCGGTGCCGTCAGTCAACGCGATGTGGGAGGCCAACCACTGCATGTTCTGCAGCGCCTGCGCCACGCCAGGGAGGTCAGGCAGTACTTTTTTTGCTTCGGTCAGTACATCCGCATCCCCGTAGAGCTGAAGCAGCGCCTTGAGGCCCTCGCGTGCGGCAGCGCTGAGGGTGCCGTGCAAACGCGCCAGGAGGCTGTTCAGTTCACCAGCGTCCTTGGCGGCGAGCGCAGAATGAATTAATGACAACGTGTGGGCGTCGACGTCGGCACCAGCCAGCAAGCTGCTGACGATGCGAACATCGGCCATGTCGACCGACAAGCCGGTGACGCCGGCCGCCTGCAAACCCTGCAGGGCGAGAAGCTGCGCTTCGAGGTCGGCCTCAAGCCCGGCATGGCCGTAAATTTCAGCACCGAACTGCAGCGGCTCGCGGGTGGCATTGGGCCGGTCGGCACGGGTGTGGAGCACTGGGCCGCAATAGCACAGCCGTGCCACGCTGGTGCGGTTGAGCAGGTGGGCATCGATGCGGGCGACCTGGGGGGTGGTATCGGCCCGAAGGCCTAGGGTGCGGCCCGACAGTTGATCGACCAGTTTGAAGGTCTGCAGATCCAGCGCTTCGCCAGTTCCGGTCAGCAGCGACTCCAGGTGCTCCAGCAGCGGTGGCATGACGAGTTCATAGCCGTAGCTGCGGGCCGTATCCAGAAACAGCCGACGCAGTTCCTCAATGTGGCGCGCCTCGGAGGGCAGGACATCGGCAATTTGATCGGGCAATTGCCATGATGACGACCAGGCGGGCATGGGAATTTTTCTTGGGCTGTTAAAACAGCGATTTTACCGGGCTTGGAGGCCACTTTCGGGCCCGACGCCCGCTGGTTTGCAGTGTCCTGGGTCAGGACAGAAAAAACAACACCAGTACGCCAATCAGAATGCTGCTGAGCCCGAAGAAGCGGATCTGGCCGTCGCTGAGCGACAGAATCTGCTCAAACATGCGCCGCCAGCCCGCTGGCGAGGCGAAGGGCAGCAAACCCTCTATCACCAGCACCAGCGCCAGTGCCAGCCACAGGGTGTCTGCACTCACGCTTTATTTTTTCGGTGCGGCCGCGGAACCGCCGCCGGAGCCTCTCATGGCCTTGAAAAAGTCAGATGATGGATCGATCACCATCACGTCGCTCTTCTTGCTGAAGCTGGCCTTGTAGGCGTCGAGGCTGCGGTAAAACTGCGCGAACTGCGGGTCGCGCCCGAAAGCCTCGGCATAGGCCTTGGCGGCCTCGGCATCGCCTTCGCCCTTGACCTTCTGTGCGTCGCGGTAGGCGTTGGCAATCGTCACCTCGCGCTGGCGGTCTGCATCGGCACGAATCTTCTCGCCCTCGGCCGCGCCGGTAGAGCGCAACTCGTTGGCCACACGCTGGCGCTCTGCCACCATGCGCTTGTAAACCGAGTCCGTAATGGCCTCGACGTAGTCCACCCGGGTGATGCGGACGTCCACCACGTCCACACCCCAGGGCTGGGTACCCTGCACCGCCTGCAGCACCTCGCGCTTGACGTCCGCCATCAGCGCTTCGCGCTTGAGGGACAGCAGGTCCTTCACCGTGCGTTTGTTGATCTCTTCCTGGAACGCATTGCGCACCACACGGTTGAGCTGGTTGGCTCCGGCCTTTTCGTCCAGGCCGACATTACGAATGTAGTCGCTCGGCTGGGTGATGCGCCAGCGCACATACCAGTCGATCACCACCCGTTGCTTTTCAGCGGTCAGCATGGGCTCGGCGTCGACACTGTCAAGCGTGAGAAGCCGCTTGTCGATGTACGACACATTCTGGAATGGTGGCGGCATCTTGAAGTGAAGGCCGGGCTCGGTGATCACTTCCTTGATCTGCCCGAGGGCATACACCACACCAAACTGCCGCTGATCAACCACAAACAGTGTGGAGCCCAGCAAGGCCAGCACCACCAGCAACGAAGAAACGATAAATCCGACTCTGTTCACTTTGTTCTTCCTCAGCGGGTTTCGCGGTCACGGGTCCGCGAGGTATCGCGGGATCTGGCGTCCTGGGACGGGCTTGCTGGCGGAATCACCGGCACGGGCACAGCGCCGTTTCCGGCGGCTGCCGCTGCTGCATCGGCGACACCTGCGGCATCCCCCTGGGCGGTCACCTGCATGATCTTGTCAAGCGGCAGGTACAGCAGGTTGGAACCCTGACGCGACTCCACCAGCACTTTGGTCACGTTGGTGTAGACCTGCTGCATCGCATCGGTGTACATGCGGTCGCGGGTGACCTGTGGCGCCTTCTGGTACTCGGCGAGCACCGAGCGGAAACGCTGCGCATCACCCTGTGCCTGCGCCACGATACGGGCCTTGTAGGCTTCAGACTCTTCTTTCAGGCGCGAGGCGGAACCCACTGCGCGGGGAATCACGTTGTTGGCATAGGCTTCAGCTTCGTTCTTGGCCCGCTCACGCTCCTGCCCTGCCCGCAGCACGTCGTCAAAAGCCGCCTGAACCTGCTCGGGCGGACGCACGCCGCTCTGCTGGAGGTTGATGCCAACCACTTCCACGCCGACCTTGTAGCGGTCAAGGATGGTTTGCATCAGCACTCGCACGCGCGGGCCGATCTGGTCACGCTCGTCGGCGAGCGCAGAGTCCATCTTCATCTTGCCAACAACCTCGCGCACAGCCGTTTCGGCGGCCTGCACCACAGCAGCTGCCGGGTCCTTGCTCTCGAACAGGTAGGCGCGCGCGTCGTTGAGCCGGTACTGGACCGCAAATTTGATCTCGACGATGTTCTCGTCTTCGGTGAGCATGGCTGAATCGCGCAAGCCTGTCGCCTTGATGATGACGTCGCGGCCGACGTCCACCGAGCGGATCTGCGTGACCACCACGATCTCGTGACGCTGGACCGGGTAAGGCAGACGCCAGTTGAAACCCGCGCCCACGGTCGAGTGGTACTTGCCGAACTGGGTGATGACGGCCTGCTGGCCCTCCTGCACGATGAAAAAGCCGGTTCCCAGCCAGATCAGTGCAGCCACACCGGCAATCAGACCAGCGCCCACGCCTGCGCTCTTCATGTCGGGCTGGAAACCACCGCCGCCGGTACCACCCCCACGGCCGAAGCCACCGCGGTTGCCGCCGCCCTTGCCACCGCCAAACAGGCCACCCAGCTTGCGGTTGAAGTCACGCCACAGTTCGTCCAGATCGGGCGGGCCCTGATTGGGGCCCTGCCCCTGCGGGCGACCCGACTGGACCGGCGGACGTTCATCGCGCGGAGCCTCCGGCTTGGCGTCGTCGGTGGAGGCTTTGTCCTCATCCCGGCCCCAGCGCGGATCATTGAGGTTGAACATGCCTTGGGCGCGTTGCCTCAAGCGACCTGGCCAGTTCGCCAAAGTCTGCAGCACGGGATTCAGATTCATGGGATCAAACTCACTTGGTTTTCTGTAACCGACATTGTGCCTAATGAAATCGCCCTCTCAGGCAACGTCCTCGACAGTTTGGGGGATATCCGGGGCAGGCGAAGACGCGGCATGCGCCGCCAGCAGCGCGCGCAACAACGGCAAGCCCTCACCGGTCTGTGCACTGAGAAATACGCGCTCGACGCTGCGGCTGGCCCCTTCGAAGGCGTCCTTCAGATCAAACTGATCCTGCAGATGCAGCGGGTAGCTGCTTTTTTCAATGGCATCGAGCTTGTTGAACACCAGAATCTGCGGCACGTCGGCTGCGCCGATCTCGGCCAGCACGCGCTGCACCTGCTCGATTTGTTCCAGATACTCGGGGTTGGAGCCGTCCACCACATGCAGCAGCAGGTCGGCATCGGCCGCTTCCTGCAGCGTCGCGGCAAAGGCATCAATCAATCCATGGGGAAGATCACGGATGAATCCCACGGTGTCGGACAGCGACACAGAACGAGCCGCGTCACCCAGGTAAAGCTGCCGCGTGGTGGTGTCCAGCGTGGCAAACAGCTGATCGGCCGCATAAGCGCGGGCTTTAACCAGCGCATTGAACAGCGTCGACTTGCCCGCATTGGTGTAGCCCACCAGCGAAATGGTGAAGGAATTGCGGCGCTCGCGCTGTCTGCGCTGGGTCTGACGCTGCTTCTTGACCTTGGCCAGCCGCTCCCGCGTGCGCTTGATGGCTTCGCCAATCATGCGTTTGTCGAGTTCAATCTGCTTTTCACCCGGTCCACCGCGCACACCGGCGCCGCCGGTCTGGCGCTCAAGGTGAGACCAGCGCCGCACGAGACGGGTTGAGGTGTATTGCAGGCGCGCCAGTTCCACCTGCAGCTTGCCCTCGTGGCTGCGGGCGCGCTGGGCGAAGATTTCGAGGATCAGCAGGGTGCGGTCGTTGACCGGCATTTCCAGATGCCGTTCCAGATTGCGCTGCTGAGCGGGGCTGAGCGACTGGTCAAACAGCACCTCGGTGGCGCCGGTGTCCAGTGCGAGGAGCTTGATTTCGTCCGCCTTGCCACTGCCGATGAACAGTGCGGCGTCTGGCGCCCGGCGCTTGCAGGTCACCCGGGCCACCGGATTCAAACCGGCGGTCTGGGCCAGCAAACCGAGCTCCTGCAGCTCCGCATCGAAGTTGGGCAGCCCGAGGTCCACCCCGACCAGCAGGGTCAGGGGACGCGGCCTGGCCAGCGTGTCATCGGAACTCAGTTGGCAGGGCTTTCTTCAGGCTCGCTGGTCGCAAAGTTCACGGCCCGACCGGGAACGATCGTGGAGATGGCGTGTTTGTAGACCATCTGGGTCACCGTATTGCGCAGCAGGACCACGTACTGATCGAACGATTCGATCTGCCCCTGCAGCTTGATGCCGTTGACGAGGTAGATGGAAACAGGAACATGCTCTCGACGCAAGGTGTTGAGAAATGGATCCTGCAAAAGCTGGCCTTTGTTGTTGCTCACGATATTTTCCGTGTTCAAAAGTTGATGAAACATGACCTTACCACAGGCTCCCCGCCGCGCACGTAGTACTAGGCCGATTCCTTGTCCGTGAAGGGGTTGTGCGAGCTTTTCATCTGGATGCGTAGCGGCGTGCCGACCAGATCGAATTCCTTGCGGAAGCGCCCTTCCAGGTAGCGCTTGTAGGACTCGGTGACATGCTCCAGCGAATTGCCGTGAATGATGATGATGGGCGGATTCATCCCACCCTGGTGCGCGTAACGCATTTTGGGGCGGAACATGCCCGAACGCTGCGGTTGCTGGAACTGCACCGCCTCCAGGAGCAGGCGGGTCAGCACCGGGGTGGACATTTTGCGGTTGGCGGACGCATGGGCCTGGATGATGGACTTCCAGACGGGCCCCAGGCCTTGCCGCTTGATGGCTGAAATCGGGTGGATGGAGGCGAATTTCAGGAAACCCAGGCGCGTCTCGATGGAGCGCTCCAGCAGTTCCCGCTGGTAAGAGTCTATGGCGTCAGACTTGTTGACCGCCAGAACCACCGCCCGACCGCTTTCCAGAATGAAGCCGGCGATGTGGGCATCCTGATCGGTCACGCCCTGCGTCGCGTCCAGCAAGAGCAGCACCACGTCGGCGCTCTCGATGGCCTGCAGGGTCTTGACCACCGAGAACTTTTCGATAGCCTCAAACACCTTGCCCTTGCGGCGCAGGCCGGCGGTGTCAATCAGCTCAAACTTCTGGCCTGCTTTTTCAAACGGCACCGAAATGGCGTCGCGGGTGGTGCCGGGCAGGTCAAACGCCACCAGGCGCTCCTCGCCCAGCCAGGTGTTGATCAGGGTTGATTTACCCACATTGGGCCGGCCAGCTACTGCCAGACGGATGACCGAGGGGTCTTGCGGTTCGACCTCCTCGTCCGGGTCGGGCAGGTGCAAAGGTGCCAGGGCCGTGTCCACCAGCGAGCGCATGCCCTGCCCATGGGACGCCGACACCGGCAGCACTTCGCCCAATCCCAGCTCGAAAAACTCCGAGAGCTGCACGCCCTCGGTCATGCCTTCGGCCTTGTTGGCCGTGAGCACGGTAGGCTTGCCCAGCTTGCGCAGGTACTTGGCGATGTCGTGGTCCTGGGCGCTGATGCCAGCGCGCGCATCGACCACAAAAACCACCACATCGGCTTCGGCGACGGCCTGCCGGGTCTGCTTGGCCATTTCCTTGTAGATACCCGAAGCCGCGTCGGGCTCAAAGCCGCCGGTATCGATCACGATGTACTCGTGAGGACCGAGCTTGCCGTTACCGTAATGACGATCCCGTGTCAGCCCGGCGAAATCGGCCACGATCGCATCCCGCGTCTTGGTCAGCCGGTTGAAAAGGGTTGACTTGCCCACGTTCGGACGGCCAACCAGTGCAATGACAGGTTTCATCAATCAGCTTCAGACGGAGCAAAACGCCCCTTGTATCGCCCCTTACTGGGGCTGGAATCCGTAAACGCCACCGTTTTGCGTCAACACCACCAGGGTGTTACCGACCAGCACGGGCGAGCTGGCAATGGCTGAGCCATCAGTGGGCAAGCGGTTCAGCAAGGAGCCGTCCTCGCGCGACAGCAGGTGTACAAAGCCGGCGAAATCGCCCATGGCGATGGAACGGCCGACCACCAGCGGAGCAGTCAGGCTGCGGAAACGCAATTTGTCGGTTGACCAAAGTCGCTCACCATCGGTGCGCTTCCAGGCGTTCACGGTGCCATCGGCTTCGGTGCCGAACAGGGTGCGGTCGTCACCGTCAATGCCCTGTACGCCGTTGGCTGGCTTGGTCCAGAGTAACGCGCCACGCGCTGCATTCACGCAACCAATGCCAGTCTGGAAGGCCCGCGCGCAGACCACCTCACCCTGGCGGCTGACACGGCCGACCAGATCGACCAAGCGCTCCACATCGTTGATCCCGCGGGGCGAGGCAATCGGCGCCTCCCACCGGACGCTGCCATTGGTCGGGTTGAGCCCGGCCAGGCGGCCCGACAGGCCCACCACCAGGGTGTCACCCACCGCCAGCATCACACCCGACTGGCGCAGCACCAGCGGTTCGTTGGGTCGTTGCTGCGTCCAGAGCTTGCGACCCGTCTGTCCGTCAAAGGCATTGACCGAGCGGTCGGCAGCCAGCACAAATACGCGTGAGCCTGCGACAAATGGCGCCGTAAAGGCCTGCGCACCCAGCTTTTGACGCCACAGCTCGCGACCATCCTGCAGGGCGACCACTTCGTTGGCGCGGGTGACCACGGCCACCACCTTGCCGTCGTTGCCGGCACCGGCGGCAATCCCGGTGTTCAGTGCCACACGCCAGATGTCACGCCCGCTGGCTGCATCCAGAAGAGCCACGGTGCCGTCGCCGCTGGCCACGGCCACGGTGCTACCCGACACACCCATCTCTGCGGGGAAATTGATGTTGCCGACACGCGTGACCCAGCTTTGACGGGCCGACACCAGCGCCGTCACCGGCTGCAACTCCGCGGGCTGAGGTTTGCTGGGGCCGCTGAACATGCTGAACACGGAGCAGCCGGCCAACGCTGCGGTCAGCAGGATGGTCGCTGACAGTCGGGCTGATCGCGCCAAAGAAACCCGTGAATGGTGAATCATTTCTTTACCTCGGTTGCGGATGCTGAATCGGCCTTCGGTGTCTGCGAAGCGACTGGGTCCACGCCCAACGCGTTGAGCTTCACCTCCACCAGACGGCGGTAGTCGGTCCGGTCATCGAGGCCCTTGAATGCCTTTTCATATTCGGCAATCGCCTCGGGCTTCTTGCCTTGGGCCAGCAGAATGTCGCCGCGCCGGTCAGCGGCCAGCGGCGCAAAGGAATTCGGGAATGTGCCGGTCACCTGCTGCAGCGCTTCGTCGTACGACTTCTTGTCAAACAGCAATGCAGCCAGACGCAAGCGGGCGATGGCCTTGTAGCCTTCATCGGGCGACTTGTCTGCCACCCAGTTCAATGCGGCACGGGATGCATCGGCATTGCCCTTGTCGTGGTAGACCCTCGCGGCCAGCAAGGCCGCCTGCTGCGCGTAGGTGGTGCTGCCAAAACGGTCTTTCATGTCGGCAAGAGCCCGGTCAATGCGTGCCACATCGCCAGACTGCACGGCACGCTCGACCTCGTCGTACATCACCGAGGCCTGAGCCGACTGGTTGCGCTGCCAGTACTGGTAACCGTTCCATGCAGCGAATGCGCCGAACACGGCGATCAGTACCCATGTGATCAAGTCGCCGTACTGCTTCCAGAAGTGCTTGAGCTGGTCCAGCTGCTCCTGTTCGTCCAAATCGAGATGTTTTGCCATAAGAATTTCTTTGCTGCCCGACAGCCCCTGTCGGGCCGGTTCGCGGGATGGGTGATTGTAGAGGGCCGCCCGGAAGCGGCCTGGGAGCCCTAGGGTCTAGTCTGCGCTCAGCCGCGCAGCGTGATCGCCCAGTCGGCCACCGTTGCCAGCGGCTGCAGGACCTGCGCCGAGCCCATCCCGGCACCCGCGTCTGGCTGCTCGCCTCGCAGGGGCTTGACGGCCACACAGCCCTGGGCCAGTTCACTGTCGCCAAAAATCAGCGCGAAGCGTGCGCCACTGGCATCCGCACGCTTGAACTGCGACTTCATGCTCCCCATGCCTTCCGAGGTGGCAGCGGCATGCATCTGCACGCTCACGCCACAGGCGCGCAGCGACTGCAGGGCTTTGAGAACCGTCGGCAGTGCGCTGGCAGCCGGAACCACCGCGTAAGCATCAGGCACCACTGCGGGAACCTCGGTGCCCTGTTCTTTCAGCAATTCCAGCACACGCTCGACACCAAGTGCCCAGCCCACTGCGGGCGCGGCCTTGCCGCCGATTTGCTCGATCAGGTAGTCATACCGGCCGCCCGCGCAAATCGTGCCCTGAGCGCCGAGCCGGTCGGTCACAAACTCGAACACCGACAGGTTGTAGTAGTCCAGCCCGCGCACCAGCCGCGGATTGAGCGTCCACGGAATGTCGTTGGCATCGAGGATGGCCTTGAGCCCCTCAAAATGCGCCAGGGATTCAGGCCCCAGGAAATCGATCAGGCGCGGCGCACTTTCGACCACCGGCCTCATCGCCGGGTTCTTGGTATCCAGAATGCGCAAGGGGTTGCTGTGCAGGCGGCGGCGGGCTTCTTCGTCGAGCAGGCTTTCGTGCTGCTGGAAGTGCGCAATCAGCTGCGCGCGGTGCAGCGCCCGCTCCTGCGGCTGGCCGAGGCTGTTGATCTCCAGGCGCCAGTCGGTCAGGCCCAGTTCTTTCCAGAGCGCCGCGGCAAGCAGGATCAGCTCGGCATCGACATCGGGCCCGGCAAATCCGAGCGCTTCGGCGCCGATCTGGTGAAACTGCCGGTAGCGGCCGCGCTGAGGCCGCTCCCGACGGAACATCGGCCCCATGTAAAACAGGCGCTTGCCGCCGTCGTACAGCAGGTTGTGCTCGGTCACCGCACGCACCACGCTGGCGGTGTTTTCGGGACGCATGGTCAGGTGGTCGTGGTCGCCGTATTTGTCGGAGCGGTCTTCAAAGGAATACATTTCCTTCTCGACAATGTCGGTGACTTCGCCGATGCCGCGCACAAAGAGTTGCGTGTGCTCCAGGATGGGGGTGCGGATGTTGCGGTAGGCGTAGCGCTGCATCAGCGAGCGCACCTTGTCCTCCAGCCATTCCCAGCGGGCGGAGTCCGGCGGCAGGATGTCGTTCATCCCCTTCACACCAACCAGTTTCTGTGTTTTGGGCACAGGCGACTGGCCTGCCTTGCCCGCAGTGATGTTCTCGGTCATGGGTTTTACGCGGCTTCGACGTCAGCCGTCTGACCGAAGCGCTTTTCAATGTAGTTCTCGACGATGGCCTGGAACTCGCTGGCAATCGCGTCGCCGCGCAGTGTCAGCCGTTTCTCGCCATCGATGAACACGGGGGCAGCAGGTGCCTCGCCCGAGCCTGGCAGGCTGATGCCGATGTCGGCATGCTTGCTCTCGCCGGGGCCGTTCACGATGCAGCCCATCACGGCCACCTTGAGCGCCTCGACACCGGGGTAGCGGGCGCGCCAGACCGGCATCTGGGCCCGCAGGAAATCGTCAATCTGCTTGGCCAGTTCCTGGAAAGTGGTGCTGGTGGTGCGGCCGCAACCGGGACAGGCGGTCACGCTGGGCACGAACACGCGCAAGCCCAGCGCCTGCAAAATTTCCGAGGCAATCACCACCTCCTGCGTGCGGGCCTCGCCCGGCTGCGGCGTGAGCGACACCCGAATCGTGTCGCCGATCCCTTCCTGCAGCAGGATGGACAGGGCCGTCGCCGACGCCACCGTGCCCTTGGTGCCCATGCCGGCCTCGGTCAATCCGAGATGGAGCGCGTGGTTGGTGCGGCGAGCCAGTTCGCGGTAGACGGAAATCAGATCCTGCACGCCACTGACCTTGCACGACAGGATGATCTGGTCACGCCGCAAACCCATGCGCTCGGCCATGTGCGCCGAATCGATTGCTGAGGTGATCAGCGCTTCATACATCACCTGTCGCGCATCCCATGGGTTGGGCCGGGCGCTGTTCTGATCCATCAGGCTGGCCAGCAACTCCTGGTCCAGACTGCCCCAGTTCACGCCGATGCGCACCGGCTTGTTCCAGCGCGCTGCGGCCTCAATCATCTGACCGAACTGGCGGTCGTGCTTGTCGCCCTTACCCACATTGCCGGGGTTGATGCGGTACTTGGACAGCGCCTCGGCACACGCCGGGTAATCGGTCAGCAGACGGTGACCGTTGTAGTGGAAGTCACCAACCAGCGGCACGTCGATACCCATGCGGTCGAGCTGATCGCGCACATGCGGAACGGCCTCTGCCGCCTCGGGGGTGTTGACGGTGATGCGGACCATTTCCGAACCGGCAATTGCCAGTTCCTTGACCTGGATGGCGGTGCCAATCGCATCGACCGTATCGGTGTTGGTCATCGATTGCACGCGCACCGGGGCGTCACCGCCCACGGTGACCACACGATCACCCCAGGTCACGCGCACTTGGGTGGAGCGACGCGCGGCAGGCGCCGCTGATTGAACAGGCTCAACAGGCAAACAGGCTTCAGACACTACTTCACCTCAAAACGGGCCACATTGTCACGCGCGATCGGGGCCAGATCCAGTGGTTGACCACGCACCGTCACCTGGGTGGCGTCTGCGCGGCCAATCACGGCGGTCATTGGCAGTGCGCCGGATACGCCCACCACTTCACCAGCAGTGAGGATGCGTCGCACCACCACCACGCCTTTGGCATCCACCACCTCCACCCAGGACTCGCCTTTGGCCCTCAGCGTCAGCAACCCGCTAGCCGATGAGCCCGATTGGGTCGAGGCGGCCGCCGCAGTACTCGCGGGTGTGGTCGTAGCAGGTACAGCAGGCGCAGCTGGCGACGGAGGCGTGGCTGGCGCCGGCGATGGGTCCGGTATGACCGATGCAGCAGCGGCTGCGACGGGCGACGTACCGCTCACCAGCGCAGAAGACATCATGGCTGGAGCGGAGTTCGTCTGACCGGAAGTTGCGGTGGTTGCTTCCAGCACCTGACCGGGCGCATTGCCCATCTTCACGCCCTCGTCTGCCGCGCCGACCGGTGCGGCTGATACATCGGTCTGCGCAGCACCCGACGGCGTCGCCACGGCGACCACTTTGTCGACCAGTCCGTCCTGCTTGACGGCCGGAAGGAAAATCAGGACCAGTGCCCCCAAAAGAAACGCCAGACCCGCCAGCACGGCAGGCCGGGACACCTGGGCCCAGATGGTGGGACCCGGGCCATCGCCCGGCGCGCGGAACGGGGCGTTGATTCCGGTGCCCTGATAAATGAGCTTGGGCGCTGTGGTCTGGGGCAGGCGGTCAAGCACTCCGGAAGCGTCGATTTTCAGGGTCCGGCAGACGCTCGATGCCAAGGCCCGAACAAACACCGCATCGGGCAACAAGTCAAAGCGGTCCTGCTCCAACGCCTCCAGTTTTTTGACCGGCACCTTCAGCGCAACGGCCAAGGCGGCAATATGCAAACCAGCGGATTCACGCGCCTGGCGTATCAGCGCACCCGCTGACATCGCCGGCTCGGCACCCTCAGCTCCGGAGGCAGCGCCGTGGCCGTCGGAAGTTGCATCGCCTGCAGGGGATAAATCACTCATTGAACGCTCCCCTGTCGTAGGAGGTAGCCTCCCGGGACTGCCCAAACCGCCGTTTCAGCTGGTCACCAAGTTGCGCCACGACGGCACGATTGTTCAGCCGCTGCTCGATCTTGATGCCCAGCCACAGGGTTTCCGCATTGGCGAGCTCGCTGTTGTTGATGCGACGAATGTAAAACTGGGCACGGGTCAGATCGCCGCGCGTGTACAGGAGATTGGCCAGGTTGTAACCGGTGATCGGATTGCCGGGGTCCAGTTCATAGGACTGGATCAGGCTTTGCTCGGCTTCATTCACCTGCCCCGCACGCGCCTGGCACAGGCCCTGAGCCATGAGGGTCTTGGACTTGCCGCTGTAGCCGGGGTTGGCCGAGGCCTGGGCGAAATACCGGTAGGCGTCGGGGTACCTGGCCTGCTGGCACAACAGCCAACCGTAGTTGTGGGCCGAGTCGCCATCGCGCGGGTTGAGGGCCAGAGCCCTTCGAAAACTGTCCTCGGCGAGCGGCACATCGTTGAGCCGCATGTACACCAGGCCCCGGAGGTTGTAGGCGTCACCGAAAGTGGGGTCGGTCGCCAGTGCCTGCTTGATCTCGTCAAGTGCCACATCGGTCTGGCCTTGCTGGAAATAGCCCGCAGCCAGCTCCAGGCGCAGCCGGGCACGTCGGCGCACTTCCGGCTCGTCAGACTCCGTCATCCGGTCAGCGCCTGCGGACGATGAACCCGGGGACGCCGTCGGCTGGCTCCCGCAAGCCGTGAGCAGCACCACAAGCCCGCACAGGGAAGCGGCGCCGATCCATCTGGCGGCAAAACTCATACTTCAATCCCCTTGGTCACGACCACCTTGATGCCTCCGAGCATACCCTGCCGCTGCGCAGCCATGCGCTTGTCCACGTCGGTACGGTCCTGAACATCACCAGCGAGCTGCCCACAGGCCGCATCGATGTCATCGCCCCGGGTTTTCCGCACGGTCGTCACGATACCGGCATCCATCAGGATTTTCGCAAAAGCCATCACCTGTGGCATGGCGGAGCGCTTCAGGCCAGACGCCGGAAAAGGGTTGAACGGGATCAGGTTGAATTTGCATGACAGCCCGCCGGCGCGCTTTGCGTTCACCAGGGCAACCAGCTCGCGGGCATGCTGCGGCTGGTCATTGACCCCATCGAGCATGCAATATTCGAAGGTGATGAAGTCGCGCGGCGCGGAGGCCTGATAACGGGTGCAGGCCTGCAGCAACTCGGCAATCGGGTACTTTTTGTTGAGCGGCACGAGGTTGTCGCGCAAGTCGTCTGTGGGCGCGTGAAGCGAGACCGCCAGCGCCACCGGGCAGTCAGCTGCCAGCCGGTCCATCATCGGCACCACACCCGAGGTGGACACCGTGACGCGGCGGCGCGACAGGCCATAGCCATGGTCATCCAGCATGACCTTGAGCGCGGGCACCAGCTGTGAATAGTTCTGCAGCGGCTCACCCATGCCCATCATGACAACATTGGAGATGACCCGTTCCTGACGCCCGAGGTGCTGGCGCAGAAAGTGCTCGGCATACCAGAGCTGGGCGATGATTTCGCCCGTCGTCAGATTGCGGCTGAAGCCTTGATGTCCGGTCGAGCAGAACCGGCAACCCACTGCACAACCCGCCTGCGACGAGATGCACAGGGTTCCGCGGTCGGTTTCCGGGATGAACACCGTTTCGATGACATCACCGCCGCCGACGTCAAACAGCCACTTCACGGTGCCGTCTGCCGATTCGTGGCGGGACACCACCTGCAGCGGTGCCACGTGCGCCGACGACACCAGCTTTTCGCGCAGCGGTTTGGCCAGATCGGTCATCTGCCCGAAATCCGATGCGCCCTTTTGATGAATCCAGCGGAACAGCTGAGTCGCACGGAAGCGTTTCTCGCCCAGACGGTCGCAGAAGGCAATCAAGCCTTCCAGGTCAAAGTCGAGCAGGTTGGCCGTCATCACACGGTGCGGCAAACAGTCGCAGTCAAAGTCAGCCCCGACGCCGGCAGCAGCCCTGACGAGGGATGGCAAGGCTTGGGGCTGGACATTCTTAACGGCTGTAAACGTTCATGCCGGGGAAGAAAAACGCGATCTCGGCCTTGGCAGTCTCGGCGGCGTCGGAGCCATGAACGGCGTTGGCGTCGATGCTGTCGGCGAAGTCGGCGCGAATGGTGCCTGCAGCGGCCTTCTTCGGGTCGGTTGCACCCATCAGGTCGCGGTTCTTCAGGATCGCGCCCTCACCTTCCAGCGCCTGGATCATCACCGGGCCGGAAATCATGAACGACACGAGGTCCTTGAAGAAGGGACGCTCTTTGTGGACGGCGTAGAAGGCTTCGGCCTCGCCTTTGGACAGGTGAGCCATCTTCGCAGCCACCACTTTCAGGCCAGCGGCTTCAAAGCGCGCGTAGATCTGGCCAATCACGTTTTTGGCGACAGCGTCAGGCTTGATGATGGAGAGAGTGCGTTCGATTGCCATGGAATTTCCTTGAAGTAAATCTATTGAATTTTTAAATTATTCACAGAATGAATAAAGCCCATGATTTTAACCTGCGCAACGCTGGTCGCTGAGCAGCCGTACAGGCTAAAGGGGTTAGCGGGCAGCCGTGTGACGATGACCCGCGGGGTGCTCTGGAATCAATACGTGGTGTTCGAGGACCAACACTTGGCCCCAATCGGCCCCAATCGATCTCAATCGGTCGTTTAGCGCGAGCCGCCCCGTCCACCACCGCCACCACCGCCGCCTCGGCCCCCACCACCGCCGCGATTGCCGCCGCCCCGACGTGGGCCCCCGTTGCCAGCGTTGTTACCACCGCCAAAACCGGAGCCACTGGTACGGCGCTGCCCCTGGCCTTGACCCTGCCGTTGGCGGGTGAAAGTGTCCGCGCCGATGTAACCAAAAGAGGTTTTCATCGGGTCCGGCTGGGCATTGCCAGGGCCTTTGTCGCTGCGGCCGGGTTCACCGCGGTTGGGGCGCTGGCGCTGCTGGCCCTGGCCACCCGATGCGTCCGGCGCAGGCCGTTGCCGGTTGCCCTGAGGGCGCGGCCCCTTGCCGCCCCGGCGGTTCTGGTTCTTGCCCCGTGGAGCGCCAGCCGGCTGCCCCATGGGCGGTTGCAATTCGTAAGGATCCACCTCGCCTTCGCCATCGGCCGAAGGTTCACTGACCGCCACATCGCGCACCGGCGCACCACCCCGGTTGGGGCGACTCCGGTCGCGGCGCGGGCCACGAGGACCTCGCCGCTCGGCGGGCTCGCCACCCCCAGCATCGCTGGTGGCGACGTCTCGGGCGCGTGACTCCGAGCGATTCACGGCACTGGTCAAGGCGGCGATGTCGCGGTCGTCCAGTTCGACGAATGCACCGCGCTTGAGGCCGCGCGGTAACACCATCGCGCCGTAGCGAATGCGGATCAGCCGACTGACGGCATGCCCGACCGCTTCGAACATGCGCCGTACCTCGCGGTTGCGGCCCTCGGAGATGGTGACCCGGTACCAGCAGTTGGCGCCTTCACCCCCGCCGGCTTCGATGGAGCTGAACTGGGCCTGTCCGTCGTCCAGATTGACGCCATGAAGCAGACGCTCTTTTTCCTCGTTGGTCAGTGCGCCCAGCACACGGACTGCGTATTCGCGCTCCAGACCAAACCGCGGGTGCATCAGCCGGTTGGCGAGTTCACCGGAGCTGGTCAGCAACAACAGGCCTTCGGTGTTCAGATCCAGCCGGCCGACAGATTGCCACTTGCCCTGAAACAGCTTGGGCAAACGGCGGAACACCGTGGGCCGGTTCTGCGGGTCGTCATGCGTGACCACCTCGCCTGCCGGCTTGTGGTACGCAATCACGCGCGGCGGCGGTGCATCAATCCGGACCCGGATCGGCTTGCCATTGACCTTGACCGTGTCGCCAAACTGGATGCGCTGGCCGATGTGGGCCGGCTCGCCGTTCACGGAAATACGGCCCTCCAGAATCAGTTGCTCCATCTCCAGCCGCGAACCCAGCCCGGCCTGGGCCAGTACCTTGTGCAGCTTGGGTGTTTCCGGCTGGGCGGACAACACTCGTTTGGGCAGCTCCAATGCGACATCTTCCTCGTCGGCATCGAATTGCCCAGTGACTACGTCCTCGAAACGGATCTGCGCCATGACCGGCTTGCCCGGCCGGCGGCTGTGGCCTTGCGCACTCGCAGGCGGTGCGGCAACGGCCAGCGCCTCTGCATCTGCGTCAGGTGAACTTTGCAGCGAGGCCGCATCGACCGCAGACTCAGCCGGTGTCACTGATGGCGCGGAGCGCACCAAGGGAACCGGCGACTCGTCGTTCCCAGCGTTATCTTGTTCTTGTTCGTTCATACGGTGCTTCTCACTCGTTCGTCTGTCGGGTGTCGGCCTCGCCGACCAAAGGGTCATTGCCGCTGAGGGTGTCGACCGCCACCTCCACCCCGTCTGCCAAATGTCCGTCGGACAAGGTCGCTCCGATACCCGCCGAATCGGCCTCGGCACTCCCCTCAGCGCTTACCACACCGTCTTCCGTCTGCACGGCTTCTTCGGTCTGTTGGGCGGTGTCTGGCAGTCCAAACTCGATCTGCTCCAGCATGGCCAGCTGGCCGGCAGAGCCATCCATGGCTGGAAGCTGATCCAGAGATTCCACGCCGAGATCATCAAGAAACTGCCGCGTGGTGGCGTACAGTGCCGGCCGGCCCACGGTTTCCCGGTGGCCAATGACTTCGACCCAGCCTCGGTCTTCGAGTTGTTTGAGTAACAGGCTGTTGATCGTGACGCCGCGGATGTCTTCCATGTCACCACGGGTGACAGGCTGGCGGTAGGCAATGATGGCCAGGGTTTCCAGCGTCGCCCGGCTGTAGCGGGGCGGCTTCTCCGGATGCAGCCTGTCGAGGTACTCGCGCATCTGAGGGCGGCTCTGAAAGCGCCAGCCACTGGCCACATGCACCAGTTCCACGCCGCGGCCAGCCCAGTCGTTCTGCAGGTCTTCGAGCAGCAGCTTGAGGGTGTCGGCAGTCAGCGCCCCGTTGAACAGCACTCCCATTTCGCGCAGCGGCAACGGCTGCTGTGCGCAAATCAATGCCGTTTCGAGGACGCGCTTTGCATCCGTCGTATTCATGGTTGTCGTTCCGAAAAAGGTCGGGGAAACCCGGGAGGAGCCGGGGGGCACTTGATGGCGCCAGTCGTGGTTGCGCGTGCAATCGCCCAGAGCACCACGCCGTAACTCACAGGTGGCTGCTGCCCCAATTGTATCCGAGCCCCAATGCTGCGGCCGCGCTCTGAAAGTCATCGGGCGGCGGCGCGCGAAGGTCGACCGCCTGACCACTCACCGGGTGGTCAAAAGCCAGCCGGCAGGCATGCAGCGCCTGCCGCGTCAGGCCGCCAGCCGCTTCGCCCCCGTACAGCGCATCCGACACCAATGGGTGCCCGATGTGCACCATGTGCACGCGTATCTGGTGCGTGCGGCCCGTCTGCAGTTTGCAGGCGACCAGGCAGTACCTGGCAGAGTTGACCATCAATGAGATTCGGGTCGAGGCGCTCTTGCCGGAATGCCGGTCCATATCGACCACCGCCATTCGCAGGCGATTGCGCGGATCACGGCCTATGGGGGCCTCCACCTGTCGCACCGGGGCGCCAGCCCATGCCCCGTGGGCAATCGCCACGTATTCCCGGTGCACCGTCCGCGCAGCAATCATTTCGACCAGCCGGTCCATCACCACGCGCTGCTTCGCCACAACCATCAGGCCGCTGGTGTCCTTGTCCAGCCGGTGGACGATACCGGCGCGCGGCAGGCAGGCTGCCTGGGCATCGCGGGCCAGCAAGCCGTTGAGCAGCGTGCCGCTCCAGTTGCCGGGTGCCGGATGCACCACCAGGCCCGCAGGCTTGTGGATGACCAGCAGGCTGTCGTCCTCATACACCACATCGAGCGCCATCGGCTCCGGCTTGAACGCCTGGCTCTGCGGCGTGGGCCGCAACTCGATCTGCAAGGCATCGCCCGCCTTGACCTTCGCCGAACTCTTGGCCTGCACTCGCCCGGCCAGCTGAACCACGCCTGCCGCAATCAGCTGCTGCAGGTAGCTGCGGGAAAACTCCGGCACGAGAGTCGCCAGCGCCAGATCGAGCCGTGCACCGTGCTGCGCAGAAGGAACCACGACGTCGCGGTGCTCCACCTGATCGACGAGTTCGCCCCCTTCCGGGTCGTCGTGAACGTCCTCAATCATGGCGGGGTTGCCAGTCACGCCCGATATAATCAGGCCGCTCGATCCAGAGTCAGTCATCAATGAGGTCAATCGCCATGTTTTCCCACAAATTATCGGTTGTTCCGCCTTCCCTGCCGCTGATGGCTGCCCTCTGCGCAATCGCGCTCACGCTCGCTGGCTGTTCCAGCACTCCCGCCGTCGACAAGACCGCCACGTGGAGCCCCAACAAGATTTACGCTGAAGCCAAAGACGAGGCCAACTCCGGCGCCTACGACAAGGCCATTCCCCTCTACGAAAAACTCGAAGGGCGCGCAGCGGGTACCCCGCTGGCGCAGCAGGCCCAGCTCGAAAAAGCCTATGCCCAGTACAAGGGCGGCGAGCAGGCCCAGGCCATTGCCACGCTGGACCGCTTCATCCGCCTGCACCCGGCCAGCCCGGCGCTCGACTATGCGCTTTTCCTCAAGGGCGTGGTCAACTTCAACGACAACCTGGGTATTTTCTCCTTCATCTCGCAGCAGGACCTGTCAGAGCGCGACCAGAAAGCCGCCAAGGAATCTTTCGAATCCTTCCGCGAGCTCGTGGCCCGCTTCCCCGACTCCAAGTACTCCACTGATGCCCGTCTGCGGATGTCCTACATCGTGAACTCGCTGGCACAGTCTGAAGTCCATGTGGCCCGCTACTACTACACGCGTGGCGCCTATGTGGCCGCCATCAACCGTGCACAAAGCGCGATTGCCGATTACCGCGATGTGCCGGCTCTGGAAGAGGCCACCTACATCCTCTACAAATCCTACGAGGCCCTCGGCATGACCGAACTGCGCGACGACACCCGCCGTATCATCGAGAAAACCTACCCACAGAGCGAGTACATGACAAACGGGTTCAAGTCAGCGAACAACCCCTGGTACAAGTTCTGGTGAGCGTATCAATCTGCGCCTGAAGGTCCTCCTCGGACGTCAAGCGCCGCATGGCCGGCAGTGCCTTGATCAGCCGCTTGCCGTAACCCATGGTCGCCAGGCGGCTGTCGCAGACCACCAGAATGCCGCTGTCGGTTTCCCGGCGGATCAGGCGCCCGGCACCCTGCTTCAACGCCACGGCCGCCTCGGGCAGAAAATAATCCGAAAACGCGCTGCGTCCCTGGCTTTCCAACAGTTTGGCGCGTGCCTCGGCCAACGGATCATTGGGCGGTGGGAACGGCAGCTTATCGATGATGACCATCTGCAGCGCCTCACCCGGCACATCAATGCCCTCCCAGAACGACGCGGACGCCACCAGCACGCAGCCCTTTTCGCCGTTGTCGCTGCCAGACCTGAAGCGCTCGATCAGCGCACGTTTGGGCATGTCGCCCTGAACCAGCACCTGCAACTCGCCGCCATCGTCCAACGCGGCTTTGAGTGAGTCGCCGATCGTCCTCAATGACCGCAAGGTTGTGGTGAGGATCATGGTGCGCCCCCCCAGCTGACGGGCCCACCGGGCGGCGGACTCCGCTACCCGCAGCGCATGCGACGGATCGGCCGGTTTGGGCAAGTCGAGTGGCACATACAGGCAGGCCTGCCTGTTGTAATCAAAAGGGCTTCCGACCCGAAGCACTGCCGCATCTTCGAGACCGCAAGGCCCCGTGAACCAGGTGAGCCGTTCGTCATCGCCCAGCGTGGCCGACGTGAAGACCCACGATTTTCCGCCCTCACCCTCTGCAGAAGCGCCCAGCATTTTGGACTTCACGGCTTTGGAGATGTCCATCGGCGACTCGACCAGCCGCAGCTGCACACCGACATCCACCCACCGCACCGCCCCGGGTTCAGCGGCTCCGAGAAAGCCTGCCGAGCGCTCTGCCAGCACCAAGCCCCGCTCGTGAAGGCGCACAAAGTCGGGGGCCATCTCGCTGACCGTGTCCAGCGCTGCACAAAGCTGCAGGCAGGCCGTGTGTACGGCTTCCAGCGTCTGTGACCACTCGGTGCCGTCCAGACCTTCGGGCGCAGCCCCTGTCCATCGCAATTTGGTCCCCGGGTACTGCCGACCGGCACACAGGCGCAAATGACGCGCCGCTTGCTCCACCGCGCCCACCACAGCCTGCCAGTCGACCAGACCCCGCGCCAGCTGGAGGCCGGCGGCCAGCGTGTCACGGCAAAAATCCAGCAGTTGTCCGGTGCTGAGCTGGGTACCCAAAAACTGGATGCCGGTCTCGTTGAGCTGGTGGGCCTCGTCGAAAATCGCGATGCGCACCGAGGGCAGCAACTCAGCCACACCGGACTCGCGCACGGACAGATCGGCAAAGAAGAGATGGTGGTTGATTACTACGACATCGGCCGCCATGGCCTCGCGCCGCGCCAGATTCACATGGCAGGACCGGAATTGCGGGCAGGCCGAACCCAGGCAGTTGTCCCGGGTGGAGGTGACGAGCGGAATCAGCGGTGAGCGCTCATCCAGCCCGGGCAACTCGGCCAAATCGCCGGTCTGCGTCGCCTGCGACCATTGTTCGATGCGGCCCAGCGCACGCAAGGATGCGGCATCGGAGACCTGCGCCTCATGGCGTGCCAGTGTCATCCGGTGCAGGCACAGGTAGCTGGCACGCCCTTTGAGCAAAGCCGTTCGGGTGGGCAGCCCCAGAATCTCCACCAATCGGGGAAGGTCACGCCCGAACAGCTGGTCCTGCAGCGCCTTGGTGGCGGTGGAGAGCAGCACGCGTTCACCGCTCAGCAAGGCTGGCACCAGATAGGCGTAGGTTTTTCCCACGCCAGTACTGGCCTCGACGACGAGTGGCTGCGCATCATCAATGGCCGCAGCAACGGCCAGTGCCATGTCGACCTGCCCCTCGCGCGGCACGAAGTGTTCGTCTGCGCGGGACAGGACACCCTCAGGGGCGAATGCAGCTTCGACGTCGCTGGCAAGGGGCATCAGGCAGGCTCGCGCGGGTCCAGCTGTTGCGCCAGCTGGGCGATCTGGTCTCGCAATTGCAGGCGCCGCTTTTTGAGGCGTCGCAGCAGAAGCTCATCGATGGGCAGTGCGTGGGCGGCCATGTCGACCAGCGCATCCAGGTCCGCATGCTCGATCTTGAGCTCGATCAGCTGCCGCTCCGGCGAGTGTAAATTTAAGTCCAAAGTAGATTCCGGGTTCGCAGCGCTTCGCCTGATAATACGTGTGTTGCGACCATAAATCGAGCCTGTGGGCTTGAAAGATCTGACAATGTCCAAAGGCTACCGAATCACCGCATCCACCGGCATCCACAAGGGTGACCGGGACTACCAGCAGGATCAGGTCAACCTGTTCAGCCATGTGCGCGTGCCGGGCTGCATGCTGGGCATCGTGGCCGATGGCATGGGTGGTCGCAGTGGCGGTCGCAAGGCTTCCGACCAGGTCATGATGACGGCCAAGCAGCTGTTTGAGCGCTACTCACCCGACAGTGACGATGCGCCAACCATGCTCAAGCAAATCGTCGAAGAGGCGCACATCGTCATCAAGCTCACCGCCATTTCGGCAGAGCAGGAACCGCACAGCACGCTGGCCGCCTTCCTGATCAACCCGGGCGGCGACTGCCACTGGGTGCACACCGGTGACTCACGCATCTACCACTACCACGGCAGCAAGCTGATTCACCGCACGGTGGACCATTCCTACGTGCAGACGCTTGTCGACAAGGGTGAGATCACTGAAGAAGAAGCGAATGTGCACCCGCAGTCCAACATTCTGATGGGTTGCCTCGGTACCGAAGAAGTCCCGCCTGTCTCACACCACTTCATCCCCCAGCTCAAGCCCGATGACGTGCTGCTGGCGTGCAGCGATGGCGTGTGGCACTACTTCAGCGCCAGCGAGATGGGTTCAGCGCTCGCCATGCTGTCGCCGCGCGAGGCAACCGAGTTCCTGATCCAGAAAGCACGCTCACGTGCACGGGGCGGTGGCGACAACCTGTCGCTGGTGATTGTCAAACTGGAACCGCTGGGCGACGCCAAGAAGTAAGCCTGTCGTGAACAGGCTGTCGCGCCTCAGGATGGCAGAGGCAGGGACTTGGCGGGCGGCTTGACCCGCTTGCGCTGTTCTTCCTCATGCCGTGCCCGGCGCTCTTCGGCTTCCTTCTGGCGCTCGTTGAATTTCTTTGCTTCTTCGGCGGCAGCGGCTTGTTTGTCTGCCCGGTCACGGGCTTTCTGTTCACTGGCGCTGAGTTTGCCGGCCGCCGCATCGCTTCGGGCCTTGGCGTCTGACTGGTTCAGCGCCCGGTCTTCGATTTTTTTCTTTTCACGCTCGACGCGCTCCTGGTATTCCTGCACCGCTTTGGCACGGCGCTCTTCGGCTTCACGAAGTGCCTGGGGTGACGATTTTTCTTCGGTTTTTCGCAACTGCTCCGCCGCCCGCGCGCGTCTGTCCAAGTCGTTGAGTTCAATGTCCTGGCGCCGCAAATCCGCCATCGCCTCGCGCCGGCGCACATTGACCTCAGCCAGACAGTTGTTGACCGCGAAACGCTTGTAACAAGCCGCATCTTCTGCAAGAAAACCAGCCTCCAGCCGGGTGCGGTCTGCAGCGATACGGCTGCGCTCCGCATTAATCGAGAAGGTCGGTGCGGCTGGCGGCGCTGCGACGGCGGGCGCAGGTGTCTGCGCCATGACCCACGGCGAGACGCACAACAACAGACTCATCCAAAGCGATTTGTTCATGTCAACGCGGTATCCACGCTCCGTCTTTCCAGCCCCAAAAAGGCCGTCGACTGCATTTCATTGAGCCGCGAGACTGTGCGCGGGAACTCATGCACCAGAGGGCCTTCGGTGTACAACGCCTCAGGCGGCACCTCTGCCGACAGGATCAATTTGACACGACGGTCGTAAAGCACGTCTATCAGCCATGTAAAGCGCCGCGCCTCCGACGCCATGCGCACCGGCATGTGGGGCACGTCGCTCAGAAGGACGGTATGGAACTGCGTGGCAATTTCCAGGTAATCGTTCTGGGAACGGGGACCACCGCAGAGAGACTTGAAATCAAACCACACCACGCCACCGGCCTTGCGACGGGCCCAGATTTTCCGGGCCTCGATCTGCAACACGGGATTCTCGTCCTGCGTCTCGGCGAGTGCATTGAAAGTGGCGGTCATCTCGGCATCCGCCTGCGGCCCCAGGGGGGTGTGATACAGCCGGGCGTTCTCAAGCGTGCGGCGGCGGTAGTCGGTGCCGTTGTCCACACTGATGACTTCCAGGTTGTCTTTCAACAACTCGATGGCCGGCAGAATCCGGTCGCGGTGCATGCCATTCGGATAAAGGTCATCCGGCCGGAAGTTCGAGGTGGTGACAAAGCCGACTCCGTTGTCGAACAGCGCCGCCAGCAAGCGGTAGAGAATCATCGCGTCGGTGATATCTGCCACGTGAAATTCATCAAAGCAGATCAGGCGGTAGCGCTTGGCCATGCGCCGCCCGAGTTCATCGAGCGGGTTGGCCGTGCCCTGTAAATCCTGCAGCTCGCGGTGCACCTCCCGCATGAACTCGTGAAAATGCAACCGCACCTTCCGGTTCAGCGGAACGGCACCGAAAAAGCAGTCCATCAGAAAGCTCTTGCCGCGCCCTACCCCGCCGTGCATGTACACGCCACGCGGAATGTCGGGGCGATTGATCAGCTTCTTGAACGCGTTTGACCGCTGCTCCTTGAACGCAGCCCACTCTGAAGCGCATCGCTCAAGCGCGTCAATCGCCCGCAACTGGGCGGGATCACTCTTGTAACCCCGCGCAGCGAGCTCCGCGTTGTAAGCTGACCGAACCGGCTGTGTCACCGATGCTGTACCTGGGCTGGTCAGAAGTTCAGCGTGCGCTTGTCCACCGCCAGCGCGGCTTCCTTGGTCGCTTCGCTAAGCGACGGATGCGCATGACAGATACGGGCAATGTCCTCGCTGCTGGCGCGGAACTCCATCGCCACCACACACTCGGCAATCAACTCGCTGGCCATGGGGCCGACGATGTGCACGCCGAGGATCTCGTCGGTTGCAGCGTCCGCCAGCATTTTCACCATGCCGGTGGTGTCGCCGAGGGCACGGGCACGGCCATTGGCCATGAACGGAAAGGTGCCCGACTTGTAGGCACGGCCTGCCGCCTTGAGCTGCTCTTCGGTCTGACCCACCCAGGCAATTTCCGGGCTGGTGTAGATGACCCAGGGGATGGTGTTGAAGTTGACATGCCCGTGCTGGCCGGCAATGCGCTCAGCCACGGCAACACCCTCTTCCTCTGCCTTGTGCGCCAGCATGGGGCCACGCACGACATCGCCCACCGCCCAGACATTGGGCAGGTTGGTCTTGCATTCCTCATCCACCACGATGGCACCGCGCTCGTCCAGCTTCAGGCCCACCGCTTCTGGCGCCAGACCGATGGTGTTGGCCACGCGGCCGATGGAGATGATCAGCTTGTCGACCTCCAGCGTCCGCGCCTCTCCCTTGGCGTCGGTATAGGCCACCGAGACACCCTTCGTGCCGGACTTGACCTCACCGACCTTCACGCCCAGTTCGATCTTCAGACCTTGCTTGGTGAAGGCCTTGTGCGCCTCTTTCGCAATCTGCTGATCCACTGCACCAAGGAAAGTCGGCAGGCCTTCCAGCACCATCACCTCGGCGCCCAGACGGCGCCACACGGAACCCATCTCCAGACCAATCACGCCCGAACCAATGAGACCCAGTTTCTTGGGAACCGCCGCCATGCGCAGCGCACCATCGTTGGAAAGAATATTTTCCTCATCAAACGGCGCACCGGGGAGGCTGCGGGCATTGGAGCCCGTCGCCACCACAATATGCTTACCGGTGATGGTTTCCTCGCCGGCACCTGCCACCTTGATGTCGTACAGGCCATCCTTGGCTGCCACAAAAGAGCCGCGACCATGGAAGAAGGTGACCTTGTTCTTCTTGAACAGATACACGATGCCGTCGTTGTTCTGTTTCACCACGGTGTCCTTGCGTGCCACCATGCGCCCGACATCCAGACTGAGACCCTTCACGTCAATGCCATGGTCGGCAAAGTGATGGCCGGCATGCTCGTAGTGCTCGGACGACTGCAGCAAAGCCTTGGAAGGAATGCAACCCACGTTGGTGCAGGTGCCACCCAGTGCAGGGCCGCCTTTGGCGTTTTTCCATTCGTCAATACAGGCCACATTGAAGCCCAGCTGTGCGGCGCGGATAGCAGCAATGTAGCCACCAGGACCGCCGCCGATGACGATCACGTCAAATTGTTTGCTCATGAAGATGCTCCTCAGATGTCAAACAACAGACGCGACGGATCTTCCAGCGCTTCTTTCATCGCCACCAGGCCCAGCACGGCTTCACGACCGTCGATGATGCGGTGGTCGTAGCTCATGGCCAGGTAGTTCATCGGCCGGATCACGATCTGGCCGTTCTCCACGACAGCGCGGTCTTTGGTCGCGTGTACGCCGAGGATGGCGGACTGCGGCGGGTTGATGATGGGCGTGGACAGCATCGAGCCGAAGGTTCCGCCATTGGAGATGGAGAAGGTTCCGCCGGTCATGTCTTCAATGCCCAGCTTGCCGTCCTGCGCCTTCTTGCCGAACTCGGCAATCTTCTTCTCGATGTCGGCAAAGCTCATCTGGTCGGCGTTGCGCAGGATGGGTACCACCAAGCCGCGTGGCGAACCGACGGCAATACCAATGTCAAAGTAACCGTGGTAGACGATGTCGTTACCATCGACCGAGGCGTTGAGCACCGGGAACTTCTTCAGCGCATGAACAGCCGCCTTCACAAAGAAGCTCATGAAGCCGATCTTGACACCATGCTCCTTGGTGAAAGCATCCTGGAACTTCTTGCGCATATCCATGACGGGTGCCATGTTCACTTCATTGAAGGTGGTCAGGATGGCGTTGGTCGACTGCGATTGCAGCAGGCGCTCGGCAATGCGGGCACGCAGACGGCTCATCGGCACGCGCTGCTCCGGCCGGTCGCCCAGGTCGTTGGCCTTGGAGGGCGCAGCCACTTGCGGCAAGGCGGTGACAGGTGCACCGGTGGGGATGACGGACGTGGCAACCACTTTGCTGGCGGCGCCCAGCACATCGCCCTTGGTCACGCGGCCATCTCTACCAGTGCCGGGAACCGAACCGGCCGCCATGCCGTTGTCAGCCATCAGCTTGGCCGCAGCCGGCATGGCCACGCCAGCCATGGAAGCTGCCGCAGCAGCAACGGGAGCCGCTGGCGCAGCCACCGCAGCGCTTACTGCGGCAGGGGCAGCTGCAGGGGCTGCAGCACCGGCACGGCCTTCGGTGTCGATGCGGGCAATGACCTGATCCGACACCACGGTGCCGCCATCGGCCACAACCAGTTCGGTCAAAACGCCGGCGGACGGTGCGGGGACTTCCAGCACCACCTTGTCGGTTTCGATTTCAATCAGGATTTCGTCGATGGCGATTGCCTCACCGACTTTTTTCTTCCACTGCAGCATGGTGGCTTCTGCCACGGACTCGGACAACTGGGGGACTTTGACTTCTACGATAGCCATTTGATTCTTTCGGAAATGTTCTGATGTTCTGGACAGGTGGAGGCGACCTTATTTGGTCAGCACAAAACCCTTGAGCTTGCCAAACGCGCCATCCACCAGCGCCTTTTGCTGCTCCTGGTGGAGGTGGGAATAGCCCACCGCAGGCGACGCGGAGGCCGCGCGGCCGGAGTAGCCCAGCTTCTGTCCTTCGAGCATGTTCTCGTGGATGTAGTGCTGCACGAAGAACCAGGCGCCCTGGTTCTGCGGCTCGTCCTGGCACCAGACGATGTCGGTGGCGTTGGGGTACTTCTTCAGCTCGGTCGCAAACGCCTTGTGCGGGAACGGGTAGAGCTGCTCCACGCGCAGGATGGCCACGTCCTCGTGTCCTTTTTCCTCGCGCTTTTTCACCAGGTCGTAGTACACCTTGCCAGAGCACACCACCACGCGCTTGACCTTGTCGGCCTTCTTGAGGATTTCTTCCTTGTTCTCGCCAATGACGGTCTGGAAGCTGCCCTTGGTGAACTCGGACAGGGGCGACGTGGCGTCCTTGTTGCGCAGCAGCGACTTGGGCGTCATGATGACCAGCGGCTTGCGCAGGTTGCGCACCATCTGGCGACGCAGCACATGGAAGATCTGGCTGGCCGTGGTGGGCTGAACCACCTGCATGTTGGTGTCGGCGCTCAGCTGCATGAAGCGCTCAAGACGCGCCGAGCTGTGCTCGGGGCCCTGGCCTTCGTAGCCGTGCGGCAGCATCAGCGTGATGCCATTGACGCGGCCCCACTTCACTTCACCGGAGGCGATGAACTGGTCAATCACCACCTGGGCGCCGTTGGCAAAGTCGCCGAACTGCGCTTCCCAGATGACCAGGGTGTTGGGGTCATTTGATGCGTAGCCGTATTCGAACGCCAGCACGGCCTCTTCGGACAGGATGGAGTCGATGACGACAAACGGGGCCTGGTTGTCGGCCACGTTCTGCAAGGGCACATAGGTACCAGTGTCGAACTTTTCGCGGTTCTGGTCGTGAATCACGGCGTGGCGGTGCGTGAAGGTGCCGCGTCCGCAGTCCTCGCCCGACAGGCGCACCGGGTAGCCACTGGCCACAAGCGACGCAAACGCCATGTGCTCGCCCATGCCCCAGTCCACCGGAATGTCGCCACGGCCCATGGCTGCGCGGTCGTCATACACCTTCTTGACCAGCTGGTGCGGGGTCACGGTGTTCGGGATGGTGCTGATCTTTTCTGCGAGGCGCTTCCATTCGGCCATGGGAATGGCGGTGTCCCCTGCGTCCGTCCACTTCTTGCCGAGGTAAGGCGCCCAATCCACGGCGTACTTGCTCTTGAAATTGGTCAGCACGGGGTCAAAAGTGCTCTTGCCGGCGTCAAGCGCTGCACGCGTGGCCTTGACCATGTCGTCACCGAGGGTCTCGCCGAAACCCTGTGCGGCCAGTTTGTCGGCGTACAGCTTGCGGGTACCGGGATGCTGGGCAATTTTCTTGTACATCAACGGCTGGGTGAGCGCGGGCGTGTCCTGCTCGTTGTGGCCCAGCTTGCGGAAACAGATGATGTCGACCACCACGTCCTTGTGGAATTCCATGCGGAACTCGAGGGCCAACTGGGTGGCGAGCACCACGGCTTCCGGATCGTCGCCATTGACGTGCAGCACTGGCGCCTCAATCATCTTGACGACGTCGGAGCAGTACAGCGTCGAGCGGCTGTCGCGTGGATCGCTGGTGGTGAAACCGATCTGGTTGTTGATCACGATGTGCACCGTGCCGCCCGTGTAATAACCACGGGTCTCGGCCAATGCCAACGTTTCCATGACAACGCCCTGCCCTGCGAACGCGGCGTCGCCGTGCACCAGCACGGGCAGCACCTGCATGCCCTGAGGATCGGCGCGGCGATCCATGCGCGCACGCACCGAACCTTCGACCACCGGGTTGACGATCTCCAGGTGGGATGGGTTGAACGCAAGCGTGAGGTGAACCGGTCCGCCAGGCGTGGTGACATCCGAGCTGAAACCCTGGTGGTATTTGACGTCGCCGCTGGGGAGGTCTTCCGGTGCGGTGTGCTCAAACTCCGCAAACAGGTCTGCTGGCACTTTGCCCAGGGAATTGACGAGCACGTTCAGGCGGCCACGGTGGGCCATGCCGATCACGATTTCCTGCAGGCCCTTGATACCGCCCTGCTGAATCAGTTCATCCATGCTGGCGATGAAGCTCTCGCCACCTTCCAGCGAGAAGCGCTTCTGGCCCACATATTTGGTGTGAAGGAATCGCTCCAGGCCTTCTGCCGCCGTCAGGCGATCCAAGATGTGAAGCTTCTTTTCCTTGGTGAAATTGGGTTTGCTGCGAATCGATTCGAGCTTTTGTTGCCACCAGCGCTTCTGGTTCTGGTCGGTCGCGTACATGTACTCGGCGCCGATGGTGCCGCAGTAGGTTTCGCGCAGGGCATTGATGAGCTCGCGCAGGCTCATGCTTTCGCGGCCGAAGAAGGTGTTGCTGGTGTTGAACACGGTTTCCTGATCGGCATCGGTAAAGCCGTAGAAGGAAGGCTCCAGCTCAGGAATCTTGTCGCGCTCGGCACGCTTGAGCGGATCGAGGTCGGCCCAGCGGGCACCGACGTTGCGGTAAGCGGCAATCAGCTGCTGGACGGCAGTGCGCTTGCGGCCCATTTCCGAATCGGCGCCGCTGGCAACGACCACACGGGTCTGGCCCTGCTTGGCCAATTCCGCAAAGGCATTGACGACGGGCAGATGCGGAACGTCTTTGGCGTTAGTGCCGTCCACGGCCGGGACATGCTGGAGCGCGTCGAAATACTCGCGCCAGGTGTCGGGCACGCTGCCGGGGTTGGCCAGGTAGTTTTCATACATCTCCTCGACGTAGGGCGCGTTGCCGCCGAAGAGGTAGGTGTTGCCCTGATAGGCAGAATAGACGGACGGCGCTGCAGGTGCAGGCGTCTGCGGAATGGAACTCATACTCGCTGACCTCCGTTTCCCTTGGGGAAACATTAGCTAGCCATCACACCAGATCATTCTGGGTCATGGCCGGTTGATTAACCTTCCGCAACACGGCTGGACCGATTAGCGGATGCGACTGTGGCAGGAAGGGCCTTCAGAAACAGCTGTGATTGTGCCACCGAACCATGACACGCCCAAGACATGGTTATGCCTTAAACGAATAAGGCATGAACAAGGAGTGGAGTTGACTCCGAAATCAGCTCAGAAATTGACTCAGAGATGGGCTCTGAGTTTGGCGCAGAGTCTGGCCTAGGGGCCATCGAACGATCAAGCGATCAGGAAGCCGCCGCCACACCCGGGTTGCCGGCCATCCCGACCAGCGCAGGCTGGTTGGGTTTGATGGCCGGCAGGGTCTTTTGGGCTTTGAGGTAGGTCTCCACCACCTCCCACACCGGCGGGCCGGCGTTTTTGCTGGCCTCCGCCACTGGCGCCCAGCCGGCCACCTTGTAGGTCTTGTCGGCCTCGATCAAGCGACCGTTCAGGCGCATGTTCTGGATGCGCTCGCCCATCTTCGCCCCCGGCTCGCAGGTGTAGCTCAGCCCACCCACGCGCACCATGTCACCGCCCTGCTGGTAGTAAGGATCGGGATTGAAGAGGTTGTCGCCAACGTCTTCCAGGATGGTCTTGATGGTTTCGCCGCGCATGTCGGTGAGCGTGGTCCAAGGGTAGGTGATGGCGGTCTGGTCCATCAGATGCTCGCGGGTGATGGTCTGCCCGGGCAGCAGCGAAGTCCCCCAGCGAAAACCGGGCGAAAAGGCAATTTCAGCGCCGCGCACCGCCATCAGAGCGTCCAGAACGACCTGGTCGAACGTCCCGTTGAAGTTGCCACGCCGGTAAAGCGTGCCCTCGGTGATGGCGAGTTTTTCAGATAACCGGGCCTCATAGGGCGAACGGCTGCGGGCGATCTGGGCTGCCATCTCCGGGTCAGCGGGCAGCAGATTGGAAAAGATCGGGAGCAAACGGTACTGAATATCAGCAACTTTGCCGTTCCTCACATTCAAGTCCAGCACGCCGAGAAATTTGCCGTTGCTGCCGGCATTGGTCACCACCGTCTGGCCGCCCGGGTTCTTCACTGTGATCGGGACCGGCACGCCATCGTGGGTGTGGCCGCCCAGAATGACGTCAATGCCTGTCACGCGGGAGGCCATCTTCAGGTCCACATCCATGCCGTTATGGCTTAGCAGCACCACCGCCTGAGCGCCCTTGGCACGCGCCTCGTTCACGGTCTCCTGCATTTCGCTCTCGCGGATGCCAAAAGTCCAGTTGGGTGTCAGCCATGCCGGGTTGGCGATGGGCGTGTAAGGGAAGGCCTGCCCGACGATGGCCACCGGCACCCCGTTCATTTCCTTGATCACATAGGGTTTGAAGACAGGATCACCGAAGTCACTGGTCTTGACGTTTTGCGCGACGAAATCCACCTTGCCCGCAAAATCCTGCTCGACGATTTTCTTGATACGCGCTTCGCCGTAGGTGAAGTCCCAGTGGCCGGTCATCACATTCACGCCGAGCACCTTGGCCGCATCGACCATGTCCTGCCCCTCGGTCCAGAGCGCCGTGCCGCTGCCTTGCCAGGTGTCGCCGCCGTCCAGCAGCAAGGCACCCGGCCGGCTGGCCTTGAGCCGCTTGACCAAGGTCGCCAGATGCGCAAAGCCCCCCACCTTGCCGTACTGGCGTGCCGACCGCTCGAAGTCGAGATAGGTGAAGGCGTGGGCCTGTGCGCTGCCTGCCTTGAGGCGGGCGGCTTTCAACAACTGCTCCCCCACCAGATGCGGCCACTGCCCCTGCATGCTGCCAACGCCGAGATTGACCGACGGCTCGCGGAAGTAAATCGGCAGCAGCTGTGCGTGACAATCCGTCATGTGCAGAAAATGCACATTACCGGTTGGGCGCACGTCATACAGGGCGGCAGCCTGAGCGGCTGTTGCCTCACGGCCCAATGGGAAACCGGCGGCCATGGCGGCAGCCAGCACGCTTGTGAACTCGCGACGGGAAAGATTCATGACGTTGTCACCCCTGCCCTGCGGGCCGTTTCATCCGGTCCCAGCGAGCATCAAAAAGTTCAGAAAGCAGGCCAGCCCATGGTGGCCCCGGATTCAGTGGCCGGGTACCCCGTTTCGGGGTCCCGACCCGGATGGATCAACGATCAGTTGTTGACTGGCGACTTCGGGTCCAGCAGCAAGGCCATCACGTCGCGAATCTGCTGCTCGCTCAAAATGCCGCCGTGGCCAAACCGCGGCATGCCGGAGCAGGCGTTGTAGGCCTTGGCATTCCACAGCTTGCCCCAGGTGTACTCGACGATGGGCTTGCTCGCCGGGGACGCCGGATCTGCCACGCCGCGCAGTTTGCCGTAGTTGTAGAGACTTGGACCAATGGAGCCATAAGACAGCTCGGCCTTGCTGATCTGGTGACAGTTGTAGCAGCTGCCGCCATTGGCCTCGCCAGGCCGGTCACTCCATGTCAGTCCACGACCGTTCTGGGCAATTTTCTCGCCTTCGGCCCAGTTGCCCAGGTACTTGCCATCGGCAGGCAGCTTCACTGTCTTCAAGTTCGCTTCTTCGATTGCCTTGGCCAGCTTGTCGTCGAGCGGACGGCCCTCTGAGTCAGAGCACGCCTGGTTGGACGCGTCCAGATTTAGGCGATCCATTTTGGCGATGCCTTGCTCGCGAAACGAGCTTTTGATCACCTGCGCGGTAGCGGCATCGACCTCAGCCGGCGTCGGGCCGACTGCACAGCTTGCCAGAAGCGCCGTCAGGGCGATGCCAGCCGTCAACGCGCCTGCATGTTTGATTTTTTTATTCATGATGTTCAATCCTGTGTACCGGAATGGGGCCGTACTCAGCGCTTCAGGGCCGGTGCGATGGAGGCGCCGCCCTTGCTGTTCACGCCCATGAACACGCCCAGCGCGATGGTGGCGTCAGAGGCGTAGCCGGGGAATGGAAACCGCTGCTGACGGTAGCAGTCGTTCAGGCGCCGCTGCATGCTCCAGAGGTCACCACTGGAGACGCGGTAGGCAGGCCAGGAACCAAAACCGACGCTCGCGCCGGGTTGCCTGGTCAGGTTGGGCAGGTCCTGCAGGCGAACGCGCTTGTTGTCTTCGCCATGGCAGGAGGCACAGGAAAAGTCGTACGGGCCGCCACGCAGGTAGAACACCTTTTTGCCGACTTCGTACATCAGCTTTTCCTTGGCGTGCGACTGCGGCAGATTGAAGCTCATGCCGCGCGACTCGGCAGATACATAGGCCACCAGTGACTCAATGTTCCTCTGCTCACCGCGGCCAAAACCGGCTTTGGCGATTTCCTCGGCGTTGAAACCCTGCAGCTGCTCCATGCAGGTCAGCAGACGAGACTCCAGGTCCTGCACCCGCTGGGTATCGGCAAAAAAGCGCGGCATCTCGACGAAAGCGCCTTTCACCACCCCGGGGCCCTTGCCAAGATCACATTTTTCAAGCGACGCGTTTTTCGGGCCGCGCGCCTGCTTCCACAAGCCCTCGCCTTTGGCTTCATAGAGTTCTGCGGGGTTGCCATCGGCCAGCATCGCACGGTACTCGGCGATTCCCTCCGCCGTGCTTTTCTGTGCCATGACTGAAACAGGCAGGGCGGCCAAGGCCACCATGCCGAAAAGGCTCCATTTCATGGATGTCTCCTGATAGTTATTGGATGCATTGTCTGCCATGCCGAACATGACGTCACCGCCCGCCGCCCGGTACTCGCGTGATCAGGCGATGACGGCCTCATCGGTGCGCTTGTCGCCCCGATTGTCCACCCAGCTGACAGCGATCTTGTCGCCGGCTTTGCCGCCCTTGAAGCTGAACTGGACAAACGGGTTCTTGGACACTGCCGCGCCCCACTGCGCGTGCATGACCACTTTTCCGTTCCATGTGGCGCTGATGTCCTGGATGAACCAGGCGGGCACGATCTTGCCGGCTGCATCGCGGCGCTGGCCGCTTTCCATGTCGTGGCTGACCAGCACACGGACGGTGGTCTTATCGCCCTGAACCTGGGCCCGGATTCTCATTGGATCTGACATTTTTTATCTCCTGACTTGCACTTGATCGGGCCCGGACTGAGCGGTGCCCTGCTGTGAATGGAATACCCTGAAAACGCACGCGGCGCGTGGCCTCAGCGGACTCAACCGCCGCATCCGCCCAGCGTGACCTTGACTTCCTTCACGGCGTAGAACATCTTGTCGCCCACCTTGGCAAGGGCGTACACATTGGACGACTGACCCATCTTCACATTGGTTGCCACGCTCGCATCGGTGCCGGCGGGAATGTCGAAGAGCGCAGCCAGTGCGTTCGGATTTTTCTCGACGACCAGAGCAATCTGCACGGTGTTGGCCAGATTGCTCTGGGCCCCAACACGCACCACATTGCCGTTTTCGGCAATTTCGGGGGCCTGGAGCACGAGGTCCTTGCTCTCGACGGGCGCGCCCACACCACCCATGGCTTTGGCGACATCGGCCAGCGACTTGCTTTCGAAAGCGGCCTTGTTCCAGCTGGATGCGCTTTGCGCATGTGCCGGGCTCAAGCCACTGGCGGCTGCCAGGGCCAGTGCGGTTGCACTGGAGCCGGTGGCCAGAAAATCACGACGTTCCATGATGAACTCCTTCTTCAAAATTCTTGATAACTGATAGTGGTGTTGCCGCTGTTCGCCGCCTTGACACCGATTGGACCGAAAAAAAGACCATCGCGTCAGGGTGTTTGTCCTGACGCCGGCCCACTGGCCGCCCCTGATTTCATCTTCTACCCCTGCTCTACCCCGATTCCGCTTCTTGTTGTCGCCGCCCATCGCTTGATCACTTGGCCTCGCGAGACATCAACCAAACCGCCAGTTGATCTGCCTCGGCGGGGCTCAGACTCTGCGCCGGCATGGGGATCGCACTCCACACGCCCTGACCGCCAGCGCGTATTTTGCCGGAGAGGTAATTCACCGCGTCAGACCGGTCTTTGTAGCGAACCGCCACCTCCTTGAAAGACGGGCCGACCAGGCGGCTGTCCATACCGTGGCAGGCCAGGCAGGCGCCTTTGCGCAACAAGGCATCGTTGGCCGATGGCGCGTTTTTAGCTGCCACAGTGACCGCCGCGCCCTCCCCACCACTGGCAGCAGCGACACTGGCCCCGGCCCCAGGCCTGATCGTGTCTGCACCACGGGTGGGTCCGATGGTTCGGGACTGCTCCGCGAGATTGCCGTGTGAATCGCGTGCGTAATCCGGCATGAAGCTCTTGACCACCACCTCGGCCTTGCAGTCACGCATGCAGGCAGAACCCTGCACGTCCGGCCGGGTGCTGCCCCCGAGTTCCTTACCGGGCCAAAGCGCGTGCGCGGTGGTCATGCCGTTGCGATTGGGCAGACGGTCCTGCACATCGCGGATGTTGCGGTCTGACAGCGTGAAATCAGCAGGCAGGATATTGCCCAGGTTCAGGATGTAGGCCGTCACGGCATACACCTCATCCGTGGTCAGTGTCTTGGGCGCGTTCCACGGCATCGCACGGTTGATGTAGTCCCACAAGGTAGACAGCGTGGACAGCTTCATCACCGTGGTTCGGCTGGGTTGGTTGGAGCCGGGCATCAGGCTGTCAACGCGACCGGTTTTCAGGTCTTCAGCACGTACGCCGCCCGCAATGGGGGTGAACACGTCGGATGATTCGCCAAAGGTGCCATGGCACGAAGCGCATTTGGCCTCCCAGACCACTTCGCCCTGACTGACGGAGCCCTGGCCCTTCGGCAGTCCCTTGAAGTCCGGTCGCACATCAATGTCCCATGCGCGGATTTCCTGGGGAGTGGCTGTACGACCGATCCCGGGCAGAGTCGTTGCGTTCAGGGCCTGGCCTTTGGGGGTTGGCTGCTGCGCCATCGCCTGCGTGGCCACCACCAAGCCGCACACCACCACCCACCGCCGAAGCCGCAGCAACGCGTCAAACCTGGACATTGCTGACCTCTCCGTTGGCCGACAGCAGCCACGACTGAATCGAGTTGTTGTGATAGATGCTGCGCGAGGCGCGCACCTTGCGCAGTTCGTTGTAGGTGGGCTGCACGTGACCGGTCTCATCGACTGCGCGGCTCTGGAAAATGGCCGGCTGCCCATCCCAGACAAAGTCGGCGTTGAAACGCGTGAGGCACTTCGAAAGCACCGGCCCTTCAAGCCGTGCCGCGCGCCAGTTGCGTCCACCATCGGTCGACACATCCACCCGGCGGATGCGGCCACGGCCGCTCCACGCCAGCCCGGTGATGGTGTGGAACCCCTTCTGCAACAGCACCTGCCCGCCGCTGGGCGAAGTCACCACACTTTTGACCTCCTGGATGCTTGTGTACTGGCGATGCAACCCGCTGGGCAGCAAGTCCACATAGTGAAGGGTTTCGTCCTTGGTGCCGTACGGCATGTCGCCGACCTCAATGCGGCGCAGGTACTTCACCCAGCTGACGCCCTGCACCCCAGGCACGACCAGACGCAGCGGATAGCCGTTCTCTGGCCTGAGCATCTCGCCGTTCTGTCCGTAAGCCACAAACACTTCACCGTTGGCGATCAGGCTCATGGGAATGGTCCGTGTCATGCCGGAGCCATCGGCACCCTCTGCAAGGATGAATTTGCCCCGCTTCCAGTCCACCCCACACATGTCCAGCAAGGTGCGCAGCGGCACACCGGTGAACTCGCTGCAGCTGAGCATGCCATGGGTGTACTGCACGGTAGGCACCGCTACATTGCCCCACTCCATACCGGTATTGGCGCCACACTCGATGAAATGCATGCGACTGATGGAGGGCAGCCGCATCAGGTCGTCCATGCCGAACACCATCGGCCGCTTGAGCAGTGCGTCATCCGAGCCATTGATCATCAGGCGGTGGTTCTGCGGATTGATGTCCCACCAACCCTGGTGGTGGCGCTCAAAATGCAGGCCACTTGGCGTGATGATCCCGAACAGGCTTTGCAGCGGGCAAAAGCTCACGCTCGATTGCCCCACGCGGGTCAAGCCCGGGCTCTCGCGGCGCTGCAGGTTTTTCTCCCATTCACTCGGTACACCATAGCCCCGGGCGGCCACAGGCTGCCCGAGGCCCTGGCTGTGCGGTTGATGCTGCAGAATTGCCGGATCACCCGCGCCCACTGCAGCACCGGCACTCACCGCAGGCTGCGCGCGCGAAGGGCTGGTGGCGGTGACCGCAGCCGCCACACCAGCCGCAAGAAAGCCGCGGCGCCCTGCGCGCAAGGCAAACACGTCAGCAGACGACAGAAAGTTTTCAGGTGCGCGACGAATGAATCGGTTCAGCATCAACTCACCCCTTCAAAGCGACGACGGCACAGGCAGCGGCGACAAGCGCTCACCATCCACCACCGACTCGGGCTCGTCCAGCTCGATAGCGATCTGGGTACACACGCTGCGGCACAGAGCCACTGCCTTCTCGCTCTGCACCCGGTAAATCACCTGGGTGCCCTCTTTGCGTTTGGCCAAGACGCCAGTGCGATAAAGCACGGCCAGGTGCTGCGACAGGTTGGGCTGGGTCGTGTCAATTTCAGCCAGCAGCTGATTGACTGACTTTTCACCCTCGCACAAGGCACTGAGCACACGCAGGCGCATTGGCGTTGCCAGCACAGAGAACAGCTCGGCGGCCAGTTCGAACACCCGTCCCCTCTCGACCTGTGCACTGCTCTGAATGATGTTGTTCATGCGCTATATAAGTTGTTGCTTATATTTTGACCTTTTTGAAGCAACACACCATGGGATTTACCCTTGTCACCGTGGCTGCAGATCAGCCATGTAGTCGATCAATGGGAAACAGTCTGGACACTTAATGTGCCGCAGGAGTGAGCGTCGATATCAGCCGGTCAGTCGCTGTTATCCAGAGAAAGACTTGAAGGAGGCTGCGTGGGCATGAATGCGCGCACTAGAGGCACCGCCCAGCCGGGTACTCAAATCAACCGTTGATCTGCTTGACCGAGGTGCTGACGTTGACCTTGGGCTCTGCGGTCGGGTTGGATTCGACCCAGCGCCGCACACGCTCGGCATCCCCGAGGCGGCTCAGTTTGCCCGCGGAGTCCAGAAACACCATGATCAGCTTGCGGCCCGCAATCTTTGTCTGCATCACCAGGCACTGACCTGCTTCAGAGATGTAGCCGGTCTTCTGAAGACCAATGTCCCAATCCGGATTCTTCACCAGTCGATTGGTGTTGTTGTACTGCAAGGTGCGGTTGCCAACGGCCACCTGGTAGCCCGGGGAGGTGCTGAGTTCACGCAGCATGGGGTCTGCATGTGCCGCGTTGACCAGCGTGGCAAGGTCTTGCGCACTGGACTGGTTGCGACTGGAAAGCCCTGTGGGCTCCACGTAACGGGTGTCGTTCATGCCAAGCAGCTTGGCACGGGCATTCATCTGCGTAACGAACGCCGCCAGACCACCCGGATAAGTGCGACCCAAGGCGTGCGCAGCGCGGTTCTCGCTGGACATCAGGGAAAGGTGCATCAGTTCGCCACGGCTCAGCACTGTGCCCACCCGGAGACGGGAAGTGCTACCTTTTTCGGTGTCCACATCATCCTGGGTGATGGTGATCATCTCGTCCATCGGCAGCTTGGCGCTGCTGACGATGATGCCGGTCATCAGCTTCGTCAGCGATGCGATCGGAAGGACCGCATGGTCGTTCTTGCTGAAAAGGACTTCACGGGTGTCCTGGTCGATGACCAGTGCAACGCTGGACTTCAAATCCAGCGCATCCTGAGCGGTGTGAAGCCCTGCAATTTGCCCGTAAGAGGGCCGCGGAGGCGCGGACGCACGGATGACGCTCTTGTTTTTTCCCTTGCGGCTTCCCGCCACGAAGCGGACGCTTTTCCGGGTGGAGACGGCCTTCTTCGTACCCGTCACCTTGGCGCTGTGCGGCTTCTTGACGACGTTTCGCTTGCTGGACTGCGCGTTGGCAGCAGGCGCCGCCAACGCTGCCACGACGGCCAGTGATCCGATGATTTTTAATGCGCGATTGAAAATCGTGTGGGACATGGTGGTGGCTACCTGCGGTGGATTGCAACGAACGAACGGTCACAGTGTATACAAATAGAAAAAGTCATGCAATATCAAAAACTTGCACAACTTTCCTAAAACCTGGCTCAATTCTCGCTACTTTTGCAGCCTAAACCACCTGTTTTTATCAAAAAGATCCGTAAGTCTTTGAATTAAATGGATATTTTCTAATTAAAACCCTGTCAGCCCTGCGCTGCCACCCGATCGGCCTTGCTTTGGAGTTTGTTCAGTGCACTCAAGTAGGCTTTGGCCGACGCCACCACGATGTCCGGGTCAGCGCCCACGCCGTTAACCACACGGCCACTGTTTTGCAGACGTACTGTGACTTCGCCCTGGCTCTCCGTGGAGCCGCTGATGGCATTGACCGAATAAAGCACCATTTCAGCGCCACTTTTGACATGCGACTCAATCGCCTTCAATGACGCATCCACCGGGCCGTTGCCATCCGACTGCGCCGTGACCTCCTTGCCGGCCACGGTGAACACCACGCGCGCCTGCGGACGCTCACCGGTCTCGCTGTGCTGCGCCAGAGACACGAACCCGAACTGCTCGTTGTCGTGCGTCGCGCTTTCATCGCTCACCAGCGCCAGAATGTCCTCGTCAAAGATTTCGCTCTTGCGGTCGGCCAGGTCCTTGAACTTGGAGAACGCGTTGTTGATGTCTGCCTCGCTCTCCATGGACACACCGAGTTCCTGCAGGCGCTGCTTGAACGCGTTACGCCCGCTGAGCTTGCCCAGTACGATCTTGTTTGCGCTCCAGCCGACGTCTTCTGCGCGCATGATCTCGTAGGTGTCCCGGGCCTTCAGCACGCCGTCCTGGTGAATACCGGAGGCATGCGCAAAAGCGTTGGCCCCCACCACGGCCTTGTTGGGTTGCACCACAAAACCAGTCGTCTGGCTGACCATGCGACTGGCCGCCAGGATGTGCTGGGTGTCAATGCCCAGGGTAAGGCCGAAGTAGTCCTTGCGGGTCTTCACCGCCATGACCACCTCCTCCAGCGAGCAGTTGCCCGCACGCTCCCCAAGGCCGTTGATGGTGCACTCGACCTGCCGCGCGCCGCCAATCTTGACACCCGCCAGCGAGTTGGCCACTGCCATGCCGAGGTCGTTATGGCAATGCACGGACCAGATGGCCTTGTCACTGTTCGGAATGCGCTCGCGCAAGTCCTTGATGAAGTTGCCATACAGCTCGGGAACCGCGTAACCCACCGTGTCCGGCACATTGATGGTGGTGGCACCCTCGCTGATCACCGCTTCCAGCACCCGGCAGAGGAAGTCCGGGTCGGAACGGTAACCGTCTTCCGGGCTGAACTCGATGTCGCCCATCAGGTTGCGGGCAAAGCGCACGGACTGTTTGGCCTGCTCAAACACCTGGTCGGGCGTCATGCGCAGCTTCTTTTCCATGTGCAAGGCGCTGGTCGCCAGGAAAAGGTGCAGCCGACCGGAATTGGCAGGCTTCAGGGCATCGGCCGCGCGTGAAATATCCCGGTCATTGGCGCGCGCCAAGGAGCACACCGTGGAGTCCTTGATGGCTTCTGCAATGGCCTTGACGCACTCAAAATCACCGTTGGAGCTGGCGGCAAAGCCTGCCTCGATCACATCCACCCGAAGCCGCTCCAGCTGGCGTGCAATCCGCAGCTTCTCGTCTTTGGTCATGGACGCGCCAGGCGACTGTTCGCCGTCGCGAAGGGTGGTGTCAAAAATAATGAGTTTGTCGGTCATGGAATCTCCGAACGGAATGGACTATCGGTCTAAGGGCTACGGGCCGTGAAATGGGTCGCAGAAAAACGCAGAAACGCTTCAGGTCATCATGGTAAGGGCTGGGCGGTCGATTGGCACACCGCTTCGCTGCATACCCGACAGGATGGCCTTGAAGGAGGCCAGCACAATGTTGTTGTCCATGCCCACCCCAAAAAGCGTCTGGTCGTTGATGCGCAGCTCCAGGTAGGCCACGGCCTGCGCATCGGCACCAGATCCGAGCGCGTGCTCGTGGTAATCCAGCACGCGGACAGAATGCCCGGTTGCGGCATTGAGGCCGGCGATAAAGGCGTCAATGGGGCCCCCGCCGTGACCGGTGACGCTGAAGGCTGTCGCGCCGACGCTCACATCCGCAGTGACAGAGAAAACCTTCTGTCCGGTGGCATCTGCCTCCTCGGACATGGCGTGCCGCGACACCGCCACTGCGGCAATTCCGTACTCCTTCTCGAACACGGAATAAATATCATTCGCCGTCAGTTCCTTGCCGCTGGCATCCATCACCGCCTGGACCGACTGGCTGAACTCGATCTGCAGCCGGCGCGGCAGTTCCAGGCCAAATTCGCTCTCCAGCAGGTAAGCGATGCCGCCCTTGCCCGACTGGCTGTTGACGCGTATCACCGCTTCATAGCTGCGTCCCAGATCCTTGGGATCAATAGGCAGATAGGGCATCTCCCAGAGATCGTCGTCATGGCGGGCAGCAAAAGCCTTCTTGATGGCGTCCTGGTGGGAACCCGAGAACGACGTGTACACCAGATCGCCGGCATACGGATGGCGCGGGTGTACCGGCAGCTGGTTGCAATGCTCCACCACGCGGCGAATCTCGTCAATCTCCGAAAAGTCCAGCCCGGGCGAAACACCCTGGGTGTAGAGATTCAGGGCGATATTGACCAGATCGACATTACCGGTTCGCTCGCCGTTGCCGAAGAGGCACCCCTCAATGCGGTCAGCGCCAGCCATCAAGGCCAGTTCGCCGGCTGCCGTCCCTGTACCGCGGTCGTTGTGGGGATGGACCGACAGCACAATCGAATCACGACGCGCCAAGTGGCGGTGCATCCACTCCATCATGTCCGCAAAGATGTTGGGCGTGGAATGCTCCACTGTCGACGGCAGGTTGATGATGCACTTGTGCGCAGGGGTGGGCGCCCAGACTTCAGTGACGGCATCCACCACCCGCTTTGAAAAAGCCAGCTCGGTACCCGACCACATCTCGGGTGAATACTGGAACGTCCACTGCGTCTCAGGCTGGGCACTCGCCAGCTGTTGAAAGAGCCGGGCGTGGTCGGTTGCCAGGGTCACGATGGCGTCTTCGTCCATGCCCAGCACCACCCGGCGCATCACCGGTGCCGTGGCGTTGTAGAGGTGAACAATCGCCTTGTTGGCCCCACGCAGCGCCTCGAAAGTACGGCGAATCAGCGGCTCCCGCGCCTGGGTCAGGACCTGGATGGTGACATCGTCCGGAATCAGCCGGCCATCAATCAGCTTGCGGACAAAGTCAAATTCCACCTGGGATGCGGATGGAAAACCGATCTCGATTTCCTTGAAGCCGATCTTCACCAGGGTGTCGAACATCCTGAGCTTGCGCGAGATGTCCATCGGCTCGATCAGTGCCTGATTGCCGTCTCGCAGATCAACACTGCACCAGATGGGCGCCTGCGTCAGGACCTTGTCTGGCCATGTGCGGTCAACAAGACGCACCGGGGCGAAGGATTTGTATTTGCTGGAGGGGGTTGTCAACATCGGCATTTCGGAACCTCAGGATTTCAGATAACCAGCAACCCCAAAAGAAAAACGGCCCGTTGCTGGTGCAAACGGGCCGTTGAATGGGGTGCACGCGTGCGCTACCGTCTCCGCCCGTTGGGGGATGGCAGTAGCGCTAGCGAAATCGACTTCATGGTTTGAATGTATCACATTTCATTTATGCAGACCGCGCTCGTCCGGCTCATCGGTCGAGGTGGAAATCACGCTGGTCTGCAAGCCCTTGGCCTTGCGCCAGCCGTAAACCACATAGCCCGACAAACCGTACAAGACGAACAGCGAGAACATCACCGTCGGCGGATCGATGTTGATCACTGCAATACCCAGTGCGATCAACACAATGGCTGCGAACGGCACACTGCGCTTCATCGACACATCCTTGAAGCTGTAGAAAGGCACATTGGTCACCATGGTCAGGCCCGCATAGAGCGTGAGCGCAAAGGTGAGCCAGCGCACCTCCAGACCACTGATGCCCTGCTCCGTCATCAACCAGATGAAGCCGGTTACCAGCGCCGCAGCAGCCGGAGACGGCAAACCCTGGAAGAAGCGTTTGTCCACCACGGCGGTGTTCACATTGAAGCGGGCCAAGCGCAGCGCGGCACAGGCGCAGTACACAAAGGCGCCAATCCAGCCCCAGCGGCCCAGGCTGGTCAAGGCCCACACATAGGCAATCAGTGCGGGTGCGGCCCCGAAGGACACCATGTCGGAGAGCGAGTCCATCTGTTCGCCAAACGCGCTCTGGGTGTTGGTCATGCGGGCCACACGGCCGTCGAGGCTGTCGAGCACCATGGCACAAAAGACACCAATAGCAGCCTGTTCGAAGCGCCCGTTCATGGCCATCACGATGGCGTAAAAGCCACCAAACAGGGCGGCCAACGTGAACAGATTGGGCAGGATGTAAATGCCCTTGCGGCGCTTGCGCACCACCACCCCGTCCTCTGACGATTCAGAATTTCCGCCGTCATGCATAAAAAATACTCCCGAGACACGTCCGTACTGACAAATAGCGCCGGACGCACTGATGTAAAGGACCAGATCCGGATGTGTTGGCCAGCGCTGCAGATGCCGGCCAGATCCACTTGGCAATCCGAAAGCATAACAACAACGATGGCGGCACATCAGAAATCAGGAAATGGCGCGCACTTTGAAGAGCTTGCGCCGCCCAATAAAAAAGCCGCGCAGGTACTTTGCGCGGCTTTGTGCAGGACAACGCCACCCGCAGGCGGCACCGGCCCGGCGCTGATGGATCAGTTGCGGGTCTGGTCGACCAGCTTGTTCTTGGCGATCCAGGGCATCATGGCGCGCAGCTGGGCGCCCACTACCTCGATCTGGTGATCGGCGGTGTTGCGACGGCGGGCCGTCATGCTGGGGTAGCCCGTGCGGCCTTCCAGGATGAACATCTTGGCGTAGTCGCCGTTCTGGATGCGCTTGAGCGCGTTGCGCATGGCGGCGCGCGACTGCTCGTTGATAACCTCGGGGCCCGTCACGTACTCGCCGTATTCGGCATTGTTCGAGATCGAGTAGTTCATGTTGGCAATGCCGCCTTCGTAGATCAGGTCCACGATCAGCTTGAGCTCGTGCAGGCACTCGAAGTAAGCCATCTCGGGCGCGTAGCCGGCTTCCACCAGCGTCTCGTAGCCCATCTTGATCAGCTCGACCGCACCGCCACACAATACGGCCTGCTCGCCGAACAGGTCGGTCTCGGTCTCTTCCTTGAAATTGGTTTCGATGATGCCAGCCTTGCCACCACCGTTGGCCATGGCGTAGCTCAGTGCAAGGTTACGGGCCTTGCCTGACTTGTCCTGGTGCACTGCCACCAGGTGCGGCACGCCGCCACCCTGGGTGTAGGTGTTGCGCACGGTATGACCGGGGGCCTTGGGAGCGACCATCCACACATCGAGGTCGGTACGCGGCACGACTTGGTTGTAGTGCACGTTGAACCCGTGAGCGAAGGCCAGGGAGGCACCTTGCTTGATGTTCGGCTCCACGTTGTTCTTGTAGACCTCGGCGATCTGCTCATCGGGCAACAGGATCATGACCACATCAGCGGCCTTGACGGCGTCGTTGACTTCCATCACGGTCAGGCCTGCCTTGCCGACCTTGTCCCACGAGGCGCCGCCCTTGCGCAGGCCGACGACCACTTTCACGCCGCTGTCGTTCAAGTTTTGGGCGTGGGCATGGCCCTGGCTGCCGTAGCCAATGATGGCCACAGTCTTGCCCTTGATCAGGCTGAGGTCGCAATCCTTGTCGTAGAAAACTTTCATTTTTCAATCCTTCAAAATAGGTTCTGGCGAAAACGCCCATCGACAGGCTCAGGGCGAACGATCTGCATACATCGCCACTGCTTGAATCCGTTCGCGTTGAGCCTGTCGAAACGCGCGCACGGAAGTTTCAAAAATTCAAACCCTCAGGATGCGCTCTCCGCGGCCGATGCCGCTGGAGCCGGTGCGAACCGTCTCCAGGATCGCGCTGCGGTCAATCGCCTCCAGGAATGCGTCGTTCTTGGACTGGTCACCGGTCAGCTCGATGGTGTAGCTCTTCTCGGTCACGTCGATGATGCGTCCGCGGAAGATATCCGCCATCCGCTTCATCTCCTCGCGCTCCTTGCCGACCGCGCGCACCTTGACCATCATGAGCTCGCGCTCGGTGTAGGAGCCTTCGGTCAGGTCCACGACCTTGACCACTTCGATGAGCCGGTTCAAGTGTTTGGTGATCTGCTCGATGACGTCATCCGAACCGGTGGTCTGGATGGTCATGCGCGAGAGGCTGGGATCTTCCGTGGGAGCCACGGTCAGACTTTCAATGTTGTACCCACGGGCGGAGAAAAGGCCCACGACGCGCGACAGCGCGCCCGGTTCGTTTTCGAGCAATACGGCAATGATGTGTTTCATGGAAAGATTCCTCTTTTCGCTGCCCTCCCCTGCACACGGTAATGTGCAGGCTTGGCAGGCAATAGATTCGTCAAATAAAAGGTTGTTGGGGAGGTGCGTTCAGCTCGAAGATCAAAGATCTTCCGAGCCCAGCAGCATTTCGGTGATGCCCTTGCCGGCCTGCACCATCGGGAACACGTTTTCCGTCGGGTCGGTGCGGAAGTCCATGAACACGGTACGGTCCTTGAGCTTGCGGGCCTCGCGCAGCGCAGGCTCCACATCCTGTGGTTTTTCAATCAGCATGCCGACATGCCCGTAGGCCTCGGCCAGCTTGACGAAGTTGGGCAGCGCATCCATGTAGCTGCTGCTGTAGCGGCCGGCGTACTCCACCTCCTGCCACTGCCTCACCATGCCGAGGTAACGGTTGTTGAGCGACACCACCTTGATCGGGGTGTTGTACTGCAGGCAGGTCGAAAGCTCCTGGATGCACATCTGCACCGAACCTTCACCCGTGATGCAGAACACCTCTGAATCCGGCTTGGCCAGCTTGATACCCATGGCGTAGGGAATGCCCACGCCCATGGTCCCCAGGCCACCGGAATTGATCCAGCGGCGCGGCTCGTCGAACTTGTAATACTGCGCAGCCCACATCTGGTGCTGACCCACATCGGAGGTGATGTAGGTGTCTGCGTCCTTGGTCATGTTCCAGAGCGTTTCGACCACGTACTGCGGCTTGATGACGTCGCCATTGCCCATGCTGTACTTCATGCAGTCACGCTTGCGCCAGCCTTCAATGGTCTCCCACCAGCCGCCCAGCGCGTTGGCGTCGGGTTTCAGGCCCGACTCCCTGATCATGGCGATCAACTCGGTCAGCACATCTTTCACATCGCCAACGATGGGGATGTCCACCTTCACGCGCTTGGAAATGCTGGACGGATCGATGTCAATGTGGATGATCTTGCGCTCGTTCTGCGCGAAATGTTTTGGGTTGCCAATCACCCGGTCGTCAAAGCGCGCACCGACGGCCAGCAGCACGTCGCAGTTTTGCATCGCGTTGTTGGCTTCAATGGTGCCGTGCATGCCCAGCATGCCGAGGAACTTGCGATCGGTGGCGGGGTAGGCACCCAGACCCATCAGGGTGTTGGTGCAGGGATAACCCAGCATGTCCACCAGGGTTCGCAGTTCCTGCGACGCATTGCTGAGCAGCACACCGCCGCCGGTGTAGATGTAGGGGCGCTTGGCCGTCATCAGCAGTTGCAGCGCCTTGCGGATCTGGCCGCCGTGGCCCTTGCGAACCGGGTTGTACGAGCGCATCTCGACGCTCTGCGGATGACCGGCGTAGGGTGTCTTGTTGAAAGACACGTCCTTGGGAATGTCCACCACCACGGGGCCGGGTCGGCCGCTGCGGGCAATGTGGAAGGCCTTTTTCAGCGTGTCGGCCATCTGCCGCACGTCTTTGACCAGAAAGTTGTGTTTGACGATGGGCCGGGTGATGCCAACGGTGTCGCATTCCTGGAATGCGTCGAGGCCAATAGCGTGCGTTGGGACCTGCCCGGTGATGATCACCATCGGGATGCTGTCCATGTACGCCGTCGCAATGCCGGTCACCGCGTTGGTGACACCTGGCCCGGAGGTGACCAGCGCCACGCCCACGTCGCCGGTCGCACGGGCGTAGCCATCAGCCGCATGCACTGCAGCCTGCTCATGGCGCACCAGAATGTGCTGAATGGAATCCTGTTTGTAAAACGCGTCGTAAATGTGCAGGACTGCACCACCGGGATAGCCCCAGATGTACTTCACGCCTTCGGCCTGAAGCGACTTGACGAGAATTTCGGCGCCCCGGAGATCCTGGGTGCCAGACTGCGCAGACGCTGCTGCTGCGGAAGTGATTTCCGCCTTGGAGATTTCCATGATGAACCTTTGTGAATTTCTCTAACGAAATACCTTGGGTGCTTCTTCGCCCACTCTTGTGAAGCGGCGTCGAAACTTGAGGCCAAAACCATGGGCAGAAACATAAACTGCCGAGTCAGGACCCGTTTGCCGTTTGAATTGCAATGCGTATTATCGCATTTCCCTGCCCCTGTGGGAATTCCGGCACAAAACCGGTAGACGCATGGCAGGCGCTCACGGCCTTGGTGCGATAATTTTTCGCAAGAGACGCTTCAGCACGCACCGCCCCAAGCGGATATTGCTTGCCCCCGGACAATGAGCGATTGCCGGAAAACCCGAATTTCAAACCGTTGGCCACAGAACAAGAACTTTCCGACTTCCTGAAAAACGTGGAAAAGCGTGCCTTCAAGCGCAGCGTGTACCACGTGCGGGACGAAGAAGCGGCGCTGGACATCGTCCAGGACAGCATGATGAAGCTGGCACAGTCATATGGCGACAAGCCAGCCGCCGAGCTGCCCATGCTGTTCCAGCGGATTCTCTCGAACACCACGCTCGACTGGTTTCGGCGCCGCAAGACCCGCAACGCCCTGTTTTCCAACATGAGCGACTTCGAATCTGCGGGTGACCATGCGGATTTCGATCTTCTGGAAACTTTGGAGGCCCTGACGAACTCCGAAGGAACGGAGAGTGCGCAAGACGCGACCGAACGGGCTCAGATATTGCATGAAATCGAATTGCAGGTGCAAGAGCTCCCCGGTCGTCAACGGGAAGCGTTTCTGATGCGTTACTGGGAGGAAATGGATGTCGCTGAAACGGCGTCAGCCATGGGCTGCTCGGAAGGCAGTGTCAAAACGCATTGTTCCCGGGCGGTTCACGCACTCAGCAAAGCCCTGAGCGCCAAAGGTATCAAACTATGACCCATTCGTTGCAAAAACAGGTTGATGTCCTGCAGGACCGCTTCGGCCTGAAAACCGCAGCGCACCTGTCGGCAGGTGCGGCCAGTCTCCCGTATGACGTGTCCGAGCGCCTGCGCGCGGCCCGGTTTCAGGCGCTTGCGCAGCGCAAAATTGCCAGAACCGAGACGGTATCCAGTGTTGCCGGCTCTGGCAACGCGGCTTCGCTCACTTGGGGCGCAGATGAAGGCGTCAGCTGGTGGGCCCGTGTGGGCTCGGTGGCCCCGCTGATTGCCCTCGTGGTCGGTTTGCTGGCAATCGATGCCATTCAGAACGACAACCGCGCCCAGGAAGTGGCCGAGGTGGATGTGGCACTGCTGACTGACGACCTCCCGCCAGCCGCCTTCGCGGATCCCGGGTTTGTGCAATTCCTCAAGACCGCACGTCCGGCCCCAGCGGCCCAGTGACCATGGCCAGCGGATCTCGTGAGCGGAGGCATAACGACCAGGCGTGGCCACGCGTGTTGGCCGTGGCCTGCCTGGCAGCGTCTCCATGGCTCACCAACTCCGCTCTGGCGCAAACGGCGCCTGCCGGTCCAAGCTCGGCCGCACCTCTGGCAAAGCCGACAGCGCCAGTCGCGAACAAAAGCGTGACGCGCCCTGCGTGGCAGGAACTAACCCCCATGCAGCAGCAGGCGCTCAGGCCACTCGCAGCAAGCTGGAACACCATCAGCGAGCAGCAAAAGCGCAAGTGGCTGCAGCTTTCCAACAATTACCCCTCCCTGTCCCCTGCCGAGCAGGCCACGCTGCATGGACGAATGAACGGTTGGGTATCACTCAGCCCCCAGCAGCGGGCCCAGGCCCGGCTGAACTTCGGCAAGACGCAGGAACTGTCGAAACAACTGACCCCTGAGGAAAAAAGGGCCCAGTGGCAGACTTATCAGGCGCTCAGCCCCGAAGAAAAGCAGAAGCTGGCGGCCAAAGCCAGCCCCAGGCCCACAGGTGCAGCCACCGCGGTCAAACCGGTATCACCACAAAAACTGGCAGCGGTTCCCCCTCATCGGGTGCCCAAGCAAGGCAGCAAGGCCGTCTCGTCGGGCGGCTTGTCGAGCGCGACTTCAAGTGCGCCATCAGGCGTTTTACCGCCCGCAAGCACCGTCACCAGTGATATCGCGGCCAGACCCCTGCCCGCCCAGCCACTGAACCCGGACAGCAACCCCAACTCCCTGCGTTGAGCGACCCTGGCGCCCACTGGGGACTTCTTGGGCGGCGCCGCACCAGACAGACCCCACCCGTTAGACTCGCACCGTGCCAAATTCCGAATCAAACAGCCCTGCGCTGACCCAGCCTCTGGCAGAGACCCCATCGCTCACGCGCCGCATGGCCTGCTGGATGTATGAGGGCATGCTGATGTTCGGGGTGGTTTTTCTTGCCGGCTACCTGTTCAGCACCTTGAGCCAGACGCGCCACGCGCTGGACAACCGCCATCTGCTGCAAGCCTTCCTGTTTGTGGTTTTCGGCATCTACTTTGTCTGGTTCTGGGCCAAAGGCCAGACGCTGGCCATGAAAACATGGAACATCCGCGTGGTGGACCGGAAGGGTCAGGCGATCACCCAACGGCGCGCGCTGTTGCGCTATGTCGCCAGCTGGTTGTGGTTTCTCCCCCCCTTGGGCGTGAGTTGGGGCATGGGACTGCCAGCAGCCCAAGGCGGCGTGCTGGCCCTCGGCTGGGTGGCCATCTGGGCCATCCTGGCGCGCTTTCACCCCCAGGGCCAGTTCTGGCATGACGCGCTGGCAGGCACACGGCTGATCACCTGGGCGGCCCCCGAACGCTCGAAGCGCGCCAAAACACCGGCACCCTCCAAAGGCGGCGGACGAAGCTCCGCCTGAATCCCCCCACACCAAACGGGGCAAGCAGCACGCCGCCACGTGACACGAAGGTGCGAGACAATCCGGGCATGTCAGAACCCGTCCCGCTTCAACGCTCCTCCCCCGCGCCTGTCAACACGCCGGTCACCGCCACAGAAAACACCGCGGCGACCACCCGGCAGGCCCTCGCAACCGACGCCATCGTCAACCCGCAGAAGCACCGCACAGGCCTCAACCGGGTCTGGCACGCCACAGGCTATTCATTGGCAGGGCTGAAAGCCGGCTGGCACGAAACCGCCTTCCGGCAGGAAGCCATTGCCTCCGGCGTGCTCATCCCGCTGGCCTTCTGGCTGGGCAACAGCTGGGTAGAAACCATCCTGCTGGCCGGCACCGTGGTGCTGGTGATGGTGGTGGAGCTGCTCAACACCGGCATCGAAACAGCCATCGACCGCATCGGCCCTGAATGGCACGACCTCTCCAAGCGTGCGAAGGACATGGGCAGTGCGGCCGTGCTGCTCAGCCTTTTGCTGTGCATCATCACCTGGGGCATGGCCTTGTGGGCTCTTGCGCAGCGGGTGATGGCATGAGCGATGCCGTGGCGAAACCAGCGTTTTCGCTGTGTGTGTACTGCGGTTCACGAGAGGGCAACTCACCCGCCTATGCAGCGGTGGCCCGCGAGGTCGGTACCTGGATCGGCCAGCACAACGGCCAGTTGGTCTACGGCGGTGGCCGCAATGGCCTGATGGGCATTCTGGCCGACGCCACGCTGGCGGCCGGCGGGCGCGTGGTGGGCATCATTCCCAAAGCGCTGGTGGAGAAGGAATGGGCCCACACCGGCTGCACCGAATTGCACGTGGTGGCCACCATGCATGACCGCAAACGACTGATGGCGGAACACGCCGATGCGTTTCTGGCCCTGCCCGGCGGCATTGGCACGCTGGAAGAGTTCTTTGAGGTGTGGACGTGGCGCCAGCTCGGCTACCACGACAAGCCGGTGGGCCTGCTCAACAGTACCGGCTACTACGACAGCCTGCTGAAGTTTTTGGGCGACTCGGTCAATGCGGGCTTTATGAACCCCTGGCTGATGGACCTCGTCACGGCCGGCAGCGACACCGTGCCGCTGCTGGAGTCACTGGTGCAGGCCGCAGGGATTTCTCACCTGAAATCGCGCCTCGACCAGATCTGACGGCGCCGACAACAGAGTGGGGCTCGCCCACCCAGCCGACTTGTTCATCGCACCGGTCAGACGGCGGCTTCGTCTTCTTCGCCGGTGCGAATGCGGACCACGCGCTCGACGCTGGTGATGAAAATCTTGCCATCGCCGATCTTGCCGGTACGCGCGGCCTTGATGATGGCGTCCACGCAGCGGTCCACGTCTTCCGTCTTCACCACCACCTCGACCTTGACCTTGGGCAGGAAGTCGACCACATACTCGGCACCGCGGTACAGCTCGGTGTGGCCCTTTTGCCGGCCGAAGCCCTTGACCTCGGTCACCGTCAGCCCGGTCACGCCGCACTCGGCCAGGGCCTCACGCACTTCTTCGAGTTTGAATGGTTTGACGATGGCGGTAATCTGTTTCACTGGGTGGTCTCCGTTGGTCGTGGTTCTGGGTCAATCGCAGCGCTAGGCTTTGAACTTGCTGGTTATAGGATAGCGCCAATCCTTGCCAAAGCTCCTGTGGGTGACCCTGATGCCCACCGGTGCCTGCCGCCGCTTGTACTCGTTGATGCGGATCAGGCGCGTGACGCGCTCAACGATGGCGCGGTCAAAGCCCGCCGCCACGATGGCGTCCACGCCCTGATCGTTTTCCATGTAGCGCTCAAGGATGGCGTCGAGCACCTCATAAGGCGGCAGGCTGTCCTGGTCGGTCTGGTCTGGCCGTAGCTCGGCGCTCGGTGGCCGGGTGATGATGCGCTCGGGAATCGGGTTGCTGCCTGTGCCGTACGGGTCGTGGGCGTTGCGCCAGCGCGCCAGCCGAAACACCGTGGTTTTCGCCAGATCTTTGATAACCGCAAAGCCGCCCGCCATGTCGCCGTACAAGGTGCAATATCCGGTGGCCATTTCGCTCTTGTTGCCGGTGGTCAGCACGATGGAGCCGAACTTGTTGGACAGCGCCATCAACAACACCCCGCGGATACGGGCCTGGATGTTCTCTTCGGTCGTGTCTTCCTTGAGCCCCTTGAATTCGGTTGCCAGCGATGCCTTAAAGGCCTCGAACTCCGGCACGATGGAAATCTCGTCGTAGCGCACCCGCATGCGAGCGGCCATCTCGCGCGCATCCATCCAGGAAATGTCTGCCGTGTACGGCGAAGGCATCATCACCGCGCGTACTTTGTCAGCACCCAGTGCATCGACTGCAATTGCCAACACCAGCGCGGAGTCAATGCCACCCGACAGCCCCAGGAGGGCACCCGGAAAACCGTTCTTGCCCAGATAGTCGCGCACACCCAGCACCAACGCATCCCACAAATCGGCGTCGGTCTCACGCTCAGGCGCTGTCGCCGCAGTCAGCTGCACACCGCCCGGGTGGCTGGCTGCATCGGTGAAAAACAGCCTTTCCTGAAAGCTCTCGGCACGCCCGGCCAGCTGGCCATCGGCCTGCAGCGCAAATGACCGGCCTTCAAACACGATTTCATCCTGCCCACCGACCAGATGGGCATAGAGCAGCGGCAGACCGGTGGCATAGACCCGATGGCGCATGGTCTGCTCGCGCTCATCGTCCTTGCCCACATGGAAGGGCGAGGCGTTGATCACCGCCAGCAATTGCGCACCAGCCTCCTTGGCCAGCCGGGCAGGCTCCTCAAACCAGGCGTCCTCGCAGATCAGCAAACCCACCCGAACCGCGTCGGCGCCCTCGCCAGCCGTGAACACACACGTCCCCTGCCCTGGCGTGAAGTAACGCCGCTCGTCAAACACCTGGTAGTTGGGCAACTCGCGCTTGGCATAGGTGTCCACCACCTGGCCTTCGCGCAGCACCCGGGCGGCGTTGTGGCGCTGCTGTACCGCCACACTGCGGGTGCGCAGGGCCAGACTGCTGTCGCCCTGAACCGGTGTGCCCACCACCACCGTCAGGCCTTTTAACCCGGCGAGCTCGCTGGCCACCCGATTCACGGCATCATCACAGGCTTGGATGAACGAGGGACGCAGAAACAGGTCTTCGGCTGCGTAACCGCAGATGGCCAGCTCTGGCGTCAGCACCAGTCGTGCACCGCTGTCATAGGCGGTACGGGCCGCGTCGATGATTTTTTGCGCATTGCCCGGCATGTCGCCCACGCAGTAATTCAGTTGGGCTATGCAGATTTTGAGAGTCATGACAAGAAAATTGAACGTTCAGACCAGGCCCATCGCCCCACAGGTCACATCACCCAAAGTTTGCTGGCATGGCGGCGTGGTATGGAGCATGTGTGGCTGAAAACGATTATGTCATTCGCGTTCTGGATTCGCCGCTTCAGGTGAATGCCAGCGAATGGAATGCCCTGCTGTCTGCACAGAGCCCGGGCGGCATGCTCAACCCTTTCATGCGCCATGAGTACCTGGCCGCCCTGCACGAAAGCGGCAGCGCCAGCCCAGAGACCGGCTGGACGCCTCGCTTTGTCACGCTCTGGCAAGGCCCGGTCCTGGCAGGCGCCTGCGCGCTTTACCTCAAGGACCACTCCTACGGCGAATATGTGTTTGACCACGCCTGGGCACACGCCTACCAGCAGCACGGCCTGGCCTACTACCCCAAGGCACTGGTGGCGGTGCCTTTCACCCCGGTGCCCGGCGCGCGCCTGCTGGCACGCACGGAGGATGAGCGGGAGCTTCTGGTCAAAGCCGTGATCGCCTGGTGCGAGGAAGAGAAACTGTCATCACTGCACGTGCTGTTCGCCAACGATGAGGACGTAGCGGCCTGCAAAAAGGCCGGACTGATGCTGCGCCATACCGTGCAGTTTCACTGGTCAAACCAAAGGGCCCCCACGCTCGCCACTTCGTGTGCGTCGCTGCCCCCCGAGGGGGCTGAACTTGCTCGGGGCGGCCCTTCGCTGCGTTCGGACGCCCCCACGCTCGCCACTTCGTGTGCTTCGCTGCCCCCCGAGGGGGCGCATTTCGCCTTGGGGCGGCCCGGCGGCGATACCCCAATAAACGGCTACCGCGACTTTGATGACTTCCTGATGTCGCTCAGCCAGGACAAGCGCAAGAAGATCAGGCAGGAGCGCCGAAAGGTGCATGAGGCGGGCATCACCTTTCGCTGGTCGCGCGGCGCCGACATCCGCAGCGAAGATTGGGATTTCTTCTACCGTTGTTACGAACGTACGTATTACGAGCACGGCAACGCGCCCTATCTCAGTCGCGACTTTTTTCACCGCATGCGGGCGACCATGGCCCCGCACTGGCTGCTGTTTGTGGCCGAGTACGCAGGGCAGCCAGTGGCTGCCAGCCTGATCGCGCTGAGTGCGCCACACGACGGTGCAGCGCCTGCCACCGCCCCGCAAGTGGCCTACGGCCGTTACTGGGGTGCGCTAGCGCGGGTGGACTGCCTGCACTTCGAGGCCTGTTACTACCAGCCGCTGAAGTGGTGCATTGAGCATGGTTTCCACCACTTCGAAGGCGGTGCACAGGGCGAACACAAGATGGCGCGTGCACTGCTTCCAGTCAGAACCACCAGCGCGCACTGGCTGGCGCACCCGGCGTTTGCTGATGCGGTGGAGCGCTTCCTCACGCGCGAAGGCGCCGGTATCGAAAGCTATATGGCAGAGCTCGAACGGCGCAATCCCTTCAAGGCCTCACCCCCACCGGCTACAAACTGAGTAACTTTTTACTGTTTCCAGCGAATACTTTTGATTGCCGGGAATACTTGCTTGCATGCCCCGGAATTGCCCGCCACACTCTGCCTATCCATGAATACCTTGACGACCCAACAGTGGGACATGCTGAAAGAGTATGGTGCCAGTGATCCGCTTCCACTCCACGAAGCCGATTTGAGCGTCCCCTTTGTGTACCACCGTGAAATCGGTGTGATCCACTGCCCGGCAGGTCGGCACCGCCTGGCCATGTCGGGGCTTCTGGCTGTACAGCACGGTTTTGAAAGCGGCATTGAAGTCGCCGAACAACTCGGCCTGGATTTCCCCGATGAAACCGCAGACCGCTGGCTCGAAGACACGCCGGGCTCGGCGTTTCGCAGTTCGGTGGGGCGCAATGTGCTGGCAGGCAGAAAAGGCAGCCTCACCCCCATCGAACTTCGCTGGCTCGGGCAGGTCACTTACCTTTTTGACTGACCGACTGGCTGACCGACCGACTCACCAACCGCTGGCCGCATTGCGCCGCGTGGCGGTGCCAGCCGTACAACAGCCATCACTCTGACGTCGACACCGGCACTGGTTGGCGCTCACGGGTGATCCGGAACGTGGTATTCCCGCCAGATGTTGACTCGACCCAGATGCACCACCCGTGGCGACCCAGAATCAGCCGCACTTGCGCCAGGCTGATGCCAGTGGTCTGAAGCTCGTTCTTGGCGTTGATGATCTGGAACACATCAAACAGCTTGCTGGCCGCGCTGGCATCAAAGCCGAATCCGTTGTTGGTCACGAAGAAAACCGTCTCGCCGTCGGCGTCCACCTGCGAGCTGACAGAAATCTCCGCACCGCTCCGGTCAGAGGTCTGCTTCCAGCAGATGTCGAGCAGGTTCTCCATCACCAGCGTCATCAGGCGTTTGTCCCCCTCAAAAGGCAAAGGCTTCTGCACCGATATCCGCAAAGCCCTCGACGGCTCGCGTCGTTGCAGGCTGGCCAGTGTTTTTTCTGCCACCTCTGCAAGGTCGAGCGACTCAATCCTCAGGTTGGCGCGTGAATACTGGGCATAGTCGAGCAAGGCGTCGATCATCGACGACATGCGCATGGCGCCGGCCCGGATTCGGCCCAGATAGTGCTGCTGCCGGTTGTCGAGCGTGTCGCGCGTGCTGCGCTCCAGCAGGTTGGTGAAGCCCTCAATGGCCACCAGCGGCGAGCGCAGATCGTGGGCAATGGCGTGGGCAAAACGCTCCAGGTCCTCGTTCACCGCCTCGATCTGCATCGTGCGGTCGCGCACCCTTTGCTCGAGGGTCAAGTTCAGCTCAAGGATTTCTGATTCCGCCTTTTTCCTGGCGCTGATATCGCGCACAAACGTGCTGGTCGTGCTGCGACCTTTGCCGTCGGTGAACACGGCCGATGAGATTTCAGCTTCAAACCGGGTGCCGTCGGCGCGCCGCATCGTCAGCTCGCCGCTGGCACGGCCGGTCTGCTGGCGCAGCGCCAGCAACTGCGCCAGACGGGGGTCTTCGGGTACGGTCACAGCGGCACGCCCGCCGCGTATGAGTTGTTCCTCAGTCATGCCAAACAAGGCGCAAGCTGCTGGATTGGCTGCATAGACCTCTCCGTTGACGTTGGTCAGCATGTAGGCGTCGAGGCTGTTTTCAAACAGGAGGCGGTACTTCTCCTCGCTCTCGGCCAGCTCACTGCGCGCCAGCTCCAGTTGCCGGTACGGCGCCTCCAGCATCGAAATGACCAGCGCCCGGTACACATACACATAGGCCACCACCTTCAGCAAATGACCGAGATTGGTGTACTGGTCCTCAAACGAGGAGTAGAGCGTGAAGCACAGCTCCGACAAAGCCATCAGGCACACGGCGGTGAACAGTTGCACCACCGGATAGGGCTGCGGCTTTCGCATGCGCAGGTAAAAGCCCAGCGCAGCAATCAGGTTGAGCGCAATCAGCGCGTATTCGAGGCCGATCTTGAAGGGCGTCAGACCGCGACCGGGCACATAAAACAGCGGAATCAGGCCCGGTTCGACCATGGCGTAGGCCGAAAAACCCACCGCAAAAACAATGATGAAAATGAGCAGTGCGTTTTGCACGCGGCGCTCGACCCGCTGGTACCACGGCAGGTAGGCAATCGCCAGAATGGCAATCACCACCAACACCCGGGCGGCCATGAACATGGAAATGGATTTGCCGTCACCGCTGGGCGTGATGAAGTCCGGCATGCCGTCGTAAGACAGCAGATGGGCAAAGTCCAGAATGGCGACGCCCAGAAACGCGCTGCACACCAGCGCCACATTGCTGGTGTTCTGCTTTGAAAACGTGTGCCAGCCCACCGAGAAGACCAGCGCGGAAACAATCACCGACACGGTTTCAAAGGTGGTGTGCAGCGTGACGTTCACGGACACCGGAACCTCGAAACGCAGCCAGGGCACAAACGCAACCGCCAGCAAGGCAGCGACACTCAGCAACAGCACACGCGCCGAGTCTTTCAGGGAGCGGTGATAGTCAGCGTGAACCATCACGTTGAGCAGACCGGTTGGGCGCATCCAGTGGATAACATTTGTAACAAATTTTAGGCGAAGCAGCCTGCACTGCGGCAGGCTCAGCCCCACGCAAGGCCCGTCGCACAACACAGGCTTGATGCAAATCAACTCGCAGCAGCATGCGTTTCGTCAAAAAGCAACGGCAAGGCCACTGCAGCCAGGCCTGTGCCATCGACCGCCAGCGCGCCATGGTGAAACCCCAGTGGTCACCACTGACTGACGCCGTTAAGGTAAGTCATGCCCGCCATGCAAAACCACTGTTCCATCACCCAGGCTGACCGATGACATCACTGACCGGCCTGGACGCCACCTTTCTCTACCTTGAAACCGCAGAGATGCCCATGCATGTGGGCTCGCTCAATCTGTGCGAGCTGCCGGTAGGCTTCCGGGGCAGTTTCTACAAGGCAGTGAAAGCGCACATCGGCAAACGCATGCACCTCGCCCCGGTGTTCAGCCGCAAGCTGGTGTCGATGCCGCTGGAGCTTGGGCATCCGCTGTGGGTCGAGGCTGACGCGGTCGACATCGACTTCCACATCCGGCGGGCCGATGCACCTGCAACCGGCGCCGTACGAACCCTGCCACCCACGCCACCCATGACGCTGGCCGAGGTGCACAAGCGCTGCGCGAAGCTGCACAGTCAGGTGATGGACCGGAACTTCCCGCTATGGGAGTTCCATGTGTTTGACCGCATCCAGCTGCCCGCCTCTCAAGGCGGCAAGGTGGTGGCCGGATTTTTCTCGAAGATTCACCATGCCGCACTGGATGGCAAGGGCGGCGTGATGCTGGCCAACGCCATGCTCGACGTGGGCCCGACACCGCGCGAAGTGGCGCCGCCCGACCCCAACCGGCGGCGCAGGCGGGAGGCCGATCTTCAGCTCGGCAGGATGATCGGCTCGGTGTTTTCCAGCTCGCTCGGGCAGCTGGTGAAGGCCGCCAGATCACTGCCAGCGGCTGCCACTGCAGTCGGTCACGCCTTGACCCGATCAGGCGGCAGCGTGGCGACCAACGGAAAACCCCGCATGCCGATGAAGCTTGCACCGCAGACGCCGTTCAACGCGGGCATCACCGCCGGCCGGGTGTTTGTCACCGCCTCCGTCCCCCTGGCGGACACCAAGGCCATGGGCAAGGCGGTGGGCGGCACCTTCAACGACATGGTGCTGTGGATCTGCGCGACGGCGCTGCGCCATTACCTGACCCAGCACCACGCGCTGCCCCGAAAATCGCTGGTGGCGGCCATGCCCGTGTCGCTGCGCGAGGCAAATGCCAGCGACGCCACCCAACTGGGCAATCAGGTCAGCATGACGCTGGTGGAACTGGGCACGCACCTCGCGCACCCGCTCAAGCGCCTGAACGCCATCATGGCGTCCACCGGCAGGGTCAAAACCTCGATGCAGAGCGTCAAAGGGCTGATGCCCACAGACTACCCTTCACTGCTGGCGCCGTGGCTGGTGGGTGGGGCGGCGAAGCTGGCCCTGAATGCCTACGGCAAGAGCGGCATCGCCAGCCGCCTGCCCATGGTTGCCAACCTGGTCATCTCGAATGTGCCCGGACCACTGGTGCCGCTGTATCTGGCTGGCGCGCGCGTTTTGACCTTCCATCCGCTGTCGATCATCGTGCATGGCCTGGCGCTGAACATCACCATCCAGACCTATGCTGGTCAGGTTGACTTCGGCATCGTCGCCGACAAGAAGGCCCTGCCCCATGCCAACGACCTCACCAAAGCCATCGAGGCGGCCTTTGACGAAGCCAAAGGCCTTCTGCTGCCCGCTGTGGCGGCAGAGCCGACCCCCACACCCGTGAAAACCCGCGCTGGCGCTGTCCCACGGGCGACGAAAACACGGCAAAAAGCGACGAAGTTAGAGGCGACTCCCTCGCGCAAACACGCCGCCCGACGCGATACTGTCGGTTCGAGACAAGCACACGTCACCCCTGATGACGCAATCAATGACGCAACCCATGGCAAGCCAGTCGCCCCGGCGCCCCGCACGCAGAAAAAATCCACCGTCCGACGCAGCACTGCTGCACGAAGCACCGCCTAGCCGTTGGCTGCTGGCGCTGGAATTGCGCGCCTTCTGGGAGTTCGGCGCCCTGCTCCCCTCGTGGCCGCTGCTCAACCGGGCACCGCGCGGCGATGGCCATGCCGTGATGGTGTTCCCGGGCCTGTCGGCCAACGACGTCAGCACCGTTCCCTTGCGCCAGTACCTGCAGTCGCTCAACTACCGGCCCTGGGGCTGGGAACTGGGCTTCAATTTCGGCCCCCGCGCCGGCGTGCTGGAAGAGGCCAAAGACAACCTGGCCCGAACATTCGAGACCACCGGCGGCAAGGTCAGCCTGATTGGCTGGAGTCTGGGCGGCGTGTACGCGCGGGAGCTCGCCAAGGAAATGCCGCACATGGTGCGAAGCGTCATCACACTCGGCACCCCGTTTGCCGGTTCGCACAAGGCCACCAACGCCTGGCGCATCTATGAACTGGCCAGTGGCCGCAGCATCGAGCGGGAAACCGAGAACTACGACCTGCCGGGCGCGCCACCCGTGCCGACCACCAGCATCTATTCGCGCACCGACGGCGTGGTGGCCTGGCAGGCCAGCATCCAGAAGCCCTGCCCGGTCAATCCGAAGACTGAAAACGTCGAGGTGCCGGCCAGCCACCTGGGGCTGGGCTTTAACCCCAGCGCGTGGTGGGCCATCGCCGACCGGCTGGCCCAGGCCGAGGGCAGCTGGCAGCCCTTCGCGGAAAAGGTCCGTGCGGGCAAAGGCCGTCTGCACGGCCTGATCTACCCCGATCCCAACCGCGCCTGAACGAAGCTAGGCGAGGCTGAACGAGGCCGAGCGGCTGACAAATCGACGCCCGCATGAAAAAAGCGCCCCATGGGCGCTTTTTTTCGGTGGGTCAGTCCGGATGACCCGTCTTCAGGGCTGAACCCCTGCTGTTCAGTCCCGTTCAGTCTTTATGGGCCTGGTTGTAATTGGCGATGCCGTCGGTGATTTCCTTCTTGGCGGCGTCCGGGCCTTCCCAGCCCAGCACCTTGACCCATTTGCCCTCTTCCAGATCCTTGTAGTGCTCAAAGAAGTGCGAAATGGTTTTCAGGCGCAGCGGGTTCATGTCTTCCGGCTTTTGCCACTGGGTGTAGAGCGAGCATTTCTTGTCGATTGGCACGGCCAGCACCTTGCCGTCTTCTCCGGCCTCGTCCTGCATCTTCAGAATGCCGATGGCGCGGCAGGTAACCACCACGCCGGGAATCAGCGGCACGGGCGTGATGACCAGCACATCGACCGGGTCGCCGTCGCCGCTGATGGTCTTGGGCACGTAGCCGTAGTTGGTCGGGTAGTGCATGGACGTGCTCATGAAGCGGTCCACAAAAATGGCGCCGGACTCCTTGTCCACCTCGTACTTCACCGGGTCCGCATTCATGGGAATTTCGATGATGACATTGAAGGATTCGGGCACGTTCTTGCCGGGGGAAACTTTATCGAGGGACATGGGCGCTTCGTGGATATGAAAAGTTGAAGAAAGAGTGCCGAGGGTGCCGATGTCGCGAATGCAAAAGGCACCGTGCCAGTGCGCGTCACGTGTGTGCGCTGCACAGTCGGTATTTACCCTCATTTTACTGATTCGGACCTGACGTGACCCGAAGTCGTCATGTTTTGGCGTTAAATTTCAAAGGTTGGCCAATCGTCTTGTCTCTCTACGTGACGCAAGCGACGAGGAAGCAACGCAGCGGGGGCACCGCTCGCGTGGTGCCCTCTCCAAGCGAAAAACGATGTAGGAGAATTTTCTATGACAGGCAACTCGGCGCTGATTCTTGCGCTTGTCTGTGGACTCATTGCCGTGGCTTACGGCATCTGGGCCCGCAGTTGGATTCTTTCCCAGGATGCAGGCAACGCCCGCATGCAGGAAATCGCGGCAGCCATCCAGACTGGCGCCGCGGCATACCTCGCCAGGCAATACAAAACCATCGCCATCGTCGGCGTCATTCTGGCGGTGCTGATCGGCTTCTTCCTGGACGGCAAGACCGCTGTGGGCTTTGTGGTGGGCGCCGTGCTGTCCGGTGCCTGCGGCTTTATCGGCATGAATGTCTCGGTGCGCGCCAATGTGCGTACCGCGCAAGCGGCCACCCGCGGCATTGGCCCCGCCCTGGACGTCGCCTTCCGCGGCGGCGCCATCACCGGCATGCTGGTGGTGGGCCTGGGCCTGCTGGGCGTGACCGGTTTTTACTGGTTCCTCGTCGGCAACGGCAACTACACGCCAGCCGTCAAGCTGGCCGACCTGCTCAACCCGCTGATCGGTTTTGCCTTCGGTTCGTCGCTGATTTCCATCTTCGCCCGTCTGGGCGGCGGCATCTTCACCAAGGGCGCTGACGTCGGCGCCGATCTGGTGGGCAAGGTCGAGGCTGGCATTCCGGAAGACGACCCGCGCAACCCGGCCGTGATTGCCGACAACGTGGGCGACAACGTCGGCGACTGCGCCGGCATGGCCGCTGACCTGTTTGAGACCTACGCCGTCACGCTGATTGCGACCATGGTGCTGGGCGCGCTGCTGGTGGCTGCTGCACCGGTCAACGCCGTGCTCTACCCCCTGGCGCTGGGTGGCGTGTCCATCATTGCCTCCATCATTGGCTGCTTCTTCGTCAAGGCCTCCCCCGGCATGCGCAACGTCATGCCAGCCCTCTACAAGGGTCTGGCGATTGCCGGCGTGCTGTCGCTGATTGCCTTTTACTTCGTCACGATCTGGCTGATCCCCGACAACGCGATTGCCGCCAGCGGCAGCCAGATGAAGCTGTTTGGCGCCTGTGCCGTCGGTCTGGTGCTCACCGCCGCACTGGTGTGGGTGACCGAGTACTACACCGGTACGCAATACAAGCCGGTGCAGCACATCGCGCAGGCCTCGACCACGGGTCACGGTACCAACATCATTGCGGGCCTGGGCGTTTCCATGCGCTCCACCGCCTGGCCCGTGGTGTTTGTGTGTATCGCCATCCTGGTGTCGTACAAGCTCGCCGGCCTCTTCGGCATTGCGATTGCAGCAACTTCCATGCTGAGCATGGCAGGCATCGTGGTGGCACTCGACGCTTACGGCCCCATCACCGACAACGCTGGCGGCATTGCCGAAATGTCCGAGCTGCCCAGCAGCGTGCGTGACATCACTGACCCGCTGGACGCGGTGGGCAACACCACCAAGGCCGTGACCAAAGGCTATGCCATCGGCTCGGCCGGTCTTGCCGCACTGGTGCTGTTTGCCGACTACACCCACAAGCTGGAAAGCTACGGCAACGCCATCAGCTTTGACCTGAGCGATCCGCTGGTCATCGTTGGCCTCTTCATCGGCGGCCTGATTCCCTACCTGTTCGGTGCCATGGCCATGGAGGCCGTAGGCCGCGCCGCCGGTTCGGTCGTGGTGGAGGTGCGCCGCCAGTTCTCTGACGGCCTGATCATGGCTGGCAAGCGCAAGCCTGACTACAGCGCTGCCGTCGACATGCTGACCACCTCGGCGATCAAGGAAATGATCATCCCGTCGTTGCTGCCAGTCATCGTGCCGATCCTGGTGGGCCTGATTCTGGGACCCAAAGCACTCGGCGGCCTGCTGATGGGCACCATCGTCACCGGCCTGTTCGTTGCCATTTCGATGTGCACCGGCGGCGGTGCCTGGGACAACGCCAAGAAGTACATCGAAGACGGCCACCACGGCGGCAAGGGCTCCGAGGCACACAAGGCCGCCGTGACCGGCGACACCGTGGGTGACCCCTACAAGGACACCGCTGGCCCCGCCATCAACCCGCTGATCAAGATCATCAACATCGTGGCCCTGCTCATCGTGCCGTTGGTGGTGAAGTTCCACGGCGGTGGCACGCCACCGCCGACAGCCGCGATGGCCGAACCTGCCGCCGTCAGTGCACCGGCTGCAGCAGCCGCCACACCGGCAGCACCCGCCATGCCGGCCCCGGCACCCAAGCAGGCTGCAGATGCGTCTGCGACACCGACGCCAGCCAAATAAGGCGCCGTTCCTCCAAAAAGCCCGCCTCGGCGGGCTTTTTGCTTGGGTCCGGAGAAAAAGGCAGGCCCGCATGTCGATTGAAGGCGCCGCTGCGCATCAACAGTTCAGGAAGGGCATTGGGCCCGACCGATGTGAACCTTGAACTTCTGGAGAACACCATGCAATACATGCTCATTTACCGCGAAACCGAATCCGAATTCGCCAAGCGCAACAACCCGGCCGAAGCACCCGCGTACTGGGGCGCGTGGAATGCCTACATCGGCGCGCTGGGCCAGGCCGGCGTCATCGTCAGCGGCAACGGCCTGCAGCCGCCCGAAATGGGCACCACGGTTCGCCTGCGTGACGGCAAACGCCTCGTACAGGATGGCCCCTTCGCCGACACAAAGGAGCACCTGGGCGGCTACTTCATCATCGAAGTCCCCGCGCTCGACGCTGCACTGGAATGGGCCGCCCGCGCGCCCTGCGCCGCCGTGGGCAGCACCGAAGTGCGGCCCGTTCTGCCACCTCCCCCGGCAGCCTGACCGGACTGCGTGCACGCCGTGGCCATGGCAGCACCTGCGGCACCGCCAGACCCCAACGCCGCCGCAGCCGACGCGGCGGCCATGGTCGCCCGCGACTCCTACGGGCGCCTGCTGGCCTGGCTCGCATGGCGCTGGCGCGACCTGGCTGCAGCAGAGGACGCACTGGCCGAGGCGCTGGCCTCTGCCTTGCAGACCTGGCCGCGCACCGGCGTGCCCGCGTCGCCCGATGCCTGGCTGATGACCGCAGCCAAGCGCAACCTGCTGCAGATGAATCGCCATGATCGGGTGGTCAACGACCCGGCTGTCACGCTGTTGCTCGCCACGGACGAAGAAGCGCCCGAAGCGGAGCCTGTTCCCGACCAGCGTCTGAAGCTGCTGTTTGTCTGCGCGCATCCTGCGGTGGATGCCTCGGTGCGCACCGCCTTGATGCTGCAAACCGTGCTGGGTTTGGAGGCCAAACAGATTGCCGCAGCATTTCTGGTGAGCCCGTCGGCGATGGCGCAGCGGCTGGTGCGCGCCAAGGCCAAGATCGCCGCCGCTGGCATCGCCTTCGAGGAGCCCGAGGCAAGCGATTTGCCAGAGCGCATCCATGCGGTGCTAGAGGCCATCTACGCCGCTTACGGTTTGGGATGGGACGGCTCCGACATGGCGGCTGCTGAGCGCACCGACCTGACCGACGAAGCGCTGTACCTCTCGGAGCTGACGCACGCGCTGCTACCGGACAGCGCCGAAGCCGCGGGCCTTCGTGCCCTGTTGCTCCTGTGTGAATCACGCCGACGTGCCCGGTTTGCCCCAGACGGTGCTTTTGTGCCGCTGCACGAGCAGGACACCAATCTCTGGGACGTCGACCTGATCCGCCGCGCCGACCAGCTGCTCTGGCACGCCTCATCCCGGCGCACACCGGGGCCCTTCCAGCTGGAAGCTGCCATACAGGCCGCGCACTGCCACCGCGTCTTCACCGGCGCCGTGCCCTGGACCGGCATCGCGCAGCTCTACGCGCACCTGGTGCGGCTGGCGCCCACGCTGGGCGCGCAGGTGGGGCACGCCGTGGCGGTGGGCGAAGCGGGCGCACCGGCCGACGGGCTGGCCTTACTCGACACCATCGCGTCCAACAAGTCCTCCGCTCAGGCAATCGGCAGCTACCAGCCCTATTGGGTGGCACGCGCGCACTTGCTGGCTCGTACAGGCCAGCACGCAAAGGCCCGCGACGGCTACGAACGTGCCATCGGTCTGACCACGCTGCCAGCCATCCGCCGCCACCTGCAATCAAGGCTTCAGGCGCTGGACGCCAGATAAGCGGAGGGCAGCCCCCAAAGCCGCGCGCTCCAGACAAACGCCAAGCCCCACCCTCAGGGGAATCGGCACAATCAGGGGCATGCAGCTCAATTACATCGCCAACACTTTCGTTTCTTCCGTTTCCGGAAAAAGCATTCCCGTCATTGATCCATCCGACGGCCAGGTTTTTGACCACATCCAGCGCAGCAACGCCCAGGACATCGACAACGCGGTGCAAAGCGCGCGCGGCTGCCTGAACCTGGTCTGGGGCCGGCTCACCGCCGCCGAACGCGGCCGCCTGCTGATGCGCCTGTCGGCGAAAGTCGCCGAGCATGCGGAAGAACTCGCCATGATCGAGCAGCGCGACTGCGGCAAGCCGACCAAGCAGGCGCGCGCCGATGCGGCGGCGTTGGTCCGTTATTTCGAGTTCTACGCCGGTGCCTGCGACAAGCTGCACGGCGACACGATTCCCTACCTCGACGGCTACAGCGTGATGACCTGGCGCGAACCGCACGGCGTCACCGGTCATGTGATCCCGTGGAATTACCCGATGCAGATCTTCGGCCGCAGCGTGGGCGGCGCGCTGGCTGCGGGCAATGTGTGCGTGGTCAAACCGGCTGAAGACGCCTGCCTGTCGCTGATCCGCGTGGCGCAGCTGGCAGCTGAGGTTGGCTTTCCGGCGGGTGCGATCAACATCGTCACCGGCTACGGCCATGAAGTCGGCGATGCGCTGGCGCGCCACCCGGGCATTGACCACATCAGCTTCACCGGCAGTCCCACGGTGGGCACACTGATCCAGCAGGTGGCTGCCGAGCGGCATTGCCCGGTGACGCTGGAGCTGGGCGGCAAGAGCCCACAGATCGTGTTTGCCGATGCCGACCTCGACGCGGTCGTTCCGGCTGTCATCAACGCCATCGTGCAGAACGCCGGGCAGACCTGCTCTGCAGGCTCCCGGCTGCTGGTCGAGCAGTCGATGTACGAACCGCTGCTGGAGCGGCTGGGCAAGGCCTTTGAGAACCTGCGCGTTGGCCCGGCGACGATGGACCTCGACGTTGGCCCGCTGATCCGCCAGAGCCAGCAACAGCGCGTGTGGGATTTCCTCAGTGATGCGCAGGTGGCCGGCATTCCGATGGTGGCGCAGGGCCAGATCGTGGACGAAGCGCCCGACACCGGTTTCTACCAGGCGCCCACCCTGCTGCGCGACGTGCCAGTGATGCATCGCCTGGCACAGGACGAAGTGTTTGGCCCGGTGCTGTGCGCGATGAGTTTTACCGACGAAGACCACGCCGCCGAACTGGCCAATGCCACGCAGTTCGGGCTGGTCGCCGGCATCTGGACGCGTGACGGCGCCCGCCAGTTCCGCATGGCAAAGCGCGTAAAAAGCGGCCAGGTCTTCATCAACAACTACGGCGCCGGTGGCGGCGTGGAGCTGCCCTTTGGCGGCGTGAAGTCGTCCGGCTACGGCCGCGAGAAAGGGTTTGAGGCGCTGTACGGCTTCACCACCCTCAAGACCGTCGCGGTGCGGCACGGCTAGCCACGCCCCCGGCACGCGCGCCGCCGCAGCGGGCTGCGAAAGACAGGTACGCGGGATGTAATAAGCTTACGTACCAATTCCCGAACGAACCCGAACAAACACCATCCCCAATGAACACCGGAGACTCCCCCATGCGCGTCAAGAACAAATCCATCATCGTGACCGGCGCAGGCGGCGGCATTGGCGAGGGCATTGCCCGGCGGCTGGCAGCCGAGGGAGCACAGGTGATCGTCAACGACATCAACGTGGCGCTGGGCGAAAAGGTGGTGGCGGCCATCGTCAAGGAGGGCGGCGTGGCCTCCTTCTTTGCGGCTGACGTGACCCAGTCGGCCGAGGTCAAGGCGCTGGTGGAGGCTGCCGTGTCGCGCCACGGCAAGCTCGATGTGATGGTCAACAACGCCGGCTGGACCCACCGCAACCAGCCTGCGCTCGAAGTGAGTGAAGACGACTTCGACAAGTGCTACGCCATCAACGTCAAAAGCATTTATTTGGCCACCATCCACGCCACGCCGGTGTTCCGCGCCAATGGCGGCGGCAGCTTTATCAATATTGCCTCGACCGCCGGCGTGCGCCCCCGCCCGGGTCTCACCTGGTACAACGGCTCCAAGGGGGCGGTCATCACCACCTCGAAGTCACTCGCCGCCGAGCTGGGGCCGGACAACATCCGCGTGAACTGCATTAACCCGGTGTTCAACCCGGATACGGGCTTGTCGGCAGAATTCGCGGGCGGGCCGTTGGACGAAGAACGCAAGTCGCGCTTCAGGGCCAGCATTCCGCTGGGCCGCTTCTCCACCGCGCTCGACGTGGCCAATGCAGCGCTGTATCTGGCCAGCGATGAGGCCGACTTCATCAGCGGCATTTGCCTCGAAGTAGATGGGGCCCGCTGCGTGTGAACTTTTCAAGGGTTTTATGCTGATTCAACTCACCTACGCCAGCCGCTCCACCGACGCACTGGGCGCTGCCGACATCAAGGACATCCTGCACAGCTCGCAGCGCAACAATGCGATTGATGGCGTGACGGGTGCGCTGTGCCTGTCCAACGGCATCTTCCTGCAACAGCTCGAAGGCGACCGCCACGTGGTGAACCGCGTGTATCACCGCATCCTGAAGGATTCGCGGCACAAGGACCCGGAGATCCTCGACTTCAGCGAAATCACGTCGCGACGCTTCAGCACCTGGTCGATGGGCCTGCTGTCGTCAGTGGCAGACAACCGGCAGATGTTCCTCAAGTACGCCAGCAGCGCCGACTTTGACCCCTACAGCATGAGCCCGGGCACCCTGCGCGCCTTCTTCGACGAAGTGGTGCAAAACGCCCGCTGGTTGAGCTGAGCGCGCCGCTGCACTGGCATCGTGCGGGCTGGCGCTCGCCCTCTTCTGTTCTGGCGTACAGGGGAGTAGCATGAAAGCCTGTTTCGTTGCAGTTTGAAACCAAGGAGGATTCATGCTCAAGCAATTGACCTATGCCAGCCGGGCGACACGTTCCATGAACATCATGGACATGGCAGATATCCTGAAAGCCTCACGCGTCAACAATCTGGCGCTGGACGTGACCGGCGCGCTGTGCATTCACAGCAACACTTTCCTGCAGCAGCTGGAGGGAGAAGCCGATGTGGTCACCGCGCTGTATGAGCGGATCATTCTGGACGAACGTCACCGCGACGCAACCATCATTGATCTGACCGAGATTCCCGAGCGGCGATTCGGCAAATGGTCCATGGGCATGCTGATGGATGACAAGGACAGCCACCCACTGTTCGAGAAATTCGCCCACAAAGGGCAATTTGATCCCTACACGATGGGTGTGGAGCCTCTCCGCGCCTTCTTCAAGGAAGTGCTGGGCCACACCCGCTGGATCAACTGAAACACTGAGCCACGCCCTGTGCGATGGCCTTTGCCTGGCTGCGGGCCAGCCCGGGCAAATATCGCACTGCCTGGCAATCACATCCCTGCACACAAAACAGTGCTTTGGTGGCAGTCGCTGCTGAATGGGGCAAAATTCGTCTTTCAGCCCTGCCATGACCGACAAAATCATCCCTGTTGCCGACATCCGCTACGCCAGCCGCGTGCCGCACATTCCTGCCCGGATCACGGCACCCACCGGGCTGCTGGGCGACACGCTGGGCCGGCCGCTGCGCGACCTGCGCATCAGCGTCACCGACCGCTGCAACTTCCGCTGCAGCTACTGCATGCCGCGCGAGGTGTTCGACAAGGACTACGCCTTCCTGCCGCAGACCTCGCTGCTGAGCTTTGAAGAAATCACGCGCCTGGCCCGCATCTTCGTGGCGCACGGCGTGCAGAAGATTCGCCTGACCGGCGGCGAGCCGCTGCTGCGCAAGCACCTCGAGGTGCTCATTGAAATGCTGGCGAAGCTGCAGACGCCCGAAGGCAAGCCGCTCGACATCACGCTGACAACCAACGCCTCGCTGCTTGCCAAAAAAGCCCAGTCCCTGAAGGACGCCGGCCTGCAGCGCGTCACCGTTAGCCTGGACGCGCTGGACGACACCATCTTCCGCCGCATGAACGATGTGGACTTTCCGGTGGCCGATGTGCTGAACGGCATCGAAGTGGCACAGAAGGTCGGCCTCGCACCGATCAAGGTCAACATGGTCGTCAAGCGCGGAACCAACGAGGGCGAGATCCTGCCCATGGCGCGCCACTTCCGCCACAGCGGCGCGGTGCTGCGCTTCATTGAGTACATGGACGTGGGCGCCACCAATCGCTGGCGCATGGACGAGGTGCTGCCCTCGGCGGAGGTGATTGAACGCATCCACGCCGAGTTTCCGGTGGCACCCATCGATGCCAACTACACCGGCGAAACAGCAGAGCGCTGGAAGTACCTCGACGGCGGCGGTGAAGTCGGCGTGATCAGCAGCGTGACGCAGGCCTTCTGCAGCGACTGCAATCGCGCCCGGCTATCCACCGAAGGCAAGCTCTTCCTGTGCCTATTTGCCAGCCAGGGTCAGGACCTGCGCGCCCTGCTGCGCGGCAACTACGCCGACGACCAGATTTCGGCTGCGATTGGTCACATCTGGCAGGCGCGCGACGACCGCTATTCCGAACTGCGCGCTGCGCTGCCGCCTGACGCCACCCCACCCGACAGCTCACGCAAGCGCGTGGAGATGAGTTACATCGGGGGCTAGCGCCTCACGCTGGGCGAGTGGTTAATCCACCCCGCCCTGCCCTTTCATTTTCCGGAGAACGGCTTGACCGACACACACATCCACCCACCGCTGCACACCGAGGCCATCACTGGCGTGATTCTGGCCGGCGGCCGCGGTGCCCGCATGGGCGGTGCCGACAAAGGCCTGCAGAACTTCAACGGCGTGCCGCTGGCGCTGCACACGCTGATGCGCCTGTCGCCACAAGTGGGCGACATCATGATCAATGCGAACCGTAACCTTGCCGTTTACGAATCGTTTGGCGTGCCGGTCTGGCCGGACAGCACGGGCCTGGGCGACTACGCCGGGCCGCTGGCCGGTTTCCTCACCGGGCTGGAGCGCTGCGAAACACCTTATTTGCTGACTGTGCCCTGCGACACACCACTCTTCCCCGACGATCTGGTGGCACGGCTGGCTGATGCGATGGCGCGCGAGGACGCCGACTTTGCCGTGGCCGCCGCCCCGGAGCAAAACGACGACGGTACCGTGTCGGTGCGCCCGCAACCGGTGTTCTGCCTGATGGCCACCACCATGCTCGAAAGCCTTGTGAAGTTCACCCACGCCGGCGGCCGCAAGATCGACGCCTGGACGGCGCAGCACAAAACCGTGGTCGTGCCCTTCGACGAGCCCGGTGACGCGCCCGACGCTTTCTTCAACGCCAACACGCTGGCCGAGTTGCATCAGCTCGAAGCGCGGAGGGACTGATGGCCGTGCAGGTTCAGACACTCGACGAGATTGCCGCCAGCCTGCAGGGCTACGACCCCAAGGCATTGTCGGCTGACGCCGTGCTGGCGTTTCTGTCTCGGCTGGTGACGCCCGTCACCGAGGTGGCGGAGCTGCCTCTGTTCGAGGCGCTGGGCCGGGTGCTGGCCGAAGACGTGGTGTCGCCTTTCGATGTGCCGCCGCACGACAACTCGGCGATGGACGGCTACGCGTTTAACGGCGCACAGCTTCAGGCGGGAAAGCCGCTTGAACTGGACGTGGTGGGCACCGCACTGGCAGGCAAGGCCTGGCAAGGTAGCGTGGGCCCCGGCCAGTGCTTGAAGATCATGACGGGCGCCATCATGCCCGCCGGGCTGGACACCGTGGTGCCGCAGGAATTCACACAGGCTGTCGGCAATGGCGGCACACGCATCACCATCCCCGCCGGGCTGCTCACCGCTGGCGACAACCGCCGCCTGCGCGGCGAAGACCTGGCGCAGGGCAAACCGGCCCTGCGGCAAGGCGAGCGGCTGACACCGGCCCGCCTTGGGCTGGCCGCCTCGCTGGGCCTCAAGACCCTGAAAACCTGGCGCCCGCTGCGGGTGGCCTACTTCTCCACCGGCGATGAAATTCTTTCGCTGGGCGAAGCACCGCGCGAGGGCGCCGTGTACGACAGCAACCGCTACACTGTGTTCGGCATGCTCAGGAGTCTGGGCTGCGAGGTGATCGACATGGGCGTGGTGCGCGACGACCCGGCCCTGCTCGAAGCCGCATTCACCGACGCGGCACGGAAAGCCGATGCCATCATCACCTCAGGCGGTGTGAGCGTGGGCGAAGCCGACTTCACCAAGGCCATGATGAAAAAGCTGGGCGACGTCGCCTTCTGGCGCATCGCTATGCGCCCGGGCCGCCCAATGGCGGTGGGCCGCATCGCACCCAGCAACGGTGTGAACCCCAACGGTGCTGTCCTGTTTGGCTTGCCGGGCAATCCGGTGGCCGTGATGGTCACCTTTCTGGCCTTTGTGCGCCCTGCCCTGCAGCAGATGATGGGCATGGCCAGCGAGAAGGCGCCGCTGCTCAAAGCCCGCAGTGCCGAAGCCATCCGCAAGAAACCGGGCCGCACCGAGTACCAGCGCGGCCGCGTCTGGACGGCTGGCGACGGCAGCCTGCATGTCAAGACCACCGGCAATCAGGGCTCTGGCGTGCTGCGCTCTATGGCCGAAGCCAACGGACTCATCGTGCTGCACCATGCCCAGGGCAACGTCGCCATGGGCGACGAGGTGGATGTGCTGATGTTTGAAGGCACGATTTAAGCAGCCCCGGAATCATGCGGCCGATGTACGGAAGTACACAGGAAACAGACCGGTCGATGGTCTAGCGATCTTTGCGGCCCGTCTTGTCCCCACCCCGCTGGAAGTGCTGAAACACCTTCCACGCGGCGATGACCATGAACACGCCGAAGAGAATCCAATTAATTAGTTCCATGCTGATTCAGTTGTAGTGCTGGCTTCAATGTTTGAGGTTTTAGATGAGAGTGACGAGATGGCCGACCGGCGCCGGTCTATTGTGCTTAAGCATGTAGCGCCTAGCGTGAAAGTGAGCGGCGTTGAGCCGATAGGTGGAGCGTCCGCTCCAAAGCAGAGTTAGCGCTCATAGTTACGAAGCGCCTGCCCAAGCATGTATGTGTAAGGAGACTCGGTTGCCAGCTTGTGAAGGCAAGTAGCGTTGAGCTTCTGGATAGCCTCATATATAGGGACCAGCGGCATCTCTACCGGTTTACCGTCTCGATCCTCCGATATGAAAACCATCTCATCAGCAATTAAGACGCGCCTAATCGCGCGTGGCTGGTCCCTGAGGAACTCCAGTCCCTCGCGATCTTGAAACACCATCTCAAGCACGCGTTGCTCTTTGCGTTTCACCCAGCCATCGATACGTTCATCGAAGTGTTCCAAGTTATCGCGCGCAGCACGCGGCAAGATAGCTGAATCATTCGGAACTCCAAGGTGCGTCCTAAGTTCAACTCCGCGCTCTTTGGCGGATGTCTTGATAGGGTCTAAAAACTTGGAAATCATGGCGGCATGCGTAAGAAACGATACAAGCGCAAACCAAACGTCTCGCCGCTGAGGTGCCGCCGGATTAGCTAGGAGATCACAGACAAGTTGATAGCCCGCAAGGGCTGATGCCGCGTGGGTCTGAATTTCATCGGTGTACCAGTGAAGGTGATACTTATCCATAGCGTGGATAAGACCGCTAAAGTAATGTATGGAGCAAAACCTGCTCGATAAAAAGGCTCATTCTCGATATTGTGGGCATGAAGTCCCTCCGAAAGTGGCTTGCAACCTTAGTTAACCGCTTGCATACCGGATGAATATACCGCTGCGAACTTATCCATGAACACTGTGCGCCACCGCCGAAGGCTGCGCGCTTGATGGGTTACGAGCGCGAGCGACTTTGCTATTTGCACTACAGCCTTGGCCCTGAGAAGACCTATCTTTACTGGGCGCAGTTCTTCATTCGCTGGCATAGGCGAGGTGGGCAAATGCCGCATCCTCGCGACATCAGAGCACCTGGGGATAGAGAGATTTCTCGCCCTACTTGTGACCGAGCGCAAAACAAGGGGCTTCAGCCACAGACAAAACAGGCTGGGTCACTGGCGACAAATAAAGAAAAGCCTTGCAAGTGCAGCCGACTAAAGAAGCAAACGCTCCAACCCAGCTTAGCCCGCCTCACTTCGCCACGTAATCCGGCTCCACCGAATTGTCGCCATGGAACTCAGGCTCCTCCTTGGCCACTGCGGTGTTGGCTCCGGGAACGGCCTTGCGGGCAAACAGCGTGTACATGGTGGGCACCACGAAGATGGTGAGCAAAGTGCCCAGTGACATGCCGCCCACAATCACCCAGCCGATCTGCTGGCGGCTCTCGGCGCCGGCGCCGGTGGCAATGGCCAGTGGCACGGCGCCCAGCACCATGGCACCGGTGGTCATGAGAATCGGGCGCAGGCGCTGAGACGAGGCCTTGACCAAAGCATCCACCATCTCCATGCCGTCGGCGCGGAGCTGGTTGGTGAACTCCACAATCAGAATGCCGTGCTTGGTGATAAGGCCGACCAGTGTGATCAGCCCGATCTGTGAATACACATTGAGTGATCCGCCCGACCACTTGAGCGCCAGCAGCGCGCCAATCATCGACAGCGGCACCGACAGCATGATCACCAGCGGATCGACAAAGCTCTCGAACTGCGCCGCCAGCACCAGAAAGATGAACAACAGCGCCAGCGCAAACACAATCGCCAATGCACCCTGCGACTTTCGGAACTCGCGCGAGGTGCCGTTTAGTTCGGTGGTATAGCCCGATTTCAGCACCTTGGCGGCCGTCTGGTCCATGAAGCTCAGCGCCTCGCCCAGTGAATAATTTTCAGCCAGTGTGGCAGTGATGGAAACGGAGCGGCGTTGCCCGAAGTGGTTCAGCTCGCGGGGAGAAACGCTCTCACGCACCTTGACCAGCGCCGACAGCGGAATCATGGTGTCGTTGCGGCCACGCACATAAATCTGGTCGATGTCTTCCGGTGTGGTGCGGCCGCTGGTCTGCGTCTGCACGATCACGTCGTACTGTTCGGCATCGCGTTTGTAGCGGGTGACGTTGCGGCCACCCAGCAGCGTTTCGATCGCCTTGGCCACCACTTCCACACTCACGCCCAAGTCAGCGGCCTTGTCGCGCTCCACCTCGATGCGAAGCTCGGGCTTGTTCAGGCGCAGGTCCACGTCGGGCGAAACAATACCCGGGTTCTTGGCAATCTCGTCGAGCATCTGGCGCACGACGGCGTTCAGGTTCTGATAGCTGTCGGAGGTCTGGATCACAAAGTTGACCGGCCGCTCACGGAAGCCCTGCCCGAGCGACGGTGGCGTAATGGGGAAGGCCGTGACACCCGGCAAGGCATTGAACTTGGGCTGCAGCTCGCGGGCTAACTCCAGCGTGGTGCGCTTGCGGTCGTCCCAGTCGACGGTGCGGTAAATCACGCTGGCCTGCGCCACCGTGGGGTTGCCGACGTTGGCGTAAATGCGGTCGAATTCCTTGTAGGGCTCGCCCAGTTTCTCGAGCTCGCGTGCGTAGCGGTTGGTGTAATCGAGCGTAGCGCCATCGGGCGCGTTGACGTTGGCCAGAATCACGCCGCGGTCTTCCAGCGGCGACAGCTCCTGCTTCATGGTCGGGAACACCAGCGCAATGGCAACAGCGCTGAGCAGCATCACACCGACCACAATCCAGCGTGCCTGCAGCAAACCGGACTTGATTTTTGCCACCACACCGCTGCCTGCAGGTGCTGCCGGACGGCGGAAGGTCACGACCCAGCGCAGCAACTCACCGTAACGGTCTGACATGCGGGTCAACAGCCGCTCCATGGTGCGGTCAAAGCGGTTGGGCTTGGGGTTGTGCTTGAGCAGCTTTGTGCACATCATCGGCGTGAGCGTCAGCGCGACAAAGCCAGACACCACCACCGCGCCAGCCAGCGCCAAAGCAAACTCGACAAACAGCCGACCGGTACGACCGGGCGTGAAGGCCAGCGGCGCATACACCGCGACCAGCGTGGCCGTCATGGTGATCACGGCAAAACCGATTTCGCGTGCGCCCTTGATGCCGGCAGAGAATGGATCCATGCCCTCCTCAATGTGGCGGTAGATGTTCTCCAGCATCACGATGGCGTCGTCCACCACCAGGCCAATCGCCAGCACCAGCGCCAGCAGCGTGAGCGTGTTGATGCTGAACCCCGCCAGCGCCATCAGCGCGAAGGTGCCCACCAGACTGACCGGAATCGTGATGATGGGAATGATGGAAGCCCGGACGGTGCGCAGGAACACAAAAATCACGAGCGCCACCAGCACCACCGCTTCGATGATGGTGGCATATACGTTCTTGACCGAGCGGTCGATGAACACCGAGTTGTCATTGGCAATCTCGATGCGCAGATCGGCTGGCAAGTCAGCACGCAATCGGGGCAGGATTTCGCGCACGCCCTTGGACAAATCCAGCGGGTTGGCCGTGGCCTGCCGGACCACGCCCACCGCTACGGCAGGCCGACCGTTCAGACGCACAGCAGTGCGCTCGTCGGCCGCACCTTCCTGAACGCGGGCCACATCGCGCACCCGCACCGAGAATCCATTGACCGTCTTGATGACGATGTCACCAAACTGCCCTGGCCGCACCAGATCGGTTTGCGAAGTGACGCTGAATTCACGCTGCTGCGACTCGATGCGCCCGGCGGGCAGCTCCAGATTGCTGCGGCGGATGGCGTCTTCCACGTCCTGCGTGGTCAGCCGATAAGCGGCCATGCGGTCGGTGTCGAGCCAGACGCGCATGGCGTATTTGCGTTCGCCAAAGATGCGCACGTCGGCCACACCGGTCACGGTTTGCAGACGGGGTTTGACGACGCGGTTGATCAGGTCGTTGATCTGCAGCGGCGTCAGCGACTCGCTGGAAAAGCCGATCTGCACCACGGGGAATGCGTCGGCCTCGACCTTGGAGATCACCGGCTCGTCAATCGCCTGAGGCAGGCGGTTGCGCACGCGCGAGGTGCGGTCGCGCACCTCGGCAGCGGCGGAGTCGGCGTCTTTCTCCAGACGGAACCTCACCGTGATCTGCCCCTGGTCTGCGCGACTGATGGAAGTGATGACGTCCACCCCGTCAATGCCGGCAATCGAGTCTTCCAGTGGCTTGGTGACTTGCGATTCAATCACCTCGGCCGAGGCGCCGGCATAGCGAACGCTGACGGTGACCACCGGCTCGTCGATCTTCGGGTATTCGCGCACCGTCAGGCGGTCAAAGCTCACCGCACCGATTAACAGGATCAGCAGCGACAACACCGTGGCGAAGACCGGTCGGCGGATGGAGATTTCAGCGAGTTGCATGGCGGTTGGTCAGATCGGCGGGGTTGGAAACGACCGGTGCGGGGCGATCAGGCCGGGTTGCGGGTGGCGGCTGCAGGACGGGTGTCTGGTGTGCTGCTGCGCGGGGAACTGGACGAAGCCGGCGCCTCGGCCGTCACAACACCACACGGATTAGGGCCTGAAAGCGTGGCGGGCGCGGTTGGCGCTGGCACTGACGTGGCGGCCGACGTTGAGGCCGGGCTCGTCGATGCAGTTGCGGTAGGAGCGGTAGGCGCAGCGGCGCCAGCCGAAGGAGCAGCCCCAGCACCGGGCGCAGAGGCAGCGGCCGCGGCGGGCCGGGCACCGCGCGGTGCCGACAAGTCCACCACCGTCACCGCGATGCCGTCTCTGGGCACCCGCTGCTGTCCGGCGGTGACCACCGTGTCGCCAGGCTCCAGGCCTTCGAGAATTTCGACCTTGCCCGGGCTGCGCAGACCCACCTTCACTTCCACCCGCTTGCTGATGCGGGTGTCGTTCGGGCCCTCCACCAGCTTGATCACAAACTGGCGGCCGCCTTGCGGCACGATGGCTTCTTCGGGAATCACGCGGGCGTTGTCGCGCACGCCAAACACCGCGTTGACCCGCGCAAACATGCCGGGGCGCAACTGCAACTGACGGTTGTCAATGCAGCCGCGAATGCCGACTGAGCGCCCGTTAGCGTCGATCTGCGGGTCAATCGCCTGAATCTGTGCGGAATACTTGCGGCCCGGGAGTGCATCAATGTCCAGCGTGGCAGTCTGGCCGCGCTTGACCTTGCTCTGCAGGCGCTCGGGCAGGCGGAAGTCCACAAAGATGGCTTCGATGTCTTCGATGTTGACGATGTCCGCACCGTCCTTGAGGTAGTCGCCCACATTGACCTGGCGGATGCCGACGATGCCGTCGAACGGCGCCACGATCTTCAGGCGCGCAGCGGTGGCGCGAGCCAGTGCCAGCCGCGCCTGCGCCACCTGCAGGTTGGCCGCACTTTCGTCGAGCGAGCGCTGGCTGACGAAGTTCTGCGCCACCAGCTCCTGGTTGCGCTTCTGGTTGGCCTGGGCAATCGACAGTTCGGCCATGGCTTGCTGCACCTGGGCCAGCGGCAACTGGTCGTCGAACTGCACCAGCACCTGCCCCTTGCGCACGCGCTGCCCATCGGTGAAGTTGAGTTGGGTGATGCGGCCGCCAACCTCAGGGCGCAGGATCACCCCGCGCCGCGATCGCAGGCTGCCCACCGCCTGTGTTTCGTCGGTGAGCCGGGTGACCTCCACGCGTGCCACCTCGACCGATGGTGCCCTGCCGGCAGCCGGCGCACCGCCCGAGGGTGCGGCGCCGCCACCAGAGGACGCGGGCGAAGATCCGGACGCAGAACCAGCCGGGGCCGGCCGCTGGTACCACCAGGCTGCGCCCGATGCAGCCGCAATTCCGACAACGGCTACTACTGTGTAAATCGCTTTTGAGGCCATGGCATCCGAATAAGGGAAGTCGCGTTGCGTGTTGCAACTGGAAGCAATTCGCCAATGTAGCAGGACGCCACTGCGCGTGCTGTGCTCATTCGGTAATCCCGAGCCCGGCCCGGGCAGCTTTACAACAGGTTTACGAAAGGCTGGCCATGCCCGGGCGCTCGATGCTATGCATGCTTATGGTGCATGCTTGGGTGCTATGCCGCTGCCACTCAGATCCGGCCCAGTGCGCGCTCCACGCCCTTGTTGGCCAGCGCGTCCGCCCGTTCGTTGCCGGGGTCGCCCGCATGGCCCTTGACCCAGCGCCACTCGATGCGGTGGCCGCTGGTGCTGACCAGCGCGTCCAGCCGCTGCCAGAGGTCCACGTTCTTCACCGGGGCTTTGGCCGCCGTGCGCCAGCCGCGTGCCTTCCAGCCCTGAATCCACTCGGTGATGCCCTTGCGGACGTATTCGCTGTCGAGGTACAGCGTGACCTGGCAAGGCCGCTTCAGCGCTGCCAGCGCCTCGATGACAGCGGTCATCTCCATGCGGTTGTTGGTGGTGCCCAGCTCGCCGCCGAAGAGCTCTTTCTCGGTGCCGCCCATGGCCAGCAAGGCGCCCCAGCCGCCCGGGCCGGGGTTGCCCTTGCAGGCACCGTCGGTGTAGATGACGACATGCTGTGCAGCAGTCGATGGCGAGGTGCTGGAAGGGGTTGCAGAAGGCGTGTGGGTCATGAAGCTTGAGCAGGTCGTGGGGGCGGGGTCAGAAAACTGTGGCGATTATCACAGCGCAAACGCGGGCGACCAGCGCAGTGTGCCGTGCGTGGATGAGATTCAGCCCGCGTATGCTCGTGCGGTCACCGGCCCGTGCGCGGCCCGGCCCGGGAAGCAGGTTCCCGGTTGATCACCGCAGTCGCGGGTGCGCCTGACGGCCGGCGGGCACGCCAGCTCGGCTCCAGCAGGCGCAGTCCACGCACCCGCTTGACCGCCGCGACGAAATACACCGCACCAAAGATGGTCCACCAGCGCGGCCCCATGCGGTCCATCCACGCAAAGCGGTTCAACCAGGGCTGGCTGGTCAGTGCGGGCCGGTAGCAGCCGAACTGCCCCGACTCGACCTCGAAGTCGAGCAGCCGCAACCAGTCGCGCAAGCGCCAGTAACCGATGAACTCGCCAGTCGGTGGCAAAAAAAGGCTGTCGTAGCCCCACCGCTTGTAAAGATGGCCACGCCGCTGACGCAGACCCCACAGGCTGGCCGGGTTGAAACCGCTGATCACCACCCGACCCTCGGGCACCAGCACGCGGGCTACCTCACGCAGGGTGGCATGCGGGTCCAAGCTCAGCTCCAGCGTGTGGGGCAGCACCACCAGATCGAGGCTGTTCTCGGGGAACGGCAGCGCCATCGAATGGGTCATCAGCGCAGCGCGGCGGGAACTTCCTCGGCGGGTGGCAGTCGCATCTTCGGCCGTTGCCAAATCGTCAGGCACTGTGAAGTCACCGGGCTCCACGGCCAGCCAGCGATGCGGCATGCGGTTGGCATGCAGGGTGTCGAGCGCAGGAAGGCCGATCTGCAGTGCGTGATAGCCAAACACATTGCCCACCGCATGGTCGAAATGCGTGCGTTCCCAGTCGAGCAGATAGGTGCCCGGCGGGGTGTTCAACCAGTCTGTCAAACCTATAATTCCGGAGCTCATTGAGACCACTGCATGTATTTGATTCCCATCCCTGCGTTCACCGACAACTACCTCTGGCTGTTGCACGATGGTCAGAAGGCGCTGGTTGTCGACCCGGGAGATGCAGGACCGGTCCGGCGCGTGCTGGAGCAGCACGGGTTGAGACTGGAATCGATTCTAGTCACCCACCATCACGCCGACCACACCGGCGGCGTGAATGAACTGCGTGAAAGCACTGGTGCGGTGGTCTACGGGCCCGCCACGGAAAACATTCCGCGCCCGTACTCACCGCTCCAGGGCGGCGACAGCATCACCGCCGTGGGCACCCGCTTTGAAGTGATTGACGTGCCTGGCCACACCGCGGGCCATATCGCGTTCTATACGCCCAACGTGAATGGCAGGCCACTGCTGTTTTGCGGTGACACCCTGTTTTCAGGCGGTTGCGGGCGACTCTTCGAAGGCACGCCAGCGCAGATGCTGGCCTCACTGGACCGGCTGGCCGCCCTGCCCGGTGAGACCGTGGTGTGCTGCACCCACGAATACACGCTGAGCAACCTGCGCTTCGCCCGGACAGTGGAGCCGGACAATGCAGCGCTTGCCGCCTACCAGGCGCACTGCATCGCGCTGCGAGAGCAACAGCAACCCACACTGCCCACCCGCATGGCGCAGGAACTGCAGATCAATCCCTTTCTGCGAACCCGGCAAACCACTATCATGGCAGCTGCCCGGCGCTTCGATGCGTCGGCCCGGAATGACGAGACGGTCTTTGCCGCCATCAGGCAATGGAAAAACGAATTCAAATGACGCCTCACACCCGAACCGACACCCTCGCGCTGCCCGACCACCCGTTGGGCCATTCCTTCTTCCTTCACCACCCTCCCCGCTCCCCGCTTCGCGCCGTCACCGGTGTTCTGGTGATCGCCGCCGCCCTGCTGGCAGGGTGTGCCTCCAAGGTCGGCCTGCCTGACGACCCGGTGTTGCAGACCGGCACACCGACCACCCAGCCGATCATCCCCACGGGGCCGCTACAGGCCATCACACCAGGCCGTATTCCGGCGCAGCAAATCGTGTCGGCCGAGCCACCCAAAGAGCTGTGGGACCGCATTCGCCGTGGCTTTGCCATGCCCGACTTGCGCAGCGATCTGGTCACCGACCGCGAGCAGTGGTACGCCAGCCGGCCCGACTACATCCAGCGCATGACCGAGCGCTCAAGCAAGTACCTGTTCCATATTGTTGAGGAGCTGGAACGCCGCCAGATGCCGACTGAGCTGGCGCTGCTGCCTTTCATTGAAAGCGCTTTCAACCCGCAGGCGGTCTCGAGTGCCAAGGCGGCGGGCATGTGGCAGTTCATGCCGGCCACCGGCAAATACTTTGACCTGAAGCAAAACGCGTTCCGCGACGACCGCCGCGATGTGCTGGCATCCACCCGTGCCGCGCTGGACTACCTGCAAAAACTCTATGGCATGTTTGGTGACTGGCACCTGGCACTGGCCGCCTACAACTGGGGCGAAGGCAGTGTGGGGCGCGCAATCGCACGCAACCAGAAGCTGGGCCTGGGCACCAGCTACACCGACCTCAACATGCCGGCCGAAACGCGCCTTTACGTGCCCAAGCTGCAGGCGGTGGAAAACATCGTCGCCAATCCGCAGGCCTTCAACACCGAATTGCCGCTGATTGAAAACCACCCCTACTTCCAGCAGGTACGGATCACACGCGACATTGACGTGGCACTCGCCGCCCGGCTGGCCGACGTGCGCATTGAGGACTTCAAAGCGCTGAACCCCTCGGCGCACCGGCCCATCATCATTGCATCAGGCACGCCACACATCCTGCTGCCCTGGGACAACGCCAAGGTATTCCAGCGCAACTTTGAAGCCTACGACAAGGGTCAGTACGCCAGCTGGACGGCATGGACGGCCCCCAGCACCATGGGCACCGCCGAAGCCGCCCGCCGCACCGGCATGAGCGAAGCAGATCTGCGGGGCGTGAACAACATTCCGCCGCGCATGCTGATCAAGGCCGGCTCCACGCTGCTCGTCCCCAGAACCGCCAAGGTCGACGAGGATGTGCCGGTACAGATTGCCAACACCGCGCAAGTGGCACTGGCGCCCGAGGTGGTCACGCGCCGCACCACCGTCAAGGCCCGTAAGGGTGAATCGGTGGCGTCGATCGCCAGGCGTTATGGCCTGAGCGCCAGCAGCGTGGCCGACTGGAACAACATCAGCGCATCGGCCGCATTCAAGATGGGCCAGCCGGTGGTTCTGTTCCTCCCCGTGAAGGCCGCCCGTGCCTCAACGGCAGGAAAAGGCATCAGCAAGGCCACCCGGCGCCCAGCGGCAAAAGCCGTCGTCAAATCCAGAAGGCGCTGACACCGCGCGCTTGGCAGCAAGGTCAGCCGGGCGGTTTCGCTGCCGAATGGCCGCGTGTTGGCCTTTTTGGGCCTTCTGGCTTTCAGAGACTGAACTGCGATCAGGGGAACTACCACCCCGGAATGGTCAGCTTGAGACGGTCAGATCCGCTCAATCCAAAATTTTGAAACCGATCGGCAATGCGGTGCGTATCACCCTCGCATCGTTCCAATAATTCACCGAAAGGCGCCAAATGAACACACCTTCCTTCAAAGTCACCGCTCTTGCCACGCTTATTCTTGCCAGCCTGACCGCCTGCTCCACCATGGCACCCGGCTCGGAAGGAATGGCCCGCGCTGAAAAAGCGGTCGCGGTCACCGCTTCCAACAAGCTGATCAAGTTCAATGCCGGCCAACCTGGCCGCATTCAGGCGACGCTCAACATCGCGGGCCTGCAAGCCGGCGAAACCCTGCTGGGCATTGATTACCGCGTGTCCAAAGACCAGCTCTATGCCCTGGGTAGCAGCGGCCGCCTCTACACCATCAATGAAGACACTGGCATGGCCAGCGTCGTGGGCATGCCGTTTTCCGTGAAGCTTGAAGGCACGCAGTTTGGCTTTGACTTCAACCCGACGGTTGACCGCATTCGTGTGGTCAGCAACACCGGGCAAAACCTGCGCCTGCACCCCGACACCGGCGCTGTGGTCGACAGCAACGCCACGACCGATGGCGTGCAGACGGATGGCAAATTGACCTACGCTGCCGGCGACGCCAACGTTGGCAAGACGCCATTCACGGTCGGCGCAGCTTACAGCTACAACAAGGCCGACACCAAGATCACCACCAACTTTGCGCTGGATGCAGCGACGGGTGCATTGGTGACGCAAGGCTCGCGTGAAGGCGTGACGCCCGCCGTGTCGCCCAACACGGGTCAGCTGTTCACGGTGGGTAGCGTCGGCATGCCCTTCAACACGGCATCCTTCGACATTCAGGCACTGAGCGATGTGGCCTTCGCAGCATTGAACAGCGACGGCTCCAACACCAGCCGCTGGGTCACGATTGATCTGAAAACCGGTGCGGCCAAGTCACTGGGCACCGTGGGTGGCGGCGAGCGCGTCGTCGGGATTGCGCTCGAGCCCTGAGCGTTTTAAAAGCACTCACAGCTGGCCATGGCTGGCTGCAGCAAGCCCTCAAACCCTGACGAGGGGGAGATGGACCTCGATGAGCAGGCCCCAGCAACCCGCCCGGCTCCTGCTCTTGATTTCACCTGGATCGCCACGCGCTGAGAAAGTCAGCGCGTGCGCCATCCTGCCTAGAGCTTGAACGAACCGCTGCCAAAGAGGCCAATCAAGCCGATCACGATCAGGTAGATCGCGACGATGTAATTGAGCAGGCGCGGGATGAGAAGGATGAGAATGCCTGCAATCAGGGAAACAACGGGGCCAATGCTGACGGCGAGATTCATGGGATGTCCTTGGGTGCGATGTCGATGATGAGCCACTGTAGCGAGGCACCACCCCAACGCCTGTAGGACGACAGGAAAACTGCAGCGCAGTTGGCAGCCCGTTCAGCACCGGCCGGCGATTTCCGGCTGCTTACAGCGTCAGAGCTTTTCGGTCTCACCCGAGCGTGGCTGCCATTTCATGAGGCGCTTTTCAACCCGTCCGACCAGCGCATCCAGCATCAGGGCAAAAGTGGTGAGAACCACAATCCCCGCGAACACGGTGTTCACGTCGAACGTGCCCTCCGCCTGCAGGATCAGATAACCAACGCCGCGTGCTGACCCGAGGTACTCACCCACCACCGCGCCCACAAAGGCCAGTCCGACCGAGGTGTGCAGGCTGGAGAACACCCAGCTGGTGGCGCTGGGCAGATACACCGTGCGGAGCAGCTGGCGCTGGTTGGCACCCAGCATGCGGGCATTGGCCAGCACCACCGGGCTGACCTCCTTCACACCTTGATAGACATTGAAAAACACAATGAAAAACACCAGCGTGACCGCGAGCGCCACCTTGCTCCAGATGCCCAGCCCAAACCACAGGCCAAAGATGGGCGCCAGAATCACGCGGGGCATGGAGTTCGCGGCCTTGATATAGGGATCAAGAATGGCGCTGGCCAGCGGCGCCAGGGCCAGCCACAGGCCGCACACCAGTCCCAGCAAGGTGCCGAGGCCGAAGGCGAGCACTGTTTCAAGCAGGGTGGTACCGAGGTGGATGTAGATGTCGGCATTGCCGCGCAGCCCGTCTGGAAAGAGCACGCTCTCTCCAAACCCGAAGGGCATGAACCAGCTCCAGATGCGCCCCATCACCTTGATGGGCTCACCCAGAAAAAAGGCAATCTGCTGGTCACGCGAGGCCAGGTGCCAGCCGGCCAGCAGAAGGACCAGCAGCCCGATCTGCCACAGGCGAAGATTTTTCCGAAGGTGGTTTGCTGGTGATGTCACGGTGCGTGCCTAAGCGGTTTTCCGGAGCTGCTGCGTGTAGCCCTTGAGCACCTCATCGCGCAACACATTCCAGATCTGCGTGTGCAGCTCCACAAAGCGCGGCTGGTGCCTGACTTCGGCCACGTCGCGCGGCCTTGGCAGATCGATGTGGAACTCGCCCATCGGCCGGGTGCCCGGGCCTGCCGACAGCACCACCACCCGGTCGCTCATGGCAATCGCTTCATCGAGGTCATGGGTGATGAACAACACGGCTTTTTTCTTGGCCGCCCACAACTCCAGCACCTCGTTTTCCATCAGCTGGCGGGTCTGGATATCGAGCGCGCTGAAGGGCTCGTCCATCAGGATGATGTCAGGGTCCAGCGCCAGCACCTGCGCCAGTGCAGTCCGCTTGCGCATGCCACCAGACAGCTGGTGCGGGTAGCGGTCGCCAAAACCGGTCAGCCCCACCCGGTCGAGCCAGCCAAGCGCAGTAGCCTTGGCCTCGTCGTCGGCGATGCCGCGGTACTGCAGGCCGACCATGACGTTTTCGAGCGCGCTGCGCCAGGGCATCAATGCTTCGGTCTGGAACATGTAGCCCGCACGGCTGTTGATGCCCTGCAAAGGCTGACCGAATACCTTGACCTCGCCGGAAGACGCCTCCAGCAAGCCGGCGCCGATGTTCAGCAAGGTGGATTTGCCGCAGCCCGTCGGACCCACGACAGACACGAACTCGCCTGCCTGAATGCGAAGCGTGGTGTTGCTGACGGCCGTGTAGCGTTGCCCACCGTCGGGCGAACGGAAGGTGCAGGTGATGTCGAGGAACTCCAGGGCATGAGGCCCCGGACCATTGCTGTCGATGGTTGCCATGAAAAAGGCGAAGAAGGCGAAAAACGCGGGTGGCGCGGACGCTCAGGCCTTGAAGCGCTCCTTGGCGCGACGCGAGAACTCGTTGGTGTAGGTTTTGGCCAGATCGATCTTGTCGGCCTTGATGCTCGGGTCAAAACTCGACAGCGCCTTCAGCGCGGTACGGGCGCCCTCATCAGGGATGATGCCGTCCAGCGAAATCGACTCGCGCACCTTGTTGAATGATGCGAGGTACAGCGCGCGGTCGCCGAGCAGGTAGCTCTCTGGCACGGTCTTGATGATGTCGCCGGGGCCAGCGGTCTGCAACCACTTGAGTGCATGCACCATCGCATTGGCCATGGCCTGGCAGGTGTTGGGGTTCTTCTGCACGAAGTCCATGGGTGCATACAGGCAGCCGGCAGGCATCAGCCCGCCAAACACCTCGATGGTGCCCTTGAGCGTGCGGGTGTCGCTGATGATCTTCACCTCACCTTTTTGCTCCAGCATGGTCATGACCGGGTCAATGTTGCTCATCGCATCAATCTGGCCGGAACGCATCGCAGTCAGTGCACCTGCCGAGGTGCCCACACCGATGAAACTCACGTCAGCGGCCTTCAGGCCGGCGCGCGAAAGCACCAGATTGGCCATCATGTTGGTCGATGAGCCAGGCGCAGACACGCCGATTTTCTTGCCCTTGAGATCAGCCAGTGACTTGTAGTTGGGCATGCTCTTGGTCGACACACCAAAGGCAATTTGCGGCGCCCGCCCCTGCAGCACAAAGGCCTGGAACATCTGGTTCTTGGACTGCAGGTTGATGGTGTGTTCGTACGCACCAGAGCAGACATCGGCCGAGCCACCCACCACCGCTTGCAGCGCACGCGAGCCACCGGCGAAATCGCTGATCTCGACGTCCAGCCCTTCGGCCTTGAAATAGCCGAGTTGCTCGGCTATCGTCAAGGGCAGGTAATAAAACCCGGCCTTGCCGCCCACAGCCAGAGCCACCTTGGTCTTTTCCGGTTTGGCCTGTGCACGCAAGGCTGGTACTGCCAGTGTGGCTGCAGCCAGGGTGATGCCACCGGCAAACCGCCGGCGAGTCAGGGTGGGGGCGGTGATGCGGGCGGTGTTCATGGATTTTTCCTCGGGATTTTTGCAGTTCGCTACAGCGTATCGGGGCAAAGAAAAACCCGCATCGGGGTCATCCCGTGCGGGTTTTTACGGAAGGACACAGCACGCCCAACCAGGCTTAGCGATAACCCGAAAAAAGAATGAAGATGTTGACTATGAAAGCAGAAACCCAGACGGCGGAACGCGCCTTGGCGAGGTCTGCCACATACATCATGATGTAGGCGATGCGCAGGAACACAAACAGCAGCGCCAGAATATCCAGACGCGTCTGCCCGGCCTGAAGAATGTGCGCAATGATGACTGCCGCAAAAAAGAAAGGCAGCGACTCAAAGGTATTGGCCTGCGCTGCATTGGCACGCGCCCGCCAGTCGGTTTGGCGCGAGAGCCAGTTGCGCGGGTTGTTGTTGTCATAGCCGCCATCGCGCGGGTGTTTGGCGAACATGCCGTATTTGGCAATGCCCGCACACACGATGGGCAACAAGGCGGCCACCAAAACACACCAGTAGGCGATGGTGAAGCGTGCGAATGTCATGGCAGGGTCCTTGTCCTGTGTGATGGTTGTTGTTTGGGGAGACGGGGAATAGAAGGTGCGTGCGGAGTACCCGCCTAGCGGCGATCCACCAGCGCATGGGCAATGGTGCCAAGGTCCACGTATTCAAGTTCGCTGCCCACCGGCACGCCGCGTGCCAGCCGCGTGACCTGCACGCCACGGCTTTTCAGCGCCTGCGCAATCACGTGCGCCGTGGCTTCGCCTTCCGCCGTGAAGTTAGTGGCCAGAATGACCTCCTGCACCTCGCGCTCGCCAGCGGGCAGCGGATCGCCCTGCGCATTGCGCGGCACCACACGGTCAAACAGCTTTTGCAGGCCGATGTCGTTCGGGCCAATGCCGTCCAGCGGGCTGAGCTTGCCCATCAGCACAAAGTAAAGCCCCCGGTAGGCCAGCGTGCGCTCCAGCGCGGCCTGATCAGCGGGCGTTTCCACGACGCACAGCTTGCTGCGGTCGCGCTGCGCGTTGGCGCAGGTGGCGCACACCGCCTGCTCGGTCAGCGTATTGCACAGCGTGCAGTGCCCCACGCTCGCGACTGCATGCTCCAGCGCCCGTGCGATCTGCACCGCGCCGGGTTTGTCGTGCTGCAGCAGATGAAACGCCATACGTGCCGCCGACTTGGCCCCAACGCCGGGCAGGCGGCGCAAGGCCTCGGTCAGTCCATCAAGGGCGTTGGACGCGTTGGAGTTAGCCATGGTGGAGGCTAGTCGGCGCAAGCGTAGGAAAGCGCCAATTCAGCCGGGGCCGCGGAGCCGGCTTTGCCGGGCCGCAGGCACAGCGCCCCCTCGGGGCTGGAGTCTGCGGCTCCAAAGCTGCTTGAGCAGCTTTGGACAGGCGAGAGAGGCGAAGCGTCTCGCGAGCCGCGGCCTGCAAGGCCTCGGGAGCTACACGCAGTGAGCGACCGTGGGGGCTCACAGCTTTAGAAAGGCAGCTTCATGCCGCCGGGCAGGCCAGGCATGCCAGCCGTCAGCTTGCCCATTTTTTCCTGACTGACTTCTTCCGCCTTGCGCACAGCGGCATTGAACGCGGCAGCCACCAGGTCTTCCAGCATGTCCTTGTCGTCGGTGAGCAGGCTCGGGTCAATCTCGATGCGCTTGACGTCGTGCTTGCAGGTCATGGTGACCTTCACGAGACCCGAGCCGGCTTCAGCCGTGACTTCGACAAACGCCAGCTCGTCCTGGGCCTTCTTGAGGTTGTCCTGCATGGCCTGCGCCTGTTTCATCAGGCCAGCCAGTTGTCCTTTGTTAAACATGTTTTTCCTTTGGGAGTGTGGCTTCAAACGCCGGGAATTAGCTCTGGGGAATTTACGCCGGGGAATATGACCTTGATCATATCGGCTTGGCCGCCAGTGGTTTGATGGAACCGGGCACGATTCGGGCGCCCCATTGGCGCACCATGTCCTGCACCAGCGGGTCGTTCTGGATCAGTTCTTCCGCAGCGCGTTGCCGCTCGGCCGCCGCTTCCGCATTGCGGCGGGCCGGGGTGTCTGTGACCGGTCCCATCTCCACCGTCAGGGCCAGGCTGCTGTAGCCAGTCGCCTGCTGCAGCGCCGCCTGCAGCTTGTCGCGCGCGGCTGGCTGGTTGAGGGATTCGCGCTCCACTCGCAACACCCACGCGTCTGCGGACTGGCTGCGCAGTTCAGACTGCAACGCCAGCTCACGCGTGAGTGCTGCCACCGACTCGGCCGCCACCAATTGATTGACCAGCTGGCGCCAGCTGTCGCCCAGCGGCGTTTCCTCCAGCACAGAAGGCGATGCGGCTGCCGAAGCTGGCACAGGCGTTGGCGCAGGGGTCGCAGGTGTGATCGGGGCTGCCTGAGGCGCGACGGCTTCAATTGGTGGGTTGGTAACGGCTCGGGGCACCGCTGGCGGTGAAGGCGGTGGGAGCGGAGAAGCAGAGACAGCCGGGGGCCGTCGCGCGCTGTCGATGCCCGCGTCCGGCGCACGCACGACAGGAGCAACTGCTAGGGCTGGCACCCGTCCTGCCACCGTGGGTTCGGCGGCAGCCGGCTCAGGCGACGGCTTTTTTCCAGGCTCGGCGGCGCTCCTCTGCTGGGGCGCGGCCTGAATTGTTCCGGACGCCGATGCGTTCGCGGGCTTGAAGGCCAGCAAGCGCAGCAAGACCATGGTGAGGGCGGCGTATTCGTCGGGCGCCAGACCAAGCTCGCCGCGCCCGTGCAGGCACAGGCTGTAGAGCAACTGGGTTTCATCGGCCGGCAGGGTATGCGCCAAGCGGGCAGTTCCGGCGATGTCAGGGTCGGCCGCGTCGCCCTCGGCGGCCATGTCGGGCACGGCCTGCAGCACCGCCATGCGCTGCAGGACGGTGGTCATTTCCTCCAGCGTGGAGGCAGCACTCAGCCCGTTGAGGCGCAGCACTTCGGAAGTCTCGACCACCGCGCGGCCATCGCCCCGGGCCAGCGCATCGAGCAGGTTGAACACATAGCTGCGGTCCACACTGCCGAGCATGGTGCGCACGCTGGCCTCCTGCAACTGACCCGACCCGAAGGCAATCGCCTGGTCGGTGAGCGACAGTGCATCGCGCATGGAGCCGCGTGCAGCGCGCGCCAGCAGGCGCAGCGCCTGCTGCTCGGCAGGTATATTCTCGGCCGCCAGAACCTGCGTCAGATGCTCCAGCACCGTCTCGGGCGCCATCGGCCGCAGGTTGAACTGGAGGCAGCGCGACAGCACGGTGGCCGGCACTTTTTGCGGGTCAGTCGTGGCCAGCACGAACTTGAGGTATTCAGGGGGCTCTTCCAGCGTCTTGAGCATGGCGTTGAACGCCGTGTTCGTCAGCATGTGCACCTCGTCGATCATGAAGACCTTGAAGCGCCCCACGACCGGCTTGTACACCGCCTGCTCCAGCAGCTGGGCGATCTCGTCCACGCCGCGATTGGAGGCGGCGTCCAGCTCGGTGTAGTCCACAAAGCGGCCGCTGTCGATGTCGGTACAGGCCTGGCACACGCCGCAGGGCTCGGCCGTGATGCCGCCCTGCCCGTCGGCACCGGTGCAGTTCAGCGACTTGGCCAGAATGCGCGAGACCGTGGTCTTGCCCACACCGCGGGTGCCGGTGAACAGGTAGGCATGGTGCAGGCGTCCGGTGGCCAGCGCATTGCCCAGCGCCTGCACCACATGCGCCTGGCCCACCATTTCAGAGAAATTCCGGGGGCGGTATTTGCGGGCGAGGACGAGATAGGACATCAGGGCATTCTAAATTGCGGGGCACCGGCGCTGTTGCAACTTGAGTGTGTGAATTCCAGCATGAAATGAGCCAGCAGCGACGCGAAACCATGCGGGAAGACCCGTACAATGGATAACGACGGGCCTTCCCGCATGGTGAAGCGGCCAACCGGGTCAGGTGGGGAACCAAGCAGCCCTAACTGTGGAGCCAGTGCCGGGGTCGAGGCTCGTCACCTTATTTCAATTGCACGCAATGCGGCGCTGACCTACCCGGTGGGTGCCGGTGCATGGATCGCTACGGGAACCCACCTCGTTGACTCACCGCATGGCCATGAACGCAAACGATCGCCTGCCAATGTCTGCCCTTGTTGTTGAAGACGACGAGCACATTGCCCATCTGTTGAAGTTCATCCTCGAGCGTGAGCGTTATGTGGTGCGGCTCGCCAAGGACGGGCGCGAAGCCCGGGAGTTCATCGAACAGCAGCCGGCGCCAGCGATCGTGCTGCTCGATGTGATGCTGCCTTTCATGGATGGCTTTGGCCTGGTGAGCCTGCTGCGGGCCCAGCCGGGATGGGAATCCACCCCGGTCATCATGCTGACCGCCAAAACGCAGGAAAAAGACATCGTCCGCGCGCTGGATTCCGGCGCCAACGACTACATCGTCAAACCCTTCCAGCCGGCAGAACTGCTGGCGCGCATCAAACGCCTGTCATTGCGAAAAGCCTGATCCATGATCTTCACCGCCCCTCGCCGTCTTGCCGTCGCACTGGTTCCCGTGGTGCTCGGCTCGACCGCATGGGCCCAGTCTGATGCCCAGCCCCTCACGCGGGTCGGACTGGAAGCGGAATCGAGCCACCTGAGCAACGGCAGCCCCGACTGGCGCGAAACCACCTTGCGCATCACGCGCAGCATGGGCAAGAACGAGGTCAAGTCCCTGGCGCTGACCCAAACCAACCGCTTTGCGCTGGACGACCACGAACTCAGCGGACTGATCGCCACCCGCCTTTCGCCACAACTGACGGCCAGCGCGACCGCGAGCATCAGCCCCACCCATCGGGTACTGGCCAAGAACACGTTCGAGGGCGCACTGCAGTATGAATTTGCCCCCGCATGGCTGATCCACAGCGCACTGGGCCGCAAGAACTACAACAGCACCCGTGTGAATCAGGGCCTGCTGATGCTCGAGCATTACTTTTCAGACTTCAGCGCCTCGGTCGCCTGGAAGCCGGTGCGCTCATCGGGCGTGGGCTCCAGCAGCGCCGAACTGAGGCTGGCCTGGTATTACAGCGACACCGACTCCGTCGGCCTGATCCACAGCACCGGCAAGGAAGTCACCACCATCACACCCGGCAATGTGGTGCTGACCGATGTGCGGTCGACGGCGCTGCAGGGACGGCACTGGCTCAGCCGCCAGTGGGTGGTGAACTACGGCTTGTCGCACACCCGCCAGGGCAGCTTCTACAACCGACGCAGTGCCCGGCTTGGCGTTGAATACGTTTTCTGATCCCTACATCCGGTTTGCGTTTCTGGCGGGGGCGGTGGCCATCGGGCTGACGCTTCTGCTGGTGGTGCTGATCATCGGCCTGCGTCTGAGAATGCGGGCCACCGTCGACGAAGAGGCGGCCTTCGTCGCCCGCTGGCGGCCCGTCATGCTGGAAGTCATCAGCGAAGGCACGCCCAAGGTTCCCAAGCGGCTGCGGCCCGGCGAACACATCTACTTTCTGAAGCTCTGGAACTACCTGCAGGAGTCCCTGCGCGGCCCGGCCAGTGAGCGGCTCAACAAGCTGGCCCGGAAAGTCGGTGGCGACGTGATGGCCCGCAGGCTGCTGAGCAAGGGCAACCGGGCCGAACGCCTGCTCGCCACGCTGACACTGGGGCACCTGCGTGATGAGGCCTCGTGGGACGCCCTTGCCGCGCAAACCAGCCAGAGTGACAGCCTCGCCTCGGTCCACGCTGCGCGGGCCCTGCTCAAGATCAATCCGCTCAAGGGCACCGAGCTGCTGCTGCCGCTGATTCTTTCCCGCAAGGACTGGGACATCACGCAGATTGCGCATTTTCTGGCCGAGGCCAAGCAGGCCTTCTGGCTGGTGCTGTCCAAGCGCATCACCACCATCAGCCGTACCCACTGGACACGTGCGCTGCAGCTGGCCGATGCACTGAATCTGCAGATCCCGCTGGCCTCGATGCAGTACATGCTGCTCAACTGCCGCTCTCCGGATATTCTGGCCACGGCCGTGCACAGCGCTGGCGACCAGGAACTGCTGCCGGTGATCAGGCAATTCATGGCGCATGGCGACGGCCGTGTGCGGGCGGAAGTCGCGGTGTTTCTGGGGCGCTTCGGCGATGAGGATGACTCGCTGCGCCTGCAGGTCATGCTCGAAGACGACGAGTGGTGGGTGCGCTACCGCGCCGCACAGGCGCTGGCCGGATCGCCGCTCTTCGGCGTCGACCGGCTGGCCGCCCTGCGCGGGCAGACCAGCGAGCCGGCGATCACAAGCATCCTCGACCACGTGCTGGCCGAATTCCAAACCCCCACCTTGGCCACGACCTGAGGACGCCCCCATGACCGCGTGGACCACCTGGTTTGTATTCGCCTATTTCATCCTGCTCAACGGCTGCTATCTGGCGCTCAACCTGTTGTCGATCTTTGCGCTCCAGCGCAACAAGGAAGAAAAGCTGCTGGAGGCCCTGCCCCAGGTCTTCACCGGGCTGGAGCCTGGCATCAGCCTGCTGGTGCCCGCCTACAACGAGGAAGCCACCATCACCGCCTCGGTGCAGTCGATGTTCCAGCTCACCTACTCTGACTTCGAGATCATCGTCATCAATGACGGTTCCAAGGACAAGACGCTGGAGGTGATGACGCGCGAGTTCTCGCTGCTGCCCTTCCCGGAGGCACCCCGCGAGGGTCTGCCGACCAAGCCGGTGCGCGGCATTTACCGCTCTCTCAAATACCCCAACCTGCGGGTCATCGACAAGGAAAACGGCGGCAAGGCCGACTCGCTGAACGCCGGCATCAATGCCGCGCGACACCCGCTGTTCTGCGGCGTCGATGCCGACTCCATCCTGGCGCGCAACAGCCTGCAACTGGTGGCCAAACCCTTCCTGAACCACCCGGATACCGTGGCGACCGGTGGTACCGTGCGGGTCGCCAATGGCTGTGAGGTGGCCGACGGCTTTCTCACCAAGGTCGGGCTGCCGACCAACCTGTGGGCGCTGTTCCAGGTGGTGGAATACCTGCGCGCCTTCCTGTTCGGCCGCCTCGGCTGGTCCAAGCTCAATGCCATGCTCATCATCTCTGGCGCGTTCGGCCTGTTCAAGACCGATGTGGTGATCGAAGCTGGCGGCTACCAGGCCAACACCATTGGCGAAGACATGGAACTGGTGGTGCGCATTCACCGCTACCTGAGGCAGCAGGGCCGCCCCTATCGCATCGAGTTTGTGCCCGAGCCCGTCTGCTGGACCGAGGCACCCGAAGACCACAAGACCTTGAAAAACCAGCGGGTGCGCTGGCAGCGCGGGTTGTCGGAGAGCCTTACCAGCAACTGGGGGCTGATGTTCAGCCGCAATGGCGGCACGCCAGGCTGGCTGGCGTTTCCCTTCATGGTCATGTTCGAGTGGCTGGGTCCGCTGGTCGAGCTGGGCGGCTATTTGTTCATGATCTACGCCTATGTTTTCGGGCTGGTGTCGTGGCAAGCCTTCTATGTGTTTCTCTTCATGGCCATCGGGCTTGGGATTCTGCTGTCGGCTTCGGGCCTGCTGCTGGAAGAAATTTCGTTCCACATCTACCCAAGCTTTCGCCACCTTGCCATGCTGTCGCTGATTGTGGTGCTGGAGAACTTCGGTTATCGCCAGCTCAACAGCTGGTGGCGTTTGCTGGGCCTTTACAAATGGGCAGCACAGCGTGAATCGAGCTGGGGTGAGATGAAACGAAAAGGCGTCGGGACCCAGCCGAAATAGGCAGCCCCGCACAGAAATCAGGCCATCAGTTCCTGAATCGCAGCCGTGGTGTTGATCGCGTGTTCCGCGATCTGGGCGGTCATCAACGCCAGCGACGCCAGCGGGTAGGTGCCGCTGACAATGCCGCCCAGCGCGACTTCGGCCGCCACGGCGCCCTGCCCCAGGCCTTCAACCGCCGCATCGATGCAATGCGCGACGCTCTGCAGGCCCTCGTCACCGAACAGCGCCTCGCCTTCATAGCTCACCTGGTAGTCGTAAGCACCTGAAGCGGGGTGGATCGAAAACCGCACGATCATGACAATGCCTCCGACTGCGCGGGCATCATTCGACCGTCGGCACCACCACCACCGTCAGCCAGTAGCCCGCCAACTGGCTGATGACCTTGGTGAAACTGTCGAAGTCAACCGGTTTGGTGATGTAGGAGTTGCAGCGCAGTCCATACATCCTCTTGATGTCGTCTGCTTCGTAAGAGGTAGTGAGCACCACGACGGGCAGGTGATGGAGCTTGGGATCCTTGACGATCTCGGACAGCACCTCGTAGCCGTCCATCACCGGCATGTGCATGTCCAGCAGGATGAGATCAGGCGTCGCGGCATCGGCGTAAGGGCCTTGTTTACGCAGGAACTTCAGGCACTTCTCACCGTTGTCCACATGGTGCAGATGGACGCGCAAATGGGCTGCGTCAAAAGCCTCACGGGTCAGGAAGACGTCGTCTTCGTTGTCCTCGACCAGCAATATCTCCGCCGCACGGGAATTGACTAAGGGTTCAATTTTCATCGGAACTCTCCGGAAAGTAATCTGGCAGTGTAAAACTGAAGGTGACACCCTGGTCAGTGTTGGAGGTCACCCAGATCTTGCCGCCATGGCCTTCAACCACGCGGCGACAAACGGCAAGGCCAATGCCCGTTCCGGGAAACTCGTTCTGGTTGTGCAGTCGCTTGAAAATCTCGAACACCTTCTCATGGTGTTTGGGGTCAATGCCAATGCCGTTGTCAGCCACCGAGAACACCCATTCACGGTCCTGTTTGGCTGCGGTGAATGCAACCACAGGTGCATGGCCGGTGCAGTATTTGATGCTGTTGCCAAAGAGGTTCAGCAGGAGCTGCACCAGTTGCGCGCGGTCCCCTCGAATCACCGGCATCTCGCTCACTGTCACCTTGGCGCCGGTGCTCTGGATGGCGGCGTCCAGCAGCGATATCGCATCGCGGGCCACATCCCCCATTTCGACTGCAGCAAAAGGCTTGGCCTCTGCCTCAATCCTGGCGAACGACAACAGATCCTCTGTCAGTTGCTCCAGCCGCTTGGCGGCGTTGGCCGTTCGGTGAATCAGCGAAATGGCTTTTTCGTCCAGCTTGTCAGCGTAATCGCGTTCCAGTAATTGCACAAATCCACCGATGGACCGCAGCGGCGTCTTCAAGTCGTGCGAAGCCACATAGGCGAACTGCTGTAGATCCAGGTTGCTGCGCTCCAGCGCCTTGTAGGCCTGAACCCGACTGGTCACGTCACGGATGATGAAGGTGTTGAGCACAGTCCCCAGCGCGTTGACGCTGGAGACAGACACCTCGGCAGGAAACTCCTCGCCATTCATTCGCAAACCGACGGTGACGCCGATGGATGCACCCTCATCGCTACCCGACTTGCGAGTCTTTGTCTGCTGCTTTCTCAGGAGTTCTGCATGGTGCGCATGAAAGCGGGAGGGAACAAAACGTGTAACTGGCTGGCCAATCGCCTGACCCGCCGCGCACCCGAACATCGTGGCGGCCGCGGCGTTGAACATGACGATCTCGCCCTCCTCGTTCACCGTGATGATGGCGTCCATGGCGGACTCCACCACGCCCCGGAAACGTGCCTCGTTCTCTGCGAGCGATTTGATGGACTCCTGCAGCAACGCCGAGGCCTTGCCCAGTGCTTGGCCGACTTCGTCAATTTCCTGGATGTGTTGCGCTTGCACGAAGACGGACTCGCCATAGCCAAGACCCAATGCCGGTATGCGCAAGGCGCCGACGGCACGGGCGATCCGGCTGGCCATGCTCTGCGCCAGCAGCAAACTGGTGCCGAACAACAGAACCGTGAGGCCAATCAGTATCCACATGGAACGACGCAGATCGGCCGTCAGTGACTTCTCGGGAATACCGATGGCGACACCCCAGCCAGAGGCAGGTGAGCGGTAAAAGGCACTTACCACCTGCGTGCCATCCAGCGTGACCGCATCAAACGCATCTTCGTTCACTTCGCTGAGCCGTTTGACCAGCCCGGGCGCGACCGGTTTGCCCCTGAAGAGTTCCACATCGTGAGAACGCGCAACAACGATCGAAGAGGGGTCAAAGATGACGGTCAGGCGGTCTTCAGGCAAGCCGTAGCTGACCAGCAGCTTCTGAAAATGGTCAGGCAATATCACACCGGAAAGTGAGTGCGTCGCCATGCCACCCGAGAAAACGGGTACGGCCACATTGGAGATGGGTCGCTTCAGGGCAGCGCCGATCAGCAGGCCGGAAATGTCCGGTTTGCCGCTTTGAATCACCCGCTGGGTCTGCGCCATCACGCCGGTCTGCGGCAAGGGCTGGCCAAATGGTATGGCGGTATTCATCAACTGCTGACCACTGGGCGCGATCAAGGCGATGTTGTTGATGAAGCTGCGTTTAAGCACCTCCTCGGCCTGCGCCTGAAACGCCCGGTAATCACCCGTGCGCACCAGCGGCGAGGTGGACAGCGCGCTGAGCGACACCTCCACGGTGGTGAACTCCCGATCCATCAGGCGGACCAGGGTGCGTGCGCTCTCGACCGCATCCTTGATCAGCGCCGCCCGCTGCTGCTGGTAGTTGTAATACAGCACGGCGGTAGCCAGGAAGAACGCGGGCGCCATGCAGGCAAAAGTCAGCAGGACAAGCCTGGAGCGGATGGTGGGAAGGCGGTTGAGCTTCAAAAAACAATGCCGGTTGCAAATTGAACGGGTGCAGACCCTGGAATTTTAAGTTTCAAACTGAAACATTTATTTACATGTTGACACAATCAATGCCGATCTGGGGAGTAATTCACACGCAACCGTTGCTACACCAATGCAATGCAATGATGCGCCCAGCCGCGCCTGATGCATAGGACTTACATGCGCGTTAACGAGGTCTGTTGATATAGCTCAACACCCCCTCCGCTGCGGCTTTTCCGCTGGCGAAGCAGGCAGTCAGCAGGTAGCCGCCTGTGGGCGCCTCCCAGTCCAGCATCTCCCCGGCGCAAAAGACGGGCTGGGGCAAAGGCGGCTGGCCTGCCCCCGGCGCCAGACGCAACCCGGGCGCCACGCCCTCCCACATCACGCCGCCAGCGGTGCTGATGGCCTCGTCAATTGGGCGTGTGATTAATACCCGGACAGGCAAGGCCTTGATGCCCTCGGCAAGCCGCGCCGGGTCGGCAACGGCATCTTTGCCCAGAACCTCATGCAGCATGGCGGCCTTGATGCCTTCCAGCCCCAGACGGCTTTTCAGGTGGCTGGAGAGCGAGCGTGAACCCCGCGGGTGTCGCACCTCGGCCAGCACCTGCTCTGCCGACTTGTCGGGCAGCAGGTCCAGCAGGAAAGTCGCGCTGCCATACGCTTCGATCTCGTCGCGCAGCAGGTGCGAGACGGCATACACCAGACTGCCCTCCACACCGGTGGCGGTGGCCACAAACTCGCCTTTGCGATGAAACGTGCGCCGAGTGGAATCGGTGAAGCGGATCGCCACCGACTTGAAGGGCTGACCTGCAAAGCGGCTGGAAAAATGCGGCGTCCACCCGACATCGAACCCGCAGTTGGCTGGACGCAGCGGCGCCACCTGAACGCCGCGCTGCTGCAGCACCGGCACCCAGGCACCATCAGAGCCCAGCCGGGCCCAGCTGCCACCGCCCAGCGCGAGCACCACCGCATCGGCCTGAACCCGTTGCTCGCCTAGAGGCGTGGCAAACAGCAAACTGCCATCATCACCCCAGCCCAGCCAGCGGTGTCGCATGGAAAACTGCACCCCCGCCGCGCGCAAGCGGTGCAGCCAGGCGCGCAGCAGCGGCGCAGCTTTCATGTCTTTCGGGAAGACGCGGCCGGAGCTGCCCACAAAGGTTTCGACACCCAGCGCTTCAGCCCAGGCGCGGAGCTGTTCGGCACCAAAGGCCTCCAGCATCGGTTGCAGCACGGCACTTCGCTCGCCATAGCGGCTAACGAAAGACTCCAGTGGCTCGGAATGGGTGAGGTTGAGGCCGCCAATGCCCGCCAGCAGGAACTTGCGGCCCACGGAGGGCATGGCGTCGTACAGATGCACCGACACCCCCGGCTGCGCAGCAAGCACTTCAGCCGCCATCAAGCCAGCGGGCCCACCGCCAATAACGGCAATACGGGGCGAATGGGATGGTGCGTGCGGGGAAGCGGAATCGGTCAAAGCGTGTCCAGGGAAAGCGGGAAAACAGGAAAGCGTGAATGGGTACGGGCGCGTACCTGCGGGATCAGGGGGATCAGAGAGATCAGCGGGATAGGGGCGAGAAAGCAGCGGTGATTATTGCAGCCGGGCAATGGGCGCCGCCGCTAGTCCACCCACACCAGCGCGCCCTGCCCCGTCAAAAATGCCGCTGTCACAGGCGCGTCGGGGTAGATCTGCTGCACCGCCTGCCGGTAGTTCCGCAGTTGTTCAACCAAAGCCGCCTGCCGTTGCGGCGCGGTGGCCGATTTGTAGTCCAGCACCCACCAATGGCCTTCATGGCCCGCGTCCTTGCGCTGGACCAGGCGGTCCAGCCGCAACGCGGTGCCTGCGTGAACCAAGTCCACCTCGTTGCCCTGCCAGGCCAAACGCTCGGACTCCCAAGCCCAGGCGCCCTCGCCCGCCAGAATGCGGCTGGCCATAGTCGCTGCTTCGCCGATCTGTGACGGGTTGAGCCGGAACTCGCGTGCTGCCGCAGCCCGGTGCGCAGGCGAAAGACTGCCGCCCCATTCCAGCAGACGGTGCATGGCCTTGCCGACCCGGGCGCCCGGGGAATCTTCGTCCTCGGTCGTCGTGGAAGCAGCACTTGCCGGTGGGCTGGAGGGTGCGGGTAGCACGGGAAGCACAAAGCTGCCTTCGGTACCCGTCATCGGGTGGTCTGCAATTTCCGCAGGCGCGGTGGGCGCGGGGCGCTCTGGCGCTACAGCCGCGATGCGCTGCCACCAACTGCCGGCGTTGGGGCGGTGCGGCGTGATGCTGGAAATGGCCAGCGTGCCACGGGCCCGCGTCATGGCCACATAGAGCGCGTTCAGTTCTTCCCGCTGGCGCGCCGCGAGATCGGCAGCCAGCAGATCGGCTGCGCAGGCGGGCGGGCGGCTTTCGCTCACCATGAACACCAGCTTCTCGGGCGCAACCGAACGACCCGGCCAATCCAGCAGCACCGCCATGCTGTCGGCGTTGCGCTCCACCGCATCGGTGTCGAGCATCAACACGGCATCGGCCTCCAGACCCTTGGCCCCGTGAATGGTCAACAGCCGCACGGCGTCAGCACTGACGGTGGCAGGCGTCTGCGTGCCGCCCGCCTTCAAGGCGCGAACAAATCCGTAGGGCGTGGTGTAGCGGCCGCCATCGAGTGCCAGCGAGACACCCAGCAGCGCCCGCAGATTGGCCAGCACGGCCGTGCGCCTGACGGGCGGCGCCGCGGCGGCAAAGCGGGCCAGCACATCACCGTTGTCATAGATGGCTTGCAGCGCATCGTGTGGCGGCAAGGTGTCGAGCCAGTTTTTCCAGCGCACCAGCACCGAGCCGGCTTGCCGGAGCGCCTCCGAGTCGGGGCCGAGACGCTCAGCCGACTGCAGCAGCTCGAACCAGGAAGGGTGGGACTCATGCGGAGACTGATCTCGCCACCCCCGCTGCAGCACAGCCAGCTGCACCAGGCGGCTGTCGTCCATGCCAAACAGCGGGGAGCGCAGGGCGCGGGCCAGCGACAAATCGTGCCCGGGCGACACCAGGACGTCGAGCAGGGCCACAATGTCCTGCGCCTCGCAGCATTCGATCAGCTCGGTCTTCTCGCCCACCTGTGCGGGAATGTGCAGCGCCCGCAATTCGTCCTGCAGCGGCAGCAGCCCCGCCCGCCTGCGCGACAGCACCATGATGCGCGACGGCGGCAAGCCACGGGACATCTGCTCGGCCACCCAGGCAGCCGCCTGCCGGGCCTCCAGCGTACGCAGGGTTTCTTCCGGCACTTCACGCGGTGTGGTCAGGCTGTCGCGCCAGGCCGGTGGGGCATCGCTCTCGTGGCAACCGTCCGCGGTCACCTCACTTTCGGCGCCCGATTCCGTGCCACGGGGAATCACCGGCAGACAACCCACCTCGCCATCGGCCTTCGAATCGGTGGAGTGCGGGCGAAAGCCCTCGTACCCATCCGACTGGCTGGCGGCCGTCATCACGGCGTTCACGGTGTCGATGACCGTTTTCGAATTGCGCCGGGTGTGGTCGCAGCTCAGCAGGTCGCCGCCAAGGCGCTCACGCACAAAACCCTGTGCGTCGCGGAACACCTGCGGCTCGGCGCGCCGGAAGCGGTAGATGCTCTGCTTCGGGTCACCCACTAGGAACACGCTGGGCGCCTGCCCGGCACCGGCATAGCTGGAGAGCCAGGCGCTGAGGGCCTGCCACTGCAGCGGGTTGGTGTCCTGGAACTCATCGATCATCAGGTGCCGGATGCGCGCGTCCAGCCGCTCCTGCACCCAGCCGGAGAGCACTGCATCGGACAGCATGACCTGCGCCGCGCGCTCGACGTCGTTCATGTCCACCCAGCCGCGTTCGCGCTTGAGCGCCGCGTACTGCGCGATCAATGCCCGGGTGAGGCGCGCCATGCGCTGCTGGTGCAGCCACGCAGTGTGCTGGGCGCTGGCCTCGCACAGCATGCGCAGCTCGGGCTCCGCCTCCTGCGCGGCCGGGTACTTCTGCAGATGGTTGGTCAGCCGGTCCTCGCTGGCCACAAAAAAACCCTTGCGCAGCAGGCTCAGGCGAAGCTGTGGGTCTGTGGTCTCGAACGCATCCACCACGGCCTCGGCCGCTTTCTGCGGCGTCTTGTTTTTCTCCTGTCCCAGCGCGCGGGCGCGGGCCAGCCAGCGGTCACGCGCGGCGGCATCCATCAGCGCCCGCTCAGGCGTTTCATGGTGCGCCAACGGCTCAAACCGCACCTGAAAATGCTCGACGGATGCATCCACCACACCCCTGGCATCGGCGAGGTCAAACTCGGTGCGCTTGTCGAGGGCCGCCTGCAAGGCCTTGTCGGCCTGAAACCGCCCGTGGGCACTGACCAGCGCGTCAAAGTCGGCGTGCAGCGCCGCATCTGCCGCCACCGCAGCGTAAAAGGGCCGCCAGACCAACGCGCGGGCCGGCGCATCGTCTTCCAGCAGCTCGTAATTGACCGGCAAGCCCAAGCGCTGCAGCACCGCGACCGGGGCGTTGCGCAGCAAGGCCGCGAACCAGCCGTGGAAGGTGCGAATCTGCACCGAGCGGCCCTGCGCCAGCACCGCCCGGTACAGACCCGACAGTGCCTTGCAGGCTTCGGCCGAAGCATCTGCATTCGACACACCGCGCATGGTCAGCTCGCGCCGCAGCGTGTCGTCATCCGCGCCATCGAATTCCATCAGCCACTGCTCCAGCCGCTCCCGCATCTCACCCGCGGCTTTCTTGGTGAAGGTGATGGCCAGAATTTCATGCGGCCTGACCACGCCATCTGGCGACTGCAGCGCGGTGTCGATCAAGGCCCGCAGAATGCGCGAGACCAGCATCCAGGTCTTGCCCGCACCCGCGCAGGCCTCTACCGCGACATGACGACGCGGATCGCAGGCGATTGCATAGAAGGCCTCCGCCGAGACCGGCGTGCCGTTGCGTTCGTAAGCGGCGTTCAAACCTTGACTCCTGAAAAGCGCCGAAGTAGTGCCCAATTTTTCGACGGGCCGCCCCTAGAAAAATTAGCCCCCTCGGGGCTGACGACCGCGGCTCCAAACCTGCCTGCGCAGGTTTGGACGGGAGGAAGGGCCCGCGCCTCAGGCGTGGGCACGTACAGGGAACTACACCCAGTGAGTGACCGTGGGGGTATCATCGTGTCCAGAAGTCCTTGCGGCACAAGCCGCGCGCGGCACACCATTCGCAAGCCGTGCCCTCGCCCAGTGCCGGCAAGGCCGCGCCTTCGGCTATGCGCGCCATGTCGCGCCGGATGTTGTCGATCAGCCCGTCGCGCAGTTCCACAATTGCGGGCTGCTGATACGTTTTGGTCACGCCCTTTTCACCCAGATTGACATAGGCTGCCGAAAGCGTGTCGTCTTCCAGCAGTGCGGCATAGAAAGCCAGCTGGGTGTCTTCCTCTGCGCTCTTGATACGCTCTGCGGTAGTGGTGCTGTTTTCGGTTTTGTAGTCCATCACCAGCGCTTGCCCGTCAGCCATGCGATCCACGCGGTCCAGCTGGCCTCTCAGACTCAACGTGCCCAGCGGTATCTCGCGCCAGACCTCCCCCGCCTCATACACCGCCCCTGCGGCTTCATGCTCGCGCAGCCATTGGAGGTAGCCGTCTCGCACGCCGGGCCACGCAGCGGCGTAAGGCAGGAACTCGCTCGCCCCCAAGGCCAGCTCGCGACGGGACCGTTCAGCGGCGGCATCAATCAGCGCGACGCGTTCACCGGCATCATCGGTCGGTGCCGCCTTCAGGGCATCGTGGAAATCCTTCAGCAGCCCGTGCAGCCAGTTGCCGAAATCGCGCTTGCCCAGTGCGTTGTCGAGTTCGTCCGACTCCTGCAACTGAAGCTGGCGCAGCGCGAAAAAGCGGTAGGGGCAGCGCCGCAGGTCTTCATAGGCGCTGGCCGACAAACGGCTCGGGGTCAGCGCCTCGCCGGTGGGCATGGGCCGCAGCGTGGGTGTGAGCTGCACCTCGCGTGGCGAGCGCGGGTCGGCGGTCTCCGCGGGGGGCAGTCCTTTACGGTTCAGCAGCAAGGTCTGGACAAACCCGCTGGGCAGCAGATGCTCGCCCGCTTCGCTGACGCGCCACAGCACGTCCACCTGCGGCTGCTGCAGCGCGTGCTGCCAAGCCTGGCTGGCGGTGGCGGCCAGCGCATCGCGGGACGGCAGCCCCAGCAGCACCCTCTGGGCCGGGGTCCAAGGCCCGGAGGGCTCAGGTGAAACCGGCAGACGCAGCTCGTCACAACCCGGCAGCACCACGGCCGCCATGCTGCGACCGAGCAGCTGGGCCAGCGGGAGGATCACCACCTGCTCGGCCGGCGGATGCGGCGGGGAGAACTTCCCCGCCTCCAGCGACTGGTTGACCCAGTGGGTGAATTCATGCAACGCCATCCTTGGCGCACGCTCGCCGTCCAGCTCATGGTCTGCGCCTTCGTGCAGACGCAGCACCTCCAGCACGGTTTGCCCCGCCCCGTCGGTCGCCAGCGGGTCCCACTGGCCGGCGGCCTGCAGCGCGGCGCGCAGGCGCTCCAGCCACAAGCGCAGGGGGCGCGGCCGGGCCCAGTCGCTGCGCAGAGGCTCGACCTGTTGCAGCAGCAAGGCCAGCGTTTCACGTCCCGCAGAAACCTGTTCACTGCCCACCACATCGGGCAGCTCCCGCCATAAGCGCACACCCAGACGGCGAAGGCAGGCCTCTGCGGTGGTCACGCGGGCAGCTTTCAGCGCCGGCGTGTTCTTGAGCCAGTCGAGTACCGCGTCGGTGGAGGCATCCCACGGCATCGCGCGCAGCAGACCCATCACGGTCGCTGCGGCACGGGTGGTGGAGAGCTTCCAGCCGGTTTCGTCACGCATGGCAATACCGCGCCCGGCCAGCATGGCACCCACCCGGCGCGTGAGCTGTCGGTCCTGGGCAATCAGGGCCACCTGGCAGCGGCCCTGGGTGAGGTGCTGCAGGACGCAGGCGGCGGCTTGCTCGGCCTCGTCCTCGGCATCCTGCGCAGAGTGCAGTAAGAGGTGAGGCGCGGGAGCAGCCGCATCGGCTGGTGGGTGCGACTCTGCCAGCGCAATGGTATGTGTGCGGTCCGGCCAGCGCGCCTGCAACGCCTGCGCCAGCGGGTCATGCTGAAAGCCCTCCATCATGACCAGCAACACCGGATTGGCTTCGAAAAGCCGATCGGTGGGATAGGCCGAATTGGCGGCCCAAGCCAGGGCAATCCGTGCCACGGCAGCATCCAGCGCCAGGGTCGGGTTGTCCAGATCGGCGCCCAGTGCACCCGCCAGACGCGTACCCCAGGCGGGCCGGTCGGTCGGCGGCACAGCAGCGGCCACACCGGCCACACTCCATGCGGCTTCGACCACGCGACTCGTCAGCATGTCGCGGTGGTTCGCCAGTCCGGAACGTTCGAGCAGTGAGGCCGCAGTCAGAACATCCAGCGCCATGTCCAGACGCAGATCGTCAGGTGCCGGCACGAACACGCCATGCGAGCCGCCCAGGCTGTCGACCCAGTTCAGGGTGCTTTCAAAGCGCGGCAGAAAAGAGGTTTCGCCGACGTACGCCGCCCAGGCCTGGCGCGCCTGCTGAATGAGTTGCGCATAGGGCAGCAGCACGACGGCCTGCGAAGGGTGAACGCCCCTGCTCTGCAATGCGCTGGCCAGTTGCGCCATGGCGCCCTGCCAGCACGGCGCTGGCGACAAGGTGGCCGGGCCTGGGCTGCTGACACGAAGCATCGGTTGAGTGGCAGATGATTCCATCGACAAATCGGGAAGGTCCTGTAACAACACACCGGAATGCCCGGCGGGTCCGTCGGGTGAGCAGGCGCACAGGCTGCACCTATCGGGCTGATAGCCACGGCCACACCGACGTCACCACTTGCTTTCTGCCACAATGACGGCAACTCCAGTCAGGACCGAACAGTCCAATAGTAACAACCCCATAACGAAGGAGCCACCATGGCCAGCGACCTGATCAAACACACCACCGACGCCACTTTCGAGGCCGACGTGCTGAAATCTTCCAAGCCGGTGCTGGTGGACTACTGGGCTGAATGGTGCGGTCCATGCAAGATGATTGCCCCCATCCTCGACGAAGTCGCCACCGGCTACGACGGCAAACTGCAAATCGCCAAGATGAACGTGGACGAGAACCGCGACATCCCGGCCAAGTTCGGCATTCGCGGCATTCCCACCCTGATGCTGTTCAAAGACGGCCAACTCGCTGCCACCAAGGTCGGCGCGATGAGCAAAGCCCAGCTGACCGCCTTCATCGACCAGCAACTGGCCTGAACCTGGCCCTCAGCCAGCCCGCCGTCATATCTGATGCGTCGGGCTGGCTACTCCCTTTGATCCATCCTTCAGCCGATTGCCTCTTCTCTAGCCTTCGCCCGCTTGCCTGGCGTTGTTCGCCCGCCGCACCGGGGCTGCAGGCCCCATTCACAGGCGCCTGAGACCCTGTTTTTCCTGTCATAATGCCAACCATTCACCCGCCACAGCCTTCGGCGGGTTCGAGTAACCGGTTTGTAAGCCTTCAGTCTGAAGCAGCTTCCGTTCAAACCTCCCCCGTTTCCATCACTGAACTCCGCAAGGAGTAATTCCATGCACCTCAACGAACTCAAGGCACTGCACGTGTCTGAAGTCCTCAAGCAGGCCGAAGCGCTTGAGATTGAAAACGTCGGCCGGATGCGCAAGCAGGAGCTGATGTTCGCCATCATCAAGAAGCGCGCCAAGACGGGCGAAACCATCGTGGCCGATGGCGTGCTGGAAGTGCTGCCAGACGGGTTCGGATTCCTGCGCGCGCCGGACTCCAGCTACACCGCCAGCACCGACGATATCTACATCAGCCCCAGCCAGATTCGCCGCTTCAACCTGCACACCGGTGACATGATTGAAGGCGAGGTGCGCACGCCCAAGGATGGCGAGCGCTACTTTGCGTTGAACAAGCTCGACAAGGTCAACGACGGCCTGCCCGAGGCGAACAAGCACAAGGTGATGTTCGAGAACCTGACGCCGCTGTTCCCGCGCGAGCAGTTCAAGCTCGAGCGCGACATCAAGGGCGAGGAAAACCTCACCAGCCGGATCATCGACATCGTCGCTCCCATCGGCAAAGGCCAGCGCGCCCTGCTGGTGGCCCCGCCGAAATCCGGCAAGACGGTGATGATGCAGAACATCGCCCACGCCATCACTGCCAACTATCCCGAAGTGGTGATGATGGTGCTGCTGGTTGACGAGCGCCCTGAAGAGGTGACCGAGATGCAGCGCAGCGTACGCGGCGAAGTGATTTCCTCGACCTTTGACGAGCCCGCCGCCCGCCACGTGCATGTGGCCGAGATGGTGATCGAGCGCGCCAAGCGCCTGGTCGAACTGGGCAAGGACGTGGTGATCCTGCTGGACTCCATCACCCGCCTGGCCCGCGCCTACAACAATGTGCTGCCCTCTTCCGGCAAGGTGCTGACTGGCGGCGTGGACGCCAATGCACTGCAGCGCCCCAAGCGCTTTTTTGGCGCCGCCCGCAAGATCGAGGAAGGCGGCAGCCTGACCATCATCGGCACCGCACTGGTTGATACTGGCAGCCGCATGGATGAGGTGATCTTTGAGGAATTCAAGGGCACTGGCAACTGCGAGATTCACCTGGACCGCCGCCTGTACGAAAAACGCGTGTTCCCGGCCATCCACCTGAACCGCAGCGGCACCCGCAAGGAAGAGCTGCTGCTGGCACCGGAAATCCTGCAGAAGTCGCGGATTCTGCGCCAGTTCATGTACAACATGGACGAAATCGAGTCCATGGAGTTGATGCTCAAGAACATGAAGGCCACCAAGAACAACCACGAGTTCTTTGACATGATGCGGCGGGGCGGCTAATCAATAGAGCCCCCACGCTCCCCCACTTTGTGTGGGTCGCTGCCCCCCGAGGGGGCCACCCGCCTGCAGTCCGGCGAAGCCGGCCCTGCGGCTCATGCTGGCTAAATACAGGCCCCGCAAAGGCCGGTGGCTTATCCAGCTACCAAATCGCCTCATTTCAGGCCGAAAATCGCTGTAAGTGGTTGATTTCGTGTCATAATGTTGGGCTTAGCGGAAAGTGCCGAGGACTGGCTTTGGTGGCTCCCGCAACGAACAAGGAAAGACCATGAAAGAAGGCATTCACCCCAATTACCGCGAAGTTTGTTTCCTCGACCTGTCGAACAACTTTAAGTTTGTCACCCGTTCCTGCGTCAACACCAAGGAAATGGTGAAGATGGAAGACGGCCGCGAATTGCCGCTGTACAAGCTGGACACCTCCAGCGAGTCGCACCCCTTCTACACTGGCACTCAGAAATCCGTGGACAACATGGGCGGCCGCGTGGAGAAATTCCGCAACCGTTTCGGCAAGACCCCTGCCAAAGACGCCGCTGCCGAAGCCACCAAGTAAGCTGCACCCGACCCGACGATCAGCCGTAGCCGCAAGGCTGGGGACTGGTCTCCAAAAGCAGCCTGAATTTCAGGCTGCTTTTTTTTCGGGAAAATGACCGTGCCAGCCGCTTGCAGCTACACGCGACAATCACACCCAATCAAACGCTTTCGGCCACGCGCGCCGGGCGACCCGACACCCCACTCGCCTTGAACAAGCCTTCTCCCGCCATCATTGCCCAGTCTGCCGTGCGTCGCCTGCCGCGACTGGCACTGCTGCTGTTCTGTCTGGCTTACGTGCTGCCGGGCTTCGTGGGCCGTGGCCCCTGGAAGAATGAGGACATCGCCGCCTTCGGTGTGATGCAGGAACTGGCGCAGCCAGGCGGCAACTGGCTGCAACCGCAGCTGCTGGGCGTCGTGACCGGCTTTGACGCTCTGGTGCCTTATTGGCTGGGCGCCGCCGCCATCAAGGTGCTGCCGGTCCTTGACCCGGCCTTCGCCGCCCGCATTCCCTTTGTGGCCCTGCTGATTCTCACGCTGCTGGCGACCTGGTACGCGATCTATTACCTGGCCCGAAGCCCTCAGGCGCAACCGGTGGCTTTTGCGTTTGGCGGAGAAGCCAGTCCGGTGGACTATGCCCGGGCGATCGCTGACGCCGGTCTGCTGGCCTTGATCGCCAGCCTGGGGCTGGCCCAGCTGTCGCATGAAACCACACCCGCGTTGGCGCAACTGGGCTTCACCGCACTGACTTTTTATGCCATGGCCGCCAGCCCCTACCGGCGGGCCACCCAACTGGTGGGGCCTGCACTGGGACTTCTGGTGGGCCTGGCCGGATTGGCCCTGAGCGGTGCGCCGACTCTGGCCGTGATGCTGGGCGCTGGTGGAGCGCTGGTTGAATGGACGCACATGCGCTGGGGCCAGACCGTGCAGAGCGCACAGGGCGATCAATTTGCGCAGTCGCCGTCCGACAGCCGCAAGCAATCCTGGCACTGGGTGCTGCTGATTGCTGGCGTCACGCTGGCGGTCAGCGTACTGGCGCATCAGCTCGATCTCTGGCGCTGGCGCATTTCGCTGCCCGGTGCAGACGGGCAGTCGGCACTGAAGGGCTGGCGCAGCCTGGGCCGACTGCTGCTCTGGTTCACCTGGCCGGCCTGGCCTCTGGCATTGTGGACGCTCTGGCGCTGGCGACGGCAGCTCGCCAGCCGGCATGTAGCGCTGCCCCTGTGGTTTGCGCTCATGGCGATTGCCGCGACGCTGACCACCACAGCTTCAGACCGCAGCCTGCTGCTGGCGCTGCCACCGCTCGCCGCACTGGCCGCGTTCGCACTGCCCACGCTCAAGCGCAGCGTGGCTTCGCTGATCGACTGGTTCACGCTGCTGTTTTTCACTGGTTGCGGCATCATCATCTGGGTGGTGTGGATTGCCATGCAAACCGGCGTACCACGGCAACCGGCGGCCAACGTCGCCAAGCTCGCACCCGGCTTCGAGCCCAGTTTTTCGTGGATCGCTTTTGCCGCCGCAGTGGCTGCCACGCTGGCGTGGACCTGGCTGGTGAAATGGCGTACCGCGGGTCACCGCACGGCCATCTGGAAATCGTTGGTGCTGCCTGCCGGTGGCGCCACGCTGTGCTGGTTGCTGCTCATGACGCTATGGATGCCGCTGCTGGATTACGCTCGCAGCTATGCGCCCACCTCGCGCGGCATCGCCAATCTGGTCGACCCCAAGGCCTGCGTGGCGATTCATGGCGTAGGCAGCGCTCAGGCCGCGGCGCTGCGTTACCACGGCAAGCTGCAGCTGCGTCAGGCCGGACAGCAGGCCATGTGCCCCTACCTGATCGTGGACGTGGAAGCCCAGTCCACCCTGGGCTCAGTCGTCAATCTGCCTGACTGGGCCTTTCAGGCCACGGTACGCAGGCCGACCGACCGGAACGAAAACGTCCTGGTATTCAAACGCGTCAGCGTGGCCGCGCCAGCCGGAACACCCGCAACCCAGGCCCCACCAGCCCGCCAGCCGTGAGCGAGCTGAAGGTCATCGGCCGGCACGCGGCAACCGTGCTGGTCGGTCAGCTCGCGGTGATGGCCTTTGGCGTCGCAGATACCGTGATTGCAGGCCGCTTCAGCGACGAGGCGCTGGCGGCGCTTTCGGTGGGCTCTGCGCTCTACATCAGCGTGTATGTGGGCCTGATCGGCATCGTGCAGGCCTTGCTGCCCATCTGGGCGGAAATGCGCGGCGGCCGGCACTACATCGCACTGGGTCGCTCGCTGCGCCAAAGCCTTTACCTCTGCGCGCTCATCACCGTCGTTGGCATGACGGCCCTGCTGTTGCCCGGCCCGCTGCTGCGATGGGCCGATGTGCCGCCGTCGATGCAGGGCGAGGTGGAGCTTTATCTGGCGATTCTGGCTTTCGGCTTTGCGCCTTCGCTGCTGTTCCGGGTCTACAGCACCTTCAACCAGTCCCTTGGCAAGCCCTTGCTGGTGACCTGGCTGCAGGTGGGTGCGCTGGCGGTGAAGATTCCGCTGTCCATCTGGCTGGTCGCGGGCGGCGCTGGCATGGAACCCATGGGCGCGGCTGGCTGCGCCTGGGCCACCCTGATCGTCAACTACCTGCTGCTCGCTGTGGCCTTCCTGATGCTGCGCCGCGAAAGCCTGTACCAGCCGTTCCAGCTCTGGCAAAAGCTGGAGCCGCCCGACTGGCGCCAGATCGGGCAGTTCGCGCGTCTGGGCATTCCGGGTGGGCTGGCGTATCTGGTGGAGGTGACCTCCTTCACGCTGATGGCGCTGTTCATCGCACGGCTGGGAACCACGGCCTCGGCCAGTCACCAGATCGCCGCGAGCGTTGCGGCCCTTCTGTACATGGTGCCGCTTTCCATGGGCATTGCCGGCAGCGCACGGGTCTCGTTCTGGCTGGGCGCGGGTCATCCGGCCAAGGCCCGGCAGGTGGTCTGGCTGGTGATGACGATGACGGTGCTGATGGCCCTTGCACTGGCCGCCATGCTGGCCCTGAACACCCCCCTCGTGGCCAGTTGGTACTCTGGCAGTCCGGCCATTGTGGCGCTGGCCTCCTCACTGCTGCTCTGGGTCTCGGCATACCACCTTGCCGATGCACTTCAGGCCCTGTGCGCTTTCCTGTTGCGCTGCTATGGCATCACGCTGTTGCCGCTGTTGCTGTATGGCATTCTGCTCTGGGGTCTGGGCCTGTATGGCGGCTACCAGCTCACCTACGAAGGCGTTGGCAGCCATGCGGCCTCATCGTCGGCGCAGAGCTTCTGGCTGGCCAGCACCGTGGCGCTGGCGCTGGTCGCCGGGTGCTTTCTGGTCTTGCTGTGGCGCACTGTGCGGAACGGCAAAGCCAATCACACCGCACGGAACTGACTCGCACACCTGTTGTGCACGGATCGCCTTCGGCAGGCTTTTCAGACAGTCTGAACGTCGCGCACGCGCATGGCGGGGAAGATGATCGCAAACAAGGACCCGCTTCCCAACTGGCTTTCGATGTGCAACTCGCCACCGTGTCTTTGCACCACATGCTTGACGATGGCCAGTCCCAGACCGGTTCCGCCGGTCTCGCGTGAACGGCTGCGATCCACGCGGTAAAAGCGCTCGGTCAACCGGGGAATGTGCTCCGGCGCGATGCCCGGTCCGGAATCCTTCACGCTGAATTCCACGCGCCCGTCGTCGAGCATGCGCCAGCCGGCCTCAATCAGGCCGCCAGGAGGCGTGTAGCGGATGGCGTTGCTGAGCAGATTGGACATCGCGCTGAGCAACTCACTCGCGGTGCCTGCCAGCTCCAGCGGTGGCGAAGGACTGAACAGCAAGGCATGCGGCAGGTCTGGGGACAGCAAAGCGGACAAGGACCGCCCCTCCTGCTCGCACTGCGTCAGCAACGTGGCCAGTGGCGTCCAGTCGCCGGTGCCCGGCTGCGGGCTACCCTCTAGACGGGACAGCGTGAGCAGATCATTCACCAGTGTCTGCATGCGATGCGATTGCTGGGCCATCAGTCCCAGGTAGCGCATTCGGTCTTCTTCGTTGAGCGGCAGCGACTGCAGGGTTTCCACAAACCCGGCCAGCACGGTGAGCGGTGTGCGGATCTCGTGCGACACATTGGCCACGAAATCGCGACGCATGGTCTCGGCCTGTTCAACAGCCGTGACGTCGCGCGACAGCAGCAGCTTGCGGCCCTCGCCATAGGGATGCAGGCGCACTGCGAGGCGAACCGGCCGGCTGCTGGTGCTGCGCGGCCCGATCATCACCGCCTCAGAGGCGTAGTCATTCGAGGAGTGATAGGCCGTGAAAACCGGATCGCGAACCAAGTTGCCGACCAGTTGCAGCATATCCCGACGCATATCGAACCCGAAGTGATCTGCAGCGGTTTCGTTGCACCACTCGATGCGGCCCTGGGCATCCAGCAGCACCACGCCGTTGGGCGATGCCTGGATGGCCGCCAGAAATTCCCGCAGCCGTGTCTGGCTGTCTTCCACCTGAATCTGGCGCGTGCGCAGGGCCCGGCGCATGCGGTCGGCGGCCTCGCCCCACATGCCATTCATGCGTGGCGGTTCGGCCTGCGCGCCACCCCGCAACCAGCGCAATACGCGCTCGCCGCGGAAACCGTCAATGATGAACCAACAGACGCTGGCCGCAATCACGCCAGCCAGCGCACCGCGCGACCGGGCTGACGACCAGCCGACCAAGCCACCGGCCAGATGCAATAACAGGAAGACCCAAAGGCGCCAGAGCATGGGGTAATTGTGACGGCTTTACAGACGCTTTTGACTGCGCCCGGAGACTCCCGCGGCTGACCAGCCCCAGCGCTTCAGTGTGGAGTTTCGACGGACGGGAATTGAACCTGCGCGGTGAGCCGGTAGCCCGCGCCACGCACGGTTTCGACCATCACGCCCGCCGCACCCAGCGCCTCGCGCAGGCGCTTGACATGAACGTCCACGGTGCGTTCTTCGATGAACACATGGTCGCCCCATACCTTGTCGAGCAACTGGCCCCGGCTGTGAACGCGCTCGGGGTGCTTCATCAGATAGTGAAGCAGTTTGTACTCGGTTGGCCCCACCTTGAGCAGTTGCCCCTGCCACGACACCCGGTGTGTGGCAGCATCGAGCACCAGTTCACCAATCGTCACGCTGTCATTGACCTGCTCTGGCGCGCGCCGACGCAGAACGGCGCGGATGCGGGCCAGCAGTTCCTGGGTTGAGAACGGCTTGGTCACATAGTCGTCCGCCCCTGCGTCCAGACCCTGTACTTTGTCTGGCTCGTCACCGCGGGCGGTCAACATCAGGATAGGGATGGCCTTGGTTCGGGCATCTGCGCGCCACTTCTTGGCCAGCACAACGCCGCTCTGGCCGGGCAGCATCCAATCGAGCAGGATGACATCCGGCAACACGGCATCGAGTTCACGCTGCGCCGACACGCCATCTTCAGCCCAGATGGGCTGAAAGCCGTTGTGGCGCAGGTTCACCGCGATGAGTTCGGCAATGGCCGGCTCGTCTTCAACAATCAGGACGCGGGGCTGGTGTTTCATTGCGCTTACCGGACCACAGACTCGATGGTTTCCATGGAGGTGTGCCGGATGTCAGCACCCTTGACCACGTAGATGATGAACTCGGCGATGTTCTTGGCATGGTCGCCAATGCGCTCGATGGCCTTGGCCAGAAACAGCAGATCCAGACTTGGCGAAATCGCGCGCGGGTCTTCCATCATGTAGGTGATGAGCTTTCGCACGAAACCGTCGAACTCCTTGTCGATGGCATCGTCTTCCTTGAGGATGCTGACCGCCATGTTCACGTCCAGTCGTGCGAATGCGTCGAGCGCCTTGCGCAGCAGACCCGAAGCCAGATCGGCGGCCACGCGCAGCTCCGAGGCCGGCATGGTGCGCGCCGCGCCACTTTCGATGATGGACTTGACCATGCGCGCGATCTTGTCGGCCTCATCGCCTGCACGCTCCAGGTTGGCCGTGGTCTTCGAGATCGCGATCAGCAGACGCAAATCACGCGCGGTGGGCTGGCGCCGCGCAATGATGGACGACAGCTCCTTGTCAATCTCCACTTCCATGGCGTTGACACGCGATTCGGCTTCAGAGACCTGGCTGGCGGCGTCGGCACTGAACTGTGCCAAGGCGTAGACCGCCGTACGGATCTGCGACTCCACCAGACCGCCCATCTCCATGACGCGGGTGGAAACGCTGGTCAGTTCGCTGTCGAACTGGCTGGACAGATGCTTGTCACTCATGATCAACCAAACCTTCCTGTGATGTAGTCTTCGGTTTCCTGCCGTTTGGGCTTGAGGAATATCTGATCGGTTTCGCCAAATTCGATGAGCTCACCGAGATACATGTAGGCGGTGTAATCGCTGCAACGCGCCGCCTGCTGCATGTTGTGGGTCACGATGGCGATGGTGTAATCCTGCTTCAGCTCGTGCACCAGCTCTTCCACCTTGCCCGTGGAGATCGGGTCCAGCGCAGAGGTGGGCTCATCGAGCAGGAGCACCGAAGGCTTGACCGCCACGCTGCGGGCAATGCAAAGCCGCTGCTGCTGGCCGCCCGACAGCGAAAGACCGCTCTGGTTCAGCTTGTCCTTGACCTCATTCCACAGCGCAGCCTTGGACAAGGCCCATTCGACGCGATCATCCATTTCGCTCTCGCTGAGGTTCTCGTAGAGCTTCACGCCAAAAGCGATGTTCTCGTAAATCGACATCGGGAACGGCGTGGGCTTTTGAAAAACCATCCCGATCCGGGCCCGCAAGAGATTGATGTCTTGCTTGGGATCGAGGATGTTCTGGCCATAGAAGTTGATCTGGCCTTCTGCACGCTGACCGGGGTACAGGCTGTACATGCGGTTGAGCGTGCGCAGCAATGTGGACTTGCCACAACCCGACGGGCCGATAAAGGCCGTGACCTTACGTTCTTCAATGTCCAGGTTCACATTCTTCAGGCCCTGAAATTTTCCATAATAAAAATACAGGTCCCGCAACTCAAGGGCGTTTTTCTTTGCTTGCACAGCAGCAGCGGTATTTGGCATCAGAGGCTCCCGAATCTCGTAAAAATCAAATGTCTGAGTGAAGATGGTCGACGTCAACCCCGCGACTTTTCACGCAGGAAAACGCGTGCCACGATGTTGAGTACAAGAACCGACAGGGTGATCAGCAGCGCGCCACCCCAGGCAAGACGGATCCAGTTGTCGTAGGGGCTGAGCGCAAACTGGAAAATGACCACCGGCAAATTGGCCATGGGGGCGCCCATGTCGGTGCTGAAAAACTGGTTGTTGAGCGCAGTGAAGAGCAGCGGTGCTGTTTCACCACTCATGCGCGCCACAGCCAACAGAAGACCTGTCATGACACCGCTTTTGGCCGCCCGCAGCGTGACCATGGTCGCCACTTTCCAGCGAGGGGCGCCGAGCGCAAACGCGGCTTCGCGCAGACTGCCAGGCACCAGGCGCATCATGTTTTCGGTGGTGCGCACCACCACGGGCACCGCGATCAGAGACAGCGCCAGGCTACCCGCCCAGCCCGAAAAATTGCCCACCGTGGCCACTGCAATGGCATAGACGAACAGACCGAGCACGATCGACGGGGCGGAAAGCATGATGTCCGTCACGAAGCGCGTCAGCTCCGCCGTTTTGCTCTGGTCACCGTACTCGGCCAGGTACACGCCGGCAAAAACACCAATCGGCGTGGACACCAGCACCGCAAAGCCGACCATCATCAGGCTGCCCACGATGGCATTGGCCAGACCCCCACCCTCGCTGCCGGGCGCAGGCGTGGACTGGGTGAACATGTTCCAGTCCAGCGCAGCGAAGCCGTTGGAGAACAACACACTCAGAATCCACAGCAACACAATCAGACCGAGCACCATGGCACCCATGGAGAGCGTCAAACCGACGGCGTTGGTGAGCCTTCTGTTCTTGTAGAGTTGTTGGTTGAATTTCATCAGGACTTTCCTATGGGATGAAGTGCGGCAGGGCTTACAGCCCCTTGGCCTTTTCAGCGCGCAGCATCATGATCTTCGCGAGCGAAAGCACGATGAAGGTGATGACGAAGAGCAGAAAACCCAACGCAAACAGCGTGGAGAGATGAAAGTCTGCCGCCTCTCCGAATTCGTTGGCCAGCGTGGACGCGATGGAGGTCCCTGGCGAAAAAAGCGAGGTCGGCATGCGGTTGGCATTGCCGATCACAAAGGTGACCGCCATGGTCTCACCCAGCGCGCGGCCCAGGCCCAGCATGATCCCGCCAATCACACCTTTCTGGGTGTATGGCAGAACCACTCGCCTGACGACTTCCCAGGTGGTGCACCCCAGCCCGTAGGCCGATTCACGCAGGATAGGCGGCACGATCTCGAAGACATCGCGCATCACCGCCGCCACAAACGGCAGGACCATGAAGGCCAGCACAATGCCGGCGGCAAGGATGCCAAAGCCGTTGGTGCTTCCGCCGAACAGGAAGCCGATCAAGGGCATGCCGCCCAGCAACTGCTGCACCGGCATCTGGAAGTAGTCAGCAAACAGCGGCGCAAACACGAACAAGCCGAACATGCCGTAAATGATGGACGGCACGGCAGCCAGAAGCTCTACCGCGATACCCAGGGGCCGACGCAGCCAGACCGGGCAGGTTTCCGTGAGGAACAGCGCGATACCGAATGCCAGCGGAACGGCAATCAGCATGGCCAGCCCGGAACTGGCAATGGTGCCCACGATGGCAATCGCAGCACCGAATTCTTCATTGATGATGTCCCATTCAACGCGCCAGATGAAGTTGAGGCCGAACTTCTGAAAGGTGGGCCAGGCGTTGATGAACAGCGAGACGATGATGCCCACCAGGGCAATCAGCACCAGCAGCGAGAAGCTTTGGGTGATGCGGTGAAACAGGACGTCGTGAAAACGTTGCCGCCTGGCAATCGAGGCCATGTTGGGATTGGCGGTTTCGGCAGGCACATTCAGCGGATTCATGGTGATTTCCACGCTCATTTTGACTCCCATGTGAGGTCACCCAATCTGATAAATAAAAATCCGCCGGCCAGCCCACGCCGGTCGGCGGATCTCACTTCAGGATCAGTTCAAATCACTTCGCGATCTGCGACCACACCTTGGTGCGAATCTGGGCAGTCAGCGCGTCAGGAAGAGGCACGTAGTCGAGCTCTGCAGCCATCCCTTTGCCGTTCTTGAAAGCCCAGTCAAAGAACTTTAACACCTCGGCAGACTGCGCCTTATCGGCTGGATTCTTGTACATCAGGATGAAGGAAGCCGTGCTCACTGGCCAGCTGTTGGCGCCCTTGGCATTGACCATGGAGATGCCCATGCCGGGAACGCTGAACCAGTCGGCACCCGCTGCCGCAGCGGCGAATGCAGAGTCATCCGGGCTCACGTATTTGCCTTCAGCATTCTGCAGCTGCAGGAAGTTCATGTTGTTCTTTTTGACGTACGCGTATTCCACGTAACCCAGCGCACCCTTGACGCGGTTGACGTTGGCGGCAACGCCTTCGTTGCCCTTGCCGCCGACAGACGATGCTGCAGGCCATTTGACGGCAGCGCCGCGGCCCACGGTGTCAGCCCATTCCTTGCTGACGACCGTCAGATAGTCGGTCCAGTTGAAGGTGGTGCCAGAGCCGTCAGCGCGATGCACCACGGTGATGTTCTGGTCAGGCAGCGTCTTGCCAGGGTTCAGTGCGACGAGCTTGGGGTCGTTCCACTTGGCGATCTTGCCCAGGAACATTTCGGCCAGCACAGGGCCGGTCACGCGCAGTTCGCCCGGCTTGAAGCCGTCCACATTGATCACAGGCACCGTGCCGCCGATGATGGCGGGGAACTGAACCATGCCGTCTTTGTCCAGATCGGCACCGGGCACCGGCGCGTCGGTTGCGCCGAAGGCAACGGTTTTGGCGCGGATCTGGCGGATACCACCGGAAGAACCGATCGACTGGTAGTTCAGTCCAGTGCCGGTTTCCTTCTTGTAGGCTTCAGCCCATTTGGCGTAGATCGGGAACGGGAAGGTGGCGCCAGCGCCGGTGATATCGGCTGCGATGGCGGAACTCATGCCAAAGGTGGCAAAGGCGGCGACGGCCATTGCCTTGAGGAAAACGCGCTTGTGTTTCATGTGGCTCCTTACGGTTTGGTAAACGACTCAACAAGTCAGACTGTAGAAGCCGAGTGTGACAAGTACATGACAATTCCATGAAGGTTTTGACCTGATCTGCCACCCCATCCGTCGTGGTTTCCGGCACCGGATGCCTGTCTTGGCCCGGTGCAGTTCCGGTGAGAGTCCGGTTTCACTGTCTTATCCGGGCGGCCAACGGCGGGCAATATTCCGTCCGCCCTGCTGGCCTGTCCCTCGCCGGAGGCCGGCAGACGTCAGCAACCGTGGCGCACCTGCCGAACGGCGGGGCCCCGCCAGCTTTGCTATGCTGGGGTGAAAACCACAACAACCGACATGCAAAACGGCACCCTCCTCGCCGCTGTGGACCTCGGGTCCAACAGCTTTCGCCTTGAAATCGGCCGCCTCGACCACGGCCGCATCAACCGCACCGAATACCTGAAAGAGACCGTCCGCCAGGGCAACGGACTGGATGCAGATCGAAACCTGACCGCCGAGGCCATGCAGCGCGGCTGGGACTGCCTGGCCCGGTTTGGCGAGCGCCTGGCGGGATTCAAACGACCCCAGGTGCGCGCAGTGGCCACACAGACACTCCGTGAGGCCCGCAACCGCGAGGAGTTCATCTCCCGTGGCGCCAAAATCCTCGGCTTTCCGATTGACGTGATCTCTGGCCGCGAAGAAGCCCGGCTGATCTATCAGGGCGTGGCCCACCTGCTGCCACAGTCGGATGAACGCCGCCTGGTGGTGGACATCGGTGGCCGCTCCACCGAGATGATTCTGGGTCAGGGGCTGGAAGCGCGCACCATGGAGTCCTACCGGGTGGGCAGCGTTGCGTGGTCGATGAAGTACTTTCCGCAAGGTTTGTTCACGCCGCGGGCCTTTGAAATGGCTGAAATCGCGGCCAAGGCGGTGCTGGAAGAGGCCATCGACGTTTACCACCAGGGCGCCTGGGATGTGGCCTATGGTTCGTCCGGCACGATAGGTGCCGTCAGCGACGCCCTGAGCTCGTCTGGATGGCCTGCCGGTGTGGTCACCCGCGAAGGACTGGACTGGCTGCTCGACCGGTTGATCAAGGCACAAAGCGCAGACAAGCTGCGGCTTGAAGGCATGAAAGACGACCGTCGGGCCGTGATTGGCGGGGGCATCAGCGTGCTGCGGGCGGTGTTCGAGCAACTCGACATCGACCGCATGGAAACAGCGCAGGGCGCGCTGCGCCACGGCGTGCTGTACGACTTGCTGGACAGGGAACAGGACCAGACCGACCTGCGCTCGACCACGGTTCAGCGCCTGTCGACCAAATTCAGCACTGACACCGTGCAGGCACAGCGGGTGAGCCAGGTGGCTCTGCAGCTCTTCACCATGGTGGACGCCGGCCGGCCAGCACTGGAATCAGCCCGCCTCAGGCGCAAGCTGCAATGGGCGGCACAACTGCATGAAATCGGCAGCCAGATTTCACACAGCGATTACCACAAGCACGGCGCCTACATCCTGGACAACGCCGACGCCCCGGGCTTCGCGTTGGCAGAACTGCACCGGCTCAGCCAACTGGTACTGGGGCACCGCGGCAAACTGCGCAAGCTGGAAGTCAACTTTGAAGACCGCACTTTCATCCAGCAGCTGATTTGCCTGCGTCTGGCGGTCATCCTGTGCCATGCTCGCCGCGACCCTGATCTCAAGGGCATGCAATTCGATTGCGGCGCTGAGCCCGGCCGGATTTTTGTCCTGACCTGTCGCGCAGGCTGGGCCGAAGCCTTTCCGCAATCGGCACACCTGCTGCGCGAGGAAATGGTGGCCTGGCAAAAGACACCGTGGACCTTGCTCGTGTCCACCGCCTGAGCTGCAGGTCGCCTGCTGCGCGCAGGCACTCCACACCACCCATGTTGACCCACGCCGGATTAACCGTATAAACTGTTTACACCGTTTGACTGAAGCGTTTCGGCTTCAGTTTTGCCTTGAGTTTCAGTTTCAGATTCCGACAAGGGCTTTTCATGGTTACTGCAAAGAAAACTTCTCCAGTCAAATCCGCGGCCGCTACCCGAAAAAGGGCAGCGAGCGCCCCATCACCCACCAGGCCAGCGGTGAAGAAGCGCCCGGCCAGCAAGGCACCGGCGCGCCCGGTTTCCAGCAAGCCTTCTTCCAAGACGGTTGAAGCACCCAAAGTAAAAAAGGTAGAAAAACCGAAAAAGCCCAAGCTGGTGAGAGACAGCTTCACCATTCCCAAGCTTGAATACCTGGTTCTGGAGGAACTCAAACAGCGGGCCAACCGCTTGACGCGCCCCGCCAAGAAAAGCGAGTTGCTGCGCGCGGGCATCAAGCTTCTCGCCAGCCTGCCAGACGCCGGTTTTCTGGCGGCGATGGAGCAGGTACCCGCCATCAAGACCGGTCGCCCGGCTGCCGACAAGCAGGCCTGAGTCCGGGTTCAGCCGCAGGAGCACCTGCGGCTCATTTGCTGTTTAGTGCGCCCTGGTGGCCGGCTTACATCACTTCAGGAGACTGCACCGTCACCACAACGGTCTGGTTGGCGCCATCCCGATCCCGGTGACGCAGCCACCAGATCGAGCCCTTCTTGACGGCGCATTCGCTCTCCTGCAGCCCCATCAACCGCGCGATGGTCTGGCCCAGCGTGGGCTGGTGCCCCACCACCAGAATCGGCGCCTTGCACTGCGGCCACTGAACCAGCTCCAGCAGTTGGTCTGGCGTGGCATCGGGGGCCAGCTCAGGCCTCAATTTGTACTTGCGTCCCAGGGCCAGCGCGGTCTGCTCGCAGCGGCGGGCCGGGCTGACGAAGATGCGGGCACCATCGGGCAACTGGCGGTCCAGCCAGGCCGCCATGCGGGCGGCCTGCTTTTCACCCCGGGAAGTCAGGGAGCGCTCCAGGTCGCGGGAGCCGTCCGGGTCGCCTTCCGGCCAGTCCTCGGCCTCAGCGTGACGCCACAGGATCAGGTCCATGCTATTTGTCCTGCTCGCGGGGCGCTGCATATCGCGCCATCAATGCCGCCTGCGCACCATGCTGGCGGTCCGCGTGGTGCCCGTGCGGCTTCACCCGCAGATAGGTGCCGTCGGGCTGCAGGTCCCAAGCGTCGCGGCCATCGTGCAGATAGGCCACCAAACACTCGTCGATGATGCGCTGGCGAATCGCCGGGTCTTTGACAGGCCATGCCAGTTCAATGCGCCGCAGCATGTTGCGGTTCATCCAGTCGGCGCTGGAGAGGTACAGGGTTTCCTCGCCGTCGCAGCGGAAATAAAACACCCGTGAGTGCTCCAGGAAGCGGCCAATCACCGAGCGCACGCGGATGTTGTCGGTCACGCCGGGCACCTGCGCCGGCAACATGCAGGCGCCGCGCACAATCAGGTCGATCTTCACGCCGCTCTGCCCCGCCCGCACCAGCGCCAGCATCAGGTTTTCGTCGGTCAGCGCGTTCATCTTGATCACGATGCGCGTGTCCTTGCCACGGGCAGCAGCCTCGGCCAGCATGCCCACGCGTTCAATCAGCTTGCGGTGCAACTGGAAAGGCGCCAGCAAGAGGTGGTGCAACTTGGGCAGGCGGCTCTGGCTGGCCAGATGCACGAAGACGTTGTCGATGTCTTCCGTCATCAGCGGGTCTGCAGTCAGATGGCTGATATCGGTATAAAGCTTCGCCGTGCGCGGGTTGTAGTTGCCCGTCGACAGGTGGGCGTAACGCACCAGATGCCGCCCTTCACGGCGGGTCACCAGCAGCATCTTGGCGTGGGTCTTCAAGCCCACCACGCCGTACACCACCTGGGCGCCGATGGACTCCAGCATCTCGGCCCAGTTGATGTTGGCTTCCTCATCAAAACGCGCCTTGAGCTCCACCACCACAGTGACTTCCTTGCCGCGCCGCACCGCCTCGCGCAGCAGCACCATCAGCTCGGAATCGGCACCGGTGCGGTAAATCGTCTGCTTGATGGCCAGCACCTGCGGGTCATTCACTGCCTCGCGCAAGAAGGCCAACACGCCGTCGAAGCTCTCAAACGGCTGGTGGATGGACACATCGCCCGCCTTGAGGCGCTCAAAAAACGACTGACCCGCCTGCAGCTGCTGGGGGTAGCAGGCGCGGTAGTGGGGAAACAGCAGGCGTGGGTCATTGACCAGATCCACCAGCTGCGTCAGGCGCACCAGATTGACGGGCCCATGCACACGGTAAAGCGAGAGCTCGGGCAGGTTGAACTGCTTGAGCAGAAAACTCGACAGGTGTTCAGAGCAACCCGCAGACACCTCCAGCCGTACTGCCTGGCCATAGTGGCGCTGCTCCAGCCCCTGGCGCAGGGCGGTACGCAGGTTCTTCACATCGTCTTCGTCCACCGCCAGATCGGAATGCCGGGTCACGCGGAACTGCGAGAACTGGCCCACCTCGCGGCCGGCAAACAGCTCGTGCAGGTGGGCGCGGATCACACTGGACAGCGACACAAACAGCTTGGTCTTGCCACCGCCCACATTCATCGGAATCAGGCGCGGCAGCACACGCGGCACCTTCACGATGGCGATGTCGTTGTGCCTGCCAAATGCGTCGTGCCCGCCAAGGCGGACGATGAAGTTCAGCGACTTGTTGGCGACCTGCGGAAACGGGTGCGATGGGTCCAGCCCCACCGGAATCAGCAGCGGGCGAACCTCACGCTCAAAGTAGTTGCGAACCCAGCGCCGCTGCGCGGCATTGCGCTCACCGTGCGACACAATGCGGATGCCCTCACGCTCGAAGGCCGGCAGGAGGTCGTCGTTGTACACCGAGTACTGCCGGGCCACCATGTCGTGCGCCAGCGAAGACAGCGCCTTGAAAGTCTGGGCCGTGTACGGGCCTTTGGACTCATTGGACTGCACCGCCTGCAGGTGGGGCGCGGCGCGAACCTCAAAGAACTCGTCGAGGTTGGACGAGACGATACACAGAAAGCGCAGGCGCTCCAGCAGCGGCACATCGGGCCGCCTGGCCCAGTCCAGCACCCGCTCGTTGAACGCCAGAATGCTGTGGTCACGGTCCAGAAACTGGACGGGCGTGGGCGCGCGCGCGGCCGAACCCGCAGCGGGAGGCGTGGCACTGGAGTGGGACATGAACAGGGGAGACTCCGCGATCAAAGGCGTTAAAACAGAGGCGTTAAAAATCGTTACCGGAGTGTTCACCTGTTTGATGACAACGGCGTGACAGTTCCTTGACCCGATGTTGCCACCGCAGCAGGGGTCGGGAAGGCCCCGGCGCCCCTTATCCCCGATCGTACCGGCACCAGATGCGACTCAAAAAGCCGCGCGGCATGGGCCCAGCTGAAGGCCTGGGCGCGCTGGCGAGCTTCATGGCGCGGTATGGCCAATGCCCGGTAACAAGCCTGCTGCAGGTCTTCGTCCATGACACCGCCATGACAGGCCCGGGGGTCGGCATGACTGTGTTGGCCCAGCACTTCCAGCGGCCCGTCCACCGGGAAGGCCGCCACTGGGGTGCCACAGGCCATGGCCTCCAGCATCACCAGGCCAAAGGTCTCGGACCGGCTGGGAAACACAAACACATCGGCTGCCGCATAGACCCGGGCCAGCTCAGGCCGGGCCAGCACACCCATCCAGCGAACTTGCGGGTAGCGCTCTTTCAGCGAAGCCTCCAGCGGTCCAACGCCACACACCACCTTGGTCCCCGGGATATCCATCTTCAGGAACGCTTCGATATTCTTCTCATAGGATACACGCCCCACAAACAGCGACACGGGCCGCACCAGCGGCTCCATCGCCGGATGGGCAGGCGGCTGCGGCTCAAACGCAAAGAGCTGGGTGTCCACACCGTGGGTCCACGCGCGCAGGTTGCGAAAGCCCCGCCCGGCCAGCATGCGCAGCACGCCCTGCGTCGGGACCATCACGCCCGACGAGGGCCTGTGGAAATGACGGAACAACGCATAGCCCCATGACAGCGGAATGCGCAGCGCCGCGTGCAGGATCTCTGGAAACTTGGTGTGGAAGGCGGTGGTGAATGCGAGCTGGTGCTTCAGGCAATAGCTGCGCGCAGCCCAGCCCAGCGGCCCTTCGGTGGCAATGTGAATCGCATCTGGCGCAAACGCGTCCAGCCGGGCCTTCAAACCCGCCTTGGGCCGGATGGCCAGGTCAATGCCGGCGTAGCCCGGGCAGGGCCGGGTCCGGAACAGTCCCGGATGAATCACCTCGACCTGATGCCCCAGGGTTTCCATTTCGCGCACCAGTTCCACCAGCGTGGTGACCACGCCGTTGACTTGTGGTTTCCATGCGTCCGTGACGAGGGCGATCTTCATGCGACCGCCGCGCTGGCGTAGTGACCCCGCCCTTGGGTTTCATGCGCTGGCGCCCAGTGCACCAGTTCGAGCGAGCCATCGAAGTGTTCGACCAGCGCGGTGCGGCTTTCCACCCAGTCGCCATCGTTGCAATAGAGCACGCCGTCGATGGTGCGCATCTCGGCCCGGTGGATATGCCCGCAGACCACACCCTGGTGGCCTTGCCGGCGCGCCTCTGCAGCCACGGCGACTTCGAAGTCAGTCACGTAATTCAACGCGCTTTTGACCTTGTGCTTCAGGTAGGCTGAAAGCGACCAGTACGGCAGCCCCATGCGGGCGCGCAAGCGGTTCAGGTAGCGGTTGAGCTTGAGCGTGAACTCGTAGAGGTTGTCACCCACGTAGGCCAACCAGCGGGCGCACTGGACGACGGCATCGAAGTAATCCCCATGGATGACCCACAGCGTGCGGCCGTCGGCGGTGGTGTGCACCGCCTCGTCGATCACTTCGATGCCGCCGAACTGGTGGCCGATGAATTCGCGCGCAAATTCATCGTGATTGCCCGGCACGTACACCACCCGGCAGCCCTTGCGCGCACGGCGCAGCAGCTTTTGCACCACATCGTTGTGCGACTGCGGCCAGTACCACTTGCGGCGCAGCTGCCAGCCGTCCACGATGTCACCGACCAGATAGAGGTTGTCGCTGGGGTGGGCTTTCAGGAAGTCCAGCAGCGCTGCGGCCTGGCAGCCCGGTGTGCCCAGGTGGATGTCGGAGATGAAGATGGTGCGGTAGCGCTTTCGCAGGCTGTCATCGCGATCATCGCGGTCATCGTCGTGGTCGCCACCACCCTGGCCCATGCCGTGGTTGATGACCCCCGCCGCATCAAACAGGCTGCGCATCAGGCGCCCCCGGTGCCAGTTACCACCGGCTTGCCGGCGAAATGCTTGAGGTAGCGCGGCGGCAGGTCGGCGATGCGCATCATCATCGGCAGGTCGGCCGAATTGAAATCCGGGTCCCAGGCGGGCGCGCCCAGCACTTTGGCGCCAAGGCGAAGGTAGCCCTTGATCAGCGCGGGGGGCTCAACGTCCAGCGTGTCGTCCAGCTTTTCCACCGGCAGGGCCAGCCGCGGCGTGACGCGGTATTCAATCGGTGCCAGATGCGTCTGCCGCACCTGCCGCCAGATGCTGGCTGCCGCATGCCCGCTACACACGCCGTTGTGCTGCATCGGAATGCTGGCGCAGCCGATCATGGTGTCGAGCTGGTTGCGCGCCATGAACTCTGCGAGCGCACCCCACAGCGCCAGAATCACGCCGCCGTGGCGGTGGTCAGCATGCACACAGCTGCGGCCCAGTTCGACCATGCGCTCACGCAGGCTGCGCAGGCGGGTCAGGTCGAACTCGGTGTCGCTGTAGGTGCTGCCCACGCGTTTGGCCTGCGTCGGCGTCAGCACGCGGTAGGTGCCAATCACGTCCTGGGTGTCGGCGTCGCGCACCAGCAGGTGTTCGCAATAGTCATCGAACAGGTCCACGTCGTGGCCTGGCAGTGTTTTGGCCAGGTTCGCGCCCATCTCCAGCGCAAACACCTCGTACCTCAGGCGCTGCGCCTGCCGGACTTCATCCTGGTGCCGGGCCCAGCTGACCGAAATTTTCCCCACGGGAGGTTTTTGAATCCCCTGAACATCGGGCTGGCGGACAACATGACCGCTTTGATGAAGTGACCCCCGTGGCAAGGCGACCGGCGACAGTGCAAAAGTGGGATTGGGCAGTTCTTTCATCGTGAGCTCCTTGTGGTCTGTGTCAATCAACGCCTTGCAGCGTTTAACTGCAGCATGTGACTGCTGCTTGCGGCGGAAAAAAGCCCCGTTTCCGGGGCTTGCATGTCCTTGTTTCTCAATCGTTGGCACTCCAGCGACGGCCCGCATGAGCCGGTTGCCGGCGACTCGGCGCCAGCTCCTCGTGGGCCTGGCCGGGCAGCCAGGGTCGGGCCCCGGCCTTGAAGCGCAGCCCGCCCGGGCTGTTCAACATGGCGCGGGCGGTACAGCTCAGGATGCGCAGGCGCTGCAATTCAAAGTCGTCCAAATCGCGGGGGCCATGCGCTGCACCGTCTGCGGCCATGGCCTCGCGCACTGATAAGGGTTGCTTTCTTTCCATGCCGAGAGTTTGTTCGGCAGCGATGACGTCCGCGTGTCACTTTCATGGCATCTGCGTGTCAGCGCTGCGCGCAGCGGGCCCGACTTCGGCGCACGGATGTCACCGGTTTGTCACACAGACATCACACACTCGCCATCGGCCGATGACAAACCGCCTGACGTTCCTCAGGGTTTGAAGGCCATCCAACAACCTCGCCAAGACACGACGATGACAACACCCACCCTTCGCCCATCCGATATCTTCAACAACGAAGACTCAAACACCTCTTCCAACCCCACGTTTGACGATGTGCTGAACAGCCGCCTGAGCCGGCGCAACGTGCTGCGTGGTGGTGCCAGTGCCGCAGCGGCCACCGTGCTCGGCGGTGTGGGGCTGGCCGGCTGTGCCACCAGCAGCACCACGTCCATGGCATTGCCTGGCGAGAAGCTGCTGGCGTTCAAAGCTGTGCCCAAGAGCCTGGCCGACGTGGTCAGCGTTCCCGCTGGCTACAAGGCCGAGGTGATTTACGCGCTGGGCGACCCGATCCTGGGCAACGCGGCACCGTTCAAGAACGATGGCACCGACGCTGACTTCGAACTGCGCGCCGGCGACCACCATGACGGCATGGAATGGTTCGGCCTGAGCGACAACGGTCAGCCCTCACGTTCAGCCATCAACCGCGGACTTCTGGCGATCAATCACGAAGCCACCACCGACGAGAAGCTCACGTCCTTCTTCATCCACGCCAATGGCGGCAAGGCCAGCTTGCCACGCCCGGCCAGCGAGGTCGACAAGGAGATGGCGATCCACGGCGTCTCCGTCGTCGAAGTGCGCAAGAACGGCAACAAATGGGACTACCTGCGCGACTCGCCCTTCAACCGCCGCCTCACGCCGATGAGCGACATCGAGATTTCCGGCCCGGCACGCGGCAACAAACTGCTGGTGACCAAGTACTCGCCCACCGGCACCAAGACCCGTGGCACGCTCAACAACTGCGGCACCGGCCTCACGCCGTGGGGCACCTTCCTCACGGGTGAAGAGAACTTTGTTGGCTACTTCCACCGCACCGCCGGTGACGACGCGCGCCGCGGCAACGACAAGTCGGTGACCTCGCTGCGCCGCTATGGCCGCGCACAGGGTGCCGCATCGCGCCACGGCTGGGAAACCGCCGGCAGTGACGACAAGTACATGCGCTGGAACAACAGCCAGACCGGCACCTCTGCCGACGGCAGCGACGACTACCGCAACGAACTCAATGGCCAGGGCTATGTGGTCGAGATGGATCCCTACGACAAGACCAAGCTGGCCAAAAAGCGCACCGCACTGGGCCGCTATGCCCACGAAAGCGCCGTGTTCAGTAAGGCCGTCGCAGGCCAGCCGCTAGCGGTCTACATGGGTGACGACGCACGTAACGAATACATCTACAAATATGTCTCCAATGCGCGCTGGGACCCGGCCGATGCGGAGCCAGCCAACCGCATGGCCGCTGGCGACAAATACCTCGACAACGGCAAGCTCTACGCCGCCAAGTTCAACAGTGACGGCACCGGCCAGTGGGTCGAGCTGTCCATCGACAACCCTGCCATCAGGAACTTTGCCGGCTACCGCTTTGCCGACCAGGCCGACGTCTGCGTGAATGCCCGTCTTGCCGCTGATGCAGTGGGTGCCACCAAGATGGACCGCCCCGAGTGGACCGGCGTCAATCCGAAGAACGGCGAGGTGTACTTCACGCTCACCAACAACACCAACCGCACGACCGACCCCAAGAACGCGTCGCAGCTGCTTCCCGACGCGGCCAATCCCCGCGCCTACACCGACAGCCGCAGCGGCCAGAGCCAGGGTGGCAACCCCAACGGCCATGTGCTGCGACTCAAGGAGGCGAGTTCGATGGCCTCGGCCACCTCGATGACCTGGGACATCTATGTGTTCGGCGCCAAGACCGGCACATCGACGGCGTCGATCAACCTGTCGAACCTCACCGATGACCAGGACCTTTCCAGCCCTGACGGTCTCTGGTTCAGCCCCTACACCGGCATCTGCTGGATCCAGACCGACGACAAGGCCTACAACGACAAGACCAACTGCATGATGCTGGCCGCGCTGCCCGGTCAGGTCGGCGATGGCAAGGCTGTCACGCTGAACTACCCCACCGCCAACGGCAATCTGGCGGTTCAAACGCAAGTGGGCAAGTCGCCAACCGCCGACACGTTGAAGCGCTTCCTGGTGGGCCCAGCCGGTTGCGAGATCACGGGCGCCTGCGAGACGCCCGACGGCAAGACGCTGTTTGTCAACATCCAGCACCCCGGCGAAGACACCCCCATGGCCGCAGTGAATGACGTGAGCAAATACCAGAGCCAGTGGCCTGCCAATGCAGGTTACGGTGCCGGCAAGCGCCCACGCTCGGCGACCATCGTGATCACCAAGCTGGACGGCGGTCGTATTGGTACCTGATGATCCGGGCAGGCGGGGCAGCTTGACGCTGGCCCGCCCCAGTGAATTAAGCACTGAATTGAAAATGGCTTGACCGCAAGGTCAGGCTATTTTTATTGGGGGCTAGCTTGGGGATGCACCGCACTGCGGCGAAACTGCGTCAGCGCAGCTCTGCGCTTATTGCCTATTACCCATTGCCTATTGTTCGGAAGGCAACAACATGGCGATGCGCTCGCTCAAGCCATCGGCCCTTTCTGCGCCCGCAACAGCCTCCACGCTGGCCAGAATGTCTTGCGACACGATCAGCATGGACGCCCGGTCGCGCGCATCCCGCAGCCGTTCCCTGAGGCGCGCTGCCATGTCCGGGTCTTTCCTCGCAAACATGCGTTCGCAGATGTCGAAGAGGAACATGCGCGTCGTGGCCAACGAGCGTTTGCCGTCAAAGTTGTCGCCTTGAGGGCGCAGGGTTTCATTGGCACTGGCCACGCTGGTTGTGGTCACGATGTCGGGCGACGCTGCAGCAAGCGCTGGCGCTGCGGGTACTGCTCCGCGTTCCGGGGGAATCAAATAGCCTTCCACCAGCAGCTTTTCCAGGATGCTGCCGTCGTCCTGCAGTTGATCCTGAATCTGCGCGCGGGTCCTGATGCCGTCGACCAGAAAGAGCGCAGACCGCTCGCGCAGTGTCAGAGTCCTGGTTTTGGAAGCAATCTCAGTTTTCGCTTTTTCGGATTTTTGCAGAGGCATGGCACGCACCGGAGTTGACTGAGCAGTCATCATCCAATCGGCCCATGTACACCTGATGACAACGGTATCACCCTGTGTCAGTTGAAGGGACATCACCCCGGCGCTGAAACCTATGAAGTTCCGCCCGTATGACTTGGCACGTCGGCGCTCAGTGCCCGCGCTGGTTCACGCGCCTGGACAACGCCTCCGCACTTTCCTTGCGCTCGCTGTAGCGGTCGGTCAGCCACGGCGTGATGCCGCGCGTGAGCAGTGTGAACTTGACGAGTTCCTCCATCACATCCACCACCCGGTCGTAGTAGGCAGAGGGCTTCATGCGGCCGCCTTCGTCGAACTCCATGAAGGCCTTGGCCACCGACGACTGGTTAGGAATGGTCAGCATGCGCATCCAGCGGCCCAGCACACGCAGCTGGTTCACCGCATTGAACGACTGCGAACCACCGGAGACCTGCATCACCGCCAGCGTCTTGCCCTGCGTGGGACGCACTGCGCCCTCGGTCAGCGGAATCCAGTCGATCTGCGCTTTCATGATGCCCGTCATGGCGCCATGTCTTTCGGGCGAGCACCAGACCATGCCTTCGGACCAGCGCACTAGGCTGCGAAGTTCCTCGACCTTGGGATGGCTCTCGGGTGCATCGTCGGGCAGCGGCAGACCGCGCGGGTCAAACGTGCGGGTCTCCGCGCCTAGGGCCTGCAGCAGGCGTGCTGCCTCCTCGGTCAGCAGCCGACTGAAGGAACGATCGCGCACCGAGCCGTAAAGCAGAAGAATGCGCGGCAGGTGGGCAACCGCAGTGATGTGCGCCGCTGCCTGCGCGAGCTGGGCGGCATCGGGTTGCCGGAACAACGGCCATTCCAGCTGGGGCAGCGTGGTGGTATCGATTTCAGCGCTGGACAACGCGCTCTCCCCGCTCGTTGATGACCTGCTCGCCATCTTCCTTGGTGAACGCACCGCTCTGCGGCTGGGGCAGGATGTCCAGCACAGCCTCCGACGGCCGGCACAGCCGCGTGCCCAGGGGCGTGACCACCACCGGCCGGTTGATGAGGATGGGGTGGGCCAGCATCGCGCCGATCAGCGCGTCATCGCTCAGCGCCGGGTCGTCGAGCCCGAGTTCATCGTAAGGCGTGCCTTTGCGGCGCAGCAGCTCCCGCGCCGGCATGTCCATCTGCCGGATCAGCTCCTGCAGTTTGTCGCGGCTTGGCGGCGTGTTCAGGTATTCAATCACTTCCGGCTCTTCACCGCTGTTGCGGATCAGGGCCAGCGTGTTGCGCGAGGTGCCGCACTGGGGGTTGTGGTAAATCGTGATGCGGGGCATGCCGGTGATTCCTTGGGTTGGTGGTTTTGGCTCTGGTTTTGCCTTGCGACGGTTCAATATTTCAATTATATTTGAATCATGGAAACAGTTACCGCACCACCCTCTCCCCTCACCCTGCTCAGCCCCCTCGACGAAAGCGCTGCCGTCAAAGCGCTGGCGGCCCTGGCGCAAGCCCAGCGCCTGCGCGCCTTCCGGGCGCTGGTGGTGGCGGGGCCGGCTGGGCTCACGCCGGGGGCCATGTCGGCGCAGCTGGGCGTGGCGCCCAGCGCCCTGTCATTTCACCTCAAGGAGCTAACGCACGCCGGCCTAATCAGCAGCGAGGCGCGAGGCCGCAACCTGATTTACCGCGCCAGCTTCGGCCACATGAACGCCCTGCTCGGCTACCTCACCGAGCACTGCTGCGAGGGCCAGGTCTGCAGCACCACGGCTGACGCGGCCTGCATCGCTTGCTGACGCGGCTGGCGTTTTTCCACACACCGTCCCCTATTCACACATGTCCACGACCATGAACAACGAAACCCTGAACGTTCTTTTCCTGTGCACCCACAACTCGGCCCGCAGCATCCTCGCTGAAGCCACGCTCAACCACATCGGCCGCGGCCGCTTCAAGGCCTGGTCGGCCGGCAGCAGCCCGCGTGACAACCAGCAGCCCAACCCGCTGGGCCTGCAGGTGCTGAAAAACGCCGGCATTTCCACCGACGGCCTGTACAGCAAAAGCTGGGATGAATTTGCCCAGCCCGACGCACCGAAGATGGATCTGATCATCACCGTCTGCGACAACGCCGCTGGCGAGGTCTGCCCGATCTGGCCCGGCCACCCCGCCACGGCCCACTGGGGCTACGCCGACCCGTCAGAGGCCACCGGCACTGATGAGGAGCGGCTTGAAGCCTTTCGCCAGACGCTGTATGCCATCCGCAAACGCCTGGAGCTGTTGATCAATCTGCCACCGGCCAGCCTGGAGCGGATGGCGCTGCAGGGCACGGCACGGGCGCTGGCCAACAGCAACGTGCCAGCATGAGCGCAGCTGCCAGGCCGCTGGGCCGACAGCTCTTTGCAGAGGGTCTGGGCACTGCCGCGCTGCTGTGTGCCGTGATCGGCTCCGGCATCATGGCCGATCGCCTGAGCGCCGGCAACAACGGCGTGGCGCTGCTGGCCAACACAGTGGCCACCGTGTTCGCGCTGTATGTGCTGATTGAGTTGCTGGGCCCGCTGAGCGGCGCGCACTTCAACCCGGTGGTCACGCTGGTGCTGTGGTCCAAGGGGCTGTTCGCACAGGAGGCCCCGGCGCGTGCCGCGACACTGTTCATCGTGGCCCAGTTGCTGGGCGCAGTGGCGGGCGCATGGCTGGCTCACGCCATGTTCGACATGAACGTGCTGCAACTCAGCACCAAGCTGCGCACAGGCGCCGGGCAGTGGCTGGCCGAGGCAGTGGCCACCGCCGGGCTGATTCTTGTGGTGCTGCGCGCGCCGGCAGGCAAAGCCGCCGCGATGGTCGCGTGCTACATCGGTGCGGCCTACTGGTTCACCGCCAGCACCTCGTTTGCCAACCCGGCTGCGGTGATGGGCCGCATGCTGTCTGACAGCTTTGCCGGTATCGCGCCGGTCAGCGCACCGGGCTTTGTGCTGTCGCAGGTGGCCGGGGCGCTGGTGGCCCTGGGCATAGACGCGCTGCTGGGAAAGCAGGCGCCCCCAGGTGACCGCTGAAGCACTGACCGACTTCCGCCTGATTCGCTGCCCTGCCTTGTTTTGTTGCTACGCTCTTTGATGTGAGATCGCGTACATCCGTTGTCTGGGGCCTTGGCATCGCGCAGACGCTGGCGTGGGCCTCAAGCTATTACCTGCCCGCCATTCTGGCCGTGCCGATGGCGCGCGACCTCGGCGTGAGCACCCCCACCGTGTTCGCCGCTTTCTCGGTGGCGCTGGTGGTGTCGGCCGTTCTCGGGCCTGCCGCTGGCAAAACCATTGACCGCTACGGGGGGCGCCCGGTGCTCACGGCCACCAGCTTAATTTTTGCGCTGGGCCTTGCTGCACTTGGTCTGGCGCAAGGCCCGATCGGCCTTTTTGCCGGCTGGATCATCCTTGGCGTAGCCATGGCTGCAGGGCTGTACGAAGCCGCTTTTGCGACGCTGGTGCGTCTGTACGGCAAGGACGCCCGCAGCGCAATCACCGGCATCACGCTGTTAGCAGGCTTTGCCAGCACGGTGGGCTGGCCGCTGAGTACCTGGCTGGAGCTGGAATGGGGCTGGCGCGCCGCCTGTCTGACGTGGGCCGGGTTGCACCTCGTGGTGGCGCTGCCTTTGAACTGGGTTCTGCCAAGCGCACCGCGCGCAGCACCCGCGCATGCAGCGCACCACTCCCATCCACCCGTGGAAACAGATTCAACGCGGCCACCAGCCTCACCAGCAACTGCTGCCACGCGCACGGCCTTTTTGCTGGCCACTGTGTTCGCCGTCACCTGGTTCATCAGCACCGCGATGGCCGCCCACCTGCCACGTCTGTTGCAGGCCAACGGCGTCACGCTGGCGACGGCGCTGCTGTTCGCCGGTCTGGTGGGGCCAGCCCAGGTCGCAGGCCGGTTACTGGAATACAGCCTGCTGCGCCACGTTCACCCGCTCATCTCGGCCCGCGCCGCTGCGGGCATGCACACGCTGGGTGCCGGCCTGTTCCTGCTGGGCGGTGTGCCACTGGGCGCAGTGTTCACCGTGCTGCACGGGGCTGGCAATGGCGTGCTGACGATTGCCAAAGGCACCTTGCCGCTGGTGCTGTTTGGCACCCGCGACTACGGCGCGCGGCAGGGCCTGCTGATGGTGCCCGCACGCTTTGCGCAGGCCAGTGCACCCTGGGTGTTTGGGCTGGCGCTCGACCACTTTGGTGGCGCTGCGCTGTGGTTCTCAGCCGCGCTCGGGCTGGTGGGGCTGACCGCGCTGCTGCTGCTGCGGGACACACAAACCCCTTCTGATTCCGCCCGCCCCTGAAGCTTCTTCCAGGCGGCTCAGCTGAGCCACTTCTGGAAAAACTGCGCCTGCCCCATCGCCGGGTCCAGCTGGTAGGCGGCAAAGCCAATGCGTTCATACAGCCGGATCGCGCTCTGGTTGCCTTGCAGCACCTCCAGCGTCATCTTGCAGGCGCCGCGTTCCCGGGCAATCGCCTCCGCCAGTTCCAGCATCTTCTCGCCAACGCGCTGACCGCGATGCCCCGGCAGCACCGCCACATCGTGCACGTTCACCAGCGGCTTGCAGGCAAAGGTGGAAAAGCCTTCAATGCAATTGATCAGCCCGACTGGCTGCTCGCCATCAAATGCCAGCACGCTGAAGGCATGGGGCCTGGCCGCCAGTTCAGGCACCAGACGGCTTTTGGCAAAGTCACTGAGCCCTTCGCCGCCACCGGCCGGGTCTTGTGCATAGGCGTCAAGCAGCATCACGACGGCGGCGGCATGCACGGGGTTGCTGTAGTCGGCGCGGCAAATCCGCAGCCCGGTGGGCGTGGTGTCAGGCAGGGTCATGGGGCGATGAAATTCAGGAATTTTAGTGAGGTGAAAAGTGCTCGGTCCGGCAATCAGTCCGGCATTCAGTCAGGAATGAAGCGCGCGTTGAAGGTCACCTCGTCCTCGGGCAGCTCCAGCGTGACCAGTTGACCCATCTTCATGTCGGCCAGCCGGCAGGCGCCGAACAGGCTGTATTTGCCCTTCAGGCCGTAGCTTTCCATGTCGATCAGCATGTAGGGGTGCGGCAGAAACACACGGTGCAGGAAGATGGTGCGGTGGCGGTTCCGCGGTGAGGGGAAGAGCTTGTACTCGTCGTTGGTGATGCCCTGGGCTGCCATCGGTTTGCTTTCAATAGTCAGGTGCTGCGAGCGGTGTGCGCAAGAACCAGTGCCTGACTGTAAGCTCTGGGGCGATCCGACCGAATCACCCTGTGCCAATCACCCTGACCGAGACCCCCACCCATGACCGAGCGCCACCCCACCCCCGGCAAAGACGAAATCGCCCTGCTGGAGCCTTTTGACCGCCTGGGCCTCGACCAAATTGAGGTGGTCAACACACCCGCTCAGGCCACCAGCGCACTGAAGGCCTTGGCAGGCGCAAGCGTGCTGGGTTTTGATACGGAATCCAAGCCCACCTTCACGGTGAATGAACAGTCAGAGGGTCCGCACATCGTGCAACTCTCGACGCTACACAAGGCCTGGATTTTCCAACTCGAAGACGCGGATTGCCGCCACGCCGTGGCGCAGTTGCTGGAGTCGCCTGCCATCACCAAGGCCGGCTTTGGCTTGGGCGATGATCGCCGCCGCATCATCCACAAGCTGGGCGTAGACCTGCAGGGCGTGCTGGAGTTGAACACGGTGTTCCGCGAGCGCGGCTACCGCAAGGACATGGGCGTGCGCGGCGCGGTGGCGGTGCTATTCAACAAGCGCTTTATCAAGTCCAAGAAGGCTGCAACCTCCAACTGGGCCAACCGGCAACTCACGGAAGCCCAGATTGTTTATGCGGCCAACGATGCCTATGCGGCGCTGCGGGTGTTTCATGCCCTGGGGTTGGGTTAGTGGCTTGTATGAGCCACGGCAAGAGGCACGACCGCTCACTTATCATCGACGCCAGCACGAACACCCCCCTACACCCCGAGGACTGCCATGAAATACCTGTTGCTGCTGGCTTGCGTGATGACGATGACCGGCTGCGCCGCCGAACTGGTGAGCGTCAACGACAAACTGATCGTCGTGAAAGCCCGCCCTTCGAAGCTGGGCGAGGCACAGGACATTGCCGAGACCGAATGCCTCAAGCGTGGCCTGCACGCGAGGCTGACCACCCGGCCCGCAGAGGGACAGTACGGGTTTGACTGCGTGCGCTAAAGCACCCAGCGACGAAATTCTCACGACGGGGGATCGCCCCGCGCCCGCTCAGAAATCCCCGCTGCTGTGCGCGAGGCTCTCGAACTTGGTGATGCGGTTGATAAAGGCCAGCTTCACCGTTCCCGTGGGGCCGTTCCGCTGCTTGCTGATGATGACCTCGGCCACACCGGGCTCCTTGCAGGCTTCCTTGGTGTAGTACTCATCGCGGTAGATGAACATGATGATGTCGGCGTCCTGCTCGATGGCGCCGGACTCGCGCAGGTCGCTCATCATCGGGCGCTTGTCGGTGCGCGACTCCACGCCCCGGCTGAGCTGCGACAGCGCAATCACCGGGCACTGCAGTTCCTTGGCCAGCATCTTGAGGCCGCGTGAAATCTCGCCCACTGCAGTGGCACGGTTTTCTTCGCTCATGCTGCTGGACACACTCATCAGTTGCAGGTAGTCCACCACGATCAGGCCCAGCTTGCCGCACTGCCGGGCCAGGCGCCGGGCGTTGGCGCGCAGCTCGCTGACCGTGAGGCCAGCGGTCTCGTCGATGTGCAGCGAGATGTTGCGCAGCTTCTCGATGGCCTCGGTCAGGCGCGGCCATTCTTCGTCGGTCAGCGCGCCGGTGCGCAGATGGGTCTGGTCGATACGGCCAATGGAGCCGACGATACGCACGGCGAGTTGGGATGCACCCATCTCCATCGAGAACACGGCCACGGGCAGGCCTTCGTTCAGCGCCACATGCTCGGCGATGTTGATGGCGAGCGCGGTTTTTCCCATCGACGGTCTTGCCGCCAGAATGACCAGATCACCGGCCTGAAAGCCGGAGGTCATCCGATCCAGATCGTAGAAACCGGTGGGCACGCCAGTGACGTCCTGCGGGTTCTCGGACATCTCGGTCACGCGGTCGAGCAGGCTCACGACCAGCGTGTCCATGCTCTGGAAGCCCTGCTTCATGCGCGAGCCCTGCTCGCCGATATTGAAGATCTTCTGCTCGGCCTCGTCGAGAATGGCAGCAACTGCCCTGCCCTGCGGGTTGAAGGCATTGGTGGCGATCTCGTCGCTGGCAGACACCAGTTTGCGCAGGATGGAACGCTCGCGCACGATCTCGGCATAGCGGCGCACATTGCTGGCGCTCGGCACGTACTGGGCCAGCGCATTGAGATAGCTCAGCCCGCCAACTTCATCGGCCTTACCCTGGTTCTGCAGGTGCTCATACACCGTGATGATGTCGGCCGGCTTGGAGGCGTTGATGAGTGCGCCCACCGCCGCATAGATGAGCTGGTGCTCGCGCCGGTAGAAGTCCTGGTCGGTCAGCAGGTCGCCCACACGGTCCCAGGCGCCGTTGTCGAGCAGCAGGCCTCCCAGCACGCTGGATTCGCCCTCGATGGAGTGCGGTGGAATGCGCAGCTGCGCGATCTGCGGGTCGGCGCTGTAGCCGGGGTCGTTGTAGGCGGAAAGTACGGCGGACATTTTTTCCTCGAGCACTCTTGATGCTATCGATTCAGGGGCTCGGCGTCATCGCACAACGCTGTTTACAAGCCGTGGATAACTGGGGCATAACTCTGTACAAGATGTAACTTGGTACGCCATGAAAAAAGCCGCTCAGCGAGCGGCTTTTTTGTGTGTGTCGTGAAGACTTAGGCGGTTTCGCCGTACACCGTCACGGTGATGTCCACGGTCACGTCGGTGTGCAGTGCCACGCTCACGGCGTGGTCGCCCACGACCTTCAGCGGGCCATTCGGCATGCGGATCTGCGACTTGGCAACGGCAAAGCCCTGCTTGGTCAACTCACCGGCGATGTCGAAGTTGGTGACGGAGCCGAACAGGCGGCCGTCCACACCGGCTTTCTGGGTCAGCTTGACGGTGGTACCGCCCAGCTTTTCGCCCAGTGCCTGCATTTCAGCGAGCTTGGCAGCGGCGGCTTTTTCGAGCTCGGCACGCTTGACTTCAAATTCCTTGATGGCCGCTGCGGTGGCGCGACGAGCGCGGCCGGAGGGGATCAGGAAGTTGCGTGCATAGCCATCTTTGACCTTGACGACTTCGCCCAGGTTGCCGAGGTTCACGACTTTGTCGAGCAGAATGATTTGCATGGTCGTGCTCCTTACAGGGTACGGTGTTGGTCGCTGTACGGCAGCATCGCTAGGAAGCGTGCGCGCTTGACGGCGGTGTTGATCTGGCGCTGGAAGATCGCGCGCGTGCCGGTCAGGCGTGCGGGGATGATCTTGCCGTTTTCGGCGACGAAGTCACGCAGAGTGTCGATGTCCTTGTAGTCAATTTCTTCGACGCCGGCAGCGGTGAAGCGGCAAAAGCGCTTGCGCTTGAACAGCAGGGATTGTGTGTTGCGCTTGGGGCGCTTGTCTTTGTTGAAACGTTTTGGTCCGGGCATGATGGACTCCTTAAATCGGGGTGATCGGGTTTACAGATTGAATGTGTAAAACAATGCTTTTGCTGGTACGTGCGTTGATCATGAACCCGGTGAACAGATGGGGCTTGCCTAATTCGAGCCGGCCGGTGGTTTCCGCCAGCGATCCGAAGGCAACTGCCCTGACTGTCAACTTGACCTGCCTGGTAACCCCTGCCTCGACAACTTCGGACTCGTGTTCGAGTACAAGGTTGAGGGCCGGGATGCCGGCTGGCGTGTAGCGAAGAGGACTTGCCTCGGCGATGCACGCGGTCAGTCTGACCTGGTTCAATGAATGATCAGTTGGCGGCGTACTCGGCTTGCTGGGTCTTGCGCGCTTCTTCGCGCTCGACGTTGCGCATCATCAGCGAAGGGCCGGTTTCGGCTTTCTTCTTGACGACGGTCAGGTGACGCAGCACGGCATCGTTGAACTTGAACGCATGTTCAATTTCTTCCATCACAGCTTGGCTGGCTTCGATGTTGATGCACAGGTAGTGGGCTTTGGCCAGTTTCTGGATCAGGTACACCAGTTGACGGCGGCCCCAATCTTCAACACGGTGCACCTTGCCACCGCCAGCGGTGATCATGCCCTTGTAACGTTCCAGCATGGCTGGGACTTGCTCGCTTTGATCCGGGTGGATCAGCAAGACGATCTCGTAGTGACGCATAAACTCTCCTTGTGGTTGATAAAGCTGCCCCAGCGTCGTGGAGGGTGCAGCAAGGCGAAGCCCATGATTATAACTGGAAAGTACCGGTCCCAAGTTCAACCAATCTCAGAGGGGCCTTGTCTTTGCCAGCAGGAGCCGCGGAACCGGCTTTGCCGGGCAGCAGGCGGAGCGGCCCCCTTGGGGCAGGGAGCTACACGAAGGGAGCGACCGTGGGGGTCAAAGTTGCTTCAAGTCAGGGTAACGGATGTACTCGACCAGGTCCTGCACCTTCTCGCTGGGCGGTTTGGTCACCAGGCTGACCAGGATCATCACCGCGAAACCGACCGGAACGCCAAAAAGTCCGGCGGAAATGGGCTCTATGCCCCACCACAGGCGCACCGGTGAGGTGATGCCCAGCAGTTCCCTCAGCCAGGGCTGGGTGGTGAACATGTAATAAGTGGTCACTGCGAGCCCGGCAGTCATGCCCAACACCGCCGCTGTGCCGGTGGCGCGTTTCCAGAAAATACCCAGACTGAGCGCCGGGAAGAAGGACGCTGCCGCAAAAGAAAACGCCGCCGACACCAGAAACAGGATGTCCGCCGGCTTCTGCGCCGCCACATAGGCGGCCAGCAAGGCCACGATGAGCAGCAGGATCTTGGACACCGTGACGCGACTGACCGTCGAGGCGTTCGGGTCGATCATCTTGTAATAGAGGTCGTGGCCCAGAGCGTTGGCAATCGTCAGCAGCAGGCCATCGGCGGTCGACAGCGCGGCAGCCAGGCCGCCCGCCGCCACCAGCCCTGACACCACATAAGGCAGGCCGGCCAGCTCGGGCGTGAGCAGCACGATGATGTCGCCGCCAATCGTCATCTCGTTGAGCTGGAGAATCCGGTCACTGTTGATGTCGGTGATCGACAGCAGGGAAGGCTCAATACGGCTCCAGTAGCTCACCCAGGCCGGCAGTTGGTCAAAGCGCAGGCCCACTACCGAATTGAAGATTTCGTATTTCACAAGCACCGCCAGCGCAGGGGCGGTGAAGTACAGCAGGAAGATACAAAACAGCGACCAGGTCACCGACTGCCGCGCCTCCTTCACGCTGGGCACGGTGTAGTAGCGCATCAGGATGTGCGGCAGCGCCGCTGTGCCCACCATCAGGCAGAACATCAGGGCCAGAAAATTGCGCCGTGACGTATCAAACTGCGCCTGCTGCTGGGGTGTGCCGTCGGGATCACCCGCAAACTGGGAGGCGTGCGGCGGCATGCCGTTGAGCGGCTGGCTCTTGGTTTCAGCGACGGTGCGCGCGGCCGTCCAGCTTTCGATGGCACCCGCTTCGTTCTTGGGCATCGCGCCCAGGGCGCGCGCGGCAGAAGACACATCCAGAACGCCAGCATTGCTTGCTTTCAGCGCCTCCAGCAGGCCGCTGGCGGCAGCCCTGTCTTCAGCCAGTGCCTCCGCGGGACGGCGCAGCTTCTCACTCAGGGCCTCTGCGCGCTGCTTGAAAAGCTCACGCACCTGCAGCTCACCCGGATCGACCGCCAGCTCTTTTTCCTTGGCAGTCACCTTTTCCAGCTGCAGGCCATACACCAGCTGAGGCAAGGGCACGCCGGTCTGTTTAACCGACAGCCACACCACTGGAATCATGTACGCCGCCACAAGAATGATGTACTGGGCCACCTGCGTCCAGGTCACGGCCCGCATGCCGCCCAGAAAAGAACACACCAGAATGCCGCCCAGCCCGAGAAAAATACCCAGCTCGAAGGCAATGCCGGTCAGGTAGGAGGTGATGAGACCCACGCCGTAAATCTGCGCCACCAGATAGGTGAACGAGCACAGGATGGCGGCGCCGACGCCAATCAGCCGTGGCAGGCGCCCCCCGTAACGCTCACCCAGAAAGTCGGGAATCGTGAACTGGCCAAACTTGCGCAGATAGGGCGCCAGTACCAGCGCCACCAGGCAGTAGCCGCCCGTCCAGCCCATGATGAAGGCCAGCCCGTTGTAGCCGGTGAGGTAGAGCGTGCCTGCCAGCCCGAGAAACGAAGCAGCGGACATCCAGTCGGCGCCGGTGGCCATGCCGTTGTAGACCGCTGGCACGCGGCGCCCCGCCACGTAATACTCGGCCGCATCGGTGGTGCGGCTCATCAGGCCGATGCCGGCATAAAGACCAATGGTGGTGAGCAAAAAGGCGGCGCCTATCCACAGGCGGGGCAGGCCCAGGCTCTCTGCGGCGGCGAGTATCAGCACGAACACCACCAGACCGACGGCATACCAGCGGTACACCCGGTTGAGTTCTGACTTGAACTGCTGGGTGGACAGCTGCGCACCATCCCGGGATCCGAAGAATCCGCTCACGTCAGCGGTCTCCGCCTGTCATGTCGGGCCAGCGCTTCAGCCACCGCTGCATGTGCCGTGCAGACATCGCTGGCGAAGGAGTTTCAGCAATCAGTTTGACGGGGGCTGCCGCAGCGATCATGGGAGTGTCCAGCGCAGCGCCACAAGACGCTGCATGACCAAAGAAGCCTTTGATTGTCATCAGCGGGCTTGCCACTGGCTTACCACCGGGGGGCGACGCCCCCGGGGTTTTCCCTTGGTGACCGACCAGGCCGCGTCTCGGCTGGTCAGCTGCAGATCACTCAGTACACGACTCAGTTAGCGAGCTGCTTCCACGTGTCGATCACGGTGTCGGGGTTCAGCGAAATCGAGCCGATGCCCTGCTCTTTCAGCCACTGGGCAAAGTCCGGGTGGTCGCTGGGGCCCTGACCGCAAATGCCCACGTACTTGCCCTGGCGCTTGCAGGCGCTGATGGCCATGCTAAGCAGCGCTTTCACGGCCGGGTCGCGCTCGTCGAAGTCTTTCGACAAAATCTCGAGGCCCGAGTCGCGGTCCAGGCCCAGCGTGAGCTGGGTCAGGTCGTTGGAGCCAATTGAGAAGCCATCGAAGTATTCAAGGAACTGGTCGGCCAGCACCGCGTTGCTGGGGATCTCGCACATCATGATGATCCGCAGGCCGTCCTGGCCACGCTTGAGGCCGTGCTGTGCGAGCAGCTCGGTCACCGCCTTGGCCTGGCCCAGCGTGCGCACAAAGGGCACCATCACTTCGACGTTGGTCAGGCCCATGTCGTTGCGCACGCGCTTGACCGCCTCGCACTCCATCGCGAAGGCCTCGGCAAAGTCAGGGCTGAGGTAGCGTGCCGCACCGCGGAAGCCCAGCATCGGGTTCTCTTCTTCCGGCTCGTAGCGGGAGCCGCCAATCAGCTTGCGGTATTCGTTCGACTTGAAGTCCGACAGGCGGACGATCACCGACTTCGGCCAGAAGGCCGCGCCAATGGTCGCGATGCCTTCAGCCACCTTGTCGACATAGAAGGCACGCGGCGACGCATGGCCGCGGGCCACGCTTTCCACCGCTTTTTTCAGGTCGGCATCGACATTCGGGTAGTCGAGGATGGCCTTGGGGTGCACGCCGATGTTGTTGTTGATGATGAACTCCAGCCGGGCCAGGCCCACGCCCTGGTTGGGGATCTGGCAGAAGTCAAAGGCCAGCTGCGGGTTGCCCACGTTCATCATGATCTTGATGTCGATGGGCGGCATCTCGCCGCGCTGCACATCGGTGATTTCGGTTTCCAGCAGTCCGTCGTAAATGTTGCCGGTGTCGCCCTCGGCGCAGCTCACGGTGACCAGCATGCCGTCTTTCAGGTGCTCGGTGGCGTCGCCGCAGCCGACCACGGCCGGGATGCCCAGCTCGCGCGCGATGATGGCTGCGTGGCAGGTGCGACCGCCGCGGTTGGTGACGATGGCACTGGCACGCTTCATCACCGGCTCCCAGTTCGGGTCGGTCATGTCGGTCACCAGCACATCACCGGGCTGAACCTGGTCCATGTCCTTGATGTCGTGCACGATGCGCACCGGGCCGGTGCCGATCTTCTGGCCAATGGCGCGGCCTTCGGCCAGCACGGTGCCGGTGCCCTTGAGCTTGTAGCGCTGCTCCGACTGGCCCTTGGACTGGCTCTTCACCGTCTCGGGGCGGGCCTGCAGAATGTAGAGCTGGCCGTCGGTGCCGTCCTTGCCCCACTCCACGTCCATCGGACGGCCGTAGTGGCCTTCGATGATGAGGGCGTAGCGGGCCAGTTGCTCGACGTCCTCGTCGCTCAGCGAAAAGCGGTTGCGCAGCTCGGTGGGCACATCGGTGGTCTTCACCAGCTTGCCGGTGGCTTTTTTCTCGTCCGGCGTGCTGAACTCCATCTGCAGCAGCTTGCTGCCCAGGTTGCGGCGGATCACCGCGCGCTTGCCGGCCTTGAGCATGGGCTTGTGCACATAGAACTCGTCGGGGTTCACGGCACCCTGCACCACGGTTTCACCCAGGCCATAGCTGGAGGTGATGAACACCACGTCTTCAAACCCGCTTTCGGTGTCGATGGTGAACATCACGCCGGCGGCGCCCAGGTCGCTGCGGACCATGCGCTGAATGCCGGCCGACAGCGCCACGTTGGCATGGGCAAAGCCCTTGTGCACGCGGTAGCTGATGGCACGGTCGTTGTACAGCGAGGCGAACACCTCTTTCATCTTGTGCAGCACGTCCTCAATGCCGACGACGTTCAGAAAGGTTTCTTGTTGTCCGGCAAACGATGCATCCGGCAGGTCTTCGGCGGTGGCCGACGAACGCACTGCAAAGCTGGCCTGCGGGTTGCCTGCGCTCAGTGCGGCGAAGCTATCGCGGACGGCTTTTTCGAGGTCAGCCGGGAACGGCTGGGCCTCGACCATCGCGCGGATTCTCGCGCCGGCCTCGGCGAGTGCGCGCACATCGTCGGTGTCCAGCGCATCGAGCAAGGCGTTGATTTTGTCGTCCAGCCCGCCATGGGCCATGAAGACGCGGAAGGCGTGGGCGGTGGTGGCAAATCCCGTGGGGACCCGCACGCCCTTGGGGCCGGTGGGCAGTTGCGAGATCATCTCGCCGAGGCTGGCGTTCTTGCCGCCAACGGCCTCGACGTCTGTCATCCTCAGGTTTTCAAACGGTACGACCAGGGCGGTCGCCTCAAAAAGCTTGGACATGAAAATACTCCGGGAGGTTTAAAAACCGGGGATTTCACGATGCGCGGCAAACAACCTTGTTGTGGTTCTAGGGGGTTGAGGCGGGGCATGGTGTGACAGACGGGATAATTGACTGCATTGTAGGCGCCCGGTCTTTTGCGGGGAACTGCAAGCCGTCGCCATACCTTTCACCAGCCTGACCACCCACCATGTCCAATCGCACCGTGTTCTACATCTCTGACGGCACCGGCATCACGGCAGAGACCTTCGGCAACGCCATCCTGGCGCAGTTCGAGTTCAAACCACGCCACGTGCGACTGCCCTTCATCGACAGCGTGGACAAGGCGCACCAGGCGGTCCGGCAGATCAACCACACGGCCGAAACCGAGGGCAAGCGCCCCATCGTGTTCACCACGCTGGTCAACATGGAAATCCTCGCAGTCATCAAGGGGCAGTGCAACGGCATGCTGCTGGACATGTTCGGCATGTTCGTCGCGCCGCTGGAGGGAGAGCTGGGCATCAAGTCCAACCACCGGGTGGGCCGGTTTTCAGACGCATCGAAAAGCCAGGAATACGACAACCGCATTGAGGCCATCAATTTCTCGCTGGCCCATGACGACGGCCAGAGCAACCGCGACCTGCAGAGCTCGGAAGTAATTCTGGTGGGCGTGAGCCGCAGCGGCAAGACGCCGACATCACTTTATCTGGCGATGCAGTACGGCATCAAGACCTCCAACTACCCGCTGATTCCGGAAGACTTCGAGCGCCGGCAGTTGCCGCCCGCGCTGGTGCCGCATCGCAAGAAGATATTCGGCCTGACGATTGCCCCCGAGCGGCTGAGCCAGATCCGCAACGAGCGGCGCCCCAACTCGGTGTACGCCAGCCTGGCCAACTGCCGCCATGAAATCCACGAGGCCGAGGCGATGATGCGGCGCGAAGGCATCCGCTGGCTGTCGACCACCACCAAGTCGATCGAGGAAATCGCCACCACCATCCTCCAGGAAATCCGGCCGGAGCGGCTGGAATACTGAACCGCCTCCCCTGCCGCCCTCCTCTGCCGCGTGGCTTCACCCCCTTAAACCGGCCGGGGGCAGCCAACCAGCAGCACCCAGCAGGCACCCCCGATAGCCAAAACCGATGGGTCGAATCCATTTAATTAATTGGATTGATGGGTCGCCTGCCCTTATCCTTCATGGTTGCGCAATCTTTCACACCAACCACTACAAAGGAAACCTGCAAATGTCCCTGATCAATACCACCGTCCAGCCTTTCAAGACCCAGGCCTACCTCAATGGCAAGTTCATCGAAGTGTCCAATGAGTCGCTCAAGGGCAAGTGGTCGGTCCTGATCTTCATGCCGGCAGCTTTTACCTTCAACTGCCCGACCGAAGTCGAAGACGCTGCTGACAACTACGCCGAGTTCCAGAAGGCCGGTGCCGAGGTCTACATCGTGACCACCGACACCCATTTCTCGCACAAGGTGTGGCACGAGACCTCCCCCGCCGTAGGCAAGGCCAAGTTCCCCCTGGTGGGTGACCCCACCCATGTACTGACCAACGCCTTCGGTGTGCACATCCCCGAAGAAGGTCTGGCACTGCGCGGCACCTTCGTGATCAACCCCGAGGGCGTGATCAAGACGGCCGAAGTTCACTCGAACGAAATCGCCCGTGACGTGAAAGAAACCCTGCGCAAGCTCAAAGCTGCCCAGTACACCGCCGCCCACCCTGGCCAGGTCTGCCCTGCCAAGTGGAACGAAGGCGCCAAGACGATTGCTCCGTCGATCGACCTCGTCGGCAAGATCTAAGCCCCAGCGACCGGAGCCCGGGCGATGCACACCTCGGTGTGCCCCGGGCTTTTTTGTTCCTCTTTTTTTCTTTTTGACACGATACAGCCCTAGAGAAGCGAGACCGCCATGCTTGACGCAGACACCAAAGCCCAACTGAAATCCTATCTTGAACGCGCGACGCAGCCGATCGAGATCGTGGCTTCGCTCGACAACCGCGATGCCTCGGGCGAGGTGCTATCGCTGCTGAAAGACGTGGCCGACTCGTCGCCGCTGGTCAAGCTGACCGAGAGCCGCGACGACCCGCACCGCAAGCCCTCGTTCTCGATCAACCGCCCCGGCGAAAACCACGGCCCGCGCTTTGCCGGTCTGCCGATGGGCCATGAGTTCACCTCGCTGATCCTCGCGTTGCTGCAGATTGGCGGCTACCCACCCAAGGTCGAGCAGGAAGTGCTGGAGCAGATCAAGGCGCTGGACCGAGACCTCGAGTTCGAGGTGTATGTCTCGCTGACCTGCCACAACTGCCCCGACGTGGTTCAGGCGCTGAACCTGATGGCGGTGCAGAACCCGCGCATCAAGACCACCATGATTGAAGGCGGTACCTTCCAGGACGAGGTGAAGGAGCGCGAGATCATGGGCGTGCCCACCGTGTTCCTCAACGGCACCATGTTCGGCAACGGTCGCATGAGCCTGGAAGAAATCCTCGCCAAGATCGACACCAGCGGTGTCGAGCGTGAAGCCAAGAAGATTGATGCCAAGGACCCCTTCGACGTGCTGATCGTCGGCGGTGGCCCGGCCGGTGCCGCCGCGGCTGTGTACGCGGCACGAAAGGGCATCCGCACCGGCGTGGCATCGGAGCGCTTTGGCGGCCAGGTGCTGGACACTCTGGGCATCGAGAACTTCATCTCGATCAAGGAGACCGAGGGCCCCAAGTTTGCCCACGCGCTGGAAGAGCATGTGCGCAACTACGACGTGGACATCATGAACCTGCAGCGCGCCAAGGCCCTGCTGCCGAACAGCGGCGATGGCAAGGACCTGATCGAGATCCAGCTGGAGAGCGGCGCTTCGCTGAAAAGCAAATCGGTCATCATTTCCACCGGCGCACGCTGGCGCAACATCAACGTGCCCGGTGAGCACGAGTTCAAGAACAAGGGCGTGGCCTACTGCCCGCACTGCGACGGGCCGCTGTTCAAGGGCAAGCGCGTGGCGGTGATCGGCGGCGGCAACTCGGGCGTCGAGGCAGCGATTGACCTGGCCGGCATCGTCGGCCATGTGACACTGATCGAGTTCGACACCGCCCTGCGCGCCGATGCGGTGCTGCAGCGCAAGCTCATGAGTCTGGCCAACGTCGAAGTCATCACCAATGCGCAGACCACCGAAATCACCGGCGACCAGAAAGTCACTGGCCTGGTTTATAAGGACCGCGCCAGCGGCGAGTTGAAAACCGTGGCGCTCGAGGGCGTGTTCATCCAGATCGGTCTGGTGCCCAACACCGACTGGCTCAAGGGCGTGGTCGAGCTGTCCAAACACGGCGAAATCATTGTGGATGCACGTGGCCAGACCTCGGTGCCAGGTGTTTTCGCTGCCGGCGACGCGACCACTGTGCCGTTCAAGCAGATCATCATTGCCGCTGGCGATGGTGCCAAGGCAGCGCTGGGTGCGTTTGACTACCTCATTCGCACGCCAGCAGCAGGTGCAACGGCCGCAGAGAAGGCGGCGGCAGTGGCGCACTGATCGAGCCTGCGCACCGCACTGCAAAGCCCGCTTCAGCGGGCTTTGTCGTTTCTTCGCGCCTCTGATTCAAAAAGCCTTCATTTTTTGATTCTTATTTGCGAATGATTCTCATTTGAGTTATACTTGAGACTGATTCATTCGCAGCCAGCCCACTTGCGCCCCTGACCCCGACCGGCGTCAGCGCAAACCAGCCAAGCCATTCCCCAATCACCCGGGACCTCGCCGACTGGCGACGTCCCGTCTGGAAGCCGATCCCGGCCCAGATGGTTCTACATGGTTCATATGGCTCACATGGCTGCCCGTATTTCTGTACGCACTTCCGACACGCATTCCCTGCCGCATCCGCCGGCACATCCACTTCAACACCCCATTCACTACCCACTCCCGCTTGGCGCACTGATGCTCGCCATGTCTGCCTCCACCTGGGCGCAGGGCGTGGGGCCCGCCGGACACGAGGCGGCTCTGCTCGAAGGCAAAACCCTCGCGCCGGTCATCATCACCGGCACACAGGAGCCCGCGGGGCGCAGTGCCACCTACCAGAGCGGTATCACCAGCGTGGGCAAGGTGCCGGTGCCCGCCAAAGACATCCCGCAGTCCCTCACGGTGATCAATGACAAGCTGATCCACGACCAGGGCAAGGACAGCATGAAAAGCGCACTGGAAAACGTGGTCGGCATCACCTTCGAAGCGGGTGAAGGCGGCCGCGTGGGGGACAACATCCGGCTGCGCGGCTTCAGTGCGGCGGGCGACATCTACCTCGACGGCATGCGCGACATCGCGCAGTACAACCGCGACACTTTCAATGTCGAACGCATCGAGGTGCTGCGCGGCGCGGCTTCCATGCTGTTTGGCCGCGGCTCCACCGGCGGCATCATCAACCAGGTCAGCAAGCAACCCGGCGTGGTGACCGGCCACGAGCTCAATGCCACCGTCGGCACCGACGGTTACCAGCGCTACCAGGGCGATTTCAACTTCCGGCTCGAAGACAACGCCGCCCTGCGACTCAACGCCATGGCGACAGACGCCAACGGCCGCGGCGACAACACTGGTGCCGCCACTCACCGCCGCGGGCTGGCGCTGGACTATCGCGTCGGCATCGGCACGGCCAACGAGTTCCAAATCAGCTACTACCACCTGCACTACAACGACAAACCGGATTGGGGCTTTGCCTGGCTCAACGGTCGCCCCGCGCCCTCGCCCACCAACCACTACTGGTACGGCCTTGATTCGGACTTCCAGAACGACAGCGCCGACGTGCTGACGCTGTCACACACCCATCGCTGGACCGACGGCAGCAGCCTGAAGACCACCCTGCGGGGCGGCCACTACTCGCGTGCCATGTGGGCCACCCAGTCGAGCTTTGCCACTGGCACCACGTCGTCCAACCTGAATGCAAACACCGTCGTCAACCGCCGTACCAACGCCAAGTCGGGCAAGGAGCATCACACCTTTTTGCAGACCGACTACCTCACACAGACGCAGTGGTTCGGCCGCCGCAACCAGATCCTGCTGGGCGCCGAATACGCCGTTGAAAACTCCAGCCGCTCTACCTACCCCTTCCTCGCGGCAAACAAGCCGTCCACCACCGTCGGCAACCCGAGCAGCGCTGGCATCGCCGGCAACCTGACGGAGCGCGTGGCCACCGAGTTCCGCGCCGCCACACTGGGCCTGTATGCGCAGGACACCATAGACCTCAGCGCCACCTGGAAACTGGTGGCCGGCCTGCGGCTGGACAATTTCCGCGGTGACTTCAACCGCAGCGGCAATGCGGCGCCCAACAACACCCCACTGTCGCGCGCTGACACGCTGCTCAGCAAGCGCCTGGGCCTGATGTACCAGCCCGACACCGAGAGCAGCTACTACGTCGCCTGGGGAACGTCGTTCAACACCTCGGGCGACCTCTATCAGTTCGATCCGCAATCGGCCAACACACCGCCCGAGAGCAGCCGCAACATCGAGATCGGCGCCAAGTGGGAGCTGTATGAAGGCGACCTGTCACTGCGCACCTCCCTCACCCGCACCGACAAGTACAACGAGCGCAACACCGACATCGACACGGCCAACAACTCCTACCTGCTGTCTGGCCGGCGCCACACCGATGCGCTGGAATTTGAAGTCGCCGGCCGTATCACACCCAGCTGGGATGTGTTTGCAGGCATTGGTTTTCTCCGCGCGGTGATCGACCAGGCCGGCTCCAACGCGGCCGGACAGGCCGAGGTGGGCCAGAACCCGGGCCTCAGCCCCAGCCGTCAGGCCACTCTGTTCACCACCTGGCGCATTGACGACCGCTGGCGCATCGGCGGCGGCTTCACCGCCGTCAGCCAGAACAAACCCGCCAACAGCGTGACCTCCACCAACCGTGCGCCCGGTTATGTGAAAGCCGACGCGCTGGTCGAGTACCGCGTCAATGCCGCCAACACGGTGAAGCTGAACATCGACAACCTGTTCAACAAGGTTTACTACAACACGCTCTATCGCGGCTTTGCAGCGCCAGGGCCCGAGCGCAGCGTGCGCGTGACGCTCACCAGCCAGTTCTGAAGCCGCCACCATGCTGCTGCGAATCCATCAGGTCCTCACACCCGACGAACTGGCGCAAGTGCGCGAGCTCGTGCTCGGCGCCGACTGGGCCGATGGCCGCCTCACGGCAGGCAGCCAGAGCGGCGCGGTGAAGAACAACCAGCAATTGCCGGAAGACCTGCCGGCGGCGCAGCAGGCACGGCATCTGGTATCGGTGGCACTGGCCCGCCACCCGATGTTCGTGACCGGTGCGCTGCCCCGGTCGGTGTACCCGCCACTCTTCAACCGTTACAGCGGAGCTGCCAATCATTTCGGCGACCACATCGACAACGCGGTGCGCACCCATGCCGCCACGGCCCGGCATGTGCGCACCGACATCTCGTGCACGTTGTTCCTCAGCGACCCGACCAGCTACGACGGCGGCGAGCTGGTCGTGCAGGACACCTACGGCGAGCAGCGCATCAAGTTCGATGCGGGTGACCTGGTCATGTACCCCGGCACCTCGGTGCACCGGGTGGAGCCGGTGACACGCGGCGAACGCCTGGCCTGTTTTTTCTGGGTTGAAAGCATGGTGCGCCACGACGCCCAGCGCCGCCTGCTCTACGACATGGACATGGCCATCACCGCCCTGCGCCGCAAGGAAATGCAGACCGCCGCCGCGAGCACAGACACAGCGCCGGGTGAAAGCCCCGAAGTGGTCCGGCTCACCGGCTGCTATCACAACCTGCTGCGGATGTGGGCAACGGTATGAGCCGCATGTCGACACCCCGGTACCGACGCCGTTTCACTTTTTACCTAACAAGGAGCTGACCATGCCTGTCCCGTGCCCCATTTCCCTCCAACACGCCCTGCAAGATAATGGCTGGAGCCGAGCCGTCCGCCGCACCGCTCAACGCCTGCAGGCGGCCTGCTGATGGACGCGCTGATGATGAGCCTGGTGCTGGTGGTGGGCGCCACGTTCTGGATCCTGCAGCGCTGAATGCAGCCCACTCGCCTTGAGCCCATGGATCGATGGACCCCTGCATCAATGAACTCTGCACTCTCGCACCGACCCCAACCGCCCGCAGGCCGCGCATGGCCCGTGGGGCGCAATGGCACTATCGCGCTGGCGGTGGTTGGTCTGCATGTCGGCGTACTGTGGGCGCTGCAGAACGGTCTGTTGATGCGCACGGCAGAGCTGGTGGTGCCGGTGGCGCTGATCGGGCAATGGGTGACGCCGCCTGCGGCAACCCCAGCGCCGCCACAGCCCGCCGCCGCGCCGGCTGCCCCCGTGACGGAAAAACGCAAGCCGGCCGTCCCAGCGGCCCGCCCCCCCACAGCGCCGCAGCCCCTGGCCATCACCGATTCAGAACCTGCCCCTGTGCCAGCACCCGCCGCTGCGGAGCCATCCAATCCCGGCAGTACCGCCGCAGCGCCTGCCGTGGCTGCGCCACCGACAGCGACTACCGGCAGTGCCAGTGCCGCAGGCACGGCGGCCGTGGTGCAACTGCCTTCCAGCGATGCCGACTACCTGCAAAACCCCAAGCCCCCCTACCCGCCCCTGAGCGAGCGGCTGGGCGAACAGGGCAACGTGATCTACAAGGTCTGGATAGGCACCGATGGCCGGGCACAGCGTGCCGAACTGGTCAGCTCCAGCGGCTTTGCACGGCTGGACAAGGCGTCTTACGACACCGTGATGCGCTGGCGTTATGTGCCCGGCAAACGCAACGGCGTGCCGGAGGCGATGGCCTTCCATGTCCCGATCCGCTGGCAGCTGCGAAGCAGCCCCTGAGCGGGCCACCTTCCAGCACCCGCCGAACTGAACCACCCTGATATTTGAACTTTGGAGCAACGATTCATGAACTCACAATTTGGCCTTGCCAACGTCTGGAGCCAGGGCGACATGGTCACACGCGGCGTGGCCCTGCTGCTGCTGGCGATGTCGCTGGCCTCCTGGATGGTCATCATCATCAAGACGCTGGACCTGCTACGCTACAAAAAGATGTCGCAAGCCGCAGAAGCCTTCTGGCACAGCGAAGACTTTGCCGCAGGCCTGGCCGCGCTGGGCAGCGACCCTGCGAACCCGTTCCGCCAACTGGCCCAGCAGGGCCGTGAGGCCACGCTGCACCACCGCCAGACCAAGGCGCAGTTGCACGACACGCTGGATGTGAGCGACTGGGTCACACGCACCCTGCGCAATGTGATCGACGAGTTCACTGGCAAGCTGCAGTCGGGTCTGGCCATCCTTGCCTCGGTGGGTTCCACCGCGCCCTTCGTCGGCCTGTTCGGCACGGTGTGGGGCATCTACCATGCGCTGCTCGCCATCGGCGCGGCGGGCCAGGCCACCATCGACAAGGTCGCCGGACCGATTGGCGAATCGCTGATCATGACGGCGCTGGGCCTGGCCGTGGCGATTCCGGCCGTGCTGGGCTACAACGCCCTGGTGCGTGGCAACAAGGGCGTGCTGCAAAAGCTCAGCCGCTTTGCGCACGACCTGCATGCTTACTTTGTGACCGGCGCCCGCGTGGGTTCGAACGGATCGAGTGGAACCAGTGGGTCGGGTGGTTCCGCCCAGATTGTCCCCATCAAGTCCGCCTGATCCAACGGCCACCCAGGAGCACACAATGGCCTTTGGCACCCAGGACGACACCGACGAGGTGATGAACGAGATCAACATGACACCCATGGTGGACATCATGCTGGTGCTGCTCATCATCTTCATCATCACGATTCCGGTGATGAAGGACTCCGTCAACATTGACCTGCCCCGCGCCAGCAGCGCGGCGCAGAACATCCAGCCCGACACGCTGCGCCTGAGCGTCGACGCCTCAGGCAGCTACTTCCTCAACGACACGCCGGTGGCCGATGACGCCCTGCCAGCCCGACTGCAGGCCGCAGCAGCGCAAAACCCGCAGCCCGACCTGCACATCCGCGGCGACAAGGCGGTGCGCTACGAGCGTGTGGCCCAAGCCATGGCCGCAGCCCAGCGGGCGGGCCTGCGAAAAATCGGCTTCATCACCGAACCAGCGCCCTGAACACAGCAAGCCATTGACTGACTGCGTTTGCCCCAGTTCACTTGACTTTTAAATGCGAATGGTTATCATTTAATAACTGCACAAAAATACATCTGCTGTCACACACCTTCCCATCAACCATGCCCATGTCCCTCGCCCCTTCACTGCTGATCCCGCAAGCTGCCAACGCCCCCGTGCAGCCCCCGAACGGCCGCCCGGCACGTGGACAGGCGCCTGCGGCGGTGGACAGCACAGACATCCTGCGCGGCCAAAAAGCGGTGGACATCAGCCACAACGGCGCGCTGTACCGCCTGCAAACCACGCGACTGGGCAAGCTGATCCTGACCAAGTGAGCCCGTCACTACGCGATTGCACCGCCCACGAAAAAGCCGGCCTGAAAGCCGGCTTTTTTCATGGGGAACCAATACCAACAGCGTCGGATCGCGTCTGCAGCCTCCCGCTGCGGCGCTCAGAGGCCGATGGAAGCCAGACCAGCCCGCGCAATCTGCACGTCTTCGGTCGACTTCACACCGCTCACACCAACGGCGCCGATGCAGTGGCCATCCTTCATGACGGGAACGCCGCCTTCGAGCATGCCGCTGAGCAGCGGAGCCGACAGGAAAGAGGTCCGGCCGCCGTTGATGGTGTCTTCGTAGATCTTGCTTTCACGCCGGCCCATCGCTGCGGTATGGGCTTTTGCAGGGGCAATATGGGCAGAAATGGCGGGCGCTCCGTCCAGTCGGTGCAAATGCAGCAGGTGGCCGCCGTCGTCCACCACGGCAATGGTGACCGCCCAGTTGTTCTTCAGGGCTTCCGCTTCGGCGGCGGCCACGATGGTTTTCACGTCGGCGGATTCGAGAAATGCTTTGGATTTCATGGTGATGAATAAAGGTAAGAAATTGCTGCAGGGAATTGCGACAAACCCATGAGCATACGCACATTCGGGCACCCCTACCGGTTTCATTGGGTGCAATGCAGCTTATGGAACCCTTACAAAAAGTAGGGGGTGTCATGGGGTGATTACTTGAAATCAGGGGTCTGCACCCTAAAATCCAGTTGCCCGCATATGCAGGCTATCTGGAGATCATGTTCATGAGCGACAACATTCAAACCCTCGACCCGGCTGGCTACGGTTCTGCTGTCTCGGCGGAACAACGCAATCGGGTGTTGCGCAACACGTACTGGCTGCTGGCACTGAGCCTGCTGCCCACCGTATTGGGCGCCTGGATCGGTGTGGCAACCGGCATCACGAGCTCGCTGTCCGGCGGCCTCGGACTGATCGTCTTCCTCGCCGGCGCATTCGGCTTCATGTTTGCCATCGAGAAAACCAAGAACTCGGCAGCGGGCGTGCCCGTGCTACTGGCCTTCACCTTCTTCATGGGCCTCATGCTCTCGCGCATGATCGGCATGATTCTGGGCTTCAAGAATGGCTCCGAACTCATCATGACCGCCATGGGCGGCACGGCTGGCGTGTTCTTCGTGATGGCCTCCCTCTCCACTGTCATCAAGCGCGACCTGTCCGGCATGGGCAAGTGGCTGTTTGTTGGCGCCATGGTGGTCATGGTCGGCAGCATCATCAACGTGTTTGTGGGCTCCACCGCCGGCATGATGGCCATCTCGGTGGCGGTGATCGGCATTTTCAGCGCCTACATGCTGTATGACCTGAAGCGCATCCTGGACGGCGGCGAGACCAACTACATCAGCGCCACGCTGGCCCTCTACCTGGACATCTTCAACGTGTTCCAGGCGCTGCTGGCCCTGCTGGGCATTGCCGGCGGCGACCGCGAATAAACGGTCAGTGCACCGCACTCGCAAAAAAAGGGCCTTCGGGCCCTTTTTCTTTGGCTGCTCTCTTTGGCCGCTCGACGCAACAGACTCAGGCGGTCGGGGACTCGATGCGGTCAAACACGGCAATGCTTTCCACATGCGCCGTGTGCGGGAACATGTTCACCACACCCGCAGCCGAGCAACGCCAGGCCCCGGTCTCCACCAGTACGCCAGCATCGCGCGCCAGCGTGGCCGGGTTGCAGCTCACATACACAATGCGCTGAGGCGGCACCCAGTCGCCCAGAGCCAGGCTTTGCTGCTGGTCGCCGTCGTCACAGGGCACGCCGGTGCTCATCTGCCGCTGCAGCGCGGCCAGCGACTTGAACAACTCGAAAGCGCCTTCCCGGGGCGGGTCGACCAGCCACTTGTCCGCACGGCCGTCTTTTACCAGCATGGCTGGTGTCATCTCGAACAGGTTGCGGGCCACAAACGCCGTGGTGGCCAGCGCTCCCCGCGCGGTTGAGGCGGCACGGTTCTTCGCAAAGTTCTCCCGCGAGCGCGCCACCAACGCCTCGCTGCCCTCGATGCCTAGCACTTCGCGGGCACGCGTAGCCAGCGGCAGCGTGAAATTGCCCAGTCCACAAAACCAGTCGATCACCCGCTCGTGCGACTGCACGGCCAGCAAGCGCAGCGCACGCGACACCAGCACCTGATTGATGTGCGGATTGACCTGAGTGAAATCGGTGGGGCGAAACGGCATGGTGATGCCGAACTCTGGCAGGCCGTAGCTGAGGTCTGCCGAACTGCCGACAGCCGGGTCGAGCAAGGCCACGGTGTCGAGCCCACCGGGCTGCACCCACCACTGCAGCCCCGCGTGTTGCGCCGCAAAGTCGCGCAGACGCTGTTTGTCGGCCTCACTCAGGGGCGCCATGTGGCGCAGCACCAGTGCGGTCACGTGGTCGCCGCAGGCCAGTTCGATCTGCGGCACAGTCTCGCGCGCATCCATGGTGCCGATCAATGTGCGCAGCGGCAGCAGGATGGCGCTCACATGCGCTGGCAACACCGGGCACTGCTGCATATCAGCAACGTAGCTGCTTTTGCGCTCATGAAAGCCGACCAGCACCGCGTTTTTCTTGCGCACAAAGCGCACCGACAGGCGTGCCCGGTAGCGATAGCCCCAAGCCGGCCCCTCGATGGGCCGCAGCAGGTTGTCGGCCTTGACCTTGCCGATGTGCTGCAGATTGTCTTCGAGCACACGCTGCTTCACCGCCACCTGCGCGCCAGCATGCAGGTGCTGCATCTTGCAGCCACCGCAGGCCCCGGTGTGCAGGCCGAAATGCGGACACGCCGGCACCACACGCTGCGACGATTCGCGGTGAATCGCCATCACCACGGCTTTTTCAAAACTGCTTTTCTTGCGGTACACATTGGCGGTGACGCGCTCGAAGGGCAAGGCACCTTCAATGAACACCACCTTGCCATCGGCGCGGTGTGCAATGCCCTGCGCTTCGATGTCCAGTGACTCCACTTGAAGGATGTCAGGGGCGTATTCGGTGGTGGCGGGACTCTGCGTGCTAACGTCGTCTTCTGTCATTGAGGCATTGTCTCAGTTCGGTATGGGGCTCTGTGGCCCAGCGCGGGTCAGAGTGGGGACGGTAAGTCCCAGGCACCCGTGCAGCAGACACGCAAAAAATTCTGCTCAGGAACGCAAAAGGCCCGCAGGTGCGGGCCTTGCAGCGCGATCACATCGCGCGGACTTACTTGGCCGGCAGGTATTTGGCCGGATCCACCGGCTTGCCCTGGCGGCGGATTTCAAAGTGCAGCTTCACACGGTCGGTGTCGCTGTTGCCCATTTCGGCAATCTTCTGGCCGCGCTTGACCGACTGGTCTTCCTTGACCAGCAAGGTCTGGTTGTGGGCGTAGGCAGTCAGGAAAGTGTTGTTGTGCTTGAGAATGATCAGATTGCCGTAACCGCGCAGGCCGGCACCGGCATAGACCACACGGCCATCGGCCGAGGCCACCACCGGGTCGCCAGCCTTGCCGCTGATGTCAAAGCCCTTGTTCTTGGCCTCGTCAAAGCCGGCCAGCAAGGTGCCCTGCGCGGGCCAGATCCACGCCAGGTCCTCGTCGCCGGAGGGCGCGGCGGGCTGCGCTGGCGGTGGATTGTTCGCAGGTGCCGCCTGAGCGGGCGCCTGGTTGGTGTTGTTGACTGTGCCGGACGTCACCGGCCGCGTGACAACAGCGGTGTTCTCATTGGGAGGTATCACGCGCAGGACCTGCCCGACCTCGATGATGTTCGGATTTTCCAGGTTGTTCCAGCGGACGATGTCACGCCAGTTCTGGCCGTTGTCCAGACCGATGCGGATCAGGGTGTCACCGGGACGGACGGCGTAGTACCCGGGCTTGCCAGCGTTCTCAAAGCCGGGAAGCTGCTTGACACTGCCAGTGTCCACAGCGCCGGTGCCTTGCCGCGCTGCGCCAGTGCCTCGGTCTTCCACGGGTGCCAGTGAGCCGCGTGCCCCGCATCCAGCCAACAGTGCCGCTGCGAGCAAGGCCACGCCGAAGCCGCTCCAGCGCGATAAGCCAGAAAAATACGCACGATTGCCGCCGGCGGACCGGGGAGCGCCAAAAACAGGGGTGAGGCTACAGGACGGTGCCGTTTGATTCATGGGTGCTTTCGACTTCCATCTGAAGAGTGGGGGAACAGCCCGCAAAACACGGGCGCTGCAGACGCTTTCCGCAGTGACGCAGGGCAAGCAAGCACTGCAACCGGGATCGACTCAGCTGATGCCCGATTTTAAAGGCACAAAATGAACGGCCTCCAGCAAGGTCTGTCGGATGCCCTCGGGCGTCTTGTCCACCACAACCAAAGCCTGCTTGCCGGTGGCCGCCTGCAGCGGTGCCACCAAGCGACCACCGACAGCCAGCTGCTCTATCCACGCGGACGGAATGGCCTCGCCACCCGCAGCCGCAATGATGGCCGCATACGGCGCACCCTTGGCATAGCCCTCCATGCCGTCGCCAAACAGCAGGTGCACATTGGGCAGCCGCAGTGTGCGCAGGTTCTCGCGCGCCTTGTCGTGCAGGCCGCGCAGCCGCTCAATGCTGTAGACCTCGCTGGCCAGGTGACTCAGCACTGCTGCCTGGTAGCCGCACCCCGTGCCGATTTCCAGCACGCGCCCGAGCTTGCCCGAGCCCCCCGCCGGCAAGCCGGCGCGCAACAGCTCCAGCATGCGGGCCACCACATTGGGTTTTGAGATGGTCTGCCCCAGCCCGATCGGCAGGCTGGTGTCTTCATACGCCTGATTCACCAGAGCGGTATCGACAAAACGGTGACGCTCAACCGCACCCATCGCCGCCAGCACGCGGGCATCTGCCACACCCTGCGCCGCCAGTTTTTGCACCATGCGTGCGCGCACGGCCAGCGAATCCAGCCCCACGCCACCGGGCGTGACCGGAGCCAAGGGTTTGGCCAAGGTCTTGGCCACAGCTGCAGGTACCGGCTGGGTTCTGCCAGCGACGGGCTTGGTTGCCGACGGTATGCCGGCCGAAGGATTCAGCCGCACCGGAAAACCCGGCCGATTCGTCCCGCTGGCCGACGTGGAAGCCTTGGCCGTTGTGCCGACGGTTTTGGTGGTCGCAGGCGCCGCAGGCGGCTTGGAAACCGGCTTCATCACAGAGGCGCTGAGGTGTGAGTCGATGTGAGCCGCGCCGCCGTCTCGGTCCAGTACGGCAGGCGCTCGTGGTCGGTCAGGTCCACGTGCAGCGGCGTGATCGACACAAAGCCCTGCGACGTGGCGTGGAAATCAGTGCCGTCACCCGCCTCTTTGGCAGGGCCGGCGCCACCGATCCAGTACATGGTCTCGCCGCGCGGGCTGGTCTGGGTGATGACACGCTCTGCCGCATGCCGGCGGCCAAGCCGCGCCACCTTCACGCCCTTGATCTGGTCATCGGGCAAGTTGGGAATATTGACGTTCAGCAGCCAGGGGGCCAGCGTGGGCTGCGCGCCATGGGCGACCGCTTCCAGTGAAGGCATCAGTTGCTGCACCAGCTCGCGGGCACGTTGCGCGGCAACGTCGATGTAGGCCCAGCCTTTTTCGGTCTGCGAAAAGGCAATCGCTGGAATGCCAAACAGATAGCCCTCCATGGCCGCACCCACGGTGCCGGAGTAAATCGTGTCGTCGCCCATGTTGGCGCCGTTGTTGATGCCGGACACCACCAGATCAGGCCGGTAACCCAGCAGCCCGGTGAGCGCAATGTGCACGCAGTCGGCTGGTGTGCCATTGATGTAGCGAAAGCCGTTGGCGGCGGTGTGCACATACATCGGCGAATGCAGGGTCAGCGCATTCGATTTGGCGCTATTGTTCTGCTCGGGGGCCACCACTTCCACATCGGCGAGGGTCTTGAGCGCTTCATACAGGGCGATGATGCCGCTGGCCTGGTAACCGTCGTCGTTGCAGATGAGAATTTTCATGCGTGCATTTTACGGTCGCCGCCGCGACAGACTTCGCTGAAAGGGCAAGCGGTGGGCGCCTGCCCGTGCCTATGATGCGAAGCGAAACTTCGATTTTGAGACCACGGAGACACCCCATGCATGCCTGGATTTGTGACAACCCGACTGGCGTTGATGCCCTGACCTGGAAAGAAGTGCCCACGCCCCAGCCAAAGGCGGGGGAGGTGCTTGTGGAGATTCAGGCCGCAAGCCTGAACTTCCCCGACCTGCTGATCGTGCAGAACAAATACCAGATGAAGCCGCCCCTGCCCTTTGTGCCGGGATCGGAATACGCTGGCGTGGTGCGGGCGGTCGGTGAAGGGGTGAAACATCTGCAGGTCGGTCAGGGCGTGGCCTGCCTCTCGGGCACCGGCGGCTTTGGCACCCACACCATTGCCCCTGCCGCCCTGTGCATGCCGCTGCCCCCGGGGTTTCCGCCTGTGGACGCAGCCGCGTTCATCATGATTTACGCGACCTCATGGCATGCGCTGGTGGATCGTGCGCAGCTCAAGGCGGGCGAAACCGTACTGGTGCTGGGCGCTGCCGGCGGAGTGGGCACCGCTGCCATCCAGATCGCCAAGGCGGTGGGTGCGCGTGTGATTGCTGCAGCCTCGACCGACGAGAAATGCGCGCTGTGCCAGTCGATTGGCGCCGATGCCACCATCAACTACAGCCGCAGCAACCTGCGCGACGAGATCAAGGCCCTCACCGCAGGCAAAGGGCCGGATGTCATCTACGACCCGGTGGGCGGCGATTTCACCGAGCCGGCCTTCCGCTCCATCGCCTGGCGCGGCCGCTATCTGGTGGTGGGTTTTGCCTCGGGGCCGATTCCAGCGCTGCCGCTGAACCTGCCATTGCTCAAGGGCGCGTCCATCGTGGGCGTGTTCTGGGGCGACTTCGCCAAGCGCGAGCCAGAGGCCAACGCGGCAATGATGCACGAACTGGCCACTTGGTATCCCCGGGGGAAGATCAAACCGGTGATTGACCGGACCATGCCGATGGCCGAGCTCAAGGCCGCCTATGCCCACATGGGCTCGCGCGGCGTCAAGGGCAAGCTGGTGATGGTGAACTGAGGTCAGTCGCTCTGAAATCGACTATTTGCGATCAACCGGTTGCAGGCGCTTGTGGATGCGCCGGGTCGCCGTCCATGCCACCCACAACACCAGCGGGACCGATGCACCGGCAGCCATCTCGGGGTTAATGGGAAACCCCGCCGCGTTCAGCGCCTTGCCGCCATACAGCAGCAGGCTGACCACGTAGTACGAGATGGCCGCAATCGACAGGCCTTCCACCGTGGTCTGGAGCTGGAGCTGAAGTTCCTGCCCGCGTGTGAGTTTTTCGAGCAACTGCTGGTTCTGCACCTCGGTCGCGATGTCGACCCGCGTGCGGAGCAGCGCACTGGTGCGGGCCACACGCTCCGACAACGAAGTGAGGCGCTGCGCGGTTGCCGCAACGGTTGCAATCGCTGGCGACAACCGACGCTGCATGAACTCGCCCATGGTCTGCGTGCCGGGAATCGCGCGTTCGCGCAGCTCCGTAATGCGCTGCGCCACCAGCTCGTTGTAGGCGCGTGTGGCTGAAAATCGGTAAACGTGTTCAGCGGTGGCGCGCTCCACCCGGGCGGCCAGTGAAACCAGCGTGTCCAGCAAATCTTGGTCAGAAGCCGCCTTGTTCTCGAGGCTCGCCATGATGTCGGCCAGCGCCTTTTCGGATTGCGACAGCATGGGCCCGAGCTGCTTGGCCACCGGCAGGCCGCGCAAGGCCATCAGGCGATAGGTTTCCAGTTCCAGCACGCGCTGCGACACGCGCCCCGCACGGGTATCCATCGTGTCCGGCGGTGCCACCACCAGAATGCGCTCGAAGCCATCGGGCCGCAGCAGAAAGTCACTCACCGCCCAGGAATGACCGTTTCGCCCGAGCACCGATGCAGTGGACGGGGTATTGCCCAGCCACGCACGGGCCGCAGCCAGGGTCTGCTCGGGGGTCTGCAAATCGCCTGGCACCATGCCCATCAAGATCGCTGCTATGGTCTTCCCCGGAATCTCGCGCAGCCACTGCAGATTGATCAGCAGGCCCTGCAACAGGTCGGGATTGACGGCGCCGAGCATCGCGCCTTCGGGCAAGGGCTGCACGATGGAGTAACGCGTGAACTCGGTGTGGCGCTCCCACTTCATGGTGTAGTGGTCGAGCCGCAAACGCAGGAAATTCAGCGCGAGGTCGTCCGTCGTCAGCGCCTCCTGACCCGGCAGGCGGCGCAGGTGTCTGCACTCGTCTTCGCGGCTGACGCCCTCGTTGAGTACCGCGACGTACACCACCAGCGCAGGCAGATGAATCCGGGCGGTGGGCCGGGCATGCACCTCGTTGTGCAGCGTGTGACGGTCGATGTCGTCTGGCGGTAACCATGAAGGTGCCGCATCGGTAAGGCTTGGCGTGGACGTGGGGGAAGCATTCATCAGCACGATTGTGAGGGATTCGGCCTGAAAGCGCCTCCCCAAATGCCGCTGTTCCCGCTGATTTTGACAAGGTGACAACAGCCTTGCCTTGACAACTCCAGCACGCTCACGGAAAGTCCAAGGCAAATATCGGAAGTTAGCGGCCAGCGACGGGCACGCACCACATTGCAGAAAGCACCACCATGGGTATATGGCTTGAACTGGGCATCTTCATCGTTGTAATTGCCTGGGGGTTCTGGCAACTCCACGACGTCAAGCAGGCCAAAGCCAAACGGCTGGCCGACGAGGCCCAGGCCCGCAAGCACAAGGCACCCGAGGCGTCCGACTCTCAGCGCCCCTGACGCCCCTCGTCTCACTTGCGGCTGTACGCAGCCGGCCGTGCAGCCTGCGCCCTGTATTTCAGTACTATCCCGCTGAAAAGGCGCGCCGCCCTGTGCAATACTCAAATTGATATGGCAAATACATTTCCTTTTTCAGCGATCGTGGGGCAGGACGAAATGAAGCTGGCGATCCTGATCGCCGCCGTGGACTCCCGCATCGGGGGCATTCTGGTGTTGGGAGACCGCGGCACGGGAAAGTCCACCGCCGTTCGGGCATTGGCAGCGCTGCTACCACCGATGCGCGCTGTGGTCGGCTGCCGCTATGGCTGCGATCCAACCGAAGGACAGCCCTGCTGCGAAGAGTGCGCTGCGCTGAAAGCCTCCGGCAAACCGGTCAAGACCCATCTGGTGCCTGTACCAGTGGTGGACCTGCCCCTGGGTGCCACCGAGGACCGCGTGGTCGGCGCCCTCGATCTGGAGCGTGCGCTGTCGCAAGGCGTGAAGGCCTTCGAGCCCGGGCTGCTGGCCCGCGCCAACCGCGGCTTTCTCTATATCGATGAGGTGAACCTGCTGGAAGACCATCTGGTGGACCTGCTGATCGACGTGGCCGCCTCCGGCGAGAACGTGGTGGAGCGTGAAGGCCTGAGCGTGCGGCACCCGGCCCGCTTCGTGCTGGTGGGCAGCGGCAACCCCGAAGAAGGCGAGTTGCGTCCGCAACTGCTGGACCGCTTTGGCCTGTCGGTTGAAGTGCGTACCCCGGGCGATCTGGCCAGCCGTATCGAAGTGGTGAAGCGCCGCGATGCCTTCGAACAAGACCCGGCCGGCTTTGCCGAAGTATGGAAAAAAGAAGGCGACCGCACCCGCCGCAAGCTGGTATCGGCACGCAAGCGACTGGACAACGTGAAGATTCCCGATGCAGCGCGAGAGCGGGCCTCCGAGCTCTGCATGGCATTGGGCACCGACGGCCTGCGCGGCGACATGACGCTGATCCGCGCGGCCCGCGCGCTGGCCGCACTGCAGGGCGACGCGGCGGTGAATGACTCGCACTTGCGCAAGGTGTCGGGCCCGGCGCTGCGCCACCGCCTGCGCCGCAATCCGCTCGATGATGCCGGCTCCACCGTGCGTGTGGAACGCGCCGTGGCCGAACTGCTGGGCTCATGACCCCTGACACCGCGCTGGTGGCAGCGCTGCTGGCCATAGACCCGACGGGTCTTGGCGGCGCCGCCCTGCGTGGACCCGCCAGCGACCTGCGCACAGAGTGGACAGAGCTGCTGCGCTCCCTGCTGCCCTCGGGCGCACCCGTGCAACGCATTCCCCTCAGTGCCACCGAATCCGCACTACTCGGCGGGCTGGATCTCGCCGCCACGCTGCATGCCGGCCGGGCCATCGCACAGCAGGGTCTGCTGGCCCGTGCCGATGGCGGTGTGGTCCTTCTCAGCATGGCCGAACGTGCACCGGCCAGTACGGCCGCGCACCTGGCTGCCGTGCTGGACCATGGTGAAGTGGTTCTGGAGCGCGATGGGCTCACACAACGCCGCCCCGCCCGGCTGGCCGTCGTCGCGTTCGACGAAGGCTTGAACGATGAGGAAACCGTCTCCGCCGCATTGCTGGACCGGCTGGCCTTCCACTGCGTGCTGGATGAACGCTTTGAAAGCGCCGGTACCGTGGGCGATGACCAATGGCAGCGCACCGACATCGATGCCGCCCGGGCCCTGCTGCCCTCGGTGACGTGTGGGCAAGACACCATTGAAGCGTTGTGCAGCACAGCGGTGGTGCTCGGCATTGCGTCCATGCGCGCGCCTTCGCTGGCCCTGCGCGCGGCCAGGGCAGCAGCAGCGCTGACCGGTGCCACGCAGGTCGATGCCGAACACACGGCACTCGCTGCGCGCCTGGTGCTGGGCCCACGCGCCACGCGACTCCCCGCGTCGGCCTCCGAAGAAAACGAGAACGACGACGCCGACGACGCTGACACGCAAGAGCCGCACGATAGCCCGCCGCCCGACAACGCCACAGCCGAGGACGCACCGCCTCCACCGGCAGACATGGACCTCAAGCCGGATGACACGGCCGATGAAGATCAGACCCCGCCCGATCTGGAGCACGCGCTGCAGGAAATGGCCGTGCAGGCCGCACTGGCCGCCATCCCGCCAGGCTTGCTGACAGCCCTCAAAGCCGGTCAGGTGCGCACCAGCGCAGCCAAAGGCAGTGGCGCCGGTGCTGCAGACAAAAACCTGCGCCGTGGTCGACCCATCGGCACACGGCGCGGCGAGCCGCGCAACGGCGCGCGCCTGCATGTGCTGGACACTCTGCGCGCGGCAGCGCCATGGCAGAAATTGCGCCAGCCTCCGGCGGGCATTGCGACCCCAACCCCGCCAACACTGCCGTCCATACGCCGCATCCAGGTGCGCCGTGAGGATTTCCATGTCATGCGCTACCGGCAGAACCGCCCGACCACCACGCTGTTTGTGGTCGATGCATCAGGCTCTGCGGCTCTGCACCGGCTGGCCGAAGCCAAGGGTGCCGTCGAGCTGCTGCTGGCCGACTGCTATGTGCGGCGCGACCGCGTCGCTGTGATTGCTTTTCGAGCCACAGGCGCCGAGGTGCTGCTGCCGCCCACGCGCTCACTGGCGCGTGCCAAACGCAGCCTCGCCGCCCTACCGGGAGGCGGTGGAACCCCGCTGGCCGCCGGCATGGACGCGGCGCGTGAGCTCGCGCAGCAGATCGGCCGGCAAGGCGAGACACCGGTTGTGGTGCTGCTCACCGACGGCCGCGCCAACATTGCACGCGACGGAACACCCGGCCGCAAGCAGGCCGGACAGGATGCCCTGCTGGCCGCGCGCGAATTCAAACTGGCCGGCTTGACCACGCTGCTGATCGACACCTCGGCACAACCGCACGCCACCGCCCGGACGCTGGCCGAAGCCATGGGCGCCACCTATGTGCCCATGCCTTATGGCGGTGAGCGGCAGCTGTCGCGTGCGGTGCAAGCTGCGCAGGGCACCACCACCTCATCGCGCTGAAGTCATGCACGAGCGCCTCGACTGGGACCGCGACGGGCACGACTGGCCCCACCGCGAGGCCAGCCAGTTTGTTGAAGCGGCGCAGTTGCGCTGGCATGTGCAGCGCTGGGCGCGCGACGCGGACGCACCCGGACCCGCGCCACTGATCCTGCTGCTGCACGGCACCGGCTCGTCCACCCATTCATGGCGTGGCCTGGCGCCACTGCTGAGGGCGGATGCCGATGTGCTGTCGCTGGATTTGCCGGGGCACGGCTTCACCGGCATGCCCGCCGATGGCGCGTCGTCGCCGCAGCTGTCATTACCCGGCATGGCGCAGGCTGTTTCGGCCTTGCTGGGCGCACTGAACCTGTCACCTGCGCTCGTGATTGGCCACTCGGCCGGCGCTGCGGTGGGCGTGCGCATGGCGCTTGACGGCCTGATGGCACCGCGCGGCATCGTTGGCCTGAATGCCGCACTGCTGCCGCTCAGTGGCTTGGCTGGCCAGCTGTTTTCTCCAGTGGCCAAGCTGATGGCTGGCACCCAGTTCGTGCCTCGTTACTTCGCTTCGCGCGCCACGCAGCCGTCGGTCGTGAAACGACTGATCGACAGCACGGGATCCACGCTCGATGCCGAGGGAACGGCGCTCTACGGGCGTCTGGTGGCCAGCCCGGGCCATGCGGCGGGCGCACTGGGCATGATGGCCAACTGGGACCTCGAAACGCTGGCGGAACGCTTGACGCGGCTGCAGACGCCACTGGATCTGGTGGTTGGCACCAACGACCGCACCGTGCCGCCGTCGCAGGCCGACAGGGTACTCGCACGGCTACCGAAAAATCTGAGCTCCAGCCTCACCAGGTTGCCCGGGCTCGGGCATCTGGCGCACGAAGAGCAGCCGCAACTGGTGGCCGACGTGGTGCGGCAGCGTTACTTCAGGGCTGCACCTGATTGATGGTCAGCTCGATGCCACGCGCACCGAGCTTGACCGGGCTGCTCTGCCCCACCAGATCACCTGACTGAGGCAGGGCCTCGCCCGATCGGGAAATGCGGGCTGACACCACCACCTCGGGGAACCGCGACAGACGCAGATCAGGCGACATCGCGAGCTGGTCATCGAGTGTGAAACGCACCGGCAACTCACTGGCCTTGAGCCGCAAAATGGCCAGCGGCATGCGCGGGCCCTGCGCCGCACGGGCGAACACAAACAGGGTGTCACCCGGTCCGACGCGCGACGCCAGTGCAGGGGCCAGCCGTACCATGCCGCTGACGGCTGATGCGGCGTCGCCCTTGGGCGGTGTGGCGCGATCACTGGCCTCGGCGATGGCACTCCTGGTGTCTTTCGCGTCTTTGGCTGACGGGCTTGCCGGTGCTGTGGCCACCTGCCCGGCGCTGCTGCGCGCAGCCTCCAGACTGCGGTCCAGACCATTGGCAAATTCACTGCCGGGGGGCGCCAGTTCGCGGGCACGCTGCCAGAAACCAATGGCAGCAGCGAAATCAGCGCGCTCAAAAGCGGCACTTCCTGCCAGCGCCAGTGCCTTGAGGTTTTTCGGGTCCAACGCCAGTGCCTTGTCCACAAGGCGGGTCGGTTCACCCGCACTTTTTCCGCCTTGCATCAGGGCCAGAAGGTCGGCACGGTCGGCCAGCAACTGGGCGTCACGCGGGGACATCTCGATGGCACGCGCAAAGGCGCGGTCTGCGTCCGGATAGCGCTGCAGCGCGGCCATGGCGCGCGCCAGCAAGGCCCAGCCCTCGGGGTCGGCCTGTCCTGGTGGCAGGCTCTCCAGACGCGCAGCCATGGCCGTGACCATGGCTTCGACCTGGGCTTGCGTCACAGGTTCGTCGCCCGTGGCCGCCGCCACCGGGGCAGGCTGCAATGCCTCGGGTGCGCCCAGTTGTCCGTACAGAACGACTGCCAGCAGAGGCACCAGCAGCGACACGGTAACCACCGTGGGCCAGCGCTTCGAAGCAGTCGCTGCCCGGCCAGCAGCAGGTGGTGAGGAAGCGATGTCGCCCGCCTCTTCCAGCGCACGGCGTGCAAGTTCCTCGCGTGCTACTGCGTACTGCTCTGCGGATACCAGACCCTGCGCGTGGTCCGCCTCCAGTTGCGCCGACTGCTCCCTGAGGATGGCCAGGCCCGCGCTGGAAGGCAAGGCCGCAGAAGAGTCATTGCCAGCCGCATCGGCCGGACGGCGCAGCAAGGGCGGCAACAACAAAGCCAGAACAACTGCAACCAGCAGCAGGCCACACACCACAAACCAGATCATCAGGAATCCCCGCTGCCATGCAGCATCTTCTGGGCACGCGCCATCTCCGCGCTGCTCAGCACCGGCGCCTCGCCTGGCCGCTGGCGGCGAATACGTCGCACCAACGCCCAGCCGCCAACCAGCAACAAAACAAACGGCCCCACCCACAACAGCACGGTCGTGGCCTTCAGAGGTGGCCGGTAAAGCACGAAGTCGCCGTAGCGCTTGGCCATGAACTCCAGAATCTGCGCTTGTGTACGGCCCTGCTTGAGCTGCTCACGGATTTGCTGGCGCAGATCAACCGCCAGATCGGCTTGAGAAGCCGCAATCGTTTCGTTCTGGCAGACCAGGCAGCGCAGCTCTTCGGCAATCACCATCACCCGCGCTTCCAGTGCTGGGTCGGCAGCATTGGGCACGGCCGTATTTGCTGCGACATTGCTGGCCATCAAAAAGGCCGCGAAACCCAACAGAAGCACCAGGGGCGCGCAGAGCTTGCGAAGAAACGACTCAATGAAGCGATCAGGCACCGAGCTTCTCCAGCAGCGGCAGTATGGTGTCGCGCAGCACCTGCGGCGTGACTTCGCCAATCTGCTTGTAGCGGATCACGCCGTCGCGATCGATCACGAAGGTCTCGGGCACGCCATACACCCCCAGTTCGATGCCGACGCGGCCATCGGTGTCCGACAGCGAAGTTCGGTAGGGGTCACCGTACTTGCCGAGCCAGCGCAGCGCATCGTCGCGGCGGTCCTTGTAGTTGAGGCCAATCAGCGGGACAGAATTCCGTTTTGCGAAATCCACCAGCACCGGGTGCTCAGACTGGCATGCCACACACCACGAGGCCCATACATTGAGCACCCACACCTGCCCGCGAAGATCTTGCGGCGACAGGCTGCGTGAGGGTTGTGCGAGCGTGGGCAGATTGAACGCCGGCAACGGCTGGTTGATCAGCGGCGAAGGCACCTCTTTCGGCTTGAGGCTCAGGCCTGCTGCGAGAAAGCCGATCAGCACCACGAAGATTCCCAGTGGCAGCCAGCGCATCGGGCTGGCGGTGTTGCGGGTGGCCGCGGCTGGCTGGGCAGGCGTTTCGGGTTTGGCGACTGACGAGGTATCGCTCATGCGGCCGCTCCGGCTGTGGCTGCCTGCAGGGGGTTGCCAGCAGATGCAGGATTCACCGCGCGGCGCGCGCGGTATCGCCTGTCAAGCACGGCCAGCAGACCGCCCAACGCCATCAAGAGGCAACCGCCCCAGATCCAGTTCACCATCGGTTTGTGGTGGATACGCATGCTCCACGCCGTGGCGCTGACGGGTTCGCCCATCGCCACATACACGTCGCGCCAGATGCCGCGGTCAATGGCCACCTCGGTCAGCGGCATTCGGCTGACCAGATAGATGCGCCGCTCTGGCTCGAGCATGCCGACAACCGAATCACCTTTTGTCACAAGCAGGCGCGCGCGTGCTGCGCTGTAGTTGGGGCCCTGGATCAGTTGTACGCCTTCCAGACGGACGGTATAGCCGCCCGCGTCGGCCGTGTCGCCGACTTCCATGCGCACATCGCTCTCGCTCTGGAAACTGCTGACCACCGTGACACCGGCCACAAACACCGCCACACCCAAATGCGCCAGCAGCATGCCGTAGTAACTTCCCGACTGGGAGCGCAGTCTTTGCACCAGACCGGTGGATTGACCGGAACGAACCCGCTCCACCAGCTGGCCCAGGGTGCTGCAGGCAATCCACACGGCCAGCCACAGGCCCAGGCCGGTCATGGGCGACCACTGCTGCACCCACACCATCGCAATCACTGCGGCCACCACACTCAAGCCAAAGGCCCAGCGCAAGCGGCGGGCGAGATCACCCACTTCGGCCTGCCGCCACCGCGCCATCGGGCCCACGCCCATCAGGAACAGCGCCGGTGTCATCAGTGGCACAAAAACGGCGGTAAAGTACGGCGGCCCCACCGACAGCTTGCCCATGCCCAGTGCATCAATCAGCAGCGGATACAGGGTGCCGAGCAGCACGGCAGCGGTGGCCACCAGCAGCAGGACGTTGTTGACCAACAGCATGGATTCGCGCGAGACCATCTCGAACTGCCCGCCCATGCCCACGCGCGGCGCGCGCCATGCAAAAAGAGCCAGCGAGCTGCCAATGACCAGCACAAGAAACAGCAGGATGAAAACGCCTCGCGCCGGGTCGGTCGCAAACGCATGGACCGAGCTCAGCACCCCGGAGCGCACGATGAAGGTGCCGAGCAGCGACAGCGAAAACGCCAGAATCGCCAGCAGCGCGGTCCACATCTTGAAGCTGCCGCGCTTTTCAGTGACGGCCAGCGAATGAATCAGCGCAGTGGCCACCAGCCACGGCATGAAGGAGGCGTTCTCCACCGGGTCCCAGAACCACCAGCCGCCCCAGCCCAGTTCGTAATAAGCCCAGAAGCTGCCCAGCGCAATGCCGCAGGTGAGAAAGCACCAGGCGGCAGTGGTCCACGGACGCGACCAGCGGGCCCACGCCGCATCGAGCTTGCCGGACAGCAGCACCGCCACGGCAAATGCAAACGGCACCACCAGTCCGACATAGCCCATGTACAGCATGGGCGGATGAATCGCCATGCCCGGGTCCTGCAGCAGGGGATTGAGGTCCTTGCCGTCCATGGGTGCAGGAAGGATTCGTTCGAACGGGTTGGAGGTGAACAGCGTGAACAGCAGAAAACCGCAGTTGATGAGACCCATCACGCCGAGCACACGCGAGACGAGTGGCAACTCCAGACGCCGCGAAAACAGCGCCACCGCCAGTGTCCAGCCAGCCAGGATCAGCGACCACAGCAGGATGGAGCCCTCATGGTTGCCCCAGACCGCAGAGAAGCGGTACATCAGCGGCAGCGCCGTGTGCGAATGCTGGGCCGCCAGCAGCACAGAAAAATCATCGGTGATGAAGGCATGCGTGAGAACCGCATACGACAGCGCAATCAGCAGGAACTGGCCCAGCGCCGCCGGCCGCGCCAAGGCCATCCACGGTGCATGACCGCGATGGGCACCCCACAAGGGCAGCACACCCAGCACTAAGGCAACCGCCAGCGCAAGCATCAGCGCGAAATGACCCAGCTCGTAAATCATGGTTTGGCTCCAGTCGTGCCGGAAATAACTGAAGTTGAGGCTGCAGCTGGGGTTGCAGCTGAGGATTTCGCCTGCTCCAGCGCGGCGGCAGCTTCAGGCGGCATGTAGTTTTCATCGTGCTTGGCGAGCACCTGGTCGGCACGGAACACACCACTGCTGTCGAGCCGCCCCTGCGCCACCACGCCCTTGCCTTCGCTGAAAAGGTCAGGCATCAGCCCGGTATAGGTCACTGGCACGGTGTGCACCATGTCGGTTACGACAAAACGGATCGTCAGCCCCTGCGGGTCACGCACCACACTACCCACCTGCACCATGCCACCCACCCGGAAGCTGCGTTCACGCGGCGCTTCCTTCGCGGCGATCTGGGATGGACTGAAAAAGAACACCATGTTGCTCTGGAAGGCATTGAGCACCAGTGCGCTGGCAATGCCCAGCGCGGACAGTCCGCAGACGATGGCCACCAGCCGCTTGTGTCTTGCCTTCATGCGTTGCTTCCGGTGGGTTGTTGATCGGCAGCGGATGGGCCGGACGACTGCAGGGCCTGCTGGTCCAGCGCGCGGCGCCGGGAGCGCAGCAGAAACACCTCGAGGCCCATTGTCACGGCGCACATGCCGAGAGAGCCCCACACATAAAGCCCATAGCCACCCATGGCCAAGAAACCGCCCAAAGATTCACTCATGCGGCCTCCGACAGGCTGTGGGCTTGCCGCGTCCACGCGGCGTGTCGCTCGCGTTCACGGATGATCACCCGCACCCGCGCCAGTGCCACAGCAATGCAATACATCCAGAAGGCCAATGCCATCACCAGCATGCCCAGCAGCATCGGCGTGGCCATGCTGGGCGCCTTGGTCAGACTGACCGATGCGCCTTGATGCAGCGTGTTCCACCATTTGACCGAAAAATAGATGATGGGCACGTTCACCACGCCCACCAGTGCCAGCAGCCCGGCTGCACGGTCGGCCCGACGCTCGTCTTCAATCGCGCCATGCAGCGCCATGAAGCCGATGTAGAGAAACAGCAGCACCAGCTCTGACGTGAGACGCGCATCCCACACCCACCAGGTGCCCCAGGTGGGCTTGCCCCACAGGGCGCCCGTCCAAAGGGCCAGAAAAGTCATCAGGGCACCTGTCGGGGCAAGCGCGCAGGCCATCATGGACGAGAGGCGCGAATTGAGCACCAGCCCGACCCCCGCCCACCCGGCCATGGCCAGGTAAATCACCATCGACATCCATGCTGCCGGCACATGCACGAAGATGATTCGGTACGCCTCGCCCTGCTGCGCGTCGGTGGGCGCCACCCAAAGACCGATGTACAGGCCCACGACGCCCAACAGCACAGCGGCGGCCGTGAACCATGGCACCAGCTTGCCAGCCAGTGGATAAAAACGGTGTGGTGCCGCAAAGGCAAACCACTGAATACGCCGACTCGCGCGGGGCGCCTCGGATGGTTGCGGAAAATTCAAAACATCACTCCACCGAAATACGCAGCGCCGCTGCAACCGCTGCCGGGGCGCCCGCCAGACTGAGCACGAGCATGGCGCCCAAAAGAGAAAAGTGCCCGGCGACGCCAAGACCGGCGTTGTAAGACTCCACCGCGCCGGCACCGAAGATCAACACAGGAATGTAGAGCGGCAGGGTCAGCAAGGCAATCAACAGCCCTGCGCCGCGCAAGCCCACTGTGAGTGCCGCCGTCACCGCGCCCACCAGACACAGCACCGGCGTGCCGACCAGCAGCGACAGCGTCAGCACAATCCCTGCCCCCGCAGACAAACCGAACTGCAGAGCCAGCAGGGGTGTCATCAGAATCAGCGGTAGGCAGGCCGTGACCCACTGCGCGGCAATCTTGCCCAGCACCAGCAGCGGCAAGGGCTGCGCCGAAAGCAGCAATTGCTCGAGCGTTCCGTCCTGATGGTCGTCAGCAAACAGGCGCGGCAGGGCCAGCAGTAGAGCGAGCAAGGCCGCGACCCACAGCACGCCAGGACCCATGCGCCGCAGCAGTTCGGGCTCGGGCCCCACACCCAGAGGAAACAGGCTGGAGACCATCACGAAGAAAAACAGCGATGCCAGGGTATCGGCTCGGCGGCGCATCGCGATGCGAAAGTCGCGCATGAACATGCAACGCGCACCCGCCAACCAGCCCACGGCGCCCGACGCAGCCGGCATCACCGGGGCAAATGACATCATCACAGCGCCAGCACCTGTGTCGGAACGCCCGGCAGGGGTGTGCCCTGGTGGCTGGTCAGCACCACCGTGCCCGACCGCGCCAGATGGTCTGACATCAGCCCCTCCAGCCAGGTGGTGGCAACCGCATCGAGTGCGTTGAAGGGCTCATCGAGAATCCACAGCGGCCGCTGCACCCCCATCGCCAGCCGTGCCAATGCCGCGCGGCGCCGCTGGCCCTGCGAGAGCCGCCGGGCCGGGCCATGCTCAAAACCGCGCAGCCCCGCCGCTTGAAGCGCAGCAAGCGACTCCTCGCGGCCGGCTGCAGTGCCGCCCAGTGCGCAGGCAGTTTCAAGGTTTTCGAGCGGGCTGAGATCGTCTTTCAGGGCCGCAGCATGGCCCAGGTAAATGAGCTCGCGGCCAAACTCCTCGCGCAGCTCGCCCACCGGCTGGCCGCGCCAGAGCACCTGGCCATCGGTGGGCGGCAACAGGCCGCAGAGCATGCGCAGCAAGCTGGTTTTGCCCGCCCCGTTCGCGCCCTGCACCCGCAACAGCTGGCCCGCCGGAACGCGGAGGTTGAGGCGGCCAAACAGGACCCTACCGCCGCGCACGCAACTCACACCGTTGAGCGCGAGTTCGGCGGTCATGCGGGTACCGCCGGGGGGCAGAACCTCGTCACGCGAACGCAAAAATCGGAGAAGCAAGAAAGCACAGGCTATGCGGGCAATCGCCCTGAATGGACACTGACACGTTGCACAGATCAACAAGGCGTGCCGGGCGTTGAGGTCAACTGGCCCACACATACTGTCAACTTTATGTGACACTTATATCATCAGAATCGCGCAGCCAAAACCCAAAAAACCCTGAATGCCCCCTTTCTTGCCTCCTGACAGCACCGCCACCGGGTTCATTCAGCCGACCCTGCCACCGGCCCCGCCTCGCCACTTCTGCACCGACTGCGGTGTCTCCCGCACAGCACAGCCCAAGCGCTGCGGGCAGGCCTGCCAGTTCATCCAGCCGGACTACCCGGCGCTTGAAACGGCGGTGCATGGCCGCACACGGCGCCTGCCCGGACAGGCCGTGGACACTCTCGCCGAGCGCAGCGCGGACGAATTGTTCTTCGGGCCGCACGAGCGCATGTTGCAGGCCGCGCTGGCCAAGCCGCTGCCCGGAGCCCAGTGGACCGGCATCACCACCCGCATTGCCGAAAAGCTGCTGCAAAACGGCGAAGTCGATGCCGTGCTGGCCATGGCACCCCACCCGGACGACCCGTGGCGGCCGATGCCGGTGGTGGTGACGCGGGCCGAAGACATGGCCCGCTGCCGCGGTATGCGCATGGGTTACGCCCCACTGATCGCGCTGGTCGAACCGGCGCTGCAGCAAGGCTACAAGCGCCTCGCCGTGATTGGCATCCCCTGCCAGATTTACGCGCTGCGCGCGCTGCAACCCGAGCTGGAGCGCGAACACGGTCTTGAAAAGCTGTTTGTCATCGGCACGCCCTGCTCCGACAACACCACCACCGAGCGCTTTCACGAGTTTCTCGCGCTGATTTCGCCGCACCCCGAGGACATCACCTACCTGGAATTCCGCGCGGACTACCACGTCGAAATCCGCATGCGCAGCGGCGAAGTCAAGGCCCTGCCCTTTCTCAGCCTGCCGCTGTCGCAGCTTCCGCCCGACTTCTTTCCGATGACCTGCCGGACCTGTGTGGACTACACCAACACGCTGTCGGACATCACCATCGGCTACATGGGCGGCCAGGGCCAGCAGTGGCTGCTGGTGCGCAATGCACGCGGCCAGCATCTGCTGGAAACACTGGGCGATGAGGTGGTGGTGAAAGCGCCAGGCAGCGCCGGCAGCCGCGCTGGCGCGGTGAAGGGCTTTCTGAAGAACGTCGAACGTGCGGCGGGTGGTTTGCCGCTACGGCGCATGCCGAACTGGCTGCGCCCGGTGGTGAGTTGGCTGATGCCCCGCATCGGCCCGCGCGGGCTGGAGTTTGCCCGTGCCCGTGTCGAGATGAAGGCGCTGGAAACCATGGTGCACCTGCAGCGTGAAGAACCTGCGCGCATCAAGACCATGGTGCCAGAGCATGTGATTCACTTGGTGCGGCCGTATGGCTTGAAGCCCGAGGCAATCACCACACCGAAATAGACCCTGAAACGGGCCCGCGAGTAAACCCGAGGTTCAGAGGCAAGTCGCCCGAGAATCGAACACAAGCGCCGCAACCCCTGAAAATTTAATTGTCAAACCAAATTGACAAACCAAAGTGTCATGTTAAATTGACACCAGTGATTGTCCCATGTTGCAGACAGTCACCCCACTTTGGCGGGGGCTTCATGAGCATGATGACACGCATTGAGCAGGCGCTTTCACAACCTTTCATGGTGGCTGACAGCGCTACCGCCCCACCCCGACTGATGGCCGCCATGCGGCACGCGGTGTTCCCCGGCGGCGCGCGCATCCGCCCGCAGCTGTGCATTGCGGTCGCCAAGGCCTGCGGCGAAGACGCACCCGACCTGACCAACGCTGCGGCCGCCAGCATTGAGCTGCTGCACTGCGCATCGCTGGTGCATGACGACATGCCCTGCTTCGACGACGCCGACACCCGCCGCGGCCAGACCACCGTGCACAAGCAATTTGGCGAGCCGCTCGCGCTGCTGACCGGCGATGCGCTGATCGTGCTGGCCTACCAGACGCTGGCGCGCGCCGGTGCACGCCACCCGCATCGCCTGGCACGCCTCCTGATGACCGTCTGCGAAGGCACCGGCACGCCAGACGGCATTGTGGCCGGACAAGCCTGGGAATGCGAGCCACGCGTGCAGCTGGGCCGCTACCAGCGCGCCAAAACCGGTGCGCTGTTTGTCGCCTCCACGTGCGCCGGTGCGCAGGCCGCCGGCACCGATCCAGAACCGTGGCGCCGTCTGGGCGACGCCCTCGGTGAGGCCTATCAGGTGGCGGACGATATTCGCGACGTGATGGGTGCAGATCAGTTGGGCAAGCCTGTGGGCCAGGACGCCCAGCACGGCCGCCCCAGCACCGCCGCAGACCTCGGCTTGCTCGGTGCGGTCGACTACTTCCGAAAACTGATCCAGAGCGCTGTGCAGTCGGTTCCCGCGTGTGCCAGCCGCGAAGCCATGCAGCAGTTGGTGCTGCATGAATCAGAGCGCCTGCTGCCGCAAAGCGCGTGCGACCAGATCGCCGTGCAGCATGCGGCCAGCCAGCGCCGTGCCGTGGCCTGAAGCACTCTGCCCACCACGCCACCATCGATCACCTGACCCAGTGCGCCCCGCTGAAGCCTCAGTGAATACCTCGACCAAGCACACGCCCGCTGGCGCGTTCACGCCGCCAGCAGCAACTCCCGCCTCATGGCGCGAGCGCCTCGATACCCGCATCGATCAATGGATGACCAGTCCCTCGCTCTACCGCTGGGCACTGGGCAACCCGGTCGGGCGCTGGATCACACGTCGCCGCGCGGATGCCCTGTTCGAAGTGATGGCGGGCTTTGTGCACAGCCAGGTCCTGCTGGCCTGCGTGCGACTCGGTCTGCTGGAAAAAGTCATGGCAGCACCTGCCACGCTGGACGCACTGGCAACCCACACCGGCCTTCAGGCCGAGGCGCTGCAACGCCTGCTGGACTCTGCTGTTGCACTGCGCCTGCTGGACCGCCGCACCGGTGGCCGCTATGGCCTGGGGGCACTGGGTGCGCCAGTGGTCACCCATGCCGGCCTGCGCGCCATGATCGAACACAACGCGCTGCTCTACGAAGACCTTCGCGACCCGCTGGCACTGATGCAACAGCCCGACCAGGCCAGCATGCATGCCTACTGGCCTTATGCGTCCGATGCCCCCGGTCAGCCCGGCACAGGTAACGCGGGCAGTGCAGCAGCACACCCATCGGATCAGGTGGCCCGCTATTCGGAACTGATGTCGAGCTCACAGCGTTTCGTGATTGAAGAGCTGCTCGCCTCCTACCCGTTCTCGCGCCATCGCCGCGTGTTGGACGTGGGTGGTGGCCAGGGCGGCTGGGTGATGGAGCTGGCCCGGCGCGAGCCCTCACTGGAGTTGATGCTGTTTGATCTGCCAGGTGTGGCTGCGATTGCACGGGAACGCATCGCACAGCATGCGCTGGCGGATCGCATCACCGTGCACGGCGGCAGCTTCACGCAGGATGCGCTGCCCACAGGCGCCGATCTGGTCACGCTGCTGCGGGTGGCCCACGACCATCCGGATGACGTCGTACGCACCGTTTTAAAGGCCATCTATATGGCTTTGCCATCAGGCGGCTCGCTGCTGCTTGCCGAGCCGATGGCGCAGTCCGATGCCGACTCACCGGGTAAACCCGCAGTCAGCGACCCTTATTTTCATTTTTACCTGCTCGCCATGGGTTCAGGTCGCCTGCGCACCGCAAAGGAGCTCAGTCGCCTGATGTCGGAGGCTGGATTCACCGGAATTCGCGCCATTTCCAACCCCATGCCCCTCCACGCTGGCCTGTTAATCGGTCAAAAAAGTTAGTTCTCTAGGTGTTTACCCTTGAAAATCACCCTATTTTCAATAAAAGCGTCAATTTGATTTGACACTTATCAATGTCAACTAAAGAATACAACTCATGAAAGCTTCTGCGATAGTCTTCCAAAATCCTTGCACCCTGACGGTGCAGCAATTGGAAATGCACAGCGCAGTGGCAGGCGATCTGGAAGTCCAGGTCAGCTTCAGCGGCATCAGCACCGGAACCGAGCGTCTGCTGTGGGACGGTAGCATGCCAGCCTTTCCCGGCATGGGCTATCCGCTGGTTCCCGGCTACGAAACCGTCGGGGTCGTCACCCGGGTTCATGCCGACTGCGACATCCAGGTGGGCGACACGGTCTTCGTCCCTGGCTCCAAAAGTTTTGAAGGCGTGCACAACCTCTTCGGTGGGAGTGGCTCCCACCTGGTGGTTCCACACAACCGCGTGGTCCGTGTGAACGCCGAACTCGGCGCCGATGCCGCCTTGCTCGCACTGGCCGCGACCGCCTATCACAGCGTCGCGCTGGGCGGCACACGCGCACCCGCTGCCGCACCCGACCTCATCATCGGCCACGGCGTCATGGGGCGCCTGCTGGCCCGCTTGACCGTCGCAGCCGGCATGCCTGCCCCGACCGTGTGGGACACCACTGCCGCACGCCGCGAAGGCGCTGAAGGCTACAGCGTGATTCACCCGGACGAAGACACCCGCAAGGACTACGCAGCGATCTATGACGTGAGCGGCGACGCCGGCATTCTGGATCGCGTCATTCCCCGCCTGGCTCCTGGCGGCGAAGTGGTGCTGGCCGGCTTCTACAAACAAAACATTTCCTTCGCCTACCCACCGGCCTTCATGCGCGAAGCGCAGATCCGTGTGGCCGCCGAATGGAAACGGGCCGATCTGCTGGCAGTCACCGAGCTGGTGCACGCCGGCCGGTTGTCACTGGATGGATTGATCACGCATACCCAACAACCCGGGCATGCACACCAAGCTTACGAGGTGGCCTTTGGCGACCCGGAGTGCCTCAAGATGGTTCTGGACTGGAGACACTGAAATGACAACTTCGAGCGGCAGCATGCAAACCGTTAAATTTGTGGAGCAACTGCGGCGCGAAGCATCCCAGGAGCCCACGCCCGTCCACACCGGCGAGGCAACCAAGGAAACGCAGATCATTGCCATCTACGGCAAGGGCGGCATTGGCAAAAGCTTCACGCTCGCCAACCTCTCTTACATGATGGCGCAGCAAGGCAAGAAAGTGCTGCTGATCGGATGTGACCCCAAGAGCGACACCACCAGCCTGCTGTTCGGTGGCCGCGCCTGCCCCACCATCATTGAAACCAGCAGCAAGAAAAAACTCGCCGGCGAAGCGGTCGCGATTGGCGATGTCTGCTTCAAGCGCGACGGCGTCTACGCCATGGAACTCGGCGGCCCTGAGGTGGGTCGCGGCTGCGGTGGTCGCGGCATCATCCACGGCTTCGAGCTGCTAGAAAAACTGGGTTTCCACGAGTGGGGTTTTGACTACGTGCTGCTCGACTTCCTGGGCGACGTGGTGTGCGGTGGCTTCGGCCTGCCAATCGCCCGCGACATGTGCCAGAAGGTCATCGTGGTCGCCTCCAACGATCTGCAATCGCTCTACGTCGCCAACAACGTCTGCAGTGCGGTCGAATACTTCCGCAAGCTTGGCGGCAACGTCGGTGTGGCTGGCATGGTGATCAACCGTGATGACGGCACCGGGGAGGCGATGAATTTCGCTGAAGCGGTTGGCATCCCGGTGCTGTCGGTCATCCCGGCCGACGACGACATCCGCCGCAAGAGCGCCAGCTACGAAATCATTGGCCGTCCCGAATCGGTCTGGGGCCCGATGTTCGCTCAGCTCGCCGAGAACGTGGGCAACTCCACACCGATGCGCCCCAAGCCAATGACGCAGGACGAACTGCTCGGCCTGTTCTCGGCCTCGGCCGTCGGACGCGATGTGGTGCTGGAGCCTGCCACGCAGTTCGACATGTGCGGCAAGACCGAAAACATCAAGCCGACCCTCGAAGTGGTTTACGACGAGGTCTGACACCATGAGCAGCGGCACCATTCCCATCATCCCCATCAAGGCCACGACCGCCATTGAAGGCGATGGCATGGGTTGCCACGCCGGCGGCGAGACGCTGCTGGCCGCGGCCAAATCGGCTGGCAAGAGCGAAGTACTGGCACAGTACGCCGCCGACTACCCGAAACGCGAGAACGCCGGCCCGCACGACCAGCCGCAAAGCATGTGCCCGGCCTTCGGTTCACTGCGTGTTGGTCTGCGCATGCGCCGCACCGCCACCATTCTCAGCGGCTCAGCCTGCTGCGTGTATGGCCTCACCTTCACCAGCCACTTCTACGGCGCCCGCCGCAGCGTGGGTTATGTGCCCTTCAACAGCGAATCACTCGTGACCGGCAAGCTGTTTGAAGACATCCGCGAGGCGGTGCATGCCCAGGCCGATCCGGCCAAGCTCGATGCCATCGTCATCATCAACCTGTGCGTACCGACCGCCAGTGGTGTGCCGCTGCAGATCCTGCCAAAGGAAATCAACGGCGTGCGCATCATCGGCATCGACGTGCCAGGCTTTGGCGTGCCGACCCACGCAGAAGCCAAGGACGTGCTGACCGGCGCCATGCTGAAGTACGCCCGCCATGAAGTCATGGCCGGCCCGGTACCCGCACCCCGCCAGGCGCGTTCAGACAAGCCCACCATCACGCTGCTCGGCGAAATGTTCCCGGCAGATCCGATGATCATTGCGCAAATGATTGCGCCCATGGGTGTTGCTGTCGGCACCGTGGCCCCGACCCGTGAATGGCGCGAGCTGTATGCCGCACTCGATGGTGCTGCCATCGCCGCCATCCACCCCTTCTACACCGCGAGCATCCGCGAGTTCGAAGCCGCTGGCCGCCCCATCGTCGGCTCCGCCCCGGTGGGTGTGGACGGCACGCACGAGTGGCTCGGCGCCGTCGGCCAGGCCATGGGTATCTCTCAAGCGCTGATCGACACGGCACGCAACCAGTCATTGGGCGCCATCCGCGGCGTGCTGTCACAACAACAAATCAAGGGCCGCATCACCCTGAGCGGGTATGAAGGCTCTGAGCTGCTGGTGGGTCGCCTGCTGGTCGAGTGCGGCGCCGATCTGCGCTACGTTGGCTCGGCCTGCCCTGCGACGCCGTGGAATGCCCACGACGCCGCATGGCTCAAGTCCAAAGGCGTGCAGGTGCAGTTCCGCGCGTCGCTGGAAGACGACCTCAATGCCCTGCACGAATACCAGCCCCAGTTGGCCATCGGTACCACACCGGTGGTGCAAGCTGCCAAAGAGGCGTGCGTGCCAGCGCTCTATTTCACCAACTTGATCTCCGCCCGTCCGCTGATGGGTGTGGCCGGTGCCGGCTCGCTGGTTCAGGTCATCAATGCCGCCATGGGCAACCAGGCGCGCTTTGACACCATGAACGCCTTCTTCGGCGGCGTTGGTCAGGGCGACAAGGCTGGCGTCTGGGAAGAAGTTCCCCAAGCCTTCCCGGACTTCCGCAAGGAAATGAAGCGGCAGAACGAGAAGCAGGCCAAAAAACGCAAAGCGGAGGAAATGGGCTGATGCTAGTCCTCGACCACGATCGCGCTGGCGGCTACTGGGGTGCCGTGTATGTGTTCACCGCCATCAAGGGCCTGCAAGTGGTCATTGACGGCCCCGTAGGTTGCGAGAACCTGCCAGTGACCAGCGTGCTGCACTACACCGACGCCCTGCCACCCCATGAGTTGCCGATTGTGGTGACCGGTCTGGCTGAAGAGCAGCTCGGCCGTGAAGGCACCGAAGGCTCGATGAAACGCGCCCACGCCGTGCTCGACCCCGAACTCCCTGCTGTGGTGGTGACAGGATCGATTGCCGAGATGATTGGCGGAGGCGTGACCCCTGAGGGCACGAACCTGATGCGCTTTTTGCCGCGCACCATCGACGAAGACCAGTGGCAGTGTGCCAACCGCGCGATGTTCTGGCTCTGGAGCGAGTACGGCATGAAGAAAGTGCCGGCGCGCAAGCCCATGAGCGAACGCGCACCGGGCGAAAAACCCCGCGTCAACATCATTGGCCCCTGCTACGGCACCTTCAACAGCCCGAGCGACCTCGCGGAAATCCGCCGCCTGGTGCAAGGCATAGGCGCCGAGATCAACATGGTCTTCCCGCTAGGCAGCCATGTGTCCGAAGTGTCGCGGCTGGTGGAAGCCGATGTGAACATCTGCATGTACCGCGAGTTCGGCCGCATGCTCTGCGAGGCGCTGGACCGCCCCTACCTGCAGGCACCGATTGGCCTGCACAGCACCACGAAATTCCTGCGCAAGCTGGGCGAGCTGCTGGGCCTGGATCCGGAACCATTCATCGAACGCGAGAAGCACACCACCATCAAGCCGGTGTGGGACCTGTGGCGCTCGGTCACCCAGGATTTCTTCGCCACCGCCAGCTTTGCGGTGGTCGCCAACGAAACCTACACACGCGGCCTGCAGAACTTCCTTGAAACCGAAATGGGCTTGCCCTGCCGCTTCGCCGTGTCACGCATCCCCGGCGGCAAGACCGACAACGCGGCGGTGCGCGAGATGGTGCAGACCAAGACACCGCTGATCCTTTTTGGCAGCTACAACGAGCGCATGTACCTGGCAGAAGCCGGCAGCACCGGCCCGATGCGCGCGGCCTTCATTCCGGCCTCGTTCCCGGGCGCCATCATCCGCCGCCACATCGGCACACCGTTCATGGGCTACAGCGGAGCGACTTATCTGATTCAGGAAGTCTGCAACGCGCTGTTTGATGCCCTGTTCCACATCCTGCCGCTGGGCACCGACATGGACAAGGTCGAGCCGACCCTGTCGCGCATCCAGGGCGAAGCGGCCACTCCATGGGAAGACAAGGCACAAGTGCGGCTGCATGCCCTGGTGTCACAACAACCCGTGCTGGTGCAGATTTCAGCGGCCAAGCGGCTGCGCGACCAGGCGGAGCAGCAGGCGCGCGAAGCCAAGGACCCGGTCGTGACGGAAACGCACGTGACCGAGGCCGGCAAAACCATGGGCATGGCCCTGGGAGAACCGGCATGAACGCCTGCCTGCAGGGTCTGCAGACCACACCGAATTTTGTTCTGGCGCTGACCCGCCAGTCCTACCCCATTTCGTGGCAATTTGCTACGGACGCCCAGGCTGCGCGGGCTGCGCGCAGCACAGGCCTTTTGGCCTTTTGAAAAGGAGCATTCGTATGTCAACTCGGACCTCAATTTCCGGCCTGACGGACGAGGAAGCTCAGGAGTTTCACACGTACTACATCCAGGGTTTCCTGGGCTTCACGGCAATTGCTGTGGTGGCTCATATCCTGGTGTGGATGTGGAGACCCTGGCTCTAAGTTCGGTTCCCTTGCATGAATGGAGAAACTGCCATGAACGACGTGTCTTATTCCTCGACTAAGCCATCCCACCGGGTTGACAAGCTCACGCTTGTCCTGATCTTCGCCCCGTGCTTTGTACTGCTGCTGTCCCTTGCTGTTCTCGGCCAACTGGTCGGAATGCACTGGCAGACGTGGTTACCAGGCGCTGAGCACAAGAGCAGCATCTTCTCGGGCGTCCATGCTGCGGTGTACACACTCATGTCTCATATTATTTAAGGAGAAAAGATCATGTGGAGAATTTGGCGACTTTACGACCCGCTTCGGGCGATGGTAGTTCAAGGTGTTTTTCTGTTTGCACTGGCAGCGATGATTCACCTCATCCTGCTGAGCACAAACAAGTTCAACTGGCTCGACGGCCCGAAGAAAGCAACGGCAACGGCTGCGCAAAACGCACCAATGCCTGCAGCGACTCCCGCGGCGAAGTCCTGACCTTCAGGCGAAGTGCAGATGCTGCACTGCGCCTTGGCCGGCGCAGCATCTGCTCTTTTTCCGGTTCCCTCCGGAAAAGACGATTGATTTGACAAGTTAGAAAAGCAGTTTGCAGCAAGTGTTCATCACTCAAGCGACAGGAGAGTTTCACCATGGCCATGCTTAACTTTGAAAAAAAATACCGGGTAAGGGGTGGCACCCTGGTCGGCGGTGACCTGTTCGACTTCTGGATGGGCCCCTTTTATGTTGGTTTCTTTGGCGTGACGACCGCGTTTTTCGCGTTGCTCGGCACCGCCATGATTCTCTGGGGTGCCTCGCAAGGGCCGACCTGGAATCTCTGGCAGATCAGTATTGCCCCCCCTGACCTTTCCTACGGCCTGCGCTTTGCGCCGCTGATGGAAGGCGGCCTGTGGCAGCTGATCACCGTTTGTGCGATTGGCGCGTTTGTCTCATGGATGATGCGGGAGGTGGAAATCTGCCGCAAGCTTGGCATGGGTTACCACGTGCCAGCGGCGTTCGGCGTGGCCATCTTCGCGTATGTGACGCTGGTGGTGATCCGGCCCATCCTGCTGGGCGCCTGGGGACACGGTTTCCCTTACGGCATCTTCAGCCACCTCGACTGGGTGTCCAACGTGGGCTACCAGTACCTGCATTTCCATTACAACCCGGCGCACATGATCGCCGTGAGCTTCTTCTTTGCCACCGTGCTGGCGCTCTCGCTGCACGGCGCGCTGGTCCTCTCGGCCACCAACCCGAAAAAGGGTGAGGTCGTGAAGACGCCCGAGCATGAAGACACCTTCTTCCGCGACATCATCGGCTACTCGGTCGGAACACTGGGCATTCACCGCCTGGGCCTGTTCCTGGCACTGGCTGCGGTGTTGTTCAGCGCACTTTGCATCGTCATCAGTGGTCCCTTCTGGAGTCGCGGATGGCCTGAATGGTGGGGCTGGTGGCTCAACATGCCTATCTGGAATTGATCAGACCACAACGCACCGTCTAAGCATCATCTACGCATAGGCTAAGGAGACTCTCATGGCTCAATACGAAAACCTCTTCACTGCTGTGCAGGCGACCGGGCCGCTGCACCACGGCATCCCGCTCGGCCCCGGTAACGACAAACGCTTTGGTGACACCCCTGCCATCTCCTACTGGCTGGGCCGCATCGGCAACGCCCAGATCGGACCGGTGTACCTCGGCGGCATGGGTGTGGCTTCGCTGATCTTTGGAACGCTCGCGTTCAATATCATCGGCCTGAACATGCTGGCCTCGGTCAACTGGGATCCAATCCAGTTCATCCGGCAACTCTTCTGGCTGGCGCTGGAGCCACCGGCACCGGGCAACGGCCTGGGTCTGGCTCCGCTGAACCAGGGTGGCTGGTGGCAGATCACCGGCCTCTTCCTGACGATCTCGGTACTGCTCTGGTGGGCGCGCACCTACCGACGGGCCCGAGCGCTCGGCATGGGCACCCATGTTCCCTGGGCTTTTGCTGCAGCCATCTGGCTCTTCCTGGTGCTGGGTCTCTTCCGTCCGGTGTTGATGGGCAGCTGGGGTGAGGCGGTACCGTTCGGCATCTTCCCGCACCTTGACTGGACGGCTGCCTTCTCGCTTCGCTACGGCAACCTGTTCTACAACCCGTTCCATGCGCTCTCGATTGCCTTCCTGTACGGCGCCACCCTGCTGTTCGCCATGCACGGTGCCACCATCCTCGCGGTGAGCCAGTTCGGCGGTGAACGTGAGATCGAGCAGATCGTGGACCGAGGCACAGCTTCCGAGCGTGCAGCCCTCTTCTGGCGCTGGACCATGGGCTTCAATGCAACCATGGAATCCATTCACCGCTGGGCCTGGTGGTTCGCCGTCCTGTGCCCGCTGACTGGTGGCATCGGCATCCTGCTCACCGGCACGGTGGTGGACAACTGGTACCTGTGGTCCATGAAACACGGTGTCGTGCCCCCTTATCCGGAAATCTTCCCGGCCGTGATGGACCCAGCCCTTAGCCCAGGAGTCAAACCATGATGCGAAACACTTCACCCATCACACGCGGCTTGCAGCTGCTAGGTTTGTCTTCCCTGCTTCTGCTGAGCGCCTGCGAGCGCCCGCCGATCGACAGCGTTCAGCACGGCTACCGCGGAACCGGCATGGTGCAGGTGTACAACCCGCGCCTGCTGGAAGAAAAGACTGCAGAAAACCAGGTACCGAAGGCGCTGGATGCGGCTTCTGCTGAAGGCCCGAAAGCCGGTCAGGTCTACCAGAACGTCAAGGTGCTGGGCGACCTCAGCGTTGGCGAGTTCAACCGTCTCATGGTGGCCATGACCAACTGGGTCTCGCCTGCGGAAGGTTGCACCTATTGCCACAACCCGGCCAACTTTGCCGAAGACAGCAAGTACACCAAGACCGTGGCCCGGCGCATGGTGCAGATGACGCAGCACATCAATGCCGACTGGAAACAGCACGTGGCAGCCACTGGTGTGACCTGCTACACCTGCCACCGCGGCGAGCCCGTGCCGAAGGCGGTCTGGTTCAAGTCTGACCCCCAGCCGTACGGCAGCAACTTCATCGGCGACAAGGCCGGCCAGAACTCACCGGCCGACAGCGTCGGGCTGGCATCCCTGCCCAACGACCCGTTCACGCCCTTCCTGCTGGAAAGCAAGGAGATTCGCGTCAATGGCACCACCGCCCTGCCCTCTGGCAACCGCCAGTCGATCAAGCAGGCGGAATGGACCTACGGGTTGATGGAGCACATGTCCTCGTCTCTTGGCGTGAACTGCACCTACTGCCACAACACCCGCTCGTTCTCGAGTTGGGAAGGCGGCCCGCCACAGCGCGTGACGGCATGGCACGGCATCCGCATGGCGCGTGACCTGAACAAGGACTACATGGAGCCGCTGACCGACACCTTCCCGGCCAATCGCAAGGGCGAAACCGGTGATGTGGCCAAGCTCAACTGCGCAACCTGCCACCAGGGTGCTTACAAGCCACTGAACGGTGCCTCGATGCTCAAGGACCACCCCGAGCTGGGACGCCTCCCCGCAGCGGCAGCCCCTGCCGCCGCAGCACCTCTGACGCCAGCCAACGTAGCGACTGCCGCCGCAGCCGTCGCGCCGGCACCTGCACAGGCCAAGCCGTAGCGAGTCGTCAACGACGCCGTCACCCGCAAGGGTGCGGCCCAACTGACGGGTCCGCCGGCCCACCCCATGCAAGCCCCCTCACCGGATGTCATCGCGGTGTCGGGCTTTATGGCGGTGGTCCTGGCGGATTACCTGCGTCCGCACCAGGCATGGGGCTGGATGCGTCTGGCCCAGGGCACCAGCGCCATCAAGGACTTGCCAGGTCTCCGATTTGCCAAGGTCATGGGCAGCGGCCATGGGGGCGGCTTCAGCCTGCGGCCCAGTGCCTCCCATCAGGGGCTGATCACCGTCTTTGAGCAACGCGCCCAGGCAGAGGATTTCCTCACTGGGCCATATGTCACCGCCGGCCGCGAACGATCACGGGAATGGTGGTCTGCAATCCTCGCAATCGATTCTGCACGTGGTGAGTGGGACGGGCAGGTATTCACCAGCACGACGCATGCTGCAAACGACAGCGAAATCGTGGGCGATGCTGAGCCTGCACTGGCCGTATTGACCCGCGCCAGCATTCGACCCGCAAAAGCAATGGCCTTCTGGCGCTTTGCCCCTGCGGCGCAGGCCGATCTGCAAACCGCGCCCGGCTGCGTACTGGCCATGGGCCTCGGCGAAGCTCCTCTGGTACGGCAATGCACCTTCAGCCTGTGGCGCGACACACCGTCCATGCTCAGCTACGCACATGGCGGCGCCCATCAAACGGCCATCGAGGCTGCCTACAAACACGGCTTCTTTTCGGAGTCACTGTTCATGCGCATGCGTGTGCTGCACCAGCAGGGACAGTGGAAAAATCATGAGGCAAGCCATGGCTGAAAATCACGTCATCGTCATCGGCGCCGGCATGGGCGGACTGGTGAGCGCCCTGCAACTGGCCCGGCAGGGCCTGGCGGTCACCGTAGTCGAGGCGGCCGATGGGCCCGGCGGTAAGGTGCGCCAGTTGAACGTGGGCGGCGCGCTGATTGACAGCGGCCCCACGGTATTCACCATGCGCTGGATCTTCGACCAGATCTTCCAGTCGGTCGGCACCACACTTGAAGCCGAATTGAAGATCACACCCCTGCCGGTACTGGCTCGCCACTTCTGGGAAGACGGCTCATCGCTCGACCTGTTTGCTGACCCTGCCCGCTCCCTCGCAGCCGTGGCGGACTTTGCAGGCCCGGCCGAGGCACAGCGCTTCGAAGACTTCTGTGAAGCGGCACGCAAGACCTACCAGGCGCTTGAAGGCCCGTTCATCCGCTCGTCGGCGCCCACGCTGCTGCAGATGCCGGCACGGCTGGGTGTGGGCGGGCTGGGCGCGCTGATGGACCTCGGACCCATGCGCAGCCTCTGGCATGCGCTGGGCCGCCACTTCAAGGACCCACGCATGCGGCAGCTGTTTGCCCGCTATGCCACTTACTGCGGATCGTCTCCGTGGGAAGCGCCGGCCACGCTGATGCTGATCGCGCAGGTCGAGCTCGACGGCGTATGGGCGGTTCAAGGCGGCATGCACGCGCTGGCCCGGAGCCTGGCACGGCTGGCCAAGGCGCAAGGCGCAGGATTTCTTTACGGCACGGCCTGTCAGCAGATTCTGCTGAAGGATGGCCGGGTGTGCGGCGTGCGCCTCGCGAACGGGGAAGAGTTGCAGGCTGACCGCGTGGTGTTCAACGGCGACATCGCTGCACTGCGCACCGGATTGCTGGGCGCCGCAGTTCAACCGGCAGTGCCTGCGAAGGCTGCGCCACGCTCACTGTCGGCAGTGACCTGGTCCATGAATGCAGTCACATCGGGCCTGGCGCTGGACCGCCACAACGTTTTCTTCAGGCACGACTACGCCAGTGAGTTCGAGGACATCTTCGGCGCAGGTCGACTGCCCCGGGAACCCACGGTCTATGTCTGCGCGCAGGACCGCGGCGCCGGCGAGTCACCCGCCCCGCAGGCTGCAGAACGCCTGCTGTGCCTCGTCAACGCACCAGCCCATGGCGACGGCCACACCATCACTTCGGAGGCACTCGACGCATGTCAAACCACCAGCTTTTCCCTGCTGCAGCGTTGCGGCCTGAACATCCAGCCGGACAGCCCGACACAGCGCACCACGCCAGTGGACTTTCACCGGCTGTTCCCGGGGACGGGCGGAGCCCTGTATGGCCAGGCCACGCACGGGTGGATGTCGGCATTCGCGCGGCCGGGAGCGCCAACGCCGATCAAGGGCCTGTTCCTGGCCGGTGGGAGCGTGCATCCGGGGCCCGGCGTGCCGATGGCAGCGATGTCCGGCCAGCAGGCGGCCGCGGCCGTGATGGCCAGCCTCGCTTTGACCAGGCGGTCCCCTCCGGTGGCTATCTCTGGTGGTATGTCGATGCGCTGAGCGACGACGGCCATTGGGGCCTGTCGATCATCGCCTTTGTGGGCAGCGTGTTCTCGCCCTACTACGCCTGGGCACGGCGTGGTGGGAATGCCGCGCAGCCCGCAGCAGACAACCACTGCGCACTGAATGTCGCGCTCTACAGCCGCCAGGCCAAGCGCTGGGCCATGACGGAGCGCGGCCAGCGCCACTGCAGCCGCAGTGCCGTGGAGTTCAACATCGGACCCAGCCAGTTGCAGTGGGATGGTCGCTCGCTCATCATCCACATCGATGAAGTCTGCATGCCGATTCCGTACCGTATCAAGGGCCGGATCCGGCTGGAGCCGCGCCAGCTGTTCAACTTCAGCACGCCGCTGGACGGCGCCGGGAAGCATCGCTGGGGGCCACTCGCACCGCATGCGCGGATTGATGTCGATCTCCAGCACCCCGCCCAGCGCTGGAAAGGCCACGCCTACCTTGACTCCAACGAAGGGGACGAGCCGATTGCCAACGCCTTCACTGAATGGGACTGGTCACGCAGCCAGATGAAAGACGGCAGCACCGCGGTGCTTTACGACGTCGAGCCCGAAACGCGAGCGCAACGTGGACAGGCTGCAAGCCCAGCCAGCGCAGGCAAGGTGCTAGCCTTGCGCTTTCAGCCGAATGGCGAGGTCACCCCCTTTGAGCCGCCGCCCACACAACATCTGCGCCGCACCTTGTGGGGCATCAACCGCCGCATGCGCAGCGACGGCCCGGTGGAGGTCAGCCAGCAACTGGAAGACACGCCCTTCTACCAGCGCGCAGTGCTGCAAAGCACCCTTCTTGGTGAAACCGTGTCGAGCTTTCACGAAACCCTGAACGTACCGCGCCTCGTGTCACCGGTGGTTCAGGCCATGCTGCCCTGGCGCATGCCGCGGCGCGGCTAGGGCCTGTTCACGCTATTTTTCCAAGATGCGTTGCGAGTCAAGAAGACCTCAAGGGAATATTTGCAAGGCCATCACGCGGTCGGGGTAGGCCCCTGACAAGGCTTTGCAACGCCGCCCAGTGTCCTTTTTGATCTCAACCCGGAAGGAACGGCATGAAGAAGGCGCCACTCGGCTTTGCACAGCTTGCCCGTACAACCGGTCTAGGCTGCGCCCTGCGCCTTGATTGGCGCCTTCCTCATGCCGTTCGCATTTGTAAAAATAGCGTGAACAGGCCCTAAACCCCGCAGATCACCCGCACAGGCCGACACAGCATAGGCATGGACCGCTGCTGCGTGTAGAGTGTGTGCATGGACGGCTTTGCGTTCACCACCACAAGTAAGACAAACCAGAACAAGACAGACCAGAACATGACAAAAACCAACCGCAAACGAACATCCCCACCTCAATCCTCCGCACAGCCCGCAGCGCCGCGGCACATCGCCGTGATCGGTGCCGGCATTGCCGGTATTGCTTGCGCGCGTACGCTGGTGCAGGCAGGGCACAAGGTCACGGTGTTCGAGAAAAGCCGCGGAACCGGTGGGCGCATGTCCACACGGAACACGGAATTTGGCGGATTCGACCATGGCGCGCAGTACTTCACCGTGCGCGATGCGCGGTTTGAAAAGGCCCTGGCTACTGTGCCGGGCCGCGTGCGCCCCTGGAGCGCCAACACCGTGCGCATCCTCGACGAGCTGGGCCGCGTGGTGGCCGCAGCACTTCCGCCCAAAGAGCCCCACTGGGTCGCCACGCCGGGCATGAACGCACTGGTGAAGCAGTGGGCAGAGCCCCTGGCCAGTACCGGCCAGTTGATGCTGCAAACCCAGGTGGTCCGCATCGAAAAAGACAAACTGCACCCGGAGCGCTGGCAATTGCAGACCGAAGGCCCCGGCGCCGACAGCCGCGTGTACTCGGGCTTCGACGATGTCGTGCTGGCGATACCCTCGGTGCAGGCCCATGCGCTGCTGCTCAGCTCGCAGCAGGCGAAAGCGCTGATCGCCCCGATCGCCAGTGTGAGCGTCGCGCCCTGCTGGACGCTGATGCTGGCCTTTCCGCAAGCCAACCAGCCCACGCTGTCACACCTGGGCCCGCACTGGAATGCCGCCCGCAGCACCCATCACCGCATCGCGTGGCTGGCACGCGAGTCGTCCAAGCCCGGCCACGGCCCGATTGAACGCTGGACAGTGCAGGCGAGCCCTGACTGGTCGGTGCGCCACCTGGAAGACGACGCCGAGCGCGTGAAGGCCAAGCTGCTGAGAGCCTTCACCGAAGTGACCGGCATTCGCGCCGAGCCGCCCCATGCCGCTGTGCACCGCTGGCGCTACGCGCAAACCACCAAGCCGCTGGGTAAAAGCCATTTGTGGGATGCCCAATCCCGCATCGGCGCCTGTGGCGACTGGTGCATCGGTCATCGGGTGGAAGACGGTTTCATTTCCGGGCTCGAAATGGCACTGAAAATTTGTTAGCCCCCACGCTTGTCGCTTCACGTACTGCGCTGCCCCCCGAGGGGGCCATCCGCCTGTGGCCCGGCTAAGCCGGTTCCACGGCTCCGCTGGTGAAGTCATGTCTCAACGCGCTTCCTGAGTTTCGTTCGTCTTGAACTTGTCGAACGACACCCTCCCGACATCGCAGATTGCTGCACATGCCTACGTCAGTCAAAGAACCTCCATCGGGATATATCGGCCGGTTTGCGCCATCGCCCACCGGGCCGCTGCATGCGGGCTCGCTGGTTGCGGCGCTGGCGAGCTGGCTGGACGCCAAAGTACATCAGGGCCGATGGCTGGTGCGCATTGAAGATGTCGACACGCCGCGCTGCGTGCCCGACGCAGACCGCCTGATCCTGCAGCAACTCTCCGCCTGCGGCCTGGTACCGGATGAAGCGCCGGTGTATCAATCGCAACGCGGAGCACAGTATCAAGAGGCGCTGGATCAACTCGTGGCCAGTGGACTCACCTACCCCTGCGCGTGCAGCCGGCAGGACATTGAACGTGCACTGGAAAACCTCGGACTCCCCAGGCACCGGCACGGTGAACTGATCTATCCCGGCACCTGCCGCCATGGCTTGAACGGGCGTTCCGCACGGGCCTGGCGCTTTGCAGTTCCGCCACGCACGGCGCTGCACTGGCACGACCGGTGGCTGGGTGACCAGACGCAAGAGGTTGATCAAGAAGTGGGCGACTTCGTGCTCAAGCGCGCCGACGGCTACTGGGCTTACCAGCTGGCGGTGGTGGTGGACGACGCGGCGCAAGGCGTGACCGACGTGGTCCGCGGCGAAGACCTGGCTGACAACACCGCGCGTCAAATCCTGCTGCAGCGGGCACTGGGCCTGCCCACGCCACGCTATCTGCACACCCCGCTGGTGCTGGGCACAAACGGCGAAAAGCTCTCCAAACAAAACGGTGCCACGGCGCTCGACCTGACCCAGCCAGTGCTGGCCCTCGCCGCTGCGGGCCGGGTGCTGGGCCTGCCGGATGGCCTGCATGCGGCCACCCCCACCGAGTGGTTGCAACAGGCCCTACCGCATTGGAAAGCGGCATCAGACCAGCCGACTAAAATCGGTCGGTGACTGACGCCCCCACTCCACCTCCCGCGAATTTCCCGCCACGCGCCATCCGCAGCTTTGTGCGGCGCACTGGCCGTACCACCGCCGGCCAGGCCAAGGCCTTTGCCGACATGGGCCCGCAGTTCCTGCTGCCGTACGAGGCAGCACCACTAGACATCACCAAGGCCTTTGGGCGTACCGCGCAGACGATTCTGGAAATCGGCTTTGGCATGGGGGAGGCCACCGCGCACATCGCGGCGCTGATGCCCGAGAAAAACTTCCTCTGTTGCGAAGTGCACACGCCTGGCGTGGGCGCCCTGCTCAAGCGCATTGCCGAGCAGTCGCTGCAGAACATCCGCATCGTTCAGCACGACGCGGTGGAAGTCATGGACCACATGCTGCCCGCTGGCGACGGGGCGCTGCTCGACGGTGTGCACATTTTCTTCCCCGACCCGTGGCACAAGAAAAAGCACAACAAGCGCCGCCTGATCCAGCCGCCGCTGATTGCCAAGCTGGCCGCCCGACTCAAGCCCGGTGGCTATCTGCACTGCGCAACCGACTGGCAGCCCTATGCCGAGCAGATTCTGGAAGTGCTCAGCGCTGAGCCGTTGCTGCGCAACACGGCCGACGCGTCTCAGGGCGGCTACGCGCCCAAGCCCGACTACCGGCCGCTGACCAAATTTGAAAACCGCGGCATCAAGCTCGGCCATGGTGTGTGGGATGTGGTGTTCACCCGTGTCTGAGCCCTGGGGCGGGCGGTGAGCCGGCACCGCCTGCCCACCCGGCAGGGCGTGGGCCCCAGCTGTGTCGGGCTGCCCGCAGGCGACTGGTCCACCATCACGGATTTTCTGGTGGAGCGTTTCCCCGCAATTTCACGCACCACATGGCTGGCGCGCATGCAGGCGGGGCTGGTCGCCGATGAGTTTGGTGCGCCGGTCACACCGGAGCGGCCCTACCGTGGCCACATGCGCGTGTACTACTACCGCGACTTGCCTGAGGAGCCCCGCATCCCCTTTGAAGAAACCGTGCTCTACCAGGACGCGCATCTGGTGGTGGCAGACAAACCGCACTTTCTGCCCGTCACACCATCGGGCCACTACCTGCAGCAAACGCTGCTGGTGCGCCTGAAAATCAAGCTGGCCATCGACACGCTGGCGCCAATTCACCGCATCGACCGCGAAACCGCCGGACTGGTGCTGTTCAGCGTCAGCCCCGGCGAACGCAATGCCTACCAGGCGCTGTTCAGAGACCATGCAGTGACCAAGCACTACGAGGCCATCGCACCTTGGCGGCAAGATTTGACATGGCCCATCACCCGCAAAAGCCGAATCGTTGAAGACGAACCGTTCTTCAGGCAGCGCGAGGTGCCGGGCCAGCCCAACAGCGAAACCCACATGGATGTGATTGAAAAAAATGGCGACTTGGCCAGATACGCGCTGAGTCCGGTGACTGGCAAAAAACACCAGTTGCGGGTCCATATGAACGCACTGGGCTTGCCGATTTTGAATGACCGGATGTACCCTCCTGTGGATGATACGCCGATTGATGACTACAGATTGCCCCTGCAGTTGCTGGCCAGGTCGATTGCGTTTACCGACCCTGTGACAGGCCAAGCGCGGTATTTTCAAAGCCAGCGCACGCTGGCGTGACAGGCCTTGCAACTGAGGTGACGAGGGGTTGTACGTTTATTGCGCGTCATTGAGATAGCGCGTCGTCTTTCAGCGAAACTAGCGGATTACGTTCCGTCCAAGCCTTTTCTCTCCATCCCTGCCCAGAAAGAACCCCCAACATGGCTTACTTTTCTTTTCAAAACCTCAAATCACTGCTGGGCATCGCCGCTCTGACAGCAGCAACCGCTTTGACAAGTACGTCGTACGCGCAGACTGTTTTCCGCGTCACCACCATCCCCGAGGAAGCGGCCACAGAGCAGACCCGCAAATTTGGTCCGATCGTGAAATACTTGGAGAGCAAGCTGGGTCAAAAAGTTGAGTTTATTCCGGTATCTGACTACCCCGCTGCAGTGGAAGCGCTGGTCAACAAGCAGGTCGACATGGTCTGGTTTGGCGGCTTCACGTTTGTGCAGGCAAGCGTACGTTCAGGCGGCAAAATTGTGCCGATTGCCCAGCGCGAGGAAGACACCAAGTTTCAATCGGTGTTCATCACCAAACCTGGCTCAGGTATCAAAACGCTGGCCGACCTCAAAGGCAAACAGGTCAGTTTTGGTTCGCAATCATCAACGTCTGGGCATTTGATGCCGCGCAGCTTTTTACTCGACGCCAAAATTGACCCTGACAAAGACTTCAAGCGGGTGGCTTATTCGGGCGCGCACGACGCCACCATTGCATCCGTTGTCAGCGGAAAGGTTGACGCTGCTGCGCTTGACATCACCGTTTGGAACAAGTTTGTGAAAGAAGGCAAGGTGTCGGACAAAGACGCGGTGGTGTTCTTCACCACGCCGGGTTACTTCAACTACAACTGGTCAGTGCACGCAGACATGCCAGCCGCCCAGCGCGAACGCGTTAAAAAAGCGCTGCTGGACATTGACCCCAAAACACCTGAAGGCAAAGAAATTTTGGATTTGAACCGCGCGACCAAATACATCGCAACAGTGCCTGAGAACTATCGCGGCATCGAAGCTGCTGCCCGCAGTGCAGGCTTGCTTAAATAAACAGACCCCTCAACAGACTGATCAACAACGTGCAGGTTCTTCTGGCCGATGTATCGGCGCGCCATCCCGCAGCCAAAGGCAATGTGCCTGATGCACTGCGGCATGTCTCTTTAAAAGTGCAGTCTGGCGAGCAAGTGGCCATTATTGGTCCGTCCGGCGCAGGCAAAACCACCTTGCTGCAATTGACTGCATGCGCGTTAAAACCCACGACGGGAGCGCTCCAGCTGGGTGACGTTGACCCTTGGGGCCTACCGATCCGTGGGCTTCAAAAGTTACGAGCAAAATTATTTTTGGCTCCGCAAGTGCCGCCATTGCCGCCGCGCCAGCGTGTGGTGACGGCTGTGCTAGCGGGACTTTTGCCGCAAATGGGTATTTGGGCGAGCCTTCGCAGCCTGTTTTATCCGAGGCATATTGAAACGGCTGATGCAGCCCTGGCAAGGTTTGATTTGGCTGACAAGCTTTTTGAGCGGGTTGATCGCCTGTCAGGCGGTGAGCGGCAACGTGTCGGACTGGCGCGAATTTTGGCATCGAACGCGCAGTTGCTGCTGGTTGACGAGCCACTGTCAGCGCTGGATCCAGCGCGCAGTGAGCAAGCCATCCAAGCACTGACCGATATCGCGGCCGAGCGCGGCGCAACGCTGGTGGCGACCTTGCACCATGTTGACATGGCACTGCGGTCATTTCCGCGCATTATTGGTATGCGCGATGGTCAGCTTGTTTTTGACCTTCCTGCCGCACAAGTTTCACCCCAGCACCTGCATGACCTGTACGCGCAGCACTTGCATGAGCTCGATGGCCCACCGATAGCAGCTGATCATGTACCTGATGCACCTTCACTTCCCGTTGTGATGCACTGCCGCTGATGCAGACGGTGCTCTCGCAAAACGCTAAGCGCGACCCGGCCTGGATGGGTCGCCTGTTCTGGCTACTGGCCGGCTTGGCACTGCTGTGGCCTGCGCTTGTACTGACTGAATTCAAAGTCTGGACACTGTTTGAGGCCAGTAATTTAAAGCCGACCTTGAAATTTTTGGGTGACTTCTTTCCGCCAAAAATAGAAGGTGAATTTTTACTGCTGGTCGCCAGGGAAACCTGGCGTACGGTTGCCATTGCCACTGCCGGTATAGCTCTGGCAATGGTGCTGGCCGTGCCGCTGGCGCTGCTGTCGGTGCGGGTTTTGTCGGTGTCCGCGTTGACCGGAAAGATGAACAAGCTTCCCTCGGTGTTGCGCACACTGCTGCGCTGGGTCATGGTGTTGCTGCGCAGCGTCCCAGAATTGATTTGGGCACTGATATTTGTGCGGGTGGTCGGCCTGGGGCCAACGGCGGGGGTGATCGCGATTGCACTGACCTACGGCGGCATGTTGGGCAAGGTCTATGCCGAAATTCTGGAAAGCGGCGATGCGCAAGTCACGCAGAGTTTGCTCCGCAACGGCGCGGGACGCCTCCAGGCGTTTTTTTACGGCCTGCTGCCACAAAACGCTGCCGAGTTGACCAGCTATTCGGTGTACCGCTGGGAGTGCGCCATCCGTTCGTCAGCCGTGCTGGGTTTTGTGGGCGCGGGTGGCTTGGGTCAGCAAATGGATGCATCGATGAAGATGTTCAATGGTTCTGAAGTCGCCACCATGCTGATTGTTTTTATGTTGCTGGTGTGGCTGGCAGATGCCACCAGCGCTTGGTTGCGTAAAGAGCTGGGGTGAGCGTGCAAACGTCACGCGTATCACCCCACAAGATGCCGCCGCCGCTGTTCGCTGCGCGCTGCAAGGCATGCTGGTTTGTGTTCGGTCTGGTCTGCCTCACAGTTGCCAGCTTTTGGACGCTTGACTTGAAGTGGGCGCAGTTCTTCAGTGTGGATGCTGCCGGCCGAATGGGCAAGTTCGTTGGCGAATTGTTGGTGCCTGAAACCAGTAGCAAATTCTTGACCAAACTCATTTGGGCTGCGCTAGAAACGCTGGCCATGAGCGCACTGGGCACATTGCTGGCGGTCATTCTTGGCTTGGCCCTGGCCGTGCCCGCCAGCAAAACGCACCACGACGATCCAGCCCGATGGCGCGGCATCAGCCGCGCGGTGTTGAATATGCTGCGCAGCATTCCTGAGCTGGTGTGGGCAGCGCTGCTGCTGATCAGCGCGGGCTTGGGGCCACTGGCTGGTACGCTGGCTTTGGCGCTGCACACGTCAGGCGTGCTGGGCCGCTTGTTTGCTGAAAGCATTGAAAACGCGGGCGCAGGCCCGGCGTTTGCGCTGCGTTGTCGCGGCATCACAGAGGCCAAAATTTTTTGGTATGCCACTTTCCCGCAAATCTTGCCGCAGCTCGTTAGCTACACCTTGTATCGCTGGGAAAACAACATCCGGGCTGCCGCGGTACTGGGTGTGGTGGGTGCTGGGGGCTTGGGTCAAATGCTGGCCTTTCATATGGGCCTCTTCCAGATGGGTGAAACTGGCAGCATTTTGCTGGCCATGCTGGTGCTGGTCGCTCTCGTCGATGCCCTGAGTTTTGCCAGCCGCCGCTGGCTGTCGGTGTAGGCTGCCGGCTTTGTCATCCACCTTCCTCTCCGTCTATTGAAAAAAGCCGTCGTGAACACAATCCCCGCCCCTAGCTTGACACCACAGTTCATCAACGCTGCTCAAAGCGCATCAACCACATCTGGTATCCAGCAAGAACTGACAGCCAGCCTGCTCAAACCAGCAGCGAGCCTGTCGCCCAAGTTTTTTTACGATGCACTCGGCTCCAAGCTGTTTGAAGCGATCACGTTGCTGGACGAGTACTACCCCACCCGCACCGAAGCGGCGATTTTTGAGGCCTCACGCACAGACATGGCGCTGGCGCTGGTGGACGCTGGCATCCGCAGCCCCTGCCTGATTGATCTGGGCGCCGGCAACTGCGCCAAGGCCACCAGCCTGATGCCGGCGCTACAGCCGCGGCAGTATGTGCCGGTCGATATTTCGGTCGAGTTCATGCGCGATGCCGCAGCGCAGGTGCAGAACAGCTTTCCGGCGCTCGACATCGTGGGCGTCGGCATGGATTTTTCTTCGGGCCTGCGGCTGCCTGCCGAAGTGCAGGCGCATGACCGGGTGTTTTTCTATCCCGGCTCCAGCCTCGGCAATTTCCATCCCGACGAGGCACGGGGTTTTCTGCAACACATCGCCGACCCGGCCGAAGGGCGTGCGCGTGGCCTGCTGCTGGGGATTGATCTGGTCAAGGACAGCGCGACGCTGGAAGCTGCCTATGCCGATGCACTGGGCGTGACGGCCGCCTTCAACAAGAACCTGCTGCTGAATGTGAATCGCCTGCTGGGCTCGGACTTTTCCGTCAGCCAGTGGCAGCACGTGGCGTTTTTCGACCGGGCGCTGTCACGCATCGAGATGCATCTGGAGGCCCGCATGGACCTGCAGGTGAGCTGGCCAGGCCAGCAGCGGCGCTTCCGCGCGGGGGAACGCATCCACACCGAGTGTTCGTACAAATACACGCTGGATGGCATGCAAGCGCTGTTGCGCCAGGCCGGTTTTTCGCAGGTGCGGCACTGGACCGACCCGAAGCAATGGTTTGCTGTGTTCTGGGCCACCGTCTAAAAAGGGACAAGGCGGCCCACCCGCATCAAACCCGTTCAGCCACCCAGGGCTGAACCGACTTCAGGGCCTCGCCCAGCCTGGACGCATCGGTACCGCCAGCCATGGCCATGTCGGCCTTGCCGCCGCCCTTGCCGCCCACTTGCTGGGCCACAAAGTTGACGAGTTCGCCGGCCTTGACCTTGCCCACGCTGTCGGCGGTGACACCCGCGGCGATCTGCACCTTGTCGCCATCGACGGCAGCCAGCACGATCACGGCAGTCTTGAGCTTGTCTTTCAGCTTGTCCATGGTGTCGCGCAGGGTCTTGGCGTCGGCGCCTTCCAGACGTGCCGCCAGCACTTTCAGGCCCTTGACATCGATGGCCTGGGTCATCAGCTCGTCGCCCTGCGATGACGCCAGTTTGCCCTTGAGCGCCGCGATTTCCTTTTCCAGCGACTTGACCTGATCAAGCACCTGCGTGATGCGGCTTTGCAGTTCAGCCGGGTTGGCTTTCAGCGAACCAGCGGCCGCCTCCACTGTGGATTCGAGCGACTGCAGATAGGCCAGCGCGTTGGCACCCGTCACGGCCTCGACCCGTCGCACGCCAGCCGCCACACCGCTTTCAGCGACGATCTTGAAGAGGCCAATGTCACCGGTGCGGCTCACATGCGTGCCACCGCACAGCTCCTTGCTGGAGCCGATGCTGAGCACACGCACTTCATCGCCGTATTTCTCGCCGAACAGCATCATGGCGCCCGACTTCTGCGCCGACTCCATGTCCATCACGCTGGCATCCGTGGCTGCATTGGCCAGAATCTCGGCATTCACCAAAGCCTCAATCCGGCGGATTTCGTCATCGGTGACCGGGGCGTTGTGCGCGAAGTCAAAGCGGGTGCGGTCGGCGTTCACCAAGGACCCCTTTTGCTGCACATGGCTGCCCAGCACTTCGCGCAGGGCCTTGTGCATCAGGTGCGTGGCGCTGTGGTTGCGCACGGTGGCAGCACGCACGGCGGTGTTGACCTGCGCCATCACCTGATCGCCCACCTTCAGCGTGCCGTAGCTCACCATGCCGTGGTGGCCAAACACATCGGACTTGATCTTCTGGGTGTCCTGCACCTCGAACTGGGCGTCCTTCGTGCTCTCACCCACCACCAGCCGGCCCTGGTCGCCGACCTGACCGCCGCTTTCGGCATAAAACGGCGTCGTACTGAGCACCACCACGCCGTTCTGACCCGCGTTGAGCGATTGCACCGCCACGCCTTCGGCGTACAGTGCGACCACTTTGGCGGGCTCCTCCAGCAGCTCGTAGCCGGTGAAGGCATGGCCCGGGCCGGTGTACTCCAACGCGCGGTCCATCTTGAACTTGCCGGCAGCGCGGGCCTGGTTCTTCTGCTTTTCCATCGCGGCGTTGAAACCAGCTTCATCGACCTCTACGCCGCGCTCGCGGCACACGTCGGCCGACAAGTCCAGCGGAAAGCCATAGGTGTCATGCAGCTTGAAGGCCACATCACCTGGCAGCACCTTGGCGCCACCGGCCAGTGCTGTGTCGAGGATGGTCATTCCGATTTCCAGCGTCTCAAAGAAGCGCTCTTCCTCGGCCTTCAGCACGGCCGTGATGCGCTGCTGCTCGTCCCTGAGCTTGGGATAGGCGTCGCCCATCAATCGGGCCAAGTCGGCCACCAGCTTGTGGAAAAACGGTGTCTTCTTGCCCAGCTTGTAGCCGTGGCGAATGGCGCGGCGCACGATGCGGCGCTGCACATAGCCGCGGCCTTCGTTCGAGGGGTTCACGCCGTCGCTAACCAGGAAGGCGGTGGCGCGGATATGGTCGGCAATCACACGCAGCGACTTGTTCCCAAGGTCCTTCTCGCCGGTTTCGCGCGAAGCGGCCTGGATCAGCTGGTCAAAGATATCGATCTCGTAGTTGCTGTGCACATGCTGCAGGATGGCGGCCAGACGCTCCAGACCCATGCCGGTGTCCACGCAGGGCGCCGGCAGCTTCTTCACGCTGCCATCGGGCTGCATGTCGAACTGCATGAACACGTGGTTCCAGATTTCGATATAGCGGTCGCCGTCAGCGTCAGGGCTGCCCGGGGGGCCGCCGGCAATGTGCGGGCCATGGTCGTAGAAGATTTCAGAGCAAGGGCCGCACGGGCCGGTATCGGCCATCATCCAGAAGTTGTCGCTGGCGTACTTGGCGCCTTTGTTGTCGCCGATGCGCACCACGCGCTCGGGCGGCAGGCCGATTTCCTGGGTCCAGATGTCGTAGGCCTCGTCATCGTCGATGTACACGGTGGCCCAGAGCTTTTCCTTGGGCAGCTTGTACACCTCGGTCAGCAGCTCCCAGCCCCATTTGAGGGAGTCGCGCTTGAAGTAGTCGCCGAACGACCAGTTGCCCAGCATCTCGAAGAAGGTGTGGTGGCGTGCGGTGTAGCCCACGTTTTCAAGGTCGTTGTGCTTGCCGCCGGCGCGCAGGCACGCTTGCACCGACGCCGCGCGCACATAAGAACGCTTGTCGGTGCCGAGGAACACGTCCTTGAACTGCACCATGCCGGAGTTGGTGAACATCAGCGTCGGGTCGTTGCCCGGCACCAGTGAGCTGGAAGCGACCACCGTGTGGCCTTTGGACGCAAAAAAGTCCAGAAAGGTCTTGCGGATGTCTGCAACGGTGAAGCTGGCGGGAGTCGATGGGCTCATGGTGTTCTGGTTGGGGCTGCGAACATTCCCGCAGGCCGCCACAAGGCTGCCGGCAAGGGCGTTCAATCGGTACGGGGAAAGCCCACGCACCGTTGCCGGTGCCTGCAGTGGGCTGGACTGGGGATTATAAGTTTGCAGGGCGCGGCGCGCCCGGCCGCGCCGAAACCGCACGGCACGATTTTGACGAACGCGCTATGCTGTAAGGCTGCGCGCTCCGACGACCCCGGAGACCCTGTTACACCCCCATACACCCACAAAAAAGAGACAACCATGGACATGAAGACCTCCCCCATTTCGCTGCTGAAAGACCCCAGCCTGTTCAAGACCGACGCGCTGATCAACGGCCAGTGGGTCGGCAGCAGCGCCCGCTTTGACGTGAACGATCCCTCCAACGGCCGCAAACTGGCCGATGTGGCCAACTTGGGCGCCGCTGAGGCTGAGGCAGCCATTGCGGTGGCCAATGCCGCCTGGCCCGCCTGGCGCAGCAAGACCGGCAAGGAGCGCCACGCCATCCTGATGAAATGGTTCCACCTGCTGATGGCCAACCAGGAAGACCTGGGCCGCATCATGACCGCCGAGCAGGGCAAGCCGTTTGCGGAAGCCAAGGGCGAGGTCGCTTACGGTGCCAGCTTCGTGGAATGGTTTGCCGAGGAAGCCAAGCGCGTGAATGGCGAAACCCTGCCCCAGTTCGACAACAGCCGCCGCCTGATGGTCATCAAGCAGCCGATTGGCGTGTGCGCGGCCATCACCCCATGGAACTTCCCGCTGGCCATGATCACCCGCAAGGTGGCACCCGCGCTGGCGGCTGGCTGCCCGGTGGTCATCAAGCCCGCTGAACTCACGCCCCTCACGGCTCTCGCCGCCGCCGAGTTGGCAGTGCGCGCCGGCATCCCTGCTGGCGTGCTGAACGTGCTGACCGCCGACTCGGCCAACTCCATCGCGATGGGCAAGGTGTTCTGCGCCAGCGACACGGTGCGCCACATCAGCTTTACTGGCTCCACCGAAGTGGGCCGCATCCTGATGGCGCAGAGCGCGCCGTCCGTCAAGAAGCTCTCGCTGGAGCTGGGTGGCAACGCGCCTTTCATCGTGTTCGACGACGCCGATGTGGACTCGGCTGTCGAAGGCGCCATGGCCAGCAAATACCGCAACGCCGGTCAGACCTGCGTCTGCGCCAACCGCATTTATGTGCAGGACGGCGTGTACGACGAGTTCGTGCAGAAGTTCGCCGCCAAGGTCAAGACGCTGAAGGTCGGCAACGGCTTTGAAGACGGCGTGGCGCAAGGCCCGCTGATCGAGGACGCCGCCGTTGACAAGGTGCAGCGCCATGTGGCCGACGCGATTGCCAAGGGCGGCAAGCTGCTGGTGGGCGGCCACAAGCTGGAAGGCCAGTTCTTCGAGCCCACGGTGATTTCCGAAGCCACTGGCGACATGCTGTGCGCGAAGGAAGAAACCTTTGGCCCCTTCGCACCGGTGTTCCGCTTCAAGGCCGAGCAGGAAGCGGTCGACGCTGCCAACAACACCGAGTTTGGCCTCGCCAGCTATTTCTACAGCCGTGACATCGGCCGCATCTACCGCATCGCAGAAGCGCTGGAATACGGCATGGTCGGCATCAATGTCGGCGTGATCGCGACCGAGCACGTGCCTTTCGGCGGCGTGAAGCAATCGGGCCTCGGCCGCGAAGGCTCCAGCCATGGCATGGAAGAGTACGTGGAGATGAAGTACCTGTGCCTGGGTGATATCAACAAGTAAAGCACCTCAAGTACGCCAGCCCCGATGGTATGCGGGGCTGGCCGCGCCATAGTGATTCAAGGCTGGCCCGCACCCGACAGGCGGTCCGCCTGCATCGGGCGGTAAAAGCGCTGGTTGAGCTTGTTGCGCAGGTGGTTGATGGCGTGGTAAATCGCCTGAAAGCACACGGTGAACATCAGGATCACCAGGCCAATCAACAACAGCCGGTCGCTTACTGCGGGCAGGGTCTCAATCGCCCGCAAGGTCACCGCGGTGGCTTCCACCACCCCTACTGCCGCGCCAAAGCCTGACGACAGCACCATCACGAAAAAGGCGCGCACCAGGCCCATGACGAACAGCATGGCCGCCACCGGTGAGCCACCGCGCAGCTGGCGCATCGCTTCGACCGCATGGTCAGACACATAGGCAGCGGCGTACAGCGTGAGCGAAAGCACCACCGCCAGCCACGGCGTCATCGCCAGTTGCCAGCCGCCTAACGAAAAACCGGCCGGCACCGCATTGACCAGAAAGAACATCACCACGAAGGTGGGAATGGTCCGCAGCAGGGCGACCAGCCAAGCCGCCGGCACCGAGGCGAAGTTGTTGAGAAAACGCAGATAGGCGAGCGGTGCGCCCAGCAGCAAACCACCCAGCAGCGCGCACACCGCGATCTGGAAGTTGACCACCAGCCCCGAGAAAAAATCCGGCAGAAACCGGGGCAACAGCTCAAGCATAAGCACCCCCGCTGAGCGCCAGGCGCGCCTGCCAGACATTGGCCAGCCGGTGCACGATGGCCACCAGCACCATGTAGAAGACGAGCAGCAAGGTGTAAGTGGTGATGCGTTCACTGGAGAACGAGGCCACATCGGTCAGAGCCGACAGCAACTCGGGCACACCCATCACCGAGGCAGCCGGGCTGCCCCGGGTGGCGTTCACGACGAAGGCCACCATCTGGGCACGTGCCCGGTACACCGCAGCGCTCAACGCGGGCTGCGCGGGCGCGCGCTCCTCGCGCAGCGTCAGCATCGCCTCAGCCACCGCCTGCCCGGCATTGCTGCCGTTGAACAAGCCGAGCACCAGTACGGCAGCCGCCAGCGCGACGAATGCCGAATTGGCGCCGATAGCGCTGACCACCACACCGGCCAGAATCATCAACAGGATGAACGGCGTGGACTGCAGGGGCCAGAGCAGGCCACGCATGGACCAGCGCAGCCATGCTTTGTCAGAGGTCAGGCCCGCACTAAAGGCCAGCGCAAACGCCCAGGTGGCCAGCACCGCGCCGGCCACCAGCAGAACAGAAAAACCGATGCCCTCGACCAGCAGGTCCATCGCCACCCAGGTCTTGAACATGGCCAATGTGGCCTTGCTGCCGGTGGCCTGCTGGATGAACTTTTCCAGCTGGTCCACCTGCGGGGCAAACGGCGTGGGCTCCAGCTGGTTGTCGAGCGGCGCCAAAACGCAGGCCGGGTCGCTCAGCGCGGTGATCTGCGCACAGCGGCCGTCACTCCACAGTTGCCGCTGCTGTGCCAGAAACGGCGAGTCCACCCCGTAGCGCTGCGCTGTGGACTGCAGCTCGCCAGTGCTGTGCAGGCGCTGCATCGACAGGCTCAGCACATCGGCCAGCCGCGCGCCGCCCTCACGCGCCACGGCCACGCCCCACGGCAAGGGTGCAAAGCCGAACTTGGTGTCGTAGGCAGCGGCAAACTCGGGTTGCTGCAGGTAGGAGGCGAAAAAACTGTTGTCCTGCGCCACCAGCGAGCAACCGCCCAGACGCAGCTCGTCCACCAGTCGCGCCGGGTTGTCGAACAGCATCAGTCGTGCGCCATTGACCGACAGCTCCGCATTGGTGCTGTTGCCCACCGTCACGCAGACGGTGTTGCCGCGCAGCTTGACCAGCCCGCCGACGGCCAGCTCCTTGCGACCCAGCACAATCGTCTGCGACTGGTAGTAGTGCGGCCGCACAAACAGGGCCTGCTGGTCGCGCTGCAGCGTGTGCCCCATCGTGGCCACCACCAGGTCAATGCGCCCCTCACCGAGTAAAGCAAGCCGATTCGCGGGAGTGACCACCACAAACGTTGGCGTTACACCCAGCGAATTGGCCAGTTGGCGCGCCAGATCAATCTCGAAACCCTTCAGGGTGCCGGCCTCTTCAAAGGCAAACGGCGGATAGCCAGTGCGCACCCCCACACGCAGCGTCTTGCTGCAAATGATGCGCGACAGGGCATCGCCGGCCTCACTGCAGTTCGCTGGTTTCTGAGGCGCGATGCCCTGCGCAGCCACAGTAGCGGACACCAGCGCCAGGCTCGCCACTGCCGCACGGCGCACCCACCTGAACGCCCAGGCCCTCACCTGCCGAGGCCAGAGTAAAGGCACACACCGCTCAGGGGTATGACGGGTTTGCATCAGGCCGCCCCCTGCTTCCAGCTGATTTCGACAATATCGAAATCGACAAACCAGTAATCGCCCACCTGATGAATGCCCTCGCCCCTGAAGCGCGCCAGCACCTCCGGGCTCATGCTGGCCAGCTTGTGCAGCGGCAGGGGTGCAGAGGCACGACGGGCCACACGGGCCTCAAGGCCCATGGCATCGACCAGCGCCGCAGTTTTGCTGAAGTCGAGAAACACGTTGTGGGTCATCATCACCAGACCACCGGGCGCGAGGTGGTCGCCGAGCCCCTGAAGAAAACGGTCCACACTGCGGCGGCCATCGGTGCCGCCTGCGCTCCACGTGGCGAGGCGGCCATCGCCGGCAACTTGTTCCGCTGCAAATTGCGGCAGGTTGGTCGCGATCAGGTCAAAACGGGCATCGCCACAGGCCGACCACATATCGCCCTGCACCACACTGGCTTTGCCAAGCGTTCCCTCTCGCGTCAACAGGTCCTGCGCTGACCGTATTGCCAGCGCTTCGAGGTCCACGCCAACAGCGCTTTGCGCGCCGAGGGCCAGCAGTGCCGCAATCACCACGCCGCTGCCGATTCCCATGTCCAGCGCCCTGCAGTCCTGCACACGCGCCGCATGCTGGCGGATATGCAGGAGCAAGGTGGCGGTGTACTCGCTCGGGCTGAATAAACGGGTGTCGTTCAAAGCGGTTCAAGGCAGTGGGTGGACATCACAAACGCTGGCTCCCGCACTCGCCGCCTTGGGCCTGAAACAGGAGTCAAAAGATGGTAACCGATGGATACACCTGATCGCGAAGCCCTCTCACGGCCCCGGCCAAGACGGGCGCGACAGGCCGGCGATACAGACCCTCACCGGGGTCGGCGCGATAGAATCTGGAGCGTGCGGGTGTAGTTCAATGGCAGAACGGCAGCTTCCCAAGCTTCATACGAGGGTTCGATTCCCTTCACCCGCTCCAAACAGTGCCCTGTTCTCCTTTGTGTCAGGACCACCTAGGTAGAGTAGCCGTACATGATCTATGCCCCACGCTGGACTGGCACCACGGCAAAGTACTGTTGCAGGGCCTGGATTCTGCAGCTTCAAGGCTAAAACTTAGGCAGCCGACTTGGGCAAGCGCTCTGCAAATATCAGCAGTGTCAGGCCCAAAGCCAGGATGGCCGCCAGTTGTTTCACTGCCGATGTAGCCACAAAGAAACCACCAGCGCCAGCGAACAGATCAATAAAGCGATGACGAACATTGCGGCACCAAACCGATGTTTGTCCATCGTCGTGATCAGTTTCGACAGGCTGGGTATGTTTTGGATTTCAATGTTCATGTTGGATAGCCTAGGGGACACCACGCGGTTTATCCGCACTACCTGCTGCTTGTAGTGTGTCCAAGGAGCACTAGTCAGCGTCGATACAGCCAGACAGCCACAACCGCTGCCACACACAGAATCAGCAAAGCAATGACGAATAGGGAGGCACCGAAGCGATGCTTGTCCATGGTCGTGATCAGCTTTGACGGGCTGGGTAGATCAATGAAATCAATTTGCATAGACGAAGCCTAAGGGAGGAATGGTCTGCCGTCATTGCAAAACCCGGTGGATAGGCCAAGAACATCCTGTGGATAACAATGTAAACGCAGTGCGCAAACTCCATGGCCACGCAAAACTGCAACTAGCTGAGAACCGCGGTTTTGTGGATAACCTTGCCCTGATCTACATGTTGGAGGGCAGGTTGTCGTCATCCATGGTCAGTGTGGCGTCGATCAGTTCCTGCTCGTTGGCGAAGGCATCGTCCCTGCCTCGACGCGTGGCGCGTATAAGGGCGGCGGTCTCTACTATGTTGCCGTCCAGCACGACCTCTGTCGTGAAGATGAGGGGGCCAAAAGTCAACGCCATAGTCCACGCTCCGCATGATGCGCGGTACCACGTCGCGCTCGCGCGTCCAAGTCGGCTACATGGTGGCTTAGGCCGACGCGGCATCCACCCGGCCATCGATCAGGTCTTGCAGATTCCACGTTTGCGGCAGAAGCTAGACGCGCGCGGGATCGATGCCCTTCCGCTTCAGCAGGGCGCGCAGCTGAATGCCTCCGTGACCGTTCGACAGGATTAGGCGTGCGCCGACTACCTCGCTGTGTGAGCGGATGTTGCGGTCCTGCCGACTCATGATGACGTAGGGCGAATACCTGAAGATGGCCGCAAGTGCCACCAGCGGGCCCAGCGCAGCGCCCGACGCTCGCAGCTCAGCGCAACACGATGATGAAAATACCCAATAGGGTCAGCCCGCAACCGGCCACGGTGGCGCGTGTCACGCCCTCGCGGCTTTTGAGCAGGAAATAACTCAGCGGGAACACCAGCAGCGGCGTGCACAGGGTGACCAGGGTCGCAATCGACAGCGGAATGAATCGCATGGCGCCAATCGTGCAGATCTGCCCGGAAATCGTGCAGACGCCGATCAGCGTATAGAGCCACACACCGCGCCGGTCGGCCTGCCGGAGGCTGGCCCAAAGCGCCGACTTGGCTGGCATGAACACGAGGTGCATGGCCAGCCCAAACCCGGCGCCGATCAAGCCACCCAGAATCGGCTCGTTCCACTCCCGTACCGCCGAGCCACGCAGCACGTTGCCAATCGCATAGGCCAGCGAACTGGCCAGCCCGAGCAGCAACACCGACTGCAGCAGTCGCTGGTGCATGGTCAGCGCGGGTATGGCGCTGTCCGGCTTCACGGAGACAGCCAGCGCAGCAGGGTCGGCGGAAGTGGTACCGCCAGCACCCGGTTTGTAGCTCACCAGAATCAGTCCACCCACTGTGAGCACCATGCCCAGCGCCACCGGCAGCGTGAGCCGCTCACCCAGCAGCAGTAAAGCCATGGCGGCGGTGAACAGCGGGCTGCTGACCTGAAAGACGCTCGCCTTGGCCGGGCCAAAGCGCACCACCGATTCATAGAAGAACCAGCGCCCCAGATAGGTCGAGAAGACGCCCGCCGCCGCAAACAGCCAGAAGGATTTGCCGTTCCAGGTAACGGCTTGATCGCTCAGCACCCCCTGCACCGCGAAAGCGAGGGCTGAAAACACCACGTTGGTCAGCGTGGCAATCACAAAGCCCAGCGCCAACGGAATCCGGTTTGATGCCAGTCGCGTGACCAGAATCGCGGTGGTGAAAAACAGCAGGGCCGCACCCGAGAGCAGGTACCCCGGCAGGGCGGCGGACATCAGATCTTGAACGCTTCCATCGCTTCGGGAGCGAACAACTCCGCCGGCGTGAGCAGGCGTTTGGACAAGCCCTGCTCGTGGTGGTAGCGCAGAAAGGTCTGCAGCGTGGCCACGTTCTTTTCGTAGCCGTAGGGCCAGAAGTCCTCGCCCATCTCGCGGCGCACCTGCTCGACGTGCGAGGTCAGCCACGGCAACATGGTCTTGAGCGCCGCCGTTTCGTAGAGGTCTTCATAAGTGCGACGTTGCGACTGCTCCAGCGCCTTCATCAGGGAGCGGGCCACCCAGCGGTTGGCCTCGTACACATCTCGGCGAATGGCCACGGTGTGCATTATCGGGAAGATACCGGTTTCCTTGAAGTAGTTGCGTTCGACCTGTTCGTAGTCTTCAAACAGCCGCTTGACCTTGCCACCGCCCTTGAGAAAGCTCGATGGCATGCGCGCCGTGTACAGCGCGTCGATTTCACCATCGAGCAGCATTTGCGCCAGTGTCTGCTCGGGGCCGATCTGCTCCACCTTGATGTTGGGTGGCAGGTTGAGCTTGATTTTTTCGGAGCGCCCGGGCTCTTCCTCGCCGCCAGTGACATAGGTCACGCTGTCGACTGGCACGCCGTAGTGGTCAGACAGGATGCCGCGAATCCACACCGGCGCGGTCATCTGGTATTCGGGGTTGCCCACGCGCTTGCCGATCAGGTCTTTCGCTTCGCGAATTCCGGAGTTGGCATTCACGTAGATGCACGAGTGCCGGAAGAAGCGCGACGGAAACACCGGAATCGCAACAAACGGGCGCGCCTCGTTGAACATCGATACCGTGTACGACGACAGCGACATCTCCGCCACATCGAACTCCTTGTGGCGCAGCATGCGGAAGAAGGTTTCTTCCACCGGCATATTGAGGTAGTTGAGGTCGATGCCGTCCGGCTGCACGCTGCCGTCCATCAGGGCGCGTGTGCGGTCGTAGTTCCAACAGCCGAAGGTGAGTTTGAGTTTGGACATGAAGTTCAGGGGTCAGAAAAAAAGACCCGGGCCACCCGCCGTGCTGGCGCCCGGGTTCTCGATAAATCCGTCAGAGGACAGGCGCGCGCCTTACTCGGGCTTGATGCCCGCGGCAGTGATTGCCTTGGCCAGGCGCTCGTTCTCGCCAAGAATGGCCTTGTTGTAGTCGGCCGGACTGCTGCCGATGGGCTCGATGCCGGCGTTGTTCAAAGTCTGGATGACCTCGGGCATCTTCGCTATCAGCGCCATTTCAGTGCTGATGCGGTCGATGACGCTGGCAGGCGTTCCAGTGGCGGCAAGCACACCAACGATAGGTGCGAAGTCAAAGCCTGGCAACACTTCGGCAATCGTGGGCACGTTGGGCTCCTGCTGCGAGCGCTGGGCTGAATTGTTGGCCACCAGCCTGACCTGACCCGTTTTGACAAAACCAGCAAGCGAAGGCAGAGCCGACCACAGAATTTCGACCTGGCCGCCAATCAGTGCGGGTACCGACTGGCCTGTTCCCTTGAAAGGCACATGGGTAATCTGCAGTCCGAGGGCTGCCTTGAGCGCTTCCATGGTCAGGTGGTGGGTGCTGCCGATGCCGGACGAGCCATAGTTGAGGGTGCCGGGTTTGGACCTGGCAAGCGCGACGAGTTCCTGGAAATTGTTGACCGGTACTTTTGGATTGACCGCCAGGTACAGCGGCGCGCGCGCGGCGAGCGAGACGGGCACAAAGTCGCGCTTGAAGTCATACCCCAGGTTCTTGTAGATCGCGGGATTGATGGAGAACATGGAACCATCGGTCACCAGAAAGGTGTAGCCGTCTTTTGGTGAGGTGGCCAGCACCTGCGCTGCCACCACGCCGTTGGCACCAGGCCGGTTGTCGACCACCACCGATTGACCCAACTTGTCGCCCAGCCGCTGCGCAAAAATCCGGGCCACGGTGTCGGGCAAGCCGCCCGGCGAATACGGCACCACAAACTTGATGGGTTTGTTGGGATAGGCGCCCTGCGCCTGAGCCATCAACGGTGTGGCCAGTGCGCCGGCAGCCAGCAGGCCGGTCATCAGGATTTTTCTGCGAAGGATTCTGTGAAGCATCATGTCTTGTCTCCGATCAGTTATTGGAATGAATACAGTGGCAGCGTAGGAAAGAAACAGGGTTCGGGGAAGGGGTCAAGCCCTTAGGGGAAAGCCATTGTGAAGAGCGCTGGTCACGCGGTAGCGGTTGTCGCGTTACCCGTGCTTTCAGGTGTCGAATACGAAGGCTCCAGTGCAGGCTGCTTTGAATCCCACACATAGGTCGCCTGATGCGCGCGCCAGTCGGTCGTCTTCGGCACGATGGCCTGGTAGGCGCACACGTCAGACGGAATGCGCAGGTCGCCAGTGCCAATCGCCGGGCCGCCGGCCTGGAAAGCCCTTACCGCCTCCAGCATCTGCTTGCGGAACTCCACCACCGCCTGATCGCTGGCGCCCAGACGCTCATGGGTGCGATCGGCAATCGGACCCATGGTGACCCACATCGCGATGTCCTGGTTCGGAAAGCCGGTGATACCGGTGAAGTTACCGGCCTTCATCGCTTCGCGGTTCTGCCAGAAGTGGTTGTCGCGGTTACGCAGGGGCTGGTATTTGTCGTCCAGATCAACGCCGACCTCCTGGCCGAGAAACTTGCGCCAGCTGGCGGTGTCCGGCGTCTGCGAAGGGTGGCCCCAGGCCATGAAATAAAACGCGGTGTGGGTGTCATCGACCGGCACGTTGATGTTGGCCACGTTGTACAGGTTGTTCGGCGGAATCAGCGCGGTGGCTGGCGCCACGAACACCGTGGAGCGGATGTAGTCGTTGGCCGCCGCGTTCTTGATCGGGCGGCGGATCGCCGCGTAGCGAAAACCATAGCTGCCCCGCTCCACCTGCATGCGTGGCGCCTTGTCGGTCGACGGGCGCAGCCAGTTGGTCTCGGTCGCCTCGGCGCCATCGACGCGTGCCGGCACCATGTCAGACGAATGCAGGCTGGAGCTGTGCGCCGAGTCGATGGCGCCTTCCAGAATCTGTGCCCAGTTGCAGGGAATGATGGCCTTGGCAATCGTCACCCGCGTGTCGGCGGTTGGCGCCCAGGCCGGTGGCACAAACTCGGGTTTGGTTTCAGACGGGCCCATGTAGGCCCAGACAAAGCCGCCCCACTCATGCGTCGGATAGGCGAGGTGCTTGACCTTTTGCGCCATGCCGCTGGCTGCGGGCTCGGAGACCATCTCCAGCACATTGCCCTGCACGTCCATCTTCCAGCCGTGGTACAGGCAGCGCAGGCCGCAGTCTTCGTTACGGCCAAACACCAGCGAGACGCGGCGGTGCGGGCAGTACTCGTCCATCACACCCACACGGCCCTTGGTGTCGCGGAACACCACCAGGTCTTCGCCAAACACGCGGGCCTTGATCGGCGCGCCGTCGGGCTCGCTGACTTCTTCAATCAGGCAGACAGGCGTCCAGTGGCGGCGCATCAGCTGGCCCATCGGGGCCTGGCCCTCGACACGGCAGAGCAGTTCGTTTTCTTCAGCGGTCAACATACAGAGATTCCTTCAACGACCCAACACCGCTTTACAGAGCAGCGTGGGCTGGCACATCGGCCAGATCATCAAAATACTGCTTGCAAAACCTGAGCAGCAGGATTATTCTTAGTAAACTAAGATTATTCGTCATTTTGACTTTTGTCAAGAACATTCACGGAGACAGCGATGAGCGTTAACCCGGAGGCAGGCGCTGCCGAAACCAGCGGGGACTCGGGCGAAGCGGATTTCCTCCGCCTCAAGGTCACCCACAAACAGGCCGTAGCCGAAGGCATCTGGTTGTTCGAACTGCGCGACCCCGATGGGCACGCGTTGCCGCCCTTCACTGCCGGCTCTCACCTCACCGTGCAGGTACCCAACGGCGTGCGTCGCAATTACTCGCTCTGCAGCAGCCCACTGGACACGCAGCGCTACCAGATCGCCGTCAAGCGTGATGCCAAAGGCCGGGGCGGCTCCATCAGCATGGCCGACGATGTGCAGGAAGGCCAGACACTGCTGGTCAGCGCACCGCGCAACAACTTCGAACTTGACGCGCGGGCCCCCTCGGCCATCTTCATTGCAGGTGGCATCGGCATCACGCCCATCCTGTCGATGATGCGGGCACTGAAGGCGACAGGACGCAACGACTTCAAGCTCTACTACTGCACGCGGGATGCTGCGGGCACCGCCTTTCTGGACGACATCGCCGCAGAGTTCCCCGGCCAGGCCCATATCCACCATGACCATGGCGACATCAACCAGGCGCTGGACCTGTGGGACGTGTTCGAAAAGCCCAGCGGCGCCCATGTGTACTGCTGCGGCCCGCAGGGCCTGATGGACAGCGTGGCCGACATGTCGGGCCATTGGCCGTCGGGCACGGTGCACTTTGAAAGTTTTGGTGTGGACGCCAAGGCCTTCGCCGCCAATACCCCGTTCACCGTGCGGCTTGCACGCACCGGCAGCACCGTACAGGTCAGCGCCGAGCAGACGCTGCTGGAGGCGCTGCGCGGCCAGGGTGTGCACATCACCAGCTCCTGCGAAAGCGGAACCTGTGGCTCCTGCAAGACCCGCTTGCTCAGCGGCGAGGCGGAGCACCGCGACATGGTGCTGACCGACGAAGAAAAAGCCAGTTGCATCATGGTCTGCGTGTCACGGGCACGTTCTTCAGAGTCGGCCGAACTGGTGCTGGACCTGTGACCACACCTGTCACCCGTGTACTCAGGATGGGCGTGGTCGGTCTGGGCCGCGCCTTCACGCTGATGCTGCCAACCTTCCAGCAGGACAGGCGGGTCAAGCTGGTTGCGGCGACCGATCCGCTGGAAGCTGCACGTGCGCAGTTCGAGAAGGACTTCGTCGCGCCAAGCTACCCCACCATCGAGGCACTTTGCAACGACGCCTCGGTCGAGGTGCTTTACATCGCCTCACCACACCAGTTCCATGCCGACCATGTGTGCATGGCCGCGGCGGCGGGCAAGCATGTGATGGTCGAAAAACCCATGGCCCTCACGCTCGACGAATGCACCCGCATGATCGAGGCCACCCGGCGCGCGGGCGTGCATCTGATCGTGGGGCACAGCCACAGCTTCAACACACCGATACGGCGCACCCGCGAGATCATCGAAAGCGGCGTGTACGGCCCCGTGCGGATGATCCACGCGCTGAACTACACCGACTTCCTCTACCGCCCGCGCCGGCCCGAGGAGCTGGATACGGCCGCCGGCGGCGGCGTGATCCACAGCCAGGCCACGCACCAGATAGACATCCTGCGGCTGCTCGGCGGCGGGCTGGTGACGAGCGTGCGCGCCCACACCGGCCGCTGGGATGCCAAACGCCCCACCGAAGGCGCCTATAGCGCGCTGCTGGGCTTCGAAGGGGGCGCATTTGCCTCGGCCACCTACAGCGGCTACGGCCACTACGATTCAGACGAGCTGCTGGACCACATCGGCGAGATGGGCCAGACCAAAACCGCAAGCGACTACGGCGCAGCCCGCAGGCGCCTTGCCGCGACGGCCAATGCAGCCGAAGAATCACGCCTCAAGGCTGCGCGCAACTACGGCGGCAGCCTCTACACGCCGGCTAATCCCGCTCCCGGCATGCCACCGGGCACGTTAGCCCACCAGCACTTCGGGCATCTGGTGGTCAGCTGCGACAAAGCCGACCTGCGTCCCACGCCCCAGGGCATGGGCATCTACACCGACAGTGAGAGGCAGTTTGAACCCCTTCCCCCGCCTGCCATCGCGCGGCAGGAAGTGATTGACGAGCTTTACGAGAGCGTCGTGAACGGCCAGGCGGCGGTTCACAGCGGTGAATGGGCACGCGCCACCACGGCAGTGTGCCTGGCGATGCTGGCGTCGGCGCAAAGCGGCAATGACGTGGTACCGGCATTCCAGGTTGCCTGCGCTGCATCGGATAATGCCGCCTCATGACGCACGACACGCAAAACATCCTCCACCACTGGCGCGAGGCCGTCCCGAATGATCGCCTCGCCCACCTGATCCGCGACGCAGCCCGCGCCTTTCACCGCGCGCTGCAGGTACGACTGGCGCAGCACGGCGTGCCATTTGGTCATTGGACTTTTCTGCGCATCCTGTGGGAATCCGACGGCCTGACGCAAAAGGAGTTGAGCGAGCGCGCCGGCGTGATGGAGCCCACCACCTTCTCGGCCATGAAGGCCATGGAAGCGCTGGGCTACATCGAGCGCCGCCAGTTGCCCACCAACAAGAAGAACATGTATGTGCACCTGACGGACCAGGGCCGGGCACTGAAGAAGCTGCTGGTGCCACTGGCCGAGGAAACCAACAACGTCAGCATCGAAGGCATTTCAGGTGACGACCTCAAGACCACGCGCCGCGTTCTGCTGGCCATGATTGAAAATCTGGCGCGCGATGAGCAAGACATGACAAGCGCTGCGCGCCGCAAAACACCAAAAGACTTGAAAGCGAACTCCTCGGTAACGTCTTCAGAGCCAAAGGCAGCCTCGTCTGCAAAACCCGGAGCCAGAGCTGACAAGCCCAGCGGACAGAGGATCACACCACGCTCGTGACGGCAAACACCTCCAGCACGACAGGCGCGTCGCCGGGTTATCCCCGTGACTGAGTTCAGAGGCGCTGGTGAACAATGCTGAAGCTCCGTGTGCTGAAGGCACGCATGGCTTGCTGCGTTACCTGTTGACCGCTGAGGAATCCCCATGCACCGCACCCTTGTTGCTTTGAGTCTATGCCTGAGCCTTTTGGGCGCACCGTCCGCTTGGTCCCAGTCCCCGTTCATCTATGGCAGGGCCATCGGTGCCTATCCCGACCTCAGCTTTCCATCTGATGCGAAGGAAATGGGGATTTTCAGCTCCATGAGCAACGGCATTTTCCGGCCTGCGGGTCAGGGGCCGTTCCCTGCGGTTGTGCTGGCACACACCTGCGGCGGACTGCAACCACACATGACAGATCGCGCCAAGGAGTTGCTGGCCGCAGGCTTTGTGGTGTTGGTGCTGGACGCTTACGGCCCGCGCGGACACACAGCCTACTGCCAACCCCGGGGCGTGCTGGCACCGCGTTTTTACAAGGACGCCTTCGATGGTCTCAAGCACCTTGCACAAATCAAAGACGTGGACCGCGAACGCATCTACCTGGTAGGGTTGTCTCTGGGCAGCTTTGTCGCTTCGTCGGCCGCCAGCCCGGAGATTGCGCGTCTGGTGGGCAGTCAGGCCCGCTTTCGGGCCACTGTGGGCTGGTACGGCAGCTGCGCGTTTGACGTCTCGCCCCAGCCGAAATGGCAGCTTATTCACCCCGATACGGACCGTCCAGTGCTGTTGCTGCTGGCGGGCAAGGACACGGAAACGCCGATTGCCGAATGCTTTCCGACGCTTGAACAGCTCAAGAGCGAAGGCAAACCCGTGGCCTGGCATGTCTATGCGGACGCTACCCATGGCTGGGACAAGAGCGACCCAAGGCGCGGGTATGTCTACAGCCCTGATGTGACCAAAGACGCCATGCAGCGGACTGTGGAGTTTTTGCGCAGCCATTGAACATGTGGAGGAGCCGGTGCGGGGGGCGCAAGCCGCGCCAGCCCGGCTTGGCATGCAGAAACTGTCACATTCAGATCAGTGTCACACCGGACTTGGCCTGCAGCGATTCGCCAGTATATGATCCCAGCATGACTTCGCCCCGTTCAAGCCACGCAAGCTCGGCAGCCCTGCTGCCTGACGCCGTGTGCCTGACTGGCGGCTCTGCCTTCACCTCCACTGCTCCCCCACCTGCCGCACCTCCGCGCAACGTGGTCGCTTCCGGCGCTTACCCGCCAGTCGCGCACGTTCACGGCTGAGTTCCAGCCGGCTCACTCTCCAGCCCCTTTCGGTTCAGCCACATGGCGCGTCTGCGCCACGTGGGCTCGCTGGAGCTTGTCCTTCTTTTGGCAGGTGAATTTCATGATTTCAAACAATACGGTCTGGGCCACCTTCGGCCCGACATCGCTTTTCGTTCTGCTGTGGAGCAGCGGCGCGCTTTTCTCCAAACTCGGATTGCAGCATGCCAGCCCATTTTCCTTCCTGAGCTTGCGGTTCGCCCTTGCACTGGCTGTTCTGCTGGCACTCGCACTGGCAACGCGACGCTACTTACCGGCACGCGGCACACGGGTGCAGGTCGCACTCACGGGTCTGTTGATGATTGGAGGCTATTCGATTTGCCATTTGCTGGCGCTGGACCACGGGCTCACGCCCGGGGTACTCGCCACGGTGTTGGGCGTACAGCCCATCCTGACGCTGGCACTGACGGAGCGGAAGGCCTTTTCAGGCAGACGCTTGGCTGGCCTGGGGCTGGCACTGGCGGGCCTGGTTCTGGTGGTCTATGAAAGCATTGCCCGCGCGAATTTCACGGCTGTCGGCATGCTGTTCGCTTTTGCCGCCCTCGGCTGCATGACACTGGGCGCCATCCTGCAAAAGTCCATCAGGCAATCGCCCGGCAACGTGCTGCCCTTGCAGATTGCCAGCAGCCTGCTGCTCTGTCTGCTGTTTTCGCCGTTTCAACCGATGGCGGCAGACCTGAGCGCCGGCTTCTGGATTGCACTGGTGTGGATGGGTGTGGTCATGTCCGTCATGGCCACCTTGCTGCTGTACCGCCTGATTCATGCAGGCAATCTGGTCAACGTGACCAGTCTTTTCTACCTGGTGCCGGTGGGCACGGCGCTGCTGGACTATCTGGTTCTGGGCAACCGCCTGGCCCCCTGGAGTCTGGTCGGCATGCTGACCATCCTGCTGGGGCTGGCACAGGTGTTTCGCAAGTCGCCCTGACCGCTGCGGTTGGTCGAGTAGGCCTGCGGTTAGACAAGTGAGCCGGGCAGCCGCCAGAAAGCGGCAGCCCGGCTGTGGACTCAGATCAGCTTGACGCCGGTCTTGGCCTGCAGCGCCTCGCGCGTCACGCCGGGTGCCAGCTCAATCACTTTGAGGCCTTCAGGGGTCACGTCCATCACGGCCAGGTCGGTGATGATGCGGTCCACCACCCCGACGCCGGTCAGTGGCAGTGTGCATTTCGGCAGGATTTTCAGGTCCTCGGTGCCGTCTTTCTTCTTGGCCACGTGTTCCATCAGGATGATGACGCGCTTGACGCCCGCCACCAGATCCATCGCGCCGCCCATACCCTTGACCATCTTGCCCGGGATCATCCAGTTGGCGAGATCACCCTTCTCGCTGACCTGCATCGCGCCCAGGATGGAGAGGTTGATCTTGCCGCCGCGAATCATCGCAAAGCTGTCGTGACTGCCAAAAATCGACGAGCCCTTGATGGTGGTCACGGTCTGCTTGCCAGCGTTGATGAGGTCGGCATCGACCTTGTCTTCCGTGGGGAAGGCGCCAATGCCCAGCATGCCGTTCTCGCTCTGCAGCCACACCTCGATATTGCTCGGCACATGGTTGGCCACCAGCGTTGGAATGCCGATGCCCAGGTTCACGTAAAAGCCGTCCTGCAGTTCCTGCGCTGCACGTGCGGCCATTTGGTCTTGACTCCAGCTCATGGTTAAACCCCCGCCTTTTCAGTGATGGTGCGTTTCTCGATGCGTTTTTCAGGGTGCGGGTTGTGCACGATGCGGTGCACGTAGATGCCCGGCAGATGAATGGAATCGGGGGCGAGTTCGCCGGTTTCCACCACATGCTCCACTTCAACGATACAAATCTTGCCGGCCATGGCAGCAGCAGGGTTGAAGTTGCGCGCAGTCAGGCGGAACTGCAGGTTGCCGGACTTGTCGGCCACATGGGCCTTGACCAGCGACACATCGGGCACCAGCGAGCGTTCCATCACATAGGTTTCGCCGTCGAACTCACGCAGCTCCTTGCCATCGGCCACCTGGGTGCCCACGCCGGTCTTGGTGAAGAAGGCCGGAATGCCGGCACCGCCAGCACGCAGCTTCTCGGCCAGCGTGCCCTGCGGGGTGAAGTCCAGCTCCAGTTCGCCTGCCAGGAACTGGCGCTCGAACTCCTTGTTCTCGCCCACGTAGCTGGAAATCATTTTTTTGATCTGCCGTGTTTCCAGCAGCTTGCCGAGGCCAAAGCCGTCCACACCGGCGTTGTTGGAAATCACGGTCAGGTTCTTGACCTGGCTGTCGCGCAAGGCGTCGATCAGCGCCTCGGGAATGCCGCACAAGCCGAAGCCGCCGACGGCCATCAGCTGGCCGTCCTTCACGATGCCCTTCAGGGCCTCGGCAGCGGAGGGAAAAATTTTGTTCACAAATGATCTCCTTGGAGTCGTTCAATACCCGGTTCAGTGTCCTGGCCACCCGTTACGATACTACCTATCGAGTTACGTAGTTCCCCGTAAAGGTTAGTCCCGTGGAGGTGGATGCCGTGAAAGTAGATTACCAGCTGGCTTTTGACCTGGCCCCGGTGGGGCTGGTGCTGTCGCGCAACCGCTCGATTGTGGACTGCAACCAGCATCTTTGCGAGATGTTCGGGGCCACGCGCGAGCAGCTGGCGGGGCAGTCCTTCCTCATCCTCTACCCCAGTGTGGACGAGTACGAACGCATCGGGGCCCGCATGATCCCCATCCTCAACGCCAAGGGTCTTTATTCCGACAACCGCATCATGAAGCGGGTGGACGGCCGCCACAAGGGCGAGCCCTTCTGGTGCCACGTGACGGGCCGTGCTCTCAACCGCAGCGCACCGCACGAGGCAGGCATCTGGACTTTTGAAGACCTCAGCTCACGCCGCCCGGTCACCGCCGAGCTGACGGCCCGCGAACGGGAAGTTGCAGCGCATCTGATGGAGGGCATGACCTCGAAGGAAATCGGTCGCACGCTGGCCATCAGCCATCGCACGGTGGAGATTTACCGTGCCCGGCTGATGCGCAAGTACAAGGCCTCGACCACCGCCGATCTGGTGCACCGGCTGATGGCGGTGTGAGCGCGAAGGCGAGGAGGAACGGCTAGGTTTTCGGTCCGTCAACCACTTCGCTAGCGGTGCGAAAGGCGTCCACCGCCGTCGGCACGCCGCAGTAGACCGCTGCATGCAGCAGCACCTCTTGCAGTTCGGCAGGCGTGGCGCCATTGTTGAGCGCACCGCGCAGATGGCCCTTGAGCTCATGTTGCTTGCCCAGCGCGGTGAGCATGGCCACCGTGATCAGGCTGCGGGTTTTCAAATCCAGCCCCGGCCGTTGCCACACATCGCCCCAGGCCTTGGCCGTGATGTGCTCCTGAATGGGCCGGGTGAACTCGGTCATCTTGCCCAACGCGTTGGCGACAAATTCTTCGCCCATCACCTGTTTGCGGGTGGCCAGGCCTTTGTCGAATGCGGAATCCATGGGTACTGTCTCCTGTATGGCTGTATGCGTCTGGTGTTGGTATGTGTTCTTACCAGTCCACAGGATAGCGCAGCCATTGAGTACTCACCATGAAAAAGGCGCCGCCTGTTGGTACAGACGGCGCCCGGGTACGCAGAAACAAAAGGATCAGGCGAGATCGAAGCGGTCCAGCTCCATCACCTTCACCCAGGCCGCGGCAAAGTCATTGACGAACTTGCCTTGCGCGTCTGACGCGGCATAGACCTCGGCGAGAGCGCGCAACTGGGAGTTGCTGCCAAACACCAGATCGACCACCGTACCCGTCCACTTGACTTCGCCCGACTTGCGGTCTCGGCCTTCCAGCACGCCTTCGGTGGCGGTCTTTTGCCACTGGGTGCGCATGTCGAGCAGGTTGACGAAGAAGTCGTTCGTCAGCACACCGGGGCGCTGGGTGAACACACCGTGCTTGGCACCACCGGTGTTGGCGCCCAGTGCGCGCAGGCCGCCGACCAGCACCGTCATCTCGGGTGCGCTCAGCGTCAGCAACTGGGCCTTGTCCACCAAAAGCTCGGCGGCAGCGCCTTCCACGCCTTTGCGGGCGTAGTTGCGGAAGCCATCGGCCAGTGGCTCCAGCACAGCGAACGACTCTACGTCGGTCTGTTCCTGCGTGGCATCGGTGCGGCCGGGGGTGAAGGGCACCGTCACGCTCTGGCCAGCCTTGGCGGCTGCCGCTTCAACGGCGGCACTGCCAGCCAGCACGATCAGGTCAGCCAGCGAAATCTTCTTGCCGCCGCTTTGCGCTGCGTTGAAGTCTTTCTGGATGCCTTCGAGCGTCGCCAACACTTTGGCCAGTTCGGCCGGATTGTTGACAGCCCAATCCCTCTGCGGCGCAAGGCGAATGCGCGCACCGTTGGCACCGCCGCGCTTGTCGCTGCCGCGGAAGGTGCTGGCAGACGCCCACGCAGCGCCCACCAGTTGGCTGGTGCTCAGGCCCGAGGCCAGGACCTTGGCCTTGAGAGCGGCCACATCGGCGGCGTCCACCAGCTTGTGGTCGACTGCGGGCACCGGGTCTTGCCAGATCAGCTCTTCTTTTGGCACCAGCGGGCCGAGGTAGCGAACGCGTGGGCCCATGTCGCGGTGCGTGAGCTTGAACCAGGCGCGGGCAAACGCGTCGGCAAACTCGGCCGGGTTCTGGTGGAAGCGGCGCGAGATTTTTTCGTAAGCCGGGTCCATGCGCAGCGACAGGTCGGCCGTGGTCATCATCGGCGGGTGCTTCTTGCTCGGGTCGTGCGCGTCCGGAATCATGTGCTCGGGCTTGCAGTTCTTGGGGCGCCACTGGTGAGCGCCGGCGGGGCTCTGGGTCAGCTCCCACTCGTAGCCGAAGAGCATGTCGAAGTAGCCGTTGTCCCATTTGGTCGGGTTGGGCTTCCACGCGCCCTCAATGCCGCTGGTGGTGGTGTGCACACCCTTGCCAGTGCCCAGCTTGTTGGTCCAGCCCAAGCCCTGCTCTTCGATGGACGCGCCTTCGGGCTCCTTGCCCACGAGGGATGGGTCGCCTGCGCCGTGCGCCTTGCCGAAGGTATGACCACCGGCTACCAGGGCCACGGTTTCCTCGTCGTTCATGGCCATGCGAGCAAAGGTTTCACGCACATCGCGGCCAGAGGCCACGGGGTCGGGCTTGCCGTTGGGGCCTTCGGGGTTCACATAGATCAGGCCCATCTGCACGGCAGCCAGAGGATTGGCCAACTCGCGGTCGCCGCTGTAGCGCTCGTCGCCCAGCCAGGTGGCCTCGGGGCCCCAGTACACGTCTTCCTCCGGTGCCCAGATGTCGGGGCGGCCGCCGCCGAAACCGAAGGTCTTGAAACCCATGGTCTCCATGGCCACATTGCCGGCCAGCACCATCAGGTCGGCCCACGACAGCTTGCGGCCGTACTTCTGCTTGATGGGCCAGAGCAGGCGGCGGGCCTTGTCGAGGTTGCCGTTGTCGGGCCAGCTGTTCAGCGGCGCGACGCGCTGGTTGCCGGTACCGGCACCGCCGCTCCCGTCATGAATGCGATAAGTGCCCGCGGCGTGCCAGGTCATGCGCACAAACAGGCCGCCGTAGTGGCCCCAGTCGGCGGGCCACCAGTCCTGCGAGTCGGTCATCAGGGCCTTCAGATCGTTGACCACCGCGTTCAGGTCCAGCGTCTTGAATTCCTCGGCGTAGTTGAACGCAGCACCCATGGGGTCGGACTTTTCAGAGTGCTGGTGAAGGATGTTCAGCTTCAGCTGGTTGGGCCACCAGCTGGCGTTGCTGGGGGCTGCGGCTTTGGTGTGAGCGGTGGCGTGGCCGGAGAAGGGGCATTGGGCTTCGGCTTGCATTTGACGTTCTGGCATGGTGGCTCCTTTGGCTCAGATACAGGTGATGAAAGACCGGACGCAAAAGCCCGGTGACGGAGAAACAAGGGCTTGCTCGCTCATTCGGTCCTCAGAGGACTTGTCCGATTGAGTTACCAACGTAAGTTTGAGCTTCATTAGACAATAAATAAAGACAATTACCCAAATAAAGTCGATAGTATTCATCAATGAAAAGGGGTGAATTGCCATTCGAGCATTCAGGCGCAACGGTTACCCTTGTCTTGCCGCAATTTCTTCGCCGAAATTTATCAAGCTTTTCAAGGCCACATCATGACGAGTTCACCCATTCCGACCACCCTGCCCCGCTACCCGGCGCCGCAACTGGCGGATCTGCCCGATGACATTCAGGCCAGGATTCTGGAAGTGCAGGAAAAGGCCGGTTTTGTGCCCAATGTGTTTCTGGGTCTGGCGCGCCGCCCTGCGGAGTGGCGGGCGTTCTTTGCGTACCACGACGCGCTGATGACGCCGGAATCGGTCGGGCGCAGCAGCAACCTGACCAAGGGTGACCGCGAGATGATCGTGACCACCACCAGCGCCGCCAACAAGTGCCTGTATTGCGTGGTCGCGCACGGTGCCATCCTTCGCATTTACGAGAAGAAGCCGCTGGTGGCGGACCAGGTGGCGGTGAACTACCGCAAAGCCGACATCACGCCGCGCCAGCGCGCCATGCTCGACTTTGCCATGAAGGTGTGCCTGCAGTCGGATGAAGTCAGTGATGCCGACATCGACACACTGCATGCACACGGCTTTGACGACGAAGACGCGTGGGACATTGCGGCCATCACCGCCTTCTTTGGGCTGTCGAATCGCATGGCCAGCTTCAGTGGCATGCAACCCAACCCGGAGTTTTATCTGATGGGCCGTGTGCCCAAGCCACCCAAGTCCACCTAGCCCGCCTGAAGCCGATGCCGTTCAATCCTCGATGAACTTGCGCATCCAGTCCGGCAGGGTTTTGGCTTTCTGCGCCGGAAAGTCCACCCAGATCGTGGTGGCGCCGCCTGCGGCGTAAATCACGCCGGGCTGGTCCACCCGCTCCAGGGTGCACCAGCTTTCAAAGGTGGTGCGCCCCGGGTCGCTCACGTACATCTTCGCCAGCACGTCGCCCGGGTATTCCAGCTGTTTATAGAAGTTGCAAAAGGCATTGACGATGACCGGGCCCTCGCCCAGCGGGTCGGGCATGCAGCCGATGCTGTACATCCATTCAATGCGGATGGTTTCAAGGTACCGGAAGTAGCTGCCGTTGTTCAGATGTCCCATCGCGTCCATATCGCCCCAGCGGATGGGAATGTGCATCTGGTGAACGAGTTTTTTCTTCTCTGGAATCTCAATCTTCATGATGGGCTCGAGGTTTCAAGGAGTTGGCAGGAAAAAGCATCGGGCTTCAGCGATGCGCCCTGATGGACGCCAGAATGCCCAGCGTGAACAGCACGCAGGCCGCGAGTTGCACCGCCGTGGGCCAGTGGCCATCCCACGCGAAGGAATACAGCAGCGCAAAAATGGTTTCGCTCACGATCAGCTGCCCGCACAGGCTGGCACTCAGCCGCTGGCTGGCCATGTTCCACAGAATGGTGGCCAGCCACGTGGAACCCGCACCCACCACGAGGCACAGCAGGACAAAGGTGAGGCGGTCTGGCCGGGTCGCCATGGCCGACACATCGGAACCAGTCGCGCCCCACATCAGCAAGGCGCCCAGGCCAGCCGCAATGCCCAGCCAGTTGGCCCAATCGGTGGCGTTGACTTCCGGGTGGCGCTTGAGCCAGGAGGAATTGAGGATCGCAAAAATCGTCCAGCACACCAGCGAGGCGAGCGCGAACGCCACACCGCGCCAGAAGTGGGCGGCTGACACATCCACCGCTTCACCGGCTGCCACGCCGCCCCCATGGCTTGAATACATCATCAGGGCCAGTCCCAACGCCGTGAAAACCAGCCCCGGCAGCAGCGCGGCCCAGCGCAGGCCCTGCGGCTTGCCCAGCAGCATGATCCAGATCGGGATGGTGCCAATCACCAGCGAAGGCACTTCAGTGCCCGCATCACGGATGGCCAGTACCAGCAGCAGGTAGTAGCCGGTAAAACCGAGCACGCTCATCACCAGCGCCGCACCGGCCTGGCGCCAGGTGGGCAGGCGCCGGCTGCGCCAGCCGGCGAGCATCACCGCGGCAGCCACCAGGCCATACACCACAAAGCGGCCCGATGCGAGGTCAACCGACGAGAAGCCGCCGCCGTCCACACTGAGCATGCGCGGCGTGACGAACGCGATGCCCCACAGCGCCCCGGCTGCGAGGCCCGCCAGAATCCCGGTCAGCATGCGTGATGAAAGTGATCAGGCACCAAAACCATCGTCGGCTGCAATCACCGCACCGTTGACAAAGTGGCTCTCGCCGCTGGCCAGCATCACCAGCAGGGCGTCGAGGTCTTCCGGTTTGCCGATGCGCTTGCGCGGCAGCATCTGCACCAGCTTCTTGCCCTGCTCGGTTTCCCAGTGGTGGTGATTGATTTCGGTGTCGATGTAGCCTGGGCAGATGGCGTTGACGTTGATGCCAAACTTGCCCCACTCCAGCGCCATCGCCTTCGTCATCTGCACCACGGCCGCCTTGCTCATGCAGTACACGCCAATCTGCGGCAACACACGCAGGCCGGCCATCGATGCAATGTTGATGATGCGGCCACCTGCATACGTGCCGGGTGCTGCGCCTTTGGCACGGGCCAGCATGCGCTTGCCGACTTCCTGCGCCACAAAGAACGCCCCCCTCACGTTGGTGTTGAAGATGAAGTCGTAATCAGCCTCTCCCACATCCTGGATGCGCTGCGTGGTGCTGACACCGGAGTTGTTGACCAAAATGTCGATGGGGCCAACCTCGGTTTCCGCGTGGGCCACACCGGCCTTGATGCTGTGGTGGTCGGTCACATCAAGTGCAACAACATGTGCGTCACCACCTTCGGCTTCAATCTGCGCACGCAGCTCCTTGAGTTTGTCCATGCGGCGGCTGGCGAGCACGACAGCGGCGCCGGCACGGCTCAGGGTGCGCGCGAATTGCGCACCCAGACCACCGGATGCGCCGGTCACCAGTGCGACACGGCCAGAAAGATCCAGGCTGTAAGCCATTAGGGGCTCCTCTCGATAAACAGGTCACGGGGTGCAGACAAGGGCCGCAATCCCTGCACAGGGGCATAAAATCAAACGCGATCCACGAGGGCATCAAGCCCCTTGTTCAAAAATCATTATCAGCGAGTCACCGATGAACACCCAAGACATTCTGGCCCAGTTCGGCCCCCGCGAAGCGATGGAGTACGACGTGGTCGTGGTCGGCGGCGGCCCCGGAGGTCTCGCCACCGCCATCCGTCTGAAGCAGCTCGCTGCCGATAAGGGAAACGACGTGTCGGTGGTTGTGCTGGAAAAAGGCTCAGAGCCCGGCGCGCACATTCTCTCGGGGGCCGTGATGGACCCGCGCGCCATCACCGAGCTGTTCCCCGACTGGAAGGAGCGCGGCGCACCGCTGCACCAACCCGTTGAGGGCGATGACCTGCTGGTGCTCAGCGAAACCGGCGCCAGCCGCACGCCCGACTTTCTCGTGCCGCGCAACTTCCACAACCACGGCTGCTACGTGATCAGTCTGGGCGCAGTGACCAAATGGCTGGGCGAGCAGGCCGAGGCGCTGGGCGTTGAAATTTTTCCTGGCTTTGCAGCGGCCGAAGTGCTTTACAACGACGATGGTTCCGTCAAGGGAGTGGCCACCGGCAACCTGGGCATCGGCAAGGACGGCGAGCCCACCGACAACTTCCAGCTCGGCATGGAGCTGCATGCCAAGTACACCGTATTTGCCGAAGGCGCACGCGGCCACCTGGGCAAGCAGTTGATTGCCAAATACAAGCTCGATGCCGGAAAGGACGCGCAGAGTTACGCCATCGGCATCAAGGAGCTGTGGGAAGTACCCGCCGATAAGGCCAAGCCCGGTCTGGTGGTGCACACCGCCGGCTGGCCGATGGACGACAACACCTTTGGCGGCGGCTTTCTCTACCACCTTGAAGGCAACAAGGTCACGCTGGGCTTTGTGATCGGCCTCGATTACCAGAACCCCTGGCTGTCACCGTTCGACGAGATGCAGCGCTGGAAGACGCATCCGTCCATCCGCGCCCACATTGAAGGTGGCAAACGGCTCGGTTACGGCGCCCGCGCGATCAACAACGGCACGCCGCAAGCCCTGCCCAAAACCGTCTTCCCAGGCGGCGCACTGGTGGGTTGCGATGCGGGTTACCTCAACGCGGCGCGCATCAAGGGCAGCCATGCCGCGATCAAGAGCGGCATGCTGTGTGCAGAAGCCGCGTACGAAGCCGTCACCGCTGGCCGCAGCAGCGACGAGCTGACCGCCTACCCGGCCGCATTCGAGAAGAGCTGGCTGCATGAGGAACTCTGGCAAACGCGCAACTTCAAGCACTGGTTCAAGAAAGGCCCGCTCATCGGCAAGCTGATGACCGGCATTGAGCAGTGGTTCCTACCCAAGGTGGGTGTCTCGGCGCCGCCATGGACGCTGCACCGCGACCAGCCCGACCATGTGTACCTGCGCCCCGCAGCCGAGATGCCGCAGATCACTTACCCTAAGCCCGATGGCAAGCTCAGCTTCGACCGTCTCTCCAGCGTTTTTGTAAGCAACACCAATCACGAGGAGAACCAGCCCGCGCACCTCACCCTCAAGAACGACAGCGTGCCAGTCCAGATCAACCTGACGAAGTACGCCGGCCCCGAAAGCCGCTACTGCCCGGCCGGAGTGTATGAGTACGTGAAAAACGAAGACAACACCGACCGCCTGCAGATCAATGCGCAGAACTGCGTGCACTGCAAGACCTGCGACATCAAGGACCCAACGCAAAACATCGTGTGGGTCACGCCAGAAGGCGGCGGCGGACCCAACTACGCAGGCATGTAAGCGGCGTGGGCCGGCTTGATCCAGTGCGTCCCGCACTTGGTTACCAACGAGGTACATCACCGGGTACTGGCGGGCACTAAACTCCGGAATGCAGGGCGTCAAGGCTGACGCTGCTGCGTTAACAAGACAGTTCGGAGACAAAAGAGCCATGAACATCGTCATCACCGGCGGCGCCGGATTCCTCGGCGCCCGACTCGCACAAAAGCTTCTTGCGCTTGGCGAGCTCTCGCTCGCCGGCAGCCCCGCCCAGCGCATCGACAGCATCACGCTCGTCGACCGCGCAGCACCCACGGGCGCGCTGGCCGCCGATCCACGCATTCGCGTGCTGATTGGCGACCTGAACCAGCTGCTCGGCAGCACCGCCGCCAACGACCGCGTGGTGCGGCCGGAAGACCATGTGGTGTTTCATCTGGCGGCCGCCGTGAGCGGCGAATGTGAAGCCGACTTCGACCTCGGCATGCGCAGCAATGTGGATGCCACGCGCGCGCTGCTGGAAGCCTGCCGCGCCCTGAAGACCACGCCCACCGTGGTGTTTGCCAGCTCGCTCGCCGTGTTCGGCAATTCGCCCGAGCAGCCCCTGCCCGCCGTGATTGACGACCGCACGCTGCCCACGCCACAAAACAGCTACGGCATCCAGAAGTTCATCGGCGAGCAACTGGTGGCCGATTACGCCCGAAAGAAATTCATCCGTGGCCGCAACGTGCGGCTGATGACGGTGAGCGTGCGCCCCGGCAAACCCAACGGCGCCGCGTCGAGCTTTCTGAGCGGCATGATCCGTGAGCCACTGGCCGGCGTGCGCGCGGTGTGCCCGGTGTCGCCCGAGACCGCCGTGGCCCTGTCATCCCCCGCCCGCACCATCGAAGGACTGATCCGCGCGGCTGAAGCGAGCGACGCCGACTGGGGCGCCCGCACCGCCATCAATCTGCCGGCCATCACCACCACGGTGGGCAACATGGCAGCGGCACTGGAGCGACAGGCTGGCAAGGCCGTCGCCGACCTGATCGAATGGCGCCCGGACCCGGTGATCGCGAACATTGTGACCAACTGGCCCTCGCAGATTGACGCTGCGCGCGCGCGACAGCTCGGTTTACAGCCAGATACCGACTTTGACGCCATCATTGCCGCCTACTTAAGCGAAAACCCGCGCACAGCAGACGCGCGCGCACAGTAATAATATGCGTGCTTAGGGCCTGCACGCTGCGCGACAGGCTTTGTGTCATCACCCACCCCGGAACAACGACAGGAGACTCCATGAAATTCTCGAAACTGCTTCTCAGCCTGACCCTGGCACTGGGCTTCGTCGCGTCTGCCAGCGCACAGACCGTGATGAAGATCAGCATCTCCACGGCCCAGAACTCGCACCAGGGCGTGGGCATCGACACCTTCGCACGCGAAGTCGAGAAGCGCACCAACGGGCGCTACAAAATCCAGACCTTCTACAGCGGCGCCTTGGGCGGCGAGCGCGAAAGCATCGAAGCGGTGCAACTGGGCACCCAGGAACTGACGCTGACGTCGACCGGCCCCGTGCCCAACTTCGTTCCCGAAACCAAAATCCTCGACGTGCCTTTCCTGTTCCGCGACAAGGCCCATGCACGCGCTGTGCTGGATGGCCCGATCGGTCAGGAGATGCTGAAGAAGTTCGACGCCAAAGGCTTCAAGGCACTGGCCTGGGCTGAGAACGGCTTCCGCCACATGACCAACAGCAAGCGTGACGTCAAGACCCCGGAAGATCTCAAGGGCCTGAAGATGCGCACGATGGAAAACCCGGTGCACATTGCCGCCTACAAGGGCCTGGGCATCGTGACCACACCGATGGCTTTCCCTGAAGTGTTCACCGCACTGCAGCAGGGCACCGTGGACGGCCAGGAGAACCCACTGTCCGTGATCATGGCGTCCAAGTTTGACCAGGTGCAAAAACACCTGTCGCTCACCGGCCACGTCTATTCACCCTGTCTCATCCTGATGAGCAAGCCCGCTTTTGACAAGCTGTCCGCTGCTGACAAAACCGCCTTCCTCGAAGCCGCCAAGGAGGCCACCAAGGCCAACCGCGCCCGTGTGGACCAGGACGATGCCAACGGTGTCGCCGAGCTGCGCAGCAAGGGCATGACCGTGATCGAAAACGTGGACAAGTCCAAGTTCGTGGCCATGCTGGCACCGGTCAACGCCGAGTTTGAAAAGCAGTTCGGCAAAGCCAACATCGACGCCATCCGCAACTACAAGTAAGCGGTGGTTCGCTGCGGCGGTTGATCACAACCGGCCGCGCATGGCGCCCGCGATCGCAAGATTGGCGGGCGTTTTCATTCGTGACAATCCATGATGACTCGCGACAGGCAGGACAATGCAGCAAACCCCCACGGGACACGGTTCATGAAAAAGACTTTTCTCAAGTTCGAGCACTGGACAACGGAGTTCTCCACGCTCGTCGCCTGCCTGATGCTCGCAATTGCCTCGGCGCTGGGCATGTTCCAGATCGTGACCCGGTTCGTTCTGGAGCAGCCGGCGGAGTGGTCGGAAATCCTGATTCGCCTGAGCCTCATCTGGATGGTGTTCATGGGCATCCCCATGGCCTTCCGGCAAGGCGCCATGGTCAGCGTGGATGTGCTGTACCGCTGGAGCCCGCCGAAAATCCGCCGCGTTCTGGACTGGGTGGTCTGCCTCTCGGCACTGGCACTGATTGCCGTGATCATCTGGTGGGGTCTTGATTATTCGCTGCGCGGAAGGGTGCAATCAATGGCCGGACTCGAATCCATTTCCATGTTCTGGGGCTATGTGGCCATGCCCATCGGCGGCGTGTTTGCCGCCATCGGCATCGTTGGTAACCTGATCGACCCGCAGCGTAACGAACTGGAGACAGCGCAATGACCCCAGTGATGATTACCACGATGGTGCTGTGCTTTGCACTCACCATCTCGGTGGCGGTGTCGATCGGTCTGGCTTCGGTGCTGGGCATTCAGGCCTCCAACGCCAACATGCTGATCTCGGTGAAGGAGATGTTCAACTCCATCAACAAGTTTCCGCTGGCCGCCATCCCCTTCTTCATCCTCGCCGGTAACCTGATGGAAACCGGTGGTATTTCGCGCCGGCTGGTCGAGTTTGCCAAGAGCATCGTCGGTGGTGTGCAGGGCGGTCTTCCGATGACCTGCGTGCTGACCTGCATGATCTTTGCGGCGGTATCTGGCTCGTCAGTGGCCACCACGTTTGCCATCGGCGCCATCCTGATTCCGGCACTCATCAAGCATAACTATCCCACGGGCTATGCGGCGGCCCTGCAGGCCACCAGCGCCGAGCTGGGTGTGATCATCCCGCCATCCATCCCGATGATCTTGTACGGCGTGAGCGCCGAGGTGTCGATTGGCGAACTGTTCATCGCCGGCTTTGGCCCCGGCCTGTTGATCGGCCTGGCGCTGATGCTATTTGTGCACCTGTATTGCCGCTACAAGGGCTGGGGCAAGAACGACGGCGACGGGCGTCTGGGTTTCGGCAAGGCCACACTGCAGGCAGGTTGGGCGCTGATGATGCCGGTCATCATTCTGGGCGGCATTTACGGCGGCATCTTCACGCCCACAGAGGCGTCGGCTGTGGCCGTGTTCTACGCACTGGTGGTCGGCGTGGTCGTTTACCGCGAGATCAAGCTGAAAGACCTGTACACCATTCTGCGCAAGTCGGTGCTGTCCAGCGCGGTGATCATGTTCATCATCGCCAATGCCGGGCTGTTCGCCTTCCTTCTCACGCGTGCCGGTGTGCCCGAAGCGATTGGCGTGTGGCTGCAGCAAGTGCTCCAGTCACCCGTGATGTTCCTGCTCGGCGTGAACGCGGCGCTGTTCGTGATTGGCATGTTCATCGAAACCAGTGCGGCCATCATTGTGCTGGCGCCCATCTTGGCGCCAGTGGCCATTCATTTCGGTGTTGATCCGGTGCACTTCGGGCTGGTGATGGTGGTCAATCTGGCCCTGGGCATGATCACGCCTCCGTTCGGCGTGAATCTGTTTGCAGCCTGCACGGTGGCGCGAATATCACTGGACCGCATCATCCCGCATCTGATTCCCTTCGTGCTGGTGATTCTGGGCTGTCTGATGCTGATCACCTTTGTGCCGCAGCTGTCGCTGTTCCTGCGGGATATTGTTTACGCGAAATAGGGCCCCCACGGTCGCTCACTGCGTGTAGCTCCCTGTACGTGCCCACGCCAGAGGCGTGAGCCCTTCCTCCCGTCCAAACCTGCGCAGGCAGGTTTGGAGCCGCGGTCGTCAGCCCCTCGGGGGCCGTCCGCCTGTGGCCCGGCTGAGCCGGTTCCACTGCTCTGCTGGTGAAGGCAAAGCCTCCGGGACGGGCCGGGTTGGATACCGGCCCCACACCTCCACACTTCGCTTGACGCACTTGGCGCTTTGGGGCGGCGCGGTAGAATCCAAGCTGTCAGGAGAGAGCTTCTTTCGCGGAAGCCGCCGAAGGCGCAGGCGACACCCTCACGGTGTCCTGAACGCTCAGGCAAAAGGACTGGCAACCGTGGTCTGGCAGCATGCTGCCGGATGACGTTCCCTACTGGAGAGAGGCCGTCGCCAGGGCGGTCCACCGAAGGAGCAAACCTGCATCGCCAGGCGAATCTCTCAGGTAAAGAGGACAGCAGGGGCAGCGCATGACCGATGCCGCAAGGCAGCCGTCGTGGAATCGTGTTTGCCCTTCGGAGAATGCCTTGTCCGACCCGTCTTCGTCTCCTCAAGAATCATTGCTGAAAACCCCTCTGCATGCGCTGCATGTTGAACTGGGCGCCCGCATGGTGCCGTTTGCCGGCTACAGCATGCCGGTGCAGTACCCCGCTGGCCTGATGGGAGAACATCTGCACACCCGCAGCAGCGCAGGCCTGTTTGACGTCTCGCACATGGGGCAGTTGCGCCTGGTCGGCCCCGATGCCGCCGCTGCGCTGGAAAGCCTGATTCCGGTCGATGTGATCGACCTGCCCGCCGGCAAGCAGCGCTACGGTCTGCTGCTCAATGACGACGGCGGCATCCTCGACGACCTGATGTTTTTCAACCGCGATGTGGCCAACGGCGGCGACCTGTTCATCATCGTCAATGGCGCCTGCAAGGTTGGCGACATCGCCCACATCCAGCAGAGCATTGGCAGCCGCTGCGAGGTGATTCCCATGCCCGAGATGGCGCTGATGGCGCTGCAGGGGCCGCAGGCCGTGACCGCGCTGGCGCGGCTGGCGCCCGGCGTCGACAAACTGGTGTTCATGACCGGCGGCCGGTTTGACGTGGCAGGTTGTGACTGCTTTCTCACCCGCAGCGGCTACACCGGTGAAGACGGCTTCGAGATTTCCGTGCACGCCTCACAGGCCGAGACGCTGGCGCGCGCCCTGCTCGCCCAGCCGGAAGTCATGCCGATTGGCCTCGGTGCCCGCAACTCGCTGCGGCTGGAGGCAGGCCTGTGCCTCTACGGTAACGACATTGATACCACCACCACACCGATTGAAGCCAGCCTCAACTGGGCGATCCAGAAAGTGCGCCGCACCGGCGGTGCGCGGGCCGGCGGCTTCCCCGGCGCCGACAAGGTACTGGCCCAACTGGACAACCCAGGCACCCTCACCCGCAAGCGCGTGGGCCTCAAGGCACTGGAGCGCGTGCCGGTGCGCGACCACACGCCGCTGCATGCACCAGATGGCACGCTGATTGGCGAAGTCACCAGCGGCCTGCTGGGCCCGACCATAAACCAGCCGGTGGCCATGGGCTATGTGCAACCCGGGTTTGCGTCGCTGGGCACGAAGATCAACGCCATGGTGCGCGGCAAGCCGGTGCCGATGGAGGTCACCGCCATGCCGTTTGTTCCGAACCGCTACTTCCGCGGCTGATTTTTCACCCCCCCCCTTTTTTTTCACATTGAACCCTCAGGAGAACACCATGACCATCAAGTACACCGAAGACCATGAATGGCTGAAGATCGAAGGCGACACCGCCACCGTCGGCATCACCGTGCACGCGCAGGACGCGCTGGGCGACGTGGTGTTTGTAGACCTGCCCGCCGTCGGCACCACCTTTGCCCAGAAAGAGACTGCTGGCGTGGTCGAGTCCGTGAAGGCGGCTGCCGATGTGTACATGCCGGTCAGCGGTGAAGTCACCGAAGTCAATGAAGCGCTGCGCGACGACCCGTCGCTCGCCAACAGCGACCCGCTGGGCGCCGGGTGGTTCTTCAAGATCAAGCTGTCGGACAAGTCGCAGCTCGATGCGCTGATGGACGAAACCGCTTACACCTCGTTCTCCGCCTGAACCCTGCGCGGGCCACAGAACAAACGCCTTATCTCAAAACCGGAATCTCTACCATGTTGATGCAATCCGCCAAGCCGCTAGGCGATCTTGAAAACCCGGCTGAATTCATTGCCCGCCACATCGGCATCGACGACGCCGACGAGGCGCACATGCTCAGCGTGGTCGGCGCCGCGTCGCGCCGCGCGCTGATCGAGGGCATCGTGCCGCGCTCGATTGCACGCAGCACCGCGATGGCGATTCCAATGCCGGTCACGGAAGCCGCTGCGCTCAAGCAGCTCAAGGCGATTGCGTCCAAAAACCAGGTGCTCAAGAGCTACATTGGCCAGGGCTATTACGGCACCCACACGCCCGGCGTGATCCTTCGCAACATCCTCGAAAACCCCGCCTGGTACACCGCCTACACGCCCTACCAGGCCGAGATTTCGCAGGGCCGCATGGAAGCGCTGATCAACTTCCAGACCATGGTGTGCGATCTCACCGGCATGCCGATTGCCAACGCCTCCATGCTGGACGAAGCCACCGCCGCCGCCGAAGCGATGACGCTGGCCAAACGCAGCGTGAAGAGCAAGAGCAATGTCTTTATCGTCTCGGGTGACTGCCACCCGCAGACCATCGAGGTGATCCAGACGCGCGCCAAGCCGCTGGGCATTGAGGTGCGCATCAGTTCGGTGACCGAGACCGTGCCGCAGCTGATGACCACGGGCGATTACTTCGGCGTGCTGGTCCAGTACCCCGCCACCACTGGCAGCATCCACGACCTGCGGCCGCTGGCTGGGCAGGCCCATGTGGACAACGCGGCCCTGTGCGTGGCCGCCGATCTGCTGGCGCTGACGCTGCTCACGCCACCCGGCGAGTGGGACGCCGACATCGTGCTGGGCACCACCCAGCGCTTTGGCATGCCGATGGGCAATGGCGGCCCGCATGCGGCCTACCTCGCCTGCCGTGACGAGTTCAAGCGTTCACTGCCTGGCCGTCTGGTGGGTGTCAGCGTCGATTCACACGGCCACCCCACCTACCGGCTGGCGCTGCAGACGCGCGAGCAGCACATTCGCCGCGAAAAGGCCACCTCCAACATCTGCACAGCACAGGTGCTGCCAGCGGTGATTGCCAGCATGTACGCGGTGTACCACGGGCCGCAGGGCCTCAAGCGCATTGCCGAGCGCGTTGCGGCTTACACCGCCATCTTTGTGCGTGGCCTGCAGGAACTGGGCTACGAGATCAGCAACACCGGCGCATTTGATTCGGTGACGGTGCGCACCGGCGACGCGACCGCCGCCATCGTGGAGCGTGCCCGCGAAGGCGGCGCCAACCTGCGCTGCCGCCTGAACAACCACCTGGGCGTGTCGCTGGACGAAACCACCACCCGCACCGACATCGAAAAGCTCTGGTCCTTCTTCGCCAAACCGGGGCAGACACTGCCGGTGGTGAGTGCTTTTGAAAAAGGCATCGAGTCGCTGATTCCCGCCGACCTGCGCCGTACCAGCGCCTTCCTCACGCACCCGGTGTTCAACACCCATCACTCCGAAACCGGCATGCTGCGCTACATCCGCATGCTGAGCGACAAAGACCTGGCGCTCGACCGCACCATGATTCCGCTGGGCAGCTGCACCATGAAGCTCAACGCCACCAGCGAGATGATTCCCATCACCTGGCCGGAGTTTGCCAACGTGCACCCTTTCGCGCCTGCCGACCAGTTGCAGGGCTATGCCGAACTCGACCAGCAACTGCGCGACTGGCTGTGTCAGGCCACGGGCTACTCTGGTATCAGCCTGCAGCCCAATGCCGGCTCACAGGGCGAGTACGCGGGCCTGCTGGTCATCAAGGCTTACCACGAGGCCAAGGGCCAAGGCCACCGCAACATCTGTCTGATTCCCTCCTCGGCCCACGGCACCAACCCGGCCAGCGCGCAGATGGTAGGCATGACGGTGGTGGTCACTGCCTGCGATGAGCAGGGGAATGTGGACATGGCTGATCTGAAGGCCAAATGCGAGCAGTACAGCGACCGGCTGGCCGCGATGATGATCACCTACCCCAGCACCCACGGCGTGTTCGAGACGCGCGTCAAAGAGCTCTGCCAGCTGGTGCATTCGCACGGCGGTCGGGTCTATGTGGATGGCGCCAATCTGAACGCACTGGTCGGCGTGGCGGCGCCCGGCGAGTTCGGCGGCGACGTGAGCCACCTGAATCTACACAAGACCTTCTGCATTCCGCACGGCGGCGGCGGCCCCGGCGTCGGCCCGGTGTGCGTGGTGGAAGACCTGGTGCCCTACCTGCCCGGCCACGCCACGGCGGGCGTTCCCGTCAATGGCGTGGGCGCAATTTCTGCAGCACCCCTGGGCAATGCGGCGGTGTTGCCGATCAGCTGGATGTACTGCCGCATGATGGGCCCGGAGGGCCTGAAGCAGGCGACCGAGATCGCGATTCTCAGTGCCAACTACGTCAGCTCCAAACTCAAGGACCACTACCCCACGCTGTACGCGAGCGAGAACGGCCATGTCGCGCACGAATGCATTCTGGACCTGCGCCCACTGAAGGAAACCAGCGGCGTGAGCGCCGAAGACGTGGCCAAACGCCTGATGGACTACGGCTTTCACGCACCGACGCTGAGCTTCCCGGTGCCGGGCACGCTGATGGTAGAGCCAACCGAGAGCGAAACACTGGCCGAGCTGGACCGCTTCATCCACGCGATGATCGCCATCCGCGAGGAGATTCGCCAGATTGAATCCGGTGCCTGGCCACAGGACAACAACCCACTCAAGCACGCACCGCACACCGCGGCCAGCCTGCTGGGCGCAGAGTGGGACCGGCCGTACTCGCGCGAGACTGGAGCCTTCCCGCTGGCTTCGCTCAAGCAGGTTAAGTACTGGCCACCGGTGGGCCGTGTGGACAACGTCTATGGCGACCGCAACCTGTTCTGCAGCTGCGTGCCTGTGAGCGACTACGCCTGAAGTCATCCGGCCTGAGCGACTGTTCCGCATGGATACACAAACCGCCGTCGTCCTGACCGGCGCGGTGTTGGCCGGGTTTGTGCAGGGCCTGTCGGGCTTTGGCTTCGGTCTGGTGGCCATGTCGGTCTGGGCCTGGACGCTGGACCCGAAGCTCGCTGCCGTGCTGGCCGTGTGCGGCGGTTGCACCGGTCAGGTGGTAGCGGCCCTCACGGTGCGGCGCGGTTTTGACCTGCAGCGGCTCTGGCCCTTCATCGTGGGTGGCCTGCTGGGCATTCCGGTTGGGCTGATGGTCTTGCCGCTGCTCGACGTTCACCTGTTCAAGATCGTGCTCGGTCTGATTCTGGTGCTGTGCTGCCCGGCCATGCTGATGGCCGACAGCCTGCCACGCCTTGCGTGGGGCGGACGCTGGGGCGATGCCATGGCGGGCTGGATCGGCGGCGCGATGAGCGGGATTGGCGGCTTCTCGGGCATTGCGCCCACACTATGGTGCACCTTGCGCGGCTATGACAAGGACGCCCAGCGCGCCGTCATCCAGACTTTCAATCTCACCGTGCTGATGGTGACGACGCTGACCTATGTGGCCACCGGCCTCATCAACACCAGCACCCTGCCCTGGCTGGCCATGGTGTTGCCGGCGATGCTGGTGCCCTCGCTGCTGGGCGCACGGGTTTACATCGGATTGAGTCCAGCGACTTTCAGGAAGATTGTTCTCGGCCTGCTCAGCGTATCGGGTGTGGCGATGCTGGTGTCAGAGTTGGTTGGGCGTTAAGTCGCGCTATTGGCCGTCGGCTTTGCCACCTCGTCTGCAGGGAATTCAGCGTCGTTGAGGGTGAAGTAGAAGGTCGCGCCCTGCCCCGGGCTGGCCTCGGCCCAGACCTTGCCACCATGGCGCTGCACAATGCGCTGCACGGTGGCAAGACCAATCCCCGAGCCCGAGTATTCAGACGCCGCATGCAGGCGCTGGAAGGTGCCGAACAGCTTGTTGGCATAGGCCATGTCAAACCCCGCGCCGTTGTCGCGCACAAAGAACACGCGGCCCAGATCGGCATCCATGCGCTGGCCCAACTGGATCGATGCCCCCACGCTGTGCGCGGTGAATTTCCATGCGTTGCCAATCAGGTTGTTCAGCACCACGCGCAGCAGGCGTGCATCACCGACCGAGGTCAATCCGGCTTCAATCCGCACATCCACCTGCCGCTGCGGCTCCCGTTCCCGGTGTTCATGCACCACCGTGTTGGCCAGTGCGCTGAGGTCGACGCTGCCGCGCTGCAGTTCTGCACGCGACACATAGGCCAGTGACAGAAGCCCCTCGATCAGTTCACCCATGTCGCGTGCAGCGTGCTGGATGCGCTGCGTCAGGTGCTTCATGCGCGGGTTGCCCTCCTTGTTCACCGCGTCTTCCAGCAGCTTGCTGAACCCGCTCAACGTGCTCAGAGGTCCGCGCAAGTCGTGCGAGACGGAATACGAAAACGCCTCCAGCTCGCGGTTGGCCAGTTCCAGCTGCGCGGTGCGGCTGCGCACTCGTACTTCCAGTTCGCGGTTGAGCTGAAGGATTTTTTCTTCCGCTGCCTTCTTGTCGCTGTTGTCTCTGACCACCATGCTGGAGACATGGTGCCCGTCGCTGTCGTAGTACACGCTGGAGGTCAGCTCCACCTCGATTTTGGTGCCGTCGCTGCGGACCATGCGCAGCTCGCCACGCGCGTGGCCGTGCTTTTGCCGCGCTTCCAGCAACACTGGGAGCCGCGGGTCACTGGTGTCCACCAGTCCGCCGCGCCCGAGTGATTGGATCTGCGCCTCGGTGTACCCCAGCATCGTGCAGAAGGCCGGGTTGGCGCTGATGATGGAACCATCGACCCCTGTCTGCAGCACACCGTCAAGACTGTTCTGGAACAGCAGGCGATAGCGCGCTTCGCTGTCACGCAGCGCCCGCTCGGCCCGCACCTCGTCGGTCACATCGCGGGCGCCGCTGGCCAATCGCATGACCCGGCCCTCGCCATTGCGGAACAGCCGGGCCTGCTCGACAAAATGGGCGGTGACGCCATCGGGCCGCAAGACCCTGTAGCGGCAGTACCAATGGTCGTCACTACGCTCTATCGCTGCGTCAAGCGATCCACGCACACGCGACTGGTCGTCGGGGTGAACTGTGGCCAGCCAGTCTTCACGGGTGGGCATGCCCTGATCGGTGCCGCTCAGAACCGGCCGGCACGGCAAATGGTTGCACCAGAACTCACCGGTGGACAGATCCCAGTCGCAAATGGCATCGTTGGTGGCCTCGGCAATCAGTCGGTTGCGTTCTGACAGGGCCAGTACGCGCGCCTTGTCGGACTCCATAGAGGCCAGCATGCCGTTGATGGCCTCCTCGATGGGGGTCAGATCGTCGCGCACGGTCACTGGCGTGCGACCGCTGTAGTCGCCCTGCTGCGCACGGCGCGCCACACCCAGCAGAGGCACGGTTCGCTCCAGCACCAGCGGGCGCGTGGTGGCCACGGCCACCGACACCACCACCGCCGCCGTGAGCAGCACTGCCAGTGCATACAGGAGTGCCTGGCGCCGGACGGCAGCCGTCTGCGCAGACAGATCGCTGCCCACCGCCAGATGAAAAGCCACCTGCGGGCCCATCATCACCTGCCGCAGCGCGTAGATGCGCTCCACGCCATCGAGGCCTTGAATCTCCACTGTATCGGAACGCTGGGTGCCGGGCTGGGCGGGAAACGCGGCGAACAATGCAGTCGCCGTGTACGACTTGCCCAGCGCCATGCTGACAGGCAAGGGCTGCGGAACCCGACCCAGCAGCACGCCATCGCGGTCCAGCAAGGCAATCGTCAGGGCCTGCGCTTCAGGGCTGAGCAAGCGCGGAATCAGTTCGGGGCCCTCGATGGCGGCAATCGCCAGCGCCTTGATGCTGCCGTCAGCGCCCTTGATGGGAACCGCCAGTTGCACGGTGATCTTCTTCGTGACGCGGCCCAGCGTGTAGCCGCTGAGCACGCTGTTGCCGGTCTTCATCACCTCCTGGAAATACGGCCGGTCCGAGAAGTTCACGCCGGGCGGTGGTGGCACGGCGCTGCACAGTACCCCGCCGGTCGCTCCCACCATGGAGAGGTTGATCACATTGCTGTAGGACAGCAGCACGCGGGCCAGCGCGGTGCTGCATTGCTGGGCGGATACGTTGGCTTCAGATCCCAGGGTTCCCACCGCGTGCACCACGCTCTCGACCGAGAGCAGCAGCTTGCCGAGATCAGAGACCAGTTGATCGGCGACCACAGCGGCATTGGAAGCCGCACGATGACTGGTACGTCGGTTCTCCTGCGCGAACTGCACAGCCACCACCACCAGCGCCGGGAAGGCCGACAACATGGCGAACAGCATCAGGCGGCGCCTGAGGGACATCCCACGCTGCCAAAGACTGGTCACCATGGTGATTTGAGTTCCGGTTAGGCCCCGAGCGGCCACAGTCGAGTTCGAAATGAGCTCACCGCTTCATACTAATCGCAGCTGTAACCAAAAGCAACGCAGGCCGCGCTGAATCAGGAAGAAATCACCTCCAAACAGCCGTCAATTGGCATCACCTTGGTGCATCCCCGAATTTGATGCAGTAAGCTGCAGTGGTTGAGACTTGGCGCGTGAAGCCGGCGCATGTAGGCGACACGTGATGTTTCAACGCAGTCGGCGGATCAGTTGATCGTTGCGCCACCCTCTTCCAACATTCCTCATTTCTGTTTTTCACACCCCAACCTCCGGACACCATGAAATCACTGCTCACCCTTCTTGCCTCCATCGCACTGTCCACCAGCACGCTGGCGGCCGCTCCCGCCGAAACCCTGCCGAATGGCGTGAAGATCGTGCACACCGTCGATGGCACCGGCGCGCAGCCCAAGGCGTCGGACGCCGTTAAGGTGCACTACCGCGGCACGCTGGCCAACGGCACGGAATTTGACAGCTCCTACAAGCGCGGCACGCCAGCCACCTTCCCGCTCTCGCGCGTGGTGCCTTGCTGGACCGAAGGCATGCAGAAAATCAAGGTCGGTGGCAAGGCTACGCTGACCTGCCCGCCCGCGACCGCCTATGGCGACCGTGGTGCTGGCGGCGTGGTGCCGCCGAACGCCACGCTGACCTTTGAGGTCGAGTTGCTGGCGATCGAGAAATAAGACCTACGTACCGGCCTGCAAGGCCGTCGCGAGCGCTGCGTCGAAAAGCGCAGGCTGCTCGAACTGCACCCAGTGGCCGGCGCCTGCGATCCATTGCAGGCCTCTGAAACCGGGCGCTTGCGAGAGGGCTGACTGCAGCGCTTCGGCGCGTCCTCGGTACAGCACATCCTCGTCGCCATAGATGGCCTGTACGGGGCAGTGCAGCGTCTGCAGCGTGCGCGCCAGTACATCAGTGCGCGCCAGGTTGCGGCGCAGCATGCGGTCGCATGGCGCATTGGCACTCTGCACGCGCACGGCCAGTTCGGTGATGGACGCCTCGCTGTGAAGCATCAGCGCCGCCAGGTTGCTGCGGTGAACTGCATCCCTCGCCAATCGATCCTCCAGATGGCGCCAGCCGCGCAGTTGCACAGGCTGCAGCGGATCAATACCCATGCCGGGTGCACCCACCAGCACCAGTTGTTTCACCCGCGCCGGAAAACACTGTGCGATGAAGCCGGCGACCAGGCCGCCAAAAGAAAACCCCACCAGATCGCAGGCTGCAGGCCCCAGCAGTTGCTGAAGGCCCGCCTCGACGGGCTCAGGCAGCACATCGGCGTCGGTTCCCGTGAGCGGCGCTGAAGAGTCTCCAAACCCTGGCAAATCGGGCACCAGCACACACCGCCCGGCAGCGACCAGCGCAGGAATGTTTTTCAGCCAATGCATCCAGCTGCCGCTGCCGCCATGCAGCAACACCACGGGGACGTGATTCACAGCGGCATCGCCCGCCGCCTGCGAACCCCACACATGCCAGACGACGGCGCCGCCGTCCATCGGCGTTTCAACCCGAACGGCCTGCCGCCGCAGTGTCTCAACGCCCTCCGGCCATGTGAGCGCATCGAGCATGCCCACCGTCAAAGCACCTTGCCGCGCAGCGCCTTGGTTTCCGACCGCTGGCTCTTGCCTTCCAGCCGGCGCTGCCGGGAGCCGTAGGTCGGCTTGGTGGCACGCCGCGCCTTGGGCGGGCTGGACACCGCATCGACGACCTCCTGCAGCCGCGCCAGCGCATCGGCGCGATTCATCTCCTGCGTGCGGTGCTGCTGGGCCTTGAGCACCAGCACGCCTTCCTGAGTAATCCGACCATCGCTGGAGGCCAACAGGCGCGCCTTGACGTCGTCTGGCAAGGAAGACGCGCCGATGTCAAAGCGCAGATGCACCGCGCTCGACACCTTGTTGACGTTCTGCCCACCCGCCCCCTGCGCACGGATGGCGCTGAACTCCACCTCGCGCTCGTCCACCGGAAACTTCGGTACGGTGGCCATGGTTCGCTGGGCGTTCAGCCCGCCAGACCAGCCAGTCCAGCAATCGCCAAGGCATAGCCCTTCACGCCGAAGCCGGCCATCACGGCCTTGGCCACCGGCGAGATGAAGGAGTGGTGGCGAAACGCCTCACGGGCGTGGACGTTGCTGATGTGCAGCTCGATCAGCGTCACGCCCGAGCCCTTGATGGCGTCATGCAGCGCCACGCTGGTGTGGGTGTAGGCACCGGCGTTGAGCACCACGCCAATCAACGTTCCTGCTGCTTGTGCGCGCCCGGCTTCCTGAATGGCGTCGATCATCACACCTTCGTGGTTGCTCTGGCGGAAGTCCAGCGCCAGCCCGTGCGAGGCGCAGGCGGTGGCGCACAGCGCCTCCACATCGGCCAGCGTTTGCGCACCATAAACAGCAGGCTCGCGCGTACCCAGCAGGTTGAGATTGGGGCCGTTGAGGACCAGGACGGTTTTCATGGGACAGGTCTTTCAGTGTCGGTTGCTCGGCAGCGGCAGACTCAGGCTGCCTTCACGGGCAGCGGGCAGGCTGCGCCGCTTTCAATTATGGCTGCGCACCTGCGACGGGCGGCACGCTGGAAATGAATTCCTGCAACAAACCGGCAAACGCGGCCGGCTGCTCGACCGCGCTGAGGTGCGCCGCAGGTAAGCTGCGCAGCTGCGCGCCGGGAATGCTCTGCGCGATGGCTTCGGACATCACCACCGGCGTCGCCTCGTCCAGCGTGCCGGCAATCACCAGCGTGGGGCATTTGATCGCCGGGTTGCTGGCGCGGAAGTCAATCGTCGCCACCACCGCGCAACTGGCGGCATAGGCCGGGGCATCGGTTCTCTCCAGTTGCGCCCGCAGCGCTGCCACGCGCTGCATGCCACCGCCTGCAGTGTCTGCACGGAAGGCGGGGGTGAACCAGCGCTGCATCGCGCCGTCGGCAATGGCGGCCACGCCTTGCGCCAGCACGGTACTGACACGGGTCGCCCACATCATGCGCGCAGCGTCGTCATACACCATCGCCGAGTTGGCGATCACCAGGCTTCTGAGCAACTCCGGGTGACGCGCGGCGAGGGCCTGGCCCGTCATGCCGCCCATGCTCAGACCCACAAAGTGCACAGGCCCCGAGCCTTGCGCCCGGATGATGCCGGCCACGTCGTCTGCCAGCATGTCAAGGCTGTAAGGGCCGGGCACCGCCTCGGACTTGCCGTGGCCACGGTGGTCGTACCGCAGCACGGAGAAACGGGCCTGCAGGATCTCGGCCACGCCGTCCCACATCGACACGTCGCAGCCCAGTGCGTGGCTGAGAACCACCAGTGGCCCCTGCCCCTGCTTGATCCAATGGAGATGGGGTGTCGTCATGCGTTGGCTTTCAGGAAGTCGGTCTTCGGTGGGTTCGTCGGTTACAGCCGTTCAGGCGGGCAGCAGGCCTTTTTCGCGCAGGATGTCGCCCGCCACGGAAAACGCATGGTTGGCCGCCGGCACGCCGCAGTAAATCGCGGCTTGCAGGATCACTTCCTTGATGTCATCGGGCGTGAGCCGCGACTCGGGCGGGCCATCGAGTGCCGCACGCACATGCATGGCAAATTCTTCATAGGCCTTGAGTGCAATCATGGTCGACAGCACCATCAGCCGCCGCGTCTTGTCGCCCAGGGCGGGCCGCCCCCAGACCTCGTTCCACGCGTAGCGCGTGATGAGCTCCTGGAACTCACCATTGAAGGCGTTGCGCTTGGCAATGGATTGGTCCACCCACGCGTTACCCAGCACGCGGCGGCGGTTGATCATTCCTTTGTCATGGTCGTTCATGCGGTTCTCCGGAATCGTGACTAATGTGATGACGTGGATGCCAGCAGCGCATCGACCGCATCGGCTTGCGCCAGCGCAAGGCCGGCAGCATGACCTGCCAGCTCAGGGCTGAACCACTCGTTGGCCGCATCGCTGGGCAATACGGCGCGCAGCGCGTCGAGGTTGGCACGCATGCGTGTGGTGTCCACCTGCAGGCCGGGCAGCGCGTGCGCCATCGCGCGAACCGAGCCGTGCGCCGACATCAGCAGGCCCGGCCACTCGGCCAGCTCTGCCTGCCAGTTGCCCAGTGCGCGCTCGTGCTCCTGCGGCATGGCCGCCAGCAGCGCGGCCACCCGCTGCGGCGCGCGCTGGGCTGCCGCCAGTGCCACCATGCAGGCCACCGGGTTGCGCTTGTGCGGCATCGCGGACGAGCCACCGCGCCCGGGCTCGGTCGGCTCGGCCAGTTCTCCCACCTCGTACTGCCCCATCAGCGAAATGTCTTTGGCAATCTTGCCAAGGCTGCCCACCAGCAAAGCCAGTTCGCAGCCCAGCGCCACCCATTCGTCGCGCTGGGTATGCCACGGAAAGGCCGCTGGCTTGAGCTTGAGCTCGCTGGCGATGTGGGCAACGATTTGCGGGCCCTTGCCGTTCATTTGTGCCAGCGTGCCGACGGCACCGCCCAATTGCACAGCAAGCGCCTGATGACCGGCATACTGCAGACGTTTGAGACTGCGTGCCAGCGGTGCTGCCCAGCCGGCACACTTGAAGCCAAAGCTGGTCACCGACGCAGGCTGCATCAAGGTGCGCGCCAGCACCGGATCGGCCGCATGGCGACGCGCCAGCACCAGCAGCGCATGCACCGCCTTGCGAATGTCGGCCTCAATCAGGTCCAGCGCGCGGCGCGTGACCAGCGCCAGCGCGGTGTCGATCACGTCCTGCGAGGTCGAACCGAAATGCACATAGCCGGCGGCCTCCTGGTTGAAGAGGCCGACCGTGTCCTTGAGGTTCTTCACCAGCGGGATGGCGATACTGCCGGCCCGCCCGCTCTCACGCACGATCTTGGCCACGTCGAACAGCTCGACCTTGCAGGTGCCGATGATCGACTGGGCGGCCGCTTCCGGGATCAGCCCCGCCTTGGCCTGCGCCCGGGCCAGTGACGCCTCGAAGCGCAACATCGCATCGACGAAATTGCGCTCGTTGAATGCCTCCAGGATTTCAGGCGTTGACAGGAAACCTTCAAAAATACTGCTCATGCGGTGGATGTCCCCTCGGAAACCAATGGCGGTGTTCTTCGTCCGGCAGCAACCGCGCCGCGAGACTGAATCGGAAAAGTCATCGCTGCGGGCGCGTCTGCTTCAGCCGCATCTGGTTGGGCAGCGGGACGGAGCGGCGCAGCACATCCTCGCCCAGCCACACGGCAGAGCGCCAGGCACGCTGTGCGACCGACGGCAAGGGCATCTGCTGGTAGTCGTCGTTGAACACCTCGAAGCTGTAGTCGCCCCGGTAGCCGAGCTGGTGCAAGCGGCTGACCAGGCTGGCCAGTGCCTCGCTGTGCACGCCCTCGCCCGGGAACACCCGGAAATGGCGGGCCGTGGCAATGCGCTCTTCCACCGACTTGATCTCCGTCCACATGAAGTCGGCCAGCTGCACCAGAAAAATGCGGTTCGGGTCCAGCAGGTCCAGCTCGTCCAGCGAGGTGCCGGTGGCAAACATGTGAAAGGAGTCAAAGCCCAGACCGAGGTTGGGCATGTCGGCTTCGCAAATGAGGTCCCACGCCTGCGGGAACTCGTTGACCACGCGGCCCCATGACAGCGCTTCGTAGGCAATGCGGATGTTCATGGGGATCGCCAGCATCGCCAGCTTGCGCAGGTCGGCCACCAGTGCGGCCTTGTCATCGGTGGCGTGCACGGAGGTTGAAGAGCAGATCAGCAGCAGCCGGCAGTCGAGCGCGTGGCACATCTCCAGCATGGCTTTGGCGATATCCACCTTGTATTCGTGCAGGTGACCGGAGAGCCCCTCGAAGTCGCGCAGCACCTGAAAGCCGGTGACCCGCAGCCCGCTGGCGCGCACGGCCGCCATTGCCGCCTCCATGCCATCGGGGTGACCCACGATGTCGCGGGCCGCCAGCATGATCTGCGTGAAACCGGCCTCGCGCACCGCCTTGAGCTTGGCCTCCAGGGGCCCCGCCAGCGAGATGGTGTCCATCCCGAAATCGTCAATGTTGCCGCTGTAGTGACTCATGATGAATCAGCCTTGGGCGCTCAGCGCGCCGCCGTGGAGCGGTCGTCGTGGACCAGCTCGAAACTGACACTGCCCATCCAGGTGCGGGTGAGCGCACCGCGGTCTTCGGTGTGAACCCCGCGGGACTCCACAAACTCCACGCCACGCTGGCCCAGCGCGGCCGCAGAGGCCAGCACATCGGGGCATCCCAGTCCCACCCGCTGCAGCAGCTCCTCGCCCTCGACGTCGAGTACGCCGCTTTCGGGCTCGATCAGCTGCAGGTAAAAACGCGAAGCCGCAGGGCAAGGACTGCGCAGGATGCGGCCCTTGGGCAGCACACCGAAACGCTGGCTTTCGGGCAACTCGGTGAAACCGAACAACGTGCGGTAGAACTCGGTCCAGTCTTCACTGCGGTCGTTGCCGATGTACTGCACCACGCCGAAAAAATGCAGGCCCGTGGTGGCGGGCGGGTGCTGCTCTACTGTTGGGATCGGCACAAAGTCAACATCAAAAATGGAGAACTTGTCGTAGCGGTCCACAAAGTAAATCCGGCTGCTGCCCACCCCATGAATCGCCGGGATGTTCAGCTCCATCACCTCCACCCGCGACGGCACGGCCCACGCACCGCGCGCCAACGCATGGTGGTAGGCCTCGGCGGCATCGCGCACGCGAAAGGCCAGCGCTGCAATCACCGGCTTGTCGGTGGGCGTGGCGGCGTGCGCCACGCCCGCGCTATGAGCATTGACGATCACATTCATCGCACCCTGGCGGTACAGCAGCACTTCGCGCGAGCGATGCCGGGCCACCGGCCGGAAACCCATCATCTCCAACACCTGCCCGAGGGCCTGCGGCTTGGAGGTGGCGTATTCAATGAACTCGATGCCGTCCATGCCCAGCGGGTTCGCTGCCTCGGGGATCGCCTCCCGGTCGGTGGTAAGGGGTTTCGCCTGATTGCTCATGGAACGCTCCGTGAAATGAAGGGTGTCTGAAGAGGTATTGGGTGTTCAGGCTGGCAGCGCGTGGGCCGGTGTGCTGGCTGCGCCCGGGACATGACCACCACCGAGGAAAAGCCGCTCGATGTTCGGATCAGCCAGAAGCTCCGAGGCCTTCTTGTGCAACACCAGCTGCCCTGATTCGAGTGCAATCGCGTCGTCGGAGATCTTCAGCGCGCTCTTGACATTCTGCTCCACCATCAGCACCGTGGTGCCCTGCGAGGCCAATTTCTGCAGCAGCTTGAACACGTCCTGCACCACCAGCGGCGAGAGGCCGATGGACGGCTCGTCAATCAGCAACACCTTGGGCCGCAGCAACAGCGCGCGACCGATCTCCAGCTGCTTTTGCTCGCCGCCCGACAAAGCCGAAGCCTGCGAGTGCAGACGCTCCTTCACGCGCGGGAAAAACTCCAGCACCTCGGGAATGCGCTCATGCGTGATCTTGGTCCCCAGCGTGATGCCGCCCAGCTCCAGATTCTGGAACACCGTCAGCTGCCCGAACAGGTTGCGGCCTTGCGGTACAAAGGCGATGCCCTTGGCCAGCAGCTCTTTCTGCGTGGCGCCACCGATCTCCACCCCGTCGAGCAGGATGCGGCCCTGGCGCGGCTTGAGCAGCCCGAACAGCGTCTTGAGCACCGTCGATTTGCCAGCGCCGTTGGGCCCCAGCAGCAAGGTGATGGAACCCTGTTTGACCTTGAACGACAGGTTATTCAGGATCATGAAGTCCTTGTAACCCGCCACCACATCGTCAAACTCAATACAGATGTCACTCGTCATGTACATGCTCCATTTCAGTAACACCGGGGAACCGGCTGTGCCGGGCCGCAGGTGTTGTCCCCCTGAGGGGGATTCCGGCTACACGCAGTGAGCCGAGACAGGGGGGCTAGCCAAAGGCTAGTTCCCAAGATAAGCATCCAGCACCTGCCGGTTGGCGCGAATCTCCGCTGGCGTACCAATCGCCATCACCCTGCCCTCCACCATCACCATGATGCGGTGGCACAGGTCCATCACGAAATCCATGTTGTGCTCAATCACCACGAAGGAGCTCTTACGACCAAACTTCGGGTTCTGGTTCAGTTCCTTGAGCAGCGAGGAAATGCCGCCCACCAGGCTGGGGTTGACACCCGCGCAAGGTTCGTCGAGCAACACCAGATCGGGTTCGGCCATGAAGGCCATCGCAATGTCCACCAGCTTCTGCTGGCCGTAGCTCAAGGTGCCAGCCAGTTTGTCGGCCACGTGGCGGATGCGGAACTGGTCAATCAGGGCGTCAGCCTTCGCGCCCAGGCCTGAATCGCTGGGGGCGAACATGCGGCTCAGCATGCTGCCTTGGTGCTCCTGCGCGGCCACGATCAGGTTGTCGCGCACCGTCATCTTGCCGAACACCTGCAGCGTCTGGAAGGTCCGGCCCACGCCACGGCGGCTCAGCTCCAGCGGTGACAAGCCGGTGATGTTCTTCCCGTTGAGCTCAATCGCCCCCTCGTTGGGGGTGATCTGGCCAAGCACACTGTTGAACATGGTGGTCTTGCCCGATCCGTTGGGGCCGATGACGCCGAAGATCTCTCCCGGCATCACTTCGAACGACACACCGTCCACCGCCTGGATCGCGCCGTAGGCCTTTTTCAAGCCCGTGACTTTCAGTACCGCCTGGCTCATGATGACGCCCCCATGCGGCTTGCTGCCGCAGTACGCAACGCAGAGGCCGCACGCGCGGCGCGCCGGTCACGGATACGCCCAGGAATGCTGAGCAGGCCGTCCGGCAACCACACCATCAGCAGCACCACAGCGGCGCCGAACATCGGCAGGTACCAGTTGGACACGCCCGGTACATCGCGGAACCACTCGGGCAGCACCACCCCGACAGCTGCGCCAACGATGGGTCCGAAGAAATAACCAGCCCCGCCAACCACGACCATCAGGTACATCATGATCGATGCCGCCACCGTGAACGGAGCCGGCTCAATGAACTGCACCAGGCAGGCAAACAGTGCCCCGGCGACGCCCGCATAGGCTGCGCCAATCGCAAAGCTGAGCAGGGTGTAGTTGCGGATGTTCACGCCCAGGCTTTCGGCACGAATCGGGTTGTCACGCAGCGCCGTGAAGGCCTTGCCCCAAGGGGAGCGCAGCAGCCCCCAGAGCAGTCCGGCGAGCACCACCGTCACCGCCAGCACGAAGTAGTAGTAAGGCAGGTTCTTGTCGAGCGAGTAACCAAACAGCGATGGGCGGGCGATGTTGTTGATGCCAAAGGTGCCGCCTGTGAGCCACTCCTCGTTGCGCATCACCAGCCAGACTGCCGTGTTGAACCCGAGGGTGGCAAACGCCAGGTAGATGGCCTGCACACGCAGCGCCGGAAATCCCAGCACGATACCGACCGCAAAGCAGATCAGCGCGGCCGTGGGCAGCCCCAGCCAGAAGCTGATGCCCGCCTTCATCATGATGGCCACCGTGTAGGCGCCAATGCCGAAGAACGCGGCATGCCCCAGCGACTTCTGTCCCGCGTACCCGATCGTGAGGTTGAGCCCCATGGTGGCGATGATGAAGACCAGCCAGTAGGTCATCAGGTAGATGCCGTAGTTCTTGAGGAACTGGGGTGCCACCAGCACCAGCAATGCGCCCAGCACGGCGATCACCGTTGAAATTTTCATGGCGGAGGACTTCATACCTTGCGCTCCTCTTTCTTGCCGAGCAGGCCCTGGGGCTTGAACAGGATCACCACCATGAAGATGATCAGGGCCACCGCATCCTTGTAGGCCGGCGAGATGTAGGCCGCCGCGAGGTTCTCACACACCCCCACAATCAGCCCGCCCAGGAGCGCACCGCGCGAGTTGTTGAAGCCGCCGATGATGGCGGCAAAAAATGCCTTGGTACCCAGTCCCTCGCCCATGTCGAACTTGGCGAGGTAGGTGGGCGTGACCAGCAGCGCAGCCACCACTGCCAGCACAGCGTTGATGGCGAAGGTGTAGAGAATCATGCGCGGCACATTGATGCCGAGCACCGACGCGCTCTCGGTGTTCTGCGCCACCGCCTGCATGGCACGGCCGGTGACGGTTTTCGCGAGAAAGGCCTGCGTGGCCATCACGACCACCATGGCCAGCACAAAGGTGCCGACGTCCTGCAGCGTCACCGTGACGCCCGCAATGTTGAAGAGCTTGTCGGCAAAAAGACTCGGGAACGGATGAGCCTCGGCGCTGTAACCGGCACGCACGCCGTTACGCATGGCGATCGACAGGCCGATGGTGGCCACCACGATCGGCATCATCCCGTAGCGGAACAGCGGATCGACCACACCCCGCTTGAAGATCCAGCCCAACAGCAGCATGGCCAGCAGGATGGTGCAGACAAAGCTCACCAGCAGGGGCGCGCCGATGGCCATGAAGCCGAGCATCATGAACGCCGGCAGCATGACAAATTCACCCTGGGCGAAATTGATGGTGCCCGACGCCTGCCAGAGCAGCGTGAAGCCCAGCGCGGCCACAGCGTAAATGCTGCCGGTCGCCAGACCCGAGAAGAAAAGCTGGAGAAAGTCGGTCATCGCGATACCGCCCGAAAAAATGAGGAATCGACGTTGCACACGCGTGGCGCTGCCAGCCCGGCACCCAGCCGGGCTGGCAACACGCCCGCAGGCTTACTTTTTGGCTGCGGGGCTGGCCGCACCCAGTGCGGGCACGATCGCAACGACTTCCTGCTTGCCGTTTTTCACTTCAACCATGAAGCTTTCGCGGTCCAGGTCGCCCTTGCTGTCAAACGACACATCCATCAACACGCCAGGCTGGTCGGCCGCCTTGACCTTCAGCGTGTGCAGGGCGGCGGCGACCGCCTTGCGGTCCAGCTTGCCGACTTTCTCAATCGCCGCCTTCAGCACGTAAATGCCCGAATAGCCTTTCATGCCGTTGTGGTCGGAGACGTATTTGTATTCCTTCTCGAACTTGGCGCGGAAGGCGCGAATCGCCGGCTGCGGTGCATCGACCGTCAGGCCCACGTGGGCGACGGCGCCGTTGGCGGCTTCACCGGCCAGCTCAATCACCTTCTGGCCCGTCAGCGTTGTCTCGCCGATGATGGGCTTGTTCCAGCCCTGCTTGCGCAACTCGCGCAGCAGGCGGGCGGACTCTTCCTCGTTGGAATACGCAAACACGCCGTCAGCATTGCTCTGCTTGGCGCGCAGCACGGCGGCCGAGAAGTCGACCTGGCCGGGCTCGGTGGAAATTTCTGCCAGCACCTTGGTGGGCGAATTGGCCAGCGCCTTCTTGATGGAATCGAGGCCACCCTTGCCGAAATCGTTGTTCACATAAATGACAGCGATGCTTTTGAGCTTGGCCTGGTCGCTGATGTAGCGCGCCACCTTGGGCATGGCGGTGGCCTGCGTGAAGCTGGTGCGGAACACATAGGGGTTGCCCTGTTCGGTGATGCTGGCCGCTTCACCGCCGGTGAAGTTGGGCACCTCTGCGCGGCGCGACTCGGCCATGCTGACCATGATGGAGCCGGAGAACACCGGGCCAAAAATCGCGAACACGTTGTCGTCAATGGCCTTTTGCGTCAGACCCTTGGCCACACCCGGGTTGCTCTGTGTGTCGGCCGTGGTGGTCTGGATTTTCTTGCCCAGAATGCCACCGCTGGCATTGATTTCCTTGACGGCCAGTTCCACACCGTTCTTGAAGTTGGTGCCGGCCGTGGCGCCGCCGCCGGACAGCTCCACGATGTTGGCGATCTTGATCACGTCCTGTGAAAAGGCGCCCGTGGCGCCAAGCGACAGCGCGCAGGCGGCCACCAGTTTGAGTGCGAATCGTTTGTGCATCTTTGTCTCCTCTGGGTTGAAAATCATTGCAGGTCGTCGGGTTGAAAAAGCCTGATGGTTCAGGCTACAGGCTTGCCAGCCACGGGCCGGATTTCCTGCCTCATGGTCTGCGGGTACAGGTGTTCACGGATAAAGGTCGCATCACGGCGAACCGTCTCGGCTGCCTCGGCGTAACCGAAAAATTCCAGATAGTCAGGCGCCTGCTGGATCAGCATCTCGAAGCCCGGTTGCGCTGTCTGCCCGCGCCCCCGCACGGCGCGCACCAGCGGCGTGGGCTGGTTTTTCATCAGGATGTCCAGCACCGCCGCGTGTGGTGCTAGGCGAGTGACATCGCAGGGCAGCGGATCGCTGGTCTGCAGTCCCAGTGGTGAGGCATTGATCACCACGTCATAGCCTGCCGGGTCGCTGCTGACCGCTGCCGTCACGCGTGTGCCCGCGACCTGCGGCGCCTGCGCAATGTGGCTGGCCACTGCCTCCGCCTTGCCGGGGACCGGGTCATACAGCGCAATGTGCGCCGGCGCACGGCTGCCGGCAATCGCCAGCGAGGCGGCAATCGCGGAAGCGCCGCCGCCCGCGCCCAGAATCAGCACGCGCTGGCCGGCGTACGCCATGCCGAAATAGTCGAGTGCCGACACGCAGCCCTTGCCGTCGAACAGGCCACCCTCCAGCTCACCCCCCGGGTTGCGGCGGATACCGTTCACCGCGCCGGCGACCAGCCCATAGTCGTTGCACTTGGCCAGCAGTCCCATGACCAGTGACTTGTGGGGAATCGCCAGAAACATGCCCTTGATGTTTTTCGCCAGAAAGGCAGTGCGCACAAAAGCTTCAATATCGGTTGCCGCCACATGCGCGGGCACCAGCACGGCGTTGATGCCGAGCGTGCGGAAGATCAGGTTGAACACCTCGGGCGCCTTCACCTGCTCCACTGGGTCGCCGGGAATCAGGTAAACATCGGTGGAGCCTTGAATGGCAGGAAGCATGGGGTCAACAGTCCTAAACGTTCGATAATCGATTAAATTCGATCTGTTGGCCTGAACTTTATCGACTTGACCCCGGAACAAGAATCTATTTTTTCGTCTTATGTACGATAATCGCGCAATCAAGTTCAATAATCGAACGCAAGCAGGGTTTGACCTGATTCTGCATCGCCCGTGCTGACGAGACATTGAGTCACCCTTGGGTCATCCATCATCCGATTACCGACGACCAATTACCGCTTGCCCCCATGAGCCCCCCAACCCACGCACCCGGCACCGCCGACGCTCCAGCGCAAGCGCCTGAGGGCTCGGCGCTGAACAAACGGGACTGGATTGCCGGCCTCGAAAAAGGGTTGTCCATCATTGAATGTTTTGACGACGTCAACCCGCGCCTGACCGCCAGCCAGGCCGGCGTGCGCTGCGGCATGACGCGCACCGCAGCCCGCCGCTACCTGCTGACCCTGGAGCACCTCGGTTACGTCGCCACCGACGGCAAGCTGTTCTGGCTGACGCCCCGGGTGCTGCGCCTCGGTCAGTCGTATCTGGAGTCGGCCCGGCTGCCTCGCATCGTGCAGCCCTTTTTGCAGCGCGTGACGGCCGGCACGCAGGAGAGCGCCTTTGTCAGCGTGATGGACGGAGACGATATCGTTTACATCGCCCGCAACGGCTCCAACCGGGCGATGAACACCGGCTACGTGCTGGGCGCGCGAGTGCAGGCGCAGGTCACCGCGGCCGGGCTGCTGATGCTGTCGATGCGCGAGGCCTCGTGGATGGAGAACTGGCTGGCCACGCACGAGCTGAAGGCTTACACCTCGTACACCATCGCCAGCAAGGACCGCTTGCGCATCGAGCTGGCCCGGGTGCGCGCCCAGGGCTGGGCCATTTCCGAGCAGCAGCTGGAACTGAACTACCGCGGCATCGCCGTGCCGCTGCGCGACCGGCATGGCAATGTCGCCGGTGCACTCAGCGTGACCATGCCGATGGGCCATGAGTCGAGCGAAGATGCTGTTTCCCGCGTGCTGTCGGTCCTGCAGGAAACCGCCCAGGCCATGCGCAACTTGATCTGACAGCAGCCCGCCGTTCATGCAAACCCGTCACTTCGCACAACTCGTCGGCCTCTCAGCCCTGTGGGGTGCCTCGTTTCCGCTGCTGCGAATTGCCAGCCCGGCACTGGGCCCGTGGGTCGTCGCTGGCGCACGCTGCCTGCTGGCCGCCATCGTGCTCACAGTACTGATGCGCCTTCTGCGTGAGCGCTGGCCAGCACGCGAAGCGTGGGGCAGCCTGACCTGGCTCAGTACCCTGACGGTGGGCATTCCCTTCATGCTCTACAACTGGGCCGCGCTGGTGATTCCGTCAGGCTACTCGGCCGTGCTCAATGCCACGGTGCCGCTGTTTGGTGTGCTGGGCGCTGCCGCCATGGGTGAAGAACGACTGACGGGCCGGCGCCTCTTCGGTTGTGCGGTGGGCTTTGCTGGCGTGGCGCTGCTGGTGCAATTGGGGCCGGTCGCCGTCACACCAAAAGTGCTGCTGGCCGCACTGGCCTGCATTGCTGCATCGGCCAGCTACGGCGTGGGCGCCATCCTGATGAAGCGCGCCACACTCAAGCACGGGCCCCTGCCGTCTTCGGCGGTGGTGCACATCGCGGCGGCCCTCATCCTGTTCGCGCCCATGGGTATCGCAGCCCCGGGCATGACAGTGACCCCCGGTGCTGTGTTTGCGATTCTGGTGTTGGGCATGGTCACCTCGGGCTTCATGTACTGGGTCAGCATGCGGCTGATGCGGGAGATTCCCGCCAGCGCCGCCACGTCTGCCGCCTTCATGATTCCGCTCTTTGGCGTGACCTGGGGCGCGCTCTTCCTCGGTGAGCCCGTCACCGCCAGCATGCTGCCTGGCTGCCTGCTGATCCTGTCGGCCACGGTGCTGGTCACGGGCTTCAACCCGTTTCGCGGCGCGCCGCCAGAACCTTGAGGTTTAGTCGCCTGCGCGGCTGATGTCCGGCGTGGCCACCACCACGTCGGCGTTCTGCGCCCGCTGCCGCAGCGCGTGTTCCATCACCACCAGGGCCAGCATGGCCTCGGCAATCGGCGTGGCGCGTATGCCCACACAGGGGTCGTGCCGCCCCTTGGTCACCACCTCGGCAGGGTTGCCCGCCGTGTCGATGGACTGGCGCGGCGTGATGATGGAACTGGTCGGCTTGATGGCAATCGACACTTCCAGATCTTGCCCGGTGCTGATGCCGCCCAGCACGCCACCGGCATTGTTCGACAGGAAGCCCTCGGGCGACAGCGAATCGCCATGCGTGGTGCCGCGCTGGGTGACGCTGGCAAAGCCGGCGCCAATCTCCACGCCCTTGACGGCGTTGATGCCCATCATCGCGTAGGCGATGTCGGCGTCCATCTTGTCGAACAGCGGCTCGCCCAGGCCCACCGGCACGCGTGACGCCGTGACGCGGATGCGAGCACCGCAGGAGTCGCCCGCCTTGCGCAGCGAGTCCATGTAGTCTTCCAGCGCCGACACATCGGCCACCGGGGCAAAGAACGGGTTGTTCGGCACATGCTCCCACGACTCGAACGGAATGGCGATGTCGCCGATCTGCGTCATGCAGCCGCGGAACACCGTGCCGTATTTTTCGGCCAGCCATTTCTTGGCCACAGCGCCAGCCGCCACCATGGGCGCCGTCAGCCGCGCCGAGGAGCGACCCCCGCCACGCGGGTCGCGCAGGCCGTACTTGTGCAGATAGGTGTAATCGGCATGGCCCGGGCGAAAGGTTTCGAGGATGTTGCCGTAGTCCTTGCTGCGCTGGTCGGTGTTGCGGATCAGCAGGCAGATGGGGGTGCCGGTGGTTTTGCCCTGGTACACGCCGGAGAGGATTTCCACCGCGTCTGGTTCGTTGCGCTGGGTCACGTGGCGACTGGTGCCGGGGCGGCGACGGTCCAGGTCGCCCTGGATGTCGGCCTCGCTCAGCGCCATGCCCGGTGGGCAACCGTCGATCACGCAGCCAATGGCCGGGCCGTGGGATTCACCAAAGTTGGTGACTGCGAAAAGGGTGCCGAAGGTGTTGCCGCTCATGGGGCCTGATTATCCCCGACGGCGCATGCGCCCCGCCTGCCAGCCGCGCGGGCCTCAGGCGTCCTTGGCGTCGCGCGCTTCTTCTTCGGCCGGCCAGTCGCGGATATAGGCCTTGAGCATCTGGTTCTCGAAGTTCTGGCTGTCCACCACCGCCTTGGCGACGTCATAAAGGCTGATGACGCCCATCAGCACCTTCTGGTTCATCACCGGCATGTAGCGTGCGTGGCGCTCCAGCATCATGCGCCGCACTTCGTCGAGCTCGGTTTCCGAGGTGCAGGTCAGCGGATGGTCGTCCATGGCCGTGCGCACCAGGGTGCTGCCAATCGCACCGCCGTTCTTGACGATGCACACGATGACCTCACGGAAGGTGAGCATGCCAACCAGATCGCCGTGCTCCATCACCACCAGTGAGCCGATGTCCTTCTCGGCCATGATCTGCACCGCAGCCGCCAGCGGCTCATCGGGCTGCACGGTGTAGAGCGTGTTGCCCTTGACCCGCAGAATGTCCAGTACTTTCATGGCCTTCTCCTCTGTTGCTTTCTCAGTTGTTTGCGCTGTTGTCTGTCCGCCTACCCGCTTGCAGACTCGAATTGAATATAGCCCACAATCACATCACTGACTGTAATGATTTCCCGATCCTGAAACCAGCGCAGCGGCCATGAGCCCCGGCCCTGCGACGATTCCCTGGAGACACCACCATGCCCGGCTATTCCGACCCTGGCTTTGACACCCTGGCACTGCACGCCGGTGCTGCACCCGACCCTGCCACCGGCGCACGCGCCGTACCGATTCACCTCACGACCTCCTTCGTGTTCGAGTCGAGTGACCACGCAGCCAGCCTCTTCAACCTCGAACGCGCCGGCCATGTGTATTCGCGCATCAGCAACCCGACCAATGCGGTGCTGGAGCAGCGCGTCTCGGCCCTCGAGGGCGGCATCGGCGCGATTGCCACCGCCAGCGGGCAGGCAGCGCTGCACCTCTCGATTGCCACGCTGATGGGCGCCGGCGACCACATCGTGGCCAGCACGGCGCTGTATGGTGGCTCGCAGAACCTGCTGCACTACACCTTGCGCCGCTTCGGCATCGAGACCACCTTCGTCAAACCCGGGGACCTGGACGGCTGGAAAGCGGCCGTGCGGCCCAACACCAAACTCTTCTTCGGCGAGACGGTGGGCAACCCGGGGCTTGACGTGCTGGACATCGAGGCCGTGGCAGCCATCGCCCACGACGCTGGTGTGCCGCTGCTGGTGGATTCCACCCTCACCTCGCCCTGGCTGATCAAGCCCTTCGAGCATGGGGCAGACCTCGTCTATCACTCGGCCACCAAGTTCCTGAGTGGACACGGTACGGTGATTGGCGGCATCGTGGTGGACGGCGGCAGCTTCGACTGGGGCGGCCCGGCGGCGGCGGGCAAGTTCACCGGCCTCACCGAAGCTTATGAAGGCTTTCACAACATGGTCTTCACCGAGGAAAGCACCGTGGGCGCATTCCTGCTGCGTGCACGCCGCGAAGGCCTGCGCGACTTTGGCGCCTGCATGAGCCCGCACTCGGCGTGGCTGATTTTGCAAGGCATCGAGACCCTGCCGCTGCGCATGGCGCGGCACATGGAGAACACGGCCAAGGTGGTGGAGTTTCTGGCCAGCCACCCTTTGGTGTCGCGCGTCGGTCATCCGCTGCTTGAATCGCACCCCAGCCATGCGCTGGCGAAAAAGCTGCTACCACGCGGCGCCGGGTCGGTGTTCAGCTTCGACATCAAGGGCAACCGCCAGCAGGGCAAGGCCTTCATCGACGCACTCAAGGTGTTCAGCCAACTTGCCAATGTGGGCGATTGCCGCAGCCTGGTGATTCACCCCGCCAGCACCACGCATTTCCGCATGTCGGACGAGGCGCTGGCTGGTGCCGGCATCGCGCAGGGCACCATCCGCCTGTCGATTGGCCTGGAGGATGCTGCAGACCTGATTGACGACCTGAAGCGTGCCCTGAAAGTCGCTGAAAAAGCGGCAACGAAAGCGGGGGCCTGACCATGGAGCTGCTCGTCAACGGCCACACCACCTACTGCTACACCGGCGGCAAGGCGTTTGATGCCGCCCTGCCGACCGCGGTGTTCATTCACGGCGTGCTCAATGACCACAGCGTCTGGGCACTTCAAAGCCGCTACCTCGCCAACCACGGCTGGAACGTGCTGGCGATTGACCTTCCAGGCCACTGTCGCAGCGCGGGCGAGGCGCCTTCAAGCGTGGAGGACGCAGCCCGCTTTGTGGCGGCGCTGCTGGACGCTGCAGGTGTGAAGCGCGCCGCGCTGATCGGCCACAGCTGGGGCTCGCTGATTGCACTGGAAGCGGCTGCACAACTGAAGGACCGCGTGAGCCATCTGGTGCTGGTGGGCACCGCCTTTCCGATGAAGGTGTCCGAGGCGCTGCTCGACAGCTCGCTGCACGAGCCGATGAAGGCCATCACGATGATCAATGTGTTCTCGCGCAGCACGCTGGCCGCGCCGCCCTCGGCACTCGGCCCGGGCACCTGGGTTTATGGCAGCGCCATGGCACTCAACCGCCGCGTGCTGGCCAGCAACCGCACGGTCAATCTGTTCCACCGCGGCTTCAAGGCCTGCGACAGCTATGCCAATGGCGAGGCCGCCATCGCCCAGATCACCTGCCCGGTGCTGTTCATCCTCGGCGCGCAGGACCAGATGACCACCCCAAAAGCCGCGCAAGCCCTGATCGCCAAAGCCCGCAGCAGCGGCAAGACCGTGCAGGTGGCCACGCTGGACGTGGGCCACCACCAGATGACCGAAGCGCCCGAGGCCACGCTGGCTGCACTGCGCGACTTTCTGGCGCGATGAAGCCATGAGCCCCTCTGATATTTCGCGCGTCATTGAAATGGCCTGGGAAGACCGCACACCGTTTGAAGCCATCGAAATGCAGTTCGGCCTGAACGAGTCGGCGGTGATTGCGCTGATGCGGCGCGAGCTCAGGCGTCCGAGCTTCAAGCTATGGCGGGCCCGTGTGACGGCGCGGGCCACCAAGCACGCCGCCTTGCGCGCACCGGGCGTGAAGCGTCACCGCGCCGTGAACACACGACAGGCCTGAACTGCGGGGGCCTGTCGCCCCTATTGCTCCTATTGCCCTTATCGCCCCAAGGCATCCCGCAACATCAGTTCCGGCCAGCGCGCCTTTTGCCAAAGCGGCAGCATCGACGGCGCCTTATCGAGCAGCAGGCGCTGCATCAGCGGCTCCAGCGAGGTGGTGTCGGGATGGGCCAGCAGCAGGTAGCGCGCCTCGGCATCTTCGTCGCTGCTTTGAACCTGCCCGATCCAGTCGAGCGCGACCAGCGTTTCCAGCACCGGCTCCAGCTGCAGCACATCAACCTGCAGGCGCACCGCCAATTCTGACCCGGCAAAACCACGGCGCGGCGTGAGCAGCGCCTTGTCGAGTGCCTGCAGCACTTCCACCGCCAGCTGGAACTGCCAGCCGTGCGCGCTGCCGCGGCGCGCCACACCTGCCAGCAGGCTGGGCAGATACGCAGCAATCACCGCGCCCATCAGCACGATCACCCACGACAGGTAAATCCAGACCAACAGAATCGGCAGGGTTGCGAATGCGCCATACACCAGCGAGTAGGTCGGCACCGCGCTGAGGTAATAGGTCAGCGCACGCTTGGCCAGTTCGATGCCCGCCGCCACAAAAAGGCCGCCCGTCCACGCATGCGCCCACCGCACATAGGTGTTGGGCACGTAGCGGTACAGCGCCGCCACGCCGCCCGCCACCAGAAAGAACTGCAGCACGTCGAGCAAAAACCGCAGGCTGCCTGGCAGCGCGCCCACCAGCCCCTTGGAGGCTGACAGCACATAAGACGTGAGCGCGAGGCTGGCCGCAAGCAGCAGCGGCCCCAGCGTGATGGCGGCCCAGTACATCAGGATTCGCTGAGTCAGGGGCCGGGCCTTCTTGACCCGCCAGATGCCGTTGAGTGTGCGGTCTATCGTCAGGATCAGCGCAATCGCGGTCACCAGCAGCACGGCCAGCCCGGCAATGCCCAGCTTGTTGGCCTGCCGGCTGAACTGCGTGAGGTAGCCCAGCACCTGACGGGCGATATTGTCCGGAATGAGGCTTTGCACCAGCCACGCCTGCAATGCCCCCTGCATCTGCGAGAACATCGGGAACGCCGTGAAAATGGCCAGTGCCACCGTGAAGAACGGCACCAGCGCAATCGACGTCGTGAAAGTCAGGCTGCTGGCCGTCAGGCCCATGTGGTCTTCACGGAAACGGTTACGCAGGGTGAAGGCGGTGTCCTGCCACGGGAAGCGGGACAGGTTGTCCCAGAACTCCTTCAAGTACTGCTGAAGGGATTGCTGAAATTTCATCCCCGGTATCATGCCACTGACACTTGAGCACCCATGAACAAAACAACGCAAATTGACCTCACCCGCTGGCTCGCCACTGGCAGCCTTGTCGGCCTGATCGTGCTGGGACTGGCCTGGGAAATGTGGCTGGCCCCGATTCGTCCTGGCGGTTCGCTGCTGGCCCTGAAGGTGCTGCCGCTGGTGATTCCGCTGGCCGGCATCATGCGCAACCGCCTCTACACCTACCGCTGGGTCAGTCTGATGGTGTGGCTGTATTTCATTGAAGGCGTAGTCCGGGCCTGGAGCGATCGCTACCCGGGCAACCTGCTGGCAGGCATTGAAGTGGCACTGTGTCTGTCGCTGTTTGCCGCCTGTGCCCTGCATGTGCGGGCCCGGTTCAAGAATGTAGCGGCACAGAACCAGACCGCCGCCGCGACGCAGGACGCCTCATGAACGACAGGCAGGCTTTCCTCGATTCGCTGCGCGCGGCCGTCGGCGCGCCCCATGTGTTGACCGAAGGCGACCTCAGCGCCTGGGAGCAGGACTGGCGCAAGCGGGTGCATGGCAAGGCACTGGCCGTGGTCCGACCCGGCAACACGGCCGAGGTGGCTGCGGTGGTCAAGGCGTGTGCAGCAGCGGGCGTGAGCCTGGTGCCCCAGGGCGGCAACACCGGTCTGGTGGTGGGTTCCACACCCGATACATCGGGCACACAGGTGGTGCTGAGCCTCACCCGGCTCAACGCGGTGCGCGCCATCGACTCGGCCAATCTGACGATCACGGTTGAGGCCGGCTGCATTTTGCAGAGTGTGCAGGAGCAGGCCGAAAAAGCCGGGTTCCTCTTCCCCCTCAGTCTGGCCGCCGAAGGCAGTTGCACGATAGGCGGCAACCTCGGCACCAACGCTGGCGGCACGCAAGTAGTGCGCTATGGTAATGCACGCGAGCTGTGCCTGGGGCTGGAGGTGGTCAACGCGCAGGGCGAGGTGTGGCACGGCCTCACCGGCCTGCGCAAGGACAACACCGGCTACGATCTGCGTGACCTGTTCATCGGCAGCGAAGGCACGCTGGGCGTCATCACCGCCGCCACGATGAAGCTCTACCCCTTGCCAGCCGCCACACTCACCGCCTTTGCGGCGGTGCCTTCGCTGGCACAGGCCGTTGCCCTGCTGGGGCTGGCCCACCAGCATCTGGGCGCGGGCCTCACCGGCTTTGAAGTGATGGGCCAGTTCGCACTTGGTCTGGTGGCCAAACACTATCCGCAGATGCGTGTTCCGTTTTACGAAACTGCACCGTACTGCGTGCTATTGGAAAACTCCGACAGCGAATCCGAAGCCCATGCCCGAGAGCGCTTTGAAGCCCTGCTGGAAACCGCCATGGAGCAAGGCTGCGTAGCCGATGCCGTAGTGGCCGAAAACCTGACGCAAGCCCACCAGCTCTGGCACATCCGCGAAAGCATTCCGCTGGCGCAGGCCGAGGAAGGTCTGAACATCAAACACGACATCTCGATTCCCGTGTCTCGCATCCCGGCGTTTTGTGAAGCCACCGACGCGCTGCTGCAGCGCGAGATTCCGGGGGTGCGGCTGGTCAACTTCGGCCATCTGGGCGACGGCAACCTGCATTACAACGTGCAGACCCCTGCGACGGGCGACTACGCCAACGATGGCGCGGGCTTTTTGCGCGCCTGGGAAGACCGTGTCAACACGCTGGTGTACGACTCGGTCAAGGCCTTCGATGGTTCGATTTCAGCCGAGCACGGCATCGGCGACCTGAAGGCCGCCAAGCTGCCCGACTACAAATCGCCCGTGGCGCTGCAGATGATGCACGCCATCAAGCAGGCACTGGACCCGCAGAACCTCATGAACCCGGGGCGCGTGCTGGCCGCACGCTGACCGGGCATTCAGAACCATCCGATCAGCCGATCAACCGCTGCGCCAGGCGGGCCAGCCGCTCGCGGTACAGCTTGGCATCGAAGCCGCGGCGGGCTGACCCGCTGTCTGCCGCAGCCTGCGCTACGCGCAGCGAGACTGTCTCCAGCAAGCGGTTGTCGAGCAGCGTCGGCAGCAGCTTGGTGGCACCGAAAGCCGTGTCGCTGCGGGCCAGATCGGCCAGCGCCAGCACGGCAGCCTTCTTCATCGCCTCATTGATCTGCGGCGCGCCCACGTCAAGCGCAGCGCGGAACAGATACGGGAAGCACAACGCGTTGTTGACCTGGTTGGCGTAGTCCGACCGGCCTGTGGCCGTGATGGCATCGGCAGCCACCGCCATCACATGCTCGGGGCGGATTTCGGGATCGGGGTTGGCCAGTGCAAATACCACCGGTTTGGCAGCCATGCTCTTGATCATGTCCTGACTCACCACGCCGGGGCCGGACAGACCCAGGAACACATCGGCGCCCTGCATCGCATCACCAAGCGTGCGCGCAGCGGTGTCGCGCGCCCAGGCGGCCTTCTCACCGTCGTCGCCCTTGGCGCCGCGGCCGGTGTAGAGCACACCCTTGGAGTCGCACACCAGAATGTTCGAAGGCTTCAGGCCCAGCGCCACCAGCAGCTCCAGACAGGCCACCGCGGCAGCGCCGGCACCGTTGCAGACCAGCTTGACAGTCTCCAGCGTCTTGCCCTGCAGGTGCAGCGCGTTCATCAGGCCGGCGGCCACCACGATGGCGGTGCCGTGCTGGTCGTCGTGGAACACCGGGATCGGCAGGCGTGCGCGCAGTGCCCGTTCGATCTCAAAGCACTCGGGCGCCTTGATGTCTTCCAGATTGATGCCGCCAAAGGTCGGGTGCAGGCTGGCGATGATCTCGATCAGCTTCTTGGGGTCGGTCTCGTCGATCTCGATGTCGAACGCATCAATGCCGGCAAAGCGCTTGAACAGAACCGACTTGCCCTCCATCACCGGCTTGCCGGCGAGGGCGCCGATGTTACCCAGTCCCAGCACGGCGGTGCCGTTGGTGATCACTGCCACGAGGTTGCCCTTGGCGGTGTAGTCGTAGGCCATGGCTGCATCGCGTGCGATCTCGACGCAAGGTGCGGCAACGCCGGGTGAGTAGGCCAGCGACAGATCGTCCATCGAACCGACGCGCTTGGTGACGGCGATGCCGATCTTGCCGCCGATGTCATCGGCGTTCTGCGGACGGTGGTAGGCCAGTGCTGCCTCGCGCAGGCTGGCACTCGCCTCGGCTGGCTGAAATTGCTGTTGCTGGCTGGAGGACGCAGCCGCTGGGTTACCGGATGTCTGTTGTTTGGTCATGGTGGTCCACTGGTGGATCTACTCGGAGGGAACGCAATTGTCCTCCGGCAGGTGGCTGCCGTTCAGGCCGTTTTTGCATAACCCCGGATATACAGTTGTGACGGGGGCATACCCAATCACCCGGGTCAGGAAGGCCGCTGAAAGCGATGCGCCTAGAATCCGAAATCGCCCTGCCGCCATGGCCCGACCTTGCTGGAAACCGTTGACATGACCACCCCGACCGCGCGGCCCATCCGCTCCCAATACGAAGACTTCATGCGCCATGTGGATACCCATGGCGTGTTCAAGGCCGACCGCACCGGCACCGGTACCAAAAGCGTGTTCGGCCACCAGATGCGCTTCGACCTGAACGAAGGCTTTCCGCTGGTCACCACCAAAAAGGTGCACCTGAAGTCCATCGTGCTGGAACTGCTCTGGTTTCTGCAGGGCTCCAGCGACAACAACTGGCTCAAGGAGCGCGGCGTCACGATCTGGGACGAGTGGGCCCGCCCCGACGGCGACCTGGGCCCGGTGTATGGCGTGCAGTGGCGCAGCTGGCCCACACCTGACGGTGGCCACATCGACCAGATTGCGGAAGTCATCAAGACCCTGAAGACCAACCCCGATTCGCGTCGCATCATCGTGAGCGCATGGAACGTGGCCGACCTCTCGAAGATGGCGCTGATGCCCTGCCATGCCTTCTTCCAGTTCTATGTGGCGCCATCCCCCGTACACGGCCAGCCCGGCAAACTCAGTTGCCAGCTCTACCAGCGAAGCGCTGATATTTTTCTCGGCGTGCCGTTCAACATTGCCAGCTATGCGCTGCTCACCCACATGGTGGCGCAGCAGTGCGGGCTGGACGTGGGCGACTTCATCTGGACGGGCGGCGACTGCCACATCTACAGCAACCATGCCGAGCAGGTGGCGCTGCAACTGAGCCGCGCGCCCTTCCCCTACCCCACGCTCCACATCAAGCGCAAGCCCGATTCCATCTTTGACTACGCATTCGAGGACTTCGAGTTTCTCGACTATCAGCACCATGCGCCGATCAAGGCGCCGGTGGCCGTGTGACGCTGTGCAGACCAGACTTCGCAATCTCGGGCCAGCGTCAATGACCATGCTGGAAAAGGCCGGCATTGACTCCGTCACCCGCCTGCGGGAACTCGGGGCGGTCCGTGCCTATCGCCAGGTGCAGCTGAGCGGCGCCCGGCCATCGCTGAATCTGCTGTGGGCGCTGGAAGGCGCGTTGACCGATCAGCCCTGGCAACAGATCGCGCAGGCGCATCGCCTGTCGCTGTTGCTTGAGCTGGAGAACGCCTCGCAAAACTCGACGGCATCAGGCGTCCATCGTCCCGCAGGCCAACGCAGGGCTGTGAAATCATGAGCCACATCCATCTGATTTGGGCACAGGCCCGCAACGGCGTGATTGGCAAAGACGGCGTAATGCCCTGGCATCTGCCGGAAGACCTGGCACATTTCAAGCGCCACACACACGGTTGGCCGGTCATCATGGGCCGCAAGACCTGGGACTCGCTGCCGCCCCGCTTTCGTCCCTTGCCCGGGCGCCAGAACATCGTGATCACCAGGCAAGCGCAATGGTCGGCGCCGGGCGCCACCACCGCTGCCAGTCTGGACGCTGCACTTGCCAGCTGCGCTGGTTCCGACGAGGTCTGGGTGATCGGTGGCGCGCAGATTTACCGGCAGGCCGAACCGCTGGCAGAGCGCATCGAGATGACGCAGATCGACCAGGACTTTGAAGGCGACGCCCACGCACCCGCACTGGGGCCCGACTGGCAGGAGACGGCCCGCGAAGGCCGCACCTCGGCCGGCGGCATGGCATTCAGCTTCATCACCTACCGAAGACAGCAACCGAAAAGCAGTCCATGAAAATTGCCACCTGGAATGTCAACTCACTGACCGCACGGCTCACGCACGTGCTGGAGTGGCTCGCCGCCAATCCCGTCGATGTGCTGTGCCTGCAGGAACTGAAGATGACGGATGACAAATTCCCGCTGGAGGCGCTCCAGTCAGCGGGCTATGAGGCAGCTTTTTTCGGCCAGAAAACCTACAACGGCGTCGCCATCCTGTCGCGCACGCCGCTGCGGGATGTGGTGAAAAACATCACCGGGTTTGAGGATGAGCATTCGCGGGTGATTGCCGCCACGGTGGATGGACCAGCCAGTCCCATCCGCGTGGTGAACGGCTACTTTGTGAACGGGCAGGAACCGGGCAGCGAAAAGTTCGCCTACAAAATGCGATGGCTGGATGGCTTGCAGGCTTATGTGCGCGCCCAACTGGCAGCCCATCCACAGCTGGTGCTGCTGGGCGATTTCAACATCGCACCGGAAGACAAGGATTCGTTTGACCCTGACGGTCTGCGCGACACGATTCACCACACCAAAGAAGAGCGCGAGCATTTCCGTCAGCTGCTGGCGCTCGGCCTCACCGACGCCTTCCGCATGTTCGAGCAGCCCCCCAAAAGCTTCTCCTGGTGGGACTACCGGATGCTCGGCTATCAAAAAAATCGTGGGTTGCGAATCGACCACATCCTGGTCAGCGAGCCGCTGAAGCCGCAGGTCAGGGGATGCACGATAGACCGGGTGCCGCGCAAATGGGAAAAGCCCAGCGACCACGCGCCGGTAGTGGTCACACTCGCCAGCGCTTGACGGTCCGCCCTTCGCCCGCGTTCAACGGGTGGGTATGGTGAGTTCGCCTGGCAGGGGCGGCATGGCCGGCGCCGTGATTCCAAAGCCGGCGAATGGATCCCTGCCCGCCGGATTGGGCTGTGTCTGCGGCATGTTGCCGGGGTTCTGAAGTGCGCCGCCACTCTTGTAAGTGAGCACCCGGTAGCGTGGCAACGAGACACCGCGCCCACCCCATCCGATCTCGCAACCCTGGCCGACCACCTTGCCGGGGTGGGTGCCGCCGTTGTATTCCGCTACGCAGATGTACAGCTGGCGCCCCGGCTCCTGACCACCGGGGACGGGATTGGCCGGAACGGCACCGTTCGACGCTGCGGTGAAGCGCAGGTCCTGTGCATTGCCGACCAGTACCTCATAAGACGGGACCGTGATCTCGCGACCACCCCAGGCAATATTGCAATTGCGCCCCACCACCTTGCCCGGATGCAGGCCGTTCTGGTGCCAGGCCCGGCAGATCGCCAGGTATTGATTGGCCTGCTTGCCACCATAAACCGTGCCCGCCGGCACCGCCCCATCACGGGCAGGCGACCAGCCCAGCGCTAGAGCCGCTGAAGACAGACCTGCCGCAAAAAGGAAGGTGAATGCGCTTATCACCCACACGCGTGCTGCCGATTGCACCGTTGATCCCAAGGTTGTTTGCATGCTTTTACTCCAGAAATTTTCTGCCAAGACAGAAAATTCTAGGGGCGAAATCCGCCTCGTCGCCAGCCGGGAAATCGCCAGCACCGCAGAGCAAGATCACTCCAGATTGAGTTCCTGAATCTTGCGCGTGATGGTGTTGCGACCAATGCCCAGCTTCTGCGCTGCCTCGATGCGGCGGCCACGGGTGTTGATCAATGCCGTCTGAATGAGCTTGGACTCGAAACGGCGGGTCAGTACGTCCCATACATCGCTGCGTCCAGTGGCGAGCAAGGCCAGCGCTTCCGCTTCCAGACCCGTCTCCCAGTTCATCGCCAGACCGATGGCACTGGCAGCAGAAGGTGAAGAAATAGACGGCGACGGTACCAACGCATCCGACACCACGGATCGCTCGACCGGCATCGCGTGACCGCCCATCTCGGGCTTGTCGGCAGGAACCACCACCTTCGCCGCCTCAGTGGTCGAACCCAGCACCTCGGGCGGCAGATCCTTGGGCTCAATGACCTGGGCTGGCGCCATCACCGTCAGCCAGTGGCAGATGTTCTCCAGCTGGCGCACGTTGCCTGGAAAGCCGAAGTTGCTCAGCTGCTGCAAGGCAGCGTCAGAAATGCGCTTGGGCTCCACGCCAAGCTGCTTGGCACTTTGCTGCAGAAAGTGGCGGGCCAGCATGAACACGTCTTCGCGCCGTTCACGCAGCGCGGGCAGGCGCAAGCGGATCACGTTGAGCCGGTGGAACAAGTCTTCGCGGAAGCCGCCCTCTTTCACCCGTTGTTCGAGGTCCTGGTGGGTGGCGGCAATCACGCGCACATTGGCCTTGACAGCGTTGTGACCGCCGACACGATAGAAATGCCCGTCGCTCAACACCCGAAGCAGGCGCGTCTGCAGGTCAAACGGCATGTCGCCGATTTCATCGAGGAACAGCGTGCCGCCTTCGGCCTGTTCGAAGCGGCCGCGGCGCATGGTCTGCGCGCCGGTGAAGGCACCGCGTTCATGGCCGAACAGCTCGCTCTCCAGCAGGTCCTTGGGGATGGCCGCCGTGTTGATGGCTACAAAAGGGCCATTGGCCCGCGGTGAATGCTTGTGCAGTGCGCGTGCCACCAGTTCCTTGCCGGAGCCGGATTCGCCGGTGATCATCACCGTGACCATGCTCTGGCTCAGGCGGCCAATCGCGCGGAAGACGTCCTGCATCGCGGGCGCCTGCCCGAGCATTTCAGGCGTAGCGGCCATGCGCTCTTCAGCGACTTCCTCACGCTGACTTTCCTCGACGGCACGCCGGATCAGCTCGACCGCCTTCGGCAGGTCAAAGGGCTTGGGCAGGTATTCAAAGGCCCCGCCCTGAAAGGCGGAAACCGCGCTGTCGAGGTCCGAGAACGCCGTCATGATGATCACCGGCAGGCCGGGGAGCTTCTCCTTGACCTTCTCCAGCAGATCAAGGCCCGAGCCGCCAGGCATGCGGATGTCGCTGACCAGGATCTGGGGGCCGTCTTCTTCAGTGGCGTTTTCAAGTGCGGCGAGAACTTCGCGCGGGTTGGTGAAGCTGCGGGTCGGCAGGTCTTCGCGGAGCAGGGCCTTTTCCAGAACAAACCGGATGGACTGGTCATCATCAACGATCCAGATCGGTTTCATGTCGTGCAGTCCCTTTCTTGTTGCCGGTGCGGGTGGCACCGGGCATCTTTTGTGTCAAACCATGGCTACAAAGGCCTCAAGGCAGCGGAATCAGCAGCTTGAAGTCTGTAGAACCGGGTCTGCTTTCGCACTCGATCAAACCATGGTGTTGCTGGACAAAAGTTTGCGCCAATGTCAGCCCCAACCCCGAACCACCCTCTCGCCCTGACACCAGGGGATAGAAGATCCTGTCTTTGATGGAGTCCGGCACACCCGGCCCATTGTCGATAACATGCAATTCCAGTGCCAAGCGATAGCGTTGCTTGCCGAAAGTTACCTGTCGCACCACGCGTGTCCTGAAAGTGATCAGTCCGTCACCCGCTGCAATGCGCTCGGCCAGGGCTTGCGCGGCGTTGTGGGCAATGTTCAGTACGGCCTGAATCAGTTGCTCCCGGTCGCCGCGGAACTCGGGAATCGAGGTGTCGTAGTCGCGCATGACGCGCAGGCCGCGCGGGAACTCCGCCACGATCAACGAACGCACCCGCTCGCACACCTCGTGAATATTGACATCGCCGACCAGGTGCGGCCGGCGGTGCGGCGCCAGCAGGCGATCCACCAGCGTCTGCAGACGGTCGGCCTCATGGATGATGACCTGGGTGTACTCGGTCAGGTCCTTGCCAATTTCCATTTGCAGCAGCTGCGCCGCGCCACGGATGCCGCCCAGCGGGTTCTTGATTTCATGGGCCAGGTTGCGGATCAGCTCCTTGTTGGCCTGCGCCTGGTCGATCAGGCGCTCTTCGCGGTCCTGCTTGGCTTGTTGTTCCAGCGGCAGCAACTCGACAATCGCCTCCCCCGCGGTATCAGTCTGGGCGACCACCACATGGACTGGCAGCGGTTCGTGGTTCAGGCGGCGCAACCAGGCGTCGTAGCGCAAGGCGGCAAACTCGTTGCTGCCCGCGCCTTCCAGGGCGTTTTGCAGGATGACCGGTTCGGTGAAGCACTCGGGCAGCTGCGAACCTTCGATCGTACGACGTGAAATGCCTAGCGCGTCTTCCAGTGCCGCGTTGGCATAGACCACGACTCCGTTGGTTCGCACAACGGCCACCAGGGTGGCGAGCAGATCGAAAGACTGGAAGCGGGAAGCCGCACCCATGGCGGGGGAAGAAGATCTGGGCGTCGGAGAAAAAAGCTTGTTCAAGCTTTCATTTTGGCCCAGAAGCCGGGCCACCGCCTTTAATTCGTGGCGGGCAACCGGGAAATTTCACGCTTGAGGCCGGCGATGTCGCTCTGCTGGCGTGAAATGCTTTCCTTGAGCTCTGCCACCCGATCCAGGTAACGCTGGTAGTTGCGTCCCTCGATGCCCTGCTTGTCGGGCTCGCCGTTGTTGTATTCCTTTTGCTGCTCGGCCAGCTTGGCCTCGGCCTTGCGCAGCTCTGCCTCCAGAATCGCGCGGGAATCACTGTCGCGCGCTTTCTGCTCGGGGCTGCCGTCGGTCCTTGGGCCACTGCTGTTGGGGGCCGCTGCGACGCGGACAGGCGCTTTCGCCACTGGCGTGCTCTGCACCACGGTCACGTTGCCGCCAGAAATTTGTTTGCAATTGCGCGTCTGCGCGTCTTTGGCGTTGTTGGTGTACTCCGGCGGACCACCCGCTGCACCGGCGCATCGGTACACCTGCTGGGCCCAGCTGGTGCCCGAGACATAGACCAACAGAACGGAAAAAATCGAAAGCAGTAACGTATGTTTCATCTGGAACCCCCAATGCCCGCCAAGGCAAGGTCGGTCTGTGAGTATGCGGCAAACACCGGAAATCACAAAGAGAGCCCACCCGCAGGCTGTGGCCAATGAAAAAAGGACGGCAAATGCCGTCCTTTTTTGGCCACAAACCGTAAGAAACGGTAAGCGGCTTCCTGCCGTGGATTACAGCGAGTAGTACATGTCGTACTCGACCGGGTGTGGCGCCATGCGGAAGCGCGTGACTTCGGTCATCTTCAGTTCGATGTAGGCATCGAGCATCGAATCGGTGAACACACCGCCCTTGGTCAGGAAGCCGCGGTCCTTATCCAGGTACTCCAGCGCCTGGTCGAGGCTGTGGCACACGGTTGGCACTTTTGCATCTTCCTCGGGCGGCAGATGGTAGAGGTCCTTGGTGGCGGCTTCGCCCGGATGGATCTTGTTTTCCACGCCGTCGAGGCCGGCCATCATCAGCGCCGAGAAGGCGAGGTAAGGGTTGGCCGATGGATCGGGGAAGCGTGCCTCGATGCGGCGGCCCTTGGGGTTGGCCACATAAGGAATGCGGATCGATGCGGAACGGTTGCGCGAGCTGTAGGCCAGCTTCACCGGGGCTTCAAAGCCAGGAACCAGACGCTTGTAGCTATTGGTGCCGGGGTTGGTGATGGCGTTCAGTGCACGGGCGTGCTTGATGATGCCGCCGATGTAGTACAGCGCAAAGTCAGACAGGCCAGCGTAGCCGTCACCTGCGAACAGGTTCTTGCCGTCTTTCCAGATCGACTGGTGCACGTGCATGCCGGAACCGTTGTCGCCAGCGTAGGGCTTGGGCATGAAGGTGGCGGTCTTGCCGTAGGCATTGGCCACGTTCCACACCACATACTTCAGATTCTGCGTCCAGTCGGCGCGCTCGACCAGCGTGCTGAACTTGGTGCCGATCTCGTTCTGGCCAGCGCCCGCCACTTCGTGGTGGAACACTTCGACAGGGATACCCATGGATTCGAGAATCAGGGACATCTCGGCGCGCATGTCCTGCGTGCTGTCGACCGGTGGCACAGGGAAATAGCCGCCCTTGGTGGTCGGGCGATGGCCGCGGTTGCCGCCTTCGAGGACCTTGCCGCTGTTCCATGGTGCTTCGTATTCGTCGATGGCGAAATGCACGTTGCCGGGTTCGTTGCTCCAGCGCACGCCGTCGAAGATGAAGAATTCAGGCTCTGGTCCGAAGTAGGCGGTATCGCCCAGGCCAGAGGCCTTCAGGTAGGCTTCAGCGCGCTTGGCGATGGAGCGCGGGTCGCGGTCGTAAGCCTTGCCGTCACTGGGCTCGACCACATCGCACTGCAGAAACAGCGTGGTCTCTTCGAAGAACGGGTCGATGTTGGCGGTGTTGGGGTCGGGCATGAGTTGCATGTCCGAAGCCTCAATGCCTTTCCAGCCAGCGATCGACGAGCCGTCAAAAGCGTGACCAGAGGTGAATTTGTCTTCGCTGAAGGCAGACACGGGCACGGTCACGTGCTGCTCCTTGCCCCGGGTGTCGGTGAAGCGGAAGTCAACGAACTTGACCTCGTTTTCCTTGACCATTGTCATGACGTCTGCGACGGTCTTTGCCATCAAATTCTCCTGTGTTGGATGGTGGGTGAAAAATTGTCTTCGGAAGGGCTTAATGCACTTTTTATGCCAAAGCTATTCCCTGCTCTGTTGAGAGCTCCAGCCCGGATTGTGCCGTCAACTGACCTCAATTTCGGCCCATCCTCGGCGGGAGGACCAAAAAGTCAGTTTTTACTTGCGCACAAGTAAAGTGCATCAAAGAAATGCACCATTCAAGTGCAATGTCTTAACGCACCAATTCGGGGCCTAGTGTCAAATCGAAGGTGCCCAGTCCGCTCAAAAGTGCTGGATAGGCCTTCTCGACTGCCGCCGGGTGGCCTTTGACGCCCAGTTCGATGTGTCGGCCATGCTGGGGGTGGTCCACACTGGGCAGGCTGAACACCTTGACCTCGGGATGGGCTGCCTCGATGTCGAGCATCAGCGGAGTCAGCATGGCTTCCATGGAACCAAAGACGATCACGGATTTCTCGACGTGAGCCGCCTTTTGGTGCAAGTGACGGTAGTGCGTATCGAGCAACCAGGCCATCATGGGCCACGCCATGACCGGGAAACCCGGCAAGAAGTGGACGCCCCCACGCGCCTCCACTGCGTGTGGGTCGCTGTCGCCCGAGGGGGCGGTCGCCAGTGGCCTGGCAAAGCAGCTGAAGCCCGGGATCTTGTTGTAAGGGTTGGGGATGATTTGCGCGCCCACCGGAAACACGCCCATGTTCAGGCGATGGATGTTGTCGTGGCGGTCGGGCTCGTAGGCCGTTCCCTGCTCTTTGGCCACGTCCTTCATGCGTTCGATGATCAGCTCTTTGGCTTGCGGATGCAGCACCAGCTCACTCCCGAGCGCCCTCGCCGCGCACTGGCGGGTGTGGTCGTCGGGTGTCGCTCCGATGCCGCCGCACGAGAACACCACATCGCCGTGCTCGCGCGCGGCTGCGAATGCACGTTCAAGGGTGGAGGTGATGCGCGCCGGGTCGTCGCCCACATAGTCGGCATAGGCCAGCGAGAGACCACGCTCGGCCAGCAATTCGATGGTTTTGGGCAGGTGCTTGTCAGTGCGTTTGCCGGAGAGAATTTCATCCCCGACGATGATGAGTCCGAAATGGGTGGGCATGCGAGATCGATGAGAAAGGAAAAAGTGAGAAGGGCGTGAGTACGGTCTGTTCAGGCAGGGCCGATGGCGCCACCTGAAGGGGCTGGCAATGTCGGGGGTGCACCTGATGCCGCCGATTCAATCGTCAGCGGCGTGATTTCTGGAGGTGAAGTCCCGTTGTTCCTGGTGCGAAGCGCCTCGAGCGCTGCCAGCGCGTAATGCGAAAACCAAAGCGAGGAGAACGCGAACACCAGCGTGTAGATCCAGATCGCCACAGGCACCAGGATTGGCGCCATGGCCACAAACATCGCGCCAGAGGCCCAGATCACGCTGGGTGCCGCGCCCAGGTAGCCGCTGAGCACACCGATCCCCAGCAGTGCACCCCGGTGCTCGCGGAAAATCTGGCGCCGCTCGTCACTGCTGGCATGGTCCACCAGCGCGTCGTAAGACATCACGCGGTAGGTGAGCCAGCCCCAGATCAGCGGCGGCAGGATCAGGATCAGCGGGGGAATCAGCCACAGCGGGATCGACACCACCATGGCAACAATGGCCAGCAATGTCGAGCCCAGCGACCAGAACAGGCTGGCAACCAGCGAGCCCCCCTTCTTGCGCTCCAGCTGTGGAAAACGCCGCTCAGCCACCAGCGCCACCATCGCTGGCGTCATGAAGATGGCCACGAACAGCAGCGAGACGATGACGATGACAGGGATGGCCATGAAGAGCAGCAAGGCCGGCGCCAGCACCAGACGCAACCCGCTTAAACCCAGGCCCTCCAGCCAGCCGACAAAGGTATTGACCAGTTCATAGGCGCCAAGCAGGCCGCGAACTGCCTCCACCGCGTCGCTCCAGAACCAGTAACCCAGCCCGAGCGACAGCGCAGCCATGATCACCAACGGAAGAACCGACAGCGCAATCACCCGGGGGTGCAGGCAGTACATGGCGGCACGCCAGAATGAATCGAGAAGCTTGCTCATGAGTAAGTGTAGCCCCCACGGTCGCTCACTGCGTGTAGCTCCCTGCCCCCTCAAGGGGCCGCCCGCCTGCGGTCTGGCAAAGCCAGTCCCGCGGCTCATGCTTGGTGAAGAGGACCCAAAACACGTTCAGGCTTTGCCGGCCAGACGCTTGAGGCCCATCCACTGCTGCGACCAGAAGCCGCGGCCATAGTCGCGGTGCTGTTCGATCTGATCGCGCACGCCCGTGGCGTCGTAACGCAGCTGGAAGTTGGCGGTACCGAAAAGTACGTCCCACCACGGCAGCAGCACACCGAAATTGTGTCCCCCGAGGGTTTTGGGCCCGTCGCTTTCATGCCCGATCCCAATGGCATGGTGCAGCCGGTGAAAACGCGGACTGACCCACAGACGCTCCCCGACCCGGCCAAACCAGATGCGGACATTGGCGTGCTGGAAGCTCTCGCTGAGCTGCGTGAAGGCCACAATCGCCACGAACTGCGCCGGCGGCAGGCCGATCAGCTGGGCCACCACCACCATGATCGCATCGACCAGGACGTCGTCGACCAGATGGTTACGGTTGTCGCTCCACATCGTCATCTGCCGCTGGGCGTGGTGCAGCGAATGCAGGCGCCACCACCATTCAAACTGATGCTGGCCCCGGTGGGTCCAGTAGGCAACAAAATCAAACACCACCAGATACATCAGGAAGCTGATGACAGCCGTGTCCGTCACGCCGGGCCAGAGCTGGTCGAGATGGAAGGTCCCCACACCGGCGGCGCGCAAGGCACCGAAGCCCTCGTCAAACAGCGGCTCCAGCGTGAAGAACAAGGCCAGCCGGAACACGCCGAGCCGGTGGATCAGCGTATACAGCACATCGGTACGGATGGTGGCGCGATCGGTGATCGCCTCCACCGGCCGCCAGCGCTGCAGCGGACCGATGACGGCCAGCAAAATGACGATCTGGATCAGGCCCACCAGGAACCACGCAGTTGCCTCGTATCCGTCTTCGAGGAAGTTACCCAAACCCACCGCAAAAAGCACCGGCACCACGGCTGACTCGAACAGTGTCTGCTGCACACCAGAGAAAAATTCTGCCAACCAGTCCATGGCGTTATTTTGCTGGCGCACCGACGGGGCGACTGCCACGCGATTCGATCCACGTCTTGTAATCGGGGTGGTCGCGGAGCGTTTTGAAGCAGAAACCGCGCGACTGCAAGCCGGTGATCAAGGGCTCCAGCACCTCTGGGGCCCACGGGTCCTTGCGCGACCAGATGCCCAGGTGCGCGACGAGAACGTCACCAGAGCGGATGTCGCGCAGCGCTTTTTTCAACAGAAAGTCGTTCGGATATTTGTCGCTGGCCAGCTCATCGCCCAGAAAACCTGCGGGCGACCAACCCACATGCGCGTACCCGCAGGACTTTGCCGCAGCCAGCAAGGCCGGTGAGGTTTTTCCACCCGGCGCCCGGAAAAGCGGCAATGTTTTCCTGCCGGTGATGGCCTCCAGCTGCCTGGCCGATTTGCCCAGTTCCTCGCAGTACTGATCGGCTGTCCATTGCAGGCTTTTGCCCTCAGATGGACCGGCGGAGGGCTGCATTCTGAAACCGTTCGGCAGGTCGGCACGCCAGTACACGTGGTCCCAGGTGTGGGAGGCAAACTCATGGCCCTCACCCGCCCTTGCCTTCCACCAGGGCGCCCAGTCACTGCCCAGGCTGCCATTACCCGTCTGCGTGCGCTCATTGGCAGCGAAGAAAGTCACCTTGACCTGGTGCCGGTTCAGGATGTCCGCCATCAGCGGCGCCACCGCCATGTGGCCCGTGTCCAGTGTCAGGTAAACGGGTTTGCACGCGGCAACAGTCGACGGCGCCTTGTCCGCGTTGGGATCGGCAGCCAAAGCCATATGGCTGAAGATGACAATAGAAAAAATAGCCGGCAAGCGAAAGTACATCTCCCGCCAGCAGGAGCCGCGGGACTGGCTCTGCCAGACCGCAGGCGGAGCGGCCCCCTCGGGGGGCAGGGAACTACACGTAGTAAGTGACCGTGGGGGCCACACCCAGCGTGGGGGCCTATCTCGCGGCGTGATCCAGCGTCCAGACGCCATGGGGGCTCTTTCCAACTTTGACCTGCTGCACGACTTTCCGGCTGGCCACATCGATGACCGTGAGCTTACGTGCCCACCGCGAGGTCACCAGAATCTGCTTGCCGTCCCGGCTGACATCAATACAGTCCGGCCCACCGGGTGCGGGGTAGTTGTCCACCACATCCAGGGTCTGCAGATCGAGCCGGCTGATGGTGTTGGCCACCCGGTTGCTGACCAGCACATGCCGACGGTCGCCGAACGCGCGGAAGGCGTGCGCACCTGCGCCCGTCTTGATGGTCTTGATGCGTTGCGGCTCCTTGCCACTCACGTCGTAAACCTCCACCGCGTCACCACCGGTGAGCCCGACCAGCAACAGCCGGTCATCCGCAGTGCCATACACATCGGCCGGAATCGAGCCGGTCGGTGTGCGCCACTTCACCGACTGGCTTGCGAGGTCAATGGCGATCAACTCGTCGCTGTCCTGCATCGTCGAATACACTACGGTGCTTCTGGAGTCGATCCACAGGTGGCTCGGCGTACGCCCGGTCGGGATGCGCTTGACGAGCGCCAGATCCTTGCCATCCCATTTGTAGATGTCGATGTGGTTGAGCCGGTTGGCCGCCGTCACAAACCATTTCATGTCGGGAGAAAAGCGCAGCTGGTAGGGATCAATGACGCCGCGGACTGTTCGCTGCACCTCCGCCGTTCTCGGGTCGATGAAGGTCAGCGAATCAGACAGCGCATTGGCCACGATCACCGATTTCTCATCCGGCGTGAGGTAGAGATGATGGGGCTGCTTGCCGGTGGAAATGCGGCGTGTTTCAGTCCAGCTTGCGGGATTGATGACGCTCACACTGTCATCGAGCGAGTTGAGCACGAACACCGGCGACTTAAGCGCACCCGAGGCAAACGGCTGCGCCATCAGGGTCGCCGGGGCGGCCGTGACCGGCGTAGCAGTCTGCACTGGAACAGATGCCTTCTGCGCGAAAGCATCAACACCCCGCAAACCGCTTGCTGATCCCAGAAAAGCCAGGCAAACGGTCACGAAACGAACTTGAAAATTCACAAACACTGTCTTTCTAAACGCAACTGGCTAGTGTACCGGGAGGGGAACAATCTCCCTCTCAAAACTGCACACCTCAGACCTGCGCTCCAGCCCAACGCGCCAGCACCTGTTCTGGCGGACATCCTTTACGATTCCTGCATGCAGGCCCCTTTCAACACTATCGACGTCCACGGCATCCGGCTGGAAGTCCAGCGCATTGAGGGACCTGCTGACCGCGCGCCCCTGGTGTTTCTGCATGAGGGTCTGGGCTCGGTCAGCCTCTGGACCCAGCGCGGCCTGAATTGGCCGCTGGATGTGTGCAGGGCCGCTGGCCGGTCAGGTCTGGTGTATTCGAGGCAGGGTTATGGCCAATCTGACCCGGTGCCGGATGTTCGAGGTGAACCCAGCATGCAGAACGGACAACGCACGGGCCGTCTGCAGCCGGACTACATGCACCGCGAGGCACTGGAGGTGCTGCCGGCGCTGCTGGAGGCCGTGGGCATGCAACGCCCGGTCTTGATCGGTCACTCCGACGGCGCCACCATCGCCCTGCTGCACGCCAGCGCGCTGCCCGTGTCAGGCTGCGTGGCCATTGCACCGCACGTGCTGGTGGAAGATGTCGCCATCGCCACGATTACGCAGGCCCGCAGTGCTTATGAATCAGGCGGCCTGCGCGATCGGCTCGCCCGCTACCACGCCGACGTAGATGGGGCCTTCTGGCAATGGAACGATATTTGGCTATCGGAGGAATTCCGCCGGTTCGACATCCGTACTGAATGCCGGCGTATTTCAGCGCCGCTGCTGCTGATTCAGGGGCTGGAGGATGAATACGGCACGCTTCGCCAACTCGATGAAATTGCCGCGGTGGCGCCTCATGCGCAGCAACTGCGGCTGGCGGGCTGCGGCCATTCGCCGCAGCGGGACCAGCCCGAAGCCACTCGCCAGGCCATCACTGCGTTTCTTGCAGACGTCGATTGACCCCGTGAAGCCGCCTGCACCATCCCGAGGGCATATCAGGCGCCCTTGACCTCAATGTGATACGTGGCCCACGGGCAGGACGCAAACCGTGCCGTCACTGGCTTGGCCGCCATGTCGGGGAACCGGTCGGCATCAAAGACCGCCCACAGCGGGCCGAGGCCGCCCAGCGCCATGGGCCGGCCATCAAGATGGGTGGCCACAATGAAGCGGTATTTGGCGGCATCGGCCGCACTGACCTGCGCTGCATAGCCATCCACCGCGCGCAGGAAGAGCGCCGTCCTGTCGGTCACTTTCACGCCGCAGGCTTTCATGACATCCATCAACAGCGGTCCCTTGAGGGTGTGGGCCTGGTTGTCGTACTCCAGCGTCGGTTTGATGGTCACGGCCGGCATGGCGGTAAGCGCTGCAAAGTCGAAAACATGCGCCTTGTCAAACCGTATCTTCTGTTTGACCATCATCTGATCGAGCGCAGGATCAATCGCACCACGATTGCCCGCGCCAATCAGGCCGCTGACCGTCAGCAAGGCAGGACCGCGCAAGGGCCGGGATGCCGCATTCGCGCTAAAAGCCGGCGGCAACACGGCCACGCCACATGCGGCAAGGCTGAGAAACTTTCGTTTGTCCATCACAAAATCCTCCATGGTCTGAGTCACCGGTTACTGGCGCAATCGTGTTCAGTCGGCCACTCTCAACTGTCGCGCGCTGTGAATGTTACTGAATTGCGCCTGTTTTTGCGTTCTTTTGATTTACATCACGGCGACCGCCCCGACCGATCAGTAGCCTATTGATTGACCCAACAATAAAGGGGATTCGCATGAATGCCTACCAAGACCTGGCAACCCCGGGACTGGCTCTTCTGGCCCTTCTGGCGCTAGTGCTTCTGCTGGCCCTGGGGGCTTGGCTTTACAGGCTCTGGATGTCCCGAAAAAAGCGGCGCATTCCTCGCCACTGGCCGATTCACGCGAGGGAACTGCTCAACGAAGAAGAGTTGCGCGTCTGGCGATGGCTAAACACAACGTTCGAGGGCTACCACATCATGATCAAGACACCGGTCACCCGATTCACCAAGCCCAACCCGACAGAAAGCGGCCTGTTCTGGTATGAGCTGCTCAAGGGTATTTACTGCACGTTCACGGTATGCAACGAAATCGGCCAGGTGCTGGGCTGCGTGGATGTGCCCAGAACATTTGGTGCATCGCGCAAGGTGCGCCTGATCAAGGAGAACCTGCTGGCGCAATGCGGCATCGGCTACATGGTGGTGTCACCCACCCTGTTGCCGGAGCCCGACGCCATCCTCCACGAATTCCTCGGTGATGAGGCCGCCAAGATCAGAAGCGCCAAGCGGGAAGAAGCGGTCGTGAAGATAGCCAAGGCCAACTTGCAGCAAACCCTGGTGGTCCAGCGAGGCAGACGAAAAATCAAGGAGCCCAGCATGTTCGACTCGGAAACCAGCAGCATGCCCAGCCACTGGAATGACTCGTTTCTGATTCAGGACAACACGCGGCCCGCGGAGCTGAGATAGCCGCGGCCGAGGCTGCCCGAAGACTCACGCTGAAATGCGCTTCAGGTCATCGGCAGTGAGCCAGCGCCACTCTCCAGGCCCCAGATCTGCCGGCAAATCCAGTGACCCGATACGCGAACGATGCAGCCCGCCCACCTCTTCCACCCGGTTGCCTACTGCCGCAATCATGCGTTTGACCTGGTGGTACTTGCCCTCTGTCAAGGTCAGCCGCAACTGCTGTTCACTGGTTTTCTCGCACGCCGCAGCGCGGACCGGTTTGGGGTCGTCGTCCAGCACCACGCCTGCGAGCAGTTTTTGAATCTGCTTGTCATCCACCGGATGTTTGGCAGTCACGTCATAGACCTTGGGCACATGGTGCTTCGGGGAACTCATGCGGTGGATGAACTTTCCGTCGTCGGACAGCAGCAGCAGGCCCGTCGTGTCCTGATCGAGCCGCCCCACCGCCTGAACGCCAGCCGCCGCCCCGCCGCCGCGCTGCCGGATAGGTGCCGGCAGCAAGGTGTAAATGCTGGGATAGGTGCTGGGCTTTTGCGAGCATTCATGGCCCGCCGGCTTGTGCAGCATCAGGTAGGCTTTCTCGTGGTAGCTCCAGGTCACGCCCTGCACGGAGAACGTCAGACCTGTCGCATCAAATTCCGCCAAAGCATCGATGCATGGCAGACCCGAAACAGTCACCCACCCCTGTTGCACCAGACCTGCACAGACGCGGCGCGTGCCGAACCCTTGTGAATAAAGAATGTCCTGTAACTGCATTTTTGCCATGCAGCATTGTCGGCCCTCTGCCATGGCCAGCGGGCAGTCCACGCCGCCACCTTCAGCCCCTTTGCTGCCACCAGGGCCATCACCCGGGCGGGCCAGCCCATAGCCCTAAACGTGAAAACCATCACACAAAGGGGCAAGTTCACGCGAAATCGCATCAAACAGCAGCAACTTCGTGAACTTGTGCCTTTGACATTTTGTATCTATTTGTTACTTTCGCAACATCTAGCGCCTCACAGGACACAAACATGGCCACAACACTTGGATGGTGGATTGCCGGTTCAGCCTTCGGCGGGATGCTGGTCGGAGCCATGTTGTGCCTCTGGAAAATTCGCCACACAGCGAAAAAGAATAAACGGATCCCACGGCACTGGCCCCTGAACCCACGCGGCTTGCTCAACAGCGAGGAACGAAAGGTCTGGCTATGGCTCAGCCGCGTATTCTTTGACCATCACGTGATGATCAAAATACCGGTCACGCGCTTCACAATCCCGGAAAGCCGCAAAACAGGGCTGCACTGGTACAACCTCCTCAGCGGTGTCTACTGCACCTTCACCATCTGTACGACCGACGGCATCGTGGTGGGCTGCGTGGATGTTCCCGGCCCCAAGGGCATCTCCCGGAGCAACCGGCAACTCAAGCTCACGCTGCTGCCGCAATGTGGCATCGGTTACCGCGTCGTCAAGCCCAGCGACCCGCCAACCGTGGCGGAAATCAGGTTGGAGTTCCTCGGCGAATCCGCAACTGCAGCCAGGGAACTGCAACGTAAGCGTGACCAGGACCGGATCGCTGCCGCGCGCGCCAAACTGCACTCGGAAATTGATCGCCAGCGGCACAGTCGGCAAAGCGACTTCTCTGGTAACTCGTCCGCCTTCAGCCAGGACTCGATTGCCAGCCTGGACAGCCAGATGCGCCCCGACAGTGATTTTGCGGGCGAGTGGCAGGAGCAGAACTCTTTCATCTCTCCTCTGGACAGCCGCAGCGGTGACTTGCGCTGACGACTCCGTAACCGCTCCGGCATGACTGTCCACCGAGTGCCGTGGTCACGCATGAAAAAGGCCGCTGACTGAACTCCAGTCAACGGCCTTCGTCTTTTGGAGGCTGGCAAGTGCGGACCGGGGCTCAATTCCGTGCTGACAAATGCCGGCTAACACCATTCATGCGGAAAGCGGTCAGCATATCCGCCCGATTCTGGTCACCGGGATTTGGTGTGTACACCGTGCGTTACCGGCCAATCGTCACGTGGCCTCGCCTGGCTGGGCAAACCGGGTCGAACGATTTTTCAAAAAACTCGCCCGAAGGTCAAAAGATGCATTGAAAGCATCTCGTTTGAGCCTGATCAACAAGCGCGGGGGATTCATCCCTACAGTGAACTCAACGGTTCACATAAATACTGTTGGCCCAGCGGGGCCTCCCCGCGACAGCACGCACATTGTGCGAGAAAGTTCAGGCCCTCAAGATGGCACATCCAAGCCTCACTCGCCTATCCCTTGCCGCAGCGTTGTTTCTCGCAACGACGTCGCTCTCTCCCTTGTTCGCAGCTGATGCACCCGTCAAGGCCGAAGCGAGTGCCACCAAGTCTTCGGTCCAGAAAATCTCGCTCAAGACAGGCTTGGCCAGCGGCAAGATGGTGTACTTTGACGAAAAAGGCAACGCCAACCCGATGCTTCACGCCAAGGTTGGCGACACGATTGAACTGGTGCTGGCCAGCGGCGAAGGAGCCGAGCATGACATCGTTTTCGAAGGCATGGGCGTCGCATCCAAGAAGACCAATGGTCAAACCGGCCCCATCAAATTGACCTTCAAGGTCACGCGGCCAGGCAAGTTCACCTACTACTGCTCCGTGCCCGGCCACCGGCAGATCGGCATGGAAGGCATTCTGGAAGTGACCGGCACGGCACCGGCCAAAGCTGCCAAGGCCAGCACGGAGCAGGCTGTCGCGCTCTACAGCGCCGCACCCACCAGCGTGGCCATTGCGCCAGCAGCCGCTGAAGGAGTGAGCGTTGCTCAGGATCCCAACGCCGTACCCAAGCCTTTGGGTACACGGGCACCACAGTTCGTGAAGTACAGCATCGAGACCGTCGAGGTTGATGGCAAGCTCGACGACGGCGCCACCTTCACCTACTGGACGTTCAACCGCAAGGTGCCCGGCCCCATGCTGCGCGTCAAGCAGGGGGACACTGTGGAACTCACACTGTCGAACAACCCGAGCAGCAAAGCCATCCACTCCATTGACCTGCACGCTGTGACTGGTGGCCTAGGTGGCGGTGCCGACACGCAAGTGCCGCCCGGCAAGAGCAAGACCATCACGTTCAAGGCGCTTAACCCAGGCTTGTACGTTTACCACTGCGCGACCGCCTCCGTTGCCCACCACATTTCGGCGGGCATGTACGGCCTCATCCTGGTCGAGCCACCAGAGGGCTTGCCTAAAGTTGATAAAGAGTTTTATGTCATGCAGGGCGACCTCTATACCGGACACCGCGCCGGTACCAAAGGCCACCACGAATACAGCCCAGACCGCGCTGCCGACGAGAACCCGTCCTTCTACCTCTTCAACGGCGCTGTCGGTGCACTGACCAAGGAGCACAAGCTCACGGCTACTGCCGGAGACACCGTGCGCATCTACTTTGGCGTCGGGGGGCCGAATAAGATCTCTTCCTTCCACGTCATCGGTGAAATCTTCGACAAGGTTTACAGCGAAGGCGCCACCAACACCATCAAGGAAAACGTGCAGACCACGCTGGTGGCACCCGGCGGCGCCACCATCGTGGACTTCAAGGTTCAGGTCCCCGGCACCTACTTGCTGGTAGACCACGCCCTCTCAAGAGTGGGTAAAGGCCTGGTCGGTGCGCTGGAGGTGTCTGGCCCGGAAAACCACGACGTGTACAAGCCCCACGAACAGGGGCCGGCAACCATGGCGCACTGAGAACGCCGACGTGTCTGGCGCGACGCCCCGTTTCGTCAGGTACGCTTGCGAGCCGGAGCCCACACCCTGCCGCGCAGCTTCTATCGAGCCGATGCCAATCGTTCGCATCGGCCGCATTGCGGTCTCAGGTCGTATATGAGCTCGTTGATTTACAAAAGAAAAAGCCGCTAACCGTACGTCGTTAGCGGCCCTTGTATTGGCATATGGTGGAGCTGGGGGGATTTGAACCCCCGTCCGCAAGCCTTGTTCGGGCAGATCTACATGTTTAGCGGTCTGATTTGAGTCTCGCCACCTGTGTCGCGCAGTCGCACGCTACACAGGACGCCAGCACCCTATTGTCTTGCCCCGGGTTAAGGTACCCAGCCCGGAGCCAGCCGATGAAATTATCTTTACAGCCGGGAGCACTCAGCTTGCGCTAAACACCCCTTGCCCAGCCCATCGGCCTGCTGTTGTAAAGCTCACTGGCAATTAAGCAGCGAGTGCGAAACGTTCGTCGTTTGCAGTTAGTTTGTTTGAATCTGTTTTACGAGCACACTCAGCTCGACATGCACCACACCGCGTCCGAACCCACGTCGAAACCAATGCAGCCCCAAGCGCACTAGTTTAAGGCATTCGCAACAAATTCAAGAGCGCCCCTGGCGCGGAGATGGTGGCGTCGGCTTTCCAGCCATCTGTGTCTGCGGTGGCACCCAGGTAACCGTACGCGGCAGCCACCGTCGGCATGCCGGCTGCGCGGCCCGCCACGATGTCACGCTCGTCGTCACCCACATAGACGCAGCGCCCGGGGGCGATTTCCAGTTGCCGGGCCGCCTCAAGCAAAGGGGCCGGGTGCGGTTTGGCGTGCGGGGTGGTGTCGCCACTGACAATGGTTTGGGCCGTTCCAAAGAGTGGCATGCGCCGCGTCAGGGGCACCGTGAAGCGCTCTGACTTGTTGGTGACCACACCCCATTTGAGGCCAGCACGATCCAGTTCGGCAATCAATTCAGCTACGCCGTCGAAGGCGTAGGTGCGCTCGGTCATGCAGGCTTCGTAATTGACAAAAAACTCTTCCTTGAGCGCCTCGTAGCCCTCATCCTCGGGGGTGAGCCCGAAGGCGATGCCGATCATGCCGCGCGCGCCAGCGCCCGCCATCGGCCGGTATTCAGACAAAGGCAGCGATGCCATACCGCGGTCGGTACGCATCTTGTCGGCGGCGGCGCCCAGATCAGGGGCGCTGTCTATCAATGTGCCGTCCAGATCGAACAGGACCGCTTCAACGGGATGAAACATCGGTAATACGCCTTCAAACTTTGCGTGTCGCCAGCATGTAATTGACGCTGGTGTCGGCGCTCAGCCAGTAATGGCGTGTGAACGGGTTGTATTCCATGCCCCGGGTGTGCTCCAGCGTCAGGCCCGCGCTCCGGCAGTGAGCCGCCAGTTCGCTGGGCTTGATCAGCTTCGCATACTCGTGTGTCCCGCGCGGCAGCAGATTCAGCACGTATTCGGCCCCCACAATGGCAAACAGGAAAGACTTCGGGTTGCGGTTGATGGTCGAGAAAAACACCCAGCCGCCCGGTTTGACCAGGTCGGTACAGGCTTTGACGACCTTGGACGGGTCAGGGACGTGCTCCAGCATTTCCATGCAGGTCACCACGTCAAAACTCGCAGGCTGCTCGGCTGCGAGGGCCTCTGCGCTGATTTCCCGGTAAGCCACGCCTTGTGTATTAGCCTCCAGCGCATGCAACTGGGCCACCTTCAAAGCCTTGGAGGCAAGATCAATCCCCAGGACGTCGGCCCCTTTGCGCGCCATGGCGTCGGCGAGAATCCCACCCCCACAACCCACATCCAGGACACGCTGGCTTTTGAGTGGCACCAGGTTATCTATCCAGTCCAATCGCAGGGGATTGATCTGGTGCAGGGGTCGGAACTCGCTTTCGGTGTCCCACCAGCGGTGGGCAAGATCAGAAAATTTGGCCAGTTCGGCCGGGTCGAAGTTATCGGAAATAGACATCGTCTGATTATCGCCCGGGCATAAAAAAACCGCGCCGGAGCGCGGTTTTCAGTGAATCCGGAAGGATTACTTGTTAGCGCGGGTGCCAACGACTTCGATTTCCACGCGACGGTTCTTCGCACGGCCTTCGGCAGTCTTGTTGTCAGCAACAGGCTGCTTCTCGCCCTTGCCTTCGGTGTACACGCGGTTCTTCTCGATGCCTTTGGACACGAGATAGGCCTTGACGGCTTCGGAACGACGGACCGACAGTTGCTGGTTGTAACCATCGCTACCGACGGAGTCGGTGTGACCCACGGCAATGATGACTTCCAGGTTGATGTCCTTGATCTTGCCGACCAGATCGTCCAGCTTGGCTTTGCCTTCTGGCTTGATCACCGACTTGTTGAAGTCGAAGAAAGCGTCAGCAGCGTAAGTGACTTTGGTTGCGGCAGGAGGTGCAGGAGGAGCAGCCGGACGGGGTGCAGCAGCGGCAGGCGCTGGAGCGGCAGCAGCGGGAGCAGCGGCTTGAGGAACGATGGCACCGTCGCAACCAGGAGCTGCAGTGGCAGGCGTCCAGTTGGCATCGCGCCAGCACAGTTCGTTGGTGCCGTTTTTCCAGACCAGTTCGTTAGAGCCGTTCTTCCAGTTGTCGATAGTTTGTGCACCGGCGGCGGTAACGAGCGCTGCGGAAGCAAACAACATTGCCACTTTGTTGAGTTTCTTCATGGTTCTCCTCTAGAGAAAAGCCGCAGACTGGCTGCGATTGATAATTTACACGCCGTGAGTGACCATCACTCAAAGCGTTACATTGATTGTGCCACACCTGCCGGGCCCTTCAACCCAGCACTGGAATCCGTCTGACACAGTTTCGCGATTCTCCGGCATTTGTTGCTGCACCGCCACAGCAAGACAAGGCAGCACCACACCGTAAAATGCGTGGTTGCGCTTCCCACATCCAGAAATACTCCACCCAGGCCACGCATGACTCAGTTCGCGAAAGAAACCCTGCCCATCAGTCTTGAGGAGGAAATGCGCAGAAGCTATCTGGATTACGCGATGAGCGTGATCGTGGGGCGCGCACTGCCGGATGCACGGGATGGCCTCAAGCCCGTCCATCGCCGTGTTTTGTTCGCAATGCACGAGTTGAACAACGACTGGAACCGGCCTTACAAGAAGTCAGCCCGTATCGTGGGCGACGTGATCGGTAAATACCACCCGCACGGCGACCAGTCGGTTTACGACACCATTGTGCGGATGGCCCAGGATTTTTCCCTGCGGCATCTTCTGGTGGACGGCCAGGGCAACTTCGGCTCGGTCGATGGCGACAACGCCGCCGCAATGCGGTACACCGAAATCCGTCTGGCCAAGATCGCCCATGAGTTGCTGGCCGACCTGGACAAGGAAACGGTCGACTTCGGCCCCAACTACGATGGCAGCGAGCAGGAACCGCTGGTGTTGCCGACCCGGCTTCCCAATCTGCTGGTCAACGGCTCCGGCGGCATTGCCGTGGGCATGGCGACCAACATTCCGCCCCATAACCTGAATGAAGTGGTGGATGCCTGCCTGCACCTGCTGAAGAACCCCGAGGCGTCGATCGACGAACTGATGGAGATCGTGCCGGCGCCTGACTTCCCCACCGGCGGCATCATTTACGGCATCAATGGCGTGAAGGATGGTTACCGCACTGGCCGCGGCAAGGTGGTGATGCGCGCCAAATGCCATTTCGAGGAGATCGACAAGGGACAGCGCCAGTCGATCATCGTTGACGAGCTTCCTTATCAGGTGAACAAGAAGACCCTGCAGGAGCGCATGGCCGAGCTGGTGCACGAGAAAAAGATCGAGGGCATCAGCCACATCCAGGATGAGAGCGACAAGTCCGGCATGCGCCTGGTGATTGAGCTCAAGCGTGGCGAAGTGCCCGAGGTGGTACTGAACAACCTTTATAAACAGACGCAGCTCCAGGACACCTTCGGCATCAACATGGTGGCGCTGGTCAATGGCCAGCCCAAGCTGTGCAACCTGAAGGACCTGATCCAGGTCTTTCTGTCGCATCGCCGCGAAGTGGTCACCCGCCGCACCGTGTTCAACCTGCGCAAGGCCCGGGAACGCGGCCACGTGCTGGAAGGCCTCGCCGTGGCACTGGCCAATATTGACGACTTCATCGCCATCATTCGCAACGCCCCGACGCCGCCAGTGGCCAAGGCCGAACTGATGCTCAGACCATGGGACAGCACTTTGGTGCGCGAAATGCTCACCCGTACACGTGCCGATGGTGGTGTGGTCAATGCAGACGACTACCGTCCAGACGGCCTCGAAAAAGCCTTTGGCATGGGCAGCGACGGACTTTATCGCCTGTCCGAGACGCAAGCGCAGGAAATCCTGCAAATGCGCCTGCAACGCCTGACCGGCCTGGAGCAGGACAAGATCGTTGCTGAATACAAAGAGGTCATGGCCGAGATTGACGATCTGCTCGACATCCTGGCAAGGCCCGAGCGCGTCTCCATCATCATTGGTGAAGAGCTGTCGGCCATCAAGGCCGAGTTCGGCCAGACCAAGCTGGGCGCGCGCCGCAGCCAGATCGAGCACAGCTCGTTCGACCTGAGCACCGAAGACCTCATCACGCCGACCGACATGGTGGTCACGCTCTCTCACACTGGCTATATCAAAAGCCAGCCACTGTCGGAATACCGGGCACAAAAGCGCGGCGGTCGCGGCAAGCTGGCCACGGCCACCAAGGAAGACGACTGGGTGGACCAGCTCTTCATTGCCAACACCCACGATTACATCCTGTGCTTCTCCAACCGTGGCCGACTGTACTGGCTCAAGGTGTGGGAAGTGCCGGCAGGCTCCCGCGGATCTCGCGGTCGCCCGATCGTCAACATGTTCCCTTTGCAGGAAGGCGAGAAGATCACGGTGGTGCTGCCATTGACTGGCGAGAAGCGCACTTTCCCTGCCGACCAGTACGTTTTTATGGCGACCTCGATGGGCACCGTGAAGAAAACCGCGCTGGACGAATTCAGCAACCCGCGCAAGGCCGGCATCATTGCCGTGGACCTGGACCCGGGCGATTACCTGATTGGCGCATCGCTCACCGATGGCAAGCATGACGTGATGCTGTTCAGCGATGGCGGCAAGGCTGTGCGCTTCGATGAAAACGATGTCCGCCCCATGGGCCGCAACGCCCGGGGTGTGCGCGGCATGACGCTGGAAGACGGCCAGGGCGTGATCGCCATGCTGGTCGCCGAGGACGAGCAGCAAAGCGTGCTCACTGCCACGCAGAATGGCTTCGGCAAGCGCACCTCAATCACCGAATACACCCGCCACGGCCGCGGCACCAAGGGCATGATCGCCATCCAGCAAAGCGAGCGCAACGGCAAGGTGGTTGCCGCGACGCTGGTCCACGCCGACGACGAAATCATGCTGATCACCGACAAGGGCGTTCTGGTTCGCACCCGGGTCAGCGAAATCCGCGAGATGGGCAGGGCGACACAGGGTGTTACGCTGATTGGCCTGGATGAAGGCTCACAATTGAGCGGTCTGCAACGCATTGTGGAAAACGATGCGTCCCTGGACGACACCGACACCTCTCCCACAGACGGCAACGACGCCGCCAACCCGGAAACCAACTGATGAAAAAACTGATTGCCACACTCACGCTGGCGACGCTGGCCTGTTCCACCGCTGTTTACGCACAAGCCACCGACAACAAAAACGAGTGGGCGGCCAAAGTGGTCGCACTGCAGCAGGGCCCGGAACTTGACCGACTGGTGAACCAGCTTGCCGGGGGTTCAGCCCAAGAGTTGATCGCCAAATGGGGGCCCAGGCTTCAGACCAACGTTGCCAAAGACGCACAAGCCAAGACGTCAGAAACACTCAACGCCGAACTGCAGAAGTACGGCAACGATGCCAGCTCCCTGATTTCCAAACAGGTGGCCAAAGTCAGCGCTGACACGCTGGTACCAGCCTATGCCGAGCGCTTCACTCTTGAAGAGCTCAAGCAGATTGCCGCCTTCTTCGAGTCGCCCGCGATCAAGAAATACCAGGCTGCATCGCCTGAACTGGGCAATGCCTTCGTCCAGAAACTGATCGAGGCTTCGCGCAGCGACGTGCAGGCACGTGCCCGCGAGTTTGATGTTGTCGCAGAGAAACTCATCGGCACCAAGCCTGCTGCAGCCACCCCACCCAAAGCCGCCCCTCCCGCGAAGAAATGACCCGGCCGTTCAACTTTTCAGCGGGACCGGCCGCACTCCCTGAACAAGTGCTGCAGCAGGCCGCCGCTGAAATGCTGGACTGGAACGGTAGTGGCATGAGCGTGATGGAGATGAGCCACCGCGGCAAGGAGTTCATCGCCATTCATGACGCCGCAGAAGCTGACTTTCGCGAACTTATGGCGGTACCGGATGAATTCCGGATTCTTTTCATGCAAGGCGGCGGTCTGGCCGAGAACGCCATCGTCCCCTTGAACCTCTCGCGCGGCGGCAAGGTCGACTTTGTCCTCACCGGCAGCTGGAGCGAGAAATCGGAAAAAGAGGCGCGCAAGTACTGCACCACGCACGTCGCGGCCACAGCTGCGGACTCCGGCTTCACCCATGCGCCTGCGCCAGCCAGCTGGCGTTTGCAGCGGGATGCAGCCTATGTGCACCTGTGCTCGAACGAAACCATCCACGGCGTGGAGTTCCATGATTTGCCGGACCTGAAGGCGCTGGGCAGCGACGCGCCGCTGGTGATCGACTTTTCCTCCCATGTTGCGTCCCGCGCTGTGGACTGGTCGCGCGTCGGATTGGCATTCGGCGGTGCGCAGAAAAATCTCGGGCCGGCGGGCGTGACGATGGTGGTCGTGCGCGAAGACCTGCTTGGTCATGCCCTGCCCATCTGCCCCAGCGCGTTTGATTACAAGACGGTGGCAGATCACGGCTCGATGTTCAACACACCGCCAACTTATGCCATCTACATTGCTGGCTTGACCTTCCAGTGGCTCAAACGCCAGCGCGAAGGCCAGGCCGGGACCGAAGTCAGCGGCGTTGCCGCCATGGAGCGCCGCAACATGGCAAAAGCCCAGTTGCTCTATGACGCCATCGACAGCTCCAGCCTGTACTTCAACAAGGTGGACCGCGGCTGCCGCTCGCGCATGAACGTGCCTTTCTACCTGCGTGACGAGTCCCGCAACGAGGCCTTCCTGAGTGGCGCCAGGGCCCGAGGACTGCTGCAGCTCAAGGGCCACAAGTCGGTCGGCGGCATGCGGGCCAGCATTTACAACGCCATGCCCATGGCAGGCGTCGAAGCGCTGGTGGCCTACATGCGAGAATTCGAACAAAAACAAGCCTAGGACGACATGCTTTCCAGCCCCCAACTCGCTTGGCCCATGCCTCCGGCCGGCATCCCGACCCACCCCGTTCAGCAGGGGTTGCCATGAACGCGAGTCTGGCTGACCTGCGCCTGCAAATCGATGCGCTGGACCGGCAATTGCTGGCGCTGCTGAACCAGCGTGCTCAAGTGGCACAGGAAGTCGGGGAGGTCAAAAAACGCGAGGGTACGCCGTTTTTCCGGCCAGACCGCGTGGCCCAGGTGATCGAGCAGATCCAGAAGTCCAACAAGGGACCGCTCAAGAACGAGCATGTCGAAGCCGTCTGGCGCGAAATCATGTCGGCCTGCCTGGCCCTGGAGGCCCCCATCCGCGTGGCCTATCTCGGGCCTGTCGGGACGTTTTCCGAGCAGGCCGCCCTGCAGTTCTTCGGCGCCAGCATTGAACATGTGCCTTGCATCAGCATCGATGAAGTGTTCCGGGCCACCGCGGCCGGCAGCGCCAGCTACGGCGTGGTACCGGTCGAGAACTCGACCGAAGGCGTGGTGTCGCGCTCGCTGGACCTGTTCCTGAACTCACCGCTGCACATCGTCGGTGAAGTCAGCCTCATGGTGCGCCACAACCTGCTGCGCTTGTCCGACTCGCTGGAAAACATTGAAGTCGTGCTGGCGCATCCACAGGCGCTGGCCCAGTGCCAGGGCTGGCTGACCACTCACCTGCCCCACGTGGAGCGCCGCGCCGCGTCCAGCAATGCGGAAGGCGCGAGACTGGCCACCACCAACCCGGCGTGGGCTGGCATTGCGGGCGACCGCGCCGCCACCCAGTTCGGCCTGCACACCGCAGCGCACGCCATTCAGGATGACGCCTTCAACCGGACCCGCTTTGCCGTGGTCTGCCTACCGCAAACCCTGCCGCCGCCCCCGCCTTCGGGCAAGGACTGCGTGAGTCTGGTGGTGTCGGTTCCCAACCGGCCGGGCGCGGTGCATGACATTCTGGTGCCGCTGAAGACCCATGGTGTCTCCATGACCCGTTTCGAGTCGCGTCCGGCACGTTCCGGTCAATGGGAATATTATTTTTATATCGACCTGCAGGGTCATCCTTCGCAGCCCGCCGTGCAAGCCGCGCTGGCGGACCTGCAGCAGCTCTGCGCCTTCTACAAAGTTCTTGGCACCTACCCGGTCAGCGATTGATGCAATGTTTCACAGATTTCCCGGTCACGTTTCCGGTCACACGACATGTTTGAACAGCTAGGCCTCATTGGCTGCGGCCTGATGGGCGGCTCTTTCGCGCTGGCCCTCAAGCGTGCCGGTCTCGTCAAGCGTGTGGTCGGTTACAGCAAATCGCCGTCAACCACCGAGCGCGCGCGGCAGATGGGCGTGATTGACGTCGAGGCACCCTCCGCCCTGCTGGCCGTGTCGGGCGCCGACATCGTGCTGCTGGCGGTTCCCGTGTCGGCCACCGAAGCCACCTTCAAGGCCATCCGGCATCTGGTGGGACCCAACACGCTGATCATGGATGTGGGCTCGACCAAGCGCGATGTGGTGGATGCCGCCCGGCGTGTGCTGCAGGGCAATGTGGGCGCCTTTGTGCCTTGCCACCCGATCACCGGCAAGGAAGTTTCAGGTGTTGAGCACGCCGATGTGGACCTGTACGCCGGCAAGCAGGTCATCCTCACGCCGATCGAGCGCACTTTCACGGTCCAGCTCCAGAAAGCCGAAGACCTCTGGACCAAACTGGGCTGCCATGTGTCGAAGATGTCACCGCAGGCGCACGATGCCGCGTACGCTGCCGTCAGCCACCTGCCCCACCTGATCGCATTTGCGCTGATGAACGGCATCTCCGGGCAAGACCACGGCAAGGAATACCTCTCCCTGGCGGGACCGGGTTTTCGCGACTTCACGCGGATCGCTGCCAGTGACCCGAAAGTCTGGCGCGACATCCTGATCGCCAACCGCGAAGAGCTGCTCGCCCAATCGAAAATCTTCCAGCAAACCCTGCAGTCGCTCGAACAGTTGATCGCGGCAGGCAGCGGCGACATGCTGGAAGTGCTGATCGAGCAAGCCAGCGAGACACGCGCCAACTGGCGTATTTCTGCACACAAGCCCCCCAAATAACGCCGGTCCATGTTCGATACCGAGTTTCTGGACATCCCCCCACTGACTGGCGCGGGAGGCACCTTCCGCCTGCCCGGCTCCAAGAGCATTTCCAACCGCGTCCTGTTGCTGTCGGCCCTGTGCACCGGCACCACCACCCTGCACGACCTGCTGGATTCGGACGACACGCGCGTCATGCTGAACGCCCTGCGCGAGCTGGGCTGTGGCGTGCGCCAGATGGGCCCGGGTGGCACCACGGTCGAGATTGACGGCTTGGGCGGTGTCATCCCAACCCCGCAGGCCGACCTGTTCATGGGCAACGCCGGCACCGCCATGCGCCCGCTCACCGCCGCCCTCGCGGTGCTGGGCGGAGATTTCAAATTGCACGGTGTGCCACGCATGCACGAGCGCCCGATTGGCGATCTGGTTGACGCGCTACGCCAGCTGGGCTGCCACATTGACTATCTGGGACAGGACGGCTTTCCACCGCTGCGAATCGGTCAGCCCAAGCTGGACCTGAAAGCGCCGATCCAAGTGCGCGGGGATGTCTCCAGCCAGTTCCTGACCGCCCTGCTCATGTCGCTGCCACTGGTCGCCAAGGACAGCGATATCGTCATTCAGGTGACGGGCGAGCTGATCAGCAAGCCCTACATCGAAATCACGCTCAATCTGCTGGCCCGCTACGGGATTCAGGTGCGGCGTGACAACTGGGAACGCTTCACCATCCCCGCTGGCAGCCACTACCAGTCACCCGGCGTGCTGCATGTGGAGGCCGACGCGTCCTCGGCCAGCTATTTCATCGCCCTGGGCGCCATCGCGCCCGGGGACGGCGTTCGGATTGAAGGCGTGGGTGCCGACTCCATTCAGGGTGATATCCGTTTCATTGACGCCGCCAGAATGATGGGCGCCATCGTTGAAGCCGGCCCCAACCACTTGACCGTGCGGCGTGGCGCATGGCCCCTCAAGGCCATCGAGTCACTCGACTGCAACCACATCCCCGACGCCGCCATGACGCTGGCGGTGATGGCGATGTATGCCGACGGCACGACCACGCTGCGCAACATCGCCAGCTGGCGCGTCAAGGAAACCGACCGCATTGCCGCCATGGCCTGCGAACTGCAAAAGTTAGGCGCCGTCGTGGAAGAAGGGGCCGATTACCTGAAGGTCAGCCCGCCCACGAACTGGACCACCGGCGCCATCCGCACCTACGACGACCACCGCGTGGCGATGTGTTTTTCGCTGGCGGCATTTAACCCGGCACAGCTGCCGGTGCGCATTCTGGATCCCCACTGCGTGGCCAAAACCTTCCCGGACTACTTCGAGGCCCTGTTTGACGTCACCAAGGCCGACCTGGCCCGGATTCCCGTCATCTGCGTTGACGGCCCCACAGCCTCGGGCAAGGGCACCCTGGCCGCACTGACCGCCCAAAAACTGGGGTATCACTATCTGGACTCTGGTGCCTTGTACCGGCTCAGCGCGCACGCCGCCACAGCCGCCGGTGTGTCGCTGGACGATGGCGCTGGCGTTGCCCGCGTGGCGCGCACCTTGCCCGTCCGATTCCGGGGAGACCGCATCTTTCTCGGGCCCGACGATGTATCGGACGCCATCCGCACCGAAGCGGCTGGCATGGCTGCCTCCCGGGTGTCGGTGCACCCCGAAGTTCGCACGGCCCTGTTGGAGCTTCAACACAGTTTTCGCCGCTTGCCGGGGCTCGTCGCCGACGGCCGGGACATGGGCACCGTCATCTTCCCCGATGCGCCGCTGAAGATTTTCCTGACGGCGAGTGCCCTGCACAGGGCGGAACGCAGGCATAAGCAATTGATTTCAAAGGGAAATTCGGCTACAATCGCGCAGATTCAGCAAGATTTAGAGGCACGTGATGCGCGCGATTCGTCGCGAAAAGCAGCCCCTTTGAAGCCTGCTGATGATGCCAAACCACTGGACAACTCTTATCTGTCGATTGAAAAGTCGGTCGATCAGGTGCTTGAATGGTGGCAAGGTACCCGGCCCTTTTGACCCCCGCACATTCATTTGTGGGCACGCCAGTGCTTCGGTCAACAGGTTCATTAACGTAACCCCCGCGGTCACTCCCTTTGGCTGACTGCAAAAAACCGCCGCAAGCAGATCTAAAAACAGCAGCAATGGTGCGGCTGGAACCCTGATTTGTGGATGAGGAAAATCATGTCTGAATCTTTTGCCGACCTGTTCAACGAATCGCTGCAACGCTCTGAAATGCGTACCGGCGAAGTCATCACCGCCGAAGTGGTGCGCATCGATCACAACCATGTGGTTGTGAACGCCGGACTCAAATCCGAGGCTTATGTCCCCCTCGAAGAATTCAAGAACGACCAGGGCGAACTCGAAGTCCAGGTGGGCGATTTCGTCTCCGTGGCGATTGACTCCGTCGAAAACGGCTACGGCGACACCCTGCTGTCCCGCGACAAGGCCAAGCGCCTGGCATCGTGGATGAGCCTGGAAAAAGCCCTGGAATCCGGCGAGTTCGTCACCGGCCAGACCAGCGGCAAGGTCAAGGGCGGCCTCACCGTCCTCGTCAACGGCATCCGCGCCTTCCTGCCCGGCTCGCTCATCGACACCCGCCCCATCAAGGACTTGTCTCCGTACGAGAACAAGACCATGGAATTCAAGGTCATCAAGCTCGACCGCAAGCGCAACAACGTGGTGCTGAGCCGCCGCGCAGTGGTGGAAGCCAGCATGGGCGAAGAGCGCGCCAAGCTGATGGAAACCCTCAAAGAAGGCACTGCCGTCAAGGGCGTGGTCAAGAACATCACCGAGTACGGCGCGTTCGTTGACCTCGGCGGCATCGACGGCCTGCTGCACATCACCGACATGGCATGGCGCCGCGTGCGTCATCCAAGCGAAGTGGTGACGGCTGGCCAGGAAATCGTGGCCAAGATCCTGAAGTTCGACACCGAGAAAAACCGTGTCTCGCTGGGTCTGAAGCAGATGGGCGACGACCCGTGGATGGGCGTGAACCGCCGCTACCCACAGGGCACGCGCCTGTTCGGCAAGATCACCAACATCGCCGACTACGGCGCGTTTGTGGAACTCGAACCCGGCATCGAAGGCCTGGTCCACGTGTCCGAAATGGACTGGACCAACAAGAACGTGGCCCCGAGCAAGCTCGTGGCACTGGGCGACGAAGTCGAAGTCATGGTCCTCGAGATCGACGAAGACAAGCGCCGCATCAGCCTGGGCATGAAGCAGTGCAAGGCCAACCCATGGCAAGAGTTTGCACAGGACACCAAGCGCGGCGACCGCGTCAAGGGCCCGATCAAGTCGATCACCGACTTCGGCGTCTTTGTGGGCCTGGCTGCCGGTATCGACGGCCTCGTGCACCTGTCTGACCTGTCGTGGAACGAGCCCGGCGAAGCCGCTGTTCGCAACTACAAAAAGGGCCAGGAAGTCGAAGCGATCGTGCTGGCTGTTGACGTGGACCGCGAGCGCATCTCGCTGGGCATCAAGCAGCTCGACTCCGATCCGTTCACCACGTTCGTGTCGATCAACGACAAGGGCGCGATTGTGACCGGCAAGGTCAAGACGGTTGACGCCAAAGGCGCCGAGATCGATCTGGGCGAAGACATCATTGGCTACCTGCGTGCCAGCGAAATCAGCCGTGACCGCGTCGAAGACGCGCGCAACGTGCTGAAAGAAGGCGACGAAGTGTCTGCAGTCGTGGTGAACGTGGATCGCAAGACCCGCAACATCCAGCTGTCTGTCAAGGCCAAGGACAACGCTGACCAGCAGGAGGCCATGGCCAACCTGAGCCAGCAGTCCTCGCGCGACAACGCTGGCCTGACCAACCTTGGCGCACTGCTGCGTGCCAAGATGGACAACGCAGAGAAGTAATCGGGTACCGATGAACGGAAGCCGCCTCCGGGCGGTTTCCTTCATTCAGCCTTCCTTCACACCATGACCCGCAGCGATCTTGTCGAAGAACTGGCCGCCCGTTTCAGCCAGCTGACGCACCGCGACGCCGAATATGCCGTCAAGACCATTCTTGATGCCATGAGCGATGCGCTGGTGCGCGGCCACCGGATTGAAATCAGGGGTTTTGGCAGTTTCTCGATCAACCGCAGGCCGCCCCGCATGGGGCGTAATCCCCGCTCCGGCGAAAGTGTGGCCATTCCCGAAAAACGGGTGCCACATTTCAAGCCCGGCAAGGCATTGCGTGAGGCCGTGGACGCACGCACGCAGGTCTTGTTGTCGGCCTCCAAACCGGAGTGATTTCCGGCTGGATTTCAGACTGGCTTCACCCCAGCGCTGGCTACAATGCCAGAGCAACCGGGGGATGACCCAATGAAATACCTCATGTGGCTGCTCAAGGCAGCCATTTTTTTTACCTTGTTCGCGTTTGCGCTGAATAACCAGCAGACGGTATCGGTGTACTTCTTCTTTGGCACCTTGTGGCAGGCGCCCCTGGTGCTGGTCGTGCTGGCAGCATTTGCCTGTGGTCTGGCTCTCGGCGTGCTGGTCATGATGCCCAGGTGGTGGAAAAAACGGCAGGCAGCCCGCGACCATTCACCGGGCCACGCACAATCCGTCACCGACGATCCGTCCACACTTCACCATGGAATTTGATTTCACCTGGGTTCTGCTCGGCTTTCCGGTTGCCTTCACCCTCGGCTGGCTGGCCTCACGCATTGACCTGCGCCAGCTCCGCATCGAGAACCGTCAGGCGCCCAAGGCCTACTTCAAGGGCCTGAACTTCCTGCTCAACGAGCAGCAGGATCAGGCCATTGACGCCTTCATCGAGGCGGTGCAGAACGACCCGGATACGTCAGAGCTGCATTTCGCGCTGGGCAACCTGTTTCGCCGCCGTGGCGAATACGAGCGGGCCGTGCGGGTACACGAACACCTGATGTCCCGCGGCGACCTCACCCAGCCCGAGCGCGACCGGGCACAGCACGCGATTGCCCTCGACTACCTGAAGGCGGGCTTGCTGGACCGCGCCGAGACCGCCCTGCGCAAGCTGGAAGGCACGCCTTTTGAAGAAGAAGCGCGACTGGCCCTGCTCTCGATTTACGAGCGCTCCCGCGACTGGGTCAATGCCACCGACATTGCAGCCCGGCTGGACAGCGCCAACCACGGGAGTTTTGGCAATCGCCAGGCGCATTACCTGTGTGAGCAGGCTGGGACGATGGCCGCCGCCGGTGACACCGCTGGCGCGATGGAAGCCTTGCAGCGCGCGGCCGACATGGCGCCCACCTCGCCACGCCCCCTGCTGGACATGGCCAAGCTGCAGCACCAGATCGGCAAGGCACACGATGCCCTGCAGACACTTTTCAGACTGGAGAAAACCGCGCCCCAGGGACTGCCGCTTGCCGCAGGTCTGATGGCCAACGTGGCCCAGGCCTGTGGCGAACAGCAGGCTGCGCTGGCCGCTCTCAAGGGCAGCTATGCGCAGATGCCCTGCATCGACCTGGTGGAAGCGATTGTCAAACTGGAGAGCGATCCTGCATCTGCCCGACAGTGGTACATGCGGCACCTTGAAAACCAGCAGTCGCTGGTGGCAGCCAGCAAATGGATTGCCGGCGACAGACGGGACGACGACAAGCACCAAGCGCTGGTGCAGCGTGCGCTGGACCAGGCCACCAAGCCGCTGATGCGTTACCGCTGTGCGGCTTGCGGCTTCGAAGCGACCCAGCATTTCTGGCACTGCCCGGGTTGCCAGGCGTGGGACAGTTATCCGGCTCGCCGAATAGAAGAGCTATGAACACCAAAAGTTTGAGCACACCCCCGTGGAGGCTTCGCCTCCTCCCCCCTTGCAGGGGGCAACAGCTGCGGCCCGGCGAAGCCGGTTCCGCGCTGTTCCTTGCTTAAGAACCAACATCCATGAGCGAAGCTTCCACACCCTCTTCTGAACAGCTTGCCCAAGCCCGTGTGCTGGTGGTTGGCGATGTGATGCTGGACCGTTACTGGTATGGCGCGGTGGATCGCATTTCGCCAGAGGCGCCAGTGCCTGTGGTACGGATCACGCGGGAAGAAGAGCGCATGGGCGGTGCCGCCAATGTGGCCTACAACATCGTCACCGTTGGCGCCCGCGCATCGCTGCTGAGCGTGGTTGGCGATGACGATGCCAGTCACCACCTGGAAGCGCTGGTTGCGGCGTCTGGCATTGCGCCTTCATTCGGCCGCGATGCGCGGCTCAAGACAACGGTGAAGCTGCGCGTCATCGGCAGGCAGCAGCAGCTGCTGCGGCTGGACTTCGAGAACACCCCTGAAAACGAAGTGCTGGCTTCGCAGTCCGCCGCTTTCGAGCAGTTGTATCCATCTCACCATGCTGTGCTGTTTTCAGACTACGGCAAGGGCGGCCTGGCGCACATCGTGCTGATGATTGCCGCCGCCCGCAAGGCTGGCAAGGTGGTGCTGATCGACCCCAAGGGCGACGACTACGAGCGCTACCGAAACGCCACCGTGATCACACCCAACCGGGCCGAGCTGGAACACGTCATTGGCGCGTGGTCCAGCGAATCTGATTTGCGGACCAAAGCCCATAACCTGCGCACGGCGCTGAACCTTGAAGCCCTGCTGCTGACCCGCAGCGAGGAAGGCATGACCCTGTTTGATGCCGAAGGTGAACTGCACGTGCCAGCCGTGGCCCGCGAGGTGTTTGATGTCACGGGCGCTGGCGACACGGTGATTGCCACACTGGCCGCCATGGCCGCCACCGGCATGACGCTGCGTGAGGCGGTACCAATTGCCAATCGCGCCGGTGGCATTGTGGTGGGCAAGTTTGGTACTGCCACTGTGAGCTACAGCGAATTGTTTGCAGCCATCTAAGACTCCGCCTGTTCAAGCACAAGGAATTTCCCATGAAGATCGTAGTTACCGGCGCCGCAGGTTTTATTGGCAGCAATCTGGTCAAGGGACTGAACGCCCGCGGCATTGACGACATCATTGCCGTTGATGACCTGAAGGAAGGCGACAAATTCCGCAACCTGGCCGACCTGCAGATCGCCGACTACGTGGATGCCGATGACTTCTACGATCTGTTTGCAGAAGGTGCATTCGGAGAGGTCGAGGCGGTCTTCCATGAAGGTGCCTGCAGTGACACCATGGAAACCGACGGCAAGTACATGATGGACAACAACTACACCCTCTCATGTGACTTGTTCGAGTCCTGCCAAGCGCAAGGCACGCGCCTGCTCTATGCCTCGTCGGCAGCGACCTACGGCGGCTCTGACACCTTCCGGGAGGCGCCCGAGTTCGAAAAACCGCTGAATGTCTATGGCTACTCCAAGTTGCTGTTTGACCAGCGCATGCGCCGCGAACTGGGGCCTCGTTTCGAGAACGCCGAGACCCAGGTCGCCGGCTTTCGTTACTTCAACGTCTATGGCCCGCGCGAGCAGCACAAAGGCCGGATGGCCAGCGTGGCCTTCCACCAGTTCCACCAGTTCCGCAAAGAAGGCAAGGTCAAGCTGTTCGGCGCCTACGGCGGCTATGACGCTGGTGGGCAGATGCGGGACTTCGTGTTCATCGACGATGTGGTTGCCGTCAACCTGTGGTTTTTCGATAACCCGCAAGCATCGGGCATTTTCAATCTGGGTACAGGCCGCGCGCAGCCCTTCAATGATGTGGCATTGACAGTCGTCAACACGCTTCGAGCGGTCGATGGCAGCAGTGCATTGAGTCTTGAAGATGCTGTGCGCGGCGGGCTGATTGATTACATCGACTTCCCACCCGCGCTGGTCGGCAAGTACCAGAGCTACACCCAGGCCGATCTCGGCAACCTGCGCGCCGCCGGATGCGATCACACCTTTGCGAATGTGCAAGCGGGCGTGGCGGACTACATGGCGTCATTGCTGAGCAGCGCCTGAGCCCACTGGTCAACGCATTGGCTTCGTGAATATTCACAGCTGCCAAGGCCGCAACACCCCCTACATTGTGTGAGCGGAAGGACACCCCTCGGGAACCTTCCGCAAGTCTGTTTCACACATCAAATCAGGGAGGAATTTCATGTTCAAAAAAATGATGGTGTTCGCAGTGGCCATGTCTGCCGCTATGGCGTTTGCTGCGGTCGATGTCAACAAGGCGACGCCCGCTGAGCTTGACGGCATCAAGGGCATCGGCCCATCGATGTCCGGCAAAATTCTCGACGAGCGCAAGAAGGGCAGCTTCAAGGACTGGGGCGACTTCATCGAACGTGTCAAAGGAATTGGCGAAGGTAATGCCGCCAAGTTCTCAGCCGAAGGGCTGACGGTTGGGGGCGCAAGCTACAAGGGCGCCACGCCTCCTGCCTCCAAGAAAGAAGTGAAAGCCGATGCCAGCAAGCCGGCCGCGACGACCGCGAAGAAATAAGCGATTCGCACGGATTAAAAAACCCGCCTCAGGCGGGTTTTTTCATGTCGCGGCAAATTGGGTCATCCGTCTGATGAACTCGGTCATGGTCAACGAAGGTTTGCTGCGTGGCCGCGATTGCCAGCAGCATGATGACGTGCGGTAACGGCTGGCACCAAGCCCTCAAAGCAAGGCAAAAGACGGGCGATTCGCTGTGCAGCCTGCATCTCTCCCACATCCTGTGCAAGGTATTGAAAGATATCTGCCCGCAGCAGCCAGAGCTCCATCGCCGACGCAGCCCGCTCAATCTGCCCTGTCGCCCGCAGGCGATGGCGCTCAGTGCAGGGCGCCACAGCGTCCAGCAAAGCCTGCCGCAACGCAGCCAGCTCATTCAATGGGCGTGGGTCTGTACGACTGCCAGTGACCTCGGCATCGGTATGAACAGTCCCAAACCAGCGATGAAAGTACGAGCTCTTGTCCATAACACATCTCCTGTGACTCAGGCCGGACCAAAACCCCCACCGCCTGGCGTGTGAATTTCAAACACATCCCCGGGCTGCATGTCTGCCTGGCCGATGTGGTCCAGCGTTTCCACGCGGCCATCGGCACGCACGACCTGGTTTTTGCCCACCTCGCCGGGCTGACCACCCGCCATGCCGAATGCGCCATGCTTGCGGCCGTTAGACAGGATGCTGGCGGTCATGGCCTCGAGAAAGCGCACACGCCGCACCCCGCCATTACCCCCGTGCCAGCGACCGGCACCGCCGGAGTTCTGGCGAATCTCGTAGCTTTCCAGCCGCACCGGGAAACGGAACTCCAGCACTTCCGGGTCGGTGAGCCGGGAGTTCGTCATGTGGGTCTGAACCACCGAGGTGCCATCAAAGCCCGACACCAGCTTGCCTGTCTCGTCCAGCTTGCCACCGGCCCCCGAACCACCGGAAATCGTTTCGTAGTACTGATGGCGGGCGTTGCCGAAAGTGAAGTTGTTCATCGTGCACTGGCTGGCCGCCATCACACCCAGCGCACCGTAGAGGGCGTTGGTGATGCACGTGGATGTCTCCACATTGCCCGCCACCACCGAAGCGGGTGGGTTCGGGTTGAGCATGGACCCGGGCGGGATGATCACCTTCAGCGGCTTGAGACAGCCCGCATTGAGCGGAATGTCGTCATCCACCAGCGTACGGAACACATAGAGCACCGCCGCCATGCAGACAGCCGTCGGCGCATTGAAGTTGTTGGTCTGCTGCGGCGAGGTGCCGGTGAAGTCAATCTCGGCGCTGCGCGCAGCACTGTTGACGCGTATCGCCACCTGAATCTGCGCGCCGTTGTCCAGTGGCAGTGTGAACTGGCCATCCTTCAGGCGCGTGATCACCCGCCGCACGGATTCCTCGGCGTTATCCTGAACATGGCGCATGTAGGCCAGCACCACCTCCAGACTGAACTGCTCCACCATCTTGCGCAGTTCCTGCACGCCCTTCTCGTTGGCGGCAATCTGCGCCTTCAGGTCGGCCATGTTCTGCTGCGGATTGCGGCTGGGGTACTTGCCGCTCTTGAGCAAGGCCACCATCTCCGCTTCGCGCAGCACGCCGCGCTCGACCAGCTTGACGTTGTTGATCTGCACGCCCTCTTCTTCGATCAGCGTGGAAAAAGGTGGCATCGAGCCCGGCGTGGTGCCGCCAATGTCGGCATGGTGGCCGCGCGAGCCAACATAGAAAGTCGGCTCTCCCGCCGTGCCCAAATAAACCGGGGTGATGACCGTGATGTCCGGCAGATGCGTGCCGCCGTGGTACGGGTCATTGAGCACGTACACGTCGCCCGGCTGCATCTTGCCCGCGTTCTCGCGGATCACCGTCTTGATGCTCTCGCCCATGGAGCCCAGATGCACCGGCATGTGCGGCGCGTTGGCAATCAGGTTGCCCTGGGTGTCGAACAGCGCGCAGCTGAAGTCCAGCCGCTCCTTGATGTTGACGGAATAAGCGGTGTTCTGCAGCTGCAGGCCCATCTGCTCGGCGATGTTCATGAAAAGGTTGTTGAAGACCTCCAGCAGCACCGGGTCGACCGACGTCCCGGCGGCGAACGTGACGGCACGCTCAGCGCGCCGGTCCAGCACCAGATGGTCAAGCGCAGTGAGTGCCGCCTCCCAGCCGGGCTCCACCACGGTGGTGGCATTTTTCTCGGCAATGATTGCCGGGCCGGAAATGATGTCACCCGGCTGCAGGTCTTCGCGCACCACCAGGGCCGCGTCGTGCCACTGGCCACCGGAGTACATGCGTACGGTTTCGCGGCGCGGCACCTCGCGCGGCTCGTGCGTGGGATGGCGTGGCTCGGCAGGTGCATCGCCTGCCACCACCGCCTCGACCGAGACCGCCTCCACCACCAGCCCCTTGCCCTGCATCAGGAACGCAAAGCGGCGGCGGTACGCGTCTTCAAAACCCGCCTCGATCTGGTCCAGCGTACCGAAGGGCACCACGAGTGCCGAATCGCTGCCCTCATAGCGCACATGAACACGGTGGTGAATCGTGATGCCACCCTTGCTCACCTGCTGGCGCTGCAATTCGCTCCGGGCGGCAGCCGCCAGCGCCTGGAGCTTGTCGGAGATTTCATCCAAAGCTGCGCTGGTGAGCTTGACTTCCACCGCCTGCTCACGGATCACGTTCTGGTCAGCCAGGCCCATGCCATAGGCACTGAGTACACCGGCCAACGGATGCACGAACACGCGGGTCATGCCCAGCGCATCGGCCACCAGACAGGCGTGCTGGCCACCAGCGCCACCAAAGCACTGCAGCGTGTAGCGCGTCACGTCATAGCCGCGCGCCACCGAGATCTTCTTGATGGCATTGGCCATCTGCTGCACCGCGATATTGATGAAGCCTTCAGCCACCACCTCAGCGCTGCGCCCGGTCTGCCCCGCCAGGTCGTTGAACTGGGCCTGCACCGCCTCAAAACTGAGCGGCTCATCGGCATTCGGGCCGAACACCTTGGGGAAGTAGCGCGGCTGGATCTTGCCGACCATGACGTTTGCATCAGTCACCGCCAGCCGCCCGCCGCGCCGGTAGCTTGCAGGCCCCGGGTTAGCACCAGCGCTTTGCGGGCCGACGCGAAAGCGCTCGCCATCGAACTTGAGAATGGAGCCACCACCCGCTGCCACGGTATGGATGCTCATCATGGGCGCGCGCATGCGCACGCCTGCGACCTGCGTCTCGAACTCGCGCTCAAATTCACCGGCGTAGTGCGACACATCAGTGGACGTACCGCCCATGTCAAAACCAATCACCTTGGTGTGCCCGGCAATCGCTGCTGTGCGCGCCATGCCCACAATACCGCCGGCGGGACCGCTCAGGATGGCGTCCTTGCCCTGGAACACATGCGCATCCGTCAATCCACCCGAAGACTGCATGAAGAAGAGGCGCACGCCCGGCATCTCGCCAGCCACCTGGTTCACATAGCGCCGCAGAATCGGCGACAGGTAGGCGTCCACCACAGTCGTGTCACCACGGCTGACGAACTTCATCATCGGGCTGGTTTCATGCGAGGTGCTGACCTGCGTGAAGCCCACCGCAGCGGCAATGCGTTTGGCGGCTTTCTCATGGTCGCTGTAGCGGTAGCCGTGCATGAAGACCACCGCCACGCTGCGCAGGCCCTTCTGGTAATGCGCCTCCAACTCCCGCTTCAAAAGCGCCTCGTCCAGCGCCTGCAGGACTTCGCCCTGCGCACCCACACGCTCCTGCGCCTCGATCACCGCGCTGTAGAGCAGCTCGGGCAACACGATGTTCCGGTCGAACAGGCGGGGACGATTCTGGTAAGCAATGCGCAGCGCGTCGCGAAAGCCCCGCGTGGTGACCAACAGGGTCGGCTCGCCCTTGCGCTCCAGCAGCGCGTTGGTGGCCACGGTGGTCCCCATTTTCACGCAGTCCACCACATCGGCGCGGATGGGCTCGCCCGCCTTCAGACCCAGCAGATGACGGATGCCCGCCACCGCCGCGTCGCGGTACTGCTCCGGGTTCTCGGAGAGCAGCTTGTGCGTGACGAGCAAGCCGTCAGGTTTCTTGGCCACGATGTCGGTGAACGTGCCGCCGCGGTCAATCCAGAATTGCCAGCGGCCACTGCCCGTCACGCCGTTGGTCGCAGCAGGTTTGATGTCTTGTGAAGTCATTGATTGGAGACTGTTGATGAAAAATTTCTGGCGTATGCCCTGTCAGGGCATGACGTAGTACGGCACAAAAATGCTGTTGGCCTCGTTACCCACAGATCGTACCCACTCGCGCGAAAAGCGTTCGCCCATGCGCTTGATCTCATGCTCCAGATCAGCTGGAATGCGCTCAATCTTGATACCGTTCTGACGCAGCTCCTCGGTGGCACTGGTGGCCAGGGCCTGGCTGGCCGCCCAGCCGCGCGTCTCGGCCTCGCTGGCGGCCTTGAGCACGGCCGCGCGCACAGGTGGCTGGAGCGACTCAAAAGCCCTGGTACTGACGAACACCGCGTTTTTCGGAAACCAGGCATTGATCTCATAGTAGTACTTGATGGCGCCCCAGACCTTGTTCTCGACGCCCGTGAGCGCAGAGGTGATCATGTTGTCCATGCGGCCATCGGCGAGCGCCTTGCCCACATCGACCATGGGCACATCCACCGGTTTGGCGCCCAGCAACTCGGCAATCCGCTGTGTGGTCTGGTTGTAGGTACGCATCTGGGTACCGCGAAAATCGCCGATGCTGCGAATCGGTTTGCTCGAATGCAGGCCTTGCGGTGGCCATGGCACGGTGTAGAGCAGCGTCAGCCCCCGCGCGGCAAAGTGTTTCTCGATACCCGGGCGCTGCAGCTTCCACAGCCGCTGGGCGTCCTTGTACGACGCGACCACAAAGGGAATCGAGTCGGCGCCCGCCAGCGGAATCTCCTTGACCATGCTGGTCATGATGGTTTCACCAGCCTGCACCTTGCCTTCTTCCACCGCCTGCCGGATGTCGGCCAGCTTCACCAGGGTGTTGTTGGGATGAAGCTCGATGCGCAGCGCCCCGGCTGATGCCTGCTCAACGTCCCGGGCGAACTGGGCAATGTTCTGCGTGTGAAACGACTCAGCGCGGTAGCCGGTCGCCAGCTTCCAGCTGGTTTGCGCAGCAGCATGCGACACGGATGCCGCAGCAAGCAAGGCCATCAGTACGATTTTCATGGTGAACTCCTTGGGGAAGTGGCTCAACCCTGCATCTGGCGTGGCAGCCACAGAACCACGTCGGGGAAAAAGTAGGTCGCGATCACGGCGCCAAGCATGAGAAAGAACAGCGGCATCGCGGTGCGCGCAATCCATGTCACATCGCGCTTGGTCAGGCCCTGCAACACGAACAGGTTGAAGCCCACCGGCGGCGTGATCTGCGCCATCTCGACCACCAGCACGATGAAAATGCCGAACCAGATCAGGTCGAAGCCTGCGGCTTCCACCGTGGGCAACAGCACCGCGATGGTCAGCACCACCATGGAGATACCGTCGAGAAAGCAGCCCAGAATGATGAAGAAGACGATCAGCAGCAGCATGAGCGCGAAGGGCGACAGCTGCAACGCACCGATGAACTCGGCCAGATGTCGCGGCAAGCCGATGAAACCCATGGCCAACGTCAGGAAGGCCGCACCGGCCAGGATGAGACCGATCATGCAGTACACCCGGCAGGCGGCAACCAGGCCATCCTTGAAGCGCGCCCAGTCCAGCGAACCCTCAATCCTGGCCAATACCAGCGCACCCGCCACACCCAGCGCCGCGGCCTCGGTGGCAGTGGCTATGCCGCTGTAGATGCCGCCTAGCACCACCACTATCAGCGACACCACAGGGATCAGGTGCCGCGAGGCGTACAGTTTCTCGCCAAAGGTCGTGGCTGCATCGGCGGCAGGCACCTTGTCCTTGTTGAACAGCGCCCAGACCATGATGTAGCCCATGAACAGCGCGGCAAGCAGCAGCCCGGGAATCACGCCAGCGAGAAACAGCTTGGCGATCGATACGTTGGCGGCTACACCGTAGACGATCATGATGATCGACGGCGGGATCAGCAGGCCCAGCGTACCTGCGCCCGCGAGGGTGCCGATGGCGATGTCATCCGGATAGCCGCGCTTCTTGAGCTCTGGCAAGGTGATCTTGCCAATCGTGGCGCACGTCGCAGCGCTGGAGCCGGAGATGGCCGCAAAAATGGTGCAGCCGACCACATTGGTGTGAAGCAGGCGCCCGGGCAGGCGGTTCAGCCAAGGAGCGAGACCCTTGAACATATCTTGTGACAGCTTGCTGCGGAAGAGGATTTCCCCCATCCAGAGGAACAGCGGCAGCGCGGTCAGCGTCCAGCTTGACGTGGAGCCCCAGATGGTCAGCATCATGCTGTCCCCCACCGGCCGGCTGGTGAACAGCTCCATGCCGATCAGGGCCACAGCCAGCAACGACAACCCGATCCACAGACCCGAACCCAGTACCGCAAGCAGCAGCACGATCAGGGCAAATGCAATAACAATATCCATGGTTTTCCTGCCCTTATTCGACGTGGGAAGCTTCAGAAGATGCGGCAATAAAGCTGCTGCCGCGCCACCGCTCTACCAGGGCATGGCCAAACGACATGGCAAAGCCAATACAGCCCAGCGCCATGCTGATCTGGGGAATCCACAGGGGCGAGGCATCGGCGGCAGGCGAGATGTCGTGGGTGGTGTAAGACACCCAGACCAGACGAAGCGCATACCAGGCGATGTAGAGCGACAAACCAAAGGCCGCGGACAGACACCACCACTCGAGCGCACCACGCAGCCTGACCGGCACGCGGTCCAGCAGCAGCGTCACGCGGATGTGGTCACCATGCTTGAGCGTGGCGGGCAGCGCGAGGAACAGCGTCGCGGCAATTGCATAGCCCGCATAGGCGTCCAGCCCACCGATGTCCCACTGCACTTCACGGGCGATGACGCCCAGCAGGACGGTGCCGAAGGCGGCCACCATGGCCACACACGACAGCGCCATCAGCAGTTTGTAGAAATTGAGGGCGAGTTTGTCCACCGTACGCTCCTGGTTCGGGAAAAAATGGGATAAAGGAGAGGCGGCGAGAAGCAGAAGGCGCCAGGCGCTTCCCGCCGCGGGGACGACTTACGGCTTGCGGTAAGCGTCGATCACAGCCTGGCCTTCGGCGCCGGCGGTCTTGAGCCATTCGGCGGTCATGGTGTCGCCAATGTCGGCCAGGGTTTTCTTGATGGCATCAGACGGTGCCGCAATGGTCATGCCCTTGGCGCCCAGCTCCTTGATGTACTCGCCATCGAGCTTTTCACTGGTGGCCCAGCCGCGTGCTTCGGCGGCTGCAGCGGCCTTGAGCACCGCCTCCTGGGTGGGCTTGTCGAGCGCGTCAAACGCCTTCTGGTTCACCACGGTGGCGTTGCGTGGCAACCAGGCACTGACCGGGTAAAAGTACTTCACCTGCTCGTGCAGCTTGCTTTCCACGCCGCTGGCGCTCGACGTCAGAAAGTTCTGCACGCCACCGGTGGCCAGGGCCTGGCCCAACTCGGCCAGCTGGATGGTCACCGGCTGTGCTTTCAGCAGCTGCGCGATGCGGGTGGTGGCCGGGTTATAGGCACGCATTTTGGTCCCTGCAAAGTCGGCCGGCGTGTTGACCGGCTTGAGCGAGTACAGCGACTGACCGGGCCAAGGCACGGTGAACAGCAACTTCATGCCTTGGGATGCGAGCAGCTTGTCCTGCGCCGGCTTGGCCGCCTGATACAGGCGTCTGGCGTCGCTGTAGCTGGTGGCTAGGAACGGGATGGAATCCACGCCGAAAAGCGGATTTTCGTTCGCGGCACCCGAGAGGATGAATTCGGCTGATGGCACCTGGCCGGTCTGCACCGCACGCTTGATCTCGTTGGCCTTGTAGAGCGAACCACCGGGGTGCAGCGTGATCTTGAGCTTGCCGCCGGTGAGCTGGTCCACCTCGGTGGCGAACTGTTGCACGTTCTGGGTCTGAAAGCTGTTGGCGCTATAGCCGGTGGGCAGGTCCCATTTGGTCTGGGCGGACGCCACCCCGGCGAGCGCCAGGGCGGACAGGCAGAAGGCAAGTTTTTTCATGGTGAGGCTCCTTGATTAAAAGCTGGCAAGCTGGTTGTTGAGAAGGTCGGTGATCAGCATCGCGCCGGGGGCGTGGGTAATGCAGAACGCTGGGCGCGCCTGCCGGATCGCAGCCTGCGGCGTGACGCCACAGGCCCAGAAAACCGGTAGTTCATCGGCCATCACTTCCACTGCGTCGCCGTAGTCGGGCTGCTGCAGGTCGGCGATGCCGATGAGTGACGGGTCGCCGATGTGAACCGGCGCACCGTGCACGTTGGGAAAACGCGAGGTGACCTGCACCGCACGGATGACTGCGGCCGCTTTCATGGGTCGCATCGACACCACCATCGGGCCGCTGAAGGCACCGGCCGCTTCAGTCGCGATGTTGGTCCGGTACATGGCAACGTTCTTGCCCTGCTGTACATGACGCAGCGGCAGACCGGCGTCCATCAGCGCCTGCTCGAAGCTGAACGAGCAGCCGATCACAAAGGTCACCAGGTCGTCGCGCCAGAGCGGCGTGATGTCGTTGGGCTCGTCTGTCAACTCGCCGCCCTGCCACACGCGGTAGCGTGGTACGTCGGTGCGGATGTCGATGTCCTGCCCCAGTGTAGGCAGCAGAGGGTGACCCGGCTCAGACACTGCGAGCAGCGGACAAGGTTTGGGGTTGCGCTGGCAATAGCGCAGAAAGTCGTTGGCAAGCGCCTCGGGCAGGATGACCACATTGCCCTGCACATGGTCGTCGGCCAGGCCGCTGGTGTGCGAGTTCCAGAGCCCCTGACGGATCAGGCTGCGCACATGCGCCGCATCCTGCATTCCCTCGAGGCCAAACACCGCCTGCGCCAAATCCAGAGCTGATCCCACCGTGACTCCTTGTTTCGGAATATGTCATTTGCATGACGATGGGCGGATTGTGGAAGTGACCTTGCCGGTCCGCAAATTCAAAATATTTTGCTTACATCATCGATTTTTTCGATGTTACGGGTTTACCCGAAATGGCTTTTGCAGGCCGCCGTTTTGGTGCATGGCCCTGTTGCTGCGCGAACCTCATGGCCGAGCGAACCACCGTCTCCACCGTCTTCGTGGCAGGGTCTGTGCGGTAACTGGCGTGGATGGGCAGGGACTGCAGTTTCACATCGCATGACAGGGGGCGAAGCGGTGCAAATCCGGTGAGGCGTTCCACCGCAGCGCGCGGCAGTAGCGCGACGCCAAAGCCGCCCTGCACCAATTGCACCATGGCTGAAATCGACGAGATGGCATGCACCTTTTTGGGTTCCATCTGGTGTTGGCGAAACAGATCCAGCAGGGTCACATGTGGCTGCGAGCCCTTTTGGAAGGTCAGCAGCTCCATGCCGGCCAGCTCGGAAAGTTTGTAACTGCGTTTGGTGTGAAGCTGTGGATGCCCGACAAACACCATGTCCATGGTCGGAAGCGCCTGGTTGCGCACACCATCGGCCGAAGCCGGCAACACGGCAAACACAAGGTCCAGCGTGCCGCGCTGGATCTGATCCACAAGGATCGGGGTGGTTTCCACCGTCAGCTCCAGTTCCAGGCCGGGGTGCTCCGTGCGCAGGCTCTCCAGCCACGGGATCAGCCACGAATGAAGCACCGACTCGATGGCGCCGATGCGCATGGACACCGCCATCGCCTCGCCCGAGCCCATCTCGGCCTTGACCTCGCGCTGCAGCTCCAGCAGTTTCTCGGCGTACATCAGGAAGCGCACGCCCGCACCTGTCAGCTTGAACTGCTTGTCGCGCCGGTCCAGCAGCAGCACGCCCAGTTCCTCTTCAAGGGTCGCGATACGGCTGGACATGGCAGACTGCGTCAGGTACAGCTTGTCGGCAGCCCGCGAGATACTCTTGAGGGAAGCCACCCAATAGAAGGCTTCAACAAAGCGCAGGTTCATGGGGTACTTTCTGCCGGTCGGCTTGCAGGGGGTCCCTGATTTTCGGGATAGGCCCGTTGAGTTGGCGCAGCTTTTGCGTCTACCATGGGGATGTGATGTGTCTTGACCATTTTCCAGGAGTCACCATGAAATTCAAACTGATTCTCGGCGGCGCAGCCCTGCTGCTCACCGCCAGCGCGTTCGCCCAGACCAAATGGGATTTGCCGGCTGCCTACCCGGCCACCAATTTTCACAGTGAAAACCTGGTGCAGTTTGCCAACGATGTGGACAAGGCCACCGGTGGCAAGCTCAAGATCACGGTGCACCCCAATGCCGCGCTGTTCAAGGCGCCGGAAATCAAGCGTGCCGTGCAGGGTGGTCAGGCCCAGATTGGCGAAATGCTGCTGGTCAACTTCCAGAACGAATGGCAGATTTTTGGCGCGGATGGCATTCCCTTCCTCGCCGACAGCTACGACGATGCCCTCAAGCTCTGGAAGGTGCAAAAGCCGATGCTCGACAAGAAGCTTGCCGCCGACGGCATGATGGCACTGTATGCCGTGCCATGGCCTCCGCAGGGCATCTATGCCAAGCGGCCCCTGGCCTCTGCCGCTGACCTGAAAGGCATGAAGTGGCGCGCCTACAGCCCGGCCACCGCACGCATCGCGGAACTGGTTGGCGCGCAGCCGGTCACCGTGCAGGCGGCAGAACTGTCGCAGGCCATGGCCACCGGCGTGATCGAGAGCTACATGTCTTCCGGCTCCACCGGTTTTGATACCAAGACCTATGAGCACATCAAGTACTGGTACGACACCCAGGCCTGGTTGCCCAAAAATGCCGTCATCGTGAACAAGAAGGCGTTTGACGCGCTCGACAAGCCCACGCAGGACGCGCTGCTCAAGGCGGCAGCAGATGCCGAGGTGCGCGGCCTCGCCGCCAGCAAGAAGGCCAACAGCGACTCCCTCGACAAACTCAAGGCCAATGGCATGCAGATCCTGCCGCCTTCGGCTGCATTGAAGGCCGACATGAAAAAGGTCGGTGACACCATGCTCAAGGAATGGCTGGACAAGGCCGGCCCCGAGGGCCAGCAGCTGGTGGACGCTTTCCGCAAGTAAGCCCTGATGCGCCGCTTTCTCGACGCGATCTACCTCAGCGCCGCCGCACTGGCGGCGCTTTTCATGGTGGGCCTGCTGGCGATGGTGCTGCTGTCCATCATCAGCCGGCAGTTTCAGTTTCATGTGCCCGGCACTGATGCGTATGCGGGCTACTTCATGGCAGCCAGCGGCTTTCTTGCGCTGGCGCATACGCTCAAGCGCGGGGAGCACATCCGCGTCACGCTGGTGATCAACATGCTCAAGGGCCGGTGGAAACGCGGTCTCGAAATCTGGGCACTCGGTGCCGCAACGCTGCTGGCCCTGCTGTTTGCGTTTTATAGTGTGCGGCTGTCCTGGCAGTCGTACACCTTCCACGACATTTCCACGGCCAGTGACGCCACGCCACTGTGGATACCGCAGATCGCGATGGCCCTGGGCACGGTGGTGCTGGCCATCGCCTTCATCGATGAACTAGTACTTGAAATCCGCGGTCGCCGCGCGCTTCAGAACCCTGCTGAGGCCCTGCGCAATGAGTGACCTCGCCATCACCGGCCTGCTGGTCCTGTCGCTGTTCCTGATTCTGGGCAGCGGCGTGTGGATTGGGCTCACGCTGTCGGGTGTGGCGTGGATCGGCATGCAACTGTTCAGCTCGCGCCCGGCGGGTGACGCGATGGCCGTCACCATCTGGGGCTCGGCCAGCAGCTGGACACTGACCGCCCTGCCCCTCTTTGTCTGGATGGGTGAAATCCTGTTCCGCACCCGGCTGAGCAACGACATGTTCAAAGGTCTGGCGCCGTGGGTGCAAAGTCTGCCTGGCCGGTTGCTGCACACCAACGTGGTGGGCTGCACCATTTTTGCGGCGGTGTCCGGGTCAAGTGCCGCCACCTGCGCCACCATCGGCAAGATGACCCTGCCCGAACTGGCCCGGCGCGGATACCCCGAGAACATGGTGATCGGAACGCTCGCGGGTGCCAGCACGCTGGGCCTACTGATTCCACCGTCCATCATCATGATCGTTTACGGCGTGACGGCCGAGGTGTCGATCTCCCGCCTGTTCATTGCGGGTGTGTTGCCCGGCCTGCTGCTGGCGGCGCTGTTCTCGGGCTACATCGCGCTTTGGGCGCTGGCCAACCCCGGCAAGGTGCCGGCGGCCGACCGCAGCTTCACCTTCATGGAGAAGCTGGCCGAGTCGCGCAGCCTGATCCCGGTGGTCCTCCTCATCACGGCAGTGCTCGGCTCCATTTACAGCGGCATCGCCACCGCCACTGAAGCCGCCGCCGTGGGCGTGGTGGGCTCGCTGGTCATTTCGGCGGTGCAGGGTTCGATGAGCTGGGCCACCTTCAAGGACTCGCTGATGGGGGCCACGCGCCTTTATTGCATGATCGCGCTGATCCTGGCCGGTGCGGCCTTCCTGACCCTGAGCATGGGCTACATCGGCCTGCCGCGGCATCTGGCCGAATGGATCGCCTCGCTGGGCCTGAGCCAGGCGCAGCTGATCATGGCGCTGGCGGTGTTCTACATCATCCTCGGCTGCTTCCTCGACGGCATCTCGATGGTGGTACTGACCATGGGCGTCATCATGCCCACGGTGGCCAAGGCTGGCATCGACCCGATCTGGTTTGGCATTTTCGTGGTGCTGGTGGTCGAGATGGCACAGATCACACCGCCCGTGGGTTTCAACCTGTTTGTGCTGCAAGGCATGACGGGCCGCGAACTGACGTGGATTGCCAAGGTCACCCTGCCGATGTTTTTCCTGATGTGTGTGGCGATCGCACTCATCTACATCTTCCCTGGCATCGTGACCTGGCTGCCACAGCAAATGATGAAGTAGGCGCCAGCGAAACATGCCTCAGGTCATTGCCATCTGCATCGGCGCCAGCATCGGCGCACTCGCCCGCTGGGGTTTGAGCCTGTGGCTCACGCCGGGCGGGCTCATTCCCTGGGGCACGCTGGTCGCCAACCTGGTGGGCGGCTACCTGATCGGCCTCTGCCTGGGGGTGTTCCAGTCCATGCCGCAGATCGACCCGTTCTGGCGCCTGCTGCTGGTCACCGGTTTCCTCGGCGGACTGACCACCTTCTCCTCGTTTTCTGCCGAGGTGGTGATTTACCTGACCGAGGAGCGCTACGGACTGGCGGCACTGACCGCGCTGCTGCATGTGGCGGGGTCGCTATTGATGACCCTGGCCGGCCTGAAAACCGCGCTGTTTGTCATGTCTCAAGGCGCGCGCTGAGGGCTGCCGGGCGCCAACTTGCCGCACTGGGCCGCTCAGGCAAAAAACAAGGGCAGCAGCCCAGCCCGGAAATGGCCACAATGGCGCATGGCGCAGCAGTCCTCTCCTCTGTCCTCCGTGTCTTCCCTTGCCGCTTCGGCGCAGAGCTCTTCGTCTGCCCCGGCGCACGCCCACCACCGGCTGGCACAAATCGGACAGGCCAGACAGACACTGCTTTACGGTGACCGTCCTGCGCATGCCCTTTCCGCGAGCGTGGACGGCTGGATTGAACGCTCCTGGCAACGCTGCCTCACGCAAGGCCACCGGCCCGACCGGGCGCCCGTCTTCAACCAGGTCTCGGTGCCGCTGCTGCGCCGCACCTTGGAGGAAAACCACCAGCTCGTGCAAGCCGCTCGCCCCGTGTTGCAGCGACTGGGCCGGGCCATTGAAGACACCCGCTACTTCGCCATCCTGACCAACCACCGCGGTGTGGTGATCGACGTGAACGGCCCCATCGACCGCAGCGACCGCCGGGCCGACCTGCTGACGCGCATCGGCACCGATCTCTCGGAGCAGGAAGTGGGCACCACCGCCATTGGCGCTGCACTGACCGAGTTGCAGCCGGTGTGGCTGCATCGCGGCGAACATTTTTTCGAGGCCACCTCCGACTACAGCTGCGCCGGCGCACCGCTGTTCGCGCCCGATGGCCGGTGTATGGGCATGCTGGACCTGACTGGCATTGAGGTGGCAGAGCGGCCCGAGCTCAAGCACCTTGTCAGCCAGTCGGCCCGCAGCATCGAGAACGCGCTGCTGCTGAGCCAGTCGCACGCGCTGACGGTGCGCTTGGGCTGGCCGGGCCGCACCTTGGGCGATGAATCTGACGGCCTGCTGTGTCTGGATGCCGATGGCTGCATCACCGGGGCCAACCAGATCGCGCGTGAGCTGCTGCCATCGCTGGCCGCCTTCAGTACGCGCATGCCCCATTGCAGCGAGCTGTTTGCCCTGCCGTTTGAACTGCTGTTTGACGCCGCACGGCGCAGCCAGGTGTCTGCGCGTGTTGTCGAGGTGCCGCTGTGGAGCGGCCTGCGCCTGCAGGCACTGCCGTTGCTACCGGGCCAAACCACACCCACGCTGGCAGGGCGCCTGCCGCAGCCCACGCTGCCCGCCCAGCCCCTGAAAGAGCTGGAGACGGCGTTGATCCGCAAAGCTGTGGACGACGCCCGGGGCAATGTGGTGCAAGCGGCACGTGCGCTGGGAGTGAGCCGCGCCACGGTGTACCGGCGCCTCAACCCGGCCAAGCGGCACTCGGGCTGACTGCGCAAACCAGAGGGAACCTCTGGCGATTTTCAGTGCTAGTTTCAGTGCTTATGAACGGCGCCCGCAGGCGCTGCAGAGCCCACGGCCACTTTCAAATCCAGCTTGCTTGCCACCCCTTTGGCATCGCGGAAGTGCAGGGTCATCGGCACGGTGCTGCCTTTGGCAAAAGGCTGCTTCAGGTCCATCAGCATCAGGTGGTAACCGCCGGGTTTGAGCTCCACCGTCTTGCCGGCAGGCAGCTCTAGGGCCTTCACCGCGCGCATCTTCATGATGTCGCCTTCCATCTTCATCTCATGCACCTCGGCCACGCCAGCAGCGGGTGTGGAGACGGCAACCAGTTGCAGGGTCGTTTTGGCAGTGAGGTGCATGAAGCCACCGGTCGCCATCTGGCCGGGGCCGGTCGCACGCACCCAGGCCTGGCTCACATCGACCGCAGGGGCAGTTTGCGCGCCAACCGCGCCGCACGCGGACGCGAGCGCAGCGGAAAAAACAAGGGGGAAAACGGACGGCGCGAATCGAAAGGTCATGAAAGCCTGTGAGCTGATCAGAAGGGTGACGAGGATTGTGCGCCGTCAGCCGAAGCAAGAACCGCCGCCGGCATCACGAAAAGGAGACGGCGGCCAGACAGACCGCAGTGCGGGCGCATCGAAAGGTGTTCGAGTGATTATAGAAACGGTCGCTGAATCCGCGATGGCTCAGGGTTTGGCGTTGGCGAAGAACAGCTGCTCGCCATTGATCTTGTAACCGGCAATCACCGCCTGGCCGGCAGGCGAAACAATCCAGTCGACAAACTTCTGCGCCAGATCCGCCTTGACTTGCGGATGTCGGGCCGGGTTCACCACCATCACACCGTACTGGTTGAAGAGCTTCACGTCGCCCTCGACCAGCACCGCCAGACCAGCCCGGTTCTTGAACGACAGCCAGGTGCCGCGATCGGTCAGCACATAGCCACCGGTACTGGCGGCAATGTTCAGCGCGGGGCCCATGCCGCAACCACACGCCTTGTAGCCTGGGAACGCGGGCGCATCCACACCAGCCGCCTTCCAGTAGCGCAACTCGGCCGCGTGCGTGCCGCTCTTATCCCCGCGCGAGACAAAGTTGGCGTTGGCGCTGTTGATCTTCTTCAGCGCTTCCGTGATGTCCTTGCCGCGCGTCCGGGCCGGGTCCGCTGCAAGGCCGATAAGCACAAAGTCGTTGTACATCACGGGAAAGCGCTTGATCGCAAAACCCTCGGCCACCACTTTCTCTTCGGCCACCTGATCGTGCACAAACAGGAGGTCGGCGTCGCCCCGACGCCCCATGTCAATCGCCTGACCGGTGCCCACCGCCACCACCTTGACGTCGATACCAGTCACTTTCTTGAACTCGGGGAGCAGGTAGGTGAACAGACCCGACTGCTCGGTGGAGGTGGTGGAGGCCATCACTATCGACGGGGTTTGTGCAGAGCTCGCCGTTGCTGCCAACGCGAGCAGGGCAATACCGGTGGCGGCCAGCGTTCGTGCGCTCGCCCACAGCGGGGAAATCAAGGTCGTGCGGTTCATGCAAGTTCTCCTTTCAGAAAGTTCTCTGCCATGGGTGTCAGTGGCCCGTTGAAGAAATCATGTGTCGGCAAGTCGGCCACCAGCGCGCCGTGCTCCAGACAGATGACGCGCGTTGCCAGGCGCTTGACCTGCCCAAGGTTGTGGCTGGCAAAAATCAGGGTCATGCCAGTGGCCGCAAACTCCGCCATCAGCCGTTCGACCTCGCGCTTGGCACTCGGGTCGAGACTGGCGGTGGGCTCGTCCAGCAACAACACCTCGGGCTGCAGGGCCCAAGCGCGGGCCAGTGCCACGCGCTGCTGCTGGCCGCCGGACAGCGCCCGCGCATGGCGTCCGGCCAGCGCCTGCAGCCCCACACGCTCCAGCGCCTCCAGCGCCCCAACGCGCGCCTGTCGCCACCCGGTGCCGCGCAACCACAGACCCAGAGCCACGTTGTTCTGCACACTGGCGCGCAGCATGTGGGGCCGCTGAAACAGCATCGCCTGCCGTACAGGCTGGCCGGCGCCGCACAGCAGCCGCCCGCTGGAAGGCGGCACCAGCCCGTGCAGGGTTCGCAGCAGCGTGCTCTTGCCGCTGCCGTTGGCACCCACCAGCGCAACGCGTTCGCCGCGTGTGATGGACAGGCGAAGGCCGTTCAGCGCCGTAATGTGCCCGAGCTGAACGCTCACATCCTGCAGATCAAACAGCGCTGTCACGACGTTGCCCCCTGGGCAGTCAGCCCCGCAGCAACGTCGGCAGAGGGCCCGTCGCGCCGCTCCCGCCAGCGCCGGATCAGCGCAATCGCCAGGTTGAGCAGCAGCACGATGGCCAGCAACACCATACCCAGCGCCAGCGCCAGCGGCAGGTCGCCCTTGCTGGTTTCCAGCGCGATGGCGGTGGTCATCACACGGGTAAAACCGTCGATGTTGCCGCCCACAATCATTACCGCGCCCACCTCGGAAATGGCGCGGCCAAACGCGGCAATCAACACTGTGAGCAAGGCGTAACGCTCGTCCCACAGAAGCAGCAAGCTGCGCGTGAGGCGACCAGCGCCGAGCGAGCGAAGCTGCTCACCGTGCAGGCGGTCGGCGTCTTCAATCAGTTGCCGCACCAGGGCAGTCACCACGGGCAAAACGAGCACCGCCTGCGCCAGCACCATGGCCTTGAACGAAAAAAGCCAACCCAAAAACCCGAGCGGCCCGCTGCGCGACAGCAGCAGGTAGACCACCAGCCCGACCACCACCGAAGGCAGGGCCAGCGCGGTGTTGAGTAATGCCAGCACCAGACCACGCCCCCGGAATCTCGCCACACCCAGCCACGCGCCCAGCAGCAGGCCCAGACTGCACGCGATCACGCACGCCACGGCGCTGACCGCCAACGAACGCAAGGCAATGGAACCCAGCACCGGGTCAAAGGACAGGATCAGCGCGACGGCAGTCGCAATGCTTTCGGAGAAGGTATTCACAGGAGATGGAGTGACAGGTCGGGGCGGTCAGCGAGATATCACTCGACTGATGCCGGGTGGTGAAAGCCGCCTTGATTTTTCAAGCTGCGCGGAATGTAGCGTAGGCCGATGGCCTTCGCCCGTCATCGGGATTGATCGCTATGAATCGATTTGCATAGGCTGCCCACTCCCGACATTCGTCCAATCGGCAAGGCCGATAATCGAGGCAGCCCATCCACCCCATGCACAAAGTCGAACTGTCTTACCTGCTGTCGCCCAAGCGCAGCAAGCACACGTTGATCCGCAATCCGCTAATGGACATGCTGCACGCCGTGCGCGAGCAAGGCTCCATCTCCAAGGCCTCGCGGGCGCTCGACCTGTCTTACCGCCATGTGTGGGGCGCGCTCAAGGACTGGGAGCAGGCGCTCGGCCGTACCCTCATCGTCTGGGACAAGGGCCAGCGTGCACGCCTGACCGAATTCGGCGAGAAGCTGCTGTGGGCCGAACGGCAGGCGCAGGCGCGGCTGGCGCCGCAGATCGAGTCGCTGCGCGGCGACATCGAACGGGCTTTTTCCACCGCGTTTGACGACGACACGCACGTGCTGACGATCTACGCCAGCCACGACGCAGCGCTCTCGGCACTGCGCGATCAGGCCACCGGGCACGGGCTGCATCTGGACATCCGCTTCATGGGCAGCGTGGATGCGATTGCGGCCCTCAACGCCGGGCGCTGCATGATGGCGGGCTTCCACACGCTCGATGCACCTGCCGTGCGTTCCGTTTCGGCACAGACCTACCGCAGCCTGCTCAAGCCGGGCATTCACAAGCTGATTGGTTTTGCGCACCGCCTGCAAGGGCTGATGGTGGCCAAGGGCAATCCCAAGGGCATCAGGACTTTGCAGGACCTCACTGCACCGGGGCTGCGCTACGTCAACCGGGCGCAGGGCACGGGCACCCGTGTGCTGCTCGACGAACTGCTGGAGACCGCCGGCATCGCCCCTGCAACCATCAGCGGATACGACACACTGGAACCCTCACATGCCGCCGTGGCGCAGACGATTGCCAGCGGCGCTGCAGATGCCGGCCTGGGCATTGAAGCCGCCGCCCGGGAACGAGGGCTGGGCTTTGTGCCACTGGTGCGGGAGCGTTACCACCTGGTGTGCCTGAAGTCGGAGCTGCCCACCCCACCCGTGCAAGGCTTGCTGCAGGAACTGCTCAGCCCGGGCTGGTCGGAAACACTGGAGCACCTGCCGGGCTACAGCGCCGACGACGCGCAGCCGGGCAAGGTGCTGTCGATGCGCGCCACCTTGCCGTGGTGGAACTACCGCAAGACCAAGCCGGCACGAACCCCCTGACGGGATGACACCATCGCAGTCTGGGGCTACAGCGCGCAGGAGCGAAAGCCGCTAAAGATATCGTCCCGCTCCGGCAGATAAAAATTGCGGTAGCGCACGTGCTTCATGCGCGCGCGGGTGGCGAACGAGCCACCCTTGAGCACCTTGTGCGTACCGAACCAGGGCGCGGAATAGTTTTCGTACGGATGAGGCGTGAAGCCAGGATGAGGCTGGAAGGTGGTGCCCATCCACTCCCACACCTGCCCCCACGCAAAGCCGCGCCGCGCTGCCGTGTGCGCGGCCAGTTCCCATTCCACTTCGGCGGGCAGGCGTCGGCCTGCCCAGCGGCACCACGCGTCGGCCTCCCACCAGCTCACATGCGTGGCAGCCTGATTGCCCTGCATGCGCGTGGGCTGGCCAAAGCGTGTCTGCGTGACGGCACCACTGGCAACGCCGATCTGCTCGACATAACGCGGGCCGCGCCGCCCCTCGCCTCGCGCCAGCGCCTGCAGCCACTGCCAGCCCTGCGGGTGCCAGAGGTCCTCACGGTCATAGCCGCCGTCGTCCACAAACTCCACATACTGCGCCCAGCTGACCGGTTGGGCGTCAATCTCGAACTCGGGCACAGGGACCTGATGCGAGGGACATTCGTTGTCGAATGCGAACCCGGCTTCATCGGCTGGCGGGCTTCCCGTGCGCCAGACGGCGGCAGGAATCACCAGTGGCTCACGGATCGTCATCGGCCCCGGCGTCAGGGTGGTGCGCAGCGGCGGGTCGAGCGCAATCCCCAGCGTCTGCGCCATGTAGGCAAACGCTTCGCCGTGCATGTCTTCGTGAAACAGCGAGAGCCGGAAGAAATACAGGGCGTCGTCGCGGCCGGGTCCGTCGTCGGTCCGGTCCAGCAGCTCCAGCGTGGTCTCCAGCGTGTTCAGCAGATAGGCGCGGCAGTCGCTGGCACCGGGCAGGTCGAGCGACCACCGGCTGTCATGCGCCACCTCGTCTGAGTTCCACCAGCGGTCGGCGTGCGGCTCAATCGACGCCAGCCGCGCCTGCGCCGGCTCGCAGCGCGTGCCCATGGCGCGTTGCATGTTGCGCGCAATCCACCACTCCTGGAACCAGCCGATGTGTCCGAGCTCCCACAGGGGCGGGTTGACCGTGGCCAGCAGGGGCACCGCAAAATTCGCCGCCTCCAGTGCCCGCTGGTACTGCCCCATCAGGTGCAGCGTATGATTTCGGGAATCCATCAGCGCGAGCGACAGCACATCGCGGCCCGCCTGACGAATCAGGGGTGAATCAATCAGATCGGGGTGTCCGTCAGCGGCCGAGCCCGGCAAGCGGCGTGAAGAATCGGGCATGAAATCTGAAGCCACAACGGCAGTCCTGGTAAGCCCGGCGATGGCCGAATCCAACAACGGCAACTGGCACACGGCGCAGCGCTGGGCGCGTTTTCTTTCCGGGCATTGTGACATCGCAGTGGTGCCGCGATGGTCTGTATCAGCAGCAGGGGCACCGCAAGCCATGGTGGCCCTGCACGCCAGGCGCTCGGCCGATTCCATACACGCCTGGGCCAAGGCCTTTCCAGACCGGCCGCTGATCGTAGTGCTGACTGGCACCGACCTCTACCGCGACATTCAGCACGAGGCCGCCGCGCAACAATCGCTTGCGCTGGCTACCCATCTGGTGGTGCTGCAGGACGACGGCCTCACCACCTTACCGGCACAGTGGCGCAAAAAAACGCGCGTGATCTACCAATCCGCACCGCCCCTCAAGCCGGCTGCGCAGCGCAATCGCCTGTTCAGCGTGCTCAACGTGGGGCACCTGCGCGATGAAAAAGACCCGCTGACCTTCATGCGCGCGGCTGGCCGTCATGCCCACGCGCGGTGGCTGCATATTGGCCGGGCGCTGACCACCCCACTGGCCGATGCCGCGCGGGCCACCGAAGCAGCTACAGCTGCCTACCGCTGGCTGGGCGAGCTGCCGCGTGCCGCCACACGCCAGCGCATGAAACGCGCCCATTTGCTGGTGAACACCTCCCTCATGGAGGGCGGCGCGCAGGTGATTCTGGAGGCCATCCAGTGCGACACCCCCGTGCTGGCCACCCGTGTGGGCGGCAATGTCGGGATGCTGGGCACCGACTATGCCGGCTATTTTGAGGTCGGCGACGACGCCGGGCTGGCCGCCCTGGTACAGCGTTGCGCCAGCGAGCCGGCTTTTTATGCCCGGTTGCAACGGCAATGCCGAGAACGCGCTTTCCTGTTTGCTCCTGAACGGGAACGGGCGCTTGTCATAAACTTGCTTGAAACGGCGATTCACCCAAAGCGCCAAGATCTTGAGAAACGCTGAAGCAGCGCCGAAGCTGCTGTGCCAGTCGCCCTGCCCTCCCCTCACGGAAACACACCCTCACCGAAAGTCCGCATGACAGCACCCGCCACATCCCTCCCCGCCTCACCCCGACTGACCAGCCTGTCCCACGGGGGCGGCTGCGGCTGCAAGATTGCCCCCGGTGTGCTGAGCGAGATTCTGAAGAACTCCAGCAACTTGCCTATCCCGCCGCAGCTGCTGGTGGGCATTGAAACCGCCGACGACGCCGCCGTGTACCTGCTCAACGACGAGCAGGCCCTGATAGCCACCACCGACTTCTTCATGCCCATCGTCGACGATCCCTACGACTTCGGGCGCATTGCCGCGACCAACGCCATCAGCGATGTGTACGCCATGGGCGGCACCCCCATCATGGCGCTGGGCCTGGTGGGCATGCCGATCAACGTGCTGCCGCTGGAAACCATAGGCGCCATCCTGCGCGGCGGCCAGGACGTGTGCCGTGATGCCGGGATTCCGATTGCCGGCGGTCACACCATCGATTCGGTGGAGCCCATTTACGGCCTGGTGGTGCTGGGGCTGGTGCATCCCTCGCGCGTGAAGAAGAATTCTGGCGCGCGGGCGGGCGATGTGCTGGTGCTGGGCAAGCCGCTGGGCGTGGGTATCCTCTCGGCGGCGCTCAAGAAGGAGCAGCTCGGTGCCGAGGGCTACGCACAGATGATCGCCACCACCACCCAGCTCAACAAGCCCGGGATCACGCTTGCACAGATGGACGGCGTACACGCGCTGACTGACATCACCGGCTTTGGACTGCTCGGTCACGGATTGGAGCTGGCGCGCGGCGCGAAGCTGAAGATGGAGTTGCAGATGGACCGCATTCCGCTGCTGCCCGGCGTGCTGGAGTTGGCCGCGCAGGGCATGGTGACGGGCGCCTCAGGCCGCAATTGGGCCAGTTATGGCGCCGAAGTCAGCCTGTCTGCCCAGATCAGTCCCGCCCAGCAAGCGCTGCTCAGTGATCCACAAACCAGCGGTGGCCTGCTGGTGTCTTGTGATCCAGCCATTGTTGACGATGTGCTGGCCTGCTTTCACACCCAGGGCTTTGCCGACGCGCGGGTGATTGGTCGCATGTCATCGGGCAGTGGCGTGGCAATTGTCTAGTTTCATCGAGTTTCGCCTTCGTTCGCCATGCGGAACCCTGGCCTGCTTCGGGATAACACCGTCACAAAGCTGTCAGCTAGCCTTCTATAGTCCTTTATAGAATCCGCTCCACGCAAACCCGCATCCGGCACGCCTTCTCACCAAGAAGGTCGTCGGATGCTTTCCATGCGTGGACATTTTTCCTTGGGAGCACCATGCAAAACCTTCTCTCGCTGTCCCGCCTGATTGACACAATCAGCACCTGGATCGGCAAACTCACCATGTGGATGATTCTGGCGACCACCCTGATCAGTGCTGGCAACGCCATCGTGCGCAAGGCCTTCGACACGAGCTCCAATGGCCTGCTGGAAATCCAGTGGTACCTGTTTGCCGCCGTGTTCATGCTCGGAGCAGGTTACGGGTTTCTTCGCAACTCGCATGTCCGCATCGACTTCATCTCCTCACGGCTGTCCGACCGCACGCGCAACTGGGTCGACCTCCTGGGCATTGTGTTTGTGTTGTTCCCGTTCTGTATTCTGATGGTGACCTTGAGCTGGCCCTTCTTCATGGGCGCCTACAGCAACGGCGAAATGTCGCAAAACGCTGGCGGTTTGATCCGCTGGCCGGTCTACCTGCTGGTGCCGGTCGGCTTCACGATCCTGGCGATTCAGGGCATCTCTGAACTGATCAAGCGCATCGCCTTTCTGCGCGGCGTGATCGAGGACCCGATTGGCGGCGAATCCGCCAAATCGGACGAGCAAAAACACATTGAAGAGCTGGAGCGCATTGCCGCTGCCCGCCTGGCCGGAGAAAAATAAGATGGAAACCACCTTTCTGGCACAGCAGTTTGTGCCCCTCATGTTCGCGGGCCTGTTTGTCCTGCTGCTGACCGGCTTTCCCGTGGCCTTCGGGCTGGCCGCCACCGGTCTGGCTTTCGGTTTTATCGGCATGGAAGCCGGGCTGTTCCCGGCCACGCTGTTCCAGGCGCTGCCGTCACGCATTTTCGGCATCATGCAGAACGACACGCTGCTGGCCATTCCCTTCTTCACCTTCATGGGCATCATCCTGGAACGCTCGGGCATGGCCGAGGACCTGCTGGAAACCGTGGGTCAGGTGTTTGGTCCGCTGCGCGGCGGTTTGGCGATTGCCGTGATTCTGGTGGGCGCGCTGCTTGCCGCCACCACCGGTGTGGTCGCCGCCGCCGTGATCTCGATGGGCCTGATCTCCCTGCCCATCATGCTGCGTTATGGTTACAGCCGAGTGATTGCCACCGGCGTGATCACGGCCTCGGGCACGCTGGCCCAGGCCATTCCGCCCTCGCTGGTGCTGATCGTTCTGGCCGACCAGCTGGGCCGCTCGGTCGGTGACATGTACTCGGGCGCACTGGTGCCTGGCCTGTTGCTGGTTGGCCTGTACATTGCCTTCATCGTCGTGGTTTCCTTTGTCAAACCGGCCATGGTGCCGCCGCTGCCGGTCGAAGCGCGCATCTACAAGGAGCCGGACGGAGCCTCGGGGCACAAGTCGCTGATGTTCCTGGTCATCCTGTGCGCGGTTGCCGGCGTGGCTTGGGCCCAAGTACACAACGCCGTGCTGACCCCACTGCTCGAGCGCCCCTTGCCTGCGCCCGGCGATGAAATTGTCATCCTGTCAATGACGCTGGCTTCCCTGCTGGGTCTGGCCTTGGCCATCATCAACCGTGTCACCGGCATGGGTCTGCTGTCCAAGCTGGCCGAGCGCGTGACCTTTGTGCTGATGCCGCCGCTGATCCTGATCTTTCTGGTGCTGGGCACCATCTTTCTGGGCGTCGCGACACCGACCGAGGGTGGCGCGATGGGCGCCTTGGGGGCGCTGATCCTGGCCATCGGCAAACGCCGCATGGACAAGTCCTTGCTCAAGCAGGCGCTGGAAAACACCGCCAAGCTCGCTTCCTTCGTGATGTTCATCCTGATCGGCTCCACCGTATTCAGCTTTACCTTCAATGCCGCTGACGGTCACTTCTGGGTGGAACGCCTGTTCGAGGGCATCCCCGGCGGCGCCTGGGGCTTCCTGATCGTAGTCAACCTGCTGGTGTTCATTCTGGGCTGCTTCATCGACTTCTTCGAGATCGCCTTCATCGTGATTCCGCTGCTGGCGCCGGTAGCCGAGAAAATCCTGCCTGGCCTGGTCCCGGGCATGACCGCCGATGACGCGATGATCTGGTTCGGCGTGATCATCGCCATGAACCTGCAGACCTCCTTCCTGACACCGCCCTTCGGCTTTGCCCTGTTTTACCTGCGCAGCGTGGCGGCGAAGTTCGACTACCGCGACCGCGTCACCGGCGCCACCATTCCAGCAGTAACCACGGCCCAGATTTACAAGGGTTCGATTGCCTTCATCATCCTGCAGCTGATCATGGTGGCCGCCATCATGATCTTCCCAAGCCTGGTGACAGGCGGCATCGAGAAGGTAGACAAACTCAATGCCGATCAGGTGCTGGAGCAGTTGGAGATGCCGAAGTCGGAAGAAGAGATCAAGCAAGAGGCCGAGGAGGCCGAAGCGGCTCAGACGACCGAAGAGGCCGGCAAGGAAGAAGACCCGATGAAAGCCCTTGAGGAAGCCACCAAGCCGAAGGATGCGACGAAGCCATAAACCCCGGCTCCCCTGACTCTCTAAAGAGGCTCGCACACGCGAGCCTCTTTTTTTGCCGCCGCTGACTGCATTCAGTGAGGGGGGACGCGCAGACGGTGATACCGCGATGTCTAAGGGCTGACGGAGATGGACGCCGACATCGCCCCAGAGCAGCGGCCCATGCGCGCTGCCCCTGCCCCTGCCCCTGCCCCTGCCCCTGCCCCTGACCCTGACCCGAAACCTGTCCAGGAACCTCGCCCAGCCATAAAAAAACCCCGCCGGATCGGGGTTTGGACAGAGCGGCTGGAGTTACAGCTTCTGGCCCTGCATGAACTGGTCGAAGCGCATTTCCGTGAACCGGAACCACAGGTTCTGGTCCTTGCGGAAAGCGGCGTAGTCGGCGTAAATCTTCTTCCAGTCGGGATTGCTGTTACCGATCTCGGCATAAAGGGCCATCGACTCCTTGAAGGCCGCATCCATCACGGTCTTGGGGAAGGGCAGGACCTTGGTTTTGGCCGCCACGAGCTGCTTGAGCGCCTCGGGGTTCCTCGCGTCGTACTTGGCCTGCATGTCGGTGTGCGCGTAAGCGGCAGCAGACTCCAGGATGGCCTTGTTCTCGGCGGACAGCTTGTCATAGGCAGTCTTGTTGACAAAGGCGTCCAGCTGCGGACCACCTTCCCACCAGCCAGGGTAGTAGTAGAAAGGCGCGACCTTGTTGAAGCCCAGTTTCTGGTCGTCGTAAGGTCCCACCCACTCGGCGGCGTCGATGGTGCCCTTCTCCAGCGCCTGGTAGATCTCGCCGCCGGGAATGTTTTGCGGAACGGCACCCATGCGGGTGAGCACCTTGCCGGCGAAGCCGCCGACCCGGAACTTCAGGCCCTTGATGTCGGCAACGCCCTTGACTTCCTTGCGGTACCAGCCGCCCATCTGTGCGCCGGTGTTGCCCATGGGGAAGTTGACAATGTTGTACTTGCCGTAAAACTCACGCATGAGTTTCAGGCCGTTGCCCTGGTACATCCACGCCGTCATCTGGCGGCTGTTGAGGCCGAAGGGAATGGCACATCCCAGAGCGAAAACGTCGTTCACGCCGAAGAAATAGTAGGGCGCGGTGTGGACCATTTCGGTCGTGCCCTTCTGGATGTTGTCGACCATGCCGGCAATCGGAGGCATCAGCTCGCCACCGGGATGCACGGAGATCTGGAACTTGCCGCCAGACATTTCGCCCACTTTTTTCGCAAAGACTTCCGCAGCACCGTAAATGGTGTCGAGGGCTTTCGGAAAGCTCGATGCCAGGCGCCAGCGAATGGCTTCCTGGGCATGCACGGCCGGTGCTACGCCAGCGGCAAGAACACCGGCAATACCGGCATTTTTGATAAGAGAACGACGATCCATGAATAGACTCCAGGTGATTTGAGGGAGCACGGCTTATGGCCGGGCCTTCAACTTTTGAAAGTTGCCCTTAATTCTAGAACTCGCTTTTTGCAGCTTGAGGGCGGGTTTTCCCTGCGGAAAACGGCCTTTCAAACACACAGTCAGCCAGTTGTCAGCCCGCGTCATTCAAAGCTTTTGGCTCTGCATGAAGCGGTCGAAAGTCGACTCGGTGAAACGGAACCAGAGGTTCTGATCGCCCCGAAAACGGGCGTAGTCTGCATACAACCGACGCCAGTTGGGATTGCTCACCGACAGCTCCGCGTAAAGCGCCATGGACTCCTTGAAGGCCGCGTTCATCACGTCTGGAGGGAAAGGCCTGAGCTTGGCGCCGGCCCCGACCAATTGCTTGAGCGCCGTCGGATTCCGGGCATCGTATTTGGCCTGCATCTCTACGTGAGCCGCCGCACTGGCGATTTTCACGATCGCCTTGTTGACGCTGCTCAAGGCCTCATAGGCCTTCCGGTTGATGTAAAGATCGAGCTGCAGGCCACCCTCCCACCAGCCAGGGTAGTAGTAGTTGGGTGCCACCTTGTTGATGCCCAGCTTCTGATCGTCGTAGGGGCCAATCCATTCGGCAGCGTCGATGGTGCGCTGCTCCAGCGCCTGGTAGATGTCGCCGCCAGCAAGGGTCTGCGGAACAGCACCCATGCGCTCGATGACCTTGCTGGTAAAACCACCGACCCGGAACTTCAGACCCTTCATATCCGAAAGCGAGCGGATCTCCTTGCGGAACCAGCCGCCCATCTGCGCACCGGTGTTGCCGCAGGCAAAGTTGATGATGTTGTACTGCGCGTAAAACTCGCGCATCAGTTTCAGGCCGTTGCCCTCGAAAGTCCAGGCAGTCATCTGCCGGCTGTTCATGCCAAAGGGGATGGCACCGCCGATGGCGAAAGTCTCGTCCTTGTCCGCAAAATAATACGGTGCGGTATGAGCCGCCTCAATCGATCCGCTGCGCACGTTGTCCAGGACATCGAAGGCCGACATCAGCTCGCCAGCAGCATGCACCGATATCTCGAACTTGCCGCCGGACGCCGCTCGCACATGCTGGGCGAAACTTTCTGCCGCGCCATAAATCGTGTCCAGCGACTTGGGGAAACTGGATGCCAGGCGCCAGCGGACCGATGCCTGGGCCAGAACGGCAGGCGCCACGCCGGCCGCAAGCACACCGGAGATGCCGGCATGTCTGATCAAGGCTCGACGATTCATGAAACACTCCGAAGGGGGAAACCGGTCTGTGTGAACAAGCAAGCGTCAGCGCAAGATTGCGACACATCGCCTTGCCGCGATTGTAGGAAGCCATGAGCACACACCCTCACGGGTTTTCCCGCGCGTCCCATATGACAGGCGCGAGTGGCCGCGCAAGCAGGCTTCGCGGCTAGCCGACCGACTTCAACACTGGCTTGGATGCCTTGCCGGACAGGGGCACTGCGGCAAAACGCGCACTGATCGCGCGCTCGATACCGGCGGCATCCAGCCCCTGCATGGACAGCAGCTTGGCCGGATCACCGTGCTCGGTGAAGATGTCCTGAAGGCCCAGTTGCAACAGCGGCCGCACCACGCCGGCGGCCTGAAGCGCCTCACTGACGGCACTGCCCGCGCCGCCCATGATGGCGCCCTCTTCCACCGTGACCAGCGCATCGTGACTGGCGGCGATCTTGAGCAGCAGCTCGGTGTCCAGCGGCTTGGCCCAGCGCATGTTGACCACGGTGGCGTCCAGCTTCTCGGCGGCTTCGAGCGCCGGATAAAGCAAGGTACCAAACGCAAGAATGGCCACGCCCCTGCCTTCACGCCGCACTTCACCCTTGCCAAAAGGCAAGGGCTTCAAACCAGACTCCGGCTCCACGCCGGCACCGGCGCCGCGCGGGTAGCGCACCGCCACCGGATGGCTCTGCTCGAAAGCCGAGCTCAGCAACTGACGGCACTCCTTCTCATCAGCCGGGCAGGCCACGCTCATGTTAGGAATACAGCGCAGATAGGGGATGTCGTAGGCCCCGGCATGCGTGGGGCCGTCAGCGCCGACGAGGCCCGCACGGTCGAGTGCAAACACCACCGGCAGGTTCTGCAGCGCCACATCGTGGATGAGCTGGTCGTAACCGCGCTGGAGGAAGGTGGAATAAATGGCGACCACCGGCTTGAGGCCTTCGCAGGCCATGCCGGCTGCAAACGTCACCGCATGCTGCTCGGCGATGCCGACATCGTGGTAGCGATCTGGAAAGCGCTGGTGAAACTCCACCATGCCCGAGCCCTCGCGCATCGCGGGCGTGATGCCGACCAGTCGCTTGTCCTGCTCGGCCATGTCGCACAGCCAGCGGCCAAAGACCTGTGTAAAGGTCTGCTTGGCCGGTGTGGCCGCCTTCTGCAGACCGGTGGCCGGGTCGAACTTGCCGGGCCCATGGTAGGCAATCGGGTCCGCCTCGGCGAGCTTGTAGCCCTGGCCTTTTTTGGTCACCACATGCAGGAACTGCGGCCCCTTGAGGTTGCGCAGGTTCTCCAGCGTGGGAACGAGCGACTCGAGGTCATGCCCGTCAATCGGGCCTATGTAGTTGAAGCCGAAGTTCTCGAACAGCGTGGCCGGCACGACCATGCCTTTGGCGTGCGTCTCCAGCCGGCGCGCCAGTTCAAACAGCGGCGGCGCCACGCGCAGCACCTGCTTGCCGACATTCTTGGCCGATGCGTAGAACCGGCCGCTCATCAGCTGGGCCAGATAGCGGTTGAGCGCGCCCACTGGCGGGCTGATGCTCATGTCGTTGTCGTTCAGCACCACCAGCAGCTTGCACTCGTCGTGCACGCCCGCATTGTTCAGCGCCTCGAAGGCCATACCGGCGCTCATCGCACCGTCACCGATGATGGCCACCGCATGCCGGTCTTCGCCTTTTTGCTGCGCCGCCAGCGCCATGCCCAGCGCCGCCGAGATGGAGGTGGACGAGTGCGCGGTACCAAAGGTGTCGTAAGGGCTCTCGTCGCGGCGCGGAAAACCCGCGAGACCACCCAGCTGGCGCAGGCTGCCCATGCGCTCACGCCGGCCGGTCAAAATCTTGTGGGGATAAGTCTGGTGACCCACGTCCCACACCAGCCGGTCTTCCGGCGTGTTGAAGACGTAATGCAAGGCCACAGTGAGTTCGACGGTGCCCAGATTGGAGCTGAGATGGCCTCCGGTCTTGGACACGTTGTCCAGCAGGCAGGCACGCACTTCGTCGGCCACGGCCTTGAGTTGGGTACGCGGCATGCGGCGCAGGTCGCCAGGGCTTTGGATGGTTTCGAGCAGCGGATAGGTCATGGAATGAAAATTGACAGGCCTTGATCAGCGAATATTCAGCAAAAAAACAGATGTGACCAGCGCGTTAGCCCTAGTGTGCTTTGAGTTGTGTCCCCGAGGCATCAATGGGCGCGGTTGACCAGCATGTCGGCCAGCGCACGCAGGGCATGGGTGTTTTTGAGTCCGGTGGCATCGAGGCTGGCCAGCGCCTGCGCGAGCAGCTGCTGCGCATAGGCCCGAGAGGCGTCCAGTCCCATCAGCGACACGAAGGTGGGTTTGTCCTGGGCGGCGTCCTTGCCAGCCGTCTTGCCTAAGGTGGCGGAATCGGCGACCACATCCAGAATGTCATCAACCACCTGAAAGCTCAGACCCACCGCAGCGCCGTACTGGCCCAGCGCCTCCTGTGCGGCGGGACTCACCTGCCCGCAGGCGGCGCCCATCAGCACGCTGGCCTGCAACAATGCACCGGTCTTGAGGCGGTGCATTTCATGGAGCTGCGTGGAATCCAGCGGTTTGCCGACGCTGGCCAGATCAATCGCCTGCCCGCCGGCCATCCCCTGGTAGCCCGCGGCCTTGGCCAGCATGCGGCACAGGCGCGCCTGGGTGGCAGCATCGACTGATCCGTCGTCGGGTGTCAACAAGTCGAACGCGAGGGCCTGCAGGGCGTCGCCAGCCAGCAAGGCCTGGGCCTCGCCAAACTGCACATGCACAGTGGGCTTGCCCCGGCGCAGCACATCGTTGTCCATGCAGGGCATGTCGTCGTGCACCAGCGAATAGGCGTGAATCAGCTCCACGGCACACGCTGCGCGCAGGGCTGCCTGTGTGTTGCCGCCCACCGCGTCGCAGGCGGCCATGACCAGCAAGGGCCGCAGGCGTTTGCCGCCATCGAGCACTGCATAGCGCATCGCATCACCAAGACCTGCCGGTGCGTCGCTCGGTGCAACCCAGCGCGACAGGGCCTGCTCGACCGTGGCCAACTGCTGCGCGCTCCACGCGCCAAGGGCGAATCCGGGGAATGTCTCGGGAGCGTTCAAGCGTTCGTCTTTCGGGGTTGTTGAGTGAATCCGGCGCGCTGTCGGAAGGCGCTATTCTTGGGCCCAGGGCTTGAGTTCCGCGCCCTCGAGCACCTTGACCTGGGTCTCCACCGCTTCCAGCTGGTCACGGCAGAATTTGAGCAACTGCGCGCCACGCTGATAGCCGCTGAGCAGCTGGTCCAGCGGCAACTGGCCAGACTCCAGACCGCTGACCAGTTGCTCCAGTTCGGCGAGCGCCGCCTCGTAGGTCGCTGGCAGCGGCCGCGCCGCGGCAGCGGCTGGCGCAGAGGTCGGCTGGGAAGAACTGGAGGAGGAGCTTTTGGGCATGGCAATCCGGGGTTGACTTTGATTTTAGGCGCTTGGCGGCGCCCCGGCGGCTTCCCATCGGCGCCACAGGCAATAGGCTGCTAACAACACGGCCTCCAGACCCCCTGCGGGGGTACAATTTTGGATGCGCACAGACCCGGTGGCGCCCCCTGTGGGGCCCGCCCGATTTGCGTTTTTCTGCTTTGCCTGACCGGCGTCTGCCGGCTGGCGTGTCCATTGAAATTACATGCCAGATCTCAGCCTTCGCCTGCTGCAGGCCACCAGCCAGCTCCCCATCTCCAGTTACTTCGACGCCAGCTTGTTCGATCGGGAGCAGCAAAAGCTCTTCGCCCGCGGGCCGCGCTACCTCGGGCACGAACTGGCCGTACCGCAAATGGGTGACTACTACGCCTTGCCGCACGAGGGTGAAGGTCGCACCCTGGTGCGCAACAGCGGCGGGATCGAGCTGATCTCCAATGTCTGCCGCCACCGCCAGTCCACCATGCTGCAGGGGCGTGGTTCGCTGGGCAGTGGCCCGGCCAGCAACATCGTATGCCCGCTGCACCGGTGGACTTACAACACCTCGGGCGAGCTGATTGGCGCCCCGCACTTCGAGATTGACCCCTGCCTGAACCTGAACCGCTACAAGACCACCACGTGGAACGGGCTGGTGTTCGAGGATAACGGGCGCAACATCAAGGCCGAGCTGGACGGCATGCTCACCCTGCCCGACCTCGACTTCACCGGCTACCAGCTCGACAAGGTGCATCTGCACGAGTGCAACTACAACTGGAAAACCTTCATCGAGGTCTATCTGGAGGACTACCACGTCGGCCCGTTCCACCCGGGTCTGGGCGCCTTTGTGACCACAGACGACCTGCGCTGGCAGCTCGCGCCGCACTACTCGGTGCAGACCGTGGGCGTGTCTGACAAGCTCGGCAAGCCCGGCACCGACACCTACAAGAAATGGCACGACGTGGTGCTGCAGTACCGCAAGGGTGAGCCGCCCAAGTACGGCGCCATCTGGCTCACCTACTACCCGCATGTGATGGTCGAGTGGTACCCGCATGTGCTGGTGGTCAGCACGCTGCACCCACAGGGCCCGGACAAAACGCTTAATGTGGTGGAATTTTTCTACCCCGAAGAAATCTGCGCCTTCGAGCGCGAGTTCATCGAAGCGCAGCAGGCCGCCTACATGGAAACCTGCGTCGAGGACGACGAGATCGCCCTGCGCATGGACGCTGGCCGCAAGGCCCTGATGCTGCGCGGCGACAACGAGTTCGGCCCCTACCAGAGCCCGATGGAAGACGGCATGCAGCACTTCCACGAGTGGTACCGCCGCGAGATGGGTGCGAGCAAGACCACGCAGATGATCTGACGTGGTGCGGACCGCCTCGCCCCCAGCAGCGTTGAGCGCCCGGGGGATATCCCCCCTGCTCTCCCTCCGCTGAGACGCTTCCCCATGCAAGCCGTCTGGATGATCCTGTCCGCTTTCCTGTTTGCCACCATGGGGGTGTGCGTGAAGTACGCATCGGAGCACTTCAACAGTGCCGAGCTGGTGTTTTACCGGGGCGTGCTAGGCATCGTGTTCATGGCGGCCTATGCCCGGGCCCGCGGCGTGACGCTGGCCACCCGCTACCCAGCCATGCACGCCTGGCGCAGCGTGATCGGGGTGATGTCGCTCGCAGCCTGGTTTTACGCCATCGCTAATTTGCCGCTGGCCACAGCCATGACGCTGAACTACATGAGCAGCGTCTGGATCGCAGCTTTCCTGGTCGGTGGCGCACTGATGCTGGGCAAGGCCGGACAAAAGGGGCCCAGCCAGGGGCCACTGGTCGTGGCGATTCTTGCGAGCTTTATCGGCGTCATCATGCTGTTGCGCCCGGCCATTGACCAAAACCAGACTTTTGCGGGGCTGGTCGGTTTGATGTCCGGCTTGGGCTCTGCCTTTGCCTACATGCAGGTCATGGCCATTTCGCGCATGGGCGAGCCTGAAACGCGCACCGTGTTTTATTTTGCCGTTGGCACGGCCGTGGCAGGTGGGCTGGGCATGGGGGTGATGGGCGTCACGCCGTGGAACTGGCAGCACGCGCTGTGGCTGCTGCCCCTGGGGCTGCTGGCCTCGCTGGGCCAGCTGGCCATGACCAAGGCGTATTCGATGTCGGAAAACCATGGTGGCACCCTGATGGTGGCCAACCTGCAATACTCCGGCATCGTGTTCGCAGCGATTTACAGCCTGATTCTTTTTGGCGACGATATTCCGCTGATCGGCTGGGCCGGCATGGCACTGATCATCGTCAGCGCGATTGCAGCCACCGTGCTGCGCGCCCGGGCGGCACCGAACGCGCCTGCCGAAGAGCACTGATGCCGCTGCGTGGCGCAGCCCGACTTGTTCAAGGAGTTCCGAGATGACGTACACCACCCTGATTTCCGCTGAAGCACTGCAAGCCCTGATGGCCAGTGGCCAGCCCCTGCGGGTGTTCGACTGCACCTTTGACCTGATGAAGCCCCAGCTGGGCCAGGCGCAGTACCTGGAGGCCCACATTCCCGGCGCGGTGTACGCCAATCTCGACACCGCACTGAGCGCCCGACACGGCGTAAACCCCGCCAAGACCGGTGCCGAGGCGCTGATCACCGCGACCGGCGCCGACGCACCTGCGTCGGGTGGCCGGCACCCGCTGCCCAACCGCGAGAAGTTCGCCATGTGGCTGTCCAGCGTGGGCTTTGGCAATGACATGCAGGCGGTGGTCTATGACCGCAACGGTGCAAACTACTGCGGCCGCCTGTGGTGGATGCTCAAGTGGGCTGGCCACGAGCGCGTGGCGGTACTCGATGGCGGCTTGCAGGCGTGGCAGGCCGCAGGCGGCGCTGTCAGCCATGGCGAGGAGCCGGCGCATTTCCAGGCCAACTTTCTGCTGTCGCCGCCGCTCGCCAAGCTGGTGGATGCCGATGCAGTGTCGCGGGAACTGGGTCGCCCCACCCAGACCGTGATCGACGCCCGGGCCACGCCCCGTTTCAAGGGCGAAGTGGAGCCGCTTGACCCGGTGGCCGGCCACATTCCTGGGGCACTGAACCGCCCGTTCAGCCAGAACATCGGCCCCGACGGCAAATTCAAATCTGCTGGTCAGCTCAAGGAAGAGTTCGACGCACTGCTGGGAGGTCGTGACCCGTCCACCGTGGTTCACCAGTGCGGCAGCGGCGTGAGCGCGGTGCCCAACCTGCTGGCGATGGAAATCGCGGGCCTGGGCACTTCTGCGCTGTATGCCGGCAGCTGGAGCGACTGGTGCAGCGTGCCAGACCGGCCGTTCGCCAAGGGCTGATCTGCCGCGCCAGGCAGAGCCCCCTGGCGATCAGTGCTGGTGCGCGAAGCCGCTGACCAGCATCACCATGCCGATACCCACCGCCAGCCAGGCGATCTGGGCCGCTGTGGCACGGGCGCTGACGCGTTTTTGCAGCTGCGGAATCAAATCGGCCAGTGCCACGTAAATGAAGCTGCTGGACGCCACGATCAGGAAGAACGGCAGGTAGTCGTAGAGCTGCTCCACCAGCGCGTAGCCCACCACACCGCCCAGCGCAGTCACCGCACCAGCCAGCGACACCTTGATCAATGCGGCCCGCCGGTTGTTGTTGGAGCTCTGCCGCAACACCACCAGATCGCCCATGTGGTGCGGTACCTCATGCACCAGCACCGCCAGCGCCGCCACAAAGCCCAGACGCAGATCGGCCATGAAGGCAGAGGCGATCAGGATACCGTCACCGAAGGCATGCACGCTGTCGCCTGCCAGGATGGCCCAGCCGCCTGACTTGCTGCCATGAGCGTGGCCGTGTCCATGATCATGAGCGTGAACGTGCGCATGGTCATGCCCATCCCCACCACTGCCGTGGTGCTCATGCCCGTGGTGCCAAAGCTCGGCCTTGTCGAGCAGGAAGAAAAACACCAGCCCCGCCAGCAGCACGGTGAACAGCTCGTGCGCGCTGGCCTGGGCCTCAAAAGCCTCGGGCAACAAATGCATGAAGGCAGTGGCCAGCAGGGCGCCGGCCGCGAGGCTGAGCATGTGCTGCGTGTAGCGGGCCAGCAGGCCGAAGCTGAGTAAGGCCGCCAGCCACACGCTGCCAATGCCTGCGAGCAGGGTTCCGGCCAAAATTGCAATCAAGGTCATGGCTGTTTGCTGATGTCCATTTGCTGATGTGAGTCATGGGCCCGGCACTTGCTGAGCCCCCTTACGCCGAGACCGAAGTGCCTGAAAGCGCATCAAAAGCGCCAAGGCAACAAAGAAACCCCGCAACCGGTAAAACCGATTTGCGGGGTTCTGGTTATCTTATCAAGCGTGTCAAGAGGGCTGACGCAAAACCGTCAGCGCCCTGGATGCCTCGACTTCGAGCGGCTTATAGAGGCTTACTTGAAGCCGACGCGGTCCAGCATCTGTTGCACCTTGGTCTGGTTGGCACCGATCACGCTGACCGGGATGGTTTCGCTCTTGAACGAGCCACCGCTCATGGCATGCAGCGCCGGGTTGGCCACCTTCACGCTCGGTACCGTGGGCCACTCGTTGTTACCGTTGGCGAAATAGTCTTGCGCCTGCGGGCTGGCGAGGTATTCCAGGAATTTGACCGCGTTGGTCGCGTTTTTGGCATTCTTGGCCACGCCACCGCCCGCGATGTTCAGGTGCGTGCCCCACGAGGCCTGGTTGGGAAACACCACACCGACCTTGTCTGCGATGGCTTTGTCCTCGGCGCTGGTCGAGCGCAGGATGCGCGCCATGTAATAGGTGTTGGTCACGGCGATCTGGCATTCGCCCGAAGCCACGCCCTTGATCTGGTCGGTGTCGCCGCCCTTGGGTGCGCGGGCCAGGTTGGCGACCAGGCCCTTGAGCCATTCTTCGGCTTTTGCCGCGCCCAGGTGCTCGGTCACGGCGCCGAACAGGCTCAGGTTGTAGGGGTGTGAGCCGGAGCGGATGCACAGCTTGCCTTTGTTTTTGGCATCGGCGAGCTCTTCATAGGTGTCGACGTCTTCGCGCTTGACACGCAGCTTTTCATAGACCACCACACGGCCGCGGGTGGAAAACCCGAACCAAGCCGTGCCAGCGCCGGTTGCCGGGGCGCGGTACTGCGCAGGAATGCTGCTTTCGAGCAGGCTGGACTTGACCGGCAGGAACAGCCCGTCAACTTCAGCCTTATAGAGGCGCGCAGCGTCCACCAGCAGGATGACGTCTGCCGGTGAGGCAGCACCTTCGGCTTTCAACCGGGCCAAGATGCCGGCGTCGTCGGCGTCCACGCGGTTGATCTTGATGCCGGTGGCTTTGGTGAAGTTGTTGTAGAGCGCTTCATCGGTGGAGTAGTGACGCGCCGAGTACAGGTTGAGCACCTGTTCCTGGGCCATCACACCGCTTGCAGCGATCAGGGCGAGCGAAGCGGAAAGCACGAGTTTTTTCAGCATGATGGTCAGTGGTGAAGTGAATAATGTCCGCATCTTAACATACAAATGCGAATCATTATCAATTGCACTAACCCTGTGCGACTGAGGGGTGTTCCCGGCCAGGCAAGGCCTGCGTTGCCTGACCTGCTGCATTGCCGTGCACACAGGGCAGCTGACACAATTCGCGCTGCGCCGCCACGCATTCGCGGTTGAAGGTGACCACATGGTCCACCTGGGCGCGAATGCCGATCCACTCGCCGATCCGGTGGTCGTGGTGGCTGGGCACCAGCGCCAGCACGGTTTCACCGCTGGCCAGACGCAGGGTGTAAAGGAATTCCGAACCACGGAAGGCCTTGCGCAGGATCTCGGCTTTCACCGGGGCGTCGTCGTCGTGCACGATATCGTCGGCCCGCAGCAGCACATCGCATGCCTGCCCTGCACCTGCGCCGTCTCCGTCACCGGCTGGCGAGCAGTTCAGCGGGGCAGCGGCCAGATCCGTCAGATCGCCCAGCGCGGTGTGCACCACCACCTGGTTGTTGACCGACCTCACCGTCGCGGGCGTGAACACGCCGTGACCGATGAAGTCCGCAACAAAGCGCGTGGCGGGGCGGTGGTATAGGTTGTAGGCGCCATCCCACTGGTGCAGCGTGCCTTCGTTCATCACGCCGATCACATCGCCCATGGCGAAGGCTTCGAGCTGGTCATGGGTCACAAACAGTGCCGTGGCGTGGGCGGCTTTGAGGATGCCGCGCAGCTCATGCGCCAGGCGTTCACGCAGGTCCACATCGAGGCTGGAAAAGGGCTCGTCGAGCAGCAGCAGGCCGGGCCGGGGGGCGAGCGCGCGCGCCAGTGCCACGCGCTGCTGCTGGCCGCCCGAAAGCTCATGAGGGTAGCGCCCGTGGGCGTTGTCCAGCCCCACCAGCGTCAGCATTTCCTGCACACGCGCCTTGCGTTCGGCAGCCGGCAAATGGTGAATGCCGAACGCCACGTTGTGCGCCACGTCCATGTGGGGAAACAGCGCATAGTCCTGGAACACCATGCCAATGCGGCGCTGCTCGGGTGGCAGGTGCAATGCGGCACCGCTGACAAGTTCACCACCCAGACGGATTTCTCCGCCCGAGACCCGCTCCAGCCCCGCCACAGCGCGCAGCAGTGTGGTCTTGCCGCAGCCGGAGGGACCAATCAACACCCCGAGGTCGCCCTGCGCCAGCCCTAGCGACACGCCCGCCACCGCCGCCTGACCACGGCCGGGGTAGGTCACCTGCAGGTTGGAAACCTCCAGAAAATGCTCTCGGCTGTGTGGTTGGCTCTGCGCTTGGCTCATGATGCTATTGTAGATGCGTACAATTCTCATTTGTATCCAGAGTGACATGGGCTTCAGGCAGGTAATGCCTTGCGCCGCCTGACCGTCTGTTTCCCTGAACCGTGCCCGGCACGGTATTCCGACCCCGAATTCACCCGAGCAAGCCACCGCCCATGCGTTTTGTCTCCCGCGTCTGCCTGCTGATGCTGGCCTGCCTGATCGCCCTGCCGGTCATGGCGGTGCTGGCATCGTGGTTCCAGTGGAATGCCGAAAGCAGCCAGATCCTCAGCGAAATGGCCCAGACCGTGTTGCCGGAGTACGCGTGGACCTCACTGCGCCTGTGCCTGATGGTCGGCGTGGGGGTGGCGGTGGTGGGCAGCGCCACTGCGGTGGCCATCACGCTGTTTGATTTTCCGGGCCGGCGTGTGCTGGAGTGGGCACTGCTGTTGCCGCTGGCTGTTCCGGCCTATGTGGTGGCCTATGCCTACACCGATTTCCTCCAGTTCGGCGGCCCACTGCAAACGGCAGTGCGAGCGGCCACCGGTCTGGAAGGCCGTGTCTTCCCGGAGGTGCGCAGCCTGGGCGGGGCGGTCTGGGTGTTTGTGTTCTCGCTGTATCCCTACGTGTATGTGCTGGCCCGCAGCGCACTCAGCGAGCGCGCCGCCCATCTGATGGAATCGGCGCGGCTGCTGGGCGCCACGCTGCCCCGGCGCATACGGGCGATTGCCTTGCCTCTGGCCCGCCCTGCGGTGGCGGCTGGCGTGGCGCTGGCGCTGATGGAAACACTGGCCGACTTCGGCGTGGGCAGCTACTTTGGCATCCAGACGCTGACCACCGGCATCTACAAGGCCTGGCTGTCGATGGACAACCGCATCGCCGCCGCACAGCTGGCCACGCTGCTGCTGCTGGCTGTGGTGGTCCTGCTTCAACTGGAGCAGCACGCCCAGCAGCGCATGCGCTTTGCCAGCAAGAGTGGCCATGCCGCCGCCAACGAAGCGCAGCCGGTGGCCCTCCGCGGACGGGCCGCCGTGCTGGCCTGGCTGCTGTGCGCTGTACCGGTGCTGGCCGGCTTTGTGCTGCCGGTGGTTTTCATGTTGCGCCCGCTGACTGCCGACTGGGCGGTCCTGCCCTGGGACTCTTTTGTGAAGTGGTCGCTCAACAGCATCTTTCTGGGCGCCGGCACCGCAGCGCTGGCCTGTGCGGTGGCGTTGGCACTGGCCTTTGGTCAGCGCACCCAGCCGAGCCGGCTCACGCGCGGCGTGGTGCAGCTGGCCAGCCTCGGCTACGCCGTGCCCGGCGCGGTGATTGTGGTCGGCCTGCTGCTGCCGGTCGGCTGGATTCAGTCGGTGGCGCCGCAAACCGGCATTGGCTTCTGGGTCACCGGCACGGTGCTGGGCATCGTCTGGGCGTATCTGGTGCGCTTTTGCGCGGTGGCGCTGCAGTCAGTGCAGAGTGGCTATGCGCGCATTCCGGCAAGCATGGACGATTCAGCGCGCATGCTTGGTGTGCATGGAGCGGCCTTGATGACCCGGGTGCACTGGCCGCTGCTCAAGCGCAGCACCGCCGCAGCAGGCCTGCTGGTGCTGGTCGATGTGATGAAGGAGCTGCCGGCCACGCTGGTGCTGCGCCCCTTCAACACCGACACGCTGGCGGTGGTGGCCTACCAACTGGCACGCGACGAGCGCCTGGGCGAAGCCGCCTTGCCATCGCTGGCGCTGGTGCTGGTGGGTCTGATCCCGGTGATTCTGCTGAGCAGGATGCTCAACGCACGCACGTCGAACTGACCGGCACCATGAAAAACGGCTCTCTGAACCACGGGGTCCAGAGAGCCGCCTGCTGCCGGTGCCAAGGTAGGGCACCGTCAGGATGTTCAGGCCACGCCGTGGGTCTTGAACCACTCCAGCGCGCGCTTGAAGCCGTCCTCAGCCGCTTCCTTGCGATAGGTCGCGCGGTAATCGGCATGGAAAGCGTGAGGCGCTTGCGCATACACCACGAACTGGCTGGCTTTCGCTGCCTTGTTGCCCTTTTCGGCAGCGGCGGCCAAGGCGTCTTTCATCTCGTTGACGGTGGTCAGTGGGATGCCGGTGTCCTGACCGCCATACAAGCCCAGCACTGGCGCGCTGATCGCGCCTGCCAGCTCCACCGGGTGCTTGGGCGTCACCGCCGTCGAGGCGCCCACCAGACGGCCGTACCAGGCCACGCCCGCCTTCACGTTCTTGCTCTGCTGGGAGTACAGCCAGGTGATGCGGCCGCCCCAGCAGAAACCAGTGATGCCCACCTTCTTGGTGTTGCCACCGTTGGCGCCGGCCCATTTGACGGCGCCGTCGAGGTCGGCCATCACCTGTGCATCGGGCACCTTGGAGACGATCTCGGCGATCAGCTTGGCCACTTCGTTGTAATTGCTGGGGTCGCCCTGGCGCGCAAACAGTTCGGGCGCGATGGCCAGATAGCCCGCTTTGGCAAAGCGGCGTGCGGTGTCGGCGATGTACTCGTGTACGCCGAAGATTTCCTGGATCACCAGGATCACGGGCAGATTGGTCTTGCCGGCCGGCGCTGCAAAAAAGGCCGGCACCTTGAAGCCGTTGACTTCATACGTGGTCTCGCCGGTGCGCAGCCCGTCGGAAGAGGTTTTGATGGCTGTTTGCGCCATGATGGGCATGGCTGTGGCGGCGTAACCCACGCCCAGCGCAGCTTTCAGGGCGGTGCGGCGGCTGGCGCCGGCTTCGGTGGACTGGCCGGGCAACAGCGAGTCGAATTCACTGCGTTGATTCTGGTCGAGCATGGAAACTCCTTCGGGATCGGGTGGTTAGAGGGAACGACAAAACGGCAGCCGTTGGCCTGCCACGAACCCAGATAGTCTATGCGGTCACAAAAGTTTTTGCCAGTACAAGGAAATACCGGTCAGTTTTCAGATGATGCCCGGGGGAACTGCCGGGGCTGCGACGGCCACCCGTCAATGAGCTTAATCAATGGGCTTTATCCCAGTTGGGCCCGAACCCGATTTCAGCAAGCAGGGGCACTTTCAGGTCAGCCACGCCTGCCATCAGCCGCGGAATTTCGGTTCGCACCCACTCGACTTCCGCTTCAGGCACCTCGAACACCAGTTCGTCGTGCACCTGCATGATCATTTTGGTGGCGCGCTTTTCGCTGTCGAGCACCTGTTGCACCTTGTTCATGCTGAGCTTGATCAGATCGGCTGCCGTGCCCTGCATGGGGGCGTTGATGGCAGCCCGCTCGGCGCCGCCGCGGCGTGGGGCGTTGGGTGAGTTGATCTCGGGCAAATACAGGCGTCGGCCAAAGACGGTCTCGACATAGCCCTTGCTCTTGGCCGACAGCCGGGTTTCGTCCATGTAGCGCTTCACACCCGGGTAGCGCTGGAAGTACTTGTCGATGTAAGCCGCTGCGGCCTTGGTCTCGATACCGAGGTTGCGCGCCAGGCCAAAGCTGCTCATGCCGTAGATCAGCCCGAAGTTGATGACTTTCGCATAGCGGCGCTGCTCGCTGCTGACCTGGTCCACCGGCACCCCGAACACTTCGGCGGCGGTGGCGCGGTGCACATCCAGACCATCGGTGAAGGCGCGCAGCAAGGCCACGTCTTCGCTGATGTGGGCCATGATGCGCAGCTCGATCTGCGAATAGTCGGCACTGGCGATCACGCTGCCGCTGGGCGCCACGAAGGCCTCGCGGACGCGGCGCCCTTCGGTCGTCTTGACCGGAATGTTCTGCAGGTTCGGGTCGTTGCTGGACAGCCGGCCTGTCACCGCTACCGCCTGCGCATAGTGGGTGTGCACGCGGCCGGTGCGTGGATGCGCCAGCTGGGCCAGCTTGTCGGTGTAGGTGCCCTTGAGTTTGGACAGCCCCCGGTGCTCCAGAATCTTTGCGGGCAGCGGGTAGTCTTCCGCCAGCTTTTCAAGCACTTCTTCATCGGTGCTGGGCGCGCCGCTGGGCGTTTTCTTGACCACCGGCAGGCCGAGCTTGGTAAAGAAAATCTCGCCAATCTGTTTGGGGCTGCCCAGATTGAAAGGCTGGCCAGCCAGCTCATGCGCCTCCGTCTCCAGCTGCAGGATGCGGGCACCCAGCTCGCCACTCTGTTTCGCCAGCGTCGGCGCGTCGATCAGCACACCGTTGCGCTCGATGCGGTACAGCGTTTCGCTGCTCTGCATTTCCAGCTCGTAAACGAAACGCAGCTTGTCGTCGGCTTGCAGCTGGGGCCATAGCACGCGGTGCACGTCCAGCGTCTGGTCCGAGTCTTCACACGAATACTCGGCCGCCTTGGCGATTTCGACCTGGTTGAACTTGATCTGGTGCACGCCCTTGCCGCACAGGTCTTCGTAATTGATGCCGCTGCGTCCCAGATGCCGCTCGGCCAAGCTGGCCAGACCGTGCGGCTTGTGCACTTCAAGCACATAGCTTTGCAGCATGGTGTCGTGCACATAGCCCTGCACCTCGATGCCGTGGTTGGCAAACACGTGGCGGTCGTACTTGACGTGCTGGCCGAGTTTGGCTTTGGCAGGGTTCTCGAGCCAAGGCTTGAGGCGCGCCAGCACCTCGTCACGCGGCAATTGCGCAGGCGCATCGGGATAGTCGTGCGTCAGCGGGATGTAGGCCGCCTCGCCGGGCGTCACACTGAAGCTGATGCCCACAATCTGGGCATGCATCTCGTCGAGCGAGGTGGTTTCAGTGTCAAGTGCCACCAGTTCGGCGCTGTTGATCCTGGCCAGCCACGCGTCCAATGCTTCCCGGGTCAGTACCGTGTCGTACTTCAGGCTGGACACACGCGGCGCCACCGCCGGCGTCGATTCGCTGGCCTCTGCCGGCTCGTCAAACAGCCCCGGCGAATGGCTGGCCGAGGGTTTTGCAGAGTCTTTGGAAGCGCTCTTTGCAGCAACTTCAGCAGGCTCGGCGCGCGCCGATTCCTCCCCGCCCAGCGATCGCACCAGGCCCTTGAAGCCGTAGCGCTCACCAAAGGCCTTGAGCGCTTCTGCGTCCATCGCACCGATGCGGATCGCATCGAGTGCCGGCAAGCCGTCGATGAAGCCGTCCAGCTCGCAGTCAGTCTTGATGGTCAGCAAAGCCCGCGCCTGGGGCAGCCAGTCCAGCGCCTTGCGCAGGTTCTCGCCCGCCACGCCCTTGATCTCGCCCGCGCGTGCGACCAGCGCGTCGAGCGAGCCGTATTCCTGCAGCCACTTGGCTGCCGTCTTCGGACCCACTTTTTCGACGCCAGGCACGTTGTCCACCGCATCGCCGACCAGCGTCTGGTAGTCCACCATCAGCGATGGCGGCACGCCGAACTCGGTGGTCACACCGGCGACGTCACGCCGCTTGCCGTTCATGGTGTCGATGATGGTGATGTGTTCGTTGACCAGCTGGCTCAGGTCCTTGTCGCCGCTGGAGACAATCACCTCGATGCCCTGGCCGGCGGCGGTCACGGCCAGCGTACCGATGACGTCGTCGGCCTCGACACCAGGGACGTCCAGCACCTTCCAGCCCAGAATGCGCACCACCTCGTGGATTGGCTCAATCTGCGCACGCAGGTCGTCCGGCATGGGTGAGCGGTTGGCCTTGTACTGCGGATACAAGGCATCGCGGAAGGTCGGGCCTTTGGCATCGAAAACGCAGGCCACATAATCGGCCCGCACTTCCTTGCGCAGGCTCTGCATCATGTTGATCATGCCGCGTATGGCGCCTGTGGCCGGACTGGTCGGGTCGCCTGGGACGGCCCGCAAATCGGGCATGGCATGAAAGGCGCGGTAGAGGTAACTGGAACCGTCCACCAGCAGCAGTGTTTTCTTGTCGGAGCTCATGCCTTCATTGTCAGGGATATCCAGGGCGGGTTCTGGTCGCTCGCCCGCAGAAACCAGAGGGGTGCCAGGCATGGTCACGGGCAGCAGGCAAGCCTACAATGCAGACATGAAGACCGCTCACCGCACCCTGCTCTGCCTCCCGCTGTTCACTGCGCTTGCCTTGTCGCCCCTGGCGGGCGCCTGGGCGCAGGCACCGGCTGCCGCACCGGCCAAGGTGGTGGTCCCGCCCCCGGCAGACGCACAGCCCTCGGGCGGCGCAAGCAAGGCCAATCAGACGATCAAACGCATCCGCACCGAAGACGCCGGTTCGCGCATCGATGAACTCCGCGTGGGTGGCGAAACCCAGCAGATTACCGTGCAGCCCAAAACCGATGTGCCGGCCTATGAGGTCAAGCCAGCCGAAGGCGCTCGCGGAACCGCCCCGGCGGCGGCTGGTGGCGAGACCAATGGCAAGCGCGTCTGGAATTTCCTGAAGTTCTGAGCCTCGCGCGCGCGAGTTTCGCTTCCGCTTTTTCCAGCCCCCTCCCCCGTTCAGGATTCAGTTTCAGGCATGGCCGTATTCACCGAAGTCTCGTTTGACGAGGCTGCCGCCTTTCTTCACACACTCGATCTGGGGCAGCTGCAGGCCATCCAGGGCGCATCGGGCGGCATTGAAAATACCAATTACTTTGTTGACACCGACCAGGGTCGGCATGTGCTGACGCTGTTCGAGCGGCTGACTTTCGAGCAACTGCCCTTTTACCTTCACCTGATGAAGCATCTGGCCGGCCGCGGCATTCCGGTGCCCGACCCTGCAGCCAACACCAAGGGTGAGATTCTTCACCGGCTGAAGGACAAGCCGGCCGCCGTCGTGAACCGGCTGCGCGGCCACAGTGAACTGGCACCCACCACCGCCCATTGCGCGGGGGTCGGCGAGATGCTGGCCCGCATGCATCTGGCGGGCCTCGATTACCCGCGCCAGCAACCCAACCTGCGCGGCCTGCCCTGGTGGAACGAGACCGTGCCGGTGGTCCTGCCGCACATCACACCTGACCAGCGCAGCCTGCTTCTTGGCGAGCTGGCCTACCAGAACCACATCGCTGCCTCATCGGGCTACCGCAGCCTGCCGCGTGGCCCGGTGCATGCCGACCTGTTCCGCGACAACGTGATGTTTGAAGATGGCCAGCTCACCGGTTTTTTTGACTTCTACTTCGCCGGCTGCGACACCTTCCTGTTTGACATCGGCGTGTGCCTGAACGACTGGTGCGTGGATCTGGGCACCGGCGCACTCGCAGCCGACCGGGCCCAGACCTTTGTGTCTGCCTACGAAAGCGTGCGACCTCTCACCGCACAGGAGCGCACCTTGCTGCCAGCCCTGCAGCGCGCTGGCGCCTTGCGTTTCTGGATTTCTCGGCTGTGGGACTTTCACCTGCCGCGCGAAGCGGCGGTGCTGAAGGCGCACGACCCCACCCATTTTGAGCGCGTGCTGCGCCAGCGCCAGTTGCAGCCTTTCATGCTGTAACGGTTCGCCGGCCAACCATCAGGCAAACTGGAGGGTTGCGACTTCTGGTCTGCGGCACCTCGGCTGGAACCAAATCGGCCTCCACCACACCAACCTGTTCCCACCATGAAACTCAACATCGTTCCCGCCCGCACCGGCCTGGTCTGGGTCAAACTGGGCATCAAGACCTTTGCCCAACAGCCGCTGGCCATGACGGGACTGTTTTTCATGTTCATGGCGATGCTGTCGCTGGCCAGCCTGTTGCCGTTTCTGGGGGCAGCGCTCGCGCTGGCGCTGCTGCCTGCAGCCACACTGGGACTGATGGCCGCCACGCAGGAGGCGACCAAAGGCAAGTTCCCCATGCCGTCCATCCTCATCAGCGCCTTCCGTGCCGGGCAGCAGCGGGTGCGGGCCATGATGGTGCTGGGCGCCCTGTACGCGGTCGGGTTTCTGGCGCTGATGGCGATTTCGGCGCTTTTTGACGGCGGCCAGTTTGCCAAGCTCTATCTGGTGGGCGGAAAAATCACTGAAGACATGGTGAGACAAGGCAACTTTCAGGCGGCCATGTGGGCGTCCATGCTGCTTTATCTGCCGCTATCCCTGCTGTTCTGGCACGCGCCTGCACTGGTTCACTGGCACGGCATCTCGCCGGTCAAGAGCCTGTTCTTCAGCCTGATGGCCTGCTACAAGAATTTTGCCGCGCTCACCGTGTTCGGCCTGGCATGGGTGGGGGTGTTTGTCGGTGCTGCCATCGTCGTGGCGTTGCTGTCCATCGCCCTCGGCAACCCGACGTTTGCCACTGTGGCCATGTTCCCCATTGCACTGGTGATCGTGGCGATGTTTTTCACCTCGATTTACTTCACGTTTCGTGATAGCTTCGTGGCCACGTCTGACGAGCCCCCTGAAGACGCACCTGCGACAGCGCAATAAACCAGCGCCATCAACCCGGGAGACCCTGCATGACCCAGCACCTGCTGCGAGGCCGCGACGAAAAAGAAGTTCTGTGGTTTCAGCGGCGCGACACCTTGCGTGCCGCCGCAGCCTGGCTGGCGATGGGGGGGCTGCCGGCGGCCATCGCGCAGCAACGCAGCAACATCGTGGAGCTCAGCGGCGATGCTTTGCTCAACGGCAACCGGCTGGTACCCGGCCAGACGATACAGACCGGCGACCAGATCCAGACCGGGCCAGGTTCACGCCTTGTGTTTGCGCTGGGCAATGCGTCATTTCTGGTGCGGCAGAACACGCGCATGACGGTGGAGCGGGGCAGCACGCTCAGCGCGGTCAGCATGCTGCGCATCCTGACCGGCGCCGTCGCCAGCGTCTGGAACAAGGGCGGCAGCCGCAGCGTCATCACGCCGACGCTCACCGCGGGCATACGCGGCACCGGGGTCTACACCGAGATCCCCCCCGGTGAAGATCGCACCTATTTCTGCAACTGCTACGGCACCGTGGACCTTGACGCCGGCGGCACCAAAGCCGTGTCGCGGTCGGACTACCACCAGTCGTTCTGGGCCGAGGCGCCCGCTGGCGCGACGCCCGTCATCCGCCCCGCAGGCTATCTGAATCACACCGACGAAGAACTGGAATTGCTGGCCGGACTGATCAACCAGCGCACCTACTGGCAAGTCATGGGCCGCAAAGGCACGCCCGACGGCAAAGGCACCATGGGTTACTGAGGTATCGAAACCGCCGGGCCGCGGCTGGCGTATCCAGCGGGTAAGCTGCGCAGCAAATGGCTGGTCGCATCGCCAGCCCATGGCCCCGGTTTCTGTTCTTGCCCACAACACCAACGCCTTTGAAGGAGAGTTTTCATGCCCGCTCCAACGCACCGCACCACTCCCCCAGCGCCGCACCGTGCCTGGCTGGCCTGTGCCATCGCTGTCAGCATGCTAGCAAGCCCGGCAATGGCTGCCGACGGCTGGACTTCCGCCCCTGCGGCAGAGCCTGCCCCGGCAGCCAAGCCCGACCGCATGAGCGCAGCGCGCGATGCGGTCCGTGCCGGTGACTGGCGCAAATCGATTGCCGAACTGACGGTGGAAGTCCGCGAGCGGCCGGGCAACGCCGATGCCCACAACCTGCTGGCCTACTCCTATCGCAAGCAGGCCACGCCGGATTTGCCCAAGGCTTTCGAGCACTACAACACCGCGCTGAAGCTGAACCCCAAGCACAAGGGTGCTCACGAGTACATCGGCGAGGCTTACCTGATGTCCAAACAGCCCGCCAAGGCCGAAGAGCACCTGGCGCAGCTCAAGCTGATCTGCGGCAACGACACCTGCGAGGAATACGTCGACCTGGCCAAGGCAGTGGCCGACTACAAGGCCAAGAACAAGTAACTACCCACGGTGACTGTGGCAAGGCAGCGGTCACACCACCGTGAGTTTGGCCACGCTCAGGGCCAGCCACTTCACGCCGTGCCGGGTGAAATTGATCTGGGCACGCGCGTCGTCGCCGCTGCCTTCCAGCATCATCACCTTGCCCTCGCCGAACTTGGCGTGAAACACATTCATGCCGCTCTTGAGGCCATGCGCTGGCTCGTTTTTCTGCGGCGGCACCGGCGGGTTGGCAAAGCGCTCGGCACCACCTGCCCGCGAAGAAAACACGCTGCTGGCCCAGTCCCCACGCCCCCCCGAGGCACCGGTATGGCCAGCGCCGCGCCAGCCGTCTGAACTGCCGCCCAGGCCGGATGCGAAGCCCTGATTCTTCGGGGTGATCCATTTGAGCGCCGCTTCAGGCAGTTCGTCAAAAAACCGGCTTTTGAGGTTGTAGCGCGTCTGCCCGTGCAACATACGCGTCTGCGAATGGCTGAGGTAGAGGCGCTTGCGGGCCCGGGTGATGGCCACGTACATCAGGCGGCGCTCTTCCTCCAGCCCGTCGGGGTCGCTCATCGAGTTCTCGTGCGGGAACAGCCCCTCCTCCAGACCGGTGATGAACACGCAGTCAAATTCAAGGCCTTTCGACGAATGCACCGTCATCAGTTGCACCGCATCCTGCCCGGCCTGGGCCTGGTTATCGCCAGACTCCAGCGCAGCATGCGTGAGAAAAGCTGCTAGCGGCGACAGCGTTTCGCCGGTTTCCAGATCGGGCGCCAGTGCCTCGGGCAAGGGTTCATCCAGCACCGGTGACGAGGCATCCAGCCCCTGGCTGGCCGGTGATTGCGCGAGCGACCGCGGGGCCGAGCCCCGGCCGCCCAGTTCATCGACCGGTAGCGCCACCGCATCGCGGCCAAAGCCTTCCTGGCTCACAAAAGACTCGGCCGCGTTCACCAGTTCGGCCAAATTCTCCAGCCGGTCCTGGCCTTCCTTGTCCAGCTTGTAGTGCTCCTCCAGGCCGCTGTGCTGCAGCACCAACTCAATGATTTCACGCAGCGTGGCACCCGTGGTCTGCTCACGCAGCACGTCCAGCTTGGCCACAAAGGCGCCGAGATTGGTGCCGGCCTTGCCGGGCACAGCGCTCACGCCGTCATGCAGTGAGCAGCCCGCGCTGCGCGCCAGATCCTGCAACTGCTCGATGGTGCGCGCGCCAATGCCGCGCGGCGGGAAGTTGACGACGCGCAGAAAGCTGGTGTCGTCGTGCGGGTTCTCCAGCAGGCGAAGGTAGGCCAGCGCATGCTTGATCTCGGCACGCTCGAAAAAGCGCAGCCCGCCATACACACGGTAAGGCACGCCGGCATTGAAGAGCGCGGTTTCCATCACGCGGCTCTGCGCGTTGCTGCGGTAGAGCAGTGCGATCTCTTTGCGCTGGCTGCCATCGCGCACCAGTTGCTTGACCTCGTCAACAAACCACTGGGCTTCGGCGAAGTCGCTGGTCGACTCGTACACCCGCACCGGCTCGCCAGGCCCGGCTTCTGTGCGCAGGTTCTTGCCCAAGCGCTTGCTGTTGTGGCTGATCAGCTCGTTGGCTGAATCGAGGATGTTGCCGAAGCTGCGGTAATTGCGCTCCAGCTTGATCTGCTGCTGCACACTGAACTCGCGCACAAAGTCGGCCATGTTGCCAACCCGCGCGCCGCGAAAGGCGTAAATGCTCTGGTCGTCATCGCCCACTGCCACGACTGACCCGCCTGGCATGCCCGCGCTCGCCGGCGCGGCATCGGCGCCCTGCCCAGCCAGCATCTTGATCCACGCGTACTGCAGCTTGTTGGTGTCCTGGAACTCGTCAATCAGGATGTGGCGAAAGCGCCGCTGGTAATGTTCGCGCACTGCGGTGTTATCGCGCAGCAGCTCGTAGCTGCGCAGCATCAGCTCGCCGAAATCGACCACGCCTTCGCGCTGGCATTGCTCTTCATAGAGCGCATAGATTTCGACCTTCTTGCGGCTTTCCTCGTCACGCGCCGGAATGTCCTTGGCGCGCAGGCCGTCTTCCTTGCTGCCGGCGATGAACCACATCAACTGCTTGGGCGGAAAACGCTCGTCATCGATGTTGAACTGCTTGCACAGGCGCTTGATGGCCGAGAGCTGGTCCTGCGTGTCCAGAATCTGGAAGGTCGACGGCAGGTTGGCCAGCTTGTAATGGGCCCGCAAAAACCGGTTGCACAGCCCGTGGAAGGTGCCGATCCACATGCCGCGCACATTGACTGGCAGCATGGCCGACAGGCGGGCCAGCATTTCCTTGGCGGCCTTGTTGGTGAAGGTCACCGCCAGAATGCCACCGGGCGACACCTGCCCGGTCTGCAGCAGCCAGGCGATACGGGTGGTCAGCACCCGCGTCTTGCCTGAGCCGGCGCCCGCCAGGATCAGGGCGTGGGTGGCGGGCAGGGTCACCGCCGCAAGCTGCTCCGGGTTAAGATTTTGTAAGAGCGGAGAGTTTGGCGCGACTGCTGAAGACATCCCTCATTGTAGAAAGTGTGGAAAGCCCCGATGAACACCTTGCGCACTTCCGCTTCAACCCTGATCGGTACCCTCGCCCTCGCAGCCATCAGCACGGGCGTGAACGCCCAATCCTTCTGCGCCAGCGACGGCCAGGCGCAGCCGGTACAGCTGATGGAGCGTTTCATCAACGCCGATTGCGCCAGTTGCTGGATCGCGCCCGACACGCCGAAAGCCGCCGCGAATCAGGTGGCACTGGACTGGGTCGCCCCCGGCAGCAAGGGCGAAGATGCGCCGCTGTCGGCAGTAGCCACACGCGATGCGCTGCTGCGCCTGCAGGCCCTGCGCCAAAAGCTCCCCGCCAAAACCAGTACCGCCGTGCGAGTCGTCAAACCAGTGCAAGGTAGCGCGCTGCGTGTTTCGCATGGCACACCGGTCGCCGATTACGTGGGCGCCTCCATCGAGCTACAACCCATTCCCAAGAGCGCCAAAGGCCAGCAATGGACGGCCTGGCTGGCGCTGGTGGAGACACTGCCCGCAGGCACCGAGGGCTCACCCACCGAGCGCAATCTGGTTCGCAACCTGCTGCAAACGCCCTTTGACGGCCGCAAACCACTGGCTGCCGATGCACCTGACCGATTTTTCGAATCCCGTGCCATGAACATCCCGCCGGGCGCCAAGTCGGAGCGGCTGCGCGTGATCGGCTGGGTGGAAGATGCCCGCGGGCAGGTGGTGGCTGCCGCGCAGTCGCGCTGCGAGACCACCAACTAGGGCTTGTTAACGCTATTTTTGCAAATGCGAACGGCATGAAAACAGTGCCAATCAAGGCGCAGGGCGCAGCCCAGACCGGGCGTCTGGGCAAGCCGTGCAACGCCGAGTGGCGCTGTTTTCATACCGTTCCCTCCGGGTTGCGATCAAAAAGACACTGGGCGGCGTTGCAAAGCCTTGTCGGGGGCCTACCCCGACCGCGTTTTGCGCCTTGCCCAATGCCTTTTTGACTCGCAACGCATCTTGCAAAAATGGCGTTAACAAGCCCTAGGCCATCGCGCAACCCATATAAGGGCTATACGATAGGAGCCATTCCACACCAGGCCGCACAGGCCTAGAATCAATCACCGGGCCCAAGCAATTGCGCCCGGTTTTGTTTTTGCGCTTTCTCCGCACACCGGACAGCAGCGCATCACAGCACCGGGCCAGTCCAAGCGCCTTCTGTTCATCAACAGTTTTTCAGGAGCTTGGGATCATGGAAATTTTTGACTACGACAACGTCCTGCTGCTGCCGCGCAAATGCCGCGTGGACAGCCGCTCGGAATGCGACGCCGGCGTGACGCTGGGCGGGCGCACCTTCCGTATTCCGGTGGTACCGGCCAACATGAAGACGGTGGTGGACGAGGCTATCTGCATCTGGATGGCGCAGGCTGGCTACTTCTACGTGATGCACCGCTTCGACCTGGACAACGTGCAGTTCGTCAAGGACATGCACGCCAAGGGCGTGTATGCGTCGATCTCGCTGGGCGTGAAGAAACCCGACTACGACACGGTGGACCAGCTGGTCGCCGCTGGCCTGACACCCGAGTACATCACCATCGACATTGCCCACGGCCATGCTGACAGCGTGAAGAACATGATCGGCTACCTCAAGCAGCACCTGCCCAAGGCCTTCGTGATCGCCGGCAACGTGGCCACGCCCGAGGCGGTGATTGATTTGGAGAACTGGGGCGCCGATGCCACCAAGGTCGGCGTGGGCCCGGGCAAGGTCTGCATCACCAAGCTCAAGACCGGCTTTGGCACCGGCGGCTGGCAATTGAGCGCGCTCAAGTGGTGTGCCCGCGTGGCCACCAAACCCATCATTGCCGACGGCGGCATCCGCAGCCATGGCGACATCGCCAAGAGCGTGCGCTTCGGCGCCACCATGGTGATGATCGGCTCGCTGTTCGCGGGCCACGAAGAATCACCGGGCCGCACGGTTGAGGTGGACGGCGAGCTGTTCAAGGAGTACTACGGCAGCGCCAGCGATTTCAACAAGGGCGAGTACAAGCACGTGGAAGGCAAGCGCATCCTGGAGCCCATCAAGGGAAAGCTGGCCGACACGCTGCGCGAGATGGAGGAAGACGTGCAATCCTCCATCAGCTACGCTGGCGGCACCCGGCTGATGGACATCCGCAAGGTCAACTATGTGATTCTGGGCGGCGACAACGCGGGTGAGCACCTACTGATGTGACGCCGGGGCCGCCGATATCAGGCACCTGCTTCATCCAAGCTATCGCGCTGTTTTCCAGATCAGGTCCATCGCCAACTGGTGCAAGCGGTGCGATGGCCGGGCCAGCGCATCGACCACACTGAAGTGGTCCAACCCCAGCAGGGCCTCGCGCAGCGGCACAGTCTTCGGTCCCCAGGCCTTTTCAATCAAGGCGTTGTGGCGCAGAAATTCATCGCTCTCGCTGGCGCCTGCCACGGTGTAGAGCACACCGCGCGGTGGCGCTGGCATCCAGGCCGGGCTGGCCTGCAGCACCTGCTGCGGCGTCAGGCGCAGGGAGTCCTTGAGAAAAGGTGTGTGCATCACCGGGTCGAGATCGTAGAGGCCGGAGATCGACAACGCGTTCTTCACCAGGTCTTTGGGCAGGTCCTTCGCGTACTGCGACCACAGGCAGGCCAGCATCATGGCGGCCAGATGCCCGCCTGCTGAATGCCCGACGACGGTAATGCGGTTCGGGTCACCGCCAAATTCGGCCACATGTCGCCAAGTCCATGCCAGTGCGCTCACCATCTGCAGGGTGATGTCGGGAATCGTCACCGCCGGGCACAGGTCGTAATTGGGCACCACCACGCACACACCGGCCGAGGCGAAGGCAGGAACCACGAAGGAATGGTCGGCCTTGTCGAGCGAGCGCCAGTAACCGCCGTGAATGAACACCATGACCGGCGCGCCACGCGCGGGCACTGCGCCGACTGCAGGAAAAACGTCGAGCTTCTGGCCTGCGCTGTCGCCGAAAGCCACATCCAGCGTAGAGGGCTGCGAACGGCGCACGGCCTCGGAGCTGTCCTTCCAGCGGGCGAAATAGGCCGCGTGCTCTGGTACCAAGGCACGGTTGTTGTACATCCGGTCCAGCCAGGCAGGTTCGTAAGCGGTCATCGGGTCTCCTGAAATAGTCCATGGGGCTGGCTGGCGACTGCAGCCGCCTTTAGCCTTTATCTTGGCACACAGCCCGCCTGATCGCACAGCCAAGGGTAAACCCCCGGACCAATCTACCCACCCCTCTGTATTCTGTATACAGAGATGCAGCGATGACACCCCTCACCCAAATTGAAGCCACACCTGACCTGGTGGATCAGGTCTACCGCAGCCTGCTGGACGCCATCAGCGAAGGCGTGATGCCGGCGGGCGTCCGCATCACGCAGGAAGACATCGCCGAGAGTCTGGCGGTGTCGCGCCAGCCAGTGCTGCAGGCGCTGCGGCTGCTGAAAAAAGACGGATTTGTGCTCGATGCGCCCGGGCGCGGCGTGCTGGTCGCGCCGCTCAATGTGGGCTGGCTGGCGCAGATTTACCAGGTCCGCAGCGCGCTGGATGCGCTGGCTGCCCGACTGGCCGCGCGCTGCCGAACGCAACTGGATCCAGCACTGATCACGCGCGGACGCGCTGCTGCACGCGGCAACGACGTCAAGGCCATGATGACCGCCGATGCCGACTTTCACGGCGCGATCTACGCCGCCTCGGGCAACCCGCTGATTGCACAAAGCGCCCAGTTGCACTGGCAGCACATCCGCCGGGCCATGGGCGCGGTGCTGCAGGTGTCGACCATGCGCGAATCCATCTGGGATGAACACGAAGCGATTGCCAGGGCCATCGCGGCGGGCGACGAAGAGCGCGCCGAATCGTTGATCCGCCAGCACGGGGAAGACGCAGGCTACAACCTCGCGCGACTGCTCACCAGCGCGCTGCAGCAGCCGGCACAAGCGGCTCCCTGAACACCAACACACCAATACGCCAATACGCCACCACACCACACACCAGGAGACACCATGAGACTCACCCCGGAACAGCTTGCCGAATTCGACCGCGAGGGCTACCTCTTCTTCCCCGGGCTGTTCACGCCAGAAGAGACACAGACACTCAACGAAGCGGTACCGGAGCTTTACAGCCGGCGCGAAGCCTACAACGTGCGTGAAAAAGGCAAGGACGCGGTGCGCACCAACTTTGCCGCACACATGTACAGCGAGCCGTTTGCCAAGCTCGGCCGCCACCCGCGCATGATCGAGCCGGTGGAAGACCTGCTCGGCGAGCAGCTCTACATGCACCAGTTCAAGATCAACGGCAAGATGGCCTTCGAGGGCGATGTGTGGCAGTGGCACCAGGACTACGGCACCTGGCTGAACGACGACATGATGCCCACCGAGCGCGCCATGAACGTCGCGATTTTTCTTGACGATGTGACCGAACACAACGGCCCGCTGATGTTCATCCCCGGCAGCCACAAGAAGGGCGTGGTTGATGCCAAACACGACCTCACCACCACCAGCTATCCGCTGTGGACGGTCGACAACGACCTGATCCGCCAACTGGTGCAGCGCGCTGGCGGCAAGCAAGGCGGTATCGTCAGCCCCAAGGGCCCGGCCGGCTCGATGATTCTTTTCCACTCCTGCCTGGTGCACGCTTCAGGCAGCAACCTGTCGCCCTTCAACCGGGTGAGCGTGTACTTGAGCCTGTGCGCGGTCAGCAACCACATCCGTCGCCACAAACGGCCGGAATACATCGCCCACCGCGACTTCACCCCCATCACCACGCTGCCAGATGACTGTCTGCTGAAGGATTACCCGGTTGATCTGCCCTGGAAAGACGGCATTCCCGCGAGTGCACTGCAGACCTCGATGGAAGAAATTGCACCCCAACGCAAGGCGGCTTGACATGGCTCCCCCCGTTGCCGCTCACTTCGTGTAGCGGCCTCCCCCTCCAGGGGCATCACCCGTGGCCTGGCAAAGCCAGTTCCACGGTGATCGCACGGCAGGATTTACACACCACACCAACGTCCAGGTTGCGCAGAGCGCATCAGAGAAAGTGATATGAACCTTTACACCAAACTCCAGCAACGCGCTGCAGACGGCAAACCCGTCCGCATCGGCCTGATCGGCGCCGGCAAATTCGGCTCCATGTACCTCGCTCAGGTCCCCCGCACACCCGGTGTGCACCTGGTCGCAATTGCCGACCTGTCACCCGCTGCGGCCAAGGTGAACCTGGCGCGCGTCGGCTGGGACCCGGCCATGACGCAGGCCGAGTCGGCGCAAGCGGCGATCAAGACCGGCGCGACCTGGATCACTGACGACTGGCAGGCGGTGGTCGCACACCCGCAGATCGACATCGTTGTGGAATGCACCGGCAACCCGATTGCAGCGGTTGAGCACTGCCTGAAGGCCTTCGCCCACGGCAAGCATGTGGTCAACGTGACGGTGGAGGCCGACGCCTTCTGCGGGCCGCTGCTGGCGCGCAAGGCGGCCGAGGCTGGCGTGGTGTATTCGCTCGCGTTCGGCGACCAGCCCGCACTCATCTGCGATCTGGTGGACTGGGCCCGCACCTGCGGCTTTCCGGTGGTTGCGGCCGGCCGGGGCCACAAGTGGCTGCCGCACTTCTGCGAATCCACGCCCGACACCGTGTGGGGCAACTACGGCCTGACACCCGAGCAAGCCACGCGCGGCGGGCTGAATCCGAAGATGTTCAACAGCTTTCTCGATGGCTCCAAGCCGTCGATTGAGTCCACCGCCGTGGCCAACGCCACTGGCCTCACGGTTCCGAGCAACGGCCTGCTCTACCCGCCGGCCAGCGTCGAAGACATTCCCTTTGTCACCCGACCCATCAGTGAAGGCGGCGTGCTGGAGCGCAAGGGCATGGTAGAGGTGATTTCCTCGCTGGAAGCCAACGGCCGCGAGATCCCCTACGACATCCGCATGGGCGTGTGGGTCACCGTGGAAGCGGAGACCGAATACATCAAGAACTGCTTTGAGGAATACAACGCCCACACCGATCCGAGCGGGCGTTACTTCACGCTGTACAAGCGCTGGCACCTGATCGGGCTGGAGGTGGGTGTGTCAGTGGCCAGCGTGGCACTGCGCGGCGAGCCGACCGGCGTCGCCACCTGCTGGAACGCCGATGTGGTGGCCACTGCCAAACGCGACCTGCAGCCGGGCGAGATGCTGGACGGCGAAGGCGGCTACACCGTCTGGGGCAAGCTTCTGCCAGCAGCCACTTCGCTGAAGATGGGCGGCCTGCCATTGGGCCTGGCGCATCAGGTCAAGGTGGTGCGGCCGGTGAAGAAGGGCCAAAGCCTGTCGTGGGACGACGTTGCAATGGACACGCAAACCGACGCCTACAAGGTCCGCCACGAGATGGAAACCATGTTCTCGCCAGCGATGAAAAAAGCGGCCTGAATCGTAGCCCTGACCACCACCCGACCATTACCTGATGACGCCTGACGGATCGGCTGGACGCGCGTCCGGCCATCTCAAGGCTGCTTCAGGTCATTTCACTTCTTACTTTTCGTTAGGCTGCTCAGAAAGCTGCCTGACAGCCTTCACCGCGCGCCTGCGTCATGATGACAGGCCACTCAGACTCAATACAAGATGACCACTGCACACGCCCCCCAACCAATGACCATCGCCTTCCTCGGCACCGGGGCCATGGGCTTGCCGATGGCGCGGCGCCTTTGCGAAGCTGGCCATGCACTGCAGGTGTGGAACCGCTCCACCGATAAGGCGGCACCGTTGGCGGCACTGGGCGCAACGGTCCATGCCGACGCACGCAGCGCCGTAGCGAACGCCGACCTCGTGGTGGCCATTCTGGAGAATGGCGCGGTGGTGGAAGATGTGCTGTTCGCGCAAGGCGTGGCCGCTGCGATGAAGCCGGGCTCGCTGTTCATCGACATGGCCTCCATCAAACCCCGCGAGGCACGCGACCACGCGGCACGCCTGGGCGCCAGCGGCGTTGCCCATCTGGATGCACCGGTATCCGGTGGCACGGGCGGCGCCGAGGCCGGCACGCTAGTCATCATGGTCGGCGGCAAAGCCAGCGAATTCGAACGCGCCTTACCTGTCTTTCGGGTGTTTGGCCGGGCCACGCACGTGGGGTCGCATGGCGCGGGCCAGCTCACCAAGCTGGCCAACCAGATGATTGTGGGCATCACCATCGGTGCGGTGGCCGAAGCGCTGTTGTTTGCCACCAAGGGCGGCGCCGACATGGCCAAGGTCAAGGAAGCCATCACCGGCGGCTTTGCCGACAGCCGCATCCTGCAGGTGCATGGCCAGCGCATGGTGGAGCGCGACTTTGCTGCGCGCGCGCGCCTGTCCATCCAGCTCAAGGACATGCGCAACGCCCTGGCGACGGCCGAGGAAATCGGCTTTGAAGCACCCATCACCCAACTGTTTGAACAGCTCTACGCCGACGGCGTGGAGCACGGCCTGACCGACCTGGACCACTCGGGCCTGTTCGTCGAACTGGCCAGCCGCAACGGCATGAACTGAGCGCGGATCGGGTCTCGCTTTCAGCGTGACCCGTACGGCGTTTCAGTACCCTAGCATGTTGCTGCGCACGTGCACCAGATGCGCCATGCACAGCGACTTGGCCTGATCGGCATCGCGCTGCTTGAGCGCCGCTACCAGCGCACGGTGCTCTTGCTGGTACTCCAGCCGGCGCTCGGGCGTCGCGCTGCGGCGCTTGAGCATGCCCCACTCGGCTTCCGAGCGGGCCTGGTTCATCAGCTGAAACACGCTGGCCACAAAAGTGTTGTGCGCCGCCTCGGCAATCACCTCGTGCAGCCGGCTGTCCCAGTGCTCGAAATCCTCCAGCGTGGTCGCCGCTTCAGCGCGGGTGCAGCACTCGTCCATTCGCACAAAATCTGCCGAGGTGGCGTTGCCAATCACCATGTCGATGATCGCCGGCTCCAGCACCAGACGCGCACTCATCAGGTCTGCGGGGCTGGTGGCGCTGCCTGCACTTCCAGCGCCGGTGTCTGGCAGCGTACCCAGCAGTTCCGTGATGCGTTCGCTGACATAAGTGCCGCTGCCCACCGTCTGCGTGATCAGCCCACGCGCCTTGAGCGTGGCCAGCACCCGGCGCACGGCCGAGCGGCTCAACCCGCTCTCGGCACTGAAGTCACGCTCGGTCGGAATGCGGTGGCCCGCACGCCAGCGGCGTGACTTCAGGTTTTCCAGAATCGATTCCTGCAGGGCCAGGGCGTGGTCGGTGGTTCGCATGGGCTCAGAGATGAACAATTCAAGCAGGCTATTCAGACGGGTGCTGGGCACACCCAGAAGCCGGCAGTTCAGACAAATTGGTTGTTATTGGTTCGACATTTTGCGCAGCAATGAGAGCTGTCTTCTCAGTGTTTTCCCGAGAATACCCTTACTGACGCATTCAATTGGTTGATTATTGGGTGATTTTGGGTGAAATTACCAGCTCTGCTTTTATCCTCACAAGGAACCACTTTGCGTCTCGCTACCTTTCAATGGAACGGACAACGCCATGTCGGTGTCGTCGCCGCCGATGGCCAGTCCGTCACACCGGTCCGGATGGACCCCCAACAATCCCAGCGCGGCGTGCTCGCGCTGATCGGACCTGACGGCGATCTGGAACTGCCAGACGGGCGTGGCACGCCCCTGGCCATCAGCGATGTGCAACTGGAAGCACCCGTGCCCGTGCCCCGCCGCAATGTGTTCTGCGTGGGCCGCAACTACCACGCCCATGCCAAGGAACTGTCGGGTTCGGTCTTCAAGAACAACAACACCAACCCGGAAGCCTGGCCCATCGTCTTCACCAAGGTGCCTGAGTGTGTCGTCGGTCCCTCGGCCGATGTGACCCTGCCAGTTGGCGTGTCAGAACAGATTGATTACGAGTCAGAGCTGGCCGTGGTGATCGGCCGCGGTGGCCGCAACATTGCCCGCGACAAGGCCATGGGCCATGTATTCGGCTACACCATCGTCAACGACGTCACGGCACGCGATGTGCAGATGCGCCACTCGCAGTGGGATCTGGGCAAGTCGTTCGACACTTTCTGCCCGATGGGTCCATGGGTCGTCACCGCCGACGAACTCGATGGCACCCGCACCCGCGTGCGCGGCTGGGTCAATGGCGAGCTGCGCCAGGACGCACTGACCACCGACCTGATTTTTGACATTCCGACGCTGATTGAGACCTGCTCGCGCGGCATCACGCTCTACCCCGGCGACATCATTGCCACCGGCACGCCTGCTGGCGTGGGCATGGGCCTGAACCCGCCGCAGTACCTCAAGGCCGGCGACGTGGTCCGCATTGAAATTGATGGCATCGGCAGTATCGAGAACCGATTCGTTTGAATTCACTGCGCGACCCACAACCGAATACCCAAAATAAACAAAAGGAAAACAGAAGAATGAGCAATGTGACATGGACCGGCGGTGTTGAACACTGGACCCACAAGGACACCCCCGAAGGCAAAGTAAAACTCTTCCTCTGGGAGAAAAAAGCTTCGCCGAAAGTACCGAAACTCGGCACGATCTTCTTCGTGCATGGCTCGTCGATGGCCTCGCAGCCAACGTTTGATTTGCATGTGCCGGGTCGCCCGTGGTCGTCAGCCATGGACTGGTTCGCCGAGCAGGGCTTTGACACCTGGACCATGGACAACGAGGGTTACGGACGCTCGGACAAGCACCGCAACATCAACTTCGACATCAGTAACGGCGCCGATGACCTCGCCGCCGGCACCGAGTACGCGATGAAGGCCTCCGGCGCCACCTCGCTGCTGATGTACGGCATTTCGTCGGGCGCGCTGAAGGCCGGCCTCTTCACCGAGCGGCATCCGGAACGCATCGCCAAAGTGGCACTCGATGCCTTCGTATGGACTGGCGAAGGCAGCCACACGCTGGAGCAGCGCAAGAAAAAACTGCCGGAGTTTCTGGCCAAGAACCGCCGCCCCATTGACCGCCCCTTCGTGCACAGTATCTTCCAGCGCGACCATCCCGACACGGTGGAAACAGCCGTGGTCGAGGCCTTTGCCGACGCCATCCTGACGCTGGACGACTCCATGCCCACCGGCACCTATGTGGACATGTGCTCCAAGCTTCCTCTGCTGGACCCGAAAAAGCTGACGGTGCCCACCATCATCCTGCGCGGTGAGTACGACGGCATCGCCAGCATGGACGACCTGATTGACTACTTCAAGCTTCTGCCCAACATGAACAAACAGTTCAGCGTGATGCGCGGCATCTCCCATGCCAGCTTCCAGCAGAAGAACTACATGATGGTCTATCAAATCCTGCACAGTTTCTTCACCATGCCCGATCCTGTTTATAAAGGCTGAACCACCATGAAATTCATCTTTCGCTCCGTTCTTGTCGCCGCTGCAGTCTCACTGTCTTCGGCAGGCGCTTTCGCCCAGGCCTATCCCAACAAGCCGATCAGGTTGATCGTGCCCTTCGCACCCGGCGGCTTCACCGACGTGGTGGCCCGTATCCTGGGACAGAAGCTGTCGGTCTCGCTGGGCCAGCAGTTCGTGATTGAGAACAAGGCCGGCGCCGGCTCCACCATCGGCACCGACTTTGTGGCCAAGGCTGCACCTGATGGCTATACCCTGGTGATGGTGTCGACCACCCATGTCATCAGCCCCTGGATTTACAAGAACATGCCGTATGACCCGATCAAGGGTTTCACGGTCGTCTCCAAACTCGTGGACTCGCCTTACGTGCTGCTCGCCAATCCGAAAGTGCCTGCCAAGAATGTGCAGGAGCTGATCGCGCTGGCCAAAGCAGCGCCAGATACCATCCACTACGCATCGTCAGGCAACGGTAGCTCGCAGCACCTGATGGGCGGCCTGTTTGTGTCGATGACGGGTGCGCCGCTGAAGCACGTGCCGTATCGCGGCAGCAGCGGTGCAGCCAACGACCTGGTGGCAGGCGTGGTGGAAACCAGCTTTGCCGGCGTGCCGAACGCCCTCGCACAGGTGCCCCAGGGTCGCTTGAAGGCGCTGGCGGTGACGACCTCCAAGCGCATTCCACAACTGCCAGACGTGCCGACGCTGCAGGAGGCCGGCGTGGCCGGATACGAAGCCTCTGTGTGGCTGGCCTTGCTGGCACCAGCTGGAACACCTCGTGACATCGTCACCAAGCTCAACTCGGAAATCGCCAAGGTCATGGCTGAGCCCGATACCAAGAAAGCCCTGTATGACGCCGGCGTGGACCCCACACCTTCCACGCCCGAAGCAATGTCTGCCTACATGGTCAAGGAAATGGACCGCTGGGGCAAAGTAGTCAAGGAGATCGGTATCAAGGTCGAGTGATCTCCCGCCAGAAATAAAAAAAGCCGCTGCAGGTTAGAGCCTGCAGCGGCTTTTTTCTATGTTGTGACCGCCAAGGCAGTCAACTGTCGCTCAGGGCAGATCAGTCGCGCACAGGTTTGGAAAACTTGCCAACTTTCTTGGCGGCGTCACGCGGCACAAACACCTTGCCGGCAGGCTTGGCTGGCCTGGCAAAAGCCGGCTTGCGGTCCGCAAAGTCAGGGCGCGGCGCAAAACCGTCGCGATTGCCAAAGCCGCGGTCATCACGTGGCGCAAAGCCAGCGTTGCCGCCGCCGAAACCACGGTCGTCCTGACGGCGGGGACCGCGGTCATTGAAACCGGAACGGTCTGCGTACTGATGGCCTTGCGGTGCAGGAGGACGGCCCTGAAAAGACGCACTCCGGTCATCACGGTTGCCGCCGAAGCCGCCACCCGCGCCACCGAATCGGTCGCTACCACCGAAGCCACCGGCAGGCTTGCGGCCTGCATAGCCACCACCACCGCCGAAGCTGCGACCGCCACGGTCATCGCGTCCACCGCCAAAGTTACCGCGGGGGCGATCCGACGTTGGCGCAAAGCGCTGCTGGGGCTCCAGACCGGCAATCACGCTGGGCTTGAGGTTCTGCTGCATGTAGTGTTCGATGTCCTGGATCTTGCGGCGATCACGGAACTCGGCAATCGTGACGGCCGAGCCCTCACGACCGGCACGGCCCGTACGGCCAATGCGGTGCACGTAGTCTTCGGATTTCATCGGCAGGCCGTAGTTGATCACGTGCGTGATGGTGGGCACGTCCAGACCACGGGCGGCCACATCGGTGGCCACCAGCACCTGCACGCGACCATCGCGGAAGGCCATCAGGCGGCGGTTGCGCAGGCCCTGGCCCAGCGCGCCATGCAGCGCCACGGCACTGAAGCCTTCCTGCACCAGATCGTTGGCCAGGCCATCACATTCCACCTGGGTGCAGGCAAAAACAATCGCCTGATTCATGGTGGTGTCGCGCAGCAGGTGATCCAGCAGCTTGCGCTTGTGGGCCATGTTGTCAGCCCACAGCAGCGACTGCGTGATGGACGTGTGCTTCTCGTGCGGCGAATCGATCTCGACGCGCTGCGGCGTGCGCATGACACGCGTGGCCAGTTGCATGATGCGCGGCGCAAACGTGGCGCTGAACATCATGGTCTGCTTGCGCTCGATGGTGAGCTGGTTGACTTCGGTCAGGTCATCGGCAAAGCCGAGGTCCAGCATGCGGTCGGCTTCGTCCACCACGAGGAACTGCACCTGGTCCAGCTTGATCTGCATGCTGCGCTGCAGGTCCAGCAGACGGCCGGGCGTGGCCACCACGAGGTCGGCGTTCTGCAGCTTGGCAATCTGCAACTGGTAAGGAATGCCGCCCACCACGTTGGCGATGCGCAGGCCGCGGCAATGACGCACGAGGTCAATCGCGTCGGCGCAGACCTGCTGGGCCAGTTCGCGCGTTGGGCACAAAATCAGGGCGCCAGGCGTGGCGGCCTTGAAGTTGCGCGGACTGGTCGGGTCCTTGCGCTTGGGTTTTTTCAGCGGCGGCTCGCCACGGGCAACGGCCTCGGCGCTCAGGCGCTCGAACTCGGCACGCTCATGGCGCTCGGCTTCTTCCTGCTGCTTGAGCAGGGTGTGCAGCACGGGCAGCAGGAAGGCGGCGGTCTTGCCACTGCCGGTCTGGCTGGACACAAGCAAGTCGGTGAATTTGGCTTTGGGATCGGCCTTGACGTCGTGATCCAAGGCCTGCATGGCCTTGGGGATGGTCGCCATCTGCACGGCGGTCGGCTGGGTGAAACCCATGTCGGCCACAGCCTGCAGCAGTTCCTTGGCCAGACCCAGCTTCACAAAGCCGTTCGGCTCTGCGATGACGGCATCAAGAGACGTCGGTGCGTCGGTTGAATCGGGCTCGCCAGAAAAATCCGGCACGGCATGGAAAGACGCCTCAGCAGCGTCGGATGAAATGGTTTCGGGCAAAAAGTCGCCACGAGCCTCAAAAGAATCGGTCATGTTTTTCTCACTGATCACCTGCGCGCGTCTCGGCCGGCTTAAAAGCCATCAAGCCAGAAAGACTGCAACAGGACAACTCAACCCTCCGCGTGGCGGAAGGCTTCGTTCATGGTTAATAAAACATCAACCATCAAACGAATATGCGGTTCAGCTGGTAACTCAGCGTGAAGCGGTGACTCCGAAGGCGGAATCCAAAAGTGTGAGGTAGATGTACAAATGCCGCGCACCCTTGTGCGTCTGCAAGCCCATGATTATGCCATGCTTTGCGGGTTTTTACCAAGCATTCATTTCATGGCGCGGAAAGAAGCGTCTTCGGAGCCCGTGAACCGGTGGTCAGCTGTCACTTCAGGAAGTGTTCGCGGTAGTGCTCCAGCTCGTCAATCGACTCGTGCACATCGGCCAGCGCGGTATGGCTCTGACGCTTCTTGAAGGCACTGTAGACCTCGGGGCGCCAGCGCTTGGCCAGCTCCTTGAAGGTGCTCACATCGATGTTGCGGTAATGCAAAAAAGCTTCGAGGCGAGGCATGTACTTCACCAGAAAGCGGCGGTCCTGGCTGATGGTGTTGCCGCACAGCGGCGAAGCGCCTTTGGGAACATACTGGGCGAGAAAGGCCAGCAGTTGCGCCTCGGCCTCTTCCTCAGTCACGGTGCTGGCCTTGACCTTGTCGATCAGGCCGCTACGGCCGTGCGTGCCCTTGTTCCAAGCGTCCATCTGGTCCAGCAGTTCATCGCTCTGGTGGATGGCGATCACCGGGCCTTCGATGCGCGGCGTGAGTTGCGGTCCCGTCACGATGACGGCGATCTCGATCACACGCTCTTTTTCCGGGTCCAGCCCGGTCATTTCGCAGTCCAGCCACACGAGGTTCTGGTCGGATTTCTTCAGTACGGTTTCAATTTCAGGCATCTTGCGATTCTCGCTGATAGCCTAAACTTCACTTCATGCCCGACATGCCACCCAACTACTCTCTTGCATTCACGCTGGTGTTTGCGAGCTTGATCGTCCTCGGACTGATCACCCGGTTCTACCTGGCCACACGACAAATCCGACACGTGGCACGCCACCGTGACGCGGTGCCGGCAGCCTTTGCCGCCAACATCACACTGCAGGCCCACCAGAAAGCGGCGGACTACACCATTGCCAAGACACGCTTCGGCCTGCTGGAAACCGCGTTTGCATCGGCCGTATTGCTGGGCTGGACCCTGCTGGGCGGCATCGACGCATTGAACGGCGCAGTTGCCGACTCAGGCATCGCGACTCACGGCCCACTGCTTCCGCAGCTGGCGCTGCTGGCCGCTTTTGGCCTGATCAGCGGCGTGCTCGACCTGCCAATGACGCTCTACAGCACCTTCCGCATTGAAGAGCGCTTTGGCTTCAACAAAATGACACTGCGGCTGTGGGTCACCGACCTGCTGAAATCCACCGCGGTGGGCGTGGTGATCGGCCTGCCCATCGTGGCGCTGATTCTCTGGCTGATGGGCAGTGCCGGCAGCCTGTGGTGGTTGTGGGCCTGGGGCGCGTGGATGGGTTTCAACCTGCTGGTGCTGGTGCTTTACCCCACGGTGATTGCGCCGATGTTCAACCAGTTCAAGCCCCTTGATGACGAGGCGCTGAAGACCCGTGTGACGGCCCTGATGACGCGCTGCGGCTTCGCCGCCAAGGGGCTGTTCGTGATGGACGGCAGCAAACGCTCTGCCCACGCCAACGCCTACTTCACAGGCTTTGGTGCGGCCAAGCGGGTGGTGTTCTACGACACGCTCCTCAAGCAGCTCGACCCCGATGAAGTCGATGCGGTGCTGGCCCATGAACTCGGTCATTTCAAGCACAAGCACATCATCAAGCGCATCGTCGCCATGTTCGCCATGAGTCTGGTCGGCTTTGCCCTGCTGGGATGGCTCTCGTCACAGGTCTGGTTCTACACCGGCCTGGGCGTCACGCCGAGCCTGGCTGCTGCCTCGGGCGGGACCCCGAACGACGCGTTGGCGCTGCTGCTGTTCATGCTGGTGGTGCCGCTTTTCAGCTTCTTCATCTCCCCTGTGTTCGCGCAGTTCTCGCGCAAGCACGAGTTTGAAGCCGATGCCTACGCCGTCTCGCAGACCGATGGCGCAGCGCTGCAAAGCGCACTGCTCAAGCTCTACCAGGACAACGCCAGTACGCTGACGCCTGACCCGGTCTTCGTGAAGTTCTACTACTCCCACCCACCGGCTTCCGAACGGCTGGGTCGTATGCTGTCCTCCCCTGCCTCTTCCTCAGCTTCCCCCGCCACCCCATGAGCAACCCTGTCCACCAGAACCGCCGCGCGCTCAGCGCGACGGAAATCGTCACCCAGCTGAGCAAGCTCAACGGCGAGCAGGCACTGGGCTGGCGCCTGATCGATGGCTCGCTGGAGAAGACCTTCCGCTTCAAAAACTATTACGAGACGATGGCCTTCGTCAACGCCATCGCCTTCATCGCCAACGCTGAAGACCACCACCCCGATCTGGCGGTGAGTTACAACCAGTGCACCGTGCGCTTCAATACGCACGACGTCAACGGTGTGTCGGTGAGCGACTTTTTCTGCGCGTCCAAGGTTGACGCGCTGCTCGCTTGAGCAAACCCGCGCGGCCTGCGGCAGCGCCTGTCGCAGGTACCCAACCGGGGCTGGTGGTCGCTGGTTTCGGACGGCATGTACTGGTGGAAACGCCTTCTGGCGAGCGCGTCATCTGCCATCCCCGCGGTAAGAAAAGCCAGGCTGTGGTGGGTGACCGGATTCGCTGGCTGCCTTCCGAAGACGAAGGCACGATAGAAAAAGTCGAGACGCGCGACAACCTCTTTTACAGGCAGGACGAGCTGCGCACCAAATCGTTTGCCGCCAATCTCGATCAGGTACTGATCCTGATGGCAGCTGAGCCGGAGTTCTCGGAAAGCCAACTCACCCGCGCGCTGATTGCTGCCGAGGCCGAGCGCATCACCCCCATCATCGCCCTGAACAAAAGCGATCTGGCCGAGCCCTTTGCACGCGCATGGGACCGTCTCGCGCCCTACCGGCAGATGGGCTACCGCATGCTGAGACTGGCCATCAAGCCGAAAAGTCATCCCTCGACCGATGTGGCTCAGCAAGCCCAGCAGGCCGAGCTGATGCAGTTGCTCCAGGGCAAAAAAACGCTGGTGCTGGGACCGTCGGGTGCCGGAAAAAGCAGCCTCACCAATCTGCTGGTGCCCGAGGCCAAGGTGCTTACTGCCGAGATTTCACAGGCGCTGAACTCAGGCAAGCACACCACCACCAGCACCACGCTGTACTGGCTGGATGCCGGTCGTACCACCGCACTCATCGACTCGCCGGGGTTTCAGGAGTTCGGTCTGCACCACATCGACCCGATGCAACTGGCGGGCTACATGCCGGACCTCAAAGCGCACGCGCAAGCCTGCAAGTTCTACAACTGCACGCATCTGCATGAGCCGGGTTGCGGGGTGATTGCCAACGTGAACGCGGCGCCAGGCATCAGCGCCATCAGTGGTCATCGCTATCGCCTGTACGGCGAGTTGTTTGCCGAGTTGTCCCAGTCGCGCTACTGAAGGCGACAAGGGCTGCGGGCTAGCCCAGCAGCCGCGCCAGCGTCAGCAGCGCCAGCAGCACCATCCAGAGCACCACCGACCGCCAGACCAGCCCCACAATGCTGCGCAGATGCGCAACCTCCGGCTCACGGCCGGGCGTGGTCTCGGTGACCGCCGGGCCATCCATGGGGTTCAGTCCCTCCGCCTGAAAGGCCTGTGAGGCGTCTGGCGAAAACGCCGGCTTCAACACCTCTCCACCGAGGCGCACGTTCACCGCGCCCGACGTGGCCGCAAGGATGATGCCGTCGTTGTGGCTCTCTGCTGCGATCGGCTCAGCTACCAGCAGGCGCTGGGTGTAGTTGCGCCACGCATCGATGGCGTCTTCAAAGCTTCCGACCACGGCAAAACCCAGCGAGGTGACCCGTGCAGGCACGAAATCAATCATGCCCCAGGCTTGGCTGGCCACCTGCTGCAGTGCCGAACTGGCGCCCTCGCCGGCCGCCGCCGCAGACTGCCGCTTGTAGGCCCAGTAGCGCGACACAAACTCGCTCATGCGGTAAAAAACAGCGCCAGCAGGCCCCAGGCCCAGCGCCGCCAGCACCGAAAACCAGCCCAGCACGCCAAACACATGCCGGTGTGCGGCCAGCACCGAGTACTCGATCACATGGCGAACGATCTCGCTGCGTGGCAACTCACTGGCATCGACCTGGCGCCACTGGGCCAGCAGGTCACGCGCGGCGGTTTCATCGCCATCGTCGAGGGCGTCGCGAATATCCGTGAAGTAGTGACTGAACTGCCGGAAACCGAGCGTGACGTAAAGGATCGCCACGCTCCAGACAAATGCCAGCAAAGGGTTCACGGTCCAGAGCAGCCAGTGGATCGCAAGAGTCAGCAGCGCGGGTGCAACGACCGCGACCGTCCACGCGATCCATCCATGGTGCGGCTTGCCAGCATCCAGACTGCGATTGGTCCATCGTGCCCAGGCACGAAAACCCGCATGAACCCAGTTGCCCCGGGCCAACGGTCGGGCCTGTTCCACCAGAAGCGCAAACAGCACTGCTAAAAAACTCATGGTTAATGATACTGCTCTGAAGTGCCCGCCCCCCTGAACTCTTCAGGCCAACCCGAGCCGCGGAACCGGCTTAGCCGGGCCGCAGGCGGGTGGCCCCCTCGGGGGGCAGGGAGTTACGCGAAGCGAACGACCGTGGGGGCACTATTTCTTGGGGGAACGGGCTACACGCAGTGAGGCTGGACGGGGGTGTTTATCTATGCGCTGAGGAAGCGGTAGAGATTGCGCAGCATGCCCGCCGTGGCGCCCCAAATGTAGCGCTCGCGAGACTCTGCGTCCTCGCCGCCCGGTGCAGGCTCCAGATAGGGCATTGACAGCCATTGCCTCAGCACGCCATCGAACTCCACCTCATGGCGGCGATGGTGAGCCGGGTTCATCAGGTACCACAAGGGCACCTCAAACACATCGGCCACCTCACCGGGGTTGGGTTGCAACTCGAACCCCGGCTCCACCAGCGCCACCACAGGCGTGATGATGAAGGCTGTGCCCGTGACATAGGTGGGCAACGTGCCCAGCACCTCCACATGCGCGGCAGGAAGGCCGATCTCTTCGCGCGCTTCACGCAAGGCGGTGTCGATGGCGTCACGGTCTGCCTCGTCGGTGCGGCCACCCGGCAGCGCGATCTGGCCTGAGTGGGTGGAGAGGTTGGTGGTGCGCTCGGTCAGCAGCAAGGTGAGTTCGTCGCGCATCACCAGCGGCAACAGCACGGCCGCCAGTGCAGGCGTGCGATCGGTGAATTTCTTTTCGACGCTGTGCTCGGGCGTCCAGACTGGCGGATGGCGGAATCGGTCACGCAGGGCCTGCGGCTGCAGCCGGTCGGCAGTGACGCCTTCCAGGTGGGCATCGGTGCCCAGCACGGGGATGCTGCGCGGATCGAATTTGGGCAGGGGTTTGGAAACGTTCATCAGTCCTCCAGATTAGCAGGCATCCCGTGACCGGAGTGGATCGGAGCAGACATGAAAAAGCCGCCTCGAGGGCGGCTTTCAGGGAACGCGCAAGTGGGCTCAGGCTGCCTTGGCGCCCAGCTTTTCCTTGATACGTGCCGACTTGCCGCTGCGGCTGCGCAGGTAGTACAGCTTCGCGCGACGCACGTCACCGCGGCGCTTGACTTCGATGCCGGCGATCAGCGGGCTGTAGACCTGGAACGTACGCTCCACGCCTTCGCCATTCGAAATCTTGCGCACGATGAAGCTGGAGTTGAGGCCGCGATTGCGCTTGGCAATCACCACGCCTTCGAACGCCTGCACGCGCTTGCGGTTACCTTCAACCACGTTCACGCTCACGATGACGGTGTCACCAGGCGCGTACACGGGGATGGTTTTGTTGAGACGGGCAATTTCTTCCTGCTCAAGGGTCTGGATCAGATTCATGGTTGTTTCCATTTCACTTTTTCGTTCATTCACGCGCTACGCTAAAGACCGCAATTCCAGGGACTTCCGGGGAAGTCGCTCATGGTTGCAGTGGCCGCCAGAGGATCGAAAAGCCTTTGATTATAGCAATTCGGGCGCTTGCCGGGCAGATCAGCCCGGGATTTGGGGCAAGCCAGCCAGAAAAGCCTCGTCCTGTGCGGTCAAAACACCACGGCTGCGCGCTTGTTGCACCAGTTCGGGGCGCCTTGACTGGGTAAAAGCCAGCCGTTGCTCACGCCGCCAGCGTTCAATGTGCGCATGGTTGCCGGACATCAGCACCGGTGGAACCACATGCCCGCGCCAGTCCTCGGGGCGGGTGTAGTGCGGGCAGTCCAGCAGTCCGTCGAGCGCGGGATTGAAGCTGTCCATCTGGTGGCTGCCTTCGTCGTTCAGCACACCCGGCTGCAGTCGGGCCACAGCGTCCAGCAGCGCCATCGCGGCAATTTCGCCGCCTGACAACACAAAGTCGCCCAGACTGATCTGTACATCGATGTGGTGATCAATGAATCGCTGGTCCAGCCCCTCGTAACGGCCGCAAATCAGCACTGCGCCGGCACTTGCCGACCAGCGCTCCACAGCGGCATGGCTCAGCACCTCGCCCACGGGCGAAAAAAGCACGGTTGGCGCCGGCTCGGAGCCCGCCCCGGCACGCTCAGCGCGCGCGGCGTCTAAACACAGGGCCAGTGGCTCGGCCATCATCACCATGCCAGGTCCGCCACCAAAGGGGCGGTCGTCCACCCGGCGGTAGTTGCCGTCGGCAAAATCGCGCGGATTCCAGAGTTTGACCTCAACCTGACCCGACTCGTAGGCGCGACGCGTCACGCCGCTCAGCAGAAACGGCGCAAACAACTCAGGGAAAAGGGTGATGACGTCAAAGCGCATGATGGAACCGCAATTTAGCACCGGCTACTGTTTGCAGGCCGCGCGACCTCCGGGCCGCAGACGGCCACGCCGGGAAATCAGTAATCCGGCTGCCAATCGACCGTGATGCGCCGGGCCGGCAGATCGACGTTGTCGACGTAGACCGAAACAAAGGGAATCATGCGCTCGGCGGACGCGCTGGAGCCGTCTTCACGGATCACGCTGTACTCCACGCACAGCACTGACTGCGGGCCCGTCGTCATCAGATCGCGTACGGTACCCAAAGCCACGCCTTCGCGATTGACCACATCCAGGCCAATCAGGTCGACCCAGTAGTACTCGTCCTTGGAAGCGGCCGGGAAGGCACTACGCGGCAGGAAAATGCGCGTCCCGCGAATCGCTTCAGCAGCGTTGCGGTCGTCCATGCCGGTGAACTTGGCGACGACGGAATCGGAATGAGTTTTGACCTCCTCCACCTGCACGGACCGTGTGCCGGAGAAAGCCGAAAAGCCGGGCCTGAATTTGGCGTCAGGCGCCTCCAGAAACCAGGAGGGGGCGGTAAACAGGGCAGCCGGGTCGGTGCTGTGGGGCAGGATTTTCACCCACCCTTTCACTCCCCATGCGTCCAGGACGCGTCCGACTTCAATCGCATCGTCCGGCAGGCTTGAGGGGCTCAAACCCGCCGACGACTTGAGGCCGGACGACATCAGGACTTCAGGCTGCCTGGAGCTCAGGCAGCCTTGGCGGCGCCCTGCTTCACGAGGCGTTCAACGGTCGGGGAAGGCTGGGCGCCCACACCGATCCAGTGGGTCAGACGGTCTTGCGCAATGCGCAGGCCTTCTTCGCCACCCTTGGCGATCGGGTTGTAAAAACCGATGCGTTCGATGAAACGGCCATCGCGGCGAACGCGTTTGTCAGCCACAACGATATTGAAAAAAGGACGGTGCTTGGAACCGCCGCGGGAGAGTCGAATGACGACCATGATTTATCCTTCGGGTGGGGGGACAGCACATCAACAACCTTGAAGGTGTTGAAGGCAGAAACCCCGGAATGTTCTGCAGCGCTTGAGACACACGACATGGCCACCCGGCCAGCGAATTGCTGCAAAGCCTGAGATTATAGCCCGGCGGTGCGTTTTTCCGCAAAATCAGGCCGTCCCCGCCGTACGGGCCCCAACAACCAACCCTCGCGAACCTCACCATGCCTCTGATACGCCCCAGCCAGGACCAGGATATTCCGGCCGTCACCGCCATTTATGCCCATCACGTGCTGCATGGCACCGGTACGTTTGAAACCGAGCCCCCCAGTGCAGCCGACATGACCGGCCGGCGCGCCGACGTGCTGGCCAAAGGCTTGCCCTACCTGGTGGTGGAGCAGGACGGCCAGGTCATCGGATTCGCCTATGCAAACTGGTTCAAGCCCCGGCCCGCCTACCGTTTTTCGGTGGAAGACTCGATCTACATGGCGCCCGGCCTGCACCGGCAGGGCCTTGGGCGTGCCCTGCTGGCAGAACTGCTGGCGCGGCTGGAGGCGGCCGGTATCCGCAAGGCCATGGCCGTCATCGGCGACTCGGCCAATGCCGGCTCGATTGGTGTTCACCGATCACTGGGTTTTACCGAGGTCGGCACGGTCAAGTCGTGCGGATGGAAATTCGGCGCCTGGCGCGACATTGTGATCATGGAAAAAACCCTTGGCGTCGGTGACACCAGACCCCCTGCAGAAGCGGGTTAATGCGCCAGGGTTTGACGAGGTTTGATAATCAGACGATGACATCTACATCTCCATCCACCCTGCCCCTTGCAACAGCGCGCACTACTACCAAAAACAAGACCATCACCACCTGGCTGGCTTTCATTGGCGGCCAGTTGGGCCTTCACCGCTTCTACCTGTTCGGCCCGCGCGATGTGTGGGCTTGGCTGCACCCCGTGGCGGCCGCGCTGGGCTGGTGGGGCGTGATGCGTGTGCGCACCTACGGCCAGGACGACCAGTTGGCCTGGCTGCTGGTTCCCCTGCTGGGTTTCACGGTTGCAGCAGCCGCACTCACAGCCATTGTTTACGGGCTGACTTCGGCGGAGAAGTGGAACGCGCGCTACAACCCCGACCAACCCGACTCACGCGCCGGTCACACCAACTGGCTGACCATCGGTGCAGTGGTGTTCGCCCTGCTGTTCGGCACCATTTCACTGATGTCCAGCATTGTGTTCAGCTTCCAGCGCTACTTTGAATACCAGGTGGAAGAGGCACGCAAGATCAGCCAGTGATGGGTTCAACGGGTCGAGCGCCGACAGATCGAGGAATTCGTCACGGAATTTGTCAGAAATGCGTCAAGAATGCGTAAAGCTTGCGTCAGCTGCAAGCCTCAACGCGCGCGCTTGCCAAGGCTACGCATAAATACCAAGTGCAAGCGTCGGTTTAATGGGTCGTAATACAGTCAGTCTCGCCTATGTCGGCATGACATGCTGGCGCGGGGTCCTCAACGCAAGCATCCCCACTGTTGAAATCCGCCGCCATATTCAAAGGAACTGACAACATGAAAACCAACCGCAGAACATTCGTTGTGCACACCCTCACCGGCGCTGGCGCCCTTTCCGCCATGAGCCTGGCGGGTGTCGCTCATGCACAACCCATGCTGGCCGAAGCTGATGCACAGGCCTCAGCCCTGGGTTACAAGGCAGACGCCACCAAAGTCGACAAGGCCAAGTTCCCCAAGTACGCCGCTGGCCAGCTGTGCAACAACTGCGCGCTCTATCAGGGCAAGGTCACTGACGCCGCCGCAGGCTGCCCGCTGTTCGCAGGCAAGCAGGTGGCCGGCAAGGGCTGGTGCAGCGCCTACGCCAAGAAGGCTTAATAAGGAAGGCCGATGCGCCCGGATTCAGCACCGCGCGGCTGAATCCGGCGCAGTCAGTCGTCAAAAAAGGGCTGTGCGTCATCGCAAAGCCCTTTTTTCGTGATGTTTGACCAGGTGACTGGCAACGCCCTCTGCGAGGCAGCACCCACTGCGCGTCACGTCCGGTGAACCCGATTCGTTAGCCCACCAGTATCAACACCAGCGTCAGGGTGGCCAGCGCCAGCACCGTGGACACCACCACACTGGCGGTCGTCAGCTCTTCGGCCACCTTGTAGCGCTGGGAGAACAGGAACACGTTGGCACCAATTGGCAAGGCGGCCGCCAGCACCATGACGGTCATCGGCAAACCCGTCACGCCGAGCAGCTTGCACAGGCCGAACACCAGCAACGGGTGCAACAGGTTTTTTGCAGCAGCAAGCGCAAGCGCTGGTCGCCAATGCACTCCCACCGGTGTGTTGGCCAGCGTCACCCCCACCAGCACCAGCGCCAGAGGACCGAATGCGGTAGCCAGCAGCTCCAGAGGTTTGTCAATCACGGCGGGCATCACCCAGCCTGTCTGCGCAAACAGCAGCCCGGCCATGATGGGCAGCGGCACGGGGTGAAGCAATGAACTGCGAATGGCCATCAGCACCGTCTTGACCGGATGCGGTGGCGCCTCGGCTGAATCAGGCGCTCCTTGGCGGGCTTCCCGGGCCACAGCCAGCTCCAGCACCACGGTGGCACTGGTCAGAAGTACCAGCGAGTGCACCGACACCAGTGTGAAGAGCGTAACCAGCCCCTGCGGACCATACATCAGGCCAATCAGCGCGATGCCGATCATGACGGTGTTCGAGAACGTGCTGGCCAGCGCCAACACGGCCGCGCGGCGATTGAAGCCCTGCACCAGCAGGGTACCGCCGAACAGGATGGCCACCGCGAGGAAGTAAGCAAGCACTGGCCGGAAATCCAGCTGCTCCACATGCACCTTGCTCATGGTGCGGAACAGCAGCGCGGGGGTTAGCAGAAGAAAGATCAGGTTGGAAAGATCCCGAATCGCCACCGGCCTGATCCAGCTGGCGCGGCCGGCGATGAATCCGCAGGCAATCAACAAAACAATCGGGCACAGGGAGGCAAACACCAGTGAATTCATCGTGCGATCTTAGGGCCTGCTCGCCATGCGGCCCCTGACCCATGACCTGCGATGACCTGCCGTGGCCGACCATGATCTGACGAACGGAACCCGGCGTGCATCGGCGGTATAAAGGGCAGATGAACGCGACGACTCCTGCCTCCACACCACCTGTGCAACGGCCCACCCATCTGCGCAGTCACTGCTACCACGGACTGGCACCGGGCCCAAGGCTGCTGGTGACCGGCGCAGTGCACGGCAACGAGACCTGCGGCACCCGCGCCATCGTGCAGCTGCTGCAGGACATCGACGCGGGCACGGTTGCCATTGAGCGCGGCACAGTGACCTTTGTGCCGGTGACCAACCCGTTGGCTTTCCAGCTTGGTCAGCGCGTGGGCGACCGGAACCTCAACCGCAACATGGCCCCGAGCGCAATTCCGCAGGATTTCGAGGACCGCATTGCGAACGTGCTGTGCCCGCTGCTCGATGCACACGATGTGCTGCTGGATTTGCATTCTTTCCACACCGGTGGCAGCCCGTTCGTGATGATCGGCCCGCAGGACAACCGCGGTACGCTGGAGCCTTTCTCCCATGCGGCCGACGAAATGCAGTTGGCCCTGCATACCGGTCCGTACCGCATCGTTGAAGGCTGGCTGGACACCTATGCGCGTGGGGTTCAGCGCCGTGCAGCAGCACCGTCGCCGGCCAATGGTGTTCGAGCCCAGACATTGGTAACCAACCCCAACTACGGAGTCGGCACCACGGAATACATGCGTTCACGCGGCGGCTATGGCGTCACGCTCGAATGCGGTCAGCATGATGACCCGAAAGCGGTGGGCGTTGCACGCCATGCCATCCTGCAGACGCTGGCGTTGCTCGGCATCAGCAACGGGACTCTGGTGCCGGAGCCCGCATCGCGCGAGATTCTGCGGCTGGTGGATGTGACCGACCGCGAGCACACCGGCGACCAGTTCACGCGCGAATGGCGCAGTTTCGATGCGGTGAAGGCGGGCGACGTGATAGGCACACGCCACAGCGGTGCGCCAGTCACTGCACCGGCAGATGGTTTTGTGGTGTTTCCCAACCCGCGCAGCGAGGTCGGCCAAGAGTGGTTCTACTTCGCGCAGCGCAGGGCCTGACTGCTCGCAGCAACCGATTCACGCCTTGACGCGTGAAGCAAAGGTCTTGCGGAACTTCTCGACCTTCGGTCCGACCACAAACGCGCAATAGCCCTGACTGGGGTTGTTCTCGAAGTAATCCTGGTGGTAGGCCTCGGCTGGCCAGTAGTTGGCGAGCGGCTGCACCTCGGTCACGATGGGTTTGCCGAACAGCTTGTTGTCGGTGGCTTCGCGGATGAAATCCTCAATCACCGCCTTTTGCTCCTCGGTGCTGTAGTAGATGCCGCTGCGGTACTGCGTACCCGCGTCATTGCCCTGGCGGTTCAGGCTGGTCGGGTCGTGGATGATAAAGAAGATCGCCAGAATTTCCTTCAGCGTGATCTCGGCCGGGTCGTATTCGAGCTTGACGACCTCGTTACAGCCCGTGCGACCCGTGCAAACCTCTTCGTAGCTGGGCCGTGCAGCCTGGCCGTTGCTGTATCCCGACTCGACATCGGTCACGCCGCGAACCTTGACGTACACCGCTTCGGTGCACCAGAAGCAGCCACCGCCCAGGGTGATGGTCTGGAGACCGGTTGGAGGGCTGCTTTGAGGAGATGAGGACATGGAGATCGCCGCCTTGGAGGGTGAATGATGAAGTGAGTCGCTGGATGCACAAGAATCTTACGCGCCAAGTCTTGTCCATGACACCAGCGGGGTAGGCTCTTCAGGCCAAGACTCTCTCAACGGAACCCGTTTGCGGCGCTACCGCCTGCACAGCTTTGACAAAGGCATGGAGCGCAGCGCCCGCACGCGCCGGTTTCCAGAGGCAATGGGTGTCATAAGGCGTGGTGATTGAAGCGAGCGGCACAAAGGCTGCGCCTGCCAGTGCCGACTGCCGCAGCGCCGCCGGCACCAGTGCCACGCCCATGCCTTGCGACACCAGCGAGACCACGCTAAGCCAGTGCTGCAGTTCATACCGAATCTGCGGATAGAACCCCGCATCGGCGCACATCGAGACAATGCGGTCGTGGTAGTCGGGCGAGACATGACGCGACACCACGGCAAAGGGCTCGCCCTGCAACTGCGCGACCGAAACACTGCGCTTGCGGGCCAGCGCATGGTCTGCCGGCACACAGCAGACAAAGCGCTGGCTGGCCACCAGAATCTGCGACAGCTCCGGCGGCACGCGGGTGGTGTGCACAAAGCCGAGGTCCAGCCGGTCGTGGCTGAGCTCGATCAACTGCTCGCTGGAGCTGAGTTCACGCAGCATCAGGCGCAGCTGGGGGTGCTGCACCTGAAAGCGCTCCAGAATTTTCGGCAAGCCGCTGTAGAGCATGGTGCCGGCAAACCCGATGGTGAGGCTGCCTGCCAGGCCCTCGCCCACGTCGCGTGCGTGGCTGGCCGCTTGGGCCGCGCGGTCCAGCAGCGCGCGCGCCTCGGGCACGAAGGCGCGCCCGGCGGCTGTGAGCTGCACCGACTTGCTGCTGCGCACGAACAGCTGCGTGCCCACCGAGGCTTCGAGCTGCTGGATGTTGAGCGACAGTGGTGGCTGCGAAATCGACAGGCGCCGTGCGGCCCGGCCGAAGTGCAGCTCCTCGGCCAGAACCAGAAAATAGCGAAGGTGCCGGAATTCCATCGATACAAATTTTATATCGTTGAATCGTTAATTGATATTAGACAAGTATTCATGCATGCCCAACAATCCAGTGGCTGGCACCTGTTGCCGGCCCAAGGCCTACACTCTGGCCACGCGCCCCCGAGACACAAGGAGACACCCCATGAGCACCCGATTCAACTGGCAAGACCCGTTTTTCCTGATGGAGCAGCTCAGCGATGACGAGCGCGCCATCGTCGAAGCCGCGCACACCTTCTGCCAGGACAAGCTGCAGACCCGCGTGCTGATGGCGGCACGCCATGAAAAGTTTGACCGCGAGATCATGAACGAGGCCGGCGCGATGGGCTTTCTCGGCTCCACCATTGAAGGCTACGGCTGCGCCGGGCTGAGCTATGTGGCCTACGGCCTGATTGCCCGAGAAGTCGAACGGGTGGACAGCGGCTACCGCAGCGCCATCAGCGTGCAGTCCTCGCTGGTCATGCACCCGATCAACGCCTATGGCAGCGAGGCGCAGAAACAGAAGTACCTGCCCAAGCTGGCCACCGGCGAATGGGTCGGCTGCTTTGGCCTGACCGAACCCAACCACGGCTCGGACCCGGCCAGCATGCTGACCCGCGCCAAGCCGGTGGACGGTGGTTTTGTGCTCAAGGGTGCCAAGATGTGGATCACCAACAGCCCGATTGCCGACGTGTTCGTGGTGTGGGCGAAGCTGGAAGACCCAGACGGCAAAGTCGGCGGCCAGGAGAGCATCCGCGGCTTCATTCTTGAAAAAGGCATGAAGGGCCTGACGGCCCCCAAGATCGAAGGCAAGATGAGTCTGCGCGCCTCGATCACCGGCGAGATCGTGATGGACGACGTGTTCGTACCAGAGGGCAACATGCTGCCGAACGTGAGCGGCCTGAAAGGTCCGTTCGGCTGCCTGAACAAGGCACGCTACGGCATTGCCTGGGGCGCGCTGGGTGCCGCAGAAGACTGCTGGTTCCGGGCCCGCCAGTACACCATGGACCGCGTGCAGTTCGGCCGCCCGCTGGCGCAAAACCAGCTGATCCAGAAGAAGCTGGCCGACATGCAGACCGAAATCACGCTGGGCCTGCAGGCCTGCCTGCGCGTGGGCCGGCTGATGGACGAGGACAAGGCCGCACCGGAGATGATTTCGCTCATCAAGCGCAACAGCTGCGGCAAGGCCCTCGACATTGCCCGCATGGCGCGCGACATGCACGGCGGCAACGGCATCCACGACGAATACCATGTGATCCGCCACATGATCAATCTGGAAACCGTGAACACCTACGAAGGCACACACGATGTGCACGCGCTGATCCTCGGCCGGGCCCAGACGGGTCTGCAGGCCTTTTATTGATTCCGGCCCAGGCCGTGGCTGCTGCCTGATCAGTCCATAGAAAGCCGGCACGCATGGAATTCGGCGCGCTCAAACCCGTACTGACCGCGCTGGCCATGCCACCCACGTCGCTGCTGCTGCTCGGGGCCATGGGATTGTGGATGGCCCGACTTAAATGGCGTGGCGGGTGGGCGTTGACGGCGCTGTCGGTGCTGCTTCTGGCGGTGCTCAGCTGCCATGGCAGCGCCGTCTGGCTGGCCCGGAACGCCTTGCCGCAATTCCCGCCATTGACCCTGCAGGCGCTGCAGACCGGCAAGGTGCAGGCTATTGTGGTGCTGGGCGGCGGTGCGCTGCCAGAGGCGCCCGAGTATGGCGACAGCCAGCCCAACGCACACACTGCGGCCCGCTTGCGCTACGGCGTGTGGCTGTCGCGCCAATCGGGCCTGCCGGTGGCCTTCAGCGGCGGCTATGGCTGGGCAGCCAACGGCAGACAGGGGCAGCCGGAAGCCGAGGTGGCCGCCCGGGTGGCACTGCAGGATTACGGCCTGCGCCTGCGCTGGAACGAAAGCCGCTCGCGCGACACCCACGAAAACGCACAATTGCTGGCGCCGCTGCTGCAGCGCGACGGCATGCAACGCATCGCGCTGGTGACGGACGCCTCGCACATGCCCCGCGCAGCGAGAGCGTTCGAGCGCGCCGGGCTGGTTGTGGTGGCGGCGCCGGTCAGTTACACCCTGCCGCTGCGGCGTGATCTTCTGGAGTGGATTCCCTCGGCCAGCGGCTTGCTGGCTTCGCGCCAGGTGCTGCACGAGGTGCTGGGCTGGTGGGTGGGGCGGCTGATTCCCGTCTGATCCCCGTCTGAAGCCTCCAGTCCGGCCAGGCTTGCTGGCTTTACAGGGCTTTTACCCACGCCGGGCCTCGGCGCCCCGCAGTCCGTGTAGTCTCGCCGGGTACCTTGTCCGGTCGGGTTGACGGTCCCGAACCTGCAAGATATATTACTAACCAGTCAGTCAGTAACCATGCCTCTTTCCAAATTCTTTTGCGACAACACCGGCAGCGCCACCGCCAAGCGCGAACGCCGCAAGGAGGCGCGCCCGGGGGAATTGCTCGACGCGGCGCTGGACCTGTTTGTGGAAAAAGGCTTTGCAGCCACCCGCTCGGAAGAAGTCGCAGCGCGGGCCGGCGTGTCCAAAGGCACCCTGTTTCTTTATTTCCCCAGCAAGGAAGAACTCTTCAAGGCCGTGGTGCGCGAGAACATTTCGGGCCGCTTTACCGAATGGCGGGCCGAGCTGGATGTGTTCGAGGGCAACACCGCCGAGTTGCTGGCCTACTGCATGACCAGTTGGTGGGAGCGCGTAGGTGCCACCCGCGCCTCAGGCATCACCAAACTGATGATGAGCGAGGCCTGCAACTTCCCTGAGCTGGCCGCTTTCTATCAGCAGGAAGTCATTCTGCCGGGGCAGACCCTGATCCGGCACATCCTGCAGCGCGGCATTGACCGGGGCGAGCTGGAACCCATGGACCTCGACTACGCGATCTACGCCGTGATTGCGCCGATGATCTTCCTGATCCTGTCGAAGCACTCGGGCGGTGTCTGCGTGCGGGCCGACATGAATCTCGACCCAGCCCAGTACATCCAGTCGCAACTGCGCACCATCCTCTACGGACTGAGCACGCCCTCAGCCCGGGCCCAGCGGGTGTCATCGCTCGGGGCGGCGGTAACGGCGGTGGCGCGCCCCAGGAAAGCCAGGCCATGAAAAGCCGGACGAAATGGATCATTGGGACGCTGGTGCTGCTGCTGATTGCCGGCGGCGTGGTGCGCGCGCTGTCGGCGCGCCAGACCCAGAAGCAGGCGCTGGCCGATGCCAGTGCAACGAAAGACATCGGCTCGGTGGAGCTGGCAGAGACCGATCTGGTCAAGGCAAGCACCCGCGAGCTCATTCAGGGTCTGCCGATTTCGGGCGCCCTCAAGGCGGTGAATTCGGCCGTCATCAAGGCGCGCGTCGCCGGGGAACTGAAAGACCTCAAGGTCCGCGAAGGTGACACCGTCAAGGCCGGCCAGGTGATTGCGCGCATCGACGACGCCGAGTTCCAGTCACGTATGCGCCAGGCGATGCAACAAGCAGAGTCGGCAAAAGCGCAGGTGGATGTGGCGCAGCGACAGTACGACAACAACAAGGCACTGGTGGACCAGGGTTTCATCTCGAAAACCGCCCTCGACACCTCGCTGGCCAACCTCAATGCCGCGCAGTCCAGCTACCGGGCTGCGCAGGCGGGTACTGATGTCACACGCAAGTCAGTGCAGGACACCGTTCTCCGATCACCGATTGACGGCCAGGTGTCCCAGCGACTGGCCCAACCCGGCGAGCGCGTGGGCGTGGATGCCCGCATCGTCGAGATCGTGGACCTGCGGCAACTGGAGCTGGAAGCGGCACTGAGTGCAGCCGACGCCATGGACGTGCGGGTTGGCCAGAAGGCCGAGCTCCAAATTGAAGGCAGCCGCCAGACCATTGAGGCCACGGTGGTCCGCATCAACCCAGCCGCGCAGGCCGGCAGCCGCAGCGTGCTGGCCTACCTCGGCATCAACAACGCCAATGGCCCGGCAGGCGCGCCCAGCGGCTTAAGACAAGGGCTGTTTGCACAAGGCACGTTGGGCACTGCCCGCAGCCAGCTGCGCGTGGTGCCGGTCACTGCAGTGCGGACTGACAAGCCCTCGCCTTATGTGCAGACGGTGGAAAACGGCCAGGTCGTTCACCGCACGGTGCAGACCGGCCCCCGCGGCACCGTCGCCGGCACTGTCGTCGGCAGCGCGACGCCGTCCGCAGAGCCGGTGGTCAGCGTCACCGGACTGGCTGAAGAGGCACTGGTGATCCGCGGCGCCATCGGCGCCCTGCCCGAGGGCACCAAGGTGCGCGTGACGGCGCTCACCGCTGCACCTGCGCAGCTGCCCGCACAACTGCCCGCCAACGGCAAACCCGCCCCCTGAGCCACCGCCAGCATGTGGTTCACCCAGGTCAGCCTCAGGAACCCGGTCTTCGCGACCATGGCGATGCTGGCCATTGTGGTGCTGGGCCTGTTCTCCTACCAGCGCATGCAGGTGGACCAGTTTCCCAACATCGATTTCCCCGTGGTGGTCATCACCGCCGAATATCCGGGCGCCTCACCGGAAATTGTCGAAAGCGAAGTCACCAAGAAGATTGAAGAAGGCGTCAACTCGATTGCCGGCATCAACGCGCTGACCTCACGCAGCTACGAAGGCCAGTCGATTGTCATCATCGAGTTCCAGCTCTACATCGACGGTCGCCGCGCCGCAGAAGACGTGCGCGAGAAAATCTCGGCCATCCGCCCCACCCTGCGCGACGAAGTGAAAGAGCCGCGCGTGCTGCGCTTCGATCCGGCGAGCCGTGCGATCTGGTCGATTGCTGTTCTGCCAGCTGCGGCTAACGGCGCCAATGCCGCGGCACCGATGTCGGCGATTGAGCTCACCAACTGGGCCGATCAGGTGCTCAAGAAGCGGCTGGAAAACGTCCGCGGCGCGGGCTCGGTCACGCTGGTGGGCGGCACCAAACGCGAGATCAATATCTACCTCAATCCACAGGCCATGGAGTCGCTGGGCGTCAGCGCCGAGCAGGTGGTGAACGCGGTGCGCAACGAAAACCGGGACCTGCCGGTCGGCGCCGTGCGCTCGCTGGACCAGGAACGCGTCGTCAAGATCGACGCCCGCATGCAGCGGCCTGAGAATTTCGGAAAGATCATCGTCGCGCGCAGAGGGGCCGCCAGCGGCAATGCCATCACGCTGGATCAGGTCGCACGTGTGGCCGACGGCGCGCAGGAGCTCGAAAGCCTGGCCCTCTATAACGGCCAGCGCACCCTGTTGCTCACGGTACAAAAGGCGCAGGACGAGAACACCATCGCCGTGGTGGATGGCCTGAACCAGGCGATCACGGAACTCCAGTCGCAATTGCCGCCCGGCATCCGGCTGGAGCTGATTGCCGACGGCTCCCGGCCGATCCGCGTGGCGGTCGAAAACGTGCGCCGCACGCTGATCGAAGGCGCCCTGCTCACAGTGCTGATCGTGTTCCTGTTCCTCAATTCGTGGCGCTCTACCGTCATCACTGGGCTGACGCTGCCGATCTCCATCATCGGCACCTTCCTGTTCATGAACCTGTTCGGCTTCACCATCAACATGATCACGCTGATGGCGCTGTCGCTGTGCGTGGGCCTGCTGATCGACGACGCCATCGTGGTGCGGGAGAACATCGTTCGCCATGTGCAGATGGGCAAGACGCCGTATCAGGCCTCGCTCGATGGCACGCAGGAAATTGGCCTGGCCGTGCTGGCCACCACGTTTTCCATCGTCGCGGTGTTCCTGCCGATCGGCTTCATGGGCGGCATCATCGGCAAGTTTTTTCACGAGTTCGGCATCACCATCGTGGCGGCGGTGCTGATCTCGATGTTTGTCAGCTTCACGCTGGACCCGATGCTCTCCAGCGTCTGGCACGACCCATCGATCAAGGCGCCCGGCGACGAAGGCCAGCCTGCCGGAAAGCCCAGCCTCTATGACCGCACCATCGGCCGCGTCACCGGCTGGTTTGACCGCGCCACCGAATCCCTGGGCGACAGCTACCAGGGCATCCTGCGCTGGGCGCTGGGCCACAAGCTGACCACGCTGGCGGCCGCTGTGGTGATTTTTGTCACCAGCATTTTCATGGTGCCATTGCTCGGCACCGAGTTCGTGCCCAAGGCCGATTTCTCGGAAACCACCGTCAACTTCTACACGCCGGTGGGCTCCTCGCTGGAAGCCACCGAAGCCAAGGTGCGCCAGGTCGAGGCCATCATCCGCGAGCTACCCGAAGTGCGCTACACCCTGGCCACCATCAACACCGGCAATGCGCAGGGCAAGATGTATGCGAGCCTCTACGTGCGTCTGGTGGACCGCAAGGCGCGAAGCCGCAGCGTGGACCAGATGTCGGCCGTGCTGCGCGACCGGCTCAAGGAAGTGCCCGGCATCACCGTCACACAAGTGGGCCTGCTCGACGCGGTGGGCGGCAACAAGCAGGTCGAGTTCTCGCTGCAGGGCCCTGACTTGAGGGAACTGGAGCGCCTCGCCCGGCAGGTCACCGAGAAGATCCGCACCATCCCCGGCCTTGTGGATCTGGACTCCAGCGTCAAGGCCGACAAGCCTGTCGTACAGATTGATGTGCGCCGCGAGGCTGCGTCTGACCTGGGCCTCTCGGTCTCGCAGGTGGGCGACGCGCTGCGCACGCTGGTGGCCGGTGAAACGGTGGGCAATTGGCGCGCACCGGACGACCAGACCTACAACGTCAACGTGCGTCTGGCCCCGAACGCGCGCACCGCACCGCAGGACCTCGAACGCCTGCCCCTGATGACTGGCACAGCCACCAATGCCGACGGCAGCCGCAGCATCGTGCGCCTGAACCAGATCGCCAGCGTGAAAGAGTCGACTGGCCCCAACCAGATCAACCGGCGAGACCTCGCACGCGAAGTGGCGGTCAACGCCAATGTGTCCAACCGCTCGGCTGGCGAGGTGTCGGCAGACATCCGCAAGGTGCTCGACAGTACTGCCCTGCCCCCCGGCTACCGCTACCAGTTCAGCGGCTCGACCAGGAACATGGCGGAATCCTTCGGCTACGCGGTGTCGGCACTGGTGATGGCCGTGCTGTTCATCTACATGATCCTGGCCAGCCAGTTCAAGAGTTTTCTGCAGCCGATGGCACTGATGACATCGCTGCCGCTCACACTGATCGGCGTGGTGCTGGCGCTGCTGATGTTCGGCTCGACACTCTCCATGTTCTCCATCATCGGCGTGGTGATGCTGATGGGTCTGGTGACGAAAAACGCCATCCTGCTGGTGGACTTTGCGATCCGCATGCGGGCCGATCAGGTGGATGTGGATGGGCACCGCCTACCCGGCATGGAGCGCAGCGAAGCGCTGCTGTACGCAGCCAAGGTGCGGCTGCGCCCCATCCTGATGACCACGCTGGCGATGATTTTTGGCATGGTGCCGCTGGCCTTCGCCCTGACGGAAGGGTCCGAGCAGCGCGCGCCCATGGGGCAGGCGGTGATTGGCGGTGTCATCACGTCGTCCCTGCTGACGCTGGTGGTGGTGCCGGTGACGTACTGCTACCTCGATGATCTGGCGCAGTGGTTCAAGCGACGGTTTGGGGCACCGACGACCGCGGGCGCATCCCCTGCCGCCGCCACTGCTGCCGTCACATCCGACCGCTAAAATTAAGGGTTTATCTCCATGTCACACGCAAGCCGCGAAGCCCCTGTTGCCCATCCGGCAGTGGCGTCGTCATCACACAGATCACACAGGTCCACCATGAACTACGAACAAGCCCGTTTCAACATGATCGAACAGCAAATCCGCCCCTGGGAAGTGCTGGACAACCAGGTGCTCTCACTGCTGGCCGTGGTCAAGCGCGAAGACTTCGTGCCACCTGCCCACAAGGCACTGGCGTTTGTGGACATGGAAATCCCACTTGCACCGCACGCCAACCCGGGTCAGTGCATGCTGGCCCCCAAGGTCGAGGCACGCATCCTGCAGGAGCTGGCCGTGCAGAAGCACGAGAAGGTGCTGGAAATCGGCGCCGGCTCCGGCTATTTCGCAGCCCTGCTGGCGCACCGCGGCCAACAGGTGATTTCTCTCGAGATCGAACCCACTCTGGCCCAGATGGCGAGGGATAACCTGCAGCGCGCCGGTATCTACAACGCCGAAGTGCGCACGGGTGATGGCGCGGCCAATCTGGCGCAGGCGGTTTCCAGCAACGACCCGCTGCGTGGCCCGTTCGATGTGATCGTGCTGAGCGGCTCGGTGGCCGAGGTACCCGCCTCGCTGCTGGCAATGCTGAAGGTGGGCGGGCGCCTGAGCGCCATCGTCGGCTCGGAGCCCGTGATGCGCGCCACGCTGGTGACCCGCGTCGGCGAAGACGCCTGGCGCACCACACAGGCCTGGGACACCGTGGCCCCACGCCTGTTGAACTTTCCTGAGCCTTCACGATTCAGTTTCTGAGCCACCCCTTGATTGCAAAGCCACCGCGCCACCACTGCATCCCCAACGAAAGCATCCACCATGATTGACCAACTGAGCCCTTCCGACTTCCCGGCCTGGCGCGACAGCGCTGTCACGGATGCTCTGCCGGTGGTGCTGGATGTGCGCGAGCCCTGGGAGCTCCAAACGGCGTCGGTGCGTGAAGACGGCTTTCGCCTGGTGCACATCCCGATGCGCGAAGTGCCGGCCCGCCTGGCAGAGCTGCAGGCAGCTGCCGGCAGTGACCAGCCTGCCATCGCCTGCCTCTGCCACCACGGCATGCGCAGCCTGCAGGTGGCCAACTACCTGATGCAGAACGGCTTTACCTCGGTGGTCAATCTGCAGGGCGGGATCGATGCATGGTCGCAGCAGCTGGACCGCTCAGTGCCGATCTACTGACATTGCAGGCTGACATCACCGACTGACGCCGCCGATTTTCTGATTCATTCATCTTCAGGGACCTCCATGACCACGCCAAGCCTCACCCCGGTGCGACATCCCCCGACGATCTGGCCTCTGCCCGGCCGGCGTCCCCTGTCGATGGCGCTGGTGGCGGCCTGGCTGACGCTGGCCTCCGGCGCCCACGCACAAAGTCTGGTCGAGCTGTACGAGTCGGCCCGTTCTTTTGATGCCACCTACCAGTCGGCCAAGCTGCAGTACGACGCGAACCTCGCCAGAGCCGAACAGGCCAAGGCCGGTATCCTGCCCACGGCGGGCATTTCTGCGAATGCCACGCGCATCGGATTCGAGAACACCAACCCGGTCACCAACCAGAACTTCAACCAGCAAAGCGCCACGCTGACAGCCACCCAGCCGCTGTACCGGCCCGGGAACTGGGCGACCTACGAGCAGGGGCTCAAGCAGGTGACGCAAGCCAAGGCGCAACTCGATGCCGCAGAGCAGGACCTGATCGTGCGGACCAGCCAGGCTTACTTCGATGTGCTGGCTGCGCGGGACACGCTGACTTTCGTGCAGGCCCAGAAGGCTGCCGTGGCCGAACAGCTGGCCTCGGCCAAGCGCAACTTCGAGGTGGGCACCTCCACCATCACCGACACCCGCGAAGCGCAAGCACGCTACGACCTGGTGATTGCCCAGGAAATTGCCGCCGAAAACGATCTGCGCGTGAAGCGCATCGCACTGGACCAGCTGGTGGGCAAGCAGGAGTCGCAGCCACGGCCGCTGCTGGCGCCAGTGGTCTTGCCCGCAGTGACGCCTGCCGACGTGAATGCGTGGGTGCAGCAATCTGACGGCGCGCACCCGAGCATTCGACAAGCACTCTCCAGCCTGGACATCGCCGAGCTGGAAGTGAAAAAGGCCGAGGCGGGCCACAAGCCGACTCTGGACGTCACCGCCAGCTACAACGCGACGCGCAACCCCAGCGGCTCGGCCCAGAACGGCATCACCTCGCGCACCAACACCAGCAGCGTCGGTCTGGTACTCAACGTACCGCTGTTCGCGGGCTTTGCGACGCAGAACCGCGTGCGCGAAACGCTGTCCCTGCGCGACAAGGCGCAGAGCGACCTCGAGGGCGCGCGCCGCACTGTCGCACAGGCCACGCGCACCGCCTACTTCGGCGTTCTCTCCGGTCAGGGACAGGTGAAGGCGCTGGAGGCCGCCGAGCTGTCCAGCCAAAGCGCCCTCGACGCCAACAAGCTGGGCTACCAGGTCGGTGTGCGCATCAACATCGATGTGCTGAACTCGCAAAGCCAGTTGTTCCAGACCAAGCGTGACCTGGCCCAGGCCCGGTACAACGTGCTGCTGGGCGACCTGAAACTGCGCCAGGCCAATGGCACGCTGCAGCCGGAAGATCTGCAAAAAATCAACGCGTTGCTTGCCAAATGATGCGACCCTTTATTGCCTGATGTTTGCCTAATACCTGCCTGATATTTGCCTGATGTCTTCGTCCGCCGTTCCCCTGCCGATTGAGGCAGAGCGCATCGTCGAGCCGCCCCGGCATGTGCCCCTCGGCCCCAGCTTCGAGCTGATTGAAGAAACCACCTGGGAGGCCTTGGCCGCGTCGGGGCGCCAGTTGCCCTTCGCGCGGCCGGTGCTCGTCAAGGGCGGCGTGAAGCACTGGCCCGCCTTCAGCAAATGGTCGTTTGAGCACCTTGCCAGCGTCTGTGAAAGCGGGGACTCGAAAGCGCCCGTTAAATTCACGGATGGACTGGTTGAGCAGGGCGTGACCAAGGGCCGCCCCTTTTTGCCGGTGGCGCCCTACCTGCGCGAACTGGGCAAGGCCGCACTGAAGCCAGCCGACCCCGAGGCGGGCCTGCTGCCCGTGGCGGAGTTGGCCCGTCTCCGCAAGCAACCGGGCGAGCGCTTTCACCTGAACTGGGGCCATATGCAGTCGTTCCGGCCCACCACGCTGTATCTGGCGCAATGGGACATCCTGGAACACTTTCCTGCGCTGCGCGAAGACCTGCTGATCAAGAGCCTGTGGCCCGGCCAGCGCCTGACCTGGGAGTATGTGTTCCTTGGCCCGTCGAACACGGTGACCGGTCTGCACAACGACTTCCCGCACAACTGGTTCTGCCAGATCACCGGCACCAAGGAGTTCATCCTGTTCCCGCCCGACCAGCGGGCGCACATGTGCCCGGCTAAAAAATACGACTGGGGCGCGACGCTGAGCGACATCAATGTGTCGCGCCTGCATGAGCAGCCCCGCGAAGAGGCTACGTTCGAAAAAGCGCACGGTCTCTACGCCCGGGTGGAAGCGGGCGACGCGCTTTTTGTGCCGCGTCGCACCTGGCACTCGGTGGTCTCCCGCGAGCCCTCCATCAGCCTGGGCATGTTCGGGCTCACGCCGTCGGAAGTTGCCACAGGCGGCGCATGGGCCACGCTACGGGACTGGGCGCACCACTTGCGCCTCTATGCCTGGGGCAATTGCACCTGCCACCAGGTGCTGCCGGGCCGCGGGGGCCAGCAGAGCCAGAGCGAAGGTCAGGCCTGAAGCTGCTTCAGGTCAACCCACAGCCTTGAGAACACACTCGCCCAGTGGTCGCGCGCGGGCTGCCGGTAGAGCTTGATGCTGGGGTACCAGGGGCTGTCTTGCCGCTCCAGCAGCCAGCGCCAGTCCGGAACAAACGCCACCATCACCCAGGTGGGCCTGCCCAAAGCGCCACTGAGATGAGCCACGCTGGTGTCCACCGTGAGCACCAGGTCCATCAGTTCGCACAGCGCGGCCGTATCTGAAAAATCCTTCAACTCATCACCCAGATGCAGGATGTGGCTGTGCCGCTCCAGTGTGAGCCGGTCGGCCGGTCGCGCGTCTTTCTGCAAGCTCACATACTGGTGGTTCACCGGCAGATGCGGCACTAGCGCCGACAGCGCCATGCTGCGGTTGCGATCGTTGCCCTGCGTGGGGTTGCCGCTCCAGACCAGCCCGATGCGCAGCCGGGTTTTGTCGCCTGTCCGCCGGTCCAGCTCTGCACGCCAGTGCGCCACCTTGCGCGGGTCTGCCTGCAGGTAACGCGGTGCCGATGGAATGCCTCCCAGATCAGTGCCGAAGGCCTTGGGCAGGCTGAGCAGCGGGCAATACAGGTCAAAGGGCGGCAGCGGTTCGCCCTTTACGACGATGCGCGACACACCCGCGAGATCCTTCAGCACGGATGCCAGCGAGGGCGGCACCTGCAGCACCACAGTGGCGCCACGGGCCGCCAGCAAGGTGGCGTAGCGCGAGAACTGGACAAAGTCGCCAAAGCCCTGCTCTCCGAAGAGAAGCACTGTCTTCCCCTCCACGGGCTCCCGCCCGCTCCAGCAGGGTTGCGCAAATGTTGGCCTGTACGTCTCTGAGGCAGGAAGGCGCCAGCGCGATTCATACAGATCCCACCCTTGCAGCAGCTTGCCCTGCAGCAACAGCGTCAGCGACTTGTTGAGCAGCGCCTCCGGGTAGTCGGGTTGCAGTGCCAGCGCCTGGTCGTAGCTGGCTACCGCTTCATCCAGCCGCCGGAGTTCGTACAGGCAGATACCGCGGTTCACAAAGGCATCCGCGTAACCGTCGTTGTACCGGATCGCCCGGTCATAGCTGGCCAGGGCGTCTTCGAGGCGATTCAATTCGTACAGCGCCACCCCACGGTTCAGACAGGCCTTGGCGTAATCGGGCTTCTGGGCGATGGCGAGGTCGTAGCTGGCGACCGCTTCCTCTGGCCGCTTGAGCTCCCGCAGCAGGTTGCCTCGGTTGAAGTGGGCGTCGGGGTAGTCTGGCTGGATACTGACCGCCCTGTCGTAGGCGGCCACAGCTGATTCGGGTTGCTGCAAGTCCCGCAGCACCGCGGCGCGGCGAAAGTGCGTCTCGGCGTCCTGCGGTCGCAGTGCCAGGGCGCGGTCATAACTGGCCAGCGCCGCCTGGTGTTGGCCCAGTGCACGCAAGGCCTGTCCGCGATGAACATGCGCGTCAACAAAATCCGGCTTGAGCGCAATCGCCTGCTCGTGGCTCGCCAGCGCCGCGTCGTGCTGGCCCAGTTGCGCCTGCGCCAAGCCGAGGTTGAAGTGAAACGAGGCATCGCCGGGCTGAAGCGCGATGGCGCGGCGGATGGGTGTAATCGCATCGGCCGCCCTGCCCGTCTGAAAGGCCACCACGCCCGACAGGTGGAGCGCGTCCACATGCTCCGGGTGAATCTGCAGGATGTCCTGGTAAAGCGTTCCGGCCTCTTCAAATCGGCCCTGCTGCTGAAGCACCAAGCCCTGGCGAACCCTGGCATTCAGTTGCGCCAGCAGCGCGGCGGGCACGAACACCACCCGGGGCCGGCTCGCCGGAGTCACAGGGGTCGCGCCTCGAGACATGTGGGGACTTGTCATCTGATACCAATCCGTGTGCCGATCTGTGTGCCGATGTGTGTCAAAACCTGACCGCTTATTCTGCCGCCGTGACGGGCGCGGCGAACACCCGTCTCAACGAGCTACGGGTTCCCGGTCCAGATAAATCTTCAGCGCCGCCACGGTCCTCGCCGTGGCGCCCCGGTGGTGCGCCGCAAAGGCCAGCCCGGCACGCGAGGCGCGTTTCTGCGCCGCCGGATCAGCCACCAGCTGCAGCGCGCGTTGCAGCGCCGCTTCCATGTCGCCCACCCGGAACGCGGCGCCTGTCGACTCGGCCAGCTCTGCCGCATCAGCAAAATTGAAGGTGTGCGGGCCCATCACCACCGGGCAGCCGCAAGCCGCTGCCTCAATCAGATTCTGCCCACCCACCGGCGCAAAGCTGCCACCCAACAGCGCCACCTCGCTCAGCGCATAGTAAAGCGCCATCTCACCAAGCGAGTCACCCACCCACACATCGGCCGCCATCGCTTCTTGGTCTGGTGCAGGGCCATCGATCCAGGCAGAGCGCCGCGACACGATGAGTCCGCGCGACTGCACCAACGCCGCCACTTCATCAAAGCGCTGTGGATGGCGTGGCACCACCAGCAAGACGGGCCGATCGGCCGCGTTTGACAGGGCGATATTTTTCATGGCGTCAAGCAGCAGGGCTTCTTCGCCTTCGCGGGAGCTGGCGAACATGAGAACAGGGCGCGTCAGCGACTCGCGCCACGCCTGGCCCCGCGCGCACTGCGCGGCATCGGGCGTGGCATCGAACTTCAGGTTGCCCATGATGCCGGTGACATGCGCGCCGGCCTGGCGAAAGCGCCGGGCGTCATCATCGGTCTGCGCATACACAGCCGCGAGTGCGCCGTAGGCCGGCATCGACAGCGGCGCCACGCGCAGTGCCTGCAGCAGGGACTTCTCAGACAAGCGGCCATTCACCAGCACCATGGGCACCGAACGCTCGGCAGCCACGGCCATCAGGTTGGGCCAGATTTCGGTTTCCATCAGCAGGCCGACGCGCGGCCGGAAATTCGCCATGAAGCGCTGCACCGCGCCCACGCTGTCCCACGGCTGCCAGACCTGCACATCGCCAGGCTGCAGCAGCGTCACACCTTCGCTGCGCCCCGTGGCCGTCCCGTGGGTGAGCAGGATGCGGATGCCCGGTTGCTGCTCGCGCAAGGCCTGCAGCAGAAGACCGGCCGTACGGGTTTCACCCAGCGACACAGCATGCACCCACACCAGTTCGGAGCGGGCTTCCGCCGGCTGCGTGTAATGCCCGAAGCGCTCCTCCATGCCCTGCAGATAACCTGGCTCGGCCTGCCCGCGCCTGGCCAGCTTGCGGCGCAGCAGAGGCTGACCCAGCCACATAAGCACTGAATACAGGCGCAAGGCGATGGCGCTCATCACGCCGATGCCTTCCTGCCTTGCACGGCGTGGCAGGTTTGCCATGCCTGCCAGACGGCATCGACCGTCGGCGCCGGCTGGGCATACACGCTGAGCTGCCGGCCGCTGCCCATGGCCTTGCCGGGACCAGTGCGCCAGGCGGTGTCAAAGTTGTAGATCTGCACATGCGGCAAATCCAGCGCGACCGCGATGTGGCTCACGCCACTGTCCACACCGATCACGCCACTGCTTCTGGCAAGCTGTGCCGACAAGGCATCGAGCGCCAGCAGGGGCCACACCATCACAGGTACCTGCGCCATCCCCTGATGAACACCCGCATGAATGCCATCACGAAGGGCTTCGCTGGTGGCCAGCTCACGTTGATTGCCGTGCGCCAAGGCCACGGCAAAGCCGTCAGTAATCAACCGCTCAGCGAGTTGCACCCAATGCGCGAGCGGCCACTCCTTGTCGGCGCGCGAGGTGCCATGCACCAGTACCACGGTGAGTCGGGAAGCGTCGGCAGTGATCAAGGCCGTCCGGATCGGTTTGAGGCCAAAGTGGGCCGCGCCCTGCAGCGTGTAGCCCAGCGCACGAGCAGCCAGCTCGCGCGAGCGCTGCACGGCGTGGATGTGCGGCGTCATGTCAATCGCCACATCGGCCACCCAGCGCGTGGGCGCCTCGTAGCCGGAGCCCTCGGTCTGGTTGGCGAGGGCGTAACGGCGGCCCGCTGGCGCCAGTGCGGCTACGCGAGCCACCAGTGCGGACTTGGTCAGGCCCTGCAGGTCAATGACCGCGTCGTAGCGCGTGCGCTTCAAGTCATGGCGGAAGTGACGCCACTCGGCGCGCGTGGCCGATGTCCAGAAGGACTGGCGCCAGCGCCGTATCTCACACGGAATCACGCGGTGCACGCCAGAGCACATCGCGAGCAGCGGCGCAAACGATTTTTCCACCACCCAATCGACCTGCGCGCCCGGGAGCGCCGCGTGAATATCCTGCACCACTGGCAAGGCATGCACGACGTCACCGAGTGATGACAGCTTGACCAGAAGGATTCTCACAAGTCACCCAAAAGCAACCGAACCGAAAGGCGTGGGGGCACCATCTAATGCGCAGCCGCTGCAAAACTCGCGTCTGGCTTCACGCTGTGCAAGAGTGCCAGCATGTCGGCCTGAATGCGCGCCAGGGCCTCCGGTGTGTGGCCTTCAAAACGCAGAACCAGTACCGGTGTGGTGTTGGAAGCGCGGATGAGGCCAAAGCCGTCGGGCCAATCGACACGCACGCCGTCAATCGTCGACATTTTGGCGGGCGCCGCAAAGTGCGCCGCCTTGGTCAGCGCATCCACCACCGTGTGGGGCTCGCCTTCCTCGCAAGGCACGTTCAACTCCGGCGTGCTGAAACTCGTCGGCAAGGCATTGAGCACCGCGCCTGCATCCGGCGAACGGCTCAGAATCTCCAGCAGGCGGGCGCCTGCATAGGTGCCATCGTCAAAACCGTACCAGCGCTCCTTGAAGAAGATGTGGCCGCTCATCTCGCCACCCAGCGGCGAATCAACTTCCTTCATCTTCGCCTTGATGAGCGAGTGGCCGGTCTTGAACATCAGGGGTACGCCGCCGGCCCCCTCGATCTCCGGCGCCAGGCGCTGGGAGCATTTCACGTCGAACAGGATGGTGCCGCCGGGCACGCGCGAGAGCACATCGCGCGCGAACAGCATCATCTGCCGGTCAGGGTAGATGTTCTGGCCGTCCCTGGTGACAATGCCCAGCCGGTCACCGTCACCATCAAACGCCAGGCCCAGTTCCGCGCCACTGGCTTTCAATGCGTTGATGAGGTCCTGCAGGTTCTCGGGCTTGCTCGGGTCCGGGTGGTGATTGGGAAAGTTGCCGTCCACCTCGCTGAAGAGCTCCATCACCTCGCAGCCGAGTGCGCGGAAGATCGCCGGTGCCGAAGCGCCCGCAACGCCGTTGCCGGAATCGATCACGATCTTCATCGGCCGTGCCAGCGTAATGCCGCCCACAATGCGCTCGCGGTAGGCCTGCTCCACGTCCACTGCGGTGATCTGGCCGGCCTTCTTTGCCGCAGTCCAGTCCTCTGCTTCCATGGCACGGCGCAAGGCTTGAATCTCTTCACCATAAATGGCCCGCCCCGCCAACACCATCTTGAAGCCGTTGTAGTCCTTGGGGTTGTGGCTGCCGGTGATCTGGATGCCTGAACGCGCCAGCGTGTTGGCTGCAAAGTACAGCATGGGGGTGGTGACCATGCCGACATCCAGCACATCCACACCCACTGCGGCCAGGCCGCGCATCAGCGCGCTGGCCAGACCCGGCCCGCTGAGCCGGCCGTCGCGCCCCACAGCCACCACGCGCTCGCCTTCGGCGCGAGCGGCCATGCCAAAGGCCTTGCCGAGTGCGAAGGCCAGGTTCTCGTCAATGCCCGAAGGCACCACCCCGCGGATGTCATAGGCCTTGAAAATGGATGCGCTCACTTGCATGGAGAGGTCTTTGCAGGGTGGGAATGAATCTGCGGATTGTAGGCGGTAGGGTACGCAGAGACATGTCCGGAAATGGCTGGTTCTCGTGGGTCATCGCCGTATGATTCTTCCCATGCCAGCCGATCGCACCGCCCTTCCCATCGCCGCCACCGACACGGCGATCGACGATGCACGGTACCTTGCGCTGAAAGCCCGCGACGCCCGATTTGACGGCAGCTTTTTCACTGGCGTCACCTCCACCGGCATTTACTGCCGCCCGGTCTGCAGCGTGAAAACGCCGCGGCGCGAGAACTGCCGCTTTTTTGGCCTGGCCGCCCAGGCCGAAAGTGCGGGCTTCAGGCCCTGCCTGCGCTGCCGGCCCGAGCTGGCACCGCAGTCGGTGGTGTGGTCGATTCAGGACGCTTCGTACATCCTCGCGCACCAGGCAGCCCGATTGCTTGATGAACCAGAAGCCCTGGGCGATGACGCTCCCAACGTCTCAGCACTCGCCGCGCGCTTGGGTGTGAGCGACCGGCATGTGCGGCGCATCTTCGAGGCGCAGTTCGGCGTCTCCCCGCTGCAGTACCTGCAGACGCGCCGCCTGTTGACGGCCAAGCAGTTGCTGGCCGATACCGGCCTGCCCATCACGCAGGTCGCGCTGATCAGCGGTTTTGGCAGCGTGCGGCGCTTCAACGCGGCCTTTCTTTCGCACTATGGCCTGAACCCGACCGCGCTTCGGCGCCAGGGCGCGCCGGTTGGCGGGCAGGGCATCGCGGTGCGGCTGGGTTACCGGCCACCTTATGACGTGCCGGCCATGCTGCGCTTTTTCAGCCAGCGGGTCATTCCGGCGATGGAGTGCGTCACGCCAGAGGCGGCCATGCCGGGGATTCAGCGCACCTGCCGCATTGAGTCGGGTGGCCGCGTTCATGCCGGATGGCTGGCAGTGGCCTTTGACACCGCACGGCACCAGTTGCTGCTCCACGTGAGCGATTCGCTGCGCGAGGTGCTGCCGCTGGTGATCCGCCGCGTCCGCGCCACCTTGGACCTGGACGCCGACCCGCAGGCCATCAATGCGGTGCTGCATGCCAGCTTTTCTGCAGGCGACGGGCTGCGTGTGCCCGGCGCACTCGACGGTTACGAGCTGGCCGTGCGCGCGGTGCTGGGCCAGCAGATCACCGTGGCGGCTGCGCGCACGCTGGCGCAGCGCCTGGTGGACCACTTGGGCGAGCCGATTGAAACACCCTGGCCCACACTCAACCGGCTGTTCCCCTCACCGGCCGTGCTGGCCGCTGCCAGCGGCGACATGCTCGGGCAACTGGGCATCGTCCGCCAGCGTCAAACGGCCATCACCGGCATTGCGCGTGCTGTCGCCAGCCAACAACTGCAGCTGCACGGCGGCGCCGACGTGCAGGCCACCATCGCCGCCCTCAAAGCCCTGCCCGGCATCGGCGACTGGACGGCCCAGTACATCGCGATGCGCGCCTTGCGCTGGCCAGACGCCTTTCCGGCAGGCGATGTAGCCCTGCACAAGGCGCTGGGCGTGCAGGGCAGGAAGCAAGCTGCAAAGGAAGCCGAAGCGGCCTCGCAGATGTGGAAGCCCTGGCGCAGCTACGCGGTGATCCGCGCCTGGAGCGGCACCTTGGCCAGTCCCGGGCCAACCACAGAGGAGTCCCACTGATGCGGCCATGGAATCAATCCCGCCCGTCCATTTCATTGGACAAGCATGCCGGCTCACACGACCATCGGAGTCCAAGGGAACGTGGTGTGCCACCAGCCGGCAAAACCCCAGCGAGCACACTCATCATTCCGAGGTGATCCCCATGAAATTCGACAGCAGCATTGTTCAAGCCACCTTCCACAGCCCGCTTGGCGCCATGATTCTGGCCGCCACGGACCAGGGTCTCGCGGGCGTGTGGTTCGAAGGCCAGAAGCATCTGCCGCCTGAACTGGTCGCGCCGCCCGTCTGGTCAGAGAACGCGGCGCACCCGGTGCTGAAACAGACGGCAGCCCAGTTGCGCGAATACTTCACCGGCCAACGCCGGCACTTTGATGTGCCGCTGGACCTGTCGGGTGGCACACCCTTCCAGCAATCGGTGTGGCAGGCGCTGCTGGCCATTCCGCCAGGCACCACCACCAGCTATGGCACGCTCAGTAGCCGCATTGGCAAACCGGCCGCTGTGCGCGCCGTGGGTGCAGCGGTGGGTCGTAACCCCGTCAGCGTGATCGTGCCCTGCCACCGCGTGATGGGCGCCGATGGTTCGCTCACAGGCTATGCCGGTGGGCTGGACCGCAAGACAGCCCTGCTCACGCTGGAAGGTGCAAGAAGCAGCACGCCACAACGCGTCATCGAGGAGGCTCTGGTTTGACCGCACCCGCCACACGGCTTGCCGGCACCGCCACGGTCGCGGCGCCGAAGAACTGGATGGTTGATTTCGTCGTGCTGGCGGCCATCTGGGGTTCGTCTTTTCTTTTCATGCGCATCGGTGCGGTGGAGTTCGGCCCACTGCCTACGGCGGCGGTGCGGGTCACGATTGCCGCGCTCTTCCTGCTGCCCATCGTGTGGATGCGCGGCCTGTTGCCTGAGCTGCACAAAAACTGGCGGCGCGTCTTCATCATCGGCATGCTCAATTCCGGCATTCCTTTTGTCTGCTTCTCGTTCGCGCTGCTCTCCATCACCACGGGGCTGTCGGCCATTCTGAACGCCACCGTGCCGATGTTCGGCGCGCTGGTGGCCTGGCTGTGGCTGAAAGACAAGCCCACCGCCTCGCGCGTGCTGGGCCTGTTGATTGGCTTCGCAGGGGTGGCCATGCTGGCCTGGGACAAAGCCACATTCAAGCCCGACGCCTCGGGCATTGCACCGGGCTGGGCGGTGCTAGCCTGTTTGTTTGCCTGTGTGTGCTACGGCATTTCGGCCAGCTACACCAAACGCTACCTGGGCGGCCTGCCGCCGCTGGTTACCGCCGCCGGCAGCCAGATCGGCGCGACGCTGGGTCTGGCGCTGCCCGCGGTGTGGCTGTGGCCGCAGCAGATGCCGGGCACCCACGCGTGGCTGGCCCTGCTGGCCGTGGGCGTGCTGTGCACGGGTCTGGCCTACATCCTCTTCTTTCGGCTGATTGAAAACGCCGGGCCACCGCGCGCGCTGTCGGTCACCTTTCTGGTGCCGGTATTTGCCGTGCTGTACGGTGCGCTGTTTCTGGGTGAGTCCGTCACGCCGTGGATGCTGCTCTGCGCCGCGGTGATCGTCTGCGGCACCGCGCTGTCCACCGGTCTGCTCAAGCTCGGGCGCTGAGCACCCTTCACCGCGGGGGTTGGCAGCCACCGGGTGGGTCGGTCAAAATCACGTCACCCCTCAAGACCCTGAACAGACAAGGAGCTGCTGTGACCAGATCTCACCCCGCTGCAACGCCAACTCAAGCCCATCTGAACCCTGCTCGGCACCTGTTGCTTGCGCTTGGCCTGTCTGTTGCGGCAGCGGGTGCGCATGCCCAGGCGTCGCTGGACCGGTTGCTCCAGACCGAGGCGCAGAAAAACAATTTCCCCGCCATGGCTGCTGCTGTGGTCGTGAAAGGCAAGCTGCTGGCTGTCGGCACCGCAGGCACCCGCCGTGTGGGCACCAATACCCCGGTGCAACGCAATGACCGTTTTCATCTGGGCTCTGACACCAAGGCCATGACCGCCACGCTGGCAGCCATGCTGGTCGATGAAGGCAAGCTGCAATGGGACAGCACCTTGGCCAGCGTCTTCCCCGAGCTGGTGCCCAGCATGGACGCCGGCCTGCAGCGCGTGACACTGACACAGCTGCTGTCACATTCCAGCGGCTTGCCCGCAGACAACGAGGCTTTTGGCGAACTGCTGCTCAAGTCGAGCCTGCAGAACGGCAACCTCGACGAGCAACGCTACTGGATGCTGCAGCAGACGGCACCCAAACCGCTGGAAGCCACACCCGGCACACGCTTCGCCTATTCCAACCTCGGCTTCATGATTGCGGGCTCGATGATCGAGCGCGTCACGGGCAAGACATGGGAAGAGCTGATGGTCGAGCGCCTGTTCACGCCGCTGGGTCTCAAGAACGCCGGACTCGGTCCGCAAGCCAGCATGGGCCGCGTGGATGCGCCGCTCGGTCACCGCCTGGTCGACGGCAAGCTCCAGGCCATCCTGAGCGGCCCCGAGGGCGACAACCCGGCGCAGATGGGCCCGGCTGGCACGGCACACATGTCGGTCATCGATTTCGCACGCTGGGGAAGCTGGGTCGCCGGCCAGGGCAAACGCGCCCCTGCCCTGGTCAAACCCGCGAACATGCAAAAGCTGGTGACGCCGGTGATTTCCATGCCCATCCAGTCCACCACGTCCACCACAGTCAGCGGCGCAGCCGGCTACGCACTGGGCTGGGCGAGCGTGAAGATGTCATGGGCTGATCAGCCCCTGGTGTTCCACGGCGGCTCCAACACCATGAACAAGGCCTACATCTGGGTGGACACCGTGCGCGATGCCACCGTGGTGGTGCTCACCAACGTCGCCACACCGAATACCGAAGACGCCATGATGGCGCTGGCTGGGCGGCTTTACGGTGCTTACGTCACACGGACCGCGCCCAGGCCCTGAGCAGGCTCATCGATCCTGCCGCTGAGCGATTCACTGCAGCACACCAGCCACCACATTAATGCTGAGCGCAAGCACCAGCATGTTGAACCCGAAAGACAGCACGCTGTGCAGCAAGGTCAGCCGCCGCATCTCGCGTGACGTGACCTGCACATCTGACACCTGCGACGTCATGCCGACCACGTGGGCGTAGTACAGGAAATCAAAATAATCCGGGTCCAGCCCGCCGGGAAAAAACAGGCCGGGCCCATCGGGCTCCCCGAGTTGTTCTTCCTGGTAATACCGGTGGGCATAGCGGAAGGCAAATATCGTCTGGATGAAGAGCCATGACAGAGCCAGCGCGGCGAGAGCGACCCCAATGTGCATGGCCTGCTCGCCGCCCGTCAGTCCACGCGACTGCTGCATCATCACCGTGATCGCCGCCAGGCACATGCCGGTGGCCAGCAGCATCAAGAGAAACAGCACCACATTGGGCTCGTCCTGCGCCTGCGCCCGGGCACGGGTGCGCTCTGCATCAAAACGCACACACAGCCACCAAGCCAGCAGCAGGTACACCCCGACACCGACGCACCATCCCAGCAAGCCCCGGAACTGCCACACGGTGGGTAAAGGCAACGCTACAGTGGCCGCACCCACCGCCAGCCCGATCAGCAATCGCTGCGGCCCGGTGGTTTCAGACACGTGTTTGCGCATGGGTTGATTGTGGGGCCAAGTCAAGTGCAGGCACAACCTCCGCATCAACATGGTCCACAAACGGCCCGACCTGTTGACTCCTCCAATCAGAGGATGTCGTGTGCACGTCACACCGTAGACTTGGTCAGCATTGCCCCAAGCCAACCGACCTCCATGACTCCCGCGCTGATTCGGCTCACGGCCGCGAGCGGCATCTATTCGGGATGGACTAAAGACTCGCGAACCAGCTTGGCCAAAGCGCTTACAGCGTCACCACCCGAAACGCCCGGTCTGACCAATGAAATCATGGTGGGAGGCATGCCGGGAAGACTCAGCGGTTTGTCCATGCAGCGAACCTCTGGCGGAGATCCAAGGTCCATCCGTACAGTGACCCCCACCCCCGCGATCACCGCCGCCCACATGGCGGTGACGCTGCCGGTGCTGAACGCAATTTCCCACCGCAAGCCGACACGCTCGAGCGCTTTCAAGGCGTCTTCGCGGTAGATGCACGGTCCATCAAGCAACACGAGGGGCAGTGGTCTTTTGGTATTCCATTCGAAGCGAGGCGCCGCGTACCAGTGGGATCGCCGACGAACAGACGCCATGGCTTGAGGGGGAGGACGCCGGGAGATCAGCATGGCCAGGTCGAGCCCACCCTGCTTGACCAAAGACGCGATGACGCCATTGCGCTCGATCACGGCGGTGACCTTCACGCCCGGCTGACTGTGGCGAAAGTTGGTGAGGGTCTCCGCAAGCCGGGAAGCCGCAAAGTCCTGCGGCATTCCAAAGCGCACGTCGCCGCTCAGCCCCATGGCACTCACCTCAGCGGCGGCAATGGCTTCGATTTCAAGCAGTCTTCTGGCGTGTCCAAGCAACACATCGCCGGCGGGAGTGAGTTGCATTCCCTGAGCACTTCTCAAGAAGAGCTGGCGTCCCAGGCGCTGTTCCAGCGCAGAGATCTGCAGGCTGACAGCCGAGGTTGACCTGCAGACAATCTGCCCCGCCTGAACGAGGGTGCCGCAATCAGCCAGTGCCACAAAGGTCTCCAGTGACTGATGAGTTAAGAGGTTCATGACAGCGGTTTCTGGCGGTTTCTGGTGCGCGCTTTCGCTTGTGCGCCAAGCGTTGAGTTTATCTCAACACCTCGTCCAACATTTCTCGCTATTCGTTTGCTGGCAGGTCAGATAACTTCCTGCCCATGGATCTTCTGCAATATGCGTTTTCATTTTCCGATGACTTTGACATGGATGCCATCCGCGCACGCATTGCGGTCAAGCGGCATCTGCTGGATCAGCTTCCCGGCTTGTCCTGGAAGGCGTGGCTGATATCCGAGCCGAAAGCGCATCGAGGACAGCCCAAAACCTACGCGCCGCTTTACCTGTTTAACTCAACGCCGCCCCTCGTGTCGTTCTTGACCGGGCCGCTCTACAAAGGCGTGATCGAGTCCTTTGGTTGGACGATCCCGTTTCAAGGTCCGTGGATCGCGCCAAAGCCTCTGGATATTCGCGGTGCAAAGTGCTGCTCGCTGCACATCGCACCGGTGCTTGATCGTGATGATCTTGAGTCGGCGTTCACGGTGACTGCAGCAACAGATCCAGCTGAAATGGCACGGGTACAAATGTGGGACATATCGAGGATGTGCATTCGCACTTACCGCTTCTGGAGCGTGCCGGTCGAGCAAGTGCCGAGTACAGATGCCCAGATCATTTATGACGTCGTGGCAGTTTCCGCACCCGCCAGGGCCCTGCCATGACAAGCACACAGATACTGGTCAAGAGGACCATAAAGGCTATTGATCAAGTGACGACAGTTGTGGGTGGCACGGTGAGGTGGTTGACGCTCGCCATACCACTGGTCTGCTTCACTTATGCCGTATTTCGCAAGCTTCTCCCGTGGGGGCACAACGGCTTCAGCGAATTGCAGTGGTACCTGTTTGCAACGGTTTACCTGCTGGCTGCTGGCTACACCCTTCTGAAAGACCAGCACGTCCGGGTTGACTTCTTCTGGCGTGGTTACAGCACATCCACAAAGTGCGCCGTCGATATCGTGTTTCTGCTGGCCCTCATGATCGTATGTATTCACCTCACGGTTTCGTACTGGAGTTACGCGACGCTCTCCCTGGCTCGCCGGGAAGGTCCGGAGGACGTGCTGATCGGCCTTGAACGTTGGCCGATCAAGTTTGCACTTTTTCTTGGATTCGGATTGTTTGCGCTCCAGTCATTCAGCGAGACGCTGAAACGGGTCGCGGTATTGAAGCATTGGATCCCCGCCTCAGACGTCTATCCGGCCGAAAGCCCTGTCTTTTTACCAACGACTTCCCGCGAAGGACGCTGACATGGACACCACGAGTTGGCTCGCCCCCTTGATGTTTTTGACCATGGCTGGGCTGATCATGGTCGGCTTCCCTGTGGGCCTGACGCTCATCGTGCATGGCGTCATCTTCACGATCGTCGGTGCACTCCTGGATCAATTTCCCTGGGCCATCTCACAGGCACACATGAGTCGGGTCTATGGACTGCTGTTCAATGAAATTCTGCTGGCCATTCCATTTTTTACGCTCATGGGCATGGTCCTTGAACGCAGTGGTATCGCCGAGGACATGCTGGCTGCATTGTCCAAGCTCCTTCAAGCCGTGCGAGGAGGTCTCGCGCTGGCGGTCCTGGTCGTAGGAACAGTGCTTGCGGCCACCACGGGCGTGATTCAGGCCAGCATCATCGCCATGGGTGTCATTGCCCTTCCGGCCATGCTTTCAGCGGGTTACAACCGCCGACTCTCGACGGGCATCATCGCCGCATCCGGCACACTGGCGCAACTCATTCCGCCCAGCCTGGTTCTGATCGTGATGGCTGATGCAACGGGCGTGCCGATTTTCCGGATGTACGAGCTGGCGCTGCTGCCGGGCCTTGTCCTGGCGCTGTCGTATGGTCTCTACATCATGGTCCTTGTACGAATCAAGCCGAACACCGCGCCCCCCATAGGTACGAGGCCAAATCTTGCTGACATATTGGCAGCGTTGCGATCCTTGGTACCTCCGGCAGTCATTGTTGCAGTGACCGTTGGTTCAGTTTTGTCGGGTTTTGCAACTCCCACCGAAAGTGGAGGCTTCGGCGCCACGGCCTCGCTGGCCCTGGCTGCGCTTCGTCGCCGACTCACCGTCGCATCACTCCGGTCCGTTGTTGACTCCACCACCCTCATCAGCTGTTGCGCTCTTTTCATCATGGTCGGTGCGACCTTCTTTACTCTCCCTTTCAATGCGATGGACGGCAAGCAATGGATGGGGTCCGTATTTGCCCACCTTCCGGGTGGAGAGAAGGGATTTCTGATCGCCGCAGTTGTCCTTGTCTTCGTTCTTGCCTTCTTTCTCGATTTCTTCGAGATTGCATTTTTGGCCTTGCCCTTGCTGATGCCTACAGTCATCTTCCTGGGCATCGACCCGGCCTGGTTTGCGGTGCTGATATGCATTGCGCTGCAGACCTCATTCATGCACCCCCCATTCGGGGTCGCGATCTACACCCTGAGATCCGTGGCGCCACCCCAAGTCCCCAGTTCAGATATCTATTGGGGCGTCGTGCCATTCATCGTTTTTCAGCTATTGATCGCGTTGCTGGTGATCGTTGCACCTGGCATCGCATTTGATTTCGGCAAGTCTCAAGGAGCGCCACTACCGGCGGCCGAGGTCGAGCGGATCATGCTGGATTTGGCCTCTCGCCCGAACTGAACTGGTCGATATCGCGATAAAGCCCGGTACCGATCATGTCGCCGATCCTGGTACATCTTCGGCAACCTGCAGGGTCAGAAGTAGACCCAAGGCGGCTGGAAAAAAACGCTTTCCGCGTGGATGAAAAAGTGCATAGAGAAGGGAAGGAAGGCAGCAGAGGCCAATCAGTCGTTCGCACCGTTTAGCCTGCAGGATTGCCATCCGAAGCGCATAAGCGACAAACTGGCGAATGGTGATTGGTACATCAGGGATGCGGCATTGCACACGTCCGAGCGCATGGTGCGGCAGGTGTATGACCGCCGAAAAGTGCGGGTCGCCAAGCCAACTCTTCAGGGCTTGATTCCCATGGCTGGAATGAAAAAAGGGCTTGCTGCGATATTGATAGCAGCAAACCCTTTGATACTGGCGGAGTGGACGGGACTCGAACCCGCGACCCCCGGCGTGACAGGCCGGTATTCTAACCAACTGAACTACCACTCCTGGTAGACGTAACGTTTGCTCTTACGAGCCGCTCTTGCGAGCCAAGTCGCCAACCCTTGCGGGCTGGCTGTTACCGACTTGCGCCTGGTGCACCACGCGCATGGCGTGGTGAATTTGGCGACCCCACGGGGATTCGAACCCCGGTACTCACCGTGAAAGGGTGATGTCCTAGGCCTCTAGACGATGGGGTCAAAACCTTGGACTTCCGGAAGCAGGTGGCAGATCAAAAGACCTGATGCCCGCCCAAAACTCTCTAAATCACTTCCCGACAATTTCCGACAGACCCTGGTGGAGGTAAGCGGGATCGAACCGCTGACCTCTTGCATGCCATGCAAGCGCTCTCCCAGCTGAGCTATACCCCCGGACTGTCAGATGCTGCAAGTTTCCCTGCAAACCGTCGAGCCTTGAATTATAGCCCGAAAATTCAGCCCGTATCAAACTCCGTTTCAGACTTTCAGTCGCGTCAGTACATCGTCGCGGGTCATCAGTTCCAGAATCGCATCCAGCGACGGGGTTTGCGGCGTGCCCATCACCAGCACACGCACTGGCATGGCCAGTTGTGGCATCTTCATGTTGCTGTCTGCCAGCACCTGTTTGATGACCGCAGCGATTGCCGGCCGACTCCACTCGCAGGCTGCCAGCGCCGTGCTCAGCCGAGCAATCGCAGGCTTCACGGCATCAGTCAAATGTGCTGCGAGATCTTCGGGGCTGGCAACGCCGCCTGTCACCAGCAACTGCAGCCAGCCCGCCAGTTCCACCAGCGTGCTGCATCGGTCCTTGAAGAGGCCGCAGGCGCGGGCCACCCAGGCAGGATCCTGCCCGGTCACACCCAACGCGATCAAAAACGGCTGCACAAGACCAGCCAGCACATCGTCGGCTGCGGCCTTGAGGTGCTGGGCGTTGACCCAACGCAATTTGGCTTCATCGAACTGCGCCGCGCTCTTGCCGAGGTGATCGAGGTTGAACCATTCGATGAATTGCGCGCGGCTGAAGATCTCGTCATCGCCATGGCTCCAGCCCAGACGTGCCAGGTAGTTCACCATGGCATCGGGCAGATAGCCCTCGGCGGCGTACTGCGTTACCGGCTTGGCACCGTTGCGCTTGCTCATCTTCTCGCCCTGCTCATTGAGCACGGTCGGCAGGTGCGCATAGACCGGTACCTCGTGCCCAAGCGCGCGGAAGATGTTGATCTGCCGCGGCGTGTTGTTCACATGGTCGTCACCGCGGATGACGTGGGTGATGGCCATGTCGATGTCATCGACCACCACGCAGAAGTTGTAGGTGGGCGTTCCATCTGGCCGGGCGATCACCAGGTCGTCGAGCTCGTCGTTGCTGATCTCGATGCGGCCCTTGACCTTGTCCTCCCACACGACCGATCCGCCTTGCGGGTTCTTGAAGCGCAGCACCGGCTGCACGCCAGCGGGAATGGGTGGCAGGGTCTTGCCGGGCGCAGGACGCCATGTGCCGTCGTAGCGCGGTTTTTCCTTGGCCGCCATCTGCTTCTCGCGCAGAGCGTCCAGTTCGGCCACGCTCATGTAGCAGGGGTACACATGGCCTGCGGCCTGCATTTCTGCCAGCACCGTCTTGTAGCGGTCCATGCGCTGCATCTGATAGAACGGGCCTTCGTCGTGGTCCAGCCCGAGCCATCGCATGCCTTCGATGATGACGTCCACCGCCTCCTGGCTGGAGCGCTCCAGGTCGGTGTCTTCAATGCGCAGGATGAAGTCGCCGCCAGTCGCGCGCGCAAAAGCCCAAGGGTACAAGGCCGAACGGATGTTGCCGAGGTGAATGAAACCGGTGGGCGAGGGGGCGAAGCGTGTTCGCGTTTTTTTGGTGGGCAGATCGGTCATGAAGTCGGTGGGAATGTCGTCAGACGGGCAGGCTCTGCAGCCCGCGCAGCAGGTCGGCCTTGATGTCATCAATATGGTCCAGACCCACGGCCACGCGCACCAGACTCTGGCCGATGCCAGCGGCCTGCCGCTGTGCTTCGCTCAGGCGCCCGTGCGAGGTGGTGGCCGAATGGCTGATGGTGGTCTTGGTGTCACCCAGGTTAGTGGCCACGCTGAGCACCTGCGTGCTGTTGATCACATGGAAGGCGTTGGCGCGCGCGGCCTCGGGCGTATCGCCGGGCACATCGAACGACAACACGGCGCCGCCCTGCCCTGACTGCTGGCGCATCGCCAGCGCATGCTGCGGATGAGAAGCCAGACCGGGGTAGTACACACGTTTGACCGCGGGCTGCGTTTCCAGCCATTGCGCCAACGCGAGCGCATTGGCGCTTTGCGCCTGCATGCGGATGCCCAGCGTTTCCAGACCCTTGAGAACCACCCAAGCATTGAAGGGCGCCAGCGTCATGCCGGCGGTGCGCACCATGGGGCTGAACACCTCGGTGATGATTTTCGACGGGCCGCAAATCGCGCCTGCCATCACGCGGCCCTGACCGTCGAGGTACTTGGTGCCGGAATGAATGATGAGGTCGGCACCGAACTCCACCGGCCGCTGCAGCGCCGGCGAGCAAAAGCAGTTGTCAACGGCCAGCAGAGCGCCCACGCTGTGCGCCAGGTCGGCCAGCGCGGCAATGTCGCACACCTCGGTCAGCGGGTTGGTGGGTGTCTCGGCAAACAGCAGCTTGGTGGTGGGGCGCAGCGCGGCCTTCCACTCGCTCACATCGGTTTGCGAGACAAAGGTGGTCTCCACGCCGAACTTGCCGAACTCGCGACCGATCAATGCGATGGTGGAGCCGAACATCGAGCGCGAGCACACCACATGGTCGCCCGCCTTCAGCAAGCCCATGCACATCATCAGGATCGCACTCATTCCAGTTGAGGAGCCAATCGCGGCTTCGGTACCCTCCATCGCCGCGAGTCGCCGCTCGAAGCTGGTCACGGTGGGGTTGGAGGTGCGGGCGTAGGTGTACCCCTCTTGCGGGTTGGCAAAGCGCCGTGCCGAGGTCTCGGCGTCGGGCTGCACAAAGCCGCTGGTCAGGTACAGCGCTTCGGAGTTTTCACCATGCTGGCTGCGGTCCACCGCCACGCGCACGGCCAGGGTGTCGCGGTGCAGGTTGTCCGGCAATTCTTTTTGCGTCGTGTTTTCCGCCATGCTCAGGCTTCCTGCGGGTTGGGCAGCGCCAGGCGCGACACGTCGGTGTCGCTGTCTTCACTGGCTTTTGCGGCCGTGTCGGCACGTTCGGAGTTCATCGCGGCAATGGTTTCTGCCGTCACATCGCCAGTGATGTACACGCCATCAAAGCAAGAGGCATCGAAGCCGTCGAGGTGGGTGCTGAGCGAACCGATGGCGCGCTTCATGCCTTCGACATCCTGATAAATCAGCGCGTCGCACCCGATCACCTGGCGAATTTCTTCCACCGTGCGGTCGTGCGCGACCAGTTCACCCGGCGTCGGCATGTCAATGCCGTACACATTGGGGTAACGCACCGGCGGCGCGGCGCTGGCGAGATAGACCTTGCGCGCACCGGCGTCGCGGGCCATCTGCACAATCTCGCGGCTGGTGGTGCCGCGAACGATGGAGTCATCGACCAGCAGCACGTTACGGTCCTTGAACTCGCTGGCAATCACGTTGAGCTTCTGGCGCACCGACTTCTTGCGCACGCCCTGCCCCGGCATGATGAAGGTGCGGCCCACGTAGCGGTTTTTCACAAACCCCTCGCGGTACGGGATGCCCAGCAGATGCGCCAGTTGCGTGGCACTGGGGCGGCTGGACTCAGGGATCGGGATGATCACGTCGATCTCGCTCGGCGGCACGGTGGACACCACGCGCTTGGCCAGCGTCTCGCCCAGGTTGAGCCGCGCCTGGTAGACCGAGATGCCGTCCAGCACCGAATCAGGCCGGGCCAAATACACGAACTCAAAAATGCAGGGGTTGAGCTTGGGCGAGGCTGCGCACTGCTCGGCGTGGACGTTGCCATCAAGGTCCACAAACACGGCTTCACCTGGCGCGATGTCGCGCTCAAACTGGTGCGAGGTGCCTTCCAGCGCCACCGACTCGCTGGCCACCATGACAGTCTTGCCGCCTTCATTCTGGCCATGGCCGATGCACAGGGGGCGGATGCCAAACGGGTCACGGAAGGCGAGCAGGCCGTGCCCGGCGATCAGGGCCACCACCGCATAAGAGCCCTTCACGCGCTTGTGTACACCGCGCACGGCGGCAAACACATCCACTGGTTTGAGCGGCAGGCCGCGTGTGGTTTTTTCCAGCTCGTGGGCCAGCACGTTCAACAGCACTTCGGAATCGCTGTCGGTGTTGATGTGGCGATGGTCGGTGTTGAACAGCTCGGTCTTGAGCTCAGCAGCGTTGGTCAGGTTGCCGTTGTGCGAGAGCACCAGGCCAAACGGTGCGTTGACGTAAAACGGCTGCGCCTCGTCTTCGCTGTAGGCATTGCCGGCCGTGGGGTAGCGCACCTGGCCCAACCCCACCGTGCCGGGCAGTGCGCGCATGTTGCGGGTGCGGAACACGTCACGCACCATACCCTTGGCCTTGTGCATGTAGAACTTGCGGCCCTGCTGGGTGACGATGCCCGCTGCATCCTGACCGCGGTGCTGCAACAACAGCAGGCCGTCATAGATGAGCTGGTTGACCGGGGCTTTGCTGACAACGCCGACTATGCCGCACATGGTGATCCGATCGGGGAAAGTTGATTCATAAGGACAGATTCAGAAAAACTAATCAAGGTAGCGGCCAAACTTTTCCGGCAACACTGGCTTGAGGCCCTTGAGCGCAACGGTCAACACCGAGGCGCCCTGGGACTGCACCCACCAGTCGCTGGTTTTGAGCGCTGTCATGTTGATCACCACCGCCGCTGCCAACAACAAAATCACGCCACGCACCAGGCCGAAAGCCGCCCCCAGCGTGCGATCAACAGGCCTCAGGCCCACCGCCTCCACCAGCTTCTTGAGCAAAAACGCCAGCAGGCCCGCTAAAAACACCGCCGCCACAAACACCAGCACAAAGGCGGCGGCATAACGCACCGGGTCCGACGCCGACTGCAGCGGCAGGCTTGCCGCCACATCAGGCGCCAGCCACTGCGCCAGGTAAAACGACGCAGCCCAACCCAGCACCGACAACACCTCGTACACCAGACCGCGCCAAGCGCCAAGCAGCATCGAGAACACCAGCACCGCCAACAATATCCAGTCCACCGCCGTCATGTCAGCACCCCGGCGCCACCCTTGCACCCCGTCCTGCCATTACAAGGTCAGGATGGCGGCCGGCAAATCAAGGGTCTTGATCTTGCTAGCGGCTTTGTCGGCCTCTGCACGTGTGGCAAACGGCCCCACACGAACGCGAATGCGCTTGCCATCTTTGGTCTCGGCCACCTGTGTATAAGTTTTCAGTCCGGCTCTTTCGAGTTTGAGGCGTACTTCTCGGGCTTTTTCAACTTCTGCGAAAGCGCCCACCTGAACCACCAGACGGGCATCGGCCGCGTCGGCCGCTGGAGGGTTGGCCTTGGCCGCTGCAGCTGGCGAGCCACCATTCAAAAGCGCACTCGCGCGCGCAGCGTCATCGCTGGAGGACGGCTTGGCTGCGGCTTTGGTCTCTGCAGGCTTGTTTTCTGCAGGCTTGGATTCAGTGGGTTTGCTGTCTGGCTTCGCCGCCACTGCAGCGCTGGCGGCCGGTTTGGCAGGCGCCACGATTTCTTCCTTGGGCGCCAGACTCGACGAGGCGGCGACTTTTTCCTCGGCCTTGGCAGCCGGCGCAGTGGAAACAGCGGGCGATGTTGCAGGCGATACAGCGGCAGTGCCCTGGCCCGGCACCGTCAGCGGCTTGACCGAATTTTTCGCCGGAATTTCAATCGGGATGTCGACCGGTATCGGGCGCGGCTGGGTGTCAAACAGCAGCGGGAACCCAACCACGCCGATCAGCACCAGCACCGAAGCACCGATCAGCCGGTGTTTGGCGCGCTTGCGCATGACTTCCACGCTCTCGGTTTGAGCGGCTGACCCGGCAAGAGGAGCGGCGCCAGCGCCACCCCGGCGGAAGTTGAAAAGCGGCATGGTGTGGGTTGAATCCGTTAAGGGTCAGATCGATTCAGAGGGGCAGTGACGGTACGCCTGGCACAGCGACTGGCCGGCCGGCAGCCACCCCGGTCAGGCACCGGGCCCGGTCTCAGGCGGCCAGATGGGGGGCCGAAAGCCGCGGGGTGCCGTCTTTCAGAATTCCGCCCACCGTGTAGAACGAGCCAAACACCACAATTCTATCAGTGGGGTCTGCAGCGGCGACCGCTGCCTGAAGGGCTTGCTGCGGGCTGGCGTGGGTGCTTGCCGACACATCGCTACGGGTCGCGCCAGCCTTCCAGCGCGCCTGCAAATCGGCGGCGCTGGCGGCACGCGGCGTGGGCAGATCGGTGAAGTACCACTTGTCGATCAGCGGCCCGATGCGGGCCAGCATGGGGGCGAGGTCCTTGTCGGCCATGGCACCAAAAACGGCATGGGTGCAGGGGTAAAAACCCATCGCGTCCAGGTTCTCGGTCAACGCCGCCACCGAATGCGGGTTGTGCGCCACGTCCAGGACCAGCGTGGGCTGGCCCGGAATGATCTGGAAACGCCCCGGCAGTTCGACCATCGACAAGCCATTGCGCACCGCCTGCGCGGTGACGGGCAGGCGGTCGCGCAGGGCCGTCAACGCCGCCAGCACGCCGCTGGCATTCACCAGCTGGTTGGCACCGCGCAGCGCCGGATAAGCCAGCCCGGCGTAGCGACGACCGCGGCCTGCCCAGCCCCACTGCTGCTTGTCACCGGAGAAATTGAAGTCCGTGCCAAAGCGCCACAGGTCAGCGCCCACGGCCGCTGCATGGTCCACCACGCTTTGCGGCGGCATGGGGTCGCTCACCACCACTGGCTTGCCGGCGCGCATGATGCCGGCCTTTTCGCGGCCGATGCTCTCGCGGTCGGGGCCGAGGTATTCCATGTGGTCCAGGTCAATGCTGGTAATGACGGCGCAGTCGGCGTCGAGCATGTTCACCGCATCCAGACGGCCGCCCAGACCCACCTCCAGAACGACCACGTCCAGCTTCGCATCGGCCAGCAACTGCAGGATGGCCAGCGTGGTGAACTCGAAGTAGGTCAGCGAGATCGGCTCGCCCTGGCCGGTTCTGGCTTCTTCAACGCGGGCAAACTGCGGCACCAGATCGGCCGCCGACACGATGTCGCCCCGAACCCGGCAGCGCTCTTCAAAATGCACCAGATGCGGCGACGTGAACACGCCGGTGCGGTAACCGGCCTGCAGCAGGATGGCTTCCAGCATCGCGCAGGTGGAACCCTTGCCGTTGGTGCCAGCCACGGTGATGATGGGGCAATCGAAAGCCAGCCCCATGCGGCGGGCCACGGCACTGATGCGGGTCAGCCCCATGTCAATGCCAACCGGATGCAGGCTTTCGCAGTAGGTCAGCCAGTCGTTCAGCGTCTGGGGTGACGGCGTGCCCGGCTCGGGCTTCAGCAAATGCTCTTTCATGGTGGCCCGGATTGTCGCGCAAGCCCAAGCACCGTGGGATGGCGTGGGAAAATCAGTCCATGATCACTGTTTACGGCATCCCCAATTGCGACACCGTCAAAAAAGCCCGCGCCTGGCTGGCTGCGCAGGGGCACGCGCACGGATTTCATGATTTCAAGAAGGCGGGCGTGCCGCCTGCAGAACTGGCTCAGTGGGCCGATGCCGTGGGCTGGGAAAAGCTGCTCAATCGTCAGGGCACCACCTGGCGCAAGCTGGACGCGGCCACCCAGGCCAGCGTGACTGACAGCGCGAGCGCCCAGGCGCTGATGCTGGCCCAGCCCAGCGTGATCAAGCGGCCGGTGGTGGATTGGGGCGCCGGCATCTCGGTCGGCTTTGATGCCACTGCGTGGGCAGATCGCCTCCAGCGGGCATGAGGGGCCCAAGCTTTACACAGGTTTGACTGAACCAGTGACCCCAAAACGGCTCTGAATTACTAAAATTAGGGCTGCGGGTTTGGCGCCGTCGCACCGACATGTCCATTCAGCCCGGCACTGCAAAGGGGGTCTCCTCATGAAAAAAACACATCTGATTTCTGCGCTCGGCGCCATGGCTGCGCTCGCGTGCCTGCCTGCCTCGGCCATGGACATTCTGGCGCGGGTGATTTCCAGTACGCCAGTGGTTCAGCAGGTGGCCGTGCCGCGGCAGGTCTGCAACAACCAGCCCATGATTGTCCAGTCGCCCAGCTCCGGCGCGGGCGCGCTGATGGGCGCTCTGGCCGGTGGTGCAGCGGGCAATGCGATTGGCGATGGTGGTGGGCGTGCACTGGCCACCATGATCGGGCTGTTCGGTGGTGCCATCGTCGGTGACCGCATCGAGGGCTCGAACAACCAGGTGCAGAACGTGCAGCAGTGCACCACGCAGACCTTTTATGAGAACCGGCCCAGCCATTTCAATGTGGTGTACGAGTACCAGGGCACCCAGTACACCACGCAGTTGGCCACAGACCCGGGCCCCTATGTGCGCCTGCAGGTGACCCCGGTGGGCGCCATCACGCCACAGGCCCAGTCGCCTTTCCAGCCTCAGCAACAGCCGCAGCAGATTTACCAAGCGCCAGTGATCCAGCAGCCCGTGTATGTGCAGCCGGTACTGGCACCGCCCGTGGTGTATCAGCCTTACCCGGTGTACGCCCCACGGCCGCGGTATTACGGCCCAGCCTACTACCCGCCCGTCGGCCTGTCTTTCAACTTTGGATACAGCCGGGGGCACGGCCACCGGCACTGGCGCTGAGCTCAGGCTCGTTCAGGAACAAAAAGGGACGCCGCAGCGTCCCTTTTTTGTTGGCACCAGCTTACTGCGCCGTCTGAATGAGGGCGCCCTTGAACAGCACCGGCCCGGTCGGTCCGCTGCCCGGCGGAACACCGCCCTTGGGCTCCAGTGAAATGGCCAGAGTGGGCACTTCACGAATGTCGTTGCTGGCCGCCGTAAGGCGCACCACCGGGTCACCCGACAGCACACCCAGCGATTTGGGCGCCGCACCGGGCGGCAAGGCCCACAACTCCAGCGATTTGTCGGGCTGCTCGCGGAAGTCGCCCACCCGCTTGAGCAGCAGCTTGCGGTTGCGCGGATCGAAGGTGACCAGCATCGACGCCGAGGCCTTGTCGTCCGCGAGCACCGCGACGTACTGGATGTCTGGCGCAGAAGAGAGCTTGGCCGTGAGGTCTTGAACCTGCCCCTGCAGTTGGCCATTGGCGCTTAACCCGGTCACCACTGCGACCACAGTGGCAAACGCGCCGGCAAACGACGCACCGCGCCACACCCCGAGGCTGGCCCACCAACCGCCAGAGGCAGTAGAGGAGGCTGATGAAACCGAACTGGCCGACACACGGGCCGACTGCATGGCGCGCGATTCTTTCTCGGCCTGCAACAGGTTCTCGATCCGTTTCCAGACGGCGGCGCTGGGCGCCGACTGCGGCTGCAGTTCAGCCACCGAGGCCAGACGGCTTTGCCAGATGAGCGCGGCAGCGCGCAGCGTGGCGTTGTCGCGGGCCAGTGCCTCGAAGCGGCGACGCGCGCCACCGCGCAGGCTGCCCAGCGCATAACTGGCCGCCAGTTGCTCCATCAGCGAAGGGTTGTTTTGAATGTTCATGATGCAAATCGGGTCATGCAGCCGCGCAGTTGTTCAAGGCCCCGGCGGATCCAGGTCTTGACGGTACCCAGCGGCAGCTTGAGCTGCTCGGCCAGTTCGCCGTGGCTCAGATCACGCAGATAGGCCAGGCTCACCACCTCGCGCTGTTTGTGGTCTAGCTGGCTCAGGCACTGGTGCAGGGCCCAGGCCTGCTCGCTGGCCAGCGCGGTGTCCATCGGGTTGGGCGAATCGCCAGCCACGGTGTCGGAGATCACGTCGTCGAGCTCTTGCGCCAGGTCGGCACGGTCAGAGGCCCGCCGCCGCAGAAAATCGAGCCCACGGCTGCGCACCACCAGGCCCATCCAAGCCATTGGTGGCGAGAGGCTGGCCTTGTAGTCACCGGCAATGCGCCAGATGTTGAGATACGCCTCTTGCAGCACGTCTTCAGCCCATTCGCGGTTGCTGACCACCCGCACCGCCACGCCGTACAGCTTGGACGACGTCAGGTCGTACAGCTCCCGCAGGGCCGACTCGTCGGCCTGGGCAACTCGGTCAATCAAGGCGATCAATGCGGTATCCGGGCTTTCTGGCTTCATGGACGGTATTGTCCGGTATTAACAGATACGCTGCGGACATCCAAACGGATTCACCGCCCCATCCGCTCAGGTGACGCGGGGTGCCCTAAAATTACGGGTTCCGCCGCCTTCCGTGGGCCCCTGCCCGGCGCGGCATCCCGGTTTCTCCATTTCATCCATTCACTCCCCTCCCGCCCCATGCCCACCGAAAAAATCGACCAGGTCAGCGTGACCACCCAAGCCAATGTCTACTTCGATGGCAAGTGCGTCAGCCACGGCATCACACTGGCCGACGGCACCAAAAAGTCTGTGGGCGTGATCCTGCCCGCCACGCTAACCTTCAACACCGGCGCCCCGGAGATCATGGAATGCGTAGCCGGCGCCTGCGAGTACAAGTTGGCGGGCAGCGATGTCTGGGTGAAATCGTCCGCCGGCGAGAAATTCAGCGTGCCGGGCAACGCCCAGTTCGAGATTCGTGTGGCGGCTGGTGAAGCGGCTTACCACTACATCTGCCACTTCGGTTAACAAGCGTCTGGAGCCACCCCAAACCGCTCCTTTTTTCATAGCTGCTTGCGCAAATTCTGCCGGGGCTAAAGCGATATTCAGGCCTAAAACATGTCCAACACCATTCTCCAAAACATTCCCGCTGGCCAAAAGGTCGGCATCGCGTTCTCTGGCGGCCTGGACACCAGCGCCGCGCTGTTGTGGATGAAACAAAAGGGCGCCCTGCCCTACGCCTATACCGCCAACCTCGGCCAGCCCGACGAAGCCGACTACGACGAGATCCCACGCAAGGCCATGGAATACGGCGCCATCAAGGCGCGTCTGGTGGACTGCCGCCCGCAGCTCGCTGCTGAAGGCATTGCCGCACTGCAAAGCGGCGCCTTCCACATCACCACCGCCGGCGTGACCTACTTCAACACCACGCCGCTGGGCCGCGCCGTCACCGGCACCATGCTGGTCAGCGCGATGAAGCAGGACGACGTGAACATCTGGGGTGACGGCTCCACGTTCAAGGGCAACGACATCGAGCGCTTCTACCGCTACGGCCTGCTGACCAACCCCGCGCTGAAGATCTACAAGCCCTGGCTGGACCAGCAGTTCATCGACGAGCTGGGCGGCCGGGCCGAAATGAGCGCCTTCATGACGGCCAACGGCTTTGGCTACAAGATGAGCGCCGAGAAGGCCTACAGCACCGACAGCAACATGCTGGGCGCCACGCACGAAGCCAAAGACCTGGAAAACCTCAACAGCGGCATCAAGATCGTCAACCCCATCATGGGCGTGCCGTTCTGGAAGGAAGACTGCGTCGTCAAGGCCGAAGAAGTGAGCGTGACCTTTGAAGAAGGCCGCCCCGTGGCGCTGAACGGCGTGCACTACACCGACCTGGTCAGCCTGATCCTCAAGGCCAACGAGATCGGCGGCCGCCACGGCCTGGGCATGAGCGATCAGATCGAAAACCGCATCATCGAAGCCAAGAGCCGCGGCATCTACGAAGCCCCGGGCCTCGCCCTGCTGTTCATCGCCTACGAGCGCCTGGTGACCGGCATCCACAACGAAGACACCATCGAGCAATACCGCATGAACGGCAAAAAGCTGGGCCGCCTGCTGTACCAGGGCCGCTGGTTCGACAGCCAGGCCATCATGCTGCGCGAAACCGCCCAGCGCTGGGTGGCCAGCGCCATCACCGGCACGGTGACGCTGGAACTGCGCCGCGGCAACGACTATTCGCTACTGAACACCGAATCACCCAACCTGACCTACGCGCCTGAGCGCCTGAGCATGGAAAAAGTGGAAGACGCGCCGTTCTCGCCGCTGGACCGCATTGGGCAACTGACGATGCGCAATCTGGACATCACGGATACGCGGGCCAAGCTGCAGGTCTATTCCAATGCGGGAATGCTGGAGCTGGGCAAGGGCGATGACTTTTTGAAGTTGGGTAAATAGACCACTTCAAAACTGCATGCTAAACAGAGAAACCAGAAATCGTGAGTAATTTTTTTGAGAAGAGCGGTGAACAGATCAGGGTCATCTCTCTGTTCTCGGGTTGCGGTGGGATGGACTTTGGCGTAGAAGCAGCAGGTGGACACGTTATCTTCTCGAACGACGTACTTACGGACGCCTGCAAAACGTTAGCTAAGTATTTTCCTGATGCAGATATCCGGAATGGGGACATCGCTGGTATTCACACATTTCCCGACGCGGACATCGTCGTAGGTGGTTACCCCTGCCAATCTTTTTCGATGGCGGGTAACCGCGATCCCGAAAAGGACGAACGCACAAGCCTGTACAAACAATTTCTTCGTGTGGTAGCTATCGTCCGCCCCGTGTATTTCGTTGCTGAGAACGTCTCTGGCCTCAAAGCCCTGAGTAGCGGGAGCTTCTTGAAAGAGCAGATCGAGGCTTACGGCAAGGCAGGCTACAACGTCACGTACCAGCTGTTGAACGCCAAGGATTATGGCGTGCCTCAGTCGCGCAAACGGCTCTTCATCGTTGGCGTCAGGAAAGATCTGAACCAGGCCTTCGAGTTTCCGAAGCCGACCCACGGAAAAACTACCAAGGCTTCAGGCCCACTCTTGCCATACGCCTCTCATGGCGAAGCCATCAAGGGTTTGCCGCTCTGGCCAGAAGGCGAGTTCTACGAGCGCCCTAACGATCCAGACGGTAACTTCTCCTGGTACTACATGTCGCGAAACCGAAAGGCCAAATGGTCGGATCCCGCGTTCACAGTCGTGGCCAACTGGCGACATATCACCCTGCATCCGGCAAGCCCGGTGATGACCCTCACATGGTCGAACCTTGCGGATGGCTGGAAGCAGCGATGGGATTTTTCCGACCAGTATGAGCACACTGAAGCAGACCCGAAACGCAAGAAACTAGAAACGCCGCGCAGGCTTTCATGGCGCGAGTGCGCCCGTATCCAGACCTTTGATGCCAAATTCACGCCTGTCGGCGAGACAGACTCGAAATTCACCCAGATCGGGAATGCGGTGCCACCAAAACTGGCTGAAGCAATATTCACCCACCTGTTCTCTGGTGCTGGTCTTGTTACGCTCGATGCCTAAGCATCCCGCAAAGTCGCTTAGGAACCGAAATGGACCTGCCCGGTAAATCTGCAAAAGGATTGCTGTGAGCAACCCAACTACGTTGTCCCTCGTCAGTGCCGTCCTATCCGCAGCTGAAATTTCCAAAAACGAAGCGCAGCTTCGGCACGAGCTAGAAAATGCTCTTGAGCAGGCCTGCTCAGAACTCTCCATTCCTTGGACGCCGTTTCAGTTGGAGCGGGCTCTCAAAGCAAAGGGCAAGCCCACCAAGTTCGCGGACGTAGCCCACGGTGCTGTAGTCATCGAGTACGAGCCGCCCAGGTCGTTTGGCGGGCGAGCTGGAAGTAAAGCAAACCATGCGCGTCAGCAAGCCAAGGAATATGCCGAGTTAATTGCTGCGGAGGAAGGGCGGGCACTCCAGGAGTATGTTTTGATAGCCTGGGACGGTGCACACATAACTTTTGGCCGGTTCGAAAGCGCTATCGCCACATGGGAAGACGTCGTTGCGTTCGACAAAATCTCTGCAAACCGTTTGCTTGCAGCACTAGAAAACAATGGCCGACCTCTCGTTCATCCCCAGCTCCTGCAGGCAATCGTTGGACCGGACTCGGAGTACGGGACTGCGCTGATTCCAGAACTCTACGCCAGCATCTGTAAAGCGGATGCCTCCTCTGCCACCACGAAGACCAAGATGCTGTTTTCAGAGTGGCGCAGGCTGTTCAGCCAAGTCGTTGGATTCCAGCCAGCCCATATGAAAAAGCTGCTCGCCCGGCAGGAGATCTCGCACGATCAACCGTACCAAGACAATCCTGCAGCTTACCTTTTCGCACTGAACACGTACATCGCCATCATTGCCAAGGTCGTCGCTGCGTGCGCGCTGCCCAGGGTCGGCCAAGACGTGATGGAATCGAGCGTTCCGGTAGCCGAGCGGCTGCGTGCAGTCGAGACTGGCGAGCTTTTTGAACACGCCGGTATCCTGAATATGCTGAGCGGGGACTTCTTCTCTTGGTACTTGGACGATAGCAACTGGTCCCGCTATCAACCACATCTGAGCGCCATGTTGGGAAGACTGGGCGGCGTTGACTTCGCCGTATCCAAGAAGCATGCAGACACAACCCGAGATCTCTTCAAGGGTATATACGAACGGTTCATCCCCAGGGAAGTCAGGCATGCCCTGGGCGAGTTCTACACCCCTGACTGGCTGGCAGAACACGGCATGGACTTGCTAGAGTGGCAGCCAGCTGATTCTCTTACCGACCCTACCTGCGGGTCGGGCACGTTCTTGCTCGAAGCCATCCGGCGCCGGCGCAAGGCCAACAGCGCCGCGACAGCGCAGTCGCTGCTCGCAGGCATCCACGGAATCGACCTCAATCCCCTCGCTGTCCTTGCTGCTAAGGGATCGATTGCCGTCTTCTTGTCGCCCCACTTAGACCCAGCGCATCCCATCCGACTGCCTGTGTATTTGGCGGACGCCGTCTATCCAGCTGCAGTCGATCTCTTCTCAAATTACAGCCATGTCCTCCATACGGAAGTGGGTCCCAGGGAATTTTCTGTCCCAGAACGGATGATCGGGCACCCCGATTTCTTTCGGATTTTTTCCAAGGTACGGACATTGATTGATGCGGACTACCCGGCAACGAAAATCTGCAGTTCGATCCTTTCCGACCTGCAAGCGATGGGGTTGGATCAATCTGAAATTTCGATCATCAACGCTACAGTCGCCAACCTGGTCGAACTCCACGACCAAGGATGGAACGGTATCTGGTGTTCAATCTTGGCCGACCGCTTTGCAGCGGGCGCGATCCCACGGTCATCCCATATCTGCGGAAATCCACCTTGGGTCAAATGGAGCAACCTACCAAAGGACTACGCCCAGTCGATCCAAAAGCACTGCCGCGGACTCGGTGTGTTCAGCACAGATAAGTGGGTAGGTGGTATTGAGTCTGACATCTCGACGGTGATCACCTACCAAGCTGTGAAGCACTACCTTGCGCACGACGGACGCTTGGGCTTTTTCCTTCCCGGGTCGGTGTTCACAACAGAGTCTAGTGCCGGCTTTAGGCGCTTTTCCATCGATAACGGTCGCTTGTCTTGCCGCGTCTTGCTGGTCGAGGACTACCAGGACATCAGGCCATTCGACGGCGTTAGCAACCATCCGACTTTCTTGATACTGCAAAGGGATGCAACTACTGCGTTCCCAATTCCATACCGTTCATGGACCACGGGCGAGAACGACATCGTCAACCAGCGGACCTTTGTTTCTGCGGATCAATTCCGCCGAACTGCCAAACTCATCGACGGAATTGCAGTGCCAGTACCTGGCGGCGATGGCACACGGCCATGGCTGATCGGAACTGCACAGGACCAGGCAGTTTTTTCAAAGGTTTTCGCAGCGGGTGCCAAGCCCGAATACAAGGCGCGGAAGGGCATCACGACGGACCGTAACGGCATCTTCTGGGTACATGCTCCTAGTGCAGCAGGGCCGAAACTTGTAACGGTACGGAATGCGGCGGACATCGGCAGGACACGGGGCATCCCCCAGATCACTGCAACGGTGGAATCGGAACACCTTTTCCCGCTTCTGCGTGGACGCGGCGTTACCCCGTTCAACGCTGTACCTGAGGCGGACCTTCGCATCCTTGTCCCACAGCGAGGTATGCACGGCGATCCAGATCTTCCGACTGCAAGCCCTCACACATTCAAATTTCTCAATCGCTTCAAGAGCCACCTAGAGCAGCGGTCTAGCCTCAAAAGATTCCAGAAAGGACAGGAGTTCTACTCGTTATGGAGCACCGGCCCTTACACGTTTGCCCCCTTCAAAGTACTTTGGCGGGAAATGGGTAACACTTTCGCGGCAGCCTATATCGGAAGTATCTCTATCGAACATGTTGGCGAAAAGACCGTAATTCCGGACCACAAACTCTATTTCATTCCAGTCGACTCGGAGCCCGAGGCGGCATATTTGACGGGTTTCCTAAACGCGCCCACCATAGCCAAGGCAGTTTCTGCTTACGCCGCTCAACTTAGCCTCGGCGCCAGCGTTGCGGAGTACCTCAATATCCCAAAGTTCGACGAAATCGATATACACATGGCAGAGATCGGAAGTATTGCGCGACGTCTGACCCAAAACGCTGGGAATGCCCAGCCGCCTGACCTAGCTAAGCTTGATTTGCGAGTTCGGGAACTGCTAGCGATCTAAACCCTTTAATCAGCGGAATTGGAATTTCACGATATCCCTGCTGCGCACGCCTCGTCGACATAAGCAAAGTCTGGCATTTGATCCAGCACCGCAAACTGCTCGGCAAGTCCGAGAATACGGAGACGGTCAACAATGATTACCTCGGCCAGATCGCTTTTCTTTGCCCAGTCCCCGTCAGCTCGGCGGAAATCAAGTGGCATGAAGTAGTAGTTCGCCCACGGGTGCATGACCGGCAGCCGCTGCCCGTGCTTAACCGGATGCGCCTCTAGTTGCTTGTGCTCCCAGTCATCGCGGGAACAGCCGCATTGGGCCATGGCAATAGGCATACCTGATCGCAAGTCGTTCATTGGATGCCAGCCAACGATATCCATACCGCCGTCACCCGTGTCAGTTGGGCTGAAGTCGGCCTCAACAAAGTTTGGCTTACATCGCAAATCGGCAGCGAGCGCGGTCAACTTCTGGAACAACGTACCCTGGTAGGGGGCTGCCGCGCCCGCCGCAGCCCATGTCGGTCTGACTTCCGAGCCAGGCGGAAGCAGCTTCGAAAAGACTGCAAACGAAACCTCTTCAAAAGCGCGTGCTACGCCATTTCGCCTACCTTTTTCTAGCGTACGAAGGGAAGATGCCAAAAGCAACGCAAGATACAGTCGTTGTTTAGGTGAACTGTCGTACGCAACGGTAATAGTGTCTTGATCATCAGATATTTCAAACGGATAGGCGCCAGCAAAAGCGGAGCATCTAATCTGGACGTAGTTCAAGATGTCGCGCCAACGCATTGCAGGCTCGAATCCGCGACCCATGTCTTTGGATCGTTGCGCGATGCTAGACAGATCACCCGACGTGAAACACCTATCAGGATGAACAAGAGCTTTGATTTCGGCGAAATCAGTCCAGAACATGCCGTCAGTCCCCTGCGGCGGCTGATCCAAAGATGTGAACATTACTGCTCCAGCTTCGATTCGATTGCCGTTCGAACCAAGCGTGATTGCTCAGCAAGCTTTTTTCCCATTTCCAGATGCGTACTGTTCACAGCGTTCGCGCTTGGGAGCATCCGCCAAACCGTGTTGACACGGTCTATCGCCGTCTGCATGGCATTTTCCAAGGCTTGCTGGGGGCCATCGCTGTAGAGATAAGCTTCGGCGAGCGAGCTTGTCTCAAGCAAAACTTTTACGGCCTCTGCGTTCTGTACAACCGCAGCTAGTTCTGAAAGATTGCGTGATTCCCCTAAGACAGTACGCCCCAGTTGGTCCTTAGCAAAGAACCATCCAAATGCCCGCTTTAGATTTTCTTCCCGTAACCCAGGCATATCAACATCGCTCTTGTTTTCTAAGCCAAGCCATTCACATATGCTGGAGTAGTTAAGCGCAGTGGTCAGATACGAAAATTCAACGTCCTTTGCATCAAGAGGTAACCCAAAGAACTCTTGAGTAGCCTCTGCACGGATGTACAAATTCAATGCCGTCAACAGCTGAGCGACATAATCGCTCCGACTGCCAATCTCGTTGGCTAGCGATTTGAGCTGCTCTGACTTCGAAGCATCCCGGTAGAAAGTTTCTCTGAGTTCCGCAAGATAGCGAGCTTTTGACAAAGCATCCCACTCTTGTATTCCGGTGATGTGCCTGTAGCCGAGGTAGCGCAGAACGTCCCGTCTATTCGTGTAAACAAGGCAAGGTAGCTGTGTCGGGAAATTTTGAACTACCGCTTCTGCGCGAATTTGCGCGATAGAGGCACGCCGACGCAGAGGTGGTTGAATTTCTCCATTCAACAACTTCACTGCGGCGAGACGGCGATTCCCTTCGACGACGGTAAAAGGCGCGTTCCCAGCTTCAGAAACCACAAGCAACGGCTCGCCTGCAAAGTATCCCTTTTGGCCTATAGATAGCATCAGGTTCTGAGCACCCTCCTTGTCCAGCATTTCCTCTACGACACTCTCTACGTCGCTTGCGTCGTTCAACCGGTAAAACCGGGGATTTTCCGGATCGAACTTGAGGTCGGAGGTCGCAATCAGTCGCACCGTCTCGGGCGGAGGTGCGACCGCGTTCGACGAACCTGGCGCATTTGCTGTTGCCATGCTTCCTTTACCCTTCCTAGGATTGTCTCCCGCTGGCGGAGAATCAACTTTTGCTAAACAAAAGTACCTGCAGTTACTGGCGCAGCTTATCACTTGCGGACAGCAGCGCGATATACGCCGCATAACTGTAGCTGCGATTCTTCTTCTGCCCGGTCAGCTCGGTGACGATGCCCAAGTCTTCCAGCACCTTGACCGCTGCCGTGGCGGTGGGGAAGCTGGTGGCCAGCTTCTGGCGCACCTGGTCGATCGTGAAGCGCGGCATCATTGGCAGCATTTCAAACAAACGGTAGCTCATGGGCCCGGCTTTGGGTGCCGCCAGCAAGCTGCGGCGGTCGGTAGCCAGCAGCGTGGCGATGGCCACGATGTTGCGCTCGGCATCCTGGGCTGCCGTGGCCACGCCCTCCAGGAAGAACGCCACCCAGCCCTCCCAGTCGCCTTCGGTGCGCACGTTCGAAAGTCGCCGGTAGTACTCGGCCTGGTGTTGCTTCAGGTAGCCGCTGAGGTACATCAGCGGCTCGGGCAACAAACCCCAATGCTCCAACAGCGCGGCAATCAACAGGCGCCCAATGCGGCCATTGCCATCCAGGAAGGAGTGAATCGTCTCAAACTGCTGGTGGATCAGCGCAACCTTCACCAGCGGCGGCAAGGGCTGCGCGGTATCGTGGATGAACCGCTCTAGGTCGGCCAGCAATTCAGGCACTCGCCCGGGCGGTGGCGGCACAAACACCGCGTTACCAGGGCGCGTGCCACCAATCCAGTTTTGCGATCGGCGCAACTCGCCCGGCTGCTTGCTGTGACCACGAGCGCCGTCCATCAGTAGCCGGTGTGCATTGCCGAGCAAGCGCACGCTCAATGGCAAGCCTGCCGGGTCACGCAGTTGCGACTGCACCAGCCGGAAGGCGCGCAGGTAGTTGGTGACCTCTTCCACGTCGTCGGTGTTGCTGACCGCAAAACCCGCTTCTTCGTCAAACAAATCTGCGAGCGTGGCCTGGGTGCCTTCAATCTGCGAGGTTAGCAGCGCCTCTTTGCGGATGGCACTGTAGAGCAGCCAGTCCACCGACGGCACCAGCCCGGCCACGCCGGACAAGCGGGCAAGCGCCAGCTCGGCCGCACGGTTGGCCTCCGCAAAGGACTCGGGCGCCAGCGGTGGCCTGGCGGGCGGCAGCGCGTGCGGCACAAACGCCTGCACGGACTCGCCCAAGGTGGTGGAGATGGTGTAGGTGCCGGTGCTGCGCATGGTGCAAAAGAGTTCTTTAATTTGATGAGTTCAAATTAAATCATTCTTTAATATGAAGCGCAACTATGAAAGCAGGCGTGGTCCCCGGTAGATTTCACGCAGTCGCGCCATGCCTCAGACCACCACGGGCTCATGCTCCAGCAGGATGCCAAAGCGCTCGTACACGCTGGTCTGGATGGCCTTGGCCAGCGTCATCACCTCGCCGCCGGTCACCGGGTTGGCACTGCCACCGCGGTTGACCAGCACCAGCGCCTGCTTGTCGTACACACCGGCATTGCCGATGGACTTGCCCTTCCAGCCGCAGGCGTCAATCAGCCAGCCTGCGGCCAGCTTGACGGAGCCATCGGCCAGCAGGTAGTGCACGATCTTGGGTTCGCGCTGGATGATGTCGGCGCACTGCTCTGGCGAGACCGTGGGGTTCTTGAAAAAACTGCCGGCGTTGCCAATCACCTTCGGGTCGGGCAGCTTGGCGCGGCGAATCTCACAGATCCAGTCGTAAATCTGCTGCGCATCGGGCGTGGTGACGCCTGATTGCTGCATTTTCTTGTCAATGTCGGCGTAGCCCAGCACCGCTTTCCACGGCTTGGGCAGAAAGAAGCGCACGCGGGTGATCAGCGCCTTGCCCGCCAGGCCAAAGCCCTGCGGCCCGCCGCTGCGCGCGTCAGCGCTATGCTTGAAGACAGAGTCGCGGTAGCCAAAGGCGCACTGCGCGGCGTTGAGCGTAAAGGGCTGGCCAGTGGCCAGATCAACCGCATCAAGCGAATCAAAGCGATCCTGCAGTTCGACACCGTAGGCGCCGATGTTCTGCACGGGTGAGGCGCCGACGGTTCCGGGTATTAATGCCAGGTTTTCCATGCCCGGGTAGCCGTTCTGCAGGGTCCACGTCACCAGCTCGTGCCAGTTCTCGCCGGCGCCCGCCTCCACCACCCAGCCCCGGGCCGATTCGGACACCAGGCGTTTGCCTATGATTTCTACCTTGAGCACGAGTGGTTTGACATCGCCTGTGAGCACGATGTTGCTGCCGCCGCCGAGCACAAACTTCGGTGCTGACTGAAGGTCGGCGTCTTGCAGCACCTCGGTCACATCCGCCTCGCTGCGCACATGCACCAGACGGAGCGCCTTGGCCACAATGCCAAAGCTGTTGGAAGACTGGAGCGGAACGTTTTTCTCGACTAACATCCACGGATTGTCTCACCCCGGCCCTTGAGACCGCCGTTACCAAACACGCTGATTTACCGGCTTTTCCAGCACTTTTCAGCCCTGTTCAACCCCGCTCCCGCCGTTCAACTTTCTGCAAAGCCATTACCCATGCCTTCCTTTGATACCGTCCTCGAAGCCGATCTCGTCAAGGTCAAAAATGCGGTGGAAAACAGCGCCAAGGAAATCGGCACCCGTTTTGACTTCAAGGGCACGTCTGCCTCCATCGAGCTGAAGGACAAGGACATCACGCTGATCGGCGACAGCGATTTTCAGCTCGACCAGATCAACGACATCCTGCGCAACAAGCTGACCAAGGCCGGCGTGGACATCCGCTTTCTGGACATCGGCAAGGTTGAGAAAATTGGCGGCGACAAGGTCAAGCAGGTTTCCAAGGTACGCAACGGCATCGAGAGTGAGCAGGCCAAGAAAATCCAGCAGCTCATCAAGGGCAGCAAGGTGAAGGTGCAAGCCTCGATTCAGGGCGATGCGGTGCGCGTGACTGGTGCCAAACGCGACGACCTGCAGGCGGCCATGGCGATGATCCGGGCGGAAATCAGCGAGTTTCCGCTGAGCTTCAACAACTTTCGTGACTGAACAGATGGCCCCCACGCTCGGCACTGGCGTGTCCTCGCTGCCCCCCGGGGGGGCTGAACTTGCTCGGGGCGGCCCTTCGCTGCGTTCGTCGGCCCCCACGCTCGGCACTGGCGTGTCCTTGCTTGCTCTGGCTGGTACGGCATGGCGCGGGTTCGTTTTGCTGGCCGCTGCCTGGATGCTGGCTGGGGGTGCGGCGCATGCTCAGTCCGTGGCACTGGCCGGCATGATGGGCAGCAAGGCACTGCTGGTGGTCGATGGCGGTGCACCCAAGTCGGTGGGCCCGGGCGAGACGCATCAGGGCATCAAGGTGCTTTCCACGGCTGGTGATCAGGCGGTGATTGAACAAGCCGGCAAGCGCGTGACGCTGCGTGTGGGCGATGCGCCCGTGAGGACTGGCAACGTGGGCGCCAGCGCCGGGCGCGGGACCCGCATTGTGCTGTCGGAAAGCAGCGGTGGCCACTTCCTGACGCCAGGTCAGATCAATGGCCGCGCGGTGCAGTTCATGGTGGACACCGGTGCCACCAGCGTGGCCATGAGCGTGGCCGATGCCGAGCGAGCAGGTATTGACTACAAGGCCGGGCAGCCGGTGGGTATTTCCACCGCCAACGGCAACACCATGGGCTATCGCGTCAAGCTCAACACTGTGCGCGTGGGCGATGTGGAGGTGTTTGACGTCGATGCCGTGGTCACACCGCAGCCCATGCCCTATCTGCTGCTGGGCAACAGCTTTCTCGGTCGCTTCCAGATGCGCCGCGAAAACAACCAGATGACGCTGGACAAACGCTACTGACGCCTCACCCCGCGCAGCAACGTGGCAGCTACTTGCCCGCCGCCTTGCCGGCCGGTTTGGCCCCGCCGAGGCGCGACTCGGTTCCCTTGATCAGCTTGTTGATGTTCTCGCGGTGACGCCACGCCAGCAGCGCGCTGATGGCAAACATCACGACCAGCAAGCTCTTGTCAACATACCAGGCGGCACGGTCGCCGAACAGGTAGTAGAGCGGTGCAAACGCGGCAGCCACCAGCGAAGCCAGTGACGAGTAGCGCGAAAAGAAGGCCACGATGACCCAGGTGGCCAGTGTGGCAAGGCCCAGTATCCAGCTCACGCCCATCAACACGCCGGCCGCCGTGGCGACACCCTTGCCGCCTTTGAACTGGAAAAACACCGGGTACAGGTGCCCGAGAAACGCAGCCAGGCCGACTGCGGCCACGGTGCCGTCACCCAGTCCGTAATCCGCGCCGAACCACTTGACCAGCACCACCGGCACCCAGCCCTTGAGGGCATCGAGCAGCAGCGTGGCGATGGCTGCCTTCTTGCTGCCCGAGCGCAGCACATTCGTGGCGCCCGGATTCTTGCTGCCATAGCTGCGCGGGTCGCTCAGACCCTTGACCTTGCTGACGATCACCGCAAAGGACAAAGAGCCGATCAGGTAAGCCGCGACTGTGGCGGCAATCATGTAAACGGTAGGCAAGCCTCAACTCCTGTAAAAATTTCTGACTCTCTGCGATTCTTCATGATCCGATCAACGCTTGGGTTTATCGCTTTAGTTTGCGCATCCACCGGAATCACCGATCGCTCTCATCTTTCTTGTTCAACAGCCGCGTGGCAAGCCACGGCACCACACCCAAAATCAGCAGGGCCAGCAAGGTGCTGAGCACCGCTGTTGCTTCAAGACCCGTGCCCACCGCCACGCCGATCGCCGCGGTAAGCCACAGACCTGCGGCCGTCGTCAGGCCCTTGACCTGGCTTTCGTCGCCCACCCCCTTGAGGATGGTGCCCGCGCCAATGAAGCCGATGCCCGCCGCGATGCCCTGAATCACCCGACCCATCTCTCCGGCACCACCTGCCACCTGCGAGGGCACCAGCACAAAAAGCGCTGCACCCATGCAAACCAGCATGTGGGTGCGAATGCCTGCCGCTTTGCCGCTGTGCTCCCGCTCAAATCCGAGCAAGCCGCCCAGCAGTGCGGCCATCACCAGCCGCGTGCAGATGATGGTCAGCTCCGACGCGTCGGCGATGTCCGAAAACTCGGCCGCCAGCGTTGTGCCGACTTCAGTCCACCATCCACTCATTGAGTTCTCCTGCAACAGTCTTCGTTCTCAACCAGTGGCATCAGTGCCAGCTTGGGGGGTCTCGCTCCGTGAGCGGGCATCTTCGATTATTCAGCCAATGCACATTGCACCGGCTTGGCACCCAGCAGCGACACACAGACCTTCGGATCGATTCCCACCAGGTAGCCCCGGCGGCCTCCGTTGATGGCGATTTTAGGCAAGGCCAGAATCGTCTCTTCAATGTAAACCGGCATGGTCTTGCGCGTGCCAAACGGCGAGGTGCCACCCACCAGATAGCCACTGTGGCGATTGGCCACTTCGGGCTTGCAGGGCTCCACGCTCTTGGCCCCAATCTGGCGGGCCAGATTCTTGGTGGATACCTTGCGGTTGCCGTGCATCAGCACCAGAAGCGGTTTCGCGTCCTGGTCCTGCATCACCAGCGTCTTCACAACCGTGAACGGATCAAGGCCCAGCACCTTGGCGCTGTGCTGTGCTCCGCCGTGTTCAAGATATTCGTAAGGGTGCTCGGTAAACGCCACCTTGTTCGCACGCAGCATCTGGGTGGCTGGCGTTTCACTCACATGTTTAGCCCCCACGGTTGCTCACTTCGTGTAGCGCCCTGCCCCCCGAGGGGGCCGCCCGCCTGTGGCCCGGCAAAGCCGGTTCCACGGCTTGAACTGGCAATACGGGGATCATGGGCGACGAGTTCAGGGGATGAGTTACAAGGCCGGGTCGCGCGCATCCCAACGGATCGCATCGATCTCGGCCAGAACCTCGGGCGTGAGCGTGATGCCCCAGGCGTCGAGGTCTTCGTCGAGCTGCGCCATCGACGTCACGCCGATGATGGTGCTGGCCACCTGCCATTTGGTGTAGCAGAACGCCAGCGCCATCTGCGTCGGTGTGAGGCCGTTGGCGCGGGCCAGCGCGTTGTAGCGGCGCGCGGCGACCAGGGCTTCTGGTCGGCCCCAGCGCTGCTTGCGCATCGACTCAAACTTGCCGATGCGCGCCTCCTGCGGCGCCGCCGGGCCTTCAATGCCCGAGTCGTCGTACTTGCCGGTCAGCAGGCCGAAGCCGAGGGGTGAATACGCCAGCAGGGACACGCCCAGCCGGTACATGGTTTCATCGAGTCCGTTTTCCACCGTGCGGTTGATCAGGCAGTACGGGTTCTGCACCGTGGCCACACGCGGCAGGCCGTGCTGCTCGGCCAGCCGCACAAATTCGTGCACGCCGTAGGGCGACTCATTCGACAAGCCGATCGCGCGGATCTTGCCCGCCTTCACCAACCCGGCCAGCGCCTCCAGCTGGGTGTGGATGGACGACACCGGCTTGTCCTTGGCCGGGTCAAAGTACACCATGCCAAAGGCTGGTACATGCCGCACCGGCCAGTGGATCTGGTACAGGTCGATCACGTCGGTCTTCATGCGCTTGAGGCTGTCGTTGCAGGCGCCCACGATGTCTTCGGCGGTCAGGTCGGTGCTGCCGTTGCGAATCCACGGCATGCCGCGCGACGGACCGGCGACCTTGGTGGCCAGCACCACGCGGCTGCGGGCTGAGGGATTTTTGGCAAACCAGTTGCCCAGGATGGTTTCAGTGGCGCCGAAGGTCTCCGCGCGCGCCGGTACCGAATACATCTCGGCGGTGTCGAGAAAATTGATGCCGCGCTCGAGTGCGCGGTCGAGGATGCTGTGGGCCGACGCTTCGTTCACCTGTTCGCCAAAGGTCATGGTGCCCAGGCAGATGGGGGTGACATGCAGGTCGCTGCTGCCGAGTTGAACGTGTTTCATATGAATCCGTGAAATGGGATGAGTGCCGAACGCAAGGCGCCGAACGCGGAAAAGATCAAATACAGGACAACCCGACCCCGCGTCTGTACGCGCACGCAGGCGTCGTGCCGTGTCACTCTTAGGGTCCTTAGTTTAATGGCTGATGCTCCGAGAGGGGTGGGGCCAATTGCAGGCGAGTGCCGCATCCCGATTGCGCTTTTGTCTTACAACTGCTCACCATTTGCCAGCCTAGCATTCACACACCAGCGCCAACATCTCGTTGCCGACTGCATTCACACCTGATTCGAGGAGCCATTCCATGACCCATACATCCACCCCATTCATGCCCATTAAATCCATCGCCTGCGTCGCTCTGGCGCTCGCCGTCCTGTCTGGCTGCGCCAACATGAGCGAGACTCAGCAAGGCACGGCCAAGGGTGCCGGCATTGGCGCTGTCGCAGGTGCCCTGCTGGGCGCAGCCACCGGCGGCTCCAAGGGCGCGGCTACAGGCGCAGTTCTTGGCGGCGCAGTAGGCGCTGGCGGCGGCTACATCTGGTCCAAGAAAATGCAGGACCAGAAAGTTGCCATGGAGCAGGCCACTGTCGGAACTGGCGTGGCCGTGAGCCAGACCGCCGACAACCGCCTGAAGCTCGACATCCCGAGCGATGTGTCTTTTGACGTGGGCCGTTCGGCCATCAAGCCCAACTTTGCGCCGGTGCTGAACCAGTTTGCCACCAGCTTGAACCAGAACAACGTGACGACGGTGACCATCATCGGCCACACCGACAACACCGGTTCTGACGCGATCAACAACCCGTTGTCGGTGGACCGCGCTGACGCGGCGCGTGACTACCTGGTCAGCCGCGGCGTTGCCCGCACCCGCATCGTGACCGACGGTCGCGGCTCACGCGAGCCGATTGCCGACAACAGCACACAGCAGGGCCGTGACAAGAACCGCCGTGTTGAGATCTACGTGGCCGAACAAGTCGCTACCCGCTGATTGAACACCCCTGTCGGGGCTCACTGCGTGTAGCCCCTTCTCCCCTTGCAGGGGACGGCTCCTGCAGACTGGCGAAGCCAGATCTGCGGGGCCTGCTGGGTAAGAAAAAAGCACCTCTTGAGGTGCTTTTTTCATTCTGTCGCTGGCTCAGCTAGTAGCTTTAAAGCGCTCTTCCTCTTGCAGTCGCAACACCCGCCTTTGCACCTTGCCGGTGGTGGTCATCGGCAGTGCGTCGATGAACTCGATTTCCTTGGGGTATTCGTAGGGCGCCAGCATGGTCTTCACGTGAGCCTGGAGTTGGGCCACCAGCTTCTGGTCAAAGCTGGCCTTCTTGCCGGCGTCACGCGCACGCGCTGCGGCGAAGTCGGGCGACAGCACCACATAGGCCTTGACCACTGCGCCGCGTTCCTTGTCAGGTTTGGGCACCACGGCGGCGTTGGCTACCGCCGGGTGTTTGACCAGGCAGTTCTCGATCTCCCCCGGGCCGATGCGGTAGCCTGCGGCTTTGAACACATCGTCGGCGCGGCCTTCGTACCAGAGATAGCCGTCAGCATCGCGGCGGGCGAGGTCGCCGGTGCGGCACCAGTCGCCGGTGTACTTGGCCTGTGTGGCGGCCGGGTTCTTCCAGTAGCCCAAGAAGAAAATCGGGTCGGGGTCGCCATGCACATCGAATCGGTTGACGGCCACGTCGCCGGGCACACCCACGGGGCATTCATGGCCCTCGTCGTCAATCACCACCACACGATGACCTGGGTAGCCCTTGCCCATGCTGCCAGGCTTGGCTGGCCAAAACCGGTGGCAATTTCCGACGACGTAGTTGATTTCAGTCTGGCCAAACATCTCGTTGACCACCACGCCCAACTCATCACGGCAGTAGGCAAACACCGCATCGCCCACCGCTTCACCGGCGCTCATGATCGCCTGCAACTGCAGCTTGAACTGCCGGCGTGGCTTGGGGTAGGCCTTCATCATGGCCTTGAGCGCAGTGGGAAACAGAAAGCTGTGCGTCACCCCGTGCTGCTGCATGAGGGAGAACGCCAGCTCGGGGCTAAAGCGCCCCCTCCAGCCCACGATGGGCCGGCCGAAGTACAGCGTGGGCAGCAGCGCGTCCATCAGGCCGCCGGTCCAGGCCCAGTCTGCCGGGCTCCAAAACACCGCGTCGGACGATTCGTTGCGCACGCCGTCAAAGCCGAACCAGTTCTGGCTGCAGACAAAGCCGGTCAGGTTGCCGATCAGCGCGCGGTGCGGAATGAGTGCGCCCTTGGGCTGGCCCGTGGTGCCGCTGGTGTAGATCAGTATGGCGGCATCGTCGGCCCGCGTCGGTACCGGCTCGAACTGGCCAGACTCATGGGCCAGCGCAAAGTCGAAGTCCATGTCGGCCAGGCGGCGTGCGTCACCCGCGCCGATCACCACCTCCAGATGAGGGCACTGGTGGCGCACCTGGTTGATGGCGTCGATGCTGATGTCATCGCACAGGGCCACCCGGGCCTCGCTGTCCTGCAGCCGGTACGACAGCGCCTCGGGCCCGAACAGCGTGGACAGCGGCATCGCCACGGCACCCATTTGCAGCACCGCGATGTAGGCCACGGCAGTTTCAAAGCACTGCGGCAGCACGACGGCCACGCGATCGCCGCGCCGCACGCCCAGCCGCGTGAGCAGCGCCGACAGGCGGTTCGCCGCATCCTGCAGCTGGGCATAGCTGGTGCGTGGCACGTAGCCATCGGGGTTGTGCCCGATCAGGGCTATGCGCTCATCGCCATCCGGGCGGGCGGCCCAGCGCCGGCAGCAGACTTCGGCCATGTTGAAGTATTCGTCCACCTGCCATCGAAAACTGCTGTGCATGGTGGCATAGGCATCTGGGGCGGGACTGAGCTTGTCCCTGTTTTGACTGCGCATCCGAATCGGTCTCCTTATGATTCCGACCAATGTACAAAGAAATGCGCACTTCCCGAAGCGAGTTTGTCCCTATCCGTGGCATGCAGTACCACGTGCGCGTCTGGGGGCCGGCCAACCCTGACAAGCCGCCGCTGGTGCTGGTGCACGGCTGGATGGACGTCGGTGCTTCGTACCAGTTCATGGTGGATGCGCTGTCAGAAGCGTTCACGGCTGGCCGCGAGGTCATCGCACCCGACTGGCGTGGCTTTGGGCTGACCCGCGCGGGAGACCACACGCAGGGCAATGACCACTACGTGTTCGCCGACTACCTGGCCGACCTGGACTTCCTGCTGGATCACTACGCTGGGGGCGAGCAGGTGGACCTGGTCGGTCACAGCATGGGCGGCAATGTAGCCATGCTGTACGCCGGCATCCGGCCCGCACGCATTCGCCGTCTGGTTAATCTGGAAGGCTTTGGCCTGCCCGCCAGCCGCCCCAGCCAGGCCCCCGGGCGCTACGCCAAATGGATCGACGAGCTCAAAAGCCTGCATCGCGGTGAAATGGCCCTCAAGGCCTATGCCGATGTCGATGGCGTGGCCGGTCGCCTGATGAAAACCAACCCCCGCCTCTCGCTTGAAAAAGCCGCCTGGCTGGCCGCCCACTGGGCCGCACCAGACGCTGAGGGCCAGTGGCGCATTCTGGGCGAGGCCTCGCACAAGGTCACCAGCGCGCAGCTGTATCGGCTCGACGAGGTGCTGGAGATTTACCAGCGCATCACCGCGCCCACGCTGGCGGTGGAGGCATCAGACGACTCCCTCACCACCTGGTACAAGGGCACCTACACCCTGGCCGACTACCACGAGCGCCTCAAAAAACTGCCAGACGCCCGGGTGGCGGTGGTGGAAGACGCCGGCCATATGCTGCACCACGACCAGCCCGAGCGGCTGGCGGCGCTGATCGAGACATTCCTGTAAATCCCGCCCCGGCGCCCTGGCCTGCCAGAGCATGAGAAAATCATGGGTTGCGGCTTTGGGCGCCAGCCCTTGGTCAGACCACTCACCGGATTCCGGTCGCCGTATGGAAGCCACCTCAAGGCCCGGCGCCCCACACACACTTTTCAGGATTGAACACCATGGACGCAGAACGCATCAACATCATCGGCAACCAGCTCGCTGACCTGAGCAACCGGGTCAACGAGCTTCGGGGGTATCTTTGACTACCCTGCCAAAGAACGAAAACTGAACGAAGTCAACGCCGCGCTGGAAGACCCGAAGGTCTGGGACAACCCCAAGCGCGCACAGGAACTCGGGAAGGAAAAGAAATCGCTCGAAGACGTGGTGCACGTCATCGACCGGCTCTCATCCGAACTGGCTGATAACAGCGAGCTGTTCGAGATGTCCAAGCTCGAAGGCGACGAGGCCGGCATGCAGGCCATCGAGGGCGAAGCCGTCAAGGTGGCCACCGAAGTCGAGAAGATGGAATTCCGCCGGATGTTCAACAACCCGGCTGACCCCCTGCCCTGCTTTCTGGACATCCAGGCTGGCGCCGGCGGCACCGAAGCCTGCGACTGGGCCAGCATGCTGCTGCGCCAGTACCTCAAGTACGCCGAGCGCAAGGGCTTCAAGACCACGATTGAAGACGAAACCGCGGGTGACACCGCCGGCATCAAGGGCGCCACCATCAAGATCGAGGGCGAGTACGCCTTCGGACTGCTGCGCACCGAAACCGGCGTGCACCGCCTGGTGCGCAAGTCGCCGTTTGATTCATCTGGCGGGCGCCACACCTCGTTTGCTTCGGTGTTTGTGTACCCCGAGATCGACGACTCGATCGAGATCGACATCAACCCGTCGGACGTGCGCACCGACACCTTCCGCGCCAGCGGCGCCGGCGGCCAGCACATCAACAAGACCGACTCGGCCGTGCGCCTGACGCACATCCCGACCGGCATCGTTGTGCAATGCCAGGACGGCCGCAGCCAGCACAGCAACCGCGATGTGGCCTGGAAGCGCCTGCGCTCGCGCCTGTATGACCATGAAATGCGCAAGCGCCAGGCCGAGCAGCAAAAGCTGGAAGACAGCAAGACCGACGTGGGCTGGGGCCACCAGATCCGCAGCTACGTGCTGGACCAGAGCCGGATCAAGGACCTGCGCACCAATTACGAAACCTCGGCCACGCAAAAAGTGCTCGACGGCGACCTCGATCCATTCATTGAAGCCTCGCTGAAGCAGGGTGTGTGAAGCCCCACCCGGCCCACAGACCGAGAATTCGTTTTTTATCTCCACACCTTTAGGACATCTCCATGTTGCAAATGCTTGACGACCGGGGAACAGGGCCAGCCGCGCCTGCAGTCATTCACCGTGCGGACTACCTCGCCCCCGCCTTCTGGATTGACACGGTAGACCTGTGCTTTGACCTCGACCCGGCCAAAACGCGCGTGCTCAACAAGATGACGCTGCGCCGCAACCCGGACGTTCCAGCGCAGGCGCTGCGCCTCGACGGCGAAGAGCTGAACCTGGCCCGCGTGCTGGTCAATGGCCAGGGCACCAGCTTCAAGATGGACGGTAACCAGTTGGTGCTGGAGAACCTGCCCGAAGGCCCCGAGTCGATTGAACTGGAAATCTTCACCACCACCTGCCCGGCGAAGAACACCAAGCTGATGGGCCTGTACGTGAGCAACGATTCCTTCTTCACCCAGTGTGAAGCAGAGGGTTTCCGCCGCATCACCTACTTCCTTGACCGGCCCGACGTGATGGCCAGCTACACCGTGACGCTGCGCGCCGACAAGGCCAAGTACCCAGTGCTGCTGTCCAACGGCAATCTGGTGGACCAAGGCAATCTCGACGATGGCCGTCACTTCGCCAAGTGGGTGGACCCGCACAAAAAGCCCAGCTACCTCTTCGCCCTGGTGGCGGGCAAGCTGGTCGCACGTGAGCAGCGCATTACCTCACGCGGCGGCAAGGACCACCTGCTGCAGGTCTATGTGCGGCCCGGTGACCTCGACAAGACCGAGCACGCGATGAACTCGCTGATGGCCAGCGTGGCCTGGGACGAAGCGCGCTTCGGCCTGCCGCTGGATCTGGAACGTTTCATGATCGTCGCCACCAGCGACTTCAACATGGGCGCGATGGAGAACAAGGGTCTGAACATCTTCAACACCAAGTACGTGCTGGCTAACCAGGCCACCGCGACCGACACCGATTTCTCGAACATCGAGAGCGTGGTCGGCCACGAGTACTTCCACAACTGGACGGGCAACCGCATCACCTGCCGCGACTGGTTCCAGCTGAGCCTGAAGGAAGGCCTGACCGTCTTCCGCGATCAGGAATTCAGCCAGGACCTGTGTGCCGAGGCCTCGGCCCGCGCCGTCAAGCGCATTGAAGACGTGCGCGTGCTGCGCACCGCCCAGTTCCCCGAAGACGCCGGCCCGATGGCGCACCCGGTGCGGCCCGACAGCTACATCGAGATCAGCAACTTCTACACCGTCACCATTTACGAAAAAGGTGCAGAAGTGGTCCGCATGATGCAGACACTCGCTACCAACGGGGCAGAACAATCTGGCAGAGCGGGCTTCGAGAAGGGCATGACGCTTTACTTCGAGCGCCACGACGGCCAGGCCGTGACCTGCGACGACTTTGCGCAGGCGATTGCCGACGCCAACCCCGGCTCGCCGCTCGCCACGCTGCTGCCGCAGTTCAAGCGCTGGTACAGCCAGGCCGGTACACCGCGCGTGCAGGCGCAGGGCGTGTACGACGCGGCGGCGGGCACCTACACGCTCACGCTCAGCCAGAGCTGCGCGCCCACGCCAGGCCAAGCCGACAAGCAGCCGTTTGTGATTCCCGTGGGCCTGGGCCTGCTGGGCGCCGATGGCCGCGATCTGCCCCTGCAGCAGCAAGGCCACAGTGAGGTCATCGCCGGCACACAAACGCTGGTGCTCACCGAAGCCAGCCAGAGCTTCACCTTTGTCGGCATCGACAGCGAGCCGGTGCCTTCCATCCTGCGCGGCTTCAGCGCGCCGGTGGTGTTGTCGTTTGACTATTCCGATGCACAACTGCTGCACCTGCTGGCCCACGACAGTGACCCCTTCAACCGCTGGGAAGCCGGCCAGCGTCTGGCCGTGAACCGCGCGATTGCGGCCATTCGCTCGCTTGCCGCCAATCCATCGGCCCCCACTAACCACCTTCTGGACGACGCCTACCTGGGCGCGATGCGCCAGGTGCTCAACCACCCCACGCTCGACGCCGCCTTCAAGGAGCTGGTGCTCACGTTACCGTCTGAGACCTATCTGGCAGAGCAGCTCGACGTGGTGGACCCGCAGCTCATCCACGCGGTACGCGAAGCCATGCGCCAGCAACTGGCCACCGCATTGCAACCCGACTGGGAAGCCGCGTACGCCGCCAGCGAGAACACCGGCGCCTACACGCCAGACCCGACCTCTTCAGGCCGCCGCGCACTGGCCGGCATGGCGCTGACGCACCTGTGTCTGGCCGCGAATGCCAGCGGTGACACGGTGTGGCCCGGCAAAACCCTGCAGCGCTTCAAGGACGCCGCCAACATGACGGACCGCTTCAATGCGCTGGCTGCGCTGGTGTCCAGCGGTCACCCGTTGGCAGCCGAAGCCCTGACGCGTTTTCACGCCATGTTCAAGGACGAGGCCCTCGTCATCGACAAGTGGTTTGCGCTGCAGGCCGGCTCGCCAGACCGCGGCGGCAACATCCTGCCTGCCGTGAAGCAACTGATGAAGCACAGCGACTTCAGCCTGCGCAACCCCAACCGCGCCCGCAGCGTGGTCAGCACCTACTGCCACGCCAACCCGGCTGGCTTTCACCGTGCGGATGCTGCAGGCTATGTGTTCTGGAGCGAACGCGTGATCGAGCTCGACGCCATCAACCCGCAAGTGGCAGCCCGCCTGGCCCGCGCACTGGACCGCTGGAGCAAGCTGGCAGAGCCGTACCGCAGCGCCGCCCGCGAAGCGATTGCCCGCGTCGCCGCCCGGCCCGATCTGAGCAAGGACACGCAGGAAGTCGTGAGCCGCGCACTAGGCCACTGAGCAACTGATCCACCCAGCCCGGATTGCATCTCAAAAAGGATTCCGCCATGTCCCAGAAAATCTCCCTCACCCGCTACCTGGTCGAGCAGCAGCGATCTGAAGGTCACATCCCCTCGCATCTGCGCCTGTTGCTGGAAGTGGTGGCCCGCGCCTGCAAGAGCATCAGCCAGGCCGTGAACAAGGGCGCCCTCGGTGGCGTGCTGGGCACCGCTGGCAGCGAGAACGTGCAGGGCGAGGTGCAGAAAAAGCTCGACATCATCGCCAATGAGGTTCTGATCGAAGCCAACGAATGGGGCGGCCACCTGGCGGCCATGGCCTCAGAAGAGATGGACAGCATCTATCTGGTGCCCAACCGCTATCCGCAAGGCGAGTACCTGCTGCTGTTTGACCCGCTCGACGGCTCCAGCAACATCGATGTGAACGTGAGCATCGGCACCATCTTCAGCGTGCTCAAAAAGCCGGACGGCAGCAGTGGCGTGTCAGAAAGCGACTTCCTGCAGCCCGGTTGTAAGCAGGTCGCCGCTGGCTACTGCGTATACGGCCCGCAAACCACGCTGGTACTGACAGTGGGCGACGGCGTGGCCATGTTCACGCTGGACCGCGAGCAGGGCTCCTTCGTGCTGATTGAAGAGAACGTGCGCGTGCCCGAAGACACCAAAGAGTTCGCCATCAACATGAGCAACATGCGCCACTGGGACGAACCGGTGAAACGCTACATCGACGAATGCCTGCAGGGCAAAGAGGGTCCGCGCGGCAAGGACTTCAATATGCGCTGGATCGCCTCCATGGTGGCCGACGTGCACCGCATCCTGACCCGCGGCGGCATCTTCATGTACCCCTGGGACAAGCGCGAACCCGAAAAGGCCGGCAAGCTGCGGCTGATGTACGAAGCCAACCCCATGAGCTGGCTCATCGAGCAGGCCGGCGGCGCCGCCACCAACGGCAAGCAGCGCATTCTGGACCTTCAGCCCACCAAGCTGCACGAGCGCGTCAGCGTTATCCTAGGCAGCAAGAACGAGGTCGAGCGCGTCACGGCCTACCACGCCGCGAAGAATTAGCCGGATATAATCACAGGCTGTACTGAAAAATAACGCCGGTGTAGCTCAGTCGGTAGAGCAGCTCATTCGTAATGAGAAGGTCGGGTGTTCGATTCATCTCTCCGGCACCAATATGCAATAAGGTTTGCTGCTATCAAATTAGCAGCAAACCTTTTTTGTTTTGAAGCTGTGTGGAGTCAGCTCTAATAGCGGCTGGCTTGACTCGAAACGTCGAGTGGCTTGTTAGTCAAACGCGATTGATCCGCGGCAGTTGTTCCTCTAGCTAAGCGCAAGACGCGAAATTACACTGAATCGGGGTGCTCACGATTGTGCACAGCGCACTGTCCGCACTAGCGAGGGCCCATATCTATAATCTGTTTTTTTGGGGGTATTGCGTGGCCTACAAGCGAGCGTCGACAGCTTGGCGAAGCATCGCCGAAAAAGGTGAGATGACCAGCATTTACGCTGGTGATTCAGCGAAACTCATACAGACAATTCCAGATGCCGAGATTGCGCTAACGGTTACTTCACCTCCCTATTGCATGGGCAAAGAATACGAAGGCCCTAGCGAATTAGATAGCTTTGTTCAAGCCCATGAGTACATGCTGCCAGAGGTTGTACGCGCGACGGCTGATGGCGGAAGTATTTGCTGGCAGGTAGGTCATTACGTGCGAAACGGCATTCTTTTGCCACTTGAGTACATCGTTGCCGGAATCATGGCTCGCTTCCCTGAGATGCAACTTAGAAATCGCATAGTTTGGACTTTCGGCAGCGGGCTCCATTGCCAGAACCGTTTCTCAGGGCGGCATGAAGTAGTTCTTTGGTACACCAAAGGCAACAACTATGTGTTTAACTTAGATGATGTTCGTATCCCGCAAAAATACCCCGGGAAAAAATACTCACGAGGTGCAAACAAGGGGGAATACAGCGGTAACCCTCTTGGGAAAAATCCAGGTGACGTTTGGGAAATTCCAAACGTAAAAGCGAATCACACAGAGAAAACAGATCACCCTTGTCAGTTTCCAGTCGGACTAGTACAACGGCTAGTACGCGCACTTACGGGTGTAGGTGATATTGTATTTGACCCTTATATGGGCTCAGGTTCAACTGCAGTAGCGTGTACGGAAGAAGGTCGCCGATTTATTGGCGCCGAAGTTCTTCCAGAATATATCGCTATCGCAGAGGAGCGAATTGCGGATAGCCGCAACGGGAAGGCCCGGATTCGACCACTCGATTTGCCACTGTACATTCCCAAGATAACCGAGAAAGTTGCACAGAAACCGGCGTTTTTTGCTGCACATTCAACAGTCCAATAACCGAGGAAGAGATTATGGTCACTGCAAAAAAGAAAACGACTAAGCCTAAAACCATCAGTTTTCCTTGCTTGCCAGTGAGACAAGGAAAGCACACGCTTTACCTCTTTTCTGCTGATGCAAAGGCAATCTGGAATGTTGTAAAGATCAACGAACGAGATTCCGATAAAGATGTTGGCTACCAACGAGTGTTATCACCGTCCAGATTAAGAGCAATAACAAAATTCGTCGCCTCCGGAAAGCCCATTCCAAACAGCGTGTTGGTTTCATTCCGGAAGGGCAAGGCTTCAGTTAATAGCACAGGAACGACTCTTACGATCGAGAATATTTCTGACGCAGGATGGATCATTGATGGCCAACACCGAATGGCTGGGGCGCACCAAGCTACTAACGATGTCGAACTTCCAATAGTGGCTTTTTTGGGATTGGACATGGATGCACAGATAGAACAATTTGTCACCATAAATCGCGAGGCCAAGGGGGTACCGACCTCTCTTTACTACGATCTTCTAAAGAAGCTCCCAACAAAGACAGCTGCGGCGAAAGCACAAGAGCGGGCCGCTGATCTTGCGAACGAATTGAAGAAGGATGAAAACTCTCCATTCTTCGGGCGTGTTGTCGTCACTACATCCCCATCCCGTGGGGAAATATCCTTGAATAACTTTGTGCGGAAGGTAGCGCCACTACTCGGAGATAGTCGCCCTCTCAATATCTACAATGCAAACGAACAAGCACAAATTATTAATAATTACTTTGCCGGTCTTAGGGTTGCATTTCCAGATCGATTCAATAAAACCTCGATCTTCTTCCAGACCTTAGGTTTTGGGGCACTAATCAACGCTCTTCCGATTGCTTTGAGTCTTTGCATTAAGCACTATCAAGCATTCAAAATTCAGGATGTTGGACAGATGTTTGCTCAGATTAGTCACTTCGATTTCGGGTCTTGGGAAAAAATGGGTACGGGATCGGCAGCAGAGGTTCAGGCTGGTGAAGATCTAAAAACTGAACTGCGCGACGCGTTCGATACGTCACTGGGTACAACAGCTACAGCTATCGATCTTGGCTAACGTAAATACACAACCCTATGTCAGAGAGATTAAGCGGCTGTCGCGCCGCAATTGGCAGGGGATTCGCGCAGAATGGATTAGTCAAGTAGGCAAGTTGAAGTTTCAAGACCCGGGAGTGTCTCCCGAGTTCGCTGCGGAGGAGGTACTGGGTCTTCGCGAGCTGGTTGAAAGTGTTAAGGTGGCTACAGGAGAGCAGCGCTTGACATTCACCGCCTACGGGGCGCCGCTACTTCATCAAGGTATCTTCCTGCTGCACAAAGCTGCCAATGTTTTGACAGCGGCCCATGATCAGGCGCTAGGCGGTCTACCGACGTGGAGTCTTGCTACTGGCTATCAAGCGGGATTATTCTCCATCGAAGGAATTATTCATCTACTCGGGGTCGGGATAGTTAGCTATGACCGTCGTCACTTTTTAGTAGATGCAATACCAGGCCCAGCAAATGGCATTTCCAAGAAGGCCCTGTTAAATTACCAAAACGGTGAAGAGATCAATGTGATTCCGTTGAGTTCCAGCGTCAGTCACTTTCATCGTTGGGCAGTATTCCAACGACTGTTGAATACTACTCAGAACCTGCCGGTTTCAGGCGAAATTAAAGATCTGCTATTGAATTTAGACGATCACACTTTTGCCGACCAACGAAATAGCCTCCATTACTCGCACACTTGGCAATTTGACGATATTCACGCGTATAGAAACAACATAGAACTAATTGATTTCGACCACATAGATAAGCTACGTCAATGTCTTGGACCCAACTCTCCTCAATTTAGTTTGGCATTGGGAACAGTCACTTTCTTTTTGGCCTGCCAATTACTAAAAAATCTTGCGAGTTTTTCTCCGCTCCTTGAGGCTGAATACAGTCTTTTGGTGGGCTCCTGTACAAGCCCTCGAATGAAATTACGTGATACGTTCGAAGCTGCATCAGGTTGGACTATGTTGCCAATTCAACCTCAATTTCCGAACCATCTCAGCAGGGCTTAGCTGCCGCATATGCCACCCGTAACTCATGGCTCCCTCCTCGTAGAGTCCAACTATTGCAATAACCTTCATTTACGCCAGCTTCACATCCCACTGGTTTAATCCAGCCATCCCCAACGGGACCGCGTGGATTCTCAAATCCATTTCATCTTCAATGCAGTCGCAAATTTGTGGGGTGTTTTCAAGATGGCAGATTTCGAAACCGCACTCCTTTGGGTGCTGGCTGGTGTGGTGCTGGTGTTGGCCGTGACGACCACCCTAGGTCACCGGAAGACCCGCAAGACGGTGCGGCAGATTGCCCGGGAACGGGAAGACCTGCGCAATGAGCGGTCCCAATACGACAACAAGCACGACAGCACGCAGCGGCCGCTGACCTGATTCGTCGCACTGGGTCGGGTGGCAGCGGGCGAACCCAGCCCGCTGATGATTCGCCAGCAGCCGCGCTGGCCGGTCAGCTCAAATCGCTGTCAGCACTGATCCGCAAGCTGCTTCGCCGCCAAGGCCAAAGCCCCCTGCGGGTTGGCCAACTCAGGAAGAATCGTGAAGTGGTTCAGGCCAGCCAGGGGCAACAACGCACCGGGCAGACCTGCGGCGCTTCGCTGCGCGAAGAACTCTTCGGACTGGCGCCGCAACTCGGGCAGCTCTGCACCGCCGTAGGCAATGGTCATGGGCTTGGGGCTCAGCGGAAGTAGCGCGGGGCTGAGTGCGCTCACGTCCGGTTCCGCCAATTTGAGCTTGGGGTTCAGGTAGCTCAGGCGCACCGGCTCCAGATCGTAAATGCCGCTGATGGCCAAGCCAGCCACCACGCCGGGCTCGTTCATACACATGGCCGTGAGGTGGCCGCCTGCGGACCAGCCTGAGACCACGATGCGGTTCACGTCTGCGCCCCACTCGCCCGCATGGGTGTGCAGCCAGCCGATGGAGGCGCGCACTTCGTTGACGATGGTGGCCAGCGTTGCATCTGGCGCAAGCGTGTAGCCGACCAGTGCCACGTGCATGCCGTGCGCGAGCGGGCCTTGAGCAAGAAGGGTGAAGTCTTCCTTGGAGCGCATTTGCCAGTAACCGCCGTGGATGAAGACCAGCAGCGGGCCGGGGGCTGACGCCGGAAAGTAATCGATCAGATTACGCGGCGCCGGGCCGTAGCGCAGCCCGATTCTGGCGCCGGGTGTTTGCCGCATCTGCGCGCTGAGCACACCGTTCTGCGCCATCAGCTCAGCGCTGTTGGCCACTGCCAGGCTGTTGTTGTAGGCGGCGTCCAGCGTGGCCTGGTCCATGCCCCGGTAAACAGCGGTACTGGAATCGGTCATGCTGCGGCCTTCATTGACACATGGCTGGAGAGCAGCTGCGTGATGTCGCGCCGCACCTGGTTGAACTCGATACCCACGATGTCGCGCGGGCGGGCCAGCTCCAGCCGCACGTCTTTCTCGATGCGGCCGGGGCCAGCCGTCATGACCACCACGCGGTCAGACAGCAGCACGGCCTCTTCCACCGCATGGGTGACGAAGATCACCGTGAGCTTGGTGCGCTCCCAGATTTCGAGCAGATCCTGCTGCAGCTTCTCGCGCGTGAGGGCATCGAGCGCGCCGAAGGGTTCGTCCATCAGCAGCACCTCGCATTCGTTGGCGAGCACGCGGGCAATCGCCACGCGCTGCTTCATGCCGCCCGAGAGCTGGCCGGGGTAGTAGTCGGCAAACTTGTCCAGCCCCACCATGCGCATGTAGTGGCCAGCCAGTTCGTCCAGATTGGCCTTGGGCAGGCCGCGCTGATGCGGGCCGAAGGCGATGTTCTCCTTCACCGTCAGCCACGGGAACAGGCCGAAGTCCTGGAACACCATGCCGCGCTCTGGCCCGGGGCCGGTGATGGGCATGCCGTACATCTGCACTGTGCCCGAGGTGGCGGTTTCAAAGCCCGCCAGAATGCGCAGCAGCGTGGATTTGCCGCAGCCCGAGGCACCGATGAGGCAGACAAACTCGCCCTTGTTCACGCTGAGGTTGACGTCGTGCAGGGCCTGCGTTTGCCGGTCGCCCACGGTAAAGGTTTTACCGAGGTGACTGACCGACAGCACGGGCAGCGCGTGCCGCTCCTTCGCGGGGTCTTGAATGGTGTCAGACACGGTGTTGCGGGCTCCATTTGAGAACATGGTTGTTGAGCATGACCAGCACCCGGTCGGTGGTGAAGCCTGCAATGCCGATCACCAGCATGCCGGCGATGACAAGTTCAGAGCGCGACAGCATGCGGCCGTCCATGATGGTCGCGCCCAGCCCTTGCTGCACGCCCGTCATCTCGCCCACCACAATCAGAATCCACGCAAAGCCGTGGCCCAGTCGCAGGCCGTTCAGGATGGCTGGCAGTGATGCCGGCAGCACCACCTGGCGGAACAGCGAAGAGCCGGTGCACCCCAGCATGGCCGCCGCCTCAAACAGGCGGTTGTCTACCGAACGCACGCCAAACGTGGTGTTGAACACGATGGGATAGAAGGCACCTAGAAACACCAGAAAGATCGCCGCATTCGGGCCAATCCCGAAGAAGATCATCGACAGCGGCAACCATGCCGTCACGGGTACCGGCCGCAGCAACTGCAGTGTGGGATCCACAAAGTCGCGGATGGCCTTGATGCGGCCAATCAGCAGGCCGAGAGGAATACCCACCAGCGCCGCAGCGAAGAAGCCCATGTACACCCGCGTGAACGATTGCCACAGATGGATGTGCAGGGTCTTGCTGTAGGCGTCGTCGTAAAGGCCGCCGAACGCGAAGTCGTAGAGCATCAGCGCCACGTCTTGCGGGACCGGAATCAACCTTGTGCCGGTGATTCGCACACCGGCATGCCAGGCTGCCACCAGAAGGATGGGCAGCACCGTCGGCAGCAAGAACCGCCGAAGTGTCGACGCGTTCAACTAGATGCTCTTGACGAAGCTGGTGTTGATGAAGGTGGCGTAGTCAGGCAGCTGGCGGATCTGCTTTTTGTCGAGCATCTGTGAGCCGTAGTAGCGGGCACGGGTCACCCAGTCGTCGTCGATGCGCCAGGTCAGCTCGATATTGGGCGCAGCCAGTTCCACCGTCTTGCCGGGCAGGCCAAGCTTCTGCTCGCACATCTCGATGAACGCGGCGCGGTTACCCACGGCAAACTCGGTGGCCTTGCGGTGCATCTGCAGGAAGGCGCGGATCATGGCCGGGTCGCTTTTAACCACATCGGCATGCGTGCACATCACCATGTTGAGCGCGCCGGTCGGGGTGTTGTACGGATACTCCACCACCTTGCCGATGCCGCGGCTCAAAGAGATGGATGGGCCAGGCTCGGCACCCACGTAGGCGTCGATGTCGCCGCGCTCCAGCGCTGCCGGCATTTCACTGAAGGCCAGGCGCACGGGCTGGATGTCCTTGACGGTCATGCCTTCCTGCTTCAGGCGGTCCAGAATCACCACCTCCTGCGTGGAGCCGGGCAGGATGCCGACTTTCTTGTCTTTCAGGGCCTTGATGGAGCTGATCGGCGAATCCTTGCCGGCGACCACGGCCATGCCTTTGTTGCACTGCGCGCCAATCACCACCACCGATTCACCGGCCGCACCACCCAGGGTCGCAGCGGCAATGCCGAAGGTGCCGAAAGTCACCGATTTGGTGACGACCGCGTTCTTGCCATCGGTCGGGGTTTCAAACGGGATGATTTCGAACTTGTAGCCGGCGGGTGTGAACTTGTCATAGAAGTGCGGCGTGATGGCATGCATCAGCTTGAGCGTGCCGACCTTGATCACCTTGTCCTGCGCAAAGGCAGTGTTGAGCAGTGGCGAGGCAGCGGCAGCGGCGGTGGCGGAAGAAACCAGGAGTTTGCGGCGAGTGATCATGGTGAGCCTTTCAAAATGAAGTTCCGGGGTGGTTTCGAGGTTGCATTCCATCTTGTGTGCAAGGACTGTGCCTGTGGCGGGCACGCACCCACGGTGCCTAAATCCTGCTCAAGCGCACCGCTTTGGTGCCAGAAGACCTGCGACACACCCACGCTTGGGGCTGGTTTGCAAAATCCGGGCGCATCCACAAGAATCCACCCATCCCCACCGAGAAGTTTCAGGAGTACCGGATGAGAAAGCACCTGCATCACGCCCTGCGCGCACTGTTGATCCCGACACTGGGTCTTTCGGCCTTCGCGGTGGCGGCGCCCCCTGCCCACGCCCAGGCCACGCTGGAAAAGATCAAGCAACGCGGCCAGATCAATGTGGGCTACCGGGCCTTCAGCGCACCGTTTTCGTCCAGCCAGAAGGGGGAAGCCCCCACCGGTTACACCATCGACTTCTGTCAGCCGATCATCGATAGCCTGCGCCAGGCGGTGGGTGACGCCAAGCTGCCGGTGCGCTATGTCGAAACGCCGGTCGACGCCCGCCTGCGCATGCTGGGCGGTGGCAATGTCGACTTGCTGTGCGAGAACGTGACCGTCACGCCCGAGCGCAGCCAGCGCATGGGATTTTCGGAGGCGGTGTTTCTTGATGGTGTACAGGTGGCGGTGCGCACCAAAGACAACATCCAGTCGCTGGAGCAATTGCAGGGCAAAACGATTGTGAATATTGACGGCACTACCGCCGCGCCGGTGATGCAGGCCTACGCCAAAACCCGCAACCTGCAATGGAACATGGCCAAGGCAATGAACTCAGAGGCGGCACTCGGGCAACTGCAGCTGGGCTGGGCCTCAGGCTATGCGCGTGACGGGACCGCGCTGGCAGCGCAGATCAACAGCCTGGCCGATGCCGCCGAATACCGCGTGCTGCCTGACCGGCTCTCGGTGGAACGCATCGCCATTGCCTTTCGCAAGGACGACGCGGGCATGGCCGCGCTGGTGAACAACGCGATCAAGGCCTCCATCCGCAGCGGCGCGGCCATGGGCTGGTATGACAAGTGGTTTCTGAAACCCACAAGCGCTGGCGGTAAACCGCTGTTCACCGAAGCACCTGCCGAGATGAAAAAGCTGCTGGCGCCCGGGCAGTAGGCGGCTACACACTCTGCAAATGCTCAAAACGCCTCAGCCGTCGTCGTCGGCGCGGGCTTCTTCTGGCAGCGCGCTAGCCAGCACCTTGTCGATGCGCTTGCCATCGAGATCGATCACCTCGAAGCGCCAGCCGGCGCATTCGACCTTGTCGCCAGTACCCAGCAGCCGCCCCGAGACACTTTGCAGCAAACCCGCCACGGTGTTGTAGCGTCCACGGTCTTCTTCCGGCAGCTCGCGAATGTCGAGCCGCGCCTTCAGCTCGGACACCGGCATCACGCCATCAATCAGCCAGCTGCCGTCGTCGCGGCGGGTGGCCCAAGCATCCACCTGCGCGCCGGGCTGCAACTCGCCGGTGATGGCTTCGAGCATGTCCATCGGCGTCATCAGGCCCTGCACCACGCCGTATTCATCGACCACAAACACCATGCGCGTGGAGCGTGCGCGGAACTGCTCCAGCAGCTCCATGCCGGTCAGCGTTTCAGGCACGAACACCGCAGGAATCGCGTAGGCACCAATACGGTCTGCCACCGACGGGCCGTCGCCTGCCGCATCATCACCCACCGCGGTCTGCCGAATCTGCCCCCGCAACGCCAGCAGCTTGGCCACATTGACCACGCCCACCACGTCATCCAGGCCACCCCGGCACACCGGGTACCACGAATGGCCGGTAGCGCCGGCCTGATCAATCGCGTGCGCCACGGTGTCAGACGCATCCAGCCACTCGATGTCAGACCGCGGCACCATCAGCGAGGTGAGCAGGCGGTCGTCCAGCAAAAACACGTTCTGCACCATTTGGTGCTCGTGCTCTTCAATCAGGCCGGCGTCCACGCCCTCTTCCAGGCTGGCGGCAATTTCTTCTTCGGTCACTGCACGGCCGGCATTCACATCCACCCGCAGCAGCTTGAGCGAGGCATGCGTGCTGATCGACAGCAGGCGCACAAAAGGCTTGGTCCCGGTGGCCACCCACATCATGGGCCGGGCCACCAGCCGGGATACGGCTTCCGGATACAGCTGACCGATACGCTTGGGCACCAGTTCGCCGAACACGATGGTGATGAAGGTGATGAGGGTCACGACCAGCGCGGTGGCCGAGATGTCTGCCGCGCGTGGCGAGGCGCCAAAGGTTTGAATCCACGCCGACAGCCCGTTGCTGAAGGCAGCCTCACCGATGATGCCGTTGAGCATGCCGATGGAGGTGATACCCACTTGCACCGATGACAAAAACTGGGTCGGATTGTCGAGCAGCCCCAGCGCAGCCTCGGCCCCCTTGTCGCCCGACTCGGCCATGGCGGTGAGCCGTGCCTTGCGACTGGCGGACAGTGCCATTTCCGACATGGCAAACACCCCGTTGAGGAGGGTGAGAAAGGCAATCAGCAGGAAATCCATGACTCCGCAGGCAAAATGAACACATGGCACTTTACTTGATTGGCGACCTGCAGGGCTGCCATGCGCCGTTTCAGCGACTGCTGGACACGGTGAATTTCTCGCCCAGCCGCGACCGGCTGGTGCTGCTGGGTGATCTGGTGAACCGCGGCCCCGGCTCGCTGGAGGTCCTGCGCCAGCTGATGGCTTTGGGCGATGCAGCCGAGTGCCTGCTGGGCAACCACGACCTGCATTTGCTCGCGGTGTGGCAAGGCCAGCGCAAACCAGGGCGCAACGACACCCTGCAGGACATTCTGGACGCACCCGACTGCACCGCGCTGATGGACTGGCTGCGCCACCGCTCCATGGCGCTGCAGCGCCACGGCTGGCTGCTGGTGCATGCGGGCGTGCTGCCGGGCTGGACTGAAGCACAAACGCTGGCACTGGCCGGCGAGGTGGAGCATGTGCTGCGCACACCGCAGCGGCGGGAGCTGAAGGATTTTTTCAGCGCCATGTACGGCAACACACCCAACCGCTGGCACGACAGCCTGCTGGGTACGGATCGCCTGCGCGTGATCGTGAACGCCCTCACCCGCCTGCGCTTTTGCACCGCTGATGGCGAGATGGAGTTCACCAGCACCGAAAGTGCTGGCGCCGCACCGGAAGGCTACTTGCCGTGGTTCGCCGTACCGGGGCGGGCCACGCTGGGCACACCGATGGCCTTCGGGCACTGGTCCACGCTGGTAACGGAATCGGCTGGCGGCATTCCGCAAGTCCGGCACAACACGCTGCCGCTGGACACGGGCTGTGTGTGGGGTGGTTGCCTGACGGCCGCGCGCTTGGGCAAGGAACCCGGCGCGTTTGAGCTGGTCAACGTGAAGTGTGAGCAGGCTCGCAAGCCGGTCAAGTAATCGTCACGGCAGTCTGAGTGCGGTATCAGGCGATACAGGCGACGACACCGATCCGTGCGACGCTGCCGCTTCCCTGAGCCGCAGCGCCAACTTTGCAGACGCGTCGTCAGACCACACACGCGCCATGCTGGCCGCCAGCAACAGCACCGCCGATGAAAAGTAGATCCACATCAGGATGACGACCAGCGAGCCGGCTGCGCCGTAAGCAGACACCACTGCTGCGGTGGACAGATACACCGTCATCAAATGCTTGCCCAGCGTGAACAGCAAGGCACCGACTGCCGCGCCCATGACCAGATACCGCAGCGCCGGCTTCGGGCCGAGGCTCATCCGCATCAGCGCCACAAACAGCACGATGCAGAACACCGCCGAGGCCAGCTCATTGATGCCCCAGGCCACCCACTCCATGGGTCCATCGCCACCGGCCCAGCCTGACACCACCGCCAGTGCCGTCGAGACGACGAGAGACACCAACAGCAAAAAACCAAAGGCCAGAATGTAGGCCACACCGCGCAGCCGCAACGATGCGCTGTACCACCACTTCTGCTGCGAAGGCTGGTCACTGCCCTGGCGCCAGACCCGCTCAAAGGCGTCCTGCAGTTCAGCAAACACGCCGGTGGCACCGGACAACAGCAGGCCGAAGGCAAACAGCGAGGCAATGATGCCTTGCGAGGGCTCACGCGCACTCGACAACGCCTGCTGCACCATCTGCGCGCCCTGCTCGCCAATCACGCTGCGAATCTGCATGACCAGGCTGGTTTCGATGTAGCTGCGGTCCAGCCACCAGCCGAGCACGGCGACCAGCAAAACCAGCAGTGGCGCCAGGCTGAGAATGCCGTAGAACGACATGGCCGCACTCATGCGCAGGCCGTCTGCGTCAATCCAGCGGTCGATGGCGCGCCAGACGGGTGTGCAGAAAAAGCTGTATAGCGGCCGCACGGCAGGCAACACACCACGCACCCATGAGGCCAGCAACTTCCAGACCGGCGGCCAGCGGTGAAGTTTTCGCAGGGTGTCGAGCGTCATCCGCACAGCTTAGGCCGCTACAGCCCCTGTGTGCAGCAGACGTGTGCCTGCATGGCCGTAGGTTTGGGCTGACGACGGCGCGCGGGTGGCGCCGGATTGGTGATGTTGACAGCCGCAACGCCCGCGTGGCGTGCGTGGCGTGCGCTACAGGCCGGCTCAGCTGGAAGTGGTATCCGCAGGCACCACTGTCTTGAACAGGGCGGCGACTTTTTTCTTCGGCTTGATGTTGGCCGACACGCTGCTGCGCGCCGGGGCTGCCTTGGCAGCGGCTTCCCAGGCTGGCTGGGCGTCAGGCGCTGCCGTCGGCTCATAGGGCTGGTCGAAGAACGGGTCGCGCGGGGCGGAACTCTGGCGGTGCGGTGGGTGCTCGCGACGTTCGCGGGGTTCACGTCTTTCCTGGCGCGGCTCGCGCGGAGCCATGTCTTCCGCGTCGCGGTACATGCGGCGACCGTCGTTGATGCGGCCCTGCTCGCTGATGCGCGGACGGTCTTCGTCGAACTCCAGCGGCTCAATCTCGATCTTGGTCTTGATCAGCTTTTCAATGTCGGTGACCAGACGCACATCGCTGCTGGCGACAAAGCTCACCGCGAGGCCCGAGGCGCCGGCGCGGCCGGTGCGGCCGATGCGGTGCACATAGTCTTCGGCGTTGAACGGCACGTCGAAGTTGAACACCGCCGGCACGTCCTTGATGTCCAGACCGCGGGCGGCCACGTCGGTACACACCAGCAGATCGACTTCGCCTTTCTTGAAGGCGTCGAGTGCTTTGAGGCGCTCGTCCTGGCTCTTGTCGCCGTGCAGTGCGGTGGTTTTCAGGCCTTCGCGCTCCAGCGAGCGGGCCAGCCGCGCACAGCCGAGCTTGCTGTTGACGAAGACAAAGGCCTGCTTCATGTCGCGGGCCTTGAGGATCTGGTGCAAGGCGCGGCGCTTGTCGTCGGCGCCGACGCTGTAGAAGTGCTGTTCCACCGTGGAGGCGGTGGCATTGGAGCGCGCCACCTCGATGGTGACCGGGTCCTGCAGGTAGCTGGAGGCCAGGCGTTTGATTTCTGGCGAGAAGGTGGCCGAGAACAGCAGCGTGGTGCGCTGCTTGGGCAGATAGCTCAGGATGCGCTGCAGATCAGGCAGAAAGCCGATGTCCAGCATGCGATCGGCCTCATCAAGCACCACGTACTCGACCTGGTTCAGGATCGCGTTCTTTGCTTCGATGTGGTCGAGCAGGCGGCCGGGCGTGGCCACCAGCACTTCAACGCCTTTTTTCAGCTCCAGCGTCTGCGGCTTCATGTCCATGCCGCCAAACACCACCGCGCTGCGCAGGTTGGTGTACTTGGCATAGAGCTTGACCTGCTGGGCGACCTGGTCGGCCAGTTCGCGTGTGGGCAGCAGCACCAGCGCGCGCACCGGGTGACGGGCAGGCGAGGTGGAGGCGTTCTCGTGCTTCATCATGCGCTGCAGCAGCGGCAGCGAGAAAGCAGCGGTCTTGCCGGTACCGGTTTGGGCGGCGCCCATGACGTCTTTGCCCTGCAGCACGACCGGAATGGCCTGCTCCTGGATGGGCGTCATGGTTTCGTAGCCCATTTCGGCTACTGCGCGGGCCAGCGGTTCTGCCAGCGAAAGGTTCGAAAAAGAGGATGTCATGTAACCCTCTATTGTCGCACTTTGGGGTCAGTGAGCAGTTTTGGCAGTTTTGACACCGCCATGGCGCCACTTTGCTACTTAATTAATAGCAAACGACCGGCACCCCTACTGATCTTCGGAGCGCTACAAGCTGCGCTCCCCGGCGCCGCGGGACGACACCAGCTACAGGCTGCGGGCGCTGAAGGTGTCGCAGGCCTTGACGCTGCCGGTTTTGAGCCCGGTGTCAAACCAGCGCTGGCGCTGGGCGCTGGTGCCATGGGTGAAGCTCTCGGGCACCACTGCGCCACCGCTGGAACCCTGCAAAGCGTCGTCTCCAATCTTCGCGGCGGCGTTCATCGCCTCTTCCACGTCGCCCTGCTCCACCACCTGGCGGGCGTTCTGTGCATGGTGCGCCCACACGCCGGCAAAGCAATCCGCCTGCAGTTCCAGCCGCACGCTCATGGCGTTGTATTCAGCCTTGCCGACGCGGCCGCGCATCTGCTCCATCTTGCCGGTGATACCCAGCAGGTTCTGTACATGGTGGCCAACCTCGTGAGCGATCACATAGGCCTGTGCAAAGTCGCCGGGTGCGCCAAGCCGCTTGGTCAGCGTCTCGTAAAAGCCGAGGTCGATGTACACCTTCTGGTCGCCGGGGCAGTAAAACGGCCCCATGGCCGCCTGGCCCTGACCACAGGCGGTTTGCGTGGCGCCGCGAAAGAGCACGAGGCGCGGCTTCTGGTAGGTGGCGCCGCCCTGGGTGAACACGTCGGTCCACACGTCTTCGGTATCGGCCAGCACGGTCGAAACAAATTTGGCCATGCGGTCATCTGCCGGCGGGCGTTGCGCGGGGCCCTGCTGGACCTGGGCCGTCGGCGCGCCGCCGCCACTGAGCATGCCGAGAAGGGTCAGCGGGTTGATGCCAAAGATCCAGCCCCCGACCAGCGCGATGACGATGGTCCCGATGCCGACGCTGCGGCCACCCAGACCAAAGCCGCCACCACCGCCGCCAGAGCGGCGGTCTTCCACGTTGTCGGATTCCCGATTGCCTTCCCATTTCATGCGGACTCCTGAGCAAGATGGATGTCTGTGAATCGGTGATGCCGACCTGATGCACTGCGAACTGGCCCGCTGTGAAACAGGCCAGAAGAACGAAAACCCAATGTACTGCAGCCGGTCGCTGGCGTGGCGTGCATGTCACCGCCTGTTTCACTCACAATCCGGTCATGGCACCACGTCGTTCCACCGCGCCCATCTTGATGACTGGCTTCGCGCCGTTTGGCGAGGCCGGTCTGATCACGGGCATCAACCCGAGCTGGCAGGCGGTGCGGGCGCTGCAGGGTGAGGTGATTGAAGGGCATTCCGTGGTGGCGGCGGAACTGCCGACTGTTTTTGGTGTGGCAGCTGACGCGTTGCAGCGACTGATCGGGCAACACCAGCCAGCGCTGGTGATTGGTGTCGGCCAGGCCGGTGGGCGCAAGGCAATCTCGCTGGAGCGGGTGGCGGTGAACATCGACGATGCCAGCCAGCCTGACAACCAGGGGCAGCAACCCATCGATACCCCGGTTGTGGTCGGGGGTCCGGCGGCCTACTTCTGCACCCTGCCGATCAAGGCCATGCGCGATGCGATTAAGGCCATCGGCATAGCTGCCGAGATTTCGCAGACGGCGGGCACCTATGTCTGCAACCACGTGTTCTATCGCCTGATGCATGCGCTGGCTCAAGAGAAAGCGATGACTGGACAGCCACCGGCTGAGGTACGCGGCGGCTTCATTCACGTGCCCTACCTGCCGGGCCAGGGCATGCCCTGCATGCCACTGGATGACATGGTGCGCGGTCTGCGGGTGGCGGTGGCCACGGCGGTGAGCACATCGCAGGACATCAGGCGCAGCGGCGGTGCCACGCATTGAGGTCTGCGGGGTGCGCACGCTTCAACGCGTGCTCAACACCGCTGGCGTGAAACTGGCGGCGCTGTAGCCGGTTCGGTGATTGGCCGGGATCAGCCCTTCCAGCACAGAGGTGTTGCTGGCCGACAGCACGGGTTTGGCTTGCCCTAATGCAGGTCGGGCAGCGAGTGTTTCAACGGAGTCCTGGCGATTGCAGAGGTAGCGCGTGGCGCCGGAGCTTTTCTCGACGCATTCAGCCATCCGCCCACGCTCGGCGACTTCAAGCGCCACACGGGTGTTGGCTTTGTCCACCTGACCACCGGCCAACATGGCCAGCGCGCCCAGTTGGCAGACCATGACTGCCGCAGCGCCAAGAATCAGCCATTGGCGGGTGCGGGAAGGTGTGGGGGGAACAAGGTGATCAGAAAACATGGTGGAAGCTCGCGAGTAGTTGCCTTGATGCTAAGGGGCCGCCCGCCAAAACAACACCGCCGCGAGCCCGCCACGCTGTAGGCGGAAAGCGCGTCATGGCAAACGGCTTACCATGCTGCGGATGAACAAAGCACCCGTGCCCACGCCGGATTTCGCACCCGGCAGCGCTGCCTTCACGGCGGCCGGATTGCCCTACCCGCTGCTGGTCGAGGAGATCGCACAGCTGCTGCAGGACCCGACCGTGCAGGTGACGCCCCGGCTGGTGCAGGCGCTGGCAGGCGGGGGCAGCCTGTTCGTGATGCCGGCGATGGACGCGCATTGCGCTATCACCAAGCTCATCACCTTCACACCGGCCAACAGCAGCCGTGGCCTGCCCAGCATCCAGGGTGACGTGCTGGTATTTGATGTGGCCACCGGCCAGCGCCGCCTGATGCTGGACGGCCCGACCGTCACTGCCCGCCGCACCGCCGCGGTGTCCTTGCTGGCCGCCCAGCGGCTGGCACCGCGCAAGAATGGCCCGCTGCTGATCGTGGGCGCTGGCGTTCAGGGCAAAGCCCATCTGGACGCCTTTGCCGAAGGGCTGGGCGTAAGCGAGGTGTGGGTGGCTTCGCGCAGCAGCGCCAGTGCCGCGCAACTGGTGCGGCACGCGCAGAGCTTGGGGTTGGTGGCACGCGAAGTCACCGATGCGAACGCGGCGCTGGCCGACTGCCCGCTGGTGGTGACCTGCACACCAGCCAGCGGCGTGGTGCTGAGCGCGTTGCCACGCGACGATGTGTTCATCGCTGCAGTGGGCGCCTTCACGCCAAAGATGGTGGAACTGGCGCCCGGCCTGTGCCGCCACATCGCCGAGGTCGGCACGGTGGTGGTCGATACCGTGGATGCGCAGCACGAAGCAGGCGACCTGCTGCAAGCCGGGCTCGACGTCGCCCGCTTCGCCAGTCTGGCCGACGTGGTGCGGCAACCCGGCTTTTCAGCGCCCGGCCCGGTGCTGTTCAAAAGCTGCGGCTGGGCGGGCTGGGATCTGGCCGCAGCGCGCACTGCACTGAAAGCAGCGGCGTAAGACGTTTCAGGAAAGGGGGCTGCCCCCAGTGGGAACATCCAGCGCCGTGCGATTCCACCACTGCGAAAAACTGCTGCACAGCCGCGGCACGGGCTTGAACAGGCGTTCAACCGGCAACACCCGCAGCGGGACGGTGGAAGGCACTAGCGACGAAGGCTCGGGCTCAGCCAGCGGAAGGCCCGTCTCAGGCAGCGCCAGCCACGGCCGCAGGTGCGGATCGCCCTGCACACACACGCTGCGCGCGCTGCGCAGGGCGTGCGAGACCGTCGCTGCATTGCCGTACCAGCAGAGCTGATCCGGGGCCAGTGCCCGCATGCGCGCCGCCACAAACTGCCAGCGCAATGCTGCCCACGGTTGCTGCCGGTGGAAGTCGGCCAGCGCGATGCACACCGTCACCGTGCCGGCAGGCAAGTCGGCAGGCGGCGCCCTCAAGCTCCACGGGTGTACCAACCAGACATCCTTGCCCTCAAGCAAGGGCGAGATATCTGCTGCCGATGAATCATCCAGCATCACAAACCCCAGCGCTGACGGCGGCTGGGCGTCCACGGCAGGTTCAGCGGTTTCCAGTGCTTCTGGCGGAAGGGTGGCGCGCTTCAGCGCTGGTGTGCTGCTGCGCGCAATGCGGTCCAGCGCTTCATAGGAGGTGTCGACCACCGAGCCCGCGCTGTGCCACTCTTGCGGCGCATAGCGCTGCACGTTCTCGGCATTGAACAGATAGGGCTTGCTGCTGCCGGTGCCGGCCACCCACTGCCAGCTCAGGTGGTTGCTGGCGAGGTCACCATCGAGCAGATGCGAATACAGCCACTGCGCACCCACATGCCAGTGCACCTTGCGCATGTGCACCACGTAGCTGGCCAGCCACATGCGCGCGTGGTTGTGCAGGTAACCGGTGGCATACAGCTCGCGCACCGCCACATCGATTGCCGGCACGCCGGTACGCGCCTCGCGGATGTCAGCAGGTAGTTCGCGCGAGTAGGCTGCATCAGGCAACACACCTTCGTGCAGGGATTCATGGATGCCGTCGCCACGCTGCTCCCACACATGGTGGAAGAATTCGCGCCAACCGAGCTCATAAACAAACTTGTGCTCGGGCACCAGCACATGGCGCTGCGCCACGCCCTGGTACACCTCCGGCAGCGTAACAAAGCCATGGGTAATGTAGGGCGAGAGGCGCGACACGCTGCCGTGGATGGCGTTGCGTGTGCGGGCGTATTCCGAAGGCCGCACGGCAGCGATATGGCGCTGCGCGGCACCAAGCGTGGGCTCGAAGATCGGTTCGCTGGCAGGTCCGAACAACCCGTCGCTGCTCATGTCGCTCACGCCTGTACAGCCTTGCTCGCGCTCGCCACACTGGCGCGGTGCGCCTCGGCCTGCTCAAGAATCAGCGCACGCTTGGGCTCTGACAGGCGGGCGATGTTCTTCACCTGCAGCGCCATGCGCGGGTTCTTTGCCAGACGCTCTTCGTGGCGGATCAGGAAATCCCAATACAACGTGGTGTAGGGGCAAGCCTTGGCGCCGGTTGATTCAGCCGGGTCGTAGCAGCAGCCCTTGCAGTGGTTGCTCATGCGCTGGATGTATTTGCCGGTGGCCGCATAGGGCTTGCTGGCCATCACGCCGCCGTCACCAAACTGGCTCATGCCCAGCGTGTTGGGCAGCTCCACCCATTCCACCGCATCCACATACACACTGAGGTACCAGCCATGCACCTCTTGTGGCCGCACGCCAAACAGCAGCGCATACAAACCGGTGACCATCAACCGCTGAATGTGGTGCGCATAACCATGCTGCAGCGTCTGCGTGAGGGCATCGCGCAGGCAGGCCATGTCGGTGTCGCCTGTCCAGTAAAACGCGGGCAGTGCGGCCTCGGCCCCCAGCGCGTTGCGTTCCAGATACTCCGGCATGTGCGTCCAGTAGATGCCGCGCACGTACTCACGCCAGCCGAGAATCTGGCGAATGAAACCTTCCACCGCCGCAATCGGCGCATGGCCTGATCGGTAGGCCGCCTCAGCCGCCTCGACCACTTCACGGGCCGCGAGCAGCTTGAGATTGAGCGACGACGACAGGTGCGAGTGGTAGAGCCACACCTCGCCTTGCCACATCGCGTCTTCATACTGGCCGAACAGCGGCAGGCGCTGGGCGATGAAAGCGTCGAGCGCGACCAGCGCCTGCTCGCGCGTGACGGGCCAGCCAAATTCATCGAGCGTGCCGGGATGGCTTGCAAAGCGGGTGTTCACCAGCGCAATCACTTCCTGCGTGACGGCGTCCGGCGCGAAGGCGCTGCGGGGTGGCAACTCGCCGGGGCCCTTGGCGCCGAAAGACTCGCGGTTCTCCACATCGAAGTTCCACTCCCCGCCCACCGGCTTGCCGCCTTCCATGAGGATGCCTGTCTTGACACGCAGCTCGCGGTACCAGTACTCCAGCCGCAGCTGCTTGCGGCCCTTGGCGTGGGCGGCAAAGTCGCGCACGGTACTGAAGAAATGCAGGTCATCGCGGATGTCCAGCGGCTTGCCTGTGGCGGCCGACACGCCGCGTAGCGCCTGCAGCACCCGCCAGTCGCCGGGGGCTGTCATCACCAGGCGCTCGGGCTTCAGGGTCTTGATGGCGTGGGTCAATTCGGCAGCCAGCGTGCCGCGGTTGCCTTTGTCATCGAGGCGGGTGTAGTGCACCGTCCAGTCGCGTGCGCGCAGCGAATCGGCAAAGTGGCGCATGGCGCTCAAAAATAGCGCGATGCGCTGCTTGGCCGACCAGACGTGGGTGGATTCTTCCGCGACCTCGGCCATCCACACCGCGTCGAGCGCCGGGTCAAAACCTTCAAAGGCACTGGATTGCGCGTCAAGCTGGTCGCCCAGCACCACGACCAGTTGGCGTACGGGGGAAGGTTTAGCCATGGGCAGACGAATCAGGAAGTTGAACAGTGCCCTTGCGGGCGCGGCAGGCGTCGGAGCAGTAACGCACCTCGGCCCAGTTTTTGGCCCAGGCCTTGCGCCAGGTCATCGTTCGGCCGCAGACCATGCAGGGTTTGGAGGGCAGGCTCTGCTTGTTGCCCTTGAAGTCGTTTTTCATGCGCGTGAACCGGTGTAGCGGCGCGAATGGCACCCCGTTAGGAAAAGTGTAAGCAATCGGCTGTTCCGCAGCGAACTTGAAGGACAACGGGCGCGGAACTTGCAGCGTGGCCACCATGCCTGCCGCCCAGCTCCAAACCACCCCGCCACCGGTTACCGACTGGCGGGCGCAGGAGCTGCTGCTGATGCACGAGGTGATGCGGCTGGTCGGGCGTAGTCTGGCGCCCGAGCTGGTCTTCAAGGAGATGCTGCACCTGATGAGCGAGCTGCTGGGGCTGAACCGCGGCCGCGTCGTGCTGGCCGACAGCCCGGCGGCGGGCGATGCATCGGGCCCGGCCACGCCGCGCACCGCCTCGATCCGCCACGCCTACGGCCTCACCCGCGCCGAAATCGCCCGGGGCCGCTATGCCTGGGGCGAGGGCATGACGGGCTGCGTGCTGGCCACCGGGCAGCCGGTGATCGTGCAGGACATCGACCGCGAGCCGCAATTCCTCTTTCGCGCTGTCAGCCGGGAACACCTGCCACCCGAGACCGTTGCCTTTCTCGCGCTGCCGATTGAGGTGAACGGCCGGCCCATCGGCGTGCTGGCCTGCCACCGCATCCGCAGCCGCCAGCGCCACCTCAACGACGACCTGGCGCTTCTGCGCGTGCTGGCCACGCTGGCTGGGCAGCTGCTGCAGCTGCACCAATTGGTGGACGAAAAAACCAGCGGCCTCCAGCGCCACAACGCTTTGCTGGCGCAGCAGCTCGAAACCAAAACCACACGTTACGGCCTGGTCGGTAGCTCGCCCGCGCTGCTGCGCGCGCTGACCGAGCTGGAACAGGTGTCGCAGGCCACGGTGAGCGTGCTGCTGCTCGGCGAGTCGGGCACCGGCAAGGAACTCTTCGCACGCGCCGTGCACCTGGCCAGCGGCCGGCGCGACCAGCCCTTCATCAAGGTCAATTGCGCGGCGATCCCCGAGTCGCTGTTTGAATCCGAGCTGTTCGGCCACGAACGCGGCGCCTTCACCGGCGCCAGCGGTGCCCGCCCCGGCTGGTTCGAGCAGGCCGATGGGGGCACGATTTTTCTCGACGAGATTGGCGAGCTGCCGCTGGCCATGCAGTCCAAGCTGCTGCGCACACTGCAGGAGGGCACGCTGGTGCGTCTGGGCGGCCGGCGCGAGGTGCAGGTCAATGTGCGGCTGGTGGCCGCCACCCACCGCGACCTGTCGGCCGATGTGCAGGCTGGCCGCTTCCGGCAGGATTTGTATTACCGCCTGAATGTGATCCCGATCCGCCTGCCCTCGCTGCGCGAGCGGCGCGACGACATTCCAGCGCTGACGCTGCACTTCCTCAACCGCGCCAACCAGGCGCACGAACGCAATGTGAATCTGGCGCCGGAAGCCCTGCAGCTGCTGACCCTGCACGACTGGCCTGGCAACATCCGCGAGCTGGGCAACCTGATCGAGCGTCTGGTGCTGCTGTCGGACCAGACGGTGGTAAACGAGGCGGCACTCAAACGCTTTTTGCAGCAGGACGGCAAGGACGTTGCGGATCCCCCCAATGCACCGCGAGCAGCACCCCCGGCTGTGCCCACCGGTGCACTGGTTAGGGACTACATCAGCGTCGGCTCGCACAGCAGCGACGCTCTGCAGCAAGCACTGCGGGCCCACGGCGGCAACCAGTCGCGGGCGGCGCAAAGCCTGGGGCTGACGGTGCGGCAGTACAGCTACCGTCTGCGTAAAGCCGGGCTGCGCTGAAGGCTGCTCGTTCTTACAAATGCCGACAAATTGTCGACACAGTGGCGACACGGTGTCGTCACCAACTGCATCAAGTACGCTCGAAGCAGGCGCTAACTTTGATTAATTGCTATTTTTTAGATAGCGTCGTATTCAAACAATAAAAGGCATTCAGAAGACTTCATCAAGTATTCGTGCGTGAATGGCCCTCATGGCACACCTGTTGCGATAAGAGCTTCAGGCAACCCGCCTGCAACCTACCGAGGACACCATGGCCAACGCACTTGAATCTCCCATCCTGATTTCACCTGACCAGCTCCTGGCCCTCAAAGGCGCAGAGCCCGTGGTCATCATTGACACCCGCGACGCAGACACCTACGCCGCCGGTCACATCGAAGGCGCAGTCAACCTGCGCGAAATCTTCACCTACCTCGCCACCTCCACCCCCGAAGGCCTGAAGGCGCTGAAGGAAAGCTTTGCCACCGCGCTGGGCGGCGTGGGCCTCTCGGGCGAAGAAACCGCTGTGTTCTACGAAGACTCGATGAACAGCGGCTACGGCCAGTCCTGCCGCGGCTACTATCTGCTGACCTGGCTCGGCTACCCCAAGGTGCGCGTGCTCAACGGCGGCTTCTCTGCATGGAAAGCCGCTGGCCTGCCTGTTTCCACCACTGCTGCCACGCCGGTAGCGGCCACCTTCCCCGCCGACCTGCCCACCACAGACGTGATGGTCACACTCGAAGACGTGAAGAGCGCCCTCGGCACCGACACCGTGCTGATGGACGTGCGCGATGTCGACGAGTGGATTGGCGACAGCTCGTCCCCCTACGGCAAGGACTTCGCACCGCGCAAGGGCCGCCTTCCCGGCGCCAAGTGGCTGGAGTGGTACCGCTTCATGAAGCCGTCGCCGCAGGGCCCGGTATTCAAGTCGGCCGACGAAGTGCGCGCCGAATGCGCCACCGCTGGTATCACGCCAGACGACACCGTGTACCTCTACTGCTTCAAGGGTGCCCGCGCCTCCAACACTTTCCTGGCCCTGAAGCAAGCTGGCTTCAAGGACGTGCGCATGTACTTCGGCTCTTGGAACGAATGGTCGCGCGACCCAGCGCTGCCCATCGAGACTGGCCTGCCCACCGTGCCCAGCAGCATGTCGGCACCGATGGCACGCGCGGCCTGAGTCTCCTTCGGTTGCTTGCCGCCACGCCATCGCCTGCCCGGCAGGCCGTGGTGTGGTGTGCAGCACCCGGCTGAATATTTCCTTTGACCACTGTCTACCCCGCCCCTTCACAAGAAAGAGACACCATGTCCGACACCGCCACCCTCGCCCCCGACGCCGTACAAACCATCAAGACCGGCAAGAGCTATCTGCGCCCCATCGACCGCGACGGCCTGCTGGCCTTTGCCGAAAAGGGCCGCAACAACCCCAACAGCCGCGGCACCAATAAGGTCCACACCGTGATGGAAGGGCAATACCGCTCGCTCAGCACCGTGGGCAAGCACACGCCAGTGGTGGTCGATGAGCCGCTGCACCTGTTCGGCGAGGACACGGCACCGGCGCCTGGCGAGATCGTGCTGTCGGGCCTGGGCGGTTGCCTGGCGGTGGGTATCACCGCTGTGGCAACGTGGAAACAGGTCAAGCTCACGCGCCTCGAAGTGCTGATGGAAGGTGACATCGGCAACCCCGCTGCCTGGGGCGCCGGCGGCGCACTCACCAAGACGGCTCCCGAAATGGGCTTTCAGGCGATTCGCGTGAAAGTGATTGTGGAAGGCGATGCCTCCCGCGAAGTGCTCGACGAAATCGTACAGCACGCCAACTTCTATTCGCCGGTGGCCAACAGCATGCGCAACCCGATTCCGTTCGAGATCAGCATGGCCGAGTGATCGGCTACTCGTTCACACCCATCGCACCGAAAACACTGCAACCCAAGGACTTCTGATGAACCCAGCCGACCTGCCCCGCGAAGTGACCAGCACCCCGCCGCTGGCTGCCGATGCCCTGCTGGCCGCTGTGCGCGAGGTGGCACAGGGGCCGCTGCAGCAACAGGCAGAAGCCATCGACAAGGGCAGCTATCCGCAAGCCGTGCTGCAGCAGCTGGGCGCGCTGGGCGGCATGAGCGCCCACCTGAACGCACCGCATGGCAGCGGCGACTACGGCATGACGCTGCGCGCCATGTCGGAGGTGGCCCGCGTGTGTGGCGCCACCGGCTTCATGGTGTGGTGCCATGCGGTGTGCGGCCTCTACATGGAAGCCTCGGGCAACCCGGCGCTGATGGGCGACGCACTGACAAAGCACGCCAGCGGCGCCACGCTGGGCGGCACCGCGCTCTCCAACCCAATGAAGAGCTACGCGCAGATTGAAAGCTGGCTGCTCAAAGCCACGCCGGTGGAAGGCGGCTACGTTGTCAACGGCGCGCTGCCCTGGGTGAGCCACCTCGGCGCAGACCATTACTGCGGCGCCATCGCGGGCGTGGTCGATGAGGCTGGCAACGCCTTGGCGCCTTCACGCGAGCTGATGTTCATGCTGCGCTGTAACGCACTAGGCGTGGAGCTGAAAAACTGCCCCAGCTTTTCGGCCATGGAAGGCACTGGCACCTACGCCCTGCGCCTGACCGATGTGTTTGTGGGGGCCGACGACATCATTGCCGACCCGGCCAAACCGCTGATCGGCCGCATTCGCGGCGCCTTCGTGATGCTGCAGTGCGGCTGGGCGCTGGGTGTGACGCAGGGTGCGATTGATTCCATCTGGGCCGTGGAAGCACAGCTCGGCCACGTCAACCAGTTTCTCGACGACCGGCCCGACACCCTGCAGGCCGAACTGGACGCGCTGACCGAACGCATCATGGTGCTGGCCAAAACACCCTTCGACACTTCCAACGCCTTTGTGATTGACGTGCTCGACGCCCGCGCCCACAGCGCCGAGCTGGCCTTGCGCGCGGCGCAGTCGGCACTGATGCATCAGGGCGCACGCGGCTACCTGCTCAGCTCGGCAGTGCAGCGACGGGTGCGCGAATCGCACTTCGTGGCCATCGTCACACCGGCCATCAAGCACCTGCGAAAAGAGATTGCGCGGCTTAGCGCTGAAGAGTCGCCGGCATGAACTCCCGCGCCCGCCAGCGTTCGTGCGACAGCCACCCGAATTCCGTTCGCCCTGACCCTTCGATACCTAAGGGCAGGGTACGCCAAGGCGTATCGAAGGGCCCTTCGTCCCTGCTCAGGGCAGGCTTCGACAGGCTCAGCCCGAACGGTGTCACTGCATGAATGAGCAAACTATTCCAGCGAGCCCGTATTTGCAGTTCATCTGCGATGCCTGCGGCCTGATCTACAACGAAGCAGAGGGCGACGCTGACAGCGGTCTCGCGCCCGGCACGCGCTTTACCGATATTCCCGATGACTGGGCCTGTCCGCTCTGCGGTGTGACCAAGGCCGATTTCTCGCCCTACACGCCCCCTTCGGCGCAGGAGCTGCACGCGTCACTTCAGGGCGGGGGCAGCACACGGCCAGCCGTATCGGCACGCAGGCATCAGGCGGGCACCGTGATCGTCGGCGCGGGCCGTGCCGGCTGGCAACTGGCCGAGCAATTGCGCGCTGCCGATGCCACGCTGCCCATCACCATCGTCACCGCCTGCTCGGGCGATGTGTACGACAAACCCCTACTCTCGGTGGCGCTGGCGCGTTCGCTCACGCCCACAGCCATGGTCCGCGAAACCGGCCCCGCTGCCGCGCGCCGCCTGCAGGTGCGCCTGCTGGCCCACACGCATGCAGTGCGCGTATGCGCCGACACCCACACGCTGCGCACCACACGCGGCACGCTGCCCTACCAAAACCTGGTGCTGGCGCATGGCGCGCAGCCGGCGCTGCCGCCATCCCTGCCCGCTGGGCTGTGCTGGCGCATCAACCACCTCGATGCCTATCTCAAGCTGCGCAGCGCGCTGGGGCAGACCTCGCGCGATGTGCTGATCGTCGGCGCCGGCCTGATCGGCAGCGAGCTGGCCAACGACCTGGCGCTCGGCGGCCATCACATCACGCTGCTCGACACGCAGCCCGAGCCCCTGTCACGCTGGACGGCTCAGCAAGCCGGCTCGCGCCTGGTGGATGCGTGGCGAACGCTGCCGATCCGCTTTGTCGGTGGTGTGCATGTGGCGAAGATCGTTCGTGACGGTAATCGCTACCTGGTCACCACCGAGGGCGGCCAGACCTTTGGCGCCGACCAGGTGATTGCAGCCACCGGCCTGCAGACCCCCAGCCGCCTGGCGCACACGGCCGGGCTGGCCTGGGACAACGGCATTGCGGTGGAGCCCGACACGCTGCGCACCAGCAACCCGCGCATTCACGCCATGGGCGACTGCATGACGGTGGGCGGGCAGGCCAGCCGCTACATCGAGCCGATTGCTCGGCAGGCCCGCACGATTACCGCCGCAATCACCGGCCGCAGCGCGGTGCCTTACGAGGCCAGGCCAGCGGTGGTGCGGGTCAAGACAACATCGCTTCCGATGACGCTGCACTGAGCGCTTCAAGCCCAGTTGCTGGCGCAGCGCGATGCAGAGCGCCGGGCAAATTGCCCCTTGAACGCGCCAACGAGGCGGCCAGCCACTCGTCAATCACGGCGGTGTGGTTGATGGTCTTGAGCTGCTGGTAGGCGACTTCAGCTTCGGGGAAGTGGCGCCGCAAAAAATTAAGCCACTGCTTGAGTCGCCCGGCGCGCGAGCGCGCATCCAGCCGGGTGCAGACGATGTGCCAGAAGTCGGCGATCAGCGGCAGCAATTGCGCCCAGGTGATGCCGCTGGTGGCCGTAGTGACATCACCCAGCATGTCGGCCTGAATAGCCTGCGCCAGCCCCGGGTTCATCACCGCACCGCGGCCCACCATCAGCATGTTGCTGCCCGAGGCCTCGCGGCAGCGGCGGGCGTCTTCCACCGTCCAGATCTCGCCATTGGCCACCACCGGAATGCGCACCACGGCGCGAATGTCGGCAATGCGTTCCCAGTACGCCGGTGGCCGGTAGGCCTGTGCCTTGGTGCGGGCATGCACCACCAGCTCATCGGCGCCGCCACCGGCAATGGCCAGCGCGCATTCTTCAGCGCGCGAGTCGTCGTGGTAACCGAGCCGCATCTTGGCCGACACGGGCATGTGCGCAGGCACGGCGCGGCGCACGGCGCCCACGATGGCGGCTATGGTGTCCGGGTGATCCAACAGCATCGCGCCGCCGCCGTGGCGATTCACCACCGCCGCCGGGCAACCGAAGTTGAGGTCAATGCCCGCAGGCCCCAGCGCCGCCAGCCGCGCCGCGTTCTCGGCCATGCACACCGGGTCAGAGCCGAGCAACTGTGCGCGCACCGGCACACCGGCAAACGTGCGGCCACCGTTGTGCAGCTCGGGCACGATGCGGGTGAACACGCGGTCGGGCAGCAACTGGTTGGTGATGCGGATGAACTCCGACACGCAGCGGTCAATGCCGCCGACCCGCGTGAGGATGTCGCGCAGCACAAAGTCCAGCAGGCCCTCCATCGGAGCGAGCAGCACGGTGGCGCGTGGTTCGGTTTTCATCAAACTAGGCAATGGACTTGATGAGCGGTCCTTGCACGTGCCATGCACTCATCACCACACCGTTCGCGCTGAGGTATCGAAGCGCTGGCCCTTGCGCATTTGCCCTTCGATACCTCAGGGCGAACGGGGTGAGATGGAAGCTTCATGGAATCAAGTCACTCAACCGCAGCCAGCCGCCACAACGATGTCACTTCCGCCGCACGCGCCGCATGCAGCGCATCGCTTGCATCGGCCACCTTGGGGTGATGGGGTTGCGCGTCCAGCCGGTCCACCACACGCAGCCCGGCCGCATCAATGGCTGCCATCAGCCACGCCCGCGTGCGCAGGCCCAGGTGCTCGGCAAAGTCCGACAGGATCAGCCAGCCCTCGCCCTTCGGCTCCAGGTGCGCAGCCAGACCGTTGAGGAAGCCCAGCAGCATGCGGCTGTCTTCGTCGTACACCGCGTGTTCCAGCGGGGAGCCGGGGCGCGCGGGCAACCAGGGCGGGTTGCAGACGATGATGTGCGCCTTGCCCTCGGGGAACAGGTTGGCCTGGCGCACCTCTACCTGCGGGAAGCCCAGGCGCTTGAGGTTGTCGCGCGCGCAGGCCAGCGCGCGCGGGTCTTGGTCAGTCGCTACCACACGCTGCACACCGCCGCGCAGGGCCAGCACCGCAGCCAGCACGCCGGTGCCGGTGCCAATGTCAAAACCCGTCATGTCGGTCTGGCCCTCAGGCACAGGCGCTTGCGCCACGAGGTCGATGTATTCACCCCGCACCGGCGAGAACACGCCGTAATGCGGGTGGATGCGGTTGTGCGGTCCGTCTTCACCCAGCGCAGGAATCGGTACACCCTTGCGGCGCCATTCATGTGCGCTGATGAAGCCCATCAGTTCGCGCAGCGAAGCGACCGAGGGGCCTGCACCATCGCCGTCACTCTTCACGGAACCCCAGGCTTCGGCGCAGGCCTTTTTTGCATCGGGCGCGCGGCGCAGCGGGATGCTGTAGTCCGCATCAAACGGAATCAGCACCATACCCAGCACCCGGGCGCGCTGCGCCTGGGCCTGCCGGTGCAGGTGAAATGCCTCGGGGAAAACAGGCGTGGCAGCAGCAACGCGGGCTTCGGCAGGCTCACCTGCTTTCGTGTCCTTCACTCGTTTTTCACGCTTGGGTTTGGCCGGCTTGTCTACCCGGCGGGCCAGCGCCTGCAGCAGCAGGCGCGCGTTCTGGAAGTCACCACGCCACAGCAGCCCGGTGCCTTCGCAGGCCAGCCGGTAAGCCGTGTCGGCCGCCATGCTGTCGTCGGCGATCACCACGCGCTTGGGCGGCGCTGCCCCACGCTCAGAGCGCCAGCGCGCAGAACGCGCCTCGCCGCCCTCCTCCCAGTTGATCATGGCAGGCGTGGCGGATGGAGAGGAGGCAGGTGAAACGGGCATGAAGGGCAAACGCAAAGAAGAAAGCCGACTGTTTTAACAGATGTGCGTCAGCCCCCTGACATGCCCCATTGGCCTGAAGGCCGGGCGCCTTCCCTACAGTGCGCATTTAACAGGCTGTATAAAAAGACGAGGTCGGTGTTTAACGGACTGGCAGCAGCCGGTTCTTCGGAAACTTTTCCACCACGCAGGGCGCGAGGATACACATGAGGTTTAACGTTTGACATGAGAGGCGGCGACCGGCCTGCCGGGCGACGTCCTCTCAATGGGAGGGTTAGGCCGCACTTTATGTATCGCCTTCTCGGCCCGCGAGAAGTAGAGCTTCCTCAACCACCGGTTCCAGGGCCTCGCCAAACGTTGCAAACGGACAAACCGCGACCACGCGGCTTGATGGGTACCAAGAGCTCTGCACGCCGATAACTTTGTACTTCCAAACGCCGTCAACCTGTCTAATCATGAATACGGGCCCGCCACTCATACCCACCACGTCATTAACAAATCGTTCTGGGTCATCGGCCAGTTGCGCATAAAACTGATTTTTTGCCTTCTGCTCTGCGGCTGGTGGAGCCGAAGTCGGCGTGAGAGGTGCCATCACGAACTTCGCTGAGATCGTTGTCTTGCCGTCATAGGAGACCGCTTCTTTTGGGATGCCGACCAATGCCCAATGTTCATGTTCGTCTAAGTGGGTTCCCCAAGCGCCTTTGCCTAATGCACTAACGCCACCTGCCTCAAGTTGCTTGCGGTAAAGGCCGCCAACGTGGACAGCTGCGTAGTCAAGCCCGGAAGCGTCGTCCTCGATGACCCCCCATTGCTTAATGTCGAAGCCATAGGGAATGGCTTTGTCTTGGAACCGATTGCCGGCTGTCTGATCCCCGAGACGCCAGATGTCAAAGGTAGAGCCGGCATCAAGTGCGGTTTGAATATCGCGCAGTACGTGACCGGCCGTTACATAGAACCATTCACCTTTGACAGACACGACGAAGCCAGAGATGACATGTACACGCATATCGCCATGTCCAGGCGGATGCTGAACACATGAAAGTGACACGAAATGTCGCCCGACACTTTTTCCGACGCGTTCAGAAAGGTCTGTCATTTTGCTGGGCGGTTGAAGATGCGGCTTGTGCGGCCTAACGTTCGAAGTGAGGCGGGACCGACGGCGAGACGCCAGGCCCGGCGGAAGGACGATGCGCACGCCCTGAAGCTGGGCCTGGTGGCTTGCCGTTGGGCCTCGCCTCGACCGAGGGGTTAGGCCTCGCTCGGTGAATACAGGTGCCTTCAACGAACATCTGCGGTGTAGCCGGGTAAGTTCTTTCGATAGTTTCGGATCAGTTCGACCACACGCTGTACTGAAACCAGATAGTCCTGTGCTGATTCCGGAGTAGGGACAACCTTGGCATGTGCGACCTGATTACGCAGCTGTCGAAGGTCTTGCACAAGACTCCTTGTCTCGATCGGAAGTACGTCGGAGTCCATGATCTCGCGATAGAGCTTAGTTTCGCTCAGTAGCGGATCCCCGTTGATACCAGTTTGTCGACCTAGTTTGTGCAGTTCGCCATCAAGCGTTGACCACCCTTCAATGATGGTGGCGGTCGGCTCAGATCTTGCGGTGAGGAGCTTTGAAGCAGTGTCTTCAACTGAGCTCTTGTCCTCGATCTGAGAAGCGTCGGGCTTGCGCTCCTTCGCGGCTAGCTCGGCCGTGCTTGCCAGCACTTGCTTCGTAGCGATCTCGAACTCTGCCTCCAGCGGGCCGGCCTTAACCTTGCGCAGTAGTGGCAGTAACTCGGCTAGCTTCTTCCGGAAGATCAGACCAAGCAGCACGGCGGCTACAGGCCACGCCATTGAGTCGATTAACTTGCTGATGAATGTGAGCCAGTCCATGTTCTTGCCGATCGGCGACGGTGATGGTCGCGAGACCTAACTTTAATATGTCCCGCAAAACTGCGAAATAACATCGCGGGCAGTCAGATAACAACTGCGCTCTTGTTTCAGAAGGTTATTTAAAAACAAGGGCTTGCCTCTACTCACCATCAAAACTTACAGATATGTTGAAAACAGCAAAGTCGCCGACGACAGGAGCCTGTTATCCCACTCACAAACGGCGTTTGCGGCCACAGGTGTTGTCGTGAATATAACGCCCAAGCGGGATAACTCTGCGCGCCAAAGCCGCCTTCGCAGTTGCTGATATTCGCAACTGAAGTCAGCCTAGCAGCCCAATCGGGATGACCCAAGGTAAAGATTTCCCAGCCAGGCCGCCAACGAGCTCTAAGCCCACCCCCCACCCAACGCCCGAATCAGCCCCACTGTCGCCAAATACTGCGCCGTCTTCACCTGCAGCGCCTGACGGCGGTTGCGGAGTTCGCTGCGCTGGGCGTCCAACAGCTCGAGCTGGCTGACGTAGCCGTTGCGGTAGCGTGAATCTGACAGTAGCGTGGCGCGGGTGGCGGATGCGACTGAGCGGGACTGTGCTTCGGACTGCTCGGCCAGCAGGCGCAGTGCCGAGAGCTGGTCTTCCACGTCCTTGAAGGCGACGAGGATTTGCTCTCGGTAGTTGGCCAAGGCTACGTCCATCTCGCCACTGGCGTTTTGTACGCCCGCTTCACGGCGGCCACCGTCGAACAGCGGCAGTGAGAGCAAAGCGCCTATGCCCCACACGCCGGTGGATGCCTTGAACAGGTCACTCAACTGCGGCGCAGCTGAGCCGCCGTTCGCGGTGAGCGCGAAGGTGGGGAACCACGCGGCCTTGGCCACGCCGACACGGGCCTGTGCGGCTTGCAGGGCGCTTTGTGCGGCCGACACATCGGGCCGTCGCACCAGCACCGTGCTGGGCACGCCGGCCGGAATCACTGGCAGCGCGGTGGCCCACTCGGTGGGTGCCACCTGAAAGTTGCTGGCCACCTCGCCCACCAGTACGGCCAGCGCGTGCTCCAGTTGGGCCCGGCGGCGATCGAGATCCAGCGCATCGGATTCGGTCACAGCCACTTCGGTGCGCACGCGGGCCACGTCGAGCTCAGCCACGTCGCCTTCCTTGAAGCGCACTTCTGTGAGACGCAGCGTGTTGCGGTAGGCCTGCAGCGTGTCGCGAACCAGGGTGCGCTCGGTGTCGAGGGCGCGCAGGTTGAGATAAGTCTGCGCCACGTCGGCCTGCACCAGCAGCCGGGTGCTGCGCAGCAATGCCTCGCGCGAATCGGCGTCGAGCGATGCCGCGCTGGACGCCAGCGAGAGCTTGCCCAGCAGATCAATCTCGTAAGAGAAGTTGGCGCGTGCGCTGACTTCTGTGGCGGCCACATTGCGGGTGGTGCTGTTTTTCTGGCGTACGGCGCCGGCGCTCAGGCCCACTTGGGGCAGGCGGTCGGCATCGGTGGCGCCGGCAATGGCGCGCGCCTGGCGGAGCCGGCCTGCGGCCACCTGAATGCTGTTGTTGTTGCGGCCGGCCTGCTCGACCAGCTGGTCCAGCACCGGGTCAGCAAACGCCTTCCACCAGGTGCCTTGCGCCTGTGGTTGGGCAGCGGCGGTGGCAATAGGCGCGCCCTCCTTGAAGGCGGCCGGTGTGGCGGGCAATGCGTTGCCGTCGATGGACGCGCTGGTGGCGCAGCCGGCCAGCACCAGGGCCGCCAGCAAGGGCAGCAGCGCAGTGCGTGGCCTGTAAAGAGTGTGGTTCATGGTGAACTCCTGTAACTTCAAATCTGTTTATTCATGCAGCTTGATGGCAGCCGCCGGTTGGGCTTGCGTCGTACCCCCGCCAGCCGGGCCACCTGCGTGACTGCCTGCAAAGGCTTCAAGGTGCGGTACCTCGCCATGCAGCTTGAGCGGGCGGTTGCCCGTGAGGCGGCGTAGCACCACGTAGAACACCGGCGTGAGAAACAGGCCAAACGCGGTGACGCCAATCATTCCGAAGAACACCGCCACACCCATGGCATGCCGCATCTCGGCGCCTGCCCCGGTCGACAGCACCAGCGGCAGCACGCCCATGACGAAAGCGAGCGAGGTCATCAGGATCGGGCGCAGGCGCAGGCGGGCGGCTTCGAGTGCGGCCTGCAGCGGCGTGCGGCCGGCAAACTCCAGCTCGCGCGCAAACTCCACGATCAGGATGGCGTTCTTCGCCGACAGCCCCACCAGCACAATCAAACCGATCTGCGTGAAGATGTTGTTGTCGCCGCCGGTGAACTTCACGCCCAACATGGCCGCGAGCAGGCCCATGGGCACGATGAGCACGATGGCGATCGGCAGCGTCAGGCTTTCGTACTGCGCGGCCAGCACCAAAAACACCAGCAGCAGCGCCAGCGGGAACACCCACATCGCCGAGTTGCCAGCAATGATTTCCTGGTACGTCAGGTCCGTCCATTCGTAGCTGATGCCGGGCGGCAGCGTTTCGGCGGCGATGCGGGCTATGGCGTCTTGCGCCTGACCCGACGAATAGCCCGGTGCGGCGCCGCCATTGATGTCGGCCGACAAAAAGCCGTTGTAGCGCATGGCACGCTCGGGGCCGAAGCTGGGCGTGACCTTCATCAGGGCTGACAGCGGCACCATCTCGCCGGTGTTGGAACGCACTTTGAGCAGGCCAATGTCTTCAGCCCGCGCGCGGTAAGGGGCATCGGCCTGCACGCGGACCGAGTAGGTGCGGCCGAACTTGTTGAAGTCGTTGGCGTACAGGCTGCCCAAGTAGATCTGCATGGTGTCGAACACATCGGTGATGGGCACACCCAGCTGGCGCGCCTTGGTGCGGTCGATGTCGGCATAAAGCTGCGGCACGTTCACCTGGAAGCTCGAGAACAGCCCGGCCAGCTCCGGCGCCTGATAGGCTTTGGCCATGAATGCCTTGGTGGCGGCGTCGAGTGCCTCGTAGCCCAGCGAGGCGCGGTCTTCCAGCTGCAGCTTGAAGCCGCCGGTGGTGCCCAGGCCCTGCACCGGTGGCGGCGGGAACATGGCAATGAACGCCTCTTCAATGCCGCCAAACTGGGCATTGAGCTGCCCAGCGATGGCGCCCGCGCTCAGGTCTTTGGTGGTGCGCTCGTCAAACGGCTTGAGCGACACAAACACAATGCCGGAGTTGGAACTGTTGGTGAAGCCGTTGATCGACAGGCCGGGGAAGGCAATCGCGTGCTCCACACCGGGCTGCTTCAATGCGATGTCGCCGATGCGGCGGATCACGTCTTCGGTGCGGTCCAGCGTGGCGCCGTCAGGAAGCTGCGCGAAGCCGATCAGGTACTGCTTGTCCTGGCCCGGCACAAAGCCACTGGGCACTGCCTTGAACAGACCTGCCGTGGCCAGCACCAGCACGCCATAAACACCCAGCATGACGGCCTTGCGCGAGATGGCGCCTTTCACCCCGTGGCTGTAGCGCTCGGAAGCACGACCGAAGAAACGGTTGAAGGCGCCGAAGAAGCGGCCGAACACCTTGTCCATGCCGCGGGTGAGTGCGTCTTTCGGTGCGTCGTGGCTCTTGAGCAGCAGGGCTGCCAACGCGGGGGAGAGAGTGAGCGAGTTGATGGCCGAGATCACGGTGGAGATCGCAATCGTCAGCGCGAACTGCTTGTAGAACTGGCCTGAAAGCCCGGTGATGAAGGCCAGCGGCACGAACACCGCAATCAGCACCAGCGCAATCGCGATGATGGGGCCCGACACCTCGCGCATGGCGCGGTAAGTGGCTTCGCGCGGGCTGAGGCCCGCCTCGATGTTGCGCTCCACGTTTTCGACCACCACGATGGCGTCGTCCACCACAATGCCGATGGCCAGCACCAGCCCGAACAGGCTGAGCGCGTTGATGGAAAAGCCGAACAGGTGCATCACGGCAAACGTGCCGACCACTGACACAGGCACCGCCAGCAGCGGAATGATGGAAGCGCGCCAAGTCTGCAGGAACAGAATCACCACCAGCACTACCAGCGCCACGGCTTCAAAAAGCGTCGTCACCACCGCCTGAATGGATGCGCGCACGAACTGCGTGGTGTCGTACACGATGGAGTAATCCACGCCTTCAGGCATGTTTTTCTTGAGGTCGCTCATCACGGCCTGCACATCGTCGGAAATCTGGATCGCGTTGGAGCCGGGCGCAGCAAACACCGGAATGGCGACCGCCTGCTTGTTGTCGAGCAGCGAGCGCAGCGCGTAGTCAGACGCGCCCAGCTCCAGCCGCGCGATGTCGCGCAGGCGGGTGACGGCGCCGCCACGTTCAGTCTTGACGATGATGTCGCCGAACTCTTCCTCGTTCTGCAGGCGTCCCTGCGCGTTGATGGACAGCTGCAGGTCCACACCCGGCAAGCCAGGCGAGGCACCCACCACGCCGGCTGCGGCCTGGATGTTCTGCTCGCGGATGGCACGCACCACATCACCGGCAGACAGGCCGCGCTCTGCGACCTTTTGCGGGTCAAGCCAGACGCGCATGGAGTAGTCGCCCGAGCCGAACAGCTGCACCTGGCCCACGCCGTTGATGCGCGCCAGACGGTCCTTGACATTGAGCACGCCGTAGTTGCGCAGGTAGGTCATGTCGTAGCGGTCGTTGGGCGACAGCAGGTGCACCACCATCGTGAGATCGGGCGAGCTCTTGATGGTGGTGATGCCCAGGCGCCGCACTTCTTCAGGCAGGCGCGGCTCGGCCTGCGAGACGCGGTTCTGCACCAGTTGCTGGGCCTTGTCGGGGTCGGTGCCGAGCTTGAAGGTGACGTTGAGCGTCATGATGCCGTCGGTGGTGGCCTGGCTGCTCATGTAAAGCATGCCGTCCACGCCGTTGATGGCCTCTTCGATAGGCGTGGCCACGGTTTCGGCAATCACCTTGGGGTTGGCACCGGGGTAGTTGGCGCGCACCACCACGGTGGGCGGCACGACGTCGGGGTATTCGGCAATCGGCAGCGAGCGAATCGCGATCAGTCCGGCAATGAACATGAGCAGCGAGAGCACGCCGGCAAATATCGGCCGGTCGATGAAGAATTTGGAGAGATTCATGATGGTGTCATTTCAGTGTCTGGGCGTGCTCAGGACTTGGCCGCGACCTTGACGGCCTTGCCACCCAGCTCGGTCTTGGCCGACATCTCGACCATTTGCGGCGCGACCAGTGCGCCGGGGCGCACGCGTTGCAGGCCATTGACCACAATGCGCTCGTTGGCCTGCAAACCACTCTTGACCACGCGCAGGCCGTTGATGGCAGCGCCCAGCGTGACCTCGCGGTACTCCGCCTTGTTGTCAGCGCCGACCACCAGGACAAATTTCTTGCTCTGGTCGGTGCCCACCGCGCGCTCGTTGATCAGCAGCGCCTCGGTCTTGGTGGCCTGGCCCATGCGGACGCGGGCAAACTGGCCGGGCATCAATTGGCCGTCCTTGTTGTCGAACACGGCACGGGCACGCACGGTGCCGCTTTTGGCATCGACCTGGTTGTCGACCAGTTGCAGGCGGCCTTCAAACGGCGTGTCGGTGCTGGCGGCCGTGCCCATCTGCACCGGAATTCGTTCGAGCTTTCTTGCGCTGCCACCGTCTTTGCCGATGTCTTGCAGCGCCTTGGCCACCACCTGTTCATCAGCGTCAAAGCTGGCGTAGATCGGGCTCACCGAAACCAGCGTGGTCAGCACGGCTGCGCTGGGGCCGGCGGCCACCAGATTGCCCACCGTCACCTCCAGCCGACCGACACGGCCCGCCACCGGCGCACGCACCTGTGTGTAGCCGAGGTTGAGGCGCGCGCTTTGCAGTGCGGCCTGTGCGGCACGCAGATTGGCATCGGCTTCGCGCTGACCATTGCCGCGCTCGTCGAACTCGCGTTTGGAAATCGCCTGCTCGCTCCACAGGCGTTGAGAGCGCTCGTACTCGCCCCTCGCCTGCGTCACACGCGCCTGCGCGGCGGCCACCTGGGCTTCGGCACGGTCCACCTCGGCGGCGTAAGGCGCCGGGTCGATGGTGAGCAGCAGGTCGCCCTTCTTCACCAGCGCGCCTTCGCGGAAATGCACCGCCTGCACCGCACCCGAGACGCGGGGACGGATGTCGACCCGCTCCACCGCCTCAAGGCGGCCCGAGAACTCGTCCCACGCCGCAACCTCGCTTTGCACCACGGTAGCGACCGACACCGGTGTGGCGGCCGGCTCTGCAGCGCCTGGCTGGGCCTGGCTTTTGGACGTGCCAAAAATGGCGATGGCGCCGCCCGTCACGGCCAGCGCCGCCACCACGGCAATCACAAGGCGACGCTTGGCGGTCTGTGTCTGTAATGGAATTGATGTCATCTGGTACTCCCTTGAAAAAACTAACTTACGAAATCAGTGAAAGAGGTGGCTGTGCCTGTGCAGACATGGCCGCGAAGAAATGGCGAAACGCCCGCCGCAATTCGGCGGCCCATGCCGGCTCGCCGCCATCCGCACGCTGCGCATGCGGGTAGCTGCCCGGCCAACCGGTGGGTACCGTCAACACCAGCTCCCTCACCTGAAGGCATGCAGCCCGCAAGCGCGCGGCGTAAGCCAGGGTTTCGTCGCGTAACGGGTCGTCGTGCGCGGTCACCAGCAAAGCGGACGCCAGATCCACAAGCCGACGCACGGTGCCCGGTGCGGCATAGGGGTGGGCTGCATCTGCAGCGCTCGGCAGGTACTCGCGCCAGCCATTGGCCCACACGCAATCAGCCGCGCGCGTCTGCGCACACGCGTCGCGCAGCGATGCCGTGGCCACACAGGCGTCGAGCATGGGCGACAGCAGGATCTGCCCGGCGAGTGGAATCTCCTGGCGGTCGCGCGCCATCAGCGCGATGGCTGCTGCGAGGTTGCCACCGGCCTCTTCACCCGCCACCATCACCGGTGCGCCGGGGCCGGCCAGCTTGTGCCTGGCCTTCCAGGCCCACTGCAGGGCGGCGTAGCCGGTGTCGATGGCAACAGGAAACGGGTGCTCCGGCGCCAGCGGGTAGTCGAGAGACATCACCACTGCACCGGCTTGCGCCATCAGCCGTGCCACCACGGCGCCGCTGTCGAGTGAGCCATTGTTGAAAGTCCCACCATGAAAGTGCAGCACCAGGGGCACGGCACCCGCCGCCGGACGCTGGCCATGGAAGCGCACCGCCACAGACCGCTGCAAGGCGACCTGGATCTGTTTGTCCACACTCGGCACCGCATCACCCGGGAGGGTGGCGGCATGGGCGGAACGGCTGGCTGGTGGGCGTTTCATGGCGGGTTCAATGACAGGTTCAATGACGGTTCGGGGCGTGGACACTTGATCTTTGTTGCGGCGCAGCAGAAGATACCGGTTACGCCGCGTTCAATAAATAGCCGCCCTGCTCATTCTTTATTTCACCTATGAAACAATCACTGGCTTTGCAGCTCGGCACAGCGGGTGGTCACCACAGAACGGTTGCGGGCGAGTCTCAGGTTTCCCATGAGGGCAAGGTCAAGAAACCGCCGCCCATGCCCTGATGACGAGCAGGGTTATTGCCGAAACGCGCGCACAGGCCCCACAGTGGGTCGCCACGCAAAAATCAGACAGGGGGTTTCATGGACAAGTTTTCAGCCATGCAGGCGTTCGTTCGGGTGGTGGAAGCTGGCACCTTCAGCAAGGCCGCTGAATCGATGTCCACGCCCAAGCCGACCATCACGCGGCTGATCCAGACGCTTGAAAAGGAGCTGGACACCAAACTGCTGAACCGCACCACGCGCAAGGTCACGGTCACGGCGGATGGCGCTGCGTATTACGAGCGCGCCAGCCAACTCCTCAGCGAGATGGACGAGCTGGAGGCGAGCATGTCGCGCGCCAAAGCCAGCCCGCGCGGCCGGCTGAAGGTGGACATTCCGGCGTCGCTCGGTCTGGCGGTCATCATTCCAGCGCTGCCAGACTTTTATGCGCGCTACCCCGACATCCAGCTGGAGCTGGGGGTGACCGACCGGCCGATTGACATCCTCGCTGAGAACGTCGATTGCGTGATTCGCGGTGGCGAGCTGATTGATCAGTCGATGGTGGCGCGGCGCATAGGCGAGTTTTATCTGATGACCTGCGCCTCACCCGCCTATCTGGCACGGCACGGCACGCCGACACATCCGAGCGAGCTGGCCGAGCGCCACCGCATGATCCGCTACATGTCGCCGCGCAACGGCAAGCTCTACCCCATGGTGCTGCACAAGGACGGCGAGACCATCGAGGTCGAGGGCTACCACCTGCTGGCCGTGAACGATTCGAATGCCGGCGTCACCGCCGGGTTGGCCGGGCTGGGCGTGCTGCACACCGTGACGTTTCTGGTGCAGCACCACATCAGCAACGGCGCGCTGGAGCCGCTGTTCCCGGGCTGGTGCAGCGAGGCCAAACCAATTTATCTGGTCTACCCGCCGAACCGCCACCTGAGCAACAAGGTGCGTGTGTTTGTGGACTGGATTGTGGAACTGTTCGCGCGGCATGAGCTGATCCAGCAGATGTGCAGCCTGCCCCGACCAGAACCCGTTGCAACAGACTCAGTCACGGATCAAGCGCAGATCACCGCGACAGTGAAGCGCCCGGTGGCAGCAGCGGCGCCCCGGCCCGCTCGGAGATCAGTGGCGGCTTGAAGGCAGCAGCTTGCGGCCCCAGGTCCAAAGCAGCAGCACCACGGCGCCGGTGAGAATGCCGACCACCGCGTCCATCAGCAGGGGCAACACCGCGCCGATCAGCGCGCCGCCCGCCATGCCATCGGCACGGGACACCAGCGCCTCGATGCCGTGCTGCAACCATGGCACCCCGTGCGTGAGAATGCCACCGCCCACCAGAAACATTGCTGCGGTGCCCAGTACCGAGAGCGCTTTCATCAACCACGGCGCAACCCACAAAATGCCTCGACCCAGTGGCTGCGACACGGAGGCCAAACCGCTGGCGTCGGGGCGCTGGCTGAGGTACAGCCCGGCATCGTCGAGCTTGACGATGGCGGCGACCAGACCGTAAACCCCAACCGTCATCACCAGCGCCATCGCGGTCACGACCGTCGCCTGGGTGACGAAAGGACTGACCTGTACCGTGCCCAGCGTGATGGCGATGATTTCTGCGGACAGGATGAAATCGGTGCGCACGGCGCCTTTGATCTTGTCTTTTTCAACCGCCACCAGATCCACCGCCGGATCGGCCAGCGCCTTGACCAGCGCCTCGTGTTCGGCAGCGCGTTCTTCTGGGCTGTGTATGAAGCGATGGGCCAGCTTCTCGAAGCCTTCGAAACACAGGAAAGCGCCACCGACCATCAGCAATGGCGTCACCGCCCACGGAATGAAGGCGCTGATGAGCAGCGCCGCCGGAACCAGAATGGCCTTGTTGATGAAGGAGCCGCGGGCCACCGCCCAGACCACGGGCAGCTCACGCTCGGCCTTGACGCCAGCCACCTGCTGCGCGTTGAGCGCGAGGTCGTCACCGAGCACACCGGCGGTTTTCTTGGCTGCGACCTTGGACAGGACGGCCACATCGTCCAGCACCGTGGCGATGTCATCAATGAGTGCAAGAAGGCTGCTGGCCATGGGGTGGTGACGCGGAGAGCGGCAAAGTGGGGATGGACTCGACTGTAACGAATGCGGATCAACCTGCCGCCCCCGGCCACCGCTCGGGCCAGTCAGCAGCAGGTTGGTCGCGGGTTAACGGTGGATTAACGGCTGGTGAGGCGGCCAAGTACAAAGCCCAGCGCCACGGCAATGCCGACCGCTTCCATCGGGCGCTCCTGCACCCATGAACGCGACGTCTCCAGCGCTTTGGAAGGTGCCTCTGCCACCCAGCGCGTCTGGTCCGACCACTTGTCAGCCGCGCGGCTTGCGCCCATGGCCAGCTTGTCAACCGTCTGGTGGGCCACGGTAGAGACACGCTCCACCGCAGCGCGCGCCGGATCAGCCACTTTTTCGATGCCGTCATGCAGGCTCACACCGGCTGAATCGACACCGCGCTTGATGGCGCCATCGGCATGCATTGCATTGCTGTCTGTAGAAAATTTATCCATGAGAAATCCTTGGTTGACGGAGAGGAACGCCTGGCATGTTCACCGCCATGCACGGAGAGGGCGGGAAGCGTTGGCGACGAGGGCCTGTTCAGACCTGTTTCCACTGTAAAAGTCCCTCGCGCCCGGCGCTGTGCGCCACGACACTGCCTGCCTGTAGGACAAGGCACGGCATCGGCTGACAACAAGATGCACCGAATGCCCCGACGCAGGCCCGTACCGCTGCAGGAACATCAAGAGCCCCAAGGAGAAACGCCATGCCCACTGCATCCACCCGCCCGTCCCGCACCTCCCGCGCAACCCACAAACCACACCGTATTCCGGTACAGGAGCCCCCAGAGGACGGTGATCCGCTGGAGTTTCCGATTGAGCCGGATGAGGGGGTACCGGTGATTCCGGATGATGATGAGAGGGTGGTCAATGTGCCGTCGTGAATTGGTCTTTCGGCTTGGTTGATGGCTTTGCGGGCTAAGGACTGAGGCCGGGACTCGCCCCGGCGGGCGACTCACTTTCTCTTGCTTCGCCAAGAGAAAGTAAGCAAAGAGAAGGCGACCCGAAGTCTGGGTCCCTGCGCTTCGCTACGGGCAACCTGCGCTGCTCGACTCCGGCGGGGGTCCGCAGAACTCGCTGCGCTCAAACAACTGCGTCCCTGATCCCGCCTCCATCTGCGCTGCTCGGCCCAGCCACACGGGGCAAGCGGGAGCGGGAACCAAGACGACAACCAAGACAACAAGGACACGCCTTGGCGTGTCCTTGGGAAGTTCGGTATTTGGATGTTTGTCTTCTGTCTTCCTGCCCCCACCCCTTGTGAATGCGCCGAGGAGCGCAGGGCCAGGCGGATCAGGGCTGGCGTTGTCTGAGCGAAGCGAGTTTAGCCAGACCCCGCCTGGACCGAGCACCGCAGGTTCCCCGTAGCGCAGCGAAGGGACGCAGGCACCAGGGTCGCCTTTTCTTGGGTTACTTTCTTTTGGCGAAGCAAAAGAAAGTGACTGGCTGCCGGGCCACCCCGGCCTCAACCCTCAATAAAACCCAGAAGCAGCTACAAAAGAAATCAATCCACAACCCTCTTCAACCGAATCTCCTCCAACTTCGCCGACCCAAACGGCACCGTCTTGAGCGAAGGCATCTCCCGCTTGAAACCCGCCGCCTGCTCGAAGAACCGCAGCGCGCGCTCGTTACGCAGCAGCACCCATGCGGTCACCGTGGTGCAGCCCTCTTCTTTCAGGCCGTCGCGCGCGCCGTCCCACAGGGCCAGGCCGGCACCCTGGCCCCAGCGGGATGGGGCCACGTACAGCGCCCAGATCTCGCCCACGGTGGACTTGGTGCCTGCATCGCGGGAGCGGTCAAAGCCGACGAAGCCGACCACCTCGTCGCCGGCCGTGGCGACCAGCACCTGCGGTTCGCTGTACTCGATGGCCTCGCGCCAGTAGGCCAGGCGCTTGGCCACCGTGATCTTGCTGAGGTGGTCGTCGGGCATCAGGTCCTTGTAGGCGGCCTGCCAGGTGGAGACGTGGATATCGGCAATGGCCTGGGCATCGCGGGAGGTGGCAGGGCGAACGGAATAGGTGGTCATGGAAAGCGTCACAGTGAGGAAAGGACAAAAGGCCGGCAACGGCATTGCGCCAGAAGGGGCCAACCCGAAATTGTCGCTGCAAATCGGCAAGCGGTTGGGGCTGGCTCCAGGCCCGCATCCCGCTGGCAGCGGCTGCGTTAAATTCAGGGCCTGATGCCTGCACCCCTCTTCACCCCGCCGCCGGATGCGGCCTCGAGTCCCTGTGGCCCCTCTGCACACCAGGTCAGGCTGGTCGGGGACGGTACAGGCTTTGACGCGCCCGGCTCGCAGACGCTCCTTGTTTCGGCGGAAGCTGCGGGTCTGCCTTGGCCCAGTTCCTGCCGCAACGGCACCTGCCGCACCTGCATGCGACTGGCCATCGGAGGTCAGGTCACGTACCGGATCGCCTGGCCAGGCCTCAGCGCCGAAGAAAAACGCGAAGGCTGGATTCTGCCCTGTGTGGCTTATCCCGCCTCCGATCTGCTCCTTCAGGACCCGCCACCGGACGCCGGCGTTTGACCATTTGATCCACGCGGCGCGTTCCGCCGGCCACGACAAAGCGTTGATCCTGATCAATTGCACAGATGTAACAAGACGTGATAATGCACCAAGGGAATCAGTCCCGCGGCAGTGGCCACGGCCGCGCCAGCAGGGCGCAGAGGCGCTGATAAAAGGCCCGAATACCGAAGGAGCATGGGTTTCATGCATTTACAGGTTTTGATGAGGTCTGTGCTGGCACGCCTCAATCTGGTGCCGCTGGTCGTCGTGCTGACCAGTCTGGCACCGATTGGAATGATCTGGCAAGTGACTCTGGAGCGCGCTGCGTATGAGGAGTCGGAGGCCGTGCGCCAGGAGTTCCTGCACAACGCCAACCTCGCGGCCGGGATCGAACAGCACACCAACCTGATCCTGAAAAACATTGAACAGACGTTCAATCTCGTCGAGGCCGATTACCGGGCGCTTGGTTCACAAGCCAAGCCCTTGCAAAGCGTGGCCAAGGGTGCCGGCAGCTTCAAACATTTCACCTACCTGGCGGTGATCGACTCGCTCGGTCGGGTGAGCGCCGGGCCCGACAGCCCCGTGCCCGTCAATGCTTCCGACAGGACTTACTTCAAGCATCACCAGGCGGTGAACGATTCGGCGCTTTTCATTGCCCCTCCGGCGTTTGGACGGGTATCCGGCCGATGGTCCATCCACATCACGCGCCGCCTCAATGCCGCTGACGGAAGTTTCGCTGGCCTGATTGTGGGCGCGGTCGAGCCGGCCTACTTTGCCAATTTCTATCTGCAGACCGATGTCGGCCAGCAGGGCACCGTGACGCTTGTGGGACTGGACGGAATCGTCCGTGCACGGAGGACCGGCAAGCAGGTGAGCCTGGGGCAGAACGTCATCAGGGGTGAACTGCTCACGATGCAGCGTATCCGGCCCGAAGGCAGCCTGCTGACGGGCAGCGTAATCGACCAGGTGACGCGCTACATCAGCTACAAGACGCTGGCCGACTACCCCCTGGTGGTGGCGGTCGGCACCGCGCAGCAGGAAGTCATGGCGCCCGTGGAGGCCCGCAAGCGGACCTACTACATTGCGGCCAGCGTGGCCACGGTGACCTTGCTTGCCATTGGCGGCATTCTCCTGTGGCTGCTCCATCGCCAGCAGGCGTTGCAGATGGCGGCACGCAAGTCAGAGGCGCTGCAGCGCGCGACGTTCAATCTGGCAGCGGTCGGTATCGCCCACATCAATGTGGACGGTACCTGTATCGACGTGAACGGCAAGCTGTGCGACATGCTCGGCCATGCGCGCAGCGGGTTCATTGGTCAGCCGGTCTATGCCCATGTCCATCCCGAAGACCGGGACGGATACCAGCTTTTCCTCGAAAACCTCCGGACATCACCGGAACAGGCTCATCCCGATACCGTCGAGATACGCTACCTGCACCGTAACGGCTCGGTGGTCTGGGGGCTGTGCTCTGTTGCGCTGGTCTTGCAGGTGGACGACAGCGCGAGCTATTTCATTGCCTCTATCCTTGACATCACGGAACGCCGACAGGTCGAGTTGAGCCTGCGCGAGCGCGACCGGCAACTGGCAGCGTCATTCGATTACTCGGGTATCGGCATGGCGCTGATCCGGCTCGACGGCAGCTGGCTGAAGGTCAATCGCGCACTGTGGCGCATGATCGGATACACCGAAGCCGAATTGCTCTCCTTGCCGTTCCACGACCTCGCACTGGAGGCAGACCGCGGCGAGGCCGTCCGGCAATATGAGGAACTGCTCGCCAGCGGCCGAGACCAGTTCCAGACGGAACTGCGCTACAGGCACCGGCTGGGCAGCATCGTCTGGGTGTCGCTCACGGTATCGGCGGTGCGCGACGACGACGGGCAGCCAGCGCATCTGGTCGCCCATGTGCAGGACATCACCCGCAACAAGCAGGCCGAGGAGGAGATCGTCCAACTCAATGCGAGGCTGGAGGAAAGGGTTCGCCAGCGTACCGGTCAGTTACAGATTGCGACGCGGGAGTTGACCGACTTCTCTTACTCGATGGCGCATGACCTGAGGCAACCGCTGAGCTCCATCATGGGCTACAGCGAGCTGCTTACGCGTGAACTCGGCAAGCAACTGGGTGAGCGGGGTGAACACTGTCTGGCACGGATCCGGGCCGGCGTGCAACAGATCGGCGAATCCACCGATGCCTTGCTCCTTCTGGTGCGCCTGTCCACCCTGCAATTGCGCTGGGAAAAGGTGGACCTGTCGACCATGGCGCAAGCGCTGATTTCACGGCGGGCGCAGCTGGAGCCACGGCGCACGGCCAAAGTGCAAATCCAGCGGTCCATGGACGTGATGGGTGATCCGAAGCTGCTGTCGGTGGTGATGGACAACCTGATTAGCAACGCCTGGAAGTTCAGCTCCAAGATGGACCAGACTGTCATTGAAATCGGCAAACAAGATGGCGACGACGGCAGACCGGTTTACTTCGTCAGGGACCAGGGCGCAGGCTTTGACATGGCGTACATCGAAAAGCTTTTCGGCAACTTCCAGCGCCTGCATTCGCCCAGCGAGTTTGAAGGCACCGGCATCGGACTGGCCAGCGCCCAGCGGATCATCATGCGGCACGGCGGCCGTATCTGGGCACGCTCGGAGCCAGGCAAGGGCGCGACCTTTTACTTCACGCTGGGCGATGCGCCCGTGCAGCCGCTGCAGCCGGTGAGTGAAGAAGGCACATGAACCACAACAGCAGCCAAGGCACCATCGCAGCCACGGGCAGGGTGGGCATTCCCTTCTGAACCTGCGGGCCTGCGCACCCTGCAGGGCCGGCTCAGGCAAAATGACGGTGCGCCCCCAAGGCAATCATGCCATGCACTCCCCTTTCGACACCAGCCCACCCGCACCGCCGTCCAGCCCGCACGGCGAGCCAGAGGCGGCCAAGCCGGAGATGACCCCACCGGAAACAATCGCATCCACCGGGCCAGGCAACCACAAGCGCCTGTGGGTGCTGGCGCTCGGCACTGCCACCGCGTGGCATCTGGACCCGGCACTGGTCGAGCTGGCCGACATGATTGCAATGACCGCCTGCGCCAACAACAAATCCCTCGCACGCGACAGCATCGCGCAGATGCGGGCGAAGGCCAACAGCCTGCGCGCACAGATTCCACCGCTGTCTGCCAGCGCACTGGCCAAGGTGGTGCGGCGCGCCGAGGCCGCCTGCGGCGCTGTTCTCGACAAGGGCGCGCGGGTGCACGAGGTACAAACCAGCTGGGAGCACTTTCTCACCTGTGTGCGGGTTCGTCACGAGGACGGCCCGCGCCGCTGACTAACGGCTTTCGCATCATTTCCGGCACGACACCATGACCCCCTTTCCACCGGCTGGGGCAGCCAGCCGCTTCCCCTGGCTGCGACGACCACTGCAGCGGGCCACCGCCGTTGCGGCGCTGTCGTGGCTGTGCTGGCTGCCAGCTGCGCCTGTCGGCGCAGCGCCGTTTGAAGACACCATGGCCCAGCGGCTGATCGCCTGCACCGCGTGCCATGGTCCACAGGGGCGCGCTGCACCCGATGGCTACTACCCCCGTCTGGCCGGCAAGCCGGCGGGATACCTGTACAACCAGTTGCTCAACTTCCGCGAGGGGCGCCGCCACTATGGCCTGATGACGCAGCTGCTCACACCGCTGGGCGGCCCGGCAGGCGACGCCTATCTGATGGAGATGGCTCTGTATTTTTCGCGCCTTGAAGTGCCCTACCCGGCGCCCACGCCGTCGGGTGCGTCGGCAGAGACATTGAATCGGGGCCGGCAACTGGTGATGGAAGGGGACAGGGCGCGCCAGGTGCCGGCCTGCGTGCAGTGCCATGGCCAAAGCATGACTGGCGTCGCGCCCAACGCACCGGGGTTGCTGGGCCTGCCGCGCGACTACCTCAACGCGCAGCTGGGCGCATGGAAGAACGGCCAGCGCCGCGCCCATGCGCCCGACTGCATGCGGGACGTGGTGTCACGCCTGAGCCTGGACGACATCAACGCCGTCACCCACTGGCTGGCCGCACAAACCCTGCCTGCCGTGACCCGGCCTGCCAACGCGGCACCTCCGCTGGTCGCGGGCGTACCCGCCATCGCCTGTGGCAGCGCGCCTGTGCCTGCGGGGGTCAAGCCATGAGAAGACTGCTCAAATGGCTGGCCGGCCTGGGCGTGGTGGCCGGTGTGCTTGCTGCGGTGGTGTGGACGCTCAACATCCAGGACGAGGTGGATGTGAATGCACCTGTCGCTGCAGCCGCGCCCAGCGAACAGCAGATCGCGCGCGGCGCCTACCTGGCCCGCGCCGGCAACTGCGCTGGCTGCCACACCGCGCCCGGCGGCGCAGACTATGCTGGCGGCAAAGGCATACCGACACCGTTTGGCACCGTGTTCACATCGAACCTGACGCCCGACGACAAGACCGGCATTGGCAGCTGGTCATCAGCCCATTTCTGGCGCGCCATGCACAACGGCCGCTCCAAAGACGGCCGCCTGCTTTACCCCGCATTCCCGTACACCAACTACACACAGGTCACGCGGCAAGACTCCGACGCCCTGTTTGCCTACCTCGGCAGCCTGCCGCCCGTGGTGCAGCCCAACCAGCCGCATGGCCTGCGGTTTCCCTTCCAGTCGCAGGCCGCACTGGCGGTGTGGCGTGCGCTGTATTTCCGGCCGGGCGTGTTTGAAGCCGACACCCGCCAAAGCATGGAATGGAACCGCGGCGCTTACCTGGTGCAGGGCCTCGGCCACTGCAGTGCCTGCCACAGCGCACGCAATGCACTGGGCGCCACCACGCAAGGCCTGAACCTCGCGGGCGGCCTGATTCCCGTGCAGAACTGGTATGCGCCTTCACTCAGCTCGCCGCTGGAGGCTGGTGTCGCCACGTGGAGCGAGGCAGACATCGTCAGCCTGCTGAAGCACGGTGTCTCGCCTCAGGCGTCTGTGGCCGGCCCCATGTCTGAAGTGGTGCTGCAGAGCACGCAACACCTCAGCGCCAGCGACCTCGGCGCTATGGCGAAATACCTGCAGCAGCTGCCGGGAACGCCCGTCGCCACAGCACCGCAGCCAGCGGCAGCCCGCGTAACGCCAAGCACTGCCGCGAAGGGCGCCAAACTGTATGAACAGCACTGCGCCCAGTGCCACGGCGCCAGCGGTGAAGGCGTGCCCAAGGCCTATCCCGCGCTGGCAGGCAACCGCGCCGTGACGATGACTCAAACGGTCAACCTAGTACAAATCGTGCTCGCTGGCGGCTACGCGCCAGCGACCCAGGGCAACCCCCGCCCCTTCGGCATGCCCCCCTTTGTGCTGGTGATGAACGACGAAGACATTGCCACCGTGCTGACCCACATCCGCAACGCCTGGGGCAACCAGGCCAGCGAAGTGACCCCCATCGAAGTCAATCGCATCCGCGCCAACTCCGCGCGTTAGTCCATTTACCTCGGGCGTGTGTACAGATGGCCTCAAGGGCATCCTTCGACAGGCTCAGGACGAACGGAATTCAACAAGTCGAGGGGCGAAGCGAGGGGGTATTCAAACCAGTGGAGCCGTGGAGCCGGCTTTGCCGGTCCACAGGCGGGCGGCCCCTCGGGGGCAGGGAGCTACACGAAGTGAGCGACCGTGGGGCTCACATTTTGTCCCGTTGAGCCAAAGCCGGAAACCAGCGCAGCCACAGGGCCGCCACCAGCAGCGTGCCAATGCCGCCCAGCACCACCGAACCCACGGGGCCCAGCCACGCGGCAGTGGCGCCCGACTCGAATTCGCCGAGCTGGTTCGAGGCACCGATGAACACCGAGTTGACCGCGCTGACGCGGCCACGCATGTCATCGGGCGTTTCAATCTGCATCAGGGTCTGGCGCACCACCACGCTGACCATGTCGGCAATGCCTGACACTGCCAGCGCCAGCAGCGACAGCACAAAGCTCGTCGACAGGCCAAACACCAGCATGCACACGCCATACACGGCCACCGCAGCCAGCATGGTACGCCCGACGCGGCGCTCCAGCGGCCAGCGCGTCAGAACGGCCGAGGCCAGCAGCGCACCCACCGCAGGCGCGGCACGCAGCAGCCCCAGGCCCCAGGGGCCGACATGCAGGATGTCCTTGGCAAACATCGGCAGCAAGGCCACAGCGCCGCCCAGCAACACCGCAAAGAGATCGAGCGACACCGCACCCAGCAAGGCCTTGCGCTGCCAGACGAACACCGCGCCAGCAAATAAAGTGTGCAAGGTAACCGGCTCGCGCGGCGGCGGCACATGGGTGTAGCGCAGCAGCAGAACCAGCACGCAGCCAATCGCAAACAGCGCCGCGCAGGTGGCATACACCGCTGTCGCACCCGCCACAAAAATCACGCCGCCCAGCGCCGGCCCGCCAATCACCGAGGCCTGCATGCCAGCCGAGCTGAAGGCCATGGCGCGCGGCAGCATGACGGGTGGTACCAGCGTGGGCGTGAGCGCCTGCTGTGCCGGCATCTGGAAAGCGCGCACCATGCCCAACACCACCGACAGCGCCAGCAGCAGATCGCGCGAGACCCAGCCGCCTGTACTGCCCGGCCCGGCGCCCCAGCCAAGCGTGGCGGCCACCAGCGTCATCGACACACCCGCCTGTGTGACCAGACACACCGCCACGATGCGGCCGCGGTGCACACGGTCTGCCACCTGACCTGCCACTAGGGTCAGCAACAGCGCGGGCAGGAACTGGTACAGGCCCACCAACCCCAGATCCCATGCACTGCCCGTCAGCTCGTACATCTGCCAGCCCACAGCCACCATCAGCATCTGGCTGCCGGTAGTGCCGAAAAGGCGGGCAAACCACATGCGCATGAACGCGCGCTGGCGGGTCAGGTCCTGAAAACTGGGGGAAGACATGGGCGGGTGGAGCTTAACAGCGGCCGCGACCCGGCAGGCGTGGGCAAGGCTGCAGGCACAGCGTTAACATGGGCAAACAACTGCGCTAACAGAGGTGGACACAGACCGCCTGCAACCGGAGGGAATTCATGCACCGTATCGTGATTGTGGGAGGGGGTGCCGGTGGCCTGGCACTGGCCACGCAGCTGGGCAAGCGTCTGGGCAAACGAAAGCTGGCCGACATCACGCTGGTCGATGCTGCACGTACCCATGTGTGGAAGCCGCTGCTGCACCAACTCGCTGCGGGCAGCTTTGACACCCACGCCGAGGAAATCGAGTACCTGGCGCAGGCGCGCTGGAACCATTTCAAGTTCCGGCTCGGCAGCCTGACGGGCGTGGACCGGCAAACCAAGACCATCCAGCTCGCCGCCAGCCACGACGAGGCGGGGCGCGAGATCACTCCTGCTCAGCAGCTCGGCTACGACACGCTGGTGATTGCCGTGGGCAGCCAGACCAACGATTTCGGAACCCTCGGTGCCGCCGAGCACACCATCAAGCTGGACAGCCCGCAGGCGGCCAAGCACTTCAACGACCGGCTCATCAATGCCTGCATCCGCGCGCAAACCGTTCCCCGCGTTGCTGGTAGCGGGCGCCTGACGATTGCCATCGTGGGTGGCGGCGCCACTGGCGTCGAGCTGGCTGCCGAGCTGCATGCGTCGGCCCGTGTGCTCGCCAACTTTGGCTTTGACCATATTCACCCGGAAAAGGATTTACAGATCGTACTGGTTGAGGCTGCACCGCGCCTCCTGGCGCAGTTGCCGGAGCGGCTCAGCGAATCGGCCCTGCGTGAATTGCGCAAGCTGTCGATTGAGGTGCACACGAATGAGAAGGTGGTCGAGGTGACGGCGGGCAGCCTGAAGATGGCCAGCGGCAAGGTCATTGCATCGAGCATCATGGTGTGGGCGGCGGGCGTGAAGGCGCCCGAGTTCCTCACATCCATCGGCAACGGCGACCCGCTGGAGACCACGCGCCTGAACCAGTTGCTCGTCAACGGCAACCTGCAGACCACACGCGACCCGCACATCTACGCCTTTGGCGACTGCGCTGCCTGCCAGCAACCCGACGGCAGCTGGGTACCGCCGCGCGCACAGGCCGCCTACCAGCAGGCGATGTACCTGGCCCGCCACCTTCAGGACCTGATCGATAGGAAGACCGTCGCGCCCTACTTGTACAAGGACCAGGGATCGCTGATTTCGCTGTCCGAGTACTCGTCGGTCGGTAGCCTGATGGGCAGCCTGAGCCACGGCAGCTTCTTCGTCGAAGGCCAGCTCGCCAAGTTCATGTACTGGGGACTGCACAAGCAGCACCAGCTGGCGCTGGGCGGCTTCAAGAAGACGGCACTCATCACGCTGTCTGAAATGCTGGACCGCACCTACCGCCCGCGCATCAAGTTGCACTGATAATTACCAAATCCTCTCAACAATCACCGGAGCACACCATGGCCAAAGGTCAGCAAAACAACAACAAGATGGTCAAGAAACCCAAGAAGGACACCTCGCCGCCCAAGCCGGTGTCGCCAGATGCCGTGCGCCCGACCATCGTCACCCAGGTGCCGGTGCGCGGCAAGCTGAAAAACAAATAAGGCAAAGACGCGTGGGGACCTTATGAATGATCCTCTCCACGGGGTCACGCTGGAGGCCATGGTCACCGCGCTGGCCGCACAATACGGCTGGGAAGACCTGGGCCAGCGCATCCCCATCCGCTGCTTCACCAGCGACCCCAGCGTGTCATCGAGCCTGAAGTTCCTGCGCAAGACGCCCTGGGCGCGCGAAAAGGTCGAGGGCCTTTACCTCTTCATGCTGCGTGAAGTCAAACGCAGCCAGCCCACCGCACATAACTTTCCACCGCCCAGAGCCAGCAAGCTCCCCGAGAAGCCACCGTCTTCTGATCTCTGAATGGCAAGGCCAGCATACTCATGGCCACACCTGACAACCAACCGAAGGCACCCGCCGACGCACCGCTCGCGCTGGTGCATGCTGACAACAGTCTGCTGGTCTTCAACAAACCGGCCGGCCTGCTCTCGGTGCCCGGACGCGGCGCCGACAAACAGGACTGCCTGAGTGCGCGGGCGCAAGCGCAGTACCCCGACGCTCTGGTGGTGCACCGGCTGGACATGGCCACCTCGGGCCTGATGCTGATGGCGCGTGGCCCCGAGATGCAACGCATCTTGAGCAAGGCATTTGCCAGCCGGTCCATCGACAAACGCTACGTGGCGGTCGTCGAAGGCGATCTGCCCCCAGCGCCCGGAGCGAACGGCTGGGGCCTGATTGATCTGCCGATTGCGGTGGACTGGCCGCGCCGGCCCCTGCGCATCATCGACCCAGTGCTTGGCAAACCCAGCCAGACCCGCTGGCGTACCCTGTTCTTCGACGAACCCAGTTGCAGCACGCGGGTCGAGCTTGAACCACTTACCGGCAGGTCGCACCAGTTGCGCGTGCATCTGCAGGCGCTGGGCCATCCCATCCTGGGTGATCTGCTTTACACCGACGCTGCCAGCCAGGCCAAATCACCCCGCTTGCTGCTGCATGCCAGCGGCTTGAAGTTCATCCACCCCGCCACTGGTGAGCAGATGGTTTTTCGGAGCATTCCCGACTTTTGACACCACTTTGTCGAACGCGGTAATCTGAATGTTCGCGTTCCATGCCGATCCTCGGAGAATTCCATGCGCCCTGCTCCATCCATTTCCTTCACTCCTCCCGCCACAGCGCAGCGCCTGCTCGGCCGCCGGGCCTTGACTGCGGCACTGATCGCGGCGCCCGCGCTCTGGCTCGGCCCACGCGCGCAGCCCGCTCCCGTTCGCCGCCCCACCCCGGCGCAGACAGAGGGGCCGTTCTACCCCCTGACATTCCCCAAGGACAGCGACCATGACCTGTTGCGCAACGGCACGCTGGATTACACCAGCGGCCAAAGCGCCTGGCTGGAAGGCAGCGTCAGCGACCTGACTGGCAAGCCGGTATCTGGCGCGCAGGTCGAGATCTGGCAATGCGACCACGCCGGTCATTACCATCACGCTGGCGACGGTGACCGGGCTGACCGGCGCTTTCAGGGCTTTGGCCGTGTGACGGTGGCTGCCGATGGGCGCTACCGTTTCCGCACCATCCGTCCGGTGCCCTACGGCGGGCGCACGCCGCATATCCATGTCAAGGTCAAGCTGGGGGCGCGTGAGTTGCTGACCACGCAGCTGTATGTCGCGGACGATCCGGGCAACCCGCGCGATTTCCTCTGGCGCAGGCTGAACGCCGCAGACCAGGCTGCGCTGACAGTACCATTCACGTCCGACGCTGGCGGCTTTCGTGCCAGCTTTGCCGTGGTCGTCGCAGCATGAGATACCCTCCGGGCACACCACCACCCACCTGCTGGATCACACCCACACCATGAGCCGACATCTCTTTATCCTTACCGGTGGCTCGCGCGGCATGGGTCTGGCCATGGCCAGGCAGCTGCTGGACCAGGGGCGCACGCTGCTGTGCATATCACGGCGGGACAATCCTGCACTGACAGACCACGCGGCACGCACGCAGGCATCCCTTACGCAGTGGACGCAGGACCTCGCCGACAGCAGCACGCTGGGCATCCGCCTGTCGGAGTGGCTGACGGCGCAGAGCCAAATCGAATGGGAAAGCGCCACACTCATCAACAACGCGGGGGGGATTCCCCGCATCGCGCCGCTGAGCGAACTCGGCAGTGCCGACATTGCCCAGGCCATGCGTGTCGGCCTTGAGGCACCGATGCACCTGACCGCGGTGTTCCTTCATGCCACGCAAACATGGGCTGTGCCGCGCAAAGTGCTCAACATCTCCTCGGGTCTGGGGCGCCGCGCGATGGCATCGCAGGCGGCCTACTGCGCGGCCAAGGCGGGCATGGACCACTTCACGCGCTGTGTAGCGCTGGAAGAAGCCCTCAAGCCCAACGGCGCCAAAGTGTGCTCGCTGGCACCAGGCGTGATTGACACCGACATGCAGGTGCAGCTGCGCCAGGCCGATGCGGCCAGCTTCCCGGACCGCAGCAGCTTCATCGGACTTCAAAGCAGCGGTCAGCTCACCTCGCCGGACGACGCCGCGGCACGGGTGCTGAATTACCTCGCCCGGGAAGATTTCGGTGCACAGCCAGTGGGCGACGTGCGGGACTGACAAGACACCGGGGACACCCCGGTGGGGCGCATCACGGCGCCTTGAGCATCTGGTAAATCTCGTCCTTGACCTTGAGGCGCCGCTTCTTCAGATCTTCCAGCGCTTCATCGGTGATGGCGCCCACACCCTGCTCGTAGCGGGCAATGGTGTGGTTGTCGGTGTCGTAACGGGCGTACAGACTGGCAAAGCGCGCATTGCTGGCCTTGAGCGTGTGCATCTTCTCCAGGTAGTCGGGGAACTCATGCACCAGATCGTGTTTCAGCAAATCCATGGGAACTCCTTCGGCGTGGGCAGAGGTGGGAAAACCAACAGAATGGTGCGGGCTCAGTCGCGCACCACCAGCACGGCCAGATGGGCATGCGAGAGCACTTTGGAGGTCACACTGCCCAGCACCAGCTTCTGCAAGCCACGGCGCCCGTGCGAGCCCATCACGATGAGGTCAGCGCCCAGCGACTGGGCGGTGTCAATGATGCCGCGGTACACCGCATGGCCTTCCACCACCTTGCCCTCGGCAACGATGCCGGCGACTTCGAAAGCAGCTTTGGCGGCGGTGATGGCGGTGTCGGCCTCGGCCGTGGCGGCGCCGAGGTATTCGGTCTGCCCGTAGGCGAAGTCGGTGCCCACGCCGGTAAAGGCGTAGGGGTCAATCACGTAGATGATGGTGACGGCGCTCTTGAAGGCTGCCGCAATGCCGACGGCTTTCACGATGGCTTGCCGGGCGGCTGTCGAGCCGTCCACCGGAACCAGTACATGCTTGAACATGGGGCAGCCTCCTTCGAGCCGTTGAACCATTCTCAGGCACGCCATCCCGCGCGTCAATTGAGCTGGCGCAAGCCGCCCTCACATTTCCATGACGGAGCACTGCCGGGTGGCCGCCCTCTCACTCTCATGAGAGTCTCCGGTCTTGTTTTACTTCAAGGCTGCCGCCAAAACAACCCTTACTCCACATCGCCGATTTGCTGGCGCCACAGCTCCCACGGGCGCATCACCTGCCCCTCGGTGGAGGTCATCGCGAGTTCGGCTTCTTCCGGTGTGAGGAACTCGATGGGCCCCAGGCTGGAGGCCGTAAGCTGCAGCTTGGCGTTTTCTTCGGCATAGATGGCGCGGTACACCACGCGCTCCAGCGACGGCGCCACCGTGGTCGACCCATGGCCGCGCATCAGCACACAGGTGTGCTGCGCCAGTGACTTGGCCAGTGCCTTGCCCAGGCCGCTGTTGCTGATCAGCAGGTCTGTGTTGCCCGCCGATTCGCGGATTTCAAAGTGCGCGCTGCCGCTCCCCAGAAACCCGCTCATGTGAAAGATCGGCCGCAGGCGCTGGCCCGTGGCGCCGAACGGAATCACGCTGGTTGAGTGGCTGTGCACCACCGCCATCACATCGGGACGGATGCGGTAGATTTCGCTGTGGATGAAGCGCTCCAGATAGGAGCGCTGGCTGGACGCCGCCACCGGGTCGCCGTTGAGGTCATACACCATGATGTCGGCACGCTTGACCAGACCCGGGGCACGGTTGCATGACAGCAGGAAGTGCTCGTTCGACTGATCGTGGCGAACGCTGACGTGGCCGAAGCCGTCAACCACCCCCTGGCTGTAAAGAATGCGATTGGCGATGACCAGTTTTTCGACCAGAGCCGGGTCGGGCACGGGAACCGTCATGATGTCTCCTTATTGTGAAGACCTGCATCATTGCAACAGGTCTTTTTAATAAGTATACGTATCAGTTAACGCGGTGAACAGGCTTTTGCCGGCAGATTGGCAAAGGGTAAACCCGGCTCAAAAAGCACAACCGGCAGCCCGGGCGCAGCCGCCAGCCCTCGACGTTCAAGCCCTGAAGATCAGGCCTCGATCTTCACGCCTTTCCAGAAGGCCACGCGGCCCTTGATGCTCTCGGCCTCGGGTTTCGGGTCGGGGTAGTACCAGGCGGCGTCGGTGTTCATTTCGCCATTGACCAGCAGCGAGTAGTAGCTGGCCTGGCCCTTCCACGCACACATGGTGTGGTGGTTGCTGAAGGTCACGTAGTCGTGGTTGAGGGCACTCTCGGGGAAATAGTGGTTTCCTTCGAGAACCACGGTGTCATCACTTTCGGCGATGACGGCGCCGTTCCAGACTGCTTTCATGGGATTCCTTGACTCGGATGGGTTGCTTTTGGCAAATCTTCGCACAGAGACCCCATCACTGCAGACCACCCGGAAAAGAAAAAGCCCATGACTGGCATGGGCTGACGGGTTCGTCGGGCAATAGAGGTGATCGGTCGCGTGGCGAACCTGGTCGCCCCCTCTGCTTCAACCCCTCAGGCTGCGCGCAGGGTGTTGCCTTCAACCACCACCTTGGCACCCACCTGCACCGCTGTGGGCTGCTCGATGGTGCGCACCGAGCCGTCGTTCATGCGAACACGCACCTGGTACACGGTGACCTTCTTCATGTTCTTCTCGATGGCATTGCCAGCCACCGCGCCACCGGCCACGCCGAGCACCGTCATGGCCGTCTTGCCGTCGCCGCCGCCCATCTGGTTGCCCAGCAGGCCACCGACCACGCCGCCGGCAACTGTGCCGAGGCCGATGGTCGTGCCGCCCACAGCCACGCCATTGACCTGACCCTGGCGCTCCACAGCGACCACCGACTCAACGGTGCCGCAGGTCGCGCAGACCTGCGAGTTGCCCGACTGGGCTACCACAGGGGCGGACTGGTTGACGCTCTTGCTGGAGGTGGTGGTGCCGTTGGTGTTCTTTGCCGTCGTGTTCGCCGCCGGCTTCGGTGCTGTTGCGGCTTTGGCTGGCTCTTTGGCGGTCACTGCCACAGCGGCCGTGTCACTCTGCTTGGCGTCGGAACTGTTCACCACCAAGGCGGCAACCAGTGCCAGCACAGTGACGCCCATGACAGCGATGATGGGAATCAGATACTTGTTCTGGCCCGCGCTGGGGCTTGGTGCAACTTGCGTGTGGGTATGGGTGTCCATGAGGGAACTCCTTTTGAAGAGAGCCTCTGTTTTAACCAATACGGCAGATACACGATGTAGGACAACGTGACAAACGTAAGTAAAAATTCTGGAAGCCTGAAAACCTGTGCAGTTTTTCGCGCTCCGGGACACCTTCACCTGCGGTTAACAGGCCTTGTCTGGCCGGGCTACACCCCGCCCTGCGGATGCGTCGGGTCGACCCACAACACTGTGTCGGGCTTTTCGACCGGCTCAATGTCCAGGTTCACCGCCACCGCCTCGCCATCGCTGCGGCACAGCACGCACTCCAGCGTCTCGGTGGCGCTGGCATTGATTTCCTGGTGCGGCACATAAGGCGGCACATAGATGAAGTCGCCTGGCCCCGCCTCGGCGGTGAACTCGAGGTGCTCGCCCCAGCGCATGCGGGCGCGGCCACGGATGACGTAGATCACACTTTCCAGCGGCCCATGGTGGTGCGCGCCGGTTTTGGCGTCTGCATGGATGGTGACCGTGCCGGCCCACAGCTTTTGTGCACCCACACGCGCAAAGTTGATGGCCGCACGCCGGTCCATGCCCGGCGTTTGCGCGGTGTTGCTGTCGAGCTGATTGCCCGGGATCACGCGCACACCGTTGTGCTTCCAAGCAGGCGTCTCGGCGTGATCGTGGTCGTGACCGTCGTGGCTATGCCCATCATGAGAGTGGCTTGACATCAGTGGTCTCCTTGAATTGCGCCCAGCACGTGACCCCGCAATCAACTTACTTGTAGCGCTCGCGTGCCAGCGCTGCGCCTTTTGCCAGGGCTTCGAGCTTTTTCATGGCAATGGCACGGTCCATGGGCGCCAGGCCACAGTTGGTGCACGGCAGCAGGCGGTTTTTGGGCACGTACTGCAGCGCCTTGCCGATGGTTTCGGCGATCTGCTCGGGCGTCTCGATCTCGTCGCTCGCCACGTCGATCACGCCCACCATCACGTCCTTGCCTTCCAGCAAGGCCATCAGGTGCGATGGCACGTGCGAGTGGTAGCACTCCAAGCTCACCTGCTGGATGCTGCTTTTGGCCAGCGCGGGAAACACCTCTTCGTACTGGCGCCATTCCTGACCCAGTGTTTCCTTCCAGTCGTTGTTGGCCTTGATGCCGTAGCCGTAGCAGATGTGGACGGCGGTGGTACAGGTCAGGCCCCTGGCAGCCACTTCCAGCGCCTTCACGCCCCAGTCGGCAGCGTCTTTCATGTAGACGTTGAAGGCTGGCTCGTCGAACTGGATGATGTCCACACCATCGGCCTGCAGCGCCCGCGCTTCCTGATTCAGCAGTTCGGCAAAGGCCATGGCCATCTTCACGCGGTCGCCGTAAAACTGGTCGGCCACGGTGTCCACAATCGTCATCGGGCCGGGCAGTGTGAACTTGATCTTTTTCTTCGTGTGGGCGCGCAGCAGTTGCGCTTCGGCGGCATGCACGCGGCCCTTGAGCTTGAGCTCGGAGACCACCTGCGGAACCATCGCGTCGTAGCGGTTGTTGCGAATGCCCATCTTGACCTTGTGCTCAAAGTCGATGCCGGCCACCTGCTCCAGAAAGCCGTGCACAAAGTGCTGGCGCGACTGCTCGCCGTCGCCAATCACGTCGAGGCCCGCATCTTCCTGGGCCTTGATCCACAGCAGCGTGGCGTCGGCCTTGGCCTGCTTCAGCTCGTCGCCCTCAGCCTTCCACTGCGGCCAGAGCTTGTTGGTTTCCGACAGCCAGGCAGGCTTGGGCAGGCTGCCTGCGATGGTGGCGCTGAAGAGGGGTGCGGTCATGTTGGGATCCTTGTCTCGATTGGATTTATTGGGGAGCGGAAAAAAGCGAAAAAGAAAACGTCAAAAAAACTCGCGGGCCAGCAGCTCGTAAGACCGGCGGGAAGCCGCCGGGTCATGCGTCCAGGTGATCACCACCAGTTCTTCCACCGCCAGTGTATCGGCCAGTGCGCGCAATTGGTTGGCCACTTGGGCGCTGGTGCCGACCAGTGCGGTGTGGCGAAGACGCGTCGCCTCGGCCTGCTCGGCGGGGGAATACGGACGGGCGGCGACTTCCGCCGGGGACTGCAGCGCGCCGATCGCACCACGGTTGCGGTCGATCTTCCAGCGCTCGCGGCTGGAGAAGTGATGCCAGGCTTCGGCCTCGGTGTCGGCCGCAAGCGCCCACACGCACAACGCCGCATGCGGTGCCGGTTGGCGCGGGCTGGGCCGGTAGAGAGAGCGGTACATCGACAGCGCCTCGTCGGCGCCCCGGCCATCGGTGATGAACCACGCGTAGGCATAAGGCAACCCGTAGTGCGCAGCCAGCTGCGCGCCGTAGTCGGAGCTGCCCAGCATCCACAGCTCGGGCGAACTGGGGCCGGTCGGGTTGGCAGTGACGCCATGGCCCGGATGTCCCTCGGGTAGGGCCACGCCGGACACCCAGGCCTGCAGCTCACGCACCTGGATCGGAAAGTTTTCCGCCGACTGCCGGGGGTCGCTGCTGAGCAAGCGGGCGGTACGCATGTCGGAGCCCGGTGCACGGCCCACGCCCAGGTCGATGCGGCCCGGCGCCAGCGCCTCCAGCACGCGGAACTGCTCAGCCACCTTCAGCGCCGAATAGTGCGGCAGCATCACGCCCGCGCTGCCGATGCGGATGCGCTGCGTGGTTGCGGCAATGGCGGCCATCAGCACTTCCGGCGCAGAGCCGACGATGCTGGGGTGGCTGTGGTGCTCACTGACCCAGAAGCGCTGGTAGCCGAGAACCTCGCAGTGCCGGGCCAGCGTGAGGGTGTCACGAATGGACGCATCTTCAGCGCGGCCAGAAACGGCCACCGACTGGTCGAGCACAGAAAGGCGGAGGGTCATCCAGAAACTATAGCCAGCGCGCCTTAATCCTGCTCTGGCAGGGTTACCCCGGCAGCCCTGTCCCCGCTCTGTTCCAATACAGCGTTTGCGCATGTGCTGACGCAGCTGCGCCCTGACCTGACCCCGATCAAGAAAACCACCGACCATGGCACTCAAAGCCACCATTTACAAAGCCCAACTGGCCCTCTCCGACATGGACCGCAGCATCTACGCCGACCACAGCGTGACGATTGCGCGCCACCCGTCCGAGGCCGACGAACGCATGATGATCCGCCTGCTGGCCTTTGCACTCAACGTGCCGGCCGACGACAAGCAGGGCAACCTCGAGTTCGCCAAGGACCTGTGGGATGTGGACGAAGCCGCGCTCTGGCACAAGGACTACACCGAGCAGATCCTGCACTGGATCGACGTGGGCCAGCCCGACGACAAGCGGCTGATGAAAGCCGCCGGCCGCGCCGGTAAAGTTAGTGTGTACAGCTTTGCCAGCAGCACACCGGTGTGGTGGAAGAACATCGAGACCAAGCTCACGCGCGCTGCCAATCTGGTGGTCTGGCAGATCGACGCGGCCGAAAGCCAGGCGCTCGCCAAACTGGCCGAGCGCAGCATGCAGCTGCAGGTGACGGTGCAGGACAGCACCGTGTGGATGAGCACCGCGCTCGGCTCCGTCGAGATCACGCCGCGCCGCCTGACAGCCCCTACCGAATAACCATTTACCCCGTACGAACGTCGGGCTGCACCTGATAGGCCGGCAGGTCTGCCCCACAGTGCAGGCAAAACCGGGCTTCGGGCTGATGCCCTTCGGTCAAACAATGGTGGCAGGTGCGCGTGGTCGGCAGCGGCAGGGGCTGCTGGTTGCGCTGGGCCGACATTTCCGCGGTGACGATGCCGGTCGGCACTGCCAGGATACCCCAGCCGAGCAGCATCATGAACGACGAAATGAGGCGCCCGAGGTCGGTCTTCGGCGTGATGTCACCATAGCCCACCGTCGTCACGGTGCTGATGGCCCAGTACACCGCCGTGGGAATGCTGGTGAAGCCATTGGCCGGCCCTTCGACCAGGTACATCACCGTTCCCATCACAAGCACCAGCATCAGCACCACCGACAGGAACACCAGCACCTTGCGGGCACTGGCGGCCAGCGCCCGTCCCAGTTGCTGATACTCGGCCACGTAGGCGGCGAGCTTGAATACGCGGAACACCCGCAGCAGGCGCAGCACCCGCACATCCACCAGCGCATGGAATCCGGGAAAGAACAGCGCCAGGTAGGTCGGTAAGACCGCAATCAGGTCAATGATGCCGAAAAAGCTGCGCGCGTAACGCGCAGGCCGCGGCACACAGGCCAGACGTGCGATGTACTCGGCTGTGAACAGCAGGGTGAAGAACCACTCAAGCACCGTGAGCCACGAGCCCCAGGCGGCATTGATCACCTGAACGCTGTCGGCGAGCACCACCACCACGCTGAGCACAATCATGCCGATCAGCACCTTGTCGAACAGGCGTCCGGCTTCGGTGTCGGCCTCAAAAATGATGGTGTAGAGGCGCAGTCGCCAGCCAGACAAAGGCTTGGCATTCAAAGGAGGTGATTGATTGGAATCGGGAGTTGTCATGTCAGCAGTTCATGTCGGCAGCATCCGTGCGGCAAAGCGGGCGGGCGGATGCAAGGTTCAGCATGCCCTGCACGATAACCGCAGCGGCTGGAAAACGGCAACCCGCTGCCATTGGCCCCTGCTGACGTGCCAGGGTTCTCAAGCTCCGCCGCTTTCGGCTTCCTGCAAGCTGCGCCACATGACCTTGCCTGAGCCGCTCTTGGGCAGCGCATCGACAAACTGCACCACCCGTGGGTACTTGTAGGCCGCCATGTGGTTGCGGCACCAGTCGATGATGTCGTCTTCGCTGGTCTTGCCCCGGGCGTCGCTGCGCAGCACCACCACGGCCTTGACGGTTTCGCCGCGGTAGGCGTCGCGGGTGGAGATGATGCAGGCCTCCTGAATCGCCGGATGCCTGAACATCAGCGCCTCCACCTCGGCCGGCCACACCTTGAACCCTGACGCATTGATCATGCGCTTGAGTCGGTCGGTCAGGAAAAAATAGCCGTCCTCGTCGATGCGCCCCAGGTCACCGGAGCGGAAAAAGCGCTTGTCATCAAGCTCGATGAACGCGGCGACGGTCGCCTCGGGCTGCTTCCAGTAGCCCTGAAACACCTGCGGGCCGCATATGACGATCTCGCCCTGCTCACCCTGCGGCAATTCCTTCAGCGTGAGGGGGTCGATGACGCGCGCATCGGTGCTGATGAAGGGCACGCCAAGACACTGCTGCCTGGTGGCGTCGGGCGGGTTGCTGTGCGACGGTGCGGCGGTTTCGGTGAGGCCATAGCCTTCTGCATAGCGCAGGCCATACTGCTCCCACAGGCGCTGCGCCACGGCCTGCGGCATGGCTGCGCCGCCACCACCGATGTAGACCAGACTGTCCAGTCTGAAATCGGCAACATTCGGACTGCCCAGCAGGTCAATGACCATGGTCGGAATGTTGGTCCAGTGCGTGACGCGCCAGCGCGAAATCAGCGCGCCGGCCAGTTCGCGGTCCCAGCGCGGCATGATGACCAGTGTGCCGCCAGCGTAGATGGCTGTGTGCATCACCGAGACCATGCCGGTGATGTGAAACATCGGCACCACCGACAGCACCACGTTTTCAGACGTGCCGTTGCTCCACAGACAGGTCCCGACCGCGTTGTGCATGATGCTGGCGTGCGTGTGCATGCAGCCCTTGGGCAGGCCAGTGGTGCCACTGGTGTAGGGCAGCACCGCCAGATCCGACGATTGCGCCGTGTGTGGCGGCAGGTGCTCTACGCCCTGCTCCGCTAACGCATCAGCCCATGCAATGACCTCCCCGCCTTCGAGGCAGGGCAACGCATGCCGGGTGCCCAGCCACTCGCGCCAGGCCTCGGGCATGGGCGCGCCTTGTTCTGCGGACGCAGGGCCTGCAGCAGGCATGTCGAAGGCATCGCTGTAATGGGTGACCACCAGATATGCCAGCCGCCGGCCAGCCGGCAACTCGGCATTGGCCCGGACCAGCTCGGGCGCCAGATCGGCGGCGGTGATGGCCACCTTCACATCGGGGTCGGTGATGTAGTGTTTGAGTTCCTCGGCACGGTTCATCGGGTTCACAGGCACCACCACCGCGTTGGCCCGCAGGATGGCAAAGTGCGCAATCACCCATTGCGGGCAATTCTGCATGCACAGGATGACACGGTCACCCTTTTGCACGCCGCGCTGATGCAAGGTGGCGGCCAGCCGTTCGGCCTGCTGCAACACCTGCGAGTAGCTCAGCGTGCGGTTGAAGAAGACCAGCGCGGCCTTGTCCGGAAAGCGCAACGCGCTCACGGCCAGGTTGTGCCAGAGCGAGGTGGCCGGTGGCGAGATGTTGCGCGGCAGCCGCTTGGGCCAGACCTTGTGGTGCAGGGGAAGTGTCAAAAGTATGCTCCGGCAGACGCGGTGGCGCTCTGCAGTGAAAGGCGCGGACAGGAGGCCTGCCGCTGGGCGTTAGCGTAGCGACACGAGGGGCAGATCGCATCGGGGAAGCTCCGTAGAAAAGAGTGTCGCCGGCGTGACCCCCGCTGACTATGATGAAGGCCACCCGAACTTCACCCGACCCTCACTGCACGCACAGGAGACACCCCATGCCTTGCCCCTCCGCCCATCACGGCGCCATGGCGCAGATACGCCATCACCTCGGCCGCCTTGGCCATCTTGGCCGCTTTGTACGAATCGGCCTAGTGGCAGCCAGCCTCACGGCCGCGCACAGCGCCTGGGCGGCCTTCCCCGAGAAGCCAATCCGCGTGGTGATCGGCTTTCCGGCGGGTGGCCCACTGGACCAGCATGCGCGCCTGCTCACCGAGCGCCTGCAAGCCGTGCTGGGCCAGCCGGTGGTGATCGACTACAAATCCGGCGCCGGTGGCACCGTGGGCGCGCAAGACGTGATGAAGGCGCCCGCCGACGGCTACACGCTGATGCTGGCGAACACCGGCGTGATGGTCATCAATCCGGCGCTCTACAGCAAGCTGCCCTATGCCACGCTGAGGGACTTCACGCCGATCGCACGCACCGCCATGCAACCCCTGGCCCTGCTGGTCAATCCGAAGGTGCCGGTCACCACGCTCAAGGAGTTCATGGACTATGCCCGCGCGCGACCCGGGCAGATCAACTACGGCTCGGCTGGCAATGGCGGCATCAGCCACCTGGTGCCCGAGATGTTCAAGAAAGCCACCGGGCTCTTCATGGTGCACATTCCCTACCGCGGCAGCGCACCCGCCTTCACCGACCTGATGGCCGGGCAGGTGCAGTTCATGGGCGAGTCCATTCCGCAGGCAGCGAGTTACCACAAGCAGGGCAAGGTGCGCGCGCTGGCCGTGACCAGCCGTGAACGCAACCCGGCCCTGCCAGACATCCCCACCGTCATCGAATCCGGCATCAAGGACTTTGAGGTGGTCGGCTTCTACGGCTTCCTGGCGCCAGCCGGGCTACCGAAAGACGTGACCGCCAAACTGAGCGACGCCTTCCGCCAGGTGATGACCAGTCCGGACATCCGCAGCCGCATGGTGACGCAGGGCGCCGATCCGGCCTTCATGGGCAGCGAGGATTTCGCGAAGTTTCTTGCCGCCGAAATGCCGCGCTGGGAGCAGGCCGTGAAGGCCTCTGGCGCCAAGCTGGACTGACTGGACTGACATCTGCCTATCGGTCTCCATGGTCATGCGAAACAAAGGTCAGTCGACGGCCAGTACACCATCACCCGAGACAGCCACGCCCGGCACCCGCATGGCCGAGGCCTTTGCGCTGCACCAGCAAGGGCGGCTGGTGGAGACAAAGGATCTGTGCGAACGCCTGCTTAAGCAGCAGCCGGACCACTTTGACTGCCTGCACCTGCTGGGGGTGATCTGCATCCAGAACGGGCAGGCTGCGCAGGCTGTGGCATTTATCGACCGTGCGATTGCCCTGCATCCGGGCAACCCCTCTTTCCACACCCACCGCGGCATCGCGCTGACCGAACTGCGCCAGCTGCAAGCGGCGCTCGCCAGCCACGACCAGGCCCTGCAACTGCAGCCGGACCACGCCGAAGCCCATGCGAACCGCGGCATTGTGCTGCGCGCACTCAACCGGCTCGATGACGCACTGGCCAGCCAGGACGCAGCCATCCGCCTGCGGCCCGACCATGCCGAGGCGCATTACAACCGCGGTCTGGTGCTGCGCAGCCTCGGGCGACCCACCGAAGCGCTGGCGAGCTTCGACCACGCCATCCGTTTGCGCCCGGGCGATGTGGCCGCGCATTTCAACCGTGGGCAGGTGCTGATGGCCCTGCAGCAGCCAGAAGCGGCACTGGCCAGCCATGACGACACCATTCGCCTGCAGCCGCGCCATGCGGCAGCCCATTGCGGGCGTGGCGATCTGCTGATGGGACTGCGCCGCCCGCGGGAGGCGCTGGCCAGCTACGACGAGGCCATCCGCCTGCAACCGCATTACGCGCACGCCTGGGGCAACCGGGGCAATGCCCTGCGCGAGATCGGGCAACTGGACGCGGCCCTCGCCAGCTATGACGAGGCGATCCGCCTGCAGCCCGGCTATGTGGAAGCGCACATCAACCGCGGCAACGTCCTTCGGGAACTCAAGCAACTGCACGCCGCACTGGCCAGCTACGACAAGGCCATCCGGCTGCGACCCGACTTCCACGAGGTGCACTCCAACCGCGGCATTGTGCTCAAGGAGCTGGGTCAGCTCGATGCCGCCCTGGCCAGCCACGACACAGCCATTCGCCTGCAACCGGGCTATGCCGGTGCCCACCTCAATCGGGGTAATGTGCTGCAGGATCTGGACCAGCTGGAGGCCGCGCTGGTCAGCTACGACGAAGCCATCCGCCTGGAGCCCGGGCTCGCCATCGCCCACGGCAACCGGGGCAACGTTCTGCTCAAGCTCAAGCGACTGCCGGAAGCGCTGGCCAGCCATGACCGCGCCATCGCGCTGCAGCCGGACCTAGCCACCGCCCATTGCGACCGCGGCAACGTGCTCAAGGACATGCAGCAACCCGAAGCCGCGCTGGCCTGCTACGACACGGCCATCAGCCTGCAGCCGGACCTGGCCAAAGCCCACTCCAATCGCGGCAACCTGCTCAAGGACTTGCTGCAGCTGGACGCGGCGCGCGCAAGCTACGACACCGCGCTCAGCCTGCCAACCGTCACCGCCAGCGACCGCGATCTGACCCGATGGAACAAGTCCCTGTTGTTGCTGGTGAAAGGCGAATTTGAAGCGGGCTGGGCCGAGTACGAAGCGCGCTGGTCGCAGCCTGAGTTCAAAAAAATCCAGCGCCAGTTCAAACAGGCGCTCTGGCAGGGCAAGGAATCGCTGCAGGGTCAGACGATTCTGCTGACGCGCGAGCAGGGTCTGGGTGACATCATCCAGTTCTGCCGCTATGCCCGCGTGCTGCAGGAGCGCGGTGCACGCGTTCTGCTGGAAACACCGCAACCCCTGCTGCGGCTGCTGCAGGGCGTGGACGGCATCGCCCAGCTGATTGGCCCGGGCGAGCGCTTTCCCACGTTTGACCTGCACTGCCCGCTGCTCAGCGTGCCGCTGGCCGTGGGCACTGACTTGCAGAACATTCCCAGCCCCGGCCCCTACCTGCGCAGCGACAGCAGCAAGGTAGCGCAGTGGGCCACCCGCCTCGGGCCGCGCCGGCAGCCCCGCGTGGGCCTGGTCTGGAGCGGCAGCACGATTCACAAGGGAGACGCACACCGCAGCGTGGCACTGTCTGCGCTGCTCACCGGCTTGCCTTCGGACGCGGAATACATCAGCCTGCAAAAGGAAATCCGCCCCAATGACGAGGCCGCCCTGCAGGCCAGCGGCATCCGGCAGTTCAGCGCCGAGCTGGAAGACTTCACCGACACCGCCGCACTGTGCGAGCTGATGGATGTGGTAATCAGCGTCGACACCAGCGTGGCGCACCTGAGCGGCGCACTGGGCCGGCCGACCTGGGTCATGCTGCCCTTTTCGCCCGACTGGCGCTGGCTGCTCGACCGCAGCGACAGCCCCTGGTACGCGTCCATGCGGCTGTATCGCCAGGAGCGGCCTGGCGACTGGGGCAGCGTGTTTGCCCGAATCCGGCAGGACCTGCAGCGACAGCTTCTGTGAAAACAATGACCAGTAATACTTTGGTTGCCGGGCTCAGGGCGTAGTAAGTTAGTAAAACACCCACAAATACCTGTTGAGGCCGTAACGCCTCTGTTACAGTGAATCCACCTCTCCTCCTTATCACCAGCCTGTTCGCGTTTCAGTGCTGAATGACGTGATAAACCGTGAGCCCGCCTGACGCGGGGCCTGTCGAAACAGCCCCTTGCCGAAGTGAGAATTCGCGTTGGAGGGTTTTCATGCCGAACTCCGGCTCGACCGACAGCACCTTTGGCAGGCAGGACGGTGCCGAGGGCGTCATTGAATTCAGGCGCCAGCAGTCCCTGCTCAAGACGGGCGCGCTGCAGGACGCGATTTTCAACAGCGCCAACTTCTCCAGCATTGCGACCGATGAGAAGGGCGTCATCCAGATTTTCAATGTCGGCGCCGAGCGCATGCTGGGCTACGCAGCCACCGAGGTGGTCAACCGCGTCACCCCGGCCGACATCTCCGACCCCGAAGAGCTGATTGCGCGCGCCGATGCCCTGAGCCGGGAGCTGGGCACCGCCATCACGCCCGGTTTTGAGGCGCTGGTGTTCAAGGCCTCGCGCGGCATTGAAGACATCTACCAGCTCACCTACATCCGCAAGGACGGCAGCCGTTTCCCGGCGGTGGTGTCGGTGACAGCCCTGCGCGACGAGCAGGAGGCCATCATTGGCTACCTGCTGATTGGCACCGACAACACCGCCCGCAAGGAAGTCGAAGCCGCCCAGGCCTTGCTGGACCAGCAGCTGCGCGACCAGCAGTTCTACACCCGCTCGCTGATCGAGTCGAACATCGACGCGCTGATGATGACCGACCCGCGAGGCATCATCTCAGACGTCAACCAGCAGATGATGACGCTCACCGGCTGCTCGCGCGATGAACTGATCGGCGCACCCTGCAAGCAGTTTTTCACTGATCCCGATCTGGCCGACGCCGCCATCCAGCGCGTGCTGACAGAGCACAAGGTGAGCAACTACGAGCTGACCGTGCGCGCCCGCAATGGCGACGAAACCGTGGTGTCCTACAACGCGGCGACCTTCCATGACCGGCATCATCGCCTGCGCGGTGTGTTTGCCGCCGCCCGCGACGTGACCGAGCGCAAGCGGTTTGAGCAGGCCTTGCAGGAGAAGAACGTGGACCTCCAGCATGCGAGCAGCATGAAGTCGGAGTTTCTGGCCACCATGTCGCACGAGCTGCGCACGCCGCTCAACTCCATCATCGGCTTTTCCGAAGCACTCAAGGACGGTCTGATGGGCCCGATGAGCGAAACCCAGCAGGAGTACATGGGTGACATCTTCACCAGCGGGCAACACCTGCTGTCGCTCATCAATGACATCCTGGACCTCTCCAAGGTCGAGGCCGGCATGATGAACCTGGAGCTGGAGCCGGTCGATCTGCCCTCGCTACTGACCGCCAGCCTGTCCATCGTGAAGGAAAAGGCCCTGGCGCAGCGCCTGGCCCTGGGGTTGGATGTTGCCAAGGACCTTGGCCTGCTGATGCTGGACATGCGCAAGACCAAGCAGATCGTCTACAACCTGCTGGCCAACGCGGTGAAGTTCAGTTCCAGCGGCGGCAACGTGACCTTGAGCGCCCAGCGCGTTCAACGCCAGACGGTGGGCCTGTTGCCCGGCGCGTGGCCGGTGCACGGCTTTCCGCTGCACGCAAGCGATTACACCGAGTTTCTGGAGTTGTCCGTCACCGACAGCGGCATCGGTATTTCGAAGGACGACATGTCCAAGCTGTTTCAGGCCTTCCGACAGATCGACAGCAGCCTGGCCCGCAAGTTTGAAGGAACCGGCTTGGGTCTGGCCATGGTCAAGCAACTGGCCGAGTTGCACGGTGGAACTGTGGCTGTGGCCAGCGCTGAAGGTCAGGGCGCACGCTTCGCGGTCTGGCTACCTGTCAGGCCTGTCGTACCTGAGTCACTGATCGAACAGGCCACCATCCATGCCGCAGTGCCCCTGCTGGCCAGTTCCGAGAGGAAGGCGCTGGTGGTGGAAGACAACGACCAGGCAGCTGACCTGGTGCGCATTCTGCTGGAGGCCGAGGGTTTCTCAGTCATTCGTGCCACCAGCGCTGAAGAGGCCTTGGAGCTGGCCCCCCTGCAGCCGCTCAGCCTGATCACACTCGACATCCAGCTCCCGGGAATGGATGGCTGGGCCTTTCTCGCACGGCTGCGCGAGCTCGACGGCGATCAACTGGCCCGCGTTCCCGTCATCATCATCTCAGGAGCAGCCGAAAGCAGCCTCGGCCTCCACAGCGGCGCAGCAGCGGTGCTGCAAAAACCCATCAGCCGCGCGCAGCTCAAGATGTCGCTGGCCTGCCTCGGTCTGCACCCGGCGACGGATCGCACACACACAGTGCTGGTGGTGGACGACGACCCCAAGGGAGTCGAATTGATTGCGACCCTGCTGCCGCCACCAGACTATGCGGTGGTCAGGGCCTACGGCGGCCGTGAAGCCATCATGCTGGCCCAGCGTCTGCGGCCCGATCTGATTTTTCTCGACCTGATGATGCCCGAGGTCAACGGCTTTGACGTGGTGGAAGCGCTTCAGCGCAACGAAGAAACGGCGGGTATTCCGGTTCTGGTGGTCACGGCCAAGCAGATCACCGCACAAGACCGGGCCACTCTCAATAAGGACCGAGGCAGCGTCATTCGCATCGTCGAAAAAATCGGGCTCAACCGGGGGCGCTTCCTCGACGAGGTCAGGCGCGCCCTGCCCTCCCACCAGGACACACACCATGCCACGCATACTGGTCATTGAAGACAATCCGGCCAACATGAAGCTGGCCTGCGTGCTGCTGAGCAAGGCCGGGCATGAGGTGCTGAGCGCCACCGACGCCGAAACCGGCCTGACGCTGGCGCGCTCGGCACAACCGGCACTGATTCTGATGGATATACAACTGCCCGGCATGGACGGGCTGGCTGCCACCGCCCTGTTGAAAAAAGACCCGGTAACAGCGTCCATCCCGGTGATTGCGCTAACAGCCCTTGCGATGAAAGCCGACCAGGAAAAAAGCCAGGTGGCCGGTTGCGAGGCCTACATCGCCAAACCACTGCGCTACCAGGAACTCTATGACACCATCAACGCGCTGCTGGGTGCAACAGCCAAGCCCACCACCGGTTCGCCATGAGCCAGTCGCCCGCCACCATCCTGATCGTTGACGACGACCAGCAGAACCGCAAGCTGATTGAAGCCCTGCTGCGGCCAGAGGGCTATCGCACGGTCAGTGCAGCCAGCGGCGAGGAGGCCATGATCATGACCGCACAGCAGATGCCCGATCTGGTGCTTCTGGATGTGATGATGCCGGACATGGACGGCTACGAGGTGGCCCGCGCGATGAAGGCGCATCCGGCGACATCCAATATTCCGATCATCATGCTCACGGCGCTGGCCGACCGCAACGCCCGGATCGCTGGCCTGAATGCGGGGGCAGAAGAATTCCTTACCAAACCAGTGGACCGGACCGAGCTGTGGCTGCGGGTGCGCAACCTGCTGCGCCTGAAGGAATACAGCGACTTTCTGCAAAACCACAGCGATGTGCTGCAGGCGCAGGTGACTGCGCAGGTCGAGGCCCGCACCGCCGACCTGCAACACGCCAACCAGCTGCAACTGGACGACGCGGCGCGGCAGGCGTCCATCCTCAATGCCCTGCCCGCACACATTGCGCTGCTCGACCATGAAGGCGTCATCATCTCGGTGAATGACGCGTGGCGGTACTTTGCCTGCCAGGATTCGCCGCAGTCCCAGGGCTGCGGACCCGGCGCCAATTACCTCGACATCTGTGACCAGGCCATTGGCCCGGATGCCCGCGAGGCAGACCAGGCCGCAGCCGGCATTCGCGCCGTGCTAAGCGGCAGCATCAAAAGCTACTCGCTCGAGTACCCCTGCCACTCCCCTGACGACGACCGCTGGTTTGTCATGACGGTATGCCCCCTGTCTGATGGCCCTCCCGGCAAAGGCGTCATCGTGATGCACATGAATGTCACCGTGCAGAAACTGGCGTCCGACGAAATCCTGCGCCTGAACTCCGAGCTGGAAGAGCGCGTACGCAAACGCACTGCCGAGCTGGAAGCCGCCAACCGGGAGCTGGAAGCCTTCTCCTACTCCGTCTCGCACGACCTGCGCAACCCGCTCAACACGATTGACGGCTTCAGCGACCTGCTGCACAAGGAAATCAACACGGCCGCACAGCACACGGGCAGTGAACGCAGCCAGCACTACCTGTCGCGCATACGCTACGGTGTGGTGCAGATGGGGGAACTCATCGACGCCCTGCTGTCACTGGCCCAGGTGTCACGCACCACCTTGCGCTGGGAGCCGATTGACCTGAGCGCGATGGCCGGAACGCTGCTTGCGGTCTACCATGAGCGCGAGCCGGCGCGTCAGGTGGAGGTCACCATCGAGCCCGGTCTCACGGCGGCGGGCGACCCGGCCCTGTTGCGTCAGGTGCTGGAGAACCTGCTGGCCAATGCATGGAAGTTCAGCGGGAAAAAAGCAAAGCCAGCCATTCGCTTTGCCAGCACACTCAACACAGCCGGGCAACGGGTTTACTCGGTACAGGACAACGGCGCCGGCTTTGACATGGCCTACGGCGACAAGCTGTTTGGTGCTTTTCAGCGGCTGCACACCGCCGCTGAATTCTCGGGCACCGGCATCGGGCTGGCGACGGTGCAGCGCATCATCAAGCGCCACGGCGGCCAGGTGTGGGCTGAAGGCATCCTGGGTGAAGGCGCACGCTTTTCATTCACGCTGGGCACCGCGCCGGCTTGACGGCGCGCTGAACGAAGGGCCGGCTTGACGGCGCTTCCGAAGGGCCGGCTCGACGGCGCGTCCTGAGCACTGCGCCGGCCTGACAGCACCCGGTCCTGGCCCGGGGCACAATAGCAGGGCACCTCACCGCAGGCGGCACTGGTGCAGCCACCGCCTGTCGCGCGCCATCCCTCTACTGTCACCATGCCGCCCATTCTTTACTTTTTCGCGCTCTGCAACCTCGTCATTGGCAGTGGGGCATTTGTGCTGGGCGGCATTCTGCAGCCGATGAGCGCATCGCTTGGCGTCAGCGTCGCCGCCGCCGGACAGGCCATGACGGCCTACGCCATTGCCACCGCCGTGCTGGCACCCCTGCTGATCATCCTCACCGCACGCTGGCCGCGCAAGCGGGCCATCCAGCTGGCGCTGCTGCTGTTCTGCGTCGGCTGTCTGGTCTGCGCACTGGCGCCCAATCTGCTGGTGCTGCTGATGGGCCGGGTGCTGATGGGTGCGGGTGCCATGTTCACTGCGGCGGCCTCGGCACTGGCCGTGAGCATGGTGCCACCGGCGCAGCGCGGTCGTGCGCTGTCGATCACTTTTTTGGGCATCAGCATCAGCTATGCGGTGGGCCTTCCCATAGGCGCATGGCTGGGGTTTGAATACGGCTGGCGGGTGCCGGTGTGGTTGTCGGCGGCGGCCAGCCTGGCGGCGCTGCTGGCTGCAAGCTGGCTGGTGCCGGCGCAGATGGCCAGTGCAGGCTCCAGCTTTGCGGGCTTCCGGGCGGCCGCGCGCCAGGGCGGCGTGCTGCGGGTATGGACGCGCACCCTGCTCTACTTCGTGGCGATCTTCAGCGTGTTTGCGTACGTGGGGCCGGTGCTGCAGGCACTCAACCCGATGAGTTCCACACAGCTGTCGATGACGCTGGCGGTGTTCGGCATGGCCGGTGTGGCCGGCACGCTCAGCGGTGGCTGGGCCAACGACCGCTTCGGCGCGATCCGCACCATGCGGGTCCAGCTGACCGTGCTGGTGACCATGATGTGCCTGTTGCCGCTGACGCAGGGCCATGTGCCCGCCACACTGGCCACGCTGGTGGTATGGGGCGTGGCCGGCTTCGGCATGATGGCCCCCCAGCAGAGCCGGCTGGCCACCTTGTCGCCCGCGCAGGCGCCCCTGCTGCTCAGCCTGAACGGCTCCATGCTCTATGTGGGCACGGCGCTGGGTGCGGTCATCAGCGGCGCTTTGATCGACACCGTGGGCTTTGCGCATCTGGCCTGGGTCGGCGTGCCCTTTGGCCTGCTGGCTCTGAGCACACTGGCGTTCGACCGCGCCTCCACACCACCGGCGCACACAGCGCCGGCCAGCACGGGAGCCAGGCCATGAGCGCCGCCGATCAACTGCAAGCTATCACCGAGGCGCTGCAGCGACTGCGCAGCGGTGAGCTCAACGCCGCTGGGTTTTCGTCCCTGGCAGCCCGCCAGGACGAGCTGCTGGGTGCGCTGCCGCCGGCGTTTGGCGAGGTGCTCAATGGTTTGCTCACACGCCTCGAATCCAGCGCGCTGTTCAGCGAAGAAAGCTGCTCTTTCAGCCAGACCGACCTGCTGGACAGCCTGCAGATGTGGCTGGACAAGGCCCGGTTGCGGCTGCAGCCACCGCCATAAGACTCACACATCAAGACTCACACGTGGCGCCGGGCCGCCGCAGCAGCCGCTTGGGCGGGTGGTGCAGGCAGCGCATCGGCCCGTTCGTGCAGCGCCTCGATGATGTGACAACGGTTGTCAGTGCCATCGCAGCGCTGGCGCAGCGCCTGCAGGTCCTGCGCCAGCACCTTCAGCTCCTTCAGCCGCGCCTGCACATGCAGCAGGTGCTCATCGAGCGCGGTGCGCGCGGCGGCGCAATCGGCTTTGCGCGACAGGTCCAACCCCAGCAGCGTGCGCACTTCGCCCAGCGACATGTCCATCGCCCGACACAAGCGAATGAAGCGCAGCTGGTGGATATCACCCGCGCTGTACAGCCGGTAGCTGCTGTCGCTGCGCTCCATGACGGGCAGCAGACCCTCTTTCTCGTAGAAACGGATATTGGCGACGAACACACCACTCAGGCGCGCCGCCACACCGATCCGGTGCAGCGTCGGCGTGGCAGCTTGACGGGGTTGGTTTGTGGTCTTGGTCATGATTGTTCGAGCCTGATGCGCCTTGATGCCCGTGGCGGCGCGGGCGGTGACAAGGCTGATTCATATGAAGAAATGCAAAATGGTGACCTGCGGAATGGACGCGCCAGCGTCGGTTGGAGAGGCTTAAGTAGCCGGATGGCAACGATCCCCTGCCTGCAGCCGGGCTTTTGAAAATCCTGCTTGACCTTCAAGTGACTTCAGGGTTTCCAATCATGCCATCAGAACCCGATGTAGAAATCGCCTGAATAAGGAAACCATGTCTTCAAACTGCTGCGACCACACCCCCGCCACCGACACGCGCCTTGCCAGCCCGCGCTACCGCAACATCCTGTGGATTGCGCTGGTTGTCAATCTGGCCATGTTTGTCATCGAGACCGGCGCAGGCTTCCGCGCGGGTTCGACCTCGCTGCTGGCCGACGCGATCGACTTTTTCGGCGATGCCGCCAATTACGGCTTGTCGCTGGCCGTCCTGTCCATGGGCCTCGCGGTGCGGGCACGGGCCGCGTGGGTCAAGGGCATCAGCATGCTCGGCTTTGGCGTGTTTGTGCTCTGGCGCGCCGGCTGGATGTGGCTGCAAGGCGGCACGCCTGAGGCCATCACCATGGGCAGCGTGGGTCTGCTGGCCTTGCTGGCCAACACCAGCGTGGCCCTGCTGCTGTACCGCTACCGGGACGGCGATGCCAACATGCGCAGCGTGTGGCTGTGCACCCGCAACGACGCCTTGGGCAATGTCGCGGTGATGCTGGCGGCCCTGGGGGTGCTGGGCACCGGCTCGGCCTGGCCCGATCTGGCTGTGGCGGCGGTGATGGCCGGCCTGGCCATCACCAGCGGCGTAGCGGTGCTGAAGCACGCCCACGCTGACCTGCAGACCGCACGACAGAGTGCCGCCACACAGCCCCATACGTAAAACCCCAATAATCAACGGGCTATCCGGCGGGCGGGGAACTTTCCGGCCGGTAGCCTATCATTCACTGATGCGCCGTTTTATCCATGCCCTGCTGATCGCCCTGCTTTTTCTGCGCGGCGGTATGGATGTGGCCATGGCGACCACGATGGCCCTCGGGATGCCGGCCGCTCTGCCCGCCGCATCGCACCACGCGATGGTGATGGCCGAGCCCGCCACGCCTGAGGGTGAAACCGCAGCCATGACCGACTGCGCGGGCCACACCGCCGCAGTGCAGAACCAGGATGTCGGGGCAGTCGCCACCCTGGCCGATACCCTCACGCACACTGCCCCTGACAGCTCTCACGCCGACTGCGATTCCTGCTCAGTCTGCCAGGCTTGTCATTCGGTGGCGCTGTCATCCAGCACCGCAGCACCTGCACACGCGCAGACCGTCAGCGCCGTGCCCAGCGGCACACAGTCGCAGTTCGCCAGCGCCGACGCTGCGCAGGGCCAGAAACCGCCCATCTCCTGAAACCCAGGCCCGTAGTGGGCCTGTACTTGCATCCGGCACGGCCTGAAAAGGCTGCCCGCCCGGAGGTTCGCGACGTTTGCTGTCGCCCCGCTTGTTGTTCAGGAGATTCTTGTGACCATTCCCTTCTTTTTTCGTCCGCTGATGTTGCTGGGTGCCCTGGCCGCCACCAGCCACGTCGCCGCCCAGATGGCACCCTACCCCCAGGTGGACCCCCAGCCGGCCATGCAGGCGGCAGACCCGGGCAGCCCGGTGCCAGCCACGTTGTACCGCTCGGTCTTCCGTGACCTGCCGTCCGGCGTCGAGCAGGACAGCGTCGACTGGAAAAAGGCCAACGCCGATGTGGGCCAGTTCCGCCGCGGCCACGCCGACCTGCTGCGCTGGGAGCAGGCCAACAGCCGCAACCCCGCCGCAGCACCCGCAGCTCCCACCGCCACGCCAGCTGCGCCTGCGCCGGCAACCACCCGCTGAGGCCTGCCATGCAAACACTGATGACCTCCTCCGCTTCCCTTTACGTACCCGCAACGGCAACCAAGCCCGGTCACGCCCCTTCGCTGCCAGCACGGGTACTGGCTCTCGCGTTACCGCTGGTGCTCGGTGCCTGCGCCAGCACCTCGTCGCCCTCTGTGCCTTTTGACGGCGGCGTGACCAGCCTGCAGAAGCTCGCGGCCACCGGCACGCAGTCTGCCGGCGCACAGCCCCTGCCCATCCCGCGGCCGGGAGTTGACAACAGCGCGGAGATCACTGCGCTGCTCAAAGCCCCGCTCACGGCCGATGCTGCGGTGCGCATCGCACTGCTCAACAACCCCGGCCTTCAGGTCGCGCTGGCCTCGGATGGCATCAACATTTCCGATGCCTCTGCTGCCAACAGCGTGGCCAAGCTCAAGGCCCGTCAGGCGCTCATCCAGACCTCGGCACAGGCCCGCAAGGCCTGGATCAATGCGGTGGCTGCTGCCCAGAGCGCCCGCTACCTGCGTGACGCCAAGGAAGGCGCCGAAGCCGGTGGCGAGCTGGCCCGCCGGCTGGCCCGCGTGGGCAACTGGAGCCGCCTGCAGCAGGCGCGCCAGCAGGCCCTGCTGACGGATGCCGCCATCCAGCTCGCACGCGCCGAACAGGCCGCCTTCAGCGAACGCGAGAAACTGATCGTGGTGATGGGTCTGTGGGGCCCGCAAACCGGCTTCACGCTGCCCGACCGGTTGCCCGAGCTGCCCGCCCAGGCGCAGGAGCTGCCAGACATCGAAAGCCGCGTGCTCGCTTCGCGCGCCGATCTGCAGCTGGCCATGACCGATTACCGCCAGCGCCTGGCCGGCAAACGCGAAACCGGCCGCGATGCACTGTGGGACAGCCTGCGTGATTCAGCCAAGGTGCGCGAGATCGCCGTGAAGGCGCGTAGCGAAGCCCGCGAGGCCTATCACGCCTACCGCACGGCCCATGATCTGGCGCGCCACTACCAGGCCGACGTGGTGCCAGTGCGCAAGTTCATCAACGATGAAATGGTGCTGCGCTACAACGGCATGCTGTCGAGCATTTTTGATGTGCTGGCCGACGCACAGGCCCAGGTGCTGGCCACCAACAGCGCCATCGAGGCCCAGCGCGACTTCTGGCTGGCCGAGTCCGACCTGCAGACCGTGCTGGCCGGCGCCACGCCCGAGATGTCTGCTGGCAGCGCTGGACGCAGCAGTGGCGCATCGGCAGGCGGCGCGACTGCCCCGGCCCATTGAGTCCTTGACTTCCTGTCACACCCATTCATCCCGAACATTTTCAGGACACCCCATGAACCGACGTGATTTTTTCAACGGCACTGCTGCCACCGCCGCCACCGCCTTCACGGCTGTTGCGGCTGCCTCGGTCAGCAAGGTCGCCATGGCCGCCTTGCCGGAGCCGGTCATCATGACCAAGCCCGACACTGCCGCCCCGCTGACGCCACCGAATGGCCGCCCCTACAACCCGGTGGTCACGCTCAACGGCTGGACGCTCCCCTGGCGCATGAACAACGGCGTGAAAGAGTTCCACCTGGTCGCCGAGCCGGTGGTGCGCGAGATGACGCCCGGCTTCAAGGCCCACATGTGGGGCTACAACGGCCAGAGCCCTGGTCCCACCATCGAGGTGGTGGAAGGCGACCGCGTGCGCATCTTCGTCACCAACAAGCTGCCCGAGCACACCACCATCCACTGGCACGGCCAGCGCCTGCCCAACGGCATGGACGGCGTGGCGGGCCTGAACCAGCCGGCCATCCCCGTCGGCAAGACCTTTGTCTATGAGTTCGTGGCGCGGCGCCCTGGCACCTTCATGTACCACCCGCATGCCGACGAAATGACGCAGATGGCCATGGGCATGATGGGATTCTGGATCACCCACCCGAAGGAAAAGCACCCGCTGATCGACGAGGTGGACCGCGACTTCGTGTTCCTGCTCAACGCCTACGACATCGACCCCGGCAGCGCCACGCCGAAGATCATGACCATGCTGGACTTCAACCTCTGGAGCTGGAACAGCCGCATCTTCCCGGGCATTGATCCGCTGGTGGTGCGCAAGAACGACAAGGTGCGCATCCGCTTTGGCAACCTCACCATGACCAACCACCCGATCCACCTGCACGGCCACGAGTTTCTGGTGACGGGTACTGACGGCGGCCCCACGCCCAAGTCCACCCGCTGGTACGAGGTGACCACCGACGTCGCCGTGGGCCAGATGCGGCAGATCGAGTTTCTGGCTGACGAGGAAGGCGACTGGGCCTTTCATTGCCACAAGAGCCACCACACCATGAATGCGATGGGCCACAACGTGCCGACCAGCATCGGCGTGGACCACCGCGGGCTGATCGGCAAGCTGCAGAAAGCCGTGCCCGACTACATGGTGATGGGCGAGCGCGGCATGGCCGACATGGGCGAGATGGAGATGCAGATTCCCGACAACACCGCGCCCATGATGACTGGCACCGGCCCCTACGGCGGTGTGGAGATGGGCGGCATGTTCAGCATGGTGATGGTGCGCAAGGACCAGAAGCCCGGCGACTATAAAAACCCCGGCTGGTACAAGCAACCACCCGGCACCCAGGCCTATGAGTGGAAAGGCGAGCTGCCGTCCGCCCCACGGGCACAGGCACCCGGCGGCAACAAAACATCGGCAGCCTCATCAGCGCCCGCTGCAGCGACCAGTGCCGAGGTGCAGATCCGCAAACCCTCAGGCCACTCGGGCCATGCCGGCCACTGACGCCATGTCCAACAGGAGAAATTTCATGATCACTTCATCAACCCTCCGGCTTGTTGTGCTTGGCGCCTCGATGGCAGGCTCAACCGCCGTATTCGCCCAGCACTCTGGCCATGCCGGGCACGGACAGAGCGTGCAGCAAAGCCACGGCAGCGCGAGTGCGCCCTACGCCGGCCAGCAGCAGCGCACCATCAAGGCGCTGTCGGACAAGGATGTTCAGGACATTACGGAAGGCAAAGGCATGAGTCTCGCACTCGCTGCCGAGCTGAACAACTACCCCGGCCCGATGCACGTACTGGAACATGCGCAGGCACTGGCTTTGAGCGACACGCAGCGCAGCAGCACGGCACAGCTGATGGCCACGCACAAGGACGAAGTGCGCGCACTCGGTCGCCAGCTGGTAGCGGCCGAGCGCGAGCTTGACCAGGCCTTTGCCTCGCGCCAGATCGACTCGCCCTCGCTCACGGCCCGCATGCAGCGCATCGGCGCCCTGCAGGCGGCCATCCGCGACGCGCACCTGCAAACCCATCTGCGACAGACAGCGCTGCTGACGGCAGCGCAGGTGGCGCAATACAACCAGTTGCGCGGCTACGGCACATCCGCCGCGGCATCGCACAAGCACTGATTCGCACCCCTTTAATCCACGGTAACTCACGGAGCCATCAATGAAAAAACACATCCTCACTCTGGGCCTGGCCCTGCTGCCCTTCATGACCGGCCAGGCACTGGCCCATGGCGACATGCATGGCAAGGCACCAGCCGCTGCCAAGAAGGAGCAGAAGGAATGGGGTATCGCCGGCGACGCCAAATCCGTCAACCGCACCATCACGCTGGTGATGGACGACGCCATGCGCTTCACGCCCAACGCCATCACGGTGAAGCAGGGTGAAACCATTCGCTTCGTGGTGCAGAACAAGGGCAAGCTGATGCACGAAATGGTGATCGGCACCCGTGCCGAGCTGGACGCGCACGCCGCGATGATGGTCAAATTCCCGAACATGGAACACGACGAGCCCTACATGGCCCATGTGTCAGCTGGCAAGAAGAGCAACCTGATCTGGACCTTCAACAAGGCCGGTGAGTTTGACTTTGCCTGCCTGATTGCAGGCCACTACCAGGCCGGCATGACCGGCAAGATCACCGTTGCAGCGCGCTGACCACAGCCCATCTTGCACGGCCCACCCCACCTTCCACAAGGAGCACCTCATGAAACGCAGATTCCTTCTCCAGGCCCTCGCTGGCGCAGCGGCCATGGTCTCGATGCTGCCCGCAGCCCAATCGCAGATGTTCACCGAAGTCGAGGTCTGGAAAGACCCGAACTGCGGCTGCTGCGGGGACTGGGTCAAGCACCTGGAGGCCAATGGCTTCAAGGTGAAGGTCAACGATGTGGGCAACGACGCCGCCCGCACCCGCCTGGGCATGCCGCCCAAGCTGGGCTCCTGCCACACCGCGCTTGTGGGTGGCTACGTCGTGGAAGGCCATGTGCCTGCCCGCGAGATCCGGCGCCTGTTGAAAGACAAGCCAAAGGCCCTGGGTCTGGCCGTGCCGGGTATGCCGGTGGGCTCGCCCGGCATGGATGGCTCTGTTTACGGCGACCGCAAAGACCCTTACGACGTGCTGCTGGTGCAGCGTGATGGCCGCACAGCCGTTTACCAAAGTTACTTCCGCGCTGGCGTGAAAGCCTGAGCTGGCTTGCGAACCCGACAAGCGCCGCGAACTTTATTCGCCTTCTAGCAATCCATACCTTCATTCAGCCCTACCTTTCAAGGATTCCCATGAAAACCCGTCAACTCATCCTCGCCGCGGTTCTATCCGTCTCCGGCATGGCCACCGCCATGGCTCAGCAGGCACTGCCCAAGGCCGACGCCGAGGTGCGCAAGGTCGACAAGGACACCGGCAAGATCACGCTGAAACACGGCGAAATCAAGAACCTCGACATGCCGCCCATGACCATGGTGTTCAAGGCCAAGGACCCGGCACTGCTCGACAAGGTCAAGGCCGGCGACAAGGTCAGCTTCACTGCCGACCAGATCAACGGCACCTACACTGTGCTGTCGCTGGAAGCCAGCAAGTAAAATCACGCCACCATGCGCGTCCTGCTCCTCGCCCTGATGATTGCCCTGCTGCCCATTCGCGGCTGGATGGGTAACGCCATGGCCGTGAGCATGGCGGCGCAGCAGGTCAGCGTGGTGGCCAGTGATGCCGCCGACACCGCCATGCCGGAAGACTGTCCGATGCAGGCAATGGCAGATGCGGATAGCGCGGTGCCGGATGCATCACCCGCCAACAATGGCATCACAAAGTGCAACTGTGAAACCTGCGAACTGTGCCTGGCGCTGGCTTCGGTGTCTCCGTTCCAGTTGCCCCACACGTCGTTTGCACCTGCCGTCGGGCCAGTTGCCGATGGTCTGCTGTTCGTCAGCGCCGACCGCACGACCGGCCTCAAACCACCCATTTCCTGATCTCCCCACCCGAAGTGCGTCCGCCATCGACTGGCGTGCGATTTCAGCTGAGGCGGCTTGATTGCTGCCCGCTTTTTGGAGATCACTGTGAAATATCCGATTCAGGCCTTTGCGGCCTGCCTGCTGGCTCTGGGCGTTGCCAGCACATCGCCCGTTCATGCCGCGCCGCCAGAGCAGGTCGCTGCGAGCGTGGTTGCCCTGAACGCCGAACGAAGCCAGATCGTGCTGAAGCACGCACGCATCAAGAGCATCGACATGGACGCCATGACCATGCCCTTCAAGGTCAGGGACGCGGCACTGTTGAAGCCACTGAAGGTGGGCGACAAGGTCCGCTTCTCGGTTGCGGTGGAAAACGATGAACTCACCGTCACCGGCATCCGGAGGGTGCCATGAAGACCGCGTTGCGTTTTCTTGCGGCAGGCTTCGTCGCACTCGCTGCCGCAGCCGTTCACGCGGGCCCCATGGGCTTCAAGGACAGCACCATGGCGATGGGCGACTTCAGCCCCAACTGGCAGGAGGCCTGGGTCAACCACGCCTTCACGCCGCGCGACGCCGTAGGCGCTGGCGGCGTATACATGCGGTCTGACGACAAGCGCCTCACGCGCGAGTTTGCCGAGCTCACCTATACCCGGCTTCTGCACCGCATCAACGGACCGCATTCGCAGGCCAACTTCTGGTTTGTGGGCGGCTTGGGCAAGGTGCAGGGCAACGACTTCAGTGGCACCAGGACCATGTGGGCACCCGGCGTATCGGCCGACTATGAAACCACGCGCACCTATGCCTCGGCCATGGTGCGCCTTTACCGTGCACCGGGCATACGGCATGACTTCGCCTCGGTACGCGCCGGCTTTTCGTTTTATGAGGTGGACTACGACGAGGTACAGCCCTGGTTCATCCTTGAAGCGCGGCGCATGAAGGGCCTGTCTGACGAGACCGAGGTCACGCCCATGCTGCGCTTCATCCACAACCGCTACTTTGTCGAAGTGGGCGTCAACAACATGAAGCAGGGCCGCTTCAACTTCATGTACATCTTCTGAAAAGCGTCTTCTTATCCATTCATTGATCCATTCATTCATTTACACCTTGAAGGAAATCACCATGCGTTCATCCACTCTCAAAAACATCGCCCTCAGCCTCACGCTGCTCGGCACGTTCGTCTCCCCGATCTGGGCCGCTGAAAGCGTCAAGGCCACCGTCAACGGCATGGTCTGCGCGTTCTGTGCACAGGGCATTGAAAAGCGCCTGTCCAAGCTGCCCGCCACCAAAGCGGTTTTTGTGGACCTCAAGAACAAGGTCGTCGCCGTCGAAGCCAAGGACGGACAGACGCTGGACGGCAAGGTCATCACCGCCGAAATCACCGATGCAGGCTATGACGTGGTCAAGCTGGAAACCGTACAGCAGTCGGTGGCCGATATCAAGGCAGCCGTGAAGGCAGCGAAGTGAGCACAGCCCCCGCTGACGACGGGCTGCGCGCCAGTGCGGTGTCGGCCTGGTCGTCGTGGCTGACACTTTTTGCCAGCTCGGGCACGCTGGTGTGCTGCGCCCTGCCCGCCTTACTGGTGACGCTGGGCGCTGGTGCGGCACTGTCCAGCCTGATTGCCGTGGTACCCGGTCTGGTGTGGATCAGCGAGTACAAGATCGAGGTGTTTGCCTTCGCCGGCCTCATGATGGGTGGCAGCGGGCTGCTGCAGTTGCGCAACCGCACGGCACCCTGCCCCGTGGACCCGGCCTTGCGCCACGCCTGTCTGCGCACCCGCAAGACATCGGCGCGGGTGTATGTCATCAGTCTGGCGGTTTACGTGGTGGGTGGCTGGTTTGCGTTTGTGCAGCCGCTGATCGGGGCGCAGACAGCAGGCTGATCGGCCGCACACCACGTCGGGCGGCACGCATGCTAAGGTTCCGGCATGCCGACCCACATTCGCTACACCCTGCTCTCCCTGCGCGATCTGGCCGTCTCGGTCGGGCCCTTCGTTGCGCTCGCCATTGCCCTGCTGGTGGCCACGTACTGGTGGCTGGACCCAAACCCGCCCAAGCGCGTCACGCTGGCTACCGGGCCCGCCCAAAGTGCTTACGAGGAATTTGGCAAGCGCTATGCAGCCGCACTGAAGCCCGAGGGCATCGAGGTGGTGCTGGTGCCCTCGCAGGGCTCGGCCGACAACCTGCAGTTGCTACGAACAGGCCAGGTCGATGTGGGCTTTGTGCAGGGCGGTACCAGCGACTACACCGATCAGGACGAGGAAGACCTCGCCTCGCTCGGCAGCCTGTTTGTCGAACCGCTGTGGCTGTTCTACCGCGAAGCCACCGCCCGGAAAGTGCTGGCCGCCACCGACAAGGGCAAGCCAGCCAGCGCCCGCCGCAATGAGCCCGAAGAAGCCAGCCTGACATCGCTCACGCACTTGCAGGGGCTGAAGGTGAACTTCGGCACACCTGGCAGCGGCGTGCCCAGCCTGATGACCAAGCTGCTCGAGAGCAACCGCATCGAGCCAGCCAGCCTGAAGGTGTCGCAACTGGAGCAGACACCAGCCACCGTGGCATTCCTCGGCGGTGAACTGGATGCGCTGGTGTTTGCATCGGCGCCCGAGTCGCTGATGGTGCAGATGCTGCTGCAAACCCCGGGCGTGAAGCTGATGAACTTTGCGCAGAGCGAAGCCTACTCGCGCCGCTTTGCCTTCCTGGGCACCACGCGCCTGCCCCGGGGCGTGGTGGACCTGGCTGGCAACATTCCACCCGACGACGTGCGGCTGGTCGCGCCCACCACTTCGCTGATTACCCGCAACACCACACACCCAGCGCTACAGCAGTTGCTGGCACAGGCGGGCAACGAAATTCACGGCAGCGCTGGCTGGTTCAAGAGTGCACGCGAGTACCCGAACCGCGACAACAGCGAGCTGCCCATTTCGAAGGAAGCCGAACGCGCCATCAAGAACGGCACACCGCTGCTGCAGCGCTACTTGCCCTTTTGGGTCTCCAACCTGGTTGAGCGCATGTGGCTGGCCATGGGCATCATCCTGGCCATCATGCTGCCCCTGTCACGCATCGTGCCGCCGTTGTATGCCTTCCGCGTTCGCTCACGCATCTTCCGCTGGTACGGCCAGCTGCGCGACATTGAAAACCGCATTGACAGTACTGGAAGCAATGCGGCGCTGCTGGAAGAACTGAACAGCCTTGAAAGCCGGGCCGAGAAGGTGTCGGTACCGCTGTCTTACACCGATGAGCTGTATGCGCTGCGCAGCAATATTCATCTGGTGCGCAAGAAGCTACAACGCCTGTAGACGTTCTCGAACGTCATTCAGTCGTTCCTGACGCGGCGCATCCCGCATGGCATGCCGTGACCGGCCATGGTGCGGCTAGAACTTTGTGGGTATATGCCCTTCAACCCGGATGCTGTGATTTATAACAATTGCACATGACAGCAAGTTCGGGCTACCATAAATCGTCTTTGTTACAAGTGTTCTGCGACGCGTTATCAAAGCGCGCAATTGCTCTCCCAGCCGTTGGAACAGGTCAGCCACTCAATCAAAGAGGGAAAGCATGGTCCAGACAGCATCTGTTGAAGGCTCATCGCGTCACATCCTGATCGTCGAAGACATTGATGCGCAGGCCTTCATGCTCCGGCATATTCTGGAGGAAGAAGGTTACGAGGTCAGCGCAGCAGATAACGGCCAGACCGCACTGGAAATGACCCGGGAGCTTCACCCCTTGCTGGTCGTCAGCGGCGTGAAGATTCCGCAAATGAGTGGCTACGAGCTATGTCGGCAGATCAAGGCTGACCCGTCCACCAGCACCATTCCAGTAATTCTGGTGACCAGCCTGACCGACCCGAACGAGGTATTACTCGGACTGCAAAGCGGCGCCGACAGCTTTGTCATCAAGCCCTACGAACGAAGCCACATGTTGGCGAGGGTGCAGCACGCACTGAGCGGGCAAGTCAGCCAAACCGCCCCCGATGAAGGCCCGCCCGCAGAAATTTTCTTTCATGGCGAAAGGCACTTGATCACCGCAAACCGCACCCAGATTCTCAATTTGCTGATGTCGACCTATGACGCAGCCCTTCAACGAAACGATGAGCTGCTGGAGAGTCGCGGTCAATTGCGTGAACGCACGGCCGAACTGCTGCTGTCCAATCGCTTCCTGGATTCGATGATCGAGCATTTGCCGATTCCGCTTTACATCAAGGATGCAGCAGACCTGCGGTATGTCCGGATCAACCGGGCCGAAGAGGCGCTGGTGGGTCTTACGCGGGAAGAAATGCTCGGAAAAAGTCCACACGAACTATTTACAAAAGACATCGCTGACGTCATCGTGGCCCAGGACCGGGAAGTCATCTCAGGCGGGGTGCCGGTTGAGAGTCCGGATCACCTGTTTCACTCACCAACCAAAGGGAAGCGGCATCTGCATACGGGCAAAGTGCCTGTATTTGGAGACGGACCTGATCCGACGCATATTCTGGGAATCTCGGAGGATGTCACGGAGCAAAAGGAGCTGGAGAAGGTCATCTCCACACTCAACCAGAACATGCGGATACGCAACGAAGACCTCGAAGCCACCAACAAGGGACTGGAAAGCTTCACCTCAGCCGCCTCGCACGACCTCAAGTCGCCGTTGAACACCATAGGCGGCTATGCCAACCTGCTCGAGAAGAAATACGCCCATGCACTGGATGAGAAAGGACGCCACTATCTGGCGGTGATCGTGGGCCGGGTCAAAAGCATGGCGCAGCTCATCGATGACCTTCTGTCCTTTTCAAGGCTGAGCCTCAGCGAGGTCAAGAAAACGCCTGTTGACATGCGCGAGATGGCCGAGCAGGTCGTCGCCGAGATGCTGCAGATGGCGCCAGACAACACGCAGCCACTCATCCGGATTGAGCCGCTCCCGCCAGCACAGGCCGATGCGGGACTGGTGCGACAGGTCTGGGTCAATCTGCTGTCCAACGCCGTGAAGTACAGCGGCAGTGTGACAAGTCCCCTGATTGAAGTCTCAGGAAAAATTGAAGGCGATGAGGTGGTGTATTCCGTGCGGGACAACGGGGCTGGCTTCGATATGAACCAGTACGACAAGCTCTTTGAGATGTTTTCCCGTCTGCACACCGAGCAGGAATTTGCAGGCACTGGCGTTGGATTGGCAACCGTGCAGCGCGTCGTCACGCGGCATGGTGGCAAGGTCTGGGCAACCAGCGTGGTGGGTAAAGGTGCAGTGTTTCATTTCGCGCTGCCACGTGCTGCAGCTGCCCCTCAGTGATGCGCCACAAGCGTTCATGCTCGGCCAGGGAGTGCGTTCACAGCTTCGCCGGCGGAAATAGCCGCGTGTTTTTTCAGGCAACTGCAGAAGGGTATGACCCTGGGTGTTGCGCTCAACGGAGCGGCAAATTTCCCGGTTCGTTCCGATCAACATGCTCGCCAATGAGCATCAGCGTCTGCAGACACTGGTTATCCGGATCACCCACCGCTTGAATGGGTCGCCAGACTTCCTGCGCATGTGCAATGGCCACGCGCTGCCCAGTGGGCTACCGACTGACAAAGTGCGCCCGCCGCAGCCGCAAGGCGTTCCCAATCACAGACGCAGAACTCAAGCTCATCGCCAATGCCGCGATCATGGGCGACAGCAACCACCCAGTCCATGGATAGAGCAAGCCGGCAGCCACCGGAATACCCAGCGCGTTGTAGACAAAGGCAAACAGCAGGTTCTGCTTCATGTTGGCCACAGTGGCCACAGATAAAGCGCGTGCAGTGGCGATACCTCGCAAGTCGCCCTTCACCAGCGTGATCTGGGCGCTGTTCATGGCCACGTCGGTGCCAGTGCCCATGGCGATGCCGATGTCGGCGCGTGCCAGGGCGGGTGCGTCGTTGATGCCGTCGCCGGCCATGGCGACGACCCTGCCCTGCTTTTGCAGAGACTCGACAAGGCGGAGCTTGTCGTCGGGCTTGACCTCGCCGTGCACTTCATCAATGCCCAGTTGCTGGCCCACGGCGCGCGCGGTGGTCAGTCCATCACCGGTGGCCATGATCACGCGGATATGGGATTGGCGCAGCCCTTCAAGTGCCTCGTGCGTGGTGGCTTTGATCGGGTCAGACACAGCCAGCAGGCCGGCCAGGCGGCCATCGACGGCCAGGTGCATCACGCTGGCGCCCTTGGCGCGCAGGGCCTCGGCGGGCCCCGTCATCGCAGTCACATCCACGCCGAGCTGTTGCATCCACGTGGTATTGCCCAGGCACAGGGTTTTGCCAGCCACCTGGCCACGCACGCCGATGCCTGAGGCGGAGTCGAATGTTTCAGGCTTGCTGAGCGCCAGATTCTTGGCCCGTGCAGCGGCCACCACGGCCGCGGCGAGCGGGTGCTCGCTGCCCTGGTCGAGGCTGGCTGCGAGCTGCAACACCTGGTCTTCTGTAAAGCCCTTGGCGGCCACGGCGCGCTCAAAGGTGGGCCGACCTTCTGTCAACGTGCCGGTCTTGTCGATGAGGAGCGTGTCCATTTTGCGCAGGTTCTCGATGGCTGCCGCGTCGCGGAAAAGAATGCCGCGCGTGGCGCCCTGGCCAGTCGCCACCATGATGGACATGGGTGTGGCCAGGCCCAACGCGCAAGGGCAGGCGATGATGAGCACCGACACGGCGTTGATGAGGCCATAGACCCAGCCAGAGTCGCTGCCTGCGGTGGGGGCGAGCAGGCCCCAACCAAGAAAAGTGAGCAGCGCTGCAGCCACCACGCCATATACAAAGTAACCCGCCACCGAATCAGCCATGCGCTGCATGGGCGCACGCGAACGCTGGGCCAGGGCCACCATCTGCACGATTTGCGCGAGCACGGTGGCCGAGCCGACGCGCTCTGACTGCATCAGCAGCGTGCCACTGGTATTGAGCGTGGCGCCGATCAACTTGTCACCCACGCGCTTGGTCACAGGCAGCGGCTCGCCCGTGAGCATGGATTCATCGACCGCACTGAGGCCCTCCACCACCACGCCATCGACAGGCACCTTTTCGCCAGGCCGCACGCGCAACTGGTCGCCCACATGCACATGGGCCAGCGGAATGTCTTCTTCGGTGCCGTCGGCGGTCACCCGCCGCGCGGTCTTGGGTGCCAGGCCAAGCAGCGACTTGATGGCAGCCGAGGTCTGCGAGCGCGCCTTGAGCTCCAGAATCTGCCCCAGCAGCGTGAGCGAGATGATGACGGCTGCCGCCTCGAAGTACACCGCCACGCGCCCCATGGTGATGAACGAGTCTGGAAACACCTGCGGCGCCACGGTGGCCACCACGCTGTACACAAATGCGGCGCCAGTGCCCAGACCGATCAGCGTCCACATGTTGGGGCTGCGGTGGGCCACCGACTGGACACCCCTTACAAAAAAGGGCCAACCGCCCCACAGCACAATCGGCACCGACAGCGCCAATTCGACCCAGCTCTGCGCGGCCATCGGCATCACGTCAAGCCGGTGCCCGGCCATGGCCAGCGCGGTGACCACCACAGTGAGCGGCAGCGTCCACCAGAAGCGGCGCTGAAAGTCGTTCAGCTCGGGGTTGCTTTCATCTTCTAGGCTGGGCAGCACCGGCTCGAGCGTCATTCCGCACTTGGGACAGTTGCCCGGATCCGACTGCCGCACCTCTGGATGCATGGGACACGTGTAGACGGTGCCGTCCGCATGTTGCGACTGTTCAGCGGCAGAAGCCGGTGACGCCGGCCGCAGATGCTCATGCGAGCCACCGAGAGCCTCCAGCCCCAGTTGGCCGTGGCTCGGCAAGGGCACTTTGGGCGTGTCCATCAGCGGGGTCTTGCGTCGGACGTTTCAGACGCCGGGGGTTGATTTCCCGGCACGCTGTGATGCCCGTGCCCGCCATGGCCATGGAACAGATGCATCAAGGGGCAAGCCAGCAACAGCAGGTAAGGCCACACCCCCAGCACATGACTCCAGTGCTCACGCAGCAGGAAGAACGCGCCGATCAGGCCAACCATCAGCAGCGCAGCCCGCCATGGTGGCTTCCTGACGGCGGCGCTCTCCTGCGAGTCGTTAACCACAGGTCTCTGTGTGTGGACTGGGGATGTAGACGGGGGGGGTGCGCTGTGGTCCATGTGGGTTCCAGTACAGAGGTTCTGCAGGGCCCGAAGCCGGCACTGCGATCCGCAACAGCAGCTACTGATGCATCAACGTGCCTGAGCCTTGTCCTTGTCGCGATCAAGCAGGGCCTGACGTTCTTCATACTGCTGTGGCGTGATCTCGCCAGCAGCAAGACCCCGCTGCAACACGGCCTTGGGGCTTTCGCGGGCTGGCTCCGGGGTTGACTGGGGGCTACCAAAGAAGCTGCTACGCAACGAGAACAGGGCGATGGCAACGAGAACGACCCAGAAAAGCCACCACCAGGCATGCATGCCCATCATGTATCCGTGGTCATAAAACATGGCTGCCTCCAGTTGAAGATCTGAAAGTTGTCAGTGCCTGCCAGGCATCATGTAGAGATGGGGCGCTCATGTCCCTGTACGCCAGATTCATGACGACGGCATCCTGTCCATCATCATCTGCATCATCATTTGCATCATCATTTGCATCATGGACATGTGCTCACTCATCAACTGCTGGCGCCGGGCCATGTCGGCTTCGCTCATGGGGCCTGCAGTGCCCGGCATGCCAGCGGCCATCTGCATCTCCTTCATCATGGCCATGCCATCCTGCATGGCTTTGGCGTGGTCGGCCATCAGGGCCTGGCGCTCCGCGGGAGTCTTGGCGTTCTTCAGTTTCAGGTGCATCTCATGCATGACTTTCATGCGGGGCTCCATCGAAGACATGGGGCCAGCAGTACCTCCAGCCCCCATGGCGCCCATGCCCATCCCGGAATGCATGCGGCCTGGCCCGGCACAAGCAGTCATGAGGGTGACCAAAGACAAAGCAACAAGGGGGCGGATGACGTTCATGGTGAACTCCTGGTAAATGAAGATTGAAATACGCGACTCACGACCTCGGGTCCGACATCTGCGTCGTCTGATCGCCAAGGTGTGATCGTCATTCCCTCAGTCTGATGGAGAACTGAAGGTTTGGCTGGGCAGAACTCGGCTGGCTTGAGATTTGTCAACCTGAAAAGGCCACCTTCGCCCTCCCCCTGCAGATCGGCGGGCTGATTGACTTGTGTCAAGCGCTATTTGAGAAAGTCCAACAGGTCTGCCGTCAGCCGCTCCTTGTCTGTGGCAAACAAGCCGTGCGGCGAACCTTCATATTCGATCAGCGTCGATTGCGCAATGCCGCTGGCCGCGGCCCTGCCAGATGCATCGATCGGCACGGTCTTGTCGTCGGTGCCATGAATGATGAGCGTGGGCACGCCAAATGCGCCAAGGTCGCTGCGGAAGTCTGTGGTGGCAAACGACTTGGCACACTCGAGTGTGGCGTTCAGCCCGGCCTGCATGGATACGGAACGCGCCCAGTCGATCAGCTCCTGACTGACCGGCTGCGACAACAGGCTCACACCAAAGAAGTCCTTGAAGAAGCCAGCGAAGAACTTCGCCCGGTCTTCGGTCATGGCCATGGCCATGTCGTCGAATGTGGTCTGCTCTGTTCCGGACGGGTTGTCATCGGCTTTGAGCATGTAGGGCACCACCGAGGAAACCAGTACGCATTGCGCCACCGACTTGCCAGCGTGGCGCGACATGTAGCGGGCGACTTCCCCGCCGCCCATGGAAAAGCCCACCAGGGTGGCGTCCTGCGCGTGGGTCTGCTCCATCACTGCGGCCAGGTCATCGGCCAGCGTGTCGTAGTCATAGCCACTCCACGGCTGGGAGGAGCGTCCGAAGCCGCGCCGGTCGTACGCAATCGTCCGGTATCCCGCGGCGGCCAGCGCCATGGCTTGGTCGTCCCAGCTGTCGGACGACAGCGGCCAGCCGTGCATGAGGATGACGGGGCGGCCGGTGCCCCAGGTTTTGACGTAGAGCTGGGTGTTGTCGCTGGTCGTGACGTGGTGCATGGTGAGGGGGCGCCTGGGGAGTGGGTGGACCTTTCACTTTGGATGAGCCGCAGGCCTTATTCGGTTGCCCATCGCACAGAGCCAACGTGCACTCACACATGTTTCCAATTCTTGTATTGAGATTTGGGCCACGGGCTCTTGGGCCGGGATTAGCGGCGATTCGCGAGGGGCTCGAGCTAGCCGCCCCGCCCGGCCATCCACGCTGCACGGTCAGGTCAATGCGTCTTCAACCAGTCGAGTGCCGCTGAGCTACCGGCAAAAGCAAAATGCCTGAGTTGCGTGTCGGTAAAGTTCTTTCCCAGTGACTCGGCGATGGGGGCAAACGGGCTGTCTGTGACCACCGCCACACGGGGGATCTGCTGGTGGCGCGCTCGGACAAAGTGCATGTGCGCGGTAAAGCCGCCGAATTTCTCCCAGCCCGAAAAGTCCTTGGAGTGGACCATGACGCCATACAGCTTGTCGTGGTCCGTGAGGTAGCTACCCACGGCTTCACCGACGCGGTTGGAGACGTTGTTCGCGAGGGAACAGAGCCGCGTAAGTCGCCATGACTTGTTAAGAATGTCCAGCGTCCTACGGCAAGCCGGCGCCTGCTGCACTGTGTTCAGCCCCTTTGAAGTGCAAAGCTGTCCATTTGCAACCAGAATGGAGCAGCCCATGCCTTCGAATCCAAGCCCATCCCCGCAGATTGCTGGCAAGACCGTTCATCTGAAGTGGACAGAGGGGCCGACGAAGGGCGCGACCCATGTGCACGTTTTTCATGAGGATGGCACAGTCGAGTGGCGCGTTGCCGACGGGGACCACGACTCGGCACCTAGCCATTCCGCAGCGAAAGTTGACTGCCCCCCGTACCTGGCCAAAGACATCACTGAACAGGTGGTGCTGGTGTCGTATCTGTCGGCGTCGGGCTACACGCTGACAGTGACCCTGAACTTCAGGAACCAGACCACAGCAGGTGTTGCATCGAACGAGAAGACGTGGGCGCCAGTGGCGGGCACATTCTCGGTGGCGCACCATGCCGCCGTGTCGATTGGCAGCGACGCATAAAACAGGTTGGCTGTTTATCCGGAAATGGCGGTGCCCGTGACCGCACCGCCGGAACACGATCTCATTCTTGCCGGGTGGGAGCGCTGCGTTCAGCCAGAAGAGCCAACCACGGTATCCCACAAGGCCTGAGCAACACGCCCAAGTGGCGCGCGAGCGCGGTAAAGCCTGATTTCCAGATCAATACACCAGTCGGCAGAGCCGGCGGTCACCAGCCGTTTTGTCATCAGGTCTTCGCTGACCAGACTTTGGGGTAGCCAGGCCATACCGCGACCGTCCAGTGCCATGGTCCGGAGCACCGATGCCAAATGGGCGGTGAATACGCTTTGCCCGGAGACCCCCTTGAGCGCATCCTGGAAGGCCTCCCCCACAATGCGACCCAGCCCAGACTCGGTGCTGTACGCCAACAGTTTGACGCCCGATTTCCCTGGCTTCAATGCGTGCAGTGGACGCCCCTTGGCATCGGCTGCAGACACTGGCACCAACGTGTCGGCACCGATTTGCACAGACGAATAGCCCTCTGCATCCAATCGACCCGGGGCCTGCGGATGAGCATGGCAAATGACGAACTGCACTTTGCTTTGCTCAAGCAACAACTCACAGCGCTCCAGCACGTCGGAGTCCAGCTGGATAGTGCCCGACCCGGTGTGCGACTCCAGACTTCGCAGCCAGCCGGGCATGAATGTGAATGACAAAGCGTGTGTCGCCGCGAACCGGAGCGCGCTGGAATGGGACTCGGCTACCGCGCGGGCCTCGCCCGGCACGCGCGCCACCTGGGCCAGCAAGTCCTCGGCCACACTCAAAAACCATTGTCCCGTCTCGGTGAGGCGTACCGGCTGAGAGCTCCGGTCAAACAGCTCAGTGCCGAGCCAGTCCTCCAGCGCTCGCACTCGCCGGCCGAATGCAGGCTGCGTCATGTGACGTTCATCCGCAGCGCGCGAAAAATTTCCCGTCGATGCCAACGCGAGAAAGTCGTCCAGCCACGAGAGGTTCATACGCAGTGCTTTGAAAGCATTGAAGAGAAGAAAAACAGCATTGGTCAGATGCCGTGACGTTGGCGATCATAGCGCTCCACCTACCGACACACATCAACCGAAACGCACACAGGAGTCCATCATGAAAATCGTCGAAATCCGGGAAAAGACCATCCCCATCAGTTCGCCCATCCGCAACGCCTACATCGACTTCAGCAAGATGACGCTGAGCCTGGTGGCCGTAATCACCGACGTGATCCGCGACGGAAAACCGGTGGTGGGCTACGGCTTCAACTCCAACGGCCGCTATGGCCAGGGCAAGCTGATGCGTGAGCGCTTCATTCCGCGAGTGCTCGAAGCAGCGCCAGAGTCGCTGATCGACAACAGCGGTAAAAACCTCGATCCACACAAGATTTGGAACGCAATGTTCACCAACGAGAAACCCGGTGGCCATGGCGAGCGCTCAGTGGCTATTGGCACCATCGACATGGCGGTATGGGATGCTGTAGCGAAAATCGAAGGCAAGCCACTGTTCCAGTTGCTGGCTGACCGCTACGGCAACAGTCAGCCCAACCGAAAAATTTTCGTCTATGCCGCTGGCGGCTATTACTACCCAGGCCAGGACCACGGCAAGCTCAAGGACGAGATGCGCAGCTACATCGACCGCGGCTACACCGTGGTCAAGAAAAAAATCGGCGGCGCCTCACTCGACGAGGACCTGCGCCGCATCGACTCCATCATGAGCGTGCTGCAGGACGGCCAGAAGCTGTGCGTCGATGCCAACGGCCGCTTCGATCTGGACACCGCCATCGCTTATGCCAAGGCGCTGTCACAGTACGACCTGTTCTGGTACGAAGAACCGGGCGACCCGCTCGACTTCGAGCTGCAGGCCACGCTGCGCAACTACTACAAGAACCCCATGGCCACGGGCGAAGACCTGTTCTCGATGCAGGACGCGCGTAACCTGATCCGCTACGGCGGCATGCGGCCGGACCGTGACTGGCTGCAGTTCGACTGCGCGTTGAGCTACGGCCTGGTCGAGTACCTGCGCACGCTGGACATGCTGCGCGAACACGGTTGGTCGCCCAGCCGCTGCATTCCGCATGGTGGCCACCAGATGTCTCTGAACATCGCCGCGGGTCTGGGTTTGGGCGGCAACGAGTCCTATCCGGACTTGTTCCAGCCCTTTGGCGGCTTCCCGGACGGTGTCAAGGTCATTGATGGGCACGTAACCCTTCCGGATCTGCCAGGCATCGGCTTTGAAGGCAAGGCCGACCTTTTCGCCCACATGCAGGCCCTTTCGGCCTGAAGATCGGATGGCCTGAAGGCGTGCCTTGAACTACAAATTGCCTGAGACGAGGCGTAGTCAATGACGCCGCGCGATGGCCTTCACCGCAACCCCAACGCCTTCCAGCCTTCGAGTCCCAGCCCCTCCAGTGTCTGAATGTTCTGCTCGAAGATCGCATCGGCGTCGGGGAACGCCTCGACGGCCTTGTCTACGCTTTCTTCACGCAGCAGATGCAGCATGGGAAACGGTGCGCGGTTGGTGTAGTTGCTGATGTCGTCGGGCTCGGTGCCGTCAAACTGGAAGCGCGGGTGAAAGCTGGCGAGCTGGATCACGCCTTCGAGCTCATGTTCACTCACCACGCCATCGGCCACTTCAAGGAAGTCGTTGAAGTCGAGGAAGTCTTCAAACAGCGTGGGGTGAATCAGCAGCGTGGTGTCGATCTCTTCTGCCGGTGTGGCCACCAAAAGGTCGAGTTCGCGGTCGAGCTCTTCCAGCAGGTCGTCAGCATGGCGCGCATGGCTCACCACCAGACGCACCTGGTTCTTCACGTACACCGCCTTGGCGAACGGGCAGAGGTTGAGCCCGATCACGGCCTTCTCAAGCCAGTGGCGGGTTTGGTTCAAAACGTCGTCGTCAGTCATCGCCATCTCCAGAAAACCAAACGCACCTGTTACTTGAACTCTTCATCAGCCGAGCCGCGGGACTGGCTTTGCCAGACCGCAGGCGGAGCGGCCCCTGAGGGGCTGAGCACTGCGGCTCCAAGCCCGCCTGCGCGGGTTTGGACAGTGCGAAGGGCCAGCGCATCTGGCGCTGGCACGTACAGAGAGCTACACGCAGTGAAAAGCGTGGGGGCCTAATGAAGTGCTTTAAAGCGCACCCGCTTCGGCTTGGCGCCCTCTTCACCCAGGCGCTTCTTCTTGTCGGCTTCGTATTCCTGGTAGTTGCCGTTGAAGAAGGTCCACTGGCTGTCGCCTTCAGCCGCAAGAATGTGCGTGGCGATGCGGTCGAGGAACCAGCGGTCGTGGCTGATGACCATGACGGAACCGGCGAATTCGAGCAAGGCGTCTTCCAGCGCGCGCAGGGTTTCCACATCGAGGTCATTCGATGGTTCGTCCAGCAGCAGCACGTTGCCGCCGGCGATCAGTGTCTTGGCCAGGTGCAGCCGGCCACGCTCACCACCGGAGAGCATGCCCACGCGCTTTTGCTGGTCGGCGCCGTTGAAGTTGAAGCGGCCGGCATACGCGCGGCTGGGCATGGTGAACTTGCCCACGGTCAGCATGTCGAGGCCACCGGAGATGTCTTCCCATACCGTCTTGTCGTTGGCGAGGTCGTCGCGGTGCTGGTCCACAAAGGCCATGCGTGCGGTCTTGCCGATCACGACTTCGCCGGAATCCGGCTTTTCCTTGCCGGCGATCAGCTTGAACAGCGTCGATTTACCGGCGCCGTTGGGGCCGATGATTCCGACGATGGCGCCTGCAGGCACCTGAAAGCTCAGGTTATCGATCAACACACGCTCGCCAAAAGATTTGCTGACGTTTTTGAACTCGATGACTTCGTTGCCCAGGCGCTCTGCCACGGGGATGAAAATTTCGTTCGTTTCCACACGCTTCTGATATTCGAAATCAGACAGTTCCTCGAAGCGGGCCAGACGGGACTTGCTCTTGGCCTGCCGCGCCTTGGGGTTCTGGCGTGACCACTCCAATTCCTTTTTCAGGGCCTTGGCGCGGGCCTCTTCGCCCTTTTGCTCCTGGGCCAGGCGCTCGCCTTTCTGGTCGAGCCAGCTGCTGTAATTGCCCTTCCACGGAATGCCGTGACCACGGTCGAGTTCCAGAATCCATTCGGCCGCGTTGTCGAGGAAATAGCGATCGTGGGTGATCGCCACCACGGTGCCCGAATAGCGCTGCAGGAACTGCTCCAGCCAGTCCACCGACTCGGCGTCCAGGTGGTTGGTGGGCTCGTCGAGCAGCAGCATGTCGGGCTTGGACAGCAGCAAGCTGCACAGCGCCACACGGCGCTTTTCGCCGCCAGACAACAAACCGATCTTGGCGTCCCACGGCGGCAGGCGCAGTGCGTCGGCGGCGATTTCGAGCTGGTGCTCGGAGTCGGTGCCGGCGGTGGCGATGATGGCTTCGAGGCGGGCCTGCTCAGCGGCCAGTGCGTCAAAGTCGGCATCGGGCTCGCCGTAGGCGGTGTACACCGCTTCGAGCTGGGCCTTGGCCGCGAACACGGCGCCCATGCCGGCTTCAACGCTCTCGCGAACGGTGTGCTCTGGGTCGAGCTTGGGCTCTTGCGGCAGATAGCCGATATTCAGCCCCGGCATGGGCATGGCCTCGCCTTCGATCTCCGTGTCGAGGCCAGCCATGATCTTGAGCAAGGTCGACTTGCCGGAACCATTGGTGCCGAGCACGCCGATCTTGGCGCCGGGGAAAAAGCTGAGCGACACCTCTTTGAGGATGTGGCGTTTGGGCGGCACGATTTTGCCGACCTTGTTCATGGTGAAGACGTACTGGGCCATCGGAAAACTACTTTGGTAAAAATTGAAAACGGGCTGAAATCACGGGCGCCTGTCCTGTGTCGGGTGGCCCTGCAGAGAGGGCGCTCCGGGGCGCTTCAGGAGGCGTCAAACCCCTGATTATCGTTGCTGTGCGACAATACACCGGTTGGCGGCTCCAGTTGCCCTCAACATTTGGGCACATCCGGGGCGGTTTCCACCGCCAGCTACTCCGCTAGTCCTGCGATGTTTTCGGCCCGACTCCCTGACCCCATCTGCCTATGACTGGCGGGTTGCCCACACACCGGGCACCCAACAGGCCGATCTAAAGCGCCCCGGCGGCGCAACACCATGACATTTGAAGAATTGAACCTGGCCCCGGCCATTCTGAAGGCCGTGCTTGAGCAAGGCTATGACACCCCCACGCCCATCCAGGCGCAGGCGATCCCTGCCGTGCTGGCGGGCGGCGACCTGCTGGGCGGCGCCCAGACGGGCACTGGCAAAACCGCAGCCTTCACGCTGCCGCTGCTGCAGCGCCTCTCCAGCGAGCCACGCCTGACCAACCGCCGCGGCGTCAACGCCGTGCGCGCCCTCATCATGACGCCGACCCGCGAACTCGCGGCCCAGGTGGAAGAAAGCGTTCGCACCTACGGCAAATACCTGGACCTCACCTCCATGGTGATGTTCGGCGGCGTTGGCATGGGTGCGCAGATTGAAAAACTGCGCCGCGGCGTCGATATTCTGGTAGCCACCCCCGGCCGCCTGCTGGACCATGCGAGCCAGGGCACGCTGGATTTGAGCCAGGTGCAGATTCTGGTGCTGGACGAAGCCGACCGCATGCTGGACATGGGCTTCATCCACGACATCAAGAAAGTGCTGGCGCTGGTGCCCAAGCAGAAGCAGTCGCTGCTGTTCAGCGCGACCTTCAGCGACGAGATCCGCGAGCTGGCCAACGGCCTGCTGAAGAACCCGGAATCCATCCAGGTCACGCCGCGCAACACCACGGTGCAGCGCATCACGCAGACCATTCACCCGGTCGGTCGAGCCAAGAAGAAAGCCCTGCTCACGCACATCATCAACGAGCACAACTGGAGCCAGGTGCTGGTGTTCACCCGCACCAAGTTCGGCGCCAACAATGTGGCCGAGCACCTGACCAAGCATGGCATTCCGGCCATGGCGCTGCACGGCAACAAAAGCCAGACCGCACGCACCCAGGCGCTGGCCGACTTCAAGAGCGGCACCATCCGCGCGCTGGTGGCCACCGACATTGCCGCCCGCGGCATTGACATCGACGAGCTGCCGCATGTGGTGAACTACGAGATCCCGAACGTCAGCGAAGACTATGTGCACCGCATCGGCCGCACCGGCCGCGCTGGCAACAGCGGCGAGGCCGTGAGCCTGGTGTGCCTGGATGAAGAAGGCTTCATGCAGGACATCGAGCGCTTCACCAAGCAGACCATTGAGAAAGTGATCGTCCCCGGTTTTGAAGCCGAACCCGGCGAGCGCGCCGAGCCCTTGGCCATGGGCCGCCAGACCATCTGGGGCGGCCTGGGCAAACCGCCAAGCCGCGAAGTGATGCAGGCCGCCGCCAAGGCTGCCCGCTCGGAGATGATGCAGCGTATCCGTGATACCAAGGGCGCACAGCCTTCCCGTGGTAACGGTGGTAATGGTGGCGGCGGTGGTCAGGGCGCACGCGGCCGTGGCCCTGCCGGTGGCGGCAATGGAGGTGGTAACGGCGGCGGCGGTGGCTCAGGTCGTGGCCCGCGCACACCCAACCCGGGCCAGCCTCGTCAGAGCTCGGGTTACTCGAACAACGGTGCACCAGCTGGCGAGCAGCGCGCGCCACGCCAGTCGCAGCCTCCGCGCTTTCGCGACGAGCAGCCGCGTGCACCGCGCAATGAGTCCCGTGGTGAGCCACGCAATGATTTCGACAACCAGCAACCGGCGAGCCACGCCTCGTCGGGCTTCCCCTCGTCGGGCCAACCCACTGGCGGCAACCGCGGCGGCTTCCGGGGCGGTAACCGCTCCGGTGGTGGTGGCGGCGGTGGTGGGCGCAGTGGCGGCCCGCGTCGTACCGGCGGGGGTTCAGGCTCTTACGGTGGACGTTAAGGGTGGGCGTTGATTCGTTGCCGTTGAGAACAAAACAAAAAGGGCTCCACGGAGCCCTTTTTCAATGGCGGCGCCAGGCTGCAGACACCCGCGGCATCAAGCCACCGGCTGGCGGTATTGGGCCCAGGCCGCTGCCGTCGGCGTGGTACCCGCACCGGGCAGCGCAGGCCGTGCGAAATAGCCGTCCACCACCTCGGCTGGTTCGGTGAAGCAGTCCTTGATCCACGGAATGTATTCAAGCACCTCGCAAGCCGGGTGCGCGTACGACAAGTGCACATGCACCTGGCTCATGTCACCCGCGTGCGGCGCCACCGGCAGCCGGAAGGAATGAGCCGTGTCGCACACCCTCAGCACGTCGGTGAGGCCCGCCATGCGCGTGACGTCGGGCTGCACCCAGTCGATGGCCTGCTGCGCGAAAAACTCGGCAAACGCATCGGTGGTGTAGAGCTGCTCGCCCAGCGCTACAGGAATTGCCGTGGTGGCCGCCAGCTGCGCGTGACCCTTCACGTCGTCATGCCACAGCGGTTCTTCAAACCAGAACACGTCGTGCGCCTGCGCCGCATTGCAAAACCGCTTGCAGGTGGCGAGGTCCCATTTGCCGTTGCCGTCAATGGCCACCGTCACGTCTGGCCCCACAGCCTTGCGCACGGCCGCCAGGCGCCGCAAGTCGCGCTCCACCGTGGAGCCCACCTTGATCTTGATGCCGGTGAAGCCCTGGGCCACCGCGCGCTGCGCGCCTTCGATCAGCTTGTCGTCGGCAATGCTGAGCCAGCCGATGTCGGTGTTGTAAGCCCGGACCTTGTCGCGCACCTGCCCGCCCAGCAGCTTCCAGAGCGGCTGCTGCGCGGCCTTGGCCTTGAGGTCCCACAGCGCGACATCAATCGCCGCATGCGATAGCGTGGTGATGCCGGCGCGGCCTATCCACTGCAGCGCCGGGTTGCGCGCCAGCTTCTGCCACAGCCGGGTGATGTCGCTTGTGTCCTCGCCGATCAGCAGCGGTGCGTGACAGGTCTCAATGCAGCGGGCAATCAGCTGGTCGCCCGGCAGGTGGGCGTGGGTGCCGGTGAAGCCGTAGCCGGTGAGCCCGTTGTCGGTGTCGATCTGCGCGCCCACCACGCCCCAGTGCGAAATGCTGTGGGTGCTATCGGCAATCTGCGAGCCGGTGACGGGCACATGCAGGATGAAGGCTTTGACGGAGGTGATTTTCATGGTGTGTTCTAGAGGTGATGGGTCAGCGCTGCATCATTGAGGGCGTGACACGCGGACGATGGCATCGGCCCGCTTGTGCAGGTCGGGCAGCAGTTCCAGGCCCAGGCCGGGCTTGTCGCTCAGGCTGATCATGCCGTTCTTCACGGTGGGCAGTTCGGTCACCAGTTCCTTGTACCAGCCAGTGAAGAAGGCGCGCACGCTCTCCTGGATCAGCGCATTGGGCGCGTGCAGTGACAGGTGCGTGGAGGCCGCCCACACCACTGGCCCGGTGCAGTCGTGCGGCGCCACTGGCAGCTGCCACGCATCGGCCATGGCGGCAATCTTGCGCGCCTCGGTCAGGCCGCCGCACCAGCTCAAGTCCAGCATGGCCACGCCGGCCACGCCGGTCTGCAGGTAGTCCTTGAAGCCCCACTTGTAGCTGAGGGTCTCGCTGGCGCAGATCAGCGCCTCGCAATCGGTGGCGTACTGCTTGAGCAGGTCCAGCGAATCCATGCGTATGGCGTCTTCATGCCAGAAGGTGTTGAACGGCTTGAGCGCGCGCGCAATCTTCTGCGCCATCGGCAGTCGCCACAGGCTGTGAAACTCCACCATGATGTCCATGCGGTTACCGACGGCCTTGCGGATCTTGCGGAAGGGTTCGAGTGCGGTGTCGAGGTCTTCGTTGCTGATGTACTGGCCGTGGCTTTTCTCGGCGGCCGGATCAAACGGCCAGATCTTCATCGCCGTGATGCCCTCGGAGAGCAAGGACTCGGCCAGTTCGTCTGCACGGTGCAGAAAGCCCTGCAGGTCTTCGTAGGGGCCGCTGGTCTTGGCGAGGCCCCAGTTGGCACTGGTCTGGTTGGTGACGCTGCGGATGTACTGGTAGCCAGCGCAGGTGTTGTAGATGCGGATTGCATCGCGGCTCTTGCCGCCCAGTGCAGTGTGCACCGGCAGGTTGGCGGCCTTGCCAAAAATATCCCACAGCGCGATGTCGGTGGCGGAGTTGCCCCGGGTCTCCACACCGGAGCCGCGCCAGCCGAGGTAACCGGTGATGTCGCGGTTGCGCGCCTCAATGGCCAGCGGGTCCTGCCCCAGCAGCTTGGGCGCCACCCACTCGTGCAGATAGGCCTCAACCGCTGCGGCGCCCATGAAGGTTTCGCCCAGTCCGGTGAGGCCCTCGTCGGTGTGCAGGCGAATCCAGATGATGTTGGGGAATTCGCCCAGGCGGATGGTTTCTACTTCGGTGATCTTCAAGACAGACTCCAGAGGAATCGAGCCAGATAAAAAAAGGGCCGCGAGAGTCACCCCCCGCAGCCCGAAGAAACTGTTGCCTCACTGCCTCAGCAGTGAAGTACCTGCTCAGCTGCCGCGCGCTTTTTTCAGTGCGTCCAGCACGACATTGACGGGCTCGGCGCCAATCGTCGGCACGTTCTTGTCGTACACGGGCTTGACCTTCTCGAACATGCGGCGCTGCTCGGCAGGGGTGATCTCGTTGACCTGCATGCCCTTGGTCTTCAGGCTGGCGAGCGACTTCTCGTTCAGCGAACGGTTGGCGGCGCGCTGCACCTTCTGGCCCTCGACAGCGGCTTCACGCAGCACGGCCTGCTCGGCCGGGCTCAGCTGGTCCCACAGCTTCTTGCTGTACAGCACCAGGAAGGGCGTGTAGGCGTGGCGCGTGACGCTCAGGTACTTCTGCACCTCGTTGAACTTGGAGGTCTCGATGGTGACAAACGGGTTTTCCTGGCCATCGATGGTCTTGGTTTCGAGGGCGGTGAACACCTCACCGAAGGCCATGGGCACGGCGTTGGTGCCCAGCGTCTTGAAGGTGTCGAGGAAGATGTTGTTCTGCATCACGCGGACCTTGACGCCGTCAAAGTCTTCCACCTTCGCCACAGGGCGCTTGCTGTTGGTCAGGTTGCGGAACCCGTTTTCCCAGTAAGCGAGGTTGACGAGACCCGCTTCTTCAAGCTTCTTGTTGAAGTAGGCGCCAGCCGGGCCGTCGAGCACAGCGTCGGCTTCTTTTTCATTGGCAAAAAGGAAAGGCAGGTCAAACACGCCCAGTTCCTTGACGATGCCCACCAGCGGCGAGCTGGAGGTGCACACCATCTCTTGCGTGCCGGCGCGCAGTGCCTGCGTGGCTGGCAGGTCGCCGCCAGCGGCACCGCCCCAGAAAGCCTGGATCTTCATCTTGCCGCCGGTCTTGGCGGCCAGCACTTCCTGCATCTTCTTGACGCCCACGCCCACCGGGTGGTCTTCGTTCACACCGTTGGTGAACTTGATGGTGCGGTCGGCAAACTGCGCGAAGGCCGAAGTGGCGACCAGCAGCGACGCGCTGGCCAGAACGGATACGAGGGTTCTGCGTTTAAACACGGTTGTCTCCTTGAAAGAACAGGGGTTGGGAAAAATCAATCATTTCATCCACCACTTCAGGGGGACGAGAACGATTTCGGGGAAAAACACGAGCAGGAACAGCACTGCCACCTGCGCGATGAAAAACGGCATGACGCCCTTGAAGGCCTCTTCCATGCTGATCTTGGCCACACCGCACACCACGTTGAGCACGGTACCGACCGGCGGCGTGATCAGCCCGATGGCGTTGTTCATGATGAACATCACGCCGAAATACACCGGGTCGATGCCGGCCTTGAGCACCACCGGCATCAGCACCGGCGTGAGGATGAGCACCGTGGGCGTGAAGTCCAACGCGGTACCCACCGCGATGATCAGCACCATGATGATGAACATCAGCAGGATCTTGTTGTCCATGAAGGGCTCCAGCATCGCTGCGACTTCGGTCGGGATGTTGGCCACCGTGATCAGCCAGGCACTGACCATGGCCGCCGCCACCAGGAACATCACCACCGCCGTGGTCTTGCCAGCCGACAGCAGCAACTGATACAGCGCCGCGATCTTGAGCTCGCGGTAGATGAACATGCCCACCACGAAGCTGTACACGGCAGCCACCACAGCGGCCTCCGTCGGGGTGAACACACCGAGCTTCATGCCGCCGAGGATGAGTACCGGCAGCGCCAGCGCAAAGCCACCCTCGGCTGTGATCTTCAGCCGCTCGGCCATGCCCAGGCGCGGCGCCGGCTGGACGTTTTCACGCCGTGCCACCCACCACCAGGTGACGCCGATGGCCACACCCATCAGGATGCCCGGCACGATGCCTGCGAGGAACAGCTTGGTGATCGACACATTACCTGCCACGCCGAAAATGATCAGCCCGATGGATGGCGGAATCACCGGCGCGATGATGCCGCCCGCAGCGATCAGGCCCGCCGAACGGTTCACCTCGTAGCCGGCACGCTTCATCATGGGAATCAGCAGGGCAGACAGCGCTGCGGTATCGGCCACGGCAGAACCGGACAACGACGCCATGATCACCGCCGCAATGACGGCCACATAACCCAGACCGCCCCGGAAATGCCCGACCCAGGCCATCGCCAGATTGACGATGCGCCGGCTCAGACCACCCGCATTCATGAACTCGCCAGCCAGAAGGAAAAAGGGCACGGCCAGCAGGGGGAAGTTGTCAGCCCCATCGACAAAGCGCTGCGCCAGAATCTGGCTGTCAAAGGAAGGCAGGGCGCCGGTGAGCGTCATGAAGCCCATCAACGCGAGGCCGCAGATCAGCAAGGCATAGGCAATCGGCATGCCAATCGCCATGGCCCCCAGCAGGCTGAATACAAAGACGGCGACGGTCATGAGCGCGCTCCCGGGCTGTTGACCGACACCAGGTGCGGGACGTCTTCCGACTCGATCACCTGCACCAGTTCGTCTTCACTGAGCTGGCCGGTGACCAGGCGATACAGCACGTGGACGTTGAACAGCCCCATGACGATGGCCACCACATAGCCAATGCCGTAAATCCAGATCATGGAGATGCCGACCACCGGCGACACATTGCTGACCTGCAGATCGTGCATCTTCCAGGTACCCAGCAGAAACAGGCCGTTGCACCAGAGCATCAGGGATTCGCTGAGGAACAGGCACACCTTTTTACCCAGGATCGGCAGGTGTTTGACCAGGGTGTCCACGCCGAGGTGACCCTTCTCGCGCATGGCAATCATGGCGCCGATGTAGGTGAGCCAGATGAAGCAGTAACGCGACATCTCATCGGAAATGGTGATGCCTGAATTGAAGCCATAGCGCAGCACCACGTTGCCGAACACCATCATGACCATGGCCACCAGTGCCACCACCACCAGCAGCTCCAGCAGCTTGAAGAACAGATCGATCAGTCTTTTCATGTTGTTGTCGTTTTGGTCCCTGGGGCAGATGGCGGAGGCGAGTGAACGTGCTCAGGCAGCACGAAGATGCGGCGCCGGCAGATTCAGCCGCGGCAGCCGCCTGCGAGAGGACAGCACCAGCTCGATGTCATCACGGGCGCCGTCGATCAGCACAATGATGGCCTTCTCGGCCTTGGCCGGATCGTGTTCGATCACGGCATCGAGCACCGCACGGTGCAGGGGGAGGGAGTTTTTCGGGCCATCCTTGCGGGTGGTGGAAATCTCGAAGCTGGTGCGCAGCAGCGCGCTCAAGGCCTTGCTCATTTGCACCAGCATGCGGTTGCGGCAGGCGCGCAGCAGGCCCTGGTGAAAACGCAGGTCGAAGGTCACGTAGTCGCCGCCCTCTTCCACCGCGCGCTTCATGCCAGCAAACGCCGTCTCGATGTCCGCGATGTCCTGCGCCGTGGCGCGCTCGGCAGCCAGACGCACCGCAGCGGGCTCCACCACGCGGCGCAGGTCCTGCAGGTCACGCAGGAACTCAGGGGTGAGTCCAGCCTTCGATTGCCAGGTGATGACATCAGGGTCGAACCAATTCCAATGGTCTTCGGTCAGTACCCGGGTGCCGACCTTGGGGCCGGTGCTGACCAGCCCCTTGGCCACCAGTGATTTCACCGCTTCGCGCACCACCGTGCGGCTGACACCCAACTCGCCACACAGCAGTGGCTCGGGCGGGATGGATGCGCCGGCCGTGTATCGCCCCGCGACGATGGCCTCGCCGAGGTGGTCAACCGTATTGCCGTGGACGTTCTTGATCATGGTGCGGGAATCATGGTTATCACTGAGATTGCGGCGCCAATGGTATGACGATAATATGTTTGACAATTAAGGATTTTCCCTATGCCTGAACCCAAAGACCCCACCCCAAACCTCACCGCCCCCCCTGCCACCACCCGCAAAAAACCCGAAGAACTGCGCAGCCAGCAATGGTTCGGCCGCCAGGACCGTGACGGCTTTGCCTACCGCAGCTGGGTCAAGGGCAAGGGCGTGCCGCATGACCAGTTCGATGGTCGCCCTGTTATCGGCATCTGCAACACCTTCAGCGAGTTGACGCCATGTAACAGTCATTTCCGGACGTTGGCCGAACAGGTGAAGATCGGTGTGTATGAGGCGGGCGGCTTCCCGCTGGAGTTCCCGGTGATGAGCCTCGGCGAGACGCTGCTGCGCCCCACCGCCATGCTGTACCGCAACCTCGCGTCGATGGATGTGGAGGAAAGCATTCGCGGCAACCCGATCGACGGCGTGGTGCTTTTGATGGGCTGCGACAAGACCACACCTTCACTCTTGATGGGTGCCTCCAGCGCCGGCCTGCCGACCATTGGCGTCAGCGGCGGCCCGATGCTCAATGGCAAGTGGCGCGGCCAGGAGCTGGGCAGTGGCACCGGCGTGTGGAGCATGAGCGAGCAGGTACGTGCCGGCACGCTCAAGCTGACTGAATTCTTTGAAGCCGAAAGCTGCATGCACCGCAGCCACGGCCACTGCATGACCATGGGCACCGCATCGACCATGGCCTCGATGGTCGAGGCGCTGGGCATCGGCCTGCCGGGCAACGCCGCCTACCCGGCAGTCGATGGCCGGCGCAATGTGCTGGCCCGCAACGCCGGCCGCCGCATCGTGGAGATGGTGCACACCGACCAGACCATCACGAAGGTGCTGACACGCGAAGCCTTCGAGAACGCCATCCGCACACTGGCCGCGATTGGCGGTAGCACCAACGCGGTGATCCACCTGATCGCCATTTCCGGCCGGCTGGGCCTGAAGCTGACGGTAGACGACTTTGAAAAGCTCGGCAGCGAACTGCCCTGCCTGCTGAACCTGCAGCCCAGCGGCGAACACCTGATGGAAGACTTCTGCTACGCCGGTGGCCTGCCGGTGGTGATGAAAGAGATCCAGCACCTGCTGCACCGTGACATCGTCACCGTCAGTGGCAAGACGGTAGGCGAGAACATCGCCGACGCACAGAACTTCGACCCGCGCGTCATCAAGCCATTCGATGCGCCGTTCAAGGAGAAGGCCGGCATCGCCATCCTGCGCGGCAACCTCGCACCGCGCGGCGCTGTCATCAAGCCCAGCGCCGCCACGCCAGCGCTCATGGTGCACACCGGCCGTGCCGTGGTGTTTGAAGACAGCCACGACTTCCACGCCCGCATCGACGACGACAACCTCGACGTGGACGAAAACTGCATCCTGGTGCTGAAGAACTGCGGCCCCAAGGGTTACCCCGGCATGGCTGAAGTCGGCAACATGCCGCTGCCACCCAAGGTGCTGAAAAAAGGCATCACGGACATGGTGCGCATCAGCGACGCCCGCATGAGCGGCACCGCCTACGGCACCGTGGTGCTGCACACCACGCCCGAAGCTGCCGCCGGTGGCCCACTGGCGATTGTGCAGAACGGCGACATGATCGAGCTGAATGTCCCCGAGCGCAAACTGCAACTGCTGATCAGTGACGAGGAGCTGAGAGCGCGCCTGGCGAAATGGACGGCGCCGCCGCCTGCGCTGTCGTCGGGTTACTGGAAGCTCTACATCGACCACGTACTGCAGGCTGATGAAGGCGCCGACCTCGACTTTCTGGTCGGTCAGCGTGGCGCCTTCGTGCCTAAAGACAATCACTGACGACCGTGCCAGCTGAGCCTGTCGAAGCCCTTTTAGAAGCCAATGACAAAACAGTTTGATGTGGTCGCCCTCGGCGAGGGCATGGTCGAGTTCAACCAGACCCGCGCCGGCGAGCCGGTGTATCTGCAGGGCTTTGGCGGCGACACCAGCAATGCGGTGATTGCCGCCGCACGCGCCGGCGCACGCACCGCCTACCTGAGCCGCGTGGGCAAGGACTGGTCGGGCGAGCGCCTGGAGGCGCTGTGGCAGGCCGAAGGGGTGGATTGCCGCGCGATGGAACGGGCCGACGACGGACCGACGGGCATGTACTTTGTCACCCATGGCACGGCCGGGCATGAGTTCGGCTACCAGCGGCGTGGCTCCGCTGCGGCCCGCATGACGCCCGCGTGGTTTGCCGGCGCACCACATGAGGTGGTGGCGCAGGCAGGCATCCTGCATGTGTCGGGCATCTCGATGGCCATCTCGGCCACGGCCTGCGATACCGTGCTGACCGCGATGCGCGCCGCACGCGCCTTGGGCTGCCGGGTGTCGTTTGATACCAACCTGCGACTCAAGCTCTGGTCCATCGAAGCGGCGCGGGCAGCCATCGCGCAAGCCGCTGCGCTGTGCGACTGGTTCTTGCCCAGCATGGACGATGCCGTTCACCTGTGCGGCCAGACCGACCCGCAAGCCGTGGCGGCGTGGGCCCATGCGCTGGGTGCCAAGACGGTGGTGCTCAAGCTCGGCAGCGAGGGCTGCCTGATCAGCCACGGCGGGCACTGCGAGCTCATCCCCGGCCACCCTGTCGATCTGGTGGACGCCACCGGCGCCGGCGACTGCTTTTGCGGCAACCTGCTGGCCCGGCTCGCAGCAGGCGATGCGCTGGCCGATGCCGCGCGCTATGCCAACGCGGCGGCGGCACTGGCGGTGCAGGGCTACGGCGCGGTGGCACCACTGCCGCGCCCTGAAGCAGTGAAGGCCTTGCTGTGACCGCCCTGATTGCCGTCGACTGGGGCACCACCTCGCTGCGCGCTGCACGGCTTGGCGCGCAAGGTCAAGTAGAGGAAGAGCGATCTTCACCGCAGGGCATTCTGGCGGTAGCGGCGGGTGGCTTTCCGGCCGCGCTTGATGCCTTGTGCGACGGCTGGCACCAAGACAAAACCTTGACACTGATGTCCGGCATGGTCGGCAGCCGCCAGGGTTGGGTCGAAGCACCCTACTGCGCTTGCCCGGCCGGCTTTGATGACGTGGCGCGTCGACTGGCATGGCTCCAATCAGGACGGCTCGCCATCGTGCCCGGGCTCAGATGTGAACATGACGGCATACCCGACGTGATGCGCGGCGAGGAAGTCCAGGTGTTTGGCGCACTGCACCTGTTGGGACTGCAAGACGCCACCGTAGTGCTGCCCGGCACGCACAGCAAATGGGTCACGGTGCGGGGCAGTCGCATCGAAGGCTTCACCACCTTCATGACCGGCGAGTTCTACGCGCTGTTGCGCCGCCAGTCGATCTTGTCGCGCACGCTGCCGCCAGACGATGGGCCACTGGATGCCAGCGCCTTCGACCAGGGCGTGGCCCACGCACTGACGGGCCGCAGCCTGCTGGCCACGGCCTTCAGCGTGCGCACCCTGTCGCTGTTTGAACGCATGGCGGCAGAGTCCCTGCCCAGTTATCTGTCGGGTCTGGTCATCGGCGAGGAACTGCGCGCACAGCCCGCGTTTCCGGCAGCGGTGGTGGTGATTGGATCGCCCGAGCTGGCGGGCCGCTACCCGCGGGCATTGGCACCGCAGGGCGTGACCACCCATGCCGTCGGGCATGAAGCCACCTGGCAAGGCCTGTGGGCCCTCTCGAAAACACTGGGCTAACACTGGAGTCCTGAGCCATGACATCACACGACAAGTTTTCTGCTGCGCTCGACACGCTGCCCCTGATCGCCATCCTGCGCGGTATCACACCGGCCGAGTCGCAGCCGGTGGGCAAGGTGCTCACGCAGAGTGGCTGGCGGCTGATCGAGGTGCCGCTGAATTCGCCGCACCCGCTGCAAAGCATTGCGACGCTGGCCACCACCTGCCTCGACGCCCTCGTGGGCGCAGGCACCGTGCTGCGCGCCAGCGAGGTCCGCGAAGTGCATGCCGCCGGTGGCCAGCTGATCGTGTCGCCGAACTTCAATGCCGAGGTGGTGCATGAGGCCGTGCGTCTGGGCATGGTCTGCCTGCCCGGCGTAATGACGGCTACCGAGGCGTTTGCGGCGCTGGACGCGGGCGCCAGCGGGCTGAAGCTCTTCCCCGCCGAAATGGCCACCCCGGCCGTGGTGAAGGCGCTGCGCGCGGTGTTGCCGGCAAGTACGCTGCTGCTACCAGTGGGAGGCATCACCCCAGCCAACATGGCCGCCTATCGCGCTGCGGGGGCTGACGGTTTCGGCATTGGTTCGGCAATCTACAAACCCGGCATGACAGTCGAACAAGTCGGCGAGGTGGCGCGGGATTTTGCAGCGGCGCACGCGGGTAATATCCGGGCATGAGCACGCCTTATTCCACCTCATCTCCAACTTCTTCCCCCACTTCTTCAAGCATTTCCTTCGGCCTCGCGGGCCGCGTCTGCATCGTCACCGGTGGGGCGCAGGGCATCGGCGAAGCCTGCATCCGCCGCTTTGCGCGTGAAGGCGCCAGGGTGGTGATTGCCGACATCGACGACACCCGCGGCCAGGCGCTGGCCACTGAGCTGGGTGGCCTGTATGTGCACTGCGATGTGGGCGACAAGGCGCAGGTGGATGCGCTGGTGGCGCAAACCATGGCAGCGCACGGGCGCATCGATGTGCTGGTGAACAACGCGGGCATCTTCAAGGCGGCGGATTTCCTCGACGTGACCGAAGCCGACTTTGACACCGTGCTGCGCATCAACCTCAAGGGCTCTTTTCTCGTCGGTCAGGCGGTGGCACGCGAGATGACCCGCAACGCGCCAGCGGGCCCGCACGGCGCACGCGGGGCCATCATCCACATGAGCTCGGTCAATGGCGTGCTGACCATTCCGACCATTGCCAGCTACAACGTGAGCAAGGGCGGCATCAACCAGCTCACGCGCGTGATGGCACTGGCGCTGGCCGACAAGGGCATCCGGGTGAACGCCGTGGCACCCGGCACCATCGCCACCGAGCTGGCTGCCAAAGCCGTGCTCACCAGCGACGAGGCCAAGGCGCGCATCATGACCCGCACGCCGATGAAGCGGCTGGGTGAGCCTTCGGAGATTGCCGACACCGTGGCGTATCTCGCCAGCGATGCTGCCAGCTACATCACCGGCGAGATTGTGGTGGTCGACGGCGGGCGCATGACGCTGAACTACACCGTGCCGGTGTAGGGCCTGCAGCCTCCCTCAAGCAGGGGCGATCGGGGCCAATCGCCCTGCGCCCTTGAGATGGATCATGCGCGCCGCCGAAGGTGCGCCCCAAAAGCTGCTGCTCCACTAGACTGGCCCTCTGGTTTATGGAGCTCACCATGCCGATTCGCCCGGCTTTTCCTTTGCGCCCATCCCCTTCGCAACCACCCTCCGTGATGCGGATAGACCCCGTCAGGAACTGCCGCAGTGTCGACCGCGCTTGACGCTTCCACGCTGCTGGGCCTGAGCGTGGCGCTGGGCATCGGCCTGCTGATCGGCGCCGAGCGCGAGCGCCGCAAAGGCAGCGGGCCCACGCGCAGTGCCGCCGGCATACGGACTTTTTCCGTCGTCGCCCTGCTGGGTGCCGTCGCGGTGCTGCTGGGTGGCACGGCCGTGCTGGTGGCCGTGACGGCGGTGGTCGGCGCACTGGCGCTGGCCGCCTACCTGCGCACCCACGAGACCGATCCCGGGATGACCACCGAAGTCGCGCTGCTGCTGACCTGCCTGCTCGGCGGGCTGGCGATGAAGCATGCCGCGCTGGCGGCTGGCGTGGGGGCGGCGCTGGCCGGGCTGCTGGCCGCCAAGACCCGGCTGCATCATTTCGTGTCACGCATCCTGACGGAGCGGGAGTTGCACGACGCCTTGCTGTTCTCGGCAGCAGCGCTGATCGTGTTGCCGCTGGCACCGGACCGCTTCATGGGCCCTTTCGATGCCATCAATCCCTACGCGATCACCCGCCTGGTGGTGCTGGTGATGGCCATCAGCGCGCTTGGCTATGCGGCAACGCGCGCCCTCGGGCCGCGTTACGGCCTGCCGCTGGCGGGACTGGCTGCCGGCTTCATCTCCAGCACCGCCACCATCCATGCCATGGGCACGCGTACATCCGGCTCCAGGGCGCAGGCTGACGGCGCGACCGCCGGTGCGGTGCTCTCCAGCATCGCCACCATCGTCCAGCTCGCGATCGTCGTGGTGGCAGTGCAGCCGGCACTGCTTGCCGCGCTGCTGTGGCCGCTGCTGCTGGGTGGCATCGCGGCCTGTGCCTACAGCCTGCTGTTCTTCCCGCGCGGAACGGCAGCGCCAGGCCACTCCCAGGAGCCGGCAGACAAGCCGGACCTCGGCCGTGCCTTTGACCTGAAAACCGCGGTGTCCTTTGCGGCGGTCGTCAGCGTCGTGCTGATGGTGTCTGCAGCGCTCAGCGACTGGCTGGGGGCACGCGGCACGCTGCTGGCGGCAGCCGTGACCGGGCTGGTGGACGCCCACGCCACCGCCGCCTCGGCGGCTTCGCTGGTGAAGGCCGACAAACTGCCACTGGACACCGCACTCTGGGCCGTTCTCATCGGCCTGAGCACCAACTCGCTGATGAAAGCGCTGGTGGCATTCCACGCAGGGGGCCGCGCTTACGCGGCGCGCGTCGTGCCGGGGCTGGTGTTCGTCATCGCGGCGGTCTGGCTCGGTGTGTGGGTGGGCTGAGCGGCCAGCACGCGCATGAGCAGGCCTGAAAACTAGAATGGGCCATGCCTGCTGACGCCCCACCCCCCGGCCTGTTCACCGATGAAGCGGGCACCACGCGCTGCGTCTGGTGCCAGGCCACGCCGCTGTACCGCAACTACCACGACAGCGAGTGGGGCTTTCCGGTCGCCGACGAGCGCCGGCTGTTCGAGAAGATTTGCCTTGAAGGCTTTCAGGCAGGGCTGAGCTGGCTGACCATTCTGAACAAGCGTGAATCGTTCCGCAGTGGCTTTGCGCACTTCGATGCCGAGCAGGTGGCGCGTTTTGGCCCGAGTGACGTGAAGCGCCTGCTGGCCGACGCAGGCATCGTTCGCCACGCGGGCAAGATTGCCTCCACCATCAACAACGCACAGCGGGTGCTGGAACTGCGCCGCGAGTTCGGCTCGCTCGGCGCCTATGTGTGGCGGCTGGAGCCCGCGCCCGCAGAACGTCCGGCACGCATCACGCTCGACGCGCTGCGAACATTCACCACGTCCACCGCTTCGGTGGCGCTGTCAAAAGATCTGAAGAAACGCGGCTGGAGCTTTGTTGGCCCGACCACGATGTACGCCTTCATGCAGGCCATGGGTCTGGTCAACGACCACATCGAGGGCTGCGCCAGCCGAGCTGCTGCGCTGAAGGCGCGAGAGACATTTCAACCGCCGCAGCCACGCACGACCCCAAGCCACTGACCTGGATGCCGCCACGGCGCGCAGTCAAAGGTCGCGCTCATCCGCCGGCCCGATTGCCGACAGACGTTCCAGTGATTCGCCAATCAGTGCATGCAATGCCAGCACACGCGGCACGCCCAGAATGTCGTTGAGGCTGTTCTGTGCAGCCTTCCAGTGCAGCTGCGCTTCCTGCCGTTTGGCCTTGCCGCTGGTGGTGATGCTGACCAGCCGGCTGCGCGCATCGTCACCGGCAGACAGTGTCAGCCAACCCGCATCGACCAAAGGCCTGAGATTGCGCGTCAGCGTCGACGCATCGATCTGCATGCCGCGCGCCAGATCACCAGGCCGCAGCGGGCCCAGCTTGAGCACATGGCTCAGCAGCGAATACTGGGTGGCTTTCAGCCCCGCCTTTGCGATTTCAAGGTCGTAGTGACGGGCCACACGGCGCATCAGCTTGCGCAGGCGCAGATTGGTGCAACCCTGAGGTTTCAGCAAGGTCTTGAGCTCGCCTTCCGTGGATTCACGGGCTGTTGCAGAGGTGACAGGAACTTGCTTCATTGGTTATTTCATTGTAGCTACAATTGTTGCATATACAAGTAAATTGACACTGAACCTGGGAGAGGCTGAGATGAGCGCAGAAGTAACGGCAATGCAGTGGAATGCGGAAATGGCAGCGGTGCGGCAGCGTACGCTGGCTGGCGGCGGGCAGGCGGGTCTGGCTCACCCGACACAGGTGATGGGCAAGACCGGCCTCGAAATCATGCAGGGGATGCTGGCAGGCCAGATCCCCTACCCGCACATCGCCGACACCATCGATTTCGCGCTCATCGAGGTGAGCCCTGGCAAGGCGGTGTTCCAGGGGACACCGCAGCTCAAGCACTACAACCCACTGGGCACGGTACACGGCGGCTGGTACGCCACGCTGCTGGACTCTGCCGTCGGCTGTGCCGTGCACACGCTGATGCCTGTGGGCCGTGGCTACACCACCGCCGAGCTGAGCGTGAACATCGTGCGGGCCGCCTCGCATGCCACCGGGCCCCTGCGCGCCATCGGTACCATCGTTCACTGCGGCAAACAGCTCGCCACCGCAGAAGGCCGCATCGTCGGGCCAGACGGCAAGCTCTATGCGCATGCCACCACCACTTGTCTGGTTTTCGAGATGAAGGGCTGAGGAATCGCAGTAGCCCTGTCCGGCTCCTGGCCCGACATGAAAACCGGTTGTGGATTATTCTTGTGGGCTTTCCGCCTTCATTCAGGAAACCCCCATGACCGACACCCCACGCTTCGAACTCTTTTCTTTCTGGCGTACATCCGCCACCTACCGGGTGCGGGTGGCCTTCAATCTCAAAGGGGTGCAGCCTGAAGAACACAACATCAACATTGACGCTGGCGAGCAGCGCAGTGAGGCCTACCTCAAGATCAATCCGCTGGGCGGCATTCCGGCACTGATTGATCACTGCGATGGCCAGCCCGCCACACCGATCACACAATCGCTGGCGATTCTGGAGTTTCTTGAGGAAATTTATCCGCAGCCGGCCCTCTTGCCGACCGACCCGCATGGGCGCGCACGGGTCCGCTCGCTGGCCGCCATGCTGGCCGCCGACACGCACCCGATGATCACGCCGAGGGTGAAGAAGTACCTTATCACCACCGGCGGCTTTGACGATGCCGCGTGGCGCGCCTGGCAGATTCACTGGTTCACCACCGGCCTGCAGGCGGTGGAGCAACGGCTTTCCACCGAAAGCGAGACTGGCGCCTTCTGCCATGGCGACAGCGTGACGACGGCCGACATTTGCCTCGCCAGCATCCTCGCGGTGATGAAGGTGTTCAAGATTGAAGTGCCGAACACGCCCACCATTGACCGCATCATGGCCCAGTGCCATCAGCTGGAGGCCTTCGCGAAGGCCGAGCCCGCCCGCCAGAAAGGCGCGCCTGCGGCCTAGGTTCAGGCAGTCTTTGCCATTCGCCATTCGCCACTCGCCATTCATCCGATATTGATTTTCAGAAATACCCCATGCGACTTCTCCACACCATGCTGCGCGTTGGCGACCTCCAGCGCTCCATTGATTTCTACACCCAGGTGCTGGGCATGCAGCTGATCCGCCGCTCGGAAAACCCCGAGTACAAATACAGCCTGGCGTTTGTGGGCTACGAGGGCAATCCGGCGCAAGCCGAGATTGAGCTGACCTACAACTGGGGCACCACCAGCTACGAGATGGGCACCGCCTACGGTCATATCGCGCTGGGTGTGCCAGACGCCTATGCCGCCTGCGAGAAGATCAAGGCGGCCGGTGGCAACGTCACGCGCGAGGCTGGCCCCGTCAAGGGCGGCACCACGGTGATTGCGTTTGTCACCGACCCGGACGGCTACAAGATCGAGCTGATCCAGCGCGCAGAAACTGCAGCGGGCGCCGGGCTGCGCTGATCCCTCCCCGCTCGCCTGGCTACGCCGCCTTGCCGATGCGGTTGACGGGAATTTTCAGGTAGCTCACACCGTCGCTTTCGGGCGGCGGCATGTCGCCGGCACGGATGTTGACCTGAATGGCAGGCAGAATCAGCACCGGCATCTCCAGCGTGGCGTCACGCGCGACGCGCATCGCGACAAACTCGCCCTCGGAAACACCATCGTGCACATGGATATTGTGCGCGCGCTGCTCTGCCACCGTGGTCTGCCAGTGCGGCTCACGCGGGACGGGTGACGCAGTCGATGAAGGCGGGTAATCGTGGCAGACGAAGATCTGCGTCTCTGGCGGCAGCGCCAGCAGCCGCCGGATGGAGCGGTACAGCGTGTGGGCATCGCCGCCGGGGAAATCGGCGCGTGCGGTGCCGACGTCCGGCATGAAGAGCGTGTCGCCCACAAATACCGCAGACCCGACCCGGTAGGCCATGTCGGCCGGCGTGTGCCCGGGCACCAGCAGGGCAACCGCTTCCAGTTCACCAATCATGAAGACCTCGCCATCGGTGAACAGGTGGTCAAAGTGGCTGCCGTCGGGCACAAACGAGGGCTCCAGATTGAAGATCGTCCTGAAGGTGGCCTGCACCTCGCGGATGTATTCACCAATCGCAATACGGCCGCCAACCTGCGCCTTGAGGTAATGCGCGGCTGACAGGTGATCGGCGTGAGCATGGGTTTCCAGAATCCAGTCGACCTTAAGGCTCTGCGCTGACAGGTAAGCCAGCACCTTGTCGGCCGATGTGGTGCTGGTGCGGCCCGACTTGGGGTCGTAGTCCAACACCGGATCAATGATGGCAGCACGCCCGGTTTGAGGGTCGGACACCACATAGGTCACCGTTCCGGTGGTCGGGTCGAAAAAGGCTTCAATGTGCGGTGCGCTGTTGGTTGGCTTATCGATGGGTGTGCTCATGCTTCGCTCCTTGTCACGACCGTGTTGTCAGGCCGGTGGGATCAATTCATACAATCTCTTGACTTACATTATATGTTTAAATATACTATTTGCAAGCCAACTGAATCCTGCTCCATGAAGCCCCATGAAAACATCGCACCCCGTCCTGAACCCTGAGCGTCTGCGCGAAGCGGCAGCGCAGGCGGTGAGCGCCCTGAAAGTGCTCGCCAACGAAGACCGCCTGCTGCTGCTCTGCCAGCTTTCGCAGGGTGAGCTGTGCGTCAGCGAGATGGAAGAAATTCTGGGCATTCGCCAACCCACACTGTCGCAGCAACTGGGCGTGCTGCGCAACGAGGGCACCGTGACCACGCGTCGCGAGGGCAAGAACATTTACTACCGCGTGGCTGATGCAGCAACGCTGGAAATTCTGGCGCTGCTGTATCGCCAATACTGTCCTGAAGGAGAAAAATGATGTCGATCGACTGGAATGTCTTCACACCTTGGCACGCGCTGGCGGGCGGCATGCTCATCGGTCTGGCCGCCGCATTGCTGCTGCTGCTCAATGGCCGAATTGCCGGTATCAGTGGCATCGTGGGTGGCCTGCTCAAACCGGCACGCGGTGATATCGCCTGGCGCGTGGCCTTCGTCGCCGGGCTGATCGGTGCGCCGCTGGTGTACGCGCTATTTGCCGCGCTGCCTGCCATGCAGGTCGACGCGAGCTACGGCACGCTGGTCGCCGCAGGGCTGCTCGTCGGCGTGGGCACGCGCTACGGCTCGGGCTGCACCAGTGGCCACGGCGTGTGCGGGCTGTCCCGCCTGTCGCTGCGCTCGTTGGCCGCTACCGCCGCCTTCATGGGAGCGGGATTTGCAACCGTCTTTCTCGTCCGCCACGTGCTGGGCATTTAAGGAGAACATTCATGTGGGTTTTGACATCCCTTCTGGCAGGCCTGGTATTCGGGTTCGGCCTCATCATTTCCAGCATGGCCAACCCAGCCAAGGTGCTGGGTTTTCTGGATCTGGCCGGCGCGTGGGATCCTTCGCTGGCATTTGTGATGGGCGGCGCCGTGCTGGTCGGCTTTTTCGCCTTTCTGCTGGGAAAAAAGCGCACGGTATCGCTGCTGGGTGCGCCGATGAAGCTGCCGACCGCGCAGCACATTGACCGCCGGCTGATCGTGGGCAGCGTGCTGTTCGGCATGGGCTGGGGACTGGCGGGCTTTTGCCCGGGGCCCGGCCTCGTCGCACTCGGCATGGGTTCAACCAAAGCGGTGGTGTTTGTCGCCGCCATGCTCGCAGGCATGGTGATCTTCGAGTTGCTGGAAAAGCGACGCGATTCGGTCCAAAAAGCCACCGCGTGATTCCCCCGGCGGGGGTTTCAGCGCTTGCGTGCGACCAGTCCGATGAGCGCTGACTGTCCGCTGTGTGCCGTGCCTTCGGACAGCTCGGCCTCGTACTCGCGCAGCTGCAGTATCTCCAGCCCCTGGAATGACTCCCGCAGCAGGGCCTCAGAGTAAAGATGCGAAGGCTCCGAAGGCCCACCGGTCTTGTACTCGAGCTGCTTCTGCGTGTAGCCCTGCAGAATCAGCGTGCCGCCCGGCTTGAGGCTGGCCACCATGTTCGCAAACATGCGCGAGCGCATGGCTGGATCAGCAAACTGCACAAAGATGGCTGCCACACCGTCGAGCAGGGCTTGCGGCCAGGCATAGCTGTCGGCATCGCTGACACAGAAGTTCACCGAGACACCGCGCGAGGCGGCAAGCTGGCGAGCCTTGGTCACACCAACCGCCGAGAAATCAAACGCATCGACTTGCAGGCCTTGCGATGCCAGCCACACGCTGTTGCGGCCATCCCCGTCGGCCACGCTGAGCACGCGCTGCCCTCGGGAAAAATAATGGGCATGCTCACGCAGCCAGGCATTCGGCTCGGTGCCGAAAAGGTAGCCGTCTTCGGAGAAGCGCGAGTTCCAGCGGTCCAGAGGATTGACGGGGGCGGCGGCATGGTTTGAAGACATCGGGAACCTGTGTGAGAGTCGATCGGGGCAGCGCGCCGGTCATCAGTGCTTGATCAGCGTTCAATCACGTTTCATTGGCGTTTCATTGGCGTTTCAGCTGGCTGGCCTGATACGCCAGCGCCGTCACCTGCGACCAGTTCTTGTGCACCAGCGCCTCGGCCGGCGTCAACCACGAGCCGCCCACGCACACCACGTTGGGCAAGGCCAGAAACTCGGCCGCGTTCGCCACCGACACGCCACCGGTGGGGCAAAAGCGCACATCACCAAAAGGCCCGCCCCAGGCCTTCAGCATGGCGGGGCCGCCCGCCTGCATTGCGGGGAAAAACTTCAGTTCGGTGAACCCGTCTTCCTGCGCCATCATGATCTCGCTGCCCGTGGCCACGCCCGGCAACAGTGGCAGCCCGGCATCGCGGCAGGCCTGACCCACCGCATGCGTGTAACCGGGGCTCACCACAAACCGGGCACCGGCCATGGCGCAGGCCTGCGCATCCGACGCGCTGCGCACGGTACCGGCACCCACCACCGCCTCAGGCACTTCACGCGCAATCGCCTCGATGCAGGCCAGCGCCTGCGGTGTGCGCAGCGTCACTTCGAGCATGCGGATGCCGCCCGCTACGAGCGCCCGAGCCAGCGCCACCGCCTGCACCGCATCGTGCAGCACGATGACGGGAATCACCGGTGCGTCCTGCATCACCTGCAGGGCCGTCAGTTTTCCGTTCACGTTGAGATTCACATCCACGACAAGGCTCCTTCTTCAGCGGTCAACGCATGCCGGCGCATGCCAGCGAACAATTCGCGGCCCATGCCCACGCCGTTGCCCTGCTGCAATTCTGCCGGCATCACGTCGGGCGTGCGCGCCACCCATTCGGCATCGGGCACCCGGACGAACAAGTCGCCGGTGAGCGCATCCACACGAATGATGTCGCCATCCCGCACTTTGGCCAGTGGCCCGCCCGCTGCGGCCTCGGGTGAAACATGAATTGCAGCCGGCACCTTGCCTGACGCGCCACTCATGCGGCCGTCTGTCACCAGCGCCACCTTGAAGCCCTTGCCCTGCAGCACGGCCAGTGGCGGCGTCAGCTTGTGCAGCTCCGGCATGCCGTTGGCCTGTGGCCCTTGCCAGCGGACCACGCAGACCACATCGCGCTCCATCTCGCCAGCGTTGAAAGCCTGAAGCAAGGCGTCCTGCGAATCAAACACCCGGGCGGGTGCCTCGATGACATGCCGGTCATCCGGCACGGCTGACACCTTGATCACGCTGCGGCCCAGATTGCCCTGCAACAGCTTGAGGCCACCCGTCGGGCTGAAAGGCCGCGACACGGGCCGGACGATGGACTCGTCTTTCGAATCGCCCACCTCATGCCAAGCCAGACCGGTCGGGGCCATGGCCGGCTCGCGGGTGTATTCACGCAGACCGCCTTCGCGCACGGTCAGCACATCCTCGTGCAGGAAACCGGCATCCAGCAGTTCACGCAGGATGAAGCCTGGCCCGCCGGCCGCCTGAAACTGGTTCACGTCGGCGCTGCCGTTCGGGTACACATGGGACAGCGTGGGCGCCACATCGGAGAGGTCCGAAAAATCATTCCAGTCAATCGTGATGCCAGCCGAGTGCGCCACCGCCACCCAGTGAATCAGGTGGTTGGTCGAGCCGCCGGTGGCCAGCAAGGCCACCATCGCATTGACGATGGCTTTCTCATCCACCACCATTCCGATGGGTGCGTAGCGCCGCGACTTGATGATGCCCAGCACCGTGCGGGCAGCCTCACGCGTCAGTTCATCACGCAAAGCTTCCCCGGGATTCACAAAGGCGGTGCCGGGCACATGCAGGCCCATGGCTTCAAGCAGCATCTGGTTGCTGTTGGCGGTGCCGTAAAACGTGCAGGTGCCGGGGCTGTGGTACGACTTCAGTTCGGCATCGAGCAGCCCATCGCGCCCCACCAGGCCCTGCGCCGCCTGCTCGCGCACGCGGGCTTTTTCCTTGTTAGGCAGGCCTGAGGTCATGGGCCCTGCCGGCACAAACACGGTGGGCAGATGGCCAAAATGCAGCGCGCCAATCAAGAGGCCAGGCACGATCTTGTCGCACACGCCCAGCATCAGCGCAGCATCGAACATGTCGTGCGACAGTGCCACGGCGGTGGCCATGGCAATCACGTCGCGGCTGAAGAGGCTGAGCTCCATGCCCGCGGTGCCCTGCGTCACGCCGTCGCACATGGCGGGCACACCGCCAGCCACCTGGGCCGTGGCGCCGTGGCGGCGCGCCTCTTCCTTGATGAGGGCCGGGTAGCCCTGCAGCGGCACATGGGCCGACAGCATGTCGTTGTAGGCAGTGACGATGCCGATGTTGGGTGCACGCTGCGTGACCACCTTGAAGCGGTCGTCGAGCGGAATGCCTGCCACACCGTGCGCGATGTTGGCGCAACCCATGCGGTCCATGCCCGGGGCACGGCTGTTCATGGCCTGGATCTGTGCAAGGTAAGCCGTCCGGCTGGGACGGCTGCGCTCCGTGATGCGCGCGGTAACACGGGCGACGGTGGGATGAATGACCATGTGAACAACCCCGGTGGTGAGAGACAAGCCGACTCCGGGGCTTGCATCAGACCGCTGGCGGTCGCGTCACAGCAGCGCGGATCGGGGTGTAACTTAATTACACGTTAAATACACATTCGATCGTAACCGGTGAAGGGGCACAGCAACAGGCCGCAAGTTACAGGGTGGTAACGAAACCCAACACACCAGGCGCACCCGACGTAGAGAAGCTCAACGCAGGGTGATTTCCACCCGTCGGGCCTCGGGGTCTGTTGCGGCCGCCGCGATGGATTCAGGCTTGCGCAGCTCAATCTGCTGCTCGGCAACACCGAGGCCGATCAGCGCATCGCGAACCGACAGGGCACGCCGCTTGGCCAGTTCGGCATTGAGGGCCGGATCGCCGCTGGCGTCATGAAAGCCGGACACCACGAACTTGCCGTTGCGCCCGGCGGCGCGAACCAGACCCACCAGCGCGTCGGCGGCGCCGGCAGCGAGGTCTGATCGGCCAGAGGCAAAGTAGAACTTGACCACGTCGCGCTCGACCTTGACGCTGGCGGCGTCTGCCTGGGACTGCATGCTTGGGGCGCTCTGCTGCGCTGGCGTATCGCCCGTGGCCGGCGGTGTGGGTGTCACGGCTGGAATGGAAGGCATTGCCACGTCGGCTGCTGGCGCCGGAGCGCGCGAAGCTGCGGGAACACGCATCGCAAACACCAGCACGGACAGCACCATGGCGCCGACCACCAGCCCAACCACCGTCAACGCCACGCGCTGCGGCCCTTCGTCGTCCTGCGAAAACATCAACCGACTCCCTTCACAAACACACGGTAAACAGACCGCAAACAGAGCGCGCATTGTAAAGTGCAGGGGTGACCTCCATCGCCCGACAGAACCCGCGCGCGCCCGCGCCCATCGCGCCCTCGCCGGGTCGCAACCCCGACCACATGCTGGAGGTCATCACCCGCGAATGGGGAGGCAAAACCGATCTCTGGATTTTTGGCTACGCCTCGCTGATCTGGCGACCGGAGTTCGAGTTCACCGAGAAACGCTTTGCCACGATCCACGGCTATCACCGGGCACTGAAGATGTGGAGCCGCCTGAACCGCGGCACCCCCGAGTGCCCGGGCCTGGTGTTTGGCCTGCTGCATGGCGGCAGTTGCAAGGGCGTGGTGTTCCGCATTCCGCGCGAGAAAGTGGCAGCCGCACTGCCCGCACTGTGGGCGCGCGAGATGCCCAACGGCGTGTACGACCCCAAGTGGCTGCGCTGCCAGACCGACCAGGGCGATGTGAACGGCCTGGCGTTTACCCTGTCCAAACGCAGCCCCAACCACACTGGCGTGCTGAGCGAAGACACCTACCGCCAGATTTTTTCTGACGCCTGCGGCCGCTACGGTACCACCCGCGAATACGCGCAGCTCACTTACGACAAGCTGCGCGAGCTGGGCATTGAAGACCGCGCGCTGGGCAAGCTGCTGGCGATAGTGGGCAGGTGAAATCAGTCGGTCGGCCCATTTCCTGAGCGCTTCTTCTTAGGGCTTACCCTGACGCGATGCCCGTGTCTCGCACTGCTTGTCGGAGATGTCTGCAGGTTTATCCAATGACGCATAAAGTAGGCGCACCTATAACTATTTCATTGGAGACATTCATGATGATTCGATTGACCCTTGCTGCGAGCGTTCTGGCACTCGCCGCCTGCGCCAGCACGATGACGGGCCCTTCAGCCGTGGCCCAATTGCGGAGCACCACGAGCAACACCACCACAGGCACCGTGAATTTCCGGCAGAGCGGCGACATGGTGCGGGTAAGCGGTGAAGTCCGCGGCCTCAAGCCGAATGCCGAACACGGCTTTCATGTGCACGAAAAAGGCGATTGCTCCAGCGGCGATGGCATGAGCACCGGCGGCCACTTCAACCCCGACGGCAAGCCGCATGGCAACCACGGCGTGGCCACGCACCACGCCGGCGATCTGCCCAGCCTGAAGGCCGATGCCAGCGGCGTGGCCAAATTCAGCTTTGATTCGCGCACCATCGCCGTGGGCGCCGGCATCAGCGACATCATCGGCCGCGGCCTGATCGTTCACCGCGACCCGGACGACTACAAGACCCAGCCAACTGGCAACTCCGGCCCGCGCCTGGCCTGCGCCACCATCACGCGCAGCTGAGACTTTGATGCAGCCTCTCAGGCTGCTCTCTTTAAAGCCTGAAACCCCGGACAGGGCGCAAACGCAGTTGCTGAAGTCATCAAGCGCGTGAGCCCGGCTCATCTGGCCTGAACAGCGCAAACATGCTACGGACCGCAGCACGCTGCCCCCACACAACGTGTAATACAACGGCGCACAAGTGCACAAGGAGATATCCCCAAAGCATCCTCGACACAATGAGATGAACCTGCGGCCAAATCCCGAGGCTGGCAGACGCGCCCGCAGCAATCTGTAGCAGAACGATATACAGTCCGCTCGCTGTGGCCACCAGCGCCGATGCCAGCCCCCAACCCTGCACCATCGCCGGCACGGCCTGCATATGCACATACCCACTAGGCCTGGTCAGTTCACCGACAACTGCCCGTAGGCGCCCTAACGAGAACCATGGGAACAAGTCTCCCAGACGCCTGGCATGGCCATGCGCCGACCACACGATGTAAAGCACGACCAGCAACAGTGCGTTCAGGCCGATGAACTTGTGGAGGTTGAAGGCAATAAGCGCCCATGGCACTCCCACCGTCGCCTGCCGCCCAGCCATTCCCAGCGAAAAGCCCAGACACAGCGCCAGGCAGATTGCCATGCCGCAATGCAGCCAACGGCCCAGAATATTGTTGGCGGCACAAGCGCCCGTGGAGGCGTCTTGCGCGCCTGATCGTGCATGTTTCATTCGGTGTTTCCCCCTGAGTTGACTGCGCGTGATTGCGCTTTTTTTCCTCACTCAGGTTATGAACGGCGCATGACTGAAGCATTACGCAATGTCATGAAAAAACTCACGCATGCCATGCCGTACTGGCATGTAACTTTCCTGACAGTCGCAACATCTTGTGCCCGTGAGGCTGATTCGTCGGCCCGCTCCAGTACTCACAAGTTGCGCACCACGCCGTACCAGCGTGCAACCCAGATCCTGAGGCGACGAACTCAGCGGCCGGACTTCAGCAATGCCGCGGCACGTTTCAGGTCGTCCAGGGTATCGATATCAGTCACTACGCCCGCATCGTCAACTCTCAATTCAAAGGCGTTCCACATCCGCAGAACAGTCGCCGCTCCCTTGCTACCTTTGATCTTGCAGAGATCCGCCCTGCACGCGGCGTGAAAGCCAACAGGGTGCCCACGCTTGCCTTCATACACCGGCACGACTGCATGGTGGTGTACCAGCGCCTGACCCACCGCAAGCAGCGTAGCGGGCTGAATCAGCGGCAAGTCCGCAGGCAGCACCAACCAACCAACGGCATCTGCGGTCGCACGTACGCCGGCTGAGATGCTATCGCCCATTCCAGCCCGATCCGGACCTGGCTCCACCACGTGGTACGGCAGGCCACTGGCGCGCACTGCATCCAGCACATGCGCACGCACCGGCTGGCCTTGCAGAAGCGCGTCGAGCTTGTGCGTGGTCCCGCCGGATGCGATGAAGCGCTCACCGCGGCCAGCAGCAAGAACAAGAACCACGGGCAATGCTGGAGCAGTCATCTCGGAAAGGGTCGGTTGCCTATACTTCCAGTATGTCAGACCCATCCACTTCCATCGCCGATCTCCGCAAAAGCTATGAGCGCGCGGAACTCAATGAAGATGCCTCGCACGCCGACCCGATGAAGCAGTTCGGCCAGTGGCTGAATGAAGCCGTCGCCGCCCAGGTGCCAGAGCCCAACGCGATGACGCTGGCCACCGTCGGCAGCAACCTGCGGCCATCAACCCGCGTGGTGCTGATTAAGGGCTATGACGAGCGCGGCATCGTCTGGTACACCAACTACGACAGCCGCAAGGGTCAGGAAATTGCCGGCAACCCCTACGCCGCCCTGCAGTTCCATTGGGTTGAGCTGGAGCGTGTGGTGCGCATTGAAGGCGTGGTGGAGAAAGTCTCTGACGAGGAGAGCGATGCCTACTTTCACAGCAGGCCACTGGACTCACGCATCGGCGCCTGGGCCAGCCCGCAGAGCGAGGTGATTGCCAGCCGCAGCGTGCTGGTGACCAACGCCGCCAAATACGGCGCCAAGTTCATGCTGCAGCCACCGCGCCCGCCGCATTGGGGTGGCTACCGGCTCAAGCCGGACAACTGGCAGTTCTGGCAAGGCCGCAAGAGCCGCCTGCACGACCGGCTTCGATATACCCTGCAGACCAATGGCGGCTGGCTGCGGGAGCGGCTGGCCCCCTGAGTCAGGTCAACCAACAAACGCACCCACTCGCGTGATGGCCTGGTGCGCCACGGCCGCCAGCGACGCGGGGCTGACCAGTGCCGGCGCAATCTCGGCCAACGGCACCAATACAAAAGCCCGCTGCTGCATGCGTGGGTGCGGCACCGTCAACGCGGCTGAATCCACGGTGCCACTGCCGTACAGCAGCAAGTCGAGGTCCAGCGTGCGGGGGGCATTGCGGTAGGGCCGCTCGCGGCCGGCCTGCTGCTCCAGTTGCTGGAGCCGGGTCAGCAGCGCCGGGGCCGTCAAGGTGGTGTCCAGCGCCACCACTGCGTTGAGGTAATCGTCGCCAGCGGCTGGTTTTTCGCTGCCGTCGTCGGTGTCGAGTGGTGCAGTTTTGTAAACGCCAGAGCAGGCGGCCACCTGCGTGTCAGGCCATGCGGCCATGGCATTGACCGCTGCCTTTAGCGCCGAATGGGCATCACCAACATTGGCGCCTAGGCCCACGTAGGCGCGGACGGGCGGACGCACAAGCTCCGCAGGCACAGCCTACTCGCCGCTGTCAGCACCAGTGGCCGCCGAGCCGCCACCGTCCGCACCGGAAGCACTGCGGTTGCCCGGTTTGCGGCGACGACGGCGCTTGCGCGCAGGCGCTGCCTCACCAGATTCTGCGTCTGCAGGGCCGTCAGACGGATCGGTCGCACGCTCAGCCGCGTGGCTGGCGGCAGGCGCGCGATCACCCTCGACGCGCTTGACGCGCACGCGTGGGGCCTGCGGTTTTTGCTGCTGCTCCAGCCGTACCTGCTCAATCATCGCGTGGCGTTCGTCGTCGTAGGCGGTGCTGAAGGTCTCCCACCATTCAGACAGCGCGGTGTCGATCTCGCCGGTCTGGGCGCGCAGGCGCAGGAAGTCGAAACCCGCGCGGAAGCGTGGTTGCTCCAGCAGCGAATAAGGCGCACTGCCGGTGCGCTTTTCAAAGCGCGGCTGCATGGTCCAAATTTCGCGCATGTCGGTGCCGAGCTTGCCGCGTCCGGAGACATCGCCAATCCTCGCGTTGAAGGCGTCGTCAATCGCATCCTGCAGGGCCGGCATGACGTGCTCGCCCTGACGCATGCGGCGCTCCCAGCCCTCGCGCACGTCGGCCCACAGCACACACGACAGCAAAAAGCTGGGCGCCACCGGCTTGCCTTCACCCACGCGGCGGTCAGTGTCCTGCAGAGCCAGCTTGAGGAAAGGCTCGTCAGCGCTTTGCACCACCACGTCCAGCAGTGGGTAGATGCCGGTGCCCAGGCCCAGCGTCTTGAGCTGTGCAATGCTGGCGATCGAATGGCCGGTCTGCAACAGCTTGAGCATTTCGTCAAACAGGCGCGACTGCGGCACATCGGCCAGCAGGCCCTTCATCTCGCGCAGCGGGGCTGCAGTCTTGTCCTCGAACTTGAAGCCGAGTGCGCTGAGCTTGGCGCCAAAGCGCACGGCGCGGATGATGCGCACCGGGTCTTCGCGGTAGCGCACCACCGGGTTGCCGATCATGCGGATGATCTTCTTTTTCGCGTCCTTGATGCCATTGTGATAGTCGACCACGATCTGGGTTTCCGGGTCGTAGTACATGGCATTGATGGTGAAGTCGCGGCGGGCGGCGTCCTGCTCGATCGGACCCCACACGTTGTCGCGCAGCACACGACCGGAGGCATCCACCGCGTGCTTCATGCCGGCGAGTTCGCTCTTGCTGGTGCGCTCGTTGCCGCCGACCTGCTCGGCATCGGCACTGTCGAGATGGGCGCGGAAGGTGGAGACCTCGATCACCTCGTGTTCGCGACCGCGGCCGTACACCACATGCACGATGCGAAAGCGCCGGCCGATGATGAAGGCGCGGCGGAACAGGCTCTTGACCTGCTCGGGCGTGGCGTCGGTGGCCACATCGAAATCCTTGGGGCGCAAGCCGACCAGCAGGTCGCGCACCGCGCCGCCAACGATGTAGGCCTCATAGCCGGCGTCCTTGAGGGTGCGCACCACGTCCATGGCGCGGTCATCCACGAGCTTGACGTCAATGCCGTGCTCGGCGGGACCGACGTCCTGTCGCTGTCCGTAAGGAGATTTCTTGACCCGCTTGGCGCTCGCTGCCGAATCTGAACTGCCAGACTTGCCGAACAGCTTGTCGATGAATTTTTTGATCATGGGGAACTAGATAAACAGGTCAAGTATGCGCCATCCACGCTCTGTGGCGAGGGCCCGCAGGCGCGCATCGGGGTTGGTGGCCACCGGGTGGGTGGCCCGCTCCAGCAGGGCCAGATCGTTCATCGAATCGGTATAAAAGGTGGTGTCCACATCACCCCAGCCCAGTCCGCGGGTGGCCAACCATTGTTCCACGCGGGTCACCTTGCCGTCGCGGAACGAGGGCGTGCCCCTGATTTCGCCGGTGAACCAGCCGCTGTCGTCGCGCGCCAGTTCCACCGCAATCAGCTCCGCCACGCCAAACACGCTGGCAATCGGCCGGGTCACGAATTCATTGGTGGCGGTGACAATCACCACCTCTTCGCCGGCTGCGCGGTGGCCGCTCACCAGCTGCAGGGCCTTGGGGGTGATGACAGGCCGGATCACTTCCTCCATGAAGCGGACATGCGCCGCGGCGGAAGCCACTGCACCCTTTTCGCGAATCGCCTGGGTGGCAAACCGCACATAGTCGTGGATGTCGAGTGTGCCAGCCCGGTAGTGCTCGAAGAACTCGGTGTTGCGGCGTTTGAACTCGGTGCTGTCGCACCAGCCCAGCGCAATGGTGAATTCGCCCCATTCGTAGTCCGAATCCTTCGGAATCAGCGTGTGGTCGAGGTCAAACAGGGCAACTTTTTTCTTTGGGGTCATTCACTTTCCAGCATGGACTTGATGAGCGGGATGGTGATGGCGCGCTTGGTCTGCAGGGCGTAGGCATCGAGCTGGTCGAGCAACTGCATCAGGCTGCCGAGGTCACGCGAGAAGCGGGTGAGCATGAAGTCCATCGCCTCATCACTGAGGAACACGCCGCGGGCATCCGCCTCGCGCCGCAGCACAGCGCGGCGTTCGGTTTCGGTCAGGGCCTGCAGCGCAAACACATGGCCCCAGCCCAGGCGGGTGCGCAGGTCTTCACGCAGGGCCAGATCGGCGGGCGGCACGGTGCCAGCCGCCAGCACCCAGCGGGGGCGGCCATCGGCGGCGTTGAGGGCATTCACAAACCAGTTGAAGGCGGCCTGCTGCTGCACGGCGGTGTAGAGGTGGCAGTCGTCCAGAATCACCGCCGCCCATCCGTTGTTGTACTCAGGTGGCTCCAGCATCGAGGCATCCAGCCAGCCGCTGGCCGCACCCTGCTCGCGCAGCGCTTCCCGCACCGCCTTGAGAAGGTGCGTCTTGCCGCTGGCCGCTTCGCCCCACAGGTAGGTGGGCACAGGCGAGCGCAGCGTGTTGCCGGCCCACAGCTCCAGATGGCTGAGCGCGGCCTCGTTCGGTCCGCCGAAAAAATTGGCGAACGACGGGGCCGAAGCCAGGCCAATGTCCAGCGCGATCTGCTTCACGGCAATCTCACGCTTTCACCCACACGGAAGCGGTCACCACACACACCGTCAACCCGTCTTGTTGTACAGCTGGCTGGCGAGGTAACTGACCCGCACCCGGCGGATACCCACCAGCAGCACCGCGCTGGCCGGCAGCGCAATCAGCACGCCGATGAAGCCAAACACCTGCCCGAACGCCAGCAAGGCAAAAATCACGGCGAGCGGATGCAGGCCAATGCGCTCACCGACCAGTCGCGGTGTGAGGTACAGGCTTTCCAGCACCTGACCCACGCCATAGACCACGCCCACCATGACCAGCACCTTGAGCGCAGAAAACTGCAGTGCGCCTGCCAGCACCGCCAGCACCAGGCCCAGCCCGAAACCCACATAAGGAATGAACATCGCCAGCCCGGTGAACACACCGATGGGCACCGCCAGATCCAGACCGAACAGCGCCAGACCCACCGAATAGAAAACCGCCATCACGCCCATCACCAGCAGCTGGCCACGCAGGTACTGGCCAAGCACGCCGTCGGCCTCTTCGGTGAAGCTGTCATAACCACTGCGCAGATGCGGTGGCACCAGTTCCACAATGCGTGCAACAAAGCGGTCCCAGTCCATCAGCAGATAAAACAGGGCCACGGGAATCAGCACCGCGTTGCCGACCAGCGCCAGAGCCACACTGCCGCCGAGCTTCAGCGAAGACAGCAGGGAACCGAACGCGTCCTCGAAGTTAGCGTTGAGGTACTTGAGCACGAAGGCCTTAACGCTGCCCACGTCGAGCGCCACATTCAGCCCCAGTTGCTTGAGCCAAGGCGCAAGGTGCGTGTTCAACCGGTCCGCCAGCAGCGGCAACTGCTCGCGCAGGATGGGCAGTTCCTTGGCAATGATGGGAATGATGAGCAAAAACAGGCTGAGCAACGTGAGGATGAACAGCACCTCGACCACCACCACTGCCACCACACGCGGCAGCCGGCCTTTGCCAAAATAGTCCAGCCGGTTCACCAGCGGCGTCAGGGCGTAGGCCAGCACCGCCGCCACCACAAAGGGCGTCAGCACCGGGCCCAGCAGCCACAAGGCCAGTACGGCGACGGCAGCGATCAGGCCCCAGGTGGCCGCACGCTTTTGCGTAGAGGAAAATTGCATAGGTCCTTGAAGGAAGTCCAGCTCGCAGCGCCCACAACAGACGCGGCGCAAGCGCCATGGCGCCTGAAACGACATCCATGCGACATCCGCGCCAGCTCCGGCTGGTCCCGAGGGGCCGCAGGCGCAGCCTTTAGAATCCAGTACTCAATTCTATCGGGCTTGCCGGGGCTGACAGGACGTGCGTTCCCCTCCTTGGACCCCTCACCGCAAGCCCACCCTTCTGCTGCACACCATGACCACCCCCTCCTCCACCCCCCTGAGCTACAAAGACGCCGGTGTCGACATTGACGCCGGCGACGCGCTGGTTGAGCGCATCAAGCCGCTGGCCAAAAAAACCATGCGCGAAGGCGTGCTGGCGGGGATTGGGGGCTTTGGCGCCCTGTTTGAAGTACCGAAGCGCTACAAGGAACCAGTACTGGTCAGCGGCACCGACGGCGTGGGCACCAAGCTCAAGCTCGCGTTCGAGTGGAACATGCACGACACCGTGGGCATTGACCTGGTCGCGATGAGCGTCAACGACGTGCTGGTGCAGGGCGCCGAGCCGCTCTTCTTTCTCGACTATTTCGCCTGCGGCAAGCTCGATGTGGACACCGCCGCAGCGGTGGTCGGCGGCATCGCCCGCGGCTGCGAGCTCTCGGGCTGCGCGCTGATTGGCGGCGAAACCGCTGAAATGCCGGGCATGTACCCGGCCGGCGAATACGACCTGGCAGGCTTTGCGGTGGGCGCAGTCGAAAAATCCAAAATCTTGACCGGCCAGAGTGTGAAACCCGGCGACGTGGTGCTGGGCCTCGCGTCCAGCGGCGTGCATTCCAACGGTTTCAGCCTGGTGCGCAAGTGCATCGAGCGCGCCGGCACCGACCTGCCCGCCGCGCTGGACGGCAAGCCCTTTAAGCAGGCGGTGATGGAGCCGACCCGCCTGTACGTGAAGAACGTGCTGGCGGCACTGAACGCTCACCCCATCAAAGCGCTGGCCCACATCACCGGTGGCGGCCTGCTGGAGAACATCCCACGCGTGCTGCCCGAAGGCACGGCCGCCCACCTGAAAAAAGGCAGCTGGCCACAGACCGAGCTGTTTGCCTGGCTGCAGAAGACCGCTGGCATCGACGACTTCGAGATGAACCGCACCTTCAACAACGGCATTGGCATGGTGGTGGTGGTGGACGCCGCCAATGCAGCCGCCACAGCCAGCACCCTGCGCAGTGCGGGCGAAAAGGTCTATGAGATTGGCGTGATCGCCCCGCGTGGCGAGGGCGCGCCAGTCGTCGTCGCCTGAGCGGGTCCCCTGCGCCAACAGCGCACTCCCGCCTTCTGCTACGGCGTGAATCGAGGCATTCAGCCCCAATACAACTTCAACGTCCGTTTTTTGCTACGAAAAAACGAGCACCCAACGCCCATTGAATCGGGGTGGACTGGACTTTTTAACTCCTTTGTATCAAACTGTACCGCTGGTTCGCTTCAGGAGCATTCATGCCGGTCATCGCAGTCGTCAACCGCAAGGGAGGCAGCGGCAAGAGCACGCTGGCTGCGCACGTGGCCGCCTGGTGCGCGCGCAACGGCAGCTCGGTGATGCTGGGCGACGTCGACCGGCAGCAGTCGGCGCGCAGCTGGCTCAAGCGGCGCGACCCGGCACTGCCCGCCATCGCCCCATGGGCAGTTGACCAGAAGAACATGCTGCGTGTGCCCACCGGCATCACCCATGTGGTGCTTGATACCCCCGGCGGCATGCATGGCTTTGAGCTGGCGCGCGTCGTGATGTTTGCAGACGCCATCCTGATGCCGGTGTGCCATTCGATGTTTGACCGCGAATCTGCCGCCGCCTGCCATGCGGACCTGATGGCGCTGCCGCGGGTCGCCAGCGGACGCTGCCGCCTTGCAACGATTGGCATGCGCATCGACGCGCGCACCAACGCCGCCGAAACACTGCGGCAATGGTCTGAAGACCTGAAATTGCCCTTCCTCGGTGTGCTCCGCGAAACGCAGCTCTATGTGCGCAGCCTGGAGCGGGGCATGACCATTTTTGATTTGCCGGGCAACGCGGTCGCCGCCGACCTGGAGCAGTGGCAACCGATCCTCGACTGGCTGCGGCCCACCCTCTATGCCCCGCAGGCCGCCAACGACTCCGCAGCGCACGGTGCTGCGGCAGCTGGCGCCATGACGGGCATGGCATCTGCGCACCCTGCCCCGCTGGCCAGCTCGCCCGCACAGAACGGGCCTCGCGTGCTGGGCGGCCGGCCCCTGCGGGAGCAAACCTTGCCAGCTGCGGCGCCGACGCGCCTCGGCAGCTCGCTGCCGGGCAGCCTGATGCCAGCGCAGGAATCGCTGGTGCATGGCGCACGCCTGTCGGCCCGCAGCACGGCACGGGCGGTCAGTCAGCCGGTGCAGGCGTCCAGTGCGCCCACGCTGTCGCGCAGTGTGAATTTGCCGGATGGACTGCAGATTCCGCAGTTCCTCAAGCGCCAGACCGGCTCCTGAGCTTTCAACACTCGCCGCGGCGCAACTCCATCAGCCGCTCCACCATGGCATCGATGTCGAGCGCGTCCTCGGCATGGGCCAGATAGGTTTCGAGGTCGGCCACCGCACGCACCGAGTCACCGTGCGCCGCCCAGGCGAGCCCCCGGTCGCGGTATTCAATCCAGGCCTCGGGCTGCAGCACGATCAGGCGGTCCTGCACCGCAATCAGCCGCAGCCAGTCTTCCTGCGTCTTGTGGATTTCCTTCAGGTTGCGCAGCATACGGCTGATGATGTCGCGCGGCGCAGCCGACTGCAGGTACAACCCCATGGGCACATCCAGATCGTCGGCGGCGCCACTGCGCTGGCGGAAGGGCTCCAGCCGCTCGGCCAGTTCTTCCCGGCTGAGTGACTGGCCACTGAACGGGTCGATCACCACCTGACCTTTCGGCAGGTTGACCTTGACCATGAAGTGCCCCGGAAAGGCCACACCGCGGGCATTCAGACCCAGGCCCACAGCCAGTTCCAGCCACAGCACTGCGAGGGTGATGGGAATGCCGCGCCGCGTGCGCAGCACCGCATTCAGGTAGCTGTTGTCCGGGTCGTAGTAGTCATTGACGTTGCCGCCAAAGCTCAGGTCGTGAAAGAAGAACTGGTTGAGGCCGCGCAGCCGCTGCAAGGCAGGCGCATCGGCCGGCAGGCGGCGCTTGAGCCGCGCCAGCAGCTGATCGACATCGCCCAGCACCTGCTGCACATCCAGATCGGGGTATTCGTCCTGCGCCAGACAGATGGCTGCTTCGAGCAGGGGAAAGTGCTCATCGCTTTCCACGAGGCAGGAGAAGTACTGCAGCGGGGACGGTACAGCCAGATTGAGTTGCATGGCACTACTGTCTCATAAAGCCGTACCGCTTGCGAGCCCGCGGGTATGGCTTGGGGGACGGCTCAGGAATATCTTGTGCGAGGCGTTTCAGCGCCGCAACAACTGCCTGAGCGGCAGGCCGGACAAGCGAAGCGTCCCGAAGTAAAGCAGCGCCGACACGGCCAGCACGGCCGCCAGCAGCCCGATGCGCTCCAGCGCCTGGGTTTTCATGCCAACCCAGCTCACTGCGGTGGCTGCCCACAGCAAAAAAGCCCCCAGCAGTGCGCTGGCACCGACCACCCGCGCGGCAAACATGCCCCAACCCGGTGCAGGGGAATAACTGCCACGACGGATCAGCCCCACCAGCAGCCAGATGGCATTGACCAGCGCACCCAGCCCGATGGCCAGCGCCAGGCCCGCCTGCTGAAAGAGTGGCACCAGCGCCACGTTCAAAAACTGCGTGATGACCAGCACCACGACGGCAATCTTCACCGGTGTCTTGACGTCCTGGCTGGCATAAAACCCGGGCGCCAGCACCTTGATGGCGACCAGCCCCAACAGGCCAACGCCGTAGCCCATCAGCGCACCAGTGGTCTGCTGCACGTCGCGGTCGGTGAAGGCGCCGTAGTGGTACAGCGTGGCGACCAGCGGCTGGGCAAAGGTCAGCAAGGCCACGGCGCACGGCAGCGCCAGTAGCACCACGATGCGCAGGCCCCAGTCCAGCATGGATGAATAGCGCTCGGCGTCGTCTGCCGCCTTGGCGGCGGCGAGCTGCGGCATCAGCACCACCCCAATCGCCACACCGAGGAGGGCCGTCGGGAACTCCATCAGGCGGTCGGCATAGGTCAGCCAGCTCACGCTGCCAGTCGCGAGATGGGAGGCGATCTGGGTGTTGATCAGCAGCGATATCTGCGCCACGCTGACGCCCAGCAAGGCCGGCACCATCAGCCGCGCGATGTTGCGGGTGCCCTCGTCAGCCCATGCCGCACGCAGCGCAGACCAGCCGAGCCCGATGGAGGGCAGCAGACCCAGCCGCGCCAGCGCCGGCACCTGCACCGCCAGTTGCAGTGCCCCGCCCAGCATCACGCCGGCGCCCAGCGCATAGATCGGCTCGATGCCTTTCGTTTTGAACCACGGGGCCAAAAACCAGGCGGCGCCAATCATCGACACATTAAGCAGCACCGGCGTGGCCGCCGGCACGGCAAAACGCCGCCAGGTGTTGAGCACCCCTGACGACAGCGCCACCAGCGACATGAAGCCGATGTAGGGGAACATCCAGCGCGTCATGAACACCGCTGCCTCAAAGCCGCGCGGATCCTGCTTCAGGCCGCTGGCCATCGCCCAGACCAGCACCGGCGCTGCGGCCACACCCGCCACGCAGGTCAGAAGCAGCGCCCAAGTGAGCACAGTGGCCACGCGGTCAATCAGCACACGGGTCGCCTCCTCCCCGTTTTTGGCCTTGCTGGCCGCCAAAACCGGCACAAACGCCTGACTGAAAGCCCCCTCGGCAAACAGCCGCCGGAACAGGTTAGGAATGCGAAAGGCCACATTGAACGCATCCGTCATGGCGCTCGCACCAAAGGTCGAGGCAATCAGCAGCTCCCGCGCCAGACCGGTGATTCGGGAGACCAGCGTGAACAGGGAGACGGTGGAGGCGGCTTTGAAAAGTGACACTGACGGAGTTTACCGGCTGGGCTCTTACTGAGGCGGGGCTTCCCGATCAGGAATATCCTTCGATACCTCAGGACGCACGGATGCCCGTCACAGGTGTCTTTCGACGGGCTCAGAGCGAACGGAATCCGCAGGCGACCGCGGAACTCGGTATTCACCAGCGGAGCCGTGGAACCGGCTTAGCCGGGCCACAGGCGGACGGCCCCCTCGGGGGGCAGGGAGTGACACGAAGTGCACGACCGTGGGGGCGCTATAATAGAAGGCTTCGCTTTGAACATCCGCAGACTCCTCCCCAGGATTAAAGGAAACTATTTATGGCTACCGCCAAACCCAAGAAAAAGAACCCGCGCCTTGCTTCGGGCCGCAAGCGCGTCCGTCAGGACATCAAACTCAACGCGGCGAACACCTCGCTGCGCTCCAAATACCGTACCGCTGTGAAAAACGTCGAAAAAGCCGTTGCAGCAGGTGACAAGGACAAGGCCAAAGACCTGTTCGCCAAGGCCCAGAGCATTGTGGATACGGTTGCCGACAAGGGCATCTTCCACAAGAACAAGGCCGCACGCGACAAGAGCCGCCTGTCTGCCAAGGTGAAAGCCCTGGCACTGGCTCCCGCCAAGGCCGCCTGACCAGTTCAGGCAAACCGCCCGGACAGCCTCAAGCAGACTGTCCGCCGTTTTGCAGGGTGCGCTCAAAGTGAAGCAAAAAAGCCGTCGAAAGACGGCTTTTTTGTTGGTGGGTACAAAGCACCGCGCCTGCCGACTGGCGCTTTCAGCGCGGCGGCAGGTCCGGAATCAGGCAGGCCTCGGCCATCTGCAAATCGTTGTCTTTGGCAAAGTTGATGGCAAAGTCCCAGGCCATCGGTTCGGCCTCACGCAGTTCAGCGTTGACGACCACACATTTCACCCCGTTGATGACCGTCGGTACGCACCAGGGCGAGTAGGTCAGGTGGCTGCCGGGCTGCGGTCCGCCGGGGCGGAACTGGCTGAGCACGCCGCACAGGCGGTCGGCCCAGTCGCTGGGCCGGAAGGTCTTTCCGTCGCGGGTAATGCCCTGAATGAAGACTTCTTTGGCGGAGGAGGAGACCATCGGGTGGAAGGTTGGGCACGCCAGCCAGCGGGGAAAGGCCGGATGTTGCCCTTGCTGCAGCGCAACACAATTCTATCTCAATCTTATATAAGACTTGGCGCCTTTTGTGACCGTCCGGAGAGACCGGTCAGACGGGCCACTACATCGCACCCGCCCCCGATCAAAGTGCGGTTGCACGCATTGCAGCCATGCACAATCGTCACGGGCGGCCCGGATGGCTAGCCCTAAAATCAGCCTCCCTTGCCTTGTTATCCCTTTGTTTTTCCATTGCTTGCCCGGAGTCAACCCATGAACGCAGCCCTGCCCACCCCCGTTGAAGCCGCTTCGCCCCACGTGATGAACACCTACGGCCGCCTGCCGATTGCGCTGTCGCACGGCCAGGGCTGCCGCGTCTGGGATGTCAATGGCAAGGCCTATCTCGACGCGCTGGGCGGCATTGCCGTCAACACCCTGGGCCACAACCACCCCGAGCTGGTGCCCGCCCTGCAAGACCAGCTGACCAAGCTGATCCACACCTCCAATTACTACCACGTGCCGCTGCAGGAAACGCTGGCCACCAAGCTGGTTGAACTGTCGGGGCTGGAAAACGTGTTTTTCTGCTCGACGGGCCTCGAAGCCAACGAAGCCGCCCTCAAGCTGGCCCGCAAGTTCGGCCACGACAAGGGCATTGAACGGCCCGAGGTGGTTGTCTATGAAAAAGCCTTTCATGGCCGCAGCATTGCCACGCTGAGTGCCACCGGCAACCCCAAGGTGCAAGCCGGCTTCGGCCCGCTGGTCGAGGGTTTCATCCGCGTGCCGCTGAACGACATCAACGCCATCAAGGCGGCCACGGCCAACAACCCGAACGTGGTGGCCGTGTTCTTTGAAGCCATACAGGGCGAAGGCGGTGTCAACCCGATGACCGACGACTACTTGCGCGAGGTGCGCGCGCTGTGCGACGAACGCGACTGGCTGCTGATGATCGACGAAGTGCAATGCGGAATGGGCCGCACCGGCAAGTGGTTTGCGCATCAGTGGTCGGGCGTCAAGCCTGACGTGATGCCGCTGGCCAAGGGCCTGGGCTCTGGCGTTCCGATTGGCGCGGTGGTGGCTGGCCCCAAGGCGGCGCACATCTTCCAGCCGGGCAACCACGGCACGACCTTCGGCGGTAACCCGCTGGCGATGCGGGCCGGCGTCGAAACCATTCGCATCATGGAAAAAGACGGCTTGCTGGCCAACGCCGAGCGCGTGGGTAAACACCTGCGCGCCGCCCTGGAACGCGAACTCGCAGCGGAGCTGACCAGCAAGAAGGTCAAGGAAGTGCGCGGCCGCGGGCTGATGCTGGGCATTGAGCTGGCCATGCCCTGCGGCGACCTCCTCAAGCGCGCCGCCGACAATGGCCTGCTGCTGAGCGTGACCGCCGACAGCGTGATCCGCCTGGTGCCCTCCCTCATCATGACCACCGCAGAAGCCGATGAAGTGGTCGCCATCCTGTGCCCGCTGATCAAGCAGTTTCTGAAAGAAAAAGCAGCATGACCGCTACCCAGGACAAGCCAGCGATCCGCCACTACCTGCAGTTCAACGACCTCGATGCGGGCGAATACGCCTACCTGTTTGAACGCGCTGCGATCATCAAGAAGAAGTTCAAGACCTACGAGAAGCACCAGCCACTGGTGGACCGCACGCTGGCGATGATCTTCGAGAAGGCATCGACCCGTACACGCGTGAGCTTCGAGGCCGGCATGTACCAGATGGGCGGCAGCGTGGTGCACCTGACCACCGGCGACAGCCAGTTGGGCCGCGCCGAGCCGATTGAGGACAGCGCCAAGGTCATCAGCCGCATGGTGGACCTGGTGATGATCCGCACCTTCGAGCAGACCAAGATCGACCGCTTTGCCGCGCACTCGCGCGTGCCGGTCATCAATGGCCTGACCAACGAGTTCCACCCGTGCCAGATTCTGGCCGACATCTTCACCTACATTGAGCACCGCGGCTCGATCAAGGGCAAGACTGTGGCCTGGGTGGGCGACGGCAACAACATGGCCAACACCTGGCTGCAGGCCAGTGAAATCCTCGGATTCAAGGTGCACCTGAGCACGCCCGGCGGCTACGAGGTGGACCAGTCGATTGCCGGCATCCGCTCGGCCGACAGCTATCAAGTGTTCAAGGACCCGATGGAAGCCTGTACGGGCGCCGACCTGGTGACCACCGACGTCTGGACCAGCATGGGCTACGAGGCTGAGAACGAAGCGCGCAAGAAGGCATTCGCCGACTGGTGCGTGGACACCGAGATGATGAAGGCGGCCAAACCCGACGCACTCTTCATGCACTGCCTGCCCGCCCACCGCGGCGAAGAGGTCGAAGCTGACGTTATCGATGGCCCCCAGTCCGTCGTCTGGGACGAGGCTGAGAACAGGATGCACGCGCAAAAGGCACTGATGGAGTACCTTTTGCTCGGCCGCGTCGGCTAACGACCGGCGAGTATTTCAGCCGCTGGGGTTTCAGCCCCGCCCCACAAACGGCATCTTCGTGGCCATGATGGTCATGAACTGCACATTGGTCGACAGCGGTAGCGCTGCCATGTGCACCACTGCGGCGGCGACTTCGCTGACATCCATCATCGGCTCGACCGCGATCTCGCCGTTGGCCTGCGGCACGCCCTTGGTCATGCGCGCCGACAGTTCGGTCAGCGCATTGCCGATGTCGATCTGGCCGCAGGCGATGTTGTAGGCGCGGCAGTCCAGCGAGATGGATTTGGTCAACCCGGTGATGGCGTGCTTGGTTGCCGTGTAAGGCGCCGAATCGGGTCGTGGTGCGTGCGCTGAAATCGACCCGTTGTTGATGATGCGGCCACCCTGCGGGTTTTGTGACTTCATCAGGCGAATCGCTCCCTGCGCACACAGGAACGAGCCGGTGAGGTTGATGTCCACCACGCGCTGCCAGTCGGCAAAGCTGATGTCTTCGAGCTTGCCCTTGGGCGCGTTGACGCCTGCGTTGTTGAAAAGCAGGTCCAGCCGGCCACAGGTCTGCTGGATGCGTTCGAACAGCGCCTGCACTGACTCGGGCTGGCTCACATCCGCCGCCATCGGCAGGGCGCGATCGGTAGCCGCCTCGGCGGCGACAGCTTCCAGCGCTTCCAGCCGCCGCCCGACCAGCACCACGTGGTAACCCTCTTTCAGCAACGCGAGCGATACCGCCCTGCCAATGCCGCTGCCTGCGCCGGTGACCAGTGCCACCTTGCTGTTGTTGTCATTGCTCATGAAGTGTCTCCTGAAAAACTCATTAATGGGAAGTACCCTGACGGCCTCCATACAGCCAGGGCATGTCGAGCAGCCGCTCACCCAGCAGGCGCAGCGATGCATCGCGCGCCCTCCGCATGACGCCATCCGCATGAAAAATCCGCCCGTTGCGTAGCGCCCTCGCCTGCACGCGCGCGTTGCGCTGCCAGCGGTTGAGTGCAAAGCGCTGGAGCGCCACCGGCACGTCAAAAGCGGGGTCATTGGCAATCGACAGGGCGCGCCCCAGCTCGGCCGCATCTTCCAGTGCCATGCCGGCGCCCTGGGCCAGATAGGGCCGCATCGGATGCGCAGCATCGCCGAGCAAGGCCACACGGCCGAGCGCGTGCTGGTGCGCCCCCTGCATGGGTGGGCGGTCGCTCATGACCCACAGACGCCAGTGATGGATCGCCTGCAGCAGATCCTGCAGGGGCGCGGCCGTACCCGCCATGCCAACGGCGAGGTCTTTCGCATTGGCACTGTGGTCCCAGCTGTCGATGCTGTCGGGTGCGGTCCCTTCGACAAACGCCACGACATTGAGAAACTCGCCACCACGCACCGGGTACTGCACCACATGCATGCGCGGCCCCAGCCACGCGGTCACGCACTGACTGCGCAGCCGCTCGGGCAAGCCCTGCTGCGCCACCAGCGCGCGATAGGCGAGATGACCGTTGGGCTGTGGCAGGCCATCGCCCAGCAGTTGCTGGCGCACCGCGCTCCACAGGCCGTCGGCGCCAATCAGCGCATCGCATTCCACTTCGGTGCCGCCTTCACACCGCACCGTCACCACCTCGGCCGTCTGACTGAAGGACGCGAGTGCGCGCCCCGCATGGAGCCGCACCGGCAGCTGTTGCACTGCCGCAAGCAACAGGCCATGCAGATCGGCACGATGCACCGTGGCATAGGGCGCACCGTAACGCTGCACCATGGTCTCACCCAGCGGCAAAACGCCAAGCGCCTGTCCGGTGATGGCGCAGCGCACCTCCAGCCGATCCGGAAATGCTGCCACACCGCGCAGCGCATCGAGCAAGCCCCAGCCCTGCAGGACGCGCACCGCGTTGGGCCCCAGCTGAATGCCGGCGCCCACCTCACTGAACACGTCGGCACGCTCGACCACACGAACATCCCAGCCAGCGCGCGATGCAGCGAGGGCCGCAGCCAGACCGCCGATCCCGGCACCAGAGATCAGTACTTCCCGGGCCATCAGGTCAGCAGCTGCCTGAGCACGTAAGGCAGGATGCCGCCATTGCGGTAGTAGTCCACCTCGATGGGGGTGTCGACGCGCAGGATCACCGTGACCTCGTCGCGTGAGCCATCGGCACGCGTGATCACGAGCCTCGCTTCGCTCTGCGGCTTGAGTTCCGGGTGCGGAATGACATCAATCAGCTCGTTGCCCGTCAGCCCCAGGCTTTGCCATGAGTCACCGGGTTTGAACTGCAGCGGCAGCACGCCCATGCCCACCAGATTGCTCCGGTGGATGCGCTCAAAGCTGCGCGCCACCACCGCCTTGATGCCGAGCAACTGCGTGCCCTTGGCGGCCCAGTCGCGCGACGAGCCGGTGCCGTACTCCTCGCCGGCCAGCACCACCGTGGGCGTGCCCGCCGCCATGTACCTCATTGCCGCGTCATAGATGAACATCTTTTCGCCGCCGGGCTGAAAGAGCGTCACGCCGCCCTCTTCGCGCGAACCGTCCGCACCCGGCGGAATCATCAGGTTCTTCACGCGCACATTGGCGAAGGTGCCGCGCATCATCACGTCATGGTTGCCGCGCCGCGCACCGTAGCTGTTGAAGTCAGCCATCTGCACACCATGGGCCTGCAGCCACAGGCCGGCTGGCGAACTGGCCTTGATGGAGCCGGCGGGCGAAATGTGGTCGGTGGTGATGGAGTCACCAAACAGCGCCATGATGCGCGCGCCCTTCACGTCCACGCTGCCCGCCTGGCCCACCGCCATCGTGAAATCCTTGAAGAACGGTGGCTCCGCGATGTAGGTACTGGCAGGCCAGGTGTACGTCGCGCCTTCGACGCCCTTGATGCGCTCCCACAGTTTTCCTGGCTCGGTCTTGACCTTGGCGTAGTTCTCGCGGAAGGCCTTGCCGTTCATCGCATACTTCATCAGCTGGTGGATTTCCTCGCTGGTCGGCCAGATGTCACCCAGATAAACGTCCTTCCCGCCTTTGCCCTTGCCGACCGGCTCGGTCATCAGGTCGCGCATCACCGTGCCGGCAATCGCATAAGCCACCACCAGCGGCGGGCTGGCGAGAAAGTTGGCTTTCAGGTTGGGGTGGATACGGGCTTCAAAGTTACGGTTGCCCGACAGCACGGCCGCGCACACCAGATCGCCCTTGGTGATGGCCTCATTGATCTCGGGCGTGAGGTCGCCCGCATTGCCGATGCAGGTGGTGCAGCCGTAGCCAGCCAGCGCAAAGCCCAGTTTTTCCAGATAGGGCAGCAGCCCTGTCTGTGTCAGGTACTCGGTGACGATGCGCGAGCCCGGTGCCAGCGATGTCTTGATGTGCGGCTGCACCTTCAAACCTGCTTCGACCGCTTTTTTGGCCAGCAGCCCCGCCGCCAGCAGCACGCTCGGGTTTGAGGTGTTGGTGCAACTGGTGATGGCTGCGATCAGTACGTCGCCGTTGCCGATGGTGATGTCCGTCTTGGCCGCAGCCAAGGGAACTGTTTCGGTGTGGGCGCTGGCCAGCGTGGGCCGACTGCCCTCCATCTCCACCACCATGCGTGGCGCCCCGGCCGGCGTGGGGGGCGTGCCTGGCACTGTGTCTGCACGGCCCTGGTCGGTGTGGCGCAGCAGGTGGCGCGTGGCCAGCATGGCCGCAGGCTGGTTGAAGCCGTTCTCTGCAATGGGCTTGCTGAAAAGCGACTTGAACTGCCCCGCCACCCGGCCCAGCTCGATGCGATCCTGCGGCCGCTTCGGGCCGGCGAGGCTGGGCGTCACATCGCCAAGGTCCAGCTTGACGACCTGCGAGTAATCAATCTCACCCGACTTGGCCACCCCGAACAGGCCCTGCGCCTTGAAGTAGGCCTCAAAGGCCTCGATTTCATCTTTCGTGCGGCCGGTACCCTTGAAGTAATCGATGGTCTTCTCGTCCACCGGAAAGAAGCCCATGGTGGCGCCGTATTCCGGCGCCATGTTACCGATGGTGGCGCGGTCAGGCAACGCCAGGGTGCGTGTGCCTTCGCCGAAGAATTCAACGAACTTGCCCACCACCTTTTCGCGGCGCAGGGTCTCGGTCACGCGCAGCACGAGGTCGGTGGCGGTAACGCCTTCACGCAGGCGGCCAGTGAGCTCCATGCCCACGACGTCGGGCGTGAGGAAATACACCGGCTGCCCGAGCATGGCGGCCTCTGCCTCGATGCCGCCCACGCCCCAGGCGACCACGCCAATGCCGTTGATCATGGTGGTGTGGCTGTCGGTACCGACCAGGGAGTCGGGGTAGTACACGCCATCGGCAGTCTTATGCACACCGCGCGCCAGGTATTCCAGGTTCACCTGGTGCACGATGCCGAAGCCGGGTGGCACCACACCAAAGGTGTCAAAGGCCTGCATGCCCCACTTCATGAATTCATAGCGCTCGCGGTTGCGCTGGAATTCGAGCTTCATGTTCAGGTCAAGCGAATTTTTCTTTCCATAGTGGTCCACCATCACCGAGTGGTCCACCACCAGATCCACCGGCACCAGCGGCTCGATGGCCTTGGGGTTTTTGCCCAGCTGGGTGGCCACGCTGCGCATGGCGGCCAGATCAGCCAGCAGCGGCACACCGGTGAAGTCCTGCAGCACGACTCGGGACACGACAAACGGAATCTCCTGCGTGCGCTCGGCCTTCGGTGCCCAACGGGACACCTCGGCCACATGGGTCGGGGTGACGCGTTTACCGTCGCAATTGCGCAGCACGGACTCGAGGACGATGCGCATCGACACAGGCAGGCGGGCAATTGACGGAAACTGTTTCGTCAGCGCCGGCAGCGAGTAGAACTTGCCGGTCTTGCCGGACGCGGTCTTGAACGTCTTGAGGGTGGAGGCGAAGGCATGAACACCAGCAGACGCGTTTGGCGACGATTTGGCCATGATGGACTCCTTGGGTTGGATGAGGGCCTGTTAACGCTATTTTTGCAAATGCGAAAGGTATGACAACGGCGTGAGCAGCCCTTGGCGACCTCCATTCTGGCAGGCATGCCCTTGCCCGGAAAGTTTGGGGCAAAGCCGCAGGCGCTGGCCCATGCGGAGCAGCACACCGGCCTGTGTCGGCCCTGACTGACAAACCCTGGGGGTCATGTCTCATGAGGCCAGCCAGTTGCACTGCCTAAGCTGAAGCATTACCACCACAGCACGGAGTTGCCATGACCACGCCCCATCACGACACGAGCGACCACAAGGCCCTCTGGAAACTCATCAAGGACATCAAGTTCGGCATGCTCACGCACCGGCATGCCAACGGCATGCTGCACAGCCACCCCCTGACCACCCAGAACAAGTCACCGGATGAAGACTCGCAACTGTATTTCTTCATTTCGCGTCAAAGCGAATTGGCGAAAAGCCTGCAGCAGGACGCGACCGTCAATGTCTCGTATGCCAACCCGGACGACGACAGCTATGTGTCGGTATCAGGCCAGGCGGCTGTGATCGACGACCCGGCCAAGAAGCAGGCTCTGTGGTCACCTGTGGCCAAGGCCTGGTTCCCGGGGGGCGTCAACGACCCCGACCTGGGCTTGCTGAAAGTGCACATCACGCATGCCGAGTACTGGGATGTCACGGACAGCAAGATGGTGCAGATCATGAAGATCGCTACCGCTGCCGTCACGGGCAAGCCACCCCGCATGGGGGAGCACAAGGAACTCCACATGTCATGACATCCATGTCCACGCTGCCCTTCGTTTCATTCAACAAGGCCACAGACCCGGCGGCGCCTGATGACCTGCGCATCAACCGCTCGGCCGTGCTGTATGTCGAAGCCTCGCGCGCCGGCCTGGTCGGCCACACCATCATCCACATGCTGGGTCAAGGCACGGTGGTCAACGCGGTGACCGAGTCCATCGCCTGGGTGACCACCAGCATTGGCGGCATGGTGGAGGCAAGGCGCCACTACCTTGCACCCCCGCCAGACGAGGGGGCGAGCACCGTGCACATCTCTACCGGTAACGTGAGCTACGTGCGCCCGAATCGGCCCGACTTTCCAGAATTCTGGTACGTGAAGTTCGTGGATGGCTCGGAAGTGCGTATCGTTCACCCGCTCCCGGAGGGGCTGTGATGGGCGAGGGCTGCATGCGGCTGAGCGCCTTCTGACAAGACGCCACGGCATGGCGCTGGCGCCATGAAAAAAGCCGTACCCCGACGAGGGGTACGGCTTTCACGGCCAGTCGGTCCAGCGGTCAGTCAGGCGCGAGGCCTGGCCAACTCAACCGGACAACTGAACTGGGCGAATCAGGTGGACAGCGCCTCAGGCAGCGACGCCGTCTTTCACGGTGTCTGCCATATCGGTGTAATCCTTCACCTTGTCAAAGTTGAGGTACTGGTACACCGTGTCACTGGCGGCGGTCAGCACGCCCATGTCGGCCATGTATTCGGCCTTGGTCGGAATCCGGCCCAGCTTGGAGCAAATCGCTGCCAGCTCCGCGCTGCCCAGATACACAAAGGTGTTCTTGCCCAGACGGTTCGGGAAGTTGCGGGTGCTGGTCGACATGACGGTGGCGCCTTCACGCACCTGCGCCTGGTTGCCCATGCAGAGGCTGCAACCCGGCATTTCCATGCGCGCACCGGCCGAGCCGAGCACGCCGTAGTGGCCCTCTTCGGAGAGCTGCTTGGCGTCCATCTTGGTGGGCGGTGCCATCCACAGCTTGACGGGGATGTCGCGCTTGTTTTCGAGCAGCTTGGAGGCCGCGCGGAAGTGGCCGATGTTGGTCATGCAGCTGCCGATGAACACCTCGTCGATCTTGGCGCCGGCCACATCAGACAGCGTCTTCACGTCGTCGGGGTCGTTCGGGCAGGCCACGATAGGTTCGTGGATATCGGCCAGATCGATCTCGATCACGGCGGCATACTCGGCGTCTGGGTCGGCCTTGAGCAGTTGTGGATCGGCCAGCCACGCTTCCATGGCAGCAATACGGCGCTTGATGCTGCGCACATCGCCATAGCCCTCAGCAATCATCCACTTGAGCATGGTGATGTTGCTGGTGATGTACTCGATGATCGGCTCCTTGTTCAGGTGCACCGTGCAACCACCGGCAGAGCGCTCGGCAGACGCGTCGGACAGCTCGAACGCCTGCTCGACCTTCAGGTCTGGCAGGCCTTCGATCTCCAGAATGCGGCCCGAGAAGATGTTCTTCTTGCCCTGCTTGGCCACGGTCAGCAGACCGGCCTTGATCGCGTACAGCGGAATGGCGTTGACCAGATCGCGCAGCGTGACGCCGGGCTGCATCTTGCCCTTGAAGCGCACCAGCACGCTCTCGGGCATGTCCAGCGGCATCACGCCGGTGGCGGCGGCAAAGGCCACCAGGCCAGAGCCGGCCGGGAAGCTGATGCCGATGGGGAAGCGGGTGTGGCTGTCACCACCGGTGCCGACAGTGTCGGGCAGCAGCATGCGGTTGAGCCAGCTGTGGATGATGCCGTCGCCCGGGCGCAGGCTGATGCCGCCGCGGGTGCGCATGAACTCGGGCAGCTCGTGGTGCATCTTCACGTCGACCGGTTTCGGGTAAGCAGCGGTGTGACAGAAGGACTGCATCACCAGATCGGAGCTGAAGCCAAGGCAAGCCAGGTCTTTCAGCTCGTCGCGCGTCATGGTGCCGGTGGTGTCCTGGCTGCCAACGCTGGTCATCAGCGGTTCGCAATAGGTGCCGGGGCGCACGCCCTTGCCAGCCGGCAAACCCACGGCGCGGCCAACCATCTTCTGGGCCAGCGTGAAGCCCTTGCCGCTGTCGGCGGGGCTCTGCGGCAGGCGGAACAGCGTGGAGACGGGCAGGCCCAGCGCGGTGCGGGCCTTCGCGGTGAGGCCGCGACCGATGATCAGCGGAATGCGGCCGCCGGCACGCACTTCGTCAAACAGCACATCGCTGCGGATCTGGAACTCGGCGATCACCTTGCCGTCTTTCAGCGCCTTGCCCTCGTAAGGACGCAGCTCGATCACGTCGCCCATGGCCATCTGGCTCACGTCGAGTTCGATCGGCAACGCACCGGAGTCTTCCATGGTGTTGTAGAAAATCGGCGCGATCTTGCCGCCGAGGCAGATGCCGCCAAAGCGCTTGTTGGGTACGTAAGGAATGTCCTCACCCGTCCACCACAGCACCGAGTTGGTGGCGGACTTGCGGGATGAGCCGGTACCGACCACGTCACCGACGTAGGCCACCAGGTTGCCCTTGGACTTGAGGTCTTCAATGAACTTCACCGGGCCACGCTTGCCGTCTTCTTCAGGCGTGACACCAGGACGGGCGTTCTTGTGCATGGCCAGCGCGTGCAGCGGAATGTCAGGGCGGCTCCAGGCGTCGGGTGCGGGCGACAGGTCGTCGGTATTGATTTCGCCTGCCACCTTGAAGACGGTGAGCTTGATCGACTGCGGCACTTCAGGGCGGCTGGTGAACCACTCGGCATCGGCCCAGCTCTGCAGCACCGCCTTGGCATGGGCGTTGCCCTTGTCGGCCTTTTCCTTGACGTCATGGAACTGGTCGAACATCAGCAACGTGTTCTTCAAACCCGTCGCGGCCTGGCTGGCCACGGCGGTGTCGGCATCGTCCAGCAGCTCGATCATCGGGCTGATGTTGTAGCCGCCCAGCATGGTGCCGAGCAGGTGCGTGGCGTCCTTGCGGGAGATCAGCGCGCATTTCTCGGTGCCGTGCGCCACGGCGGCGAGATAGCTGGCCTTGACCTTGGCAGCATCATCCACGCCAGCGGGCACGCGGTGCGTGATGAGGTCGACGAGGAAAGCCTCTTCCCCCTTTGGCGGGTTCTTGAGCAGCTCAATCACCTGCCCGGTCTGCTGCGCCGACAGCGGCAGCGGTGGAATGCCTAGGGCCGCGCGTTCGGCGGTGTGCTGGCGGTAAGTTTGCAAGAAATCAGATGACATGCGGGCTTCTCCTGTGATCAAAAAGCGGGGGTAACTGGAAACGGTGAAAAGATGGAATAAAACGGATGGCGTTGGGCTTCAGTGGGACGAAACGAAGGAGCACCCTGTCGACCTGATCTGCCTCATGTGGCTTATTTGGCAGCGTTGGCAGCGGCTCCTGTGGCCGGTGCAACCGGTACAACCGGAGATGGCACTGCAGCTGCTGGCGCCATTGGAGCGACTGCCGGTGGAATTGCCGCTGAAGGCGCGACCACGGCAGCATCCGCAGGCAGCGTCGCAGCAGCGACCGGCTGGGGAACCGCCACTGGCGCAGGCGTGTCCAGCACGCTGACCGGTGGGTTCAGCCGGATCGCTTCAGCCACCGCACGCTGCGCCGGGCTGGCACATTCGTCGGCCATGCGCACGCCCAGCTTCTGGTTCATCAGCATCGATTTGTTCGCCAATTGCAGCCACACCGCACCTGATCGCTGGTCTTCCAAGCGGATCGCGCCTGTGGTGGTGGCCACCGGGAACATGCGGAACTTGAAGCTCTTGCCCAGCACATCGAAGTAACCCGGCACCTTGGGATCAGCCGTCACGGTGACGGCTGCGCCGAGTTCGCAGGGCAAGGTACCCACCTCAACACGCTCGGCAATCGCCAGCTCTGCAGGGGTCAAGGCCGCCTCGGCCGCTTCGATGCCGGCCGCCATGTTCTTCGCCTCGCTCTTGAGGCTGGTGCGGGCGGTGGGGTTGATGACCGGCTGCTTCTTGACCACCGGCTTCTTCGCTTCTTTCTTGGCGGGGGTCGCTGGCTTGGCTGGAGCGGTCTGCGCTGCCGCGTTGCCGGCGCTGCACAGCAGCCAGCCTGCAGCCAGCACGGCAGTCAAGGTCACCGACTTGGAAGGGCGTGAAATCAAGGCAAGGGTCATGGTTGTCTCGCAGTGTGAACGTGAGCGATGAATGGGACTTGCATTGTGGAATTGAAAGCGAGTGAGCAGGTAACCAATGGTGAAAGACCTCATGGCAGAGCAGAACTCAATGCAGCGCCGTCGTGAAGTAAGCCTGCGCTTCGGCCGGCAAGCGGCGCCCGGTCTGATGGGCGCGCTCAAGAACCTGCCAGAAATAGCGGTAGCTGGCCCTGTCGTGCAAGACACCATTCACACTGATCGGAGCCCAGCCTGCCTTTTCAGCCGCTGCGATGATGCCGGTGGCCGCGTCAACCTCGGCCTCGCCCGGCGCAAAAGCCTCGAGGATCGGACGGATCTGGCCGGGGTGAATGCTCCACATGCGGCTGTAGCCCAGCTGCTGCGCCGCATGGCGCGCGGCAGTGGTCATCGCGCCGACATCGCTGAACTCGGTCACCACGCAGTGCGATGGCACCTTGCCGTGCGCGTGGCAGGCTGCGGCGATTTCAAGCTTTGCACGCAACACCAGCGGATGGGCGAACTGCCCCTTGCTGGTCATCGCGTCCGCCGGGATCGCGCCGCCGTGGGCTGACACGAAATCCATCAAGCCGAAACTGAGCGACTGCACCCGGGGATGCGCCGCAATCTCAAACGCGTTGCGAACGGCCAGTGGCGACTCGATCAGCACATGCACGGGCAACTCGTCGGCCCCCACGGCATCGAGCGCAGAGACGGCCCTGAGCACATGGTCCAGCGACTCCACCTTGGGCACCATGAGGTGACACAGCCGGTCTGCCACCTTGCCGGCGATGCTGGCGACGTCAGACTCGAAAGCCGCATGGTCGACCGCATGCACGCGCACCGCCACACGGGCTTTTTTGCTGGCCAGGGCCACCAGCGCCACCACCATCGCCGCATGCTCGGCCTCGCCGCCGACGGGCGCGCCGTCTTCGCAGTCGAGCGTCACGTCGAACACGCAGGCGCCGAACTCGTCGATCATGTCGGCCTGCAGCTGCAGGCTCTTGCGCATCCGCGCTTCCACGCCGCTGTAGTGGTCGCAGACCGGCAACTGGCTGGTCTGCGCCTGGGCGCCGAGAAGTACCTCGCGTGGATGCAGCGGTTGGGTCATTTACAGCAGATGGGCAACACCAGCTTGCTCGTCCTGCAGTTCCTTGAGCGTCTTGTTGATGCAGGTCTGGCTGAATTCGTCGATGGACAGGCCCTCGACCACCTTGTACTCGCCATTGGCGCAGGTGACGGGGAAGCCGAACATGGTGTCCTTGGGGATGCCGTACTGACCATCAGAAGGGATGCCCATGGTGACCCACTTGCCGTTGGTGCCCAGGGCCCAGTCGCGCATGTGGTCGATGGCGGCGTTGGCGGCCGAAGCAGCCGACGACAGGCCACGTGCCTCGATGATGGCAGCGCCGCGCTTGCCCACGGTGGGCAGGAAGGTGTTGGCGTTCCAGTCCTGGTCGTTGATCATGTCCTTGACCGAGGCGCCGCCAATGGTGGCGAAACGGTAGTCGGCGTACATGGTGGGCGAGTGGTTGCCCCAGACACACAGCTTCTCGATGTCGGCCACGGCCTTGCCGGTCTTGGCGGCGACCTGGCTCAGGGCGCGGTTGTGGTCCAGGCGCAGCATGGCGGTGAAGTTGCCGCGCTTCAGATCAGGCGCGCTCTTCATCGCGATGTAGGCATTGGTGTTGGCGGGGTTGCCCACCACCAGCACCTTGACGTCGCGGCTGGCCACGGCGTTCAGGGCCTTGCCCTGACCAATGAAAATCTGGCCGTTGATTGAAAGCAGCTCGGCACGCTCCATGCCGGCCTTGCGCGGCATCGAGCCCACCAGCAACGCGTAATCGGTGTCCTTGAAGGCGGTCATCGGGTCGCTGTGGGCTTCCATGCCGGCCAGCAACGGAAACGCACAGTCTTCGAGTTCCATCATCACGCCCTTGAGCGCTTTTTGCGGGCCTTCCACCGGGACTTCGAGCAGTTGCAGGATGACGGGCTGGTCCTTGCCGAGCATTTCGCCCGAAGCAATGCGAAACAGCAGGGCGTAACCGATTTGACCTGCGGCACCGGTGACGGCAACGCGGACGGGCTTTTTGCTCATGGGAATCTCCGAGAAGGTAGTGATGTGAAACTGGAGACAGAGCCACCGGCAACGAGGGCACAGGCGGTCCGCAACAAGCCTTCAAGTGTACCCGCGAAAACCCTGAGACGTCAATTTGTCTTATGTCTTATATAAGATATGATTCACCCCTGATTCAGGCCTTTTCGGACCAGCGCGCAGACCTCCCGCAGCGCTGCCGTCCAGGCCTGTTTCAACCCGCAATACCCTCATGGCCATCACCTCTTCCTCCAGCGCGGACCCTGCCCTCCTGGCGCCTGATGCCGCTGCTTCCACCAACGCAGGGCCGGCATTCAGCCCGCTTTACCAGCAGATCAAGACGCTGATCCTGCAAAGCCTGCAGTCTGGAGAATGGAAGCCCGGCGAGGCGATCCCCAGCGAGATGGATCTGGCTGCGCGCTTTCGCGTCAGCCAGGGCACGGTTCGCAAGGCCATCGACGAGCTGGCCGCAGAAAACCTGGTGGTCCGCCGCCAGGGCAAGGGCACCTTCGTCGCCACGCATGCCGAGCAGCATGTGCAATACCGCTTCCTCAAGCTGATGCCCGATACCGGCGACACCAGCAGCGAGGGGCCGGCCGACCGACACATCATCGATTGCAAGCGCCTGCGCGCGCCTGCCGACATCGCACGGGCGCTGTCGATGCGCAGCGGCGATGGCGTGTTGCAGCTGCGCCGCGTGCTCGCGTTCCAGGGCACACCCACCATCCTGGAAGACGTGTGGCTGCCCGGTGGGCCGTTCAAGGGGCTGACTGCAGAGAGGCTGTCCACCTACCGCGGTCCTATGTATGCGCTGTTTGAAACCGAATTCGGTGTGCGCATGGTGCGCGCGGAAGAAAAAATCCGGGCTGTTGCGGCAGACGCGGCATCAGCTGCGTTGCTGGACGTGCCCGTCGGTGAACCGCTGCTCAGCGTGGAGCGCATCGCCTACACCTACAACGACCTCCCCATGGAGCTGCGCCGCGGACTCTATCGCACAGACACCCATCACTACAAAAATGAACTGAGTTGAGACACTGAGTAGAGATGGCCGTCAGATCCATACGAGCCAGCTGGTTTTCCGTGCATTTTTTCTCGTCTTTTTCAGGTCTTTTTTCGTGTGTTTTTCACTGCATTTTTTCACGCATTCATCCACGATCACGCATGACTTCCGATAAGCGAAATACCTGATTCCTCATCGCGGTTTAGCGATCAACGCGTCAAAGCACCATTGCTGCATTGCAATAGAATTAAAATCGCTGGTTGGCAATTGCATCCCCGATTGCCTTTCAGTCCATCCAAGAAAGTCCACACAATGACAGAGCTGGCATCCAAACAGCGTCCCAAACGGCCTGAGTTCCGCAACATCAACGCGCTCACCGACTTACCCTCCTACCGACTCCCCCTCGCAGGCATCGTCTCCATCCTGCATCGCATCAGCGGCGCCATCATGTTCCTGCTGATGCCCTTCATCCTCTGGATGTTTGACACTTCCATTTCCTCTGAAATCTCTTTCGAGAAATTCAAGGGTGCCTTCAACGCCGGCATGCTGGGTCTGCCGGGCTTCATCTGGAAGCTGGCTGCACTGGCACTGATCTGGGCCTACCTGCATCACTTCATCGCCGGTCTGCGCCATCTCTGGATGGACACCAACCATTCGGCGGCCAGCAAGGAGTTCGGCAAGAGCTCGGCAGCGGTCACCCTGGCACTGAGCATCGGCCTCACGCTGATCCTCGGCGCCAAGCTGTTCGGCCTGTACTGATCACCGACCACTGATTCAAGGGAATACACATGTCTGTCAACTATGGCTCCAAGCGCATCGTCGTCGGCGCACATTACGGCATGCGCGACTGGCTCGCCCAGCGCGTCACTGCCGTCCTGATGGCCCTTTTCACCCTGCTGCTGCTGGCACAGGTGATTCTGAGCAAAGGTCCGATCGGCTACGACAAGTGGGCCAGTATCTTTTCTGCCCAGTGGATGAAGGTCTTGACCTTCGCCGTCATCATTGCCCTGCTCTATCACGTCTGGGTTGGCATGCGCGACATCTGGATGGACTACATCAAGCCCGTCTGGCTGCGCCTGTCACTGCAGGTGTTCACCATCGTCTGGCTGGTCGGCTGCGCTGGCTGGGGCATTCAGGTGCTGTGGCGCCTGTAACCGCACCCAAGACTGCGGCGCCTTCCCGCGCATCCACTTCAGCCCATCCCGGCCGTATCTGAATCCAGAGACCTCAACAACATGACCGCTACATCCAATCTTCCCAAGCGCAAATTTGACGTCGTCATCGTCGGCGCCGGCGGCTCCGGCATGCGCGCCTCGCTGCAGCTGGCCCGTGCCGGGCTGAACGTGGCCGTGCTGTCCAAAGTGTTCCCCACCCGCTCGCACACGGTGGCAGCACAGGGCGGCATTGGCGCCTCGCTCGGCAACATGAGCGAAGACAACTGGCACTACCACTTCTACGATACCGTCAAGGGCTCCGACTGGCTCGGCGACCAGGACGCCATCGAGTACATGTGCCGCGAAGCCCCGAAGGTGGTGTACGACCTGGAACACATGGGTATGCCGTTTGACCGCAATCCGGACGGCACGATTTACCAGCGCCCCTTCGGTGGCCACACCGCCAACTACGGCGAAAAACCCGTGCAACGCGCCTGCGCCGCCGCCGACCGCACCGGCCACGCTATGCTGCACACGCTGTACCAGCAGAACGTGAAGGAAAAAACCAGTTTCTTCGTCGAGTGGATGGCCCTGGACCTGATCCGCGATACCGCTGGCGACGTGGTCGGCGTGACCGCCCTCGAAATGGAAACCGGTGACCTGCATATTTTCGAAGCCAAGACCACGCTGCTCGCCACCGGCGGTGCCGGCCGCATCTTTGCCGCCTCGACCAACGCCTTCATCAACACTGGTGACGGCCTGGGCATGGCAGCGCGCGCCGGCATTCCGCTCGAAGACATGGAGTTCTGGCAGTTCCACCCCACTGGCGTGGCCGGTGCCGGCGTGCTGCTCACCGAAGGCTGCCGCGGCGAAGGCGCGATTCTGCGTAACAGCAATGGCGAGCGCTTCATGGAGCGCTATGCGCCCGCCTACAAAGACCTCGCACCGCGCGACTTCGTGTCGCGCTGCATGGACCAGGAAATCAAGGAAGGCCGCGGCTGCGGTCCGAACAAGGACTACATCAACCTCGACATGACCCACTTGGGCGTCGAGACCATCATGAAGCGCCTGCCCTCGGTGTTCGAAATTGGCCACAACTTCGCCAACGTCGACATCACCAAGGAACCGATTCCCGTGGTGCCCACCATCCACTACCAGATGGGCGGCATTCCGACCAACATCCATGGCCAGGTGGTCACGCAGGATGCGAACAACCAGAGCCAGGTGGTCAATGGGCTGTATGCGGTGGGTGAATGCTCCTGCGTCAGCGTGCACGGCGCCAACCGTCTGGGCACCAACTCGCTGCTCGACCTGCTGGTGTTCGGTCGCGCGGCTGGCAACCACATCGTTGAATTCAACAAGACGACGAAGCACAAGGAACTGCCCGCAGACGCTGCCGACAAGACGCTGGCACGCATCGCACGGCTGGACAGCGCCACCGACGGTGAGTACGCACAGGATGTCGCCAACGACCTGCGCGCGGCCATGCAGCAGCATGCGGGCGTGTTCCGCACGCAAGCCAACATGGACGAAGGCGTTGCCAAGATCAAGGCCTTGCGTGGCCGCGTGAACAGCATCGGCCTGAAAGACAAGTCGAAGATATTCAACACCGCCCGCATCGAGGCGCTGGAAGTGGAGAACCTGATCGAGGCCGCAGAGGCCACCATGGTCTCTGCCGCAGCCCGCAAGGAAAGCCGCGGCGCGCACTCCGTCGATGACTACGGCGACACGCCAGAGCATCCGAATGGCCGCAACGACACCGACTGGCACAAGCACACGCTGTGGTACAGCGAAGGCAGCCGCCTGGCCTACAAGCCAGTGCAGATGAAGCCCCTGACCGTGGAATCCGTGCCGCTGAAGACGCGTACGTTCTGATACGTAAGTTCTGACACGCACGCTCTGAACGCCCCCCGCCACACGCAGTTACCCGAAGCGAGAACATCATGACCAAACGCACCTTCCAGATTTACCGCTACGACCCCGACACCGACGCCAAACCCTACATGCAGACCATCGAGGTCGAACTTGACGGCCACGAGCGCATGCTGCTGGACGCGCTGATGAAGCTCAAGGCGCAGGACCCGAGCATCAGCTTTCGCCGCTCCTGCCGCGAAGGCGTGTGCGGCTCCGACGCGATGAACATCAACGGCAAGAACGGTCTGGCATGCCTCACCAACATGCGCAGCCTGCCCGGCACCATCGTGCTCAAGCCGCTGCCCGGCCTGCCGGTGGTGCGCGACCTGATCGTCGACATGACGCAGTTCTTCAAGCAGTACAACTCGATCAAGCCTTACCTGATCAACGACAACGTGCCGCCCGAGAAAGAGCGCCTGCAGAGCCCCGAAGAGCGCGACGAGCTCAATGGTCTCTATGAGTGCATCCTGTGCGCAAGCTGCTCGACCAGCTGCCCGAGCTTCTGGTGGAACCCGGACAAGTTCGTCGGCCCGGCCGGTTTGCTGCAGGCCTACCGCTTCATCGCCGACAGCCGCGATGAAGCCACCGCCGAGCGTCTGGACAACCTGGAAGACCCATACCGGCTGTTCCGCTGCCACACCATCATGAACTGCGTCGATGTCTGCCCCAAGGGTCTGAACCCGACCAAAGCCATCGGCAAGATCAAGGAAATGATGGTGCTGCGCTCGGTCTGAGCACACCCACCGTTAAGACACCGGCAATCTGCATGGACCACGATGACGTGCTGCTCGACGAGCGTGCCATGAGCAAGCTCAAGTGGCGCTGCCGTCGCGGTTTGCTAGAGAACGACTTGCTCATTGAGCGCTTCTTTCAGCGCCACGAAGCCACACTCACCGTCAGGCAGGCTAAAGGCTTGAATGATTTAATGGACTTGTCCGACAACGACCTGCTGGACCTGTTGCTACAACGCAAGGAGCCGGCCGGACTTGCAGAGCCTGCGGCCCAGACTGTTGCCTCTACTTCCGAGGCCCTGGAAGTCTTAAAGTTGTTGCGACCCGCAGCGCCCGCACCGGGTGCGGCAGCCCTGTCGTGATGAATTGAGTTTGACACCGATACGAAAGAAAGAAGACCCCATGAAGCTCGCCGACAAAAAAGCCACCCTGTCCTTCAGCGATGGCAGCCCCAATGTGGACCTGCCCGTGTACCACGGCAACGTCGGTCCGGACGTCGTGGACATCCGCAAGCTGTATGCGCAGACCGGCATGTTCACCTACGACCCGGGCTTCCTGTCCACCGCATCGTGCCAGTCCGCCATCACCTACATCGATGGCGACAAGGGCGAGCTGCTGTACCGTGGCTACCCCATCGAGCAGCTGGCCACCAACTGCGACTACCTTGAGACCTGCCACCTGCTGCTGTACGGGGAACTGCCCAACGCAGACCAGAAGAAGGATTTCGTCAGCCGCGTGACCAACCACACCATGGTCAACGAGCAGATGCAGTTTTTCCTGCGCGGTTTCCGCCGTGACGCCCACCCCATGGCCATCATGACCGGCCTGGTCGGCGCCCTGTCGGCCTTCTATCACGACAGCACCGACATCAACAACCCGGAGCACCGCGAAATTGCGGCCATCCGCCTGATCGCCAAGATGCCGACGCTGGTCTCCATGGCGTACAAGTACAACGTGGGCCAGCCCTACATGTACCCCAAGAACCACCTCAGCTACTCTGGCAACTTCCTGCACATGATGTTTGCCACACCTTGCGAGGAGTACAAGGTCAACCCAGTGCTGGAGCGCGCACTGGACCGCATCTTCATCCTGCACGCCGACCACGAGCAGAATGCGTCCACCTCCACGGTGCGCCTGTGCGGCTCGTCGGGCACCAACCCGTTCGCGGCCATTGCAGCCGGCGTGGCCTGCCTCTGGGGCCCGGCCCACGGCGGTGCGAATGAAGCCGCACTGAACATGCTCGGCGACATCCAGAAGCAGGGTGGCATCGAGAAAATCGGTGAGTTCATCAAGCAGGTCAAGGACAAGAACTCCAGCGTCAAACTGATGGGTTTTGGTCACCGCGTCTACAAGAACTACGACCCGCGCGCCAAGCTGATGCAGGAAACCTGCCGCGAGGTGCTGACCGAGATGGGCCTGGAAAACGACCCCCTCTTCAAGCTGGCCATGGCACTGGAGAAGATTGCCCTGGAAGACGACTACTTTGTCTCGCGCAAGCTCTACCCCAATGTGGACTTCTACTCGGGCATCGTGCAGCGCGCGATCGGCATCCCCGTGTCGCTGTTCACCGCCATCTTTGCGCTGGCGCGCACCGTGGGCTGGATTGCGCAGCTCAACGAGATGATTGGCGACCCCGAGTACAAGATCGGCCGTCCACGCCAGCTGTTCACCGGCTCCGTCGCCCGCGACGTCAAGCCCATGGCCCAGCGCTGATCCTCCCCGAGGCGCCAGCCTCACCAAGAAGCCCGCCAGACACACATCGGCGGGCTTTTTTTCGTCTTGCCACGCCCTTCAACCGGCAGATTGACAACGTTCGGGCAGGCCAGCCATCGCATTTGGCGATGGCCAAGCCACTGACAGCATGGGAAAATTGTGATTCATCGTGAAAGGCGATGTCTTCCAGCCATGTCTATCAAAAGCTCTGAACGCAACTTTGCCCGCCGCATTGACCTGACCTCGCTTCAGCTCTTTGTGGCGGTGTGCGAGCTGGGCAGCATTGGCCGGGCCGCGGAGCGGGAGTTCATTGCCGCGTCTGCCGTCAGCAAACGCCTGTCTGACCTCGAGACCACGCTCGACACCCCGCTGCTCTACCGCCATGCCCGCGGGGTGGACCTGACACCAGCCGGTGAAAGCCTGCTGCACCACGCCCGCTCCGTCCTCTTCAGCCTCGAAAAAATGCAGGGTGAACTCAGCGAATACGCCGACGGCGTGCGCGGCCATGTGCGGGTCCACGCGAGCATCTCGGCCATCGTGCAGTTTCTGCCGGAAGACCTCGGCGCGTTCATCCGCGAACACAGTGAGATCAAGATTGACCTCGAAGAACACCTCAGCACCGAAGTCGTTCGAGCGGTGCAGGAAGGCGCGGCCGACCTCGGCGTCTGCAACACCGCCCCCGGCATCGGCGAGCTGCAGGTGCTGCCCTACCGGCAGGACCAGCTGGTCTTGATTGTCCCCAGGGGCCACCGGCTTGCCGGTCACGGCCCGGTGGCTTTTGCCGACACGCTGGACGACGACCATGTGGGTCTGCACGCCAACAGCTCCATCCATCTGGCAATGCGCGAGGCCGCCGCCAGCATGGGTCGCACTATCCGGCTGCGCATTCACGTGACCGGGCTGGACGCCATGTGCCGCATGATCGACAACGGCCTGGGCGTCGGTGTGATGCCACGCCGCGCCTTCGAGCTGATGCACGGCGTGGGCGCACTCGAGGCCGTTGCTCTGCTCGACGACTGGGCCGACCGCCAGATCCAGCTGGTCGCCCGCGATTTCTCCACCCTGCCACTCACGGCGCGGCTGCTGGTCGACCACCTGACCCGCCTGCCCGAGCCCGCTGGCAACCCCGCAAAAACCACACCGGCAGGTGTTCTGTCGCCCGCCTAAAATCGAAGACCACGAAGGAAAACCATGGGACGCACCCTCTACGACAAGATCTGGGACGAACACGTTGTCCACACCGAGGAGGACGGCACGTCCATCCTCTACATCGACCGCCACCTGGTCCATGAAGTCACCAGCCCGCAGGCTTTTGAAGGCCTGCGCGAAGCCGGTCGCAAGGTCTGGCGCATCAGCTCCATCGTGGCCACCGCCGACCACAACACGCCCACCACAGGCTGGGAACTGGGCTACGACGGCATCACCGACCTGGTGAGCAAGGAACAGATCACCACGCTGGACGCCAACATCAAGGAATTCGGCGCAGCTGCCTTCTTCCCCTTTCTCTCCAAACGCCAGGGCATCGTGCACGTCATCGGCCCCGAAAGCGGCGCCACCCTGCCCGGCATGACGGTGGTTTGTGGCGATTCGCACACCTCCACCCACGGCGCCTTCGGTGCGCTCGCGCACGGCATCGGCACCAGCGAGGTCGAGCATGTGATGGCCACGCAGACCCTGCTGGCCAAAAAAGCGAAGAACATGCTGATCAAGGTCGAAGGTCAGCTGGCCCCCGGCCTCACCGGCAAGGACATCGTGCTGGCCATCATCGGCAAGATCGGCACCGCCGGCGGCACCGGCTATACGATTGAGTTTGCTGGCTCGGCCGTTCGCGCACTCAGCATGGAAGGCCGCATGACGGTCTGCAACATGGCCATCGAAGCGGGCGCCCGTGCCGGCCTGGTGGCGGTGGACCAGAAGACCATCGACTACGTCAAGGGCCGTCTGCTGTCCCCGACCGGCGTCGAATGGGACCTGGCCGTCTCCTACTGGAACACCCTGCACTCGGACCCGGACGCGAAATTCGACGCGGTGGTCGAGCTCGACGCCAGCCAGATCAAGCCGCAGGTGACCTGGGGCACGTCTCCCGAGATGGTGCTGTCCATCGAAGATCGCGTGCCCGATCCCGACAAGGAAAAAGACGCCAACAAGCGCGGGGCCATCGAGCGGGCGCTCACCTACATGGGCCTGCAGCCTGGCAAGGCGCTGAACGATCTGTATATCGACAAGGTGTTCATCGGCTCCTGCACCAACAGCCGCATCGAAGACATGCGCGAAGCTGCCGCCGTTGTGAAGAAGCTCGGTCAGAAGGTAGCGAAGAACGTCAAACTGGCACTGGTCGTGCCCGGCTCGGGCCTGGTGAAAGAGCAGGCCGAACGCGAAGGTCTGGACAAGATTTTTGTCGCCGCAGGCTTCGAATGGCGCGAGCCCGGCTGCTCAATGTGCCTGGCCATGAATGCGGACCGCCTGGAACCCGGCGAGCGCTGCGCCTCTACCAGCAACCGCAACTTCGAAGGCCGTCAGGGCGCGGGTGGCCGTACCCATCTCGTCAGCCCCGCCATGGCTGCGGCCGCAGCGGTGCACGGCCACTTTGTTGATATCCGGAAATTTGTCTGACCCCCCCCACCACTACCCAAGGAGAAGCTCCATGAAGAAGATCACCACTCTGCTCGTCGTCTGCCTCGGCCTGGTTCTCGCGGGCTGCAACACCTTCCGTGGTGTGGGTCAGGATGTGCAAAAGGCCGGCTCGGCCATTGAGAATGCCGCGAAAAAATAATGAAAAAATTCACCGTGCACAAGGGCCTCGTGGCCCCGATGGACCGCGAGAACGTCGATACCGACGCCATCATCCCCAAGCAGTTCCTCAAATCCATCCGCAAGACTGGCTTTGGCCCGAACCTGTTTGATGAGTGGCGTTACCTCGATGCCGGCTTTCCGGGCCAGGACCCGGCCACACGCAAGCCCAACCCGGACTTTGTGCTGAACCAGCCGCGCTACTCGGGCGCCTCCATCCTGCTGGCGCGCAAGAACTTCGGCTGTGGATCGTCGCGCGAGCATGCCCCTTGGGCGCTCGACCAGTACGGCTTTCGCTGCATCATCGCACCGAGCTACGCCGACATCTTCTTCAACAACAGTTTCAAGAACGGCCTGCTGCCCATCGTGCTGAGCGAGACGCAAGTCGGCCAGCTGTTTGACGAGGCGCTGGCCTTCCCAGGCTATCAGCTGACTGTTGATCTGGAGCGCCAGGTCATTGTCAAGCCGCAGGGCGAAGAGCTGCCTTTCGAGGTACAGGCCTTCCGCAAGTACTGCCTGATCAACGGCCTGGACGACATTGGCCTCACCTTGCGCCAGAGCGACAAGATCAAGGCCTTCGAAGCCCAGCGTCTGGCCACCAAGCCCTGGCTGGCACACACGCTTAGATAATCACCCCCGAAGCGCCTACGGCGCCTCCCCCTCAAGGGGGCGACACCTGCGGCCCGGCAAAGCCGGTTCCGCGGTATCTCTCGAATGGAAAAATCATGAAAATCGCAATTCTTCCGGGTGATGGCATCGGCACCGAAATCGTCGCTGAAGCCGTCAAGGTGCTGAACGCACTCGACCTGAAATTTGAAACTGAAAGCGCGCTGGTTGGCGGTGCTGCCTACGAAGCCCACGGTCACCCCTTGCCGGAAGCCACGCTCAAGCTGGCCAAAGAAGCAGACGCCGTGCTCTTCGGCGCGGTGGGCGACTGGAAGTACGACAAGCTCGAGCGCCCCCTGCGCCCCGAGCAGGCCATCCTGGGCTTGCGCAAGAACCTGGGCCTCTTTGCCAACTTCCGCCCGGCCATCTGCTATCCGCAGCTGGTCGATGCGTCGAGCCTGAAGCGCGAACTGGTGTCGGGGTTGGACATCCTCATCATCCGCGAGCTGACCGGTGACATCTACTTTGGCCAGCCGCGAGGCCGCCGCGTCGCGCCTGATGGTCACTTTCCCGGCTCGGAAGAAGCGTTTGACACCATGCGCTACTCGCGCCCCGAGATCGAGCGCATCGCTCATGTCGCCTTCCAGGCGGCGCGCAAGCGCAGCAAGCGCGTGACCAGCGTGGACAAAGCCAACGTGCTGGAAACCTTCCAGCTCTGGAAAGACGTGGTTACCGAGATCGGCAAGCAGTACCCCGATGTCGAACTCGACCACATGTATGTGGACAACGCCGCGATGCAGCTGGTCAAGGCACCCAAGAAGTTCGACGTGGTCGTGACCGGCAACATGTTTGGCGACATCCTGTCGGACGCGGCCGCGATGCTGACCGGCTCCATCGGCATGCTGCCCTCGGCCAGCCTCAACGACAGGAACCAGGGCCTGTACGAGCCCAGCCACGGCAGCGCACCCGACATCGCCGGCAAGGGTGTGGCCAATCCACTGGCCACCATCCTGAGCGCCGCGATGATGCTGCGCTTCAGCCTGAACCAGCCCGAAGCCGCCGCGCGCATCGAGAAAGCCGTTGATGCCGTGTTGACGCAAGGCCTGCGCACGCCGGACATCTACAGCGAAGGCACAACCAAAGTCGGCACGGCGCAGATGGGTGATGCCGTAGTCGCAGCGCTGAAATAGAGTCTCCCTGTCGTTGTCGGCTTGACGTTTTTTTGCAGCACTGGCCCCTGAAAATGCGGCCAGCGCCGCTGTTTCAGTGCTGCCTGAAGCCGGGAAAACCCGAATCCTGGCTACAATCGGGGCATGTTCAAAAGCCCCGCTTTCACCCGCTCCATTGCCGCCTCGCGCGCAATCGGCGCTGCGCCGGCTTTTGTTCAAACCACCAAAACGACCACCATTAAAGGCTAGCAAGCCTGGTTCGTCGTGCCCTGCCGGCTCGATGAGCCGGGCCCAAAAGTCGCATTTCGCACTTTTTGAAGGGGCAGTTCCATGAAACTCAAAGGCAATCTCACCGGGCTCGTCGGATGGCGCGGCATGGTCGGCTCCGTGCTGATCGACCGCATGCAGGCCGAGGGCGACTTCGACCTCATCGAGCCGGTCTTCTTCTCAACTTCCAACGCGGGCGGCAAGGCTCCGGCGCAGGCCAAAAACGAGACGACCCTGAAAGACGCCTTTGACATCGAGGCACTCAAGAAGTGTGACGTGATCATCACCGCTCAGGGCGGCGATTACACCTCCGAGGTGTTCCCCAAGCTGCGCGCCGCTGGCTGGAAAGGCCACTGGATCGACGCCGCCTCGACCCTGCGCATGCAGGACGACGCAGTCATCATCCTGGACCCGGTCAACCTGCCGGTGATTCAGAACGCACTGGCCAAGGGTGGTAACAACTGGATCGGTGGCAACTGCACCGTCAGCTGCATGCTGATGGGCGTGGGCGCGCTGTACAAAGCCGGGCTGGTCGAGTGGATGACCAGCATGACCTACCAGGCTGCGTCAGGCGGTGGCGCGCAGCACATGCGCGAGTTGCTGACGCAGTTCGGCACGCTCAACCATGAGGTCAAGGCGCTACTCGACGACCCCAAATCCGCCATTCTGGAAATTGACCGCCGCATCCTCGGTAAGCAACAGTCGTTGAACGCCAGCGAAACTGCCAATTTCGGCGTACCGCTGGGTGGCTCGCTCATCCCGTGGATCGACAAAGACCTCGGCGACGGCATGAGCAAGGAAGAATGGAAAGGCGGCGCCGAAACCAACAAGATCCTCGGCCAGGGCGCCAGCTTCGGCACACCGGCCACGCCGGTGGATGGCTTCTGCGTGCGCATCGGCGCCATGCGTTGCCACAGCCAGGCGCTGACATTCAAGTTGAAGAAAGACGTTCCGCTGGCTGATATCGAGGCGATGATTGCCGCCGACAACACTTGGGTGAAGGTCGTGCCCAACACGCGGGAAGCTTCCATCAAGGACCTGACGCCGGTCGCCGTGACCGGCACCATGACGATTCCAGTCGGCCGCCTGCGCAAACTGGCCATGGGACCGGAGTATCTGGGCGCCTTCACCGTGGGTGACCAGCTGCTGTGGGGCGCGGCCGAGCCACTGCGCCGCATGCTGCGTATCCTGATCGACGCCTGAGCGCCTCCCGGGCGTCGCCGCCGGCACGGGAGCCCTGCTGGCGACGCTCGAAGCGGTAACATCGAGCCGTAACGACCTGTGACAAGACGTTGTGGTCAGACAACATCCAAAACTTGTAAGTTGATGCTAACTCGTGGCGCCAGAACTTAAGTGGAGTCTTAGCTTGTCAGCGTAATGCCTTGATGTTAAGGTTGTTTTTCGAAAATATGCATCGAGGTTTTTGTGCGCTCAAGCAGAACAAAGTTACACGCAGACCGGGCTCCGGCAACTTCCTCCCCATCCGAACACAGCGGTCGCCGGACTTTAGGCGCCCTGGCAGCGGCTGTGGCGCTTTTGGGTGGCTTGACCTCGCTGGATGCCGATGCACTGTCGCTCGGACGCGTCACCGTTCAGTCCGCATTGGGCGAGCCCCTGCGCGCAGAAGTCGAAATCACGGACATCAGCACAGAAGAAGCCGCCAGCCTAAAAGCCGGCGTGGCCTCCATCGACGCCTTCAAGGCGGCTGGTCTCGAATACACCAACGTGGTGACTGGCATTCAGGTCAACCTCCAGCGCCGGGCCGATGGCCGTTCCTTTTTGCGTTTGTCCAGCACCCGCCCGGTCACCGAGCCATTTGTCGACGTCATCCTGGAAGCCAGCTGGGCGTCCGGTCGCATTTCCCGCGACTACACCATGCTGTTTGACCCGCCGAGCCTGCGCGCCGGCAGCAGCGCACCCGTCGCTCCGATGGCTCCCGTGGCCCCGGCCCTGTCGTCTGCCGCGCCAGCGCCGCTGCCGGTCTATCCCTCCAGCCCGCCACCGGTTCGTCCCTCCACCACGGCCAAGGCACCGGTCGTGCGGGCACCCGCACCCGCACCGGCGCCAGCCCCTGCACCTGCACCTGCACCTGCACCTGCACCTGCACCTGAGAGGATGCCAGCCGGCGACAAGCAGGTGACGGTGCGCGCCGGCGACACCGCCGGAAAAATCGCCGCACAGAACAAGTCGCCCAGCGTCTCGCTGGACCAGATGCTGGTGGCCATGCTGCGCAGCAACCCCGATGCCTTCATTGGCGGCAACGTCAACCGGCTCAAGGCAGGTGCCGTGCTCGATATGCCGACGGCCGAAACCGCCAGCACCATCGACGCAGGCGAGGCCAGCCGGACCATCGTCGCGCAAAGCCAGGACTTCAATGCCTTCCGCCGCAAGCTGGCAGCGGGCGCACCGACCACCCAGGTGGGCGAGGCCGACCGTCAGGCAGGCGGCAGGGTGCAGGCCAAGGTGGAAGACCGCGCGCCGGCCGGCGCAACACCCGACAAGCTCACGCTGTCCAAAGGCGCCGTGCAGGGCAGGTCCGCCGCAGAAGACCAGATTGCCAAGGACCGCCAGGCCAAAGATGCCGCCACCCGGGTAGCCGAGCTGTCCAAGAACATCAGCGACCTGAACAAACTGACGGCGCCATCCCCTGCTGCACCAGCCCCCACTACCGCACCCGTCGCTGCGCCTGCAGCAGCAGCCCCGGCGCCTGCTGCCACGTCAGCCGCGCCTGGACTGCCAGTGCCTGTAGCCGCTGCGCCAGCGCCAGTCGTCACGCCAGCTCCGGCGGCCAGCGCTCCAACCGCCAGCCCCGCGCCGGTGCCCGCCGCCGCGGCATCCGAACCTGTTGTTTCCGTACCGACGCCTGCACCCACTGCGTCCGCAGCACCCGCCACGGCTGCACCCCAGCCTTCCGCCACAGCCAGTGCAGCGGCGCCGGTCGCCGCCAAGAAGCCTGCGCCGGCACCCCTGCCAGAGCCCAGCCTGCTGGACGACCTGCTCGAGAACCCGCTGCTCCTGCCTGTCGGTGCCGCGATCCTGCTGTTGCTCGGTGGTCTCATCTTCTATCGCTACCGCAAGCACAACAACAGCGCGCAGGTCGACAGCTCTTTCCTCGAAAGCCGCCTGCAGCCAGATTCATTCTTCGGCGCCAGTGGTGGTCAGCGAATTGACACCAGCGAAGGCGCAGCCACCGGCTCCTCTCTGGTTTACTCCCCCAGCCAGCTTGATGCTGCCGGTGATGTCGACCCCGTCGCAGAAGCCGATGTGTATCTCGCCTACGGGCGTGACCTGCAGGCCGAGGAAATCCTCAAGGAGGCCATGCGCACCACGCCAAGCCGGGTGGCCATCTACACCAAACTGCTAGAAATCTACGCCAAGAGGCACGACGGCAAAGCCTTTGAAAGCGTGGCCACCCAGGCCTTCCAGATCACGCAGGGCAATGGTCCTGAATGGGCCTACATCACGGAAATGGGCCGCGAACTGGATGCGGCCAATGCGCTGTATCAGCCAGGCGGTCGCCCGGATGGCGCAGGCAAATCATTCAATCCAGCGGCCACGGTAGCCATCGTGCCGCCAGCAATGGCCCCTGTCGCATCGCAGCCCGCGGCCCCTGCCTCGGCGGTCGACGTCGATCTCGATCTTGATTTTTCGCTCGGTGACGACGAGCCGGACACCGCAGCCTCGCCGATGTCTGGCGCAGCGCCGCTGAGCCCATCGGCGATGGCATCTATGGCCGCTGCTGCACCGGCCATGCCGCTGGTGGCTGCCCCACCGCGCGCACCGGCCCCAGCGCCGGCGGCATCGATCCCGCCAGCACCGGTGCTGCAGGCACCCGCGCCGGTGGCGGCCGCCCCGGCTGTTCTGCCTGATCTGGAGTTTCCAACCGACGGACTGGATTTCAAACCGGAACCCATTGCCAAACCGGTCGTAGCCAAAGCACCTGCGCCGGCCCCTGCGCCCGCACCGGCGGCTGCCGACAGTGGCATGCTCGAGTTCGATCTGGGCTCACTGTCTCTGGACCTCGGCCCGACAACCGAAAGCCCAGCCCAGAACGCAGCGGCGGCATCCTCAGACCCGCTGGAAACCAAGTTCCAGCTGGCCGAAGAATTCCGCGTACTGGGCGACCCGGACGGCGCACGCTCTCTGGCCGAAGAGGTGGTTGCCGAAGCCACCGGACCGCTTAAAGTCAAGGCCCAAGCCTTCCTGAACGGCCTGTCGTGAACGCGTGGTGAGCGCCGGGCATTCCAGCGCACCCAGCCTGCGCCCAGAGGGGGCCCAATGAGCGTGCGAATCGCACTGGGCGTCAGCTACAGTGGCAGTGCTTACGAAGGCTGGCAAAGCCAGCTCTCGGGCAACACTGTGCAGGACCAGCTCGAGCTGGCGCTGGGCAAGTTCACCGCCCAGCCCGTGCGCACCCTTTGCGCCGGGCGAACCGATGCCGGCGTGCATGCCCTGATGCAGGTGGTCCACTTCGACACCCCGGTGCAGCGCGAAATCCAGTCGTGGGTGCGCGGCCTCAATGCCTTGCTGCCGCATGACATCGCGGTCCAGTGGGCGCGCGAGGTTCCTGCCGAGTTCCATTGCCGAGGCAGTGCGATTGCGCGGCGCTATGCCTATGTGGTGCTGGAATCGCCGGTCAGACCCAGCGTGGAAAAGGGGCGGGTTGGATGGGTATTTCGCCCTCTCGATCCTGCAGCCATGCAGCAGGCCGCCAGCATCCTGGTCGGCGAGCACGATTTTTCCTCCTTCCGCGCCGCGCAGTGCCAGGCCAAGTCGCCAGTGAAAACCATGCGCCGTATCGACATCTCCAACCGCGGCGAGACCGGCGCGCGCTACTGGCGTTTCGAGTTCGAAGCTAATGCGTTTTTGCACCACATGATCCGTAACATCATGGGCTGCCTGCTCGCTGTCGGTCAGGGCGCCCAGCCACCGCAGTGGATCAGCGAGGTGCTGGCAGCGCGCAACCGTGATGCCGCTGCCCCGACGTTTTCGCCCGACGGCTTGTACTTTCTTGGCCCGGTTTACGAGCCGCATCACGGGCTGCCTTCGCGGACGGCGGCTTATGATTGGATACCATGATGAGCGATGGCTATCCCCCTTCTCGGCTCACTTCGTGTAGCCGGATCCCCCCTTCGGGGGCAACACCTGCAGCCCGGCAAAGCCGGTTCTGCGGTGTTCCTGAATTGAGGCTGCCAGCATGACTGAACGCATCTTTTCGAACAACCGAACCCGCATCAAGATTTGCGGGCTGACGCGGGAAGAGGATGTGGATGCCGCGGTGGGGGCCGGGGCGGATGCGGTCGGGTTTGTGTTGTACGAACCCAGCCCCCGCTACGTAAGCGCAGCGCGGGCTGCGGTGCTGGCCAGCCGCTTGCCGCCGTTCGTCACGCCGGTGCTGCTGTTCGTCAATGCGTCTGCGGCAGAGATCACGGCCGCCTGCGAGGAGATTCCCATGGCTCTGGTGCAGTTTCATGGGGATGAATCGCCCGAAGACTGCGCCGCAATCAGGCGGCCCTTCATGCGGGCCGCGCGCATTCCACTGGACGAACACCCCGCGCCCGGCCAGGAACCGTTCGATCTCGTAAAATATGCAGACGAATTCAAGGCCGCCCAAGCCATTCTGCTCGACGCCCACGTCGAGGGCTATGGCGGCGGCGGGAAAACATTCAATTGGTCACTTCTTCCTCCAAGCGTCAACGCTCACCTCGTCTTGTCTGGTGGGTTGACGCCTGCAAACGTGACCGATGGCATTGCGCAAGTCAGGCCGCGTTGCACCACGCTGGCCGTTGATGTGAGCTCCGGCGTCGAAGTGCCCGCACCGGGGGGTGGCACCCTCAAGGGCATCAAGAGCGCCGAAAGAATTCATCAGTTTGTCGCGGCCGTGCGCGCCGCCGACACCCAACTTGCGGAACACCATGTACGACTATCACCAACCTGACCCGACAGGCCATTTCGGGAATTACGGCGGCAGCTTCGTCTCTGAAACGCTGACACATGCCATCAACGAGCTGAAAGACGCCTACGCGAAGTATCAGCACGACCCGGAGTTCCTCGCTGAATTCCGTTCCGAGCTCAAGCACTTCGTCGGCCGTCCCTCCCCCGTTTACCACGCCGCGCGCATGAGCCGCGAGCAGGGTGGCGCGCAAATCTACCTGAAGCGCGAAGACCTCAACCACACCGGCGCGCACAAGATCAACAACACCATCGGCCAGGCCATGCTGGCGCGCCGCATGGGCAAGCCGCGCATCATTGCCGAGACTGGCGCCGGCCAGCATGGCGTGGCCACCGCCACCATCTGCGCCCGCTACGGGCTGGAATGCGTGGTGTACATGGGCAGCGAGGACGTCAAGCGCCAGAGCCCCAATGTCTACCGCATGAAGCTGCTCGGCGCCACCGTGGTGCCGGTGGAAAGCGGCAGCAAGACCCTGAAAGACGCACTGAACGAAGCCATGCGCGACTGGGTCGCCAATGTAGACAACACCTTCTACATCATCGGCACCGTGGCCGGACCACACCCCTACCCGATGATGGTGCGCGACTTCCAGAGCGTGATAGGCACCGAATGCATCGCGCAGATGCCGGAATTCACTGGCGGCCCCCAGCCCGACGCGGTGATTGCCTGCGTGGGTGGTGGCAGCAACGCCATGGGCATCTTCCACCCCTACATCCCCCACGAAAACACGCGTCTCATTGGCGTGGAAGCCGCCGGTGAGGGCATGGACAGCGGCAAGCATTCTGCCTCGCTGCAGCGCGGCCTGCCGGGCGTGCTGCATGGCAACCGCACCTATGTGCTGCAGAACGAGGATGGCCAGGTGACCGAGACGCACAGCATCAGCGCCGGCCTCGACTACCCCGGCGTCGGCCCGGAGCATGCGTTCCTGAAGGACATCGGTCGTGCGGAATACGTCGGCATCACGGACGACGAAGCGCTGCAGGCCTTCCACTACCTGTGCCGCACAGAAGGCATCATTCCTGCACTGGAATCCAGCCATGCGGTGGCCTATGCGATGAAGCTCGCCAAAACCATGCGCATTGACCAGAGCATCCTGGTCAACCTCTCCGGCAGGGGCGACAAGGACATCGGCACGGTGGCGGACCTGAGCAACGCCGACTTCTATTGCCGGCCGAGTTGCCGGGGCCAGTCTGTCAAGGGCGGTGAGCAGGTCATTGAGGTCCGGAAATGAGCCGAATCCAGACCACTTTTTCAGCACTCAAATCCAGCGGCCGCAAAGCACTCATTCCTTACGTCACTGCCGGTTTCCCGTTTGCCGACATCACGCCCGAGCTGATGCACGGCATGGTGGATGCGGGCGCGGACGTCATCGAGCTGGGCATCCCGTTTTCGGATCCGAGCGCTGACGGCCCGGTCATCCAGCGCGCAGGCGAGAAAGCCCTGGCGCTCGGCATCGGCCTCGCACCAGTACTGGAGATGGTGCGTACCTTTCGCCAGAAGAACACCACCACGCCCGTGGTGCTGATGGGCTACGCCAACCCGGTGGAACGCTACGACATCAAGCACGGCAGCAGCCATACTGAAAGCGCCTTCATCCGTGACGCGGCCCAGGCTGGCGTCGATGGCGTGCTGATCGTCGACTACCCGCCCGAGGAGTGCGTGGAGTTCGCAGCCCGCCTGCGCGCGCACAACATGGACCTGATTTTCCTGCTCGCACCCACCAGCACCGACAGCCGCATGGCCCAGGTGGCCCAGGTCGCCAGCGGCTATGTCTACTACGTCTCGCTCAAGGGCGTGACGGGGGCCGGCACGCTGGACGTGGAAGCGGTCGAGGCCATGCTGCCGCGCATTCGCCAGCATGTGAACATCCCGGTGGGGGTGGGTTTCGGTATTCGCGACGCGGCCACCGCGAAAGCCATCGGCAAGGTGGCCGATGCGGTGGTGATCGGCAGCAGGATCATCCAGCTGATCGAAAACGAGCCGCGCGACCGGGTGGTGGGCGTAGCCCACGCCTTCCTGAAGGATATTCGCGCTGCTTTGGGTTGATTTGGCCAGGTTTCGGGCCGGGTTTTCAACCCCGTTGGCGCGGCATAATGGCGTTCTCGCGCGGGCTTTGCCCTTTTTGCCGCGCCATGGCCCACAGCCATTCCACAAGGACTGACCTTCATGTCTTGGCTAGAAAAACTCCTCCCACCGAAAATCAGCCCCACCGATCCGACCGAACGCCGCAGCGTGCCGGAAGGCCTGTGGATCAAGTGCCCGAGCTGCGAGGCGGTGCTGTACAAGAGTGATCTGGAGAAGAACCAGAACGTCTGCCCGCAGTGCAGCCACCACCACCGCATCGGCGCCCGCGCCCGGCTTGACGCATTTCTGGACCCGGAAGGTCGCTATGAAATCGGGCAGGAAGTGCTGCCTGTCGATGCCCTGAAATTCAAGGACAGCCGCAAGTACCCCGAGCGTCTGAAGGAGGCCCTGGAAAACACCCAGGAAACCGACGCACTGGTCGTCATGGGTGGCGCCGTGCACAGCATCGGCGTGGTCGTGGCCTGCTTCGAATTCGACTTCATGGGCGGCAGCATGGGCAGCGTGGTCGGCGAGCGCTTTGTGCGCGGCGTGCATGCAGCCATCGAGCAGAAGGTGCCGTTTATCTGCTTCACCGCCACCGGCGGCGCCCGCATGCAGGAGGGCCTGCTCAGCCTGATGCAGATGGCCAAGACCAATGCCGCCCTGACGCGGCTGGCCAAAAAAGGGCTGCCCTACATCAGCGTCCTGACCGACCCGACCATGGGTGGAGTAAGTGCCGGCTTCGCCTTCATGGGCGATGTCGTGATGGCGGAACCCAAGGCGCTGATCGGCTTTGCCGGGCCGCGGGTGATCGAATCCACGGTGCGCGTGACCCTGCCGGAAGGCTTCCAGCGCGCAGAGTTCCTGCAGACCAAGGGCGCGGTCGACCTTATCTGCGATCGGCGCGAACTGCGCAAGACCGTGGCCTCCTCGCTCGCCATGCTGCTGCGTCAGCCGGCTGACGCGGTCAGCTGAATTTCCACCCCGGCGGCAACGTCAGGCGGACCTTGCAAGCCGCGGACGATATCCCTTCATCCTGCTCAAAACCTGCCGATTCCTGAGGGGCCCAGCGTCCTGCCGTGGGATGATGTCGGCATAGCCATTGATGTGATCCCGCCATGTCCGATGTCCTGACGTTGAACTCCCTCCCGCTGTTCCCGCTGGGCACGGTACTCTACCCCGGCGGGCTGCTGCCGCTGCGGATTTTCGAGGTCCGCTACCTCGACATGATCGGCAAATGCCACAAGGCTGGCGCGCCTTTCGGTATCGTGTCGCTCACCGAAGGTTCTGAGGTGCGCCGGCCCAGCGAAGCGGGTGGCAAGGACGCCAAACCCAGCGGTGATGGCTTCGCGCACGAGGCGTTCAACGCCGTCGGAACATTGGCCACCATCACTGCCTTCGCCAACCCGCAGCCAGGGCTAATGGTCATCAGCTGCACCGGGGCACAGCGGTTCCAGATTTCCAGCCGCGAAAAACTCAAGCATGGCCTGTGGATTGCCGACGTCACCTGCGTCGCCAACGACCAGACTGTAAAGATCCCGCAAGACCTGCAAGGCACTGCCGATGCACTGGGCAAGCTCATCAAGAGCCTGCAGGACCGCGGTGTGCCCACCGACCAGATGCCTTTGTTGGCGCCGTACCAGCTCGACGACTGCAGCTGGGTCGCCAACCGCTGGTGCGAGCTGCTGCCCATGCCGCTGGAGCTCAAGCAGCGCCTGATGGAGCTGGACAACCCCCTGCTGCGGCTGGAGCTGGTGAGTGACATTCTGGAGCGCACCGGTATCGCGCTTTGAGCTTGCCGGACAGCGCCCGGCAGCCGCTTTTCCGCGCCGCTGTTCAGGCCACGGCGTAAAAACTTAAAATCAGACCTTTGTCGTTTTATGGCTGCACTTTGCCCAGCCTGCCAGCGCCTGTTGTCTGCCCACTTTTCCAGAATCACAAATCCATGTCCTCCACCCCGCCAACCGCACCTGTGCCTGCTACGCCACACGACGACAACCAGCTGATCATCGAGCGCCGTGAAAAGCTCAAGGCGATACGCCAGCAACAGGCAGACGGCAAGGGCATCGCCTTCCCCAACGACGTCAAGCCCACGCACCGCGCACAGGCCCTGTTCGAACAATACGACAGCAAGACCAAAGAGGAGCTGGAGCCGCTCGCAGTGCAGGTGCACGTGGCCGGCCGCATGATGCTCAAGCGCGTGATGGGCAAGGCGAGCTTCGCCACGCTGCAGGACTCGTCCTTCGGCCCGTCGCACGGCCGCATCCAGGTCTACATCAACAACGAAGGCGTGGGCGAAGAGGTCCACAACGCCTTCAAGCACTGGGACCTGGGCGACATCGTCGAAGCCACCGGCACGCTGTTCAAGACAAAGACAGGCGAGCTGTCCATTCACGCAACCCACATCCGGCTGGTGACCAAAAGCCTGCGGCCGCTGCCCGACAAGTTCCACGGCATGGCCGACCAGGAGGTCAAGTACCGTCAGCGCTATGTGGATCTGATCACCGACGAGGCCGCCCGCAAGCGCTTCATGGCGCGCAGTAAGGCTGTGAGCGGCATCCGCGAGTTCATGGTCAGGCACGACTTTCTCGAAGTCGAAACACCGATGCTGCACCCAATTCCCGGTGGTGCCAATGCCAAACCCTTCAAAACGCACCACAACGCGCTTGATCAGGAGATGTTCCTGCGCATCGCGCCTGAGCTTTATCTGAAGCGACTCATCGTCGGCGGCTTTGAGCGCGTGTTCGAGATCAATCGCAGCTACCGCAACGAAGGCATCAGCGTGCGGCACAACCCCGAATTCACGATGATGGAGTTTTATGCGGCCTGGTGGAACTACACCGACCTGATGAGCTTCACCGAGGCACTGATCCGCGACGCCGCACAGCGTGTGGCGGGGTCCCTGCAACTGAGCTACGGCGGCAAGCCGGTGAACCTGGCCCAGCCTTTCGAGCGGCTCACCATCCGCGAGGCCATCCTCAAACACACCGAGGCCGGCGCACAGGTGGACAATGCCGCCTGGCTCATCGCCGCGCTGCGCAAGCTGGGCCTGGGCGAAGAGAAGGATCGTCTCTCCACCCGGTCACTTGCCAGCCTGCAGGTGATGTACTTCGAGGAGACGGTGGAAGAGAAGCTCTGGAACCCGACCTTCATCATGGAGCATCCGACCGAAATTTCACCGCTGGCCCGCGCCAACGATGCACGCCCCGAGGTGACCGAACGCTTTGAGCTCTACATCACCGGTCGCGAGTTCGGTAACGGTTTCAGCGAGCTGAACGATGCCGAAGAGCAAGCCGCCCGCTTCAACGCGCAGGTGGCGGCCAAGGACGACGGCGACGACGAAGCCATGTACTACGACCACGACTTCGTACGCGCACTGGAGTACGGCATGCCCCCCACCGGCGGCTGCGGCGTCGGCATCGACCGCCTGATGATGCTGCTCACCGACAGTCCCAGTATCCGCGACGTGATCCTGTTCCCCGCCCTGCGCAGGGAAGTGTCGGGCCATTGAGCGCCACACCGGCCCGATTGAAATACCTCTCGGGCTACCCGACTCATCTGGCGGCGCAGGTGCAGCAGCTGCTGGCCGAGGGCAAGCTGGGTGAACTGTTGCGGTCGCGCTACCCGAACACCCATGGCGTGCGTACCGACAAGGCGCTGTACGACTACGTGATGGCGCTGAAGAACGAGCACCTGCGCCACGCCGAACCGCTCTCGCACGTCAGCTTCGACAGCAAGCTCCATGTCATCGCACACGCGCTGGGCACGCACACCGCCATCTCACGCGTGCAGGGCAACAAGCTCAAGGCGAAGCGGGAAATTCGCATCGCGACGCTCTTCAGGGACGTACCCACCGAGTTCCTGAAGATGATTGCCGTGCATGAGCTAGCGCACATCAAGGAAAAGGCGCATGACAAGGCGTTCTATCAGTTGTGTACCTACATGGAGCCCCGGTACCACCAGTACGAGTTTGATTTGCGGGTTTATTTGACGCATCTGGAGGTGGTGGGGAAGGTGGAGTGGGGTTCTGGTGGGTCAGCGTAGGTTTTTGGTGTCTCACTGAGGTCGGGTGCCGGGAGTGGCCCGGCTTGCCACACGGGGCAAGCGGGAGCGGGAACCAATACAAACAGCCAAATGCAGGAAACAAGGGCACGCCATAGCGTGTCCTTGTGGAGCCCGATTCCGGTTTTCTGCCTGCCAATCCCTTGTGATTGCGCCGAGGAGCGCAGGTTCAGGCGGATCAGGGCTGGCGTTGTTTGAGCCGAAGGCGAGTTTAGCCAGACCCCGCCTGGATCGAGCACCGCAGGTTGCCCGTAGCGCAGCGAAGGGACGCAGGCACCAAGGTCGCCTTTTCTTGGGTTACTTTCTTTTGGCGAAGCAAAAGAAAGTGACTGGCAGCCGGGCCACTCCCGGCCTCAACCCCTAGCAAAAGCAGAAAACTAAAGAAACCTCTCCAACAACCGCCTAGACCCCCGATCCAACGCCGTCATATCCCGCACGCTGTACTGCACCCCCTGCCCACCCGCAATCAGCAAGGCCGTACGCCCCAGCCGGCGGATGTCTTCTTCGCCCTTGAGCACGAAAGAGGTTTCACCACGGTCGGTCTCGACAGTCCAGACGCTGGGTGTGCCGAAGGTCGATACCGCTTTGAGCCGGGTGATCTCGGGGACGAAGTCGCGCTGGGAGAGCTCCTCCAGAATCAGCTCGCGCAGCGCCGGTGCCAGCGCATCCAGACGGTCAATCCATGCCACCTCGTGGCCTTCGGTGTTCACCAGAGAGATACCTTCATTGGGCGCGGCAATCGGAAACGAACGCACGGGTACCACGCCTTCGTGCGCCACGCCGTCGGCGCCTGAGAAAATCAGACGCCCCGAGGGCTGACGCGCCAGTTGGAACGGCGCCTCGGTGGAATCAGGGAGGTTGGTGTTCATTGGAGTCCTTCACTGACACGGCAAGCGCAAATTGGACGAGAGGCCATCACGCCTGCCCCGCATGCTGGGCGGTGTGCGCGGCCTGCGACACAGCCACGGCGATGCGGCTGTCGTCGGTGTCGCTGGCTTCACCGTCGTTGTCGACTTGCCGGGCCTGCGCCTCATAGAGTCGCCAGTAGGCGCCCTGCCGGGCCATCAGTTCGTCGTGCGGCCCTACTTCCACCACCTGGCCGCGGTCCATCACCACCAGGCGGTCGGCCTTGCGCAGGGTGGACAGGCGGTGCGCAATCGCAATCGTCGTGCGGCCCTGCACCAGGTTGTCGAGGGCGCGCTGGATTTCCTTTTCGGTCTCGGTGTCGACCGACGAGGTGGCTTCGTCCAGGATCAGGATGCGTGGGTCGATCAGCAGCGCGCGGGCAATCGAGATGCGTTGCCGCTCGCCGCCCGAAAGGCCCTGCCCACGCTCACCGACTAGCGAGTCATAGCCTTGCGGCAGGCGCAGGATGAACTCGTGCGCATGGGCCGCGCGCGCCGCCTGCACGATCTCGGCTCGTGTGGCGCCGGGCTTGCCATAGGCAATGTTCTCGGCGATGGTGCCGAAGAACAAAAACGGCTCCTGCAGCACCAGACCGATGTGGCGACGGTAATCGGCCACTGCGAAGCGGCGGATGTCGGTGCCGTCCACCGTGATGGCGCCATCCGTCACGTCATAAAAGCGGCACAGCAGGTTGACCAGAGTGCTCTTGCCGGAGCCGCTGTGGCCCACCAGACCGATCATCTCGCCCGGCTGGATCTGTAGGTCCAGCCCGCGAATGACCGAGCGGCTGCCATAGCGGAAACCCAGGCCCTTCATCTCGATGCGGCCTTGCGGCGCGGTGATGGGGACCGGTTGAGCCGGGTCCGGCACGTTGGAGACGTGGTCCAGGATGTCAAAAATCCGCTTGGCACCGGCGGCCGCCTTCTGCGTGACCGAAACGATGCGGCTCATCGAATCAAGTCGCCCGTAAAAACGGCCGATGTAGGCAATGAAGGCGGTGAGCACACCCACCGTGATCTGCTGCTTCGACACCAGCCAGATGCCGAAGGCCCACACCACCAGCAGGCCGACTTCAGTGAGCAGCGAGACCGTGGGCGTGAACAGCGACCAGGTCTTGTTGAGCTTGTCATTCACCGCCAGGTTGTGCTCGTTCACCACCCGAAAGCGCTGCGCCTCGCGCTTTTCCTGGGCGAAGGCCTTGACCACGCGGATGCCCGGAATGGTGTCGGCCAGCACGTTGGTCACATCAGACCAGACGCGGTCGATTTTCTCGAAGCCGGTGCGCAGCTTGTCGCGCACCACGTGGATCATCCAGCCGATGAAGGGCAGCGGCAGCAGCGTCACCACCGCCAGCCAGGGGTTGATGGAAAACAGGATCACCGCCGTCATCACGATCATCAACACGTCGGTGGCGAAATCCAGCGCATGCAGCGAGAGGAACACGCAAATCCGGTCGGTCTCGGAGCCAATGCGGGCCATCAGGTCACCGGTACGCTTGCCGCCGAAATAATCGAGTGACAGATCCAGCAGGTGGTCAAAGGTGGCGGTGCGCAGGTCGGCGCCGATGCGCTCCGACACCAGCGCCAGCAGGTAGGTCCGGGCCCAGTTCAGTGCCCAGCCGATCACGGCGGCGCCCAGCAAGCCGCCCAGGATGGCGCCGACTTTCCAGGGCTCGATCTGCTGGCCGTTCTGGAACGGGATCAGCACGTCGTCCATCAACGGGATGGTCAGGTATGGCGGCACCAGCGTGGCGGCAGTGGACGCCAGCGTCAGCACGAAACCCAGCAGCAGCTGGTTCCGGTACGGGCGGGCAAAGCGCCACAGCCGCAGCAGCACCCAGGTCGACGGCGGGGTATGCAGTTCGCGGGCGCAAGCTGGGCATTCGTCGCTGTCGGGGGGAAGCGGCAGGTCGCATTCCGGGCACACCGCGCCGTCGTCCGCCGGCAGCGCGGCTTGGATGGCCGCACCCGACAGGGCTTTTTGCTGTTCAAACAGGCGCACCAGGCGCAGCACCTGAACATTCACACCCAGCGTGAAGCGCCAGCGCACCAGTTGCCGGTCGCCGTCATGCAGGGCCAGGGTGCCCACGCCAGCGTGGTCGCTGTGTCGCAGCGCCAGATGGCCCCGCCATTGGCCAGATGCATCTACCGTGGGCCAGGTGGACCACTCACCCTCTGGACTGCAGGCGAGCAGGCGGCGGTCTGTCAGGGCCAGAAAACCCCTGGCAAAACGAAGTTGGGCGTCGAGGTCAACCACCAGGGTGCACAAAACGTTCTCATCAGCTGAAAGCTGTGAACGGAACCCTGCAAAGACAGGGCTGGCTTGACTGGGGTCGTCCACCGGTAGGTTGTTTGGCATTGTTGTTGTGCGTGTTCTGGGTTCCGGTGAGGGCATGGCCCCGTCAGAGGCTGATCCCGCCCCTGGCTGAAGAAGGGCGGCGCCGGTTGGCCGGAAACCCTGATTTTCGCTGATGCAGGCACCGCCCCATGCGATGCACGGGATATTTGCAGCGCATGGCAGCGGCCGGGCTGATCGGAACCAGGCAACAAAACACAGCCAGTAGCACCTTTGGCCTATAAAAAATCATGACAACAAGGCAGAAGGCATCGCAGGGAGACACCGACAATAGCGCCGGCATCACAACAGCGCTTCCAACTGTGGCACCGGGCTGATCCGGTGGACCTGATTATTTTGCAAAACATGAGCCAACCGGACGACATCAAGCTGCTGCGCATCAATTACCTGCGCGGACCCAATATCTGGACCTACCGCGCCGTACTGGAGGTGTGGCTTGACCTCGGCGTCCTTGAAGACTTTCCCTCCAACCTGCTGCCGGGCTTCCCCGAGCGGCTGGTTGCCCTTCTGCCTGCGCTGCAGGAGCACCACTGCGGCGTCGGCGAACGTGGCGGCTTCATCCAGCGCCTGAACGAAGGCACCTGGGCCGGCCATGTGCTGGAGCACGTGGTCATTGAACTGCTGAACCTGGCCGACATGCCCACCGGCTTCGGCCAGACGCGCAGCACCTCGCAGCGCGGTGTGTACCGCATGGTGTTCCGCGCCCGCGACGAGCAGGTGGCGCGCACCGCGCTGGCTGAAGGCCACCGCCTGCTGATGGCGGTGATCCGCAAGGAGCCCTGCGGCCCGGCCGATGTGCAGGCGGCCGTGCAAGCCATTCGCGCCAAGGTGGACGACTGCTATCTGGGCCCGAGCACCGCCTCCATCGTGGCGGCTGCCACCGACCGCCGCATCCCGCACATCCGACTGAACGACGGCAACCTGGTGCAACTCGGCTACGGCGCCAGCCAGCGCCGCATCTGGACCGCCGAGACCGACCTGACCGGCGCCATCGCCGAGGGCATTGCCCACGACAAGGACCTGACCAAAACCCTGCTCACCACCTGCGGCGTGCCAGTTCCCGAAGGCGAGATCGTCGCCACCGCCGAAGCCGCCTGGGAAGCTGCGGAAGACATCGGCCTGCCGGTGGTCGTCAAGCCCTCCGACGGCAACCATGGGCGCGGTGTCTCGCTGGACCTGAAGACCCGTGCCGAAGTCGAGGCTGCCTTTGAAGTCGCCGCGCGCCACGGCAGCGATGTGATGGTCGAACGCTTTGTGCGCGGCCACGAGCACCGCCTGCTGGTGGTCGGCGGCAAGGTGGTCGCCGCCGCGCGGGGCGAAACCGCCAGCGTCATCGGCGACGGCCGCAGCACTGTTACCGGGCTGGTCGACGCACAGCTCAACACCGACCCACGGCGCGGCCTGACCGAAGACTTTCCACTCGGACCCATCGAAACCACCAAGGACGAGGCCGTCATGCTGGAGCTGCAGCGCCAGGGCCTGAGCCCTGACGCCATTCCTGCCGCCGGGCGCGAGGTGCTGATCCAGCATAACGGCAATGTGGCCATCGACTGCACCGACCAGGTTCACCCCGAGGTGGACTACATCGTCTCGCTGGCTGCACGCGTCGTTGGTCTCGATATCGCCGGTGTGGACGTGGTGGCGCAGGACATCTCGAAGCCGCTGCATGCGCAGGGCGGCGCCATTGTGGAAGTCAACGCCGGACCAGGTCTGCTGATGCACCTCAAGCCTGCCGAGGGCTCACCCCGACCGGTCGGGCGCTCGATCTGCGAGCATCTGTTTCCCGTCACGGCGGAAGGCAATGACGGACGCATCCCGATCATCGGCGTGGCCGGCTCGAAGGACACCCATCACATTGCCCGCATCGTGGCCTGGCTGCTGCACCTGTCCGGCCAGCACACTGGACTGGCGTGCCGCGACGGGCTGTTCCTTGACCAGCGCCGCGTGGACGCCAACGATTGCACCGACTGGGATGCAGGCCAGCGCCTGCTGATCAACCGCGCCGTGCAGGCAGCGGTGTTTGAAAACGGTGCCGAAACCATTTTGCGCAGCGGTCTGGCCTATGACCGATGCCAGGTCGGCGTGGTGACAGACCTCGGCGGTGCCGAAGGCCTCGCGGAGTTCGACATCACTGAAGAAGACCAGATGTTCAAGGTCATGCGTTCCCAGGTTGATGTCGTGCTGCCCGGCGGCGCCGCAGTGCTCAATGCGGGCGACGCGCGGATTGCCGACATGCGCGACCTGTGCGACGGCGAGGTGATTTTCTACAGCACCGACCCCAAGGCCGCAGCGATGGCCAGCCACTGCCAGACCGGTGGCCGTGCGCTCACCGTGCGGCAGGACCAGGTGGTCCTGATCACCGGCGCCAGCGAATCCTTTTTGCCGGGCCTCGGCAAGCTCACGCCCTGGCGGGAACGCCGCGGCCTCACCGAAGCCGCTGTGGTCGCTGCAGTGGGCGCCGCCTGGGCGCTGGGCATCCCCTTGAACCTGATTGGCGCCGGGCTGGAAGCCTTTGAGTCCGCCGAAGCACATGCCGGGAGGGCAAACTGATGGAAGTGTCCCGTATCCGCGCGCTGCGTGGCCCCAACCTCTGGAGCCGCCACACGGCGCTTGAAGTCATCGTCTCCTGCACACCGGACGAATGTGCGATCCACACCCTGCCCGGCTTCGAGGCACGTGTGCGTGCCCTCTTCCCCGGCATGGGCGCGCTGCGCCAAACCGGCCATGCTGGCCCCCTCTCGCTGGCGCATGTGCTGGAAGCCTCGGCCCTGGCGCTGCAGGCTGCTGCTGGCTGCCCGGTCACCTTCAGCCACACGGCGGCCACGGTGGAGACCGGGATCTACCAGGTGGTGGTCGAGTACAGCGAAGAGGCCGTCGGCCGCATGGCCCTGGAGCTGGCGCAGGCGCTGATTCACGCCGCGCTGCGCGATCTGGCATTTGATCTTGACGCGGCCATCGCCCAACTCGCCGAATGTGACGAAGACGAGCGGCTGGGGCCCAGCACTGGCGCCATCGTCGATGCGGCTGTGGCCCGCGGCATTCCCTACCGCCGTCTGACCAAGGGCAGCCTGGTGCAGTTCGGCTGGGGTTCACGCCAGCGCCGCATCCAGGCCGCCGAACTGGACGCCACCAGTGCGGTGGCCGAGTCCATCGCGCAGGACAAGGACCTGACCAAGAAACTGCTCCGTGCCGCCGGCGTGCCGGTACCGCTCGGCCGCCCCGTGACCGACTTTGAAGACGCCTGGACCGCAGCGCAGCAGATCGGTCTGCCGGTGGTGGTCAAACCCCAGGATGGCAACCAGGGCAAGGGCGTCACCGTCAACATCATGACGCGCGACCACCTGGAAATCGCCTACCGCGCCGCTGCCGAGTACGGCGAAGTCATGGTCGAAAAATTCCTGCCCGGCAGTGACTACCGCCTGCTGGTGGTCGGCGACAAGGTGGTGGCCGCTGCACGGCGCGACCCACCGCAGGTGGTGGGCGATGGCCTGCACACCGTGCGCGAGCTGGTCGACATCGTCAACCAGGACCCGCGGCGTGGCGAAGGCCATTCCACCTCGCTCACCAAAATCCGCTTTGACGAAATCGCCGTGGCACGGCTGGGCGTGCAAGGCTTCACGCCGGAATCGATTCCCCCCAAGGGCAAACGCGTCATCCTTCGCAACAACGCCAATCTGAGTACCGGCGGCACCGCCACCGACGTGACCGATGACGTGCACCCCGCGGTGGCCGAGCGTGCTGTGGCCGCCGCACAAATGGTGGGTCTGCATATTTGCGGCGTCGATGTGGTGTGTGAAAGCATGCTCAAGCCGCTCGAATCGCAAAACGGCGGCGTGGTGGAAGTCAATGCCGCACCCGGCCTGCGCATGCACCTGTCGCCATCGTACGGCAAGGGGCGTGCGGTGGGCGTGGCCATGATCAACGAACTGTTCCCGCCCTCTGCCAACGGCGACGGGCGCATTCCGGTGGTTGCCGTCACCGGCACCAACGGCAAGACCACCACCGCCCGCCTGATTGCCCACCTGATGAGCTCGCACGGTCTGCGCACGGGCCTCACCAACACCGACGGCGTGTACATCAACGGCCGTCAGACCGACAGCGGCGACTGCAGCGGCCCCAAGAGCGCACGCAGCGTGCTGATGCACCCCGACGTGGATGCCGCCGTGTTCGAGATTGCGCGCGGAGGAATCCTGCGCGAAGGTCTGGGCTTTGACCGCTGCCAGGTGGCGGTGGTCACCAACATCGGCCGTGGCGACCACCTCGGCCTGAACTACATCACAACCGTCGAAGACCTCGCCGTACTCAAGCGCGTGGTGGTACAGAACGTGGCCACCACCGGCTACGCGGTGCTCAATGCCGCCGACCCCATCGTGGCGGACATGGCGCAGGCCTGCCCGGGCAAGGTGATCTACTTCGCCGCCGACCGGCACCACCCGCTGATGGCCACGCATCGGGCACAGGGCAAGCGCACTGTGTATGTCGATGGCGGCATGGTGGTTGCGGCCGAAGGCGCGTGGATGGAACGCATTGCGCTACAAGGCATTCCGCTCACCCGTGGCGGCACCATCTCCTTCCAGGTCGAGAACGTGATGGCCGCCATCGCTGCGGCCTGGGCTGCCGGTATTCACTGGGAATCGATCCGTAACGGGCTCAGCAGTTTTGTGAGCGACGCGCACAACGCGCCCGGCCGTTTCAACGTGCTCGACTACCGGGGTGCCACCGTGATTGCCGACTACGGCCACAACCCTGACGCGATGCGCGCGCTGGTCTCGGCGGTGAACGCCATGCCGGCAGGCCCCACACAGCGCCGCAGCGTGGTGATCAGCGGTGCGGGTGACCGGCGCGACAACGACATCCGGGACCAGACCGTGATCCTCGGCGCAGCGTTTGATGACGTGATCCTCTACCAGGACGCAGCCCAGCGCGGCCGCGCCGACGGCGAGGTGATCGGTCTGCTGCGCGAGGGTCTCGCCAACGCCAGCCGCACCCGCCAGATCGACGAGATTCACGGCGAGTTCCTGGCCATCGACACGGCGTTGGCCCGACTGCAACCCGGTGACCTGTGCCTGATTCTGGTGGACCAGGTGCAGGAAGCACTGGACCACCTGGCCCAGCGCGTGAAGGAAAGCCGCGAGGCTGTCGCCGCCTGATCTCCTGAGGCTCAGGGCATGTCAAGCGCTATGCTTTTAATAGCGCTTGACATGATGCATCAGATAAACTCGCGCCATGACCTGGAACGCGAACCTCGCCATCGACTACACGCTTCAGGCTGACAAGACCGTCGCGCGTTTCCAGCACACCGGGCCGCTTCGCATTCTGCAAAGCCTGTACCCCGAAGGCGACGCGATCTGCCACAACGTCATCGTTCACCCGCCGGGTGGACTGGTCGGTGGCGACACGCTGACCATTGACATTGCTGCCAGGCCGGGCGCCCATGGCCTCATCACCACCCCCGGGGCCACCCGGTTTTACCGCTCCACCGGCGCACCCGCGCTGCAGCGCACGCACTTGCAGGTGCATGAAGGTGCGCGCATGGAGTGGCTGCCCCTCGAAGCGCTGTGCTACAGCGGCTGCCTCGCTGAAAACCGCCTCACCATGACTCTGATCCCCGGCGCAGAGCTGATCGGCTGGGACATCACCGCGCTGGGACTGCCCGCCGCAGGGCTACCGTTTGCCGCAGGCAGTTTCCGCCAGCACATCGAAGTGCCGGGCGTGTGGCTGGAGCGTGCCACCCTGGACGCCACCGACCAGCGGCTGCTGAACAGTCCCCTGGGTCTGGCGGGCCAGCGCTGCATGGGTTCGCTGTTTTTTGTGGCGGGTAACAAACTGGACCGCCATCGCCGACAGACGGCACTCGACGTGGCGCGGCAAGTCATTGAAGCCCACCCGCTGCACGCCAGCGCGGGCGCCACCAGCCCGGATGGTCAGGTCGTCGTGGTGCGGGTGCTGGCACCGGTGGTGGAGCCCGCCATGGGTCTGCTGCGGCAGGTGTGGCAGGCCTGGCGCGCGCACTTCTGGCAACAGACGGCCCCGCTGCCGCGCATCTGGTCGATGTAGGCCCGAGGCCTGCTGCACGCCTGCGGCCGACGGCCCTGCAAGGCTTGTCCTACAGGTGAACAAGCGGCAGTCGCAGCCCGTTCGCCACGTTCTCTCTCAAGTTGTGAAGCTCCCGCAGCGCACACTGGCCTGCATCGATATTCGATCCAAGGAGATCACCATGACCCCATCCCAGTTTCACGCCATTCCCGTCAAGCCCACCTTTGCCCGTATCAGTGCTGGCGCCGCCTGCTTTGCACTCACCACGCTGATGGCCATGAGCGCTACGGCGCAAATCGCCTCCGGCACCACTGGCATTGACGCCACGGGTAACGCCCGCAGCGAAATGATGGCCTGCAACAGCGGCGCCACGCAGCAGAGCCGCGAGACCTGCATGACCGAAGTGCGAAACGCCAACGCCGCCAAACGCGCAGGCAAGGTGGACAACGCCAACGGCGAGTTCTCGGCCAATGCACTGAAACGTTGCGATGTGTTTCAGGGCGAAGACCTGATCGCCTGCCGCGCCCGCGTCACCGGTCAAGGCCAAGTGGACGGCAGCGTGGCCGGCGGCGGTGCGATTCGTCAGGTCGAGACGGTGACGATTCCACCGGGCGGCAGCGTGCTGTCGGTCGAGCCCAAAACCAATGGCAACCTGGTGGTGGTTCCACCAGCCCAGTAAGCACCGGAAACAGCTTCAGCCTGTCGCATTCCGTGCGGCAGGCGCTCCCGCGTCAGGACGGCTCCGCGAGCAATTTGTCGAGCACCAGGGGCAGCGTGAAGTAAAACGTCGCGCCCTGCCCCAGCGCCCCTTCGGCCCACATGCGCCCGCCGTGCCGGCGGATGATGCGCATCGATGTCGCCAGGCCGATACCCGTGCCTTCAAACTCACCCGGTGAGTGCAGCCGCTGGAACGAGCCGAACAGCTTGTCGATGTAGGCCATGTCAAAGCCGGCCCCGTTGTCGCGCACAAAGAACGTGAAGGCGCCGTCTGCCACCGGCAGTTTGTTGATCTCGATCTTCACGTCGCGGGTGCGCCCGGTGAACTTCCACGCGTTGCCGATCAGGTTTTCCAGCACCTGCCGCAGCAGGGTCGGGTCACCGATGGCGGTCAGGTCTGCACCGATCTGCACTTCCACCTCGCGCCCGGGGTCGCGCTCACGGCAGGCCTGCACCACCAGTTGTGCGATCTCCCCCAAGTCCACCTGATGAACCTTCACCTCGGTCCGGGAGACATGGGCCAGCGACAACAGTCCGTCGGTGATGTGGCCCATCTGCACCACACCGGCACGGATACGGCTGAGGTAGTGCGCGCAACGCGCAGCGACATCGTCGCCCACCGCCTTTTGCAGCAGATGGCTGAACCCGTGAATGGAGCTCAGGGGTGCGCGCAGGTCATGGGCCACCGAGTATGAAAAGGCTTCCAGTTCGTGATTGGCCGCCTCCAGCTGGGCGGTGCGCCGCGACACCCGGTCTTCGAGGTCGGCATTCAGCGCCTGAATCTCGGCCTCTGCCTGCTTGCGGATGGTCACATCACGCAGAAAGATGTTGATGCACGACTCGCCGTCCTGGCTGAGGTGGTGTGACAGTGACAACTCGCATTCAAAACGCGAGCCATCCCTGCGCTGCATGGTGGCCTCACCGCGCGCCTGCCCGTGCCGCAAGGCCTGCACCAGATAACTGCTGAAGCGCGGGTCCTGTGGGTCGGCAAGCCCGGTGCGCGCCTGCTGGCGAATTTCATCCTGGGTCATGGCGAACAACTTGCACGCCGCCGGGTTGGCGTACAGCACCGAGCCGTCCGCCAGCGCCTGCAGAATGCCTTCCAGGCTGTTGTCAAACAGGTGGCGGAAGTTCTCTTCGCTGGCCCGCAAGGCCATCAGGGTGGCCTGCTTCTCCGACGTATCGATCTGCGTGCCGGACATCAGCTGCGGCTTGCCGCTGCGCGTCCACGACGAGACCTTGCCGCGGTCCATCACCCAGACCCACTGTCCATCCTTGTGGCGGATGCGGTTCTCGCACTCGAAATACTCTGTCTCGCCGATGAAGTGGCGATTGAGCGCCACCTCCATGCGGGTCAGGTCGTCCGGATGAACCAGCTCACGCCAGGTCTTGGCATTCAGGGGGCCCAAGGACTCCAGCGTATGGCCAATCATCGCGGCCCAGCGTTCATCCAGGAACAGCTCGCCGGTCTGCACCTGCCAGACCCAGGTACCGGCATTGGTGCCCTCCACAATGTTCACAAGGCGCTGGCGTTCGCGCGCCAGGTCCACGGTCATCTGGTGCGCCAGCGCCAGCGCCCGTACCCGCCCCGTCAGCAGCAGCCAGACGCTGAAGGCCATCGCGCAGCTGAGCAGAATGCCCACACCGCCCACAACGAACGGAATCGCCGTGAATACCTGCGCCTCGAATACAGGGGTGGTGCTGGTGCGCAGGGTGAGCTGACGTCCGCCAATGCCAATGACTGTTGACGCACTGAACTTGCGCGGGGGCTCTGCGCTGACGCCACCCAGTCCCTGCGCGCGGCTGAGGTGTTTGTCTGCATCAAACAGCAGCCGCTCCAGGCTGTCGCCGGGCCCCTGCAAGCCGTCGTACAACTCGAAGTCAACCTCTCCCTGCGCCGACTCCAGCAGATTGGGCATCAGATCATCAATCGCCACTGTTGCCCGCAGCACGCCCACCAGGCTGGCGGTGCGGTCAGCCGCCGTGCGCGGCTCCGCGTCCCGCCTGTACACCGGCAACAGGTACTCCAGCGCCTGCACGGTGCGGCTGTTCTCACTCAGCGGGACGCGGCCGGTCAGCGTTTCCTCACCGGTGGCAATCGCCCGCCCCATCGCTGCCATGCGGTCGGCATCACCGGTGATGTCCAGACCGATCAGCTTGCCGAAGCGCTCAGAGGGCTCCATGAACTTGATGAGTTGCAGCTCGGCGGCCTGCTGGTCGTTCTGGACAGCAAAGTCGGGCCAGCCATCGCGCTTCTGTGCCGCCACAAAGCGCGGCAAATCCGCACGCGGCACGCGCTCAATGAACCCGAAATTGCGAACAGGTGGATCGCCACTGACCAAGCGGCTGGAGTCCACATAAGCCCGGAACTCCTCGCGCTCCACCGACGCGCTGGCAGCGTACACACCTGCCGCGCCCTTGACGCCGTTGAAGGGCAGGCTGAGCTGCTGCCGCATGTCGGCCTCGATACGCTCGACCCGTCGGTCAAAACGCGCGCGCGCCTTGTTATCAATGTCCTGATGCAGCCAGAGAGACAAGGCCGATGTCGCACCCAGGCCCGCCACCAGCAGCAAGGTCGTGACAACGCGGGTCGAACGAAAATCTTCGTCGTAGAGACTCTCGCCAGCCGCCAGGTAACTGGACAGGGCTTTCATGGGCAGCGGTCAGGTTGAAAGGCCGAAGTTTAGCCGAGCCCCTGCTTTCCGCCATGCGGGGAAGCACCCCGCTACCCACCCCGGAAAATGGGCTAGATCGCCACCAGCTGGCGCACGCTGTTGGCTTCCATGTCCTTGCCATTGCCGCGCGCAATGAACTCGCCACGCTCCATCACCAGGTAGTCGTCCGCCAGCTCCTGTGCAAAGTCGTAGTACTGCTCCACCAGCAGGATGGCCATGTCGCCCCGGTCAGCCAGCATGCGGATGACGCGGCCAATGTCCTTGATGATGCTGGGCTGGATGCCTTCGGTCGGCTCATCAAGGATCAGCAGCTTGGGCTTGGCCGCCAGCGCCCGCGCAATCGCCAGTTGCTGCTGCTGCCCACCTGACAGGTCACCGCCACGGCGGCTGAGCATCTGCTTGAGCACGGGGAACAGTTCGTACAGCTCAGCCGGAATCGGCGTACTCGCGCTCTTGTAGGCCAGGCCCATGCGCAGGTTCTCTTCCACCGTCAGCCGCGCAAAGATCTCGCGACCCTGCGGTACAAAGCCGATGCCGGCACGGGCGCGCTCATAGGGCGTGGCGCCCTGTATCTGCTTGCCGTCAAATTCAATGGTGCCGGTCTTGATGGGCACCAGGCCCATCAGCGATTTGAGCAAGGTGGTCTTGCCCACACCGTTGCGGCCAAGCAGGACGGTGACCTTGCCAAGGCTGGATTCGAGGCTCACATCGCGAAGGATGTGGGAGCCGCCGTAGTATTGGTTGATGTTTTTGACGGTCAGCATTTTGTGGCTCCATGGGTGGAGAGGGACTGCTGAGTTCTGGGGCCGGGGGTTGCCCGGCAGCAACTCACTTTTCTTTGCTTCGCCAAAGAAAAGTAAGCAAAAGAAAGGCGACCCTGGTGCCTGCGTCCCCTGCGCTGCGCTACGGGGCAACCTGCGGTGCTCGGTCCAGTCGGGGGCTGGCTAAACTCGCTTCGCTCAGACAACGCCAGCCCTGATCCGCCTGAACCTGCGCTCCTCGGCGCATTCACAAGGGGTGGGAAAAAGAGAAATACAAAAGACAAATACCGAACTTCCCAAGGACACGCAGCGGCGTATCCTTGTTGTATTGGCTTCCGCTCCCGCTTGTCCCGTGTGGCTGGGCTGAGCAGCGCAGATGGAGGCGGGATCAGGGCCGCAGTTGTTTGAGCCGCAGGCGAGTTCTGCGGACCCCCGCCGGAGTCGAGCAGCGCAGGTTGCCCGTAGCGCAAGCGAAGGGACCCAGACTTCGGGTCGCCTTCTCTTTGCTTACTTTCTCTTGGCGAAGCAAGAGAAAGTAAGTCGCCCGCCGGGGCGAGTCCCGGCCTCAAAACTGTGCAATGAGAGCGAGATTCACCGCCCAAGATACACCTCAATCACCCGCTCATCCGCCTGCACCTGATCCAGCGTCCCCTGCGCCAGCACCGAGCCATCGCACAGCACCGTCACGATCTCGGAGATGGTCTTGATGAAGCTCATGTCGTGCTCCACCACCATCAGCGAATGCTTGCCCTTGAGCGAAAGGAAGAGTTCTGCCGTACGCGCCGTCTCCTCGTCGGTCATGCCCGCCACCGGTTCGTCGAGCAGCAGCAGCTTCGGGTCTTGCATCAGCAGCATGCCGATCTCGAGCCACTGTTTCTGGCCGTGGCTCAGGTTGCCTGCCAGGCGGCTCACGCTCTCGGCTAGGTGAATCGTCACCAGAATCTCGGCGAGGCGGTCGCTCTGTGCGGAATCGAGTCGGAAGAACATCGACGCCGCCACACCCTTGTTGGTCTTGAGTGCCAGTTCGAGGTTCTCGAACACGGTCAGGTGCTCGAACACCGTGGGCTTCTGGAACTTGCGGCCAATGCCCAGCTGGGCAATTTCTGATTCCTTGTGGCGCAGCAGATCAATGGTGCTGCCAAAGTACACCGTACCCTCATCGGGGCGGGTCTTGCCGGTGATGATGTCCATCATCGTGGTCTTTCCGGCACCGTTGGGGCCGATGATGCAGCGCAGCTCACCGGGCGCGATGTCCAGGCTCAGCTTGTTGATGGCCTTGAAGCCATCGAAGCTCACGCTCACATCTTCAAGGTAAAGAATGCGGCCATGGGTGGTGTCCACCACGCCCGGTGCAGCTGCCACACGCGAAAACCCGGCACTGCGGCCGCCCGATTCGGTGTTGGTGCGGTTGCGCTCCAGCGCCAGCAGATGCTCCTGCACGCGGCGGGCGCCCTGCTCCAGAAGGTCTGGCGTCATCGCTTCAACCCCTTGCGCAGCTTTCTGAACAGACCAATCACGCCGTCAGGCAGGAACAGCGTAACCAGAACGAACAGCATGCCGAGGAAATACAGCCAGAACTCGGGGTAGGCCACGGTGAGCCAGCTCTTGGCGCCGTTGACGAGGAAGGCGCCGACGATAGGTCCGATCAGGGTAGCGCGCCCACCCACTGCCGCCCAGATGGCGATCTCGATCGAGTTGGCCGGGCTCATCTCGCCAGGGTTGATGATGCCGACCTGCGGCACATACAGCGCACCGGCCACGCCGCACATCACGGCTGAGATGACCCAGATGGTGAGCTTGTAGCCCAGCGGGTTGTAGCCCGAAAACATGACGCGCGTTTCTGCATCGCGAACGGCCTGCAGCACGCGACCAAACTTGCTGCCCACCAGCCACCGGGCAAACAGGAAGAAGCCCAGCAGGGTGAGACCGGTCGTCACGAACAGCACCATGCGCATCGATGGCGTGGCAATCGGAATGTCGAGGATGCGCTTGAAATCGGTGAAACCGTTGTTGCCCCCAAACCCGGTTTCGTTGCGGAAGAACAGCAGCATGGCGGCAAAGGTCATGGCCTGCGTGATGATGGAGAAGTACACGCCCTTGATGCGCGAGCGGAACGCGAAATAGCCAAACACCAGCGCCACCAGCCCGGGCACCAGCACGATGAGGAACAGCGTGGCGATAAAGCTGTCGCTGAAAGTCCAGTGCCAGGGCAGCTCTTTCCAGTCGAGAAACACCATGAAGTCGGGCAGGTCGCTCTTGTAATTGCCGTCGCGACCGATCTGGCGCATGAGGTACATGCCCATGCTGTAACCACCCAGCGCAAAAAAGAGCCCGTGCCCCAGCGAGAGGATGCCGGTGTAGCCCCAGATCAGGTCCATCGCCAGCGCGCAGATGGCGTAGCACATGATCTTGCCCAGCAGCGCCACCATGTAGGTACTCATGTGGAAAGGGCTGCTTTCAGGCACCCACAGATTGAGCACAGGCGCCACTGCGCAGACGGTGATCAGCGCGATGAAGAAGGCGCTCCAGCCGGTGCGTGTCAGCAGCGGTTGGCGTGTGGGCAGGGGAATGTTCTGCATCTCGCGTCGCATCTCAGGCAAATGACCCCAGGCCAGAAACGCCGCAGAACCGACTCAACCGGGCTGCTGGCGTTGCCCCCTTTAGGAGGGAGGACGCCACACGAAGTGGGCAAGCCACGGGGATGTTCATGCTTCCCGCCCTTTCATCGCAAAGATGCCCTGCGGCCGCTTCTGGATGAAGATGATGATGAGCACCAGCACGGCAATCTTGGCCAGCACGGCGCCCGTCCAGCCTTCGAGAAACTTGTTGAGGATGCCGAGACCCAGGGCCGCGTACACCGTGCCCGCCAGCTGGCCGACACCGCCCAGCACCACCACCATGAAGGAATCGACGATGTAGCCCTGCCCCAGATCCGGCCCCACATTGCCGACCTGGCTAAGCGCACAGCCCGCCAGCCCGGCAATGCCGGAACCGAGCGCAAAAGCGTAGGTATCGACCCGCGCGGTGTTCACGCCCATGCACGAGGCAATCGGCCGGTTCTGCGTGACGCCACGCACAAACAGGCCCAGGCGCGTCTTGCCAATCAGCCAGGCCATGCCCAGCAGCACCGCAATCGCGAAGCCGATGATCACCAGGCGGTTGTAGGGTAACGACAGGTTGCCCATCACCTGCACGCCGCCGCTCATCCACACCGGGTTCTCGACACCGACGTTCTGCGCGCCGAAGATCGACCGCACCAGTTGCTGCAGCATCAGGCTGATACCCCAGGTGGCAAGCAGTGTTTCGAGCGGACGACCGTAGAGAAAGCGGATCACGCTGCGCTCCAGCCCGGCGCCCATCAGCGCCGACGCCATGAAGGCCACTGGCACCGCTGCCAGCAGGTACCAGTCGAAGTAACCGGGCAGGTATTTCTGGAACACGCCCTGCACCACATAGGTGGCGTAGGCGCCAATCATCATCAGCTCGCCATGCGCCATGTTGATGACGCCCATCAGCCCGTAGGTGATGGCCAGGCCCAGCGCCACCAGCAGCAGGATACTGCCGAGACTGATACCGCTGAAAATCGCACCCAGCTTTTCGCCCCAGGCCAGTGACGCCTGCACCTTGGCGAGCGACGCCTGCAGGGTGACTTTGACGTCGGCGTCGGTCTCGACCGCGAGGCGCTCGATCAGCACGGTTTTGGTGATGGGGTTGTTGCTGGTCGCCAGCGAGGTAGCGGCTTCAAGACGCTTGGCCTTGTCCGGACTGCCAAGCAAAATGGCGGCGCGTACCCGCTCCAGCTGCGCCTTGAGCGAGGGTGAGGTTTCGGAGGCCAGCGCCTTTTCAATCAGCGGCAGGCGGGATTCCTCGCTCTCACCGGCCAGCGTCTTCACCGCATCAGCGCGTACCTTCTCGTCCGGCGAGAACAGCTTGAGCACAGCGAGCGCGGTGTCAAGCTCGCTGCGCATCAGATTGGGGTTGATCACGTCCTCCGCATCGGCAGGCAGTGCCAGTTCGGCGCCCGTGAGCGGGTCAAAGGCCTTGTCGTCTTTCACGACAAACACCTTGTCATCCTTGACCTTGACCGCGTCGTCGGCCAGCGCCTGGATAAACGCAGCCGTTTTGTCGTCCGCCTGCGCGGCGGCCTTGCTGAGCGCTTCAACCCGCGCCTCTGTCTCCCCGATGGCCATACCCTTGACCTCGTCCGCCGTCAGCGCGTGGGCGTGGATGGCTATCGGCAATGTGACGAGAAAAAGGAGATGGCGAAATTGCATGTGACAAGAACCTGTAGGTTGGGCACGTGCACAGACAAAACTGCACACGCGCCCAGACTGCAATTTCCTGGAAGACGCGGGGTGCCGGATTGAACACGACATCCCGGTCCGAAAAGCCCAAAGGCGTCAAGACTGGAAAAAGCGTAGCGAGCGGACCGAGGTGGGGTTCGAGGAGCGGAACGGTACACCCGTACCGTGAGCACCGCACAGCCCCAGATCGGTTCGCGCAGTAGCTTTTTACTTCTTGACGGGCTCGTCGGGCTTCTTGTCGTTACCCTCGATGTACGGGCTCCATGGCTTGGCCTTCACCGGGCCTGGCGTCTTCCACACCACGTTGAACTGGCCGTCGGCCTTGATCTCGCCGATGAAGACGGACTTGTGCAGGTGGTGGTTTTTCTCGTCCATCTTGCTCACGATGCCCGAGGGTGCCTTGAAGGTCTGGCCGGCCATGGCGGCAATCACTTTGTCGGTGTCGGTGGACTTGGCCTTCTCGACGGCCTGCTTCCACATGTTGATGCCGATGTAGGTGGCCTCCATCGGATCGTTGGTCAAAGGCTTGTCGGAGCCGGGCAGCTTTTTGGCCTTGGCGTAGTCAGACCACTTCTTGATGAACTCGGTGTTGGCCGGGCTCTTGATCGACTGGAAGTAGTTCCATGCAGCCAGGTGACCAACCAGCGGCTTGGTGTCCACACCGCGCAGCTCTTCCTCGCCGACCGAGAAGGCGACCACAGGCACGTCCTTGGCCTTCAGGCCGGCGTTGCCCAGCTCCTTGTAGAAAGGCACATTGGAGTCGCCGTTGATGGTGGACACCACAGCCGTCTTGCCGCCCTGGCTGAACTTCTTGATGTCGGCCACGATGGTCTGGTAATCGCTGTGACCAAAGGGGGTGTATTTCTCGTCGATGTCGGTGTCCTTCACGCCCTTGCTCTTGAGGTAGGCGCGCAGGATCTTGTTGGTGGTGCGGGGATAAACATAGTCGGTACCCAGCAGCACCCAGCGCTTGGCGCCACCGCCGGCCTTGCTCATCAGGTAGTCCACAGCGGGGATGGCCTGCTGGTTGGGCGCAGCGCCGGTGTAGAACACGTTCTTGGACAGCTCTTCGCCTTCGTACTGCACGGGGTAGAACAGCAGGCCGTTCATTTCTTCGACCACGGGCAGCACCGACTTGCGGGACACCGACGTCCAGCAGCCGAAGATGACGGCTACCTTGTCCTGGCCCAGCAGCTGCTTGGTCTTTTCGGCAAACAGCGGCCAGTTGGAGGCCGGGTCGACCACCACGGGTTCGAGCTTCTTGCCCAGCACACCGCCTTTGGCGTTGATCTCTTCGATCGCCATCAGCACGGTGTCTTTCAGCGTGGTCTCGGAAATGGCCATGGTGCCCGACAGGCTGTGCAGCACGCCCACCTTGATGGTGTTCTGGGCAAAAGCTGGCACAGCACCGAGGCCGGCCAGCGCGACGGCGGCGGTCATGGCCTTGAGGGTGAATCGACGTGAATTCGAACGTTGCATAGGGTTCTCCGTGAGGTGGCGACAGGTTGGGGACGCATTTCGCTGCGCAGAAGCCCAAACGGCGGCTTTTACCCAGCGATGAATCGATTCTGGGTACCGGGAGAGGATTGGGAAATACGCCGGGTGGCGTATGGGGACGTGGTGTGCCAGTTCCGCCGCAGACGGCAGGCACAGGTCGAACGCCGACTCACGAAAGCCGGATCATGCCGTCGGCAGATTCAGGACTTGACCAACCGCCACATCAAAAACGTCCCCAGCACCGCGTTGCCCACCGCAAAGCACGCCAGCACCACGCTGACGAAAACACTCAGGGTGTGGGTGTTGGCGATCCAGCCGAGGATGGCGGAGAGCAGGTTGAGCACCACCATCATCCAGAACAGGGGGTTGCGCGGCTGGTACAGGCGTGTGAGTTTCATGGTGAATCAACGTGTAAGGTCGGGCCAGGTACGTCGGCCAGCCCTGTGTAGTCAGCGGTAGAAGGCTTCGACCTTGCCCTTGAGCTTGATCAGCAACGGCTGACCCTTGCGGTCCAGCGTCTTGCCAGCCGGTACCTTGACCCAGCCTTCGCTGATGCAGTACTCCTCGACATCGTGGCGCTCCTTGTCATTGAGGCGAATGCCGACCTCGTGTTCGAACACGGCGGCCACATGGTGCGGGCTGCGCGGGTCGCACGACAGGTGGTCGGGCAGCGGGGGGCGCTGGGGGGCTTCGGTTGCAGACGGTGCGGAGGCAGGTGTGGTGGTGTCGTTCATGGCGCAATCAGTTCGGATGGGTGGCAACAGCCCTGATTTTCCATGATTCACGGTGGCCCCATCCCGGCTGGCGCCGCACTGCCGGAGTGCAAAGAAGCGTGTCGTGCAGCGCCTGTTGTGTAAAGCAAGGCAACAGGGTGCAAGAAGGCTGGTCATGCCAGTGCCGATCGCGTTCAATCAGGGCATGAAACACACATCGCTCACCGCTCGCGCGCGGCCTGTACCGCCCGCTCACTTGCTTCGCGCTCACACCCTGGGCCTGTTGTTGCTGGCCGCGGCGGCCTGGCTGGCAGCAAACCCGGCGTACGCGCAGGCGCCTGCAGAGCTTGCAGCCAAACCCGCACCACCGGCCACAGTGGCCGCGACCAGCGCCCCGCGCTACAGCACACAGGACATCGAACGCGCCTTCAGCTTCATGGACAAAAACCGCGACCGCAAGGTGAGCCGGGACGAAGCCTCCAACTTCCGCGGTGTCTCCAAATACTTTGACCGGGCCGATACCGACAAGGACAGCCATCTCTCACCCGAAGAGTTCAAGCAGGCCCTGAACAAGTCCTGACCCGTCGCCACATCGGCCACCAACTGAAAGTGGCCGCAGGCTGGCAGGCACCAGACGGTGCGCTACCATGGCCGTACCCCACAGCCACCTCGGTCCTGCCTGATTGAACTACCTCGTTGCCGTTCGCGCCCTGTGCAATTTCACCGCCAAGCACGGTGATCTGGACCTGCGCTTCACACCGTCTCCTTCCGCGCAGGAAGGCATTGCGGGGCATTTGCTGGTGGCTTCACGCCGGTCGGGCAGCTACCAGTCTGAAGTCAGCCTGCAGGGCGACTACAAAACCCTGACGGTGCGCGGCCGCGCCGACGGCTATGACCCCGAGCAAAACCGGCTGGAAGAGGTCAAGACCTACCGCGGCGACCTGCACGCCATGGCCGACAACCGGCGCCACCTGCACTGGGCGCAGCTGAAGATTTACGGCTGGCTGCTGTGTGCCGACAAGGGCCTGGAGACGATTGAGCTCTCGCTGGTGTACTTCGACGTGGCCAGCCTGCAGGAAACACCGCTGACCGAGCACTACACCGCGCATGAACTGAAGCAGTACTTTGAAGCGCAATGCGAGCGCTTTCTGGCATGGGCAGAGCAGGAAATGGCACACCGGCAGGCGCGCGACGCCGCACTGTCCGCGCTGACCTTTCCGCATGTGGATTTCAGGCCCGGCCAGCGCGCACTGGCTGAAGCGGTGTACAAGACCACGATGGCGGGGCGCTGCCTGATGGCGCAGGCGCCCACCGGCATCGGCAAAACGATTGGCACGGTGTTCCCGCTGCTCAAGGCCGCACCGGGGCGGCAACTCGACAAGCTGTTTTTCCTGGCCGCCAAAACGCCCGGGCGCCAGCTGGCACTGGATGCACTGGAACGCATCCAGTCGCACAGCTCCAACGCAAATACGTTACCCCCAACACCCCGCCGCCTGCCACTGCGCGTGCTGGAACTGGTGGCGCGCGACAAGTCATGTGAACATCCCGACAAGGCCTGCCATGGCGACGCCTGCCCGCTGGCCAAAGGTTTTTATGACCGTCTGCCCGAGGCACGCAGTGCCGCCGTGGCCCACGCTGCATTGCAAGGCCCGCTGGACAAAGCCGCACTGCGGCACGTGGCGCTGAGCCACAGCGTGTGCCCCTATTACCTGAGCCAGGAGCTGGCCGTGTGGGCCGACGTGGTGGTGGGCGACTACAACTATTACTTTGACAGCAGCGCCCTGCTCTACAGCCTGACCACCGCGCACCAATGGCGTGTGGGCGTACTGGTCGATGAGGCGCACAACCTGGTGGAGCGCGGCCGCAAGATGTATTCCGCGCAGCTCGACCAGACACAACTGCAGCAGGTCTACGCCACCGCTCCGCGCGCGGTAAAGAGCGCACTGCAGCGCCTCAACAAGAGCTTTCATGAACTGCACCAGACGCAAGAGGCGCCGTATCTGGTGCATGCCGAGCTGCCCACGCCCTTCGTTAAAGTGCTGCAGCAGACCCTGACGCAGATCACCGACTTTCTGGTGGCCAACCCGACGCGGGTGGATGCCGCGCTGCAGGACTTTTACTTCGAGGCACTGCAGTTCTCACGCATGGCCGATGCGTTTGCAGAGCACTCGCTGTTTGACATCACCTTGCAGCGGGATGACTCCACGGATGGGGACGTGCAGCAACCCGGGCAAGACGCCTTCGCAGCCGGGCCCGGCGCAGCGGTGCTGAACATCCGAAACGTGGTGCCGGCCACGTTTCTGGCGCCCCGCTTCGCCGCAGCGCAGGCGGTGACGCTGTTCTCGGCAACGCTCAGCCCGCAGACCTACCACCACGACCTGCTCGGTGTGCCCGCCAGCGGCGCGTGGATTGATGTTGCCTCGCCATTCACGCACCAGCAACTGCGAGTCTCTGTGGTGAGCAACGTCTCCACACGGTATTCGCATCGCGGCGACTCGCTGGCGCCGATTGCAGACCTGATGGCACGCCAGTATGCGGACCAGCCCGGCAATTACCTCGCATTTGCGAGCAGCTACGACTACCTGCTGCAGCTGGCCGCCACGCTGCAGCAGCGCCACCCGCAAATTCCGCAGTGGACACAGACGCGTGGCATGGAAGAGCGCGCACGCGACGCATTTCTTGCGCGTTTCACACCCACATCGCAGGGCATCGGTTTTGCGGTGCTCGGCGGGCCATTTGCCGAGGGCATTGACCTGCCGGGTGCACGCCTGATTGGCGCCTTCATCGCCACGCTGGGCCTGCCCCAGATCAACCCGGTGAACGAGCAGATCCGGGAACGCATGGCGGTCAACTTCAACGCCGGTCTGGCGCATGACTACACCTATCTTTACCCCGGCCTGCAGAAAGTGGTGCAGGCCGCCGGTCGGGTGATCCGCACCACGTCAGACCGCGGAGTGGTGTACCTGATGGACGACCGCTTCACGCGGGCTGAAGTGCAGGCTTTGTTCCCGCGCTGGTGGGAGGTTGAACGGCTGCAGGCCGAGCGCGGCCACTTCGCTGCAGCCTGATCACTGCCCCCCTACCGAGACTCAGGCGGCCATCGCCTGCTTGGCATCAAACAACGCCGCCTGCGCCCGGCTCTCGGCGCGTGGGCCATACTGCAGGTCGGGGCCAACCAGTCGCTGCAGCTCACCATAGCCGGCCGCAAGTGCCGTGTCGTAAGCCGGGAAGGTGATGTCAGACACGGCGAGCGGCTCAAACACCTGCGTGCGCAGACCGCGCTCCAGCAGGCGCCAGCGGAACTCGCCGGGGGCTGATTCTTCAACAGTCAGTGCCAGGGAGCGCAGGGGATCGATCACCTGCGCGCTCGCAAGCGTGGAATGGTTCATGGACCGGTATCCTTCAGGGGAAATGACAGGGCTGGTGCACTGCAACACACGCATACAGCGTGCCAAAGCGCGGCAAAAGCGGAGGAAATGGAATGGGGATGACGGACGCCCGCTGCACGGCGGCCCTGCGTGACATTGAAAGCCTGTGTCACAACAAACGAAACATCAAACGGGGCGGGCCTGGCCACAAAGGCAGGCACCGGCAGAAAAGAAAAGCGAATGAACATTGGCTGTGAAGTACCGACGGTGGGGTGTTTCGCCCCTGAAGCAGTTTACGCCCGTCAGATGACAGTTTGGATGCGATTCGCTGGCCAAAATTCCGTCAAGATGTAAGAGAAAACCTTGATTGATTTTTTACGATAACGCCCACGCCTCTCCCAGCAAATGCTTTGGGGACACGCAACATCGTTATATTGAGCGGGCACTTCCGCCTACGCTGCACTGCACAACGCCCCAGGAAACGTCATGAAGAATCTATACAAGTATTTCTTTCGCGGTCTCATCACCATCCTGCCGGTGGCGCTGACGGTGTACCTGCTCTATATCTTTCTCGCGTGGACAGAAACGCTCACGCTGTGGCTGCTGCGGCCACTGATTGGCAGTTTTTATGTGCCGGGCATGGGCCTGCTGTCGGGTATGCTCGCGATTCTGGTGGTGGGCTATCTGGTGTCGAACCGCCGCATCCGCCAGCTGCTGTCTTTTGTGGAGCTGCCGTTTACCAACCTGCCAGTGGTCAAGAGCATTTACTCGTCGCTGAAAAGCTTTGCGGACTACTTTGCGCCAGCCACCACATCGGGCGAGCAGAGTGTGGTCATCCTGCGCATGCCGGGCCACCCACTGGAGATCGTGGGACTCATCACACGCCGTAGCTTTGCGGATTTGCCGGGTGGGTTTCTACCCGGCGAACATGGCGAACGCGTGGCGGTTTACCTGCCCATGGGTTACATGATTGGCGGCTACACCGTGTTTGTGCCGGTCGAGTGGGTGCAACCCATCGACATGTCGGTGGAGGAAGCGATGCGCTCTGCGCTGATTGCCTGGATGGCCAAGCCCGCTGCAACGCAGCAGGCTGCGGCGAAGTCTTGAGGACAGTGCGGAGCCGCCCGGACATCGCCAGAGGCTGACGAGGCGCGGGCCGCTGCTGTACTGGTCGTCCCGCTGATACCGCTGTGACTGCGGGTGTCTTAGCGCGACTGGCGCGGTGCCGGGCCCGGGCCGCGGCCTGCGATGTGACGGAAGGTGATGCGGCCCTTGCTCAGGTCGTAGGGCGACAGCTCCAGCGACACCTGGTCACCCGCCAGGATGCGGATGTGGTTCTTGCGCATCTTGCCGGAGGTGTAGGCGACCAGCTTGTGGCCGTTGTCCAGCGTGACGCGAAAACGTGAGTCAGGCAACACCTCATCGACCAGTCCGTGCATTTCAATCAGTTCTTCTTTGGCCATGGGGTAACTCCTTGAGAATGGGAAAAATCAATGGTGACGCGCGTGGCCTGCAAAGGGCCAGGCTGTGCAGCGCGCTTCAGGCGCATGCAGGCGATGCCGTCGGGGTGCCGGAGGAACGCTCCTGAATCCACGCCAGGGCGTGTTCGGTGGCGTGCTGCACGGCTGCGGAAGCGGTGTCAAACAGGCCGCTCAGTCGCATCACGCGGTCATGCGTGGCGCTGCCCCGGCCGGAGCGGATGGAAACCGATGCAGCGTAGCGGCCTTCGGCCTGCTGCTTGATGAGCGGAGAGACAAGGTACTTGCCTACCGCGATATGGGTGTGGTCGTTCGTCATGAAATGGCTTGCCGGGTATCGTTGTTCGAGGAATGTCCCGGCGTTTCTACAAAATAATTCAAAAAGGTATCGGCTTGCGGACAAGCCGGCGAGTGTTCGGTGTTCACCCGCCAGGCCCTTGCGGGGCTGGGCTGGTTGAGCCTGGAGTGGGCACTGTTGGGGGGAGTGCTCGCCGGAATACGGAACAGTGCTGAGGGTATTCAATGCGTGAGAGTCACTGAAGGCACTGTGGAATCGGGCTCTGAGAAGCGCCGCATTTGACAAGGAGGCCGCGTGAGAACCAGCCTCGATCTAAAACGCTGAAGCGTTACCGAAGCCCCTATTGTACCCGGGAGGCGGGTGCCGCTGCTTGACAGCCCCCGGGGCGGGATCAGGCCGGGGTACAGCCCCTCCGGCTCAGCCCTCAAACTGAGGGTGCAATTGCCGGATGCGGTTCATGGCCATGCCGGCGGCTGCGGTGCGGGTTTCCACGCCCAGCTTGACGTAAACCCGCTCCAGATGCTTTTTGACAGTGGCCGGGCTGGCGCCCAGAATGTCGGCAATGTCGCGGTTGATCTTGCCCTTGACCACCCAGTACAGCACTTCGGCCTCGCGCGCGGTGAGCTTGAAGCTCAGGCTCATGGCCTCCACCACCGCATCGTCAGAGATCTCGCGCATCACGATCAACCAGTCGCCGGTGTGGCTGGCGCCAGACGCAGCCACGTCCTCGCCATCCCCGGTTTGGCGGTGCAGACGAAAAGTCAGGCGGCGCGACCCCAGGTCGACCGACAGGCGCGGCGGCTCGATCTGCTGCGCTGCGTCGGCCATGTGGCGGCGCATCCAGGCCAGCACCGACTCCGGCGTTTGCGGCGCCGAAGTGCCGTAGTAGCGCAGCAGCAGATCGCGGGCCAGCGGGGTCTGCCAGGTGATGCGGCCGTCGTTGGCGTCGCCAGTGCCGGTCATGCGCACCGTGATGCTGGCGTAGCCAAACGCATCAAGCGCATTGCGCGCCTGGCCGGCTTGGCGTGCCTCCTGCCGCGCCCGCCGCGCGCCCTGCAGGTGTACGCCCATGCGGGCCATCACCTCCTTGGGCTTGATGGGCTTGGTGACGTAGTCCACGCCGCCGGCTTCAAGTGCCGCCACCAGGTACTCGGTTTCAGTGAGGCCGGTCATGAAGATGATCGGAATATGTGCGGTCTCGGCCATGGCCTTGAGCCGCTTGGCCACTTCGAAGCCATCCATGCCGGGCATCATGGCGTCGAGCAGCACGATGTCGGGCACTGCCTGTCGGGCGCGCTGCAATGCTGCCTCGCCGCTGGTGGCCACCAGCACGGTGTAGCCAGATTCATCGAGCGCGTCGTGCAGCACCGAGAGGTTGTCGGGCACGTCATCTACGATGAGCACCACATCGCTGTTGGCACGGTCCAGCGTGTGGTCCAGCCCGTTTCCGTTTCGGCGCCCCGGCTCCTGGACCGCAGCCGGATCAAGCACCTTGCCCATGGCTGGCCTCCGTCTGAGTGAGTTGGCGGCCCATGGCCTCGAACTGGAACTGCCGCGCCAGCGCCCGCATCTCCTCCACAAAGGCGGCGGTGGCGGGTTGTTCGGATTCGATCTCAGCGAGTTTGTTCATGATGCCGCGGTAAAAGCCCAGATTCACGACCTCCAGCAGGGCCGCCATCTGCGCCGCGTCGGGCAGCACGCGCGTTAGGGCTTTGCTGGCTGCAGCGTCTGCTGCGCTGGAAGGAGCCGCGTCATGGTGCCACACCAGCGCCAGCCGCCGCTCCAACCAGTCGAGCAACTCGGTGTGGCGGACCGGCTTGAGGATGAAGTCCTCGGGTGGAATGCCGACGTTGTTCTCAAGTCCCTTGTCAAACGCGTTGGCGGAAACCACAGCGAGGTGGATATCGGCATGCCCGGCACTGCGAATACGGCGCAGCGTTTCCCAGCCATCAATGCCGGGCATCGCGAGATCCATGAAGATCACATCGGGCTTGTAGCCTGCCGCCAGCAGATCAAGGCAGTCGTGGCCGCTGGCGGCTGTGCGTAGCTCAAAACCCATGGGCTCCAGCAGTTGCACCAGCAGTTCACGATCGGCCTCTTCGTTGTCGACCACCAGCAGCTTGCGGCGCACGCCTTCGTAACCAACTGGTTTGCGGCGCACGGGTGGCGGCAGCGCGTCTTTCGGCGTACCCGGTGTCACATGCACTTCCGGCAAAAAGAGGCGCACCTTGAACACCGAGCCCGTGCCCGGCGTGCTGCTGACGGTCATCTCGCCGCCCATCAGGTCGGTGAGCATCCTCGCGATCGTCAGGCCCAGGCCCGCGCCGGGCGTGCCCTCGGCGCTGTGTCCGGCAGTGGCGCCGCGTGCAAAGGGCTCAAAGATCTGCGCCAGTTCGTCGGCGCTCATGCCGGGGCCGGTGTCTTCAATGTCGATGTAGGCCATCTCGCGTGCATGGCGCAGGCGGAACGTCACTTTTCCCTGCGCGGTGAACTTGATGGCATTGCCCAGCAGGTTGATGAGGATCTGGCGCACGCGCTTCTCATCAGCACGCACCAGCTCGGGCAGCGTACCGCTGGACTCGAACACAAAGCCCAGCCCCTTGGCCGCCGCCTGCAGCTCGAACATGCCCGCCATCTCATGCACGCAGTCGGAAAACAGCATGGGCTTGACGTTGAGTGTGAGCTTGCCCGCCTCGATGCGGGCGATGTCCAGCGTGCCTTCAATCAGCGACAGCAGGTGCTCCCCGCCGCGCTTGATGACGCTGACTGCCTGCTGGCGGTGCGGCGGAATGGCGGCGTCTTCGCCCATCAGCTGTGCGTAACCCAGAATGCTGTTGAGCGGCGTGCGCAGCTCGTGGCTGATGGCGCTGATGTAGCGGCTCTTGGCCTGGTTGGCCTGATCGGCATGGTGGCGGGCCTCTTCGGCGATGCGCTTGGCCTCCTGCAGGGCTTCATCGGTCTGGCGGTGCGACTCGATCTCGCGCATCAGCAAATGGGTTTGCCGGTTCGACTCTTCCTGCGCCACCTGCCGGCTCTTGTGCGCCAGCACCAGCCACCAGGCCACCAGACCGGCAATCACCAGCAACGCCATGTAGGCCTTCAGGAAGCCCGAGCGCAGCGCCGCCTCGGATTCACCCAGTTCCACGCCCAGACCAAAGGCGCCCATCTCCTGGTGATACAACAGCCCGAACACGCTGGCCAGCAGCGGCACGATGATGAGCATCAGCAGCAGGAAGTGGCCCAGACCCGTATCGAGGTAAGGCCAGATGCGGCGCGGCAGCAGCCAGCGCAGCGCGCCCGACCACTGCGCCGAGAGACTCGCGTGCGGCTTGCACAGGTCGCCGCAGCGCGCGTCCAGCGTGCAGCACAGCGAGCAGATCGGGCCCTGGTAGGCCGGGCAATGGGCCATGTCGGGCCCTTCGTACGCACGCTCGCAGATCACGCACTGCTGGGTCGTGTAGCGCTTGTAGGCGCCCTCGCCTGCCGCCGTACCACCCCAAGGGGGAGCAGCCCCCTCCGCAGATGGAGATGGCACACCATGCCGAACGTAGGGGTCGCTGTCTCGTGCGATGTAATACCGGCCGCGCGTAGCCCAGGCAATGAGCGGCGCCGTGACAAAAGCCGTGCCCATCGCAATCACCGCCGAGAACGCCTGCGCCAGCGGGCCGAACATCCCCAGATGCGCGGTGATCGACAGCACCGAAGCCAGCACCATCGCGCCCACACCCACCGGGTTGATGTCGTACAAATGGGCTCGCTTGAACTCGATGCCCTTGGGCGAGAGACCCAGCGGTTTGTTGATGACCAGATCAGCCACCACCGCCATGATCCAAGCGATGGCAATGTTGGAGTACAGCCCCAGCACATCGCCCAGCGCCTGGAACACATTCATCTCCATCAGCATGAAGGCAATCAGCGTGTTGAACACCACCCACACCACGCGGCCCGGATGGCTGTGCGTGATGCGCGAGAAGAAGTTCGACCACGCCAGCGAGCCGGCATAGGCATTGGTCACGTTGATCTTGAGCTGCGACACCACGACAAAAATCGCGGTGGCAGCGACCGCAAGACCGTAGTTCGGGAAGACGTATTCATAGGCGGCCAGGTACATTTGGTTCGGGTCCACCGCCCGGTCAACCGGCACCATGTTGGAGATGGCCAGGTAGGCGAGGAAGGCGCCCCCCAGCATCTTCACCACGCCCAGAATCACCCAGCCCGGCCCGCCCGTGAGCACGCCCGCCCACCAGCGGTAACGGTTGGCGCGTGTCTGCACCGGCATGAAGCGCAGGTAGTCGGCCTGCTCGCCCATCTGCGTGATCAAGGCAATGCCCACCGTCAAAGCCGCACCAAACAAGTGCAGACTGAACTCCGCGCCCTGACCTTTCTCACCACCGTAGTGCAGCACGCCCGCAAATGCGCCCGGATCGCGGATCAGCACATAGACGAAGGGCACCACCAGCATGATCAGCCAGAGCGGCTGCGTCCACACCTGCAGCCGGCTGATGGCCGATACCCCGTGCGTCACCAGCGGAATCACTACCAGTGCACAAATCAGGTAACCCCAGCTTGGCGGAATACCCAGCGCCAGCTCCAGCGCATAGGCCATCACGGCGGCCTCCAGCGCAAAAAAGATGAAGGTGAAGGACGCGTAGATCAGCGAGGTCAGCGTGGAGCCGATGTAGCCAAAACCGGCGCCACGGGTGAGCAGGTCCATGTCCACGCCGTAGCGGGCGGCGTACACGCTGATTGGCAGCCCCGCGAGAAAGATGATGAGCCCGGTGGCCATGATGGCCCAGAAGGCATTGGCAAAGCCGTACTTCACCAGCAAGGTGGCGCCGACCGCCTCCAGAATCAGGAAGGAAGCCGCGCCAAAGGCGGTGTTGGCCACCCGCCACTCAGACCATTTGCGAAAGCGCTGCGGCGTGAAGCGCAGCGCGTAGTCTTCCATGGTCTCGCTGGCCACCCAGCTGTTGTAATCGCGCCGGACCTTGATGATGCGCTGCACAGCCGCTTCGGGCTGATCACCTGCGTCTGCACCTGCACTGGCCCGCGCGGGCGCATCAGGCGCGCTCGCTGGCGTGAGGGGCAGGACAGGGGCGTCCATGGGCAAATGAGACATCTGTAAAGAGGGTGATTCAGCACAGGGTGCAGATTCCGTGCCACCCGGGGGATGGCCACCCCTGCCCATACGCCCTTTGGCGTGTTGGTTAAGCCAGGTTCTTGTGGCACCATTCCTGCAAGCTGCGCCCCACAACGACGCCCCTGCGCAGGCAGGGGCCCCTCAGAGCAAGAGAGCCCCATGGAACTGACCCCCCGAGAAAAAGACAAGCTGCTGATCTTCACCGCAGCCCTGCTGGCCGAACGCCGCAAGGCCCGCGGACTCAAGCTCAATTACCCGGAGGCGGTCGCCCTCATCAGCGCGGCCGTGATGGAAGGCGCACGCGACGGCCAGACCGTGGCCGAACTGATGAGTTCAGGCCGCAATGTGCTCACCCGTGCCGATGTGATGGACGGCATCCCCGAGATGATTCCCGACATTCAGGTGGAGGCTACGTTTCCAGACGGTACAAAACTCGTCACTGTCCATCAGCCCATACTCTGACCCACCGAAGCTGGTTCCGCGATGGCACTGACACAGACCACTACTCACTCTCCGAGGACTGTATGAAAAACCCCCTCTTACGCAGCACACTCATCACAGGCTTCATGTTTGCTGCGACGAGCGCTTCCGCACACGATGGTCATAGCCTCGCCGGCACGCACTGGCATGCCACCGATACGCTGGGTTTTGTGCTGGTCGCCGTGCTGGCGCTGGCAGCCGTCTGGTTCTCGCGCAAATAACGCAATTGAGGCGCCCATGACCCCTGGCGAAATCATCACCGACGCGGGTGAGCACGCGCTCAACACTGGTCGCCGCACGCTGACCGTGGTGGTGCGCAACACCGCCGACCGCCCGGTACAGGTCGGCTCGCACTACCACTTCGCAGAAACCAACGCGGCACTGGACTTTGACCGCAGCGCCGCGCGCGGCATGCGGTTGAACATCGCCTCCGGTACTGCCGTGCGCTTTGAGCCCGGGCAGCAACGAACCGTGGAATTGGTGGACTTTTCGGGTGAACGAAAAATCTACGGCTTTCGCGGCCTCGTCCAAGGAAAGATTTGATGCCCCCACGTTCATCACTTCGTGTATTCACTGCCCCGCGAGGGGGCGCTGCTCTCCCTTGGGGCGGCCCTGCGGGAGACCTTTGATGGCAACCATAGACCGCCGCGCCTACGCGGAAATGTTTGGACCCACAGCCGGTGACCGCGTGCGGCTGGCCGACACCGACTTGGTGATCGAGGTCGAGGCCGATTACACACTGCGCGCGGGCAGCTACGGCGAGGAAGTGAAGTTTGGCGGCGGCAAGACCATCCGCGATGGCATGGCACAGTCGCAACACACGCGCGCGGAAGGTGCTGTGGACTGCGTGATGACCAACGCGCTCATCATCGACCACTGGGGCATCGTCAAGGCCGACATTGGCCTGAAGGGCGGGCGCATTGCCGCCATCGGCAAGGCCGGCAACCCCGACACCCAGCCTGGCGTGGATATCATCATTGGCCCCGGCACCGAAGTCATCAGCTGCGAAGGCATGATCGTCACGGCCGGCGGCATTGACTCGCACATCCACTTCATCTGCCCGCAGCAGATCGAGGAAGCCCTCACATCGGGCGTCACCACCATGCTGGGCGGCGGCACCGGCCCCGCCACAGGCACCTTTGCCACCACCTGCACGCCGGGCCCCTGGAATATCGAGCGCATGCTGCAGTCGGCCGATGCATTCCCGATGAACCTCGGCTTTCTGGGCAAAGGCAACGCCAGCCTGCCCGCCGCCCTGCATGAGCAGATCAACGCGGGCGTGATTGGCCTCAAGCTGCACGAAGACTGGGGCACCACGCCGTCGGCCATCAGCAACTGCCTGGATGTGGCCGAAGAAACCGATGTGCAGGTCGCCATTCACAGCGACACGCTCAACGAGTCAGGCTTTGTCGAGAACACCATTGCCGCCACCAAGGGCCGTTCACTCTGCGCCTTTCACACCGAGGGTGCCGGTGGTGGCCATGCGCCCGACATCCTGCGGGTGGTGGGCGAGCAGAACTTCCTGCCGTCGTCCACCAATCCCACCATGCCCTACACCGTAAACACGCTCGACGAGCATGTGGACATGCTGATGGTGTGCCACCACCTTGATGCGGGCATTGCCGAGGACCTGGCCTTTGCCGAAAGCCGCATCCGCAAGGAGACCATCGCGGCAGAAGACATCCTGCACGACCTGGGCGCGATCAGCATGATGAGCTCCGACAGCCAGGCCATGGGCCGGGTGGGCGAGGTCATCATCCGCACCTGGCAGACCGCGCACAAGATGAAAGGTCAGCGCGGCAAGCTACCCGACGATACGGACCGCCACGACAACTTCCGCGTCAAACGCTACATCAGCAAGTACACCATCAACCCAGCGCTGGCCCACGGCATCTCGCACGAGGTGGGCTCCATCGAAGTCGGCAAGTGGGCCGACCTGGTGGTTTGGAAACCGGCTTTCTTCGGCATCAAGCCCGCGCTGGTACTCAAGGGCGGCTTCATTGCACTGGCGGCGATGGGCGACCCGAACGCCTCGATCCCCACACCGCAGCCAGTGCATTACCGGCCCATGTTCGGCGGATTTGGAGGCGCCATCGCCAAAGGCTCCCTCACCTTTGTGTCGCAGGCCGGCATGGCAGCGGGCATCAAACAACAGTTTGATCTGGCCAAGACACTGAGCGCGGTGAAGAACATCCGCGGCGTGCAAAAGCGCCACATGGTCCACAATGCCTATGCGCCGAAAATGGAAATCGACCCCCAGACCTACCTTGTGCGCGCCGACGGGCAACTGCTGACCTGCGAGCCCGCCAAAAGCCTGCCGATGACGCAGCGCTACTTCCTGTTCTGAACCCCATCGCACTCCCCTTATCTCTGATGCTCCAAGTCTCCAAAGTTGTCCCGCGCGGCGCCGGTTTGGCCCCCGTGCTCCTCAAACGCGCCGCCACGGTGGAGCTTGACTGGGACGTGCGCCAGAAAAGCCGGTTTGACGCCACCGACTCTGCAGGCCGCCACCTCGGTGTGTTCCTGCCACGCGGTACCCTGGTGCGCGGCGGCGATGTGCTGGTGGCCGAAGACGGCTCCATGGTGCGTGTGATCGCCGCGCCGCAGCCAGTGCTGCGCATCACGCACTGCGCCCAACACGGCACGCCGTTTGATCTGACCCGCGCCGCCTATCACCTCGGTAACCGGCATGTGCCGATCGAGCTCCAACCCGACCACCTGAAGATTGAGCTTGACCACGTGCTGGCCGAGATGCTGCAAAGCATGCATCTCATCGTGAATGCAGTGAACGAAGCCTTTGAGCCCGAAGGCGGTGCCTACAGCGCGGGTGGACACAGCCACGCGCACGGGGAAGCGCATCACGACCATTCCCATGACCACTCCCAAGACCATCCCCAAGAACACACGGCGACAGCTGCATCCGCAACCAAGCCCCATGTGCACGGCCCGGACTGCCATCACGACCATGACCACGACCACGGGCACTCACACGACTTGAAGCCGGTCGCCATCCAGATTCATCCGCGCAAGCCTTCCACGCCGCATTCGCATTAGGGCGGTGGCATGCACGCGCACATGCAAACCGACCCTGACACGCCGGCCTCCAGCCTGCTTCAGCTCATCTGGCTGGCATCGCCTGCGCTGCCGGTGGGCGGTTTCTCGTATTCAGAAGGCCTCGAGATGGCGGTGGAGCGAGCTGGCGTCAGCAACGACGCGGCCGCCAGCGACTGGCTGGTCGACCAGTTGCACCTGTCTCTGGCGCGGGCCGACCTCGCGGTGATCGCTCAGGCCATTCCTGCCTGGCGCCGCGCAGACTTGCCACGCATCGAGCAGCTCAACGCCTGGGTGCTGCAGACCCGTGAAACCAGCGAGCTGCGCGCGCAGGCCGAGCAGATGGGCCGCTCGCTGCTGGAATGGCTGCGCAACCACGAGGGCGCGAACACCACACACATCGACGCCTGCGCGGCCATGCAGCCAACCTGGCCAGTGGCGTTTGCACTGGCTGCGTCGCCCACAGGCGCGAGCGTGCGCGACTGCCTGCTCACCTACGCCTTTGGCTGGGCGGAAAACATGATGCAGGCCGCGCTCAAATCCGTGCCGCTGGGTCAGAGCGCGGGCCAGCGCATCCTGGCCCGTCTGAGCCGGGAGATTCCCACTGCCGTCAATGAGGCACTTGAACTGCAGGACGACGACCGCCAGGCCTTCACGCCCATGTTGGCCATCCTCTCGTCACAGCACGAAACCCAGTATTCACGGCTGTTCCGCTCATGAATCGGCACAGATCGCCAACCAGACAAACCCAAGGACCTCCCGATGAGCATGCACCACATCGCCAACCGCACCAAAAAACTGCCCCCGCTGCGCGTGGGCATCGGCGGGCCGGTCGGCTCCGGCAAGACCACCCTGCTCGAAATGCTGTGCAAGGCCATGAAGAGCAAATACGACCTGGTGGCGATCACCAACGACATCTACACCAAGGAAGACCAGCGCCTGCTCACCGTGAGCGGCGCACTCGACGCCCAACGCATCATGGGCGTGGAAACCGGCGGCTGCCCGCACACCGCCATCCGCGAAGACGCCTCCATCAACCTGGAAGCAATTGACCGCATGCTGGAGGATTTTCCCGATGCCGATGTGGTGTTTGTGGAATCGGGTGGCGACAACCTCGCTGCCACCTTCAGCCCCGAGCTGAGCGATCTCACCATCTACGTGATCGACGTCGCCGCAGGTGAAAAGATTCCGCGCAAGGGCGGCCCTGGCATCACCAAGAGTGACCTCTTCGTGATCAACAAGACTGACCTGGCACCTTATGTAGGCGCCGATCTGGGCGTGATGGAAGCAGACACCATCCGCATGCGAACCACACCCAAAGGCCTGAAGCCCTTTGTGATGACCAACCTCAAGACACAAGCCGGGCTGGCCGAGGTGATCACCTTCATCGAGACCAAAGGCATGCTGGCTACAACCTAAGACCTGAGGTCTTTCAACGTTTATTTTGGAGCCCCGCCAAGCCGACCTGTGCCCTGCGGTTAAAATTCAGGCTCCGGAAGCGTGGCAGAGCGGTTGAATGCAGCAGTCTTGAAAACTGCCGAGGATGCAAGTCCTCCGTGAGTTCGAATCTCACCGCTTCCGCCAACCCTCATACAGGGGCTAGCCCCCTTACCCAAATCCCGATCTTCAAGCGTACTGCGGCGCAGCTGTACGCACTGTGGTACGGCCGTCAACAGCAGTCCCCGCGACTGCTCCAGGCGGAATCGGTGCGCTACCGTACATCACAGTCCTTGCCAGTGTGCTTCACTCACTTTGCTGTGAACAGTCGCTGGCCGGTCTGACTTGCCAAGGCATTCTCCGCACCCAGAAGCCGTCAAGCGGCATTCCTGCAGCGTGTGGTTCGGCAGCATGGCCCCACTGCACCCCTCATCCGCTGAACGCGAGCCAATCACGTCATATGGTCCTTGACACGCCCTGCCGATCCGCCCTGCGACGCCTGGCTGCTGTGCTTTTCTACGGGGTGCTCGCTGTGGTCGGGGCGGGCTGCGCGCGCGGCCCGCAAGACGCCGATCTGGTCGACAACAGCACGTTTTCGCAATCCATGACAGCTGACGCTGGTTTGCTCTTGATGCTGGTCCCCAACAACGAACGCCTACACAACCCACGAGTGACCGCTTGGGTGGATGCTGCATCTGAGGAGGGCGTTCGCCTTCAACCCGTGACTGACCGGCAGTTCAGGGCATTGGGTTCGAAGGCCCTGGGTTTCGCCGGTCTGGTACTGCCCGACCTGCTGCACCAGGAGGCAGACAGACTGTTGATAGAAGCGGTCCGAACGTACACCGCAGAGGGCGGTCGCACCATGCTGGTCTTCGACTTCGGGTCACTGGAACGCGCAACCTTTGACCGGATTTTTCATTCACAGCCCATGTCAAGGCTGAGTGATCTGGCTGGTGTTGATTACCTGTTCTACGATGAGCTGCGCGACAAGACCACTGGCACAGGTCACATCGTGGCCCTGCGGGAGACCTTGCACGACCTGCTGGTGCCACCCGGCAAATCCACGCATTACAGCGGCGTCATCACCACGCCCGGCGCTGCGCTCAAAGCAAACCCGGAGCGCGTTCCAGCCAATGATTGGCATGCCTACAGCGGCTATGGATCGGGTTACCTGACCTACGCCAGTTATGTCACCCGTGGCGAGTTCCGGGGCAAGGTATTGGCACGTTCAACCCAGTTCGGCGTGGCAGCAGGTGTGAGCCAGTTTGGCGACGGCACGGTCCTTTTTGTGAATCTGCCACTGACCCATCTCAAGCTCCAGACGGATGCCTTGCCCTTGCACGGTTTCCTGCGCTACTTCATTGAGCAGGTCATCGGCATGGCACGCCTGTCGCCCATGCCTGATGGCATCGCGGGCATGACACTGAACTGGCACCTCGACTCCATGGCGGCCCAGACGCCGAGCCTTGAACTGGAGAAACTGGGCGTGTTCAATGAGGGGCCTTTCTCGATCGACATCACGGCGGGTCCTGACACCATTGAGTTCGAAGACCAGCTGGGGTGGGACCTCAACAACAATCCGGTGGCGCAGGGCTTGCTGCAACGACTGGACCGGCAGGGACATTCATTGGGGAGCCACGGAGGGTGGATTCATGACCACTACGGGGCCAATGCGACAGAGCAAAACGCAAACGAGTTTTTGCCGTTTCTGGAACTGAACAAGGCTGCACTGGAAAAAGTCATCGGGCGGACGCAGCGAAGCTACTCGGCACCACAGGGCAACAACCCCATCTGGGCGATGGACTGGCTGGAGCAGCAGGGTGTCGTCAGCGCTTACATGGCGGGGCATACCGGGGTAGGGCCAACCCGGCACTACCGGGATGGAAAACTACACAACCCCAAGATGTGGACCTTCCCCGTCACCCCCTGGGGTCGCTACGCCGTGTTCGACGAGTTCGCGTACTTCAAGATTCCCCAAAAGCAGATCTCCGCCTGGTACCGGGAACTGATTGACTTCACGATCGAGAAGAACACCAGCCGATTGATCTATATGCACCCACCCTGGGCTTATGAGTGGAAAAACGTGGTGCTGGAGCTGCTGGCATACGCGAAGAGCCAGGGAAGCCATCGATTTCGCTGGTACACCGCAGAACGACTGGCCGATTTCATGACATCGCGGCGCGACGTCGGCTGGTCAGAGCTGCGCGATGCACACGGAACGCGATTCGCGGCTCAGCATCCGGTATCGCTGAAAGAGATGGCGTGGGTACTGCCCAAGTCACGGTACCCGATTCGACCGGAAGTGACCTCTGGCGGAGCCACCGTTTCAGATCACGCCAATCACTGGCTCATCAACGCCGGCAAAGAATCCACACTGGAGTTCTTCGCACGATCACAGTGACGTGCGGATCAGCTGCACAGTCACGGCGATTTCACTCAGACTTTACCGCCATCCCCCGCCTTGCGACGCTGTTCAAGTTGCCGCTTGCGCTTGGCCTTGTTGAGCGATTCAGGCTCTGGCGGCTTGTTGCGCAGGATTTCCAGGCGGCGGGCTTCCGCCTCTGCCTGCCGCTTTTTCTGGCGCGAGTTCTTGATGGCCCGCCCCACCAGAAAGCTGATGGCGCAGGTGGTCAGCAGGAGAAGGATGTTCTGGATTTCCATGTGTTGCGTGGGGCAGGCGTGCCGTCAATCGGCCAGAAACAGGGACTGTAAATCGTTCAGGAAATCAAACCCGCGCACAGTGGGTTTCACGCGCACGAAGTCACGTTCAATCAGGCCCTTGCGCTCGGCTTCGTCCAGACCACGCTGGATCGCGGTCATCGGCAAGCCGGTCTTTTCAGCAAAGTCCTGCAGACTGAACCCCTCGCGAAGGCGCAGCGCGTTGAGCATGAACTCGAAAGGCAGGTCCGCGCGGCTGACTTCGTTTTCCTGCGTGACGGCGTTGCCCGCCAGCGCCTGCTCCATGTAGAGCTTGGGCTCACGGTAACGCACCTGGCGCACCACGCGGTGGGCAAAGCTCAACTTGCTGTGGGCGCCAGCGCCTATGCCCAGGTAATCCCCAAACTGCCAGTAGTTGAGGTTGTGAAAGCATCGGTGATCAGGTTTGGCATAGGCCGATACCTCGTAGCGCGCCAAACCGGCGGCTTCGGTCATCTCGGTGATGAGGTCGAGCATGGCGTAGGCCGTGTCTTCCTCGGGCACCACTGGCGGGAACTTGGCGAAGTAGGTGTTGGGCTCGATGGTGAGGTGGTAAATCGACAGATGCGGTGGCTGCAGCGCCAGCGCTTGCTGCACGTCCTGCGTGAGCTGCTCCATGCTCTGGCCGGGCAAGGAATACATCAGGTCGAGGTTAAAGGTGTCAAACGCCTGCGCCGCCTCTTCCACCGCCGCAATAGCCTGGGCGCGGTCATGCACCCGACCGAGCGCCTTCAGGTGCTGATCGTCAAAGCTCTGCACACCCACCGAGAGACGGGTGACGCCTGCGCTGCGGAAGGCGCGGAAACGGTCTTTTTCGAAGGTACCGGGATTGGCTTCCAGCGTGATCTCGCAGTCGGGCGTGAGGCGCAGGCGTGCGCGAATGTCACCCAGCAAACGGTCGATGGACTGCGGTGAAAACAGGCTGGGCGTGCCGCCGCCAATAAAGATGCTGTGCACCGGCCGGCCCCAGATGAGTGGCAGCGCCGCCTCCAGGTCAGCCACCACCGCATCGATGTAGCGCTGTTCGGGCATCACTCCAGCGACCTCATGCGAATTGAAATCGCAATAGGGGCACTTCTTCAGGCACCAGGGCAAGTGCACATAGAGCGACAGCGGCGGCAATGCACCCAGCTGCAAGGTACCAGGGCGCATGTAGTGCTGAATGTCTTTCACAGCCAGCGCTCTTGCATTAACGCGATCATTTGTCGAGTTGCCCTGCCCCGATGACTGTTGGCGTTTTTCACCTCGACTGGCAACTGCGCAAAAGTCTGACCGAACTCGGGGATGTACATCACTGGATCAAACCCAAAGCCGTTGTTCCCCACAGGTTCAGGCGCAATCTGCCCGACCACGCGGCCCGACGCAATCAGCGGCTCCGGGTCTTCTGCCGAACGCACCGCCACCAGCGTGCTCACCAGTGCGGCGCGGCGCTGGGCAGGCTCGCGCAGATGCGCCATCTGTTCCAGCAGCGCCTTCACGTTGTTGTCATCTCCCTTGGGGTATCCGAACTGCGTGGCGTAGTAGGCCGTGTCCACGCCGGGCAGACCACCGAAGGCATCCACGCACAAGCCGGCATCGTCAGCCAGCGCGGGCAGGCCGCTCAGGCGCGAGGCTTGGCGCGCCTTGGCCAGCGCGTTTTCGACAAAGGTGCGAAAGGGCTCCTCCGCTTCAGGCAGACCCAGCTCGGCCTGGCTGACCAGCTCGAAGCCCAGCGGCCCCAGCATGGCCTTGAGTTCGGCCAGCTTGCCCTTGTTGTTGGAGGCGAGAACGATTTTCATGTGTTACGCGCACAGGTTGCTCCAATCGGTGGCAACCGGCTCCACGAGTTCATTTGGCTTTGGACAAAGACTGCTTTTGCAGGTCGATCAATTCCGAGATGCCCTTCTCGGCGAGTTGCAGCAGGTGGTCCATCTCCTTGCGCGAAAAAGCCGCGCCTTCGGCGGTACCCTGCACTTCAACATAGTGCCCGGCGCCTGTCATCACCACATTCATGTCGGTGTCGCAGGCCGAATCTTCGGTGTATTCCAGATCGAGAAGTGGCGTGCCCTGCACGATTCCGACCGAAATGGCGGCCACGTGCTGGGTGATGGGCGACTCGGTCAGCTTGCCGCTGGCCATCAGCGCATTGACCGCATCCTGCGCCGCCACAAAGGCGCCGGTGATGCTGGCGGTGCGGGTGCCGCCGTCGGCCTGGATGACGTCGCAGTCGAGGTAAATCGTGCGCTCGCCGAGTTTCTTCAGATCAAACACTGAACGCATGGACCGGCCAATCAGGCGCTGGATCTCCTGCGTGCGGCCGCTCTGCTTGCCGCGAGCCGCCTCGCGGTCGCTGCGGGTGTGGGTGGCGCGCGGCAGCATGCCGTACTCGGCAGTGACCCAGCCTTCACCACTGCCTTTTTTGTGGCCAGGCACCTTCTCTTCAACCGATGCGGTGCACAGCACCTTGGTGCCGCCAAACTCGATCAGTACCGAGCCTTCGGCATGCACCGTGTAGTGGCGGGTGATCTGCACGGGGCGCAGCGCGTCATGCGCGCGCGCGCTGCTTCTTTGGAACTGGCTGATGGAACTCATGGGAATGGACTTTCTGGCAACAAGGCCGGAATCATAAAGCGGGAGGACGGGCGGCCGGCTTTGCGGCTCTGGGCGTGTGAAAGGCAGGCGGCAATCTGCGGCAAGGCCACAGGCGCGAAAAGATCAGATCAGATTTTGCGCGCCGCTGACCTGCGAATCGCCTCGTTGATCTCGGCGATGGAGCGTTCAATGGCCGCTTCGTCGAGTTCATCGACGCCAGTGTCCAGCACGCCCGCCTGGATGGTGGAGGCAAACACGCCATCCATGATGCTGTCGGTCGAGACGCCGCGGGTAGATTCAAAGGCGTCGGGCGTTTCCCACTCCATGGCCAGCACCGTGACGTTGTCGCTGTGCTCACCGCCGGCGCGCAGGGCGTTTTCGACCAGATCGGGTACCGCTTCGGACACGCTTTTGCCTGAAAGCTGCCGCACGATCTCGGCGTCGCTCAGGCTGCCCCACAGACCGTCGGAGCACAGCAGGAGCTTGTCGCCCTGCTGCAGCGTGACCGGGCCCGTCACGTCAAACACCGGCTTGGTGGGGGACCCCAGGCAGGTGAAGAGGATGTTGCGGTTGATACGCTCAAGCTTGATCACGCCCGCGCTCTGCTGCTCCAGATACGAATGGTCGCGCGTGCGCGTGAGCAGCTCGACGTCGCGCACCACATACAGACGCGAATCGCCGCAATGCACCCAGGTCGCCCCGGTACCCTGCAAAATCGCAGCGACCAGCGTGGTGCGCGGGGTGTCGAGCATGCCTTTTTCACTGGCATAACGGATGATCTGGTGGTGGGCGGCCATCAGCGCCACCGACAGGAACTCGGCCGTGTCTTCAATAACCGGGCGGGCTTCTTTCTGGTACAGCGCAGAAATGGTCTGCAGCGCCAGCTGCGCCGCCACTTCACCTTCAGGGTGGCCGCCCATGCCGTCGGCCAGCACGAACAGGCCCGACTCCCGCGTGTAGCAATAGCCCATACGGTCTTCGTTTTTTTCGCGGCCCCCTTTGCGGCTGACCTGAAAGACCGAGAATTTCATTTGAATCGCGTCGCCAGACCAGTGGCTTTGCGTGCCGTTTTCTTGGTGTCAGACACCATGTTGTCGAATTGCAGGCGAACCTTCTCGCTCACGGTGAGCTTGGTATAGCGCCGCTCGCCCTCGCGGCTGAGCTCCTTCTGCAGCGCAAACACCGATTGCGGCCGCGACAGCGGATCAAGCGACATGCACCACTCCACCACTTCGATCAGATTATCCGAATACACGCCACGCAAGCGCGACAGGGCCAGCGAGAGCCGGTCTTTCTCCAGCCGCTGGGGCGCGTCGTTGGGCGGATAGCCCTGCATGGTGGCGTAGATGCAGGCGCCAATGGCGTAAATGTCGGTCCACGGGCCCATTGATGAGTCGCGGCGGTACATCTCGGGGGCAGCAAAGCCGGGGGTGTACATCGGGCGGATGAAGTTGCCCTCTTTGCTCAGCACCTCGCGGGCGGCGCCGAAATCGATCATCACGGCGCGGTTGTCGTCGGTGATGAAGATGTTGGCCGGCTTGATATCCAGGTGCAGCATCTTGTGCTGGTGCACGATGCGCAGTCCGCGAAGGATCTCGTCGAACAGGGAGCGGATGGTGGACTCGCGGAACACCTTCTGCTTTTTCAGCTCGCGCGCGGTGATGATGAAATCCTGGAGCGTGCCGCCTTCCAGGTAGTTCATGACCATGTAGACGGTCTCGTTCTCGCGGAAGAAATTCAGCACGCTGACCACCGAGCCGTGGGAGATCTGCGCCAGCGAACGCCCCTCCTCAAAGAAGCTCTTGAGTCCGAGGCGATACAGCGACAGCTTGTCGGGTTGCACTTGGGGCAGCAGCTCCCCGGGGGAGCGCGAGGCCAGCGATGAGGGCAGGTATTCCTTGATGGCGACCTGCTGGCCTTCGTTGTCAACAGCCAAGTAAACTACGCCAAACCCACCTGCGGACAGCTTTCGTACAACACGATAGCCACCGATCACGGTATCCGGCGGCAACGGTGCGGGCTTGACCTTTGACATAGTTCCTGAAGTGCCAAGGCGACGCTGTCGCCCCGTGTTTTTATTTCTCAACCCTGAAGCGGATTCTCCTATGGCAGTTTATAGCATGACGGGTTACTCGACGGTGCAATCGGGTACCGCGTCGCCCACGGCAGACAGCGGTGCCGGGCCGGACGGCAGCGCCCGCCTCGGCGTCGAACTGCGGTCGGTCAACAGCCGCTTTCTGGACCTGTCGTTCCGCCTGCCCGACGAGCTGCGCCAGACCGAACCGGCCCTGCGGGAAATGCTGACCGCGAAACTCAAGCGCGGCAAGGTCGAGCTGCGGGTCTGGCTGGAAAGCGCTTCGGCCAGCGAGCTGCGCGCGCCCTCTTCGGTCACCTTGCAGAAGCTGGGTTCACTGGAAGACAGCATCAAGTCCTGGCTACCGCAGGCGGCGGGCCTGAGCGTGGCCGACATCCTGCGGATCGCCACCAACGAAGACAAAAAACCGCACGACCACAGCGACGAACTGCTCAAGCTGTGCAAGAAGGCCCTGAAGGACCTGCTGGCCGCCCGCGAGCGGGAAGGCGCCCGGCTGGCCGACATGCTGCGCGACCGGACGACGCGCCTCCGAGCGCTCGCCGACGCGGCCGTGCCCATGGTGCCCCAGCTGGTCGAGCAGCAAAAAACGCGCTTTCTGGAACGCTGGAAAGACGCCATGGCACTCGGCGGAAGCGGCACCCTGCCCGAGGTGGCCCAGGACCGGGCGCTCACCGAGGCCACGGCTTTTGCCATCCGCATTGACGTGGCCGAAGAGATCACGCGGTTGTCGTCGCATCTCGACGAAATCGACCGCCTGCTGGCCGCCGGTGGCGAGCTGGGCAAGCGGCTGGACTTCCTGATTCAGGAGCTGCACCGCGAAGCCAATACACTGGGCTCCAAATCGGCCTCGCTGGAGCTGACCCGCATCTCGGTGGACATGAAGGTCCTGATCGAGCAGATCCGCGAACAGGTTCAGAACATCGAATGATGCGTCAGCGATTCGCTCACGAGTTCGATTCACTATAAAATCAATAGCAAATAACGCCTATCCATAGAAGCCTTCAAGCATGGACTATCCCGGAAATCTGTTTGTCGTGGCAGCCCCCAGCGGCGCTGGCAAGTCCAGCCTTGTCAAGGCCTTGATGGAGCTCGATTCCCGCATCCAGCCCTCGGTGTCGCACACCACCCGCCCACCCCGCGGGCAAGAAAAGCATGGCCGCGAATACTTCTTCATCTCCCCCGAAGAGTTTGATGGCATGGTGCTGCGCAATTCCTTTCTCGAGTGGGCCCACGTCCACGGCCAGCGCTACGGCACTTCGCGGCAGACCATTGAAGAGCGCATCGCGCACGGCGCCGATGTGGTGCTGGAAATCGACTTTCAGGGCGCCATCAACATCAAACGCATCTTCTCCAACGCGGTACTGATCTTCATCCTGCCGCCCAGCTGGGAAGAGCTGCGCTCCCGGCTGGAGCGGCGCGGCGAGGACGCCCCCGAGGTGATCGAGCTGCGGCTCAAGAATGCCGCCACCGAGATGGCCCAGGCCCGGGAATTCGACTTCGTTATAATCAATGAGTTGTTCGAGCGTGCGGTTTTCGACCTGAAAACCATCGTGCATGCCCAACGGCTCAAGTTTTCAGCCCAGCGCCGCGCCCGGGCCGAAACCTTTCAGGCCCTTCAAATCCCCTGAAGCCTGCTTTCTTTTGTTCTGTCGATCACCCCGGAGATCACCATGGCCCGCATCACTGTTGAAGACTGCCTCGAAAAAATCCCGAACCGCTTCCAGCTGGTTCTGGCGGCCACTTACCGCGCCCGCATGCTCAGCCAGGGCCATGCCGCCAAGATCGAGAGCAAGAACAAGCCCGGCGTGACCGCCCTGCGCGAGATTGCCGAAGGCAAAATCGGCCTCGAAATGCTGAAAAAAGTCCCCACCTGAACCACCTTCGGTTCAGCGAAAAAGCACCGCCTCGCGGTGCTTTTTTCATTTGCGGCAGGCAAAAGGCCGTTTTTTGCATGTTTTATTGCTGCCGCGATACATTTGAGGCATGAGCGCCCTGTTGTCGCCCGTCATCTCCGGGAAATCGACACCCGCAGCAGCCAATGCGGCCGCCGCGAGCTTTGCCGCGCTCACCGCCCGCCTCGACTACATGAGCGCAGCCGATGTGGACCACATCCGCCGCGCGTACCGGTTTGCCGACGAGGCCCATCTGGGCCAGCTGCGCAACAGCGGCGAGCCCTACATCACCCACCCGATTGCGGTGGCGCTGCAATGTGCGGAATGGAAGCTTGACGCCCAGGCACTGATGGCCGCGCTGCTGCACGATGCGATTGAAGACTGCGGCGTCACCAAGCCGGAACTGATCGAGCGCTTCGGCGCCCCGGTGGCCGAGCTGGTCGATGGCCTGACCAAGCTGGAAAAGCTGGAATTCAACACCCGCGAGGAAAACCAGGCCGAATCCTTCCGCAAGATGCTGCTGGCCATGGCGCGCGATGTGCGCGTCATCCTGATCAAGCTGGCCGACCGCACCCACAACATGCGTACGCTGGGCGACGTGCCACGCGACAAGTGGCGGCGCATTTCCAGCGAAACACTGGACATCTACGCCCCCATTGCCCACCGCCTGGGCCTGAACACCACCTACCGCGAACTGCAGGACCTGTCGTTCCAGCACCTGCACCCCTGGCGCTACGCCACGCTCACCAAGGCGCTGATCCGTGCCCGCGGCCGCCGGCGCGACGTGATCAAGCGGGTGCGCGCCGAGGTGGAAACCGCCTTTGCCAACGCCAAGGTGCCGGTGCAGATCTCCGGCCGCGAAAAAACGCTCTATTCCATCTACCGCAAGATGGACGAAAAGCACCTCTCGTTTGCGCAGGTGACCGACCTGTACGGCTTCCGTGTCATCGTGCAGGACCTGACCAGTTGCTACACCGCCCTGGGCGTGTTGCACCAGCTGTACAAGCCGTTGCCGGGCAAGTTCAAGGATTACATTGCGATTCCGAAGATCAATGGCTACCAGTCGCTGCACACCACGCTGATTGGCCCCTTCGGCACCAACATCGAATTCCAGATGCGGACCGAAGCGATGCACGTGGTGGCCGAGTCGGGCGTGGCTGCGCACTGGCTTTACAAGGCGACCGACCCCGACAGTGACGCCTCGCAGCGTCTGGGCACGCAATGGCTGCAATCCCTGCTCGACATCCAGCAGGAAACCCGCGACGCCGCTGAGTTCTGGGACCACGTCAAGATCGACCTCTTCCCCGAGGCCGTTTACGTGTTCACGCCCAAAAGCCAGATCATGGCCATGCCGCGCGGCGCCACGGTGGTGGACTTTGCCTACGCCATTCACAGCGATATCGGGCACCGGGCTGTGGCGGCCAAGGTCAATGGCGAGCAGGTACCGCTGCGCTCCGAGCTGCACAACGGCGACGTGATTGAGGTCATCACCTCGTCTGTCTCCAGCCCCAACCCGGGCTGGCTGGGCTTTGTGCGTACCGGCAAGGCGCGCTCGAAAATCCGCCATCACCTCAAGACGATGGCGCTGTCGGAGTCGCAGGACCTCGGCGAGAAGATGCTGGCCCAGGCCCTGCGCGCAGAAGGCATAGACCGGCAGTTGCTGCCGGACGATGACGAGGCGCATCACGGCACCTGGGAAAAGATTCTCCGTTTCACCGGCAACCGCTCGCGTGCCGATCTGCTCACCGACATTGGCCTCGGCAAACGCATTGCCAGCATGGTGGCCAAGCGCATCGTCTCCATCCTCGGCGAGAGCGGCGAGAAACCCAACCCGCTGCTGATGAGCCGGGAGCGCTACACCGCGCATGAATCGGTATCGCAGGGCGCGCTGCTGCTCGACGGCAGCGAAGGCGCTTCAGTCCAGTTTGCGCCGTGTTGCCATCCGATTCCGGGCGATGGCATCGTCGGCTACCTCGGCCGTGGTGAGGGCTTGGTGGTGCACACCGACGACTGCGCCGTCGCCCGCCGCCTGCTGAACCGCGACAGCGAACGTTTCATTGCCGTGGACTGGTCAGACGAACCCGTTCGTCCGTTTGAAACCCATCTGCTGGTCACCGTATCGAACGGCAAAGGCGTGCTAGCCCGCGTGGCAGCCGCACTGGCCAGCGCAGAGGCCGACATCACACAGGTCGACATGGGGCACGAACCTGCACATGACGCCACCGATCTGCGCTTTGGCGTGTCGGTGCGGGACCGGGTGCACCTGGCCTCTGCCATGCGCAGCGTCAAACGCACCGCCTCGGTGTTGCGGGTGCACCGCGTCAAGCCCGCGGCAAATTAAGTGGTTAATTTGATGGAACCGCTGACGCATCGGCGTGCGCGGCGGAAAAAAGTCAAACAGGCACCGGGTAGCTGACTTTCAGTACTTCCAGCACCTGCACACCGTGCGGCGTGATCAGGTTCACTTCATCACCCACCCGCGCCTTCAGCAAGGCCCTCGCCACTGGCGACACCCAGCTCACTTCGCCCGCCGCGCTGTTGGCCTCGTCAATGCCCAGAATGGTGACGGTGTGCTCCGCACCTTCAGGATCGGCGTAAGTGACAGTGGCCCCGAAAAACACCTGGTCGCGGCCGTGGTGGACGGCCGGGTTGGTGATCTCGGCGATCTCTAGGCGTTGCGTCAAAAAGCGGATGCGCCGGTCAATCTCGCGCAGGCGTTTCTTGCCGTAGATGTAATCGCCGTTTTCAGACCGGTCACCGTTGCTGGCTGCCCAATGGACGATGTCCACCACCTTGGGCCGCTCGTTGTCGATCAGGTCCAGCAGTTCGCTGCGCAAACGCTCGTAGCCCTGCGGCGTGATGTAGTTCTTGCCACCAGCGGGCACGGCCGGCAGAGCCGGCCCATCGTCGTTGTCGCTGTCGCTTTCCTTGGTGAATGCCTTGTTCATGACGTGGCCAGAATAGCATTGAGGGGGCTGCGGATCGGCGGTGCCGGCCGCGCCAGCAAACGCTCCGAAAAGCCCCGAAAAGTCTTTCAGAAACGAAAAAGCCTGCAACTTTCGTTGCAGGCTTTACGTTTTTTGGTGCGGCTGGCAGGAATTGAACCCACGACCCCTTGGTTCGTAGTTTTGCCGTCGCGTTTAAGTTGTTGATTTTATTGGGTTAAGCGCCGTCCGTTCCAATTGACCGCGCTCTGTCGTGTACTGGATTCTGTTGTCCAGTCCCCCAAAAATCCCCCAGCCTGAATGGTCAGAAACCGCCCGCCGCCAGCCCTGGCACGCGCGTTATCGCGTCATTTATTGTTTTCTGAAAAACTGTTATGCCCTCGCCATGAAAGTCAACAGCTACGACTTTCCCATCAGCCATTGTCATTGACAGCGTCAAAGTGCTGGTTGATCGATCTGCAGCGACCTGTAGCGCAGTGCACTTGAAAAAAAAGTCTGGAGTCATGTCATCCCCCCATGTAAAGGGGATAAATATACTCGAAGGTTTTTTAGACAGTCCACCTGTGAGCGCGTCCGTAGCTAGTCGACCGGCGGCGGGTGCCTTTTATCCTCTATGTCCAGGATCTGGTTTAGCTGGCTGCTTACTTCGCCGTATTGGGCGGTGCAGGCTGCGATGAAGGCGCCGACGTCCCGATCGCTGGCAAAGGCTTCGGGCGAACCCGCAGGTTCGCCGGCAGCGGCTCGGCCTGGCTGGTTACCTGCAATGGCGTTGTTAAGCACCCCGACAGTGCGAGCGTTAAGACAAGGACGGCCGGAAAGCGTAGCGATGTGCGCAAGTGATTCCCCTAGTTGGTTTGAAATAGCCGCGACCGCAGCAGCATGCCTGCCGCTGGCCACGTCGTTAAATTTGCGCTGCTGCCGCTGATCGCTGGCCAGCGCCTCAGACGCCGCCAGCTTTTCAGCCGTCCAATCAGCCATAACGGCAGCGCGGCCGGCGGCGTTCGCCTGATGGGCGATGCTGTCGCGCCAGCTGGTGTATGCGAAGACGATCGCACCCACCACAGCGGCAGCAATCGCCGCCCGGATTAACCACGTCATCATGCGAGCGCCCCCCTGGCCAGCTCGCCCAGGTGTTCCCGATCGGCGAGGCCGATCAAGCCACCGTTAACGCGCCGCGTGACTTTTTCGGGATCGCCGAGCAGGCTGTCGGGGATCCGGTCTTCCCACCAATGGATGCAGGCCTCAAGGGCATAGCGCGGCTGCTCCATCAGCTCGGGCAGGCCGACCAGATCCTGACCCATCAGAACACCGACTGCGGCATAGTTGTCGCGCCCGGTGAGCTGGATCGGCCCCCGCCCCCGATAGCGCCAGCCGTCGCCCGGTTGCGTGTTGCCCATGCGCCCACCATAAACGCGGTTTGCCAGCGCCTCGGGGTTGCGAGCGTAAGGCCGTGCATCGGCCATCGTGGGAAACCGGCTAGGCCACACAGCACAAAGCCGCTCGGCGCTGTAGTTCAAATTCTCCGACAGCTTTTCAAGGCCTGCGGATTCGTGCAGCACCTGGCCGAGAAAGTCGTCGACCTCTTCGATCCCCTTGCTGAATGTGCCGACCTTGACGACGCCGGCAAAGACCTCGCTCCAGGCCGCAGCCGTGATGATCTTGACGCCGCACTTGATCAGCACCTCGCGCCATTCATCGGCGCTCAGCAGCCCGGCCGTCACTTCGGATCCTCCGCACCAGACACCGCGACCTGCTTGATCGGCCGCAGCACGATGGCCGCAATGATGGCCGCCAGCCGGATGCCGGATTTATAGCCGTCATCGAGCCAAGGCAGCAGGTTGGTGTTATCAGCCACGGCCTGCAGCAGCTCGGGCAGTAGCGCGCCGAGCGCCAGGATCTGCACAGAGGCGGCGCGCCACAGGCGGCGCCAGTTTGGCACCAGCGTGATCTTGTTCATTGCTTTCCCCTTTGAAGTACACGCAGGGCCTCGGCCTGGCGCTTTTGCTCGTCCTCTACGGTGCTGACGCGAAACTTCAGCAGCGCGCTCTCGCTGGCCAGCACGCTGACCGAGGTGTTACCGCTCTGCACGGCGATCTTGAGATCCTTGACAGACTCGACCAGCTGCTGCGTGGTGAACCACAGCGTCGCCGCCATGCCCATGCCAGCCACCAGGCCGCCGATGACACCCCACAACGGAATGCGCATGTCGACCATCTGCGAAAAGCGCGTCCCTTCAAAAGGGCGATTGTTTTGATTCGGCGCTGACATTTACGCGGCTCCTTTGTTGGCGTAGTGAAGAAGTGAAAACAGACTGTTTGGCTCAAAGCGCCACGGATCCGGCACGCCCAGGGCGGCGCCGATCGCCTCATTGCAGTACCAGCGTTCTTTGTCGTGCCCTGCAGGGCGCCACACCATACCGAGCAGGCCGCGCAGGTCATAGGGCTGGCCCTCATGCGCTTTGAACCACGCGATGGCTGCAGCCTCTTGCTGTGCAGACGCCCGCACGTCGACCAGATCCCAATGATCGGGATCCAGCGCGATCACCTTGAGGCGAACCCCGCCATCGGTGAATGACGATGACCAGCACAGCGCGCCGGCATTGAGGTGCGCGGTGACCAGCTCGCAGTGCGAGTAAGGCCCGCGCTCCCACCAGGACACAGCCCGATTGAATAATCGGGTGCGGCCTTTGTAGAAGGCCACCTGCAGCGCCATGATGGCTACAGGTTTGCGGCGATCGCCGCAGCCTGGCCCGTTATGTCGTCATGCACGGCCTGTGCCGCCTCGGCAGTTGCGGCCGCAGCGATGCCATATTTGCGCATGCGCTGCGCACCGAGCTGCACCAGCGCGTTCCGCAACGCATCGGCCTGACCAATGATCAAATCCGCAGCTTGCGCGGCCGACATGCCGGCGTTATTGGCAAACGCCAATACCCACACGCCTGCGTCGCCCTGATAGCCGCCAGCAACGAAAGCGCGGGCCGCCGCCTCGCGCTGCACATACTCCGTTTCAAACCGAGTAAAACGGCTATAAATGGCGCCGATCCTGTCGTCTACAGCAGCGATCAATGCCTCTTTTGTTGCTGCAAGAGTGGGCGGCAGCGGCTCAGGCGTCGAACCTTCTGGCGGGACAACGCCTAACTCATCAATCCTGAAACGCTGGCCGTCAAGCCAATAAGATTTTCCGCGATGGTCGGCGACGACACGCCAGGCGGCGTCGCGATATACCGCAACCTGCAGAGCAGCAACCGCCGGAGGCTCTATAAGGCAGGCATTGGCGGGGATCAGAAAAACGCCTGGCTCCAACGGCGATTCGTCAGCGACTTCACGGCTCAAAAACTCGCCGGATTGTGGGTGATAGCTATAGACATAGGTCATGATGAATCCTTAGAACTTGATGCAAGCCAGCAGAGCGATGTTGCGAGGCCGCGTTTCGGCCCCACCCGTAGCACCCGATACACCAGCGCCCGCCGTGGCCGTCGTGCCGCCGCTGGTGAAACCCCCTCCGGGGGTTGAAACTGTGTGGGTATGGCTTTTGAGATCGTCGGTCTGAGCGCTGCCGAATACGCGACCAGAGTCAACGCCTCGCGCGTCATCCCATCCACGTATGAACTCACCTCGAAGGTCGGGCAACGCGAACGTAGTAGCGCCATCACCAACTCCGAACGTGGTTCCGATGACTGCAAACAGTGCGGCGTAGGTTGTCCTCGAAACGAGCGCGCCGTTTGCCTTGAGCGACCCAGTTGGCGCCGTGTTTGCAGCACGAAAAAATACATTGCCGGCTTCCGATGCTGCCGGCGAAGTTGAGGTATCCAACCAAATGGCAACTGCATTGCCAACAATTGATCGAGAGGTTCCTTGGCCGCTGACCGTGACGCTAGTGGCACCACCGAGAAATGTGTCGGCACCAGCGCGATTGATCGTTGCCGAGTTGGCCGTAGCGTCAGCCCGAACGAAAGTGAACCGCACTGGCTGCGCAATCACGTTCACCGCTGGCAGGTTCGCCACGATGTTGCCAGCCGTGGCATCCATGATCACCAGACCGGCGTGGTCAGCGGTCAGGGCCAACGGGCTGTTGGCCGCGTTGACGGTGGTGACGTTGCCACCGAAGAGGCGCTTCACGGCCTGGCGCAATTGCGTGAGCGTCGCGCCGTTCAGCACAATGCCCGCACCCTCGACCACGTTCGCGATCTCTTCCTGCAGGTTGTCGAAAAGGATCGCCTCCAGATCCGTGGCGGGAATGCCACCGATGACGTCGCCGTCGGTGAAGCCATCTTTACCGGCCCCGAACTTGTCGGGTACGGCGGTGGCCGTGCTGATTCGTTGCATAGAACTCTCTCCTTAAAAATTCAGACGCCGTAACCGACGAAGAGCCGGGTGTGCGCGGGTTTGTGAACAGACAAAAGACACTCAAGGCCCGGGTCACCCCAGGTGCGCAGCGGGTCATTGCAGCGGCCGCGCACACTCATGACGCGCACGTCGGTGTCGCTCGGCACGTTGACGCGCCAGCCATAGCGCCAGCCGCCTTGATTCAGCGCGGCATTGCACTTGCTGTTGCAGCGCATCGGCCGGAACTCCGTCACCGTGCTGCCGGCGTAGCCGAGCGCTTCAAGGAAGGCAATAAAAAAGGCGACCGATTGGCCGCCTTGAAAGGTCAGTCGCTGCACCACTCGCCGGCGCCGCTCTTCCACAGAGCCGGGCGGCTCAAGGCACGGATCCGGCAGGCCGACGACGCGCTCCCAATCGACCAGCAGCTCGCTTGTGGTGCGGGCATCAGCCTCTTCGATCAGCTGCTCGGCACGGGCGTGCATCTCGGCTAGCGCTGCGGCCGTGGCAGGGAACACGCGGGCAGTGGCGGTGTCGCCCTCTTGCGGCCATGCCGGACCGACAGGCAGCAGGCGGTTCTGCTGCTCTGTGTAGGCGTCTGTACGGGCTTGAACTAGAGCCATGTGATCACTCCAAACACTGGCATGTGACCGACGGCCGGTGTGACGTTTGCCGCCGGCACGCTCACCACGCTGTCGGTTTCGCCCGCTGCAAGGCTGACGGCTTCGCGAATGTGCGAGATCAAAAGGGTCACACCCGGCGCGGCCTCACGCAGTAGCAAGTCGCGCAGCTCGGCTTCGATCGCAGCCTTAACGGCCACGGTCGACGGCGTGACTTCGATGGTGAAGTTCAGCGCATCAGCCACGGGAGCGACGACGTACAGCTCGGCGGTCGCTGGTCGCTTACCGTCGACGTAGGCCTGCACGGCAGCGACCTCGCCGGCGTCGGGGATGATGCTGCCTGCGTCGTTGTCGCGCACAAAGCGCAGGGTGACGGTGCCGCCGCCGAGCTCCAGCGGCGCGCACCAGGCGCGCGTAACGCCCGGCACCTCCAGCGCCCAGGTGACATAGTCGTTCTGACTGCCGCCGTCTGGCGGCGTCTGCACCCGGGCGATCAGGCGGGCGCGCAGAGAGGCGGTGCTTTCAACGTCGGAGCCGCCGGAGATCTCGCTCGCGATGGCCTGCGTCTGCGCGCCAGGCACAGGCGAAACCAGCGACAGAGCCTGCCCTGCTGCGCGGTTACCATCGGCGCCGGCCAGCACGGCCACGATCGGCGCGGATCCGTCGACCGTGTCGGCCGTGGTCTGGTACTGCACCCCGTCAAAGGCCTTCAGGACGGTGCCGGTGGGCACGGTGACGCCGACGGCCAGGACAAAGGCCGCGGTGCCTGTGGCGGCCGCTGCAGGCTTGCGTGGCACATCCAGCCACATGGTGGCGATGCGGTCGAGGATGTCGTCGTCGCACGTATCCCAGATGATCTGTTTTGCAATCCAGTCAGCGTAGGCATACAGGCCATGCAGCGCACCGGCAAACACGCGGGCGTACACCTCGGCGTCAGCACGGCGCAGCTGACTTTCATCACCCAGGCGCGAGAGCATGTCCTCGCGCAGCGACTTGATCAGCGCCGTCAGTTGCGGGCGGTTAAACATTGAAAGCACTCCAGACGTTGTTAAATCGAATATCCAGGTTCGGCCCGTCGCCCCGCACGATCTGGCAGCGGATCGCGATCTGCGACTGGCCCTGGCGCTCAGCCTCGACCAGGACCTGACTGGCGACGCCATCAGTGACCAGCCAGGCGAGCGCCTCTTCGGCGTAGCGCTTGGCTTGCATGGGCGTCTGCGCGGTGATCTTTGCCCGGGCCAGCAGCCACAGGCGCGAGCCGATGCGGTCGCCTTCGTTCGGCGCATACGTGTCACCCCACCAGCCCATGCGCTCGGCGCCAGGGAGGGCGTCGTCAGGCTTGGCACGGCCCCAGGTGAAGAGACTGATGACCACAGCGCGCGGAAGAGGATCACGCACGCCGAGGCCGAGATCGAGCTCGACGCCGTCGACAATGATGGTTAGAGGCTGGTCGGGTGTCATTACATGTCCGTGTTCGGGTCTGAGGTAACGCCGCTTACAGGGTCGTTATGGTTGTGGCCGTTGTAGACCGTGCGCATGCCAGCCATTGACTTGACGGTGTTGTCGCTGATGTCGCCGTCTGCGACGATGCTGCCGTTGACCTTCAGGTCGCCGGTCGTCGTGACTTGCGGGCTGTCGATCGTCACGCTCGGCGTGTTGACGATGTTGATCGGCAAGCCCGCGCCGTCGATCACGATCCCGGCGCGGGTCAGGTGTACCTTCTGGCCCTGGTCGTCATGGATGGCCATCTCGCCGGCCTCCAGGCCCACCAGGCGATAACGCCGGTCTGCGACCACCAGCACCACCCCATGGCTGCGATCGCCGTCCAGGAAGGCTGCAGCGGCCTCGGCACCGGCCAATGGGTGCGAGGTGAAGCCGTAGGGCTCCAGGTGCTCCAGGCGATCCTTCGTCTCGCCGGCGAGCAGGTCCAGCTGCAGCACCTGCAGCTTGCCCGCAGCGTTGACGCTGCGCACACGGCCACGGGTGAACATGTTCGCGATCCGGCCGTACAGCTGCCGCATGGCCTGGTCGATCATTCGTTGATCCCCTTGATTCCAAGGCCACCAGCTGCGTATCGGTCCTTGACGATGGTTGTGTCTTTCTTTTTCTGCAGCTTTTGCGCAGCCGACACGTACCCATCAAGCGGGCCGACCTTCAGCTCTGTGCGCTGACCCTCTTCGTCGAGCAGGTAGGTGACCTCTGCGATCAGCATTTCCTGGTCGAATCCGATCAGCGCGTCAGTGACTCGCACCTCCTGGTTCTGCACCCAGAGCGTGCCGTCTTCCTGACGCCAGCCGTCGACCACATAGACCGTCTCCAGCGCTTTCGCTGCGCGGCTTGCACGCTCAAACTTGACGCGGTCGGCGACGGTGCCTTCATCGGCCTGGCCGGACTGGCGTATCACCAACACGCGCCGGCGGTTAACCCGGGCGTCGGTGGCGCTTGCACTGGATCCGATCGACGACTCGACGGCCGCGTCGACGTTGTCCCCGGCTTCGTCTTCGTCGGTCTGCTGGCTGCTGATCGACTTTTGACCCTTGCACACGTACTCGCTGAATACCTTGCTGAAGTCCAGCGGGCAATCGGCACTGCGAATGTTTTGACCCAGGACCAGCGCTGTGCCGGCCTTGCCGCCAGACCCGGCGACCACAAAGACCAGCTCGCCGAGCGCGTTGTCGGTGGCGAGGCAATGGCGTATGCGCAGCATGCGGTCGATGCTTTCAAAGACCGTCTCGCCCTGCTGCACCTGGTGCGTGAGCGCGGCGCCGGTGTCGACCTCGGCCACCACCTTGACGCCGTACTCTGCCGCCATGTCGGCCGCGATCTGCTCCAGCTTGGCTGCGCGCCATTGACCACCGCTGCCGCCCTTGGCATTGGGCGTGATTGCCCGGGCCGCAGGCGCTGCAGGACCGGTGGCAGTGATGGCCTGCACGCCGAGCCGGGCCCACTTGTCGCCACCAGAGCCGGCGCCGCTGGTGTCTTGGGTGCCCTGCACTGGGCAGCAGTCGACCAGGTCGGCGGTTTTGCTACGCCCACGGATTCCGACCGAGACGGAGCCGCCGTCATAGCGGATCGGCGTGGCGTCGATATAGCCCGTCGCCACCCGGTCGGTGCCGATATAGACCTCACACGCATCGCCCGGGCGCACACGACGCGGGATGTCCGTCTGCCCCGGCCACCTGTCCGTCACGCTCAAATCAAAGCTGCGCGCCTGGCGTTCGATTCCCGCGCCGATGCGCACGGACTTCCACCCGCCGAACTCCACGCCATTGACCACCAGGCGCACCAGGCTTGCGGCAGCACTCATCGCGACAGGACCTGCAGTGTGCGAATGGGCACAAAGCCCGGGTGGTTCAGGTTGTTACGGTCGGCCAGCTCGACGGCGCGGCCGGCGTCTTCGTAGCGGTCGTAAGCCAGCACCAGGGCGGGCATGACGTCTGTGGGCGTGTACTCGGTCAGCCGGGCGCCACCGCTGGCCCGGGCCGTGATGTCGGTCCAGACGGCCCGGCGTGCGGCCTGGAGGGCGTCATAACTCACGTCGTCGGCGATCAGGGACTCCAGGTCCAGCGCTTTGCACACGGCATTGCGCACGGCGTGTGCGGACGTCTGGACAGTCGCGTCGACCTGGCTGCTGATACCCACCGCCTGAGCCAGCAGCGCACGGCGCACGATGGCATTGATGGCGGCGTTGTTCTTGATTGACTGCTGCCGGGCAGCGGTCGACGTGAGGGACGGCACGGGCGCATTCAGAATACCGCCGGCGCCGCCGTTGCCTGCCAGGCCCACGATACCCAGGGCCATCGCCGACAGCGGGTCGGTGGTGGGCGCCGCAGCCGTGGCTGTGGCGAAGGTCGGCCCGCTGAAGGCCTGGCCCAGTGACAAGGATGCGACGATGCTGGACAGGTCAAACCAATCCATGATCTGCGCGCCCAGGCTCGACGGCAGGCCGAGCAGGCCCTGCGCGGCCGTGGCGTAGCCGCCGAGCTGCCGCGACCAGGCCGACAGCGGCGCAAAGCTGCCGCCGAGCGTGCTGGCAAAGCCGAAAGACTTCGCGATGTTGAAGCCGGCCAGGTCGCTGACAAAAGACGGAAAACCGGCCACGTCGAAGGTGTCGGCAAAGCTCTCAATGCCGGCGGCTGACAGGTTGTCGGCCGCGATCTGCGTCAGCTTTGGGGTGCTGTCGGCTGCCGAGGGGAAGGCCAGCTCGCCAGGCTCGACGAAGGAAAAGGCGACGATGGCCATGCCGAGCGCGGCATCAAAGTTGACGCGCAGCAGATCCTTCATGGTGACCTGCATGCTGCCGAGCCATGGGTGCACGAGGGTGCCAGGCCCCTCTTGCTCGGCTGCGGCAATCAGCGCATTCGCCTGAGCGATGTAGTCTTCGCCGATGACAAAGGCCTCGACCGTCAGTGCGCGGGTGGCGCGGCCCAGGTCTTCGGCCCAGGGCTTGTCACGCTGCGGATATTCGTGCACCTGGACGCGGCGCCCGGCCTCGACGCCGGCGGCATTGACCTTGAAGGGCACACCGCGAAAACTCGCTGGCTGCAGCTGCAGCTTGAGATCGGCCATTTAGAAGGCTCCCGTGGTGCCGAGCGTGCGCTGACCCACGTTTGCGTTCAGCGCGATCTTTGGGCTGCTCGACTTGATCTCGCTGACCATCATGCCGGGCGGTGCGTTCTTGAATTCCACCGCGATCTTGCCGCTCATACTTGCCGGTGGCGCCGTCAGGTTGAAAGACCCAGAGCCCAAGGCCCCAGGTGCGACTGGCGTCTCTGGCATCCGGCCGACAGCACTTGCAGCGGCCACCAATCCAGGCGGCTTGGCAAACATGTTCGCTGCTGCTGCGTTGTTGTCCAGCGTGCGCTGCGCATCGGTGCTCCCGAAGAGTGCTGCGACCCGTGTCGGGATGCTGCCGATCCAATCAGCGATGCGCGTGTCTTCAAGCAGATAGGTGTAGATGGCAGTGCCGATGGCGTAGCCGATCAAGCCGGCAGCAGCAACCAGGCCGGCCGACTTTGCCACCATGGCCATGGAGCCCGTCAGCGCTGCGCCCACTGAGGCTTGGCTGGCAGCGAAGAAAGCCAGAGACGTTGACGCTGCCACCGCCTGGCCTGAAATGCCGATCAGCGCCAGGCCAAGCCGGCCCAGGGAGGCGATCAGGCCGACGATTGCCACGATGCTCTGGACGTTCATGATCACGAACAGGGCGATCAGGGCATTCTTTGCACCGCCTACGCTGTCGATCATGCGGCCGATCCAGGCGACGGTATCCCGCACACCCTGGAGAAAGGCCGGCCAGTCGACGCTTTGGATCGCCGCCACCAGGTCCTTCACGGCCTTGCTGATCTGGCTGGCGATAAGGTTTTTGTTTGCTGCAACCCACTGGATCAGCCTCTCGATCAACGGGCTCAAGACAGGCACCAGCTCGCGCCCGATGACGCGCTGGAAATTTTGCGCGATGAAGCCCAGGTCCTGCATCTGGTCGCCGAAGGCCTTGCCGGCCTCGACATCAAGATCAGAAACCAAAAAACCCAATTGCTTAAAGCGATCAATACTCTTTTTGATCCCTTCACTGCCTTCGTTTAGAAACGGCAGCATGTCCTGGTAAGACTTGCCGAAGAGGGCCGTGCCAATGGCGGCCTGCTTCACCGGATCCTGGTTCTTGACAAAGGCGTCGGCCAGTTCTGGCAGCATGTCGGCGGCGCTGCGGATCTGCCCATTCGTACCGCGCAACGGGATATCGAGGCGTTTGAGCAGCTGCTCCAGTTCCTTGTTCTTGCCAGTGCCAGCGGCGCCCAAACCCTTGTTCAGCCTGCCCATCGACCCGCTAAGTGTCTCGACCTGCAGCCCGGCCTGCTCGGCGACGTAACGCATTCGCTGCGCCTCGGCATTGCTCATACCCATGGCGCGCGCGCTTTTAATCACACCCTCGGAGAACTCTGAAAAATCAGTCACGTACTTTTTGATCGCCAGTGCACCCAGGCCTGCAGCCAGGCCGGAGATCAGCGCAGTCGGCACGCCGATCTTGCCGGCGAGCGAGCTGATGCTGCCACCCACATCGCCCAGGTATTTACGGGTGTTTTTTGCGACGCCCTGCACGCTTTTGAGAACGGGCGACAGGTTGTCGACGGCGCTCAGAATCGCCTTGAGTGTGTAGCTGTCTGCCATGGTTTTGCCTCTTACTTTTCCTGCTGTTGTTCGGCGATGCGCTCTGCGTGCTTTTCGTACTGCTCAAACCGGGAGAGCGTCATCTGCATGACGCTCTCCGGATCAAGCCGCCAGAAATAAGCTAGCTCGAAGACGCGGCATTCGAGCTGCTCGCTGCTACGGCGTCGCCACCCCCGAAAAAATCCATCACCATCGCTTGCGCTTTGGTGAAGTCGGCGGGCGCCATCTGCTCGACAGACGACATGGGGATCTGCGCCAGGCGCACGATGTACTGGGCGATGGTTTTGTTCTGGACGCGCACAGCTGTCTCGCCGTCGCCAGCAATGATCAGGAAGGGCTGACCGATCTCGATCATGTCTTTGACGACAGGCGCGCGCAGGGTGATCTGCTCGACGTCTTCGCCGTGCGCCTTGATGGCGCGCGACAGCACCAGCACAGCACCAGTGCCGCTCATTGCCATGCCCCGGCCTGGCCGTGGAATTCGAGCTCGATCTCGCCCTCCTCCCCCTTGGCCATGGTCTCAGTGGCGAGGTGCGCTTCAGACAGGGTGTAGACCCTGCCGTTTGCAAACTCACCGGTGATCGTCATGTCCGTGCCCTTTTGAAGGGTGGCCAGCGGGAAGTCGTCGGTGAAGAGTGCGGTGACCTTGAGCGATGGCTGCACCGGCGTTTCTTTGAAGCCGGCAGGCCCGTCTGCGGCCATGACGCCGGTGCGCATGCTGGAAGAGATGGGAGCCTCCAGGCCCCCCTTGATGGTGAGCTGTGCGCCGTCGACTTTGACGTAGCACACGCCCGCAATGCGTTTTGCCATGATGATTCCTTGGTGTGGTGAATGAAGGTGATCGGGTGATCGCTAGCCGCGCCGCTGGTGCAGACGTCAGAACTGCAGGCGGAACTGGTTCAGCACCGCGAAGACGCGAAGCTGGTTGATGTAGTCCGGCGTGAAGAGCACGTCCAGGCGGTTCGGGTCGGAGAGCGGGCGCTCGACGATCAGGCCCGCAGCGAAGGCTTCGGCGTTCTCCACATAGCCCTCGTACTCCAGCCTGGTGTACTCGGCGATCAGCTCGCCGCGAATCACCTTCGGCGTGACGATGGCCGAGCCTGCCGCAAAGCGGGTGCCGTCGTTGGCCAGTTTGTGGCGCGGGTACTTGCTGGTGATGATGGCCTTCAGGCGGCGCAGAACGTAGGCCGAGAGGTGCAGGACCTCGCTGTCCAGGTAGGAGGTATCGGGCACCTCGAAAGCGTTTTCGCGGTAGGTCGTGATCGCACGCTCGACGCGCAGGGCCCCTGCGGTCACGTAGCTGGTCGCGATGCCATAGGTCAGCAGCGACTGGCGTTCGGTGAACAGGAACTTCTTGCCAGCGCGCGGCACCAGGGCGCCGGTGAGCACGCCGGTCTGCGTGGGCCGGGCGCAGTCGGCATTGATGAACACGGCATTGCGCGCCCCGTACATGGCGGCGTATTCATAGGTCGGGTTTGGGCAGTCAGCGTCGATTGCGGCGATGGTTTGGTGCTGGCCGTTGCGCAGGCTGCCGGCGGCGACCAGCTCGCCCAAGGTGCCGCGCAGGGCGGTGTAGGCGTGACCGTAGATCTGGCGGCTCCAGGACCAGCGGCCGGTGGTGTCGTTCAGCTCGGCTTCGATCGCGTCGAGGCTGGTGCTGTCGGTGTAAGGGTGAATGATGAAGTCATATTCGTCATCACCCATTGCAGCGATCACGGGCGTGAGCACGGGATTCGTTGCACCGGCGCTAAGCGTGGCGCCGCTGTAATTGACCGCAATGCCGGCGGGCAGAGCTTCACCGCCTGCAGACCCTGCGAAGCTGTCGACCAGGGTGATGTCGTTGCCCGTCGCGCCTTTCCATTTGCAGGTGAGCGTGACGACGCCCAGGGCCGCTGCAGCGGTCACTGGCAGGTCAGGCGCGGCGGCGACGGCAGCGGCGATCGCTGCGGCCACCACGGCCGCCGTATCGCCGACCAGGACGCCGATCGTCAGGCGCTGACCCGCGATGTACAGGCACAGCGTGCCGGCGGCCGTGGCGGTGCCGACCACCGTTGCGGTGCCGTTGGCTTGCACGCCTGCAGCGTCGTCGGCTGCGGCCATGCACCAGATCTCGCCGAAGCTGTCATTGGCCCGGTACTTTTCGACCATGCGGGCAAGCATGCTGCCACGCCCGAACAGGCCGATGGCCTGGTTCTTGGACGCCACGATGTAGGGGACATTGTTCGCAGCACTGCCGGCGGCCAGTTTCTGGCCAATCAGCAGGGCACGGCGAATGCCGGCGCCGCTGCCGTTGGCTTGGCTGTTGTCCATCTCGGCATAGAAGAGCGGGACCCGCAGCTGCTGAGGGATGTTGTTGAAAGGAATGGTCATGACTTTCTCCAGGAATAAAAAAAGCCCGCACAAGGCGGGCTATCGCGGTTGAAGGGCGGGCCGGGTTACTTGGGCTTGCGGGTGGATTGCTCAGACGTCTGTACGTCAGCGGCGGGCGGGGGCGCTGGCACGACGTCGACGTCTTTGTCGGTGATGCGCTTGTGCCAGTACGTGGTGGGCTCGACTTCGCGGCCCTCGGCAGCCAGGAGGCCACCACGTTCTGGATCGGGCACGTTGCGGCCAGCCGCTGGTTTGACAAACATGGTGAATGCTCCTATGGGTTAAGGTTGGTTGCTCTGACTTCAAACTCGATACGGCCATCCGGCCCGGGCGCGGGTTGCGCAATTGGTTCGATCACGTCGACCTTGACGCGCACCTCGTTCAGCGGCGGCAGGGCGGCGAGCATGCCTTCCTCCCATCCGTCAGTTGGGCCGATCTCCATGGGTGCGCCGAACTCGAAGCGATACCACATGCGCTTGCGGTCCAGCTGGAGCAGGCTACCGCCCTCATAGCGGATCCCGTCATAGTCGGACTCTGGTTTCCAGCCCAGCAGCGCGGCCCACAGCTCGGCGCGCAGGTCGTGCAGCGTCGTTGCCGAGGCCTGGCCGCGTTCGTCGGCCGTGTTGTCCAGCGCGACCACCACGGCGAAGCTCTCGATCATCTTCTGACGCACCGCGTTCAGGGCCTGCGGTGGTTCAGGGCTGTCTTCCAGCGGGATCACGAAGGCGCAAGGCACATCGAGTGCAACGGTCTCCGGCACCATCTTGAAGTCGGCAGCGCCGGCAACGCGCGGCAGCGCAGGTGCCACGGCAGCAAAGGCCGGGCAGTAAGTGCGCAGCTGCTCGATGATCAGGTTCAGCTTCATTTGTATCGCGGCTTCAGGTTGTTGCGCAGCGCGCTGAATATCGCCGCCTGGGCGGCCACGCGGCGCTGGCCCAGGGAGTCGGCCATGTAGTTATCGCGTTTCTCCAGGCCCCTGCTAGTCCCGTAGTACAGAAACGCGGGATAGAACACCTTCATCTCGCTGGTCTTGTAAGGTGCGACCTTTGCCCAGAAACCGCCCGATGCCACCTTCACCTTGATCGAGCGCATCAGCGTACCGGATACGCGGCCGGGCATCTGCCCAGGGCCAGAGATCCCACGCCTGGCGACCAAGCGCCGGGCGATCTTGCGGATCTGCCCGCCCTCCTGGCGCAGCGTCCTTTTAATCGCACGCTTGTCGAAGTCGATACGCGAATGCCCGGCGACCGTTGCCGTGACTTCAAAGCCGGCATTCATACGATCGCCCCCAGCTGCTCCAGATCCAGGATGCACCAGTCCTGACGGCCTTTCAGGTCTGTCGCACGGCGCACGCGGTAGCGCATGCCCTCATGCTCGACCACGTGGTCGCGCGTGATCAGCAGCGCATTGATCGTCGACGTGCGCCAGGTGGCGAGGCGGTGCGTCATGCCCGGCTCGATCTGCGCCGTGCCGTAGAACAGAGCCGTGCCGGCAGGATCAATGCGGGCCCAGGCGTCCTCGCCGGCGTCATAGCTCTGGTCGATGGCGAAGGCGGCGCTGGCCGCGTCTGACCACTTGCGGATCTTGACCAGGCGGTCGAGCTCGCCGATGTCGGGTGCCTTCACAGCCCGACCCTCTCACGCTTCGGCCACAGCAGGTTGTCGACGGTTTCGTTCTTGTACAGCTGCACCTCGCTCTGTGCCTGAGGGTTGCGCACCAGGTCGGCGATCATGAGCAGCATGGCCGACTTGACGGTGGCCGGCAGGGTGTCTGTGGTCCAGCCACAGGTGACCTGGATCACCACAGGCGCCACGGCCGCGAAGGTCAGGGTGCGATCGTCGCCGTCAAGCGTCGGCAGCGGATCGACGGCCACGCCGTCAGCCGTGACGGACACCACAGTCGTGACGTCAAACGGGAAGGTGTAGGCACCGCCCCAGGTCGGGAAGGTGTATTGCAGGGTTTGCGGCCCGACCGGATAGCCGAGAAAAGCCTGTGCGTACTCACGGGCCGCAGCAATGGCGTCGTTCACGTCGTCATTGCGGTCGTTGCTGGTGATCTTGCACTGCAGCTTGGCGCGTGCTGTCTCGATCACTTGCGTGGCCGGCGTGATGATTTTGGGATTCATTGTGTGTGTGCCCTTGGCTTGTGCAAGCGGACCAGAATCCGCTTGCACAAGGACTCGCAGCGCGAGCCTTGTGGGTGATTACAGGGCGTCGTCGCCTTTGGCCTTTTTGGGCTTGTTCTGCTCCAGGCCACGGGCGTAGTCCACAGCGGCTTTGTCGCTGTCGACCAGGCCAGCGGCTTCGGCGATCTTCAGCGTGACGGCGTCGAGCTCGACAAGATCGTTCGGCTTGCCGTGGCTGCAGTCGACCAGCACGCGCACCGGGGTTTTCTTGACAGCCTTGCCGGTCTTTTCGGGCTCAGCCAGTTTTGCCACGCCGTCGGCGATCATCTTGTCGGCGATGTCGTCGGGCACACCGTTGAGCGGCGTGTCTTTTTCGATCAGTGCCTGATCGGGCGCATACGCTCCTGCCGCGATCAGCGCCAGCGCAATGAGGTTTTTCATGTGAACTCCTGAGAATGTGGAAAAAAGGACGGGGCACCAGGTGGCGCCCCGTCAATGGCTCCTGCAATAGAACAGGGGGCAGCGCTCGTTTAAGCGGCAGGGTGCTGGTAAACCTTCACGGCGCCGGTGTCCATCAGGTTGCCGCCGGCACGCGACCAGGCCAGGAAACCGACCTGACCCTTTTTCATGTAAGCGCTGTCGTCGAAGCGGAACATGGTCACATCCATGGCGTCCCGGATCGTGTACGACTGCAGGTCACCGAAGGCCATCGACTTCGCATTTGCAGCAGGCGCCGGTGCATCGTTGTTGATGTTCACCGGGTAGCCGAGCAGCAGGTCGGGCGTCTTTGCGCTGGCGCCTTCGTCATAGCTCGGCGTCCAGATCGGACGACCGGCGGTGTCCTTGAGCTTGCGGACCACCTTGCGCATCGCCTGGCTGAACATCCAGCCGGGCATGGCGCCAGGCTTGCCGCCGTCAGGAGGTGCGCCCAGCAGATAGCCAGCGTCCAGAGAGTCGACCATGTCGACCAGGTCGTCATAGATGACGCTTGCGACTTGGCCAGCGGCACCAACCTTGCCGACGCCTGCAGCTGCGAACAAGCCCAGCGGCTGCGCGACACCTGTGCCGGTGCTGAAGTAGGCATTCTGCGAACGACCGATGCGATCGCGCATGCGCTTGAACACCATCGCCAGGATGTCGATGCTGCTGTCCTGCAGGAGCTCGATCGGGATCGTGATGACCTTGGAGCTGAACTTGTAGGCATTCAGCGCGCGGGTGCCGAAATCAGCGTCAGCGTCGGCTGCTGAAACGTTTTGCGCAACCAGCTCGCCCACTTCAGCGGTGCCATCGCTGGTGGGATAGGCCAGGTCGACGCCGTTTGCCGTGGTGATCTGTGCAGCGACCATGCGCATGAAGCCATACGCCTTGATCAGGTCGATCAAAGACGTGGCCACCAGCGGCTGGACGGTGAACCCGCCTTCGCTACCTGTGGTCGTGCTCATGGTGTTACGGACCATGACTGCCTCTTCGGCCGACAGCTGGCGATCGCTCTTGCGCATGAAAAGCTCCAGGCCTTTCTGCAGTTCAGACTTCGGTGCGCCGCCGGCGGCGGGCTTGATGTCTTTGAAGTCTTTCTCGGCGTCCTGGTCCAGGATGCGCTGGGTAGCTTCGATCTGCGACTGCAGACGTTCGGCCTCTTCCATCTTGCCGTCGAAAATGGCCTTGTCCTCGACGGACCAGGTCGCGCTGCCTTTCTCGGCCAGCTGGTTCTTGCATTCTTTGTTCAGAGCGGAAAGACGCTCCCGGAGTGCTTGGATGCTCATTTCGGTTTCCTTTAAAAAAGTGAGCTAAAAAAAAGCCGCCCAGCTGGGCGGCCGGTTCGCTGAAGCGAGAGCGTCAGGCGATCTGGAGGACCCGCAGCCGGCGCTCGTTGTGAGCGCGCCAGGCTTCAAGGTCGGTGTCGTTGGATGCAGGCGTCTGTACAAGCAGCGCCTGCGGTGTCTTGTCGTAGGCGGCAAGGTTCCATTTGCGGCCAGGGTCGAGGTTTTCAGTCTTGTCGGGCAGCGCGGCCAGCCGGTTGGCGAAGCCATGCTCAACGGTCTCTTCGGCGGAAAACCAGGTTTCCTCATCCATCCATTGCTGCAGCTGCGCGATGTCGAGCCCGGTGCGCTTGGCATAGTCGGCCACGATCGCGGCGTCGACTTTCTCCAGCAGGTCGGCGGTCTTGCGCATGTCGTGCCGGTTGCCCATGGCGAAGGTCCAGCCGTTGTGGATCATGTACATGCCACCTTCGGAGATCTCGATTTCGTCGCAGCCGTCGACGACCGTGGTCGCTGCGCTCGCAGCCAGGCCGTCAATGTGCCCGATGGTCTTGCCCTTGAACTGCTGGATGTGCGTGCGGATCGCCCGGCCCTCGAAGACGTCGCCGCCCGGGCTATTCACGCGCACGTGCAGCGTGGTGGCTGGGTCGAGGGCGGCGAGCACGGGCGCGACGGTAGAGGCAGAGACGCCCCACCACGGGTCGATCACGTCATAGATGTAGAGCGTGGCCTCGGTCTTGTCTTCGGAGCGCACCAGCTGTAGCGGTGGGCGCTGCTGCGTGGCGTTCTGCTGCATCAGCTGCAGGATCTTGTTCAGCTTCATGATTGCTCGCTTTCTGGTTTGTCGTCGTCGGTGGTGTCGGTGCCGTCAGCCTTGACGGGCTTTTCGGGCGGGAAGTAGATCTCGGCTGCGCGGCCTTCCATTGGCTCAAGGTTGTTAGCTTCACGCACCTGGTCGACCGTCATCCAGCCCGGGCCAGCGCCAGGCCCGCCCAAGGCAGCGCGGAAATATTTGGCTTGGCCCTGGCTATCGCCCTGCAGCAAGGCAGAGCGGTCAAACTCGACAAAGAACTGCGCGCTGCGGAACAGCTTGCGATTCAGCTCCTGCTCGATACGCACAAGGTGAGCGTTCAGCGTGTAGGTCACAAAGCCACGGCTCATTGCCTCGATGCCGCTGCCCCAGCTGGTGCTGGCGCTGGTTTCGCCGATCATGTGGGGCGGCACGCCGAAGGCCCGGGCGATGTCGACCACCTGGAACCTGCGCGCGTCCAGGAGCTGCGAGTCTTCGGCCGACAGACTCAGCGGCTCAGCCTTCAGGCCTTCGGTCAGGATCAGTGGCAGCCGGTGTGCGTTTGCGACGCCGCTATATTTGTCAGCGAAGGCTTGCCGAGTCGTGTCGATCAATGCTGGCGACATGGTTTTGTCCGTCTGCAGGACGATCGAAGGGTGCGCGCCGCCGGCAAAATAACGGCCGCTGTATTCGTCCATGGCCATCGCGTTGCCAGCCGCGTTTCGCGCGGCCCACTGGATCACGCTCAAGCTGCGCAGTCCGTTAAAACCGAAGCCCGGGAAGTGCAGCATGTCGTCCTGGTCAGCGCCCCAGGTGCGCAGCCCGTCCTGGATCGAATACTGCAGTCGGTCGGCATCGGCCGTTTGCTTGCGGTTTGGGACCACGGCCGACCAGGGCAGCGGGATGAACTCCTTGATGTCTCCCACGCGGTTGCGGGCAATGTAGGTGAAGCCATCGCCGCGCAGCAGCTGCGCCGAGGACACACCTTCCCAATGACTGGCTGCCGTGAACCGGCTGGTCGGCTGCTCGTTCAGCAGGTAAGACAGCGGCATGTCGGGGACCGGTCGACGCTTACCACCAGGCAGGCGCTCATACTGGCGCAGCGGCATCGCCGCGATCGCGCCGGCGATGCGCTGCACACATGCAAAGACGGCCGACACGCGCATCGATGACTCAGGCGTCACGCTGACGCCGGCGGCAGCGACGTTACTGCCAAACATCTGCAGCATCGCGGCGTTGTCGCCACTGATCACCAGAGCGCTGTCGGTGACGTCATTGCGAAGGCCGCGTGCGCTGTCGCGCTGCGCCTTCCACTCTGTCAGGATCCGCGATCCGGGAACGGCGGCGCGTGCCCTCGCTTCGCTGAAAGTGGCGGCAGCGTTCATAGTCGTACGATTCCTTGTTTAGCGGTGTTGTCTTCGGCCAGCAGCAGCGCGCGGCCGAAGGCGATCAGCAATGCCATCGCCCCGTCGATCTTGTCTTCGTCGCGGTCTTTCGTCGGGCTGCGCAGCTCGTTGAACTTGCTGACCTTGACGACCAGGTTACTGATCATCCAGTCCATCACCGGGTTTCCGTTGTGCCTGATCTTTCCGGCCAGCACCAGGTTCTCGACCTGCAGCAGGACCTGGGTAAAGAAAAGCGAGCGCTGGCCGATCTGCACCAGCGGCAGGCCCTCTTCAATCAGCTTGCCGGCAAAGTACATCGACAGCGCCGGGTCGAAGCCAAACTCTGCCATCTCGTGCAGCTTGCAATCAGCGCGCATGTCCTCGGCGATCACGTCGAAGTCGGTCAGGTTTCCCTCGTTCACTTCGACATGCCCCTCGTCGACCCATCCCGGCAGCTGCGCATTCGGGCTCTCTTCCAGCGCCGCCTGGTTGTAGTACAGACGTGTGAACACGCACCACTCGTCGCCGCGCTGGAAGATCTTGACCTTCGCAGCGAAGTCGTTCTTCTGCGCCAGGTCCAGACCGCCGTATCCCTTGCAGCCCGCGAAGTCTTCCTCGCGCATCGCGTGATCTTCGCAGGCGCGCCACTTTTCCATGTCCATCCAGGCGTCGCCGGCATTGGTCCAGACGTTCAGGTGCTTCGTCATGAAGTTACCGCGAGCGCTCGGCGTGGCCTTCGCCTTGTTGCAGGCGGCCTCCAGTTTGTCCAGTTTCGCGCTGACGCCGATGTTCGGGTTCGCCTTGCGCCACACCTTCGGGTCGGTCCAGTCGTCGCCCTTGTCGATCGTGAAGATGATCCCGAACCAGGTGTCGTCTTCGTGGATCTGCTGCAGCACTTTGATCGTGTAGCCGCGCAGCTCGTAGCAGATGCCGCTCATGTTCTTGCCTGCCGTCGTGATCGCGCTGATCATCGGCTGCGATCGGGCCCCGTCAGCAGAGTCCAGCACGTCCCACAGGTCCCGCTTTTTGTGAGCGTGCACCTCGTCGACGGCAGCGGCATGCAGGTTCAGCCCGTCCTGCGTCGACGCTTCGGAGTTGATGATCTGCAGGCTGCTGGCGTCGGCCTGGGCGGTGATGTCGTGACGGCCGACGGTAACTCCGAAGCGCTGCCGAAACTCTTCGTCGCGCAGCGCCATCTGTCGAGCCGGGTCAAACACCTCCAGCGCCTGCTTGCCGGTGGTCGCTGCGCTGTAGCCCATGGCGCCAGGCTCACCATCTGCAAACACCAGGTAGAGCAGCCGGCCAGCAACGCGCGTGCTCTTCGCATTCTTTCGTGCGATCTCTTCGTACACCCGACGAAACCGCCGCAGCCTGGTGTCGACATGCACCCAGGCGAACAGGTTGAACTCGATGAAGATCTGCCAGTCAGTCAGCTCGATCTTCGCGTAACTCAGGACGCCGTTTTCATAGATCGGCTTGGCCCATTCGCCCTTGACGTGGCTCAGCAGCTCAATGAACTGGCAGGCCCGCGAGCCGAGGCGTTCGTCGATGACGTAAGGAAAGCCCGGCGTGCCCTGCCGGCCCAGGTCGCGCAGGTAACGCTTGCACGCCAGCCTCTCAAATAGTCCGGCTCCCTCATCTCCGGAGATCACGCGGTTCGCATAAGCGAGAGCGCGCTCGGCGTAGGTCGCGCTCACTGAAAGTCGGCGAAGCCTTTCGGCTTTCCACCAGGATCGGCAGGCGCCGGCGCAGCACCGGTACCGTCGCCCTCAAAAAGTTTCAACTGCGCCCGCAGCGCTGTCGTCACACTCGCCTGCTCCGAAGGACTCAGGCCAAACTTACCCAGGAGCGAATGCATCATCTGCCGTTCGCTCTTCAGGATCTGATACAGCGGGTGCTGCGTCGGCATGCCGCCTGGTGTTTTGCAAGTGAAGGCGTCAGCGGGATCTTCTTTTTTATCGCGCAGCATGGCCTGCCGGGCCCGCAGTGAGTGGCGCAGTTCTTTCACGTCGGCGACCGTCTCGCACAGGTCCTCGAACAGGTCGCTGAAGACCACCGACATCAGGTTGTAGCGCAGCAGCTCCGGCGCCAGGCGCTTCCATACCTTGCGCGCACCCTTGCTCAGACCGACAGGGATACCCGGCAAGCCAACCTCGGCGCGAAAAGTCTCGCCCAGGTTCAGCGGTCGGTGTCCGCGATTGCCTTCGAGCAGCTTGAGCTCGTTGGGCTTCGCTGCCGGTCCCGGTTTTGCCATTGTTGATCCTGCCTTTTTGCTGTGCCAGCCCTGCCTGGTCTACCCCCCCCACCCCCTCTAACCTGCGCGTGTAAAAAAAAGACTACGCGATCAGTTTCCGGCGTGAGGTTGCAGACTTTTACCCTCCCCCCGCCTGCGTCGACCGACGCCGGCCGCGAAGCCTTTCCTGCAGACTCTTGTCTTCGTGGCAGTCGTCGCACAGGGCCTGCGTGTTGTCGTCGCTGTCCTCGCCGCCCTCTTCGACAGGGATGATGTGATCCCTTTGCGTGGCGGCAGTGACGATGCCCTTTGCCTCGCAAGCAACGCACAGCGGGCAGCGCTGGAAGAGCGCAGCACGCGCCGCCTGCAGCCTTCGACCGGTCATGCGCTTCGTCGCTGTGGGTTTCTTGACCCAGGCAGCGCGCGGGTGCTGATCACACCGGCCAGAGCTGTGGTGCGTCAAGGCGCGACAGCCTGGGTAGGTGCAAGGTCGAGGGGCAGCAGTAGGCATGAAAAAACCCCGTGAAGGGCGACCTTCCGGGGTTTACGTTTACTGTGGGCGTTCGTTGAAAACAGCTTGCCTGAAATGTACCGGGAAAGTACATGTCGTAAAACTACAGCTTGCCTGCCTTCAATGCGTCGCGAGCCGCCTTGTGTCGCTCCGCACGCTGAATAAACCACACTGAAAGCGCCAGATCGGCCTGCTCCAGCTGCGCCTTGATGGTCGAGTCGGCCTTACCGAGGGCCCGCGCGGTGCCGATGATGCCCCGATCCTCCAGATAGATGCAACGCAGGCAGTCGTGCAGATGGGACCGCGCAGGCTTCAATGACTCGACGGCCTGGTCGGTAACCGAAGCGTCGACGTCATCGATCGGAATCACCGACTCCCGGTAGCGCGTGCTGGCGCCATCACCCAAGAATGAAGACTGCGATGCGAACCCAAGGCCACCACCAGCCTCGCGAGCCTTGAACAGCGCCCAGTTCTCCAGGCGTTGCTTCACCCATTCAATGCGTGCCATGTGTGCCTTTCGGGTTGCTTGGGAAGATGCAGACGTATGTACATCCCCACTGCACCATGTTGGCAGCGACCTCATCCATCACCGGATGATTGAAGGGCGTACCCACCACGCGGCCACGCTCCAGGGCATAGAAGCAATTCTGCTCACCCCGCAGACCACGGCGCACCAGATTGAACGTGTCTGACGCACCGGCAGCCGCTCGCGCCTGGATCGACCTGTACGTCTCTGGCATATGCCCCTTGATCTCTTCGATCTTCGCGGTCACCCGCTGTCTCATTTGCTCTTCGTCTGTCATTGCAGGCCCTTTCTGTCCGTCCAGCCGTCCAGTTAAATACATTGATCTAATACACACACACAGTCGCTCGCGGGCGCGCACGCAGGCGCACCCCTGCACCTCATGCGCCCACAGTAGGAGATCGCGCGGTTTAGACAATGCAGCGGCTTCAACCCGGGTATTCCTGCGAATCTCCCTGTCGGCGCACTCCATGCCAAACGCTGGACGGCTGGACGGCAGCACCCGAAAGCACTGCCACCAGGCCACCAGCCCGGCGCGATCTGTCTGCTGCTAGGTCATAGGCCCATGCGACGACTTCCCCGCTGCCGCCCCACAGTGCACGCTGCCAATCTTGCGTCTTGCGTGTGCTGTGGTTCGGTGCGTTTGTTGCGCGTCGACCTTTTCGGCCGCACCCGGCCCTCGCTGGTCAAAACGGCGCATCATCGTCTTCCTCTTTTACAAATTTGCCCGCCGGTGTCTCGCGGGATTCCTCGGCAGGCGCCGCTGCCGGCGCCCCTGTCTCTTCGGGCGGCTCAGCGCCCTCTTCATCGATCTCTGGAGGCCACTTCGCGGGCTGTCGATAGCCTCGCCGGCGCTGGCCTGTGCTTTCACGGCCATACATCCACCCGTTCGCCTCCAGCCACCCCCTGATCTGGCTCTCAAGCAGGCTGCTCGACTTCGCCGCATCAGCACCCAGCGCCTGTACAAGGCGATCCAGCGTGACGAACGTGGTCAGCTGGTTCAGCTTGTTGGACGTCTCGCCCTCCATCGCGGCCGCGCCCTCACGGGTCAGCAGCTCATAAAGGCGGCTCTGGACAGCCGATTCGACCAGGCGCAGCTTTTGCTCCGGCTCGAAATAGAGTTTTTCCTCTTCCCGCGTGGGCGCGATCACCGCGCCGGCGTTATAGGCCGCATAGGCCTCGGCGAAAAGCTCGTCGCGCCACTTCGCCAGCCACTCCAGGTTGATCGGCTTCGCGATCCACACCGGCCAGAATCGCCGGTTACCCGTCAGGTCATAGAGGTACACGGTTTTGTTCGTCGAGCAGAAGATCACGCACTGCCGGGGATGCGCCTGCACAAAGCGCCCATAGGCACCCCGAAAGCGATCAACGGTCGAACTGAAGAAGCCCTTGACCTGCTCGCTGTCGGCCTTGCGCAGTGCGGTCAGCTCGCTCAGCTCATACCCCCACAGGCCCTCCAGCTGCTCGAAGCCGTCTTTACCGTTGCCAATATCGAAGTGCGTGTCGCTGAAAAACTCCTCGCCCACCAACACCTTCACGAATGTGCTTTTCCCGACACCCGTCAGGCCTTCAAAAACGGGCGAGTAATCGAACTTGCAGCCGGGCTTCATCACGCGGGCCACCAGGCCGAGCAAGAGGAACCGGCCGACCAGCTCCAGGTACCTGCGCCGCTTCGGCTTCAGCTCAGCCGGATCCATGCCGAGGACGTGGATAAACCACTTGTCCAGACGCGGCTTGCCATCGTGCTGCAGGCCCGCCAGCCAGTCCCGGATGGGGTGATAGCGCCGCTCATCGGCCACCGTGTCAATTGCCTCGGCCAGCGCCGCCCTGCTGGCAGCTTTCAGCCCGTATTCCTTCGACAGCCAGTCGCCCAGGCGCAGATCGTCGGAGTCCTGCAGCGGCCCGGCCACGCTGCGCCACGGCCAGGGTGTTCGGGTGCTAGGCGCGCCCGTGAGCTCGTTAAAACCCAGGCAGCCCGACAGTGCCGGCGCCTTGCGTAGCGCCGTAATGAGCAGCTTGCGCGTGATGCCAAGCTCCCACACCTTGCACTTCGCCTGATCCGTCACGAACTGCAAATAGTCGGCAAACGCATCATCACTGTCCCCGGCTTCAGCGGGGCGATCGATTTTTTTCCGGACGTCTGCACTGCCCGCAGGCTGGCCGGGTGGCACCGTCGCCTCGACGTCATCAGGCAAGGCAAAGGCGCGGGCAAAGAACGCCAGCGTGCGCGCGCCGTCCCATCCGTCCTCGCGGATCGCGTCGGCACAGTCCCACCCGTCCTTGACCACGCCCGGCCCATCGATCGGCAACAGCTGCACCGTACAGCCATGCGCAGACCGCAGCAGCGCACCGATGCCGAGCATCGCGGCCATGCCCGGCTGCTTGGCAGCATCCTGGAAGGGCTTAGCCTGCTGCGCCAGGATCAGCGCCGCGTCGCTGTCGCCACACGCGGCTTTTTCGGCCTTCGTCAGCGGTTCGCGCTTCGAGTCGCAATCCGGCCACAGCAGGACCGTCGCACCCTTCAGCCAGGTCCAGTCGGCTTTTTTCCAGGCCTTGCAACCACCCGGCCAGCTGACCACCACGTAAACGCCAGGCGCTGCGCCGTCCAGCAGCTGCTGCAGCACCTCGGCCTTGATCTCGCCCTCGACCAGGACCACCGTGCACGCACCAGGCCACTGCCTCGACGGAATAAACAGCGGCCGAGGTTCGTCCCATTGTTTCCAGTGCCACCGGCTCGCACCATCGCGCGCGCTGGTGCACCAGGTATAGGGCAGCGTTTCCTTGCCCCCGTCGCTGGTCGCAAATCGAACCACATAGCCGAAGACGTCGCCCTCGACCTGGTACGTCGCCGTGTGCAGGATGTCTTCAGGCTTGCGGTACTGATGGCGAAAGGTCGGCGCCGGCGCCGTGGCCGGTACCGGGACGGTCGTGCGCCACCCTTCATCGGCGCGCGGCTTCGTGTCGACGGCGGGGCGATCAGCCAGCACACGCGGCGCAGATCGCGCCCCCGGCTGCTTGGCAATGCCGGCAAGCTCTTCGAGGCCCTCTTCCCTCGCAACCTGGGCAGCAGCCTTGCCCAGCTCGTTTCGCAGCCCGTGGATCTGCGCGTACAGGTCGATCAGGTCGCCACCGCTCTCGCCCGTGGAAAAGTCCGACCACTTCCCGTTGATCAGGTTCACGCTGCAGCTGGTGCCGGCTTCGCCGTCCAGCGACCCGCACACCCACTCATGCCCGCGCCTGGTGCCGCCCGGCAGCCAGGCCGGGACCAGCGTCTCAGAGCGCGCCAGCAGCGCAGCCTTCAGCGCATCAAAGTTAATTGAAGTTGCCACCGATGTCCGTTTTTGTTTTTAGAGTCAAGAATCAGCGCCAAAGGCTCAGCGCCGCCTGCAGTTCGACGACTGCAGGCTCGGCCCGTGCCAGCTCGCACGGCTTCACCAGGTCATACAGCGCCACCCACTGCTTCGAGTGCGCGCGTTTTTCCCGGCCGACGATCTCCAGCACCTCTGCACGAACGGCATTGCTCAGCGCCACCCTGCACGCGTCATAGCCGATCTGCGTGGCGGCGGCGATGTCGCACAGAGCCATTGGCTCGCCATGCGTCTTGATGGTGTCGGTGATCAATTTGCGAATCTCCCCGGCTGGTCGCATGGCATTCCGATCTAGGCCTGTTGAGCGTGCCGGGAGTGCAGCTTGTGATTGCGCGCCTGCGCGGTGGACAGCATCTGGTGTATCGCCGCCTGCATCTGCCCGGCCTCCTTCGTGATGCGGTCGAGCTCGTTGTCATTGATATCGCCGTCATCGCCCAGGGAGCCACAGATCGCCTCGCAGAGCTCGCCGAACTCCCTCGACATGTTGGACATGGCCTTCATGCATTCATCGGCCGTCTGGTCCAGCGACGCCGGCACAGGCACCAGCATCTGGTTGTTCTGCGCGGCAAAGGCGATCAGGATCCGCAGGTCACCAGAGCGCAGCGTCATCTTTGCCGCCCTCTTCAGGCCTAACTTCGCCGCGCCCGTCTCGCTGACCTCATGGCTGAAGGTGGTTGGGTTGCAGCCAATGTCGAGCGCCAGCTGCGCCGCACCGCCCTTGTAGTCGTGCGCAACGTTGAACGCAGCGCGCATCAGATCATGGTCAAAGTCCATTGGCAGGCCCCTTTAATTGTTGTGAGAGACAGAACGCACCGCAGCACGGACACTGCAGGCATGAAAAAGAAAACCCCCACCACCCGGCCGCGATACGGCCCCGGCGCTTGCCTGCGCCGGGACATAGGGGAGACGGACACGGGCGCGGCCGCTGTTGTGGTGGTGGGGGCAAAGTGGCGGGCGGCACCCAAGGTTGCAAAATGGCGTTGCTACACAACCAACTGCAACGGAGGGGCCACCCATGCCCAAAAATACATTCACTTTCGACGGGAAGACCGGCAAGCTGAAAGCGGTTTCCAATCTGCAGGTGTCGTTCGAATACACGTGCGAGTGCGGACTGAAATCCAGTGGCACCATGGAATGGCCGGAGGGTCTCATCAGCACCGGCACCGTTTCAGTGGGCTCGGCGAAGTGCCCACAGTGCGCGCAGCCCGTTGTCCTTCCACGGGCCGAGTACTGGGCAGAGGACTTTCAGCTGAAGTCAAAGCCGGCCCCGTAAGAAAGCCTCTTGCGATTACCTTGTCGGCGGTGACGTGTATGCCCGCCTCGTCGACCACAAGGGATTTAAGGCCCCGAATCGAAAGACCCGACTCCGATTGCGCAGTCCCTGTCTTGGAAATCGCTGCGGTCAGCCACTGCGCCGCGCGTGCGTACCACGGGCGCATATCAGACCCCTTGACCGGTTACCCCAACGCCCTGCTGTCTCCGCTCCAGGTCGGCCGGCAGGTCGGATGTCTTCAGGAAGTCGCGGCGGTCGACGCCGTCCCATGCTGGCGTTTCTGCGGCATGGTCCAGTGCGGGCAGAGGTCCTGCGGCCTTGATCGTGTCTTCGCCCTCCCCCACGCCATGCTGGCCTAGATCATGGCGAGGCGCCGAATTTCTGATGAAAGCCCAGTCGACATCGGGCCGAAGGTGCTCGCACAGCACAGTGCGCTGCGACTCCCTCTCAATTTTTATGCACATTCCCTCGCCCAAGCGCTGCCCGGTGGAGCAGGCCTTGCGCAAATAGCCGACGCTGGTCTCGCACCGCTGCGCAAACTGCCGCTGCGCGACGGTGTCGAGTCCATTGAGATAGGTGAGCAGCTTTTCCATGCCGCGATGATACCAAAAGGTAAGCCTCAAGCAATACCTTTTAGGAATTTACCTTTAAGTAAGAACTTCGGACAATCGGGCATGGATGTCCAAAGCCACAGAAAAGCCCGACTGCGCGAGCTCATCAACAAGCGCTGTAAGGGTGTAATCGCAGTTTTTGCCGACAAGATTGGGCGCAGCGAAAGCTATGTTTCGCGCATGCTCTACCCGATCGACAAGGCAGGCGCGAAGCCCATAGCCGACAAAATGAACCTGGTGATTGAAGAGGCCTTCAAGCTGCCCCGGGCTTGGCTCGACCTACCGCTGGGTAGCGGCCTCGATGAAGAGTCACTTACAGAGAGTGGCGGGCCTTACCGTCTCGGACATGCGAACTCAAGCCACGTCGCCAGCGAGCCCGGCACATCACGCCTACACCCAAAGTGGCCTTTTGATCGGGTAAGCCCACAGCAATACAGCACGCTGTCTCGCAAACAGAAAGATCACGTCGAAGACACTGTCTATGTGCTGATGGGAGGCAATCAGGAAGCAACCGAAAAAAGCGTCGGCAGCACCCGCAGAGCGGCCAAAGTCTAGCGGCGCGACTGCTCAGATCTACCTTTTCCCACAAATGCCTCTGCTCTAAATTGGCCCTTAACCACAGTGGAAACGTGATGACACCAAGCTCCGAAGCCAGCATATCCAGGGCGCTAGCGACCAACCAAATCAACAAGGCAGTAGAGCACTTGATGGGCCTGGTTGAAGGAATGATTGCCGACCGTGCACTTCACGACCTCGAAATCAAAATGCTGTCGACATGGGTTGCGTCACACACCGAGGTGGTCCGCACCTGGCCAGGCTTCGTCGTGGCACGGAAACTCGCAGACATTTTGGAAGACGGTGTCGTTACCGAGGCCGAGCGCACCCATCTGCTCAAGGTGCTTACTGAACTTTCAGGCAACGAGTTTGCCCTCACCGGCTCTGCAGACCCCGAAGTGACATCCCTCCCAATCAATGACGTGGTCAGCATAGACCTGCGTGATATGGGCGTGTGCCACAGCGGCGAATTCATTTTTGGCACCAGAGCAGCGTGCGAGCGCCTCACATTGAAGGCCGGAGGCATGCCCCTGGACAACATCACGAAGTCCACCGACATTCTTGTCATCGGCACACGCCTGTCACCAAACTGGGCGCACACCTCATTTGGACGAAAAATTCAGAAAGCCGCCGAGCTGCAGGAGGCAGGCCACCCGATCGAGATCATCTCTGAAAGGCGATGGATCCAGGCCGTAGGCCTTGCCGCAACCTAGCGGCCAATTCACCCATGCAAACTCCCGCCGAGAGCGGGATTTTTTTCGCCCGTTCAAAACAGTCTTACTTTTAGGTATTGCGCTTATCAATACCTTTTGGTATTCTCGGCCCGAGTTAATCACACGGAGGCCGAATGCAAACCCCAGACCCTACACCCGCCGGCAGTGCAGACGCCGGTACAAACCCCGGCCCACAGCACTCGCCGGCCACAAGGCGGCTGCAAAACCGCTTTGAAAAGTGGGAGCTGCAGCACCTGCGCGCGCTGGCTGCGCAGCTCGAAGCCCGGGTCGATTGCCTGGAGGCTGACCTGCAGCGCGAGCAACAAGTCGCCGACTTTTGGCGCGAATCCCACTTCGAGCTGCAGCAGCACCTCGAAGACGGCACGGAAGACGCCCGCTCGATCGGCCTGACCCAGTCCGGTGAGCTGCTTGTCGTGCGCACAGGGGCCGCGCAATGACCCGCAGCGCTGTCGAGACTACTTTTTCGGGATGGACTCGAAATAGGCGTCTGTTTCGTGCCCGCGCTTTATCCATATCACCACGCAGCGCGCTCTCACTTCGGCGGTCGCCCAATCTGGCGCCGGCCTCCACACCGGGTCATATCTCGACTCGTCCCATGGGGCGCGATGCACCTCGTTTTTCAGCGCAAAGGCAATCAGTTCCTGGCTGGCGTCTGCCGTTATCAGGCGGTGATTGTTGGTGTACGCCGCCGCCCGGTTGCTGACTGGATCCAGCAGCAACGAGTACGGCAATTTCGCCTTATCCATATAGGACAACAAATCCATGTCATCAAACACTTCAACCTCCCTGATTCACCTGGTCGGAGCTCAAGGCGTCGGCAAGACCACCCTGGCGATGCACATCATCGCAGGTCTGCAAAAGCAGGGGAAGACGGCCTATTCACTGGTCGAGGGCGGGCACCAATGCGACCAACGCTTCGCCCACGCTGACGACTTCGAGGCACTGCGCAACACGCCCATCAGGCAACCCTGGACAAAGCAATCGGTGCAGTTTGACTTCCTGATCGTCGAACACCAGGAACGCCCGCACCCCCGCCACATCGCGCCCGGCGAATGGGTCATCACCGTCGAGCGTGGCAAGCGATGAACCCGCGCCCTTCACCCATCCCGCACCGCCACACCCGGCATTTTTTCGACCACACCCACCACCAAAAGGAGCGCTCCATGCCCGCAATGACCCCGACCCTCTGGCTGATTCTCGGCATCGCCTGCCTGCTGCTCATCGGCAGCGTGTACTTTTACTTCAAGGCCAGGCACGACGCCGGGCAGGCCCTCGAATGCCGCACCGCCGACATGAGCCTGATCGAGCGGCAATCCAAAAAGCTGCAGGACAGGCCTCCCGCTGCGCTGCAAACAAAACGGGCGCGCGCAGGCGCACCGGCCAGCTATGACGCCGACCGCACGCCTGATCGCCGCGTGGCCGACTTCGCCGCCTTTCGGGCCAATATCAACCAGGTCGAGGTGACGGCGGCGCAGCACGCGCTGCTCGACATGGGCCGAGGTGTGCGCCGCCCCAATCCGCACGCCATGGGCAGCAGCGCGTTTGCGCCATACCAGATCGCGTATGAAAAGGTCTGGATGGAGCGCGAGCACCGCAACACAGAGAGCGAGGTGGCCCGTGCATAACCGCGCCACGGCCGTTCTGGAGCTGCAGGGACGGCTTTTGACCCACGCCCACGCTGCGCAGCGCCCGCTGGATGCGGTGGGGCACTTCGCCCCGACGCTCTGCTTTGAAGTCGAGTGCATGGGCGGGCACCGACGCTGCCGCGTCGAGCAGCACTTCCAGGTGGGGGAGGAAGACCAATGCCAGGCCGCTGCGCGGCAGTTAAAGAAGGGTGATGTCGTCTCCTTTCATGTGAGCACTGACGCACTGGTCATGCAGGCCCGCGGCGTGACGCAGCTGCAGAAGATCGAGCCCGTGGCCGACATGTTCCCCGCTGCAGAGGCACAGCCAGCCCAGGCCCTGCAGGAGGCGCATGCATGAGCACCTACCCCTACGCCCGCCTGGCCTACCTGGAGCGCCGCGTGCTGCGGATCCTGTTGGCCCACCCCTGCGGCATCGGCGACATGGAGCTCGACATCGCCGCCGATCTGGACGGCAGCGCACGCCCCCAGGCTGACGCGCTGATCCTGCACGGCCTGGCCACGCGCCACGGCCGCACCTACCTCCCCACAGCAGCCGGCGCGCAGTGCGTCGCTGACTACACCCCACCCCGAAACCGCAGGCCCACCCAGGCCATGCACGCCTTTTAACTTCCCCGGAGATTCACATGGCTACTGCAAAAAAAGATTCACACGTCGGCAAGACCGTCAAGGTCAAGGCTGACCTGCTCGACGGCAAAGGCCGCGCCCACCCCTTCGCCGGCATGTATGTCGACCTGATCAGCAAGACCGGCAAGGCCTACATCGCCGGAGGCCCGAACGACCAGACCGCCGTGCTGCACGACGGCGACTTCGAGATCGCCGACACCACAGAGGGCGCGATCCTGCCGGCCGGCACCATCACACACCAGGATATCCCGCTCGACCAGATCCAGGAGTCCCCCTTTAACCCACGCAAGACGTACTCGCACGACGCCCTGATGGATCTGGCCGAGACGATCCAGCTGGTGGGCGTGATGCAGCCGATCCTGGTGAGGCCAATGCCGGGCGACCCGGGCACCCTGACGACGTTCGAGATCGTCTTCGGCCATCGCCGCTTCAGGGCGGCAAAGATCGCCTACGCCCGCGATGGTGGCGGCGCCATCCCGGCCATGATTCGCGAGCTGACAGACGCACAGAGCGCCCGCTTGCAGGCCATCGAGAACCTGCAGCGCGAAGACCTCGACCCGCTAGAAGAGGCCCAGGGCTACGCCGACCTGATCAAGACGCCGGGCCTGAACGCCCTCGACATCGGCACCGAGATCGGCAAGAGCCGCACCTATGTTTACAACCAGATCAAGCTGCTCAAGCTGTGCGAAGTGGGCAAGCGCCTGGTGCGCTGTGGCGTTCTCAAAACCGAGCTGGCCATCGAGGCAGCCAGGCTGACCACTGAAGACCTGCAGATGGAGGCCCTGAAGTGGCTCACCAATGGCGCTGACATCAGCCTGCAGGCCAGCGAGGCATGGGCAGAGAACCCGCCCGAACACTTCCGCATGATGAGTTACCGCGAAGGTCGGCAGATGATCGAGCAGCGCTTCAAGCGCCACCTGAAAGACGCCCTCTTCGGCCGCAGCATCATGTTCCTGGTGGCCGACCGGCCCGACTGCAACAGCTGCGAAGAGCGCGCCGGCAACATCCCCGACATGAAGGCCACCGGCGACCGTGCAGACATATGCACAAACCCCGGGTGCTTCGAGCTCAAGACGCAGGCACACATCGCCCAGGTTGCCGAAGACGCACGCCAGCTGCCCGGCAAGGTGATCGACGCGATCGAGGCCCAGGAGCAGAACCTGTGCGCCATGTGGCAAGACGCCCTGCGCGACGACGCTGTCTATGTGGAGCTCGACGACGATAGTAACTACCGCGTCACGATCGAAGCCGACACCGTGCGCGAGGCATTGGGCAAAAAGCTCAAACCGGCCGACGTGGTCCGCATCGTGCACCCGAAAACGGGCGTCGTGATCGAAGCCGTGCATCAGGACCTTCTGATCAAGCACGGAATGATGTCGGCCGACGACGACAAGGAAGACCAGGCCGAGGCCGCTCTATCGCCGGCAGAAAAAAAGGCCCGCGAAGACCAGCGCAAACGCGACCAGGCAACGGCCGCGCGAGAGCGCAGGATCTCCGCTCTGATGCGCGAGCGCGTCTTCCAGATGACCTGCACGCTGTCTGCTGGTCTACCACGCAAGCCAGGCGACCTGCACGCGATGCTGTGCATCATGTGGGAGGTGGCGCAGTACGGCGACACGGTGATCGACTTCGCGACATGGGCGCGAACCCACAGCGCCGAGATCGGCGACGCGCTGGACGAACCAGCCTTCGGCGATGCCGCTGCAGCCAAGCAAAAAAAGGTTTACGCCTGGCTGGCGAAGCTGCCGGCAGACAAGCAGGCGCAGATCTGCCTGGAGCTCTGCCTATTGCAGTCAATGGAGCCGCGCCAGAACAGCGGCGAGCCCGATGTCCTGATGACCATCGCGCCGACCTACGGCGTCGACTTCAAGCAGATCCGCAGCCACATCGTCGACGAACTCGACGCAACCCCGGCCGGCAAGTGAGCAGCCCGGCCTTCATAAGCGCCCTGTGGCGGCAGGATGCGAAAGACGCAGCTGCCGCCTGGGCGAATGTCGAATTCAAGGGCTTCGCGGTGCACGTCATCACCGGCCCCGAAAAGCGTCCGACGTCAGAGCAGATCGTCTACGTCCGCGCCCGCGATCGTGAGCGCGCGATCGCCACGGCCCAGGCCAACCTGATCACCAAACCACCCCGGGCGCGCTATGCCGCGCGCCTGGCCGGCCCGGCCGAGCTCGGCTGTGTCCGCACCCCTTCACCTCAAACCACGAAAGCAGCAGCATGAAAACCGCCACCAGAGACATCGAAAACTTTCACCCGATCGAGGGCCACAGCTTCACCCTGGCGCCGTGCCCGCTGTGCGGATCTCCGGCCGAGCTGTGGGAACGAACGCACGCGATCGGCGGCGCCCTGAAGGCCGTCATGTGCACGCACGGCGAAGAGATCGCGGGCCTGCCAAACGGATGCCCGATGTACCTGCCCACAGAGGACTTCTATCAGTCACGCAAGGTTGACGCCGTCTTTATCTGGAATGACTTCGCCGCGACGGTCCGGATGCTGCAGGATGCCAAATTCGCACCACCCGACGTTGTGGCGGCAGCGGCACGAAAGCTGCAGGCCGAGTGCTTCGGCGCGGCCAATGCGGCCGGCTGGTGGCACGACGTCAAGACCGGCCAGTCGATCACAGAAAACCCGTACTGCTTTTCTAACAAGCTGATGCTGACCGTCAGCGAACTGTCGGAGGCCATGGAAGGCGATCGCAAAAGCCTCCCCGACGACAAGCTCCCGCACCGCCCCATGCGCGAGGTCGAGCTCGCCGACGCCGTCATCCGGATCTTCGACCTGGCCGGCGGCTTCGGCCTGGATCTCGCCGGCGCGATCTCCGAAAAGCTGGCATTCAATGCGCAGCGCCCCGACCACAAGATCGCGCACCGGCAAGCTGCCGGCGGCAAACAATACTAAAGGGCCAACATGTCGAAACCCTTTATCGTGCTGGCCCTCACCGGCCCCAAAGAAGCCGGCAAAGACACAGTGGCCGACCTTCTGGTCACACACTGCGGCTTTGTCAAACTGGCCTTTGCAGACGCCCTGCGCAACGAGGTGGCTGATGCCTTCGGCATCGAGCCGCTCTACCTGGTGCGGCGCGAAACCAAAGAACACCCCATGAGCGCTCTGGCTCTCAGCAAGTGCCGATCAGATGGCTTCGTCGGCCGGATGCTGATCAATCACCAGGAGCACAACGCGGCCGTCGACCGGGATGCGCCCCGCAGCCCACGGCAGATCATGCAGTGGTGGGGCACGGAATACCGACGCGCCCAGGACCCGAACTACTGGACAAAGCAGACCAGCGCACGGATCAGCTACATGATGCGCGAGCGCATCGCGCATCGCTTTGTGATCACAGACTGCCGCTTCGACAACGAAGCCGCCATGGTGCGTGACTCGCACGGCGGGCAGATCTGGCAGATCAAGCGCCCAGGCCGCGACGTGCCGGACGGCAGCCACGTCTCAGAGACGACCGGAGAGGCCTTCAGCCCGGATGTGGTGATCGACAACGGCGGCAGCCTGCAGGAGCTGTGTGAGCGCGTCCTCGGCAGGTTTTGGGCCTATGACGCGGGCCTCGGCCGTGTGACGGTGCGGATCGAATCATGAGCGCGGCCGACAGTTCAGACGTCCGCACCAACATCAAGCTGGAGACGGTGCAGGTCCTGGCGTCCTTTGCCCTTCCGGCTGATGCCGCTGACTGGACCGCACTGGACAGACCAACGATCAAGGGGTGGGTATTGGACTGCACTGATGGTGTGGCCTACCCCTTCGGGACCTGCGCGAGCGGCTACTTTCGCTTTGACCGGTTCGGGTGGGCGGCGTGGCCAGACGCCGCAGGCTTGATGCGCGGCCTTCACTACTCTCTGACCGGGGAAGCGCTGGATGGCTGACACCCTGAAGCGCGGTCTGCCACTCGCCGAGGCGATGGCATACGTCGGGGTCAAGCGCCGCACCTTCGACGCGCTGTGGCGCCCGCGCCTGGTCGGGATCCAGCAGGGCACTGCCCTCCTGTTTGACCGGCAGGATCTCGATCGGCTCTTCGACGAATTCAAGCGGGAAGCCGCCGGGGACTCTGAAGCTGCAAACGACGCGCAGCAGGCGCACAATGGCCACCGGAACGGACGGCCCGACACTCGGAAAGGAGTTCTCACATGGGCCAAAAAACACGGGGAATCTACCCCGGAGAAAACGGGACCTGGCAGGTCGACAAGTGGTGGCGAAAGAGCCGATTTCGCGAGCGTGGCTTCGGGAGTTTTGAAGAGGCAGAGAGCTGGCTGATCCGGCAGCTCGCAGACAAGCGCGCGGTGGTCATACACGGCGAGCGAGCTGTCCGCACCTTCGACCAGGCCGCAGCGCACTACCTGACGACAAACCAGGACAAGGCATCGCTTGTCACTGAGGCTTATCTGCTGCTCAAAATCATGCCGCATATCGGACCGCTTGAATTGCACCAGGTGCACGACTCGACCCTCGCGCCGTTCATCACGGCGCGCCTGGACGAAGGCCGTGCGCACAAGACGATAAACCTCGCCCTGGGCGTGGTACGTCGGATCTTGACCCTGGCCGCGACGAAGTGGCGGGACGAAAGCGGCACGACCTGGCTGCAGCAGCTGCCGGCGATCACCATGCTCCCCCTGATCGGCCACCAGCGCGAGCCGAGGCCGATCTCCTGGCAGGAGCAGCGCGCCCTGCTGCCAAAGCTGCCCGACCACCTGGCGCGCATGTCCTTGTTCGTTTTGAACACGGGCGTGCGCGACGACGTGGCCTGCAGCTTAAGGTGGGAGTGGGAGATCAAGGTGCCGCAGCTCGGCGTGTCGGTCTTCGAGGTGCCACGCCGGCACGTCAAAGGCCGGCGCCGGGTGCGCATCGTGGTGTGCAACAGCGTCGCGCAGTCAGTGATCGAGGCGGTGCGCGGGCAGCATCCGGAGTTTGTCTTCGTCTACCGGCGGGAACGGGTCAAAAACCTGGACCAGGCGCCGGCCATGGCTTACAAGCCGATCGAGACGATGAATAACAGCGGGTGGCAGACCGGCCGCAAGGCTGCAGGCCTGGGCGATCTGCACGTGCACGATCTGCGCCACACGGTCGGGATGCGGCTGCGGGAGGCCGGGATCCCCGAAGGGACGATCTCCGACCTACTGTGGCATAGCACCAGGTCGATGACGCACCACTACAGCGTGGCGCAGATCGTCGAGCTGCATGGTGCACTGGAGAAAATCAGGGCCGACAACGGCACCTGGAACAAGAGCCTGCAGACCTTGAGGCTCGAACAAGAGGCGACGCGGGGGACGTTGACTCCCCCAAAAGTCCCCACGGAAAGAAAAACAGCCTAGGGGGTTGAGCCCTAAGCTGTTGTTCTACTTACGAAAAGTGGTGCGGCTGGCAGGAATTGAACCCACGACCCCTTGGTTCGTAGCCAAGTACTCTATCCAACTGAGCTACAGCCGCGCAGCCTCGCATTATAGCCTAAATAACCCAGGGTAGCGGTAAGCAGGCAACTCGTGATGGATCGCAAGGGCTCAATCAGCCAGTCGCAGCCCTGCAAGCCTGACGCCACGGCCCCGCCACGCAGCTCATCGGCTGTCAGTCCAGCAGTTCCTTGGGCACGTTGCCGCCATTGGCCGCCAACTTGGCCAGCACCGCCTTGTGCAACCACATGTTCATTTGCCCCGAGTCGCCCATCAGATTGGCGGGACAGCTCAGTTCGCTAGCAAGCTCCTTTCGAGCAGTGATGCTGCTGTCAATGTCCAGAAGCTTCAGCAGGTCGACGATGGAGGTTCGCCAGTTCAGCTTCTGCGCGCTGGCCGCCGCTTTTTGCTCCAGCTGCGCTACGACATCTACCTCGCGCATGGGCGTCACCGCTGCGGCGGCAGCACTAGCTGGCGCTGCAGCAGTGCCCGCAGTGGGTACCGGCGAGCGCAACATCTCCTCGACCTTGCTGTTCCCGGCATCAAAACCCAGCTTGTCCAGAATCTTGCTGAAAAAACCCATGCTATTTCTCCTCAGGTAGCGCGCCCCTTGCGGGCCGCCAGGAGGGCGGGATTTCTTCAGGAGCACCGACCCATGGTAAGCATGAATCATGGCCTGTGCGAGACAAGCAGGCCATCCGCGATGACCACCTACAGCACTGCAAGCAAGACGGCTACAAATACCGCCGTTCATGCCAAGAATGGTAGGGCGTGAGTGACTTGAACACTCGACCAAAGGATTATGAGTCCTTAATCCTTTGGTTTTGCTGGATTTTCCTGGATGAACAATCAACGGGAATCTCGTTTTCTCCAATGAAGCAATGTCCTATAGTGTCCTGCTGATACCAAGGAGCATCCACAATATTTCTGGCAAAATTCTGGCAATGAAATCCGCCAACCGTTTGGTATCTCCGATCTCACTTTCCGAAAAGAATACCGCACTTGAGGCGGGAAAATTCAAGACTATCACCAAGGTCGCTCCCGCGGGCTCATTACAGGCACGCAAGCATACCAACGGCGCCATCTCCTTTTTTTGGAGGTACAGCCTAGGCTCTACAAGCGAACGAATCCTGATTGGCACATTCGACCCTCAAGCGTCACCAAAAAGCTTAACTCGGTCCCCAAGAGGATTTTCGATGGCTGCTGCCGTCAGAGCGGCTGAAGACTTAGCCCAAGAACATCACGCCAGCAAATCAATCGGCGGGCGCCCGGCGCTTGAGGCTGCGAAGAAGGCTGAAATGATCAGACGAGAGGCTGAAGCAATACGAGCAGCTAAGAACTCGCTAAAAATGATGCTTGACAGTTACAGCGTCTATCTCGAATCGTTAGGGCGCTCCTCCCACAGAGAGACTCGTGCACTATTCATAAAACATGTGTACGAGCCGTGGCCTGAGCTTGCCAAAATGCCGGCCAGCCAATTGTCGACAGAGCAATTTACCGACATCATTCGTAAGATTGGCGAGAGTGGAAAAGGTAGGACGGCAAATAAGGTTCGCAGCTACATTCGTGCGGCGTATCAAGTGGCACTGGGATCACGTTCAAAGGCGAGCATTCCCAAGCACTTCACTGATTTTGGGGTGTCCTTTAATCCCGCTGCGGCGACAACGGCTGATCAAACTCAGAATCGTGCAGACAAGAATCCCCTTTCCGTTCCAGAGATGCAGCTTTACTGGCGGAACATCAAGGATTTGGGCGGCCTTCCCGGCGCAGTGCTGAGACTGCATCTTTTGACTGGCGGCCAACGCATAGAGCAGTTGGTAAGGCTTAAGACTGTGGACTGTCAAACCAAATCGATCAAGCTGCTTGACTCAAAAGGGCGCCCTGGAAAGGGGCCTAGAGAACACATAGTTCCCCTCCTCCCAGCCGCTACCCGGGCCCTCACCGACTGTGGACCAAAGGGCGAGTACGCACTCTCTACGACCGATGGGAACACCCATATCGCAGGGACTACGCTTAGCAAATGGGCAAAGGCTCACGCCAAGGGTATAAATAACTTCAGCGCCAAACGAATTCGGTCGGGAGTAGAGACGGCCCTAGCCTCGGAAGGTGTGAGCCGTGAAGATCGAGGACATTTGCAGTCTCATGGAGTCTCCGGCGTGCAGTCGATTCACTATGACGCATATGATTATTTGAAAGAGAAACTGAAAGCCCTGAATACTCTTTATGGAGTCCTCAATGAAAAGAAAATAACGGCCGCCTGACTAAGCCCGTTGTGTGATACGTCGATGTGCTTCTTGTCCAAAGTGGCGAACCTAGTAAAGTTGTATCTCCCTTAGTGCTGAGGCTATAGTGCAGCGACCTCTCTCTCGAGCATAATCCTGAGTCAACCGTTCCGAGTCAATTTACGCGTACAGCTATGGGGCGGGTGGGTTCGCTCAATAAGAGACCGAAGACCTAACAGGAGGGTCACATGACACCTGGTCCGATAGCATCAGTGGATCAATTCAAGCGAGCGCTGCTCGTGCTTCGGGACAAGAATATTCCTGATTCGCATCTCGCAATGCTCAAGGCGCAGTACCGGTCACCTGGGGCAAGGATTACTTCGACCAAGCTTGCTGAGGCGGCAGGGTTTGAGAATTACAACGCTGCAAACCTGCAGTACGGAACACTCGGGTTCAATTTGGCGGGCATTCTTTCCTTCAACCCAGACAGGCGCCCTGACGGTACGCCGATGTGGTGGACTACTTTATCGATTGCCGAGGAGGGCGCAGTCGATCTAGAGACCGGTCAATTCCAATTCATAATGCGACCGGAGCTCGTCACCGCCCTGAAGGAGATGAAATGGGCTTAGTCGCAGGGAACCTGCCGCTTACTATGCTAGTCGCCACGGTCGCACCCTCCCTCCCCTGCATCTCGTGCATGCCATTCGTGTGTGCCGGTCAACTTTGACGCCAAGCAGCGAGCGTGATGAAACCAAGCGCAGGACAGAAAACAGCAGGAGCAGTCATCCTGGCCTTACTGGGCACCCTGCTGGCCGTACACAACCCTACTGAGGGTTACGTGGCCGATCACTGGGAGCAAGGCGGGGTTGGGACATACGAGTGGGGATCGGGCCGAGAAGGATGCACTCCACAGCTACAAGCGGAGCTACAGGTTATTGACAGCGATACCTCCTTAAACGGCATCGACCAACTCAACCATCCTCGCCGGCGAGCCATCTATAGGCAGTGCATGAGCTATAAAGCGCCAACCCCATCTCATATCGAGCATTCCTTCCTCACATGGGAAAGCAGAGGAGCGCTCCGTCAGGAAGTCGCAAGCGTGAAGTCCGTTTTGGCGGCGGCGAGTTTCATTTTCCTATGGGGTTTAGTATTCCTGTATGCACTGCGTCCTAAAGAGACGGACGTCTAGCATGGCAGTTAACGCAGATGGCCCATACGCATGGAAAGCACCTGCGCCTTCGGGATTCTCGATGGAAACTCGGGTCAGACTTCAGCGCAATTCAACATCTTGCAACTTCTCCTCATCAAAGAGCAAGATAGTTAGCAAGCACCGCTTCAAGTCGTTCCGTTCCTGAACTAACGGACACGGGTATGACGCCGACCTCGTTCTCAAGTCGGAACTCATCCTCCTCAAGCCAGGGTGCACCGCCTTCAGCGGGGATTAGAAGCAAACAAGCATCAGCTCGAAGACCATGCCAGCGCAAGCTGTCCCTGTAAAGATGAGCGGATTCCATGCCCTCCAACACTCCCTGCCGTGAAACCCGATATTTAGCATCGAACAGCAAAAATCTCTTCTTATCAGCGTGTTGAAACGTGACCACGATATCTGGAAATCGCTCACTTGATATGCTGCGGAAACCTTGCCATTCTGTTTGATCATAGGCAGGAAATCTAGCTTGCAGATATGCACTCACGACCAACTCGCCTTCAGTCCACGTTACAGACACGAAATCCTGTCGTGAGGACGGATATTTGACGGTTTTAGATTCGCTGGAGATGATTTTCTCGATCACATAAATGATCTGAAGAAAAGTCCAGCGTTCATAAACTTGCCAAGTGGGGCTTGACCATAAATTTTCAGCAACGCGACCTCCCTCGATTCCCGGTCGAAGGGCATGCCAGCCCGTTCTGTAGGCTCTTCCATAGGCCGGATGGGCTGAAACAGTATTTAATCCGGCTGCAGAAACTTCCGCACGACTTAGAGCATTGAATGGGTAGGTATTAATCAGGCGCCCTAAAGACAATTCCAACGTCGACAGATACTGAATTCTGCGCGGCAGGCGATCATTAAACTCTCCGCGACTCACATCCTTTGAAGGGCTAAGCAGCATTCCCTCAAAGTGCCTACGGACGCTTTTCACTCGCCGATGAAATGCATGCACTAAGGCAAGCATGGTCCAATTGGCCGGAATATCAACAGTGTGTTCAGCCGAGGGTACATTGAACGAAGGTATCTTGGCCACGCCAGCGTGATGCGCTCTTGACTCGAGGACTCTCAGAGCCTCTGGGTTCTTAAGGGCCGAACGGATGGTCGTTTGATCGATCCGGCGAACACGGTGCAATGGGACAACTTCCCGTCGGTAACGCAAACGAGATTGAGGCTGCCGTCGTAAGGGGCTTAAGGCTGAAATAAAAGCGGACCCGAAAAGCTTGAGCCGTGCGTAGGCGAGTTGAGGATCATCGTAGGAACCTTCTGCTCCGATAGCGTTTTGGCCAGACTCAAAGCCAAGCATTAGTGCAGCTTTGAACTCATATATTTCGTCGAGCATCGAAGAATATTCAGAGCTACTAAGCTTTTGGGGGGCAGGCGAAACAACTATCTCGTACTGTCCACGGAGTTTGTCGTTTCCATCCACCACTTGCAGTAGTACGTCACCTGCAAAAAATCCTGCACTCCACAGCCAAGTTTGCGGTGTGCCGCCCTTCGGCTGCAACTTTGCGTCGTCTACGTATATCGTGCAGTCATCCAAGCCAATTAACGTAATTTCATAGGCCTGCCATTCGGTGCAGCCGGAAATTCGGCGGCCATGCTGATCCACCGAAATTTCGGCGACGCCGCCATCTGCAAGACAGACGGTCAGAATTGGATTAACGCCAGAATCTTGCACTGCCAGTCTGCTTTAAATCTTCCAAAAGTTCAGACAGTTTTGCTGCTGAATTCTGCAGACCGGCCGTCTTCAGCACCTCGGCAGCGCTAGTAAATGCGTCTCGGACGCGCTTGGTATCCTCACCCCGTAATTTAGGAAGAATTTTTCCATAGACCGCATGGTCCAATGCCTGGTTTTCACTCAACATGCCCGCCTCCGCTGAGGACCTAACAAAACCAATTACGTCAGCTACTGTTCGCCAACCAAAATGAAGCCGTGCTGGCTCCAGCGATTGGCCAAGTTCAATCAGAAGCTTTCTCACGTTAGTTGCAGAAGCCGGGTTGAGCCCGGCGGTGTCCCATCCTGGGAAAGCTTCGATATCGACCGTCCAAAAGTCCAACACGCATGCACGGTCCAGAATTTTGTCGCTGATGCCATGGGTGGTCTCGTCCATGTTCACTGTGCCAATAATTACAAGATTTGAAGGATAGGCAATCCGCGGAGGCACGCCGCTGAGTTCATCTTCAGAGGTATGGAATTCAATCGCATCTCCGGTTTCCATCGTAGAAAGTAAAGGCGCCAAATACTGTTCGGGATGAGAGAGATTCATCTCGTCGAGCACCAAGGTATATGGCCTATCTGGGTCGCCTGCTGCGCGAAGCAGGAAGTCAAGGAATGTAGTCCGCATGTACACATCCTCTACCAATGGGTTGACGTAGCCCAAGATCGCCGTCGAGTCGTTCCAGCCAGGTTGAACTGGAAGCACGAAGGTTCCTTCCTGCGGACTATCTTCTCCGGCCCAAAGCGCATGACCATACCTTCGCGCCAACATGGTCTTTCCAGCACCGCTTAGCCCAGTCAGAATCGCGAAATGCCTGCGAGGGCTGTGCCACAGTCCGGCATCAAGACGGGCAACAAGTTGCTTTGGAAATAACTCAGTTTTTGGGAATGCGGCATAAATTTTTTCGAACGAAGGCTTGGTGGATTTCGATGACGCTGTTCCAAGGCTAGCTCGTTTGGGAACCAGGAAGCTGTCAGTCTTATCTTCGGGCAACGCTTCAGGCGTCCAGTGAATTCTTTTCGCCCAAATTTGCCCCTCGGGGGTGAGCTCTATAAGCCCATTTTTGTCACTCTGAGCGAGACCGAGACGTATTGACCAATTAACGAGCACGTTCGGCGCAAAACTAGACGTCCATCCAGAATTAACACCTTGAAGCCGAGTCACAAGCGTGGCCTGGGAAGTGTGTTCGTCGCGCAACCAAACCAAGATGTGATCGACCCCAAGGATTCTCGTTAACAGCCAGTCTGAAACCTCTGCCGCGTCTCCTGTTTCAAGCAGGCTTTCACCACGAGGTGTAAGAGTTAGATCATTACCCGCCGCCTTAATTACTCCCCATTCCGCGATCAGCGCGTTGATATTGGTCCCAATAGAGCTAGGCGATAACTTCGGATTAACCGAGTGGATGTGCTCGCGCATATCTTCGCGAGTGCAACCGTCTTTTGCGAACTGAATCATGCTGCGAATGCTCGGTAGGTGCCCTGCAATAGCTAGCAAACCCTTTCGGCGACGCGCTGCTGGCAAGGGATTTAACTTCTCGGTGCCTGCTGCCGGATCATCAATGCTGGTAGCCTCGTCGCCCTGCTCCTGTATGAACGCCGCAAAAAGTAGCCACGGCAGGGACATGCGTTGAACGCCTTGCGCAGCGGGTGGAGGCGTAACTTCTCCAAGCGCCTCTTCAAGTCGCGAAAGCACGTCTGAATGCAACATGACTGGATGTTTGGAGCCGCTCTCCCCCATCCCCATGGCTTTTGCGAGCTGTCGTAGGTTGTTGACGTAGGCGATCGTTGTAAAGTCCTTAGGGAAAAGCGCCGCAAAAACCCGGTACATTTTTAATCGCGGCCGCCGTCCTGATACAAGCGGAGCAACTGCAGAAGCAAGCTTTTCCCACGCAGCTCGCAGCATTTCATTTCGGGCTGACCTGTCCTTAGGCAAATCAAAATTTCTAAACTCCCATAGGAGTTGAATCACCTCCGGACTTTGAATGACTTTGGACACATCAACAGTGCCCATCCCGGTTGCCGAAACTGCCTCACTCTCCCATAAATTTTGCTGAAAGGCCTTGGACTTAAATTCTTCCTCGTTGGCACCTTGAACTTTTGATATATGTTCCGCTAGTTTCGGAGCCCATGCCTTATAGCCCGGCTGGTTCTGAAACTTTTCAAGCGCAGCAATTGAACATTCTTTGAGTTGTTCGTTAGTAAGCAGATCAGTCGCCATTTGCACCCTATGAATGAAATATCTCTTTGATCAGGAAGAAACGCGCGCAATAAAGCATCACGTTTTCACATACTTAATTTGAGAACCGACAGCTAAGCGCTGACTTGCTGACCTGACAGCTGTTGGACTATGGAAGCCGTATCCTCAAAAATAAATTCAATCTGACCCTCGCCTAAAGCGGCGGAAAACAATGGCGTAAGTGTTGATCTCACTGAATGTCGTACCTGCTCCTGCAAATCCTCTTGCATGATCTCGGCCTGTTGAATCGCTTGCAAACCCGCCTCATGGACCATCTTGTTTCGCACCTCGACGTCAAAGTCAGTCCCCCAAACACCCAGGACTGCAGATTTCCTCTCATCGTAAAACTCAATCTTTCCGGGAATCGGTTCAGCTTTGTGTGGAGGGAGGATTACGGTGACGACATTGTCATTTTTTGAAATTTTTGTGCGCCGCAAGTCGTAGCGGAACTCAATTCGGTACGGACAAATTAGGATGATTTTTCCGGTGGTGGAGAAAGTGGATTTTTCATTCACCTTCATAGACACGACTTCTTTTATGTAAGCACTTAGAACAGTCAGTTCACCCATTGACCTAATGCGCTCTAAAGAGGTGTGTATTGTCAGTGCGCCCGCTCTGGGCCTTTTCACTATTAAGACTAGGAGTGCCGTGACAAGAACTGCAGAAAGCAATACCAACATTGCGATTATCAAAAGACTGGTATCCATTTGCTGCCCTGGTTATTACTTATTCATTCGACCCGTACAGTGGCGAAGCACGAGAAAAATCCCAGGACAAACCCAGCATTTCTCGCCACACGCAGTCTCTGCACGTAGTCCGTGCAAACGCGTGACTACTCATACCCCGCCCCATTTCAGGTTTGCCGTACTTTGCCTGAAGCCATGGCTAAACACAACGTCATTGCTGCTTATTTGGCACCGACAGGGACGGATCTATTCAATGGGCGGGCTGACTCGCCGCTTTCCGCAGCTTCTGGCATGCTCGAACATCCAAAAAGGTTTTGAAGCGGTGATCTTCGACAGAGAGCCACTGCATGTTCTCTGTCGTGTCGGGGCCACCCATACAAAGGGGATCAATGTGATCGACCTGGAAGCCGGGACAAGCGCCGCGCCTTAACCCTGTACTCGGACATGGGTTCTCCCTTTTGAATTCCTTCACGGCAGCCGCCGAACGTACTTGCTGGGCCCAAATTGCGCCACTGGCGTACAGCGCCAAGCAGAGTATCAATTCAATCCTCAATTTCAATTGTTCTCCTTGATTGGCAACCCGCGTCTGCTAGCATTCTGGTGCGGCTGGCCTCCCTAGCCGCGTGTCATGCAAATGACTTCACGCCCGGCTTGCCGGGCTTTTTTCTTTGTCCACGGCATCAGCCCATGAGGCCGACCAGCGCCAATAGCTGGATCGATAGTGACGATATTTTTGCAGCTGAAACGTGATGATGACATTCCCTAAATCAGGAACTTCGATCTCGACTTTGCGTTCCGGCTTATGGTTTTCAGATTCGGACGGTGGTGGCAGGTTGCTGTGAGCGTCGGCAATAAATTGTCCTGGCACGTACCGTAGCAAGCCATTGTGGATGGTCGGAGTGGGTGGCTTGCGAATTTCGGGCACGAGTAGTCCAAAGGTAACGGGCACAAATAATACTGTACATTTATACAGTTTTATTGATGAAATTAAGGTTATGAATGCGCTTCGTCCCACCGAATGGATCGCCAAATGTGCTGAACGGCTGCACGTCCGCTGACACACGGTTGAGACTGCTCAACTGGAAGAAATAGCCGTGGACATTTGGAAGGACGACGACCTCAGGTCAATGGGGCCCGTGGAGGCTGCGGCATTTTGGCTGGCGCCAGTGGCTGTGGACAACACAGAAGAGCAAGTCAACCGCCAAGGTTAAAGTTCAGCCATGTGCTCGAACTACCGCCCCGTCACACGTTCTGACCGAATGTTGGCGTTCTTCGGTATTGAACGTGCCAAGGACGAAGCCCCGATAGACGTATGGCCTACCGGCCTTGCCCCATTCATTCGGCTTGCAGAACCTGGGTCTGGTAACAAGCTGGTTGTCGATGATGGTCTGTTTGGGTTGCTACCTTCGTTTCAAAAAGAAATGGCAGCCGGCAGAAAAACTTATAACGCCAGGACTGAGACAGTAGCCAAGCTGCCGAGTTATAGAGATTCGTGGCGCAAGGGAATGCGGTGCGTTATCCCTGCCGAACACATCTACGAACCGAACTACGAGTCAGGCAAGGCCGTCAGGTGGCTCATCCAACGTGCTGGCGGCATCCCGATGGGGATTGCGGGCATCTACAGCGAATGGGAAGATCCGGCAACAGGCATTAAGAAGTTCACTTTTTCCATGCTGACAGTGAATGCAGACGACCACCCTTTCATGAATCGATTTCATGCACCTGGCGAAGAGAAGCGAATGGTGGTGATTCTGGATCAGAGCGAAATTGATGCTTGGTTAAGTTGTTCAGTTGCTGAGGCGTCGCAGTTCTTCAAACAGTGGCGCGGAGCACTAGAAGGACGGCCTTCTGCACTACCCCCTCGCGCTACGAAGGCAAAAACGCCACCGACTCCGAAAGCACCCCCACCCCAAAAGACAAACGATTTGTTTTAGGACTTACCAAGAGCCCAATCATTGCGCTCCGCAAACACTTGGCATTGCGGCTTTGAGTCGGCTAACTGGTTACCGCCATAAGAAGTCAAATTGATGAACGGAGGCTCGTCTTATGGGCCACCATCTTGGTAGTATGCATCGGTGGCCTCATCGAATTGAGTTGGACGTGGAACTTCATAGCCACCGCTTGAGCCTTTTTCTAGCAGCTGTCTAACTAGATCAATCAAAGAAATATAAACAGATTTAAAAGAGGAGGATTTATGAAAACGTTTTTTTCGTTGCTCGCAATGCTGTTTCCGCTCATGGGTTCTGCGCAACCAAGCATGTTCGCGGGATACGATAGCTTCTGTGGACTACCAGTTCTGGTTGAGTCAACCTCACAGGATGCTGTAGCCACCATCAGAAATGGACAGCGGGTCATACTTGTCGATCCAAGCGTAATGAGCAATTGGAAGTTATCAAGAATATTTGCCTTAGCTCACGAGTGTGGACATCATCGGCTCGGGCATCTATCTCCTCAACAACTTTTTAGCCGCGCACATATGAACGCAACTCGTGCACAAGAGTTGGCCGCAGACTGCTGGGCGGCGAAAGCCCTCGCCAAGAATGGATATCACGACGACATAAAAAGAGCCATCATTCAGAATGAGAGTGAAGGACCAATGATGAACGGCCCATATCCGTCTGGAATGGAGAGGGCTTCATATATAGCTCAGTGCGCGGGAATTGCGCTGAACACCACCGCTAGCCCTGAGGTGGGACCAAGCGCTGTTTGTTTAGCAGAGATGGATCGGCGATGTATGACATCCTGCCAAAATAACTTTGGAAATTCCGCTTACGTGTGTAGAAATCAAATGTGCAACAGTACCCGGCAGGCGGAAGCTAACATTCGTCGGTGCACCAGATAGACACTCGGCAGCCGAACGTAAAGTCTTATCCATGACACTCAGCCAGAGAGGACAGGTCCAAACTATTTCTGGAATTGTTAACTTCCTTGGCGCAAAATTTAGCTTTTATTCATCAGGAAAGAGCTATGCCAGTTGTTTCGATTCCAGAAAACGATGAACGAGAATTTGCATCGTTGATTTCAAGTCTTGGACTCGACCGCTCTCAATTCGTGTTAAAGCTGACCGAGCATCGTGCCGCCACGTATGGGCCGAGAGTTAAGACAATCAAAATCTCCTGGAAGGACACACTAGAAGCTGAGTACGGCGCATCAGAACCCACAAGCTGGGTGGCACAATTTCGCGCTGACTGGGACAGCGGACTCATCCCTGGCATCGTCGCCGACACTAAAGCCACGTAAAAACGAAGCTTCAAACTCCGCTGTTTGATCAACTCCACGTCTATTTGTATCAGCGTGACCGCTGAAGTCGTTCCTCACGGAAACACACGGTTAGCTGGGCTACAAGAATTTCCGTAACTTCGACCGTTTGGTCTGATGTGTTGGTACAGCCATTCACGCTGGATGCGCTCTGGGAGCATTCAAGTTCTAGAAACAATGCTGTTTCAGCGATCCAAAATCGTATTTCCGCGACCAGCGCAGTTTCTCACAGCAATCTGGACCGGTTTTCCGTGACTTTTAGCGGCCAAAAAGCCGCCGAATTTGATAAAATAGAAACACTAACGACAGCTACTGCGAGACCGTTTCCGAGACTGATGCCGTTGACTCCCAACGCTCAATTTCCGCAAATGCGCCACTCGCTTGTTGCCTGAAGTCCGGCGTCTTTCGTTCTGAATGATGCGCGGTAGATGATGGCTCTCATCGTCTAAAAATTTCAACTCCCCTTCGTATTCCAGCCAGTCCGGCCATCTCCGGGACGGATGCATTCGCGTGCTTTTTGTATCGCTGCTTTTTGCTTCACTGCACAAGCGCGAGGCGAAGCCATGTCTGAAAGCCGAAGGGGATTCTTCAACTTCTGGAGTTCTCAATGCCCAACAAATTAAAGCCCATTCCCAACGCCAGTGAGCACGTTCCCCCGCTTTCCCACGCTGAGCGGTCAGCACCAACTGGCCCGCTGTTTTCTTTAGGTCAGACCGTCGCCACGCCCGGCGCGCTGCGGCTACTCGCCAAGTTCAACGTGTCACCGGTCGAACTTTTAAAACGTCACATTAGCGGGGATTGGGGGGATGACTTGCGCTCCAGCGATCGGTTTACCAACAACGTTGCGCTTGTGAACGGCGAGCGACTTCTTTCAAGCTACACGATTGGCGAGAAAGGTAAGGGCAACTCGGCGGACCAGCGCGTCTGGGTCTTAACTGAATGGGACCGGTCGGTGACAACGCTTCTTTTGCCAGCGGAGTACTAGCATGGTCATGAAGCTACAACATAAATTCGTTGCCGGCGTGCGTGCTGACACCAACGTCGAGTACGCCATCCAAGGGAAGCGTCGGATTCGCTGGGGTGATCTTCACATCCAACAAAGTGAATTGGACGGCGCTTGCGGTATTGTCTGCACCGTTCAGAGCGCAATGATTCTCGCCGGGATACGCCGTGAAGATGCGGAAGAGATGTCGAGCGCCAAAGCTGGACCGCTGCATGCGCTCTGGGCTTTGGCGAAAAGCACATATTTTGAGGGCACTACAGATCGCCAGATTGAAGCCTTCGTGGGGGCGTTCAAGCCGCAGCTAAAGAGCGAGGTCTCTACCAACCGCAGTACGAAGGACCTATCTCGGGAGATTTCCGACGCGATTGACGCGGGCCACGTTCCAATTCTGGCGGTGGAGTCTCGAGGGTGGAGTCATTGGGTGATGGTCATAGGCGTGGAATCTCGCAAGGACAAGCCTCTCGCGTTGCTATGTCTTGACGCTAGTGCAGGACGTCCACCGTGGGGAATCTTTTATAACGCCAGGTGCGCGCTGCAGCCATCTGAGTACGGCAAGAATCGAAAACCGAAAAAATACAGTCTGCGCTATTCCAGCGCAGATGGCGGACTACATCGCGTACGTCTGCATGGCCTGGTCATCGTCACCCGCGGCCTTTCTGCTGTCTAGCGCAGCACTCAGCTTTCCACCATTTTCACAGAGGTACGAGAATGAATCACGCTTTACAGCGGGAGCGTCCCCGCACGCCCGCAAAACATCGAACATCAACCGCAAACGCGTACGCCAAAGATGTGCGGCAGTTCACCGACACATACGGCGGAAAAATTCCAGCCAGTGCAGATGAAATCGCTTCATACATTCGACTGCTTTCCCGGCGGGTTGCGCCGCTGACGGTTGTCCGCCGCATCATGGCGATTCAAGACGCGCATGTTCGTAGGGGATTGCCTTCCCCTACGGCTGACGATCGAATTCGCACCGCCTTGCGGTATCTCACGGCCGGCAAGTTGCCAGCGAACCTCGTGGACTCCAAGAAGCAGTCTTCTGAAGTGAAGACAGCACCCTCCAGGAAGTCTAAAAGTGCAACGCCCATCACCAGAGCGCTCATAACGAGAATGCTGGACGCCATGGGGACTGGAAAGCGCAGCCTTGACCGTCGAGACAAAGCCGTGTTGCTTCTGGGATTTTCAGTAGGGCTGAAACGCGGCACCATTTGCGCGCTCGACTTGGAAGATTTGGTTTTCACGCCGGACGCGCTCCTATTGCGCATTAAACCCACGGCAGTTGAGAAGTCCGGCGATGAACTGGATAGCGCTGGGCGCAGTCCGGCAATGTTGCCTGCAAGAACGATTGCGGTACCGTTCACACGAGGACCGCTCTGCGCTGCCAGTGCTTGCCAAGAGTTCATTTTGCACACCGGCGTAGAGGGCCAAACTGGCCCCTTGTTGCCTCGCTTTTCTCGATCATCTGAGCCAGTACTGAATGAAAGGCTCTCGCCCGCATACATTTCAAAATTGATCAAGAAGCGGCTGCTTGATGCTGGAGAGACAGACGTCTCTCGCTTCAGCGGAGAAAGCTTGCGGCGCGGTCACGATTTGGAAAGCAAATCTCCCAGACGCCGGTAATCTCCCGCCAGATCAGCATTTATCCTGGACAAGCGATTTCGGTGACCGAAGCTGCAAAGTTCTGTTTCCGTGACCAAAAAGCGTCGGCAGTCGTTTGAATGCGATAAAGCGCCACCAGTGGCGGTTCGCAATTAAAAGTGCTTCGCGGTCGGTTACGGAGCTAATGGGAGCACTAACTTGCCAGTTGGCACAGCGTCGCCGCTTGCCAAATCCGGATCGAGCAGGATGCGTGCATCAACTTGCAACGCGTCAGCGATTCGCTGGATATTGCGGATGGACACATTCCTGAGCTTTCGCTCAATCCCGCTGATATACGTGCGGTCCAAATCACTCAAATCCGCCAATCCTTCCTGGGATAAGCCTTTGATCCCTCTGACTAGCCGCACATTCGCCGCAAAGATTTCGAGCAGTCTGCCATCGGGCGGAGGATTTTTCACAGAACCACGGCCTCGTGCACTTAACGGTGCTTTCCCGCCGCGACCCGACAGCGCTTTTGTCTTTTCTCTGGTGGTTGTCACAGCGTCGATGTTCAACATTCGACGACTAAGAGACTACGGACTATGAGTCACTTTCTTTGATATAAACGTGGCTCATAGTCGACACAATGTTTGATGGTCCGGGTTGTCCGGGTTGCCAAACATGAATGCTGAGATGTGTGCCCAGTCGTTTTACGTCTATGCAAATCGGGCAAGCGAGGAGCTTGCAGTTATTTCTCAACAATGAAATCCAGCAAACTAGGAACAGTTATGTCAAATGCATCTATCGACAGCTTGAAAGCCATCACGTCACCACTCTGCAATCGGAAACAGCACTTACTTCCGCCTCTAAAAATGGGACTTCTCATCGTGTTGTCGCAGGCCGCCGCCCTAGGACATGCAGCTTCATTCGATTGCGCGAAGGCGGGCACCACAGTCGAAAAAGCAATTTGCGCAGACAAACGGCTTGGAAGGCTAGACGAGGTGCTCGCACAGAACTACCGGGCCATGAGTGCAGCCAATATCGGGGCGGGTGCACTCAACAACCTGAGGTCGTCCCAGCGTTCCTGGCTCGCGACCCGTAACCAATGCGCAGACGCCAGTTGCATTGGTAAGCAATACCAGGAGCGCATTGATGCCGTTTGCTCTGATTACCCGGTTCTTAGCGGTGCATTCCCAAGCTGTACTTCAGCGGCAGAGGTAGATGCCGAATTCAAGACCTCTGCGGCACCTGCGACGCGGCAAACCACAGCAGTGCAGTCAAAGCCGGTTGCACCTAACAGCGACCAGAAAATCAAATCGGTGGGACTGCCTGCCAACCTCCTGAACTCTACCCTCTACATTAACTATCTCGGTCAATGGCAGCCACTGATGCCGTGCAGCCAATTTCTTTCGCAGCTTTTGGAGAGCAAGAAAATTTCTGGCGTGGAAAGCCTCTCGCGGAACGGAAATCCTGGAATTGCCATCAAAGTTCCTGGTCGTCCAGCGGTTGGATTTCTGTTCCGCGTGGAGGGCAAAGAAGCCTATCTGCACGCATTCGACTTCAGCGGAAAAACTTCCGTGCTAAGTACGCCAGCAGATCACAGCCAAGCGGCGGTTGCACTGCAGGTATTTGCCAGTGGCGATGTACCCTGAAGATTTGGGGAATAGCCTGAACATTCGTGCATCGGACTTCCCTCAGGCGACCGAATCAGAGATGATCGCGACATGAAAATGCTGAAGTCGGAAAGACACCATTGGTGGCCAGAGTGCGTATCGCGTCATTGGGCTGCTGAAGATGGAAAAGCAGGATGGGTGAAGCGTGATGGAAGTTGCATTCGCATTCGGCCAGACAGCCTCGGTGTTATTAGCAATGGTCACCACATAAAAATTGGAAAGAATGGCGCACCATCCCCTTGGGACCAGAGTTTTGAGCGTGCTTTCGACAAAGCAGACTCGAGCTTTCCCGAGCTCATTAGATGGCTAGAGGGACTTAAGCGAAGCCCCGTTCCGTACCCAGAAAACCAAAACCAACGCTTTATGGCGCAGACGTGCACGGACGAAGAACTGATTGCGTTGACCGAATGCGTGGTTTCCTTGGCCGTTCGAGGGCCGATGAACCGCGCGGCTTCCGTGGCATTAGCAGAAAAGCTACGAGGGCCGATTGACAAGTCGGAACGTAACGTCTTAATCGGCGTGAACATGAGGGACTCCCAGCGCATCGTCGCTGACAGCATCGGTGCTAGAGCCAAATTTGTCGCTGTATATTCGCCAGAAAGAGAGTTTCTCTTCGGGGATGGATTTTTCCACAATGTCAGCAATGCTCAGATGGCGCCGCAATCGCCTAAGCTTTTTGCACCGATCACACCCAACATTGCAGTTCTCATCTGCAGACCTTACCAATACGCGCCAGAACCGAAATTAGTCACGCTGGTCCTTGAGGGCCAGGAGGCCGACGCGTGCAACCAAGCTGTGCAGGTCTATTCAAAAAACGCGATCTATTTTCGGTCCCAGCAGCCTTTGAACATCGAGCATTTCCTCACCAATACGCACGAGCAGTACATAGACCTCAATAACCCAATAGACAATATTATTCGGACAATTCCAGGAATTCCACCTGCACCGTCACTGTTTGGCCGATAGCCCCAGCTTTGAGATGGCGTTCTCCAATCGAATAAGCGTTTTAGTCATGGCCGGCGCTTCTGACAGCAAAAGCGTGCGCGCACGAGTGTAGGCGTCCAGTGCCGCGACACGGTCACCCCGTGCTTGCTCTAGGTCAGCGATGTCTGCCAAGATTTCAATTAAACGATGCCAACCCGAGTAGATAGGAGCAAGACGTTGTAGTTTGGCGAGCCATGCCTGCGAACGAGTTTTCCTGCCCAAGGCAGCGTGGATTAAAGCAAGATTGGCGCATGAAGCCATCTCGCCATGTACATTACCGATGCGCCGCTTGATCCGAAGGGAAACGTATACCGCTTGCCGCGCATCACTTAGACGTCCAAGGTTGTAATGAACTACACCGAGATTGTTGTGAACCTGAGACCGAAGGAGCGCGGCGCGGCGTCTGCCACGCGCATCATGGTCCTTTGCTTCCTCTTCCATTAGGATGGAAAGAGCAGCTTCTAACGTAGTTTGAGCGCCCGAGTAAGAGTCGCTCGCAACCTCGCAGGTTGCGAGTTGATTGAGTAACTCGAGCCGGTCAAGGCCCTTGAAGCCGTCTTCCGACAAGGTTTGCACCAATTGTCGCTGCGCCTCCGCTAGGTCGCCACTACTAAAGCGTAACGCATCAACCATGAAGTTGACTGCGCGGACTTGCTGGGTATTGCTCAGCCCGGCGTTTCCGACACACCAACGCGCTTCTTCAACAGAGCGTCTGTACTCCTGGATTCGGTAATAGAGCAGTGAAAGCAGCAGATGCTTTTCAGGCTCATCAAGTTCGACGCTACCGGGTGCCGCATCTCTGCCCGAGCCCTGCACTTCTTGCCTCTGGCTATTTGCGCCAAGTAAGCCTGCGAGGTTGCCAAATCCAACGAGCACCGGTACGCGGTTTATGACATCAATGTTCGCGAGCACTTCAACGTTCTCGCGAGAACGTACAAGCCATCGTATGGAAGCCAGTTTAGAGTGCGCGAGCAGCGAAACGATGTCTCTATCGTAGCCGGAGTAACCGAGCACGTAGAGCGTCTTCGACGCACTTCGTTCGATAAACGCGTCAGCGGTCGCCTTTGAAACCGGTGTCCCGACGTTCGACAACAAGATGCCCAGCGTCCGAGGATTCTCAATGTCGCCATGAAGATGGACAACGTCCTTCGCGCCCGCACGTTCCAACAGCAGGTCAAAGTTAGTGGTGAGCAGCTGGGCGCCCGAAGTTGAGAAAAGTGCCAATAGTTCGTGCAGGGCGTTGGGCGCCGCGTTGAGCACATCGAATGCGTCAAATACCTTCTCGCCAATAATCGAGTAAACGTCAGAGAACGCGACTTCGGGCAGGAGCTCCTTGTACTTGGTCGACGCGCGCAAAGGGGCCACATCCTGCGAGTCCCAAAAGGAGCCCATCAAACGTTGCAGGACGTTGTCACGTAGCGCTCGCCCCAACGGTAGCGATGATGGCGGGAGAGCAGATACCCCGGCACCCACCAAAAAGCACGCCCGACCGGCGCGCGCATCGTCGTGCAGGGAACTTGCAAACTCGTCGAACTCGATGGGTATCCAAGCCATACTTCTAGCTACATTATTGCCACAGACACTGGAACTGCCCCACTCAAGTGAAACATTGATGACTAGGATTCATCAACGTCGTCAACGTCGGCGAAAGGCAAGGCACGATTTTCCCAATTGAAAAGCGCATGGCAGTCTATCGTACGGCGTTTGCCCAACGTTGACTTCGCAGACTTAAAAATGTCGATGGCCATCTCTGCTTTGATTGTGGAACGGTGACGATCCATCGTACTTTTTGATATGCCTAGCTCCTTAATGTCTTCGCCATGTGACCACAGCAGAAATGTCTGGAAGACTGCCGGGGGGAGTAGGGCCTTAGCGCGCACACGGCCGAGCGTAACGAGCACCTTTTTGGGGAAATCGAGCTTTTTCAAATACTCTTGGTACAGGTCCTCCGCAGTTCCAGGTTGCCAGTCGCTCCCAAATTGCAACTTACTTTTACGAAAGTAGTCAGGGCCAAATCGCATCTCCAGACGAGGCCCCGACTCTGCAAGTCGATGGTGTTCTCGCTCCTTCATCAGTCTAAATACCTCACCAATACTGAGCAGTTTCTCCATTGACGGCAAGGCGGGCTCAGTCACCCCTAACTTCGCTTTGCGACGAACTTCTTTTGCCATCTCTTTCATGAACTTGTGGGCAGCGTCATAGAACATGTATGCCAAATGACGAGACTTCTGTTTGATTTCAAAACCATGGCCTCGGAATACACAACTCATTTTGTACGCTCGGGCCATGCGCTCAAACAGTTTTTCAATGACGTCGTAAACACTGCAGTCCCAAACTTGGAATTGATACGCAATGTGAACTCCACGGACTTGATACGTACCTTGTTCGATTGCGCTGAGAAATGCTGGATTTGAAAGACCAGCCTCGACCAACAACCGGGGCGCAATGTCCTTCACTATTTCCTGAAGATTACTGCTGCCATAAGCGTTCAGTTCTCCAAGCACGTGCTGCGGGCAAAATTTCAGTTGTAGACCTTTTGTGGTCACGATTGCGTGCTGAGTTGAAGCCCAACCCTCAGCTTTCAGTTTTAATTCTCGCTTGTGGGCGGGAGTCCATGTCTCTAGTTCGCGAATGCCTTTAACTTCTTCGATTGTGAATTGATGAGGAATTAACAGTTGCACTAGGTCAATCATTTCTGTTTCTCCGTGGTTATGGCAGATGCTGCGCATCGTTTATTTACACCGCGCGAAACGGCTCAGTAACGACGGTATTTCGCCCACATGCGTCAAAATGAATACATATCCTGGTTCACACGCGTCTGATCGAATGAACCGGCCGCAGTGAAGCTTTAAGCACGGCCTTTTCTTTGACGAAATGTCAGATATGACGCTCTGACATTTCCCAAGAGATACTTATTTGTCGAAAATAATGCCTTCGCGTATTGCGTGAAAAGCCATACGGTCACCCTCCTCACCCTGCGCTCGGCCGGGCATTCTGAACAACTTCGTCTTCGCATCTCTGTCGGTTACCAGAAACCCGTGGTGACGAAGGGCGCGGATCGTGGCGTCAGGGTCTTGGCTGCCGCACATGCGCTGGAACACAGGGGGGTGAACCAGGTATAACTTGCCGAATTTGGTCGATGACTTGATATACCCAGGCGTACGTTTAGTCCCTTTTTCCTTCCAGTCTGCCAAGGGGACAAAATCGTGCATCACTTCCTTCAACGCATTGCGCAGGCTGACAACCGGAGCATCCAGATCGCTGTTGGAAGAACCGCGCCAGCGTTTCAGCCACTGCTGGTAAACATGGCAGGCTGCCTCCTTGGCAACGTTACGCGGAAGCGCAATAACTTTGAAACAGATAGCTAGTTCGCCGGCAACGGCGTAGTTAAGGAAGCCGTCCAGCACTCGCTTTTCCAAGCCAGACAGTGCGATTACGTCGCAGCCAGCAATATCTGCCTCCATCTTGCTGCGCATCTTGGCTGCAAGACGCTGGGTCTCGGCAGTGTCTGCTAGCAAGGCCTCAATGAAGGCCGGCATGACGGTTCCGTATTGCGCTTTCATGCTTGCCATCACACGTGCCGAGAACTCAGCACCATCGGCGGCGTCACCAATGTCACTGAAAACGCCATGCGACTCGTCCACAAGGATTGTCGGCATACGTGCTTCATGGCCCATGCGCATTGGCGCACCTGCCCGGTTGGCATGATGCTGCAGAGTCACCTCACCGGTAGCGAAGATAGGACTGCGCATGGCTTCGGCCGTTTGGAGCGATCCGGTGCGGGTGGCACGAGCCTTGGTAGTGCCTCCGCTGACCCTGTATATCCCCTCCAAAGCGGCACCCGCAGCCCCAGACCCGAGCTCGTCAACGACCAAAGGCAGGTCACGATATATGACAGCCAGTGCTTCCAGGCCGTTGCCGGTCGCTGACCATTGGTGCGGCTCTCCTGGAGCACCAAAAATCGACATGACCAATTTGGCTAACGTGGTCTTACCGGTGCTTGAAGGTCCTGTTATGAGCAGACCCACCGGTTTAACGTCAAGAATCGTTGTCAACGGTGCCGACAGCGCGAAGCATACCGCCAGCATCATCAATGGGTTTCCCTGGAGCATCGGTGCAAACGCATCGTTCCACTCTGGAAGGGTTCCACGAGTTGCGTACACGGACGGCGCTTCCAGGATTGGAATTACCCTCCGACCAGCATCTCCATAAACCTTGCCATCGACAACTGCCACAAAGGTATCGCCGCTACGGCACTCAACTCGATGAATTCCCTCAGATTGGAGGACCAAAATTTTGCGACGACGCCCGACTTTGTCTGTGTACTTGGCAAGGAGCTTCAGTTCGTTGAGGTCGGTGGGTACGACCGCTCCGGTACGCTCAAAATATTCTCCAAGTTTCTTGGGTTCGCGAACTGCCCCCATGGGAAGCAGGCATCTTTTACCGTCATGCTCAATCACAATGCCGGCTATGCAGCCATTTGCTGTTCGGCCGAGGCCAAAAATGACAAATGGCTGCACAAGGCGTTTTGCGTTTGGAGGTTGCCCATGATGCAGCCCCTTTTTGGTCATCTTCAGACCATGTTGGTCGAACAGTACTTTAAGAATCTTTTTCAATTTCATACATCACCGAATACAGGTGGCTTCAAATGAGACTGTGAGATGCAGGGACAGCAGCGTTGCACTGCACAGTCAAAATGGACGATCAAATTGTGTTTGCTGTCTTCCTGTTCATTTACACCGTCCCTACTCGGCTGTGGAGGAAGTGGAGGATGTTTGAACAGTGGGAAAGTCTCTTTTTTCTACTAATTGGTAGATAGAAAAGACAGAAATAAGCAGATGTTGGGAATGGCTTCCACCTCCTCCACAACTGTGCTATCGTGGGAAGGAGGGAATCCGTTATTGCTGACCAGCAGACTGCAGTAACGCCCGGATGTCTTCAACTTTCCAAGCTGTCACGCGTGGCGAAAGTTGAACACCTTTGGGCCACTTGCCGTCCTGGATGCCTTTCCACCAGCTGCTTGCGCTGACGGGGAAGACTGCCAGTACCGTCGGAAGACGCACAAAGCCAGACTCGGGAAGAACGACTCCCTTGGGAAGTTCGATCCGCTTAGGCATTGCTAAACGTGGATGTCGTGGAATTGGAATTGGGATCGCATTTTGAACCTTTAACTAGTTGCGGAAGATTCAATTCTTCCGGCTTGCGTAGGTTCTGGGGAGGGGCAAGTCCTAGAGGGGGGGACTTGCCCCTTGACTAGTGAGGTTTGAGGTGCTTGACTTTAGTAAATTTCTGTCAACTTCGAACTACTTTTTTGACGTCTGCGTTTTCCTCTTCTCATTAGATTTCTTCAAGCTTGCTGGGCTTACGGGTTTGCTTGGAGCTTCTTCTATTAGTGCGATATTGAGATAGTCTTCTCGGCAAATCTCTTCCGCCCTCGCTAAAGCGTTCTTAGTGCTATCGCGATGGTCCTCCGGGTCTCGTCCAGTCGTGTTGGTTAACTTGGTGGCACCACGGCCAGTTCGTGCTTTTCTCTTCGCATCCAGCAGCTTCAGGTACTTTAAAAACGTCTCCCGATTCGAATCGAGCTTTTGTTCTGTTGACCGTTGGCTGTAGAAGGTCGAATATTTCATTGCTCGCAAATACAGAGATTGCATTGCCCTGCCCAGCTGCCGCTCCAAACCCTTTCCGTTGATCGCGCCGTTCGACACATCGAAAACAATCGCAACATTCCCCGGTCGCAAAGTAATTCGAACCTTGCGGTCGATATCGCCCATCTCGGTATTTGCAAACACCGATATTGCATTTCTTATGAACTTGGGAGCGCGTATTTTTGGATCATTTTTATTCCTGGAAAACGGCTCCGCATAGTGTTTGAATTTTTTCAGACCGAATTCGTCCGCCACGAGTTTTTGCTCAACTTCACCAATCGATTTCGCCATGTCGCAACGCTTAAGAAATTTCTCATTGCGGATCAGGAATTCCCAAGCCCATCGGCGCGGCTTCCAGTTTTCCCATTTTTTGTAGCGGTTGTCTTCATCAGCCATTAACATTTCTCCAAGCTCTATAGGGGCAACTGCCAAACATCGATACGGTTCATCGGTATTTCTGTAACGTCGCGTCAAAAATTTGGATGGCCAATGCCTTAGGGCATTTAAAGACCTCACGGCATTCAACGTAGTGCCCGGGCTTTTTCTGATAAACGATTGGAGCCCGGTGAGGCTCAAGTTGAGCGTGAACGTCGAATTCACATTTTCCTGCGTTCTTTTCCACCCGTTCACTCTTGAGGATTCGCCAGTCCGTGATGCCTGCGTATCCCTCGGTATTGATGGATAGCTCGCGTGAGTAAGGGTCAAATTCACTGAATCCGATTTTTACGAGCCCTCCACCTGACTCCGCAACATATACGTAGCCTCTGGCGGAGCTACGCAGCTGGTATGCGATTTTCGATGTATCGCATTGAATGCAGTGCCCGGCCCTAGTACGCAAGGTATGGCCAGCTGCTTTGCACGCACTGCCGCCGTAATAAAACTCCTTATCCAAACGGCTCATTTGACCTTTCCTCTCCTCAGTGGATAGGCCGCTCGCGTCATAGAGCATTGAAAGCGATATCTTTTGCTCAGTAAGGAATTTCAATTGATCAGTTGTTAGCTTCGCCACTAGGTCTCCTTTGTCTGGTGGTTTCCGTCTTAGTGCGCTTATCTGATTCTGATAGGCGCGCTTATCGGGCGGCCCGTCGAGTTGAAATATGATCCGCCAACGAATCCATGAGTTTGAGCCTCGATAAATTCCCGAGCCTTGCTTGGCTCAATCTCGCTGCTCGCTTGTATCTCCACCCGCCACCATCGACCAGCGGCCGTGTACTGCGGTTCTTCTACTAAGTAGTGAAGCCATCTGGACCCGCATTGCTTGCATGTGTTGATAGATACCTCAGCGCCATAAGAATCCTCCCCAACCTCTAAGCGGTTAAAACGGGTGAAATTGAATGGCGGAGCTTGGCATGCACACGGGTTGGCGCTCATGAGGACATTTCGCTTTCACAAATGCTTGGACAATGCTGGTTGTGGTCTAGCCTATTGAATCAGGATAACAAATGGAGGTCCGTATGTTGAAGCATCAGAATCTGGAAAGCTACGAAAGCTTTTTTCAGACCACTGGCGTTCTTGATGGTCGACCGATGGCGGGGGCGTCGATAAGCTACATCGCCTTCCTAATAAACGGGCAATGGCGACTCGCTCGCGCAAGACTGTATTTGGAAAGTCTTCCGGAAAACATGTTGCCTCCTCATGAGACCGCATCTGTTCGGATAGGTCGTCATAGGTTTGCTGATCTCGGTAAATCTGTAAAGAAGTTCCTCGATGATTCCATCGCGGCATCGGCATTCGCGTTTCCGGAGGGTTCCTGCGCATTTTTGGGTGATGAGCATGGGTACTCTACGAACGTGGTGGATCTTCATCATGATGGTCTTCGAGAGGGCAACCGTCTCCGCATGCTAACTATCTCCGGAAAGAGAAGTCCAGAATATTTCAACGAGCCGGCAATTAGTTGGGAGTTAAAAAGTCACGCTCAGCCCTATGACTCTTTGCAAGAGCTTGCAAACTACTATGGTACTGGTATACCAAATGGTGGCCAGCCCACCGTTGAAGTTATCGCTTACCAAACTACCGCGATTGAAAAGCCGGCTTCAACCATAAAGGATGGCGAGGCCAATTTATGCCAAGTGCTTCTGCATGGTTTCGATCCGGACAAAGCATCACTCGGCTATATCGTTTACAGAGGCAGTCAGGTGCTCAAGCGCGGCTCGTTCGAAGGCACTGATATGACGTGGTCTGCGCACCCGGAAATTCAACGGGGTCGGACTTCCTTGTCGGTAGTACCGGGTTCAGTTGTCAAATGTTTTGCCCGATATGCGGGTATTACTCATCATGAAACTTGGGTAGACGATCCCTCCCTCGCGCAAAACCAAAGACGAACTGCCTATGCCACGTTTGACGATTCACTCCTTGAACTGAAAGCTTTGCTTGATGGGCCGTACGTTAGGGGTCGAGATGCGCGGCAGGTAGAGACTGCACTGTCTTGGGTATTGTGGATGCTCGGATTCAGCCCTATTCAAATAGGTGGGGTGAAAAAGACGCAGACGGCCCCCGACCTCATTGTTGCAGCACCAAATGGAGATTTGGCATTAGTCGAATGCACCACCGGACTTCTAAGTGCCGACAAAAAAATGCCGCAGCTTGCCGCAAGAACCGTCCTGGTACGGAAGAAACTGGATGCTGCCGGCAACCTTGGTACGCGGCTAATATCAATTCTCATAACTACGAGGTCTCGCGATGAGGTAGCTTCGGAGCTAGAGCAAGCTCAGCAGATGAACATTCTTGTTGCTACAAGGGAGGATATTGATCGTTCCATCGCTCAATCACTTATTTCAATGGATGCAAACGCTCTCTATGAGCAAGCCGTCAAGGCTTTAGATGAGCGGCGTCAGAAGCACAAAGTGCCCTTCTGAGTAGAGCCTTTAGGACCGCTGAGTAATGGGTTTTTAATTACCTGCCAGCAGCTGAGTGTCTCTGGCTCTCATAATAGTTTGGCGACTTGTTCCTGCATCTCGCGCTATAGCTGCTACAGACTTTCCGCTCAACAACTCTCGCTTCACATTTTCTAGGTCATTAGCATTCAAGCTTTTTGGTCGTCCAATTGCAACGCCGGCATTCCTGGCTCGACTCAAGCCAGCTTGAGTCCGCTCCACAAGTAAATCGCGCTCGAATTCGGCTACAGCCGCGATTACTCCCATCGTCATCTTCCCGGCCGGACTTGTGAGGTCCATCCCGCCAAGCGCCAGGCAGTGGACTCGCACATTCTTGGCTGTCAACGCTTCAACCGTCTGACGTACATCCATGGCATTGCGGCCAAGACGATCCAGCTTGGTGACTATCAAAATATCCCCATCCTCCAGCTTGTCCTGGATGAGTTTCCTGAATGCCGGTCGTTCCAATGACGGAATCGAGCCGGATATTGTTTCCGTGACCACGCGGTCCGGTTTGACGCTAAAGCCAGCGGCTGCTATCTCTTGACTCTGGTTCTCCGAAGTCTGCTCTGCGGTGCTAACGCGGCAGTAAGCGAACGTCCTGCTCATAGTGCAATCTCCCACATGTTCAAAACCGTTGATAAGTTATGAACAGTGTACGAAATTACTCATGGCTATATTTAGGACACGGAAACAGATGGTGTCCGCAACCGGTCGTTTTTGGACACCAACGCGATCAGTACAACCGCGCTGTACAAGCTAATTCACGAATCAATTCATGTTTGATCAGCAAATGCCTTAACGCCATCAAGCAGGGCGAGAGCTAGATCATGATTCGTATCAGGGTATTTAAGTTGCCGGGCGAGATAAGCGTAAGCGACACACGCCATCTCTCTCTCGCCAGCCGCTCTTCGAGAACTCCAGTCTCGACACGCTCGTATAAATTCAGGAACTGGGCAATTGGCAAGATACACGTCAAGGTTCCCCCACATGCGGGCTTGCTCCAGGGTTGGCCAATCAGATTTCAACAAGGGACTTTTTGGGTGAAAGAATAGACAGAACTCAAGAGTAATAGGATCAGTGCTTAGCGGACCGCCATCGATGTCTCCGAAGTCAATCAGCATCGGATTCCCCTCGGCAGATACGAGGACATTCAACCCATGTAGGTCCCCGTGGGTAATTCCCCATCGTATTTGGACATCTAACGCTTCAAATCTAGATGCCCAAGAAATTTTCCCCGCAATTTGAGCAAACTTTTCGTCATTTATCACTCGGCGCCTAACATCCGCAGCTTTAGCAGATCGTTCTGCAGGAATACTCCATTTTTCTAGTTTGTTTTCGAGCTGAGCGATGAATTTCTTCGGGTCCTTTTCTGCGGTCAGAAAGTCGAAGGCATTACAGACAAACCCTTCCGCCAAACCATAAAACACCCCCGAAGTCCGCTGCCCACCAAATTGCAGGTGTGCAAGAAAGCGGGGCGTAGCCTCTGGAGCCAAGCGCGAGACATGTTTTACATATCGCTCTTTCTCATCGTTGATAACCTCCGGATCACCGATCTTGCACACCGCGTCATGTAGCTGCACGCCGTGCGAATTGGTAACGATCAAGCGCAAGACCTTCGAACCAGAAAGTCCGTCGTTAATTTGAGTTGTCGTTACACGCGCGCCTCCAGTTTGCCGCGCGAAGATTCGTATCAAGCGTTCTTCACCGTCCTTGAGTACTACGTCGTTACGTTTGAGCTCAATGGCCTTCAAACTCAGAAGTTCAGCTACATATGACTTCAGTAGGGCGGGAAACTCATCAAATTTATGCTTTCGGACAAAGCCGACCGTTTTTAATGCGGCCCCGCCCCATACGTCCACGCTCTGGGCGCGTGCTACTAGCGAAGGAATGAACTCCTCGGCCGACGAACCGGTGAGCACAATGGCTGGGGTCCCCGGCGCTACGACACCTGCCCTAGCGAATACAGAATGTCCGTGAACAGGACTCCCGTCCAATGCCTTGTCGCTCGTAGGAATATTCAGATCTAAAAGTAGCAGGTCGAAAAGTTCCAGTTCTACCCGCGCAATCGCGCCATCTCTACTTTTTTCCAAGACGTAATAGACGTCAGGATCAAGTGCTTCGAGCATCTCTATAAGATTGCCCGAGAAGTCATCATCATCCTCAACAATAAGAACTTTTATTCTCATTTTTTCCACCGAATCTCATATTTGGCGCCCCCAGCCCCCGATGATTCCAAACTGATAGTTCCTCCAAGGGTTTCAACCGCTTGCTTAGCGATTGCTAAGCCGAAACCATGATGGCCCTTCTTGTTTGACTTTCCTATCCCAAATGACGCTTGAGAGGAACCCGCAAAACCAATGCCATCGTCGACTACCGAAATCCAAATGTCTTTATCCGTAGTGCCCCAGCTGACGATAACTTGGGCGTGAGCATTTGAAGTTTGACTTCTGCCTGTTTCCGAAACTGCCTCAAGAGCATTTCGTATACCGTTGGCAAGCGCCAGCTGGATCAAATGTCGACTCCCAAAAATCACACTCGGCCGCATTCCAACCAGGGAAACCACCGTAGGCTTTCCCTCAGATTCAATTGACGTCACTTCGTCGATCAACTCGGACAAATCGAATTCGTCCGACCGTGACGTAGTTGCAGCAGTGCGAAGTTGCTCTATTGCGCCAAATATCGCTTGCAGGTTTTGAACGTATTTTCCGGTGCGCGAATTTGGGTAACCGGGAATTTCTCTGGATGCAGCCTCTGCTATGAGGCCCAATTTAGACCCGACTTCATGAAGAAGTATTCCAGCGATCCATTCAGTCGCCTGGGCGCGAGCATGTGCGAAAGCGTCAGATTCATGGGCGTCTTCAAAATTTTCAACATGCGCTGCGGCTTCGCACCGTGATATGGCTATTGCCAAATTCTTCAGTACATATGCATCGCTTTCGACATGTCGAGCGCGTAACAGAACGGGTATATCTTCCGGAAGACCAGAAGTTGTGAGCTCCATTGACGCCAAAAATCGCTCGTGCGACGACGTTGACTTGAGCGATGCCAGAGCCTCCTCTCGCGTCATGCCATATCGAGGAAGCTGTAGAAATTGGACCGCTTGACGAAGGCGGCAGCGCCACCTTCCATCACGGAAGAAATCGCACCAACAATCCTGGGCTCATGCAACGCGCCCGAGGCCAACACAAAGCCACGTTTGCCGTCAGATCCTAAATGAATCACATTGTCGGCGTCTCCCAACACAGGAATGTTGGGGTTATGCGTAGTGAACAGTATCTGCCCGTCGACATCGCGTTTCAATATTGACTTGATTAAGGTACTTGTGATGAAAGCGTTGTCGATGTGGTCCTCTGGTTGATCTACGACGATAACGCTATCCGTATGCGCTAATACGAGAGGCAGGATTACGGCACATCTTTGGCCTGTTGACAGGGAACTCAGGTCCTTGTAATCGGTTCCGTCGAGCAGCTGTAAGCCGACCTCATCCTCAATATCAAGTGTGCTCAGCGGTGTGAGATCAATGTTCCTAAGATGAGATAAAACCTTAGCCGCCCTATCCGGCTGGATATTCGCCGCCTTCCTCAGAAAATCCACGTCGAATTGTTCGACTGCATCCTGAAGTGATCTTGGCGTAATCGTGTTCGCGATTGAGGTTGCTAGATCCGCGTATTTAAGGCCGCTTCCGCGAAGCAACTCGGAAACTGCACTTGTGAAATTAGCATTTTGACCATTTCTCGTGATAGTGACCCGAATGGTCGGTTGCAACGACTCGTTCAATTTCCTGACAATGTCTTTGCGCGCCTGAAATCTGACCTCGCGAAGTTGATCAAGTCTGTTAAATGCGATGCCTCGACTCTTTAAACTTTCGTCCAGCGCAGTCTTCTGAACGGACAACAAACCGGCGATTGCGTCAAGTCTGGCCTTCTTTTCTCGAAGCTCCTGGCCCTTTCGCATAACTTGGCCGGCACCCGCCTGCACCGCTTCAACCTCTTGACGAATACTCCTCGTGGAGGACTCAAGGTCCACACGACGCTTTTCCAAAGCATTTATTGATTGATCGAGATCATGCCAAATTTCATAAGTGTTCTGTTGCGACTGACGAAGTAATTCGCGAGTTAGTGCGATCTTTTGGCGAATTTCTAGAGTACCAAAATTTGGGTCAACCTCTGGTCCCGCAGCATCGTAAGCAACCTTGATCGAAGTGTTCCACGATCCAATATGGACCTGCAGACGCTGAAAGACCTCGCGCTCCGTCGCTATGACGGAAAGGACTTCGGACAACTGCTGCAGCTGAGCAATTTTCGGTTGAAGGATTTGCGATGTGTTGGCAACTGTTGCTTCCATCTGCGCCGATTGAGCTAACTCGACTTCCACGACCTTTAAATCGGTGAAAGTCTTCTCTAATTCCTCCAGGTCCCGACGCATTTTCATAACTTCTGCGGTAGCGGAGGCGATTTTTGCAATCTCCTGTCGTTCTTCCGCACTTCCTGAAGCTGACTCGTACCCGGCGAAGCTATCGATTAGTCTCAATCGCCCAGCAGCTTCGAGTCCAACTGTTTCGATTTCGGTCTGAGAGAAAATAATGGGCTTTAGGTAAGGCCCTGTCGAGCGTGGAAGAGCATCGGAAGCTGTCCTAGTGACCGTGACTCGTTGCCCATCAATTACTAAAGTAACAGTAACTTGACCCGATCCAAGTATCGACAACGCATGATCGCGACTACGTCTTGAACTCTCAGTAGTATTGCCGGTCGAATCAAGGCAATAGCGAATAAGTTCTATGAACGATGTCTTACCGGTACCCCTCGCTCCAATGACAACATTCAACCCTGGCGTTAGTCGAACGTCAAAACCGTCAAGAAAGCCTTCTTCGATCTGCAAACGCTCAATGAACATTTTTTACTCGAGTTAGTTGCGTTAGGTTATTGCATGCGACGCCAAATCATCGGCACATTTGTTCGCGCAACGTCCGGCTCAACGCAATCAGCAGAATTGTCACATGGAACTAACAAGCAATTTTTCGGGAAACGTTGTCCAGCGCCATCCAAGCCGAATCTGGCAATTTTCTGGCAATTTTCTCCCATAAAAAAATCCATGCTATCAATTTGATAGCATGGATCTTAATATCTATATTGCATTAATGGTAGGGCGTCACGGACTTGAACCGTGGACCAAAGGATTATGAGTCCTCTGCTCTAACCAACTGAGCTAACGCCCCATCCGGTGAGGATTGTACGGGCCTACTTGTTGTGGCTGAGCGCGCTGCTGACCAGCTTGGAGGTGATGTCGACGATCTGGATCATCTTTTCGTAGGGCATGCGCATCGGGCCAATCACGCCGAGCGTGCCAACCACCTGACCATCCACCTCGTAGGGGGAGGTGACGATGGACAGCTCCTGGTACGGGATCACCTGGCTCTCTCCGCCGATGTAGATGCGCACGCCTTCAGCCCGGCTCGACACATCGAGCAGGCGCATCAGCTGGGCTTTCTGCTCAAACAGATCAAACAGCTTGCGCAGGTTGCCCATGTCGCCTGAGAAATCACTCACAGCCAACAGGTTGCGTTCACCGGAAATCACCACCTCATCGCGCGACTCAATGGCTTCGGAGCTGACCTTGACGGCAGCCTGCATCAGTGTGGCGATCTCACCGCGCAACTCTTCGACCTCATTTTTGAGGCGCTCGCGCACCTCTTCAATGGCCATGCCGGCGTAGTGCGAGTTCAGGAAGTTGGCGGCTTCCACCAGCTGCGATTGGCTGTAGTCGGCCTCTGTGAAGATCACGCGGTTCTGTACATCGCCGTCTGGCGAGACGATGATGACGAGAAAGCGCTTTTCCGAAAGCCGCAAGAATTCAATATGCCGGAACACCGACGACCGCCGCGGCGCCATCACCACACCAACAAACTGCGACAGGCTGGACAACATGTGCGCGGCGTTGCTGATGACTTTCTGCGGTTGATCCGGTTCAAGGCGCGGCGCCGGCAAGCCGGCACCACCCAGAGCCTGGTCGCGCTGGGCGGTCAGCATGGTGTCGACAAACATCCGGTAACCGCGCGCTGTGGGGATACGCCCGGCCGAAGTGTGCGGGCTGACGATGAGGCCCAGTTCCTCCAGATCGCTCATCACATTGCGGATGGTGGCGGGTGACAGCTCCAGGCCCGATGCCTTGGACAACGTGCGCGAACCGACGGGTTGCCCGTCGGCGATGTAGCGCTCTACCAGCGCTTTAAGCAACAACCTGGCGCGATCATCAAGCATGGCCCCATTCTACGAAGCTTCACCGGCGGCGTTGTGATGTAATTTGACGATGCAATCGCAATTCCGCCATATCGCCCTGATCGGCAAGTACCATGCCCAGGGATCGCGGTCTGCGCTGGAAGACATTGCCCAGTTTCTGGGTACGCAAGGCTGCGACGTCGCCATCGAACAGGACACGGCCAGCAACACCGGGCTGACCCGTTTCCCCACCCTCGACACGGCTGGAATTGGTGCGCAGTGCGATCTGGCCTTGGTGGTGGGCGGCGACGGCACCATGCTGGGCATCGGCCGCCAGCTGGCGCAGTTCGGCATTCCGCTGGTGGGCATCAACCAGGGGCGCCTCGGCTTCATCACTGACATCGCGTTTGAGGATTACCAGACCACGCTCAAGCCCATGCTGCGCGGCGAGTACGAAGAAGACCGCCGCTGGATGATGCAGGCCAAGGTGATGCGTGACGGCCACTGCGTCTTCAGCGCCACGGCGATGAACGATGTGGTGGTCAACCGTGGCGCCACCGCCGGCATGGTGGAGCTTCGGGTCGAGGTGGATGGCCGCTTTGTGGCCAACCAGCGGGCTGACGGCCTGATCATTGCCTCGCCCACGGGTTCCACCGCCTACGCGCTGTCGGCGGGCGGGCCACTGCTGCACCCCTCGATTGCTGGCTGGGTGCTGGTGCCGATTGCACCGCACACCCTGTCGAACCGGCCCATCGTGCTGTCGGATGCAGGAGAGATCGCCGTCGAGATCGTGGCGGGGCGGGACGCCAGCGCGAACTTCGACATGCAGTCGCTGGCTTCGCTGATTCACGGCGACCGGATTGTGGTGCGGCGCTCCGAGCACCAGGTGCACTTTCTGCACCCGCGCGGCTGGAGCTATTTTGATACGCTCCGCAAGAAACTTCACTGGAACGAAGGCGTGGCCTGATTCCACTGCCCCCCACCCGATTCACCTGATCCATGAGCCTCAAAAGCATTTCGCTCCGCGACTTTGTGATCGTCCAGAGCCTTGAGCTGGACCTGATGAGCGGTTTCACCGTATTGACCGGTGAAACTGGCGCCGGCAAGTCGATCCTGATTGATGCACTGCAGTTGGCCCTTGGCGCGCGCGCAGATGCCGGTGTCGTACGCGAGGGCGCCCAGCGCTGCGAGGTAAGCGCCGAATTCAACAGCCCGCCGCAGCTGGCCGGCTGGCTGGAAGATGCCGGGTTCGAGAGCGGCGACACCCTGCTACTGCGCCGCACGGTCGATACACAGGGCAAGAGCCGCGCGTGGATCAATGGCAGCGCAGCCACCGCCACCCAGTTGCGGGAGATTGCCGACCATCTGGTGGACATTCATGGTCAGCATGCCTGGCAAAGCCTGACGCGGCCAGACGCCGTGCGCGGGCTACTCGACTCCTATGCCCAGATAGACACCGGTGCCCTGTCGGCTTGCTGGCGGAGCTGGCGCCAGGCGCAAAAGGCCTTGCAGGAGGCGCAAAGCGCGCAAGACACCCTGCAGCGCGAACGCGAACGCCTGACCCGGCAGATCGGTGAACTCGACAAGCTGGCGCCCGGGGCCGACGAGTGGGAAGAGCTCAACACCCAGCACGCACGACTGTCCAACGCACAGGCCCTGCGCGATGCGGTGCAGACCGCTGTCGATGCGCTGCAGGAGTCTGACGACAACGTGGCTACGCTGCTGGGCCGCGCCATCACCGCGCTTCAAAACCAGGCGCACATTGAGCCGGAGTTCAAGGGCCTCACCGAAGTGCTGGGCAGTGCACTGGCCGAGGTTGAAGACACCGTGCACTCGCTGCACCGCTATGCCCGCCAGGCCGAGCTGGAGCCGCAGCGCCTGGCGGAACTGGACGAGCGCCTGTCTTTATGGGTGAGTCTCGCCCGCCGCTACAAACGCCCGCCTGCCGAGCTGCCTGAACTGCTGGCCAGCTGGCGCAGCGAGCTGCAGCGTCTCGATGCCGTGGCCGACCTGGCCCAGCTCGAGGCGCTTGAAAGCAAAGCAAAGGCCGCCTACTTGGCAGAGGCCAGCCGTATCTCGAAAAGCCGAAGCAAGGCCGCCCCCCAACTCGCCAAAGCCATCACTCAGGCCATGCAGGGGCTGGGTATGCAGGGCGGGCAGTTTGACGTGGCACTGAACCGGCTGGAGCAGCCTGCACAACACGGGCTGGAGCAGGCCGAGTTTCTGGTGGCGGGCCATGCCGGTAGCACGCCCCGCCCTGTCGGCAAGGTGGCCTCTGGCGGCGAGCTTTCGCGCATCGCGCTGGCGATTGCCGTGACGACCAGCCAGCTCGGCCAGGCGCAGACCCTGATATTTGACGAGGTGGACTCCGGCGTGGGCGGTGCGGTGGCCGAGACGGTGGGCCGCCTGATGAAGCAGCTGGGCAAAGACAGGCAGGTCATGGCCGTGACGCACCTGCCTCAGGTCGCCGCCTGTGCCGATCAGCACCTCGTGGTTTCGAAGCGGACCGAGCACGGCGCCACCTTCAGTTCTGTGGACCATGTCCACGGCGAGCAGCGGGTGGCAGAAATCGCACGCATGCTGGGCGGCGAAAGGCTTTCAGGCACGACGCTGGCCCACGCCAAGGAAATGCTGGGGCAGTGATGGCGCTCGAAATGGTGCTCATCACAGGCATGTCGGGCTCTGGCAAGTCGGTGGCCCTTCACGCGCTGGAAGACGCGGGCTATTACTGCGTGGACAACCTGCCGCCGGAACTGCTTGCGCCTTTCGTCGCGCTGGAGCAGCAAAACGGCGCCCGCAAAGTGGCCATTGCCATGGATGTGCGCAGCGCCACCTCGCTGCCGCTGGTGCCGGGGCAGCTTCGCGAGTTCCGCAACGCGGGCGTGGTGCTGCATTCACTTTTTTTGGATGCCAGCACAGAGACACTGGTGAGGCGTTTTTCAGAAACCCGCCGGCTGCATCCGCTGTCGCGCACAGATGCATCGGACCAGCACCGCGCGCTGGTCGATGCGATTGAGCTGGAGCGCGAACTGCTCGGTGAACTGCGCGAGCAGGCCCATGTGCTGGACACCAGCATGATCCGGTCGTCGCAGCTGCAGGGCTATGTGAAGTCGCTGATCTCTGCGCCGGCGCAGCAGCTGACGCTGGTGTTCGAGTCTTTCGCGTTCAAGCGCGGCGTGCCGCTGGACGCCGACTATGTGTTTGACGTCCGCATGCTGCCCAACCCGCACTACGAAGCGGGCTTGCGCCAGTTGACGGGGCGCGACCAGCCCGTCATCAACTACCTGCAGGGCCATGCGGAAGTGGATGAGATGTTCCGCCACATCGAACAGTTCCTGCGGCATTGGCTCACTGCACTGGCGCGCGACCACCGCAGCTATGTCACTGTCGCCATCGGCTGCACGGGCGGACAGCACCGCTCGGTGTATCTGGTGGAATCACTGACTGCTGCCTTTGAAGCAGAGTGGCGTACCATCAAGCGCCACCGCGAGCTCGACGGCCAGTAAGGCACCAGAGGCCCCTGCTTTCAGTGCGAATCGCCGGGAAAGTCGCTGAGCAGCAACTTGCGGATGGGTGCTGGCAAACCCAGCGACGGCCACTCTTTCGGGGAAAACCACGCACCAGGCGCTGAGGGCGTAGCGCCCTCGGCCGGATGCACCAGCGGCGAGGCCTGCCGCGCACTGGCCCGCACTGCCCACGGTGCCATGTGCAAATCCTTGTGCGTGAGCACATGGACAAAGTGCGGCAGCGGTTGCAGTTGCACCCTGAGCTTTACTGGCACCGCTGCCTGCAGCGCGTCGTCGCCAGAAAACACCGGCAGGCAATACAAGCCACCCCAGATCCCCCGGGCCGGCCTGCGTTCCAGCCACACAGAACCATCCGGGCGCCGCGCCCACAACAGGCTGAGCGCCAGCGCACTACGCTTGAGTTTGCGGCTCTTGATCGGGTACTTTTGCGGGTCTCCGCCAGCGAAGCCCTGGCACTGCGGCTGGAGCGGGCAGATCAGGCACTGGGGTTGTCGGCTGGTGCAGACAGTGGCACCCAGATCCATCAGCCCCTGCGTGTAGCGCGGCATGGTCTCAGCCAGATTGCCGGCCGGCAGCAGTTCGCCTGCGATATCCCAGAGCTTGCGCTCCTCCGCGGCCTGCGCGAGATCACCCGGGTAAGCCAAGGCGCGCGTGAGCACCCGCTTCACATTGCCGTCAAGAATGGCCACCCGCTCACCAAAGCAGAAGGACGCAATTGCCGCCGCTGTCGACCGGCCAATGCCAGGCAAGGTCTGCAGCACCGCCGCTGAGCCCGGAAACTGCCCGCCATGCAGGGCGACCACATCGCGCGCGCAACGGTGCAGATGGCGCGCACGGCTGTAGTAGCCGAGGCCGCTCCACAAACCGAGCACCTCGTCTTCACTGGCGGCGGCCAGATCGGCCACAGTGGGAAACCATTCAAGAAACCGCGCGTAGTAATCGAGCACCGTCGTGACCTGCGTCTGCTGCAGCATGATTTCAGACAGCCAGACGCGGTAAGGGTCACGGGTGTTTTGCCAGGGCAGCGTGTGGCGCCCATGGCTTTTCTGCCACTGGATCACACTGTCCGCAAACGAAGGGGTAGCGGCTGGTAACGCCGCAGCCAGACGTTTGGCAGCCACCGATGCTCAGGCGGCTTGCGAGAGGGGCGCCGCCTCGGTGTCTGCCACGGCGGGCTGAAAGCGTGCCGCAAGAGGCGCCGAAGACGCTGACGATGGTGAAGGCCCCGTCATCAGATGGGACGTGAGCTCGGTGAGCTTGGCGTCCAGCAAGTCCAGCACCTGCTGCTGGGCTTCGATCTCGGTGATGCGCTCATCCAGACCCGAGGCCGCCTGCTGAATCCGCTCGATGGCCTCCAGCCGCCGCCCGAAATTGCGGCGACGCTCGCGCAGTTGGGCATCCAGCTGCGATGCGGCGGACTTGTTCCACAGTTCGAGGTCGCCCAGAGCCGACTCATAGATGACCCGAAGCCGCGTCGCCAGCGCACGGGTCAGCCGCTCGGAAAAATCACCCTGCGAGAGCTTGAGCACATTGCTCAGCCCGAGGTACTGCACGTGACTGCGCTCGATCTGCTCCAGATCCTGCACGTAACGCATCAGGTCCGGCTCTTTGGGCGGCTGCAACGAGAAGCTGAATTCGGCGTTGAGCTGCCGGAATGAGGCGGTGAGCATCGACTGGATCTCGTCGCTCAAAATCTTGGCGCGCTGCAGGCTTTCGCGCAGGCGCGAGAAGGTCTGGCCGTAGGCCTTCTTCACGCCCAGTTTGATCCCGGGCTGCTTGAGCGCCACCGTCAGCTCGGCGAGCTCCGCCTTCAGCGTGGGGGTGCTGAGCAGCGTCAGCACTTCGCGCAGCAGCTTCAGGTGCACCGAGCGCACCGCGTGAATCCGCGCGCCGCTGGTGTCGAACTCGGTCTGCTCCTGCTCGATGCGCGTGCGCATGTGCTGGATGACCGACACATTCTTGCCGCGCAAACCACGCAGCTCGATCATCTGCTCGGCCAGATCACGCCGGCGGATGTGCATGGCCCGGCTGGCTTCCACGCGCAGCTCGGTGATGCCAGTGGCCACCGCCGAGCGCAGAATCTTCTGCCGCTGCCCCATCACGCCCTGGCCCAGCGCCAGCTCAAGGCCGGGCAGGCGGCTGGCTTCCAGCAATGTTTTGTCACGCGTGACTTTGGCCAGCAGGCCTTTTTGGGCCGAGACCGGAATCACCTGCGCTTCAGGCAGGCCGAGGATTTCGGCCGAGGTGGCGCGCTGCCGTTCAATCTGCGCCTGCACCTGCTCGGGGGTGCTCAGACCATCCCACAGCGTGTCAATCTTGTTCAGTACGACCAGACGCGCGTCGCTGCCATTGCCGCTGCCTTCGGTCACGAGGTGCTCGCGCCAGATGGCCAGGTCGGACTTGGTGACGCCGGTATCGGCCGCCAGAATGAAAACCACAGCATGGGCTTGCGGAATAAGACTCACCGTCAGCTCGGGCTCGGCACCGATGGCGTTAAGGCCCGGTGTGTCCAGAATAACCAGTCCCTGCTTAAGCAGTGGATGCGCGATGTTGATCAGTGCGTGGCGCCATTTGGGCACCTCGACCAGTCCGTCTGCACCCATGCGGGGGTTGTCTTCGGGGTTGCCGTCGTGCCAGAAGCCTAGGGCGCGGGCCTCGTCCTGCGAGACGTAGCGAACCTCAGCCACCTTCTCCAGCGCTTGGGCCAGCTGAGCCGGATCGTTCACATCCAGGTCCACGCGCGTCCACTTCTCGGGGACCGCACGCCATTCCATCAGCGCCTGCGACTGCAGGCGTGTCTCAATGGGCAGCAGGCGCAGACAGGGCGGCACATCAGCGTCGTAGCCCAGCTCGGTCGGGCACATGGTGGTGCGGCCTGCGCTCGCCGGCATGATGCGCCGGCCATAGCCGGCAAAGAAGATGGCGTTGATCAGCTCGGACTTGCCGCGCGAGAATTCGGCGACAAAAGCCACCATCACCTTGTCAGAGCGCACCTGCGCTTCCAGCCTGTGCAGACGCTCTTCGACGGCTGCATCGATCAGGTCATGGTCTTTCATCCATTCGGCAAGCAGCTTGAGGCGCAAGGCAAACTCGCGCCGCCAAACGCCGTGCTGGTCAAATTGTTCGTTGAAAGACATCGCTGTGCTCTGTGTTAGCTGCTCAATATAGCATCGCCGCCCCGAAACGACCACCGGCCGAGGTACAGCAAAGTTCAGGGTTTTTGGCAGTGGGCGCAGTAAAAAGTGGAGCGTTGCCCCTGGCGGATGCCCTTGATCAGAGCGCTGCAAACGCGGCACGGCTCCCCGGCACGGTCATACACCATGGCCTCCAATTGGAAGTAGCCCGACTCGCCTTGGGCATTGGAGAAGTCCCGCAGCGTACTGCCGCCTTTTGTAACGGCACGTGACAAAACATCCCGGATCGCCCCATGCAGCCGGGCCGCCCGCGGGCGACTGATACGGCAGGCCGGAGTGGTCGGCCGGATGCCGGCCAGAAAGAGCGCCTCTGAGGCATAGATGTTTCCCACGCCCACCACCACCTCACCGCCCAGCAGCAATTGCTTGATGACGGTCTTGCGCTGCCGAAGCGCGGCGTGAAAATTCACCAGATCGAAGTCATCGCCCAAAGGCTCTACGCCCAGACGCCCGAGCAGCTTTTGCGCAATCGCATGGTCTTCTGCTGGCGCGTACACCACGGCGCCAAAGCGGCGCGGATCATTCAGGCGGAGCGTGCCGTGGCTGGTGTCCATCTCGAAATGATCATGCTTGCCCGGCGGTGGCAGCTGGTGGCCAAAGCTCACGCTGCCCGACATCCCCAGGTGAATCAGCAAAAGGCCTTCGTTCAGATCCAGCAGCAAATACTTGCCGCGGCGACGCACCTGCAGCACATGGCGCCCCACCAGCTGCGCCGGCAGGCAACCCAGAGGCCAACGCAAGGGCTGGCCCAGGCGGACCGATTGCACCGTCGCTCCGGCAATGCGGTCGGCAAAGCTCAGACGGGTGACTTCAACTTCGGGAAGTTCAGGCATGGATGGAGGGTCGGTTGACCGCGTCTCTGTTTATGTCGGGTTATGTCGGGTTGATTGATCGGTCCGCCCGTCTGGATCTGGCAAGACAAAAACCGCCCTGTGCGCCCTGAAGGGTGGAAAGGCGCAGTAGGCGCACGGGTGGGGAGCTTCAATTATCATGGCCCGATGAAGAAAATTTCCGGCTTGGTCCTCGCGCTCGTATGGATGATGGCTGGCGGCCTCGCCCGTGCACAGACACCCGCCACACCGCCTGCTGCACCGACATCGCCGGCTGAAGCGCCCGCCCCGGCCGGACTTGCACAAGCCAGGGCAGCGCAAGACAACGCTCCCCGCTCTCAGCTCGACGCGCAACTGCTCTACCAGTTGCTGATTGGCGAGCTGACCGTACAGCAGGGCGAGCCCGGTGCCGGCTATGCGCTGATTCTTGATGCCGCACGCAAGACTGGCGACGCGCAGCTGTACCAGCGTGCCACTGACATTGCACTTCAGTCGCGCTCAGGCGATGCCGCGCTGCAGGCTGCGACGGCATGGAAGCAGGCCCAACCCGCATCGCGCGAGGCCAACCGGTATGTGCTGCAGATTCTGATTGCGCTGAACCGCATCACCGAAACCGTGGAGCCCCTGCGGGCCGAGGTCAGGATGGCCCCCGAGGCTGAACGCAGCGGCGTCATTGCGGCCATCCCGCGCATCTATGCCCGGGTGAGCGACAAAAAGCTCGCGGCGCTGACGGTTGAAGAAGCCCTGGCTCCTTCCGCGACCAATCCGGGTACCGCGAGCGCGGCGTGGACGGCCATCGCACGCATGCGACTGGCGGCAGAAGACAACAACGGCGCACTGGATGCCGCCAAGCGTGGACAAGCCGCCAGCACCGGTGGAGACGAACGCGCAGAGGGCCCCGTGGTGGTGGCGCTGGAACTGATGGACCCGCAACGGCCCGAAGCGGAAGCCCTTGTTCGCCGTTACTTCGAAGGCAACCCCAAAGCCCTGCCGGAGATCCGCATGGGCTATGCACGGGCACTGCTCGATGCACGGCGTTACGCCGAAGCCAGCGCCCAGCTTCAGATCGTCACACGCGACAAGCCCGACTACCCCGAAGGCTGGCTGGTGCTGGGTTCGCTGCAGCTGCAGGACAACCAGCTCGCATCCGCACAGACATCGCTGGAGCGCTATATCGCCCTGGTCCAGCAACAGGCGTCTGAGGCTGAGCGTAGCCGCGGTCTGGCGCAGGCCTATCTGGCCTTGTCCCAGGTGGCGGAAAAGCGCAAGGATTACGTGGCCGCCGAGGCATGGCTCGCCAAAATCGACAACCCCGCAGACCTGGTGCAGGCACAGACGCGTCGCGCCTCCATCCTGGCAAGCCGGGGCAAGCTCGAAGAAGGCCGTGCGGTCATCCGTCAATTGCCCGAGCGCAACGCCAACGATGCGCGGCTGAAGATCAGCGCTGAAGTCAGCCTGCTCAGGGAATTCAAGCAATACCGGGCGGCCTACGACGTGCTGGCTGGTGCGATTGCCAAAACACCGGACGATGTCGAACTGCTGTACGACCAGTCGATGCTGGCAGAAAAGCTGGACAGCCTCGACGAGATGGAGCGCCTGCTGCGCCGGGTGATCGCGATCAAGCCGGACTACCACCATGCCTACAACGCACTGGGGTACTCGCTGGCCGATCGTGGTGTGCGGCTGCAGGAAGCGCGCGAGCTGATCCGCAAGGCGTTGACATTCGCGCCCTCCGACCCCTTCATCCGCGACAGCCTCGGCTGGGTGGAGTTCCGCCTGGGCAACAAGACCGAAGCACTCAAGGTGCTGGAGGCCGCCTACAAGGCCCGCCCGGATGCCGAGATCGCGGCCCATCTGGGCGAAGTGCTCTGGAGCTTGGGCCAGCGTGATCGCGCCACGGTCATCTGGAAAGAGGGCCAGCTTCTGAACCCGACCAACGACACCCTGCTGGAAACCCTCAAGCGGCTGCGCGTGAAGCTGTAAACGGTGATCAGTTCATTGCCTGCCTTGACTCGCCGAGTCGCCCGAAGCGGTGCACTGATTGCTGCGGCGGTGTGTCTTGCAGGATTTGTCGCCGGTTGCGCGCAACCAGTGCGAACCACGGTCACGGGCCCGGACAAGGTCTGGGCCGGGCGCATCAGCATGCAGGTGCAGAGTGAGCCGGCGCAGTCGTTCTCGGCAGGTTTCGAGCTCAAAGGCCAGGCCGATCGCGGCGAACTCACCCTGACCAGCCCCTTGGGCAATGTGCTGGGTGTGTTGCGCTGGGCGCCCGGGGAGGCGCTGCTCGACTCTGGCCAGGGAAACATCCAGCGCTTTGAGTCCATCGACCAACTGATGACACAGGCCACCGGCGCGGCGCTGCCCTTGCCCGCCTTGTTCGCCTGGCTGGACGGCGACAATGCCTCCGCTGCCGGATGGTCGGTCGATTTGAGCCGGCAGGTGGACGGGCGGCTGGTCGCCCGGCGAACGCAGCCCCTGCCCACCGTCGACCTGCGCGTGGTGCTGGACCGCTGACACGCGCACCTCTGTCATTTGCCCTGCGGTACGAACCCATCTCATGAGAACCATATGAGAGTTGTATGAGAGCCATTTACGACGTCCCCGCACCCGCCAAGCTGAACCTGTTTCTGCACATCACAGGGCGCCGGCCCGACGGCTACCACCTGCTGCAGTCGGTGTTCATGCTGATCGACTGGTGCGACACCCTGCATTTCGAAGTGCGTCAGGATGGCGTGATCTCGCGCACCGATGTGGCCGACCCGACCCTTGCGTCGGCAGCCGCCGACGCCTTGCCAGAGCTGGATCTGACCGTGAAAGCCGCGCGCGCATTGCAAGCCGCTTGTGGCACTTCTCTGGGGGTGGACATCCGGCTGGAAAAGCGCATTCCTTCCCAGGCCGGCATGGGCGGCGGCTCGTCTGACGCGGCCAGTTGCCTGCTGGCTTTGCAGCGGCTCTGGGGGGTGCGCTTGCCGGCTGAACGACTGCATGCGCTGGCGCTGTCGCTGGGTGCGGATGTCCCGTTTTTTCTGTCGGGCGGTCACGCCTGGGTGGAGGGCATCGGCGAGCAACTTTCACCCGTACAACTGCCTTCGGCCCGTTTTGTGGTGGTCAAACCCGCCCAAGGGGTAGCCACACCGGCAATTTTCGGCTCGCCGGAGCTCAAACGCGATACAGAAACTGCTACAATCCAAGGCTTTGCTGCAAACGCAGGCGGACAGATTTTCGGATTTGGCCGCAACGACCTGCAGCCGGTTGCGCAGAAGCTCTGCCCCGCCATCAGCGAGTCGCTGGAATGGCTGGAAAAACAGGGGCTTTCACCGCGAATGACCGGTTCCGGAAGTGCTGTTTTTGCACAGTTGCCACAGGCTGACAGCCTGCCAGATGTTTCGGATGCTCCGAAAGGCTGGCAAGTCAGAATCTGCAGCAACCTGGCGTCGCATCCGCTCGCTGGCTGGTAAATTCCAGACCGGGCAGCAGGAAGCACGGGGCGCCAGAGCAAAAGAGATACGGTTATAGGTCTGCTGTTGCTTGCAACAGCTGTCCTGTGTAGGGGTGTCGCCAAGTTGGTTAAGGCACCGGATTTTGATTCCGGCATTCGCAGGTTCGAATCCTTCCACCCCTGCCAAATTTGCAGCTTGCGGGCCGATCCCGCAGGCACGGCAGGCCCGCTACAGGCGGGCCTTGGTGTTGCTGGCAGACCCTCAAGCAGATGTTTCCGGGGTCTGTGTTTTTTTGGAAGCAGCGGTAACCGGCGCTCACTGCCAAGCCTCTGTTGCAAGCGCTTCCTGCTACGTATTTAGCTCGATGATGCGTCATGAGCCCTTTGTCATTCATTTGAGCCACGTCAAGATCTCGTAGCAGCTGGGCCACACATGCAACCGCACAATTCCGATTTCATGGTTTTCACCGGCAATGCCAATCCGAGCATGGCGCTCGAGATTGCCGATCACCTGGGCATTTCACTGGGTGCAGCGCATGTGGGCCGGTTTTCGGACGGTGAGGTCACCGTCGAGATCCAGCAGAACGTCCGGGCGCGTGATGTGTTTGTGGTGCAGTCCACCTGCGCACCAACCAACGACAACCTGATGGAGCTGCTCATCATGGTCGATGCGCTCAAGCGTGCATCGGCCGAGCGGATTGCCGCAGTGATTCCGTATTTTGGCTACGCCCGGCAGGACCGCCGCCCGCGCTCGGCGCGCGTGCCGATCACGGCCAAGGTGGTGGCCAACATGCTACAGGCCGTGGGCGTGTCGCGTGTGCTGACGATGGATCTGCACGCTGACCAGATTCAGGGCTTTTTTGACATTCCGGTGGACAACATTTATGCGTCGCCGGTGTTGCTGGGTGATCTGCGCCAGAAGAATTACAACGACCTGATGGTCGTGTCGCCCGATGTGGGCGGCGTGGTGCGGGCACGGGCCCTGGCCAAACAGCTGGGCTGCGACATGGCCATCATCGACAAGCGCCGTCCGAAGGCGAATGTGTCGGAAGTGATGCATGTGATCGGCGACATTGAAGGTCGCAACTGCGTGATCATGGACGACATGATTGACACGGCCGGCACGCTGGTCAAGGCCGCCGAGGTGCTCAAGGAGCGCGGCGCCAAAAAAGTTTACGCGTACTGCACGCACCCGATTTTTTCGGGCCCGGCCATCGACCGCATCGCCAAGGGCGACGCGCTGGACGAAGTGGTGATCACCAACACCATTCCGCTCGGACCGAATGCCGCCGGCTGCAAGAAGATTCGCCAGCTCTCCGTGGCACCGCTGATCGCCGAGACGATCCAGCGCATCGCCAAGGGTGAGTCGGTCATGAGTTTGTTTTCGGACCAGGACAACCTGTTCTGATCTGAAACAAAAAGTGGTTGCACAGCTGCCCGTCACAAGAATGGGCCCGGCTGGAGCAGCTTTTTAAAGTCGGGGTGGAGCTGGTCGCGGCCCGCCCTTTTTGGAGAAGATCATGAAATTCGTCGCTTTTGAGCGCGCAAAGCAGGGCACGGGTGCGAGCCGCCGTCTCCGCATCACCGGTCGCACGCCCGGTATTGTCTACGGTGGCACCGGTGAACCCACGCTGATCGAACTCGATCACAACGCGTTGTTCCACGCCATCAAGAAAGAGGCTTTCCACGCTTCCATCCTCGAGATGGAACTCGCTGGCAAGACCCAGAAGGTTCTGCTGCGTGACCTGCAGATGCACCCCTACAAGCAGCAGGTCCTGCACATCGACTTCCAGCGCGTGGAAGCCAAGACCAAGATGACCGTCAAGGTGCCTCTGCACTACAGCGGCGAAGAAGAGTCCCCAGCTGTCAAGGCCGAAGGTTGCCTGGTCAACCACGTGCTGACCGAGCTGACGATCTCCTGCTTCCCGGCCGACATTCCTGAATTCATCGCTGTGGACCTGAGCGGCCTGAAGAAAGGCACCTCGCTGCATGTCAAGGACATCACCCTGCCCAAGGGCGTGAAGTTCGTGGCCAAGGGCCAGGACAACCCGGTACTGGTGTCGGTGTCTGCCGTGTCCGAGGAAGCTGAAGCCGACGCCGCGGCAGCCGCTGCAGCAGCCGCTGCCGCTCTGGACCCGAAAGCCGCCAAGGGCGGTGCCAAGCCAGCCGCCAAGCCAGCTGCCAAGAAGTAATCTTCGGGTCGATTCACCTCGACCTCAAAAGGCTTGCAGCCCCTGTGCTCTCCGGAGTGCAGGGGCTTTTTTCTTGCCTGCCGGCTGACGCCCGTCCCGATAAAGCCCAAGCCCGTGCAGCCGTGATAATCCGCAGACAGGCAAGCAACCCAACTGGCCTTTGCCCGCACCTTCCCGCACCCGCTTTTGCACACATGATCAAACTTTTTGTTGGCCTCGGTAACCCCGGCACGGAATACGAAGCGACGCGACACAACGCGGGCTTCTGGTGGATAGACGCGCTGTCACGCGAACTCAAGTCCCCGCTGGCGCTGGATAAAAACTACCACGGCCAGGTGGCGCGTACCACGGTGAAGGGTCAGACCGTCTGGCTGCTCAAGCCGCTGACCTTCATGAACCTTTCGGGCAAGTCAGTGGCAGCCCTGGCGCGTTTTTTCAAAATCGAACCTGCTGAAATTCTGGTGGCCCATGACGAAATGGACATCGTGCCAGGCGAGGTCAAACTCAAATTCGGTGGCAGCCATGCAGGCCATAACGGTCTGCGGGACATCCATGCGCAACTCGGAACGGCTGACTACTGGCGGCTGCGCCTGGGTGTAGGTCATCCGGGCGTGAAGGCCGAAGTCGTCAACTGGGTGCTGAAGAAACCCTCACCCGAGCACCGGGTGGCCATCGAAGACTGCGTGGCCCGCTGCCTGAAAGCGGTGCCCGAGTTGCTGGACGGCAACATGGAAAAAGCCACCATGATGATTCACACCAGCCAGCCGCCACGACCCAAACCACCACGCAAGGTGGACGTCGAAGACTGAGGGCGCTACGCTGGCAGCGGATCAGCGGCTAGCGCGCCGTCACGATGGGAATGACCGTCGTCAGGCGCTGGTACTTTTCCCACAGTGTTTCGCGGGTTTCCACATACTGCGGGTTCACCGGAATGCACGCCACCGGGCAGACCTGCACACACTGCGGTTCGTCGAAATGCCCCACGCACTCGGTGCATTTTTTCGGGTCGATTTCGTAAATCTCGGGGCCGAGGTAGATGGCCTCATTCGGGCATTCGGGCTCGCAGACGTCGCAGTTGATGCACTCGTCGGTGATCATCAAGGCCATGTCAGCCTCCCCGCGCGGCGGCCAGCGCCTGCGCCACTGCGGGCCTGACCATCTGCGTCACATCGCCGCCCAGCTTGCTGATCTCGCGCACGAGGGTGCTGCTGATGCACTGGACAGGCGCGTCGGGCAACACGAATACCGTCTCCACGCTTGGCTGGAGCTTGCGGTTCATGGCTGCCATCTGCGCTTCGTAGTCAAAGTCGGTGAGGTTGCGAATGCCACGCACCACGGCGCAAGCGCCTTGCGCCACGCAAAAATCCATGATGAGGCCGTCGAACGGCAACACCGTCACGCAAGGCAGGTCGCTGGTACAAGTCTTCACCTGCGCCACACGCGCATCCAGTGAAAACAAGGTCTTTTTGTGATGGGCCACCGCGACTGCAACCACCACAGCATCGAAAAGCCGCGCGGCGCGGCGCACCACATCCTCGTGACCGAGCGTGAACGGGTCAAAGGTGCCTGAATAAACAGCGATGCGCGGGCTGGCCATGGGAGGAATTATGCCCCCTGGTGCGCGCGACAGACCTTGCCCCCCAAGCCATCACCCCATCATGAGCGGGGACGCCAGCAGTCAGGCCGGTGCAGCAACCGCGGGGGCTGACCGAACCAGCAGGTGGAAATGCACCGCACCGGCCTTGCCGCTGCGGTGCACCTGCAGACCCAGTGGCGCGAGCTCGTCTGGCCCCCAGGCCTTGGGCGCTTCCAGATACACCAGCCCATGAGGGGCCATCGCCTGCGCGGCCGCCTTGAGCGCCGACTCGAAATGGGGGGACTCAAAAGGAGGATCAAGAAAAATCAGCTCCAGACTGCCTGACGCTGCCCGTCGCAACGCGGCAAGACCATCACCGCGCTCAACGCGAACCGTGGTTGCACCCAGACGCGTCTGCACCGCCTTGAGCTGCGCGACCAGCGCGGCGTCCTGCTCGCACAGCAGCACATCGGCAGCACCCCGTGACGCGGCTTCCAGACCCAGGGCGCCAGTGCCAGCAAACACGTCCATGCAGCGCCAGCCGGTCAGATCCTGCCCCAGCCAGTTGAACAGGGTTTCACGCACCCGGCCGGGTGTCGGGCGCAGCCCCGGCTTGTCTGGAACGCGCAGCTTGGTGCGCTTCCATTGACCGCCAATGATGCGGACTTCATGCGGCAGCTGGGCGGACGCACCGGCGACGCGGCGGGCGGGTTTGGCCGGCGCTCCGGCAGGGGGCTGGGGGCGTGTTTTCATCAGGCCCAGAGCTTAACCGCCCGCAGTGTGTGCCCGCCTTCGGGGACTAACGTTTGCGGCCTGCAGAGTCATCACCCAGAGGGGCGAGGTCTGACGAATAAATGCGGTCGCCAATCTGCATCTCGTGGCCTTTTTGCCAGGCGGCCTCGAACGCGGCGAGTTCTTCAGCGGAAGCACGTTCGTACCGCTGGCGGGCCGTTTGCGAGGTGGCCGCCAGTGGCGTGGGGCTGCTGGGGCTGGTGGCTTCTCGGGGAACGACATCAAAGCCCTTGATGTCTTGGTTGACCTGCCAATAGACGCCGACGACCCTGAGCCCGTATCTCTCCTCAGCATTTTTTGCAATTGCCGTACCGAGCGCGAGCAACTTGTCCGGTCGTCCTTCCTCGTTGTGCAGGAAGTCAGTGGAAAGATCCATCATCACCGAGTACTGGTGACCGCGCTTGTCGTTGCGGACGACCTTGGTCTTGTAACCGGACGACAGAACGCCATGCGCCTGCATCGTGGTCTTGATGGCTTCGAACAGCAATTCACGGCGAAACGCCATGCGCTCTTCGAGGTTCATCTTCACCGGCGCCGTTTCCGGCCCCGTGTTGCGTGGCTTGGCCGCCTTGCTGGTAGAGAAAATATTTTTGAGTACAAACATGCGCCCCCTGACCGGACTGCTTTCAGCGCCGGAGCACGCCGCAAGCACAACAGCCCACGCACCTTCGTCAAGAAGGGCTCAACATCAGAGGTGCAAAAAGTGGTGAAGCCCGTAAGCAAATATTACGGAGTTTCCCCTCTCCTGACAATCCGGTTGTTGGGATGCCACATCAGGGCGCGGCGTCGCCCAGAACCACGGTGACCATGCGGTCGGGCTCAAGTTTTCGCGCAAATGCAGCCTTGATGTCTGCCACCATGAGACTGTCCACGCGCTGTGTCCAGGTGTCCAGATAGTCGAGCGGCAGGCCGTTCCAGGCGATACCGACCACGTTGTCGAGCAGTTTGCGGTTGCTGTCGAGTCGCAAGGCGAAGCCGCCGATGAGATTGTCCTTGGCCGCTTTCAGCTCGGCCTCTGTCGGTCCGTTCGCGACAAACTCGCTCACCACCTGTCGCACGAGAGACACCGCCTGACGTGCCTGGTCCGGACGGGTCTGCAGGCTGACCGTGAAGCTGCCGGCATGCAGGCCCGGTGAGAAGTAGCTGGACACACCATACGTCAGGCCGCGTTTCTCACGCACTTCCGTCGAAAGGCGCGACACAAATCCGCCGCCGCCCAGGATGTAGTTGCCCACAATCAGCGGGAAATAGTCCGGGTCAGCGCGCCTGATGCCGGGCTGCCCCATCAGCACATGCGCCTGCGCCGAATCAAACGCGATGCGCTGCTCCACCGCTTGAGTGAGCGGCGCAACCTCGGGCACTACCGCCAGTGACGGCAGGCTGGCACATGGCTGCTGCGGCAAGCGGGCCAGCAACTGCGTGGCAATGCGGTCTGCCTGCGCACGCGTCACCGCCCCCACCATGCTGATGCGAGCCCGACAGGCCACCACCGCCGAGCGGTGCAGGATCTGCATGTCGCTGACGCTGATGCGGCGAAGGGTGTCTTCGGTCATCTGAAAGCCATAAGGGTGGCTGCCATACAAAGCCTTGGCGTAAGCCCGACCTACGAGGGTGGCAGGCCGGGTGGACGACTCCTTGAGGGACGCCTCCAGCCGCTGGCGCTCACGCTGCCACACGGCATCCGGGAATGCCGGCTCGGCCATCACCCGTGCGGCCAGCGCCACTGCTTTCGACAGCAAGTCCGCGTCGGTCAGCGAGCGCAGCGAAAAGCCCAGGCGATCCGACGAGGCGCCAGCACCGAACTGGGCGCCCAGATCGGCCCAGGCTTCGCTGAGTGCGTTTTCGTCCATCGCACTTTCGCCGGGCTGTGCGCGCACGCCTTTGTCCAGCATGGAAGCCATCACGCTTGCCAGACCGGCCTGCGCAGGCGGATCGCGCCGGCTACCCGCATCGAAGTCGATCTGCACATCAAGCATGGCAATCGCAGGGCTCTCGACCAGAAACACCTGGGCGCCGCCGGGCTGCGTCCACTGCTGTATCGGTATGGCGGCATGCAGGGGAAACGCAGCGCCTGCAATCAGGGCAGAGGCAACAGCGCCTCGAGAAAAGGCAGTCAATGGCGCGCGCAAACGCGGCAACAGATTCATCAAGGACATGCGGACAGGCGCTTTCATCGGGTGGGTACGGAAGTGCGAGGCAAAAGGGACCTTCAGGCAGATCATGTGTGGTGCGTCCCTGTCAATGGCGAATCGGCGTTGCCGGCTGGCGCGGCTTGCGGCCGGGCTCCGCCGGCTGGGGGACCAGCGTGGCCACCGTCAGCTGATCGTCGCCAAAATACCTGGCGGCCACCGCCTGCACCTGCGCGGCGGTCACGCGGCGAAGCGCAGCCATCACCCGTGCGCTGCCATCGAGCGGCAGGCCCTGCACCCAGTTGGAGCCCAGCTCGCGGGCCTGATTGAACACCGAGTCGAGCTTGTAGGTTTCGCTGGCCACCCATTGCGTCTTGACGCGGTTGAGTTCTGCCTCGCTCACCCCCTCACGCGCAATGCGCGCCACCTGCTGCCGCAAGGCGTCGGCCACCTGCGCGGTGGTCTTGCCTTCCGCCGGTACGCCGTCGAGCACGAACAGCTGTGGGCCACGACCCAACAGGCCGCTGTAGGCGCCCGCACTGTCTGCCACGCGGGTGCCGCCCACGCCCTGAACCAGCACGCGATCCAGCCGGGCGCCGCCGTAGCCGTCCAGCACGGCGGCGAGTACCGTCAGCGCGAGCGCGTCGCTGCTGGCCGCCGCAGTGGGTGAGCTGGTGGCACTGTCCACCAGATCAGTCGGCTGCAGCGACGGAATCTTGAAAGCCAGGCTCACATACGCCTGGCTGGCGGGTGCCTTGAAGTCAATGCGCCGGATCCCGGCCTGTTCGGGGTCGACCCGAGGTTTGCGGACCGGGACAGGCCGCGCAGTGATCGCGCCGTAGTACTTCTCGGCCAGCGCCTTCACCTGTGCCACATCCACATCGCCCGCCACCACCACCGCGGCATTGGCTGGCACATACCAGCGGCGATAGAACTCGCGCACATCAGTGGGCGTCATCGCGTCGAGGTCGCTCATCCAACCGACGATGGGCCGGCGATAGGGCGAAGCCACGAACGTCACGGCATTGGCGGTTTCGTACATCAGTGCACGCGGCGAGTCTTCGGTGCGCAGACGGCGCTCTTCCTTGACGACCTCAATCTCTCTTTTGAATTCGTCATCAGCCCACTGGTTGTTGGCAAAGCGGTCTGCTTCCAGACGCATCACCTCTTCCAGCTTGCCGGCCGGAATCTGCTGGTGATAGCCGGTAGCGTCACGGCTGGTGAAAGCGTTGTCACGCCCGCCCAGCGCCGCTACGCGGCGGGAGAACTCGCCAGCCTTCACGCTGGGCGTGCCCTTGAACAGCATGTGCTCCACGACGTGCGCCACGCCCGAGGTGCCGTCGACCTCATCCATGGAGCCGACCCGCAGCCAGAGCATGTGCACGGCCGTCGGTGCCCGCCGGTCAGGCTTGACGATGACAGTCATGCCATTGGCCAGGGTGAACTGGCTGACTGGCGTCGTCTGGGCCAGCGCTGAAGTGCCCGCGCAGGCTAGCAGCAGGGCCACCAGCTTGGCAATCACCCAGCGTTGTGCGCCAGGGTGATTCGCGCGCCCGGGGCTCGCGGGGGGTTCCGGGGAGACTGGCAGATGACCAACACCGTGAAATGAAGAAGGCGATGCGGACTGGAGGGAATGGCCGGAAAAGGCAGGTTTCATAGAATAGAGATGGAGCGTCGGGTGTGGGATTGCGCGAAATGGCGCTTGCAGTCCACCCGGAGTGACTCCAAAAGCATAACGAATGTTCAGTTTTTTCAAGAAAAAATCTCCCCCCACTGCTCCGTCCACGCCGAACGCCCCTGCGGCAGCTAATGCGGCGCCCGCCTCCGCGTCGACCTCGGCATCGGCCACGTCAGGTCAGAGCCTGATTGGCAGTGCACTCGTCACACCGATTGATTTGTCTGCCAGCAGCGTGGCCCCAGAGCGCGCCAGCTGGCTGAGCAAGCTGCAGGCAGGTTTGCGCAAGACCGGCGCCAGCATTTCGACGGTCTTCACAGGCAACCTGATCGACGATGCACTGTACGAAGACCTCGAAACCGCGCTGCTGATGGCCGACACTGGCGTGCGGGCCACCGAGCACCTGCTGGCTGACGTGAAGCGCCGCGTGCGCGAAGGCGGCATGACGCACCCGGTGGCGGTCAAGAACGCCCTGGTTGACGCGATTGCGCTGCTGCTCAAGCCGCTGGAGCAGCCACTGGTGATTGGCCGCTATCAGCCGACGGTGATCATGGTGACCGGGGTCAACGGCGCCGGCAAAACCACTTCCATCGGCAAGCTCACTAGCCACCTGGCAGGTGAAGGCGCCACCGTGCTGCTGGCGGCCGCCGACACCTTCCGCGCTGCGGCGCGCGAGCAACTCGGTGTCTGGGCCGATCGCAACATGGTCGAGATCGTCAGCCAGGAAGGCGGCGACCCGGCCGCAGTGAGCTTTGACGCAGTGACCGCCGGCAAGGCGCGCGGCAAGGACGTGGTGCTGGTCGATACCGCCGGGCGCCTGCCCACACAGCTGCACCTGATGGAAGAGCTGCGCAAGATGAAGCGGGTGATTGCCAAAACCGGCACGGCCAACATCCCCACCCCACTGCCGGATGCCAGCCCGGAAGCCGCTATTCCGCCGCACGAGGTGCTGCTGGTCATAGATGGCAATACCGGCCAGAACGCGCTGGCGCAGGTCAAGGCCTTTGACGAAGCGCTGCACCTGACGGGCCTCATCGTGACCAAGCTTGACGGTACCGCCAAGGGCGGTGTGCTGGCGGCGATTGCCCTGTGGGCACGCGAGCGGGCGCTGGCGCAACCGCAGCTGCGGCCGGTGCCGGTGTACTTTATTGGTGTCGGCGAGAAGCTCGAAGACCTGGAAACCTTCAATGCTCGCGAGTTTGCCCAAGCGCTGCTGGCCTGATGGGTGGTTCTGCAGTCGGCCCAATCGTCACGCATGAGCCCCGCCGGTGACTTGAAACTGCGCGCCCAGCCACCAATTGCCCATTTTCAAGGACGTCTTCTTGCCCAGCTTCATCCAGTCGCTTTTGCGCTTTGTCTTCAAACTCGTTCTGGGCGTGTTCGCTGCCATTTTTGCGGTCAGCCTGTTGTTGGCCGCGCTGTTTGTGGTGGCGCTGAGCCTGCTCAAGGCGCTCATCACCGGCCGCAAACCGGCACCCGCTGTGGTGTTCGGGAAATTTCAGCGCTACTCCCCGCAAGGCATGTGGCCCGGCGCACGCACCACTGTGGACACCGCTGCTCGCAGCGAAGTGGTGGATGTGGAAGCCCGTGAAGTGCAGGAGCCGGCCCGACAGCTTGATGGCCAGCCCCGTGCAGACCAAGGCGAAGACCCCCAGCCGCGCGCCTGACACCCTCCGCCCCGCCCAGCGGCCGCCCTCATAACACCCGTCGATTGCGGGTAATCCCTGATTTTTCGATCTGATTGCGTCATACTGAGGCAGGTATTGCTTGGTATCATTCCAATTTCGTATACGAAATAAAGAATATCCACATGGCATCCCTGCTCCCCTGGCTCACCGAGTCGTCCGCCGACCGCTTCAGCGACGTGCGCGACACTTCGTTGGCCAAGCTGGTTCGGGACGACATGCTGGCGCTGATCCTGAAAGGCGTGCTTGCGCCTGGCCAGCGCATCAATGAGCCTGATGTGGCAAGCCGCCTGCAAGTCTCCCGCGTGCCGGTACGCGAGGCCTTGCGTGAGCTGGAAAGCTCGGGTCTGGTGGTGTCGCGCAAGCACTCGGGTGTGTTCGTGCGCGAACTGGGCAGCGACGAGATTCGCGACCTGTACCAGATGCGCGGTCTGCTGGATGGCTTTGCCGGTCGCTGCGCAGCGCAATTGCCCACCGACAAACGCCAGCAACTCCTGACGCTGCTCGATCAATCGATTCAGGCCATGCTGGAAGCCGCCGATGCGCACGACGTGCAGCGCTACTACGCCGAGAACCTGCGCTTTCACTGGGTGATCGTTGAATCAGCCGGCAACCGGCAGTTGTCGGAAAGCTATCGCGGCATCGTACAAAAGCTGCATCTGTCGCGGCTGAAAAACCTGTCGCAGGACATCGGCATGCGGGCATCGATTGCCGAGCACCGGGACATCGCGCAGGCGGTGCGCGAGGCCGACAGCGTCCGCTGCGAGGCGCTGCTGGCGCGGCATGTCGATGACGCCTACCAGCGGCTGCGCCATGCACCGGCGCCGGCGACATCGCCAGCCGCGCCAGCGAACCCCTCCCCCAAGCCCGCCAGAGAGCAGGCGGACGCCACCGCCTGAACGGGCGCCAATACCACTGCAGTTACGTTCTCCTCAGCTTTCCCCCCAGCTTTCTCTTTATCTTTCCTTCAATTCACTACCTTCTCACTACAACGGAGACACCCATGAAAAGACGCACCCTGCTTCAAGCCGCCCCCGCCCTGATCTGCGCACCCCAGCTTGCGCTGGCCCAGAGCGGCTTCCCGAACAAGCCCATCCGCTACATCGTGCCAGTGGCTGCAGGCGGTGGCAGCGACATGGTCGGCCGTACCGTGACGGAACGTTGGGGCGCGCTGCTCAAGCAGAGCTTCATCGTTGACAACCAGGGCGGCGGCGGCGGCGTGATTGCCTGCCAGGCCACCATGCGCGCACCGGCCGACGGCTACACGCTGCTGCAGGGCTATGTCGCCACACACGGCACCAGCCCTGCCACGCGCAAGCTGCCCTATGACCCGATCAAGGACTTCACCCCCATCGGCATGATTGGCGCCACACCCAATGTGCTGGTCGTCAACAGCTCGGTGCCGGTGACCAACGTCAAGGAATTTGTCGAATACCTCAAGAAGAACCCAGGCAAGGTCAGCTACGGCTCGGCCGGCGCCGGCTCGCTCACGCACCTGACGATGGAACTGTTCAAGCAGCAGGTCAACTCTTTCATGGTGCACATCCCTTACCGCGGTGTGGCGCCAGCCTTCACCGACCTGATTGGCAACCAGACACAGGCGATGTTCCCCGGCCTGGCTGCGGCCATTCCGCACATCCGCTCGGGCCGCGTCCGTCCGCTGGCGGTGACGGGCACCGCGCGTCATCCGCAATTCAAGGACCTGCCCACGCTCGATGAGTCGGGCTACAAGGGCTTTGACGCCCAGCAGTGGTACGGCGTGGTCGGCCCAGCCGGCATGCCTGCGCCGGTGGTCAAGCAGCTCAACGACACGCTGGCGGTGGTGCTGAAGGCGCCTGACATGCGGGAAAAGCTGTCTATTGAAGCGATTGAGCCGATGGTGATGACGCCCGAGCAATTTGCGGCATTCATGAAAACAGACATTGCCCGCTGGACCAAGATCGCCAAGGACCGCAACATCCAGCTCGACAGCTGATCGTTGATTGCTGTGTGACCACGCACTGCCGGAGTCATCCGGCAGTATCGGTAGCGGCCCGGGCGGCTGGCTGTTAGCAGCGTCGCCTGAGCCTGAGCTTTTTCACTTCCCCTGACTTTTCCTGAATTTCCCTGAATTTCCCAACCCACGGCAATCCTGTTTGCCAGAAGACACTTCAACACCATGGCCCGCAATACCCAGGTCGCTGCCGACCACAACGCCCCTGCCGTCACCCGCATCCTCGCCCAGTTCGTGGCCACGCACCCTTCGCGCGGCTGGAGCGACGCGGTGGACCACGAGGCGCACCGCACCTTCATGAACTGGCTGGGCTGCGCTGTCGGTGCCGCACAGCACGAAGCGGCTGACGCAGCACTCGCCGCCGTCCACATGCTGCAGCCCGCTGCACAGTCCAGCGTGCTCGGCCGCAAGGAAAAGGTCGACATGGCCAGCGCCGCGCTGGTCAACGGTATCACCTCGCACACGTTTGACTTTGACGACACCCACCTCAAGACCATCATTCACCCGGCGGGCCCGGTGGCGTCTGCCGTGCTGGCCATGGCCGAGCACACCGGCGCGTCCGGCCGCGACGTGATCGACGCCATCGTCATCGGCATTGACGTAGCCTGCCGCGTTGGCAACGCCATGTACCCCGAGCACTACGACCGCGGCTGGCACATCACCGGCTCCACCGGCACGCTGGGTGCAGCCGCTGCCTGCGCACGCCTGCTCAAGCTCGACGTCGACCAGACCGCCATGGCGCTGGGCATTGCCGCCTCGCAGCCGGTGGGCATGCGCGAACAGTTCGGCACCATGACCAAGCCCTTCCACCCGGGTGGTGCCGCACGCGCTGGCCTGATGTCGGCCCTGCTGGCCAGCAAAGGCTTCACCTCCAGCCCCAAGGCGCTGGAAGCGCCGCGCGGCATGATGCAGACCGTCTCGACCAAGAACGACTGGAACGAGATCACCCACGAGCTCGGCCAGCGCTTCGAGATTTCCTTCAACAGCTATAAGCCTTTCGCTTGCGGCATCGTGATTCACCCCAGCATCGATGCCTGCGCCCAGTTGCGCGCACAAGGTGTGAAGCCCGAGCAGGTCGAGCGTATCGAGCTGAAAGTGCATTCGCTGGTGCTGGAACTGACCGGCAAGAAGGAGCCCGCTGACGGCCTGCAGGCCAAGTTCAGCGTGTACCACGGCTGCGCCGCGGGCCTGACCTTTGGCTACGCCGCGGAAGACGAGTTTTCGGACGATATCGTCAACCGCCCCGACATGGTGGCCTTGCGCCGCAAGGTTGTAGCCACCGTGGACGACTCGATTGATGAAGCCAGCGCCGACGTGACTGCGGTGCTGACCGACGGCCGCCGCGTGCACGTGTTTGTCGAACACGCCATTGGCTCGCTGCAGAACCCGATGACCGACGCCAATCTGGAGTCCAAGTTCCACGGCCTTTCAGACCCGGTGCTGGGCGCGGCACAAACCAGCGACCTGATCAAGGCCTGCTGGGCTGTGGGTCAGGCGGCCAATGTGTCGTCCATTGTGGCGCTCGCTGTACCCAAGGCATGAGCATTGGACAAAGCACCGCCCGCCCCAGTATCGTGGTGGTGGGCGACGGCGAGCAAGCCCTGCGCCGCCTGGGCGACTGGCGGGCTATCGACAGCAAGGCCGACGTGACGGTTCATCACCAACCCCTGCAGGGCGCAGCGCTGGTGGAAGCACTGAAAGACGCCGATGCCGTGGTGCTGGTGCGCGACCGCACGCCGGTCGACGCGGCGCTGCTGACACAGTTGCCCAAGCTGCGCTATCTGGTGTTCACCGGCACCCGCAACACCACGCTGGACATCGCCGCTGTAGCCGCCCGCGGTATTCCGGTGAGCCATACCGAATGGGGTCCGAGCAAGGACAGCACCTGCGAAATCACCTGGGCGCTCATCCTCTCGGCCACACGACAGCTCGAGCAGCAAACCGCGCTGCTGCGCCGTGGCCAGTGGCGGCCAGAGACGCCGGAGCCATTGGCTGGCGTGCTGCACGGCCAGACGCTGGGTCTGATCGGCCTCGGTGAAATCGGCGGGCGTGTCGCCCGGGTGGGTCAGGCGCTGGGCATGAAGGTCGTCACCTGGAGCCCCCGCATGACAACCGAGCGCGCCGCCGAAAAAGGTGCAACGGCTGTGGCACTGGACGAACTGCTCGCCACCTCCAAGGTGGTCAGCCTGCACCTGGTGCCCACGCCGCCCACACACCACCTGCTCAACGCCGACAAGCTCGCCCTGATGCGGCCCGACACCCTGCTGGTCAACACCTCCCGCTCGGCGCTGGTGGACGGCAAGGCGCTGGTTCAAGCCCTCAAGAAAGGCCAGCCAGGTTTCGCCGCACTCGACGTGTTCGATGTGGAGCCCCTGCCCGCCAACGACCCCCTGCGCAGCCTGCCCAACGTGCTGCTCACGCCGCATCTGGGATTTGTCACAGAGCCGGTGTTCCAGCGATTTGCCACCGGGGTGACGGAATGTCTGGAGGCCTGGCTCGACGGCAGGCCCTTGGTCAGGCCAGTGGCAACCTGAACAATCAGATTGCTTCCCGCTGCGGCTTTACCCAGCCGATACCTTGGCCGAGAACTAAATCCGACGGAATGCCTCAAACCTAGGGTTTTCACTGATTAGCCTTGCGCTATCCAGTCGATTGAACCTATTCGTTAGCACTCTCTCCAACGGAGTGCTAATATTTAGACCTAGTAAAGGAGTTCGTCCATGTCTTATGCCCTCTCGCCCAAGTTGCTGACGCCCGCCGTCGCCGCGCCGGTTGCCGGAGGCGGTGCTGTGGCTGCTGTGAACCCCTGGTCGCTGGTGCCGCCGCTGGGCAACCTCGACGCCTACATCTCTGCCGTGAACCGGCTGCCCATGCTCACGCTGGAGCAGGAGCAGGAATACGCCAAAAACCTCAAGGAAAACAACGATCTGGATGCTGCCGGGAAGTTAGTGCTCTCTCACTTGCGTCTGGTGGTGTCGATTTCGCGTAAATACCTGGGCTATGGCCTGCCGCACGGTGACCTGATCCAGGAAGGCAACATTGGCCTGATGAAGGCGGTGAAACGCTTTGACCCGGACCAGAATGTGCGTCTGGTCAGCTACGCCATGCACTGGATCAAGGCCGAAATCCACGAGTACATCCTGAAGAACTGGCGCATGGTGAAGGTGGCCACCACCAAGGCCCAGCGCAAGCTGTTCTTCAACCTGCGCTCCATGAAGCAGGGTTACAAGGACGACGCCGACGCCGCGACCCACCGCGACACGCTGACCGAAGGCCAGATCGACGACATGGCCAAAACGCTCAATGTGAAGCGCGAGGAAGTCATCGAGATGGAGCAGCGCATGTCGGGCGGCGACGTCCTGCTGGACCCGAGCCCGGGCGACGACGGCGAAGACGCCTTCGGACCGATTGCCTACCTGGCCGATGCTACGCAGGAGCCCACAGCGCTGATGGAATCGCGCCAGCGCGACAGCCTGGCCAGCGACGGCATCACCGCCGCACTGGATGAACTGGACCCGCGCGCACGCCGCATCGTCGAAGAGCGCTGGCTGAAAGTGAATGACGACGGCTCAGGCGGCATGACGCTGCATGATCTGGCGGCCGAGTACAAGGTCAGCGCCGAGCGGATTCGCCAGATCGAAGTGGCGGCGATGAAGAAAATGAAGAAGGTCCTGGCCGCTTACGCCTGAGCTACAAGCCACATGGACAAAAGGCCTGCACCTGAAAGGGTGTGGGCCTTTTTCATGTCGACTGAGAGGGCGCTGCGCCAGCGCCCAAGCGGTCAGCTGTTTTTGAGCAGCAGTTTGATGTCTGAAGCCAGCGGCTCGGCACCGGTACCGTAACGGCTGTACAGGCGGATACGCCCCTGGGTGTCAAACACATAGCTGCCGGCCGAATGGTCCATGGTGTAGCTGCCGGGCGTTTTGCCGTCGACCTTCTTGTAGTAAACCTTGAAGTCCTTGGCGACCTGCGCCAGTTGCTCTGCGCTTGGGCGCAGCGCGATAAAGCCTGGATCGAAATTGGCCATGTAGGGCTTGAGCAGTTCGGCCGTGTCACGCTCCGGGTCCACCGTGATGAAGACAGCCTGCAGCTTGTCGCCGTCAGCGCCCAGCATCTGCTTGATCTGCACCAGTTCGGTCATCGAGGTCGGGCAGACGTCGGGGCACTGCGTGAAGCCGAAGAACACCACCACGATCTTGCCGGCGAAGTCGCCCAGCGTACGCACATTGCCATACTGATCGGTCAGCGTGAAGCCCTTGGCGTAATCCGCGCCTGTCAGGTCAATGCTCTTGAACTGTGGCTTCTCAGGGGAACAGCCAGCCAGCCCCAAGGTGGCCATGGCAGCGACCAGGGCAATTCGCAGGGGGACTTGCAGGGCGGTGCGGCGACCCGATGCAATGGAGGCAGGAAGCGTGTTCATACGAGATAGTGGTCCAGCAGCAGTGCGGCAAACAGTGCCGACAGATGAATCAGTGAAAAGCGGAAGGTCTTGCGCGCAAGTGCGTCGGAGTAGTTGCGCCACAGGCGCCAGCCGTACCAGCAAAAACCAATGCTCAAGCCGACCGCAGCCACCAGATACAGCCAGCCGCTCATGTGAAAGATGAAGGGCATCAGGCAGGCTGGGAACAGCACCAGGGTATACAGCAGGATCTGCAGGCGGGTGAACTCGTTGCCGTGCGTCACCGGCAGCATGGGCAGGCCCGATTTGCGGTAGTCCTCCACGCGGTACAGCGCCAGCGCCCAGAAGTGCGGCGGCGTCCAGAGGAAGATGATGAGGAAAAGAATCAGCGCCTCGGGGCCGACAGTGCCCGTCATCGCGGCCCAGCCCAGCACTGGCGGCATGGCGCCTGAGGCACCGCCGATCACGATGTTCTGCGGCGTCATCGGCTTGAGGATCACGGTGTAGATGATGGCGTAGCCAATGAAGGTGGCGAACGTCAGCCACATGGTCAACGGATTGACCCATACGTAAAGAATCCACGAACCCAGCGCGCACAGCACCGCCGAGAAGGTGAAGGTGAGCCAGTTACTCAATTCGCCTTTGGCCGTGGGGCGCCATGCGGTACGCCGCATCCGCGAGTCGATCTGCTGCTCGACGATGCAGTTGAAAGCAGCGGCAGCGCCTGCCACCAGCCAGATGCCGGCACACGCGATCAGCGCCAGGCGCACGTCCGGCCAGGTCGGCGCGCCGGGCACGGCCAGCACCATGCCAATCAGGGCACAGAACACGATGAGTTGCACCACCCGCGGCTTGGTCAGCGCGTAGTACTGCGCAAAGCGCGAGGGCACGTGGGCCGGGGGTGCCACGGCAACGGAAGGAGGTGTGGAATTCATGGCGATGGGCTAAGCCCCGATTTTGACGCATCGCCCACAGCATCACCCAAGGGGCCCCGCCAGTTCTGCGAAAAGACGAGCCCCGACAACACCACCACCAGACCCGCCGCACCACCGGTGTGAGATACCGCAGCCAGCAGCGGCCAGCCCAGCACGACGTTGCTCACGCCGGTGAGCACCTGCAGCAAGGTGAGCCCGACCAGCCAGCGCGCAGCGGTGCGGTGCACCGCGTCACGATACAGACACCAAGCCAGCGCCATGAACACCACAAACACCAGATAGGCGCCCAGACGGTGCACATAGTGAATGGCGGTCAGTGCTGCAAAACTGATGTTGGCGCCGTCACGCCCTGCCCCCAGTTCACGCCAGATCGTGAAGCCCTCGCGAAAATTCATCTCGGGCCAGAACGACTTCTGGCAGCCGGGAAACTCCGTGCAGGCGAGCACGGCGTAGTTGGTACTGACCCAACCACCCAGCGCCACCTGCACCCACAGCAGGGCAAACGCCAGGAGCAACAGCCACCGGGTGCGTGGACCGATCACGCCGCCCACAAGCTGCCCGGCGATTCGCGCATAACGCACTGACTGCGCCCGCAGCAAGGCCAGCAACACCAGCCCGCCGAGCAGGTGCATCGTCACGATGGCGGGAAACAGCTTCATGGTCACCGTCAGCGCGCCAAAAGCACCCTGCACGCAGACCCAGACCAGCGTCGCCGTGGGCAGCCACGGCTGCACCTGCTCGCTGGCTTGTGCGTTGTGTGGCGTGGCCCGGCTGCGGCGGTACTCCAGCCAGCTGAGCACAGCGAGCGTGAGGATCAGCACGCCCACCCCGGTGGCCATGTAGCGGTGGATCATCTCAATCCACGCTTTGGAATGCGTGACCGGGCCGGTCGGCATGGCACTCTGCGCGGCATCAATTTCCTCCCGCGCACCCACCGGGCTGGCACTGCCGTAGCAGCCCGGCCAGTCCGGGCAACCAAGGCCGGAATCTGTCAGTCGCGTGAAGGCACCAAACAGCACCAGATCAAAGGTGATGAACAGCGTGACCAGCGTCAGCACACGCAGCCGCTGCTGCAAAGACGCATTCGGGCTTCGCACCCACACCCACGCAAGAGGCCCCAGTGCAATCACCACACCCATGAGCATCAGGCGCAAGGCAGGGCTCAGGTCGTAAAGGTCTTGTGAGCTCATGATGAGAACCAACTGCTCATGGCACAGCTGGCTGGAATTTCAGACCAGTATGAGCCGCGGGACTCGCTCCGCCAGACCGCAGGCGGAACGGTCCCCGAGGGGCTGACGACCGCGGCTCCAAACCTGCCTGCGCAGGTTTGGACGGGAGGAAGAGCCAACGCCTCTGGCGTGGGCACGTCCAGGGAGCTACACGAAGTGAGCGACCGTGGGGGCTCCATCAACGACCTTCCTTGTCCCAGCTGTTCGACGCCCGCAGCAGTCGCTCCAGATCGCGCTTGGCTTTGGCCGCCGAGGGCGCATCCATGTTGGCCGGGAATCGCATCATCCAGTTGCCGATCGGATCGACCACATACAGGTGATCTTCGAGGCGCTGGCCTGCTGCGGGCTCCAGCCACTTCGGCAGCTCGGCAGCAGGCACACGCAACACGGCCGCACCCGTCAGCGCAGGCTTGAGCGCGTCCTTGACTGGCGCTGCATCGGGCACCAGCCACACACGGTCCAGACGGTCCTTTTCCTTGCCGAGCGATTCGCGCAGTTGCCGCTGAAAGTAGAGGTTCTGCTCGCAGCGCGCGTCGCACTCGCCACTGGCCACCGTGATGAGCAGCCACTGGTCCTTGAGCGCCCGCAGATCGCCCGACTGCCCTTCCAGCGACTGCGTGGTCATGGCTGGCAGCGGGCGCTGCGGTTCAATCAGCTCACCAAAATTGCGCCGGCCTTCCGGGCGGATGACGTAGTAAGTGAAGTAAGACGCGAGTACAGGCGCCGCACACACCAGCAGCACGCCCAGCATCTTCCAGCGGCCAGCGACTGTGCCCGGCGCACGCGTGCTGGACTGGTCAAGCACTGGCATGGCATGCACAGTCAGGCCCAAGGGCTGGTCCTGCAGGGTCGTTGCGGCGCCGTGGGGATGGGGGTCAGAGGTGTTGTTTGTCACGGTAGCGTGTCGCGGCCAGGGCCACGTGTTGAAGATCGAAAGGGAGCAATCCACTGGAACCACGCGTAGAGCACCAGCACCAGCGCGCACAGGCCAAACCACTGGAAGGCGTAACCGTAATGTTTTTCCACGCCATAGTCCGGCGCCGCCCATTGGCGAAGCAGGCCTTCGCTGGCTGCGCCGGTTTGCAGCATGGACACTTCCAGCAAGGGCAAACCGGTTTCCAGCCTGAACGCTGGCAAGTCCAGATTTTGACGGATGCGGCCACCACTGGCGCCCGAGAACTCGTAAAGCTTGGAAGGCGGTGGGGCAATCCGGCCTTCGACACTGACCACACCCGAAGGTGTTTCCACAGCGGGCAGACGCGCGCGGTCGGTGAAGTCGCGTAACACCCAGCCCCGCTGCACCAGAATCGCCTGATTCGTGCCCTCCAGCATCAGCGGCGTGACCACCACAAAGCCGGTCTTTCCCGCCATGGGCCGGTTGTCCAGATAAACCGTCTGATCGGCGTGCCAGCTGCCGCGCAGCACCGCCGGCCGATGAATGACATCAGGACTGCTGGCCACAGGCAGCAAGCTCGCCACATCGAGGGGTGCACGCTGCCGCTGCGATTCGATGCTCGCCTGAAGGTTTTCCTTCTGCGCGGCGCGACGCAATTGCCACTGCCCGAGCGAGAAGGTCACGCCGGCCACCAGCACCGCGGCGAGAGTGACCACCCAGAACCGTGGCGAGTGCAGCTTGCGCATCATCGGTTGATAATCCGGGTCATGACTTACCTTGTTGCACTGGCGTTTCTCGCCATTCTGGCCAGCCTGGCTTCCGCACTTTTCTTCATGCTGCGGGACGGCACAGACGGCAAGCAAAAAACCAGCAACATGGCGCGCGCGCTGGCGTTCCGCGTCGGTTTTTCAGTGGTGCTTTTTGTCTGCATTCTGTTGGCCTGGAAGCTGGGTTACATCCAGCCCAGTGGCATTCCTGCTGGCAAATAAAAAAAGCGAATAAAAGCTGGATAAATGACAAAGGCCGCATCAGCGGCCTTTGACCCGGGCGGCAACCGCCGCCCCGACAAATCAATTACATCCAGTAAACGAGGACGTAAAGGCCCAGCCACACCACGTCCACGAAGTGCCAGTACCAGGCTGCGCCTTCAAAGCCAAAGTGCTTGTCCGCCGTGAAATGGCCTTTTTGCAAACGCAGCGTGATGAACAGCAGCATCAACATGCCCACAAACACGTGGAAGCCATGGAAGCCGGTGAGCATGTAAAAGGTGGAGCCGTACACGCCGGAGGTGAGCTTGAGGTTCAGCTCTGAATACGCGTGGAAATACTCGTAGCCCTGCACACACAGGAAGATGATGCCAAGCAGCACGGTCAGCCACATGAAGGCGATGGTGCGGCCGCGGTGGTTCTCGCGCAGGGCGTGGTGGGCAATCGTCAGCGTGACGCCGGAGGTCAGCAGCAAGGCGGTGTTGATGGTCGGCAGCCAGAACGGACCCATCGTGGTGAAGGGCTCAATGATGTCAGCGGGTGACGCCGTCATGCCGGCAGCAGAACTCGGCCACACAGCCCGGAAATCGGGCCACAGCAGCGCGTTTTCGAGATTGCCCAGCTCAGGCACCGAGTGGGACCGTGCCCACCACAAGGCCGTGAAGAAGGCGCCGAAGAACATCACCTCGGAGAAAATGAACCAGCTCATGCTCCAGCGGAACGACAGGTCAATCTTGCGGCCATACATACCGCCTTCGCTTTCAGCGATGGAGTCGCGGAACCACTGGAACAAGGTGCCGAGCCACCAGGCCATGCCGAAGGCGACAGACCACGCACCCCACCCAGCGCCATTGATCCACTGGCTGGCACCGAGAATGACAAAGAACAGGCCGATCGATGCCATCACCGGGTGGCGCGATGGACCAGGTATGAAGTAGTGGGGGGTGGCCCCGTGGGATGCTGACGACATTGCTCGACTCCTGTTTTCTCTCTGATTTCCGATAACTCTTACATTTGAACCGCAGGGCTGCGCCCCATGTGGCCCGCCGATGGCATCAGCGGACCACGACCCAGTTCACCAGCAGCATCAAGGCTGCTACAAAAACAAATACACCAATCAGTCCCGCCAGAATGATGTGCAGCGGACTCAGGCGCTTCACATCTTCCTCATAGGCTCCGCGCGAGCGCAGCCCGACAAAAGACCAGGCCACCGCCTTGGCAGTGCGCCAGAAAGAGTTCTCACCCACAGCTTCAGCGGGCTTGCTCATACGCCTGCGGGCTTTCCAGCGGGGGCCACGGCTGCGCTCTCTGCGCCGGGCGCTGGTGGGGTCTTCCCACCCACTTCAAAGAACGTGTAGGACAAGGTGATCGTGCTGACGTCCTTGGACAAACGCGGATCGATCACAAAGGCCACCGGCCATTGTTTCTTCTCACCGGGTGCCAGCGTGTACTGGCTGAAGCAGAAGCACTCCAGCTTGCTGAAATGGGCACCCGCCTGCGAAGGCGCATAACTGGGAATGGCCTGCGCCGACATGGTCCGGTTCTGGATGTTCTGGAACTCGTACATCACGGTGGTCAACTCACCCGGATGGACCTGCACCGACGCCTGCGCTGGCTTGAAGTGCCACGGCCCGCGTGCGTTTGCATCAAACTCGACCGTGATGGTGCGACTGCGATCCACCTGGGTGTTGGCGGGCAGGGTCGGCGTCGCGCCGGGAATCTGCCTGTCGCCCAGGGCGAGAATGTTGATACCGGTCATCTCGCAGATGGCCTTGTAGATCGGCACCAGCGCATAACCAAACAGGAACATGCCGAGCACGATCACGCTCAGCTTGCCCAGCATCTGGAAATTTTCTCGCTTGAGCCGCATCAGGGGATTACCGTGTGGAATGACTGAAACTGATTCTCACGAGACGCCTCAGCGCCCCAGGAAAATCATCTTAGCCATGAAGCCCGCGAAGAACACCAGCGCCACAGAGGCGAGGATCAAGGCCAGCCGCAGGTTGGTCTTCTTCTGTTCGGGTGGCATGGCCTGTGTCCGTTCTTGATCGGTTGCGGAACGCATCAGCCAATCACGCGGGTTGCCGTGGCATCCAGGCGTGGGGGCGTTTCATAGGTGTGGAACGGTGCAGGCGATGGCACTTCCCATTCCAGACCTTCAGCGCCCTTGCCACCCTCATCCACCCACGGGTTCTGCTTGGCAGGAACGCCCTGGCCGCGCATGGTGGGCAGCACGATGAACAGGAAGAAGTAGAGCTGTGCAAAGCCGAAGAAGAACGCACCCACGCTGGCAATCGCGTTGAAGTCAGCGAACTGCATCGGGTAGTCTGCGTAGCGACGCGGCATGCCAGCAAGACCCAGGAAGTGCATCGGGAAAAAGGTGACGTTGAAGGAAATCAGCGACCACCAGAAATGGATCTTGCCGCGGGTTTCGTTGTACATCACACCCGTCCACTTGGGCGACCAGTAGTAGTAACCGGCAAACAGTGCGTACAGCGAGCCGGCCACCAGCACGTAGTGGAAGTGCGCCACCACGTAATAGGTGTCCTGCAGCTGGGTGTCAATCGGTGCAACAGACAGGATCACACCCGTCAGGCCGCCAATGGTGAACACGAAGATGAAGCCGACGGCAAACAGCATGGGCGTCTCGAAGGTCATCGAGCCCTTCCACATGGTCGCAATCCAGTTGAACACCTTCACACCGGTCGGCACCGCAATCAGCATGGTCGAATACATGAAGAACAGCTGGCCTGTGACCGGCATGCCGGTGGTGAACATGTGGTGTGCCCAAACAACGAAGCTCAGGATGGCGATGGAGCCGGTCGCGTACACCATGGAGGCATAGCCGAACAGGCGCTTGCGGGAGAAGGCCGGAATGATCTGGCTGATGATGCCGAACGCCGGCAAGATCATGATGTACACCTCGGGGTGGCCGAAGAACCAGAAGATATGCTGGTACATCACCGGGTCACCGCCGCCAGCGGGGTTGAAGAAGCTGGTGCCAAAGTGGCGATCGGTCAGCGTCATGGTGATGGCGCCGGCCAGAACAGGCATCACGGCGATCAGCAGGTAGGCGGTGATCAGCCAGGTCCAGCAGAACATCGGCATCTTCATCAGCGTCATGCCAGGGGCGCGCATGTTGAGAATAGTGACGATGATGTTGATCGACCCCATGATGGACGAAGCGCCCAGGATATGCATCGCAAAAATACCGGCATCCATTGACGGACCCATCTGCAGCGTCAGCGGCGCGTACAGCGTCCAGCCGGCCGCCGGTGCGCCACCGGGCATGAAGAAGGAACCGGCGAGCATCAGGCCCGCAGGAATCATCAGCCAGAAGCTGAAGTTGTTCATCCGCGCAAAAGCCATGTCGGCAGCGCCGATCTGCAGCGGAATCATCCAGTTCGCAAAACCCACAAAGGCCGGCATGATGGCGCCGAACACCATGATCAGGCCGTGCATGGTGGTGAGCTGGTTGAACAACTCGGGGTTCACCAGCTGCAAGCCAGGCTGGAACAGTTCCGCGCGGATACCGAGAGCCAGCACGCCACCGAACATCAACATGAAGAAGCTGAACAGCAGGTACAGCGTTCCGATGTCCTTGTGGTTGGTCGCAAACACCCAGCGACGCCAGCCCGTGGGGGCGTGGTGATCATGGTCATCATGCGCATGATCGTGGTGGTCGAGAACTGCACTCATCTTGGCTTCCTTTGGTAGCTTTTACCGGTAACTTTGTCATCGGCGCCAACCGTCTCGGCGGGGCGCATGCACTGTCAATTTTTCAGACGCCGCCGCACCCTGCGGGCGTGCGGTGCGGCGTCTACTCGTTGTTATTTGCGGGCTGCCTGCAATTCGGCTGGCTGCACCACCTGCCCTGTCTGGTTCGACCAGTTGTTCTTGGTGTAACTGATGACGGCAGCGAGGTCGGTGTCGCTCAGCGACTTCCAAGCAGGCATGGCACCGCCGGCTGCGCCGTTGAGCATGATGGCGATCTGCTTCTTGTGGTCTGCATCGAGAACGATGGCAGAACCATCAAGCGCCTTGATCGGGCCGGCACCCTTGCCGCTGGCCTGGTGGCAGGCGGCGCAATTGGCTGCGTAGACCTTTTCACCGCGGGCCTTCAGGTCGGCCAGCGTCCAGACCTTGGAAGGATCATCGGCCAGCGCAGCGGCTTCCTTGGCCTTGGCAGCCACCCAGGCGGTGTAGTCTGCAGCCGAAACCACCTTCACGTGGATGGGCATGTAGGCATGCTCTTTGCCGCACAGTTCCTGGCACTGGCCGTAGTAGTCACCGATTTTTTCGGCACGGAACCAGGTGTCGCGCACGAAGCCGGGAATGGCGTCCTGCTTGATGCCGAAAGCTGGAACCGCGAAGGCGTGGATCACGTCGTTGGCGGTGGTGATGATGCGGATCTTCTTGTCCACCGGCACGACCAGCGGGTTGTCCACCTTGAGCAGGTAGTTGTCAGGCTCGCTGCCGGGCTTGGGGCCGCCAGCATTGGACATCTCGCGGTGGGTGTTATCGAGCGTAGAGACGAAACCGATGCCTTCGCCCTCACCCTTGATGTAGTCATAGCCCCACTTCCACTGGATGCCAGTGGCCTTGATGGTGAGGTCGGCACTGGTCGTGTCTTTCTGGGCCACCAGCACCTTGGTGGCAGGCAGTGCCATCGCGATCACGATGATGAAGGGAACCACCGTCCAGGCGATTTCTACCGCAGTGGACTCGTGAAAGTTGGCCGCTTTGTGGCCGACCGACTTGCGGTGCTTGACGATGGAATAGAACATCACCGCAAAAACGGCAACGAAGATGGCCAGGCAGATGGCCATCATGAACCAGTGCAGCCACTGCTGCTCGCCGGCGATTTTGGTCACGGCTGGGTGAAGGTTGAGCTGGTTGACGGCGGGGCCGCCCGGCAGGTCGTTGACGGCATGGGCCGCAGTGCTTGCCCAAGCCGCTGCCGATACCAGAATGGTGCCCGCATGCGCGATGCCAAGCCGTGTCAGTTTGCCCATGGTGTTGCTTACGTTCATCGTGATCACTCAATCCGCTTCTGTATTTGCTTTAATTACCAACCAATTCAACCTACTGATTATAAAGTTACCCGCTGAGCACTCTCGGCGCCGAGAACTTACTCGACGCTTTCGACGCCGGCATCAACAGCCGCGCAAGGCCAAACGGATCTCGCGCGCCAGCGCAGGTCGCAGTTCAGGGCGCACATGCCGCCCCACTTTCACCGACTGCCCTTGCCCGGACACCTCAATCAGCGATCCATCGCTGTCCTGGGGCTCTACCCGCACCCACTGGCGGTTGAACTCCGCGCGCTGCGTCCGGCCCGCTGTTTCGAGCTCCACGACCAGTCGACCACCTTCAAGAACAATTTTCTCCCCGTCGCTGGCATGCCGGGCGTAGATCAGGAAGGCGGCACCCACCACCAGCAGTTCCAGCCACGCAAACGGCATGACCATGCGCGCGCCCTGCACCCAGAAGAAACCCGCAATCCCCAAGGACACCACGCACAGCGAAACGTACAACCAGCCCAACTGGGCAGGCCGGAGTGAACAGTGACGCTTGAGAAGCCAGAGCACGGCATCATGACCGGGCCCACCCTGCACGGGCGGTGTGGCGAAACGGAACGTGGGTGGCGGCTGCAGCATGTGGCAACCCTCAAAAAAGCAGCGGACCGGACATGCCGACGACCGCATGAGGCTTGGGAACATACCCAAAAAATCAACTTTGAATTGTAGCCGCGTTCACTGGGCGCACCCAGTGATTACCAGCCCAAACCCGACTGCCGCAAGGTGTCGTCCTGTGGCGATTACCGCAGCACGCCGCAGGGTCAAACGGCAGGGCGCTGACCTTGCAGCATGCTGCGCATGTCGGCCACCGATACCGCGCTCAGCGGGCTCACCTTCACGCGGGGAGCAGCCTTCAGCGCATGGCCATAGACCACCTCAAACGTGAGCGACAGACGGCCGTCTGCCCCGACCAGACGCTCGGCCAGCGTGTTTTCCAGCTGGGCGCGCCACCGCCGGCCGCGAAGGGCCGAGAACCGCGCCGGGTGGAAATTACGGCCCACTTCCGCCAGCTCGGCAAGCAACCGGGCCGGTGTTTCATAGGTCAGTGTGATGCGCTCCATGTCCATCACAGGTTCGGCAAAGCCGGTCTGCACCAGCATGTCACCCCAATCGTGCATGTCCGTCAGTTCATGGCCGGCAGGGGGCCAGCCCAGTTCGGCATATAGAGCGCGCAGTTCACGCGCGGTGTCCGGGCCCAGGCAGGAAAACATCAGAAAGCCTTGCACCTTCAACAGCCGGTGCCATTGCGCCAGCAGTTTTTGTGGTTCGGCAGCCTCATGCAGTGCCATGTTGGCCCACAGCATGTCGGCAGAGGCATCGGCGGGCGCAGCGAAATGGGTTGCGGCGCCCAGCCAGCGCCGTGGCGCCCACCAGGGCGGCACGATCGCCTGTCTGGCGCGTGCAGTCTGATGCGCGTGGGCTTCCATCACAAAACACGCCGAGCGGGGATAGCGCGACACCAGATCGGCGTGGGCTTTCACGCCGCCGCGCAAAGCGCCCCAGTGCACCCAGGCCTCGGGCTGCAGCTTGATCCACTGCAGGCGATCCAGCATGCGCTGCGCCACTTCCTCGTGCAGCCACGGTGACGCCTGCGGCGCCGCACGCTGCCAGCGGGCAACGGCAACGGGGTCGAGCGTGGGAGGACGCTGGTCAGCGGTCATGAAAAGGAATTGCGGATGAAAGAAGCCGGAAGGCGTGGCGTGGGTCGGCCCCGACGCAGCATGCAGCGCACGGTGCCTATGCAGCACGCGAGTATATTGACACGGTGCTCACCCTGTTGCGCTCCACCATGTCCCTTGCAGGGCTGAACAAGCCCGCCCGGCCCCGGCTTTCGATTTCGAGCCAATGCGCCGTCTGCCGCAGCTGGCCGGCCGAGCCGGTCTGCACGCCCTGCGTGACGCGCTTTGTGATGCCGCGTCGCCGCTGTCACCGCTGCGCCATCGGTCTGCCGCCAGACACCTCGGAAGGCCTGCGCAGCGGGCCCGACCTATGCGCCAATTGCGCCGTGCCTCCACCACCCCTGCGCAACACTTGGGCTGCGGTGCCGTACGCCTACCCGTGGTCGGACTTGATTGGCCGCTACAAATTCGCCGACCAACCGGCCTGGGCGGCCTTCTTCGCCTCGCTGCTGCTGCGCTCACCGGATGTCGCCACAACATTGGGCGCACTGAATGGCACCGACTGGATTGTCCCCATGCCCCTGTCGGCTGCTCGCCTGGAAGCGCGGGGCTTCAACCAGGCATGGGCACTGGCCACTGCGTTGGCACGCGCCTCAGGAACGCTCGCAAAGTGCGACGCCGGATTACTGCTCAGAGTGCGGAACACCGCGCCCCAAAGTCAATTGCAGCGGCAGGCCCGGCTGGCCAATGTACGGGGTGCTTTTCAGGTTGATCCGCTGCGGGCCGCTTCGCTGGCCGGACGGCGTGTGGTGCTGGTGGACGACGTCATGACCAGTGGTGCCTCGCTGTTTGCTGCCGCGCATGCACTGGGCGACGCCGGTGTGGCCGACATCACAGCCATCGTGCTGGCGCGTACCGACGGCCCGCAGGAATGAGCCGCCCCGGGCGCATCGTCGGGCGACAATCCCGTCATGTTCAACATCGTTCTGGTCGAGCCTGAAATCCCCCCCAACACCGGCAATGTGATCCGTCTGGCTGCCAACACCGGTTGCCGGCTGCATCTGGTGGAGCCATTGGGTTTCTCGATGGATGACAAGCACATGCGCAGGGCTGGTCTGGACTACCACGAGTACGCGCAAGTGCTGCGCCACAAGGACTGGCAATCGTTTCTGCACACCCAGCAGCCTGCCGCCGATCGCCTGTTTGCGCTCACGACCCGTGGCTCGGGCAGCGCATTCGACATCCGCTTCCAGCGCGGCGACTGGCTGGTGTTCGGCTCGGAAACACGGGGCCTGCCGGCAGATTTACGGGAATCATTTGCACCCGAACAGCGCATTCGGCTGCCAATGGTGGAGGGGCAGCGCAGTCTGAACCTGTCCAACGCGGTGGCTGTGACGGTATTCGAGGCGTGGCGGCAGCTCGGTTTTCACCAAGACGGAGCAGAGTCTCCTCGGTGACTCGTCGGAATTAGGGTAAACCCTAGAATCTCGCCTGCATTTTCTCTTGCCCGCTTTTTCGTCTGCCCTTTGTTTCGGAGTGCGCCACACGACCTGTCTGCGCACACCCCCGCTTCCAGCCTTTATCGCCGGTCCACAAGGCCGGGTTAACCGAGCCATGTCATGCTGATCAAACGTATTTTCGGCGTCACCGCGCCCCCCTTCTTTTCCAGCGCCGGCGCTGCAGTCAACCGGGTGCCTGTCGAGGTCATCCGCGAACACCTCACCGCCCTGCTGCATGACTGCACCGACGTGAGCGCGCAGCGCATCATCTACCGCATCAATGCCACGACCACGCCGGCCGAGCTTTGGCTCCTGCGCAGTGATCTGCTGCAGTGCATCGCACGCGTGCGAAACCAGTCGGAAGCGGTTGAGCGCATCAACAGCGTGATCAGCGTGTTTGAAGGCTGGGTGCCAGACAGCCAGCTGGCGCCCATCTGACGCCAGGCCCCCGGATCAGCCCGCGCTGAGAAGGCTCTGTCAGCCCTCAGGGATAGCGGCGCACCAGTGATTCCGCTACGCACACTGGTTTGGACTCACCTTCGCGCTCCACCGTGACGCGCCAGGTCAGCTGTACGCCATCGCCGTCCACCGGCTCTGCCGCCAGCAGATGCATGTGCGCCCGCAGGCGGCTCCCGACAGGCACGGGCGCCGTGAAACGGACCTTGTTGAGCCCGTAATTGACCCCCATGCGCGAGCCCGAAATGTCGAACGACGATTCGAAGAAATGGGGCAAGAGAGAAAGTGTCAGAAAGCCATGCGCAATCGTGGTGCCGAACGGCCCGGTAGCCGCCTTTTGCGGATCCACATGAATCCACTGGTGGTCACTCGTCGCGTCGGCAAACAGGTTCACCTGCTGCTGCGTGATGGTGATCCACCCGCTGGTGGCCACATCCTGGCCCACACAGGCAGACAACGCGGAAAGATTCTCGAAGGTTCTCATGGCGCCACTGTAGCGCCGGCCAACAACGTCAACGGGGCCACCTGTCCATTGAGCGACAAGGTGAACGCGGCTCCGCTCACTGGTCCAGCCAACGGCAGATGCCTTGCCACTGCTCGAGGTCCTTTTCCACCCGGCTGGGCGAGACATCGAACAGCGTGAGGCCCCGTGCAGCAAGGTGGATGTAGTTCTGCGTGTCACGCACATAGCCCAAGACCGGAAGGCCCAGACCCTCGACAAACTCACGCAACTTGTCGGCGGCGATCGTCCGCCCGTCCACCCGCATGCCGACGATGCCCACCTGCAACTTGCCGGCATGGCGATGCTCGGCCAACTGGTCGAGGAAGGCGCGGGTGGCAAAGATGTCGAACACGCTGGGCTGCAGCGGCACGATGATCTTGTCGGCCAGCTTGATCACATCATTGAAACGCCAGCCGTGCAGGCCGCCGGGGGTGTCGAGCACCACGTGGGTGGTGCCCTTGGGCGGCTTGACGATCAGGTCAGCATTGACGTCCCAGGTCGCAATCGGCCGGGCGGCTGGAGGCCTGAGCCCCAGCCAGAGTCGCGAGGACTGCTGCCGGTCGGCGTCGCCCAGCATGACGGCGTGGCCCTGGCTGGCGAAATAACCCGCCACATTGGTGGCCAGCGTCGACTTGCCGACGCCTCCCTTGGGATTGGCGATCACAACCACGGACATGGGATTCTCCTCTTATTGAGTCATGCTTTTACGCTATGGTAACGGCATGGACACTGATCTCACAACCGCTGACAACGGCGCAGCTGCACGGGTCAACGTTGGTGATGCCGACATCTACGTGATTGCGGCCCACCCGGCGTGGCGTGAATCCCGCGTCAACCGGCCGCTGATGGAAACAGCAAAGGGCCTTCCGCGCGCCGTGGTGCAGGACCTCTACTCGAGCTACCCCGACTACGCGATTGATGTGACGGCCGAACAGGCCGCTCTCGAGCGCGCCCGTTTGATCGTGCTGCTGCACCCGATCCAGTGGTATTCGATGCCGGCGTTGCAGAAGCTGTGGATCGACGAGGTGCTGACCTACGGATGGGCCTATGGGGGCGGCAGCGACGACCCCGAAGGTGGCGCACCCTCATCGGTGGGCCGCGGCCGTGCTTTGCAGGGCAAGGACCTGTGGCTGGTTGCCACCACCGGCGGGCCTGAGTCCTCCTACCACCCCGAAGGCTACAACCGCTACTTCTTTGATGCCTTCCTGCCGCCCTACGAGCAAACAGCTGCGCTCTGTGGCATGCGCTTTCTTCCGCCGCTGGTGCTGCACGGCGCGCACAGCGTGGACGGGGCCACCGTCAGCGCGCATGTCGGCATGTTCCGCCAGCGCCTGCAGAGCTATCCCGACTGGCCGGAGCTGGACGACCTTGAACAATGCGCAGCATGCGTGGTGCCGATGAAAGACCGGCCCAGTGAAGCGAATGACAAATCGAATGAAATGAAAGCCGCGAGGGTGGCCCCATGAGCACGGCGCCGGCCTGGCTGTCGAACAGCTTCATCTATCTGGCGGCGGCAGTGATTGCCGTGCCACTGGCCAAGAAACTGGGCCTGGGCTCCATCATTGGCTACCTCGGCGCCGGCATTGCCATCGGCCCCTGGGGACTGGGGCTGGTCACTAACGTGCAGGATATCCTGCACTTCGCTGAATTCGGCGTGGTGTTGATGCTTTTTCTGGTCGGCCTCGAACTGGAGCCGCAGCGCCTCTGGAACCTGCGCAGACCGATTTTCGGCTGGGGCAGCGCGCAGGTGCTGGCCTGTGCCGCCCTGCTGACTGGCGTGGCCATGGCGTTTGGCGTGCGCTGGCAGATCGCGCTGGTTGCCGGACTCGGTCTGGCGCTCTCATCAACCGCCATTGCACTGCAGGCCATCGGCGAGCGAAACCTGATGCCGACCCGCAGCGGGCAGGCCGGGTTTTCGATCCTGCTGTTTCAGGACGTGGCGGCGATTCCGATTCTGGCGCTGCTGCCCTTGCTGGGCAGCATGGGCGGAGATGGCGATGCGATGGCCTCCAGCAACCGCTGGCTGGAAGGCATCAAGATCCTGGCCGTGATCGGCGGCATCATCCTGGGCGGCCGGCTGATGCTGCGGCCGCTGCTGCGCTGGATTGCCAACAGCGGAACGCCCGAAATCTTCACCGCTGCTTCGCTGCTGCTGGTTGTCGGCATTGCAGCGCTGATGCAGCTGGTGGGCCTGTCGATGGCGCTGGGCGCATTTCTTGCCGGCGTGCTGCTGGCAGAGAGTGAATACCGGCGCGAGCTGGAGACGGACATCGAGCCTTTCAAGGGGCTGCTGCTCGGTCTCTTCTTCATCGCCGTCGGTATGAGCATCGACTTCGGTGTGCTGTGGAAATCGCCGGGGCTGATGGCCGCCATCCTGTTCGGCTTTCTGCTGCTCAAGCTGGTGGTGATCTACGGCCTCGCGGCCCTGATGAAGCTGCCCTTCCAGGAACGGCCAGTCTTCACGGTGCTGTTGGCCCAGGGCGGCGAATTCGCATTCGTGGTGTTCCAGGCGGCCGCCGGCGCGCAGGTGTTTTCAGCTGAGGTGGCGTCGCTGCTGATCGGGGCTGTGGCGCTCTCCATGCTGCTGAGCCCACTGCTGCTGGTGGCCATCGACAAGCTGCTGCTGCCCCGCTATGCCGGGCGCAACGGGCCTGCGCTGGAAGAGATCTCCGAGCCGCAGGAGGCACCGGTGATCATCGCCGGCTTTGGCCGTTATGGACAGATTGTCGGGCGCATGCTGCTGGCGCAGGGCATTCAGGCCACCGTGCTGGACCACGACGCCGACATGATTGAAGCCGTGCGCGCGTTTGGCTACCGGGTGTTTTACGGCGACGCCACGCGCCTCGACCTGCTGCGCACGGCGGGCGCCGCCAACGCCCGGATTCTGGTGCTTGCGGTCGATGACGTCGAGCAGTCGATGAAGATCGTGGACCTGGTGCACGAACACTTTCCGCAACTGCAGATCGTGGCGCGCGCCCGCGACGTCACCCACTGGAACCAGTTGCGCGACCGAGGCGTGATGCGTGTGGAGCGCGAGGTCTTTGAGTCCAGCCTGCGCAGCGCCCGGACCGCGCTGGAGGTTCTGGGTCAGTCACCGCACGAAGCGCGGCAGGCTGCGATGCGTTTTCGCCAGCACAACCTGGCCCTGTTCGAGCAGATGTATCCGCACCGCAAGGACCGCAGCAAGCTGATTGCTGTGGCGACACAAGGGCGCCTGCAGCTGGAGGAACAACTGGCCCAGGAAAGGCAGCAGGGCCAGCGCCGTCCCGCTGGCTGGCGTGACTGATGACGGCGCTGTAGCGCTCGTATCAGCGCCAGCCGCCGTCAGTTCCGGATTTGCTCCGATTCACGGCGCCGCTGCTCTGCCGCGCGCCGCTCCAGGCAGACCGGGCGATTGGCAAATTCTGGCTTGGCGCATTGCTCGGTCATGCAAATCTGGAAACCAATCAGCACGCGCCCTTCGCAGGCCTGGCGGGGGCCCGTGGCCGTGGCGGCAGCCGCTGGCGCAGGGACCGCTGCAGTGGATGAGCGCTCCGGTGCGGAGGGGCGGTCTGGTGCGCGTTCAGCGGTTTGTTTGGCCGCTGCCGCCTTGGCAGCCCGTTCTTTCTCGATGGCAGCCTTGCGTGCAGCCGCCACCGCGGCTGCTTTGGCAGCCGACGCTGAACTCAACGGCGCTGATGCCGCTGACGCTGCAGGCGCCACTGCAGCCGCCTGTGCTGGCTGTGGGGTGGATGGGCTCTCGTTCGATGCTGGGGAGGCGTCTGGCGACACAGCCGCTGCATCAGGCGCTGACGCCGTGGCACCTGACCCCGACGACAGCTTGAACACAGTACCGCCCACGACCAACAGAGCCACCGCCGCCACAACCCAGACGCCGCGACGGGAAGGTGCCGCCGACGCAGGCGTACGCGGCGTGGTGGAAACAGGGGGCGCTGACGCCGCCGCTTCTTCACTTGAAGGCGCTGACGTCTCGCTGGCAGGTGTTTGTTCGCTCGCCGAAGCGTCTGCAGTAATTACCGTAGCGGGGCGCGAGGACTCCTCAGTAGCGACTGAGTTGTCTGCAGCTGCTTTGTCGTCAGACGCCGAAACAACCGCAGACGCATCAACAACATCAACCGCAGCCCCTGCGGGTGGCCTGACCACGGGGGCGCCCAATCGCGTGGCGTCAGGATCGTCAGACGCCGGATGCGGGGCACTTGTGGGTGAGGCAGCAGGACCAGCGGCTGCGGGTGCCGCCCGCGCCGCCTGCTCCAGGGCCGACCATGCGCCATCGGGATCAGCTGTTCCCGCAGGCGACGAAGGGGTCACCGCAGATCGCGGCACCACCAGGGTTCCGGTTCTCTGGCGAACGTCGGAGTCCTCGCCACTTCCGCCACCCAGCTTGCGCAGGCGCCGCCGGGCCAGATCGGCGTAAATGCCCGAAGGGAATTTGTCGAGAAAGCCCTGGATGTCTTCCAGATCGGTGGATTCCTTGATGTCTTTCCAGTAGACCAGTTCCACTTCCTGCGTCACGGTGGAGACGCCGCCGCTGGTGCCCGATTGCAGCCCGGTCAGCGCTTCGCCCGCAAGCAGAGTCGAGGTCCAGGTGGATTGCCGGCCCGGGCCCCCTTCAACAGCAGGTGGCAGCACGGTGGGGTCGGCCGCCTCTCGGGCGGCGGCTTCCAGCGCCGCAGAGAACTCCTGGGCAGTGGCGTAGCGCTGATCGCGTTTTTTGGCCAGCGCGCGCGCCACCACCCCATCCATCGCAGCGGGAAGCTTGGGGTTGAAGGTGCTGGGTGGCGCGGGGTTGTGACCAACAATCTGCTGGATGGTGGCGAAGTCGGTGTCGCCGTCAAACGGGCGCTTGCCGGTCAGCAACTGATACAGCACGATGCCGGCCGCAAACAGGTCGGCACGGGCGTCAATCGGCAGGCCCTGGACCTGCTCCGGCGACATGTACTTGAGCGTGCCGACGATGGAGCCCTGGGTGCGCGTGGTTTCGCCAGAATCCTGAATACGCGCCACGCCAAAGTCGGTCAGCTTCACGCGACCGCTGGCTTCGATCAGCAGATTGGCCGGTTTGATGTCGCGGTGAACAATGCTCTGGCGGTGCGCGTAGTCGAGCGCCGAGAGCAGGTCGGTCATGATGGTGAGCGATTGCTCCAGCGAATACAACTCGCCCTTGTCGAGGTGGTGCTTGAGGTCATCGCCAGCGATGAACTCCATCACCAGAAAAGCGATATCGCCGTCGCGGTCGGAGTCGTACACGCTGACGATGTTCGGGTGCTGCAGGCGGGCCGCTGAGCGTGCCTCGGTGCGAAAGCGCACCTCGTATTCGGCAGCAGCTTCCTCAGAAAGGTTCTCGACCTTGATGGTCTTGATCGCCACGCGCCGGTCGAGGTTGGGATCACGCCCCTCGTACACCAGACCCATGGCGCCCTTGCCGAGCACCCGGATCAGTTCATATCGGCCAAGCTTCTTGATGCTCATGGGTGGGGAGTGGAAGAAAACACCGCCTGCCGGGAACACCACGCTGCCGTAACGCCACGCTGCCCCGTCCGCTGGTCCTTGTTGTTACAAATGGACTCAACTGATTTTAGCCTGCACCCCGCACCCGATCGCCGCTGAACAGGCACCTGCACGACAGCCTCAAGTGCGGATGGAAAACGAGATGGCGGGGGCGTTTTCGTCTGCGCGGTCGCAGCCCGGGACAATCTGTCCGCTGCCCACCAGATAGCACTCGGTGCGCCTGAGTACCACGGCCTCGGTCTGGTTGCCCATGTAGACCCAGGTGCCGTAACTGGAGGCATCGGTCAGCACAAAATTGCCACCGCGCCACTCCAGCGTGGCGTGCATGCGGGAGACCCGTGGATCGTTGATCACCAGCACCGCGTCACTGGACCGGCCCAGAGCAACTTTGCTGCTGCCAGGATTGACTTTCAGGCTTTGGTCGCCAAACAGCAGTTCCAGAAAAGCCTGGCGCGCGTCCGTCGCCATCGAACGCCCGACCATGGTGGCGTCTTCGTCACGGCCAGTCTGCCATTCCACGCGGTACACATGGCTGGCACCGGCACGGCCACGCAGGTACATCGGGCCCAGACTGCGCAGTGACGCCCGCTGCCCGGGCAGCAGGGCTGTCCAGACGTTTTCTGTCGTGAGAATTTGTGCAGCGCCGGCCAGATCGGCCAGCCGGGCAGCTGAATTGACGGTGTCGCCAAAGCAGTCGCCGTCAATTTCCACCACCTCACCCGACTCGATGCCCATCTGCATCTGCACCGGCGCCCCACTGCCACCCGGGTAGATGGGCTTGTCCTGCAAGCGCTTCTGGATGCTGATGCATGCCGCCAGTGCGTCCCCCTCGTTCGGGAACACCACGAACAGGCCGTCGCCCAGCAGTTTCACGACCCGTCCCTTGTGTTGCTCGAACACCTGGCTCAGCACGCCAATCAGCTGGGTGACAAACCGTGAGGCGGTCTCATCCCCCAGGCGCTCAAACATGCTGGTGCTGCCAACGAGATCCGCGAAAACGACAGTGGTCATCAGGTTGTGGGGGAGAAAACAGAAGGCCGGCGACTGGTGCGCCGAGTCTCAAGAATCATGGTCGTCAGCTTACTGTCATTCTTACAGAAATTGACAGTTTTGGAACAGGTGCCCGACCGGGCTCCGGCAATCGCTGTCGTGCAGGTGACGTTTACGTGACGTTCAGCGAAAGCCGTCCCACAGCAGCTTGCATCCGGTCAGGAACATCCCGGTGTAGAGCAGGCGATAGAAATATACCGGGCTGATGCGCCGGGCCAGCCGCACACCCAGCCACACCCCTACGGGTGCCAGTGGCAGCAGTACCATCGACGTCGCCATGTTGCGCATGTCCAGCAGCCCCAGCCACGCATAGGGAATCCACTTGGACAAATTGATGGCAAAAAAGAACACTGCCATGGTGGCGGTGAAGCGCACCGGACTCAGCCGCATAGGAATCACGTAGGCGCTGATCGGTGGCCCACCGGCGTGCGCCACAAAGCTGGTGAAGCCCGACGTGATGGTGAGCAAGGCACCCAGCCAGCGCGGTGGTGGTGGGCTGTCGGGGCGCGGCGGAAAGAGCAGGCGCTGCGCCAGAAAGAGCAAGGTGAACGCACCCACAATGCCCGCCACCAGCTTCGGATCCAGCGCCTTGAAGAGCAAGGCACCAATCACGGTGCCCACCAGCCCCCAGGCAATCAGGAAGCGGGCGAACGTGGCATCGAAGTCGCGGCGAAAAGCCGTCAGGCCCAACAGGTCCATCAGCAACAGCACAGGCATCAGGATGGCAGCCGCCTGCGGTACCGTCACCGTCAGCGCCATCAGGGGCACGGCCAGCGAACCGAAGCCCGCACCAAACCCGCTTTTGCTGATGCCCAGCATCACCACTGCTGGCACCGCCACCGCATAGAAATACGGGTCGGTAATGATCTCAAAGGTCATGGGCAGGTGTTGAAGTCGGGGTGGAGCGAAATAGCCGGGGCACAGGACATGTTACCCAGCCCGGCAACAGCCTGGGACGATGGTGACGCCGACGCGCATCCCGGCGTTTACTCCATCGTTGCGCGAGCAGCGATCATCAACAGCTCGGCGCTGATCAAACCCGCTCCAGAATCACGGCAATGCCCTGCCCCACACCGATGCACATGGTGCACAGCGCGTAGCGTCCGCCCGTCTTGTGCAGCTGGTTGACTGCCGTGGTAGCAAGGCGCGCGCCGCTGGCACCCAGCGGGTGACCCAGCGCAATCGCACCGCCGTTGGGATTGACGCGCGGGTCGTCGTCACGTACACCCAGCATGCGCAGCACTGCCAGGCCCTGTGCGGCAAACGCTTCGTTGAGTTCGATCACATCCATCTGCGCGATGGTGAGACCGGTCAGCGCCAGTACTTTCTGTGTGGCAGGCGCCGGGCCAATGCCCATGACACGCGGCGCCACACCGGCGGTGGCCATACCGACGACGCGCGCGCGGGGCGTGAGGCCATTCCTTGCGGCGGTGGCTTCATCGGCCAGCAGCAGCGCACAGGCGCCGTCGTTCACGCCGCTGGCATTTCCCGCCGTCACGGTGCCGTCAGGCCGCACCACGCCCTTGAGTTTGGCCAGCGACTCCATCGACGTTTCACGCGGATGCTCGTCTTTGCTGACCACAAGGGCATCGCCCTTTTTCTGGGCAATCGTCACCGGGGTGATCTCACTGTCGAAGTAACCGCTTTTCTGCGCGGCCACTGCCTTCAGTTGGCTGGCCAGTGCCATCCTGTCCTGATCCTCGCGGCTGATTTTGTAGTCGGTGGCGACGTTCTCCGCCGTCTCGGGCATGGCATCGACGCCGTACTGCTCCTTCATCAGCTTGTTGATGAAGCGCCAGCCGATGGTGGTGTCGTACACCGCGTTGCTGCGACTGAAGGCGCTCTCGGCCTTGGGCATCACGAAGGGCGCGCGGCTCATGCTTTCCACGCCACCCGCAATCATCAGCGTGGCCTCGCCCGACTTGATCGCCCGCGCAGCCGTGCCCAGTGCGTCCAGGCCCGAACCGCAGAGGCGATTGATGGTGGCACCTGGCACATCGATGGGCAAGCCCGCCAGCAGTGAGGCCATGTGGGCGACGTTGCGGTTGTCTTCGCCGGCCTGGTTGGCGCAGCCGTAGATCACGTCGGTCACCGCCTGCCAGTCCACCTTCGGGTTGCGCGCCATCAGCGCCTTCAGTGGAATCGCACCCAGATCGTCAGCACGCACGCTACTGAGGGCGCCGCCGTAGCGGCCAAAGGGGGTACGGATGGCGTCACAGATAAAGGCTTCGGTCATGATGGTCTCGTTCTTTGAAGGTCGTTCACAAGGGGATGCGGTTCGGCGTCCGTACTCAAACGGCTACCGGCAGACCCAGCAGTTTTTCAAGCTCAGCGTGTTCAAGGCCGTCGACCTTGTCGATCAGCTTCAGGCCTTCGGGAGTACAGGCCAAGGTGGCCAGGTCGGAATAGATGCGCTTGACACAGCCAATGCCGGTGAGGGGGTAGGTGCAGCGATGGACCACCTTGCTCTCGCCCTTTTTCGTCAGCAGGTCCATCATCACCCAGGTCTGCTTGGCGCCGATGGCCAGATCCATGGCGCCGCCAACAGCCGGAATCGCGCCCGGCTCGCCGGTGCTCCAGTTGGCGAGGTCGCCGGTAGCCGAGACCTGAAACGCACCCAGAACGCAGATGTCGAGATGACCGCCACGCATCATCGCGAAGCTGTCGGCATGGTGAAAGTACGCACCACCGGCCAGCAGCGTCACCGGTTGCTTGCCGGCGTTGATGAGGTCGTAGTCTTCCTGACCCTCGGCGGGCGCAGGGCCCATGCCCAGAATGCCGTTTTCGCTGTGCAGCACCACCTCGCGCCCGGCGGGCAGGTGGTTGGCTACCAGGGTCGGCTGGCCGATGCCCAGGTTGACGACAGCGCCGTCAAAAATGTCCTGCGCCACGCGGGCTGCCAGCTGGTCCTTGGTGCGGCGTTGGTAAGTAGTTGTCATGTCAATTGCTCCATGAGGTAGTTCGGTGCGCCTCAGCACCCGAGCTGAACGCCATCTGATACCAGCAGGCGCCGCGGAACTGGCTCTGCCAGGCCGCAGGCGCCGCCCCCTTGAGGGGGGAGGCTGCTACGCACAGTGAGCAGCAACGGGGGGCTCTCATTTCTTGAATCCCCCCGCCTGCGTCGCCACACGTTCAATGCGGACGATCCGGTGCACGAAGATGCCCGGCGTGACGACAGTTTCAGGATCAAGCGCGCCGAGTTCGACGATGTCATGCACCGTGGCAATCGTCTTGCGGGCAGCTGTGGCCATCACCGGCCCGAAGTTGCGCGCCGCCTTGCGGTAGGTCAGGTTGCCCCAGCGGTCGCCACATTCGGCTTTCACAAAAGCCACATCGCCATGAATGGGGTACTCCAGCACATAGTGCTTGCCGTTGATCTCGCGCGTTTCACGGTCACCGGCCAACTCGGTTCCGTAGCCGGTCGGACAGAAGAAGGCACCGATACCCGCTCCCGCCGCACGGATGCGCTCGGCCAGATTGCCCTGGGGCACAAGTTCGAGTTCCAGCTTGCCGCTGCGGTACAGCGCATCGAAAATCTGGCTGTCGGCCTGACGCGGAAAGCTGCAGATGATCTTGCGCACCCGCCCGGTGTTGAGCAGCGCAGCCAGGCCCGTCTCACCGTTGCCGGCGTTGTTGTTGACCACGGTGAGGTCTTTGGCGCCCTGCTCAATCAGGCCATCGATGAGTTCGTTGGGAATGCCTGCCGTGCCAAAGCCACCAATCAGAATGGTGGAGCCGTCTTTCACGTCCGCCATGGCATCGGCGACGGAAAGCGCAATTTTGTTGATCATGGAAAGTCTCCGGGTTGCTGCTGGTGACTTGACCGGGTTCACTGCAGGGGCGGTTCCAGCAAAGTGCCAGAAAACCAGAAAACAGGGATACGGCTCAATGCTGCAGCCAGCTATTTTTGTTCGTATATTGAACAATAGTTCGTATAATGAATTTTAGGAGAATTCACCCCCCATGGCAAACGCCGCAGACACCCGGCCTCAAGCGCCCAAACCTGGCGATGCCTATGTGCAATCGTTCGCCCGCGGGCTGGAGGTGATTCGCAGCTTCAGTGCCGATGCACCCCGGCAAACCCTGACCGAAGTGGCGGGCCGCAGCGGTCTGACGCGCGCCGGTGCCCGCCGCATCCTGCTGACACTGGAAACGCTGGGCTATGTGCGCACCGATGGCAAGCACTTCAGCCTCACGCCGCGCATTCTCGATCTGGGGTTTGCTTATCTGTCGTCCATGCCGATCTGGAACCTCGCCGAGCCGGTGATGGAGTCGCTGGTCGCCGAGATCAAGGAGTCCTGCTCGGCCGCCGTGCTGGACGGCACCGACATTGTGTATGTCCTGCGCGTGCCGACCCACAAGATCATGAGCATCAGCCTGGGGGTGGGCTCTCGCCTGCCCGCTTACTGCACGTCGATGGGACGGATGCTGCTGGCGGGCCTGCCCGAGGCCGAGCTGATGCAGTGCCTGCGCAATTCAGACCGGACCGCGCGCACCAGACACACCGTGACCGACATGAAAGAGCTGGTCGCCAAGGTTGCGCAGGTGCGCAAACAAGGCTGGTCGCTGGTGAATCAGGAACTGGAAGAAGGGCTGGTGTCGATGGCTGCGCCCATCACCAACCGCGCCGGCCAGACGGTGGCTGCACTGAACATCAGCGGCCAGGCCAACAGGACCAGCGCCAAGACCATGCAGGACACCATGCTGCCGCACCTGCGGGCGGCAGCGCAGGCGATCTCACGCCTGCTGAGCGTTCACCGCCCGTGAGCGTTGCTCAGGACTTGCGGAAACCCAGAGCCAGCAAGGCGGCGCCTGCCACCACGGCGCCGATGCTCAGCCACTGAGGAATGTTCACCGATTCCTTTTCCTGGACGGTGAGCTCTATCGGCCCGATCTTGGCGGCCGTGGTGTCCTTGGTGAAGCTGAAACCGCCGGTGAAAAAGCCGGCCAGGCCAATAACAATCAGGACGATGCCTGCGATACGTGTTGCCTTCATTTTGAAATCTCCTCGCCGGGATGTGGTGTAAACAGATGGCCCTGCCCCGGAAGTGCGCCATCGTGCAAGCCAATGTAACGAGCCATCCACTGCCTGTCTGTAGGACGCCGCCGGGCGATGCAAGTGCGTTGCATACCGGGCAGACCCGATAATCGGGCTTGTATGTTCACCCCCTCCCAAGCCGACGTGCGCCGCTTCTTCTGCTCGGTGTATGCCAAGACACAGGCCGGTCAGCCGATGGAGGCCATCGAAACACTGGCCAGCCAGTGGATTGCGGAACACCCCGAGTACCACGCAGACCTGGCCGATACCGACGCGGCGCTGCTCAGGATGTACGACGTAGAGTCGGGCAAGACCAACCCCTTTTTGCACCTGTCGATGCACCTGTCGATCAGCGAGCAATGCTCCATCGACCAGCCGCGCGGCATACGGCAGGCGGTGGAGCTTCTGGCCGCCAAGCGCCAGTCATTGCACGAGGCACACCATGAGGCCATGGACTGCCTGGGCCAGATGGTCTGGGAGAGCCAGCGCGCAGGCCGGCCGCCGGATGGGGCCGCCTACATCGACTGCGTGCAACGGCAGGCCACGAGAGATTAGCCTCCACGGTTGCCGAGGGAATTCCGTTCGTCCTGAGCCCGTCGAAGGGCGCCTCCGAGTGGGCCACTGCGGCTGCGCACAAAAAAGCCGCCTCGCGGGCGGCTTTTTCAATGCTTCAGTCGAATCTCAGCGAAACCGGCTTTGCGGCACCGTTTTGAGATCGCCTTGCAACGAGGCCATGTAGTTGGCGAGTTGCTTCAGCTCGGCGTTGGTGTACTGCTTGGCCATGCCGGCCATGATGGCATTGGCGCGGCCAACTTTCGGATTGTTGTCCACCTTGTAGGCTTTGAGCGCCACAAAGAGGTAATCGGCATGCTGCCCGCCGAGCTTGGGGTAAGCGGGGTCAATCGGCTTGCTGAAGTTGGCGCCGTGGCAAGACGCGCAGTTGGCCTTGTTGAGCAGGGCTTGCACCTCAGCGCTGGGCTTCTTCGAAGGCTCTGCGGGCAGTGCAGCTGCGGCAACCACGCCATCGGCTTCATAGTAAGCGGCAAGGTCAGCCATGTCCTGATCGTTGAGTGACTGGGCAATCGCCCGCATCGACGGGTGTTTACGCTCGCCCTTCTTGTAAGCGTTCAGGGCCGAGACGATGTACTTGCCGCTTTGCCCGGAAATCATCGGAACCCGATACACCTCGGGAAAGGAGGCCTGGTAGCCCTTGATGCCGTGGCAGCCGATGCACATGGCGTTCTTGGTTTCGCCTGCCTTGGCGTCGCCCTTGATCTCCTGGGCGAAGCTGGAAACCGTCACACAAGAGACAGCTACAGCGAATATCGTGGTCAACAGCTTAATCATTTTGCGCGCACAATCTGGTGAGAATTCATCGTATAAAACAACTGCGGATTATATCTGGGCGAGAAAGCCAGGGCGCCCAGTTCCAGCAAGGTCAGCTCTTGCACCCTGGAAGTCCGACCGCTTAACAGCCCCCGTCTGATTCTCCTCAGTCGCCACTCATCGTTGCTCCAAAGTCGCCCCATGCCCATGAAATTCCAAGGCTCCCAAAACTACGTCGCCACCCCCGACCTCATGCTGGCCGTGAATGCGGCTTCTGCGCTGAAGAAGCCCCTGCTCGTCAAGGGTGAGCCGGGCACCGGCAAAACCATGCTGGCCGAAGAGGTGGCGCAGGCACTCAAGTTGCCGCTGCTGCAGTGGCATATCAAATCCACTACCAAGGCGCAGCAGGGCCTGTATGAATATGACGCGGTCAGCCGCCTGCGCGATTCGCAGCTGGGCGACGAGAAGGTCAAGGACATCCACAACTACATCGTCAAGGGCGTGCTGTGGCAGGCCTTCACCGCCGATGAGCCCGTCGCGCTGCTGATCGACGAGATTGACAAGGCCGACATCGAGTTTCCGAACGACCTGCTGCGCGAGATTGATCGCATGGAGTTCTATGTGTACGAAACACGCGAACTCATCAAGGCGAAGCACCGCCCGCTGGTCTTCATCACCTCGAACAACGAAAAGGAACTGCCCGACGCCTTTTTGCGCCGCTGCTTTTTCCACTACATCAAGTTCCCCGACGCCGACACCATGAAGCAGATCGTGGACGTGCATTTCCCGGGCCTCAAGAAAGAGCTGCTGGCGGCGGCCATGAAGACGTTTTACGACGTGCGCAACCTGCCGGGTCTGAAAAAGAAGCCCTCTACCTCCGAACTGCTCGACTGGCTGAAGCTTCTGGTGGCAGAAGACATTCCGCTGGAGGCGCTGCAAAGCAAGGACGACAAGGTGGCAGTGCCGCCACTGGTCGGTGCGCTGCTCAAGAACGAACAGGATGTGACGCTGTTCGAGAAGCTGGTGTTCATGCAGCGGCACAACCGCTGATAAGGCCTGACTGCCATGGCTTTTGTGGAACCCGTCACCCTGTCAGCCCGTGGCATCCGCCTGGTGCCACTGGACCTGTCGCACGAGGCAGGCCTGGCCGCCGCAGCGGCCGATGGCGAGCTATGGAACATCCGCGTCACCTCGGTGCCTGAGCCAGACCAGACACGTAAGTACATCGAGGACGCACTGCAGATGCGCGCCGAAGGCAAGCGCATGGCCTTTGCGGTGACCGACGAAGGCACCGGCACCGTGCTTGGCAGCACCAGCTACCACGACATTCTGCCCGCCGTGAAGCGCGTGGAAATTGGCTACACCTGGTACGCCAAACGCTGTCAGCGCACCCATGTCAACACCACCTGCAAACTGCTGATGCTCAGCCACGCGTTTGACACGCTTAGCTGCAACCTGGTCGGCTGGCGCACAGACAATTTCAATCACGCGTCACAGCGCGCCATCGAGCGGCTCGGTGCGCGCAAGGACGGCGTGATCCGTGGCCACGCGATGCGCCGCGACGGCACCATCCGCGACACGGTGATGTACAGCCTGGTCGCTGGCGAGTGGCCAGAAGTGAAAGCCCAGTTGCTCTACCTGCTGGACAAACGCCAGTACTAGCCGAACGCCGCCATGCTGATCGATTTCTTCTACACCCTGCGTTCGGCCAAGCTGCCGGTCTCGGTCAAGGAATACCTGATGCTGCTTGAAGCACTGCAAGCCGGTGTAGTCGGGCCCAACAGTGGCTCACCTGAGAGCGAGTTTGGCGAGGGCGCCTACAAGATCGACGACTTCTACTACCTGAGCCGCACCGTGCTGGTGAAGGATGAAAAGCACTACGACAAGTTCGACCGCGCGTTCGCGGCTTACTTCAAGGGCGTGGAAATGATCGCGGACTTCACCAAGGAGGTTCCCCTCGAATGGCTGCGAAAGAACCTGGAGCTGGAACTGAGCCCCGAAGAGAAGGCCAGGATCGAGAAAATGGGCTGGGAAGAGCTCATGGAAACGCTGAAAAAGCGTTTTGAAGAGCAGAAGGAGCGCCACGAGGGCGGCAGCAAATGGATTGGTACCGGCGGCACTTCGCCGTTTGGTGCCAACGGTTTCAATCCGCAGGGTATCCGTATCGGCCAGGACAAGAGCCGCAACAAGAGTGCGGTGAAGGTGTGGGACCAGCGCGCCTACAAGGACTACGACGACACACAGGAGCTGGGCACGCGCAACATCAAGGTGGCGCTGCGCCGACTGCGCAAGTTCGCCCGCCAGGGCAACGTCGAGGAACTGGATCTTGACGACACCATCCGCTCCACCGCCGCCAACGCCGGCTGGCTCGACATCAAGATGGTGCCGGAACGCCACAACAACGTGAAGGTGCTGCTGCTGATGGACGTGGGCGGCACGATGGACGAGCACATCCACCGCGTGGAAGAAATGTTCTCAGCGGTCAAGGCCGAGTTCAAGCACCTGGAGTTCTATTACTTCCACAACTGCGTCTACGACTTCATGTGGAAGAACAACCGCCGCCGCTTCAGCGAGAAGTTTCCCACCTGGGACATCATCCGCAAGTACAACAAGGGCTACAAGCTCATCTTTGTCGGTGACGCCACGATGAGCCCCTACGAAATCCTGCAGCCCGGCGGCAGTGTGGAGTACAACAATGAAGAAGCCGGAGCGGAGTGGATGCAGCGCCTGACCAACGCCTTCCCCAAATTTGCCTGGATCAACCCGGAGCCGCAAGGCGTGTGGCAGTACCGGCAAAGCATCAGCGTGATCCAGCAGCTGGTGAATCAACGCATGTACCCGCTCACCATCAAGGGGCTGGAAGAAGCCATGCGGCTGCTCTCAAAGTAGGTTGAGGGCTCGTCGCACCTCGGGTGCCCCACGCCGCGCACCACCCACCGCATACAATTCACAGCGCTGCAACACAGGCAGCCGTGCCGCCATAGTTCAATGGATAGAACGAGTGCCTCCTAAGCGCTAGATACAGGTTCGATTCCTGTTGGTGGTACCACCTCGCCAGACGTCCGTCCACGGGCCTTCAGGGCTGCTTTGTAGACCAGTCAGCGGCCCGCAATCTCCATGGTTTGCAGCTTGCCGCCTCCGATGTTTGGTGCAGCACTTCAAAAAGCGCTGCACACTTGGCGCCTGCAAACCAAATCAAATGCACCTTTCACATTCGTCATGCGCCGATGAGGGTGACAGTCCATCAACACCAGTAATCCGGCTGAATCCCCCGGGTCTTCTGGTGGGCGGATGATGCAACTTTCAGGCTCACACCGGGTCGTACTTTATGTAGCCCACGCCAAAGCAGTAAGTAGGTATTACTTTTGATATCCCTCGTCAGGCTGACAGCTGCCGCCAGGCAAGCCGGGCACAACGGCAGCAACAATCTGGCCTGTTATCCGACTTGAAACAACCATCTCTTCAAGACACCATCTGGATGATTCCCCGCAAATGCCCTGGAGTGGCTCCTTGAAACCAGCGCCCATCCCCGCCAATGACAACGAGCGCCTTGCAGCGCTTTACCGATACGACATTCTCGATACGGCAGCCGAAGCCGAGTTTGACGACTTCACGCGGCTTGCTGCCCAGATTTGCGGGGTACCGATGGCCCTGATTTCATTGGTCGACAAAGACCGCCAGTGGTTCAAGAGTCGCGTCGGATTTGAGGCCCACCAAGGCGCCCGCGATGTGTCCTTCTGCGGTCATGCGATTCTCGGGAGAGATGTGTTTGAAATTCCGGATGCTACCAACGACCAGCGCTTCGTGGACAACCCGGCGGTGACGGGCCACCCGAATATCCGTTTTTATGCTGGTGCCCCGCTGTTGACCAAAAACGGCAGCGCCATCGGAACGCTATGTGTATTTGACGACCGACCCAAGACGCTGACCCATGAGCAGATCACTGCACTAGAGGCGCTGAGCCGGCAAGTCATTCGTCAGATGGACCTGCGGCTGCTGGTGCGCCGCGAGAAGGAGCTGAACCAGGAGCTGGTGAGGCAACGAAATTTCCAGAGGCTCCTGTTTGACAGTGCGATGGCGGGCGTTGCCTCGATGACGCCATCAGGCCTCATCACCAGCGTGAATCCCGCTTTTGAGAGGTTGGTGGGTTATTCGGCTGCGGAGTTGATTCAGCAGAAGAACATACGCCTTGTCCATCTCGACGAGGAACTCAAGGCGCGCGCCAGCGAACTGAGCACGCAGCTGGATCAGGCCGTGGCCCCGGGCAAGAGCATGTGGTGGAGCGCGGCCATGGGCATTCCCGAGATGCGGGACTGGACTTATCGCCGCAAGGACGGCTCCGTGGTTTCCGTGCTGGTGTCCACATCCCCCCTGCATGACCCCGACAACCTGCTGACTGGTTTTGTCGTCATGGCCTGGGACATCACGGAACGCAAGAAAGTCCGCGAGGAAATTGAAAGGCTCAATGCCGATCTGGAGCGACGGGTACTCCGGCGAACGACGGAGCTGGAGCGGACCACCGAAGACCTGCAAATGCTGTCTTACTCGCTGGCACACGATCTTCGCCAGCCACTGATTGCCATCGGCGGCTTTGGCCACCGGTTGAAAGAAGAAGTCGCCAGCGGACAGGGGCAGCACTACCTCGAACGCATCGCTGCCAGCATTGAACAGGTCAATCTTCGCGCCGATGCATTGCTCTACTTCGCCAACCTGTCCCGGCGCAGGCTTCAGCGGGCCACCGCCGACTTGGGGCAACTCGCCACGACCCAGCTGTCTGACCTGAAACGCCAGCATCCCCTGCGTCAACTTCTCACGCTGGTGCAGCCCCAGCTGCTGACCTGGGCAGACCCTGATCTGGTGACCGAGGCCATGCACGAACTGATCCTGAATGCATGGAATTTCACTGCCAACCGCGACCAAAGCCTCATCGAAGTCGGCAGTGAAATCGGTGAGAACGGCGAAACCATTTTCTTTGTTCGGGACAACGGAGCTGGATTCGACATGGCATATGTGAACACCCTGTTTGAACCCTTTCAGCGCATCGAAACCGTGCCCGGCTCAGCCGGACAGGGTATTGGCCTTGCAAAGGTCAAGCGCATCGTTGCCAAACACGGCGGCAAGCTGTGGGCCGAGAGTGAGGTCGACAAAGGAGCGGTGTTCCGCTTCACATTGGCAGGCACCTAAACACGGCCAAGGACCACGGTGCGGCGCATGTTGTCGTGCACCGTTCAAAAACCTGGTCGTCAGTGTATCTGCTGGTGTCATCCGATGCGCAGATCATTCACGCCGTGACATCGGCAAGGTTCACGTGGAACATCCCGGTGCCCGCCAAAGGCAACCGGGATGGTGAACGGTGTATGGAACAAGCGCCTGAAGTGATTCACATCACCCGCAGGCCGCGCGTTCACTTCATGCCAAATTTGAGCTTGGCATCGTTCTGGCAGCCGTCTTTGGCGGCGCCTGTCATGGCGTCGCAGCGTTCGTTGGCGGCCTTGTAGTCCGCCTCGCGCTTTTCGGCGTTGGCGTCTTTCTTGACGTCGGTCATCTTCTCGGCCTTGTCCTTGCTGGTGTCTGCTGACACCTTCATGACCTTGGCGTCTTCCTTGGCCTTGACCAGCGCGGCCTTGGCATCTTTCACGCACACGTCCTTGGCATTGCCGGCAAGGTCATCGCATTTTTCCTTGACGGTGTCGTACACGGCATCGGCTTTGGCGAGCGCGACTTTCTCTGTGTTTTTCGCACTCGGCTTGTACTGCGCTTCCAGTTCGGCCCTGGCCACTTTTTCGACACCTTTGGCCTCCGAGACGCAGATGTCCTTGGCGTTGGCTTTCATGGCGCCACATTGGTCACGGCTGGCTTTATAGTCTGCAGAAATGCGGGTTTTACCTGCGCTGTATTCGTCTTTGGTCAACGCCATGGCATGGCCTGCCAGGGTGCAGGACATCATCGCGGTCAACAGCATCAATCGTGTTTTCATGGGTTTCTCCTTGGGATGAGCAGGAATGCGGTACTGCGCATTCCTGTGAGTGGCTGGCGGGATCAGCCCGGTGGCTGGAGAGCGCTCAATAACGCTCGAAGAAGCTGGTCGGATTGCGGTCTTTCCACTGGGTGACCTGTGTTTCGGCCTCTTCGTGGGTGATGCCAAAACGCTCTTGCAGGCGTCCGAGCAGCTGGTCGCGCTTGCCGTCGATCACATCGAGATCGTCGTCGGTGAGCTTGCCCCACTGCTCCTTGACTTTGCCTTTGAACTGCAACCAATTGCCTTCGATACGGTCTTGATTCATGAGTAGCTCCTTGAACAGTTGAAAAAACCAGCACTGCAGTGAGCAGCAGGATTGCTGTCACGACTTTGTGCTGCGGTGAATTCACTGTAGGTTCACGTTTTTGACCCAGGCGTAGGTACCGGGGTCCGATGGGCGTAGGTACTCACTGACATACGCCTCATCCATTGCCCACCGCGAGCGGCAGACAAAACGCAGCTCACCCATACAGGTGAGAGACGGAATTACCCAAAGGTCGCACTGAGGCGAAAGCCTGTCTAGCGCTCGCGCAGACTCTCGATCTCGTCGCGCAGCGCCTGGGCCCAGGTCCTGCGCGATTGCCCTTCGGGCGGCTGGGGCTCACCGAAGCGCACCACGGTCTTGAGCTGGCGTGCCTGCAGGGTTCGCCAGATGGAGCCGACCAGCGTTTCGTCATCCACATAGCTGGGGGCGAAGCTGGTTTGTCCGGTCGAGGCGTCAATGAACTTGAGTGCAACAGGCTGTATCGGCACCGAGGCCTCAATCGCCGCCTGAATCAGGTTGGCGTGAAAGGGCTTGAGGCTGATGCCATCGCCCGTTGTTCCTTCCGGAAACACGGCAAGGATGTCGCCGGCACGCAAGCGATCAGCCATCTGCCCGACCACCCGGTGTGCATCGCGCCGCGATTCGCGTTCGATATAGAGCGTACCCGCACCGTCGGCGAGCGTACCGACAAAAGGCCATTGCTTGACGTCTGACTTCGAGACAAACCGGCAGTGGCGCGCCGCGTGGATGACGAGGATGTCCAGCCACGAGATGTGATTGGCCACCAGCAGCACTGGCCCACCTGCTGGGGGGGTACCGATGACTTCAAGCTCGATGTCGACGATGCGCAGCATCTGCCCGGCCCACGCGTTCACCCGCGCCTCCCGATCAGCCTGCTCCAGTCTGGGGAAATGCAGCTTGATGGTGAGAAAGCCGCGCACCGCGTGCACACTCGCGCGCAGCAATTTCCAGACAACGGCCGCCGATCTCATGGCGTCACCAGCTTCGCGGTTGGATCACAGCGCCGCGTCGAAGGCGACCTGGCCGCCCACCACCGTCCAGCGCACGCGGGCGGGCAACTGGTGACCGGAAAATGGTGTGTGCCGGCCCTGGCTGCGCAAGGCTTCGGGCACCACCGTCCAGTCGGCCGATGGGTCGAACACACACAGGTCTGCCACCCCGCCGCGCACCAGACGCCCGGCGCTGGCCTGCAGCGTGCCGAGCGAAGCGCCCAGCACACGCGCGGGCTCGCAGGTCAGCACAGCAAGCGAACGGGCCAGCCCGGCGCCGCTGTCTCCACCCCACTTGCAGGCCAGACCAAGCAAAAGTTCAAGCCCGGTGGCACCGGGTTCGGCCTCGGCAAATGGCAGGGTCTTGGCGTCTTCGTCCACGGGGGTGTGATCCGATACCAGCGCGTCTACGGTGCCGTTGGCCAGCGCCGCGCGAATGGCGTCCCGGTCGCGTTGCTGGCGCAGAGGCGGGTCGAGTCGCACACGGCTGTCAAAGTAGCCAATGTCCACATCGGTGAGGTGCAGGTTGTTGATGCTGACGTCACACGTCACCGGCAGGCCTTCTGCCTTCGCCTGCGCGACCAGCGCGATGCCGGCTGCGCTGCTGATGCGGCACAGGTGTACGCGGGCAAGTGTGGCACGCACCAGTTCGAAGATTGTGTGCAGCGCAATGGTCTCTGCCGCCACCGGCACGCCACTGAGGCCAAGCCGCGTCGCAAGCGCACCGCTGGCGGCGACACCCTTGCCAAGATACATCTCCTGCGGTCGCAACCACACGGTGTAGCCGAAGGTGGCCGCGTACTGCAGCGCACGCATCAGCACCTGGGTGTTGGCCAAAGGCACCTCGGCCTGCGCAAAGCCCACGCAACCGGCTTCAGTCAGTTCGACCATCTCGGTCAGTGTTTCGCCCTGCAGCGCACGGGTGAGGGCACCGAGCGGGAAAACGCGCGACTGGTGCAACTTCTCAGCGCGGAATTTCAGCATCTCCACCAGGCCGGGTTCATCCAGCACCGGATCGGTATCGGGTGGGCAAACGAGACTGGTCACACCACCGGCCACGGCGGCGGCCAGTTCGCTTTCCAGCATGCCTTCATGCTCATGGCCAGGCTCGCGCAGCCGCGCGGCCAGGTCAATCAGCCCAGGCGCCACCACACAGCCCGTGGCGTCAATCGTGCGGTTGGGCGTGAAGTCGGAAGGAATCGACTGGATGGAAACAATCCGCCCCGCCGCTACCGCGATGTCGCCAACAGCGTCCAGCCCGGAAGCCGGGTCCATGATCCGGCCGTTCTTGATGAGTATCTTCATTCTTTTTCTCCGCAAAGCACAAAACAAGGGGCGGGATCACAGCTCGGTAAGCACCCGTCTTTCTGCGGGCGAGCAGGGCCCGCAGAAGCTACAGGCAGCGAGCGACGGTGGGCGCGGGTATTCCCAAGCACGAGCCGTGGAACCGGCTTCGCCGGGCCACAGGCGGGCGGCCCCCCTGGGGGGCAGGGAGCTACACGCAGTGAGCGACCGTGGGGGCTCAAGCCTCATTCCCCGCCACAATGCTCATCACCGCCATCCGGACAGCGATACCGAAGGTGACCTGCGGCAGGATCACGCTCTGCTTGCCGTCCACCACCGCCGAGTCGATTTCCACCCCGCGGTTGATCGGCCCCGGGTGCATCACGATGGCATCCGGCTTGGCCAGTTGCAGCTTTTCCGGCGTGAGGCCAAAGCTCTTGAAGAACTCCTGGCTGCTGGGCAACAGTGCACCCGACATACGCTCGTTCTGCAAGCGCAGCATGATGATGACATCGGCGCCTGTGATGCCCTCTTCCAGCGTGTTGCACACCCGTACGCCCATCTGCGACATGTCGGCGGGCACCAGCGTCTTGGGGCCGACCACGCGCACCTCGGGGCAGCCGAGCGTGGTGAGCGCGTGGATGTCGGAGCGTGCCACGCGCGAATGCAGCACGTCGCCGACGATGGCCACGGTGAGGTTACTGAAATCCTTCTTGTAGTGGCGGATGGTGTACATGTCGAGCAGACCCTGTGTCGGGTGCGCGTGGCGCCCGTCGCCGGCGTTGACCACATGCACGTGGGGCGCGACATGCTGCGCGATCAGGTAAGGCGCACCTGACTCGCTGTGCCGGACCACGAAGATGTCAGCCGCCATCGCGGACAGGTTGGCGATGGTGTCCAGCAGCGACTCGCCCTTGCTGGCGGAAGAGCGGGCGATGTCGAGGTTGATCACGTCGGCCGAGAGACGCGTGGCCGCAATTTCAAAAGTGGTGCGGGTGCGCGTGGAGTTCTCGAAGAACAGGTTGAACACGCTCTTGCCGCGCAGCAGGGGCACCTTCTTCACCTCGCGGTTGTTGACGCTGGCGAAGTTAGCCGCGGTGTCAAGAATCTGCGTCAGGATGGCCTTGGGCAGACCTTCGGTGGACAGCAGATGGATCAGTTCGCCGTTCTTGTTGAGTTGCGGATTTCGTCGGTACAGCATGTGGGGTTTCCTCGTCAGCGCCTGATCTTGTTGTTGCTTGCGTCTCGTTGGTCTGTGGGTCTTTTGGTTATCTCTTGTGACTTACCGGTCCTGCACCTGGAAGCTGAACACCCCCTCGGGTGACTGTGCCAGTTCCAGCGTCTGCGTCGCTGGCAGGGCCACACGGGCCATGGCCAGGTCGGGCTGTACCGGCAGTTCTCGCCCGCCGCGGTCCACCAGCACCACCAGCTTCACGCTGGCGGGTCGGCCATAGTCAAACAGTTCATTCAGCACAGCGCGGATGGTGCGCCCGGTGTAGAGCACATCGTCCACCACAATCAGGTGGGCACCGTTCACATCAAAGGGAAGCAGGGTCTGACCGCTGGATGCGAGGCCGCGTTGCGAGAAGTCGTCACGGTGCATGGACGACGACAGCACGCCAGCCTCTTCCTTCAAGTCGAGATCACGGCGCAGCCGCTGGGCCAGCCAGGCGCCGCCAGAAGCCACGCCGACCAGCAGTGGCGGCTCGGCGCAGGAGGCCAGCATGACGCGCATGCTCCGCAGCAGGTCGCTGTACAGCGCCTCGGCGTCCAGGGTCAAACTGCTCATGGAAGGCTCCTTAAATACTGCTCAAGAATGATGCAGGCCGAGGCCGCATCCGCATCCGCGGCGCCGCTGGCGATCGCTTCGGTGGTGCTGTAGCGCTCATCGACCTCCATCACCGGCAAGCCGAAGCGCCCGCGCAATTGCCGGGCGAACTTCCGCGCCCGCACGGTATTGTCGTGGCTGGCGCCGTCGGGGTGAAAGGGAACGCCAACGACGAGGGCGTCCGGCTGCCATTCCCTGATTCTTGCTGCAATCGCGGTGAAGCGCGCATCACCCTCGGCCGCGATGGTGGCCTGCGGGCTTGCGGTGCGGGTCAGCGTGTTGCCGCTCGCCACCCCGGTGCGCTTGAGGCCAAAGTCGAAAGCAAGAAATGTCTGGGGGGTCTGGGGGCTTGAGCCCGAGGAAGGCAAAGCCTTCGCGCTCATGCGTGACCAGCGTCCGGAGAAAGCATCCAGCTCTGCAGGCCCAGCAGCAGCAAGGCCCGGTCGTAGCGCTGCTCGACAGGGGTGTCGAAAATCACCGCTGCATCAGCGGCCACGGTCAGCCAGCTGTTGTCCGAGATTTCAGATTCGAGCTGGCCCTCACCCCAGGCCGAGTAGCCGAGCGAGACGAACACCTTGCGTGGGCCGGCGCCTGTCGACAGGGCCTCCAGAACGTCCTTGGAGGTGGTCATTTCGAGGCCGCCAGGGATGGTCATGGTCGAGGCGTAGATAGATTCATTGCCGGGCATCATCGACTCGTGCAGCACGAAGCCACGCTCGGTCTGCACCGGGCCGCCCTGGAACACGGGCGCCTCGGTCAGGTCGCTGCGGTGCAGGGGCAGTTCGACTTTGTCGAACAGCTTCTTGAGGCTGATGTCGCTGGGCTTGTTGATGACCAGCCCCAGTGCGCCGCGGTCACTGTGTTCGCACATGTAGACGACGCTTTTGGCGAACGCCTCGTCGTCCAGCCCCGGCATGGCAATGAGGAAGTGGTGCGTGAGGTTGATTGATCCGGGATCCGAAGCCATGCCGGTATTTTACGCGCAGCGCCCACTTTCAGGTGTTTCCGGGAAGGCCATGACCAGACCCGGGCACAGCGCCAGACGCATGTTTTGGCTACCATCCCCGGATGCCCCAAAAATACCAGACCGGCCTGATGTGGTTTCGCCGGGACCTGCGCACCGATGACAACGCGGCGCTTCACCACGCGCTGAAATCCTGCGAAAAGGTGTTTGCCGTTTTCGTTTTTGACAGCGACATTCTGGACCTGCTCCCGCGCGCCGACCGGCGGGTGGAATTCATCCGGGAATCGCTGGTCGATCTGAACGGGCAACTGCAGCAGTTGGCGCAGCGCGCTGGGGGGGCTGGCAGCACGGGAGCAGGCCTCATGGTGTTCCATGGCAAGGCCAGTGACACCGTTGCAGCACTGGCCGCACGCTTGTCGGTGGACGCCGTGTTCGCCAATCACGATGACGAGCCGGCGGCGCTGGCGCGCGACGCCGAGGTCAATGCCCGCCTGCAGGGCGCAGGCATGGCATGGCACAGCTTCAAGGACCACGTGATTTTTGAACGCGATGAGGTGCTGACGCTGGCCGGCAAACCTTACAGCGTCTTCACGCCTTACAAAAACGCATGGCTGAAGAAGATCGATGCGTTTTACCTCAAGCCTTACCCAATCGAGCCTTACGCAGAAGCCTTGGCACCACCGCCTGCAGGCGAGCCCTCTGCCGTTCCCTCATTGACCGATATCGGGTTTGAGCCCACCAATCTGCAGGCGCTGAAGATTCCGACGGGCAGCCAGGGCGGGCAGGCGCTGTTTGACGAATTCATCGGTCGCATGGCGCAGTACAAGGACACCCGCGATTTCCCCGCAGTCAAAGGGCCCAGCTACCTCGGCGTTCACCTGCGCTTCGGCACGGTTTCGCTGCGACGCATGGCCGCGATCGCGCTCGACCGCCAACGTGACGGCGACGAGGGCGCGGCCACCTGGCTGAGCGAGCTGATCTGGCGCGATTTTTATGCCCAGATCCTGAGCAATTTCCCGCACGCCGCACACCAGGCGTTCAAACCCGAGTACGACGCCATCGCGTGGGAGTCAGGCGAGGACGCGCAGGCGCTGTTCAAGGCCTGGTGTGAGGGGCGCACCGGTTACCCGCTGGTGGATGCGGCGATGGCGCAGATCAACCAGACCGGCTACATGCACAACCGCCTGCGCATGGTGACCGCCAGTTTTCTGGTGAAGGACCTGGGCATCGACTGGCGCTGGGGCGAGCGCTATTTCGCCGAGAAGCTCAACGACTTTGACCTGTCGGCCAACAACGGTGGCTGGCAATGGGCGGCCAGCACGGGCTGTGACGCGCAGCCCTACTTCCGCATCTTCAACCCGGTGAGCCAGAGCGAGAAGTTCGACCCGCAAGGCAAGTTCATCCGCAAGTACCTGCCCGCACTGGAGAAACTGCCGGCACCGGCCATCCACAGCCCGTGGACCGCCAAACCGCTGGAACTGGCAGCTGCCGGTGTAACGCTGGGCAAGACCTATCCCCTGCCGGTGGTCGCGCACGATGAGGCGCGTGCCAAAACGCTACAGCGCTATGCGGTGGTGAAGAAAAACTGAGACCGCCATGCGCCGGTGACCCACGGGGTCAGGGGCAGTGGCCGTTCAGGTGGCGGCTGCGGCCAAGGCCTCTGCAGAGCAGTAATGACGCACCAGGCTCATCAACTCCTCTTCAGAGTACGGCTTGCCGAGGTAATGGTCCACGCCCAGTTCCTTGGCGTGCTCGCGGTGCTTTTCGGCGATCCGCGAAGTGATCATCACAATCGGCAGCTTGCTCAGTCGGACATCGGCACGGATATTACGTGCCAAGTCGAAACCGTCCATGCGCGGCATCTCGATATCGGACAGCACCAGCGCAGGCCGCTCTTCCTGCAGCCGCTCCAGCGCCTGCAAACCATCGGCAGCCATCACCACCCGGTAGCCCTCGCGCTGCAGGAAACGCTGCGTCACACGGCGTACGGTGATGGAGTCGTCCACCACCAGAATCAGCGGAATCTGCGGCGTGGCCGGCACCATGGACATTGTCGCTGCAGCGCCACCAGCGGACTCCTCCAGCATGTGCGGCTCGGCACGATCAGAGCTCAACGCGCGGGCCTGATCGCCGTACACCGACGCCAAAGCCACAGGGTTGTAGATCAGCACCACCGCACCGGAGGCCAGCACTGACATGCCGGCAAGACCGGGCAACCGGGACAGCTGGGGCCCGAGGTTCTTCACCACCACCTCCTGGTTGCCCAGAACTTCATCGACGTGCAGTGCAATCCGCTGCGCAGCGCTTCGGAAAATCACGACCGGCGTCGTCTTGCCCTGCACTTCAGCGCTGCGGTGCGAAGCCTGCAGCAACGCGCCAGACCAGAAGAAGGGGACGGCTTCTCCGGCCACGTCCAGTGTGCCGGTGTTGTAGGCCTGCTGAAGCTCTTTGGCAGTGGCGCGGCGAACGGTCTCCACCACGTTGGCAGGCACGCCGATGGACAGGTTCGCAGCGCGAATCATCACCACCTGCGTTACAGCGGTGGTCAGCGGCAGCACCAGCTTGAAGTGCGTGCCCTTGCCCGCCACAGTGGAGGTTTCGATCCGGCCGCCCAGTGCATTGACTTCGGAACGGACCACATCCATGCCGATGCCGCGGCCTGCCAGTTCGGTCACCTGTGAGGCGGTCGAAAAACCGGGCATGAAGATCATGCTGGCAGCCTGCTGGTCGTCCAGCGCCTGGTCGGCGGAGACCAGCCCGAGGCTGACCGCTTTTTCGCGGATGCGCTGCAGGTTCAGGCCCGCACCGTCATCACTGAAATCGACCGACACGTCGTTGCCTTCCTGGCGCAGGTGCACGGTGATCAGGCCGACCGGGTCCTTGCCGGCAGCACGGCGGCTGTCGACGCTTTCAATGCCGTGCGCCACGCAATTGCGAAGCAGGTGCTCAAACGCCGGCGTCATCCGGTCCAGCATGCCGCGGTCCATCTCGATGGTGCCGCCCAGCAGGTCCAGCCGGACCTGTTTGCCGGTGTCCTTGCTGGCCTGACGGACCACGCGGTACAGACGCTCGGAAATGCCCTCGAACTCCACCATGCGCGTGCGCAGCAGGTCGCGTTGCAATTCGCGGGTCTGGCGGGCCTGGGCGATCAGGTCGTCCTCGGTCGCCTCAACGGTCCGCTGCAAAGTCCGCTGCACGGTAGCCACGTCGTTCACCGACTCAGCCATCATGCGGGTCAGCTCCTGCACGCGGGTGAAGCGGTCAAACTCCAGCGGGTCAAATCCGGCCTGCGCTTCCTTGGCCTGGGCCAGGCGCGACTGCATCTGTGTTTCGGCCTGCAGCTCGATGTCACGCAACTGCTGGCGCAAGCGATTCAAGTTACCGCTCATGTCGTTGAGCGAAACGCGCAGCTGGCTGAGCTCTGCCTCCAGTCGCGAGCGGGTGATCATGACCTCGCCGGCCTGGTTCACCATGCGGTCCAGCAACTGCGAACGCACGCGGATGGACGCGGAAGCCGCCTGACGCAGGGGCTGCATCGCCATTGATTGCGGCGCAGGCACCGAGAGTTTGCGCGACGGACTTGCCTCGCCAGCCACCGCAGCAGGGGACTCCGTGGCGGGCGCTGTAGAGGAAACAGCGGGCGACGCGGCGACGCTTTGCGTGACCGCCGTTGGTGCAGGCGTTGCGGCTGCTGGCGCAGCCACCGGCATTTCAGTGATGGCGGCGTCCGCGCGGCGCAGGGCCTCCAGCGTGTTTTCCATCGCATCGAAGCGATTGAGCAGCGGCTCGAACTCCTGACTGGCCGCCGCTGCGGAACCGAGGTGTTCAATTTCAGACTCGATGCGGTGCGCCATCTCGCCCAGCCGCAACGCGCCTGCAAGGCGTGCACTGCCCTTGAGGGTGTGCAGGGCGCGCAGCACTTCCATGCGGGCGCCCTGGTTGTCAGGGCGAGCCGACCACTGGCGCAGCGCGCCACCGAGTTGGGGCATCAGCTCGGCTGCCTCTTCCTCGAAGATCGGGAACAGGTCCGGGTCGATCGCATCGACGGCATCAATGTCGTCATCATCACCGTTATCCTCGTCGCGCACGACCGCTGCTGGGATGGCGGGCGCTGGCGCAGCCATTGCCGAAGCAGGCGCGGCGGGAGGCGGCGCCATAACAGGTGCGGGTGCCGGTGCCGGTGCAGCGACAGGTGCAGCGGGCGCCACCACCGGGGCCACCGCAACGGGCTCGACCCTGACAGGGGCAGGCGGCGCCACGGGAGCAACAACAGGCGCGGGCGCGGGTGCGGCCACAGCCTGCAGCGGCGACGCAGCTGATTCGACAGCTTCGGGAGCCGCGAAATTGAGATCGTCAAATTCGCTGGCCAGTGGCAAACCGGAGTCGGAAAACTCCAATTCCTTGAGCCGCGCCAGCACGCCCGGGTCGGACGCCTTCAGGAATCCGGCGGCGAACTGGTGCAACAAGCGGCGGATGTCCTCCGCAGCATCCACAAACACCTGCCCGTATCGAGCAGCACCATTCTGGTGGTGCGCCTGGGACTGCTGCAAGGCGTGTTCCAGCGCACGGGCCATCTCCGACAGGGCCTCGAATCCGACCGTGGCTGAACTACCCGCCAGCGAATGCGCCAGTGCAACCGTCGAGTCACCAACAGGCTGATCCTGCTCCAGCGACCACTCGGCAATTTCAGTCACCAGCCGGCGTGACCACTCATCGGCCTCGTTGAGATAAACGTTGTAAAGCGGAATACCGATGCGCAGACCGCCGATCACCTTGATCTGCTCATCGCCTTCATCACCATCGCCGCCACGGTCTGCATCGCCCGGGATTTCCGCCTGCGATGCGGCAAGGGCGTCGAGGTCCGTCACATCCAGACTCATGTCCAGCGATTCCACTTCTGGAGCCGCCGACGTTACCGCCTGCGCTGGCGCTACCGGGGCTGCTGCCACTGCGGGCTCTTCAAACTGAAAATGCTTTTCAAACTCCGCAGCGGACATCTCGACCGCCTCGGGCTCGACCGGTGCCATGGGCTCCATCGCCGAGAGCGCATCCACCGGCGCGATCACCGGCGAGGCAGGCGCGCTGACAGGGTCAGACGACAAAGCGGCCAGGCTGTCAAAGTCGATGCCCTCGATCTCCATCGGCGGCAACTCCGGCTCGATGGCTTTGACCACCGGGGCCGCATTGGCAGCAGGCGCGGGAGTGTCAAACACGAGATCGAAGTCAATGTCCGAAAGATTGGCGTCCTGGGCTGGCGCTGCCGGCACGGGGGCGTCAGCACTCGCAGGTGCTGCGGGGGGCGTGACGTCCAGTTCCAGATCAAAGTCGAAATCAGCCAGCGCTTGCGCGGGTGGCTCAGAGACGGATGGCTTGGTGACTGGCGTCTCGAACGCCGCAGCAAGACTGATGTCTTGGGGCACTGCCTGTACCTCGGGTGCCGCTGGTGCTTCAGGCACTTCCAGCGCCATGGCCTGAGGTGCCACCGCAGCCGGCATCTCCGGAGCGGGCACCTCAACGCTCTGCGGCGCCGCGGCTGTTGCACCGCCGACACCTATTGCCAGTGGCAGGTATTCGCCGCGTGTGCGAAGCGCGTCAGCACTGGCCCGGAAAGGTCCAGCAGACCAAGCACCCTCTTTACCCGCCATGATGTCGGCAATCCAGCGTCCGAAACCGTTCACGGAATCTGACGCCAGCGTCCTGAATTCGTCAGTGGCTGATTTCTGGTCAGCCAGCAGACTGTTGAGCAACTGCTCAAGCGACCACGCCGCCTCACCAAACTCATTGAGTCCGACCATGCGGGAGCTGCCCTTGAGGGTGTGAAAGGCACGCCGCAGCGTCGTCAGTTGCTCGACATCGCCCGGGTTGGCCTGAAGTGCATTCAATGCCTCAAGACCCTGCCCCACCACCTCCTGGGCCTCTTCAATGAAGATGTCGCGCAGATCGTCTTCTTCAAAGTCCACCGCTGCGCTGGGTGCCGCAGGTGCAGGCGGCACAGCCGACGCCAGTGTGGTCATGGCCTGGGCAGCAGCACCAGCGTTGTTCGCAGAAACGGCCAGCGAAGCGTCGCGGGCCGTTTTGGCCAGTGCGGCCTGGCCTGCCAGCGCCGCCTGGGTGGCGAGAGAATCGAGCTTGACGGTCAGCACCTCGTCGGATGCACCAGCGCTCGCGCCCTGCACCACCGACTGCAACTCCTGGGACACGGCATCCATGACAGGCACAGGCGCATCCACTGGGGACGCGGAGGCCTGGGTGCGGCCCATCAGGGGCCTCAGCTCGCCCTTTTCATCGTCGTAAACAAACAGTTTCTTGGCCAGCGCAGGCTGGTAACTGAGCATGTCAATCAGGAAGCTCAGGGCGCCGAGGTTGTTGCCCAACTGGTCGAAGGTACCAGCGGCCTTGGCCATCTGCTCATCGACCTCGGTCACCAGCATTTGCTCCACGCTGCCGCGCATGCGCAGAACGGCCTGCGAGGCCTGGTCCAGTCCCAGCACCGAGAGCACGCCACGCATTTGCGACAGCTGGCCAGGCACGGCCTGGAGGGATGCTTTGTCCTGTGGGTTGCGGAAGAAGATGTCGAGCGATTTTTCAAGCTCGCCAAGCGCAATGCGCAGCTCGCCGACCACACTGCCCATGGTCTGCTTGTCGCTGACCCGGCGGTAGAGCTCTTCCATCCAGCTTTCAAGCGGCTGCGGGCTGCCTCCTGCGCGCACACTCTCCAGCCGCTCGGCCAGGTTGCGCGTACGCGTCGCCAGCTGCGGATCGTTTGGATCGAGGTCGTCGAAAACCGCCTCCAGATAGAGCACCGAAGTCGCCACTTCCATCGCCAGTTCAATGCGCGGCGCCTGCGCCGACCGTACGGTGGTCTCGATGGCGCGGGTTAATGCCTGGGCCAGGGGCTCACTCGGCGGGTGCAACTTGAGCAGCGAATCACTGACCAGCGAGAACTGGTCGCTCACGGTCTTGAGCTTGCTGACTTCTCCGCCCGAAAGCGATGACCATGTTTCCTTGGCAGCCGTGATGCGCTTTCTGGCCTGTGCCAGCAGGGCCGGATCGAAACGGCCGAATTGCACCAGTTCATAATCCACTGGCTTGAAGCGGTTCAGGCCATAAGCAGCACGCACTGTCGCCAGCAACGGGGTATCCGCCACTTGGATCGGCAGTGCCTGCGAGCAGAAAAACAGCAGGTCCTGGGCCAAACGGTCTGAAACAGCCACATCGCCTTTGGCGAGCGTTGCGTACTGCATCAACACGCGGGATGCAGCGCGGCGCACATGCAGATCCGACTTCAAAAGCCCCCGGGACACAGCCTCGGCATACGCCGCCACAATCTTCCAGAAAATACGCGGCTGGCGTTCGGTCTGACGGGCTGCGAACCCCAGACTCAGGGATTTGAGGGTTTCACCGGCCTGCGCCGCATTGCCCTTCATCATCTGCAGCACCGACTGGTCCATCTGCGCGCGTGCCGCGTCGCTGTAATCCAGTGGCTCCGCCTTGACGGGTAGCTCCATGTCCAGCCATCGCCATTCGAAAGACCAGAGGTCAGCCGGATGAATACGGTCGGCGCGAACCAGTTCTTGAACCTCGCGGTACTGCGGGAACAGCGACACCGACGACACCGGCTTGTCCGCAAGAATGCCTTCGAGGTACTCGGTCAGGGCAAAACTGGCCCGCTCAATCCGGGCAGCGGCGTCCTGACTGCACTGCTCGGGCTGTTGCACGAATTTTTGTACGGCGGCCTCCATGGCGCGCAACACCAGCGCAGGTCCGGCCAGGCCTACCATCTCCAGCGCACCGACGGCCTGGTGCAACTGCTGACGCGCAATACGCAGGTGGCTGGCGTCGATGGTCGCCAGATCCGAGCCGCGTGCCGCCTCTGCGTCGCGCACGAAACGTTTGAGCGCCTTGGCCGCACCGTCCAGGGACTTGCGCAGTTCGTCCAGCACCCATGCCAAGGGACCCAGATCGTTGACAGCGACATCCGGTTCGGTGGCGTTCAGATTCGAAGCGTTGGGTTGCATAAGGGACAAACTGGTTCAGAAATCGGTGCCAGCGGCTGCGGACCGGGTCCGCACGGGCAAACAGCAATCAGGCGATCTTGAATCGCGACACTGACTGACGCAACTCCTCGGCCATGCGGGACAGATCACGCACCTGCTGCGCTGTGGAGCGAGTACCTTCTCCGGTCTGCTCCGTCACCGCAAAAATGTGCTGGATGTTGCCTGCCACCACGTTGGCCGATGCAGCCTCGCGGGAGGCGGAAGTGGAAATCTGCTCAATCAGGTCAGCAAGGCGGCGTGACACCTGATCAATCTCGGTCAGCGCAGTACCTGCGTTGTCGGACAGCTTGGCCCCTTCCACCACACCCTGCGTGGACCGTTCCATAGCGGCCACCGCGTCCTGTGTGTCGGTCTGAATCGCCTTCACCAGCGCGGAAATCTGCCGCGTTGCATCGGCGGAACGTTCAGCCAGTCGCTGCACCTCCTCGGCAACCACCGAGAAGCCTCGTCCGGCTTCACCAGCGGACGCGGCCTGAATGGCGGCATTCAGCGCCAGCACGTTGGTCTGTTCGGTAATGTCTGAAATCAGCTCGGTGATCTCGCCAATCTCCTGCGACGACTCACCCAGTCGCTTGATCCGCTTGGAGGTTTCCTGAATCTGGTCACGGATGGAGTTCATACCACCGATGGCGTTCTGCACAGCCTGAAGGCCCGACTCGGCAGCCGTCAGCGATTGACGCGCCACCTGGGAAGATTCCTGCGCCTGTGTGGACACTTCGTTGATTCGGGTCGCCATGTCGAGCACGGACTGGCCGGTTTCACGAATTTCCCGCAGCTGCTCGGTGGAGGCCGCCAGCAGTTCGGTCGACGTACTTTCCACCTGGGCAGTCGTCTGCGCCACCCGGGTCGCCGTGTTCTGCACGTTACCCACCAGCTGTCGCAACTCCTCCACCGTGTAGTTCACCGAGTCGGCGATGGCGCCGGTGATGTCCTCGGTCACGGTGGCTTCCTGTGTCAGATCACCCTCAGCCACTGTCTGCAACTCGTTCATCAAGCGCAAAATGGCGGCCTGGTTGGCGTCGTTGACGCGCTTGGCGTCCTGTTCCTGGCTCTTCGCTTCCTGACGCTGCGTTTCAGCCACTGCCTGACGCTGCTGGCTGTCCTGCACCTGCAAACGGGCCAGACCTGCAGCGCAAAGCAGAGCAAACAGGGCGGCGCCGATCAGTGTGGCCAGCGCACCGGCACCCAGACCGGTTTGCGAGGAGAGCTTGCCCTGAATTTCCTCCAGAGCACGGCGCAGCGGCTCGCTGTCTGCAATGATGGACGACTGCGCTTCACGCGCTGACACCAGACCCTGCAGGTTACCCAGAATGGCGCCGGCCTGAACACGGGTCTGTTCGTAGAGCGCCAGCAGTGCATCGAGCCGTTCGCGGGTTTGCGGGTCCTTCGAGCCTGTCAGGCGCAGTTCGGGGCTGCCTTCCTGCAGACCCTGTGCGATTTCCTTGAAGGAGTTCAAGTCCTTACCTAGCAGGAACACGGCCTCGGGGCTCACGCCTTCTTGCGTCAGGAACTCGTTGGCGGACTTACCGATACGCTGCGTCAACATCACCAGCTGACCGGAAGCGGAAATCTCCGCAGGCGCGGCATTCTGCTGCAGCTTGAGTGAAGAGACGGTTTCGGCAATCTCCAGCAGGTCGGATGACTGGCGGTTGATGGTGCGAAGCGCGGTACCCACCTGCGTCAGGATGTTCTGCTGGCCCATGACGGTATTGGCGTTTTTCTCGGCCCGCTCCATCAGCGGCACCACTTTTTCCACATCGGGAAGCAGTTCCTCAGACACCGGGGCGAGACGCAGGCTTTCCTCGCCGGCCTTCAGCCCGCGCACGGTCTTGGCCAGCACGTCCGCGCTTTCGCGCACGTCCGGGAAGGCCTGAGCGCTACCCACCAGCGCCTGCGAAACCGATTTGGCCAGTCGCTGCGACTGCATCAGGGACTGACCGGTGGCCGCCACCTGCTGAGCGACTTTCTCCGCCTGATTCAGTGCCAGGAATGTCACCGTACCCAGAACCGCGACCGCAATGGCCAGCAAGCTCACCAGAATCCGCTGGTGTTGCCCGATGGTCCGGCGCCCCAGCAGCGGAAGGGTCAGCAGATCAGGATTGGCCGACACCAGGCCGTCTTCCGCCGTGGCCATGCGGCTCGCGGGGAACTCCTCGGTGGCATCCGACGAGCGCAGCGCCGCTGTGCGTAGCGAGGCCTCGTCCATGGTGCTGCTGGCCAATGGATCACCCAGCGTACCCATGGATGCCATGTCCATGCTGTCGTCCGGCTGGGATGACTTGGTTTTAAACAGCTTCTGGATATTTGCTAGAACAGACATGGTGAGCCTTCCGGGAACAACAAAAGGAGAGATGCGCTAGGCACCAATCGTCAAAAAATGGGCCTGCTGGGCAAGCGACTGAAGGTTGATTTCCTGCCAGAGGGCACCGCTGGCATCCACATACTGATTGCCAAAATACTCGGGCGCATCCGGCTTGCGCTCGGAAAAATCGATGAAGGCTTCCTGATTTCGCAGGCCGGAAAGCTTGTCAATCAGCAAGGCGCAGTTGACTTCCAGCGCGCTGTTGAGCGCGACCAGCCGTGAATCGGTGCGGGACATTTCGGTCTTGGCAGCCGGTGCCTGGCCGCTCACGAAGCTGGCGAGATCCACCACCCCGTACAAACCGCCCCGCAAATTGGCCACGCCCGCGAACCACGCCTGCGTGTACGGCACGGCCTGCATGGCGACCCACGGAAAGATTTCGCCAGACTGGCTGAGCGGGAAAAGGTATTTTTTGCTGCCCGCCTCGACGGCCAGCCATGACGCGGCGACGCCCTGAGTACGGGCCACCTGCAACCTGTCAGCCAGCCGGGTCTGGAGCTCTCTGAGGGCTTGTCTGTTCGCCATGCTTCAGTGTCAGGAGCCGCTCAGCCCAGGGCCTTGATCTTGGCCATCAGTTCGTCAGCATCGACCGGCTTGGTGATGTAGTCACGTGCGCCCTGGCGCATGCCCCAGACACGGTCGGTCTCCTGATTCTTGCTGGTGCACATCATGATGGGGATGTCCGAGTACAGGGGGTCACGCGTGATGGCACGGGTCAGCTGGAAGCCGTTTTGCCCGGGCATGACCACATCCATCAGAATCAGTTCAGGCTTGTCTTCAGCCAGTCGGCGGAAGGCATCTTCCGCGTTCTCGGCAGTCTTGACCGTGAATCCGTTCTTGACCAGCAGATCGGTGATATACATCAGCTCGGTCTTGGAATCGTCCACCACCAGTATTTTTTTAATCGCCATCAAACTACTCCTTGTTTTGCTGCACCGAGCTCCTGCACGGTCTGCAGCAGCTGGTCTTTGGTAAATGGTTTGGTCAGGTAATCCTGCGACCCCACCATGCGGCCTCTGGCTTTGTCGAAAACGCCGTCCTTGGAGGACAGCATCACGATCGGGACCGCCGAGAATTTCACGTTGCGCTTGATGATGGCACAGGTTTGATACCCGTCCAGGCGCGGCATGAGGATGTCGCAAAAAATCAGGTCGGGTTCATAGTCGTTGACCTTGGAGAGGGCGTCGAACCCGTCCTCCGCCAGCAGCACCTCGTGGCCTCCCTGCTTCAGGAAGATCTCGGCGCTTCGCCGGATGGTGTTGCTGTCGTCGATGACCAAAACCTTCAACCCTGAACTGGAAATGCTCACTGAGATTGCTCCTCTATTTGCAGCCCGTAAGTGCAGGTGCCTGTCACCGGATGCTCAGGCTGGGGCCCGGCAAACGCCCGGTGGCTCAGATCTGAACCATTTCAAAATCTTCCTTGCGGGCACCGCATTCGGGACACGTCCAGTTCATGGGCACCTGAGCCCATGGGGTGCCAGGTGCGATGCCGTGCTCAGGGGCCCCGGCTGCTTCGTCGTAGATCCACCCACAAATCAAACACATCCACGTCATTGATTGAGTCACAGCTTAAGTTGCCTTCGAATAGAATGCAACAATTGTATCGAGGCGGCGTTGCTTATTCGCGTACAGGTCAAAATCGCAGGCTATGGCAAACCCCAACACCCCTCAGCAGGAGAGTCTGCAAAGTCAAGCGGAGGACGCAGACACATCGCCCGCTTGCGTGATGACCTTCAATGCCAATGACCCCAGCGGCGCTGGCGGACTGACGGCAGACATCGCCGCCATCATATCGGCCGGCGCACACGCACTCTCAGTTGTAACAGGCGCCTACGTGCGCGATACCGCCGAGATTTTTGACCATTTCGCGTTCGATGAAGAGGCCGTCACCGACCAGGCCCGCTCAGCGCTGGAAGACATGACGGTTTCCGCCATCAAGGTCGGCTTTGTCGGCAGCCCTGAGAATGTGAGCGCCATCGCCGAAATCGCCTCCGATTACGCCGATGTGCCGCTGATTGCCTACATGCCCAACCTGTCGTGGTGGGATGAAAGCGAAATCGACAGCTACCTCGACGCCTTCCGCGAGCTGATGCTGCCGCAGACCACGGTTCTGATTGGCAACCACAGCAGCCTCTGGCGCTGGCTGTTGCCAGACTGGGCCGGCGAGCGCAACCCATCTGCGCGCGACATTGCCAAGGCCGCTGCCGATCTGGGCGTGCCTTACACACTGGTCACGGGCATCCCTGCGCCCGAGCAGTTCATCGACAACGTTCTCGCCACGCCGCAAACCGTGCTCTACAGCGAGAAGTTCGAGCGCTTTGATGCCGTGTTTGCAGGTGCCGGCGAAACGCTGTCGGCCGCGTTGTCTGCCCTGCTGGCCAATGGCCACGACCTGCAGGCGGCCACGGCCGAAGCCCTTACCTACCTCGACCACAGCCTGGATGCCGGTTTTCACCCCGGCATGGGCAACATCGTGCCAGACCGCCTGTTCTGGGCGCAAGCCGATGTGGAAACCGACGACGAGGACTCCGAAGACACGCAGCCCGGCGACGATGCCGCGCTGGTTCTGAAAAACGTGATCGATCTGCCCCCCAATGGAACAACCAAACACTGAGACCGCCGTGACCACGACTTCCCGCAACGACACCCTTTTCGAACGCGCCAAGAAACTGATTCCGGGCGGCGTGAACTCTCCCGTGCGCGCCTTCAAGGCAGTGGGTGGCACCCCCCGTTTTGTGCAGCGCGCGCAGGGCGCCTACTTTTGGGATGCCGACAACAAGCGCTACATCGACTACATCGGTTCCTGGGGCCCGATGATCCTCGGGCACGGCCACCCGGCGGTGGTGGAGGCGGTGCAGAAAGCGGCGCTCGAAGGCTTTTCCTACGGTGCACCGACGGAGCGTGAAGTGGAACTGGCCGAAGAAATCGTGCGCCTGGTGCCTTCGCTGGAGATGGTTCGCCTGGTGAGTTCAGGCACCGAGGCCGCGATGAGCGCACTGCGGCTGGCCCGCGGCGCCACCGGCCGCAGCAAGATCATCAAGTTCGAGGGCTGCTACCACGGCCATGCCGACGCGCTGCTGGTCAAGGCCGGCTCGGGTCTGGCCACTTTCGGCAACCCGACCAGTGCAGGTGTGCCCCCCGAGGTGGTGCAGCACACCCTGGTGCTGGAGTACAACAACCTGCAGCAGCTCGAAGAGGCTTTCGCCCTGCACGGCCCGCAACTGGCCTGCCTGATGATCGAGCCGATTGCCGGCAACATGAACTTCGTGCGCGCCAGCGTGCCCTTCATGACGCGTTGCCGCGAGCTGTGCACGCAATACGGTGCCCTGCTGGTGTTTGACGAGGTGATGACCGGCTTCCGCGTGGCACTCGGCGGCGCCCAGAGCGTCTACGCCAAACTGATTCCTGGTTTCCAGCCCGACATGACCGTGCTCGGCAAGGTGATTGGCGGTGGCATGCCGCTGGCCGCCTTTGGTGGCAGCCGTGCGGTGATGGAGCAACTCGCGCCGTTGGGCCCGGTCTATCAGGCCGGCACGCTCTCGGGTAATCCGGTAGCGACAGCCTGCGGTCTGGCCACATTGCGCGAAGTCTCGCGCCCTGGCTTTTATGAAGCGCTGGGTGAACGGACCCGCAGTTTGACGAGCGGCCTGACCGCAGCGGCGAAGGCGGCTGGCGTGCCCTTCAGCGCCGACAGCGAAGGCGGCATGTTCGGCTTCTTCCTGCTGGGCCAGTTGCCGCAGAACTACGGCACGGTGATGACCACCGACAGCCCCGCCTTCAACCGCTTCTTCCACGCCATGCTGGACAAGGGCATCTATTACGCTCCGGCGCTCTACGAAGCCGGCTTTGTCAGCGCCGCGCACACCGCGGAAGACATCGAGGCAACGGTCAGCGCGGCGCGCGATTTCTTCGCTGGTCGCTGAAGAAACTGGCGCTCAGGGGATCAAGCCCACCGCGTGCACATAGGCGGGCTGAACCATCAGGTCATCCCACGGCACAGGCGGGCTGACCGGTAACAGCGCACGCCGGCGCAATTCACTGGACTCAAGTGCCTCCCACTGGCCTTTGACCAAGGCTTCGGCCATGCCGTCCAACAGCTCGTCTACCGGCTGGCCATCACCCACCGACTGGTTGCACAGCAACACCATGTCGCAGCCGGCATTCAGCGCCGTCACGGCCGCCTCGGTGTAACTGACTTCGCAGCCGTCAATCAGCCGCGCGCCGGCCATGCTCAGATCGTCGCTGAAAATCGCGCCGCCAAAACCCAGCTGGCTGCGCAGGATGAAGTTCAGCCACTGACTGGAGAAGCCCGCCGGACGTGCGTCCACCTTGGGGTAGATCACGTGCGCGGGCATGACGCTGGTCAGCGTCGTGTTCAGCCAGCCATAGGGCGCAGCATCGTCAGCCAGGATGCGCTTGAGGCTGCGGTTGTCCACCGGAATGTCGGTATGGGAATCGGCCTTCACGAAACCATGGCCAGGGAAGTGCTTGCCGCAATTGGTCATGCCGCTTTGCAGCAGCCCATGCATCAGGCTCTTGGCCAGCAGAGTCACCACGCGTGGGTCGCGTCCGAATGCGCGGTCGCCGATGACGCCGCTTTCGCCCCAGTCCAGATCGAGCACTGGCGTGAAGCTGAAATCCACACCACAGGCGCGCAGCTCTGCGCCCAGCACATAACCGCAAGCGGTGGCCGCGTTGGTGGCAGCCAGCTGATCTTTCATCCAGAGCTCGCCGAGTGCACGCATGGGTGGCAGATGGGTGAAACCGTCGGTGCGAAAGCGCTGCACGCGGCCACCCTCGTGGTCCACGCAGATCAGCAAGTCGGCACGGATGCTCTTGATGTCGGCGCACAGGGCGGTGAGTTGTGCCCGGTCTTTCCAGTTGCGCGCAAACAGGATGACGCCGCCAGTCAGCGGGTGCTTCAGACGGCGGCGGTCGACCTTGGTCAGGGTGTGGCCTGCGACATCGATGATGAGCGGAGCCTGTGTGGCGTGGTGGGAGGTCATGAGGATGGGTGGTTCAGGAAAAGTGATTGAAGGATGCGCATGCGCTGCGACTCAAGTTGAATGTTCGACCACCACAAAGCTGGCGGCGTAGTCGGTTTCGTCAGTCACCGAGACGTGGGCGCGGAGCTGGCGCGATTCGAACCACAGCTTGAGCGCGCCATGGAGGACGATCTCGGGCTTGCCGCTGCGCGCCTTGGCGATTTCGCAGGAGCGCCAGGTCATTGGCATGCGCATGCCCATGCCAATCGCCTTGCTGAACGCCTCTTTCGCGGAAAAGCGGGTGGCGAGGTAGCTCACACCACGGTCTGGCCAGCGCGCCGACCGCGCTTTCCAGGTGGCCAGCTCACCGTCGCTGAGAATCTTGCGGGCGAAGCGTTCGCCGTGCTTGTCGATGCTGGCTCGGATGCGCCGGACATCGCAAATATCGGTACCGATGCCGTAAATCATCAGGCAGTGGTTGTTAAAAACGCGTTGTCAATGCAGCGCAGATAGTCGTTCACCGTGGCGGTGTAACCCAGCTCAAGCGCATCGGCGATCAGGGCATGGCCGATGGACACCTCTTGCACGCCGGGTACGGCACGCAGGAAATCGGTGAGGTTGTCGCGGTTGAGGTCGTGACCCGCATTGATACCCAGGCCCGCAGCGGCTGCGGCACGTGCCGCATCGGCAAATGACCGCAGGGTTGCCTCTTTGTCAGCCGTCGGCCACGCGCGGGCGTAGCTCTCGGTATAAAACTCCACGCGGTCGGCCCCCACGGCTTTGGCGGTCGCCATGGCGCCGGCGACCGGATCCATGAACAGACTCACCCGCACACCGCGCGAATGCGCCTGCTCGATCAGCGGCGCCAGACGCTCTGCATCTTGCGGAAAGCTCCAGCCATGGTCGCTGGTGAACTGGTCTTCGCTGTCGGGGACAAAGGTGCACTGGTGCAGTGGCAGGCCACGGGCCGTGAGATCACGCACAAAGTGCATCAGGTTCTGCAGCGGATTGCCTTCCACATTGAACTCGCGGTCTGGCCAGTCTTTCATCAGTGCGGCCAGCTCATACACATCGTCGGGGCGAATGTGCCGCTCATCGGGGCGCGGGTGTACCGTGATGCCCTGCGCACCCGCTTCCAGGCACAGCTCTGCCGCCCGGCGAACGCTGGGAATGTCCAGGTGCCGGGTGTTGCGCAGCAGGGCTACCTTGTTGACATTGACCGACAGCGCCGTCTTGCGCACGCCGCCGTGGAGAGTGGTCGGGTCAGAGGTCATGAGTTACCAAGGGTTAAAGCGCTTGAGCGTCAGAGCGCCTGCAATTCCATCATCATCTGCCGGGTTTTCAGCAGCTTCACACCGCAATGGTAGTGCAGCAGCCCGCGCAGCTGGTGCTTCAGTTCGTTCAGCCCCGGAATGCAGGCCCGCACCGTGTCGGAGAAAAGCGCATCGTCCGCCAACGCCTGCTGCAAGTCCTGCCACTGCGCGCCCGGCAGGCTGCTGCGGTCATCGTCATGCGCCTGGCGCAAGCCGGACTCTGCCACCAGCACGTAGCGCGATGCGGGCTCCAGTGGCGCCAGTGTGGCGGTTTCGGCGTCGAGCAGCGGCAGCAGGCCAATGTCCCGCAGCAGGCGAAGCTCAAAGGCCCGCAGCGCAATCTGCAAGGTGTCGTGGCGCTGGTTGGCCAGCAGCTGCACCGTCGCCGCATAGGCGTCAAACAGCAGCGGGTGCGGGTCGTCACGCGCCAGAAGGCGCATCAACAGTTCGTTGAGGTAGTAGCCCGACAGCAAGGCATCACCCGTCGGCATGACATGGCCGCCCTGCCACTCGGCGCTCTTGAGTGTGCGGATTTCCGCGTCTCCGCCAAAGGCCACATGAAGCGGCTGCAAGGGCAGCAGAATGGGGCGAAACCCCGAGCTCGGCTTCTTTGCCCCCCGCGCCACCAGCGCCACGCGGCCATAGGTGCGGGTAAACACCTCCACGATCAGGCTCGACTCGCTCCAGTCGTAGCGGTGGAGCACATAGGCCGGCTCGTCGGTGATGCGCTTGGTAACCACTCGTCCAACTCAGATCACGCAAGACGCGCAGAGAGAAACATCCAAGCAGAGCCGCGGAACGGGCTTCGCCCGGCCGCAGGCGTAGCGGCCCCCTCGGGGGGCAGCGCAGTACACGCAGTGACAAGCGTGGGGGCCCTATTCATAGCCGAAGGTCTTCACCCGCGCCTCATCATCCGCCCAGCCGGAACGGACCTTGACCCAGATTTCCAGAAACACCTTGCCGCCGGTGAGCGCCTCCAGCTCATGCCGTGCCTCGGTACCGATGCGCTTGAGCTTTTCGCCCTTCTCTCCAATGATCATGCCTTTGTGCCCATCACGCTCGACCACGATGGTCGCCGCGATGCGCCGCAAGTTGCCCTCTTCTTCGTATTTATCAATCACAACCGTTGAGGTGTACGGTAACTCGTCGCCTGTCAGCCGGAACAGCTTTTCGCGGATGATCTCTGCCGCCATGAAGCGGTCGCTGCGGTCTGTCAGCTCGTCGGCGCCGTACATCCAGGGCTGCTGCGGCAGGTACTTTTCGCAGATGCCGAAAAGTCGCTCGATGTCCTTTGCGTTGTTGGCCGACATCGGGACAAACTCGGCGAAGTCGTGGCGCTCCTGCATGGAACGCAGCCACGGCGCGATCTCGGCGCGCCGGTGGATCAGGTCGAACTTGTTGGCCAACAGGATGGCCGGCGTTTTCTCGGGCAGCAAGGCCAGCACCTTGGCATCGGCCAGGTTGAACTGCCCGGCCTCGACCACGAAAATGATCAGGTCCACATCGTTGACAGTACCCACCACGGTGCGGTTGAGCGAGCGGTTCAGGGCGTTGCCGTGTCGCGTCTGGAAGCCCGGGGTATCGACAAAGACAAACTGCGTGGCGCCCACGGTGCGCATGCCGGTGATGCGGTGGCGCGTGGTCTGGGCCTTGCGCGAGGTGATGCTGATTTTCTGACCGACCAGCGCGTTGAGCAGGGTCGACTTGCCGACGTTGGGCTTGCCGACAATCGCAATCAGGCCACAGCGCTGCTCGCCAGCGGCACGCACACTGGCCGGCGCTTCTGCCGCAGGCACGGCGGCGCCACGCGCCTTGAAGGCCTGGGCCAGCATGGCTTCCAGGTCGTCGGGTGCCTGCACCGTTGGGTCAGGCGCCGGGGCCTTTGGCGGCCGGGAAGGAGGAATTTTTTTGCCTGTGCTCATGGTGTGTTCAGTGGAGGGGACAGTCCCCAAACGGCCGGGGAAGCGATCTTTAGCGCTCTCAAACGACCTCAGGTGTCCAGCGTCTTGACGAACATGAGCATGGCCGCCGCAGCCGCCTGCTCACCGGCGCGCCGGGAGCCGCCGATGCCGCGCTCGGTGCGGCCGTACTCGGTGATCTCACATTCAACGTCAAAGGTCTGCTTGTGCGCCGCACCCATGGTGCCCACCACCCGATAGATGGGCAGATTCATTTTGCGCCCCTGCAACCACTCCTGCAATTCGGTCTTCGGGTCCTTGCCGATCGCCTGCATCTGCGGATTGATCTCGACGTTCTGGAACAGCCGGCGAACCAGTGCCGACGCCGTGTCGAAGCCGGCATCCAGGTAGACCGCGCCAATCACCGCCTCCAGCGCATCCGCCAGAATCGACGGCCTTTTCTGCCCGCCGGACTTGGCCTCGCCCTCGCCCAGCCGCAACAGCGGCGGCAGGCCCAGATCGACTGCCAGCTTGTGCAGGGTGTCCTGCTTGACGAGATTGGCCCGAACACGAGACAGGTCGCCTTCGGGCAGCTCACTGAGCCGCTCGTACAGCAGGCCGGCGACTGCGAGGTTGAGCACCGAATCGCCGAGAAACTCGACCCGCTCGTTGTGATCCGTCGCAAAACTGCGGTGCGTCAGCGCCTGAATGAGAAGCCGCGGATCAGCAAACTCATGCTGCAGGCGTTTTTGCAGCGCCTGCAACTGCGGGCCAAGGGCAACGCTCACCGGCACTTAGCGGGAGCGGCCGGCGTACTTCAGCAGAAGGTAGGCAGGCCCGGCCATGTGAATCTCACGGCTGTATGCAAAAGAAACCACGACCTTGTCACCTTCTTTGGTGACCTGCAGGTCCTTGCCAGCGATCGATTCGATGTTGTCGATGGAGGCCGCCTTGTCAAAGACAGCCCTGACCTCCGGAACCGTGCCGCCTTCGTTGGCTGCCTTGTTGGCAGCCTTGACGATCGCCTGGAACTCGATCACGGTGGGCAGCACCTGGGCACCCAGCACGGCACCACATGCCAGAACGCCGGCGATGAACAAAATGCTGATGAAGGAAATGCCGCGTTGCTGATTTTTCATTTTTGCTCCTGCTATCCGGAAGGTCAGTTGTAAGAAGTGACAGCGTTGCGCCTGACTGTCCTGCAGCACTTACTCAAAGGAACCAATGCGCTTGAGGTTGCCGAAATTCATCCACACAAAGAAGGCCTTGCCCACGATGTTCTTCTCTGGCACGAAGCCCCAGTACCGCGAATCCAGCGAATTATCGCGGTTATCACCCATCATGAAGTAATGGCCTTCGGGCACCTTGCAGACCACGCCTTCACTACTGTAGCGGCAATTCTCCTTGAAAGGAAAGTCATCCGCGCCGGGGATGAAGGCGGGGCGGTCTTCATCATTGAGCAGGCGATAGGTTCTGTTGCCGGTGGTTTCCTCGAACTGCTTGGCGTAGCGCAAGGCGTCTTCGTCAAAGAAGTCGGGGAGCGGCTTCTGGGGTACTGGCACGCCGTTGATGGTGATCTTCTTGTTCAGATACGCCACCTCGTCACCGGGCAGGCCGACCACCCGCTTGATGTAGTCCAGGCTGGGCTTGGGCGGGTACCGGAACACCATCACATCACCACGCTGGGGGCTGTTGTTGTCCAGTATCTTGAGGTTCACGACCGGCAGGCGAACACCGTAATGGAATTTGTTCACCAGGATCAGGTCATTGATCAGCAGCGTCGGGATCATGGAGCCTGAGGGGATCTTGAACGGCTCGAAAAGGAAGGAGCGCAGCAGAAAGACGATCACGATCACCGGGAAGAGGCCGGCGGTCCAGTCCAGCCACCAGGGCTGCATAATCAGGCGCGCGCGTGCGTCTGCGGTCTGGTCGTCGACCTGCGCAATTCCCATTTTGGCCAGCTCTTCACGCCGCTGCGCCGCACTGGACTCCAGTGCCGCTACGGCCTTCTGGCGCTGCGGCAGGAAGTAGAAGCGCTCGGCGAGCCAATAGACGCCCGTGACCACCGAGGCCAGAAAAAGCATCAGCGAAAAATTGCCTTCCACCAGCCCCATGTACCAGGCGCCGCCGTAGCCGGCAAACGCGGCGAGGAGGACTGCGGTGATGGAACCCATCGCGCCGCCCATCACTCGTCCACCTGCAAGATGGCCAGAAATGCCTCTTGGGGCACCTCGACCGAACCGATCTGTTTCATGCGCTTTTTGCCTGCTTTTTGTTTTTCGAGAAGCTTGCGTTTGCGTGAAATATCGCCGCCGTAGCACTTGGCGATCACGTTCTTGCGCAGCGCCTTGATTGTCTCACGCGCAATGATGTTGGCCCCGATGGCTGCCTGGATGGCGACGTCGAATTGCTGCCGGGAAATGATCTCGCGCATCTTGGCCACCACGGCCCGCCCGCGGTAGGCCGACTGGCTGCGGTGCACGATGATCGACAGCGCGTCGACCTTCTCGCCGTTGAGCAGGATGTCCACCTTCACCACATCGGACGCCCGGAACTCCTTGAACTCATAGTCCATGGACGCATAGCCCCGGGAGACGGATTTGAGCTTGTCGAAAAAGTCGAGCACGATCTCGCCCAGCGGCATCTCATAGGTCAGCATGACCTGCTTGCCGTGATAGGCCATGTTCAGCTGCACGCCACGCTTCTGGTTGGCCAGGGTCATGACGGCACCCACATAGTCCTGCGGCATGTACAGGTGCACCGTCACGATGGGTTCGCGGATTTCGTTCACGCGGCCAGTGTCGGGAATCTTGGACGGGTTCTCGACCATGATGACCTCGCCGTCCGACTTGACCACCTCGTACACCACGCTGGGCGCGGTGGTGATCAGATCCTGGTCGAACTCGCGTTCCAGCCGCTCCTGGACGATTTCCATGTGCAGAAGGCCCAGAAAGCCGCAACGAAAACCGAAACCCAAGGCTTCGCTGACCTCAGGCTCGTAGTGCAGCGACGCATCATTCAGCTTGAGCTTTTCCAGCGCATCGCGCAGCGATTCGTACTCGCTGGCCTCAGACGGGTACAGTCCCGCAAACACGGCGGGCTGGATTTCCTTGAAGCCGGGCAATGCCTCGGTCGCGGTCCATGCCGCGCCGCCCGTGCCCGGCTTGACCAGTGTCACGGTGTCGCCCACCCGCGCTGCCTGCAGTTCCTTGATGCCGGCGATGATGAAGCCGACCTCGCCGGACTCCAGCGACTGGCGGGGCTGGGTGTGCGGCGTGAACACGCCCAGTTGCTCGGCGTTATAGGTCGCCTCGCTGGCCATCAGCTTGATGCGCTCGCCCTTGGCAATCCGCCCGTCGACCACGCGCACCAGCATCACCACGCCCACGTAGGCGTCGTACCAGCTGTCGATGATCATGGCGCGCAGTGCACCTGCCGGGTTGCCCTTGGGCGGCGGGATGCGCGCGACCACCGCTTCGAGAATCTCGTCGATGCCCATGCCGGTTTTGGCGCTGCAGGGAATCGCATCGGTCGCATCAATACCGATCACCTCCTCGATTTCCTGCTTGGCATTGTCAGGGTCGGCCTGCGGCAGGTCCATCTTGTTCAGCACAGGCACCACCTCCACACCGAGGTCGAGTGCGGTGTAGCAATTGGCGACCGTCTGCGCCTCCACGCCCTGGCTGGCATCGACGACGAGCAACGCACCTTCGCATGCCGAGAGCGAACGACTCACTTCATAAGAGAAGTCCACATGGCCTGGCGTGTCGATCAGATTGAGGTTGTAGATCTCACCGTTACGGGCCTTATATTGCAGCGCAGCGGTCTGTGCCTTGATGGTTATCCCACGCTCCTTTTCGATATCCATCGAATCCAGAACCTGCGCGCTCATCTCACGGTCCTGCAATCCACCGCAGCGCTGGATGATGCGGTCGGCCAGCGTGGACTTGCCGTGATCGATGTGGGCAATGATCGAAAAATTTCTGATGTGATTCATCAACGGGAGCGCCTAAGTACTTGAAACTACTGCGAAGAGATGGAGGTCAATCGCGATGGGCCATAAAAAAGGGCGCGTCGATTTGCGACGCGCCCTGAACCAACAATCTATGGCAACTGCGATAGTTGGAACTTCATTGTAGGCAAAAAGCCGGCAACGACCAGTCCCCAAACGGCCATATTTTTCCCGTTGCAGGTGAGCAACATGAATTTTGTGCACAGGTTATTCACAATTTCAAAGAGGTTGTCTCTGGACAACTTGTGGGTGATCTGTGAATCGAGGTTGAACACCTTCAAATCTGGAGGAATCAGCCCGAATGAATCGATTGATATGCAAAAAATCAACCGTATTCGGCCCTCATTCTATCCAAACTCGTCACACGTCCGATTAATTTGTTTGTTTGCGCTCACACACTTTCATCCAGTCTGTGCGATCAGCGCGCGAAAATATATTTAAAAGCATGGTTGCATCGCGGCTGGAAGGAGACAAAAGCCCCCAGACCCGGCAGGGTATGGGGGCTTTCCCGAAGCTGGCGAGTCGCCCGGCAGGGCCTGCAAGCAGCTCCTGCGATCAGCGCGTGGGGCGAATCAGCGCGTATTGCGCCCACTCACCCCGACGGAACAGCACATTGACGGGCTTGGACTTATCGGTCTTTGCCAGGGCCGCCTCAAACTCTTTCACACTGGAAATTTCAGTGTTGGCGATGGCAACGATCACATCCCCTTCGCGGAGTCCACCGCGCGCAGCGGCGCCCTCGGCGGTATCGACCTTCACACCCCCCTTGATCTTCAGTTCCTTCTTCTGCGCGTCCTGAATTTCACTGACCACGAGACCCAGCGCCTGGCCTGCGCCCGCCACCGGGGGCTTGGGCTCAGCCGCTGATGCCTTGCGGACGGGTTTCTCGGGCTCAATCTCGGCCACGACGACCGTCAGGTCCCGTGTCGCTCCCCGGCGGAACACGGTGACGGTGGATTTGGTGCCAGGCTTGATGTTGCCCACCAGTCGCGGCAGATCGCTGGATTTTTCAATCGGCGTGCCGTCGAATTTGGTGATGATGTCACCGGCCTCGATGCCCGCCTTCTCGGCTGGTGCACCACTTTCAACGCCCCGAACCAGCGCGCCCTGCGCCTTGCCCAGTCCGATCGACTCCGCGACTTCCTTGGTCACCTGATCGATCTGGACACCGATGCGGCCCCGGGTCACCCGGCCGTTGGCACGGAGCTGATCGGCCACACGCGCCGCTTCGTCCATCGGGATGGAAAAGGAAATGCCCTGGAAGCCGCCCGAGCGCGAGTAAATCTGGCTGTTGATGCCGACCACCTCACCACGCATGTTGATCAGCGGGCCACCCGAGTTGCCGGGGTTGATGGCGACGTCAGTCTGGATGAAGGGCAGGAAGTCGCCGGTGTCACGCTGCTTGGCGCTGACGATACCGGCTGTCACCGTGTTTTCCAGGCCGAAGGGCGAACCAATGGCCATGACCCACTCGCCCACTTTCAGGCGGCTGACGTCACCGATCTTCACGGCTGGCAAGCCGGTGGCCTCGATCTTGACCACCGCTACGTCGCTGCGCTTGTCCGCGCCGATGATCCTGGCCTTGAACTCGCGTTTGTCGGTGAGGGTCACCAGCACCTCATCGGCGCCATCAACCACGTGGGCGTTGGTCATCACGAAGCCGTCAGACGTCAGGACGAACCCTGAACCCACACCCCTGGGGCGCTCTCGTTCTTCATCGCCTCCGGGGCTGCGCTCGGATCGCGGACCACGCGGCAGATTCGGCGGCACCGGAATGCCGAAGCGGCGGAAGAACTCCAGCATCTGTTCGTCGGCGGGACCGGCGCTGGAGGCCCTCGTTTTCTCGATCGTGCGGATGTTGACCACCGAGGGGCCCACTTGATCCACCAGGTCGGTGAAGTCAGGCAGGGCACGCCCCTGCGCCAACGCACCGGTCGCCGGCACGAAAGTCGCTAGTGCTAACGCCACCAAAAAGGGAGCTGCCGCGCGTGCGCGGAGCGGGTTCCAGTTCATTTCAAGCATCATCAACCTCGTTGTAAATTGTCAATTTCTGTCGTCTTCATGTCGTTTTCATATGGCCTGGATCAGTCCAGTCCGCAGTGCGGCTGGACTTCAACCGTCACCCTTCAACCGTCACCGCTTACGCTCCAGCCCGCTGGCGAACATCCGCAGTGTGGCCATGGGCACCTCGCCCATCACGGTCACCCAGTGCGTGTCGATCTGACGGGTCATGGTCTGGGTGGCCCCCATCGACAAAGCCGACTCCCGCCCATGCCGCTGCCGGTCAAAAGGCTCCACAAAAATGGAAACCGAGGCGAGGCCATCCGAGAAAATCCACTGGAGTGGCTCATCCCCCGCACCGCCCTGGCGCGGCATTGCCGAGCCCGACGCTGCAACCGGCCGCTTGTAGCAGCTCATCGGCTTGAAACCAGCAACCGGCGCTTTCAGCAGCCAGCCTTCCGCGCTGGCGCTGGTTTTGACCAGCACGGGCTTTTCGAGCCGGTAGCCATCGGTCTTGCCCATCATCTGCAGCAATTTGTCCATCTTGACCGGCGCGTCCAGCTGCAGTTCGGAAAAAGCGGCCTGCTCCAGCACCTTGCCTTCGGCATCGAGGGTTTGCACCTTGACCACCAGCCCCTTTTTCCGCTCGGTCCAGACGCGGTAGCCGAACCGCATGTTGTCTTTGGGTACCAGGGAAACCACGTCGGCCTCCAGCCCTGCCACACGCTCAATGCCTTCCTGGCGGGCCTTGTAAAAATCCGCGATGCGGTGATCGGTGGACTGCAGCAAATCCGGGAACAGGCCCAGCGACTCGCGCCGCTCGCTGACCACCACCTTGTGCTCGGGCATGAAGGTGACCACCTGGTCGTTGTGCCTGAAAACCGAGCGCGGCGCACCGGTCAAGGCCTCTACACGCTCCATCTGTTGGCTGCCTTCGCACACATGCCAGATCCGGGCACTGGACATGGTCGAGCCGGAAGACACCACAAAGGTGCCGATGTAGCTTCGGTTCCTCGCTGCCTCGTGCATGCGTGCGAGCCATTCATTGATGCTTCTGGACTCGGCGGCGGTGGCTGGCGCAGCAGCTGCCGGCGTGGTCGCCTGGGTCGCGGGCGCCTGTGCAGCAGCATACGGCAGCGCCGACATCACCACCCACGCCAGCAGCCAGGGCTTGCAGCTCACCCGGACGTGGCGGCAGAGTCCGGTTTCAAGCGCGGTGATGCGTTCAGCGTCCGACATTGCGTGGTGTCTCAAAAGTGGCATTCCTCAGAAATCCCGACGGCACCTGAAGCGCCGACATCCCACCCACCTCTTTATGGGCGGCCAGCATTTCTTCAAGACGCGCGTCCCGCACCATCGGGCCAGCAGGTGAATCGACCACCACCTGTTGCGGCGGCAATCCAGCCAACTGGCTGCCGGCTGCCGGCTGCTGCAATGCCACGGTGTTCCAGGCGATCACCGACAGCGCGGCCACCGAGGCCAGGCCTGCCACCAGCTTCCAGCGGAAGGTGCCGTCGTTGGCGGCGGCACTGCGCGCATGGCCGACAGCCGCCGGCGCCGGGAGCGGGACGGTGGTCAGCGACTCACGCGCCAGACGCTGGCTGAAGCGGTTCACGAAGTCCAGGTCTGCACCGCGCGTGACCGGCAACCCGGCCTGATCGGGCATGCTCAGCACTTCCCGGATCACGTGGTAGCTGCTCCACCGGTGAATGGACGCCCCGTCAACCCGGCACGCCTGAAGCGCAGCAGTCACGTCGTCGTGACCCAGTTGCCCGTCAACAAGGGCCGAAACAAGTTCGCCAGAGGGAGGATTGAGGTTGCGCGAGTTCATGGTGGGATCAACCGAAAAAAGGGACATTCAAAAAAACAGCATCAACTGAAAAGGCTGGACATCAAGGGCTACCGGGATCACCAGCGCTTCCCCGACTGGTTCTCAAGCAGCGGCTTGACCTTCTCCGAAATCGCCTCACGCGCCCGGAATATCCTTGAGCGCACGGTGCCGATGGGGCAATTCATCACTTCAGAAATCTCTTCATAGCTGAGGCCTTCAATTTCACGCAGGGTGATGGCCTGGCGAAGCTCCTCCGGCAGAGCCTCCATGGCCCCGTTGATGATTTCAGCGATTTCCTTGCTCGCGAGCACCGCATCCGGCGTTTCCGAGCTGGTTAGTTCGTTTTCGAGCGGCGAAGTTTCATCGCTGTCGTCGCTTTGGCCTGATTTGAAGGAATTTTCCGAAATGGTCGGGTCGCGCTTGAGGTCCATCAGGGCCTTTTTGGCAGTGTTCACAGCGATCCGGTAAAGCCAGGTGTAGAACTGCGCCTCGCCGCGGAACTGGGCGAGCGCCCGGTACGCCCGGATGAAGGTCTCCTGGGCAATGTCTTCCACCAGGTCGACATCCCGCACCATCCGGCCGATGAGGCGCTGGATACGGCGCTCGTACTTGATCACCAGCAGTTCGTAGGCCTTCTGGTCGCCAGCCACGGTGCGCTCCACCAGAAGCGCATCGCTGTCGCCCGGTTTTTCCACGGGGTTGAGTGGCAAATCGGCACTCATGGGCGGCCGCCATCCTGCGCACGCGCCCGCAGGGCGGGATGGGTATCGGGGTGTCGGGCGCGCTGCTGCATGGCGCCCGATACTGCCACACCTTGCCCCGCTGCCGGCAATTGAGGGGAATCCGGTCGTCCGGAACGGGCTGTCCGGCCAGGCGAATACACAGCACGCCGCAAGTCAAGCCAGCGATCAGGCTGCCTTGCCGCGTCCACCCACAGCCACAGCGATGCCCGGTCGGAATTCTCCAGACGCAGCAACAGGACGCGCTGAAGATCTGTACCCACCGTCAACCGGTAAGTGGCCTCTCCGGCCTGATAGCTGGCACTCTGCCAGCGCCAGACTTCACCATCCCATGCCAGTTGCCCCTCAGGCGCCTGAATCCAGACCCGAAAGGCCAATCCAGCCAGACAGAGAACCAGCAAACCTGCCAGCAGCGCCCCGCCTGGCGCAAGCACGGCGCTCTGCGTCCACAACAGCGTGACGACCGCACCGGCCAGCCAAAGACCCAATAGCAGGCAGGCGTGAAAACGGGAACGCCCCACCGGGTAGATCACCGGTGGGGCGTTGTAGACAGTCAAGGTGGTGAGAAGTAAGAAGACTGGGGTACGAAACTGAGGTACGAGGACTGAGCGGGGGCTTCAGGCCCGTTTGAAGACCAGCGTACCGTTGGTGCCACCGAAACCGAAGTTGTTTTTCACCGCGTATTCCATCTTCATGTCCCGCGCCGTGTTGGCGCAGTAGTCAAGATCACACTCAGGATCCTGGTTGAAGATGTTGATGGTGGGCGGGATTTTCTGGTGATGCAGCGCCAGCACGGTGAACACCGATTCAATCCCCCCAGCGCCTCCCAGCAGATGCCCCGTCATGGACTTGGTCGAGCTGATGACCATGTTTTTGGCATGGGCGCCGAAAGCAGCCTTGACCGCATTGGTCTCGTTCAGATCACCCAGTGGCGTGGAGGTGCCGTGGGCATTGAGGTACTGCACCTGGTCCGGGTTGATGCCCGCGTTCTTCAGGGCCATTGCCATGGAGCGCTTGGGGCCATCAATGTCCGGCGCAGTCATGTGGAAAGCATCCGCGCTCATGCCGAAGCCGGACACCTCGGCGTAAATCTTCGCGCCGCGGGCCTTAGCATGCTCGTACTCTTCCAGCACCAGCACACCACCACCCTCGCCCAGCACAAAGCCGTCGCGGTCCTTGTCCCACGGGCGGGATGCGGTTTTGGGGTCTTCATTACGGGTGGACAGCGCCCGGGCGGCGGCAAAACCGCCAATGCCCAGGGGCGACACCGTCGCCTCCGCTCCGCCGGCCACCATCACATCGCAGTCGCCGTATTCAATCATGCGTGCAGACAGACCGATGGCGTGCAGGCCGGTCGTGCAGGCTGTGACCACCGCGACGTTCGGGCCCTTGAAGCCGAACTTGATGGACACGTGTCCCGAGATCATGTTGATGATTGACGCGGGTACAAAGAACGGCGAAATGCGGCGCGGGCCGCGGTTGACCAGCTCCGAATGCGTTTCTTCAATCATCGGCAAGCCACCGATGCCCGAGCCGATGTTGCAACCGATGCGGGTGGCCAATTCTTCGCCCAGTGCATCGCCGGTCGGCAGGCCGCTGTCGGCCACCGCCTGGAAAGCAGCAGCCAGACCCAGATGGATGAAGCGGTCCATGTGACGGGCTTCTTTTTCGGGGATGTAATCCGCGATGTTGAAACCCTTGACCTCGCCGGCGAACTTGCAGGCGAAACTGCTCGCATCGAACTGGGTGATGAGATCGATGCCAGGCGTTCCCGCCAGCAGATTGTTCCAGGACTCGGCGACGGTGTTGCCCACCGGGCTCACACATCCCAGACCTGTCACGACGACACGACGACGGCTCATTCAGTAGATCCTGAAAAAAACCTGAAAATCAGCAACTGAGTTTCAGGTTTGTTGGGGGACTGCAAAGCGGTCAGCCCGGAGCGGGCTGCGCGCCATCAGGCCTTTTGGTGGGTGTTGGCGTAGTCGATCGCGTTTTGCACCGTGGTGATCTTCTCGGCGTCTTCATCCGGGATCTCGATGCCAAACTCGTCTTCCAGAGCCATGACCAGCTCCACGGTGTCAAGGGAATCAGCACCCAGATCGGCCACGAAGGCCTTTTCGTTGGTGACTTGGCCTTCTTCGACGCCAAGTTGTTCGGCAATGATTTTCTTCACACGTGCTTCGATATCGCTCATAGTTCCCTCTGAGGGTTGTAAATTAATCCGTGATTTTACCGCGTTAGAGTCGTTTCCCTAGCCGCTGGGCCGGACGGATGAAAACCGGCTTGAATAGACCCTGTTTTACCACCGCTGGATGCCTTGCTTGATGGCGCGCCGCGGAGGAAAACCCTGCTACTCCACATACGCCTACATATACATTCCGCCGTTGACGTGGAGTTCCTGGCCCGTAATGTAAGCGGCTTGCGGGCTGGCCAGAAACGCCACTGCATGCGCGATGTCCTGCGGCTTGCCGAGGTGGCCCAGCGGAATTTGACCGAGGAGAGCCTTTTGCTGCTCGGCGGGCAAGCCGGCGGTCATGTCGGTTTCGATAAAGCCGGGCGCCACGCAATTGACCGTGATGCTGCGCGAGCCCAGTTCACGCGCGAGCGAACGCGTCATGCCCGCCACACCGGCCTTGGCCGCTGCGTAGTTGGACTGCCCGGCATTGCCCGATGCACCCACCACCGAAGTGATGCTGATGATGCGACCATAGCGCTGCTTCATCATGGTGCGCATGACGGCACGGCTCATGCGAAACACCGCCTTGAGGTTGGTGTCCAGCACCGCATCCCAATCGTCATCGCGCAGACGCATGGCCAGCATGTCGCGGGTGATGCCGGCGTTGTTCACGAGCACATGCAGTCCGCCCAGTTCCTTGACCATGCCATCGATCAGAGCCTCGGCAGCGGCCGCATCGTTGACGTTGAGGTTTTTGCCAGAGCAGCCCGGGAAGGCAGCGAGCGCCTGACTGATCTTCGCGGCGCCATCGTCTGTGGTGGCCGTCCCGACCACCTTCAGGCCGCGCTGGGCCAGCTCCATCGCAATGGCTGCGCCGATTCCGCGCGACGCCCCGGTGACCAGAGCGACCTGACCCTCGAATTTGATTTCACTCATGCCAGCAACTCCTTCACTTCGGCCATGGAGGCCGGATCAAACACGGCAGCGCCCGTCAATTCCGCGTCAATGCGCTTGACCATACCGGCCAGCACCTTGCCCGGCCCGCATTCGACCACATGGGACACGCCACGCGCCTTGATGGCTTGCACACACTGCACCCAGCGCACCGGGCCAAATGCTTGCGCATACAGCGCATCGCGAATCCGGTCTGGATCGGTCTCTACGGCGACTTCAATGTTGTTGATCACCGGCATGCGCGGCGACGCCAATTCCAGCGACTCCAGCTTTTCGCGCAGCTTTTCAGCCGCAGGCTTCATCAGGCTGGAATGGAAAGGGGCCGACACCGGCAGCAACAGCGCGCGCTTGGCGCCCTGGGCCTTGAGCACTTCACAGGCCTTGTCTACCGCCGCCTTGCTGCCGGCGATGACGGTCTGCATCGGGTCGTTGAAATTCGCTGCTTCCACCACTTCGGCGCTGCCCGCGCCAAAGGTCTGCGCGGCTTCGGCGCAGCCGGCAATCACCCTGGCCGCGTCCATGCCCAGAATCGCCGCCATCGCCCCAACGCCCACCGGCACCGCGTCCTGCATGGCTTGCGCGCGAAAGCGCACCAGCGGTGCGGCCTGCGCCAGCGTCAACACGCCGGCGGCCACCAAAGCGGAATACTCGCCCAGGGAATGGCCTGCGACCACCGCTGGCTCCTCGCCGGTTTCGGCCAGCCACGCGCGGTATGCGGCGACGCCAGCAACCAGCATGACGGGCTGCGTGTTGGTGGTCAGGGCCAGCTCTTCCTTGGGGCCCTCACGAATCAACTGACCGATGTCCTGACCGAGCGCTTCGGACGCCTCAGCAAGGGTCTGCGCGACCACCGGATGGTCACCCCATGCGTCGAGCATGCCGACGGACTGCGAGCCCTGACCCGGAAAAACAAAAGCAAACGGTTTCAAACCACAACTCCAAAGTTACAAGCAGACGAAGCGGCTACTGCCCGCCGGGGCCCGCCCGCCAATTTTAAGAACACCTCAAACGCTGCCTCACACCGAGTGCGGGCGCTCACGCCTGACCAGCCGGGCCAGCAGCCCGAACCCTATCCGCACGCTGCTGACCAGACAGGCCACGGCCAACCAGGGGTCCAGCAGGTAATCCCACAGGTTATTCGACTCCATCCAGCCGAACGTCCATGCCAGCAGCGCCAGCGCCACCAGCACCGGCAACCGGCGCAGATCCTTCATCCATGCAAACAAGCACACCAGCGCCAACACGCCCCACAGGCTGGAGCTGCCCCAGCCCAGGCGGTAGGCATCCCAGTCGCCCCAACCCAGGGCCGTCGGATAGAGAATCAAAGCGGCCACCGCAACAAATGCCGACACGGCTGCCTGCTCGCGCCCCGCCTCTACAGTCCGCCCAGCCAGTCGCTGCCACAAACCGAGGGCGCAGATCGCCACCAGCGTGACACTCAGATCTGAAGTGATGCCACGAGCATAGGCGACGATGGGCAGCGACGCGGCGCCGACCGGCAGCCAGAGCAATGCGAAAACGAGCCCGGCGCTCCAGCCGAGCCATTGGCGCTGTCCCGCGATGGCCACACACAAGCGCGCCCACGCCGCACACACGGCGATGGCCACACCCAGCAGCGCGAAAAGATCACTGCCCGGCGGCAAGGTCATGGCTTTGCTCCGGCCAATGATGCGGGGGCAGCCCCGGTCTCCCCTGAAACATCCAGCCGCACATATTTGATACGTGCCCGGTGCCAGGTGTAGACCAGATGCAGGTGACCATCCCGCCCTTGCAGCAGGTAGGGATAGGAAAACTCGGGCGCACACACCGCCGTGCCACACAGTTGGCGCCTGGCGCTGGCAATGTCAGCCTGCGCATCTGCCGCACTGACGCCTTTGGCCATCAACTCCGCGGTCAGCACGCGCTCGTGGGTTTGCAGCGAGCGATCGCTCCCCATCGTTGACGCCGCAGACTCCACCAGCCATGGCGTGGCGCTGTCAAAAGAGCCCCCAGAAGCGGCGCCAAGCAGCGCCAGGCTCTCGCGCCCGCGCGGCGCTGGATTGAGTGCCAGCCAGCGGCCGCCCGTGGCGGTGACTGCGCCAGCCAGCGCGGAATCGGGATTGGGCCAGACCATCGCCGTGGCGGGCGACCAGGTCTGGCCCGCATCGGTCGTTGAGGCCGTCATCACCGACTCCGCCCGATCAGACCGCATGAACATCTGGGCGGTGGACGGTCCGCTGACCAGCACCACGGGCTGCAGGGTTCGCCGGCTGGCCGGAACCCGCAATTTGTCGATCACCTCGCCGTCGGCATTGAGGCGCAGCACTTCGGAGAATTTGGTGATGAACTCGTGATAAACCGGCAGCCCGATCTGGCCGTCGGCGTATGTCACCGGCGCGCCCTTGACCAGCGTGCTGATATTGATGAAGGGCGAAGTGACCAGCCGCCGCGGCGCGCTCCAGCTCGCGCCCTCATCGCTTGAACGCGCCCAGGTGATGGAGCTGCCAGCCCATCCGCCGAGAGACACGGTGACCATCCACAGCATCAGCGAGCCATCGGGTGCGCGTGCAATCACCGGGTTGCCGATCTTCTTCACATAACGCCAAAGTCCGCGCTCAATCTGCGTTCGGTTCAGCAGCGTCGTCTCCGGCCCCCATTGCAGCGACGTGCCGTTCATCACGGCAGAGCGGATGGCCACATCGCCAGCGCCTTCGCGGGAACCCGCAAACCAGACCGCCCGCAAGTCGCCGTTGGCGAGTTCAACCAGCGATGCGGCATGCACCGCCATGCCCGGCGTGGACGGGATGAAACGGGTTTCAACAGGAATACCCGAATCCTGGATCAATCGACCGGGAGCCAGCGCAGCAGGACCGGTGATCGGGGACGAGGCCCCGTTGCTCCCGGCGGCTGGCACCGAAGGAGCGGCTGTTGTTGTAAGCGGTGCAGATGTGGGCGCGAATGCAGGCGCGGATGTGGGTTTCGACGCGGGTACAAGGGTGCCGAGTGGCAGCACTTTCCAGCCAGCAAGCGCAAAGGCCGCCAGCACCAGTGCGAGGATGCCATGGTTGCGGAGTCGTGCGGCGGCGAAATTCAAATGAACCCCCATCTGTCTGTCGCTGGCAGCGGTGAGCGATTCATCTCAGTACGTGAGCAGTACCGCGCCCCAGGTAAAGCCACCGCCCACTCCTTCGAGCATGAGGTTGTCGCCCTTCTTGATCTTGCCGCTGCGGACAGCGGCATCCAGCGCCAGGGGAATCGAAGCGGCCGACGTGTTGCCGTGCTGGTCCACCGTGACCACCAGTTTTTCAAGCGGCAGTTTGAGCTTTTTGGCGGTGCTGTGCATGATGCGGATGTTGGCCTGATGCGGAATCAGCCAGTCAATGTCGCTCTCCTGCAGACCAGCCTTGGCCAGCGTGGCGCGGGCCGCGCTTTCCAGCACGCCGACAGCCAGTTTGAACACGGCTTGGCCGTCCATCTTGAGCAGCGGGTCACCCAGAATCTGCCCGCCAGACACATTCCCGGGGACGCACAGGATGCCGACATGGCTGCCATCCGCATGCAGGTCGCTGGCCAGAATGCCCGGGGTGTCAGACGCCTCCAGCACCACCGCGCCAGCGCCATCACCAAACAGCACGCAGGTGGTGCGGTCTGAAAAATCGAGAATGCGGGAGAACACCTCGGCACCGATGACCAGCGCCCGGCTCGCGGAGCCGGTCCGGATCATGGCGTCGGCCACCGTGAGGGCATAGACAAAACCGCTGCAGACCGCTTGCACGTCGAAAGCGGCGCATCCGGCGATGCCCAGCTTGTTCTGAAGGATGCACGCGGCCGACGGGAACACCATGTCAGGCGTCGAGGTGGCCACGATGATGAGATCGATGTCAGCAGCCTGGCGGCCCGCCGCTTCCAGCGCGCGTTTGGCCGCCTCGACACCCAGATCGCTGCTGGTCACCTCGGGCGCGGCAAAGTGGCGCGCCCGGATGCCGGTGCGCTCCACAATCCATTCGTCGGAGGTCTCAACGCCACGCGCGGCCAGTTCGGTGGCGAGGTCGGCATTGGTCAGTCGGCGCGGTGGCAAGTAGCTGCCAGTGCCTGTGATGCGTGAATAACGGGTCATTGATTGATCAGTGTGCAGGCCGGGAAGCAGAAGCCTTGGTCTCATCGGCCATCTCGCCGGACAATGCACCGGAAACGGTTTCCGGTGGCAGTTCTTCCACCTGCGAAGGCGCCACCGCTGCCAGCAGCGGTGCTGCATGGGCAATGCGATCGCGAACCCTTTCCAGCAGATGGTTCCGAGCCGCATCATAAGCCCGATTCAGCGCCCGCTCGAAGGCGAAGGCGTCGGCCGACCCGTGGCTCTTGAACACCAAGCCGCGCAGACCCAGCAAGGCTGCACCGTTGTAGCGACGGTGATCCACGCGATTTTTAAACGCAGTTAGCACCGGATAAGCAACGATGGCAGCCATTTTTGTGAAGATATTTCTCGAGAACTCCGCCTTGATGAAGCCACCGATCATGCTCGCCAGGCCTTCACTGGCCTTCAGCGCCACGTTGCCGACAAAGCCATCGCATACCACGATATCCGTGGTGCCCTTGAAAATATCATTGCCCTCAACATTGCCATAAAAATTGAGATCGCCAGAATTAGCAGCAGATCGCAGCAATTCACCCGCTTTTTTAATGGTTTCACTGCCTTTTATCGTCTCCTCGCCGATATTCAGCAGACCCACGGTGGGCGAAGGGTTGTCGGTGATGGCCGCCACCAGCGCCGAACCCATGACGGCAAATTGCAGCAGATGGTCTTCAGTGCAGTCCACGTTAGCGCCCAGATCGAGCACGGTGGTGGCAGCGCCCCGCGCATTGGGAAGCTGGGTGGCAATGGCTGGCCGGTCGATGCCATCGAGGGTTTTGAGCACATAACGCGCAATCGCCATCAGGGCGCCGGTGTTGCCGGCAGAGACAGCGGCCTGGGCATGACCGTCCTTGACCTGGTTCATGGCCACGCGCATGGAGGAATTCTTCTTGCGGCGCAGGGCGATCTCGATCGGATCGTCCATGGTCACCACTTCGCTGGCCTCCACAAACTGGCAGCGCTCGTGAGCACGGAGAGGGGCAAACAGGGGCTCTGCGGCAAGCGCCTCGGGCTGGCCGATCAGAACCAGCGCCGCATCAGGATGACCCTCAAGAAAGGCCAGACTGGCGGGCACCGTGACAGCGGGTCCGACGTCCCCGCCCATGGCATCGACAGCAATCCTGATCATGGTTAGACCGGTGCAGTCAAAAATGATGGTTCAGGCAAAAGAAAGGCCCGCAGGATGAGTGCGGGCCGATGCTTGAGGCGTTGGATTACGCTTCGTTTTTGGTTTTCAGCACCTTGCGGCCACGGTAAAAACCGGTGGGGCTGATGTGGTGACGCAGGTGGGTTTCACCGGTGGTGGATTCCACGGCGATACCTGGCACGGTCAGTGCGTTGTGCGAACGGTGCATACCGCGCTTGGAAGGTGACTTTTTGTTCTGCTGGACGGCCATGATCCGCTCCTGATGGGGTGTAAGGTTGTAACGTTTGTGAGCACGCGGCGCACCAGATCTTTCAATCACTCATCAGTGGGGCGGCGCCGGCGTCTTGACTTCAGACGGCGGTTGCAGCACCCGATGGGCACGCGAAGCCTTAGATTATAGCCCGGAGCGGGGGATTTTCCTAATGGCCACGTTGGGGGACGCACAAGCCGCCCAGGCTTGGCCTCAATTCGCCGCTTAAAAAAGACGAGCAGCCGCGAAAAGTAATACCAAACGCCTATTTTTTGGGTTTGAGTTGTGCCAGCACCGCAAAGGGGTTGGGCTTTTCCGCCCCAACGTCAGCCATGTCGTCCTCACCAGCGCTGAGCCGGGGTGGTACAGGGCAGGTTTCATGCAGGGGCACCAGCGGAAGCGCCATCAACAATTCATCCTCAAGCACTTCCAGCAGATCGAACTGCGGCACCATGACCAGCAGGTCTTCCTCGGACTGGTCGTCTTCGGCCATGGCGATGTCTTCGGTCGCCACAAAGCGGTAGTGCTGATCCACCGCCACAGTGATCGGCACCGGGCTCATGCAACGCTGGCAAGTCAGCGGCACCACTGTGTGGGCATGCAAGTGCAGCCAGACGGTATCCTCATGGCCCGGGCTGGCGCGCAATTCGGCCTGGGCGGTCCATCCGACAGACGCACCGGGCGCCAGCTCGGCCGCTTCGGCCGTCAGACGCGGCAGATCGCTGATCGGCGTGGCCTCCTGAAGCGGCACGCCTTCCTGCGCAAAGGTCTGCATGTTGAGCTTGCGCGCTTGAACGATTTTGGCCATGACAGCAGTGTAAGAGAATCGGTCCATGACCATTGCCTCACTCGCCAGCGAAACACCCCGAAACGAAACACCTCGGCACAGCTCGCGGCCCCTCGTTCTCGGCTCCACCTCGCGCTACCGGCGCGAGCTGCTCGCGCGGCTGCAGATCCCTTTCGACGTGGCCGCGCCGGATGTTGATGAAACCCCGGCGCCGAACGAGTCGCCACGCGCGCTGGCAGAACGGCTGGCACTGGCCAAGGCGCGGGCCGTCGCCCGCCGGTTTCCCGGCGCGGTGGTGATTGGCTCGGACCAGGTCGCCGACCTGCACGGAGAGCCGCTGGGCAAGCCCGGAAACCACGAGCGCGCCGTACGCCAGTTGCATCAGATGCGCGGGCAGACCGTGGTGTTTCAGACGGCGGTGGCCGTGGTGTGCCAGGAGTCGGGCTTTGAGCGGGCAGACCTTGCCGCCGTGCGGGTGACCTTCCGCGACCTCACCGATGACGAGATCAACAACTACCTGCTTGCTGAGCAGCCGTACGACTGCGCCGGCAGCGCCAAAAGCGAAGGCCTGGGCATTGCTCTGCTGTCCTCGATTGAGAGCGACGACCCGACCGCGTTGGTCGGCCTGCCCCTGATCCGCACCTGCGCGATGATTCGTGCCGCGGGTATTGAACTGCTGGCGCCCACCGGAGCAGACGCATGAGTGTAGGTACCCGAGGCCAGCTCTACCTGGTGCCTGCGCCGCTGGATTTCGGCTGCGACACCCAAACACCGCTGGACGCGGTGATACCGGCCGGCACGCTGCAGATCGCCGCCAGGCTGCCTGCATGGATTTGCGAGAACGCCAAGAGCACCCGCGCTTATCTGAAAAGGGTTGGCGAGCTGCACCCCTTGTCCCGACCGGTGCAGGAACTGCAGATCCAGGAGTTGCCTCGCGACGTTCACAAGAAAGGCGACCATGCGGGCCAGTTCGATGCACGGCCGCTGCTTAGTCCAGCGCTGGACGGTCAGGACATGGGTCTGGTCAGCGAAGCCGGCATGCCTGCGATTGCCGACCCCGGCTCGTCCGTCGTGCGCGCGGCACACGATCTGGGCTTGCAGGTGGTACCGCTGACCGGGCCGATGTCACTGATGCTGGCCCTGGCTGCCAGCGGACTGAACGGCCAGAGCTTTGCCTTCGCCGGCTACCTGCCGCAGGATGGTGGTCAGCGGGTGCAGCGCATCCGCGAACTGGAGTCGCTCGCCCTGAAAACCGGGCAAGCTCAGCTGTTCATTGAAACGCCCTACCGCAACGCGGCCCTGCTGCAGGCCCTGCTGCAAACCTTGCAGGGCAACACCCGCCTGTCGATCAGCTGCGGACTGACACTGGCCAACGCATGGTCGCGCAGTGCGCTGGTCAGCACCTGGAACCGCGAGAAGCCGAATCCACCGCTGGCCTTGCCTGCAGTGTTCTGCCTCGGACGCTGATCGCCGGACCAGTCGTTCAATCAAAGCATCAAACAAGCCACCCAAAAAAAGCCCGCGCGCGGCGGGCTTTTGGGACGCTGAAAACGGATTTCAACGCAGCGCCGGAATGGCCTTGAAGGCTTTCATCGCGCCTTCGCCCATGGCCGCGCCAAATTTCTTCGCCAGACGCTCGGCCACGTTGTCGCGGCGGGTGTAGTCGATGATTTCTTCGGTCTTCACCACTTCACGGGCCACGTAATCGAGGTTGCCCAGCTGGTCGGCCAGCCCCAGTTCCACCGCCTGCTGACCGCTCCAGAAGAGGCCACTGAACATCTCGGGCGTTTCTTTCAGGCGCTTGCCACGGCCAGCCTTGACCACGGTGATGAACTGCTGGTGGATCTGGTCCAGCATGGCTTGCGCATACACACGCTGCTTCTCGCTTTGCGGACTGAAAGGATCAAGAAAGCCCTTGTTCTCGCCAGCGGTCATCAGCCGGCGCTCCACGCCCAGCTTGTCCATCAGGCCGGTGAAGCCGAAACCGTCCATCAGCACACCGATACTGCCCACGATGCTGGCCTTGTCGACAAAAATCTTGTCGGCCGACACGGCAATGTAATACGCCGCCGACGCGCAAGACTCTTCCACCACTGCATAGACAGGCTTTTTGTGCTTGGCTTTGAGCCGCAGGATCTCGTCGTTCATCATGCCGGCCTGCACCGGGCTGCCGCCGGGGGAGTTGATGAGCAGCACGATGGCCTTGGCACCCTCGTCCTCGAAAGCGGCACGAACCGCCGCGTTGACGAACTCGGCACTGGCGTCCGCCCCGTCAGCGATCTCCCCCTTGATCTCGACCACCGCCGTGTGCGGCACCGCGGCGTCGCTGGCGGGGGTACCACGGTGAAGGGCCATCCAGATCAGTGCGATGAAGAAGACGAGCCACGACAGACGCACAAAGGTTTTCCAGCGGCGCGTCGCCTTCTGTTCATTGAGTGCGGCAAACGCCAGCTTTTCCAGCGTGGCGCGCTCCCAGCCCGGAGCGTCCGTCGGGTTATTTTTGGATACTTTTTTGCCGCCTGATGCCGGTCCCGCATCCTCTGACGAGGGCGGAAAGGAAAGGTCAGCGTCGTTCGGGCGGTTGGGATCAGTCATGCCCCCTAGTTTAGAGAAGTATTCACAGCCACACGGGCTGAAGGTTGTAAGCCGGATGCCAATAAACCACCCCGCCGTCCTCTGACAGCGCGATTTTCACCAGCCCGCCGCGGCAGGGCCCGCCAGCGCAGTCACCCGTGTCAGGTCGGTACTCTGCCCCGTGGCTGGCACACATCAGCCAGTGTCCGCTGCTGTCGAACACCTGGTTGGGCTGCCAGTCCAGCTCCATCGCCACATGCGTGCAGCGGTTCAGATAGGCATGGGCCCCGCCTTTGTAACGAATTGCAAAGGCCCGGCAGGTCTGCCCCGCGTACACCACGTCGAAGGGCACCGCATCGCCACCGTCGATCAGATGCGCACTGTTGCAAAGGGGCTGCGGGCTGTCCATGTCAATCGGTGCTCTGCCGGGGCTCAGGCGTTGGCAAGCAGCCAGTCGTGCAGTTCCTGTACGGAGTGCGCCACGTGACGCGGTGCCAGTGGCTCGAAGGCCGCGTGCTCGTGGGCGCCGTAGCTGACACCCACGCTGGGGCAGCACGCATTCACCGCCATCTGCAGGTCATGCGTGGTATCGCCCACCATCAGCACCCGGTCTGCAGGTACCTCAAACTGCGCCATCAATTCATGCAGCATGCGCGGATCGGGTTTGCCAGCGGTCTCGTCGGCCGTTCGGGAGCCGTCAAACACACCCTGCAGTTCCACGCTGCGCAGCACCTCGTCGAGACCACGGCGCGATTTGCCGGTGGCTACCGCCAGCAGATGACCCATCGCTTTCAGGGCATCGAGCATGGGTAACACCCCGTCAAAAAGGCTCAAGTCGTCCGCATGCGCGGTGTAGTGATGGCGGTAGCGCGCGCCCAGCTCGGGGTATTTCTCTGGCGGCACATCGGGTGCGGCATGGGCCAGGGCCTGCATCAGGCCAAGACCAATCACATAGCCGGCCGCCTCGTCGCTGGGCACGGTGCCGCCCACATCACGCACGGCCGCCTGGATGCAGCGCACGATGATGCCGGTGGAGTCAAACAGTGTGCCATCCCAATCGAAGGCGATGAGGTCAAAATTGCGCTTCAGCATCCGGCAATTGTCGCTGCCTCTGCCGGCCGCCGCTTGGCCCGTGACCTCAGTCCCCGATGGCCGGTTTTTCTGCCGGCTCGGCCGGCAGAAACTGCTGCAACTCGGCTGGCAGTTCGGCCCGCAGCTGGATCGCCTTGCGGGTCTTCGGGTGATTGAACTTGAGGCTCCAGGCGTGCAGGAACATGCGCCGCAGCGGTATCGCACCCGCTGCAGACTTCTGCAGGGCACGGTTCAGGTCAAAGTCACCATACTTGTCGTCACCGGCAATCGGGTGACCCTCGCTGGCCAGATGCACCCGGATCTGGTGGGTGCGGCCGGTCTTGATGGTGACTTCGAGCAAAGTAAATGGACTGGATGGCGCCAGTACGCTGGCGGGCACCGAGGCCCGGACCTTGACCAGCGTCACCGACCGCAGACCATCGGGGTGGTCGTTGGCCACCACCTTCACGCGCCGCTCGCCGCCGTCGATCAGGTATTTGTGCAGCGCCTTGTCGATCACCCGGTGGTTGGCCGGCCAGGAGCCATTGACCAGCGCCAGATAGACCTTGTCGGTCTCGCGCTCACGGAACTGCTCCTGCAGCAACTTGAGCGCCATGCGCCGCTTGGCAATCAGCAGAATGCCGCTGGTCTCGCGGTCGAGCCGGTGTACGAGCTCCAAAAAATCCGCGCCGGGCCGCGCCATTCGCAGTTGCTCGATGACGCCAAAACTCACGCCACTGCCGCCATGCACGGCCACGCCGGCGGGCTTGTCGATGGCCAGCACAAAGTCGTCTTCAAAAAGAATCGGGAATTCGCGCGATGGCGCCTGACCACCGGTCGTGGACATGGCGCCATGCCGCACCACCTCTTGGGCCATGGCTTCAGCCTTCTGCTCTGCCCGCTCAGAGGTACGCACCGGCGGCAGACGCACCACATCGCCCGCCTCGACCCGGGTGTCGGCATGCGCCCGGCCCTTGTTGACCCGCACCTCACCGCTGCGGATGATGCGGTACACATGGGTTTTGGGCACGCCCTTGAGGTGGCGAATCAGGAAGTTGTCCAGCCGCTGGCCGGCGTAATCCTCATCGACAGTGACAAGGCTGGCCTGCGCGGTGGCGGGAGGGGGCGATGCTGGCAACGCCCCCTCCGGCTCCGCACGAACGGATACCGCCGCCGGCTGACGCTGGGGGTTTTCAGTCCGTCTTGCCTTGCCTGACGCTAGCCCTATAATGTGTTTCACTAGCGATACGCTGTAAGTGGTTGATTTGTCTGGAGTTTAGTCCACACACATCCCCCGCCTCTGAAAAAGGCAAGCAAACAGCCTCGCTGGAAGGTCGATGCCCATGCGGTGATTGCCCGCAAGCGACGAGTGCGAGGCACCTCGCGGCGGTTGTTGAGCTGCAGAGAACGTCGACGTTTTGCGAACACAAACACGGAATACCATGCCTGTAGCCTTCAGTCTCGCACTGCAGGCTGCATGCGGATCCAGGTGAGATCAAGTCCTTTAACGGGTAACCCCCTGATGACAACAGTGGTCGGTCTGATTTTCCTTTACCTGCAGCGCCTCACCGCGGCTGCCGGCTCTGCGCATCGCAGGAATCAGCCCGGACCCCTTGTTCAGTGGGTGACAACCGCTGCCCTTCTGGCAGCCCCCATCCGTTTGACCCCCGCTCCCTCCATCCACGCGCCTACGCCCAGACCACGCCACTGACCGCCTCAACCGCGGCCCGTGGGGTGCTGTCAAAAGCTCTCCGGCAATTCCTCTCCGTTCGCACGACGTCTTCCCGGCATCGTTGGCCCGCTTGGGCTTGAGACGTTTCGGCTCCTCCACAGGACGGGCCGGAGCGATGCGACGACGAACGAAGAAGGACACCACCCATGAAACGGATGCTGGTAAACGCCACACAGGCCGAAGAACGCCGCTTGGCGATTGTTGACGGACAAAAACTCCTCGACTACGAAATTGAAATTGAAGGGCGCGAGCAGCGCAAAGGCAACATCTATAAGGCCGTCGTCACCCGCGTCGAGCCCTCGCTGGAAGCCTGCTTTGTCGATTACGGCGAAGACCGCCACGGCTTCCTGCCGTTCAAGGAAATCTCCAGGCAGTACTTTGCGCAGGGCGTGCCGGTCAACCAGGCGCGCATCAACGATGTGATCCGTGAAGGCCAGGAACTGCTGGTCCAGGTCGAAAAGGAAGAGCGCGGTAACAAGGGCGCGGCCCTGACCACCTTCGTCTCGCTGGCAGGCCGCTATGTGGTCCTGATGCCGAACAACCCGCGCGGCGGTGGCGTGAGCCGCCGCATCGAGGGCGAAGACCGGGCCGAGCTCAAGGAGAACATGGACCAGCTGGAATATCCCAACGGGATGTCCATAATCGCCCGCACCGCAGGCATCGGCCGCAGCGCGCCCGAATTGCAGTGGGACCTGAACTACCTGCTCAAGCTCTGGACGGCCATTGACGGTGCTGGCAAGGGCGGCAAGGGCGCCTTCCTGATTTACCAGGAATCGAGCCTGGTGATCCGCGCGATACGCGACTACTTCAACAGCGACATCGGCGACATCCTGTTCGACACCGACGACGTCTATGAGCAGGCCCGCCAGTTCATGGCCCACGTGATGCCCGAGCACGAGCACCGCGTCAAGCGTTACCGCGACGACGCACCGCTGTTCAGCCGCTTCCAGATCGAACACCAGATCGAGTCGGCGTACGCCCGCACCGTGCAGCTGCCAAGCGGCGGCGCCATCGTGATCGACCACACCGAGGCACTGGTCTCGGTGGACGTCAACTCGGCCCGTGCTATCAAGGGCGGCGACATCGAGGAAACCGCCACCCGCACCAACCTGGAAGCCGCCGACGAAGTGGCCCGCCAGATGCGCCTGCGCGACCTCGGCGGCCTGATCGTCATCGACTTCATCGACATGGAAGAGTCGCGTAATCGCCGTGACGTGGAAAACCGCCTGCGCGATGCGCTGCGGCAAGACCGCGCCCGTGTGCAGTTCGGCACCATCAGCAAGTTCGGCCTCATGGAAATGAGCCGTCAACGTTTACGGCCTGCATTGAGTGAAGGCGCATCGATTCCCTGTCCGCGTTGCGGCGGTTCCGGCCATATCCGCGACACCGAAAGCTCGGCGCTGCAGATTCTGCGCATCATCCAGGAAGAGTCGCTCAAGGACAGCACCGCTTCCGTGCTGTGCCAGGTGCCTGTGGACGTGGCATCTTTCCTGCTCAATGAGAAGCGCTCCGAGATCGCGAAGATCGAAGTCAAGCAGCGCATCAACGTTCTGCTGGTGCCCAACAAGACGCTGGAAACACCGAACTACCGCCTGGAACGCCTGAAGCACGACGACCCGCGTCTGGACAACATCGAAGCCAGCTACAAGATGGCTGACGAAATCGAAGACCCGACCACCGTCACCCGCCGCAGCCAGGAAAAGCACAACAAGCAGGAGCCCATCATCAAGGGCGTGCTGCCCGATGCACCTGCGCCTGTCGCCGCGCCACGCCCCGAAGTGGTGGCGCCCGCACCAGTGGCCAAAGCCCCCGCGCGCACGGCACCCGCGCCTGCACCGGTGGCAGCACCGGCTGAAAAAGGTTTCTTTGGCTGGATCAAGGGCCTGTTCGGTGGCGCGGAAACGCCCACCCCTGCGCCCGTGGCACGCGAAGTGAAGAAAGACGAACGCACCGAAGGCCGTGAAGGCCGCCGTGACGGCCGACCAGAGGGTCGGACTGAAGGCCGCGGTGAGGGTCGAGGCGAGGGCCGCGGCGCTGGCGGTGAACGCGGTGGCCGTGATGGTCGCCGTGGTGGACGCGGACGCGGTGACGCGCGTGGCGAGGGCCGCGGTGCTGGCGGCGAAGGTCGCAACGAAGGCCGGAGCGGCGAGCGCCAGGAGCGCGCACCGCGCGAGCCACGTGAACCTCGTGAAGCCCGCCCGGAAACAGCCGTCGAAGGCCAGCCGCGCACCGACAACGCCGGACGCGAAGCCCGCGAGCCGCGTGAACAGCGCGAACCCCGCGAGGGCCGTGGCCGCCGTGAACGTGGTGACCGTGGTGGTGATCGCGGCGGTGACCGTGGCATCCCGCGCGACGCGGCTGAACAGGATCTGGCACTCGCCAATCAGGCGGCCATGGCCGCTGCGATGGGTGAAGGCACTCCACAGCGCCAGGAACGTCCCGTTCAAGAAGGCAGCGCCAACGCCGACCGTCCTCAGGGCGATCGCGGTCCGCGCGAGCCACGCGAACCCCGTGGCGAAGGCCGCCGTGAGCGCGGTGACCGCAACGGTCGTCGCAGCGAACGTCGCAGTGATGGCGCTGAAGGTGCCAGCACGGTGGCTGCCGACGCACTGAACGGCGAGGCCATGGCCCCAGTCGGCGCCGATGAAGCAGGTCAGATCGTGATGCCTGGCCAGGAGCAAGGCCCAGCAGGCGAAGAGCAGCGCCAGCCGCGCGAGCGCCGCAGCCGTGACCGCTATGGTCGCGACCGCCGCGAACGCAACGATGGTGACCGCAACCAGCAGCCCGGCATGAACGGTGCTCCTGCCGAAAGCGAGTCAGGTAATGGCAGCAACACTGACGCACCCACCGCCCCAGCACAGAACGCCTTCCAGCCCGCTCCGGTACAAGCTGCTCAGCCGACGGAACAGCCTGTCTGGGCGCCAGCCGCCGAGCCAGTCGCAGCGCCTCAAGTGGCACGTCAAGCCGCCCCGGCGCCCGCGGCGCCGGTCGCAGCGAGTGCCGCACCTGCAGCAGCTGCCTTGCCCGTTGTACAGGCTTATGCGCTGCCTTTACAGGAACTGGCACAGGTGGCCGAGACCTCCGGTCTGGTGTGGGTCAACTCTGACCCGGCCCGTATCGCCGAGGCGCAGGCCGCCATGGCAGCTGAGGTCAAGCCCGCGCATGTGCCGCGTGAGCGTCCTCCGGTGGTCGTGTCGGACGAAGGTCCGCTGGTACTGGTGGAAACGCGTCGCGATCTGGCGTCGATGAAGCTGCCGTTTGAGACACCGGCAACTCCTGCCGCCTGACAGCGCGCCAACAGCCATTCACTGGCTGCTTGATCCCATTGAAAAAGGCCCGCATGCGGGCCTTTTTCTTTGTCTGTACTACCCCGCAGCGCTCAGAGCTCTGCAGCGCGCTTGTAAGCCAGCGCCGCCGCTGGCTCGTCTTCACGCTGCTCGGCCAGCAGAGCCAGCGCGCGCCACGCATTGCGGTGCAGCGTCACGTCCTGCAGTGCAGGCGCGGCCTGCGACAACAGTTGCCGCGCCTTGCCCCACAGCTGCCGGTTCAGGCAGGCCATGCCGGCCAGGTACTGCAGGTTGGCATCGCGCGGGCGATGGCGCTGGGCCGATTCAATGCGGGCCAGCCACGCTGCGTCAAGCGAATCGAGGCCGAGCTCCAGCACACCAATCAGTTTGATGCGCAGGTTGTCACCAATGCTCGACTGCGGCGCCATCACCTGATCCCACACCGACAGCAACCAGCCACGCGCTGTATCAGGGTCGCCGTGCAGGGCCATCAGGCGTGCTGCGGCATGCACCACCAGCTCCGGCATGGCGCGCTCGCTGTCATCCAACGACATCCACGCCTGTTGCAGCTGCGCCGGGTCGTGTGCGTTGCCCAGCAGTTCGAGCGCCAGGCCGCGCACGATGCTCTCGGCAGCGCCTTGCGAAAAAGCGCGGTGTTTGGCCAGCAGGCGCGCCGTCTCCAGGGCCTGGGTGGTTTGCCGTGCCTGCCGCGCGGCACGCAGCCGCATGCGCAGCGCCAGCGTGCGCCGGGCGGCGCCCTGTGGCAACTGCGCCAGCCAGTCGAGGGCGCCTTGTGCATCGCGGTCTTCCAGTGACCAGCGCGCTGCGCGGAACTGCACCCCCTCACGCACCTCCTGCGCATGACGCGGCGCAGCGCTTTGCAGGGCAAGCTGCAAATGGGCATCGCGCACCGGCCGGTCCTGAAGCGACTGCGCACTCTCGGCCACCAGCAGGTGAGCCAGTGCACGCAACTGGCTGCCACGGCTGGCGCTGTAGCCGGTGGCATGGCCCGCCTGCTCGGCAAGTTGATCCAGGCTTTTTTCCTGCGCCAGTGCGTTTTGCGCTGACTTGGTGGCACGGATGTAGCGGCCCGCCAGCAGGTGAGCCAACGCGTCCATCAGCGCGCCATACATCGCCCGCTCCTTTTGCAGTGCGCGCCAGCGCAGAGCCTCTGCCGGCAGGGAGAACAGCGCGGACATTGCCCGCAGTGCGAGATACAGCAGCACAAAAAAACCGGCCAGCAGCAGCACCATCAGGTTGAAGGACACATCCACCCGATGCGGCGGCCAGAACACCGTGACCACCGCCTGGTTGTTGCCCGCGATCAGTGCCACCGCCACTGCGATGCCGAAAAGTGCCAGAAGCCAGAGAGCTGCGCGCATGCGGTGCCCTGCCTTTCAGCGGCCCGCTGCCGCCGTGGCCAGCGCTGCCAGGGTCTCGTCGAGCCGGGGCAGTTCGCTGGTCTTGACCTGGGCCTGCACCTGCGCCAGCAACTGCTGCGCCGACTGTGTCTTGCGCGAGGTCTGATCGAAATACTTGCCCATCCACGCACTGGCACTGGCCAGGTCCGACCGGACGGCGTCGGTCTGGCGAGACAGCAGGCCGATGCGTGCATTGAGCAGGCGCAGCTTGAGGTTTTCACGCAGGAAGAAAGACTGCTCGGGCGAGATCAGCGCGGCCTCCGGTTGCTCAATGCGGCTCACGCGCAGCAGCTTGCGGGCTTCCTCTCGCAGGCTGGCCAGCACGTTGGCGAACCACGCGTTGAAAGCCAATCTATCAAAACCTGGCCAGGCCGTCTTGCCGGACTCACCTCCCGCAGCAGGTGCTGCAGGCGCCGGCCGCGGCGTGGTGGTGTGCGAGACCATGGCATTGGCCACCGGTAATTCATCGGCCAGGCGCACCAGTTCATCAATGCGCAGTGTCAGCACCGGCACGTCGGTGAGTACCGCAGCCCGGATGCGGGCCGCATCGCGGGCCACCGCACGCTGCACCGGGTTCAGGCGCGGCTGCGCCGCACGGGCCAGGCGCAGGTCGGCTGACCGCAAGGCTGCCAGCAAGGGTTCGGCACTGCCAGTGAGCTGTGCCTGTTGCTGTGCCAGCCGCAGAGCCGACTCCACATCCACTACGAGGTTCTCGTCACGGGAGCGGGACAGGCTTTGCATCAGCTCTTCCAGCTGCGTGCGCTGAAGGCTCACTTCGCTGATGCGGGTTTCCAGCAATGCCAGACGGGCGGTGAGTTCGGTCGTGCCCTCCTGGGCCTGACGCGCCAGAGCACGAGCCTCGATGGCCTGTGCGCCCGAATCGGTGCTGCGGCGGGCCAGTTCCTCCTGGATGTTGCCGAGTTTTTGCCAGAGCAGGCCACTGAACAGCAAACCGCCGGCCGCCAGCGCGGCGAACAGCAGGCCCCAGCGGCGCGGCACCATCCAGACATGGGCGTCGTGCGGGCCAGCCGCAACTGCCGGCACCAGCCCGCGCTCCCGCATGGAAGGTGATTCCGTCGGTGCTGAAGAGGGCTGGTCAGGTGAACTGTCGCTCATGAATAGAGGGATTCTATCGAGCGCAATGCCTGCCCGATGTCCCCCAGCGAAGGCCGTGACTCCACAACAACACCCCATCCAGCCGCGCGTGCGGTCTCAGCGATGCGGGGGTGTGTGGCCACCGCGCGCGCCTGACGCCAGTTGATGCCTTCACTATCTGCCTGCGCTGCCACGTGAGCCACGGCCTCCGAGCTGCTGAACAGCCACACCGAGCCGTCTACGCTGGCACGCCGTACGCGCTCCATCTGGGCCGCGTTCAGCTGTGGCGCGCGGCGCTGGTACACGCTCAAGAAATCCACCTGCGCACCAGCGGCCCGCCACTGGTTCGAGATCCAGTCGCGCCCCGGTTTGGCCGTGCCGGTGCCGGCACCGTCGCTGTCCCCCCGCACCACCAGCACACGCTTGCCCTGCCAGTCGCGTGAACCAATCACGCGCCACAAGGCCTCGGAATCAAATTGCGACGCATCGGCCGCAGGCATGTCGATCTGCGACGGCGCCATGCCCAGCGCTACGAGCGCAGCCGCCGTGCCGGGGCCCGGTGCGAGAAAGCGGGTCTGCGGTGGCAAAGGCATGGCAGGCTTTCTCTGGAAGAAAAACTCGACCGCGTTGCCGCTCACAAAAAGACATGCGGCAAAGGCGTGCAAGCCCCGCCATGCCTCTGCCACAGCGGCCGGGTTATCTGCGGCGACGATGTCCATCAGAGGCAAGGCTTCTGCGGCGAAGCCAGCCTGCTGCAACTGCGTGACCCACGCTTCGGCCTCACGGGCGGGCCGGGTGACGATGACTGCCGGCGCGCTGCGGCCCGGGGACGCCGACCCGGCAGACATCAGTGGTCTGCGGCTTTTCCGGCCCAGACGGCGCCACGCGCCTGAAGCTCGGCGGCCACCGCCTGACCCAATGCCTCGGCTTCGGCGAAGCTGCGCACAGCGGCGGACTGGCGCACGCGCACCAGCGGTGGTAACGGGCCCACCACCGCTGTAGCGCCATCGGCAGCGCCGTCCACGGCGACCGGATCGCCCCAGGCGGCGTCGAGCTGCATCAGGGCATCGCCCACGGTGCCTTGCGGCCTGCAGGTGAAAGCGGCCAGCGGCATGGAGCAGCTGCCACCCATGGCGCGCGAGACCGTGCGCTCGGCAGTCACCGCAAACCAGGTGGGTTGGTGTGCCAGCGTGGCCAGCGCCTGCAGAAGATCGGTGCGGTCGGCGCAGACCTCGATGCCCAGCGCGCCCTGCCCGGCGGCGGGCAGCATCTGGGCGGGTTCAAAGGTGGTGCGAATGCGTGATTCAAGCCCCAGACGCTTGAGGCCCGCCGCAGCCAGCACGATGGCCTGGTACTGGCCTTCGTCGAGCTTGCGAAGGCGGGTATCGAGGTTGCCTCGCAGGGGATGAATCTTCAGGTCGGGCCGCAAGGCCTTGAGCAGCACCAGCCGGCGCAGGCTGGAGGTTCCCACCACGGCGCCCTGCGGCAAATCGTCCAGCGACGCGTACTGGTTGGAGACAAAGGCATCGCGCGGGTCTTCGCGTTCCATCACGCAGGCCAGCGCAAAGCCGTCGGGCAGGTCCATCGGCACATCCTTGAGGGAATGCACGGCGATGTCTGCGCGGCCTTCGCTCAACGCGACTTCCAGCTCCTTGACGAACAGGCCCTTGCCGCCGACCTTGCTGAGCGAGCGGTCGAGAATCTGGTCGCCCTGCGTGGTCATGCCCAGCAGTTCCACCTCCCAGCCGAAGTGCGATTCCAACAGGGCCTTGACATGCTCGGCCTGCCAGAGCGCCAGACGGCTTTCACGCGTGGCAATCACCACCTTGTTGTTGCGGACGGGATGGGTTGGGGATGCTGCGGCCACTCGTAACCTGTTTGTAATCTTTGGGGGTGAGTGAATGCTAGCATGCAAAATTACGTGGCAAATCAGGTAGTTTCCTGCGTCCACGGGCATGGTCTAGGGCACGCGAAAGCGCACAACAAGGGCGGAGATGGTCACCTCAACACAGAAGAAAAAAGGCATCAGCGGATCGAGCGTGAGCACCTCGGCCCGCGCCCGCGACAACGAACGACCGCTGGTGGAAGACATCCGCCTGCTGGGCCGCATCCTCGGTGACGTGATCCGCGAGCAGGAAGGCGTGGCCGCCTATGAGCTGATCGAGCAGGTACGCAAGCTGTCGGTGGCCTTTCGCCGCGACGCCGACCAGGAAGCCGACAAGGCACTGAAGAAACTGCTCAAAGGCCTCTCGGGCGACCAGACGGTCAGCGTGATCCGCGCCTTCACCTACTTCAGTCATCTGGCCAACCTGGCTGAAGACCGCCACCACATCCGCCGCCGCGCGGTGCATGAGCGTGCCGGCGACACGCAGGAAGGCAGCATTGAAGTCGCGCTGGCACGTCTGCGCTGGGCCGGCATTTCGGCCAAGGCCATCTCCAACACGCTGGCACACAGCTTTGTGTCGCCGGTACTGACCGCGCACCCCACCGAGGTGCAGCGCAAGAGCATCCTGGATGCCGAGCGCGACATCGCCCAGTTGCTCACCGCACGCGACGACATCAAGGCACTGGCCCATGCCATCAACGCCAGCAAGGACGCACTCACACCGCGCGAGCTGGCCGCCAACGAGGCCCAGCTGCGTGCACGCGTGATGCAGCTCTGGCAAACGCGGCTACTGCGCTTTTCCAAGCTCACGGTGGCCGATGAAATCGAGAACGCGCTGAGTTACTACGAAGCGACTTTCCTGCGCGAGATTCCCAAGCTGTATGCCAACCTGGAGCGCGAGCTGGGCAACCAGCCGGTACACAGCTTTCTGCGTATGGGTCAGTGGATTGGCGGCGACCGCGACGGCAACCCGAACGTCAGCGCCGACACGTTGAACTTCGCGCTCAGCCGTCAGGCCGAGATGGCCTTGCGCCACCACCTGAAAGAAGTGCACTTCTTGGGCGGCGAGCTGTCGCTCTCGGCCATGCTGGTGGACTGCAGCGCCGAGATGCAGGCGCTGGCCGAGCGCTCGCCTGACACCAACGAACACCGCCGCGATGAGCCCTATCGCCGCGCCCTCACCGGCATCTACGCGCGGCTGGCCGCTACGCTGAAGGCGCTGACTGGCGGCGATGCGGCGCGCCACGCGGTGGCACCGCAAAACCCCTATCTGCGGTCAGAGGAATTTCTGGCCGATCTGCGCACCATCGAGGCCTCGCTGCGCGGCCACCACGGCGAGGCGCTGATCGCCCAGCGCCTGCACCCGCTGATCCGCGCGGTGGAGGTGTTTGGGTTTCACCTCGCCACGGTCGATTTGCGCCAGAGCTCGGACAAGCACGAGGAAGTGGTCGCCGAACTGCTGGCCACCGCGCGCATCGAGGCACGCTACGCCCAGCTGGACGAAGCCGCCAAGCGCACGCTGCTGATGCACCTGCTAAGCGATGCCCGGCCGCTGCGCGTGGTCGGCGCCAGCTACTCCGCCCACACCCAGGGGGAACTCGCCATCTTCGAGGCGGCCCGCGTCGCGCGCGAACGTTTTGGCAAGGAAGCGATTCGCCACTACATCATCAGCCACACCGAAACCGTCAGCGACCTGCTGGAGGTGCTGCTGCTGCAGAAAGAAGTCGGCCTGATGCAAGGGACGGTAGACCAGCAGGCCAGGCACGACCTGATCGTGGTGCCGCTGTTTGAAACCATTGAAGACCTCCGCAATGCCGCGCCCATCATGCGCGAGTTCTACGCCCTGCCCGGTATCGCGGCGCAGGTGCAGCGCAGTGGTGCCGAGCAGGACATCATGCTGGGCTACTCCGACAGCAACAAGGATGGCGGTATTTTCACCAGCAACTGGGAGTTGTACCGTGCCGAGATCGCGCTGGTGGAGCTGTTCGACCAACTGGCCAACTCACACAATATTCAATTGAGAATGTTTCATGGCCGCGGCGGCACGGTGGGCCGCGGCGGCGGACCGAGCTACCAGGCCATCCTGGCCCAGCCACCGGGCACTGTGCGCGGGCAGATTCGCCTGACCGAGCAGGGCGAGGTGATTGGCTCCAAATACGCCAACCCGGAGATCGGCCGCCGCAACCTCGAAACCCTGGTGGCTGCCACGCTGGAAGCCACGCTTCTGCAACCCACGAAGTCGGCGACACCGGCCTTTTTGCAGACGGCAGCCAGCCTGTCGGCGGCCAGCATGGCGGCCTATCGCGCGCTGGTGTACGAAACACCCGGCTTCACCGACTACTTTTTCGGCGCCACGCCTATACGGGAGATTGCCGAGCTGAACATCGGTTCGCGCCCCGCCTCGCGCAAGCCCTCGCAAAAGATAGAAGACCTGCGCGCCATTCCCTGGGGCTTCAGCTGGGGCCAGTGCCGCTTGACGCTACCTGGCTGGTTCGGCTTCGGCTCGGCCATCGAGCAGTTCCTGCGGCAAGGCGCAACGCCAGCTAGCCGCAAGGAAGCGCTGGCGCTGCTGCAAAAGATGTACAAGCAGTGGCCTTTTTTCAGAACGCTGCTCAGCAACATGGACATGGTGCTCGCCAAGAGCGACCTGGCACTGGCCTCGCGCTACTCGGAACTGGTGGGCGATGCACGCCTGCGCAAGCGCATCTTCTCGGCCATCGAGGCGGAGTGGCACCGCACGGCAGAAGCGTTGACGCTGATCACCGGCGAGAAGCAGCGCCTGGCTGGCAATGCGGCGCTGCAGCGCTCCATCCGCCACCGCTTTCCCTACATCGATCCCCTGCACCACCTGCAAGTCGAACTGGTGCGACGCTACCGCGAGGGCCAAGCCGATGAACGGGTGCAGCGGGGTATCCACATCTCCATCAACGGGATTGCAGCGGGGCTGCGGAATACGGGCTGAGCGCCCTTCTCCACGCAGATTTTCACACCCGAAAACTCACCAGCCGACACACCTGAGTACACCCGCTCACACCGGAAGCGTGTGTCACACCGTCTGTCGGTGCGCGCCTACAGCGTGAGAAGTGGACTCGGATGGCCCAGTCTTTCGTGACGAACTAGCATGGGTTTCCACCCGGTCTGAACGCGCTGAAAACTGCCTTTGACGCAGCAGACAGCGGGCTCGGCCACTCACTCCGGAGACCCACCATGACACCGCCCACCAGGAGCGCCGATCGGCGCATTCCGTTGACCGATGAGGTTTCTTCCGACTTCGACGCACTCGCCTCGCACATGGGCGACTGCGAACGTTCACGCGGGCGCTTCTTCAGCCTGCGCTCGGCACTCGAATGGGCGCACGGTCAGGCGGCCAGTCGCATCGTGACCACTGGCGCACTGTTGCTGATGGTGGGCGCTGCCTTGCTGGCGCTGGTTTGAGCGGGGTATCCGCCGCCCTGCTGGCCAGACTCGATACCCTCAGCAGCCACGCCCGCCAGTTCCTGCTGACTGAACGCACAGCAGCTGACCAGCCGATACGCGCCGAACTGTTTGGCCTGCACCGCTTTGAGGAGCACGGCCGCAGTCTGGCGCAAGCCCAGATCGTTCACGACGAGGACGATGACGGCATACCCTCACCCGGCAGGTCGCTATTCAAGACACCCTCCCGCGATTCCTTTTTTCCACGCGTCGAAGAAAACCTCACCGCGCTGCGCCAGGCCTATGACTACGTCGCGCTGACCTCGCGCACTGGCCATTACGTCACGCCCGCCGCGGAATGGCTGCTCGACAACTTCCACCTGGTCGAGGCGCAGCTCCAGCAAATCCGCGAAGGCCTGCCGCGCCGCTACTACGCAAGCCTGCCCAAACTGGCTACCGCGCCGCTGCAGGGCTTGCCACGCGTCTATGGCATCGCCTGGGCTTATGTGGCCCACACCGACAGCGTGCTGAACCCCGAGGTGTTCACCGCGTTCCTCACTGCCTACCAGCAAGAAAGCGAGCTGCGCCTCAGCGAGTTGTGGGCCCTGCCGACCACCCTGCGCGTTGTGCTGCTGGAGAACCTGCGTCGCATGGCCGACACGGTCGCGCAAAGCAAGGTCGCCCGCGAAGTGGCCCACGCGGTGTGGGATTGCGCCGGTCAACTGAGCCATGCCGATCTCGACGCCCTCGGCGCGCTGATGCAGCAGCGCGACCTGCAGCGCAGCTACCTCACCCAGCTCTGGCAGCGCGCGCCCGCCGAGCAGGTGGAAGCACACGATCTGCTGCGCACGTGGGCCGAGCGCCACTGTCCAGACGGCCCGACGCTGATGCTGGAAGTTCAGAACTCACAGGTGGCGGCCAATCTCACGGTGGGCAACATCATCACCACGCTGCGTCTGATCGGGCAGGTCGACTGGGTAGAGCTGATCGAGCCGGTGAGCCTGTCGCTCGCCGAGTTCAGGCGCCTGCCGAGCTTCGCCACGGAAAGCGAATCCACCCGCCGGCAGATCACCCAGTCGATGGAGCGGCTGGCGCGGGACGTTCCGATGTCCGAGCGCGACGTGGCGCGGGCCGTGGTCGCTCGCGCCGAAGCCGTGCCGCAAACGCTATCGCCTGACGCAGCCGAACGCACAGCCGGCTTCTATCTGTGGGGCCCCGGACGGGCCCAGCTGGAGGCTTCGCTGGGTCTGCCTTCTACTACCCACCATCGCGACGGTGCCGGCAACCGGCTCCGGGCCGCATGGAAGACATCTTTGCTGTCTCGACGATGGACCGCGTGGCGATTGCCGATCTATCTGTTTGCCATCGCGCTGGTCACCGCAGCGGTCGTACTCTATGCCGCCCAGCGCGCCGCAGGCCTCTCGTGGCCAACCGTGGTGGCACTGCTGCTTCTCGCGTGGCCCGCCTCGGAAGTGGCCGCCGCGTTGGTAAACCGGTTGATTGCGGAATCCCTCAAAGTGCGCGAGCTCCCACGCCTTGCTTTTCTTCAGGGGATTCCACCCGAGCACCGCGTATTGGTCGTCATTCCCACCTTGCTTACATCGCCGGCCGCCACGCAGGAGCTGGCCCGGAACCTGGAGCGCCACTGGCTGGCCAACCGCGAGGACAACGCCCAGTTCGCCCTGCTCACCGACTGGGTCGATGCACCACAGACCCGCCAGCCGCAGGATGCCGCCCTGCTGCGCGATGCCATCGCGCACATCGCTGCCCTGAATGCGCAATACCCCCGAACGCAGCCGGATGCCGTGCCCCGCTTCCTGCTGCTGCACCGCCCCCGGCTCTGGAGCGACACCCAGCAGCGCTGGCTGGGCTGGGAACGCAAGCGCGGCAAGCTGGAGCAACTGATTGCTGCACTCTCTACCGGCGTTCTCGACGGTTTTGAGCCACTGGCGCCCAACCTGCAGCTTGCGCAAGGCATCCGCTACATCGTCACGCTCGACAGCGACACCGGCATGCCGCCCGGCACCCTGCGCGATCTGGTCGCCGTGGCCGCGCACCCTCTTAACGCGCCACAGCTCGACGCCGACGCACGCCGCGTGGTCACCGGCTACGGCATCCTGCAGCCGCGCGTGGTAGCGCCGCTGCCCGCGCCGCAGGAGCAAACGCCTTACCACTGGCTGTTTGGCGGCCAGTGCGGCATGGACCCCTACCAGCAAGGCATCTCGGAGGTTTACCACGACCTTTTTGGCGACGGCAGTTTCAGCGGCAAGGGCCTGTTACATGTGGCCGCCCTGCAGGCCGTGCTGCACGGCCGGCTGCCCTCCGACGCGGTGCTCAGCCACGACCTGCTGGAAGGCAGCATCGCACGCTGTGGCTTTGTCAGCGACGTGGTGCTGGTGGAAGGCAACCCGCACCACGCCGGCGTGGCCGCCTCCCGCACCCACCGCTGGACGCGGGGCGACTGGCAGTTGCTGCCGCTGATGCTGCGCGCAGGCCACTTCGGCATTGACGCGCTCGGGCTCTGGAAGATGCTCGACAACCTGCGCCGCGCGCTGGTCGTTCCTGCCACGTTCGCCTTGCTGGTCTGGGTCAGCTTCACTGCCGCGTTGCCACTGGGCACAGCGCTGCTCGTCACGCTGGCGGCGCTGCTGGCTGGCCCATTACTCGGCGCATTGGCGGGGATGATTCCGACGCGCCGCGATCTCGCGTGGTGGCATTTCTTTCACGTGGGCGGTGCCGACTTGTTGCGGGCTTTCGGTATCGCGCTGTGGCAGTTCACCCAGCTGGGCGCGCATGCGGTGATGCTGCTCGACGCCGCGATCCGCACGCTGTGGCGACTGGTGGTGAGCCGCCGGCTGCTGCTGGAATGGACCACCGCCGCACAAGCCCAGGCATCGGCACGCGATGCGCTGGCACCCTTTGTGCGCCAGCATCTGCCTGCCACACTGATCTGTACCGCACTGGCGGTGGCGGCCCTCTGGAGCCCCTATGGCGTCGGTGCAGCCGCGCTGTTCGCGCTGTGGGCCGCCTCGCCAGTGGTGGCCTCGTGGGCCAGCCGGCCACTGCAACCCACCTCGGCACAGGCGCTGCCCGATGCCGAAAAGGCCTACCTGCGCACCGTGGCGCGCGACACTTGGCGCTTTTTCGAACAGGCGGTGGGCCCGGAAGACAACCACCTGCCGCCAGACAACCTGCAGCTGGTGCCCGAGCCCACACTGGCCCACCGCACCTCACCGACCAACATGGGCCTGTACCTGTTGTCGGTGTGCTGCGCACGCGAGTTCGGGTGGATCAGCACCGGCGAAGTCATCGTGCGCCTGCAAGCCAGCCTGAAAACCATGGAGAGCCTGGAGCGGCACCACGGCCACCTCTACAACTGGTACGACACCCGTACGCTGGCCGTGTTGAAGCCGGCCTATGTCTCGGCAGTAGACAGCGGCAATCTCGCCGGGCTGCTGCTGACAGTGGCACAAGCCTGCTTGCGGCTGGCGCGTGAAGGCGGTGACGGGCAGCTCGCGCAAACGGCACTGCTGCAACTGGCCCAGCGCTGCCACACCCTGTACAGCGGCATGGATTTCTCGGGCCTGTACGACGCCAGACGCCACCTGTTCCACATCGGCCTGCGCGTGGAAGAGCAGGCGCTGGACGCCAGCTACTACGACCTGATGGCGTCCGAGTCGCGGTTGATGAGCTTTCTGGCGATTGCCAAGGGTGATGTACCGCTTCGCCACTGGGCGGCGCTGGGTCGCTCCTTCCTGTCGGTGGGGATCGTGCCGGGCCTGAAGTCGTGGTCGGGTTCGATGTTCGAGTACCTGATGCCCTCGCTGCTGATGCACGAGCCTGAAGACGGCCTGCTCCACACCGCGGCACTGGCCGCCATCAAGGGTCAGCAGGCCTACGGCGCGGTGCAGAACCTGCCATGGGGCATTTCGGAATCCGGCTATTTTGCGCAGGACCACTCGCTTGCCTTTCAGTATTCGCCGTTCGGCGTGCCACGCCTCGCGCTGCGCCGCACCCCGGCTACCGACCGGGTGATTGCGCCCTACGCCACGCTGCTGGCCATACCGTTCGCGCCTGGCGCATCGGTGGCCAATCTGCGTGCGCTCGAACAACTCGGCGCGCGCGGTGCGCTGGGATTCTTCGAGGCGGTGGACTTCACGGTGTCGCACCAGCCTGACTACCAGCCCTTCAGCGTGGTGCAGTCCTTCATGGCGCACCACCAAGGCATGTCGCTGGTGGCGCTGTGTAACCTGCTGTGCGACAACGCTCCGCGGCGCTGGTTTTCTGCCGAACCCTCGGTCTGCGCCTATGAGGCGCTGCTCCATGAAAGCACGCCGCGGCAGATTGTCGAAAGCGCAGACCCGCGGCTGCCGCCGGAGCCAGGCACCCATGTGACCGAACCAGTGTTCCACTCCCGGGACATCCAGCCTGCTGGTTCCGGCTGGAAGCCCACACATCTGCTGTCCAACGGACGCTACAGTGTGGCCCTGCGGGCCGGCGGCGCCGGTGTGAGCCGTTGGCAGGGCCGCCATGTGAGCCGGTGGCGCGACGACCTGCTGCGCGATAGCTACGGCACCTTCTTCTACTTGCGCCAGCAAGGGCTTGCAACGGTGACCTCGCTGACAGCGCTGCCGGCACCCGGCGCAGGCTGGCACTACCGCACGCGCTTCATGGCCGACCGCGTGCAGTTCGATGCTCAGGGCGACAACCTGCTGGCCCGCACCACCGTACTGGTGAGCCCGGAAGACGACACCGAGCTGCGCACCGTGACACTGCAGAACACTGGCCGTACAGAACTGGTGCTGGAGCTGACATCCTGCTTCGAGCCGGTGCTGACCGACCCTCGGGCCGATGAGGCCCATCCGGCGTTCTCCAATCTGTTCATGGCCACCCGCTGGGAACCCGAATGGCGAGCGCTGATGTTGACCCGCAAACCCCGGCTTCATGGCGACCCTCAGATGGCGGTGTCGCACTTTCTGGCAGAAGCCGATGCCGATGTGGTGTCGGTGAACTGCATCACCGACCGGCGCGCCTTCTCGGGCCGCAACCGCTGGCCCCACCAACCTGCGCTGCAGGTACAGCCACCTGGCGATGACGGTACGCCCGTCAACGGACTGGACCCGGTGGCCTGTCTCTGCGTGACGCTGCGCCTGGCCCCCGGCGCTGTCGCCCGGCTGACTTTCGCCACCACGGCGGCAGACACCGCGGACGAGTTGGCCGCCCGCATCGACAAATACCTGCAGCCCATGCACGTGGAGCGCGCCACGCGGATGGCCGCCACACTGGCGCAGGTGCGCCTGCGCGATCTCGCGCTGACACCCACCGAGAGCCTCGCGCTGCAGGACCTGACCACCGCACTGATGTACAGCACACCCCGCGCCACACCCGAGCGCGCCCTGCTCGACAAGCGCCAGCTCTGGCGCTTTGGTGTGTCGGGCGACAAGCCCATCGTGCTGCTCTACATCCACTCCGCCAGCGGCATGCCGCTGGTCAATGCCTTGCTGCGTGCACAACCCTGGTGGACCTTCGGTGGTCAGTCGGTCGATGTGGTGGTGCTCAACAGCGAGCCGCATGCCTACCTGATGCCTTTGCAGCGTGACATCCTCGCGCTGCGCGACCGGTTGCTGCACACGGTACAGAACAGCTTTGTGCGCGGCGGTACCGCTGACTTCTCTGCAGGCTTTTACCTGCTGCGTGAGCAGGACCTGGCCGTCATGGAGCGGGCCGCGCTGGCAGGACTCGCGCGCATTGTGCTCACCGCCGACGGCCGCCCGCTGGAGCAGCAGGTGGCCACCATCCGGGAGAGCTGGCAAGCACAACGCAGCACGCTGCCGCCGCGGGTGACCGTTGGCGGTGAGGGTATCAGCCCGGCTGCGCAGCCTTCTGCCAACCCTGCACATCCTCCACCTGAGGGTCGCTTTGATGCCACCAGCGGCGAGTTCCAGTTTGAGCTGGCCGCAGGCCAGACCACGCCCCGCCCATGGGTGAACGTGATTGCCAACCCCGGCTTCGGCTTTCAGGTGTCGGAAACCGGCGCTGGCTACACCTGGGCTGGCAACAGCCGGCTGCACCAGCTCACGCCGTGGTCCAACGACCCGGTGCGCGACCCGGCGCATGAGCACTGGCTGCTGCAGGACCGGGATACCGGCGAAGTCTTCGCGTTAACGCCCTCACAGCGGCATGACGCGACCAGCGTCTGGCAGGTCCGCCACGGGCAGGGCTATTCGGTGTTCGAAGGCCAGCACGCCGGTCTGCACGTGCAAACCACCTTGTTTGCCGACCTGAACGACGCGGTGAAGGTGGTGCAGGTGCGCATCCGGCAGACCGGTGGTGCGCGGCGGCGCTTGCGTGCCATCAGCATGGTCGAGTGGCAGCTGGGCGATGCACGCGCCGCCCGGCGAACGCTGACCACCTGGAAAGGTACGGCACCCCAGGCCGTGTTCGCGCAGCAGCGCGAAAGCCTGGCGGGCTTTGGCGGAGCCACAGCGTTCCTGATGCTCACAGGCGCAGCGACAACCAGCCAGTGGACCTGCGACCGGCGGGAGTTTTTCGATACCCGCGGGCAGATGGTGTTGCCCGACGTGCTGGGACAGCGCTGCGGCGGCACCGCCGACCCGTGTGCGGCGCTTTCAGCCGATCTGGAACTGGCACGCGATGGCACGTTGCAGTTCAATATGATTCTCGGCCACGCCGCCGACGCGCCCGCCGCCGAGCAACTGGCGCAGCAATGGGCTTACGCCGACACCGGCCGGGCACTGGCACGTGTGCGGGGGTGGTGGGCAGAGCTGCTCGGGCGCGTGCAGGTGCGCACGCCCGACCCGTTGTTTGATGCGCTGGTCAACCGCTGGCTGCTGTACCAGACGCTGACCTCGCGCCTGTGGTCCAAGGCCGGCTTCTACCAGGCCGGCGGTGCCTTCGGCTTTCGCGACCAGTTGCAGGACGCCATGGCTTTTGCCGTCACTGACCCAGAACGCCTGCGCGAGCAGCTCCTGCTCAACGCATCACGCCAGTTCCCGGAAGGCGATGTGCAGCACTGGTGGCATGCGCCGGGCGGCGAAGGGGTACGCACCCACTTCAGTGATGACCTGCTGTGGCTGCCATTTGCCTGTGCGCACTACATCGAAGTCACCGGTGACGATTGCATCCTTGATGCACAGATCGCTTTTATCGAAGGCCCGGCCATCGCCGAAGGTGCCGAGGACGCCTACTACGCGCCGCAGGTCAGCCCTGCCTCTGCGTCGTTGCTGGAGCACTGCGCGCGCACGCTGGACCGGAGCCTCGCCGTCGGCACGCACGGCCTGCCCCTTATGGGCACCGGGGACTGGAACGATGGCATGAACCGCGTGGGGCATGAGGGCCGGGGCGAGTCGGTCTGGCTGGCCTGGTTTCTGTGCAGCGTGGTCTCCCGCTTTGCGCCGCTGGCCGAGGCACGGGGCGAAATAGAGCGCGCCGCACGCTGGCGCCGAAGCAGGGATGGCTGGATCGCCGCCCTCCACGACGCCGGCTGGGACGGCCAGTGGTTCCGGCGGGCGTTTTTTGACAATGGTGAGGCGCTGGGCTCCACCGCCAACGACGAGTGCCGCATCGACCTGATTGCCCAGGCGTGGGCAGTACTGTCAGAGGCGTCGAGCGAGGGCTATACACGCACCGCCATGCAGTCGATGCGCCGTGAACTGGTCAACGAAGACGCCGGTCTGGTGCGCCTGCTCAGCCCGCCGTTTGCACATTCGCACAACAACCCAGGCTACATCCAAGCCTACCCACCCGGTGTGCGGGAGAACGGCGGCCAGTACGCCCATGCCGGTGTTTGGGCACTGATGGCGCAGGCGATGACCGGCGACGTCGAAGGCGCGTGGCAGAGCTTTGAGTTCCTTAGCCCCGCCCATCGCCATGCACACCCGGTGCACGGGCCACGCTACGAACTGGAACCCTATGTGATGGCCGGTGACATTTACAGCGCCACCCCTTACCTGGGTCGTGGCGGCTGGAGCTGGTACACGGGGTCTGCCGCCTGGCTGCATCGCGCGGCCATGGAAAGCCTGCTGGGCTTGACCGTCCGGCCTGGTGCGATTTGCGTCTCGCCGTGCCTGCCAGCGCACTGGCCTGCGGTGGAGATTCAGCTGGCGGTGCAAGACCATCAAGTGCACATACGCTGGGAGCGCCCTGCGAGTGTGGTGGCCGAAGCCTTTGCACCGGATCAAGTCGCCATCGAGGGGCAGTGGATCGCGTTAGGCGGTCTGCCGAAAACCGCCTCAGTGCTGGTGCGCGGTGCGCCGGGCTCTGCGGTCACGAGCCCAGAAACTCGCCAATCGGCTTGAGGTCATCGACACGGTCACACACCGATTTGACGATCATCAAAATGGGGATGCCAAGCAGCAAACCCCACACGCCCCACAGCCAGCCCCAGGCCAGCAGACCCACAAACACCGCGACCGGGCTCATGCGGCTGGTGCGGCTGGTCAGCCACGGCGTCAGCAGATTGCCCACCACGGTGTGGATCGCCAGCGAGGCGCCGCCCACAAGCAGCGCCATGTTGAGGTTGCCAAACTGCAGGAAGGCCACGAGGGCCGAAGCGCCGGCCGTGATCAGCGCACCCACATAAGGAATCAGGTTGAGCACGCCCGCCACCACGCCCCAGACCGCTGCGTTCTCCAGCCCGATCGCCAGCAACGCGGCCCAGGTCAGCACGCCCACAAGCGCGCTGGTGAACAGCTGCATCTGCAGGTAGCGCTGGATCTGTCCGGTGATTTCGTTGAGGGCCTGCAAGGTGATCTTCTTGCGGCTCAAGGTGGTGCCTGCAACGCGAACCAGCTTGCGCCGAAAAGCATCGCCAGAGACCATGAGGAAGTAAGTCAGGAACAGCACCGCGGTCATTTGACCAACCAAGGTCATCAGGCCTTTGGTGCCAGACCACAGATAGTCACGCACGTTGAAGCGGGGCGATTCCACCACCACTCGCATGGCCCCGCGGTTGCCGGGTACAGCGGCGCTTTCCTGTGCCGCCTGCTCCAGTTGTGAGGCCGCTTTCTGCACCGCTTCGAGGGTGCTGTCCTGCCGACCACTGCGGGTCTTGATCGCCTTGCTGAACTTCTGGGCGGCGGCTGGCAAGGCATCGACCAGCTGGGACGCCTCATTGCGCAGCAGGTAGGCCGAACCACTCACCACCCCCACGATGGTCAGCATCAGGATGGCCGACCCCAGCCAGCGCGGCACACGCCGTGCCTGCAACCAGTTGACCACCGGCGACAGCGCGTAACTGAAGATCACGCTGAGCATCACCGGAATGAAGACCGCCTGCGCCCAGTGCAGCACGAACAGCGCCGCCAGTGCGGCCAGCAGGGCCAGCGAGACACTGCGGATGTCCACGGGCATGTGGAGCATCAGGCGGGCGGGCTCCGACACAAGTTCAGGCGCAGGCGCAACCTCGCCAGGCGGCGCCAGAGGGGCGTCCGCAGCAGATTCTTCCGTCATAAGTCTCCTCAGGCGCTCACGGCCGTGCGCGAATAGCGCAGCTTGCGCAGCGGCAACCCTAAATAGTATTTACGGATGTATTCAAACCTGGAAGCCACGGAAAAGCTGTAGGACAGCTGCGCAGGAACGTACCAGCTGTTCAACCCGGTTCGCAAAATGAGTTGATAACCACGGGCTGTCATCCACTGGTGTTTGTGCAAATGGGTGACGTGGTCTTCCATCAGCACCAGGCGCGGCTTCCAGTGGCCGATATCAAAACCCGAAAGGGCGACCAGCTCATGGCCTTCAATGTCAATGGACAGCAGATCAAAGCCAACCGGTGCCGCATGGGTCTGAAGAATGCTGTCCAGCGTCGCACACGCCACCGAAACGGTCGAGCGGACCACGGCGCCCAGTGCAATCGGACGGTCTTCGAGTGTTGAATGAGGGCCGGCGCGATTGAGCTGCAGGTGCTTGCCGGCGTTGGCTGGGCTGGAGCACGCCATCTCGACCACCACACCTTTGCGGCTGCGACGCAGCAGCTCGCAGCAGTCGGGGTCTGGCTCGACCAGCAGGCCCGTCCAGCCGATGCCTTCCAGATGGTGGGACTGGGAATCCAGCGTCGGGTCGTTGGCGCCTACATCGACATAAAACCCGGGCTGACCCTGAAAAAATTCCTGCACCAGCGCCTGCTCGACGGCAGGCTCATTCTTGAAGGTGTCGATTCGGCGTTGGATGAAATCGGCGCGTGCTTGCATGAATATCTCTGGGGTTGGGAACGGGAGAAGTCTGTTCAGGTGGTGTCAAAGGCCAGCGCGATTATCAATCCGCCAATCAATCTGCGATCAGCCCGTGATCGCCTCACGCACCGCGCTGAGCTGGCGCCGCGATACCGCCAGCAGTTCGTCAAGACCTGCCAGGCGAACTGCCCAGCCCTCTCCCTCTTCCGGGTCGAAATGTTTTTCAAGCGCTCGAACCGCCCGGCGGGCAATCAGTGCATTGCGGTGGATGCGCATGAAGCGGCTGGCGTGCCGCTCTTCGAGTTCGCTCAACGAGCCGTCGAGGATGTAGCTGCGCTGTGCGGTACGCACCGTGATGTACTTGAGCTCGGCCTTGAAATACAGCACCTCGGAAATCGGCACGCGTTCGGTCCGGCCACGGTCCTGGATCACCAGCATCTCTGTGGCGGCATCCTCGGGCTTCTGCGCCGCCTGCTTCAAACGCTCCACCTTGTGCAGGGCCTGCTGCAAGCGCTCCAGGCGCACCGGCTTGGTCAGGTAATCCACCGCCTCCAGTTCGAAAGCCTGCACGGCATGCTCGGCATGCGCGGTGACGAACACCACAGCAGGCGCTTGCGGCAACGCCTGAATGGCACGCGCCAGCTGCATGCCGTCCACACCAGGCATGCGGATGTCCAGCAGCACCGCATCGAACGCGCCGCGCCGCAGGGCGTTCATGGTCTGCACCGCATCGGCGGCCTCTGCCAGCACCTCGGCGCGCGGCGCCGTGCAGTCACCGACCAGCGTGCGCAGGCGGGAGCGCGCCAGCGCCTCGTCGTCCACCACCAGCAGTGTCAGCGGCGAGGTGAGTGGCGATGTCAGGGCCGGGCTCGTCATGCCGGAATCTCCAGCCGCACCTGGAACACGCCGTCCTTCAGTGCGGTCTTGAACTGGGCCTGAACATCGTGCAGCAGCACCAAGCGCTCGCGCACGTTGGCGAGGGCCAGTCCGTGGCCACGCTCGCCGGCGCCGCCCGGGGTGGAATTCGTCACCTTAACCACCACGGTCGCGCCGCGCCGCAGCGTGGTAATGGTCAACTGCGCGCCGCTGGCGCTGGGCTCCACGCCGTGCCGGACGGCGTTCTCCACCAACGGCTGCAGCAGCAAGGGCGGCAGCCGGGCCATGTCGGCGGTGGGGTCCAGGTTCCAGCTCACGCGCAGGCGCTCGCCGAAGCGGACCTGCTCAATCGCCAGATAGCGCTGCGCCAGCGCGATTTCCTGTGCCAGCGTGACCGACTCGGCCGGGTCTTCCAGCGCACTGCGGAACAGCTCGCTCAAATCTTCCAGCACCCGCTCAGCCTTGACGGGCTCGGCACGCACCAGCGCAATCGCACTGTTGAGGGTGTTGAACAAAAAGTGCGGCCGAATGCGCGACTGCAGCTCATCGAGCCGGGCGGCAGTGGCCGCTGGCGTCAAGGCCTTGGCGCGCCAGAAGAGGCCAGCCAGCACGATGGCGGAGAGCAAGGCGCCTGCCGCCGCGCTGGCCCACCACGGGGGCGACTTCAGCATGCCGGTAAAGGCCAGCATGGCGCAGCCGTACAGCCCTGACAGCGCGCCCAGCAAAACACCCGCTACCCACTGCATTGAGGCTCCAAGCGGGTTCAGGTACTTCTTGAACGAGCAGGCGGCAATCAGCCAGGCCAGCGTAGCCGGCAGCACGCCGCCCGTGAGCAATGAAAAGCGCAGCAGCCAGTCCTGAAAGTTCTCGGACACAAACATCGCACCCACGCCCACCACGGCCTCGACCAGTAGCACCGTGCGCAGCACCACGCCCACATGGCACACATCAAACATGCCGGCACGCGCGGGCGCAGGCGGCGCCGCCTCTTCCCCGGGGATGAAGCTGCCATACAGCGTGGATTCACCAAATCCGGCAGGAGGTTTAGAAGAGGTCATCCGGAAAGCAGGGACAAAAATGAGTGATGGCAGACGCAAGCAAACACAAGCAGATCGCACAGGCCACGCTGACCACAGGCTGCGCGGGACGGCGGATAAAATGTCTGCTGCAAGTATTGCACCGCTGCGGGCGTTTGGGGCGTTTTGGGTTGCCATTCCGGACGCTATTTCGGACTCCTGGCAGACAACTCGCCAGTACGCCACGCAACCGGGCCTCACGGCCCCGCAGAACACCCGCCCGACAGAAAGCCCGACGTGAACCAATTCGACAAAAAGTCCCAGGCATGGTCTGCCCTCTTCTCCGAGCCAATGAGCGACCTGGTCAAACGCTACACGTCGAGCGTTTTTTTTGACAAACGCCTCTGGCTGGCCGACATCACCGGCTCGCTGGCCCATGCCGAGATGCTGGCCGCGCAGGGCATCATCGCCGCCGCCGACCATGCCGCCATCGTGCAGGGCATGACCCAGATCCGCAGCGAGATCGAATCCGGTGCCTTCGAATGGAAGCTGGACCTCGAAGACGTGCACCTGAACATCGAGGCGCGCCTGACGCAGCTGGTCGGCGATGCGGGCAAGCGCCTGCACACCGGCCGCAGTCGCAACGACCAGGTCGCTACCGACGTGCGCCTGTGGCTGCGCGGCGAAATCGACCTGATCACCGAACTGCTGGTCGAGTTGCAGACCGCGCTGGTCGATATGGCCGAAAAGAACGCCGAGGTCATCCTTCCGGGCTTCACCCACCTGCAGGTGGCCCAGCCGGTGAGCTTTGGCCACCACATGCTGGCCTATGTGGAAATGTTCAGCCGCGACGCCGAGCGCATGCAGGAGGTACGCCAGCGCGTCAACCGCCTGCCGCTGGGTGCAGCGGCTCTGGCCGGCACCAGCTACCCGCTGGATCGCGAGCGCGTGGCCCGCACCCTGGGCATGGTTGACGAACACGGCCAGCCCTGCGTCTGCCAGAACAGCCTGGACGCCGTGAGCGACCGCGACTTCGCGATTGAATTCACCGCCGCCGCTTCACTGGCGATGGTGCACATCAGCCGCATGAGCGAGGAGCTGATTCTCTGGATGAGCCAGAACTTCGGCTTTATCCAGATCGCCGACCGCTTCACCACCGGCTCGTCGATCATGCCGCAGAAGAAAAACCCCGACGTGCCCGAACTCGCACGCGGCAAGACCGGCCGCGTGGTCGGTCACCTGATGGGCCTGATCACCCTGATGAAAGGCCAGCCACTGGCCTACAACAAGGACAACCAGGAAGACAAGGAGCCGCTGTTCGACACCGTGGACACGCTCAAGGACACGCTGCGCATCTTTGCCGAGATGGTGGGCGGCATCACCGTAAAGCCCGAGGCGATGGAGCGCGCCGCCCTCAAGGGCTACGCCACGGCCACCGACTTGGCCGACTACCTGGTGAAAAAAGGGCTGCCTTTCCGCGATGCCCACGAAACCGTGGCCCATGCCGTCAAGGCCGCCACCTCGCATGCGGTGGACCTGTCGGAGCTGCCGCTGGCCGTGCTGCAGGAATTCAACCCGAAGATCGAAAAAGACGTGTACGACGTGCTGAGCCTGCGCGGGTCACTGAACGCCCGCAACGTTCTCGGCGGCACCGCGCCAGCACAGGTGAGGCTGCAGGTCGCACGGCACAGGCAACGCTTAACGCCAAAAGCCTGACCTTGCCAGGAGTGGGGCGGCACACCGCAGCCCGGGCACAGCCGGGCGGCTGGGCATGAGATTATTTTCATCGCGTCCAATTTATTTCACGCCCGCCTGGCGCAAACTGACTACGATCATGGGCAGGAGACCAGCCCCATGACAGTGATTACCAACATTGAAGACCTGCGCGTTCTGGCGCAAAAACGCGTGCCGCGCATGTTCTACGACTACGCCGATTCCGGCTCGTGGACCGAAGGCACCTACCGGGCCAATGAAAGCGACTTCCAGAAGATCAAGCTGCGCCAGCGCGTGGCGGTGAACATGGAAAACCGCAGCACCGCCACCGAGATGATCGGCCAGAAGGTCGCCATGCCGGTCGCCATTGCACCGACCGGCCTCACTGGCATGCAGCATGCCGACGGCGAAATCCTCGGCGCGCGGGCCGCGAAGAAATTCGGCATCCCCTTCACGCTCTCGACCATGAGCATCTGCTCGATTGAAGACGTGTCCAAGGGCACTGACGGCCACCCGTTCTGGTTCCAGCTCTACGTGATGAAGGACCGCGCCTTCATCGAAAGCCTGATCGACCGCGCCAAGGCGGCCAACTGCTCGGCGCTGGTGCTCACGCTGGACCTGCAAATCCTCGGCCAGCGCCACAAGGACCTGAAGAACGGCCTGAGCGCTCCGCCCAAGCTGACGGTGGCCAACATGATCAACCTGATGACCAAGCCGCGCTGGTGCCTGGGCATGCTGGGCACGCCGCGCCGGCAGTTCGGCAACATCGTTGGCCACGTCAAGGGCGTGGAGAACATGGGTTCGCTGTCGGAGTGGACCTCCAAGCAGTTCGACCCTGGTCTCAACTGGGGCGATGTGGAATGGATCAAGAAACGCTGGGGCGGCAAGCTGATCCTGAAAGGCATTCAGGACGTGGAAGACGCGCGACTGGGCGTCAACTCCGGTGCCGACGCGCTGATTGTGTCCAACCACGGTGGCCGCCAGCTCGACGGCGCGCCCTCGTCGATTTCGGCCCTGCCAGAGATCGTGGCGGCAGTGGGTTCGCAGATCGAAGTGCACATGGACGGCGGCATCCGCTCCGGCCAGGACGTGCTGAAGGCGCGGGCGCTCGGCGCCAAGGGCACCTACATTGGCCGCTCATTCCTCTACGGGCTGGGCGCGATGGGCGAGGAAGGCGTGACCAAGGCGCTGCAGATCATCCACCGCGAGCTGGACCTCACCATGGCCTTCTGCGGCCACACCAATATCAACACGGTGGACAAAGGCATCCTGCTGCCAGGCACGTACTGATGCCGTGACCGCGGCAAGCCAGCGCTCAGTGCTGGCCCGCCGCGCGGGCAGGCACCGTCTTCAGGAATACGTACAGCGCCTGCGCGTCCACATCGTTGAGCGCGCGCAGCGACTCGAAAGGCATCACGCTGATGGCCGTGCCATCGGGCCGCTTGCCACTGCGCAGCATGGCCACAAACACCGCCGCATCGGGGTAGCGCGCCATCACACTGCCTTCGCCGGATGTGAGGTTGGAAGCGGCCGCCCAGTCAGGCGGCGCACCGGGAATCTTGCCGCCCGACAAGCCCGCGCCATGGCAACCAATACACATATTGGCCACATAAGCCCCGTGCGCCGGGTTCACGCCTTCGGCCACTGCCTTGGCGGGCGGCAGGCGGTGGTCAATCTTCTGCGCCGCGTCGCGGATGGCCCCAAAACCGTAGAGCACCCGAACCGGTAGCGGCAGCTCCAGCACGGCAGCCGGGCCACTCGCGGGCGGCAGGGCTTTCACATGGGCCACCAGCGCCCCCAGATCCTCGTCGGTCAGTCGGTTGTAGTCCTCGCTGGGCATGATGAGCACTGGCCGGCCGTCAGGTTTGACGCCATGGCGCAGCGTGCGCACCCAGTCTTCCGGGGTGTAGCGCAGAACCACATTGCCAGCGCCGGGCGAGATATTGGGGCCAGCCACGCGCATGCCCCTGCCGTCGTTGATGAACTCGCGCCCGGCGCCATTGGCACCATGGCAGTCCACGCAGCCGCGGGAGTCATAAAGATATTTGCCGCGGGCCAGCGTGGTGGCGTCGGCCGCAATGGCCACCGGCAGCACATCGACCTTGACCTGCCGCTGCATCTTGTCGTCTGCCAGCTCCAGCCCCACCACCACCGCACCTGCAGCCAGCAGGATCGCGAGACCCGCGCCACCCAAAGACCACTTCACCCAACCCTTCATGTCCCGATCCTGTCCTTCTGTCCTTACCTGTCGCCACGCCCGCCGCGTTCATCGCTGTGCTTGCCTGCCCTTCCAAAATTCTAGGTGGCGCCCTGTCGCGGCGACATCCTCAATTTCCCGTAAGGCGCAGCCCGGCCCGGTGTGAATAGTTCCCATGAGCGCGCTGGTTGATGCAGGCCCGCGCTATCCTTGACGGGTGAGTGACTCCACTTCTGCACCCGTGCCCGCCCCGCGCCCGCGCCGCATCGCGCACCTGGACATGGACGCCTTCTATGCCTCGGTGGAGCTGCTGCGCTACCCGCAGCTCAAAGGCCTGCCGGTCGTCATCGGTGGCGGCAAGCGCCGGGTCGATGAGGAACTGCTGGCCCGCCAGGGCGAGCGTGAGCTGCGCTTCATTCCGGTGGCCGACTTCCCGCTGCTCAAGGACTACGTGGGCCGCGGCGTGATCACCACCGCCACCTATGCCGCGCGGCAGTTTGGCGTGGGCTCGGCCATGGGCATGATGAAAGCGGCCAAGCTGTGCCCGCAGGCCATCGTGCTGCCGGTGGATTTTGAGGAAGTGCGCAGGTTCTCACGCCTCTTCAAGAGCACCATCACCGAGATCGCCCCCGTGATGCAGGATCGCGGCATCGATGAGGTCTACATCGACTTCACCGATGTGCCCGGCGGCCAGCGCGAGGGCGGGCGCGTGCTGGCGCGGCTGATCCAGAAGGCCATCTTCGACAAAACAGGCCTCACCTGCTCGATCGGCGTGGCGCCCAACAAGCTGCTCGCCAAGATGGCCAGCGAGTTCAACAAGCCCAACGGCATTTCCATCGTGCAGCCGGAAGATCTGCAGACCAAAATCTGGCCGCTGGCCTGTCGCAAGATCAATGGCATCGGCCCCAAGGCCGACGAAAAGCTCAAGCGTCTGCACATTCACACCATCGGCGAGCTGGCCGCGCAAGACCCGGGCTGGCTGGTCGACAACTTCGGCCGTGCCACCGGCGCCTGGATGCATGCCGCAGCGTGGGGCCGCGATGACAGCCCGGTGGTGACCGAGAGCGAGCCGGTCAGCATCAGCCGCGAGACCACCTTCGACCGCGACCTGCACGCGGTGCGCGACAAGGCGGCGCTGGGCGCCATCTTCACCGACCTGTGCACACGCCTGGCCGACGACCTGCAGCGCAAGGGCTATGTGGCGCGCACCATCGGCATCAAGCTGCGCTATGACGATTTCAAAATAGCCACCCGCGACCACACGGCACCTGACTACACCGCCGACGCGCACACCATCCGGCAACTGGCGGGCCAGTGCCTCAAGCGCGTGCCGCTGCAGCGCAAGCTGCGCCTGCTGGGGGTGCGCGCGGGAACACTGGTTCGCGCTGGTGAGGAGCCCGCGCCAGACGACAAGGCAGCGCGTGCGACTGCAGAGCCAGCCGGACCAGCCGGCGAAAGCACCACCGACCAGCTTTTCTGATCGCTTTGATAGAAGCGCTTCAGCGCAGCGTTGCCAGAAAGGCAATCAGGTCAGCACGCTGCTGCAGGTCATCGACCTGAAAGCCCATGCGCTGGCCGGGCACCAGGTCTTCGGGGTCGGCCAGCCAGGTGTTGAGCGTCTGCGGAGTCCAGCGCAGCCGCGACGCAGCGAGCTCGTCTGAATACTTGTAGCCCGGCAAGCTGCCGACGCGCCGCCCCATCACGCCCCGGTGGGCCGGGCCGATCTTGTTGCTGTCAATGTTGTGGCAGGCCGTGCACTGGGCCTGGTACAGGGCCTGGCCCCGCACCACATCACCCGGCGGCGGGGTGATCCACTGCCGGGCGGCCGGTGCAGCTGAAGTGGTCTGGGCAAACGCAGGGAAAGCACTCGCCAACACCAACACCGTCAAACACATGCCGGCATAGCCCAGAAGACTGGGCCCCCACGAGCAATGAGATGGGTGACCCGCTGCGCCATCTGCTGGCGGGCGGACTGAACGATGGAACAAACGAATCAACAACGGTTTCCCCCTGAATGGCCAGAACGGATGCTGGCGTGACCACGTATGCCAGCAGGTACGCAGAAACCCGCCTTCCGGATTCGGAATGCCGAATCTTTGTGTGATTTGCCGTTTGTCGACACGAATTTCACAACCGACTGAATCCAGACCGCGTTCCGGCCCGTATTCCAAGCACGCATTTACTTACAACCCTGGTCTTTTCTTTGCCTGGAGACAACCATGACCCGCCCACTTTCCATCACCGCTGTGGCTGCTGCCACAGCCCTGTTTTGTCTCGGCGCACAGGCCGATACCGGCAAGCTGCTGCTCACTGGCGGTGTCAGCACCATTGAAGGCGCAGCCGGTGGCGGCCTCACGCCATGGGCAGTGATTGGCACCAACGCCACCGATGGTGAAATTGGCGGCTCCGCATTCGTCAGCAACGTGGGCACCCGCGACTATGGCCTGAATGTGTACGGCGCAGCGGTTGGCATCAACGACCGCTTCGAGCTGTCCATCGCCCAGCAGGACTTCGACACCCGCGGCACGGGTCGTGCCCTCAGCCTGCCCGGTCTGCACCTGAAACAGACCATCATCGGCGGCAAGGTCCGCGTGTTCGGCGATGCGGTGCTCGACAGCGACAACCTGATGCCGCAGATCGCGGTGGGCTTTCAGCACAAGCAACTGGGCTCCACCGGTCTGGACGGTACCCTCAACACGCTGGGCGCCAAGCGCAGCGGCACCGACTTCTATGTGAGTGCAACCAAGCTGCTGCTGGGCCAGAGCCTGCTGCTCAACGGCACGCTGCGCGCCACCAAGGCCAACCAGAACGGCCTGCTCGGCTTTGGCGCCACGCTGGGCGGTAACGAGAACAAATACTCGCTGCAACCCGAGTTCTCCATCGCCTACCTGTTGAGCAAAAACGTCGCCATCGGTGCGGAATACCGCTTCATGCGCAACAAGCTGGAAACTGCCGGCCGCGGGGCGGGGCTGGGCAATGGCCTGCGCGCCGAAGACTGGAAGGACATCTTCATCGCCTGGGCGCCGAACAAGAACTTCTCGCTGACCCTGGCCTATGTGGACCTCGGCGTCATCGTGCCGGCCACCTCGGGCAACCGCAAGCAGACGGGGTACTACGTCTCTGCACAAGTCGCGTTCTGAACAATATCTATCGCAACTTTTTCAAAGGAAATGATATGAAAAAAACATTGCTCACACTCGCCCTCACGTTCACGCTGGCCGCCGCAGGCGTGGCTTCCGCCCAAACGGCCCCCAAGGACGACCAGCTCTACAAGGCCTTCGGCGAAAAAGCCGGTCTCGTTTCGCTGATGGACGACTTCATGGTTCGCCTGCTTGCCGATCCGCGCACCGGCCCGCACTTCAAGCCTGCCAACCAGCAGCGCGTGAAAGAGCAACTGGTTGACCAGCTGTGCGCCCTAGGCGGTGGCCCCTGCGTGTACAAAGGCGCCGACATGAAGAGCTCTCACGCCAACCTGGACATCAAGAAGTCAGACTTCCACGCTCTGGTCGAGGTGCTGCAGCAAAGCATGGACGCCAAGGGCATTCCCTTCCGCAAGCAAAACGAAATGCTGGCCCTGCTGGCGCCCATGCACCGCGACATCATCACGCCCAAGGAAGATGCAGCAAAATAAGCTGCAGCCGCCCTTGTTTCAACCCGACTTTTCCTGACCCGGACTGGACACCATGAAAAACAACCTCACCGCCACCGTGCTGGCAAGCCTTGCAGTGCTCTGCACCACAGCGCAAGCCGGCAACCTCGTGGTGTCCGTGATCGACAAGGATGGGAAGCCGGTGCCCGATGCCGTGGTGGTGGTGATTCCCACCAACAAGGCAGCCCAGCCCAAGGCACCGTTGCCAATGCAGGCCACGGTCAACCAGGAAAAGATGCAGTTCATGCCAGCCGTGACGCTGGTCAACACCGGTGCGCGAGTCACCTTTGTGAACAACGACCCATGGGACCACCATGTCCGCTCGTCACCGGCGGGCATGGGCCAGTTCAATGCCACCAACTCGGGGTTTGAGCTGCGGCTGGAAGGCAAGGCCGAAGGCAAGCCTGCCAAATCCATGGACATCACGCTCAACAAGGCGGGCGTGGTGGGCGCGACCTTGCTGGGCTGCCACTTTCACGGCTCCATGCGTGGCTATGTTTACGCCAGTGACTCCCCTTGGGCTACCAAGACTTCGTCAGAAGGCCTGGCGATTTTTGAAGACCTGCCCGACGGCGTTGCGCAGGTCAAGGTTTGGCAGCCCGAGCAGTTGATCGACATCGCGCCAGCTCAGGTCACCGTGGGCGCCACGCTGGCCAAGCAGGTCATGCAGCTCACCGTGACGCCGCGCCGTCGGCGCAGCTGAGAGAGTCTTTGGGCTGATCGCTCAGCCCTCCGCCATCGCCATCCAGGTCACTGTCGCGCCATGCGCACGTTGGGCGGCAAGCCCTGCGGGTGGCTGGTGCGAAAGGGGTTGATGTCCAGCCCGCCCCGGCGGGTGTAGCGCGCATACACGCTGAGCTGCGTCGGTTTGCACTGCCGCCACACATCCATGAAGATGCGCTCCACGCACTGCTCATGGAACTCGTTGTGGTTGCGAAAGCTCACCAGGTACTGCAGCAGCCCGCCTTGGTCGATCTGTGGGCCGCTGTAGCTGATCTGCACACTGCCCCAGTCAGGCTGGCCCGTCACCAGGCAATTGCTCTTGAGCAGGTTGCTGGTCAGCACCTCGGTCACCGGCTGCTCGTCAAACGCGGCCGTCAGCAACTCAGGCGCTGGTGTGTAGCGGGTGCATTCAATGTCGAGCCGGTCCAGGCTCAGGCCGTCCAGTTCGTGCACCGGCTCGCGGTCAAACAGCTCGGGCAACAGCAAGCGCACACCAAGCGTGGCCGCTTGCCCCGAGCCACGCCATGCGGCCTCGCTCAGGTCGGCACGCAAGCGCGCCTGCACCTCAGTGGCATCGGCAACGCGGGTGTTGTTGAAGCTGTTGAGATAGAGCTTGAACGACTTGCTTTCGATGATGTTGGGCGTCTCGCAAGGCACGGTGAAATGCGCCAGCGCCACCTGCGGCTTGCCGCGAGGCGTGAGCCAGCTCAGCTCAAACGCCGTCCACATGTCGGCACCGAAAAACGGCGGCGTGCTGCCCACACCGATCTCGGCGCGCTTGTCAGCACGGGGAATGGGAAACAGCAGCGAGGCGTCGTACTGGTCCACATAGGCTGAGGCCTTGCCCAGTTGCGATTGGTCGGGGGTGTTCATGGGGTTAGTGTCGCTGGTTATCAGTCGTGCGCTGGCAAATGCCGCACCTCTGGCGAGACTTTACTGCCTCCCGCCGCCACATGTGCTCTTGTATTGATGGAGAACAGGGCGACTGCGGGCGAAGGACTAGCCGCGATGACGGGCAATGAAAGCAACCCCCGCCGCGAGCAGCAAACACAGCGGTGAATAAACCCATGAATCAAGAACCGCGAAGCGGCTGCCACGAACGCGCTTGAAGAACCCGACGTACCGGAACTCACCCACCGCCCGGGCCAGCAGGCCCAGAGCCAGCGCATAAGACAACCAAGGGAACAGGAATTGCCCGATGGGGAGCCGCACCATGCCCGCCGTCGCCGCCACCAGACCCGCACAGAGCAGAAGGAATACGCCAACGGCCAGCGTGGCGGCACGCGAAGGCTTGAAGAGAGGCTTGCCGCCGACACTGGGCACAGCCGCGCTGGCGACGGTCGGCGGCAAATACGCCATGCAGAAGTGCCAAAGCGCCAGCGCAATGAAGACGAAACAGACAAGCCCGGCGAGCAGCACGTTCATGCGAGGAAACTCTGAAAAAAGTTTTTACGTCGCATGAGTCCGTACCGCATTCATGTGGCCTTGACTAAAGGCAAACCAGCCTTGTCCCAACCTTCAATACCGGGCTTCATGTTCACCACATTTTTATAGCCGTTCTGTAGCAGGATGCTGGCAGCCTTGGGACCGGTCGAAACACCATCATTGCAGTACACAACGATCTGCCGCTCCTTTGCATCTGCAAGGCTGGCCGGTATCGCCGCCTGCAGAACAGCCAGCGGCATCAGTACGGCTGGCGGCAAATGCCGATGATCAAAGGCCTCTTTGCCACGTACGTCAAGCACTATGGCACCGGCCTCAATCAGTGCCTGGGCTTGGGCGAGGTCAACCTCGGGGACATTGAGACTCGTCGCGCTATCCTGATTTCTTCCCGATATCCACCAAGCGAAAGCAAGTGCCCCTACGCTCCAGATCAATACATCTCTTCTTTTTCCTACTGCGTTCATAGTTCCTCCTCGGATTACGGGTTAACGTTCGAGCTAAGCGTCTGCCGACGGCAGGATGGCTTGGCCCTGTTGGAGACAAAGTACCGCAGACCGGGTCCAGACAGCCTGCCGTCGGCCGTCCGATTTGAGCGAGGGGTTACGCATCATCTCGCAGGCACAGGAAAGCGATTTGTGCGCACACGGCGTCTCTTGCCTGTGGCTCTCTCGAACAGTGTTCGTTCAGCTTATGTCCAGTGGCCCTGACCACGTAGTGCGTCGTAGTTGCATGCCTGCTCTCTGTTGCCGCGTAGCGCTGGGGAATCTCCGCAGGAATAACTTGGTCTTGTTCAGCCGAGATGACAAGCAAGTGACCGGCATAGTTGGCTGCTAGGGAGAACGCATCCGAGTCTGACCAGCTACGAGGGGTGCGGAGTATTTGAGTGAAATCCGGACCAAAGGGAGTCTCATAAGCACGCGTAGCATAGGCTGCCGGGACTGCAAGGCACAGGCGCGAAACGCCGCTTTCCATCGCTGCTTTAACTGCGACGTAGGCCCCCATGCTGAAGCCGACGAGGGTCAGAATCGATGGTTCGACCCGCTGAGCCGCCAATACGGCCTGCACTTGCTGAACGCGCTGCTTAAGCGTAGTTCCAACTTGAACCCCTCCGGTGCGACCGTGACCGATGCAATCAAAGGCAAGTGTCTCTATGCGATTTTTGTAGAGAGCGGCGCGCAGTTCAGCGAACCCGTTCGCACTTGAAGTGCCACCACCGTGGAGCAGAAGCGCCGTTCGCGCCGATGCAGGTGGGGTCCATCGGTCGCCCACGAGCATCGTGCGCCCGAAAGGGATTCTGTATTCGAGAATGTTGGAGATCAAAACGAGGTGTGCTTATGATGTCTAACGTCGGAGGTGTGCCGCGCACAACGGCAAGGCGCCACGCGGCGTACGATCACCGAGACGGCTCGCGGCGCGTTGCCGTTGTGTGTCGGTCCCGACCGACCTGTTAGGCAGCATTCTCCGCCTCCGCTTTGAGCTTCGGTGCGAGCTGCTCGATGGACTGAAGATGCTTCACAACCAACTTCGCCACACGCAGCACCATTTGCGCCTGGCTCTCCTGAAGTCGACTGCCAGCGTGGACCGCTTTATTTCGCAGGGTGACAACCACCCTGTACTCCGACCAGAAAAATTGTTGTTGGATCGGATCCCCGGTTAATGCAACGTAGACGCCGCGGACCTTCTCGCTCGCAAGGTTGTAGCTTGGCAAGAGATCGTCGACTGCCTCTTCCAGGAATGACAAGCCGCGACTTATAAAGTACGCACGGAACACGCGCTCAGCGCAAATTTCGCATGCCATTTGGGCAGTCACTACCGAGACCTCATGCCGCCCGCTCGCCAGCATTTCGGCGGCAGCCTCGAGCAACTGCGCCGGGTAGTCGCGCTGGGCGAGTAGATGTGCAGCTGGGTGTGACATGCTGTCTACCTTTGATATATCCCGCAAAACTGCGGAATAACATGGCCGGCTGTCAGATAACAACCGGCAATAGATCTGATAAATCCATTCAAAAACAAGGTCTTACATCCTTCAACAATAGGCATGAGCGCGGATAACAGATCTGACAAAGTCGCCGCGCCCGATTTACAGTTTTTTCGTGAACCTGAGCACTCAAAAGCTGCCCTACATCTCCGCACTATAGCGACCACGGCAACGAAAATCGCTCACGTTTGGCGTGTGTTTATTACCCTGCAGCACCACCACCCTCCACCCCACGAAAGTGCCCCACCAGCATCGGCACCAGCCGCTCCACCACGCCCGGCGGCAGGTCGTGGCCCATGCCGTCAATGCCCTCGAAGCGCGCACCGGGAATGCGGCGCGCCGTGTCTTCGCCGCATGCCAACGGCACCAGCGGGTCGGCGCGGCCATGCACGACGAGGGTGGGGGCTGTGATGCGGGCAAGCGCCTGCGCGCGTGAGGTGTCGGCCACCACGGCAAGCATCTGGCGGGCGATGCCTTTGGGGTACAGGCTTCTGTCTGCGGCGGCTGCGACGCGGGCACGCAGCTCGGCTTCGCTCATGGGGAAGCCCGGGCTGCCAATGGCCTTGAAGAGTTTGACGGTGTGGTCAATCGCGGCCTGTTTGCTTTTGTCTGCCGGCCGGCTGAGCATGGCGCGCAGCACGGCTGGCTTGGCTTCGGGCAGGCCACGGGCGCCGCTGGAGCTCATGATGCTCGTGAGGCTCAGCACCCGGGCCGGGGCCTGCAGCGCCACGCGCTGGGCGATCATGCCGCCCATGCTCAAGCCGACCACGTGGGCGCGCGCTATCTGCAAGGCATCCAGCACGCCCACGGTGTCGGCCGCCATGTCGGTGATGCTGTAAGGCGGGCGAATGCGCCAACCCATGCGGTGTTTGAGGCCTTCCCACACCAGATTGGGCGTGCCCAGTGATTCCATGCGAGTGCTGAGGCCCGCGTCGCGGTTGTCGAATCGCACCACTCGGTAGCCTGCTCCCACCAGAGCCATCACCAGTTCAGGCGGCCAGGCAATCAGTTGCATGCCCAGACCCATGATGAGCAGCACCACTGGCCGGGGTGAGCCATCGGCATGCGGCGCAGCGCCGCTATCTTCGACTTCGATATCGATTCCGATGCTTTTGATTTTCATCCGGTGATTATGGATACCCTTGCCATCGGATTGCTTGGGGTTCCAATCAGTGAGTGCCGCGGAACTGGCTTCGCCAGGCCGCAGGCGCTGTCCCCTGCAGGGGAGAAGGCGCTACACGCAGTGAGCGTCCGACAGGGGGGAGCCGATTAGGTGAACTCTTTTTCCCGCAACCACTTCGTCGCAATCCACTTCTCGCCCGCCGTCACTGGCTCACCACCATGCAGCGTGCAACTGACGGGGTGCGCCTGCGGGTAGCTGAAAAACACCGCACTGCCCTGCCGGGGCACGACGCGCAGACCCAGGTCGGGGAAGATGGTGCCACCGCCCGCCTCGGGCTCCTGCAGGTACATGATGAGGCTGGCCACGCGCTGGCCGCCGCGCCGCAGGATGGCGGGTGTGCCCGGCTCCCAAGGGTCAAAGTAGTCGTAATGCGGCTTGTATTCCGCGCCAGGGCGGTAGCGCAGCACCTGCAGGCCTTCGCCGTTCTGTACTGGCCAGCCCAGCAGCGCGGCGATGCGCGCTTCCAGCCGGGTGATCAAAGGCGTCTCGCCCCTGCCGAAAAACATGCCGTCGCTGGTGCGCTCGGGGTTGAGTTCCTCGCCGCCGGTGCGGGTGTCCACGGTGAGCGAGCGGGCCAGCCGCGGGCTGGCGGCTTCCATCAACGCTGCGCATTCGGGGGCTGAGAGCAGGTTGTCAAACACCCACACCTGCGGCGCTTCGGAATACAGCGCGTGGGCCTGCAGGCGGCGCGCCTTGACCCATTTGTCACCGGCATTGATCAGCGTGTCTGCGCCCGCTTCGGCAGGCGGTGGTGAGGCTTCGATTTGAGGCACCGGCGCGGCGGGTGGCCAGTCGGGCTCGGTGTGCGGCAGGTTGAGCGCCTGCTGCTCTTCGGGGGACAGCCCCAGCACCTGACACGCGGCAAGCGGTTGCCAGCCTGCCTGGCGCAGTGCGTGGAATATGGCGTTACGTGAATCACCCTGGGCCAGTGCGTCGGCAGCCCAGGCTCTTGCCTCAGGGGTGACGGGCTGGAGCTTGGGGCGGGACGGGCTCATGTGAGTAGGTCGGCGGTGATCGCTCCGGCCATTATGCGCAATGGCAGGCCGCGCCTTCAACCCGAAATCAGCCCACGGTCCGCTGGAGCTTCAGTCGGCCAGCCTGCGCCGGAACACCAGCCGGTCAGGCTCGGAAGCGGCCGCATCAAAGCGGTAACCCTCGGCGTTGAAGCTTTCGAGCTTTTTCACGGTACCGATTTTTTTCTCGATGGCGTAGCGCGCCATCAGCCCGCGGGCGCGTTTGGCGTTGAAGCTGATGATCTTGTACTTGCCGCCCTTGAAGTCCTCAAAGGCGCAGTGCACCACGCGCGGCTTGAGCGCCTTGCGGTCCACCACCTTGAAGTACTCCTCGCTCGCCAGGTTCACGATCACCGGCGAGGCATCGGCCGCCGCGCGTTCATTGAGGTACTGCGAAACCTGCGAGCCCCAGAACTGGTAAAGGTTTTTGTGTGGCCCCACCGGCAGCGAGGTACCCATCTCCAGCCGGTAGGGCTGCATGCGGTCCAGCGGGCGCAGCACGCCATAAAGGCCACTGAGGATGCACACATGCTGCTGCGCCCATTCGAGCTGTGCCTCGCTGAGCGTGGGGGCGTTCAGGCCTTCGTATACATCGCCGTTGAAGGCCAGCACCGCCTGCTTGGAGTTTTTGGCGGTGAACTTGGGCGACCACGCCTGATAGCGCGCCACGTTCAGGCCAGCCAGTGCGTCGGACAGCTTCATCAGCGTGCTGATCTGCTGTGGAGAGCGGGTTTTGAGCTCCTCAATCAGCTGGGCCGACTGCTTCGTAAAAAGCGGCTGGGTATGCGCCGCCACATGGGCAGGCGTGTCGTAGTCGAGTGATTTGGCAGGGGAAAGCAGAAAGAGCATGGTCTGGGGCGGGGTGGGGCAAACAAATGAGGCCTGACTTTACGACAGGCCGGCGCGGGGCGCGGCGCGGCGTCAGCCAAAGCCCTGCAAGAGATGCGCCAGGGCCGGCTTTGACGCAGGTGGCGATTTGCTGCACATTCAGAGCTGGGCTCACCACTGGGCTCCAAAGATTCGCCATGTCACTCCCCACCAGCGCCAACCACACGCTCGGCACGCGCACTCTTGGATTTATTCCAGGCAAGGGCTACACCTTGCCCGAATACCCCTTCGTGGCGCCCGAGGAGATTGCCACTGGCGAGATTCGCCGGCATGCGGTGGTGATTGCCGGCGGCGGCATCACAGGCCTCACACTCGCCTGCGCGCTGGCCCACTACGGCGTGCGTGCCGTGCTGCTGGATGAAGACAACACCGTGGGGGTGAAAGGCGCGTCGTCGCGTGGCATTTGCTACGCGCAGAAGACGCTGGAGATATTCAAGCGGCTTGGCATCTACGAGCGAATCGCACAAAAAGGCGTGCAGTGGAGCGTGGGCCGCACCTTTGCCGGCAACGATGAGGTGTACGCCTTTGACTTGCGCCAGCAGGCCACCCATTCGCTGAGCGTACAGCCGCCCTTTATCAACATCCAGCAGTTTTATGTTGAGGCGTTTCTGGTTGACCAGCTTTTGAGCGGCGACGCAGGCGAGCGGTTGATAGACCTGCGCTGGTGCCACCGCATCACCGCGTTCAAGCAGGACGAGACCGGCGCCACGCTCACGTTGGAAACACCCGCCGGCAGCTACACCCTGCAGGCCGACCATGTGCTGGACTGCACTGGCGCACACAGTCCGTTTCGGGCGTGGTGCGGCGCTGCCGTCACCAGCAGCCGGGGCGACGACCGCTGGTGCATTGCCGATGTGTGGTTCAAGCAACCGCCGCCGGTGGAGCGGCACACCTGGATTGAAGCACCCTTCAACGAAGGCCGCGCCGTGTGGCAGCACCTGATGGCCGATGGCGTCTGGCGCATCGACTACCAGATGCCACCCGACGCCGACCCGCAGGCCATCAGCCGTGACGACGTGGTGCGGGCTCGGCTGCGGGCGCAGTTCGGCCCCACGCTGAATGAAGAAGACTATGAAATCGTCTGGGTCGGGCCCTACGCCTACCGCAGCGAATGCCTGGACCAGCTGCGCCACGGCCGGGTGTTTTTTCTTGGCGATTCGGCGCACGTGATGAGCCCTTTCGGCGCGCGCGGCGGTAATTCGGGCGTGCAGGACGCCGACAATCTGGCCTGGAAGCTGGCCGCCGTGCTGCAGGGCCGCGCCCCAGCCACGCTGCTCGACAGCTACCACGACGAACGCCACGAAGCAGCCACGCATAACATCAAGGTCACCAACCGCACCACGCGTTTCCTGCGCCCGGCCGACGGTGTGGAGCGGCTGTTTCGATCTGCCGCCTTGCAGCTGGCCCGACAGCACCCGTTTGCGCGCCAGCTCGTCAACACGGGGCGTATGTCCACGCCCACGCACTACACGCGCTCTGGCGTGTGCGCGCCGGGGGATGGGCGGCCCACCCAGAATGCGGCGCTGACCTGGGCTGACGGCACGCCCGGCGAGCTGCTGCAGCTGATCACCTGGGCCGGTGGCCGTTTGCTGCTGCTGGTGTTTGGCGACCTGAGCGTTGATGCCTGCAAACGGCTGCGTGCCCTGTCGTCACAGACCGACGTGCACTGCGTGCAGGTCATCGCCCCCGGCCAGTCGGCGCAGGCCATGGAACACGTGCAGGACACCGAAGGCCATCTGCAAGCCACCTGCCATGTGTTCGGCCACGCCTGGGCGCTGCTGCGGCCAGACGGCCATGTGGCGGCCACGGGCGAGAGCGTCGATACCTCGCTGGTCCACGCGGTGGCTATGGCGCTGGGCGCCAGCCACCACCTGCAAGGAGAGGCGGCATGAACGTCATCAAGACCCCTACCCCCTCGCTGCACGGCCTGCGCCTGCAGGACGCCGATACGTTTTACGAATGCCTGCTGGACGCGCACTGCGGGCTGTCGCGGGAGGAGTCCGAGGCGCTGAACGCACGGCTTATTCTGTTGCTGGCCAACCAGGTTGCGGACCCGGCTTTGCTGAAGGCCTGCATTGAGGCCGCACGCCAAACGTCTGGCAGCAGTCAGACCGGCTGATAGCCTGCCGTGAGCGGTGTCACCACCGAAATGAAGCGCAAGGGCACTGTACCCCGGTTCACCACGCCATGCACTTCACCGGGGCGGGCTACTGCAATGTCACCCGCATTGATGCGCCGGCTGGGGGATTCTTCGCCATCAGTCCGCCCGAGCACATAGTCGCCCGAGCCTTCCAGAACCGTCCAGACATCGGTTCCCTCAGGATGCACGTGGCTGCCGATGGCCTGCCCCGGGAGCACATGCCATGCGACGACGGTGCAATCGGCTGACTCGGTGACTACCGAGCGGACCGGCTCCTCGGATGGCGTTGAGGTGGCCTGGAAATGCTGGTGGCTGCTGAAAACGCGCTGGCTGACCATGTTCGGTTCTCCTGGAAAAGGGCTTGTGAACCGAAGCAATAGCAATGCCAGCGAGACCCGTCCCGCCCGGGCATACCGCCGGATAAAATCAGGGCAATCCCGCCAACCTACCGCAACGGCATCCTTTGTGATGCCGTTTCAGCTCCATGACCCCAAACGCCTCCCCTGCTCCCCTGTCTGACGCCACGGCTGCTGCATCCACGCCTTCGCAACCCGGTCTTGAATCGCTGGCCAAGTCCTTCGAGCCTGCGGCGATTGAAGCCCACTGGGGCCCGCTGTGGGAGCAAAGCGGCCAGTACGCCCCCACGCTGGATGCAGCCAAGCCGTCGTTTGCCATCCAGCTGCCGCCCCCCAATGTGACCGGCACGCTGCACATGGGGCATGCCTTCAACCAGACCATCATGGACAGCCTGACGCGCTACCACCGCATGAAGGGCGACAACACGCTGTGGGTGCCCGGCACCGACCATGCCGGCATTGCCACGCAGATCGTGGTGGAGCGCAAGCTGCAAGGCGAAGGCAAGAGCCGCCACGACCTCGGCCGTAAGAACTTTGTCGCCAAGGTGTGGGAGTGGAAAGAGGAGTCCGGCAGCACCATCACGCGCCAGATGCGCCGCATGGGCGATTCGGTGGACTGGAAGCACGAGTACTTCACCATGGACCCGAAAATGTCCAAGGTGGTGACCTCCACCTTTGTGAAGCTCTACCAGCAAGGCCTGATCTACCGCGGCAAGCGGCTGGTGAACTGGGACCCGGTGCTCAAGTCGGCAGTGTCTGACCTCGAAGTCGAGAACGAAGAGCGCGACAGCTTCATGTGGCACATCGAATACCCGTTCAGCGACGGCCCGCAGATGGCGGCTGACGGCTCGCCCCTGCGCGGCATGCACATTGCCACCACCCGGCCGGAGACCATGCTGGCCGACGGCGCGCTGGCCGTGCACCCGGAGGACGAGCGCTACCAGCACCTGATCGGCAAGATGGTCGACCTGCCGCTGTGCGACCGGCAGATTCCGGTGATTGCCGACGACTATGTGGACCCGGCCTTCGGCAGCGGCGTGGTGAAGATCACCGGCGCTCATGACTTCAACGACTACCAGGTGGCCCAGCGCCACAACCTTCCGCTGATCACCATCTTCACGCTGGACGCGAAGATCAACGAGAACGGCCCGGCGCAGTACCGCGGCCTGGACCGCTACGACTGCCGCAAGGCAGTGCTGAAAGACCTTGAAGCCCAGGGCTTTCTTGAAAAGGCCGTGCCACACAAGAACATGGTGCCGGTCTGCGCCCGCACCGGCGCTGTGGTGGAGCCCATGCTGACCGACCAGTGGTTTGTGGCCCTGAGCAAGGTCAGCGACAGCGACCCAACTGGAAAATCGATTGCGCAGAAGGCGCGCGATGCGGTGGACAGCGGCGCGGTGAAGTTCGTGCCCGAGCAGTGGGTCAACACCTACAACCAGTGGATGAACAACATCCAGGACTGGTGCATCTCGCGCCAGCTCTGGTGGGGTCACCAGATTCCGGCCTGGTACGACGAGGACGGCCAGGTCTATGTGGCTGAAGACGAGGCTGGGGCGCAGGCCCAGGCGCCCGGCAAAAAGCTCACCCGTGACGAAGACGTGCTGGACACCTGGTACTCGTCAGCGCTGGTTCCTTTCTCATCGCTCGGCTGGCCTGAAAAAACCAAAGAGCTCGACCTGTTCCTACCTTCCAGCGTGCTGGTCACGGGCTACGACATCATCTTTTTCTGGGTCGCCCGGATGATCATGATGACCACGCACTTCACCGTTTCACCGGAAAATCCTAACGGATTGGTCCCCTTCCACCACGTGTACATCCACGGACTGGTGAAAGACGCGCAGGGCAAGAAGATGAGCAAGTCTGAAGGCAATGTGCTGGACCCGGTCGATCTGATCGACGGCATCGAGCTGGCACCGCTGCTGGAAAAGCGCTCGCAGGGCCTGCGCAAGCCCGAGACGGCGCCGCAGGTGCGCAAGAACACCGAGAAAGAATTCCCCAACGGCATCCCCGGCTACGGCGCCGATGCGCTGCGCTTCACCTTCGCTTCGCTGGCCAGCCTGGGCCGGAGCATCAACTTCGACAGCAAGCGCTGTGAGGGTTACCGTAATTTCTGCAACAAGCTCTGGAACGCCACTCGATTTGTGCTGATGAACTGCGAAGGCCAGGACTGCGGACTGGCAGAACACACCAAGGAACAGTGCGCACCGGGTGCGGAGTTCCACGGCTACCTCAGCTTCTCGCAGGCCGACCGCTGGATTTCATCGACCATGCAGCGCGTCGAAGCCGATGTGGCCAAAGGCTTTGCCGATTACCGCCTCGACAACGTGGCGGGCAGTATTTACCAGTTCGTCTGGGACGAGTTCTGCGACTGGTACCTGGAAATCGCCAAGGTGCAGATCCAAACCGGTACCGACGCCCAGAAGCGCGCCACACGCCGCACATTGATTCGCGTGCTCGAAGGCATCCTGCGGCTGGCGCACCCGGTGATTCCCTTCATCACCGAAGCGCTGTGGCAGAAGGTGGCGCCAGTGGCCGGCATGAAGAAGGTCGAGCTGATCGGCAGCGCCGCTTACCCGAAAGCGCAGCCCGAAAAGATCGACCCGGTGGCCGAGGCCCACGTGGCCAAGCTGAAAACACTGGTCGACGCCTGCCGCAACCTGCGCGGCGAGATGAAGGTGTCACCCGCCACCCGACTGCCGCTCTACGTGGTGGGCGACAGCGCGTTCATGACTGGCGTGGCCCCAGTGCTGAAGGCGCTGGGCAAGCTGAGCGAGGTGCGTGTGTTCGACACCGAAGCCGAGTGGGCTGCGGCGGCGCAGGCTGCTCCCGTGGCCGTGGTGGGCGATGCCCGAGTGTGCCTGCACATGGAAGTGGACGTGGCGGCCGAAAAAGCCCGCTTGGGCAAGGAAGCCACGCGCCTTGAGGGCGAGCTGGTGAAGGTGAATGCCAAGCTGGCCAACGAGGCGTTTGTGGCCAAGGTGCCGCCTGCAGTGCTGGAGCAGGAGCGCAAGCGGCTCGCTGATTTCACCGCCACGCTGGAGAAAATCCGCCAGCAGCTCGCGCGGCTGGGCTAGGGCCTGGCGGTCTAAGCGATCTCAGCGGATCAGGCTGGCTCTGCCCACCGCGAAGGCGACGCAGTACCGGGCTGGCCGAGATCCATGGGCGAACTGGGGACGCTGTCTGCGCCCGCGTACAGCCCTTCAATCGCCTCGTGCATGCGATGCGCCACATACCAGCTGGAACGCAGCCGCGCCTCACGCGTGTGCGAGCCCAGGCGTGGGGTGATGAAAAGATTCTTCAGGCCCTTCAGAGGCGAGTCTTCTCCCAGAAAGCTGGCCTCGGCGCCATCCAGAATGCAGGCCTCGATGCGGCCGTCGCACAAGGCGGCCGCCAGCGCGCCTTCATCAAACATCTCGCTGCGGCTGATGCCCACCCAGAGCTGGCCGCGCTTGCAGGACGCCAGCAATTTGTCATTGATAAAGCCTCTGTAGCGCGTGGCATACAGCATCTGTACCGACACCGCATCGGCCTGGCTCATCAGCTCGGGCAAGGTCACCGGCTGAACGCGCAGCCGGTCCCAGATCGGCGCCGTATGGTGGACGGCCGGGTCGTAGCCGATGACACGCACACCGAGACCATTCAGGATGCCCGCCAGCGTATGCGCCGTCGGTGCCAGACCCAGCAGACCCACGGTACTGCCGTGCAGTTCGCGCCCCATTTGCGTTGTCGGGTGGCGACGCCCCATCAGGGAAGACACCAGGCCCCGGCGATACAGCAGCAGAAGGCTGCTCAAAAGGTATTCGGCATTCGAGCGCACATTGGCGCTGCTGGCATGCACGACCTTGACGTCGCGCTCCTTGCAGGCTTCGAGATCGGTGTTGTCAGTGCCCACATGCAGCCGCCCGAGCGCCTTGAGCTGGGGCAGGTGGTCGAGCAATTCGCGGGTGACCACGGTCTGGCGCGGGAACACAATGCCCTTGGTCTTGTAGGCAGCCTGACGCAGCGACACCAGGTCGTCAGCCAGCTCGGGGTGATACCCGACGCTGTGCCGTGACTGTAGCCAGGCCATGGCCTCTGGCACCAGCGGGTCAAGAAGTAAGATATCCACTCGGAAGTCCACCCGTTCGTCGTTGTACTGATCTCTGTACCGATAGTGACGCTGATCGCGCCTGTGTCGCAGGCCTTTCAGGCGTGTTTTCTGACAGCCGTTTTGTATCGGCAACACAACACTCTAATTCTTTCCCTGGTCCACGTCGATGCAAAAAATAACCCTCAATAAAGCCGTTTTCCCCGTCGCCGGACTGGGCACGCGCTTTTTGCCTGCCACCAAGGCCCAGCCGAAGGAAATGCTTCCGGTCGTGGACAAACCCCTGATCCAGTACGCGGTGGAGGAGGCCTATTCGGCAGGCATCCGCCACATGATTTTCGTCACCGGACGCAATAAACGGGCCATCGAAGACCATTTCGACACTGCCTACGAGCTGGAGAACGAGCTGGAAGTCGCCGGCAAGCAGGAGCTGCTGGCCATGGTCCGCTCGATGCAGCCCGAAGACATGGATTTTTCCTATGTGCGCCAGCCGCGTTCACTGGGTCTCGGGCATGCAGTATTGTGTGCGGAGCACCTCGTCGGCAATGAGCCGTTTGCCGTACTGCTGGCCGATGACCTGATGGTGGGTGAGGCCGGCGGCCCCACGGTGCTGGCCCAGATGGCCGCGCAATTTGCCAGCCTTCAACAATCCATCCTCGCCGTGCAGGAAGTGCCGGCCGATCACACCCGCCGCTACGGCATTGTGGCCGCCGATGCTGCGGGCCCTGACCTGCTCAAGATTCGTGCGATTGTGGAAAAACCTGCCCCGGAAGTGGCGCCATCACGCATGGGCGTGGCAGGCCGCTACATCCTTACACCGGCCATTTTTGGCCATATCCGTCGACAGAGCGCCGGTGTGGGCGGCGAGCTGCAGCTGACCGACGGCATTGCCAGCCTGCTGGCCGACGAAGCGGTCTATGCGCTGCCCTACCGCGGCAAGCGTTATGACTGCGGCAGCAAACAGGGCTTTCTCGAAGCCACCGTGGAGCTGGCAATGCAACACCCGGAGGTCGGGGCGCAGTTCCGCGGCTACCTGCAGGGTTTGAAGCTGGCCTGAATCCAGTCTAGCGGCGCTTGAGCACGTGAATGAAGTCGCTGCCGGTGGTTTGCTGCTCTACCAGTTCATTGCCGGTCTGCTTGGCAAACGCCTGGAAATCGCGGGTCGAACCGGCGTCGGTGGACACCACGCGCAACAGCTGGCCACTGGTCATTTCGGTCAGGGCCTTCTTGGCTTTGAGAATGGGCAGCGGGCAGTTCAGGCCGCGGGTGTCGAGTTCTTTGTCGATGTTCATGAAAATCCTTCAATTGCCGCTATTTTAGGCAAACTGCGCTGAGCCTGTGCAGCGGTCAATCCGTTCGCTTGGACCATTCCACAAACTCCGGCTCATGCCCCCGCGTGCGCAGCCAGTCGGCCAGCGCGTAACCGGTGCCGGCAGGCCAGCATTTGATCTGGCCCAAGTCATACAACCGGTAATCCACCAGCTCGGGTGAGAGCTTCACCTCGCCAGTACAGACCGCGTGGTAGGCAATGATCACCTGGTTCATGCGCTGGAAGTCGTACACGCCGATCAGGTTCAGCGCGTGGGTCTGCAGGTTGGTTTCTTCCTGGATTTCGCGGGTGATGCCCTCCTGCGGCGTCTCGCCCGCCTCCATGAAGCCTGTGATGAGCGCGTACATCTTGCCCGTCCACGCAGCATTGCGCGCCAGCAGCACCTGGCCGTGGTATTCGATCTCCGCCGCCAGCACCGGCGTCGGGTTGTTCCAGTGCGTGTAGCTGCAAGCCGGGCAGCGCAGGCGGGCTTTTTCGCCGCCGTCCTCCATCTCGGCGCGCACGGCCAGCGGCGTGGCGCACTGCGGGCAGAACCGGAACGCCTGCGTCATGCAGGGAACACGCCGGTGGACAGATAGCGGTCGCCCCGGTCGCAAACGATGAAAACAATCACCGCGTTGTTCACCTTCGCGGCGATCTGTTGCGCCACCCAGCAGGCGCCTGCCGCAGAGATGCCGGCAAAAATGCCTTCCTCGCGCGCCAGCCGGCGGCACATGTCTTCGGCGTCGGCCTGACTCACCAGCACCAGTTCATCGACTTTGCTGGGGTCGTAAATGCTGGGCAGGTATTCCTGTGGCCACTTGCGGATGCCGGGAATGCGGGAGCCCTCGCTGGGCTGGGCGCCGATGATGCGGACGCCCGGATTTTTCTCTTTCAGGTAGCGCGACACCCCGGTGATGGTGCCGGTGGTGCCCATCGCACTGACAAAATGTGTCACCTTGCCTGACGTATCTGTCCATATTTCGGGCCCGGTGGTCTCGTAATGGACGCGCGGATTGTCCGGGTTGGCGAACTGGTCCAGCACCCGGCCCTTGCCGTCTTTCTGCATCTGCTCGGCCAGATCGCGCGAGTATTCGATGCCGGCGCTTTTCGGGGTCAGGATCAGTTCCGCACCAAAAGCCTTCATGGTCTGGGCGCGCTCAATGCTCAGGTCCTCCGGCATGATGAGGATCATCCGGTAGCCCTTGATGGCGGCCGCCATGGCCAGCGCGATGCCGGTATTGCCCGAGGTCGCCTCAATCAGCGTGTCCCCGGGCTTGATATCGCCGCGCTCTTCAGCGCGCCGGATCATCGACAGGGCCGGGCGATCCTTGACCGAGCCAGCTGGGTTGTTGCCTTCAAGCTTGCCAAGAATCACATTGCCGCGGGCGGCATTCTCTTTGGCACCAATGCGCTGCAGTGCGACCAGCGGCGTTTTGCCAATCGCGTCTTCGATCGTGGGGTAGTTCATACGCCACACTGTGCCATAATTTAAGGCTTCGCTCCCCGCGGCCCGGGTGGTGAAATTGGTAGACGCAGGGGACTCAAAATCCCCCGACGAAAGTCGTGCCGGTTCGATTCCGGCCCCGGGCACCAGATTGCAAAAAAGTTATAAAAAGCCGCCTGCGCGCCCTGCACTGGCGGCTTTTTTCATGCCACGGATCTCTGCACTGATATCTGCACAGGAGCCAGAAAATACGGCAGAAATTTGTCCCTGAAATTTGTCCCTGTAGCTTGCCACGGCATTCAATAAGGCGCATTCTTGGGTCGCGGCATTTCCGCAGATTCCGGAGTCTGTCATGCGCCCCGTCCGCCCCTGGTTTGTTCCGTTTGTTCCTCCTGCACCCTCTGCTTTGCTGGCCTCATCGCTGCCACTGGCCATCGTCGGCCTCATGTGTCTGGTTGGCCTCGCCGGCGTGGTGCGAGCGGCCACGCCTGCCCCCACACCCGCCCAAACCACCATTGAAGCGCTGGCCAAAGCCAGTGCCGCGGTTGTCGGCGTGAGGGTCAGTGTGGACGAGAATGCGCGCTCCTCCGAAACGCTGGGGCAGCGGCGCGCCGGTTCAGGCGTGGTGATTGGCGCCGATGGCCTGATTCTCACTATCGGCTATCTGATGCTGGAAGCCGAAACCATTGAAATCATCACCCAGGACAACAAGGCCGTGCCTGCGCGCGCGGTGGCCTATGACCTGGCCACGGGCTTCGGGCTGGTGCGGCCGCTGCTGCCGCTGCCGCCCAGCAGTGCAGTCACGCCCGTCAAGCTGGGGAACAGCAAGGACCTGCAGACCGGCGAGCCCCTGATGGCCGTGACCGGTCCGCAAACCGACGATGACGGCGATGTGAGCATGACCCGGCTGATCAGCCGCAGGGCTTTCTCGGGCAGCTGGGAATACCACATCGACACCGCCCTTTTCACCAGCCCACCCGTGGCGGCCAGCGGTGGCAACCACAGCGGTGCGCCGCTCTTCAACCAGAAGGGCGAGCTGGTGGGCATCGGCTCCTTGCTGGTGGCCGACGCCACTGGCGGCAATCGTCGGCTGCCCGGCAACATGTTTGTGCCGGTGGATTTGCTCAGCCCCATCCTGGCGGAGCTGCAAAAGACCGGCAGCAGTGTCAAAAGTCACCGCCCGTGGCTGGGGTTGACCTCGTCCGAACAAAACGGCCGCGTGCAGATCGTGCGCGTCAGCAAGGGCAGCCCCGCCGAGACGGCTGGCCTGCAAACCGGCGATGTGGTGCTGGCTGTGGACGACGCGAAGGTCACCACGCTGGAGACCTTCTACAAAAAGCTCTGGGACCGCTCGGCACCGGATGCGGAAATCCGACTCACCGTGCTGCAGGGCGCCGACATCAAGACCATGGTCATCCGGGCGCAGGACCGCATGCTGACGCTCAAACAACCCTCACGCATCTGAGCTCACGCACCCAGGTTTAAACATCCGCGCCCGGTGAGCTCGTCAGCCCCTGCGCCACCGTGGGGTAGTGCAGTGCCAGACGCAGCTCGCGCTTGAGCCGTGTGTTATCCAGCTGGCGCGATTCGCTCATGAAACTCAGCAGCATCAGTGGCAGTGCGTCCTGCGCGGAATGCCGTGCCACCCGGGGCGGGCGCGGTAAGCCATACAGGTCGGCCGCCAGGTCGAAGTAGTCACCCATCAGCAGACGCGTGTCGTCACTCGCATGGGTGATGCGCTGGGGCTTGCCACGCCACAGCGCAGCGATGCAGGCGCGCGCCAGGTCATCGGCATGGATGTGGTTGGTGTACACGTCGTCCTCAGCGCGCAGCACAGGCGTGCCCTTGAGCAGGCGCCCCCGTGGTGTGCCGCCTTCCCGATCAGGCGCGTAAATACCCGGAATGCGCAGGATGTGCACCGGCGTGCCCGTGGCCCGACCCAGCAGGCGGATCTGTCCTTCGGCATCGACCCGTCGCCACGCACGCGGCGTGTGTGGGTTAACAGCCCGCGCCTCGGTCACCTGCTCGCCGTTGCAATCACCGTAGACCCCGCTGGTGGAGCCATACACCAGCGAGCGGGGCAAGCCACGAAGACGTAGCGCGCGCATCAGGGCCAGCGTGCGCGGGTCGGTTTTCCAATCAGGCTCGTGGTTGGGTGGCGGTGCCAGATGCACCACCCGCGTGGCGAGGCCCGCAAGCCGCCTGAGGCTGGCCGCCTCGTCGAGATTGCCCTGCAGGGGCGTCAACCCGGCATGGCGCAAGGCCGTCACGCGGTCCGGGGACGAGGTCAGCGCCAGCACACGCACGCGCGCCGGCAGTTGCCGCGCGACGCGCAAACCAACATCGCCACAACCGACGATGAGCACGCGCTGCCGGCGGAAGCGAAAAGGCAGGGCGCCAAGGGGATTCAGGTTTGAGGGCAAAATTGAGGCCTGTCGGACCGTGGTCCGGATAAAAACAATGCATTGAACGACATCTGCCAAGGATAACGACTATGAGCTTCAACGTGACCGTGCAACCCAGCGGCCGGGCTTTTGTGGCGCAAGCCGACGAAGCGCTGCTGGCCGCGGCGATTCGCCAGGGCATTGGCCTGCCTTACGGCTGCAAGGACGGCGCCTGCGGCTCCTGCAAATGCAAAAAGCTCGAAGGCAGCGTGACCCATGGCCCGCACCAGTCCAAGGCCCTGTCGCCCGAGGAAGAGGCCAACGGCTTCATCCTCACCTGCTGCGCCACGGCCAACAGCGATGTGGTGATCGAGTCGCGCCAGGTCACCGACGAAAGCGCATACCCCATCAAGAAAATGCCGGTGCGCGTGGCCAGCATGGCGCGGGCTTCGCATGACGTGATGGTGGTGCGCCTGCAGCTGCCCGCCAGCGATGTCTTCAAGTACCACGCGGGCCAGTATGTAGAGTTCCTGCTGCGCGATGGTGATCGCCGCGCCTACTCGATGGGCAACGCGCCACACACGCAGACGGACACCCCGGGCGTCGAGCTGCACATCCGCCACATGCCGGGCGGCAAGTTCACCGACCACGTATTCGGCCCGATGAAGGAAAAGGAAATTCTGCGGGTGGAAGGCCCTTACGGCAGTTTCTTCCTGCGCGAGGACAGCACCAAGCCCATGGTGCTGCTGGCTTCCGGCACCGGCTTTGCACCGATCAAGGCGCTGATCGAGCACATGCAGTTCAAGAACATCACCCGCCCTGCCGTGCTTTACTGGGGTGGCCGCCGTCCGGCCGACCTCTACATGCACGATTGGGTGCAGGCCAGGGTGGCCGAGATGCCTCACCTGCGCTATGTGCCCGTGATTTCGGATGCGCTGCCGGAAGACAACTGGACCGGTCGCACCGGCTTTGTCCACAAAGCGGTGCTGCAGGACATTCCCGACCTCTCGGGTCATCAGGTGTACGCCTGCGGCGCGCCGATTGTGGTCGATTCGGCACAAGCCGACTACACGGCCGCCGGCTTGCCCGCTGACGAGTTCTATGCCGACTCGTTCGTGACCGAGAAGGACAAGGCCCAGGCAGCCGCCTGAACAACGCCCGTATCTGGGCGTCCTCGCGCGTTTTCGGGCGCTCTCATGGATTTCGAGGGGGTGCGGCGCTGGCCGCTTTGCCACAATAGCGGCATGAACATCGCCTCCTCCCCACTCAAGACCCGCCTGCTCGCAGCCGCTGCGGCGGTACTCGTTTCCTTCTCCGGCACCGCGCTCGCGCAGCCCAAGGTGATGCGCATCATCGTGCCGTATGCCCCCGGCGGCCCGATCGATGTCACAGCACGCCTGATGGCTGAGCGCGTGAAAGACACTCTTGGTACGGTCATCGTCGAGAACCGGCCGGGCGGCGGCGGCAACATTGGCGTGGACGCCATCGCCAAGTCTGCCCCCGATGGCATGACCATCGGCATCGCCGCCGTGGCCACACACGCCATCAACCCGTGGCTGTACAGCAAGATGCCGTACAACGCGGCGACCGACTTTGCCCCCATCACGCAGATGCTGCGCGTGCCCAACGTGCTGGTGATGAATGCCGATACCGCCAAACGCCTGAACATCAACACGCTGGCCGACCTGATTCAATACGCCAAGGCCAACCCGGCCAAGCTGAACTACGCCAGCGGCGGCAATGGCAGTGCCGGCCATCTGGCGGGCGAAATGTTCAAGGCGCAAGCTGGCATTTTTGCGCTGCACATTCCGTACAACGGCGGCAATCCGGCGCAGCTTGCCCTGCTGGGCGGGCAGGTGGACTTCAACTTCGACAACCTCGCCACTGCATCGGCCAACATCAAATCGGGCAAGCTCAAGGCGCTGGCAGTGACTACCGCCAAACGCAGTGCCGTGCTGCCCGACGTACCGGCCGTCGCAGAAACGTTGAAGGGCTTCGAGATTGACACGTGGTGGGGCCTGGTGGCGCCTGCAGCCACGCCGAAAGACGTGGTGACCAAATTGAACCAGGCATTTGTTGCCGCACTCGAGGCACCGGAAACCAAAGCCCGCTTCGCCACCCTGATGGCCGAGCCGGTAGGCAACACGCCCGATCAGTTCGGCGCCTTCATGAAAGCCGAACTCGCCAAGTACGAAAAAGTGGTCAAGGCCTCAGGCGCGAAAGTGGATTGACCGCATCATCGGGCCTTGCAGTCCAGCGGCAAGGTGACCGTGAAGGTACTGCCTTGCCGCCACACGCTGGACACCTCAATCTGACCACCCATCAGGCTGGTCAACCGACGGCAGATCGCCAAGCCCAAGCCGGTGCCATCGTGCTTGCGCGAAAGGGCTGAATCCACCTGGCGGAACGGCTTGAATAGCAAGGGGATGTTCTCCGGCTGGATACCAATGCCGGTGTCGGTGATTTGAAGCGACACCGCAGTGCAGGGGGCAGCTGATGCCGCCTCCGGCGTCGTGAACCCGTGGGACGCATCGGGCTGCCATTGCTCAATCAGGCTGGCCTTGAACTTCACGCTGCCAGACTCCGTGAACTTGATGGCGTTACCCAGCAGGTTGAGCAGAATCTGCTCCACGCGTCGCATGTCGCCCGTCATGCGGCTGACGCCCGGGGCAACGGCAATTTCAAGCTCAAGCCCTTTGGCAGCAGCCAGCGGAGCCACACTGCCGCTGACCTTGCGGATTGATGCCGCCAGGTCAAAAGGTTCGTTCACCACCACCAGCTCGCCAGCCTCAATCTTGGAGATGTCCAGCACGTCGTTGATCAGGGCCAGAAGGTGGCGGGCACTGTCTCGCACCATGCCCAGTTGTTTCGCCTGCTCTGCGTTCAAAGGGCCAGCCAGTCCCTGCACCACGATGCCGGTGAAGCCGATGATGGAGTTCAGCGGGGTTCGCAGTTCGTGGCTCATGGTCGCCAAGAAAACGGACTTGGTACGGTCGGCGGATTCGGCAGCGTCCTTGGCCACTTCCAATTGCAGGGCGCTCTGCTGAAGCGCCTGAGCGCGCTGCTGCAGCTCGCTCATCAACCGTCGGCGTTCGCTGTCGTCACGCGCCACGCCATACAGCCGCCGCTCAGTCGGTGACCAGACCGCCGACCAGACGATGTGGACCACCGAGCCGTCCTTGCGCAGGGAACGGCTTTCGAGATCGCGTGCCGCCGTGCCTTCACGCACCTGCCGCGCCACGGACAGTGTGGCCTGCCGGTCCTGCTCTGGCACGAGGTCAATGTAAGAGCGTCCGATAAGCTCATCCGGGGGATACCCCCACACCTTCAGCGAGGCCTCGCTGACGCGCAGAAAGCGCAGGTCCGCGTCAAAAATGCAGATCACATCGAGGGAGTTCTCGAACACCCGCTCCAGCTCACTGGCCAGCTGACGCTGGCGCTGCTCGCTCAGCTGCAGCCGGGCTGCCGTGCGACGCAGCGCCAGACCCCACGCCAGGCTGGCGAGCAGGAGCACCGTCACAGCCAGAACAGCCCATTTCAGCCATGGTGGCACGGCGGTTCGCAGATTGCCGGTGGTCCATCGCTCCATGGAACGGTGGTAGGGGGAAGCCGCATCCTTCTTGAGTTCCAGCAGACCGCGGTCCAACGCGGCAAGCACCTCCGGGTCGAGCGACCTGGAGCCGGCAAAGTAGAGCTGCGACGGGTTGAAAATAATGGCGGTGTCGTCCAGCTCGCTGGCGGCTGCATGGCGGGCACCATAAAAGCGGTTGGTGACCACCGCATCCGCGCGGCCCTCGCGTACAGCGCGGAAAGCAGCAGCAAAGTCAGGCTCGGGCACCAAAGTCGCATTGATGCTGAACCCGCCAATCATCTGCTGTACGTAATCCTGCTGCATCGAACCGCGCAGCACCGCGATGCGCTTTCCGGACAAGTCCAGCAGTGAGCGGATGCCACTGTCGCGCCGCGTGTAGATCTGGTTCCAGCTGGCAAGAACCGGCTCCTTGTGAAACACGTAGAGCTTCTCGCGATCACCGCTCAGCGCGACATCGCTCATCAGGTCAATCTCGCCTGCTGAGAGACGGGCCAGACCTTCGCTGAAGGTGCCGGGCACGTACTGCACGGTCCAGCCCTCCTTGCGCGCAATGGCCTCCAGCACATCGTAAAAAATGCCCTCCACCTGCCCTTCGGCAGCGACATTGATTTTCGGGCTGTTGTTGTAGACGCCCACCCGCAAGGTCTGCGCTGCCGACGCAGACAGCGTCACCGCGCAAAAGCAAAGCATCAGATACCCCCGCAATACGAGGTGCATCAGGCGCTCAACGCAGCGTGCAGTCTGGGGGTGAATGGTCGACTCCATGGTGAAAGGTTCAGTGAACTCTCAGGCGTACTGGTGGTGCACGCTGCCGTGACGGACGACACAGTGCCGCGCCGCAGCAGAATGACTGTTGCATCTTAGCGCGCGAAACCCGGTGGAGCATCCATCGATTGAACCACCATACGGGTGTTGAACATCAAAGAACCGTTGCTCCGCACTGCGGCCCGTGGGCGAGCACCCAACGCTCGGAAACCGCGCTCAGCGGGTCACGCGATCGCCGTAGCGGATGCTCTTGAGTGCGCCGCCTTCAAACTGCAGCATGGTCATGAACTGCCCGTAGCCGGGGTTGTAGGTCCACTCTTCGACAGGCTGACAGTTGTTGACGGTGACATTGGTGGTGACGTTGGTGCCATTGTTGTTGGCGATCGTGCCGGGCACGACAGGGTTGACAACAGGTGCGCCCACTACGGTCTGCTGCACAGGCTTGCAGAAGTTGTCTTTCATGACCGGCTCACCACACTTCTGCAGGATGGTGCTTTTGGAATTGCCGATCTGCGCCAGATCGCCCTTGCATCGCAGCGACTGGGCAGAAGCCTCGTTGATCGCGGACGAGGCGAAGAAGGCCAACATCACGACGAACGTGAGAGTCAGATATCGGCTCGTCTGTTGACTGGCAAACGGGTTCATGTTGAGCTCTCCTGAATGGAATGGAATGGTGCAAAGCACACGTCCCCGCACTTTATATTCAGGATTTGCTGGCCGCAAGGCTTTCACCCCTCGCAGCCCCCTCGCCAAAGTTACCGCTGTAACGCAAGCCTTCCTGCGCCCTCCAGGGCGCCAGGCCCTTGGCCTTACTCGCCGAGGTAGGCGGCCCGCACCCGGGGATCGTTCAGCAGTTCTTTGGCATCGCCGTTCATGGTGACGTTGCCAGACTCCATCACATAGCCGCGGTTGGCGATGCCCAGCGCGCGGCTGGCGTTCTGCTCGACCAGCAGCACCGTCACGCCACGGGCTGACACGTCTTTGACCACCTCGAAGATCTTGTCGACCATGATGGGCGAAAGGCCCATAGAAGGCTCATCCAGCAGCAGCACCTTGGGCCGGCTCATCAGCGCGCGGCCCATGGCCAGCATCTGCTGCTCGCCACCCGACATGGTGCCGGCCAACTGGTCCTTGCGCTCGCGCAGGCGCGGGAACAGTTCGAACATTTTTTCAATGTCCGCTGCGACGCCGCTGCTGTCGCTGCGGATGTAGGCGCCCATCTGCAGGTTTTCCGTGATGGTCATGCGGGTGAAAACGCCACGGCCTTCCGGCACCATGGCCAGGCCTTCCTTGACCAGGTCCCACGCACCCCGGCCCTTGATGCTCTTGCCAAGGTACTGGATGTCACCGTCCAGCATCGGCAGGGTGCCGGTGATCGCTTTCATGGTGGTGGTCTTGCCGGCACCGTTGGAGCCGATCAGCGTGACCAGCTCGCCCTCGTTGACTTCAAAGTCAACGCCCTTCACGGCCTGAATACCGCCATAGGCCACCTTGAGGCCCGTCACTTTGAGGAGTGTGTTCGCCATGTTGCTGTTTCCCTTCAATGACCGGTGCCCAGATAGGCGGTGATCACTTTTTCGTCTTTCTGTACATCTGCCGGCGCGCCTTCAGCAATCTGCTTGCCGTAGTCCAGCACAGTGACGCGGTCGCACAGACCCATCACCAGCTTCACGTCGTGCTCGATCAGCAGGATGGTGCGGTTGTCCTTGCGGATCTGGTCAATCAGCTCGCGCAGCTGAACCTTCTCGGTGGCGTTCATGCCAGCGGCGGGTTCATCGAGTGCAATCAGTTGAGGGTCGGTCGCAAGGGCCCGAGCAATCTCCAGGCGACGCTGGTCACCGTAGCTCAGTGTGCGGGCCTTGAAGTCGGCGTATTTGCCGATGCCCACATAGTCCAGCAGCTCCTGCGCGCGCTTGGCGATCGCGGCCTCTTCGTGCTTGAAGCCGGGGGTGCGGAAGACCGCACCGATGAGTCCGGACTTGGTGCGGATATGCCGTCCGACCATCACGTTCTCCAGCGCAGTCATGTCGGCGAAGAGCCGGATATTCTGGAAGGTGCGGGCAATGCCGGCCTTGGCCACTTCATGAACCGCCGTCGGCTTGTAGGGCTTGCCCGCCAGCTCGAAGGTACCGCTGTCGGGCGTGTACAGGCCCGTGAGCACATTGAAGAAGGTGGTCTTGCCGGCACCGTTGGGGCCGATCAGGCCATAGACCTGGCCACGCATGATGTGGATGCCCACATCGGACAGGGCCTGCAGACCGCCGAAGCGCTTGGAGACACCGGCCACTTTAAGAATGGTTTCGCTCATGTCCATTCTCCTCAGGGGTTGATTGACTGGATGGGGTCTTTGCCTGGCGTCTTGTTCAGCGACTTGCCGTGCTCGGACGCAGGCCACAGGCCCCTTGGGCGCATCAGCATGATGGTGATCATGGCCAGCGCGATCAGCAGTTGACGCAGGATGGCGGAGTCGAGCCGGCCATCCGTCATGGCCTGCAGCGGCCCGGCCACGTGGCGCAGCACCTCAGGCAAGGCGGCCAACAGCAAGGCACCGAGAATCACGCCCGGCAGGTGACCAATGCCACCCAGCACCACCATGGCCACGATCATCACCGACTCCATCAGGCTGAAGGATTCCGGCGAGACAAAGCCCTGGAACGCCGCGAACATGGAACCCGACACACCGCCAAAGGTGGCGCCCATTCCGAAGGCCAGGAGCTTCATGTTGCGGGTGTTGATGCCCATGGCCTTGGCGGCGATTTCGTCTTCGCGGATCGCCATCCAGGCGCGGCCGATGCGGGAGTTTTCGAGCCGGTAGCAAATCACCACCGACACAATCACCAGCACCAGAAAGAGGTAGTAGTACATCGACACCGAGGTGAACTCGATGCCGAAGAAGGTGTGCGACTTGCCAAGGTCAAAGCCGAAGAACTTCATCGAATCGATCTGGCTGATGCCCTTGGGGCCGTTGGTCAGGTTGATCGGGCGATCCAGGTTGTTCAGGAACACCCGGATGATCTCGCCGAAGCCGAGGGTCACGATGGCCAGATAGTCGCCGCGCAGCTTGAGCGTGGGCGCGCCAAGCAGCACGCCGAAAAGCCCCGCCAGCAACGCTGCCCCCGGAATGATGGCCCAGATCGGTAAATGCAGGCCGTTCGGGAATGCGGCGGCGATGAACGGGAAGGCCTCCGCCAGATGCGGCGAGCCGAGCAGTGCAAACAGGTAGGCACCCACGGCAAAGAAGGCCACATAGCCGAGGTCCAGCAGACCGGCGTAGCCGACCACAATGTTCAGGCCCAATGCCAGCAGCACATAAAGCAGCGCCATGTCCACAATGCGGACCCAGGCGTTGCCGCCCTGCTGCAGGATCAGCGGCAGCACCAGCAGGGCCGCCGCGACGATCAGGAACTTCACGAGTTTGTTCGATTGCATCTCAGGTTCTCCTAGGGACGGCCGGGGATCAGGCCCGGTCTGCCACACGCTCACCGAGCAGGCCGGATGGGCGCAGGGTGAGCACAAAAATCAGCACGATGAAGGCAAAAATGTCGGAGTACTGGCTACCCAGCACGCCGCCGGTCAGCGGCCCGATGTAACCGGCACCGATGGATTCGATGAGTCCGAGCAGGATGCCGCCCAGCACCGCACCGCCGAGGTTGCCGATGCCGCCGAACACCGCCGCCGTGAAGGCCTTCAGGCCCGGCAGGAAACCCATGGTGTGCTGCACCGTGCCGTAGTTGGAGGCGTACATCACGCCAGCCAGAGCTGCCAGCACCGCACCGATGATGAAGGTGGCGGAGATGACGGTGTCAGGCCGCACGCCCATCAGGGCCGCCACACGCGGGTTCTCGGCTGTGGCGCGCATGGCCCGGCCCAGCTTGGTGTAATGCACCAGCCACATCAGCACAGCCAGGGATACGGCGGTCGCGCCGAGAATGAAGAGCTGTGTCACGGTGATCACGGCACCGCCCACCTGGAACGGCTCGGTCGGCAGCAGCGTGGGGTAAGCCTTGTAGTTGGGCTTCCAGATGATCATGGCCAGCGTCTGCAGCAGCAGCGACATGCCAATGGCCGTGATCAGCGGCGCCAGCTTGGGCGAATTGCGCAGCGGCCGGTAGGCGATTTTCTCGATTGCAAAGTTGAGCGAACCGCACACCACGAAGGCAATCAGCAGCGAGATCAGCAGGATCAGCCAGCCAGGGGTACCCGGCATGGATGCCTGCATCAGGCCGATGATGGTCCAGCTGGTGAGTGCACCCACCATCAGCACCTCACCATGCGCAAAATTGATCAGGTTGATGATGCCGTACACCATGGTGTAACCCAGGGCGATCAACGCATACATGCTGCCCAGAACCAGACCATTGATGATCTGCTGAAGCAAGACTTCCATAACGCACTCTCCCGATTGATTGAAGCTGCCAACGCCGTTGGCACCGTTGCCTGCAGGATCACCACAGGCTGACACGAGCTAATAAAAAGCCTGTCGCGCTACCGTCACGGCGCATCCGACAAGCTGATACAAAAATTGTAGCCATGACCCTGTAGCGAGAATCAGGCCAGCCACCCCGTTTCCGGGGGGTTAACCCTTAAAAGAGCCCTGCGCCTTCGCTTTTTAACTTTTCATTAGCTTTCCTAATGTTATAAATCCGTCGAAAACGACCTGACGTACTGGACAAGAGACCCATCCCATGCGATTTCACAAATACGAGGCGATCAATGCCGTGTTTCTGTGCGGGACCGTGACCGGTGCCTCCAAAATGCTCAACCTCTCGCAGCCAGCGGTGTCCAGGCTGATTTCCAGCGCCGAATCCGAACTTGGTTTTCAGCTGTTTCATCGGCAGCAGGGTCGGATGGCCCCGACAGAAGAGGCGCAGCAGCTGCGTCCAGCCATCATCAAGGTCATGGAGTCCATGAGCCATGCCACGGCACTCGCAGCGAACCTGCGCCACGGCGGTACACGCCAGCTGCGGATTGCCGCAGTGCCCTCGCTGGCCACGGCCGTATTACCCAAAGCCGTCAAGTCATTCATCGCACAGTACCCCCGGTGCAAACTGGCCCTGGAAACCTACCACTACGACTCGCTGGTCGACGCATTGCTGGGTGGCGAGGCAGACATTGGATTCGTCTACGAGCCCGTGGCACATGCGGCACTGGAAACCATCGACCTGCTTCAGGCGCATTTCTGCTCAGTATCAACATCGGGTTACTTCGCCAAGCAAAAAACATCGATCAGCGTCAAGGACCTTGGCACCTGCAACATCATCGGCCTCAGCAAGGATGACCTGGTGGCCTCCTTGATGGTGCAAAGCGACGGCGTGGCAGATATTGCACTGACCCGCAATGTGTCGGTGGAAACCAGCGTGGTGGCGATGCACCTGGCCACACAGGGCATGGGGGTGGCGCTGGTGGATTCGCTCACTGGCGCACTCGCGCGCCAGCACGGCGCCCAAGTGCTGCCGTTCTCCCCCGAGGTGCCGATACGGGTCGCCGTGATGCGGCTGGCTACACACCAGGCCGGACTGCATGAAAAGAAATTCATCGAACACTTTGCAGCGCAGGCCAACCTGATCCAGCAAGGCTGAGGGGCGGCGCGGGCACGCCTGGAAGTTGGGCTTGCGGTACATGTCAGTAGGTGTCAAAGTAGTGCTGCAGATCGGCTGACTGCTGGGTCAGCGTCAAGGCGAGGCACAACAACACCCGTGCTTTCTGCGGGCTGAGCGTGTCGGCACTGATGCTGCCGAACAAGTCATCGTTGACAGCGCCGTTGCGCGACACCAGGCCGCTGCCCGTTCGCGAACTTCTGACAACGGCGACGCCGCGCTGCATCGCCTGCCGGTATGCGACTTGATGAATGCCTGATATCGAGCCATTACCGGTACCGGCATGCACCAGGCCACGGGCTCCACCCGCCACACAGGCGTCGATGCTCTCGCGGCCAGCCCCGGCATAGGCATAGATGACGTCCACCTGAGGCAATTCGGGTAACGCCATACGTCCGAAGGGTGAGTGCAGGGTGTGCTGGCGCGTGGGCAGCCGGTGCAGCTTGACCTCGCCGTTCTGCATGTAACCCATACAGCCGAAGTCGGGGCTGCAAAAGCTGTCTATCGAAGAGGTATGTGACTTGGTCACCTCGCGTGCAGCAAAAATCCGCTCATTCGCGACCACCAGTACGCCCAGACCTTTGGCGGCGGGGCTGGCGGCCAGTTGGACTGCGCGCAGCAGGTTGAGGGGGCCATCCGCGCTCAGGGCCGTTGCGGGCCGCATGGCCCCCACCACGACCACCGGCTGAGCCAGCTTGAGCGCGAGGTGCAGGAAATAGGCGGTTTCTTCCAGCGTGTCGGTGCCCTGGGTGAGCACGAAACCGTCAACCCGATGGGCTGCCCGAATGCGCGTGATGGTGTCGGCCAGTTCCACCCAGGTTCGGGTGGTGAAATTTTCACTCCCGAGCTGGCTGATCTGAAGTGGCAAGATCTCCACGTCATCCGGCAGATGCCCAGCCAGCGGAATCAGGGTGTCGGCAACGGTACGCTGGGAGTCCTGGTAGCCCAGCACATCAGACGCGGACGGCGCCTCGCCGGCGATAGTGCCCCCGGTGCCGAGAACGGCAATTTTCATTCTTCGCATCATGAATGGCGCCATGGCAAAGCGCGGTTATGAGTGATGACCAAGCCACACGAGCCAAGAAGCCCGATTAGAAGAGAGAGAGAGAGGGAGAAAGGGGCGATTTAGCCCCTTTGCGACCCTTACTTCATCGTCGTCAGTGTGGTCTTGGCGCCATCCGGATACGAGGACAGCGTGACAGCCGCCTTTTTCCGCTGCCCGGACCCATCAAACTCAATCAGGCCGGTAACGCCTTCATATTTGGTCTGCGTCAGATAAGAGATGTATTTGGCTGGCTGCGAAGAGCCTGCCGCCTGCATGGCCTGGGCCAGAACCATGACGTTGTCATAGGCATAGGGCGCGTACACGACGACGTCAGCGTCGTAGGCTTTCTTGTAGCGCTTGGCAAAGTCGGGGCCACCTTTCATGTCCATGAGCGCTTCGCCCCCGTCGCCGCAGATCACGTTTTTGCCGACAGCTCCGGCGCCCAGTTTAGGCAGATCGCCGGTACAAACGCCATCACCCCCCATGAAGGGCAGACTGCCTATACCCAGCTGTACCATCTGGCGAAGCATGGCGCCGGCCTGGGCGTCAAGTCCGCCAAAAAACACGGCCTCGGCTTTTTTGCCCTTGATGGTGGTCAGGATGGGGGAAAAGTCCGTGGCTTTATCGTTCGTGAATTCGCGCGCCACGACAACCCCACCCAGAGACTTGAATGTCTTTTCAAACTCATCGGCCAAGCCCTGACCATAGGCCGTCCGGTCGTCGATCAGCGCCACATTGCGCAGCTTCAATTTCGTCGCCGCGTAAACCGCCAAAGCGCTGCCGATCATGCCGTCGTGTGCAATGGTCCGGAACGTGGTCTTGTAGCCAAGCTGTGTCAGCTTCGGGTTGGAGGCGGCGGGCGTGATGTGCGGCAGGCCCGCATCGCTATAGATGCGGGCAGCGGGGATGGTGGTGCCGCTGTTGTTGTGGCCGACCACGCCGTTGACGCGCATATCCACCAGCTTCTGCGCCACCGCCGTCCCCTGCTTGGGTTCGGCCTGATCATCTTCAGACACCATCTCGAATTTCACGACCTTGCCGGCAATCTTGAATTGGCGGGCATTCAGGTCGTCAATGGCGAGCTTCACGCCGCGTTCGTTGTCCTTGCCGTAGTGGGCAGCAGGCCCCGACAACGGCCCGGCGACGGCGATGCGGACTTTCTCCTGCGCCACTGCCGCCATGGTCGAGGCGGCGGCCAAAAACGAAAAAGCAGCCTTTGCATAAAAACTGGAAGACATGTCCAACTCCTGGTTAATTGAGGAATGGTCAGTGTCAATCCACCAGCGGGCGGCGTTTATGCACGGAGTCGATGGGGCATGCAGAAAGGTTATGCGCCGTTCTGGTGAATCGCGTGAGGCACAGGCGAGGCTCTATTTTTCCGCCTTGTTACGCAGCGCCAGTTCCCTGAGTTTTTGAGCAATCTTGATCTCGAGCCCGCGGTCGACTGGCTGATACCAAAGCGGGGGGGGGCATACCCTCGGGGAAATAGTTCTCGCCGGCCGCGAAACCATCCTCTTCATCATGGGCATACCGGTAGTTCTTGCCGTAATCGAGCTGCTTCATCAGTTCGGTCGGCGCATTGCGCAGATGCAGTGGCACTGGCCGGGTGCCATCTTTCTTGATGAACGCCTTGGCTTCGTTGAAGGCTTTGTAGACAGCATTTGATTTGGGTGCGACAGCCAGATAGACCACACACTGCGCCAGCGCCAGTTCGCCCTCGGGCGAGCCCAGCCGCTCGTACACATCGGCCGCATCCAGCGCCAGCCGAAGCGCCCGCGGGTCAGCCAGGCCGATGTCTTCACTGGCCATGCGGATCAGACGCCGGGCCATGTAGCGCGGTTCCGCACCACCATCGAGCATGCGCATGAACCAGTAGAGTGCGGCATCCGGATCGGAGCCGCGTACCGACTTGTGCAGGGCCGAGATGGTGTCGTAAAACTGCTCGCCGCCCTTGTCGTAGCGACGAAGACGATCGCCCAGGACCTTGAGGAGCCAAGCGTCGGTGACCTCTGAAATCTTCTCCGACCTCGCCGCCACACCCAGAGATTCGAGGGTGTTGAGCAAGCGCCGCGCGTCGCCGTCGGCGTAGGCCACCAGCCGGTCTGCCGCCTCAGGCGCCATCGTCGTGATGGTGGGCAGCGCACGCTCTGCCAGTACGCGCTCAACGATCTTGTGCAGATCCTCAAGGCCGAGCGGCTGCAGCACGTACACCACCGCCCGGGACAGGAGCGCCGAGTTGACCTCAAACGACGGGTTCTCGGTGGTCGCACCGATGAAGGTGAAGAGCCCGCTCTCCACATGCGGCAAGAAGGCGTCCTGCTGGCTTTTGTTGAAGCGGTGGACCTCGTCCACAAACACCATGGTCCGCCGACCCGACTGCGCCTGCCAAATGCTGGCCTGCTCAACCGCTTCGCGGATGTCCTTGACGCCACCGAGCACCGCCGAGATGGTGATGAAGTGGGCGTCAAAGCTGCTGGCCATCAGCCGTGCGATGGTGGTCTTGCCCACGCCGGGTGGGCCCCAGAGGATGCAGCTGTGCGGCTGGCCGGATTCAAACGCAATGCGAAGCGGCATACCCTCGCCCAGCAGGTGTTGCTGACCAATCACCTCACCCAGATGCGAAGGCCGCAGGCGCTCGGCCAGAGGCACCTGCGGCGGCGTGCGGTCCGTCCTGGAGGCCATGGGTCTGTCTGCGTTAAGTCGGTAGGAAGGCGGTGACGTGACGAGGTTTACTGCCGGATCACATCCGCACCAGCCGGCGGCTTGAACTGGAAGTTGCTGGCAGGGAGCGACGGATTGATCTCAAACTGCGTGAAGGTCATCACCGACTTCTGGCCAAAGCTATCGAGGATTTCCAGCACGGCCAGCTCGTTCCCCTTGTCACTGGGTCGAAAGCCGACGCTGATGCTCTGCAGCTGGCCGTCCTTGGCCTTGGGCGTGGCTTGCACCCATTGCAGGCCAGCGCGCTCAGGTTGCGGCGCCAGCGTGAAGTCGGCCTCCAGCCCCTTCAGGTCGGCAGCAGCCGCGATCACCGCCGCAGGCGTGCCGTTGAGCACCTGCCCCAGCTTGCGCGAGGTGACCTGGTTCAGGTCTACATCGTGCAGCCACAGGTTTTGACCGTCGGCAACGATGCTCTGCTCAAACGGTTTTTTGTAGATGAACTTGAAACGGTTGGGCCGCAGGAATTCGAATGTGCCACTGGAGGTTTTGGCCTTGGCGGTCTGCCCCTCCTTGGCCGGGCTGGTCACCACCTGGGTGAACGCGGCGCGGCCGCTGCGTGTGGTCTTGATGAAGGACTCCAGCGCCTGAAGCCCGGCACTGGGTGCCGATTGCGCGCTGGCAGCCAGCGGAATCGCGAGCAACGCCGCACAGGTCGTTGCCTGCAGGGCCCGCGCAGCGCAGCGAGACCACATGCCAGCAGCGACTTGAGGAGAGGTCTTGGTGTTCATGATGTGCAAACCATAAGAAAACATAACAAAAGAAGTGGGTTCAACCCGGAAAGCCTCAGCTTGCCCCAGTCATGTGTCGGCGCGGTATAGGCGCGGTAAACACCGTCATGTCGTCATTCGGCGCGCGATGGCACCAGAATCTCGCGCTGGCCGCTGCCGCTCATGGCGCTGACCAAGCCCGCCTTTTCCATGTCTTCCACCAGACGGGCAGCGCGGTTGTAGCCGATTTTCAGGTGGCGCTGCACCAGTGAAATGCTGGCCTTGCGGTTCTTGAGAACCACTTCCACTGCCTGGTCGTACATCGGGTCTTTCTCGCCACCACCGCCGCCCTCGCCCAGCAGGTCGCCATCTTCACCGTCGACGGTGCCGCCTTCGAGCACGCCATCGATGTAATTGGGCTCGCCCTGTTGCTTCAGATAAGCCACCACGCGGTGCACTTCGTCATCACTGACAAAGGCGCCATGCACGCGGATCGGGAAACCCGTGCCGCTGGGCATGTAGAGCATGTCGCCCATGCCGAGCAGCGCCTCGGCGCCCATCTGGTCAAGGATGGTGCGACTGTCGATCTTGCTGCTGACCTGGAAGGACAGGCGGGTCGGAATGTTGGCCTTGATTAGGCCGGTGATCACGTCCACGCTGGGGCGCTGTGTGGCCAGCACCAGATGGATGCCGGCCGCACGGGCTTTTTGTGCGAGGCGGGCAATCAGCTCTTCAATTTTCTTGCCCACCACCATCATCAGGTCGGCCAGTTCGTCAATCACTACCACGATGTAGGGAAGGCGCTCCAGCGGCTCGGGCTGCTCCGGGGTCAGGCTGAAGGGGTTGTAGATGAACTCGCCTTTGGCCTTGGCTTCGTCGAGCTTGGCGTTGTAGCCCGCGAGGTTACGCACGCCCAGCTTGCTCATCAGCTTGTAGCGCTTCTCCATCTCGGCCACGCACCAGTTCAGGCCATGGGCCGCCTGCCGCATGTCGGTGACCACTGGCGCCAGCAGATGCGGAATGCCTTCGTAGACACTCATCTCCAGCATCTTCGGGTCGATCAGCAGCAGGCGCACATCGCGCGCATCGGCCTTGTACAGCAGGCTCAAAATCATCGCGTTGATGCCGACCGACTTGCCCGAACCGGTGGTGCCCGCGACCAGGCAGTGCGGCATCTTGGCCAGATCAGCCACCACCGCGGCACCGCTGATGTCCTTACCGAGACCAATGGTCAGCATGGACTTGGCCTCGTTGTACACCTGCGAGCCCAGAATCTCGCTGAGCTTGATGGACTGGCGCTTGGCATTGGGCAGCTCCAGCGCCATGTAGTTCTTGCCGGGAATGGTCTCGATCACACGGATGGACACCAGGCTCAGGGCGCGTGCCAGATCCTTCGCAAGGTTCACGACCTGCGAGCCCTTCACACCGGTGGCTGGCTCGATCTCGTAGCGTGTGATCACAGGGCCGGGCGCGGCTGCGACCACGCGAACTTCGACGCCGAAGTCCTTGAGCTTTTTCTCGATCAGCCGCGAGGTCATCTCCAGCGTCTCGGGCGCTACGGTCTCCTGGCGCAGCAGCGCGCCATCGAGCAGATCGACCTGCGGCAGTTTGGAGTCTGGCATCTCGCTGAACAAGGGCTTTTGCCGCTCCTTGGCGACACGCTCGCTCTTGGGGATATCCACCAGCGTAGGCTCAATCAACACCGGCACCGGATGGTGCTCTTCGATCTCGATGCGCTCATCGACCAGCGTTTCCTCGCGCTCGCGCGCGGCGAGCTTGCCAAGGGCCAGATCTTCGGCCATTTCGCGCTTTTCGCGGCGGCCTTCGATGAGGTTGTCAATCCATGCGCCGACGCGCAAGGCCACCTGGGCCCAGGAAAAGCTGAAGACAGCCGACACGGCAATCACGCTAAGCGCAATGAATACCAGCCCGGAGCCGGCAAAGCCGAGCCATTTGACACCAGCACCACCCGCCAGATAACCCAGCACACCGCCGGCATGACCGGGCAGACGGACCTCGAAACGGTACAAACGCGACCATTCCAGCGCTGCGCTGGCCACCAGAAGAAGGGTCAAGCCCAGCCAGAAGCGCAGGCGGGGGGATGTGGTGTCGGACGTGCCGGCCGCCTCGCCGCGCAACCACCGCGCCAGCGACGAGAGCCACACATGGCCACCGGCCAGCAGTGCCCACCACACGGAGAAACCAAGCAGGTAGTAGCTGAGATCGGCGAGCCAGGCGCCCATGCGGCCGCCCCAGTTGCGCACCAGCGGTACAGCGCCGGCGGACACTTCAGCCGCTCCTGAGGTGGACCACGCTGCGTCCAGTGCCGAATAGCTCAGCAGCGCGACCAGCCAGAACACCAGGGCCAGAGCGCCCAGAATGAGGCTCACCTCATGGGCAAAACGTTTGATGCCAGCCGGGGCGCCGTTCGATGCGGAGTTCGCGGAATTCAGGGTGTCTAGGGAGTAAGTCATGGCTCGGGGCAGAGCTTAACGCAGTTGACCGGCTCAAACATCCGGTGACCGCCCGGTAAAGGGCCCATGAGATGGCCCGGTAACAGACCCCGGTCAGCCCAGCGTATGAAGCCGCTCCATGATGCGCACAGAGCCATCGTCGCGGGTTTCAATGAAGCTGCGCTCTTCCAGGTCCTTCATCACCCGGCTGACCATCTCGCGGGAGGCGCCCACCACCTTGGCCAGGTCCTGGCGCGACACTTTCTCACGGATCACGGTATCACCCGCAGCATCAGTGACGGCAGACTCCAGCAGCGCGCGGGCCACACGGCCATACACATCCATCAATGCCAGTGATTCGATCTTGCGGTCCGCCTGCCGCAGGCGCTGCACCAGCCCCTTGAGCACGGCATAGGCCATGGAGCTGTTTTCGGGCAGGCAGCGGGCAAACTCCTGCCGGCCCAGAATCAGCGCGTCGGTCTGGATTTCGGCGCGCACCGTGGCGGAATGGGGCTCGTCATCGATCAGGCTCATCTCGCCGACGTAATCACCCGGGTGCATGGTCGCCAGAATGACTTCACGGCCCCGCGAATCGGTGGCCATGACCCGCGCCCGGCCGGTGAGGATGATGGACAGAGCATTGGACTTCTTGCCCTGCTCCACGATGGACTCGCCGCGCTTGAAACGGCGTTTGACAACAGCGGCGGCCACCGACTCGGCTTGTGAAGGCGTCAACATCGAAAAAAGCGGCACCCGGCGTATCAGCTCAAGATTGGACACCATCGTTGTCATATCAGCTCCCTCGCGACCTCAGAGCCGACAGTGGCTCGTTTGACTTCATACAATGGTACGGCAACGGAAATGCTCCGGATTCATGGCGGCTGGCGCGGGACAACTCGCTGACGCCCACTGCAGCGCTTGACTTTTACACGAGCACCACTCAAATCTACCTGACTTCCCCCTCTTTCCCAATCGGTTTTTCATCATGAAACATTCCAAAGTTCTGATCCTTGGCTCGGGCCCGGCGGGCTACACCGCCGCCGTGTACGCAGCGCGCGCCAACCTCAAGCCCGTTCTCATCACCGGGATCGCGCAGGGCGGCCAGCTGATGACCACCACCGAAGTCGACAACTGGCCCGCCGACGTCGATGGCGTGCAAGGCCCGGAGCTGATGCAGCGCTTTCTGGCGCATGCCGAGCGCTTCAACACCGAGATCATCTTTGACCACATCAATCAGGTCGACCTCAGCAAACGCCCCTTCACGCTTACCGGCGACAGTGGAACCTACACCTGCGATGCGCTGATCATCGCCACCGGCGCCTCGGCCAAATACCTGGGTCTGGAATCGGAATCGGCGTTCATGGGTCGCGGCGTGTCGGGCTGCGCCACCTGCGATGGTTTCTTCTACCGTGACCAGGAAGTCTGCGTGGTGGGCGGCGGCAACACCGCCGTGGAAGAAGCCCTCTACCTCTCCAACATCGCCAGCAAGGTCACGCTGGTGCATCGCCGCGACAAGTTCAAGGCCGAAGCCATCCTGATCGACAAGCTCCACGAAAAGGTAGCAGCCGGCAAGATCGAGCTGCAGTTGCACCACACGCTGGATCAGGTCTTGGGCGACGCCTCCGGCGTGACCGGCGTGCGGCTCAAAAGCACGCAGACCGATGCCACCAAGGACATTGCCCTGAAGGGCTGCTTCATTGCCATCGGCCACCAGCCCAACACCGACATCTTTGCTGGTCAACTGGACATGAAGGACGGCTACATCATCACCAGAACCGGCCTGCAGGGTTTTGCCACCATGACCAGCGTGCCGGGCGTGTTTGCGGCCGGCGACGTGCAGGACCATGTGTACCGCCAAGCCATCACCAGCGCCGGGACGGGTTGCATGGCAGCACTGGATGCGCAGCGGTTTCTCGAGCAAGGATAGGCCCCCACGGTCGCTCACTGTGTGTAACTCCCTGCCCCCCCGAGGGGGCCGCTGTGCTTGCAGCCCAGCAAAGCCGGTTCCGCAGCCCCGGCTGAACTAGGCAGGTTGCCAAGCGCCCATACACGTCGCTAGGCGGAGGGATTGAGCACAGCGGCTTTTCAGGCTATAATCGCTGGCTTAGCTCAGAATCCCGACGGATTCCGGCATCCGATTTCCAATTTTTTATACGGAGAGTGCTCATGGCACGCGTCTGTCAGGTAACGGGCAAAGGCCCGATGGTGGGAAACAACGTTTCTCACGCCAACAACAAAACCAAGCGCCGGTTCATGCCCAACCTGCAGTACCGCCGTTTCTGGGTCGAGAGCGAGAACCGCTGGGTGCGTCTGCGCATCACCAGCGCTGGTCTGCGCTTGATTGACAAAAAAGGCATCGATGCGGTCCTGGTGGACCTGCGTGCCCGCGGTGAAGTCTAAGGAGAACGATCATGGCCAAAGGCGCACGCGAAAAAATCAAGCTGGAATCCACTGCCGGCACCGGTCACTTCTACACGACCACCAAAAACAAGAAAACAACGCCCGACAAGATGCTGATCATGAAATTTGATCCCAAGGCACGCAAGCACGTGGAATACAAGGAAATCAAGCTGAAGTAATTCAGCCTGACCTCTGGGCACTTGCCGCCCGGAACCCGAACGAACCCGCTGCAAACCAGCGGGTTTTTTCATGGCCGTTGATTTTCTGATGGCCCCAATAGGGCCCCTGACCGGACAGGACGACTCACCGGTTCAGTACCTGAGTACAGCCCGTTGCCCCAAGCGGAACCAGGGCCACAGAGCAAAAGAAAAACCGCCTGAGCACTAAAGCGCCAAGGCGGTTTCAGGATCTTGTCGGCCAGTGCTGAAGGGCCGCGACGCAATCGTTTAGCGGGAGCTTGTCCCAGGTCTTGTCATCAGGTCCGAGCGGCGCGCAGCTTCATCGAGAAATCACGCAGCGCAGCGATGCCGCTTTCTTCCGCACGGTGGCACCAAGCCTGCAGGTCGGCGGCCAGTTGCTCGCGCGATGCATTGGTGGTCATCCACATCTGGCGCAGCTCTTCGCGCATGGTCACCATTTTGTCGAGCACGGGGTGCTCGGCACGCGCCTGGGCGATCTGCGGCCGGGCAGCGGCGGGCACCTTGTCGTCATCGCGGTGCAACCACCGGTTGGCGGCCTTCAGCACAGACACATCGGCCTGGCGGGCCTTCAGCGCCTCAATCTCGGCGCGTCCGGCACGGCGCAGTTCCCGGGCATAGCCCGCCATCACTTCATAGCGGTGGGCGATCAGGGCCTCAAGGGTTTTCTCGTCAGCCACCGGCTGAATTGCCCCCAACTGCAGCTTGGGCGGTACTTTCTTGACGGTAGCCAGACCCACGCGCTCCAGCGCACGGATGTAGATCCAGCCGATGTCGAATTCGTAGGGTTTGACGGAAAACTTGGCCGACGTGGGGTAGGTGTGGTGGTTGTTGTGCAGCTCTTCGCCACCGATCATGATGCCCCAGGGTGAAATGTTGGTGCTGGCGTCTGGCGCTTCGAAGTTGCGGTAGCCCCAGTAGTGGCCGATGCCATTGATGATGCCGGCCGCCGTGACGGGAATCCAGGCCATCTGCACGGCCCACACGGCCAGACCAGCCATGCCGAACAGGGCCAGGTCGATGATCATCATCAAGCCCACACCCTGCCAGCTGTAGCGGGTATAGAGGTTGCGCTCGATCCAGTCGTTGGGGGTGCCGTGGCCATACTTGACCATGGTTTCCTTGTTCTTGCTCTCGGCGCGATACAGCTCGGCGCCCTTCCAGAATACTGTCTTGATGCCGTAAGCCTGCGGGCTGTGCGGATCTTCAGAGGTTTCGCACTTGGCGTGGTGCTTGCGGTGAATCGACACCCACTCCTTGGTCACCTGGCCGGTTCCCAGCCAGAGCCAGAAGCGGAAAAAGTGCGCAGGGATCGCGTGCAGGTCCATGGCACGGTGTGCCTGGTGGCGGTGCAGGTAAATCGTGACGCTGGCAATCGTGATGTGGGTTGTCACCAGGGTGTACAACACGATTTGCCACCACGTGGCGGCAACCAGTCCATTGGCCAGCCAGTCGATGGCGGCATCAAACAAAATCATAAACATCCTTATATGCGCTCTGTCCCGGTGGCTACCGAATTCCATCTGGCGGGCAGCTTCGTCGAACGCCCCTCTATTGTAGGGCTGGGAGGCCCAAACTCCAAGCGGAATCCGGAAGGCCCTTCGGCGCCGAAAACCCGCGAAGTTCGGTCAAAAAAACGAGAACTTTCGATTAATTTACGCTAACTTTCACTAAAAATATCACGATTTTTGCCATACGGCGGCGAAAAACCCGTCAGTCTGATGCAGGTAAGGCCACAGCCGCAGATAGGGCCCGCGGCACAGTTTGTCAGCATGTTCCACCCCCAGATGTGTCAACAAAGGGCCTGTTTCAAGCACGTTGAACTCTTTATTCGCTGCACCGAAGGCTTCTGCAATCGCCTCATTTTCTTCGCGAAGAATGCTGCAAGTGGCGTAAACCAGCCGACCACCGGGCTTGAGCAGGCGCGCGGCGCTCTGCAAAATAGCCGTTTGCTTGGCGGTGAGCTCTTCAATCGCCTTCGGGTTCTGGCGCCATTTCAGGTCGGGGTTGCGACGCAAGGTGCCCAAGCCCGAGCACGGGGCATCCACCAGCACCCGGTCGATCTTGCCCGCCAGCCGCTTGATGCGGTCGTCGCGCTCATGGGCAATCGCCACCGGGTGCACGTTCGACAGGCCACTGCGCGCCAGCCGCGGTTTGAGCGCATCCAGCCGGTGGCCGGAGGTGTCGAAGGCATAGAGCCGGCCGGTGTTGCGCATGGAGGCGCCCAGCGCCAGTGTCTTACCCCCTGCGCCAGCGCAGAAATCAACCACCATCTCGCCACGCTTGGCATCGACCAGCAAGGCCAGCAGTTGTGAGCCCTCGTCCTGCACCTCAATCGCGCCGCGGGTGAAGGCATCCAGCTTGGCAAGCTGCGGCTTGTCAGCGATTCTCAATCCCCAGGGCGAAAACGGCGTGGCCGCGGTCTTGATGCCCGCCTTGGCCAGCTCTTTCTGCACCTCGGCGCGCTTGTCTTTCAACGTGTTGACCCGCAGGTCCAGTCCGGCAGACGCATTGAGGCTCTCGACGAGCGGCCAGAAATCGTTGCCCAGTTGCTCTTTCAGCGGCTCCACCAGCCACTGCGGCAGGTTGTGGCGATGCAGTTCCATCAGGTCGGCGGGTTTGACCTGGTCGCAGCGGGAGAGCCAGTCTTTTTCCTGCTCGGTCAGCGCGCCCAGAAGAAAATCGCGCCCGCTGGCAAAGCCGAGGATGGCCAACCGCCGCTCGGGCGCACCGCTGCCGTGCTGGGCGAGATAGGTGAACAGGTTTTTCTTGCGCAGCACGGTGTAAATCGTTTCCGCCACCGTGGCACGCTCGCGGGGACCCAGACGCAGTTCACGGAGATAGCGCGACACCACCATGTCGGCTGGGTGATCGAATTTGAGGACCTGCTTGAGAAGTTCGGCGCAGCTGTCGAGTAAGGCTTTAGGATGCATAGCCTCACATTGTCCCACCACGGTGTTTGAAAGCACCATTCTCAAGCCCCCTCATGTCCGAAACCCTGCCACCCCTGATTGAGACGCCGCCAGGCCTCTACCGCCACTACAAAGGCATGCTGTATGAGGTGATCGGTACCGTGCGCCACAGCGAAAGTATGGAGGCCATGACGCTGTACCGCGCGCTGTATGGTGAAAAGGGGCTGTGGGTGCGGCCTGCCGCGATGTTCAACGAAGAGGTCGTGATCGACGGTGTGAGGCAACCGCGGTTTGCCCGGGAGCCGGATGAAACACCTCTTCCCTGAACCAATGAACCAGCGGCCGCAGCGCCGGGCCGCCCCAAGCAAGGCCAGCCCCAGTTTCATGAAAAGGGGCAGCGAACGCCGAAGGCACGCAGCGTCGGCGCGTGGAGGCCACGTCACCGATAATCGTGGGTTATGTCCGAATCCCACGCTCCCACTGAAATTGAAAAGCAGGTCAAGCGCCGCCGCACGTTTGCCATCATCTCGCACCCCGACGCAGGCAAGACCACGCTGACTGAAAAGCTGCTGCTGTTTTCGGGCGCGATCCAGATCGCTGGCAGCGTCAAGGCGCGCAAAGCCGCTCGCCATGCGACATCTGACTGGATGGAGATCGAGAAGCAGCGCGGCATCTCGGTGGCCAGCTCAGTGATGCAGATGGAATATCGCGACTGCGTGATCAACCTGCTGGACACGCCCGGTCACCAGGATTTCTCGGAAGACACCTACCGCGTGCTCACAGCAGTGGACGCCGCACTGATGGTGATTGACGCAGCCAACGGCGTCGAGCCACAGACGCGCCGCCTGCTGCAGGTCTGCCGTGCCCGCAACACGCCCATCCTGACCTTCGTCAACAAAATGGACCGCGAGGTGCAGGACCCGATGAGCGTGATGGACGAGATCGAACGCGAGCTCGGCATGACGGTGGTGCCCTTCACCTGGCCGGTCGGCATGGGCAAGCTGTTCCACGGCGTGTACGACCGCCGCGAAGACCGCATGCGTGTCTTCAGCCCCGGCGAGGAGAAGGCCGGCGGTGACGATGAAATCCTTGCCGGGCTCGACAACGCCGAGGCCGCCCAGCGCTTTGGCGCCGAATACGCCCAGGCGCAAGGTGAGATCGAACTGGTCGCCGGCGCCACGCCCGAGTTTGACCGCAACGAGTTTCTCGCGGGCCGGCAGACGCCGATGTTCTTCGGTTCGGCCATCAACAACTTCGGCGTGCAGGAAGTGCTGGATGCGCTGGTCGACCTAGCACCGGCCCCTGCAGAGCGCGAATCCATTCAGCGCGTGGTACACCCTGAAGAGAAAAAATTCTCGGGCGTGGTGTTCAAGATCCAGGCCAACATGGACCCGGCGCACCGCGACCGCATCGCCTTCCTGCGGGTGGCCAGCGGCGAGTTCACCCGCGGCATGCGGCTCAAGGTGGTGCGCAGCGGCAAAGAGCTGCGGCCCAATACGGTGGTGAGCTTCATGAGCCAGCGCCGCGAGCTGCTCGATACCGCCTTCGCCGGCGACATCATCGGCATCCCGAACCACGGCGTGCTGCAGCTCGGCGACACGCTGACCGAAGGCGAGGCCCTGCAGTTCACCGGCCTGCCCTTCTTTGCGCCGGAAATGTTCCGCGCGGTCGAGGTGGCTGATCCGCTGCGCAGCAAACAGCTGCGTGCCGGTCTCACCCAGCTCGGCGAAGAAGGTGCGATCCAGGTGTTCCGGCCCATCGCCGGCTCGCTGCTGCTGCTTGGTGCGGTGGGCCAGCTGCAGTTTGAAGTGGTTGCTCACCGTCTGGAACATGAATACGGCGTCAAGGCGCGCATCATGGGCAGCCAGTTCAATCTGGCGCGCTGGGTCACCAGCGATGACCCGAACGAGCTGAAGAAATTCATCGACGCCAACTCCCACCGGGTGGCGCTGGACGCCGTCGATGCACCCACGCTGCTGGTGGACCACAGCGCCACCCTGCGCGCGGTAGAGCAGCAGTGGCCCAAGATCAAGTTCCACGCGCTGCGTGAGCACGCCGGCCTGGTGTTCCAGTCCAAGATGTGATTTTTCCCGCCTTCAGCTGAAGCCACGCCGCGGCCGACAAAACCCGGTTTTGCAATAAGCTATGCGGATGAACACCAATGCAGGCTGGCGGGGTTGGCTGATGCTGCTGCTCTGGCTGCTGTTGCAGCCAGGCCATGCGCAGGACTTCGTCCGCCTTTACAAGGACAGCGTGACCATCCAGCTGTCTGAACCGCTGCAGTGGGTGGCGGTGCCCAGGGGCAGCGTGAGCTCTCCAGATGCGCTGATCACTTCAGGCACCCGCGAATTCCAGCCTTACACCAGCACCACCGTCCTGCCCACCTCCAGCGATCAGGACGTCTGGGCTACCTTCTCGCTGCCACCCACCGAGTCACTGCAGACCTGGTTCATCCGCCTGCCCGGCCAGCCGCTGACGAAAGTCAGCCTCTTTTCACGCGGCCCGCAGGGGGAATGGCAGGTGCAGGCGGCAGGGGAAGCGCTGGCGCCGTCAGACTGGTCACTGCGTACGCGGGTGCCCAGCTTTGAACTGCAGACCCACGACGACCGCCCTCAGACCTATTACATGCGCTTCGAGAACTACCGGGCGCTCTCCGATCGCCCGATGCTGCTGTCACCAGTCGAGTATGTCGACGGTGCCTCCCGCGTGGGCGTGGTGATCGGCCTGATGTGGGGCATGTTCAGCGTGCTGGCGGCCTTGAGCATTGCCGCATTCGTGATGGCCCGCAACACGGTGTTCCTGTGGTTTGGCGCGGTGGTGGTGACGCTGATGTTCACCCAGCTGGTGCTGATTGGTTATGCCAGCTGGCGCATGTGGCCGGGCAGCGCGCATCTCAATCAGGTGATGAATTGGGTCTCGGCCGCACTAAGCCTGGCCGCGGGCGCCTGGTTCTGCAGCCAGGCCAGCTACGCGCGCAGCAGCCATCCGCACATCTACAAGCTGCTGGCATCTGTCACAGCGGGCAGCCTGCTGATGGCGGGTCTGATGGCCATCGGGCAGGACTTCATCCCGCGCGACCTCCGCAACCTCTGGCTCGGGGTGTCCACCGTCACGATTCTCGGCAGCCTGACCTGGATGTCCCTGCGCGGGCAGCGCTGGAACCTGATGCTGCTGCTGGGCTGCGCGCCCATCGGGCTGGCGGCCCTGGCGCGCATCCTCCACAACGCAGGATGGGTCATGAACATCGAGTCGGCCCAGGCCGCCGGTGTCCTGTCCACGATGGTCGGACTGCTCTGGATCTTTCTCGTGCTGGCGTGGCGCAGCCGGGCGGCGCTGTTTTCCAATCACCGCATCTCTGCCCTGGCCAACTACGACCCCGCCACCGGGTTGATGCTGCCGCGCGTGCTGGATGAGCGGCTGGAGCACATGCTTCAGCGGGCGCGCCGCCGCAGCTCGGAATGTGGCATCGTGCTGATTCGCTGGCTGGACCAGGCACCGAGCGCCGACGAGCTGAACGACCGCAAACGCAGCGTGGCCTTGTCGCGCGTCGGAGAAATCCTGCGCCGCGCAGCCCGTGACATGGACACGGTGATTCGCTACGAGGAAAACCTCTTCCTGATGCTGATTGAAGGTCCGGTGAACCGCGAGGCCGTGTCCGAGGTGTCGACCAAAATCCTCGCGGATGGCATCCGGCTTTCAGGCAAGCTGGACCAGCCCGACGCCTTCAACCTGCACATCGCCATCTGGCACGGCACGCCTGAACACCACACCGGCGTGCAAATCATCGACAGCCTGCAAATCTGCCTGCGGCACATGAGCCCCGGCCCAAAGCGTTATGTGCAGTTTGTCGATGCGGTTGGCGAGCCGGCCGGCGCACCGCCGGAAGAGAGCGTTCGAAGGCAGGAACTGCTGGCCAAGATCAATGCGATCGAGGTCTCGCATCCGGCGCTGCATGGCGACGAGCCGGGGCCACTCAGTAAGCCCATGGCCTGAGGCGCCATAAGGTGTAATACGGCGAAGTAACGCCGCCCTTAGACCAGCCCTCAGGCCAGCGGTAGCGGCAAGGCCGTCTTGTAGCGGACCTGTTTAAGCGCAAAACTGGAACGGATTTTCTCGATGCCCGGAATCGGCGTGAGCTGCTCCAGGATGAATTTCTCCAGCGCGCCGATGTCGGCAATAGCTACGCGGATCAGGTAATCGCTGTCTCCCGACATCAGGTAGCACTCCATCACCTCGTCGTGCTCGGCAATGCGGCGTTCGAACTCAGCGAGCGACTCCTTGTTCTGCGACCGCAGGCTGATGGAGATGAACACACTCAAGCCGAGACCCAGCGCCGCGGCATTGGCAATCGCCACATAGCGGTCAATCACGCCAGCCGACTCCAGCGCCTTGACGCGCGCCAGGCACGGCGAGGGGCTCAAATGCACGCGGCGGGCCAGTTCCACATTGGACAGCGAGCCATCTTGCTGCAGCTCCTGAAGAATCTTCAAGTCGACGTTATCCAGCTTCATATTCTTTATTTTCTCTCAATAAAAGCATTTTATACCGTCATAAAGAAAATCGCCCCCATATTCAGGCAACACCTTTGGCACCAGCCGGCGTAGAGTAAGCACTGCCATGAACGACCTCACACCTCATCACCTCCTCCAGACACCAGCGCCGTCAGCCGCCGATCCAGATCCGCAGGAAACCGCGGAATGGACCGAAGCCTTTCACGCGCTCGCAGCCACCCAGGGGCCCGTCCGCGCGCGTCAGATTCTGGACGCCATCGCGCGCGTGGCCCGCGAGCGCCGCATCGGCTGGCAGCCCGAGCTGTGCACGCCTTACATGAACACGATTGCGGTGAACGAACAGCCGGTGTTCCCGGGCGATCTGGCGATTGAAGAGCGTCTTGCCTCTCTGATGCGCTGGAACGCACTCGCGATGGTGGTGCGTGCCAACCAGTCGGAATCGGGCGGCTCCAGCGAACTGGGCGGCCACATCGCCAGTTATGCCAGTGCCGCCGACCTGTTCGAGACGGGCTTCAACCATTTCTTTCGTGCGCGCGAAGGCACCGCACCCGGTCAGCACCGGGGGGACCTGGTGTTCTTGCAGCCGCACAGCGCGCCCGGTGTGTATGCACGTGCTTACCTCGAAGGCCGGCTCACCGAAAAAGACCTGAGCTTTTACCGCCAGGAACTCACTGCCCCGGCACAGCAGGCGCAGGGCCTGTGCAGCTATCCGCACCCCTACCTGATGCCGGACTTCTGGCAGTTCCCCACCGGCTCCATGGGCATTGGCCCCATCAGCTCGATTTACCACGCACGCTTCATGCGATACCTGACCCACCGCAGGCTGCTGGACTGCACCGGCCGCAAAGTCTGGGGCGTGTTCGGCGACGGCGAGATGGACGAGCCCGAGTCAATGAGTGCACTGACCCTGGCCGCCCGCGAGGGCCTGGACAACCTGGTCTGGGTCGTCAACTGCAACCTGCAGCGGCTCGACGGCCCGGTGCGCGGCAATGGCCGCATCATCGACGAGCTGGAAAAGCTTTTCGCCGGCGCCGGCTGGAACGTCATCAAGCTGGTCTGGGGCAGCGACTGGGACGGCCTGTTCGCGCGCGACCTGACCGGCGCCCTCACACAGGCCTTTGCCCACACCGTCGATGGACAGATGCAGACCTTTGCCGCCAAGGACGGGCGCTTCAACCGCGACAACTTCTTTGGTCAGAACGAAGAATTGGCGCGCCTGGCGCAGGGCATGACGGACGAGCAGATCGACCGCCTCAAGCGCGGCGGCCACGATCTGGTGAAAATCCACGCCGCCTACGCCGCAGCAGCGAACCACCGCGGCCAGCCCACGGTGATCCTCGCGCACACCAAAAAAGGCTACGGCATGGGCAGTGCGGGACAGGGTCGCATGACCACGCATTCGCAGAAGAAGTTTGACGAAACCGACCTGATTGAATTCCGCAACCGCTTCAACCTGCCACTGAGCGACGAGCAGGCACGGCGCATCGATTTCTACAAGCCCGCCGCCGACAGCCCCGAGATGCAGTACCTGCACGCGCGCCGCGCCGCGCTGGGCGGCTACCTGCCACGCCGCGATACCGCCACCGACGTGGTGCCCGTCCCCCCGCTGGCTGGCTACGCGCAGTTCGCCCTCGCCGCCGACGGCAAGGAGATGAGCACCACCATGGCTTTCGTGCGCATGCTCGGCGGCCTGCTGAAAGACAGCGCACTGGGCCCGCGCATCGTGCCCATCGTGGCAGACGAGGCACGCACCTTCGGCATGGCCAACCTGTTCAAGCAGGTGGGCATTTACAGCAGTGTGGGCCAGCGCTACGCCCCGGAAGACATTGGCTCGGTGCTGAGCTACCGCGAGGCACTCGACGGCCAGATCCTCGAAGAAGGCATCAGCGAAGCCGGCGCCCTGGCCAGTTGGACGGCCGCCGCCACCAGCTACAGCGTGCACGGCCTGGCGATGCTGCCCTTCTACATCTACTACTCGATGTTTGGCTTCCAGCGCGTGGGTGACCAGATCTGGGCCGCTGCCGACCAGCGCGCGCGGGGCTTTCTTCTGGGCGCGACCTCGGGCCGCACCACGCTGGGCGGCGAGGGCCTGCAGCACCAGGATGGCAGCAGCCACCTGATCGCCGCGACCATTCCCAACTGCAAGGCCTACGACCCGGCCTTCGCCGGCGAGCTGGCCGTGATCCTGAACCGCGGCATGCAGGAGATGATGGTGGAGCAGCAGGACAGGTTCTATTACGTCACGTTGATGAACGAGAACTACGCGCAGCCGGATCTGGTGCCGGGCGCCGAGGCCGACATCATTCGCGGTTGCTACCTGTTTCAGCGTTACCCGGCACAAGACGCTGGCAGCGCAGGCCAGCCCCCGCGCAGCGTCACGCTGTTAGGCTCTGGCGCCATCCTGACCGAAGTCATCAAGGCCGCGCAACTGCTGGCCGCGCAAGGCATTGACGCCACGGTTTACAGCGTCACCAGCTGGAGCGAACTGGCGCGTGATGGCGCAGCAATCCAGCGCGAAGCCCTGCAGGGTCAGACTGCAGCCGAGCCCTTTATTGCGCAACAACTGGCGAGCAGCACCGGCCCCATCATCGCCGCCACCGACTATGTGCGCGCCGTGCCGGAGAGCGTGCGCGCGTGGTTGCCGGCAGGCCGTTCCTACCTGACGCTGGGCACCGACGGCTTCGGCCGCAGCGACACGCGGGCCGCACTGCGGGAGTTCTTCAACGTCAACGCGCGCAGCATTGCCAACGCGGCCTTGCATCAATTGCAGAACACATGACGCGATGAAATGATCACGAGCCCGTGGGCATCACTGCACACGGGCTTTCAATACCGACGCAGCGTGCGCCGCGTCTTCCGCCAGAGGCGTGGAAATTACTTGGGCAGCAGCACCTTGTCCACCACGTGAATCACGCCGTTGGACTGGTACACGTCGGCAATCGACACTTTGGCAGAGCCGCCTTTTTCGTCAGTGACCGTCACGCCGCCACCTGCGGCCATGGCTGTGAGGCTACCGCCTGCAACGGTCTTGAGCGTGGCCTTGCCACCGCCTGCGGCAATCGCTTTGGTCAGCGCGGCTGCATCCATCTTGCCGGCTACCACGTGGTAGGTCAGCACACCGGTCAGGGCGCCCTTGTTCTCAGGCTTGAGCAGGGTGTCCACGGTGCCGGCCGGCAAGGCGGCGAAGGCGGCGTTGGTCGGTGCGAACACAGTGAAGGGGCCCGGGCCTTTGAGGGTGTCGACCAGGCCTGCTGCCTTGACTGCCGCCACCAGCGTGGTGTGGTCTTTGGAGTTGACCGCGTTGTCAATGATGTCCTTGTTGGCAAACATAGGCGCACCGCCCACGGTGACCTGGGCAAATGAAGAGACGGCTGCACAGGACAGCGCCAGTGCGAGGCCGATGGAAGCGAGTTTGTTGGTTTGACGCATGTGAATTCCCTTGAATGGTCTGAAGTTGAATGAAAGGTTGAGTAAAGAACTCAAGCCGAAATCAGGATGATTCAAACGGCTGTAGGGAATACGGCAGCCCATCACCCACAGATTCAATCCATGGCGAGATGCAGGTCATTCAAACGTAGCCGGGTGTAACACACGCGCTGGTGCTATTCGCGCGGCCGCCTTTGCTCAGCAGAAGCTACACCGCTTCGTAGAGCGTCACGACGCAAGCGCCGCCCAGACCCAGGTTGTGCTGCAAGGCCAGCCGGGCACCGGCGACCTGCCGCTTGTCCGCCGTGCCTCGCAGCTGTTGAACGAGCTCCGTGCATTGCGCCAGACCGGTGGCGCCGAGCGGATGGCCCTTGGACAGTAGACCACCCGACGGGTTGGTTACATACCGCCCGCCGTAGGTGTTGTCGCCATCGCGCACGAACTTCTCTGCGCCACCGTCAGGGCACAGGCCCAGCCCTTCGTAGGTGAGGAGTTCGTTGTGCGCGAAGCAGTCGTGCAGCTCCACCACCTGCACGTCTTCCGGGCCGATGCCTGCCGCTTCGTACACCTGGCGCGCTGCCTCGCGGGTCATGTCGAGGCCCACCACCTGCCGCATGTCATGTGCCTCGAAGGTAGACGGAAAGTCAGTGGTCATGGCCTGGGCGCGAATACGCACCGAACGATCCAGATCATGGCGCTTTGCAAACGCTTCACTGCACACCACCGCCGCCGCACCGCCGCAGGTGGGTGGGCAGGCCATCAGGCGGGTCATCACCCCCGGCCACAGGGCGGGCGCGTTGAGCACATCGTCTTCGGTCAACTCCTGGCGGAACAGGGCCAGCGGGTTGTTGACCGCATGGCGGCTGGCCTTGGCGCGGATGCTGGCGAAGGTGCGCAGCGAAGTGCCGTACTGCTGCATGTGGGCCAGACCCGCACCGCCGAAGTAACGCAGCGCGAGCGGCACGCCTTCGACCTGCAGCAGGGCATCAGCCTCCTGCTCAAAGCGGTCAAACGGCGTGGGGCGATCCTCAAAAATCGAACCCAGCGCACCCGGTTTCATCTGCTCAAAGCCCACGGCTAATGCGCAGTCCACACTGCCCGAGGCAACCGCCTGACGCGCGAGGAACAGCGCCGTCGAGCCGGTCGAGCAGTTGTTGTTGACATTGAACACCGGCACACCCGACATGCCCACGGCATAGACGGCGCGCTGCCCGGAGCAGGAGTCGCCATACACATAGCCGGCATAGACCTGCTGCACTTTCGCGTAGTCAAGCCCCGCGTCCTGCAGCGCAGCGCGAATGGCTTCTGCACCCATAACGTCATAGGAGGCGCTGGCACCCGGCTTGGTGAAAGGGATCATGCCGACCCCAGCTACAAAAACGTCGCGTGTCATGGTCATCTCCTGCCGTTCAGCGGCCTTGAAACACCGGTGGCCGTTTCGCCAAGAAGGCTTGCAGCGCCTCGTGAAAATCGGCTGTCTGCGTCCCGGCCTTGAAGTTGTCGCGTTCGGCATCGAGCTGCGTTGGCAAATCGTTCTCGAACGACTGACGCATCAGCCGCTTCATGCGGCCGTAGGCCAGCGTCGGCCCCGAGGCCAGCCGCGTCGCCAAGGCGAGCGTTTCTATTTCCAGATCGGCGGCGGGCACCACGCGATTGACGATACCCAGGCTCAAGGCCTCGGCCGCATCAAAGGTCTCCGACAGCAGCGCGATCTGCATCGCACGGCGCAGGCCGACCAGGCGCGGCAAACTCCACGAGCCCGAAACATCACAATTCGCCGCCACGTTGGCATAGGCCAGATTGAAGCGCGTTCCTTCTGCTGCAATCGCCAGGTCGCAGGCCATGGACAGGCTCAGCGACCCACCGGCCACCACACCGTGCAGGCTGGCAATCACCGGGGCGTTCATGTCAGCCAGCAGCAGCACCGCTTCATGCAGATAGCCAATCAGCACATCGGCCGTGTGCTGCGAATCGTGCTGCAGCACAGCCAGATCGCCTCCCACCCCGAACGCGCGCCCTGCACCGCGCAGCACCACGACGCGCACGGTGTCATCGGCGGCGAGTGACTTGCAGGCCGCCAGAAAGGCTTCGGCCGCCGGGATGTCCAGCGCGTTCATCGCCGCAGGACGGTTGAGGGTCAGGAAGGCAATGGCACCTTCGCGGCCGAGCAGCACGGAACTGGTTTCAGATGGCATGGCGAACTCCTCAGAGGGCCGTGGTCCATCGCGGGAGGCGATGTCGGCGAAGCTACACAGCGCTACAGAGTATCCAGCAACTCGCGCACGGCCTGCGGATAGATCCGGTGCTCCTGGCTCAGCACCCGAGCGGCCAGCGTGTCGGCCGTGTCACCTGGCAAGACAGGCACCACCGCCTGCGCGAGGATGGGGCCGTGGTCCAGATCGGCCGTCACGCGGTGCACCGTCGCGCCAGCGACCTTGCAACCGGCATCGATAGCACGCTGGTGGGTGTTCAGCCCGGTGAAGGCGGGCAGCAAGGACGGATGGATGTTCACCAACCGCCCGGCGTAATGCGCCACAAAGCCCGGCGTGAGAATACGCATGAAACCGGCCAGCACCACCAATGCCGGCGAATGCGCATCGATGGCGGCCTTCAGGGCCGCGTCAAAGGCCTCGCGCGAGTCATAGTCCTTGTGCGGTACCAGGGCGGTGGGCAAACCCAGCTCGCGGGCCAGCGCCAGACCCGTGGAATCGGCGCGGTTGCTGATCACCGCCGCGATGCGCGCGCCCACTGTGCCCGCCCAGTCCTCGCGCTCAGCGGCGCGGGCCAATGCCGCCATGTTGGAGCCGCTCCCCGAGATCAGGATGACGATGTTCTTGTATTCTCTTCCCATAGCCCCTTAGTTTAGAACGTCATGCCCGCCGCGCTGAAGGGCGCGCCAGGGGCAACCCACCTGCCCGATAACCACCCGCCACCGTGTGGTTTGTCCCAACTGAGACATGACGTTTCGAACGCCCGTGCTAAAAAATGAATGGTGGCCGTTGATGCACGTTGATGCATCAACGCGCTGCACGCCAACCGACCCGGAGACACCATCGCCATGGATTTAGCTTTCACGCCTGAAGAGCAGGCCTTCCGCGAAGAGATTCGCGCCTGGGTTCGCAGCCACCTGCCCGCAGACATTTCGCACAAGGTGCACAACGCCCTGCGGCTGTCGCGTGAAGACATGCAGCGCTGGGCCAAGATCCTCGGCAAAAAAGGCTGGCTCGGCCACGGCTGGCCCAAGCAGTTCGGTGGGCCGGGCTGGAACGCCGTGCAAAAGCACCTGTTTGAAGAGGAATGCGCGCTGGCCGGTGCGCCGCGCGTGGTGCCCTTTGGGCCGGTGATGGTTGCGCCTGTGATCATGGCTTTCGGCAATGCCGAGCAGCAACAGCGCTTTCTGCCAGGCATCGCCAGCGGCGAGGTCTGGTGGAGCCAGGGCTACAGCGAACCGGGGGCAGGCTCTGACCTGGCATCGCTCAAATGCAAGGCTGACCGGGTATCAGGTGCAGATGGCGACCACTACATCGTCAACGGCCAGAAAACCTGGACCACGCTGGGCCAGTACGGTGAATGGATTTTCTGCCTGGTCCGCACCAGCAGCGAAGGCAAGCCTCAAACCGGTATCTCCTTCCTGCTGATCGACATGAAGTCGCCCGGCGTGAGCGTGCGGCCGATCAAACTGCTGGACGGCGAGGCCGAAGTCAACGAGGTCTGGTTCGACAACGTGAAGGTGCCGGCAGAAAACCTGATTGGCGAGGAGAACAAGGGCTGGACCTATGCCAAGCACCTTCTGAGTCACGAGCGCACCAACATCGCCGACGTGAACCGCACCAAGCGCGAGCTGGAGCGCCTCAAGCGCATCGCCAAGGCCGAAGGCGTGTACGACGACGTTCGTTTCCGCGATGAGATCGCCAAGCTGGAAGTGGACGTGGTGGCGCTCGAAATGCTGGTGCTGCGCGTGCTGTCGGCCGAGAAATCAGGCAAGAACTCCCTGGACATCGCCGGTCTGCTCAAGATTCGCGGCAGCGAGATCCAGCAGCGCTACAGCGAGCTGATGATGCTGGCCGCCGGCCCCTTCAGCCTCCCCTTCATCGAAGAAGCGATGGAAGCCGGCTGGCAGGGCGACTTTCCCGGCGGCGTGCCCGGCAACGCCCCGCTCGCATCCACCTACTTCAACATGCGCAAGACCACGATTTACGGCGGCAGCAACGAAGTGCAACGCAACATCGTCTCCCAGGTCGTACTGGGTTAACCGGTCGTCATCGGTCACAAGGACAACACCATGGATTTTGATTTCACCGACGACCAGGAACAGCTGCGCGACGCCGTCCGCAAATGGGTCGACAAGGGCTATGACTTCGAGCGACGGCGCAGCATCACCGCTGCGGGCGGCTTTTCGCGCGACGCCTATGGCGAGCTGGCCGAGCTGGGCCTGACGGGGCTCTACATCCCAGAAGACGACGGGGGTCTGGGCATGGGCCCGGTCGACGGCATGGTGGTCATGGAGGAACTGGGCCGCGGCATGGTGATGGAGCCCTTGGCCCACACGCTGATTGCCGGCGCAGTACTCGCCGGCCATGCCACCGACGCGCTCAAAGCCAACTGGTTGCCGCGCATCGCATCAGGCGAGGCACTGGTGGTGCTGGCGCACCAGGAACGCAGCGCACGCTACCGGCTGGACACCTGCGCCGCCACAGCAACGCAGGCGGGCGGGCAGTGGTCGGTCAGCGGTACCAAAAGCGTCGTTCCTGCAGGCGATCACGCCGATGCCTTCCTGGTGCCCGCCATGGCTGGCGGCCAGATAGCCCTGTTCCTGGTGGAGCGCAGCGCCGCGGGTGTGACCACACACGGCTACCTCACGCAGGACGGTGCCCGCGCCGCCGAAGTCACGCTCAAGAACGCGCCTGCCGACCTGATCACGCAAGACGGCGCCAGCGTGTTGGCCCATGCGGCGGACATCGGCATTGCCGCCACCTGCGCCGAAGCTGTCGGCGTGATGGACAAGACACTGGCCATCACCGTCGAGTACATGAACACACGCAAGCAGTTCGGCGTAGCCATCAGTAGTTTTCAGGCGCTGCGCCACCGCGTCGCCGACATGAAGATGCAGCTGGAGCTGGCTCGCTCGATGAGCTATTACGCCTCGCTCAAGCTGAACGCGCCGGCAGACGAGCGCCGCCGGGCTCTCGCCCGCGCCAAGTACCAGGTGGGTGTGTCAATGCGCTTTGTCGGCCAGCAGGCGGTGCAGCTGCACGGCGGCATCGGCGTGACCGACGAGTACATCGTCAGCCACTACTTCAAGAAGCTCACGCAGCTGGAAATGACCTTTGGAGACACCCTGCACCACTTGGCCGAGGTGTCGGCCCGCATGCAGGACACGGCTGGGGTATTTGCCTGAGGCAGTGGAGGGCGTGCCGTTGTCGAGTCAATTTCAGTTTTGAGGCCTGTCCTGAGCTTGTCGAAGGGGTTGCACGCAGCATCGCAGACTCCACAACAGATGCTGGATAAACGCCTGTGGGCGCTTTTTCCCTAAAGCCAATCTATGGGTCAGTTTCTTGCGCCTGCGGGTGAGTCCGTATGTGACATGTTATGTTTCAACGCGCGGACCCTCACGCGGGTACTTCGAATACTACCGATGCACGGTCCAGTGCTTTTGGTCCTACGCCCTTGATCTTCGCTAGAGAAGCCTTGGTCAGCGCCCCGTCGCGCACGCGAGCTTTGAAGATCTCCTTCGCGGTGGTGCGACTTACCTCAAGCAGCGCCTCTAGTTCATCAATCGTCGCTTCATTGATACTGCGCTTCTTGGAACCTGCCGGCTTCTTCTCGGCGTAGCCAAGAATATCTGCGACTACAAGGTAGGTGTGGAAGACCGCTTTCACTGCCTCGAGTCTATCGACTTCCGCATGCACTCCCTTATGTGCAAGCTTATTCGTCTTCTCCAACCACGACCCGAGAAAGTCTACGTGTGACTTTGCCAGCTCTCGGTTTGTCTCTGATTCGATTGCCTTGTCCATGAACGCCCAAATCCGGTTCACGTACTGAGTCTGTCCGAGCGCCCGGCCTTTGTGACTTTCGGACAATGCAGGGAAAAGTCGGTCCGCGAGCCCTTCGAGCAGCCGACGACAAGTAGTTAGCGCCTGCGACCATTCCTCCTCCTGATTGCTTGCAACACTCTTGAACGCCAGCATCAGTTGCTCACCCAGCGCTGCATCTAGGTCTAGAACCTTGTCGTCGACGGCCTCTTTGAGAACATCAAAGCAATTTCTGACCGTTCCGGAGAACTTCAACTGGTTATGGAGAGTGGCAGCAAATTCATGCGCTCGCTTGCGAACATAGTTGAGATGGTTGTACAGGTTGTTCTTGTAGTACGTACCGTCGTTGCCCCTCTTTCTGCGAACCAAGTCAGCGTATCGTTCCTCCACAAACCCGATGCTGATGTAGCCCCCGCCGCTTTCAGACAGCTTTACGTCCAGCTCTTCCAAGATGTAGTGCATGTCCTTCAAGCCAACATCATTCATAGCCTTCAGCACGCCGTCGATCTTGGCTTGAGTTTCCTCCGAAATCGGGTCCTTCCCTGCCGAAGAAACGGTATCAAGCAGCTTCTTCAACGGCTGCGTGTACTTCGGTTCACCCAACTGCACCTGGCACCAGATGCCTATGTCGTCTTTCTCTAGAAGCCTCGAAGCCCGGAGAAGCTTCTGCACGGACACGAGCACCGAACCCTTCGAGGACTCCAACTGCTCCAAGCAATCTTCAACGAGCTTAAGCGCCTCAGACTGTGGAGTCATAGAGCCCCTAGTGAGACATAACGTGATTTATTCATCATTGGGGAAAGATAACAGACAAAACCACAGGCCTGCCCCGTGAATCTTCCCGCCCTCCACATCCCATCTACCCTTGCGCCAAACAGTTATATCGCCCTTAAAGCTTGGATAACACCCGCCCAACTCAAGTACGCCGCAAAACCAAGCTGTAGCCCGTTTCAGTGCTGGCGCCACAGGTTTTTATCAGCGAGGAATCAGCGCCCGACGGACTCGGTCGCCGGTCAGGCCGGATGTACCGCGCCGCTGGCAGAAATTGCGACGGCATGAATGCCGGGTCGGGTCGCAGCGACCAACGCCCGAAAGACTGCCTCCGGCAACCCCGCCACGGATGGCTGGACCGGTTGTAGCCCGCTCAAGCGTGCAGGCGTGACGTTTTCGGAATGTGCGCCATCAAAAACTCCATCTGGTCCGCCAGGATGCGGCGGTTGCGCAGGATGAAGTCTTCCCACAGGCTGGGCACATAAGGCGTGTACAGCAGCGGCATATGCGCCTGCTCGGGGGTCCGGCTGCTCTTGCGATGGTTGCAGCCCCGGCAGGCCGTGACCACGTTCATCCAGGTGTCGATGCCGTTCTGGGCAAACGGAATGATGTGCTCGCGCGTCAGGTCTTCCTCGTGGAAGTGGCCGCCGCAGTAGGCGCACACATTACGGTCGCGGGCGAACAGCTTGCTGTTGGTGAGGCTCGGCTTGAGGTCAAAGGGGTTGATGTTCGGCACGCCCTTGGTGCCGATGATGCTGTTGACGGTGATGATCGACTGCTCACCGGTGATGGCGTTGTGGCCGCCATGGAAGGTCACAATGCGTGCGCCCATCTCCCAGCGCACTTCGTCGGCCGCATAGTGCAACACGGCCTCCTCGAGGCTGATCCACGACTGTGGCAATCCCTGGGCTGATAGCTTCAAGACCTTCAAAACGAACCTCCATCACGATGGAAACAGCGTTGTCGAACCGGTTGTATGGCTACACGTCTGTCAATATACAGGGAAATGATGACAAAAGCCTTCGAATCAAGGCTTTCACCTCGTTCCAACCGCGCCCATTGGGGTTGTTCCGCTACAAAAACGATAATCAGGACATGAAGATTTTTCGCGGCTTTCACCACCCGGGCCTGGCGCCGCACTGCGCGCTGACCATCGGCAATTTCGACGGTGTGCACCGCGGCCACCAGGCGATGCTGGCGCTGCTGAAAAATGAGGCACAGCACCGTGGCGTGCCGAGCTGTGTGATGACCTTCGAGCCGCACCCGCGCGACTACTTCGCCCGGCTGGCCCGCAAGCCTGAACTGGCACCGGCGCGGATTGCCACGCTGCGCGACAAGCTGACCGAGCTGCAGCGCTGCGGCATCGACCAATGCGTGGTGCTGCCCTTCAATGCGGCGCTGGCCAGCCAGAGCGCAGAAGCCTTCATCGAGGAAGTGCTGCTGCAGGGGCTGGGCGCGCGCTACGTGCTGGTGGGCGACGACTTCCGTTTCGGCACCCAACGCACCGGCGACTACGCCATGCTCGACGCGGCAGGCAGCCGCCTTGGCTTTGACGTGGCGCGCATGAACAGTTACGAGGTCAGCAATACGCGGGTGTCGAGCTCGGCGGTGCGCGAGGCGCTGGCCCAGGGCCGCATGGACCGGGTCACCAGCCTGCTGGGTCGGCCGTACAGCATTTCCGGCCATGTGGTGCATGGTCGCAAACTGGGGCGGGACCTGGGCTTTCGCACCCTCAACCTGCGGTTTTCCCACTGGAAACCGGCGGCCAGCGGCATTTTTGCGGTGCGGGTGCACGGCCTGGGCGCGCAGGCCATTCCCGGGGTGGCCAATCTGGGCATCCGGCCGTCGCTGGACCCCAACGACGTGAATGGCGGGCGGGTGCTGCTGGAAACCCATTGCCTGAGCTGGCCGCCAGAGCTGGGGCCGGAGGGGGCATACGGTAAAATCATCCTTGTGGAACTGCTGCACAAACTGCACGACGAGCTGAAATACGACGGTCTGGACAGCCTGAAAGCGGGCATTGCCAAGGACTGCGACGACGCACGCGCGTTCTTCAGCGCAGCCCGAGGGTCTTTTCCGGCAGCCATGCACACCGAAACCAGCCGCCAGATCACGCGCGACCGAATTTAGACGATGCCGTCACCAGGGCGCTGACTGCACCAGATCGCGGTGCACGACTGACCGCCCTTTGTCTGTTTCTCCCCCTTCATCCTGACAGCCGATCGGGCACTGCCCGAACTGAATTTCTGAGCGTTTCATGTCCGACACCAAAACCGATTACCGCAGCACCCTGAACCTGCCCGACACGCCCTTCCCGATGCGTGGCGACCTGCCCAAGCGCGAGGCCGGCTGGACCAAAGAGTGGGACGAAAAAGGAATTTACAAGAAGCTGCGCGACGCCCGTTGCGGCAAGCCCAAGTTCGTGCTGCACGACGGCCCACCCTATGCCAACGGCAAGATCCACATCGGCCACGCGGTCAACAAGGTGCTGAAAGACATGATCGTCAAGGCGCGCCAGCTCAAGGGCCTGGACGCGATCTATGTGCCTGGCTGGGATTGCCACGGTTTGCCGATCGAGAACGCGATCGAGAAGCTGCACGGGCGCAACCTGCCACGCGATGAAGTGCAGGCCAAAAGCCGCGCCTTTGCCACCGAGCAGATCGCCGGGCAGATGGCCGACTTCAAGCGTCTGGGCGTGCTGGGCGAGTGGGACAACCCCTACCGCACGATGGACTACGCCAACGAGGCCAATGAAATCCGCGCACTCAAGCGCATCATGGAGCGCGGCTTTGTGTACCGCGGCCTTAAGCCGGTGTACTGGTGCTTCGACTGCGGCTCATCGCTGGCAGAGTTCGAGATTGAATACGCCGACAAGAAATCGCACACGCTGGACGTTGGATTCCAGTGCGCCGAGCCTGAAAAACTCGCAGCAGCCTTCGGCCTGCCCGGCCTTGCCAAAGATGCGTTCGCGGTCATCTGGACCACCACCGCGTGGACCATCCCGGCGAACCAGGCATTGAACCTCAACCCCGAGCTCGAATACGCGCTGGTCGACACCGAACGCGGCCTGCTGCTGCTGGCCGCCGTGCTGGTTGAGAAATGCCTGGAGCGATACCAGCTCACAGGCCAGGTGATCGCGACCACGCAAGGCAAAAAGCTGGGGCTGATCAACTTCAAGCACCCGCTTTATGACGTGGCGGATGAAAACGGAAATCATGGCTACCGCCGCTTCAGCCCGGTGTTCCTGGCCGACTACGCCACCGCAGACGACGGCACCGGCATTGTTCATTCCTCGCCCGCCTACGGTGTGGAAGACTTCAACTCCTGCGTGGCCAACGGCATCGCCTACGACGACATCCTGAACCCGGTGCAGGGCAATGGCCGCTATGTCGATGAACTGCCGCTGTTTGGCGGCCTCAACATCTGGAAGGCGGCGCCGCTGGTCATCGAGAAGCTGCGCGAACACGGGCGCCTGTTTGCCACCCATGACATCACCCACAGCTACCCGCACTGCTGGCGCCACAAGACGCCGGTGATCTACCGCGCGGCCGCGCAGTGGTTTGTGCGCATGGACGAAGGCGTGGGCGTGTTCACCAAAGACAAGGCACAGAAGACGCTGCGCGAGCTGGCACTGGCCGCCATTGAGGAGACCAGCTTCTACCCCGAGAACGGCAAGGCACGCCTGCGCGACATGATTGCCGGCCGGCCCGACTGGTGTATCAGCCGCCAGCGCAACTGGGGCGTGCCCCTGCCCTTCTTCATCCACACCGCCACCGGCGAGCTGCACCCGCGCACCATGGAAATCATGGACCAGGCCGCCGCCATGGTGGAAGCCGGTGGCATCGAGGCCTGGAGCAAGGCCACGGCCGAATCCATCATTGGCGACGACGCGCCGAACTACATCAAGAGCACCGACATCCTTGACGTGTGGTTCGACTCCGGCACCACACATGAGCACGTGCTGCGCCACAGCCACGCCGCGCAATCGACCTGGCCGGCCGACCTGTACCTGGAAGGCCACGACCAGCACCGCGGCTGGTTCCACTCGTCGCTGCTGACGGCCTGCGCGATGTACGACCACGCGCCCTACAAGGGTCTGCTGACGCACGGCTTCACGGTGGACGGCAAGGGCCGCAAGATGAGCAAGAGCGAAGGCAATGTGGTGGTGCCGCAGGAGGTGAGCGACAAGCTGGGCGCGGAGATCATTCGCCTCTGGTGCGCGTCGACCGACTATTCAGGCGACCTGGGCATTGACGACAAGATCCTCGCCCGCGTGGTCGACGCCTACCGCCGCATCCGCAACACGCTGCGCTTCCTCATGGCCAACGTCAGCGACTTTGACCCGGCGAAAGACGCCGTGCCGCTGCACCAGTTGCTGGAAATCGACCGCTACGCGCTGAGCCGTGCGTCGCAGTTGCAGGCTGACATCCTGGCGCACTACGAGGTGTACGAGTTCCACCCGGTCGTCTCCAAGCTGCAGATCTACTGCAGCGAAGATCTAGGCGCCTTTTACCTCGATGTGCTGAAAGACCGGCTCTACACCACGGCCCCCAAGTCGCTGGCGCGCCGCAGCGCGCAGACCGCGCTCTGGCACATCACCCACGCGATGCTGCGCTGGATGGCGCCTTTCCTCAGCTTCACGGCCGAGGAAGCATGGAAGGTGTTTGGCGATTCGGAATCCATTTTTCTGGAGACCTACTCCGAGCTGCCCGCACCCGATGCGGCATTGCTGTCCAAATGGACCCGCATCCGCGAGATCCGCGACGCAGTGAACAAGGACATCGAAGCGCTTAGGGCTGACGGGAAGGTCGGCTCTTCGCTGCAGGCCAACGTGGCACTTGAAGTTGACGCGACCGACCATGCGCTGCTCGCCAGCCTGGGCGAGGACCTGAAGTTCATCTTCATCACCTCGGCCATCGACCTGACCGCCGGCACTGCGCTGAAGTCCACCGTGAGCGCCAGCACCGCCGTGAAATGCGAACGCTGCTGGCACTACCGCGAAGACGTTGGCCATGATGTTGAGCACCCCACGCTGTGTGGCCGTTGCACCAGCAACCTGTTTGGCGCCGGCGAAACCCGGACGCACGCCTGATGGCCAAGTCACCCTCCAACACCAGCGCCATGCTGCCGTGGCTGGGCCTGGCGCTGCTGATCCTGATCGCCGACCAGTTCACCAAGGTGCTGATCCTGGGCTACTACCGCCTCGGCGATGCCACCTACGTGACCAGCTTCTTCAACGTGGTGCGGGTGCACAACCTGGGCGCGGCGTTCTCGTTTCTGGCGTCTGCGTCGGGCTGGCAACGCTGGTTCTTCACGGCCATCGGGGTGGCGGCAGCCATCTTCATCGTCTGGATGCTCCGGGCGCATGCCGGGCAAAAGCTGTTCTCGTTTGCGCTGGCCTGCATTCTGGGCGGCGCGGTGGGCAACGTGATTGACCGCCTGCTGCACGGCTATGTGGTGGACTTCCTCGACTTCCACTATGCGGGCTGGCACTTTCCCGCCTTCAACATCGCCGACAGTGCCATCACCATCGGCGCGGTATGCCTCATCCTCGACGAGCTACTGAGAGTGCGCCGGGCACGTTGATCCGCCCTCAACGGGCACCCAGAACGCGCCTTGGGCTGGCGTATAGTGAACGCTGACTTTATGAAGCATTTGCTGAATCTCCTGGCGGCCATTGCGCTGCTTGTATGGGGCACTCACCTGGTACGTACTGGCATCCTCCGGGTGTTTGGGGCCAGCTTGCGTCAGGTGCTGGCACACAGCACCAGCAACCGGCTGGCGGCCGCTGTGTCGGGCATCGGCGTCACGGCGCTGGTGCAGTCCAGCACGGCCACGTCGCTGATCGTCTCGTCTTTCGTCGGGCAGGGCCTGATCACCTTGCCCATGGCACTGGCCGTGATGCTGGGCGCCGACATCGGCACCAGCCTGATGGCGGTGGTGTTTTCCTTTGACCTGTCGTGGCTGTCGCCGCTGTTCATCTTCGTTGGCGTGGTACTGTTCATTTCGCGGCAGGACACCCACACCGGCAGGGTGGGCCGCATCCTGATTGGTCTGGGCCTGATGCTGCTGGCGCTGCGGCTGGTGACCTCGTCCACCACGGTGCTGACCGAGGCACCCGCAGTCAAGGCACTGCTCGGCTCGCTCAGCAGCGACCTGCTGCTGGAGATCACCGTCGGCGCCTTTCTGGCTGTCGTCTCGTATTCCAGTCTGGCCATCGTGCTGCTGACGGCCACCCTCGCCGCCTCGGGCATGGTGCCCACCGACGTAGCGCTGGGTCTGGTGCTGGGCGCCAACCTGGGCAGTGGCCTGCTGGCGGTGCTCACCACGCTGGGCTCGGCGGTGCCGGTGCGGCAGGTGCCGCTGGGCAATCTGTTTTTCAAACTGCTGGGCGTGGTGATTGCCGCGCCACTGGTGGGGCTGTGGCTGCGCCATGTGCGCCCCTACCTCGGCAGCGAGCCGGCGACCGTCGTCGTGGTGTTTCACCTCACCTTCAATGTGATGGTGGCCATCATCTTCATCGGCTGGACCCAGGTGATTGCGCGCTGGGTGCAGGCGCTTCTGCCCAAACCCGAGAAGAGCAGCGCTGGCGGCAGGCCGCACCATCTGGACCCGACCGCGCTGGCCACGCCCTCACTGGCCATTTCCTGCGCCGCCCGGGAGGCTCTGCATCAGGCCGACGTGGTCGAAAGCATGCTGCGCGGCGTGATGGAAGTGATCCGCAAGGACGACCTGAAACTGGCTGAAGATCTGCGCAAGATGGACGACACGGTGGATCAGCTGTATTCGTCCATCAAGTACTACCTGACGAAAATCTCGCGCGAGGCGCTGGCCGAAGAAGAGAGCCGTCGCTGGACCGACATCATCAGCTTCACCATCAACATGGAGCAGATTGGGGACATCATCGAGCGCGTGCTGATCGACATCGAAGACAAGAAGATCAAGCCGGGGCGGCAGTTTTCCGAAGCGGGCATGGCCGAGATCACCGAGCTGCATGAGCGGCTGACCGACAACCTGCGTCTGGGCATGAGCGTGTTCCTCAATGGCACGGTGCGCGACGCGCAAAAACTACTGGAAGAAAAAGCGCGCTTTCGCGACCTGGAGCGCGCCTACGCCGCCACCCATCTGGAGCGCCTGTCGGCCAACACCGTGCAGAGCCTCGAGACCAGCTCGCTGCACATCGACCTGATCAGCGAGCTCAAGCGAATCAACTCCCACATCTGCTCAATCGCCTACCCCATCCTCGACTCGGCAGGCGCGCTGGCACCGAACCGGCTGCGGACGGCGGCGCTGGCCGAAAAGGACTAGGGCCTAGGGCCTGTTAACGCTATTTTTGCAAATGCGAACGGCATGAAAACGGTGCCAATCAAGGCGCAGGGCACAGCCCAGACCGGGTGTCTGGGCAAGCCGTGCAACGCCGAGTGGCGCCGTTTTCATGCCGTTCCCTCCGGGTTGCGATCAAAAAGACACTGGGCGGCGTTGCAAAGCCTTGTCGGGGGCCTACCCCGACCGCGTTTTGCGCCTTGCCCACTGCCTTTTTGACTCGCAACGCGTCTTACAAAAATAGCGTTAACAGGCCCTAGTCGCCAGAACCTCGGCCAGCATCAGCGCCGCCTCCAGCGTGAACGCGTCACGCTGAAGTTCATGCACCAGTTCATGGCGATCCATCAGCGCAAACTGCGCGACCTCTCCATCCTGGTTGATGGGCGTGATGCCATCGGGCACGGTGCACAGGAACCAGTCGATGGCTTCCTGCATGTAGCCGGTACCTGCACCATCGCTGGAAGGTTTGCAGACGGTCAGCCGGCCACCCTGCCGCAGCGCTTGCATCTCGCTGAGCTGCAGGCCCGCCTCTTCCCAGGTTTCGCGAGCCAGTGCGTTGTGCAGGGTTTCGTCAGCCGGGACCATGCCGCCCACCAGCGTGTCCCACAGGCCCGGATCGGTCGGTTTGTTGAAGGCGCGCTGCTGCACCCAGACACGGCCATCGCTCGTGACGCCAACCAGATGAACCGCGTGCGTGCTAATGCCCAGCGGACGTACCGCTGCGCGCTCCACGCTGCCCCGGCGTTGACCGTGTTGATCGGTCACCGCCAGCTGCTCGTCGCGCCACGCACCTGCCAGCCTGGCGTCGCGCAGCGCGCGGGCCACGCGGTCCAGACTGGTGGTCACGTCACCCAGCAGACACCACCCCGAATGCTCGCCACCGCGTTCCTGCAGCACCGCGTGAGGCCCCTCACTCAATGGGCGCAGGGCCGGTTGATGAAGGAAGCCCGGCTCGACCGATCCGATCTGCGCCTTACCCGCCCACAACGGAACCCGCGGGCGAACGGGCGGCTGGCTGGCACGCGCGCGAACGCTGGCCAGCCAGTCGGGATCAAGGCGCAAGGGTGATGCAAGAGGCGTCATGGCAAAGCCCAGGGGCGCATGCGGTCAGCGACCGCCTACAGCGTGAGGATGGTGCAGCCGGTGGTCTTGCGGGCTTCCAGGGTGCGGTGGGCCTCGGCCACGTCGGCCAGCGCGAACCGCTGGTCGATGCGGATCACCACCTTGCCGCTGGTGACCATCTCAAACAGCTCATCGGCCATCTCCTGCGTGCTTTCACGCGAGACGATGTGGGTGAACAGCGTTTGCCGCGTCACATAGAGCGAGCCCTTGGGGCCGAGAATGCCGGGAGAAAACGGAGCGACCGGGCCGGACGCGTTGCCAAAGCTGGCCATCAGGCCAAAGGGGCTGAGGCAGTCGAGCGACTTGTCGAAGGTGTCCTTGCCAACCGAGTCGTACACCACCTTGACACCCTTGCCACCGGTGATCTCCTTCACGCGGGCGGCGAAGTCTTCCTTGGCGTAGTTGATGACAAACGCCGCGCCGTGGGCCTTGGCGAGTGCGCATTTCTCATCTGAGCCTGCAGTACCGATCAGTTGCAGACCCATGGCGCGCGCCCACTGGCAGGCGATCAGACCCACACCGCCAGCCGCCGCATGGAACAGCACGAAGTCACCGGCCTTCAGGCCGCCCTGCGGCTGCGTTCGGCGCAGCAGGTACTGGGCCGTCAGGCCCTTGAGCATCATGGCGGCGCCGGTCTCGAACGAAATCGCGTCGGGCAGCTTACACACGCACTTGGCAGGCATCACCCGCACCTCACAGTAGCTGCCGGGGGGCTGACTGGCATAGGCAGCACGGTCGCCCACCTTGAGGTGCGTCACGCCTTCACCCACCGCATCGACAATGCCGGCGGCTTCCATGCCCAGTTGCAGGGGCATGGCCATCGGATACAGCCCCGAACGCTGGTAGACATCGATGAAGTTCAGGCCGATGGCCTTGTGGCGGATGCGGATCTCACCGGGGCCGGGGTCGCCGACGGTGACGTCCACCAGCTTGAGTTGTTCGGGGCCACCGTGCTGGTCAATGCGCACGGCGCGGGATGTGATGGCGGTCATGAAGTCTCCTCGGGAAATATCGGGGTCAGGGCAAAGGCTGTCATCGTGCCACGAATCAGCAGGGGTTGCTTCGGCCCCCGGTGCAGCGGCGGTTCAATGTGTTGCAACTGCAGTCAGCGGGATCGCCTGGTATGCGCTTGTTACAGTCGGTTAGATGACCCAACGCCTGACACCTGCCACCGCCCTGCTTCTGGTGGTGCCGCCTTTGCTTTGGGCCGGCAATGCGGTGGTGGGCCGCCTCGTCGCGGGCCTAGTGCCCCCGATGACGCTGAACTTCCTGCGCTGGGCACTGGCCTTTTTGATCCTGCTGCCGCTGGCTCACCAGTTGCTGCGCCCTGGCAGCGACCTGTGGCCGAACTGGAAGCGCTTTGCCATGCTGGGGTTGTTGGGCGTGGGCTGCTACAACGCGTTGCAATATCTGGCGCTCAAGACATCGACACCCCTCAACGTCACGCTGGTGGCGGCGAGCATCCCGATCTGGATGCTGATCGTCGGCAGCCTGTTCTTTGGTCAACGCATCACGCGCGTGCAGGTGGTTGGTGCCTTGCTGTCGATTGCCGGCGTGCTGGTGGTGCTGTCGCGGGGCCAGTGGGCGCTGTTGATGCAGGTCCAGCTGGTGCCCGGCGACGTGTATGTGCTGCTGGCCACGCTGGCCTGGGCCTTCTACAGCTGGCTGCTGTCGCAACCGAAAGAGCCCGCCCACATCCGCAGCGACTGGGCTGCGTTCCTGATGGCGCAGATTGTGTTCGGCCTGGTCTGGTCTGGCGCCTTTGCCGCCGGCGAGTGGGCGGTGACCGACGCCCACATCCAGTGGAGCTGGCCGGTGGTCGCCGCGCTGGTTTACGTGGCGGTCGGCCCCGCGGTGCTGGCATACCGGTGCTGGGGGCTGGGCGTGCAGCGGGTGGGGCCGGCCACCGCAGGCTTTTTTTCCAACCTCACGCCGCTGTTCGCCGCGCTGATGTCAGCCGCATTTCTGGGCGAATTGCCCCACCTGTACCACGCGGTCGCCTTCCTGCTCATCGTGGGCGGCATTGTGGTGTCCTCCCGAAGGTAACAGCGCGTTCATCAGGGCAGTGATAACCACACACGTCGCCCAATAGGGGTTGGACAATAATGCTCCCTGAGCCCTGCCCGCCAAGACAAATGCAGTTCTGACACTTGGCATGTATCGTTTTAAATCGTGTTTTTATCGTTCCATTTTCGAGGTCACCCATGAGCACCCAGCCCAACCCCAGCACCATTCCACCCTTCCATCTGGCCTTCCCGGTACACGACATCGCCGAGGCGCGCCGCTTCTATGGCGACCTGCTTGGCTGCCCGGAAGGACGCAGTTCACCGGACTGGGTGGATTTCAACTTTTACGGCCACCAGATCGTGGCGCACCTGGCACCTGGTGAAGTGGGTCACCGCTCGACCAGCGCAGTCGATGGCCACAACGTGCCGGTGCGTCACTTCGGCGCAGTGCTGCCGATGGCGCAGTGGCAGGCACTGGCCGACAAGCTGAAGGCCGCAGGCACTTCGTTTGTGATCGAGCCGCACATCCGCTTCAAGGGTGAAGTGGGCGAGCAGGCCACGATGTTCTTTCTGGACCCGTCAGGCAACGCGGTGGAATTCAAGGCCTTTGCCGACATGAATTCGCTGTTCGCCAAATAGACCTGGAACGCTTCCGGGCCTTCGGGGCGGCGAAGCGTGACGCCCCTGTCGGCTCAATACGTGCCCGGGTAGGCACCACCGTCGGCCAGCACGTTCTGGCCCGTCATATAGGCGGCATGCGTGCTGCACAGGAAAGCGCAGATCGCACCGAACTCTTCGGGCGTGCCGAAGCGCAGCGCAGGAATGGTCTTGCGGCGGGCTTCGGCCACCGCCTCCACGCTCTGACCTGATTTTTTCGCGGCTGTGGCCATGCCGCCTTTGAGGCGGTCGGTGTCAAACGCGCCGGGCAGCAGGTTGTTGATGGTGACGCCCTGAGCGGCGAGTTTGGTGCGTGCCACGCCCGCCACAAAACCCGTGAGACCACTGCGCGCGCCATTGCTCAGGCCGAGCACGTCAATCGGTGACTTGACCGAGCTGGAGGTGATGTTGACGATGCGGCCAAAGCCGCGCGCCGCCATGCCGTCCACCGTGGCCTTGATGAGTTCGATGGGTGTGAGCATGTTGGCGTCCACCGCCTTGATCCACGCGTCGCGGTCCCACTCACGGAAATCACCGGGTGGCGGGCCGCCGGCGTTGGTCACGACGATGTCGAAATCCTTGCGAACCGCAAACACCGAGGCACGGCCTTCGGTGGTGGTGATGTCTGCTGCGACTGCTTCGACAGCGGTGCCGGCCGGTGTGCCTGCATCGGCACGCAACTGCGCTGCAGCCGACTGCAACAACTCGGCGCCACGCGCCACGATCACCACATTCACACCTTCACGGACCAGCGCCTGCGCACAGCCCAGACCCAAACCCTTGCTGGCGCCGCACACCAGCGCCCATTTGCCTGCAATACCCAAATCCATAATAATTCCTTGATCGCCCCAGAGGCGGAGCTTAAGTGGAGGCCAGTCAGCGATGATAAAGAAGAAACGCCATCGGCAGGCTGCAGCCATCGTGATGGCCCTGGCAGCGGCTGCCTTCTTGCCAGCCACCCACGCACAGGAGAAATCAGGTGAGGCGCTGGTCGTCAAACGTGCCGCGCAGCTTCGCGATGCACCCGGCGAAGCCTCGCGCAGCCTGGCACCGTTACCCGTGCAAACTGCGCTGACCCGCACAGGCGAGCGTCAAGGCGCGTGGATACAGGTGCGCATGGCCGATGGCACCGCGGGCTGGCTGCACATGTTCGACGTCACCTCGGCCAGCACGGCCAGCCAGGGCGGTGCTGGCGCAAATGCATTGCGTGGGCTGACCAACTTTTTCAGCCGCGGTGGCAGTCAGGCCCCCAGCGGCAGCACCGTGACCACCTCGACCATCGGCATCCGCGGCCTGGATGCTGCAGACCTGGCCAACGCGCAGCCCGACATGGCCTCGGTGACTCAGATCGAAGCGATGCGCGTCGACGCAGGCCAGGCCCGCCAGTTTGCCAGTGGTGCAGCGTTGTCCACGCGCACTGTCGAACCCCTGCCCACACCACAGCCCACGAGCACATCGACTGGCGGCGGCGACTCCGGGATGAACTCACGATGAACACACTCACCATGAACCCACTGCGTATCGGCGTTCGTCATGCTGCAGGTGTGCTGTTGCTGTGCCTGACCAGCCAGATGGTGCAGGCACAGGATGCGGCCAAAGCGCTGAACCTGTTTCAGTCGCTGATTCGTCCCGGCCAGGCCGCGCCGCCTGCCAATCCCGCTGGAGGCGTCGCCGGCGCCGTGCTGGGCGCGGCACTGGCGCCAGCCGGCAACCCCGCTGCTGGCGGTGGGGACCTGTTCCAGTTGCTCTCGCAATCCATTGAGCAGATTGACGAGCCGCGCGAGATCCAGATCGGCCAGCAGCTCGCCGCCGTGCTGCTGGGCAGCAAGCCGCTGTACCCGGACATGGCGGTGCAGCGCTATGTCAACCAGCTGGGCCGCTGGATCAGCCTGCAGTCAACGCGCCCCAACCTGCCGTGGACTTTTGCGGTGCTGGACGATCCGGGCTTCAATGCGTTCGCAGCGCCGGGCGGTTATGTGTTCATCACCAAGGGCCTGCTGGACCGCGTGACAGACGAGAGCGAGCTGGCGGGCATCCTGGCCCATGAGATCACGCACGTCACGGCCAAACACCATTTGATCGCAATGAACAAGACCGCCCGCGCCGGACTGGTGACGCAGCTGATTGGCTCGCAGCTCAGGAACGATCTGGCGGGCCTGGTGTCCTCGCAGTTCCTCGCCTTGGGTCGCAACCTGTACAGCAAAGGCCTGGACCAGCAAGACGAATTTGATGCCGACCGCTCGGGCGTGGCGCTGGCCACCAGTGCGGGCTTCGACCCCTACGGCCTGGTGGCGGTGCTGCAGCAGCTGCGCACCGCCGCACCCGGTGACGCGTTGTTTGCCTTGTCGCTCAGCACCCACCCGGCGCCCCAGGCACGGCTCAATTTACTGGAAGAAGCGATGGGCACCCGGCTGGATTCGTTTGCTGGTCAACCCTCTGTCACGGTGCCCGACCGACTCAAGCGGCTGGCTGCTGTCGGTCAGCGCCCGACAGCGCGAAGCGCGGCACCTGCGGCCAAAAAATAAGCGTAAAAATAAGCGTCTAACGCCCACCGCTCCGGGTGAACACAAAGATGCCGGAGATTACCAGCACGGTGCCGGCAGCGATCCACGCGGTAAACGGCTCTCCCAGAATCAGCACGCCCATCAGGATGGTGGAAATCGGGCCCACCATGCCGGTTTGTGCCGCCATGCTGGCGCCGATGCGCTCAATCGCCATCATCACCGCCAGCACCGGCACAGCGGTGCACAGGGTGGCGTTGAGCACCGAGAGCCAGATCACCTCGGGTGCCACGACAGCGGCACTCAAGGGCCGAAGCAGCACGAACTGCAGCAGGCAACACAGGCAGGCCACCGAGGTTGCCAGCCCGACCAGCCGCAGCGAGCCCAGCCGCTGCACCATCTCGCCGCTGTAGACCAGATAGACCGCGTAACTCACGGCGCTGAGAAACACCAGCAGCGCACCCCATGCGGCGTCGGCGCCCTGAAACGTGATCTCGTGACCGAACACCAGCACCACACCGCAGTAGCTGATCAGCATGCCGACCACCTGCCGCCCGGTGATCCGGCGCCGGAACACCACCAGCCCCAGCAGCAGCACCAGCGTCGGGTTGAGGTACAGGATCAGCCGCTCCAGTGAGGCGCTGATGTAGGCAAGGCCCGCGAAGTCGAGAAAGCTGGAGAGGTAGTAGCCGGTGAACCCCAGCCCGAGCACACCCAGCCAGTCCTTGCGGGTCAGCGGTGGCTTGCGCTGGCCGCCCTGCCGGTAGGTGGCCCACCACGCCATGGCCGCAAAAATCGGCAACGCAAACAGCATGCGGTACATGATGAGCGTGACTGCATCCACCCCATGGCGGTAGGCCAGCTTGACGATGATGGCCTTGCCACTGAAGGCAATCGCACCCACGGTGGCCAGCACCAGGCCTGACACCACCTTTTTGCGGGCTCTGGCCGAGTCCGCTGCTGAAGGGGGAGCCTCTGCCGCGTCGATCAACGCTGTCTCTTAAAAACCGACGGCCTGACCGTCGCGGCGCGAATCGCTGGCCGCCACATAACCCTCGACCGATGGATCGCCCGCACGCCAGATGAACTGGCCGGCGCCGAAGTCCTGGTAGGAGTCGTTGATCACTTCCATGCGGTGCCCGCGCTCGGCCAAGCCCTGCACGGTCTGCGAATGCAGGGCCGACTCGACATTGATCTCAAAGCCCTCGTTGTAGCGCCAGCGGGGTGCATCGCAAGCCACCTGCGGGCTCTGCTTGTAGTCGAGCATGCGCACCAGTGTCTGCATGTGGCCCTGAGGCTGCATGTTGGCGCCCATCACGCCGTAGCTCATCACGGGCTGGCCGTCCTTGGTCAGGAAGGCCGGGATGATGGTGTGGAAGGGCCGCTTGCCCGGCGCCACCTGGTTGACGCCCGGCAGCAGGCTGAAAGCATGGCCCCGGTTCTGCAGGCTGACACCGAACTCGGGCTCCACGCAGCCGGAGCCAAAGCCCATGTAGTTGCTCTGGATGAAGCTCACCATCATGCCGTTCTCATCGGCTGCGGTGAGGTAAATCGTGCCGCCCTTGACCGGATTGCCCGCGCCAAAGTCCTGTGCCTTTTTCATGTCGATGAGTTTGGCACGCTCGGCCAGATAGGCGTCATCGAGCATTTGCGCGGCGGTCACCGTCATCGACGATGGCTCGGCCACGTATTTGTACACGTCGGCAAAGGCCAGCTTCATGGCCTCGATCTGCAGGTGCTGCGAGTCCACGCCGTCGACCGCCAGACTGGCGAGGTCAAACTTGTCGAGAATACCCAGCGCGATCAGTGCCGCAATACCCTGCCCGTTGGGTGGAATCTCATGCAGGGTGTGGCCGCGGTAGTTTTTGGAAATGGGCTCCACCCACTCGGGTTTGTAGCTGGCGAAGTCTTTGGCGGTGATGCTCGCACCGTTCTGCGCTGCGAATTTTTCAATGGCTTCGGCAATCTCGCCGCCGTAGTAGGCCGCGCCTTTGGTGGCTGCAATGGCGCGCAGGCCCTTCGCCGCAGACTTGAAGCGAAACAACTCCCCCACGTTGGGCGCGCGCCCCCAGGGCAGGAAGGCTTGGGCGAAGCCGGGCTGCGACTGCAGCTCGGCCATGGCGGCTGACCACTTCTCCTGCACCACGGGGGTGACCAGATAGCCGCGCTCGGCAATGTCAATGGCGGGTTCCAGCAAATCGGCAAACGGCAGCTTGCCGAAGCGCTCGCTCATCGCCACCCAGCTGGCCACTGCACCGGGCACGGTGACGGAGTCCGGTCCGCGCTTGGGCGGCGCCACGCTGTGGTCGCCGTACTTGCGCTTGAAGTACTCCGGCGTCCAGCTCTGCGGCGCACGGCCTGAGGCATTGAGGCCGTGCAGTTTTTTGCCGTCCCAGAGAATGCAGAACGAGTCGCTTCCGAGGCCGTTGCTCACCGGCTCGACGACGCTGATCGCCGCCGCAGCGGCGATGGCTGCATCCACCGCATTGCCGCCCTTGAGCAGCATGCGCAGACCCGCCTGTGCAGCGAGTGGGTGAGAGGTAGACACCACATTGCGCGCAAAGACGGGAATGCGGCTGGACGAGTAAGGGTTGGTGAAGTTGAAGTTCATGCCCAATTATCCGGCGTTTGGCGTTTCTGATTGATGGGCGGTTTGTCGCGGGAATGCCAACCGCCTTCGCCATAACGGCTGTCCATGCCGGTGCAGCAGCGTTTCACGCGCCTGGAACGCACCCGATGGATGCACCAACACAGTGAACCGCCCACAAAAAAGGCACCCGAAGGTGCCTTTTACAGGAGCAGCGGCCGGGTCTCGGAACCCGGGCCATTGTGCGCCTGTCAGTCCTCGACAAAGGCCTCTTCGCGCTTGCTCTTCACCGAGGGCAGCATCACGATGACCAGCAGCAGGACAGCCGCGCCCAGCAGGCTGGCAGACAGCGGACGGGTCACGAACACCGACCAGTCACCGCGCGACAGCAGCAGCGCACGGCGCAGGTTTTCTTCCATCATCGGGCCGAGAATGAAGCCCAGCAGCAGCGGTGCAGGCTCACATCCCAGCTTGATGAAGGTGTAACCGACCACGCCGAAGATGGCGACCATCCAGATGTCCCAGTTGTTGTTGTTGGTCGAGTACACACCAATCGCACAGAACAACACGATGGCGGGGAACAGCAGGCGGTAGGGAATCGTCAGCAGCTTGATCCAGATGCCGATCAGCGGCAGGTTCAGGATCACCAGCATCGCGTTGCCGATCCACATCGAGGCGATCAGACCCCAGAACAGCTCCGGGTTGCTGGTCATCACCTGCGGGCCGGGCTGGATGTTGTGGATGGTCATGGCGCCGACCATCCGCGCCATCACAGCATTTGGAGGAATACCCAGCGTGAGCAGCGGAATGAAGGAGGTCTGCGATCCGGCGTTGTTGGCCGACTCGGGCGCAGCCACACCGCGGATGTTGCCCTGACCGAAGGGCACCTCACCCGGACGGGCCTTGATTTTCTTCTCGATGGTGTACGCCGCAAAAGCCGACAGCAGGGCGCCGCCGCCCGGCAAAATGCCCAGCGCCGAGCCGAGAGCGGTGCCGCGCAGCATGGCAGGCACCATGTCCTTGAAGTCCTGCTTGGTCGGGAACAGGCCGGTCACTTTGGCCGTGAACACCTCGCGCTCATGCTCGGGCTGCGACAGGTTGCTGATAATCTCGCCGTAGCCGAACACGCCCATGGCAATCACCACGAAACCGATGCCGTCGGTCAGCTCGGGAATGTCAAAGCTGAAGCGGGCCACGCCGGAGTTGACGTCGGTACCGATCAGGCCGAGCAGCAGGCCCAGCACGATCATGCCAACCGCCTTGAGCAGCGAGCCCGAGGCCAGCACCACCGCACCAATCAGACCCAGTACCATCAGTGCGAAGTACTCGGCCGGGCCGAATTTGAAGGCAAGCTCAGTCAGGGGCGGCGCGAAGGCGGCCAGAATCAGCGTGCCCACGCAGCCGGCAAAGAACGAGCCCATGCCAGCGGCAGCCAGTGCCGGCCCCGCTCGACCCTTCCGGGCCATCTGGTAACCGTCAATACAGGTAACTACCGAAGACGACTCCCCTGGCAGATTCACCAGAATCGCTGTGGTCGAGCCGCCGTACTGCGCGCCGTAGTAGATACCCGCCAGCATGATGAGCGCAGACACAGGAGGCAGCGCATAGGTGGCTGGCAACAGCATGGCGATGGTGGCGACCGGGCCAATGCCGGGCAGCACACCAATCAGCGTGCCGAGCACGCAACCGACGAAGGCATACAGCAGGTTGATGGGCGTGAAGGCCACGCCAAAGCCAAGGGACAGATTGGTAACGAGATCCATGACGTGTCCTTAGCGGGTGATGAAGAAAGGCCACACAGGGAACTGCAACTTCAGCGCCACCACGAATGCCAGATAACTACCTATCGCCAGCACCGTTGCCAGAATCAGGGTGGTTTTGAATTTCCAGCCATCTTCCGCCATGCTGGTGATGAAAACAAGGGCGTAGATGCCGACGATCATGCCCATCGCCGGAATCTTCAGGGAAGCCACGCCAGCCAGCAAAATGCCAAATGTGATGTTGCCACCAATGATGAAGAACAGCGGCTTCCAGGCCCACTTGCCGATCTTGTCGCCACCGGCGGTTTCAACCACCAGCGCCTTGAACGTGATCAGGGATCCAATGAAGGCCAGCAGCACGCCCAGCATCAACGGGAAATAACCGGGCCCCATGCGAGCGCCAGTGCCCACGCTGTAGGTGCTGGCACCCCAAGCAAATGCGCCCCCGATGCCCATGAACATGAGACCGGAAAAAAAGTCTTTCTGACTTTTGATGTTCACGGCTTGTCTCCTCTGTGTAAATAACCAACCTTGCATTGTGCATTCAATGGCGTCCGGCGGGTATGTGGCTTTCACTTATCTCTGGCGCGCCAGCCATCCTTCGCCGTTTTACGCTTTCTCGCTTTCGCCTTTTAAGCACCTGATTGGGGAATCTGCACCGTCCAGCGCGTTGTCGGTCGGGCTGAAACGCGCCGACCTCCGACCTCTTCCGACCTTGCAGTCACAGGGCGCCGCTGTCTCAGGACAGCGGCGGCGTGGTGGCCAGGATTTCCTCGACGGTGGTCAGCCCCTCAGCCACCTTCAGCGCGCCCGCCAGCCGGAGCGGGCGCATGCCGTCGGCAATGGCCTGCTGCCGCAAGGCGTCGATGTTCGGCTCCTTGGAGACCTTTTCCTTGAAGCCTTCGGTCACCGTGAGCAACTCGTACAGGCCCATGCGTCCGCGAAAACCCGTCATCCGGCAGTCCACGCAACCCACCGCGCGGTAGGGCCGGTAGCCGCCGCTGATCTGCCAGGGCTTGACCATCTCGGAGAGCACCTCGCGTGAGGCCTGGTCATCGGGCTCGCGGCAGTTGTTGCAGAACGTCCGCACCAGCCGCTGCGCCAGCACGCCTAGCAAGGTGGCGTTGATCAGGTAAGACGGCACACCCAGCTCCATCATGCGCGACACCGCAGACGGTGCGTCGTTCGTGTGCAGCGTGCTGAACACCAGATGGCCCGTGAGTGCAGCCTGCACCGCCATTTCGGCCGTCTGCAGATCGCGGATTTCGCCGACCATGATGATGTCCGGGTCCTGCCGCATCAGTGCGCGCAGGCCTTCGGGGAAATCAAAGTCCAGATGCGCCTGCACCTGGGTCTGGTTGAAAGCCGCCTCGATCATCTCGATTGGGTCCTCAATCGTGCTGACGTTGACCTCCTCGGTGGCCAGCCGCTTGAGCGTGGAATACAGCGTGGTGGTCTTGCCGGAGCCAGTCGGCCCAGTCACCAGCACGATGCCGTGCGGCCGTTTGACGAGCTGCTCCCAGCGCTCGGCGTCATGCTGCGAAAAGCCCAGTGCATCGAGGTCCTTGACGGTGGTGTCCGGGTCGAAAATCCGCATCACCATCTTCTCGCCAAAGGCGGTGGGCAACGTGGACAGGCGCATCTCGATCTCGTCACCGCGCGGGTTGCGGGTCTTGATGCGGCCATCCTGCGGTCGGCGCTTTTCCACCACGTCCATGCGACCCAGCAGCTTGATGCGCGCCGTCATCGCGTTGTGCACACCCATCGGCAACTGATAGACCGGGTGTAGCACCCCGTCGATGCGAAAGCGGATCACGCCCTGCTCGCGGCGCGGCTCCAGATGAATGTCACTGGCACGCTGGTCGAAGGCGTACTGCCACAGCCAGTCCACCACCTGCACCACGCCCTGGTCGTTGGCGTCGAGCTGCTTGTTGGTCTTGTTGAGCTCGACCAGTTGCTCGAAACTCGCCGACCCGGAGCTGCCACCGGACTTGATGGCCGCGCGCACCGACTTGGCCAGCGCGAAGAATTCAGCGGTGTATTTGGTGATCTCGACCGGATTCGCCACCACCAGGCGCACGCTGCGCTTGGCCTGGCGTTCCACTTCGGAAACCCAGTCGGTGACAAAGGGTTCAGACGTGGCAATCACCACCTCGCTGGGGCTGACCTGCACCGGCAACACCTTGTGCCGCTCGGCATACATGGCCGACATGGTGTCAGCCACCTTGCCCACGTCCACCTTCAGCGGGTCAATGCGCAGATAACCGAGCCCGGCGCGGCCGGCCAGCCACTGCGCAATCATTTCAATGTCGAGCGGCTTGCCGTCGGCCACCCGGGTCATGCTGACACTGGCCAGGCGAATCAGCGGATGCTGCGCGCTTTGCACCTGCGAGCACCGGGCAATGGTGCGGTCGGCCTCGGCATGGCTGATGATGCCGTCTTCACTCAACCACTCAACCAAGCGCCGCCACTCCAGCGGCCCCGCAGCAGGCGCCTTGGGGCCCTTGCCGGGCTGCGGTTCCCGTGGGGACTTGGGGGGCGACAGGGCACTCATGCTGGCACTTTACCGCATCCTCCCGCAGGAAGACCCCGCGTCGGCAGCCAAACACCGCCCTCAATACACCGGCTTGAACAGCCGCAGCCATTTGCGGGCCGGCAACCCCCACTGCGATTCGATGGCATCGGCCTGCTGCAGAAGCGCCGTGCGATCGGGCTGGGTGGGCGTGCGCTGCGCCAGCACCACCGTGTTGCCCTCGCGGGTGGGCGTGAAAGCCCACACCGACTCCCGACCAAAAGCCTCGGCAATGCGCGCCAGCGAACGCGGATAGCTGGAGTCGCGCCCGAACAGGTTGACCGTCATCACGCCCTCTTCGCTCAGCAAGCGCCGGCAGTCGCTATAGAACTCTGCGCTGTCCAGCACCGGCCCCGCCGCCTCATGGTCATACAGGTCAACATGCAGCAAATCGACCGAGCCATGGTGCTGCGGCTTGCGGATTTCTGCTGCAGCGTCGGCCTCGATCACCTGCAGCCGCAGGTCGTCACGCGGCAGCTTGAACCACAGCCGGCAGGCGATGATGACCTGCGGATTGATCTCAATCGCCGTGGTCTTCATGCGCAGCTTTTTGTAGCAGAACTTGGTGAGCGCGGCCGAGCCCAAACCCAGTTGCATCGCATGCAGTTTGCCCACCTGGGCTGGGTCGGCAAACAGCAGCCCGGCCATCATGCGCTGGACGTATTCCAGCTGGATGTCGTAGGGCGCATCGCTCAGCATGGAGCCCTGCACCCATTCGGTGCCAAGATGCAGAAAGCGCACGCCACCATGGTCCGAAAAATTCACTTCTGGCAGTGGTGCGGCGGGCAGGTTCTTGTCTCTGGAAATCATCAGGCCAATCCGTGTTGTTCAAATACCTCACGCCACGCCGCGAGTTTGCGCTCGAAGCTCCACGAGGCGTTGGCGGGGCTGGTGGACGGGAGCCGATAGACCGGCAGCCCGAGCTGGCGGGTGTGCACCGCATGCCGGAAGCTTTCGCCGCCGTTGTGGGCAATCGCTGCCAGCGCCGGGCAGGCTTCGCGCAAGGCAGAAAAATCATTGACGAGTGCGCCGCGAATACGGCTGTCCAGGCTGCCTTCCCGTTCGCACGAGGCATACACATCCCACACACCGAGGCCATGCGCCAGCAGCCAGTCGCAGCGGCGGGCGTAGCTGTCCTCTCCTTCGACCGGCACATCGCCGCCCCAGAGGGCACGCAGGATGGGCCAGAAATGGTTGCGTGGATGGCCGTAATACTGTTGCGCCGCGAGGGAAGCGACGCCGGGAAAGCTCCCGAGGATCAGCAGCCGCGTTTGCGGCGACACCAGCGGCGGCAGGCCGGTCAACATGGCAGCAGCGCTTTCAGGCGCGGCAAGGCTTCCAGCGCATTGGCGGTGGTGGCATGGGCCAGCGCCTCGGCCTCCATGCACCGCAGCGCCGCCAGCTGCGCCGCGATGCGAGGCAGCTCGGCCGGTTCGTTGCGTCCCTGCGCTTGCCCCGCCGCGCGCTGCGATGCGGTGACGTACAGCCAGTGCGGCGGAATGTCTGGCGAGTCGGTTTCCACCACGATGGCTTCCAGCGGCAGATCCACCGCCAAGCGGCGCAGCTGCTGCGCGGTGTCGAAAGTCATGGCGCCGCCAAAGCCCAGCTTGAAGCCGAGCCGGATGAATTCCATCGCCTGCTGCTCGCTGCCGTTGAAGGCATGCGCAATGCCGCGCCAGCCCGCCGCAGGCACCAGTTCGCGCAGGTGCTTGAGCAGCCGGTCTGCCGAGCGCCGCACATGCAGGATCACCGGCAACTGGTGCGCCCGGGCAAGCTTGAGCTGCTCCCGGTACAAGTGCTCCTGGCGCTCGCGCATGGCGAGGGTTGTCAGCGCCGGCACGAAATGGTCCAGCCCGATCTCGCCCAAAGCCACCAGACGGGGATCGTCCGCGTGCCGGGTCAGCGCCTCGTCGAGCGCGGCGATATCGGCGTCCCGGGCCGTGGGCACGTGAAGCGGGTGGATGCCCAGCGCGTAGCTGCAGGCGAGCTGGTGCGCCAGCGCACGAACCGTCCCGAAATTGGCCACCTCAACCGCCGGCAGCACGCAGTGGGCCACCCCGGCCGCGAGCGCCCGTGCGTGGACGGCGGCCCTGTCGGCATCGAACTCGGGGGCATCCAGGTGGCAATGGGTGTCTATCCAGCGGGTCATCAAACGTTCATCGAGGGGTGGCAAAAGGATTCAGACGATGGCCGGCAGGCGGGGCGCGAAAGACATGGAGAAGGACATGGCATGGCGGGTCACTCAGGATAGCCGAACGACGTGCATGGATGCACAAATCGTGATACGGTGCAGTTGTCAATTGGTGGGCGCTGTGCAACCACTGGTTTGGTCGGAGCAATGCCCCGACAGAACCCCCGAATGACGCCCAACCGGACTCGAAGCGATCCACCAGCAACCCAGAGGTGAACGGATGCGAAGGCCAGCACTCTACAGCAGCTCGACACGCGCGCCCGCGCCCGCTTCGGGTGGTGACGGCTCCGCCGCACCGCCGTTGTCTGACACGATGGTTGCCAACGCCCAGGCGGGCGCTCCGGCGGCTGCAACCCGCTGGTCACGCCTGGCCGACCGCATCCGCACCCACCAGCTGGCCCTGCTCTGGTCCACCGTCGGGCTGCTGGCGCTGCTGCTGTCCATCAGCATGGCGATGTCGATGAAGCCCGGCACCCGCAAGCTGACGCAGGACGACATCAACGCCGCGGTGCTCAAGACCCTGGAAACGACAGTGCTGCCCTCGCCCGTGGCCCGCGCCTACGACACCATCATCCCGTCGGTGGTGCGCATCGTCGGGCTCGGCAAGGACAAGGATGGCAAGGAAGACGGCGAACGCAGCGTCGGCACCGGCGTGGTCATCGTGGACAAGGGGGTCATCCTCACCAACTTGCACGTGGTGCAGGGTGCGACCACCATCAAGGTGACATTTGCCGATGGTCTGGAATCGACCGCCAGCATCACCGGCGTGCAGCCGGAAAACGACCTCGCGGTGCTTCAGGCCCACAAGATTCCGGACGACCTGACCGCCGCCACGATGCGGTCCACCGCCGACCTGATGCCCGGCGACCAGGTGGCTGCCGTCGGGTATCCCTTCGGAATCGGCCCCTCAGCCTCTGCCGGGGTGATTTCCGGGCTCAAACGCAGCTTCCGTTCGCCAGAGGGCAAACAGATGATGAGCAACCTGATCCAGTTCGACGCGGCCGCCAACCCGGGCAATTCAGGTGGCCCGCTGGTCACGATGGACGGCGAGGTGGTCGGCATCGTCACCGCCATCTACAACCCTAACCAGCAGCGCACTTTTGTGGGTATCGGCTTTGCTGTGCCCATTGAAAACGCGGCGTCAGCAGCCGGCATGCCGCCGTTCTGATCCTTTGAATTACTGAACCTCCGACAGTGAAAGCCTGAAAGCACGCCATGGACGCCCACCCCAACACCCCTTCTGCCGACCACATTGCCCTCAGCCATGACACGGCGCAGTTGATGGAGCAGATTCTTTACGAAGTCAAACGCGTGGTGGTCGGGCAAGACCGCTTTCTGGAGCGCGTCATGGTGGCCATCCTCGCGCAGGGCCACCTGCTGGTCGAGGGCGTGCCGGGCCTCGCCAAGACACTGACCATCAAGACACTGGCCAACACCGTCCGAGGCAACTTCAAGCGCATCCAGTTCACGCCGGATCTGGTGCCGGCCGATCTGGTGGGCACCCGCATCTACAACCAGAAAAGCGGCGAATTCAGCACCTCGCTGGGCCCGGTGTTCACCAACCTGCTGCTGGCCGACGAGATCAACCGCGCACCCGCCAAGGTGCAGAGCGCGCTGCTGGAAGTGATGCAGGAGCGGCAGGTGACGATTGCCGGCGAGACCCACAAGGTGCCCGCGCCCTTTCTCGTGATGGCCACGCAGAACCCGATTGAAACCGAAGGCACCTACCCGCTGCCCGAGGCGCAGGTGGACCGCTTCATGATGAAGGTGCTGGTCGACTACCCGACGGACGAAGAAGAATTCGTCATCGTCCAGCGCGTCACTGGCCCGGCCGTCGATGTGGCCGCTGTGGCCACCACCGAACAGCTGGCGGCGTTGCAGAAAGAATGCCGACGCGTTTACGTCGACCCGTCGCTGGTGCAGTACGCGGTGCGGCTGGTGTCTGCCACGCGCAACCCCACCAAGCACGGGCTGAAGGACCTGCAGCGCTTCATCACCTTTGGTGCCAGCCCGCGCGCCACCATCAACCTGACCGAAGGCGCACGCGCGCTGGCCATGCTGCGCGGCCGCAGCTACGCCCTCCCGGAAGATATGACAGACCTGGTGCCTGACGTGCTGCGCCACCGGCTGGTGCTGTCGTACGAAGCGCTGTCGGAAGGGCTGACCGCCGATGCGGTAATCGCCAAGGTGATGGCCAAGATTCCGCAGCCGGCCAAGCCGCTGGCGCATGAAAAACTCGCGGCCTAGATGATGAGCCCCCACGCTCCGCCGCTACGCGGGTCGCTGCCCCCCGGGGGGGCCGCCCGCCTGTGGCCCGGCAAAGCCGGTTCCACGGCTCCGCTGGTGAAGAAAAAGCCCCTACGGTCGCTCGCTTCGCCTGCGGTCTGGCGAAGCCAGTCCCGTGGCTTCTGCTTGCATGAAGTTCACACCGCCGATTGGCGTTCTGGAGCTTGCAGATGAGCATTGCCTCGTCCAACGCCGAACAACTGCTGCGCCGGCTGGAATGGACGGTGCTGCGCCGGCTGGATGGTCTGCTTCAGGGGGACTACCGCACGCTGTTGCGTGGCACTGGCATGGACCTGGCCGACCTGCGCGAATACCAGCACCACGATGACGTGCGCCACATCGACTGGAACGTGACGGCCCGGCTGTCGCAGCCGCATGTGCGGGTGTTCACCGAAGACCGCGAAATGAGCGCCTGGTTCCTGCTGGACCTCAGCCCCTCGATGGACTTTGGCTCCAGCGAGCAGAAAAAGCGGGATGTCTCCACGCAGTTCGTGGCCGTACTGGCGCGGGCCCTCACGCGCCATGGCAATCGTGTGGGCGCCATGCTCTACGGTTCGGGCGCAGACACCGTGATCCCGGCACGCGGTGGCCGGCACCACATCCTCCACTTGCTGCACACACTTCAAAGCCGACCTGACAGCAGTCGGCAGGGGGCCACGCGCCTGCACGAGTTGCTGCAATCCGCCGCCAGCACAGTACGCAGGCGTTCCACCATCTTCGTGGTGTCAGATTTCATCAGCGAACCCGGCTGGGAAAAGCCGCTGGGCCAGCTCGCGCAGCGGCATGAGGTGGTCGCAGTGCGCCTGCTGGACCCGCTGGAGCTGGCGCTGCCCGACCTGGGCCTGATCCCGATCCGCGATGTGGAAACCGGTGAACAGCTGATGGTGGACACGCACGACCCCGGCTTCCGACAGCGCTTCGCGCGCATCGCGGCGCAGCGAGAGGCCGACTTGCGGCAATCGCTGGCGCGTGCCGGTGTGGATGCGCTGGAGTTGTCCACCGACGAAGACCTGGTCGACACGCTGATGCGATTTACCGACCTGCGCAAGCGCCGCAGCCGCGCCAGTGGCGCAGCCCAGGGCGGCGGCAGTCTGCCCACCCATTTGAAACACGCTGCATGAGCGTGCAGATCCACAGAACGCAAGAGAACGCAAAGCCGAGATCGCCAAGGACGTCCCCATGAATTTCTCCTGGCCCAATTTGTCCATGCCCAAAATCCCGCTGCCCAATTTCCTGTGGCCTGAATTCCTCTGGCTGCTGCTGCTGCTTCCGTTGCTGGTGTTGGTCTACGTGTGGTTGCTCAGGCGCAAGAAAAAAATGGCGCTGCGCTATGCCAGCCTGTCCATCGTGCGGGAAGCCATGGGCCGTGGCCAGGGCTTTCGCAGGCATGTCCCGCCGCTGCTCTTTCTGCTGTCGATTGCAGCCATGCTGGTCGCCGCCTCGCGCCCGTTTGCGGTGATCAGCCTGCCGTCGCAGCGCGAGACCATCATCCTGGCGATGGACGTGTCTGGCAGCATGCGTGCCACCGACGTTCAGCCCAACCGTCTGGTCGCGGCGCAGAACGCCGCCAAGGCCTTCCTGGCCGAGCTACCGCGCAATGTGCGTGTCGGCGTGGTGGCATTTGCAGGAACTGCTTCCGTGGTGCAACCGGCCACGCTCAGCCGCGAAGACCTGTCCGCCGCCATTGACAAGTTCCAGCTGCAGCGCGGCACCGCGATTGGCAACGGCATTGTGGTGTCGCTGGCCGAGCTGTTCCCCGACGCGGGCATCACGCTGGATTCCATGCTGTCCGGCCGCGACCGGCCGCGTGGCATGTCGCTGGACCAGCCGCGTGAAGGCAACGACGCCAAGAAAGAATTCACCCCGGTGGCGCCCGGCTCCTACACCTCGGCCGCCATCATCCTGCTGACCGACGGCCAGCGCACCACCGGCGTGGACTCGCTCGATGCGGCCAAGGTCGCAGCCGACCGCGGCGTGCGTGTCTACACCGTGGGTGTGGGCACGGTTGATGGAGAGACGATTGGCTTTGAGGGCTGGTCGATGCGTGTGCGCCTCGACGAGGAAACCCTCAAGGGCATTGCGCGCACCACCCAGGCCGAGTACTTTTATGCCGGAACCGCAGCCGACCTGAAGAAGGTCTACGAAACACTCAGCTCACGTCTGGCCGTCGAGAAGAAGGAAACAGAAATTTCCGGCCTCCTCGCACTGCTGGCCGCTGCGCTGGCGCTGGTGTCAGCCTCGCTCTCGCTGCTCTGGTTCAACCGGATTCTTTGAAATCGGGCTACTCCAGCAAAGGCAGGATCTGCGTCAACAAGCGACGCAGCACATCCCGAATCAGTTGGTCAGCGCCAGACGCCCGGACACCAGTCGCACCAGCCGCGCGCAGCGGGAGGCCAGCGTTTCGTCGTGTGTGACCATCACAAAAGCAGTGCCCTGGTCGCGTGCCAGTTGCATCATCAGGTCAAACACGCCATCGGCGGTGGACCGGTCGAGGTTGCCGGTGGGCTCATCGGCCAGCACACAGGCTGGCTGCGTCACCAGCGCACGCGCAATCGCCACCCGCTGGCGCTCACCGCCTGAGAGCTCTGCGGGCCGGTGGTGGATGCGGCCTTCCAGACCCACGGCCGCCAGCATTTTTCTGGCGACTTCAGCCGCATCGGCACGCGTCTGCCGCCGTATCCACAAGGGCATGGCGACGTTGTCCAGCGCGCTGAACTCCGGCAACAGGTGATGGAACTGGTAAACGAAGCCGAGGTGTAGATTGCGCAGCTCGCCCTGCTGCTGCGCCGACAGGCCCGACAGCCGTTGACCCTTGAGCTCGACCTCGCCGCTGGTGGGCCCGTCCAGCCCGCCCATCAGATGCAGCAGCGTGCTTTTGCCCGATCCCGAAGCGCCGACGATGGCCAGCGTTTCACCGGCGTGGACCTGCAGGTCCACGCCTTGCAGGACGGTCAGGTCAATCAGGCCCTCCTGAAACCGCTTGGTGAGCCCGCTGGCTTTGAGAACGACTTCAGCGGCGCCCTTCTCTCCCGCCTGGCCACCTTGAAGGGCATTCACCATGTCACTTTTAAGTTCACTCATATCGGAGGGCCTCTGCCGGATTGACCCGGCTGGCGCGCCAGCTGGGGTAGATGGTGGCGAGAAACGCCAGCACCAGCGAGATCACCACGATGGGCATGATGTCGCTGTACTGCGGCTCGCTCGGCATGCGGCTGATGAGATAGATGTCCTTGGGCAGAAAGCTGGCATTGAGCATCTGCTCGATGGCCGGCACGATCACATCGATGTTGAGGGCAATGCCCAGCCCCAGCAACAGACCCGAGAGTGTGCCGATCACACCCACCAGTGCGCCCTGCACCATGAAGATGCCCATGATGCTTTTCGGGCTGGCGCCCAGTGTGCGCAGGATGGCAATGTCGGCGCGCTTGTCGGTCACCGTCATCACCAGCGTGCTGACGAGGTTGAAGGCCGCCACCGCCACGATCAGCGTGAGGATGATGAACATCATGCGCTTTTCCAGCTGCACCGCAGAAAACCAGGTGCGGTTCTGGCGGGTCCAGTCGCGGATCAGCAGGTCGCCGCTCAGACTGGTGGACAGAGCCACCGCCACTTCGCGCGCCTGCTGCAGGTCCTTGAGCTTGATGCGAATGCCGGTCGGGCCTTCCAGCCGGAAGACTTTTGCCGCGTCGTCCTGATGCAGCATCACCAGCGCCGAGTCGTATTCGTAATGGCCGGAGTCAAAGGTGCCGACCACCGTCATCTGCTTGAGGCGCGGCACCACACCGGCCGGTGTCACCTGCCCGCTGGGCGCAATCAGCGTGACCGAATCGCCCTCGCGCACGCCCATGGAGCGCGCCAGCTCGCCGCCCAGCACCACGCCAAAATTACCTGGCACGAGACGGGCCAACGTCGAGGCCGAGGTGACCGCCAGATCGGTGACCTGGCCTTCGAGTGCCGGATCAATGCCGCGCACCAGCGTGCCCTTCATGTCTTCGCCGCGCGCCAGCAGGGCCTGCGCGGCAATGAAGGTGGCGGCACCCACGACTTGCGGGTGGGCCTTGATCTCGGTCATGGTTCTGGCCGGGTCCGGCAGGGCCACACCGTTGGGTGCAAACACCTCAATGTGCGAGATCACGCCGAGCATGCGGTCACGTACTTCCTTCTGGAAGCCGTTCATCACGCTCAGCACGATGATGAGCGCCGCCACGCCGAGCGCAATGCCCAGCATGGAAACGCCTGAAATGAAAGAGATGAAGCCGTTGCGCCGGGTGGCGCGGCCAGCACGCGTGTAGCGCCAGCCCACCAGCAGCTCGTAAGGGATTTGCATGGCGGTATTGTTGCATCCCGGACAATCACCCCATGTCAGCCAATTTCCCCACCGCCAGCGCAGGCAGCCCCGTGCCTGCACCCCACCTGCTGATCGCGTTTGCGGCCTGCGCCGCTGAAGACTGGCTGCCTGCCATGAAAGCCCTGCTGCCTCAGGGTCTGCCGCATCTCGGCCGATTGATGCAGGGCATGACGCGGGTGCACAGCGACGAGGCGGACGGTCATACCCTGTCACCGCCGCACGAGCGGGCGCTGGCACGGGCGCTGGGCTGGAACACCGGCTCAGCCGAAGACGGTCTGCTCCCCTGGGCGGCGCTGGATGCCACTCAGCACCTGCAGGCCACGCCCGGCAGCGCCTGGGCATGGATCACACCCTGCCACTGGGCGATGGGACGCGAGCACGCCACGCTGACTGATCCAGCGGCACTGGCCCTTTCAGAAAGCGAATCGCGCGCGCTGCTGGCCGCGATGCAGCCCTTCTTTGCGACCGAGGGCATCACCCTGCATTACACCGAGGCACTGGGGCCTGGCCGCTGGCTGGCAAGTGGCGAGGTCTTTCGCCACCAGCCCAGCGCCTCGCTGGACCGGGTGCTGGGCCGCAACGTCGATCCATGGCTTCCGAAGTCGGTTGATGACACCAGCAGCGCCGCCCGAAAAATCAAGCTGCTGCAAAACGAAATGCAGATGTTGCTCTACACACACCCCTTGAACGAGGCACGGGCAGCGCAAGTCCGCATTGCCGTCAACTCCTTCTGGGTGAGCGGAACCGGCGCACTGCCCGCAGTCACCGCGCCGATGCCGCCGGCAGCGGTGCAGCGCAGCCTCGCGCCTGCCGTGTTCAGCGACGACTGGGCCGCCTACGCCAAGGCGTGGACGGCACTGGACGCCAGTGACATCCGCGAGCTGCTGGCACGCCAGAGCGCCGGCCACCGCGTCACGCTGACCTTGTGCGGCGAGCGCAACGCCCACACTTTTGAGACGCGGCAGGACGGCTGGCTGGCACGCACCGTGGGCCGCTTCACCTCGCCACCGCTGTTGAACCTGCTCGAATCACTATGACCTCCCTCCACTGCCTTCCCCACGCTGCTGCGAAAGCCCGATCATGAAAATCCACGTGCGTGATGTCCCCCCGCGCAGCGCATGGGCGCTGCAGCAGGCCGGCGTGCACCCCTTGCTGGCGCAGCTCTACGCCGCGCGCGGCGTGCGTGCCGCCGACGAGCTGGACGACGGGCTCGCCCGCCTGCTGCCGCCCACCACCCTGCACGGGGCCGCAGAGGCCGCACGCTTGCTGGCCGATACCATGGCGGCGGGCAAATCCATTTGCATCGTGGCCGACTACGACTGCGACGGTGCCACCGCCTGTGCGGTCGGCCTGCGCGGCCTGCGCCTGCTGGGCGCACAAAACGTGAGCTATCTGGTGCCCGACCGGGTGATTGACGGCTATGGCCTGACGCCGCCAATTGCCGAGCGCGTGAAAGCCAGCGGCGCCGACCTGCTGGTGACGGTGGACAACGGCATTGCCAGCATGGAGGGCGTGGCCCGCGCCAAAGCGCTGGGCATGCAGGTGCTGGTGACCGATCACCACCTGCCGGCGCTGCGCGATGGGCAGGTGCTGCTGCCGGATGCCGATGTGATCGTCAACCCGAACCAACCCGCCTGTACGTTCGAAAGCAAATCGATTGCCGGTGTTGGCGTGATGTTCTATGTGCTGATGGCACTGCGTGCCGAGCTGCGCCAACGCGGCCGCTTCGCCGGCCAGACCGAGCCCCGGCTGGATGCACTGCTGCCGCTGGTGGCGCTGGGCACAGTTGCCGATGTGGTGAAGCTTGACGCCAACAACCGCCGGCTGGTGGCGCAGGGCCTCAAGCGCATTCGCCAGGGCCAGATGCCTGCCGGCATTGCCAGCCTGTTCCGTGCGGCAGGCCGCAAGGCCGAAGCCGCCACCACTTTTGATTTCGGCTTTGCACTCGGCCCACGCATCAACGCCGCAGGGCGCCTGAGCGACATGACGCTGGGGATCGAATGCCTGCTGACCGACGACACAGCCCGTGCCGATGAACTGGCGCAGATGCTGGACAGCATCAACCGTGAACGCCGCGACATCGAGGCCGGTATGCGCGAGCAGGCGCAACTGGCCGCCGACGCGATGGTGGATGAAGACGCCGAGCCGCCGCCGGCGATTGCGATCTTTGACCCCGACTTCCACGAAGGCGTGGTCGGCATCGTGGCCTCGCGCATCAAGGACAAGCTGCACCGGCCGACCTTTGTGTTCGCCGCCAGCCAGGCCCCCGGCAAGGAACATGAGCTCAAGGGTTCGGGCCGCTCGATTGCCGGCTTTCACCTGCGCGACGCGCTGGACCTGGTGGCCAAACGCCACCCCGGTGTGCTGCTGCGCTTCGGCGGCCACGCGATGGCGGCGGGCTGCACGCTAGCGGAGGAAAATTTTGACATCTTCGAGCAGGCCCTGCAGCAGGTGGCCCGCGAATGGCTGGATGCTGCCACACTGACCCGGCGCCTGGACACCGATGGGCCGCTGCCCGCCGAATACCGCCGCACCGACGTGGTGGACACGCTGCACAAGGAGGTCTGGGGCCAAGGCTTTGCCGCGCCCACCTTCAGCGAGGAGGTCGAGGTGGTGTCACAGCGCCTGGTGGGTGAAAAACACCTGTCGCTCAAGCTCAAACACCAGGGTCAGCCGGTCGATGGCATCTGGTTCGGCCACACCGAAGCGCTGCCGCAGCGCGTCACGCTGGCCTTCCGGCTGGACGCCGACGAATGGCAAGGCGTGCGGCGCGTGCGCTTTCTGGTCGAGGGCGCAGAGCTCTAAACCCTTGAAGCCCTGCGATTCAGGGTTCGTGTTCGGTAACGCACACAGCGCGCTTGTCCCACGGTGCATGGGCAGCGCGGACTACAGGCCACGACCATGCCTTGCGCGACCATGGGTGCTGAGCTGCACGCATCCCGCTGTGCGGCCTCTGGCCTCGGGCCAGCATCGCGCGCGTCTCGCGGCAAGAGGAACCCATGAACACCATTATTTACATCGTCGGCCTGGTTGTTGTGATCGGCATCGTGCTGTCATTTTTCGGACTCCGCTGAAAGCTCAGCCAGCACGGCACGCCCGCGCTGACAGCACCGCGAAAGCGCAAGGCCTAAAATGGCCCTGTGGCTCCCCAAAACATCCTGAACGCCGACCTGCACTGCCACTCTGTCGTGTCCGACGGCACCCTGACACCGGAGGCACTGGCAGAGCGCGCCAAGGCCAACGGGGTCGAGCTGTGGGCCCTGACAGACCACGACGAGATTGGTGGCCAGCATCGCGCCGCCGCAGCGGCCAAAGCCCACGGGCTGCACTACCTCACCGGCACTGAAATTTCCGTCACCTTCGCGGGTGAGACCGTCCACATCGTCGGGCTGGGTTTTGACGCGAACGATCCCGCCATGCATCAGGGCCTGCACAACACCCGCGGTGGGCGCGAACAGCGGGCGCTGGAGATGGCGCAGTCACTCGCCGGCGTTGGGATTCAGGGCGCGTTTGAAGGCGCGCTGAAATTCGTTGGCAACCCCGAGCTGATCTCACGCACGCACTTTGCCCGCTTTCTGGTCGAAACCGGCGTGTGCCGCGACACCTCGGAAGTGTTTCGCAAGTACCTCACCGAAGGCAAACCGGGCTATGTGCCGCACCGCTGGGCCAACCTGCGCGACGCCGTGCAGTGGATCACCCAGGCCAAGGGCGTGGCGGTGATTGCCCACCCCGGCCGCTACAAGTTCACGCCCAATGAGGAATTTGCGCTCTTCACCGAGTTCAAGGCCCATGGCGGGCAGGCGGTGGAGGTGGTGACCGGCAGCCACACGGTGCAGGAGTATGTGAAGTACGCCGAGACCGCGAAAGAGTTCGGCCTGGCCGCTTCGCGCGGCAGCGACTTCCACAGCCCCGACGAGAGCCACACCGATCTGGGCAACCTGCCCTTCCTGCCCGGCGGCCTAACGCCAGTCTGGGAACTGATCGCCGACCGGATCCAGTGAACACAACGATGACGGGAACCGGCAGTCCGGCGCACAGGCCTCTTGCAGGCATTGCCTTTCTGGTGGCCGCGGTGGCCTGTTTCGCCGTGCTGGACACCACCACCAAGTTCATCTCCACCAGCGTGCCGGTGATGATGGCGTTGTGGTTCCGCTACGCCTTTCAGGCGATTGCCACCACTGCGGTGATCTTGCCGATACGCCACAAAGTGCGGCTGCGCACCGACCACCCCAAGTTCCAGTTCCTGCGCGGCTTGCTGCTGCTCAGCACCAGCGTGTTCGCCTATTTCGGTCTGCAGCACATGCCGGTAGGCGAGTTCACCGCCATCGTGATGATCACGCCACTGGTCATCACGCTGATGGCGTCGTTCACGCTGGGTGAGCGGGTGTCATGGCTGCGCTGGCTGCTGGTGATCGGCGGCTTCATTGGCACGCTGATCATCATTCGGCCGACCAGTGAGGACTTCAACTGGGCCATGCTGCTGCCGCTGGGTCTGGTGGCGTCGAACGCAGGCTTCCAGATTCTCACCAGCCGGCTGGCGCGCACCGAGAACCCGCTGACCACGCATTTCTACACCGGCTGGGTCGCTACCCTGATCACGCTGGTGGTGCTGCCCTTTGTGTGGGTGCAGCTGGACTCGGCCACGCTGTGGATCAGTCTGGCCATCATGGGCCTGATGGGTGCCGTGGGGCATTTCATGATGATCCTGGCCTATGGCCGGGCACCAGCCTCAACGCTCACCCCTTTCCTGTACGCGCAGATTGGCTTTGCCATGATTGGCGGCTGGGTGCTGTTCTCGCATGTGCCTGACAGATGGGCGCTGCTGGGCATGGTCATGATTGCCGTGTGCGGCGCCACCGGCGCCTGGCTGGCGGTGCGTGAAAGCCGCGTGAAGATCGAGCCAGTCGAAGCCTAGAGCTTGGCGCCTGAGCCCCGCACCCGCACCACCCCATGGCCCAGTTCTTCGAAGTCCACCCCGACAACCCGCACGCGCGCCTGCTCAAACAGGCGGTAGCGCTGCTGGCGCGCGGCGGTGTTGCCGCCGTGCCGACCGACTCCAGCTATGCGCTGGTCTGCCACATCGACGACAAGGCCGCTGCCGACAGCCTGCGCCGCATTCGCGGGGTGGACGACAAGCATCACCTCACACTGCTGTGCCGGGACCTGAGCGAGCTGGCCAACTACGCGCGGGTGGACAACCGCCAGTTCCGCCTGCTCAAGGCCGCCACGCCAGGGCCTTACACCTTTATCCTCGAATCCAGCAAGGAAGTGCCGCGCCGCCTGAGTCACCCGGCGCGCAAGACCATCGGCCTGCGCGTACCCGACCACAAGGTGCTGCAGGCGCTGCTGGAATTGCACGGCGCGCCGCTGCTGGCGACCACGCTCATCCCGCCCGGCCAGAGCGAGCCGCTGAATGACGCCCATGACATCCGCGAGCAGATGGAGCATGCACTGGCAGCCGTGGTGGACGCAGGGGCCTGCCCGCTGGAGCCCACCACGGTGATCGACCTCACCGCGATGGGTCAGGGCGGCGACGCGGTGGTGGTGCGTCAGGGCCGGGGCGATCTCCACGGCCTCGGGCTCTGACCGACGCGCCCTCGCCTGCGTCAGCGTGGCGGCGGCACCAGTTCACCCCGGATGCGGCGCGACAGCCATTCAAGCCCACGCTTGACGTCTGTGCGTGAACCGACCTGCTCCGGCGGTACCAATGGCTGCAACGGGCTGGCGCGCGTGGCCACCGCAAAGTTGAAGATGTAGTTGGGCTCCTGCCCCATGCGCAAGTCGGTGATGAAGACCTTGCCTTCCCGCTCATGCACCTTGTAGAAGCCCTTGCTGAACACACGGATGCGCTGCGCCGCCGGAATGTCGCCCAGCTCTGCGTCGAGCGCCGATCCGCTGGGAAAGCGGTCAAACGTCACGCGCCGCTCGGCGTCCAGCAGTGAATAAAAGCCCTCGTGGTAATCCGCACCCGAGATGGCCACCACCCGCCACAGCAGGGTGTTGAGCGGCGCCGGCGTCACCAGCACCCGCTCGGCTTTGATGCCCTGAGTGGCCAGTGATTCCCGGGCCACTGCTGTGACCTGCGCCTGCGCCACCACGCCCCAGGCGATGTAGGCCGTGCTGAGAATCAGACCTGTGGCGTTGGCCCACAAGCCGGCTGGCCTGCCGCGCGCGGCCATCGCCCACACCGTGCCGATCAGCAAGGGCACGGTGTAGAGCGGATCGATGATGAACACGCTGCCCACGCCATAGGGGTAGTTGGTGAACGGCAGCCCCAGCTGGGTGCCATAGACCGTCATCACATCAAGCAATGGGTGCGTCACCAGCGCCAGCCAGATCGCCAGCCACCAGCGTCGCCATAAGGCCCATTGCCCCTGCAGGCGTGCCACACCCATCGCCATGGGCAGCGAAAACAGTGTGAGCCAGAACGGCGAATGGGTTTCAGCGCGGTGCAACACCATGTTGGCCACGGCATCGCCGTGGTCGATGAGCACATCCAGATCGGGCAGCGTGCCGGCGACCGCGCCCCATGCGGCGGCCTTCCACACCGCCGTGCGGCGACCCATCACTGCAACACTGACGGCCGCGCCCAAAACAATTTGCGACAGTGAATCCATGGGCCGTACTCTAGACGAGCAGCGGCCCGGCTGGCACTGTGGGGGCTTTGGGAAGCCCCTACCGCCTGTACCCACCCTCCTGCAGCAGCGCCGTCCCAGCACCATCGTCTGAGACAATCCCCGCATGGATATCGCCGAACTGATTCAGACCGTTGCCATTTACGCCCTGCCCGTGCTGTTTGCCATCACGGTCCATGAGGCCGCCCACGGCTATGCGGCGCGGCGCTTGGGCGACAACACGGCCTTCATGCTGGGACGCATCACGCTCAACCCGGTCAAGCACATCGACCCGATCGGCACCATTGCCATGCCTTTGCTGCTGTACTTCGCCACCTCCGGCGCCTTCCTTTTCGGCTATGCCAAGCCGGTGCCGGTGAACTTCAGCCACCTGCGCAACCCCAAACGCGACATGATCTGGGTGGCGCTGGCCGGCCCGGCATCGAACTTTGCCCAGGCGATTGCCTGGGCGCTGGCGCTGGTGCTGATGGCCGCGTTTGGCGTGGACGAGGTGTTCTTCATCAAGATGGCGCAGGCCGGCATTCTGGTCAATCTGGTGATGTGGGCCTTCAACCTGTTCCCGCTGCCTCCCCTGGACGGCGGCCGCATTCTGGTCGGCCTGCTGCCCTGGAAGCAGGCGCAGTGGCTGGCCCGCGTCGAGCCCTGGGGCTTTTTCCTCGTGATGGGTCTGGTGATTGCCGGCGTCGTCGGCACCATCTGGCTGCGTCCGCTGATGTCGGCGGGCTACGCCGTCATCAACGCCCTGATCGCGCCACTGATTGCCCTGATCCGCTGACGATTCAACCGTTTCAACCTGTCCGACTTTTCCACATGACCTCCGTCACCCGTTTCCTCACCGGCATCACCACCACCGGCACACCGCACCTAGGCAACTTTGTCGGCTCCATCCGGCCCTCGGTGGCTGCCAGCCGCCTGCCGGGCGTGCAGAGCTTTTACTTTCTTGCCGACTACCACGCGCTGATCAAGTGCGATGAACCGGCACGCATCCAGCGCTCGACGATGGAAATCGCCGCCAGCTGGCTGGCCGCTGGTCTGGACCCGGAGCGGGTGGTCTTCTACCGCCAGTCCGACATTCCGGAGATTCCTGAGCTCACCTGGCTGCTGACGTGCGTAACAGGCAAGGGCGTGCTCAACCGCGCCCACGCCTACAAGGCCTCGGTCGACAAAAACGAAGCTGCCGGCAACGACCCGGATGCCGACGTCACCGCCGGGCTCTTCATGTACCCGGTGCTGATGGGCGCCGACATCCTGATGTTCAAGACCCACAAGGTGCCGGTGGGCCGCGACCAGATCCAGCACATCGAGATGGCGCGCGACATGGCGCAGCGTTTCAACCACCTGTATGGCGAGCATCTGGTGCTGCCGGAAGCGGTGATTGAAGAATCCGTGGCCCTGCTGCCCGGCCTTGACGGCCGCAAGATGAGCAAGAGCTATGACAACACCATTCCCCTTTTTGCGCCCCGGGAGCAGCTGCGCAAACTGATCGGCAGCATTCTGACCGACTCCCGCGCGCCGGGCGAGCCCAAGGAGGTCGAAGGCTCGGCGCTGTTCCAGATTTATCAGGCGTTTGCCAGCGCGACCGAAACAGAGGCCCTGCGCAAAGCCTACGCTGAAGGCATTTCCTGGGGCGACGCCAAGCAACTGCTGTTCGAGCGCATCGACCAGGAAGTCGAACCGATGCGTGAGCGCTACCACGCCCTGATGGCCAATCCGGAAGAGATGGAGCGCGTGCTGCTTGCGGGCGCCCGCAAGGCACGCGAGCTGGCCACGCCCTTCATGGCCGAGTTGCGCCAGGCCGTCGGGCTGCGGAACCTGGGTGCGGCCGCGACCACCGGCAAGACCAAGGCAACCAAGGCCACAGCGCCAGCCTTCAAGCAATACCGCGAGGCAAACGGCCAGTTCTACTTCAAGCTGCTGTCCGCCGACGCCAAAGTACTACTCCAGAGCCGGGGCTTCGACTCGCCGCGCGAGGCGGCACAAACCATCGCTGGGCTGCAAAAAGCCGGCGCAGGTGCGCTGTCCTCGATGGGGGATCAGGTCACGCTGGGTGATGGGGTCGCTGAAGCCGAGGTGATTGCGGCGCTGCAACACTTTTCGGCATCCTGACCGCACGCCTGGCAGGGTCACTGCAGTTTGCGCTCACTACCCCTGCCCAGCGCACAACAGCCGTGCACGAAGCACTCGAAAATAGTGCGCGCGGCGTGACTTTTTGTACTAAAGTTCTCATGCGTGCTGGCGCACATTCACGCTCTGAGCCACTTCTTCGAATTACAACAGGCCCGATTCAATGAGCATATTCGTCATCGATGACCACCCACTGATGCGTGAGGCGGTGGTTCTTCTGATCCACCGGCTGAGCAGCAAGGCCACGGTCGCTGAAATTGACCGCATGGCCGGTATTCCCGCCGCCGTGCAGGAGCACGGCACGCCCGAGTTGATCTGCCTCGACCTCAAATTGCCCGACACCAATGGGGTGTCTGGCGTGCGCGAACTCAAGCAGCAGTTTCCCGACGTACCGCTGGTGGTGCTATCCGGCGCCTCGGCCCAGGACTACGAAGAGCTCGCCATCGAAGCCGGTGCCGATGCCTACATCCAGAAGTCAGCCGGTGCCACCGAGATTTCCAACGTGCTGCGGGTGTTCCTCAGCGACGACCTGGAACCGATGTCGCTCGCGCCGACCGAAAAGCTGTCGCGCCGCCAGAAACAGTTGCTGGGCATGCTGGACCGGGGCATGAGCAACCGCGACATCGCCGAAGAACTGCAGATCAGTGAGCACACGGTCAAGGTTCATTTGTGGCGCTTGTTCCGCAGGCTGAACGTGAAAAGCCGCTCGCAAGCCAGCCACCTCGCGCGGACGCAGGGACTGCTCTAGGACCTGCTAACGCTATTTTTACAAGATGCGTTGCGAGTCAAAAAAGGCAATGGGCAAGGCGCAAAATGCAGTCGGGGTAGGCCCCCGACAAGGCTTTGCAACGCCGCCCAGTGTCTTTTTGATCGCAACCCGGAGGGAACGGTATGAAAACAGCGCCACTCGGCGTTGCAGGGCTTGCCCAGACGCCCGGTCTGGGCTGCTCCCTGCGCCTTGATTGGCACCGTTTTCATGCCGTTCGCATTTGCAAAAATAGCGTTAACAGGCCCTGACCCATGGGTTTTGCGCCGCGTGCGGATTCCGTGATCCCCGCATCCGTCCGTTTGGCGACGCAGGCCGCACTGCTGGGCACTGTGTACGCCGCGCTCTCCACACCTGCAGCCTACACCTCCAACGCGCAGACGCTCGCCGCCCTCATCTGGCCCGCCCCGGCGGTTGCCGTGGCGTTGCTGTGGAACCTGCCCTGGCGGCAATGGCCCATTCACCTGCTGGCGGTGTTCGCCGCGATGCTGTTTGTGGGCGACCGCGACGGCCTTTCACTCGGCGCCGATACCGCTTTTGCTTTGCTCAACGTGTTTGAGGTGATGCTCTACACATTGCTGGGGCGCCGCTTTGTGGGCCGTGAGGCCGCCATCCACACCACACGCCAGCTGACGCAGTACCTGTTGTTTTTGCCGCTGCTGGCCACCGCCCTGGTGGCTTGTCTGGGGGCCACCATTGGCGCGGTGACAAAAAACACGCTGTGGCTGGACGAGTGGAAGGTGATGATGGTCGGCAATGGGCTGGCCATTCTGGTGCTGCTGCCCGCGCTGCTGGCCTGGTTTCCGGCGCAACGACCCGTGGCAGCGCCCACAGGCGATGTGCGCTGGACACCGGCGACCACCGCAGCGCTGGTAGTGATACTGCTGGCGCTGTCGGCGGTGCTTCACCCCTTTCCGGCCGAGTTGCTGCGCGCAGCGCTGGCACTGGTGTTGGTCGGGGCCGCGATTCGCGGTGGACTGCGCGCCGCATCGACTGGCGTGCTCACCGCCGCTGCGCTGGGCATTGGGCTCACGCTGGCCGGGCTGGGGCCCTACAGCCTGCCGTTTGGCGAGAACCGGGCCTGGGAACTGCAGGTCGATCTGGCAGGCCTCGCGGTGCTGACGTTTTTTGTGGCGGTTGCACTGAACGAGCGCCAGCAGTTGAATCTGCGGCTGGAGAGGGCACGCCGCTTCGAGGCCATGGGCTTTCTGAGTGGCGGCATCGCCCATGACTTCAACAACATTCTGGCGGCGGTTGGCGGTTACGCCGAGCTGGCCACCGAGCGCGAGCAATCCGGCCTGCCGGTGCGCGCGGCGCTGGGCGAGGTGTCCGCAGCAGTGAGTCGTGGCCGCGACCTGACCGAGCAGATTCTGCTGCTCGGACGGCAAGGCGGGCGGCATCGCGAGTGGCTGGACCTGCGCGATGTGGTGACGGACGCCGTGGCACTGGCGAGGCCCCAGTTGCCACCGGGAGTGCAACTCACGGTGCGCGTGCCGTCCTCACCGCTTTGCACGCAGGCCCATCGCAGCCAGATCACCCGCGCCGTGCTCAACCTGCTGCGCAACGCATCGCAGGCAGCACGGCAGCGGATCGACATCACGCTCGCGCCGGGTAGCCATGACCAGGAAGGGAGCCATCAGCGCGCACCCGACACGCTGGCCGGAGAACAACCTGCCGGGGCTTGGGGCCTGATCGATGTCTCTGACGATGGCCTGGGCATTCCATCGGGCAATATGCACCGGCTGTTCGACCCCTTCTTCACCTCCCGCAGCGGCACAGGCCAGGGCAGCAGCAAAGGCACCGGGCTGGGTCTGGCCATCGTGGCGGGTGTGGCAACCGATCACACCGGCGGTGTGGCGGTCTGGAGCGCCGCAGGAGAGCCCACCTGCTTTCGGCTGATGCTGCCACTGACCCCTGCGGCTCTGGCGGCGCCCAGCCAGAGCCCACCCGGGCCAGAGAACGCCATCGACGCCAACCACCCCATCGGCATGCTCGGCGCTGGCGACGTCGCACTGCTGCTCACCCGCGACGACGAAGCACCGGAAAGTACCGATGCGGCCGAGGAGGCGCTGGCTGCGCTGGGGTTTGAACCCGTGGCTTTTGCGCTCACAGTTCATGCGGACACGACTCCCGAGGCTGTCGCTCAACACATGGCGACGGCGATTGCCGATGCGGGCGCCGATCTGGTCGTCTGGTTGAACCCTTCAGACACCGATACCACTGGCACCGCCATGGACCAGATAGGGCCCCTCCGCCAGCAGCCGCATCTGCCGATCGTTGTTTGCCGCAGTGACGCTCTCAAAGGCACCGCCATGGACACCGGATTCATCGTTCAAAATGGCAGCTTGGTCACCGTGTTCGGGCCGCTGTCTGCATCGGCCTGGCACCAGGCCGTCAAAATGGCACTCTCGCTGAATTCGCACGCCTCAAGACCCGACGAAAGCCCTTCCGCACCTACCACCTCTTCATGACACCTGCCAAGCCCGCCCACCTGCTGGTCGTCGATGACGACGAATCCCTGCGCAAGCTGCTGACAGACTACCTGACCGGCCATGGCCTCACCGTCACTGGCGTGGGCACGGCAGTGGAAGCCGCCAAGGCAGTGGCTAGCAAGGCGCACGACCTGGTGCTTCTGGACTTGACGCTGCCCGATGGTGACGGCATGGACCTCGCCCGCCAGTGGCGCGCAGAACACCAGATTTCCATCATCTGCCTGACCGGCCGGCAGGAAGAGGCAGACCGGGTGATGGGGCTGGAACTGGGCGCCGACGACTACATCACCAAACCGTTTTCACTGCGCGAGGTGCTGGCCCGGGTGCGTGCGGTGAGCCGCCGCGCCCAGGCCACCATGCCCGCCTCAGATGTCGCCGCGCCGCGCGCTGCACAAAGCCCGGTGCAAAGCCCCGTACAAGTGCCCGTCACGCGGGGCAAGCATCCGCGCGCTTACCGCTTCTCGAAGTGGTCGCTCAACCTCAACACACGCCGGCTGACCTCGCCAGACGGCCAGCTGGTCTCGCTGACCAATGCCGAGTTCAATCTGCTGGTGGTGTTTCTCGGCACCCCCGGCCGCATCATCAGCCGCGAGCAGTTGCTGGAGCGCACCCGCGCGTTTGATGACATCTACGACCGCGCGATCGATGTGCAAATCCTGCGATTGCGGCGCAAGCTGGAAGCCGACACCAAGAAACCCACCCTGCTGTGTACCGAGCGCGGCGTGGGCTACTTCCTGAACACCGAGGTGGAGGCGCTGTGGGAATGACACCGCCCCGCTGCTGCACCCTCCCCGCATGAGCCAAGCCATGGACACAGCGCCAATGACCGAACTGACAGACCTGGGCAGGACGCCCATTCCCGGACCCCAGCCCGCCGGCAGCGATGTGCGCGAGGAACCCGCCTTCGAGCAAATGGAGGCCGAGATCGGCAAGATGTCCAGCCCGGTGCACAGCGCCACGATGGACTGGACAAAGGTCACGCAGCTGGCCACCGAGTTGCTGTTGACCAAGGGCAAGGACGTACTGGTCGCCTGCTACCTCACGGGTGGCCTGCTGGAAACGCGCAAGCTCGATGGCATGGCCGATGGTCTGCAGGTCATCGAGGGCATGCTGCAGACCTACTGGGACGACATGTTCCCGCCGCTCAAGCGCATCCGCGGCCGGCGTAACGCGCTGCAGTGGCTGATCGACCGCCTGCAGCAGCGCTCCACCGAGATGGACTGGTCATCGCTGCCGCCGCAGCCGCCGGAACTGGTGACACGTCTGACGGCCAGCCTGCAGGCCATCGACGCGGTACTGGTCGAGAAGGACAGTGAAGCGCCCTCGATGCGCGCCCTGCTCACGCTGGTCAAGGCGCTGCCGGTGAAGGAAGAGGCCAGCCCGGCGCAGACTGCCGGGCAGACTGCAGTCTCCAGCACTGCTGCTGGGACCAGCGCTGCGCCGGCCGTTGCCGCAGCGCCCACCGTGCTGACCTCCACCGACGATGCCGACAAGGCGCTCGACGACACCTGCATCCGCCTGGGGCAGATGGCCGAGTGGCTGCTGAGCAATGACAGCAGCAACCCGCTGGCTTACCGGCTCAACCGGCTGGCCGCCTGGACCAACCTGAACACTGTTCCGCCCGCCGACAACGGACAGACGCGACTACCCGCACCCATCTCGCAGGTGGTGGACGCGCTGGCGCAGCTCACGCTGTCGCAATCCGATGCCGATCTGGTGCAATTCGCCGAGGCACAGCTGCCCGCCTTCCCTTTCTGGCTGGACCTGAATTGCCTGTGTGCCGCGGCGCTGGCGCGCATGGGCCCGGCCTTTGCGGCGGCCCGCCAGGAGGTCTGCGGCGAAACTGCGCGCCTGCTCGACCGCCTGCCCGGACTGGCCCAGCTGTCGTTTGCCAGCGGTATGCCCTTTGCCGACGGCACCACGCAGGCTTGGCTGGCTACCCTGGGCAGCGGCGCAGCGGCCGGCGGCGCGGCGGCGCCTTCGGGCAGCGATGCGGTGACCACCGCCATCGGCAATGCACGCGCAATGGCCGGCAAGGACGACCTAGTGGGTGCAGCGCAATGCCTGCAGGACGCGCTGGCCGGTGACCCCTCGGCACCCGATCAGTTGCGCCTGAAAATCCGCCTCTGCGAGCTGCTGCTGGCCCACCGGCCAGGCGCCGCACTGCATGCCTTTGCGCGGGACCTGATGCAGGTCATCGAGCGACACCAGCTGGCGGTGTGGGACCCGGCCCTCGCGCTGGAGGGTCTGAAGGTCGCCTACAACGTGATGAGTCAGCGCGATGAGGATGCGCCGCATGCCACCGCCCTGTTGGAAAAAATCGTCGCGCTTGATGCGTCGGCGGCGGTCAAGCTCGTGACCTGAACCTACCCGCGGCAGTACCGCGGGGATCAGCGGGTGGGCGCGGGGGGTAATGGCAAGGGTACCACCGAACCCGACGCAGCGCGCGCGGGCACCGGCGTGGCAACCGGCGGCGCAGAAACAGGACCGGGCGCACCTTGCGCCAGCCGTGCAGCCACCAGTTCCTTGAAAAGCGCCTGCGTGTCCTGCGGCTTGTGTGGCACCAGCCGCTCATCCCAGCACACACCAATCTGCTTGGGCAGCGAGACCTCGATGGCCGGCACACTGACCGCGTTCGACAGGCGGGTTTCGATGCCGCGCTGCTCGCGGGCAAACTGGATGTCCTGCAAGCGTTGCTTCTCTGCGTTTTTTTCTTTGTCGAGCTTGTCCAGCAGCTCCAGCTGCTGAGCTGCTCTCAGAATCGCGTCCTGCCCCTCGAAGTTGTAGCGCAGGCCGATCTGGCGCACACCCAGCGCATCGAGCCGCGCGCGCGCGTCAGGGAACTCGTCCACGTTGAGCTGCCGCGCACCGTCGCGGAAGTCCTGCAGGAAGCGCACCACGCCGCCAGCACCGGGGTATTTCTTGGTCAGCACCACATCGTCGATCTTGATCTGCAGGGTGACCTCGCCGCACTGGCGGTCGGCCACCGGGAAGGTGTCTGACACCGGGAAGTTGTAGTTGTTGAGCACGCGCGCACCGGCGGCGCACTGCACCGTGAGCACGGTCACGAAAGGCCGGGCCCGTGCTCCGGGGTTCACGCTGCTGGGCTGCGCGGTGATGGTGAGCTGCAGCACCTGCGCCTTCAGTGCATCGACCTTCTGTTTGATGTCGGCCAGCACCTTGTCCAGCTGCGCCAGCGCCTGCTGGGTCTGCAGTTGCTCCTTCTGCTGGGCCAGCTTGTCGGTCTGCTCCTGCAGCTCGGTGCGCTGCTGTGTCACCAGTTGCTCGACCCGCTTGCCAGCCGCGTCGTTGAGCATGGGCAGGAACTGGCGCGTGAAGGGCACGCTGAAACCCATGGTCTGCACAATGCCGAAGCGGTTGGCATCGCGCTGCAGGAAAGGCTTGGCAGGGCCGTCGGCAAAAGCCCAGACCGTGCCTTTCGCACCGTAGAGCTGGTCGACCATGGCCACCATGTTGGGCGCCGTCTGCAGCGGCCAGTCGACCTTCGAAGCCCATTCCGACTGCAGCTGGCAGGAAGTCTGCATCTCGGTGTATGACAGTACAAAGCGCAGCGGACCGCTGATGAGCTGCCAGACGATCTCGTCGTCGGCGGTGTTGTAGCCCACCAGTCGGCGCAGGTTGATCAGGCTGTCGGCAGAGGCCTGCAGGGCCGACGCCTTCACGGTCGGGTCGGTCGAAAAGCTGTGGAAGTCCGCCGCTGCCTGATACGCCTTGGCCGGTCCGCCGACCACGTCGGTGGCCACGCCGTTCAGGTCCTTGAAGAACTTCTGCAGGGTCGCCACCGCGCCCAGGCTATTTTTCACCGTGTCCTGCCCCAGCTTCGGCGCACCCGACAGCACTTCCTTCATGGCCTTGCCGCCAACGTTGTTGATGGCACCGACCACGTTGAGCGCATCGCCCGCAGCGCCTGCCCGGGCAGCCTGCACGCGCAACTCGCCCAGCTCGCGTGACAGCTGGATCCAGCTGGGCAGCCGGTCTTTGCTTTCGGCGCTGAACTCTTCGTTGACCCGGTCCATCAGCTGGAAGTACGGCGACTTCGCGGTGGTGACGGTGCCCATCCACGAGCGCCATTCAATTTCATTCGTGAGCGTGCGTTCGGACCCCGGAAAGGCCGCCACGAACTTGCGCCAGACCTCCAACCGCTGCTGCCGGTACCAGTCGTCAAAGGCACTGCGCTGGGCGAGGAAACGGGGGCCATCGTCAATGCTTTTCTCCAGCTCACCCAGAAAACTGTCGATCTCCTTGCGGCCTGCGACGGTGAAGGCCTCCGGCACATACACCGTGTCTTTCGGTGGCGCCACCACACCCAGCTGGCGCTCCGGCCGCCCCCACAGGGTGCCCACCGTCAGGGGCTTGAGATTGACATTGGCCAGTGGCAGCCCAGCCAGCCAGGTCAGCGCCGGGTCATTGGCGGCGAGTCGATTGAGCAACTGCTGCTCTGTGCGCAACTGGGTCGATACAAACGGGTCTGTCGGGGCCGCCCACGCCATGTTCGAAATGTAGAGGTTGTTCAGGCGCGCATAAAACTCCGGCGTGTAGCGGGTAACCCGCTGGCGCTGCGGCATGGCCAGCAGTTCGTCACGACTGGCACCCGCCTGACGGGCTTTGAGCAGGTTGATGTAGCGAACCAGGTTGCGCATCTGCCGGGGGAACTCGTTGTTCGGGTCGTTCTGCAGCACGCGCTCGGAGTCCGACTGGTAATCGGCTTCGGTGATGGGCAGGATGTAGCGCCGGAAGTCGTCGGTGAAGCGCCGCTTGAGCTGCACTTCGAGGTCGTCGATGTTGGTGAAGTCGGCCATCCACCGGCTTTTCCAGTTGTCGGTACGGCCTTCCAGCTGAGATACGGTCTCGCTCAGGCGCTCCAGCGTGGCCGCGTCGTCTTCAAGCCGCCCGGTGAACTTGAGCTCCAAGCGGTTCTTGTCCTGCAACAGCGCGAGCGTCTCCATGTTGTGCAGAAAGGCCACCGTCATGAAGATGGCCAGCGAGGTGCTGATCAACACCCAGGACAACAGACCCAGGTTCTGTGTGGCCGTGCGCCACGGATTGCGCAACGACGCCGGCAGCGAAATGTGGCGGTCCTGCGGCAGGACGCGGCCAAAGAAGTCGTGCAGAAAAAGGCCGGCGTTGGCACTGGCGTGCGCCGGTACCGGCGGCAACACCTTGCCCAGCAGGCTGGACACGGCGCCGCCCTGCTGCAGCCCGCTGCTGAAGAACAGGCCGCGCAGGAAAGGCGTTTCCAGATAGGCGCTGTCGCCGAAGCAGGCCCGCAGGAACACCTCCAGTCCGGTGCGCAGTTGCTGGAGTTCATTCGGGAACAGCAGCAGCTCGGGCCCGGCATCGGCACTGCGCGCCAGCAGCGAGGTGCGCAGCTGATGCAGCCGGTCGTGAATGCCTGAGAAGGCCTTGTCGAGAAAGCGGCGCTCACCGGCCTCGCCATCATCCGGCTCAGCCAGAAAGCCCATGGCTTGCTCCAGCTCGTTCTCGGACAGGCGGGCCGCCCACGCCTCCAGACCATAAAGCCGGTCGCACTGGGTCACCAGCACATAGACCGGAAAGCGTTTGCCGAACAGGCGGATCAGCTGCTCGATGCGCTCGCGCACCACGCGGCCTTCTTCAATCAGCCCGTCACGGTCCAGCGCGGCAAGGCGCTCGGTGCTGATGGCCAGCACCAGACCGTTGAGGCCTTCGCGGCCGCGGTATTTGGCCAGCAGGTCCAGCCCCAGCTCCCACTCGGCGCGGTCCTGCTCAAGATCAGCCGCCTCGACATAGCGGCCGGCGCAATCGATGACCACCGCACGGTCGAAGTACCACCAGTCGTAATTGGCCGTCTGCTCGATCGGCGCGCTCTGGCTGACCTTCTGGATCGACGACGACAAACGCGTGCGCGTGAGCGCCGTCGTCTTGCCGGTCCCCGAACGACCCACCACCATGTACCAGGGCAGCACATACAGGGGATTGCCAAAGCGCTTCAGGCTGGAGGTGCGCAGCGTGTTGACGGCGCCCTTCCACTTGCGGATCAGGGTGGCTCGTGGCGATGCCTGTTGGGCGGCCTTGCCGCGATCGGCACCGGACACCTGGGCCATGCGGCTGCGCGAGCGGTACACCTGAACCAGCCGGATGGTGAAGCGGACCAGTACATACAGGCCGATGGCGCCAAGGAACAGCGCGACCGCTGCCCATAATGGCCAGTCGAGATAAAGCACCAGCCCCCAGCACACCAGTGCCAGCAACAGCAGCACGATGAACCAGAGCAGGAATGTGCGCAGTGCCTTCATCGAATCTGCGTGCTGATGGCGTTGACGGTCTGCCAGACAATCACATGGTAGATGCCGTACAGCACCAGCAGGACGATCAGTGGCACCAGCAGCATGTTGAGCGTGAGCGAGGACATCTTCCAGCCCCAGCGCTTGCCTTCAGCGGCGTCCTTGCCATCTTTGCCCTGCCGCGTGGCCGTATAGGCCTCGGGGAAAAGCTTCTGGCCATCCACGCCCGAGGGGTGATCCGCGGCGTCGGCAATCAGTTGCAGGCTGGCATGGCGGACGTCGGCCAGCGCCTTGGGGCTGCGGTCATGGCCATAGCGGCCCGCAAACCCCATGCTCAGACAGTACACATAGACTTCGCGCACACCAAGCTGATGCGCGCCCAGACTTTCCAGCCGGGTGAAAAAGGCGACGCCTGCGTTGGTGGCATTGAAATGGCGCCGCTGCAGCAGCTGCCGCTTCCACTCCTCGGCACCCGCCCACGGTGCGGCCAGCAGTATTTCATCGGCCCAGGCCACCACAGCGAACAGCGCGTCCGACGCGTCCGCATCGGAAAATCCGCCGGCCAGCGCAGTGCGGCGCGACTCGGCAATCAGCGCGTCGAGTGAATCCTTCACGTCGGCCACATCCCCGCCGGGCTGGCGCTGGAAGTGGCGCACATACGCCATCAGGGGAATGAAGCAATCGACAAGGCGCACGTTATCTCCGCAGTACCACGATTTCCGCCTTCAGGTCTGCAGGCGCGTCCAGCCAGTACAGGGCCACCGAGCCTTCGCGTTCCACCACTTCCCACTGCTGGCTCATCTGTTCGATCCGGAAATAGTACGAATACGACCGCCGCGGCAGACCCTGCGGTGCGGCTGCCATGTGAATCAGCTCCAGACCCGGCAAGGCATGCGCAATCAGGCCCGGCATTTCTGCCAGCGCCGCCAGCCGGGCATCGCGCTGCACCGCGTCGACCACCCAGTCGACGTCGTGCTCGGTGCGAATCACCAGGTAGAAGCGGTTGCGCTGGCCGAAGAAATTGCGCGGCAACTGGCCGACATGGTAACCGTCGCGGTACTCCAGCACGGTCAGGAATTCGGGGCCGACGGTGATTTCATTGAGCAGGTGGCTGACCATGCTGCGCGAGCGCTCAAAGCACTTGCCGATGTCGGTGTGGTCATACGCCGGCAGACCGGGTGTGCCGTCTTCGGCCTCGCCCAGCATGTTGAAGCGCTCTGAAAAAGAGCTCAGCTCCCCGATGAGCTGCCGCATCGCGCCGTAGGCCAGCCATGGGTGCACCTGGCGCGTCTCGGTCAGGTGATACAGGTAAGGGCTGGCGCGGTTGAGCGAGCGAAGGGCGAGCAAGAACACCATGTAGCTGGCGTCGAACTCGGCTTTTTGCATTTCGCGCGGGCTTTTGTATTCCTGCAGTTGCCGGGCGCGGCCGGTCAGCTCGTCGCGGATGTCCTTGATCAGGCGCAGCAAGGCGTTGGAGCCCGAGAGGTTGTAGCAGGGCGGGATGAAGCTCTCGGACAGCTTGACCGCATCGCCATCGCGCACCAGGCGGGCAATCGGGATCAGGCTGTAGTCTTCCAGCTTGTCGAGCTCGCCTTCGAAAAACACCTTCACCACATGCAGCAGGGTACGCACCTGCGCGGTCGGGCCATCGGAATACAGATCGGCCATCTCCGGGGGCGTGGAGAGCGTGGCGTAGCGGGTCGGCGCCGCACCGGCTTCGGCGAGGCTGGAGACGATAGACACGTTCTTTTCGGTAGCGCTGAACTTGCGGATACCCAGATAGACCATGAAGGGCTTGTCGCCCTCGACCCAGTCGGTGTCGAACGAGCGGGTCTTGATCACGCAGTTGCCGGGGTACTCGACATAGCTGCGGTCGGGAAACAGCAGCTTCGCTGACGCCACCTCCAGACTGCGGTTGGCCACCGCAGCCGGCACCAGATCGAGTTCGCCAACGCCCCAGAAGTGCGGCAGCCCACCCTCGTGAATCGGCGTGAGCTGAAACTGGTGGTGCAGGTCCGCAGTCTGGAAATGCTGGGGCTGCAGGAACATGCCCTGGTGCCAGTAAATGCCTTGTTTGTCGTCCATGGTCCCTGCCTGCCGTCCTTATTTGTCAAGCTTGCGCACTGCGCTGCCTGCGTTCAATGCGTCCTGGAGCGTATCAGCCCCCAGCTTGATTTCCCGGCCACCTCCGTCTAGCGGCACGGCTTCCTTGCCGATTTTTTGTGTGGGATCGTGGTTCAGGCGCTGGGCATTGACCACCTGGTCGGCCCCCAGATTCAGCCGCACCGCCAGCACCGCCGGCGCCGCCTTGTAGGTCTTGCTGACGAGGCCTTCGCTCTCCACCGTCAACGGTACCTCGAAAAGGCGGGCGCTCCGGGCCGGATCCATCAGGTAATACCCGGCCGCAATACCGATGAACTTGGCCTTCTGGGCCCTGTCGAGCGACAAAATGGAACGCTGCCCAGGGGTAATGACATAACGGGCGAAATGGGTGAAGCCGTCGGCTTTGCCACTTTCCAGCGACTTGGCCACCAGCGCTGAATCGGCAATCAGTTTGTAGAAGACGGCGGCGTCCTCCATCTGGTACACGCCCAGCACCAGCGTGTGGGCGTCGCCGCCATACTGGTTCAGCTTCGGGTCGGCTTCGAGCTCCACGAGCACGGCATTGGCCGCGTAGTCCCACGAAATCTCGGCCACCGCATCTTTACGGGTGTTGCCGCCCATGGCCGAGTTTGCCGCAGCGCAGCCCCCCAAGGTTGCCGCGATAACCAGCAAGAAACCTGCACAGACGAGCCGGGAGACAGATGGCGGTAGCTTGGCCAATACAGACTCTTTTCCAGCCACCATGTGTCTATGCGTCATGAGAGGTAATTTTGCTTAAAACATTCAGCACGAATGATAATAAGCCATGCGAATTTTCACGGCAATTGACCTGCTGGATCGCGAAGCCCGGTCGGCCACGGCGGACGGCTGGCAACGCATGGCAGGCACGCCGCTTCGCGTGTTGTTTCTCGCAACTCTGGTGTTGCGGGTGCCCGCTGCTCTGGCGCAGGACACCAGTGAAATCGACGCCCCTCCGCCACCGCCCGTCATTGCGCCCGTCTTGTCGGTGCACGCTACGCTCAACAGCCCGTCCACTGTGGTGCCCACTTGCTGGCAGGTGCTGATCACGGAGCGCGACTATCTGATCCGCGAAGACAACGCCCGCCCCTGGCTGCTGCGCAACATCGTCCCGCTGGCAGGTACCGCCATGGGGGGCATCACCGGCAGCCTGCTGCTGCGCAAACATACGGCGGCGGCGACCGCCCGCAAATGGGCGATTCCGGCCTTCCTGACGGGCGCTGCCGCCGGCTTCATCATCGGCCCGGGTGGTGTTGCCGGGTTCGCGATTGGCGGGGCCATCGGCGAGAAACTGGGCAAGCAGAAACTGGCCATCACCATCGGCAGTGCGATTGGCGGCGCACTCGCTGGCAAGGCCCTTTGGGAGATGGTGTTCCCACCCGCCGTGCCCGACGCACCAGGCAACCAGCCCGACGACGACATCCCGGTGGAGGTGTTCCTGAAAGACAAGGTGTGCGGCACCCGGTTGCAGGTGGCACACCAGCAGTCGGCTTACCGCGTGGCTTACCGATTCGGGCAGGAAGAGCGTTTTGCCGAACTGCCCTACGACCCCGGCGAGGCCTTGCTGGTTGGCGCCAGCGGCGAAGTGCTGGGCCCCGCGCGCAGGCGGCTCGACTGAAGCGCCAACGGGTCTGACAGAAGCCAGACCGCTCAGGTCAGCCATACGACGTCTGCCGGCACGTCGGCCTCCTCGGCAAAGGGCATGAACAAGATGGCATCCGGTGAGCCCTTGACGCGCGCGTAGTACGACGCGTCAGCGCCCACTTCGTTTCTCACCGCCCAGGCGGTGAAGTCGCGCTCACCCACTTTCAGCTGCAGGCCTTCCTGGGCAAATTCGAGTGTGGTTTTCTCCGGCAGCGCACCCTTCGGGCCGACGGCCTGGAAACTGATTTCCGCCTTCTCGCCGGTGACGCCAAAGATCACGCCCGACCAGCTGCCCGCCACCGGGCCGACTTCAAACCACTGACCCAGCCGCTCATCGCCCAGCACATCGAGCCGGTAACTGCCCGCCACCGCCTTGGCCGGGACATTGGCACGCGCCACCACCTTGGCCGGCCACCCCGCAGAAGACTCCTGCAGACGGTCGGCCGAGGCCATCAGACCGGGAACGGCGTTTTCTGCAGGGATGGAACTGTTCCAGAGTGTCAGCACCGGGAAAGCCGTACCGCGCGCAGCACGCAAGGTGACCGTCATCATCGACAGCCCGTAGCGAACCGAGGGCTTGAGCATCTCGGCCTCGTCGCAGAGGATGAGCCAGGCGTCGGCGCGCGCCTCCTGCAAGGCGGTGACGGCGGCGCGCCAGGCCATCTTGTCGTTGGCGTCAGCCCAGAAGTGGCCCTTGCACTGCAGGCCGTAACGCTTGAGCGTTTCCATGGCGTAGGCCACGCGGGCCTGGTCCTGTTTCAGGGCGGTGATCCAGATGGTTTTCATCCACAGCTCTTTTCAAAAAGAAGACCCAAAGAACACGCGACTCAGGGTGCCAGCAATAACACCCGCAATTGGCTGGGAACCAGACTCACGCCGGGGCAATTGGTGGAATTCTGCAGGTTCATGCTGGTCATGCGAGTGGCTGGCATGCCGCCGACCAGAACCGTGAAGGAGCCCGTCAGTGCCCGCGACGGACCCATCACAGTGCCCGAGGCCACACCGGTCATCAAACCGGCGTTGTCGCCATTGGTCAGCGGAATGATGGTGCCCATGTTGTGCGCCGGCGTGCCGCCGTAAAGCACGTTGTACGCGGCTGGCACGCCCATCAGGCCCGTGGCCATGTTGGGATAGGGGATCGGTGTGGGAATCGGCCCGGCGGGCGACGGAATCGGCGTCAGGCAGACATCGGGGAAACCAATGTTCATACCACCCATTTGTGTGTTGGCAAACATGCGTGCTCCTAGCCGAGGTGAATCTGTTCGCCATCGACCTTGACCAGCTCATCGGCCGTCATCAAGGTGTACTTGGCATGCAGTTGCAGGCTGCTGTCGGCCTGATAGTCGATCTGGCCGGCCTTGACCTGGTCCATCTCATCGACCACGCGGTACGAGCGGCTGACGCGCTGGTGGCAGCGCTCGAGGATGGAATCAAAGGTCTTGCCCACCGACTTCACGCGGTCCACACAGCTGCGCCAGGCTTCGCCGACCAGCGACAGGTCGTGTACCGTGACCTCGCCTTTCAGCGCCTCGACCTTGAGGCTGCCCGACTGCATGGCGATCTCGCGCGCCGAGGTCATGCCAATGCCATCGCGCGCCGAGAGGCTGAGGCGACCGGTCTGCGCATTGATCTGCGTGTCACCGGGCAGATTCAACGTGGCGAGCTGGTCCGCGGCCCGCTCAAGAACGGCGAGCACATAGTCGCCGCCTTCCGTATCGGTCACCAGCAACACCTTGTCGCCGACCATCGGCTCCAGCAGGCAGCTGACGGACCGCCTGGCCTGATAGACAGCGCTGTCGGTGTGCACCACGAGGTGGTCGCCCACCTCGGTGACGGTGCCGTACTGCTGGAAGATCGCGACCAGCTTGGGTTGTAGAGCCAGATTACGCATGGTGTACTTCCTTCTCAAAAATCAGTGTGGGTATGAATCGGTAATGACGAGTAGATATTGGTGACCGGCCTATCAGGCCTTCTGGCCCCAGTCTTCGGCCTCGGCCAGCTCCGGGTCTGTGCCGAGCGCCAGATCGCGGCTGGAGTCTGTCCAATTGGTTTTCTCTTCCCTGGCGCGGTGCAACATGGCCCTGAACAGTTTGGCGCCCTTGAAGCTGGCTTCCGACACGTCAGCATGGGAAAAATCGCAGTAGGTCAGATCAGCAGATTCAAACTTTGCACCCCGGCACAAGGCCTTGGTGAACTGGGCCTGGTACAGATTGGTGCGGCTGAGATCGGCGCCGCTCAGGTCGGCTTCGATGAAGATGGCCTGCTGAAGTGACGCACCGCTCATCAAGGCGCCAGTAAGCACTGCGTTGGGGAAAATGGCGTTGTCGGCGCGGCAGTTGCCCAGATTGGTGCCCACCAGTTGAGCACCTTTGAAGTTGCACTGCGTCAATACGGCACCGGAGAGGTCTGCGCCAGACAAGTCCACACCTGTGAACTGGGAAGCGTGGAGCTGCATTCCGCTCAACTTCAAGCCACTCATTCTGGAATTGACAAATATCGCATTGGTACAAACAGCGCCATGCAGCACGGTCTGCGTCAAATCACTGTCGATCAGAACTGTCTGCTTCAAGGTCGCGCCGGAGAAAATCACCCCAGGCAGTTTGCTGCTCAACACCGCAGCGCGATCCAAATGGGCGTCTGAGAAATCAGCATCCGCCAGATTGCAATCGACCATCTTGCTCAGCGTCAGGTCGGAGTTCACCCACGAAACGCCAGCGAGCTCAGACTGCAGAAAGTTACTGTTCCCAATGAAGGCTTCTCGAAAGGTCGCCTTGGGAAAAACGCACTCAACAAAGCTGGTCATTAAGGAATGGGAAGCATCCAATTGGGCATCTGAAAAGTCGCAGCTCAAAAACGAGCTCTCATCAAAAACAGCACCTGAGAGATTCGCCCCCTTGAATGAAACGCGCTCAAAAATTCCACCACTCAGATCGGCGCTGGAAAGATCAAGCCCGCTGCAATCGAGATCCTGCAGAATTTCGCCGCCGTGCACGAGATCAATCACTTGCTGCCTGTTCATGACTTCTCCACGCTCTTCATCAGCGTCCGGGACAGATTCGAGTCGGTGATCACCGTCTTCTCATCAACCTTCACGCGCAGCAAATCAGCCATGAACAGATTACTCCGGTGCACCAAAGCGCCGTCCAGCTTCGCCTGCCGGAGACTGGATTGATGCAGATTGGCCTCACTGAAATCCGTACCCGAAAGATCGGTTTTGACCCATTGAGTACCCACGGCTTGTATCGACTTGAATACTGCACCAGCTGCCAGGCCCCCAGAAAGGTCAGCGCCATTCAAGCAGGCACGAGTGAAGTCTGAATTTCGCAGATCGGTCCCGCGAAGGTTTGCCTTCTCAAGCACTGCACCGTTGAAGTTGGCGTGATCCAGCCGGGTGTCGCTGACCGCCCTGAAGCTTTTCAGACTAGCCATCGAAAAATTGACGCGACTGCCCTTGCAGCTGAGGAAAACCGCCTCATCGAGGCGGGCGCCCGAAAAGTCGGCATCGTCAAGCTCACACATCAGGAACTGCGCCTTGCGAAGACTGGCTCCTCGGAACTGCATGCCCCTCATGTTCACCACGGGAAATTCCGCGTCAGGTTGCGGTGCTGCGGTAGCCTGCAAATCAACTTCGATGAACCTGGCCTCGGGCGCAACCACACCCGAGAAATTCGCGCCAGCAAGTTTGGCACCCATCAGGTCGCAGGCTGTGAAGTCGGTCTTTTCAAAGGTGGCTGCAGACAAATCCGCGCCTGCGAGAACAGCTTTCGAAAAATTACTGGATGTCGCATTGACACCCCTCAAACTGGCGGAGCCGAAATTAGCACCCGTGCAATTGGCCTCGCTTACCACCGCGCGGTCCAGACATGCTTTCGCCAGCACCGCGCCTGAAAAATTGACCCCACGAAGATCGGCACCCGAGAAATTCACGCCCTCGAGAAAAGCGCCAGAGAAATCAGCGCCTGCAAGCTGCATTCCCGACAGGTCTGCACCTGTGAAATCGCGCTGAGTAAACCGCTCGCCCCGCGCCAGACCGCTCTTCAACTGCGCTCGTAAGCTCTCCGATGCGGCGTCAGACAGCTTTCTGGCTGGCGGAAATACGTGGGCATTGCTGCGATAAAGCGCCATCAGCATGGCATCGGCCTTTTCAAGCCGGGGAACGAGGTTTGGATCGGCAAGCTGCTTCTCAAGCGCTGGGTCCGACAGCCCCTGATCCTTCAACAGCTTCTGGTTCTCCTGCAGTTCCTTGATCGTCCTGGCCGCCACGGGCTTGGGGGGGCCACCACCCTCGCTTCTGGCATCTGCCACGAGCTTGTCGAAGTCCAGATTCTGCTGCTTGCAAGTCTCCCGAACCTGCGCCTCCATGACCTCTTTCCGGTCCATCGCCTCGGAGATCATCTTCCTGGCCAGCGCCTGGTTCTCCGCCTCTATGGCGGGCAACTCCTCCAGTTTCGGAACAGCAGTCTCCGGCGGCAGGGTCATGGCCAAACCCTGCTCAATTTCAGCCATGTCCGGCAACGGTACCCCATGAAGCCGGTGGTTAGCGAGAAGGTCATCCTTGATTTTCTGCAGCTTCTCCTTGCTCTCTGCCAGGACCTTCTCTGCTTTGTGGCGCAGGTTCTTGCGATGCAAGCCCTTGGAGCTCACCAGCTGCATCATCTGCGCGGAACCATCTGCGTCCTCCTCGTTGAGACTCTCCGGCATGGACGGCAACAAAGGGGCATCGTTCAGGGCATGCATGGCACCCTGCTTACGATCAAGGCGAATCCGCAGTATGTCCCGGTAGTGGTCCACCGGCCTGGGGGCAGCACGATCTTCCGCTGCGGCAACAATCGCGGCAACATCAGTTCCATCATCTGTGCTGATTTCAACCACGCCGCGAAACAACACAATGCCGCGCTCGGCGCCAGGGAACAGGAAAACCGTTTCGGCACGCATCGGAATCTCATGAAAGTTTCCGGGGTCACCATGCTTTGTACGGAAGAAACAGCGAACGTCATGTCCTGGTAATTTGGACTTCAAGACTGGCTTCTCAGGATGCATGCCGCTGACTTCAAAGACCTCGTCACCGAACCAGTGCCCGGCGGTCCACTGATCCTCAGGGGCCGCATTGAAGATGGACCAGTCCATGTCTTGCGCATAGCCTGGGAAATGGTTCTTCAACCAGTCTTCACCATAAGTTCCAGCCTTGGAAAAGCGCTGCGCCCATGTGAAATCGATCGGGCCCATACCCGCCGGCCGGGGACGATCATCAGGAGACAGGATAGGCGCATTCACGGCTTCGAAGTTGGGCAAGAATCCCACAGGCCTTCCATCAACCCGTTGCATGCCTTTGCCCACTGGATTCAGCGCGTACCCCTCGCCACCAAAAGCGTTCTCGTAGGTCAAAGGCATGGTGGTGAAAGGCTTTGCAGGTCCAGGGTAATAAATATCCCCGGTGTGCTCCCACTGCCGGTCGCCAAGTACGCGCAGCGTTTTGTCTAGCGCCCCCACCTTCACACTCACCGTCGACTGAGGCACTGGCTTTCCTGCCGGGGCATGGCACTGCCCATAGACCAGGAACTCACCCCGGGATTTGGGCATGCCTGCATCCAGAATCGAGTCCTTGCCCAAGGCTTCAGCAACGAACTTCCACATGGCCACCTCGGACAAAAAGCGTGCAGGCTGATCGAATGTGAAGAACGCGGATACGTTGACCGCCATGTAGAAGCGACGGTTGTTCTCGTATGTCTTGGTGAGCAGCGCCAGCCGCTGCGGCTTGATGACTTTCATGGCTACATGACGAGATGCAAGGCGGCAAAACCAATATTGTTGACTGCAGTATCCACCCGTTGAACCGCATTCTGAATGGCTGCGCCCGCGTTGTTAACGACCTCTGCGGCATTGTTCTTTATCTCTACCAGCTTGGTCTTGATATTGGCGGCACCATTGGCCTTGATATCTGTTCCCATGGCAAATCCAATCTTTACGCCGCCAAAGTACGACATGTCCAAACCGACGCTCACTGCCGACTTCGCACTGACTGAAAGAGAGGTTGTTCCACCAACAAAGGCGTCGTTCTTCATTCCAAAATACACTGAATTGCTCAAGCTGTAGCTATGACTGAAATCCATGCCACGTGACAGCTTGTAGGTGTTGCCGTGTACCACGCTCGCGCTGTCGCCAAAGGTAGCGGAGTTCGAGTTGCCCTTGGTGTACGTGGTCTTGTCCTTTGCCGATACCTCCTTGGTGCCGTTGGACTCCTGTAGCTTGGTCAGTTTCGTCTCTTCGTTGAAAGACTGAATTTGGTACAGCTGAGGGAAGCCCCAAGGATCACCCTTGTCCGCGTCCGTGGTGTCGGCAGTGATCAACTGGTACTTGAATCGTTCAAAGCTGCCATCCGCTTTCATCACGGGCTCAGCGTACATGTTGATGTGCTTCGCGTAGACGTTCAAAGACCCGTCTGGCGTCGCAGCTTCAGTTGATTGCCGCGAATTCGCGAGGTCTATCATTGCCGACTTCGCCAGCACCTGCAAATCACCCGCAACGGGGTCGGTGGAGGGAAACTTGCTCTCAGACCCTGCCTTCAGCACCAAAGCGCCCACAGGGTTCAAACCCATGTTGCCCTGGGTCTCCAACAGCATGCCGTAGTTCGGCTTCCATGACTCCAAAGTCGCGATGCTGTAGATCGACTGGGCGTTGGTCGCTGCACCCATGCGCAGGCTGGACCTCAGCGTGGGGCTGTAAAGCTGCAGGTGCTGACGGCCCTTGGTGTCTTCAAACTCCATGAAGCCGCCGCCGGCGGACTTGATGATGTCCTTGGTCGGGTTCTTGTTGCTGACGAGGCTCGGGTTCTCGGAGTTCGGCACCGTGTTGACGATGACCGGCTGGTCCGGGTCGCCATCGACAAACGACAGCAGCACCTCTGCACCTTTCAGCAGCGGGAAATGCATGCCATGGTCGCGCCCGGAGTACGGCGTGGCCATGCGGATGCGTGCCGAGCCTTGGTTGGCGCTCTTGCCGGTCTTGCTGAAGGGCAGCTGCACCTTGTACTGGCCGAGGTCGTCCATCTCGGCGTAGTCGCCGCTGCCTTCCGAGTCGACGATGGCGCTCATGGAGCCGGCAATGTGCGGGCGGATCAGCGAGCGCTTGGGGCGGAACTGCACGTCGGAAGGAATGGCCCAGAACACATTGCTGTAGTGCGTCTCGCCCTTGTTGTCTTCCTTGTCCTTGAACGGGTGGTTGATACCAGCCAGCAACACGCCAGCCTGAGAACCCTTGTGTTCGATGCCCGTCACCAGGTATTTGCCATTGAAGTTGCTGCGGTAGTGGCCTGACAGCTCCATCAAGTAGCCGCTGCGCAGGCCGACCGCCGTGGCCTCGCCCTTGAACACCTTGCCACTGCACAGAATTTCCTGCGCCCTGATCTTGGCGTAGCGCTCGACCTCGCTCTCGTTGAGGCAATTCTCACCGTAGAGCATCACATCGCCCACGCCGTCGTTGGATACGAGCGCTTCGTACTTGAGCTGTACCGCAGCCGACTGGTAGCTGAAGTCTTGCAGAATGACCTGCTTGGGCAGCGGCTTCTGACGGCAAACGAAGGACAGCACCGCATCGGCGGAATTGATGCCGGTCACATCTTCCACAGTGCGATACACCACCTTGGCAGCCTCCTGGGGCTGCTTGTCCTTATCGTCCAGCAGCACCAGCTTTTCGCTGCTGCCGCTCTGGTCGAAGTAATAGTAAATGCCTTCCTTCTGCAGCCAGCGCGAGACGAAGTCAAAGTTGGTTTCCTGGTACTGGCAGACGAAGCCGCGCTTGCGGTAGCTGCCCTTGAAGTCCTTGCGGTAATCGGCCGAGGTGAGCTGGTTGCTCTTGAACACGGCGTCCAGCACATCGGGAATGGTCTGGTCATTGAGGAACACGTCCGACGTGCGGTACAGCGTCATCTTGTGCAGCTTGGACGACAGCACCGCGCGGTAGAACACCAGCGCGCCCGCCTGGTGCAACTGCTCGAACTCGGACAGCACGCCGTGGTAGGCATGGCCGTCGGTTCCGCCCACCGCGTAAAGCGTGAAGGTCGCCGGGTTGGCCAGCATGTTGGCAAAGTCCACTTCGCCGTCGTCTGACACCAGAATCAGCTCGAAGTTGAAGTCTTTGGAGATGGCCTCGGTGCCGTCAACACGCACCACCGAAAACTTGTCTTCCGCAAACGCAGCAGACTTGAATGAGAACCGCCTGTTGGCGGCGTTGAGGTTTTTGTCAAGCGAAGTCATGGGATGTCCTGTATTCCACGAAAAAGTTCAGCGTGCTGCTCCGGGCGACTCAGGTCGCGGCAGCGGCAGCGTCCACAAAGCGGACGGCAAACTCGCCACCCGCGTCCATATCCAGTTCCACGCCGGCAGGCTGCATGCCACTGCTCATGCGCGCGAGAATTTCCTGCGACATCAGCGGCATCACGCTGCCACGCAGGATGAAGTCGATGTTGCGGGCACCGGTTTCCACCTCGGTGCAGCGCGCAGCAATCTGCTTGACCACCGCATCGGTGTAGGTGAAGCGCATCTTGTTGTTGTGCGCCAGACGCTGCACCACCTTGTTGAGCTTGAGCCGCACGATGCCAGCCAGCGCGTCCTGCGCGAGGGTGAAGTAGGGAATCACCGTCATGCGCGCCAGCAGCGCCGGCTTGAAATGGGCCGAGAGAATCGGGCGCACCGCAGCCAGCAAGGTGGCGGCGTCGGGCTTCTCGTCGCCCGCCGTCATTTCGGTGATTACATCCGTCGCCAGGTTGGAGGTGAGGAAGATGACGGTATTGGAGAAGTCAATCTCCTTGCCTTCACCGTCCGACAGCATGCCCTTGTCAAACACCTGATAGAACAGGTTCATGACGTCGAGATGGGCTTTTTCCACCTCGTCGAGCAACACCACCGAATAAGGGCGCTGGCGCACTGCCTCGGTCAGCACCCCGCCCTCGCCGTAACCCACATAGCCAGGGGGCGAGCCGATCAGGCGGCTGACGTTGTGCTTTTCCTGGAACTCGCTCATATTGACGACGACGGTCGATTTCTCGTCGCCAAACAAAATGTCGGCCACCGACAGCGCGGTCTCGGTCTTGCCGACGCCTGATGGTCCCGCCAGCAGGAACACACCCAGCGGTTGCTGCGGGTCTTTCAGGCCCGACTTGGCGATCTTCAGGATCTCGGTGATCTGGTGCATCGCGTGGTCCTGGCCCTGGATGCGGGCGCTCAGCGTCTCGGCCATGCGCATCACGCTCTCGGCCTGGTCGCGCAGCATCTTGCCGACCGGCACACCGGTCCAGTCCGACACCACCTTGGCGACCACGTCCGGGTCTACATCCACACGAACCAGGGGCGTGCTGCCCTGCGCTTCTTCAAACGCCTTGCCGGCGGCGGCCACCGCATCGGAGAGCTGCGCCATTTCTTCGGCGGAGGCATTGGCCGCCTTGGCAGCGTGGCTGGCAGCGCGAGCGGCCAGCAGCGCATCGGCGGCGGTTTTCTGCCGCTCCCAGACGACGCGCAGCTCGTCTGCTTCCTTGGCCAGATCTTTCATCAGACCATCAATCGCGGCAAGGCGCTCCATGTCCACCGGCTGGTGGTTGTCGCGGTCGCGCTCCAGCCCGCGCTGCTCACGCTCCAGCGCCTGGATTTGACGCTCCTTGTCTTCGAGCACATCGGGCTTGGCGCTCTGCAGCACCTTGACGCGTGCGCAGGCGGTGTCGAGCAGGTCAACGGCCTTGTCGGGCAGCTGCCTGCCGGTGATGTAGCGGCTCGACAGCTCGGCGGCGGCCACGATGGCATCGTCGCGCATCACGACGTGGTGCACGTCTTCGTATTTCTCTTTCAGCCCGCGCAGGATGATGACCGCGGTGGCCAGATCAGGCTCGTCCAGCTTGACCGGCTGGAAGCGCCGGGCCAGGGCCGGGTCTTTCTCGAAATACTTCTTGTACTCAGCCCAGGTCGTGGCGGCAATGGTGCGCAACTCGCCGCGTGCCAGCGCCGGTTTGAGCAGGTTGGCAGCGTCTGAGGTACCAGCCTGGCCACCCGCCCCAATCAGGGTGTGCGCCTCGTCGATGAACAGGATGATGGGTTTGGCTGAACCCTTGACCTCGGAGATGACGTTCTTCAAGCGGTTTTCGAACTCACCCTTCACACTGGCGCCAGCCTGCAGCAGGCCCATGTCGAGCCCGAGGATGCTGACCTCCTTGAGTGAATCGGGCACATCGCCATCAACAATGCGCAGCGCCAGGCCTTCGACCACCGCCGTCTTGCCGACACCCGGATCGCCAACGCATATCGGGTTGTTCTTGCGGCGGCGCGCCAGGATGTCGACCATCTGGCGGATTTCCTTGTCGCGTCCGAACACCGGGTCAATCTTGCCCGCGCGGGCCTTGTCAGTGAAGTTCTCGCAGAAGCGGGCGATCGCGCTGCCATCACCACCGGAAGGCGCTGCACCCGGAGTACCGCCCTCACCGGCGCCAGCGGTTTCTTCAACCGATGCGGCGCAGGAGGTGCCAAAGGCCTTGAGTAGCGATTCACGGTTCAGGGCGCGCAGCGGTTCCGCGTAGTCGCCAGTCGCGTAGTAGGTGGCGCGTGCCAGGAAGGCCAGCAGAACCGCACCGGAGCGAATTCGGCCTTCACCCAGATTGACAGAAGCGATCAGCCAAGCATCTTGCAGCAGTTCGAGCAGCAGCGGCGAGAAGGCGGGCTTGCCGGCGTTGCCGGTGCGCATGTCTTCCAGCGCGCGGTCAATGTTGCGCTTGATGAGCGCCGCGTCCAGCCCCTCCTGGCGCAGCATGAGCGCGATGTCGGCCTGCGGGTTGTCAAACAGCTTGACCAGCAGGTGCTCGACGGTGATTTCATAGTGGCTGCGCGAGACGCACAGGCCCACACCGTCTTCCAGCGATTGCTTGGCAAAGGCGTTGAGGCGACCAACCAGGGGTTTGAGTTCAACCAGCAGCATGATGTCTTCTTCCTATGGGCAGCTATGAGTAGGGAGTCGGTAGCGAGTCAGAGTGAAAAACGGACCGAGGTGGGCTCATGACCCTGCTCGGGAACCAGCCAGGTGTCCAGCCCCAGCCGTGACCAGTTGGGCATGGCGGCGTCGGCACCGGATGTCAGGGGCTCGGCCAGCGTGCGGGCGGCACGGGCGTCGTCGTGGCGCAGCTCCAGTTCCACACGGACTTCGAGCGGATCAATCAGGTAAAAGCGCGTCAAAAACTGCAGCCGCGCATGGCCAGCCGTGCCGGGCAGCAGCTGATGGAACAGGTCTTCCGGCAGATCGGTCAGGCTGATGGTCAGGCTGCTGCTGTAGTCGTCGATCTGCGAGCCAAGGTGGGTTTCTTCGCCAAGGCAGTGCGCTTGTATGCCCAGACGCAGGCACTGGTCTGACGGAATTGGCAGATGCTGCAACGTGCAGGACTCGATGCGCACGCAGGCCGGGTGGAATGCATCGGCCAGCAGCGTTTGCAAACCCGATGCCGAACGCGGCCGCTGGTTGAACAGGCCGGCGTAGCGCAGCAGGTCACCGCTCTCGGGTAGCTCTTCGCGCAGCTTGCGGTTGTGCAGGCCGGTGAACGCGTAGAGCTGGTCGAGTACATCGGCATCACCGTCTTCCACCACGCGGTCTTGCAGGCGATGCTTGCGCCATGCCTCGAACAGCAACGGATACATCGCATGGTGAATGACGTCAAGGAAATCGCGCGTGGCGTGGCGGCCCTCACGCTCCTGCTCGAACAGGTCCTCGGTGTAGTAGGTCGGCAGCGGCGAGGCCACGCCGTAGAGGCCAAAGAAGTTGGCGGTGACCCGGTAGCCCTTGCCTTCTGGCAGGTACTCGATGCGGTCAATGTCGTTTTCCGGAAAGCCGAGACTCAGCCGTGGCCGGATGCGCAGGTGGTCCTGCGGCATGCCGCGCGCAGCGCCGAGCAGGCGCAGCAGGCGGATGGCCTGGAAGTAGGAGAACCTCTCGCCCTGGGCGAGAAGCTGCTCTTCTACAGCAAAGCTTGCTGACCCAGTCGGGGTGGCCATTGGAATACCGTTCCAGTGAATGCGTCTTCAAGTTCGACGCGGGTGTATGAATTGATGCCGGCGTAATCGGCAATGAAGCGGTCGAGCACGGACCCGAAGAGGTACATGTCGCCGATACCTGCAAAAAAATCGAGCCGGCACTTGATGCGGACTTTCTGCCCGCGCAGCACGCTGCCGCGGCCGACCAGCCGCGTTTCGGGCGTCGCGATGACTTCCTGAATGCCCTCGATGCGGCGGCGGTTCGCCATTTCCTGGCCCTGCTCCTGGCGGCCCGAAAACACATACAGGTCGAGCAGTGCGCGCAAATTGGCGGCGTTGGCAATCGACAGGAAATTCAGCGACACGTGGGAAATCAGGCGCCACAACAGGTTCTCGCCGGTGGGTGCATTGAGCGGCGGCGTCATCGGGCGGATGTTGCGAAAGCTCATGCGGTCCGGCGAGCTGCTGGTGGGCTGGCACAGGTCGCCAAGCTTCAGACCCTCAGGCAACTGGCGGTTGGTGCAGGTGATGCGGACCGACAGCGTCTCCGGCCGCGGAATTTCCCCAGCCGGATAGGCCACAGACAGAAACACATCGCTGCCCCGACCCACGGTGGCTGAACGCAAAGTGGTGCGGTAGCTGAGCGCCGCACTGCCGTCATGGCGCAGCAGGCCGAAAGGCAGGTAGGTGCGCTCGCGCGAGGCGCCCAGCTGGTAGCCCACCACGCTGTCGACCGAATAGATCTGGTAGTGCTCACGCGTCACGGCCTCGGGCGTGACGCGGTACTCGGTGGCGCGGTGCTCATGGTTGATCGGGTCAGCCACGTGCTCGAACAGATTCACGGCCGGCGTGACGTTGAGCAGAAAACTGTCTTCGCGGATCTCGGGCATCCACTCGGGCAGCTGGTCGAGCGTCAGCGTGACCTCGAAGGCGTTGCTGGCGCCGCGGCTCTGCCATTGATCGAGGCGCTCCAGGTCAACGAACAGGAACTTCTCGGGCTGCACGAAAAATTCCTGCAGGTTGCGGTAGCCCTGATAGGCGTGGGAAGGATAAGGCAGCAGTTCGCCGTCAAAACCGGCCATGCGCAGCGCCTTGGCGCCGAGTTCCAGCGGCGTAGCGCCCTCAGCCGACACCACGACCGACTTCACGTGGTTGACCAGCAGGAGCAGCAGTTTGGACGCCTCGGCATAGCCGCTGCCCAGAAACAAACGGATCGGGTGCGGCTTCCACTGCGTGAGGTCGATGCCCTGCAGTTCAAAGCGCAGCACCAGTCGCGGTGACTTGCCCGCACCGCTGACCAGCCGGGCCGCCTGAAGCGCGATAGGGTGCACGTGCATGTCGACACAGGTGCGAAAGCGGCACGGTGTGCCATCGACAGGCACCGAATCGAGCCGGGTGCCGGCGGCAATCGGCACGCTTTCCGTCATGACGCCCTTGGGCGCAAAGCTCACCAGGGTACAGGACGGAATGGGCCGCAGGTAATGCGGGAAAAGAAGGCTGGAGAGTTCCTGGACAAATTCCGGAAACTCGTCGTCCAACTTCTGACGCGTGAGGCCGGTGAGGAATGCCACGCCTTCGAGCAGACGCTCCACATCGGGATCCGCCGAGGCGCCCGAGAGCATCGGGGCCAGTGCGGGGTTGGCTTGCGAGAACTCGACGGCCAGGCCCTTGAGCTTGTTCAATTCCTCTTCGTAGTACCGATTGAACATGATGGTCTTTGCGCTCGCTCGAGGAATCAGTTAGGGGGTGGGTTCGTCGGGAATCAGGAAATCAGCACTTCAGTTGATGTTGACCTTGCCACTGGAGCCGACGGTGGTGGACAACTGCAAGGGAATCTCGCGGTCGTCAACTTCCAGCCGGCCCTCAAGAACAAAACGGATGGACAGCAAATCAGACGATTCACGGCCCAGGGTGACCTTGGGAGACTTGATACGTGGTTCGTACTTCAGAACCATGCGGCGAATCTCTTCCTCAATATCGCCCGTGGAGCCCGCAGTGAGCCCGCCGGCGATATTGGTGAAGTCGGGGACGCCGAAAGCCGGGTCCAGTTGCACGCTGCCCTGACGGGTGTTGAGCAGGCGGCGAAGGTGCTCGGTGACTGATCTGACCAGAATCTCGACCTGGGTCTGGTTGGTCCGTTGACCCCCCTGCTCCCACGCCGCAATTCTTTCCAGAAGTCGTCGCTCCTTCACCGCTCAGTCCGCTCAATCCGTCAGGCCGCGCAACTGATCAGGCCTTACTTCGGAGCCAGCCAGGAGTCTTCAGCCTCGATACCATCCGGCTCGTACGTCCAGGTGATCTTCTCGTAGGTGAAGGCAACGTCTTCCATGTGGCCCATCTGCTTGTTCTCGGGGTTCAGGCAGTTCGGGGTCCACGACTTCATGCTGGTCAGGATGGCGGCCGACAGCTTGACGGTGTAGTACTTCTCTTCCGTGCCCTTGGGCGAGATGCGGTAGAACTCGAGGCTGACGCTCTTGAGTTGTTCGCCCGAGGTCAGCGCCTGGAACAGCTTGGGCGACGACTTGTCGATTTCCTTCGTCAAGGTCATCGGGCAGTGGATGCGCTTGCCGGTGGGCAGGCCGTTCTGGGGGCTTTTCGGAATCTCGATGGTGTGGTCAACGGCTTGCACGAGGATCTTGCCTTCGTGGCCTTTGACTTTGACGGAGCCTTCGATTTTTCCCTGGTTTTCGCCTTCGACGATGAGATAGCATGGCATTGGCATGATGAGTTCCCTTTAATAAGTTGAGGTTGCAAAACTGTTTTAAACCCGGTCAAAGTCCTGAATAAAACACAGGGGCCTTGGCCTCCTCATCACCCTGACCGGCTTTCGCTGACCGGGTGATCTGCACATCCTTCAAACACTTTTCGCTGTGCATGGGTGTATTGTGCGAAGACCCTGTTTCGGTTCCATTTCAGGAGCCGACCGCGAAAGTTACAGCTGAAATAAAGGCCGCCCGGGGTGAATCCCGGGCGACAACTCACTTCTTCTCGAGCTTGCCCACGAGGGACAGGCTGAACGAAGCGCCCATGTACTTGAAGTGCGGACGTACCTTCAAGTCCACGCGGTACCAGCCCGGATCGCCTTCGACGTCCGAGACGGTGATTTCCGCCTGCCGGAGCGGCCTGCGGCTGCGCACGCCCTCTGCGGGGTTGTCCATGTCGGCCACGTACTGGCGAATCCACATGTTCAACTCGCTCTCGAGGTCGCCACGCTCTTTCCAGGTGCCGATGTTCTCGCGCTGGATCACCTTGATGTAGTGCGCCAGGCGGCTCACCACAAACATGTAGGGCAGTTGCGTGCTGAGCTTGTAGTTGAGCTCGGCTTCCTTGCCTTCCTTGCTGTTGCCGAAGAACTTCGGCTTTTGTGCCGAATTGGCAGAGAAGAAGGCAGCGTTGTCGCTGTTCTTGCGCATGGTCAGCGCAATGAAGCCCTGCTCGGCCAGTTCAAACTCGCGGCGCTCGGAGATCAGCACCTCGGCCGGAATCTTGTTCTGCAGTTCGCCCATCGACTCATAGGTGTAGACCGGCAGGTCTTCCACCGCGCCACCACCCTGCGGGCCGATGACGTTGGCGCACCAGCGGTAGTCGGCAAAGCTGCCTGTCAGGCGCGACGCGAACGCAAAGGCCGCATTGCCCCAAAGGAAGTTGTTGTTGCCACCGGAGACGTCTTCCTTGTAGTTGAATTTCTTGGTCGGCACGGTGTCCATGCCATAGGGCACGCGCAGCAGGAAGTGCGGCAGCGTGAGGCCCACGTAGCGGGCGTCTTCGGTCTCGCGGAAGGAGTTCCACTTGACGAACTGCGGGCCTTCGAAGATCGACGAGAGGTCTTTCAGGTTGGGCAACTGCTCGTAGGATTCGACACCGAAGAACTCGGGCGCCGTGGCGGCGATGAAGGGCGCGTGGCCCATTGCCGCAACGCTGGCCACGTACTGCAGCAGCTTGATGTCCTGGCCGCCGGGGCCGAACTCGTAGTTGCCGATCATGGCGCCGAAGGGCTGGCCACCGAATTGGCCGTATTCGGCCGTGTACAGGTTCTTGTAGAGACCCGACTTGGTGATGTCGGCTGCGTCCTGGAAGTCGTCGAGCAGCTTGGTCTTGCTCACATTGAGCACCTGGATCTTGACGTTCTCGCGGAAGTTGGTGCGGTCCACCAGGAACTTGAGCGAGCGCCAGGCCGATTCCATCTTCTGGTAGTCGGGGTGGTGCAGGATCGCATCCACCTGGGCGCAGAGCTTTTTGTCGAGGTCGGCAATCATGTCGTCGACGGTGGCCTGCGTCACGCGCTCCACCGAGCGCTGAGGCTCCAGCAGCTGCGACACAAAAGCCTGGATGCCATGCCGGGTGATGGAATAGGCGTCGTCGCCCTGCTTGATGCGCGCCGACTCGACCAGCTGGTCGAGCAGGGAGCCGCCCGCTTCTTCTGCGGCGCCTGGCGCTGCTTCTGTCTGTTTGTTGGTATCAGCCATTGTGGGTTCCTCTCGCGATGCGGTTTTCTTTTACTTGTCCTGAACGCCGAGCTCAGACATCAGCCGGGCGCGCACTCCCTCGTCCTGCACCAGCTCCTGGACTTTCTTGCGGAAGTCCGGAATGTTGCCCAGCGGACCCTTGAGCGCCTTCAGGGCGTCGCGCAGTTCGATCATCTGCTTGAGCTCGGGCACCTTATCGACAATGGCGTCGGGGGAGAAATCATTGATCGAGTCGAACTTGATGTTCATGGCCAGAACAGCGTCTTTTTCGGCCTTTTCATCGAGCTTGTTGGGCACCGTCATGTCGAGCGACAGCTTCTGGGCCTTCAGGACGTCGTTGAAGTTGTCCTTGTCGATGTTGATGGGCTTCATCTCCTCCAGCGGCGTGTCGTCCTGGCGAAGGGTGTAGTCACCCATGACCAGCAGTTTCAGCGGCAGTTCGACCTCGGATTTGGCGTCGCCGGTGGCGGGGCGGTAAACAATGTTGACACGCTCTTTCGGCGCGACAGATCCTTCTGTAGCCATGGTCAGCTCCTCGATTCAGCTAGGGTTGAAAGACGATCACACGCTGCGGCGTGTAACAAGTTCGATTTAATAGTAACCCATATCTTTCGATTAAAACAGTCATGTTTCAGTCGTAATACGAGTGAAAAAGAACCGATCCGTACGGGGAGAAAGGCACCCGAAATGCCTCTCAGTGCCCAGTCAAAGAGCGAGCAGGCGCAACGCCAATAGAGTCGCCCGCAAGGTCCGCCGGTCCCCGCTTGGTATCTAGTAGTAACCCTAGCCACGCACTCGCCGCAGCGCAATGACTGCACACAGCTCAGCCCAGTGGCTTGGTCCATCTGCCCCCAGGTTTGATTAGCAGCGTGGCACGCTGTATGCATCTGGCACCGCAGAAGGTAACCCGTAAAGCACCCGCACGCCCCAAGCCCATTGCGGGGCTACACACCCCGGATACATGCAATTCAGATAATCAAGCCCGTGAAAAATCCACTCCAATGGCTTCGTGCTGGCCTCCTGGCACCTCTCGCTCTGATTTCCCATGCCGCACTGGCGCAGGACCATGCGGTCAATACCGCAGCCACCAGCACAGACACGCCCCGCCGCAGCTGGATTACCGCACCCAGGTATTCGGCCGGCATCGCGCCCGACCCGGTGCAGGAAGCGGAGCGGGCTATTGTTCAGGTCTATGCGGCCGCCACCTACGGCTGGCGCGGCAATTTCGCCGTGCACCCCTGGATCATCTACAAACGCAAGGGCGAGACGAGCTATACGCGCTACGACGTCGTGGGCTGGCGCGCGCCGAATGTCGTGCAGCGTGACTACGCAGTGCCCGACGGGTATTGGTACGGCTCCACCCCCGAGCTGCTGGTGGACCACCGCGGCGAAGGCGTCGAGCCCATGATCGATGCCGTGGAGGCAGCGATTGCCAGCTACCCCTATGCCAGGCAGTACCGCAGCTACCCCGGCCCCAACAGCAACACGTTTTTAGCGCACATCGGGCGCGAAGTGCCTGCGCTTAAGCTCGACCTGCCCGCCAACGCCATCGGCAAAGACTACCGGCCGCTGACCAATCCCATCGGCATCTCGACGTCGGGCTCGGGCCTGCAGTTCTCGCTGCTGGGTTTACTGGGCGTGAGCTTGGGTGTGCAGGAAGGGCTGGAATTCAACGTGCTGGGGCTGAACTTCGGCATCGACTTCAACGCGCCGGCCTTGCGTTTGCCGTTCTGGGGGCGGTTGGGGTTCAGTGATCTTTCTGTCGCCAATCCTGCTCCAGCAACTGCGACCGATCCAGCACCCTTGTTGGCCACAGAGCATGCGTCGACAGGGGGATGAATGCATTCGGCGCGGCGGGGCACAGTGCGTCAAAAGCAGTCTGCTTGATGCGGGACTCATCCCCTGGTAGCGCGACGCCTGAACCGGATTGACTGGATTCCGTGCCGGTGAATATTGCCCGTGCAAGCGGGTTGGCAACCAGAAGCAAGTCACGATCCCCGCGTTCGATGTTACGCTTGGTAACGTGCACTTTCACGTCAACAAAGGGATTTTCTTGTTCACCAAAACCACTCGACTCTTCGTAATGACCGCTGCAATCGCAATGGCAGGTTGCGCAACCAGACCCGAAAGCATCTCCGCGTCGTTTGTCTCTCACGAGAAATACATGGGTCAAACCTGCCCTCAACTGACCGACAGCATGGCCGGCGCAAGGGCGAAACTGGCTGAGTACTCCAAACTGCAAGACAGCAAGGCCAACATGGACGCGGCGACTGTTTTCTTCGTCCTGGTTCCCGCCAGCAAGTTGTCCGGGGATCATGCAGGAGATGTCGCCAAGTACAAAGGCGAAGTCGAAGCCATCGAGACAGCGCAGATCAAGACTGACTGCAAAAAACTGGGCAGCAGCTGAACCATCTGGCAGATCCCAACGAAAAAACGGGCCTGATGGCCCGTTTTTTGTTATTTGGCGGAGAGGGTGTCGTTCACATGATGGCCTGCAAGCCTTATAAACACAGGGTTTCGGATTCGCCTTTCTCAGAATGTGCCCCCAAATGTGCCCCCAGAGCCAGACCTAACCCCCCCACCCCCTCTAACCTGCGCGCGTAAAAATCATCACAAGCGATCAGTTTCCAAAAATAGGGCTGAAGACTTTTGACCTCCCCCCGCCTTCGCCTTCGCCTTCACGCAAAAAAAAGTGAGGACATTGAGGACAAACCACCGAATCGGGCTGCAGGCCGCGCCAGTATTGGGTTTGTGTGTCCTCATTTTGATTGAGGACAAATCAAATTGAATTGAGGACATTGAGGACAAGTGTGCAGACGCTTGTACTTATCTGGAATCAGACCGAACAGCGCGCGTGAGTGGCTCCACCACACCACCCTAGCCAGCGCGGACATGAGAAAGCCGCCTTGAAGGCGGCTCGAAGGTGAGGCGTACAGCTAGCTAAAGGAGGCTAGCGGTGAGCCTCGTCACAGTGCCGTCTCTCGTGACACTGCCATACGAGCCCATACGAGAGCTACAGCGACTCCGGTTGCTGCAGCCTGGTCGAGCTATGGGCTTGCTCTCTCGCCCGACCAGGTATTTCACTAACGAACGCCGCTGACCAGGGCAAAAGCGGACGGGTACATCACCGAGAAATCAGCCCGCACATGGCAGACAAATCCGATCTGCCCGGTTGCCGCATACAGCTGGTCTACACGCTGAACGCTCACGCCCTCGCGCAGCATCATGAGCATCTTTGTGAAGTCGCCCACGTAGATCTCGCTGCAATCCGCGCTGGCGCCAACCACCAGGTTGTTGGGGATCTGGCTTGATGAGATCTGCTTTACCCCCTGGAGCATCGGCGGAATGAGCAAAGGTTGACCGGTGGAGTCAAGCAAGCCACCCAGCCGCACCAGCGATCGCGGACTCATGATGGCTGCAGTTGGCATCGGAGCATCGGCCTGCAGGATGTCCTGAGCGGCCGAGAACAAATTGGAGTACCCGTCCAGTAGTGCACCGTCAACACCGTTGTCGACGGTCTGGATACCCGCAGTATTCTTCAGGCCGAGCGGGATCGGTCCTGCTCCGGAGCCGCGCAAGCCGGCCAAGTCCAATGCGGACGCGAATGACTGGCCAATCGCTTGGATCAACGCGGCATCAATGTTCGCAGAGTCAGCCAGCAGTTCTCGGCTGATCTTGAAAAGGAAAGCGAGGCTCTTAGGTGCCGCGACAACTCCGCGAAAGGTCGGCTCAGATTCCACCACGTTACCGTTTTCAAGGCGCCATCCAGCAGTGGGAATCGCATCAACAATGGCCGTAGTGAAGGTCTTTGCGCCCGGCCCACCCTCCAGACTGACAATTCCCATACCCGCTTGCATCAGCGACGAGTTCGGTGAGAGCGCGCCCAAGATGGCCGGCATGAGCTCATTGGGCACGGTGAAGCCACCCGTTGTATTGGTGCCCTCGCTAAGGGCATTGCGCACCCTTTCGGTAGGGTTGAGATTTGCGACGCCCCGAAAGAAGTCCGCCACCGTCATATCCGATGGGCCATTGCCCAAATAGGCCTTCTCAAAATCTGCCTGCGAACGCATCACCTTGAGGCCTGCCGCCTGGGTCGATTTGCGTTCGTCGACCAGGTCAAGCGTTGAATCGATGCGGGACATAAGCACCATTGCGTGGTGCAGAGCGCGCACCTCTTCTGGTGTCTGCTCGCGCTCGGCCGATTCAGCAGTGATCTTGTTGACCATGCGCCGAACTTCCTTGCGACTGTTGTGCAGCTCGGTGTATGTGCCGGAAGCGCTAGCCTCTGCTGCTTTCGGTGTGCCGATCTTTGCGCACACGGCGACGAATGCGCGACGGTTTGTTTCGTCTTCTGCGCGCTGATCATTTTGGTTAGACACGATGTACTCCTTGTGAAAGGCCAGCGTGCAAAGAAAAAGCGCACGCAAGCCAGGTTAAAAAATTAACTGCTTGACGCGCGCTTTTCCCGTGGGGATCTACCGCAATCCGCGGAAAGCAAAAAAGCCCGATGGAACTTCTCTGCGACCGATAACCGCAATTTTATCATCGGCATTTCAGCCGATCAAATAATTTTGCAGATGTTGCTTGAGCCACGCCCCCGTAGGAAAGGCGACTCAACAAGAGAGACAGGGCGCGGTTACCAAGCCGTGCGAGTGCTGCGGGCTCTGCTGCTGCTTTCGTGATGACAGTCAGGAGTGCTGCCCCCTCTTCGTCGCGCAGTGTCGGAGTTTCATCACCGCGAAAAACGGCCTCCAAGTACAGGCGCAAGATCTCATATTCATCCGGGCTAAGTGGCATGGTGTCCTTCAAATGTCCAGCGCGAAGATGCGCGAGTTAATGCGATAGCAAGTGACCTTGTCGCCCAGGCCAGGCAGGCGCGGCCGGCAGTCATAGGCACGGCCCTTGTCGGGGACCAGGCATTCGTGCTGCAGCAGCACCTTGCAAACCGCCCGATGGTCAAAGCCGGCACAGACTTCACCCCTGAACACTTCGGCCAGAAGAAAGAATTCAACCGTTGTTTCTTCCCCGCGCGCTGCCGGCATGCGGTCGCCGAATTCCTGCAGGTGCTGGCTGTTGGTCTTGATCGGATCGCCGTCTATCCCGAGCAACCGCCGGAAGCCCGCCCGGTTGAGGGTCTTGACGTTATGGTCATCTGCTGCACGGTGCCACCAGGTAAACCGCCCCTCTCCGCCCAGCTCCAGGAAGCGCCGCACCGCCCGCAACATCGAAAGATCCTCGCCATTGCCTATGCCGCCACGCGAAACCAGCCAGGCGTCAAAGCAGACTTTTGCCGCACTCTCCGCAGATCCTGCCGGCCAGCCCGTCAAGCCGGCCTCTGTGGCAAGCTCGCCAGCCACGCCGACCAGGGCGAAGCGCGCACCGACTCGCTCGACCTGCCCCGAGGCCCCGGCCGGCACGATCTGCCCGGCCAGGGCAGCAGCAGCCTCGCGGACGCGCTTTGCGAGTGTGTCTGCACGCTCGCAAGCCCAGGAGATAAACGCATGACCAGGCGCGCCATAGAACGCCGCTGCACCGTGCGTAAGGTGCCGCGCAAACGCCGCGCCACCCTCAAAGCCGTGTAGATCCTCAAACATGCCCATGCCGGCGCCCGCATCGGCTGGAATGTCAGCCATGCGGACCTCCTGCCCTGTGCGCGTCCGCTTCATGCCTTCGGCCATGTGGTCAGCCAGGCCAAGCTCGCCGGCAGACAGAAAGAGCAGCCGCCAACTCAGACGCGACCGCGCCATGCCTGTGCGCGTCGATCTGGCCTTGCTCTGCTCATTGGCGAGCATGTAGGCGCACTCCCCTGCGGTCTTGGGGTCGACCTGGGCGAGCTCATCCAGGATGAGTAGGGAATCGCAGTGCTGCGCCGCAATGGCCTCCAAGGCGTTGTCAGTCGTGCGCCAGCGCTGTAGGTAGTTGGCCCCGCCGTAAACACTTGCCGCCAGCTTGAGGCCGGTGGTCTTGCCGGAGCTGGAGTCCCCCCGTAGATGAAAGCCGCCGCTTTCCATCCCGGCAGGTCGCAGCAGCGGCCCGGCGAAAGCGCAGCTCACAGAAAACACCAGGCGAGAGTTTCCGGCGCACAAACTGCCGACGCGATCGCGCCATTGTTCAGCGCTGCCCTTTGCCTTGAAGGTGTTTTCCATCTGGCTATCGCTTTGGAAAACGATTCGCTCAGCGTGGTCGCCGATGGTTTCTTTTGGCAAAACAAAGGCGCGGCCGTGCCAGCCGATACGGTCGGAGCAGCTGGCGAACTCATCGGGCATGCGCGTCTGTATGTACTGCGTCAGGAGGTTGCGGGCCCGTGGCGAAGTCGCAATCCGCAATCCCATGTTGAGCAGCGTCGCCCGATATTCGCCGCCGTCGCCGGACAACATCCGTGCTGGCATGGCCCATTGCTTCGCGTGCCGGAGAGGATCTGAAAAAGTCAGCAGGTAACCCCACCCGCCGCCGTCCTGGTCGCGCGTCAAAGCCTCGACGTTAAGGCGGCTGCAGATCCACTCAGGCGGCTTGCGCTTGCCCTCCTGGTCAATCCCTTCGTGCCATACACCATCGTCATTGACGCCGAACACATCAAAGGCGCGCTCTTTTCCAGACGTCTGCACAGGCGCGGCCTCGGCCTTGTGGCTTTCGATCGCACGCACAACGGTCCGCTTGACTTCCTCCAGGCCGCGCGCCTGGTGCAGGTCGTTGAAGTCGCTCGCCTCTTCGGGCAGCTGTTCCGCAAATACGGCGATGCCACGCACCGCCCTCGCGGCTGCGGTGGCTTTGTCACGGCCCGGATTCTTGCCCGTTCGTGCAAACGTCTGTACATCGTCGTCACCACAGATAACGAGCAGCGCACTTGGGAAGCACTGCCTCAAAGCCCTCGCGACGTGCCCCAGGTTGCCGGCATCAAAGGCCACGGCAACCGGCAAGCCCGTCGCCTCATGCAAGCTCGCGCAGGTTGCATAACCTTCGCCGACCAGGAGGACGGACGGCGCACCCGTCGAAGATGCGCCAACCAGGTGCCACAAACCGACCTTGCGACCACCCTTCAAAAACAGCTTGTCAGGGCCTGTCGCTTTCTTGCCTGCGATGCGCTGCACATTCATGATCGTGCCAGCCTCGTCACGAAGCGGGACAAGGATCGAGCCATCCGGCGCGAAGCGCACGCCGTATGCCTTGACTCCTTTACGTAGTAAGTAGGCACTGGATCCGGTCTCTGCAGCTGCAGCCCATAGCGCTGCAGCCTCATTAGCAGCCCGCGCGTGCGCTGCCCGGTCTAGTTCGGCCTGGTCGCTGATACGGCGCGCCTTGTCGGCCTCAATGTCCGCCAGTGCGTCGGCATCTCGGCCAGCTGGCACAGCGTGTCCACGCGGCATCTTGAAGCCCTCTGCCATCGCCAGGCGCAAGAGTGTGCCAATCCCAACACCACCGGCCGCCTTGACACTGCGCCAGGTGCTCTTCGTGGCCTTTTCGTCGTAGCCATCGGCCGACGCGCTCCAATGAACGAACAGGCTCAAGCCTGCATCGTCGGGAAACTCGCTTTTGATGGCCATTGCGACTCGCGCCCATTCGTCGCGCGGCAGATTTGAGGAAACGAACTGCAGCGCAGCCCGGACCAGTTCAATCGTGATCGCCTGCTTCATGCCTGACCCACCAGGCGAGGAATCTCACTCACTGCGCGGCCCAGGTGCGCCGACGATGATCCGGGCGCTTGGAACGTGCAAAACACACATCCGGGAACCCGCCCACACGATGCTGTAGCGCACGCCCTCATATACGAATCTTTTTGCATTTGGTCTCTTTGCTCGTTCCGATAAGGCGACATTGAAAAGGAGCTCAAGCGCGGGGCGGTTTGGCGAATCAGCCGGCGGGATGGTGCGCGGCTTTTCACATCCATACACATGCGACTCGCGCAAGGCCTGCGCCACCACGGGCTCCAGCTGCTCGCGGAACACGATCAAACCCCTTGGCTGGCCTCGATGCGGGCCGAGATCCACGCATCCACCGCAGCCGACGACCAGGCCACGGATCTACGGGACAAGCGCACAGGGGCAGGAAAGGACTGATCTTTTACAGCCGCGTAGATGCTGGATTTTTTCATTCCTACCCGGCTCTCGACCTCATGAAGCTTGATGAGTCGGACAGGCGGAGTGGGTGCGTTGGCGTTCATGTTGATGCGTAAAAGGTTGTTGCGGTGCGGTGATGTTCGGATGCGCCGAACATGCTTCACAGCCCCGCCACAAGCTTTTCTTTACATCACGTCAGGGCGGGGTCTTGAGCTCACGAATAACCGCAGCCACAACGACGTGTCCGCACTCGATCTGGAGCTCGTCGCCGATCACCTTCATGAAGTGAGCGAACCATGCCTCCTTGTGCCCAGGCGGTAGTTTGCCTGCCACACGCTCAAAGCATTCCGCGATAAGACGCACCAGGACGCGGGCCCGATCAGTCTCGGCTGTGCGTTGCTTATCTACGCGCTTTTTGAGAGCCGCATGTTCAGCTCCAATGCGCACGGCCTCCAAGTCGCGCCACAGACGCGAGAGAAGCTCACCAAGCTCCGGCGTTTCCTCCGGGAGTTCAACGCCCGCCACCAGGTCGTGCCGCAACACGTCAAAGCTGGCCTCCAGGACGTAGAAGGACGCCTGGTCGTCGCCGGCCAGCGGATGCATGGCGTTCTGCATACGGTGAGCCGCCGCCGACAGACCATCAAGGAACGCACGCACCTCGGCAAGGCCTTCGCTTTGTCGCCCCAGGTCCTCGTTCACGATCTGCGCACAGGCGCCGCAGCCTCGCAGGAATTCATTGGCCATCGCCTGGCTAACGCTTCGGGGCAGCAGCGCCCGCATTCTCGTCTGCAGGCTATCACTGAGAAGATGCGGCATGACAAGGCGGCCAGCCTCCTGCCCGAAACTTGGCATTGGGCGCAGCTTGGTGCTTTGGTGCCTTGTCATTTTTCACCTCGTTCCGCAGACGCGATGCGGTAAGCCTCACGGGCCAGCTGTACTCGTTCCAACGCCTTGCCCAACACAAACTTAGAAGTGGAATAGAACTCCTCTGCGCGCTCAAGCTCTTCCCTCGCAACTTCGCGCCTGAGGGCGTCTAAGCGCATCAACCGATACCCATGCCTAATGTTGATCACACCTCTCGGATGCCGACCTTTCCTTTTTTGTTGTTGCACTGGCTGTAACGCCGCCGTAGGCAAAAAAAGAAGATCGCCTGAGGTTGTTTTAAACGCGGCGTTAGACATTGCGCCCCCCCAAAGCTTCGCTGCTGCAAGCCTGCTTAAGTAGCGTCAATGCGCGATTGGTTTTCGCTGTTGCGGCGTGCAGACGCCCGGACGCTTCGCCGCGTAAATGGTGAAGCGCCATGCTCAGGGCGTTTTCTATTGCAGCCTGGTGGGCTATGGGATCAAGTGGAGATCGTGCAGACGTGTGCACGGGGACGGGATAAATCATGGTGGCGCTCCTTATCGAGACTTCAAACCACCTCCCTGTTTCAAGCAAAGAAGGTGGACGGGATGTTGAAAACACGTGATAAGACGTGCGCCAGGCGTCGCCGCTTTGGCCATCCCGTCCATAACCGTGAATACCCCGTGGCGGGATATCGGAATTCAGACGTGACAAAACCTCACTGTCGGGGAGGTTGCGCCGCTTATCAGATGGTGTTTTCAAGCACCGGGCCATTGCTGGCTTGCCTGCATTCTGCGCCACAGGCGAGCAGGCTGTCAAACGAGGGGCGCTCGGCGGTCGATTTTTGCCAAAGGGGAGCCCCTTCGCGCTCGTTTCCGGCAAGAGCCATAGAAATCCAAAAGAGAAAAAGAAGGATATTTATTACATTGAATGAAATGTCCTCACTTTGTCCTCATTAATGCCCCAACTTGTCCTCAACCTGTTTTGACCCGCTAGACCGCATGAACCCTAGCTTTCCGTCATTTGTCCTCATGTCCTCATCGATTTTTCAATTTCCGGCCCGCTATGCGGTTCGTGGCGTGAATTTCACGATGTCAGCGCCCTTACGCAGCTTGTCCAGGTGATTCGCCCAATGGATCATCATTGCGCGGCGCTCGGCGAGGTAGGTTGCATGGTTGTAGGCGGCAGAAACCGCATCGCGCTCCTGATGCGCCAGCTGCAGCTCAATGATGTGATGCGCATAGCCCTGTTCGTGGAGGATGGTTGACGCGACGCCGCGAAACCCGTGGCCGGTCATGCGGCCGGCGTACCCCATGCGCTTCAACGCCCCGAGGATGGTGTTGTTGCTCATCGGCTTTTCATGGTCGCGCTCACCAGGGAAAAGCAAGGCACAGTGGCCGCTGGCCGTGTGCAGCGCCTGCAGCACCTCGACGGCCTGCGGCGCCAGGGCAACGATATGCGGCGTGCGCATTTTCATGCGCTCGGCTGGTATGCGCCATTCAGCCTCGTCCAGGTCAAACTCAGACCAGCGCGCCCCGATCAGCTCGCCCGTGCGAACAAAGGTCAAGGCAATCAGCTTCATGGCAAGCCGCGTGTATGGGCTGCCCTGGTAAGCCTCAATTTTGCGCAGCAGATCAGGCATTTCCCGCGCGTCCAGGCGGGCGTAGTTTTCTTTCTTGTGCGGCTTGAGCGCGTCAGCGGGCTTCACGTCAGCAGCCGGGTTCCGCTCGATCAGGCCATGCGCGACAGCGTAACGCATGATCTGCCCGCAAGTTTGTAGCGAGCGCTTGGCAATATCGACCGCGCCGCGCGCCTCCACGGCCTTCGCCATCGCCAGCAACTGGGGGGCCGTGATGGTGGCGATCGGCCGCGCGCCGAGGGCGGGGAAGGCATCGGCTTCCAGGCGCCGCAGCACGTAATCTGCGTGCCGCGTGCTTTTGAGCCCTTTCCAGTGAGCCCACCATTGCCGGGCGACCGCTTCAAACGTATGAGCGTCTCCGGCTGCCTTTGTCAATTTGGCATCCCGCCGCCTCTGCGCCGGATCGTCCCCGGCCGCGAGGACTTCCCGCGCCAGATCGCGGGCCTTGCGAGCGTCGGCCAGCGAGACGGCCGGATACACGCCAAGCGCCAGCCGCTTTTCCTTGCCGGCGTGGCGGAACTTCATGCGCCAGTATTTCCCGCCCGCAGCGGTCACTTCCAGATACATGCCCTTTTCGTCAGCCAGGCGGGCCATAGCGCGACCAGGCGGGCACGCCGCCCTGTCGCATTCAATTTTTGTAAGGGGCATTTGGGGGCACATCCTGGTGAGCGTCGGAAAAGCCCGACTTATGCCCCCAAATATGCCCCCGGTTGGATCTGGCTGTCAACGCACCCTGATGGACGTCCAAAAACGACAAAGCCCCGACTGACGGGGCTTTGCGTGGGGTTCTTGGACTTTCTAGGACGTCTGCGAACCTACTACTGGCGGAGAGGGTGGGATTCGAACCCACGGTACCTTGCGGTACGCCTGATTTCGAGTCAGGTACATTCGGCCACTCTGCCACCTCTCCGTTGCTCGAAGGCGTGATTCTAGCAGGGCAGCGGCCCTGCGGCGCCTCAGGCGGACGGGGTCAGGACCTTCAGGCCGCCCATGTAGGGCTGCAGCACGGCCGGGATGGCGACCGTGCCGTCGGCCTGCTGGTAGTTCTCCAGCACGGCGACCAGCGTACGGCCAACCGCGAGGCCGGAGCCGTTCAGCGTGTGCACAAACTCGTTCTTGCCCTGGGCATTCTTGAAGCGGGCCTGCAGGCGGCGTGCCTGGAAGGCTTCGCAGTTCGAGACGGAGCTGATCTCGCGGTAGGTGTTCTGCGCGGGAAGCCACACTTCGAGGTCGTATGTCTTGGTGGCACCAAAGCCCATATCGCCGGTGCACAGCAACACCACGCGGTAAGGCAGGCCGAGCTTTTGCAGGATGGCCTCGGCGTGGCCGGTCATCGCTTCCAGGGCCTCGTAGCTTTTTTCGGGGTGGGTGATCTGCACCATCTCGACCTTGTCGAATTGGTGCTGGCGAATCATGCCGCGGGTGTCGCGGCCGTAGCTGCCGGCTTCAGAGCGGAAGCACGGGGTGTGGGCGGTGAACTTGAGGGGCAGCTGCGCCTCGGCCACAATCTCGTCGCGCACGAAGTTGGTCAGTGGCACTTCTGACGTCGGAATGAGGTAAAGCGCTGTGCTCTCGGCCTCTGCCGCGCCTTCCTGACCACCCTTTTTGGCGGCAAACAAGTCTTCTTCAAACTTGGGCAACTGGCCGGTACCGCGCAGTGAATCACCATTGACGATGTAGGGCGTGTAGCACTCGGTGTAGCCGTGCTCTTCGGTCTGCACGTCGAGCATGAACTGAGCGAGCGCCCGATGCAGGCGCGCGAGAGGGCCTTTCATCACGGTGAAACGCGAGCCGGTGAGCTTGGTGCCGAGTTCAAAGTCCAGCCCCAGCGGCTGGCCCACGTCAACGTGGTCTTTCACAGCAAAGCTGAACGCGGGGGGCTTGCCGCCCAGGCCCCCGGATGGGCTCCAGGTGCGCATCTCGCGGTTGCCGTGCTCGTCGCTGCCCACGGGCACCGACTCATGCGGCAGATTGGGCACAGCCAGCAGCAGGGCCTGCAGTTCGGTCTGGATCTGATCTAGCCGGACGGCGGATGTTTCCAGTTCCGCCTTGGAGCTGCTGACCAGTGCCATCACGGCGCTGGCGTCTTCGCCTTTGGCCTTGAGCTGGCCGATCTGCTTGGACAGCGTATTGCGCTGGTTCTGCAGCTCTTCGGTGCGCATCTGCAGCGCCTTACGCTCGGCCTCCAGCGCCTGAAAGGTCTCGACGTTCAGGAAAGCCTGGGGCTTCTTGCGGGTTTCCAGCCGGGCGATGGCCGAGGGCAGGTCTTTGCGGAGCAGGTTGATGTCTAACATGGGGAGATTGTATTGAGGGACTTCTATAAATCCGATTCTCGGGCGCATGGCGGCGTTGCGCGGTGCTCGGAATCCTCATGCACCGAAGTGCATTCCGGTGTCCTGTGCTCCGTGCGCCTTGCCCTGCATCCCGACAATCGAATTTCTAGAACTCCCTACGGGGCCAAATTAACTTCAGACAAGCGACGCCGGATCCAGGTTGGCGCCGCAGATGATGAGGCACACCTTGTCGCCGGGCGCAGGCACAAATCGCCCGCTGTGCAGCGCGGCCAGAGGCAGGGCCGCAGCCGGCTCCACCGCCAGCTTGAATTCTTTCCACAGGTAGAGCTGCGCGGCGCGGATGGCGTCGTCGGTGAGCAGCAGCGCATCGCGCACATGGGCCTGGGTGGCCTCCCACGCCAAGGCACCAATGCGTTTGGCTCCCAGCGAATCGGCTGCGATCCCGCTGACAGGTACATCCACCGGCTGGCCGGCTTCGCGGGCACGGAACAGCGTCGGTGCGAGTTCGGGCTCCAGCGCCACCACCCGGGCGCGCTGGCCGAACCAGCTGGCCACGCCGCCAATCAGGCCGCCGCCGCCCACGCTGACCAGCACCGTATCGGGCAAACCGCCCTGCTGTTCGATTTCCATCGCCAACGTGCCCGAGCCAGCCAGCACTTCGGGCTGATCGTAGGCATGGGTCATCAGCGCGCCGGTGGCCTGCTGGCGCGCCATGCAGGCCTGCAGCGCATCGGCGTAGGCCGCACCAGTCACAACCACCTGCGCGCCCAGTGCTGCCAGCTTGTCGCGCTTGGCTTGGGTGGAGACCTCGGGCACGAACACCTCGCAGCGCACACCCAGTTCACGCGCAGCCGCCGCCGTAGCAATGCCCGCGTTGCCACCAGAAGCGACGATGACGCCGCTGGCTGGAATGGGGTTGGACAGCAGCCGGTTGAGCATGCCGCGCGCCTTGAAGCTGCCACCCGTCTGCAGGTGCTCCAGCTTGAGCCAGATCTCGGCGCAGTTCACACCCAGCGCCTTGCCGGGCAGCTTCCACAGCGGCGTCTGGCGGATGAAGTGGCGGTAGCCGGTGTCAAAGCGCTGCTGGCAGCGCTCGATCTGTTCGCGCGAGATCATCGGCACATCATGTCAACGTGATGCCGGCGTCAGTTCTGCTCGTGCAGGCGGCTCTCACCCACGTCCAGGGCCACGCCCTGCGCATCGAGCTTCAGGCCCTTGGGCAGCGGGAATTTGATGGTTTCCTCAATGCCGGGCATCTTGCGCACCGACACCGCGCCCAGTGCCTTGATGCGGTCGATCACCTGCTTGACCAGAATTTCCGGCGCCGAAGCGCCCGCCGTGAGGCCCACGCGGGCCTTGCCGACGAACCAGGATTCCTTCAACTCACTGGCGTCATCGACCATGTAGGCCTCGGTGCCGAGCTTGGCAGCCAGCTCGCGCAGGCGGTTGCTGTTGGAGCTGGTCGGGCTGCCGACCACAATAAGAATGTCCACCTGCGGGCTCAGCACCTTCACCGCGTCCTGGCGGTTCTGGGTGGCGTAGCAGATGTCCTGCTGCTTGGGCGAGCGCGCCTGCGGAAAGCGCGCCATCACGGCGGCGCTGATCTCTGCGGCGTCGTCCACGCTGAGGGTGGTCTGCGTCACCACCGCCAGCTTGGCGGTCTGGGTGGGCGCAATGCGTGCCACATCTTCCACGTCTTCCACCAGATGGATGCCGCTGTCGAGCTGGCCCATGGTGCCCTCGACCTCCGGGTGGCCTTTGTGGCCGATCATGATGAATTCGTAGCCTTCCTTGTGCAGCTTGGCGACCTCCACGTGCACCTTGGAGACCAGCGGGCAGGTGGCGTCAAAAATCTGGAAGCCGCGGCGTACCGCCTCTTCCTGGATTGCCTTGCTCACGCCGTGCGCGCTGAACACCAGCGTGGCACCCGGCGGCACATCGGCCAGCTCTTCAATGAAGATGGCGCCCTTGGTTTTGAGGTCGTTCACCACATAGGTGTTATGCACGATCTCGTGTCTCACATAAATGGGTGCGCCGAACTTCGTGAGGGCACGCTCGACGATCTCAATGGCGCGGTCCACACCGGCGCAAAAGCCGCGTGGCTCGGCAAGCAGGATTTCCTGGGGGCTGGGGGCTGACGCGTTCATAAGACTCCAATCACCTGCACTTCAAACACCACCGGCTGTCCAGCGAGTGGGTGGTTGAAGTCAAACTGTACCGACTCGCCATCGGCGCGCACCTGCTGCACCGCGCCGGCGTACTGGCCCATGCCATCGGGGGTGGGGAACTGCACCACATCGCCGACCTTGTACTGCTCGGCCGGGTCACCCAACTCGTTGAGCAGCTTGCGCGCCACCCATTGCAGCAGCTCCGGATTGCGCTCACCAAAGGCCTCACCGGCCGCCAGCTCGAAGGTGGTTCGCGTGCCCTCGGCCAGGCCCAGCAGGCGCTGCTCGATGGCGGGCGACAACTCCCCGGTGCCCAGACTCAGCGTGGCGGGTTTTCCATCAAAGGTGTTGATGATGTCTGCGCCCGGCTGGCCGTTCACGGCGGGGCCCGCCATGCGGTAGTGCAGGGTCAGGAAGGAGCCAGGCTGGACGACCGGCGCTGCGGGGGATTCCACGGTAGACATAAAACTTTCGCACGGGCCGCGGGGTGCCCGGCCGGGATTTGTAAACTGCCCCTATTGTAGAAACTGTCCACCAGCCGCCCATGGCCAGGGTTTTCAGCGCTTGCCGCACCGAAACATGCTCCTCAAAGACATCCCCGAAGACGCCCGTCCCCGCGAAAAACTGCTGGCCCGCGGCGCCAGCGCGCTGAGTGACGCCGAGCTGCTGGCCCTGCTGCTGCGCACCGGCCTGCCCGGCAAGAATGCGCTGCAGATGGGGCAGGAGCTGGTCGACACCTTTGGCGGCGTGGCCGGCCTGTTGCACACCGGGCCGGAGGCGCTCAAAAGCATCAAGGGCCTGGGACCGGCCAAGCGCGCCGAACTGGTGGCGGTGCTGGAGCTGGCGCGCCGGGCCCTCGCCGAAGAGCTGAAGGAAAAGCCACTGTTTGCCACGCCGCAGGCCGTGCGCGATTACCTGCAATTGCAACTGGGCAGCCGGCCGCACGAGATTTTTGCGGTGCTGTTTCTCGACAGCCAGCACCGGCTGATTGCGCTGGAAGAACTGTTTCGCGGCACGCTGACGCAAACCTCGGTCTACCCGCGCGAGGTGGTGGTGCGGGCCTTGGCACTGAACGCCGCCAGCGTGGTGCTGGCCCACAACCACCCGAGCGGCGCTGCCCAGCCTTCGCGCGCCGACGAGGCACTGACGCAAACCCTCAAGTCGGCACTGGGTCTGGTGGACGTGCGCGTACTCGACCATTTCGTGGTCACGGGTTCCCAGGCGGTGTCGATGGCGGAGCTGGGCCTGCTTTAAAGTCGGACCATGAAAACGCCAGCGCTCAAGAGTCTGCAGGACCTCAAGGCCGTCAAGAAGGCCATTGAAGCCCAGGCCGCTTTGGAGCGTGAACGCGAGATCGCGCGGGTGGCTGCCGCAGCCAAAGCCCGCGCTGAAAAAGAACTCTTTTCTCGCGCCGTCGGCCCGGTCAAGGCTTTGCCGACGAGACATCAGCCAGGGCACAAGGCCGCGATCGCCCCCTCGCCGCCGGCGCCGATTCCGGTGCAACAACAGCGCGATGAACTGGCGGTGATGCGCGAAGCCATCTCTGACGAGTTCGATGTGGAAACCCTGCTGGACACCGACGAGGCCCTGAGCTTTCGCCGCCCCGGCATGGGTCCGGACGTGGTGCGCAAGCTGCGTCGTGGCGGATGGAGCATTCAGGGGCAGGTCGATCTGCACGGCCTGAGGCGCGAGGAAGCGCGCGAGGCGCTGGCCCAGTTCCTGAAGGACGCCCACAAAATCGGCTGGCGCTGCGTGCGCGTGGTACACGGCAAGGGTCTCGGCTCACCGGGCAAGACGCCGGTGCTCAAGGGCAAGGTGCAGAGCTGGCTGATCCAGAAGCAGGAAGTGCTGGCCTTTGTGCAGGCGCGGCCGGCCGAGGGCGGCGCCGGGGCTCTGGTGGTTTTATTAACGCAGGGCTGAGCCCCTGCTCACCCGCACTACTCGCCCCGATTTCGCATCCAGTCCGCCGTCTGAAAAAACGACGCATTGAGGCGAACGCGAAGGGCTTCATCCACCCCGGTCTCGCGCATGGCCTGGTCCATGCAGGCCAGCCACTGGTCGCGCTCGACGATGCCGATGGAACCACCCCCGGTGTTCTGCGGCATGTGGCGCATCCGCAGGCGCGGGTGACCGAAGCGCTCGGTGTAGTACTGCGGACCGCCCAGCCAGCCGCACAGAAACCAGAACAGCCGCTCGCGGGCATTCTCCAGCGTGCTGCCGTGGGCAGCGCGTAACGCGGTGTAGCCGGGCTCCAGATCCATCAGGTCATAAAACCGCTCGACCAGCGCCTTGACTTTTTCCTCGCCGCCTATCCAGGCGTAGGGGGTTTCAAAGGGCGGGTTGCCGGGGGGCTTTTCTTCGATTTGCATATTTGGATTATCGGATGGGGGTTGGGTTCTGTTTGGAGTCTTGAGGCCGGGGGTTGCCCGGCGGCAACTCACTTTTCTTTTGCGTCGCCAAAAGAAAAGTAAGCAAAAGAAAAGGCGACCCTGGTGCCTGCGTCCCTTCGCTGCGCTACGGGCAACCTGCGGTGCTCGGTCCAGGCGGGGTCTGGCTAAACTCGCCTTCGGCTCAGACAACGCCAGCCCTGATCCGCCTGGCCCTGCGCTCCTCGGCGCATTCACAAGGGATTGAAAGGCAGAAAACCGGAATCGGGCTCCACAAGGACACGCCAGGCGTGTCCTTGTTGTATTGGTTTCCGTTCCCGCTTGCCCCGTGTGGCTGGGCTGAGCAGCGCAGATGGAGGCGGGATC